>OY969886.1:887500-4208850 GCA_963704285.1 uncultured Acidobacteriota bacterium | reverse complement strand
AAGAAGCTCCATCCGAACGCATGGAGCGACAGCCTGGACTGCAGTACCATCTCGATGACGATCAGCACCACGCTAGCCAGCAGAGACAGGCCGCAGAACAGCATGGCGGCGGAGAAGACGCGATCGGGGACTTTGCTCGCCTTCGCGGGGATCAGCGGGATGGTGCTTCCGCCCTGAGCCGCCGTTTCCGGCTGGGGCTGGGGCTTTTGCGGAAAACGAGCAGCTTCAACCAAGTTGCGCATCCCGGGCTCAGGCTAGCAGGCGATTGTTACAGTCTTGTTACAGGGGACTCCCGGCGTTGGCTGGTTGGCCAGCGCCGGATTGACCATTGCGTTAGAACGAGTAGACCACGTCGAACTGCATCCGGCGCAACCACGGCTCAATCGTGCCCGCGGGAACGTTGACGGACGGCGGCCCCGACAGGACCGCATTGGTGAGCCTTGTATCCAGCGTGCGGCCGAACCAGAACGTGTATCCCAGGTTGGTGTTACGCGCAATCTTGTAGCCGGCAAAGATACGGTTCTGAATGATGTTGCTGGGCGCCCGCTGGTCGCTGTCATTGAAGGAAGCGATGGTCGCGTCCTGCTCCTGCCGGTACCAGTTATAACCGACCAGGAAGTCGCCCTTATTCCTTAACTGTCCGATGCTGATCTCCCCGAAGTAGAGGTGCGACTCCGGCGTGCAGTTGGGGTTGCAAGGACGGCTGGGGTTGGCCAGACCAAGCGGATTCGCCACCGTGACGGCGCGCGGATTCGAGACCCTGGCGTTTAGGTTGCTCAAGTACTCGACAGTGAGGTTGATGGGCAGCTTCTCCCAGGGTGTCTTGAAGGTGTTGACCAGGATGAAGTCGGCGGGCAGAAACTGGGAGAAGAAGTAGCGCACGGCGCTTGCGCCGGTGCCCACGGTAAAGGTAGCGTTGGTCATCCCATTGGGCGCGAATACTCCGGTTGTCGGGCACGGAACTGCGGCAGCTGGAGGTCCAGGCGTAACTCCGCAAATAACTCCCGGAGGGTTGTTGGGCAGGACGGTGGTGCTAACCCCGCTGGAAAAAGCCTCATTCAAAAACACGTCTTGATTGCGCCAGTTCAAGATGGTGAACGACGGAGTGGCGGTCCAGAACTTCCCGATCTGCAGCTTGGCAGAGACACTTCCACCCGCCGCAAACGAGTCCGCACCACCTGAAATGGTAGCCGGAGCCACGCTGCCTTTATTCACCTCACTGAAGAGCAACTGCAGGCCCTGGAAGGTCACGTTCTTGAGTACCGGAGACTTAATGTCGAACGAGAATTTTTCACTGAAGCCTTCAGGGTTGATGTCGGGGTCGAAGGTGGGGTTGGTGCGGGTCCAAGTATAGGCGAACTTACCACCAGTAAGGATCAGCCACTTATGAGCCTTGGGGTTGTAGACAATGTACCCGCGGTCGAAGCCGACAGTCTTCCTCTCAAAGGCGTTGGTGAGAGTCTCGTTCGTGGACGTGGGGTCGCCCAGAACGCCCGAGGCAATGAAGATCCCGCCGGTGAAGTCCTCGCTCAGCTTGCCTTCCACGCCGAAGCGCAGGCGGATACGCTCGCGGTGCCGGGGCGTCTCGAAGGCGGCTGCGGGAGCGCCGTCAAAAAGGCCCTGATAGAAGTTCTCGTACCGGAGGCGGATGTCTCCAGTGAACCGGAAGCGGCTGATCAATCCCTCCAGCCCGGCCATCCGCTTCTGCTCTTCCTGCGTCTGAACCCCGCTGTTGGTCAGCGTGGTCCTTACGTCAGCCATATCGCTTTGCAGCCGGGTCACATTGGCCTTGTCTTCGGTGACGGCGGCATTGGCGGCGCTGGCCTGAGTCTGCGCCTGGTTCGCGGCTGCCAGGGCTTGCTGCAGCGCTTGCTCCGCCTGCTGGCGTGACGCAGACTCGCGCTGCACCGTGTCCATCAACTGCTGGATCTGCTGCTGCGTCTGCTGCTGCTGTTGCGCCATCTGCTCGCGTAGCGCATTGACCTCGGCCTGCGTTGCGGCAGGAGACGCTGTGGTTGTGGCCTTCTTCTTGGCCGGTTTGCGCGCGGTTGTGGTGTCGCTTTGCGCCCACAGCCCGACCGAAAACACCAGTAACGTGCACCATGTCAGAATAGCTCTCATCGTCCTCTCCTCATGATTAGTGGGACTGCTATTGCCAGCCGGTTTAGCGGATGTCCTTGATACGGGCCCGCACCTTCTCCTTGACCCCGTCGGGAAGAGGGGCATAATCAAGCTGCGACGCCATGGGTTCGCCTTGGTCTACCGCCCAGTTCAGGAAATCCACCATCACCTTGCCTTTGGCCGCGTCTTTGAATTGTGCCGGCACCAACAACCAGGTGAAGCTGGCGATCGGGTAAGCCTCTTTGCCTGGCGGGTTGGTGATGGAAACCCGGAAATCCGCAGGCATGTCCTTCACCGATGCCGCGGCTGCCGTGGTGCTCTCCAGGGAAGCCTTCACCCACGCTCCTGCGGAGTTGCGTACTGTGCCATAAGGGATCTTGTTCTGGATGGCGTAGATCAGCTCGACGTATCCAACCCCGCCTTCCATCTGCCGTACCATGCCGGCGACGCCTTCATTGCCCTTGCCGCCCAGCCCCACCGGCCACTTCACCGAGGTGCCTTTGCCTGCCTGCTCCTTCCAGTCCGGGCTCACTTTCGATAAGTAGTCGGTCCAGATGTAGGTGGTGCCGCTGCCGTCCGAGCGATGGACCACGATGATGGACCGGTCCGGCAGCTTCACACCGGGATTGTCGGCAGCGATGGCCTTGTCGTTCCAGTTGCTGATTTTGCCCAGAAAGATGCCGGCGATGGTTGACGGACTGAACCTGAGCTCCGCCTGCACTCCGGGCACGTTGTAGGCCGGCACCACCGCGCCCAGCACCGTGGGGATGTGGAAGATCTTGAACTTGGCGTCGGCCAACTGTTGGTCAGTCATGGGACCGTCGGTGGCGCCGAAGTCCACGGTCCCCGCCGTCACTTGCCGGATCCCGCCGCCGCTGCCGATCGACTGATAGTTGATCTCAACCCCGGGGTGTGCCTTGTGGTACTCGTTGAACCACTTCGAATAGATGGGGTAGGGAAACGTCGCTCCCGCCCCGTTTAGCTTTTGGGCCCAGCCGCCGGTCACCAGCAGCGACAGGCAAAGCAAGAGTAGCGCCAGGAATCTTCTCAATGTTCAGTCCTCCCTGTAGTGCAGCAAAGCGCGAATGATTAATAAGTTTTGCGTGTTACAACGCGGTTACAACGACGTGAATATGAGGTGAAAATTCGCGGCGATTCTGGCCTAGAGACGTTGCAAGCAACGTCTCTACACGTGCTACTCCGCGTGCTGCCGGCCGCGCAGCCAGTCGAGGAACATCTGCTCTTCGGATTTGCTCTTGGAACGCAGCACGTGGCGCATGGTCTGCCCGGTGACCAGGTGACAGACCTCTTCGGCCAGGTTCTTGGTGTGGTCGCCGGCGCGTTCCAGCGCCTGCGCCATGAACAGCACGTGGATGCCCTCGGGGCCGGCCGTGCCTTCGTTGTTCTCTACGTGGCGGATGAACACCAGATTGCGGAGGCGGTCGATTACGGCGTCGGCCCGCAGGACGCTGATCACGCGGTCCAGGTCGCGGCGGGAGAAGGCTTCGTGGATGTCCACCAGCATCTGCTCCAGCACCGTGGCCATGTGGATCAGGTCCTTCACGTCTTCCATCTCCACCCGGGCGCCGATGGCCTGGGCGCAGCCGCCGAAGCTGGAGACCAGGTCGCCGATCCGCTCCAGGTCGATCATGAACTTCATGCAGGCCAGCAGTTCGGCAGCTTCCGGCGCCGAGGCGCGGATGACGGCGTGGGTCACGCGTTGGTCCACCTCGCGGTCGAGCTGGTCCAGCTCTTGCTCGCACTTGTTCACCGCCATGAACGGCGCCGAAGACTTCTGGGCCAGCCCGTCGATGGCGTGCGCCACCGCCGACTTGGCCAGTTGGATGGCCTTCAAGGTCAGCGCCACGATCTGCGCCTGCTCTGCCCCTGGGCCTGCGACGATCGGCGAAGGATTGGCTGCCATCAATGACCTCACCGGATCCGGGTACCTGCCCGGTGGAGAAGCTCCGCCAGCAGGATCCGCTTCCACATCGAAATCCGCTTGCGAAGGTCGGGCGGGAGCTTGGGGATCCGCGAAAAGCCCTGGAACCGGCCCTTCGGACGTATGGACCGGGTTCGTCCACGAAGCGGGTAGAGGAGTGTTCCGTGCATGGGCCCTCCTGGCTTCTGAGACTAACGGCTGCTTGTTAAGCGATGGTTACAGCGGTGTGAATATGCGTTGAAAATCCCGACCTGGCTGGGTAGAGACTTATGGCCGCAGCGTAGGCTTCCACGACACCCCAAGCATTTCCGAAAGGGCTGGCAGACCCGCCCTCGGTTTTTCCGATGCATGCCATCAAAATTTTGCGTTTTTTACTTCCCTGGAGCGCGCGGTCTAATACATGAGGCGATTCTTATTCGGAGGTGGCTGCCATGATATGCCCGTATTGCGATGTCGAGTACACTGCGGAACATCCGTGCTTCTGTCAGCCGAAATCGATGGCCGCGCATCCGGAAAAATTCAGCCTGGCGCCGCCCCCGGAGAAACAAAAGGGCATTGAGCATCCGCCCACCGGTTTGAATAATCCGTTCTGGAATTGACGAACGCACCGGCCGGCGCTCGATTGAGATTCTTTAAAGCCCCCACTGGAGCGGGGGCTTTCGCTTTTATGCAGTGCCGCCGTCCCGCGGGGGTCCCCGACACGCCCGCACTTGGCGTGTTGGGGTAGCTGGGCAGCCCTCTCGCCCAAGCGCCTTTATTGACTTAGTCTGCGCGGCGGCCATACCATCACTACCCTCTATTCACCACTCCGCGCATGATCGGCCAGACCACCTCGCATTACCGCATCGTCGAGAAGCTGGGCGGCGGTGGGATGGGTGTCGTGTACAAGGCCGAGGACACGGAGCTGGGGCGTTTCGTAGCGCTGAAGTTTCTCCCGGCTGACGTTGCCCAAGACCCGAGCGCGCTGGAACGCTTCCGCCGCGAGGCGCGTGCCGCATCCGGCCTGAACCATCCCAACATCTGCACCATCTATGAAATCGGTAAGCACGAGGGCCAGCCGTTCATCGTGATGGAGTTCCTGGACGGCAAGACCCTGAAGCACACGATCGAAGGCAAACCGCTGGACACCGAGACGCTGCTGGGCCTGGCAGTTGAGATCGCCGACGCGCTCGACGCCGCCCACGCCCAGGGAATCATTCATCGCGACATCAAGCCGGCGAACATCTTTGTGACTAAGCGCCGTCAGGCCAAGGTACTTGATTTCGGGCTAGCCAAGCTGAGTGTGCAGCGGCGGGTAGACGCGGCCGCAATGGCGACCACGGCGACCACACTCGCTCCCCCCACTGCGTCTGAAGAACATCTCACCAGTCCGGGCAGCACCGTGGGCACGATCGCCTACATGTCTCCCGAGCAGGTGAGGGGCAAGGAACTGGACGCCCGCACCGACCTGTTCTCGTTCGGGGTGGTGCTGTACGAAATGGCGACGGGCGCGCTGCCGTTCCGGGGCGACACCTCGGGTGTGATGTTCGACGCCATCCTGAACCGCGCTCCCACGCCACCCGTGCGTCTGAATCCCGACTTGCCACTCGAGTTGGAACGCATTATTACGCGCGCTTTGGAGAAGGACCGGGAGCTTCGGTATCAGAGCGCAGCAGAAATGCGCGCGGAACTGAAGCGCATCAAGCGCGATTCCAAGTCTCCAGTGACGCCTCGGGCACCGAGCCGATTTAGAATCACTGCTTTGGTGGCTGCCATCATGACCGTCCTGGCCTTGGGCATAGCCATGGGCTGGTGGGCATGGCACAGCCGTTCCAGTTCAAGAACAGCCCAGGCTCCCACTACGCCGGCTGTGCTGTCTTCCGCGCCCAACAACACACTCGCCGTCCTGCCGTTCCAGAACATGAGCGGCAATCCTGCGAATGACTACCTGCGGCTGGCGCTGGCGGACGAAGTCTCCACCGTGCTGATGCATACGCGCTCGCTGGAGATCCGTCCCGTGTCGGCCACACAGAAGTACATGGGCAAGGATGTCGATGTGCAGACGGCCGGCCGCGACCTGCACGTTGCCTACCTGCTGACCGGGCATTACGTCGGGCAAGGCGACCGGCTGATGGTCACGGTGGAAGCGGTAGAGGTGAAGGACCAACGCCTGTTATGGCAGGGGAAGATCAGTGTCGCCGGACGGGACATGATTTCCCTGCAATCCCAATTGGCTTCACAGATCGTCGAAGGAGTGCTGCCCGCGCTGGGCAGCAGTCTCGGAGGTCTGGAAAGCGCCACCCGTCCGAAAAATGCCGAGGCCTACGACCTATATCTGCGCAGCGTCGCCATCCCTCACGACACTGGTCCCAACCGGCAGGCCATCGCCACGCTGGAGCGAGCCGTCGGCATGGATTCCACCTATGCGCCCGCCTGGGCTGCTCTGGGCTATCGCTATTACTACGAAGCTGCTTTTGCCGGCGAGGGCATGGCTATGCTGGACCGCTCCGATGCCGCCTGCGAGCGGGCCATCGCGTTGGACCCCAACTTGGTTCCTGCCGCCGCCCAGCTGATACAGAACCGCGTGGAACGCGGCGACCTCGCGCGCGCCTATGGGGACGCTCAAGACCTCATCCGCCGCCGTCCCGACAGCTCTGAGGCCCATTTCACGCTTTCCTATGTCATGCGCTACGCTGGACTCCTCGACCGTTCCGCGCAAGAGTGCGATCTCGCGCTCGGACTCGATCCCGGCTACTACCGCCTGCGCTCCTGTGCCGTCGCGTACTTCGAACTAGGCAAGACCGATCGCGCGATGGACTACTTCCGGCTGGATGCCAACTCGGAGTGGGGACGCGCCCACCTGCCCGCCATTTTGCTGCGCGAGGCAAAGATCGACGAAGCGGAGCAGGCCATCAAGAATGTTCCTGATGTGCCCATCTGGTTCAAGGGCTTGTTGGCGCAATGCGTGCGGAACGGGGCGGTATCCGATCAACAAAACATCGACCCGAAAACGCAGGCAGCGTTAATGGCGCTGCGAGATCCCGAACTGCTGTACTACCAGGGTTCCATCATGGCCTTTTGCGGCAACAAGGATTTGGCCGTGCGACTGCTGCACAGCGCCATCAACAAGAACTACTGTGCACCTTCGGCTCTGGACCTCGACCCTTTGCTAGCGAAGTTGCGTGGCACGCCAGAGTTCGCAGATTTACGTGTTGCAGCTAATGAGTGCCAGAAGAAGTTTCTGGCGGGCCGCTGACGCAGTAGTCAGGCGATTTGTGAGGGGCGGTATCGCTATCGGATCAACAATCGCGCGTCTGTTCGCACCGCATCCGAACCTGAGCGACGAAGTGAACCACAACATCGCGCAGTCGGAGGTCGAAGGCGGTGTGCATCTCGAAGACCTGGCCCAGGGCAGCAGATTAGAGGTCCAAACGCAGCACCGCTGGTACACGGTCATCAACTGCGGTCACGGCTGCGCGCTCATTTCAGGCCATCCGAGGTATTGTCCCTTTCCGTTGCTTGTCAGAATCCTGGGCTCGAACTGGGGTGGCGCGATGTTGAAGATGCGCTTTATTGGCCGAAGCATGCACTTGGAGTTCAAGCACCCCGAGTACCGCACACCGATCATCACGTCGCGCATTGTCGAGATCAGAGAAACTCCCAGGCCGACGGCAGCATCGGTTGCTGGTTCCGTTGACGTGTCCGTCAGCGCCGACTAAGATGCGCGAACCGTCAGCCGGGCGGGGCGGCAGGGACGGAGTACGCGAAACTGCAGTGGCGTGTTGCACTCGCCCCTCCAGCGGCATTTGCAGAGACAGCATGGGCGTCTCGGCCCGATCCGCGCCCGCCAAAAATTCAACTTGACAACTTCGCCTACATGCGCTATTGTGCTCGCATAATATATATCTGTAAGATAATGGTTCGGGAACGGCTGCTCTGGGGCCGCGGGCTAACTCCTTTGTTTGACTGTTCTTAGCTCTAAGTCCTTTAGGTCAACTGTTCTCGCCTGTTAACGGTCTGTAAGTGATTGATTCTACGTCCGCCGAAGGGGGAGGGGGGTAAGGCCAACCGGGGTACAGACCGGGCGCATCCCTGACAGAACAGACCGGGAGCATTCCTGACACTCTTGCTAACAGGCGAAGGCATGTAGAAGAACGACATGCCTTGGAGAGCGAGCAGTGTGATGGAAGAGAAGCTGCGGTTTGTCTTTGACTATGAGCGGGATGAGCAGACGATGACGGAGCTTTGCCAGAGGTACGGCATCGCGCGCGAGACCGGGTATGTATGGCTGCGGCGATATCGGGGGTTAGGGGTTGCCGGGCTGGTGGAACTAAACCGGGCGGCGGAGCGACCTCCGAACCAGACGCCAGCGGAGATCGAGCAGGCGGTGCTGGAGCTGAGGCAGGCGCACATGCGGTGGGGACCGCGCAAGCTCAAGCGAGTGCTGGAGCGGGATCAGCCCGGGCGAGGGTGGCCGGCGGCCAGCACCATGGGCGAGCTGCTGCGACGCGAAGGGTTGGTGGTGGCGCGCAAGAAGCGGCGCAAGACGGCGCCCTACCGCGAGCCGCTGGCGCACGCCGATGGAGCCAACCGGGTGTGGTGCGCGGATTTCAAGGGCTGGTTCCGCACCGCCGATGGCGAGCGCATCGATCCGCTGACCATCTCCGATGCCCACAGCCGCTATCTGCTGCGCTGCCAGGCGGTGGAGAAGACCGACACGGCGCGGGTGCGGGCGATCTTCGAAGCCGCCTTCCGCGAGTATGGAATGCCGCAAGCGATGCGCACCGACAATGGCGCGCCGTTTGCCTCGACGGCGATCGCCGGGCTCTCGCGGCTGGCGGTGTGGTGGATCAAGCTGGGGATTGTGCCGGAACGGATCGAGGCGGGACATCCGGAGCAGAACGGGCGCCACGAACGGATGCATCGCACGCTCAAGCAGGAGGTGGCCATGCCCCCCGCCCCGGACCGGCGGAGGCAGCAGCGAGCGCTGCAGCATTTCCGGCAGGAGTACAACCAAGTGCGCCCGCATGAGGCGCTGGGGATGCAAACCCCCGGCCCGCGTGTATGCGCCGTCACCGCGGAAGTATCCGGCGCGGGTGCCCGAACCCGAGTATCCGGATACCATGCTGGTGCGCAGCGTGCATGCGCACGGTCATTTCCGCTGGAAGAAGCGGCATGATGTTTTTCTCAGCGAAGTGTTGTGGGGCGAGCGGGTAGGTCTGTTGCCCATCGATGAGCGCTGGTACACCGTCTACTTCGCGCACCTTCCTCTGGGAAGGTTTGATAGCTGGCAGCGGCGAGTCGTGCCCTTGCCCAACGGATTTAGCTTCTACAGGGATGAGGCCAGGGAAGGGGAAGCGTCCCCTTCCCCGGCACCCCATCCCCTCGAAGCTGCGGAGGAGAAAGTGTCAGGGATGTGCCCGGTCTAAAATGTCAGGGATGTCCCCGGCCGTACAAACCACGGCCGGGGGAGGCAGAAGGCTACGGTTTTTCAGATTACGGCCGAGATCCGCGCCTGGCAGGCGGGATTCTGCAGCCGGCTGAGGCGCAGCACCCCCTCGGTCAGGTGCTGGTAGGTTTCCGCGACCCGTCCCAGGGAGATGCGTGCTCCGGGGAAGGCGATCCGAGTGTAGAGCACGCCCAGGGCCAGAAAGGCGTTGACGCGCAGGCGCAGGGCGCTGTTGACCATCTCGCGCGCGGCGGCCGCGGCTTCCGGGTCGCCCTGCCTCGCCACGGCTTCGCCCAGACGTAGCAGGATGGCGGCATTGTGCGCGGCGCGCTGCACATACTCGGCGGCCGCCCGCAGGCGCTGCCGCTCCAGGGCGCAGAACTGCGCCGGCGACAAATGACGGCGCAGGAATTCCTCTTCCGCCGGGTCGATCAGATTCCGGAGGCTCGCCAGGTCCACCGGTTGGGTACGGCCTTCCAGGTCCTGCAGGCTGCCGACGGCGATCTCCTGCCCGCGCGCAGCGCGCAGCAGAACGGCCGCCAGCAGCAACCCTGCCGCGACAAGAATGAGCGTCCCCGTCATTGGTGCAACAGCTCCAGCAGCGCCTGGTTCCAGCCTTCCAGCTCCAATCTGGGGGGCAGCTTCGCTGGCCGTGGGGCGGGCTCCGGCGAGAAAAGGTACGCCAACCAGATGAATACCGAGCAGTTGTAAGCGGCGGCCGAAATCAACGACAATATCGGTTTCCCCAGCAACCCCAACTGCACGCGGAGAGCAAAGGTAGCTAGCTCGACGCTGCTCTCTAAGGCGAAGCCAGCCGCGATCCCAAAGGCGAAGTGCTTCCACCTCAAGCCCAAATAGGAGGAGAACAGAAACAGCAGCACTAGCAGCCCGCCGCGGACGACGTTCACCCCCCGGTCGAGCGTAAACAGCCCAGCCAGCACTCGGCTGGCGTCTGTCGCGGGCGCGGTGACCGTGGCCAGCACCGCCAACGCCAGCAGTACGGCGACGGCGCCGCGAAACACTATTCCCGCTAACTTCTGCACTCCACCATAGGTGTGGAACAGGTGTCCATACAGCTCGTAGATGGCGCCGAACGCCAGTGCCGCGTCCAAAACTTCCGCGCCCAGGTAGGTGTAGCGGTACGCTTCTCGGTTGCCCTGATGGTACATGCAGAACAGGACCACGAAGCGGACCACGTGGCTGACTGTGTACGCCAGGAAGATAGGATATTCCCGGTGGACCTTGCGTCTAAGCATGAAGCCAGCCAGCAAAGCTTGCAGACACGGGCCCGCGGCCCAAAGCACATACTTTAGGGCAAACATGAGGCGGGTAGCATACCCCGCTCTGGGTCAGCCCGCAATGAGGAATCATTTGCAAACGGGGCACGTCGGTACCTGGGTACGTATGTCCGGCCACGGGTCCGTTCCGCCAGCCGCGGCCGGGATGCTGGTGGACAAGGTGGTTGCAAGCAGCAGGGCAAGCGCCAGAATTCGCAGTAGGTTCTTCACGGTGAGACTCCTTTTTCAAGTGGACTTCACCGTGCAATCTGCCTGACCTGGAAATTGCGGGGCACAAAATCCCCCGGCCGTTCGGTTTCCTGAAACTGGAACAGCTATGGTCTTGTTCTTGACAAACGAAGGTTTTTGTCCAAGCGACTTTGGCTAACAGCTTTTCGAGAGAGTCTCGGGAAGAGGGCCGACGACCGAGGCCCGTATTTAGCCTGCCCTGAGCGTAGCGAAGGGACCTAGTAGATCGTGTAGGGCGGCGCGGGCGAGCGGAAATTGGGCTTGGTCCCCATCACCAGCAGCGCGCCGATGCGCTTGAACTCCCGCAGATCCTGAGCACTCCTGAATGACTGCCCCGCGTAGTCGTGGGGAGTGGGAGTGGGATCGGGGATGCGGCGCGCCTCCACGTCTTCGAAGGCGTGGGCCTTCAGCAGCTCGACGTACTCGGCCTCGGAGCGCACCTGCACCGGCACTTTGAGCTTGTTCACCCACTGCAGCGAGTAGGGATTGTCTTTATAAAGGTTGATGAGGATGAACAGCCGCCCGCGCGGCGCCATCACGCGGAACAGCTCGTTGAGCGCGCGGTCCGGGTCGGGATAGTAGTAGAAGGACTCGACCGAGAGCACGTTGTCGAAGTAGTTCTCCTCCCAGGGAATTTTTTCGGCCGAGCCCCACACGTACATGATGTTGTCGAAGTCGCGGGAGGCGGCGCGGGCGCGGCGGATCATCTCGTCGGAAATGTCGAGGCCGACGATCTGGCCGAAGCCGCGCGGGCCCTCCGAGACCAGGCGCGCCAGGATGCGCGTGGCCCATCCCGCGCCGCATCCCACGTCCAGCACCCGCTCGCCGGGCTTGATGTCCATCAGCCGCAGGGTCGCTTCCGTGATGGCGAGATGGTGCTGCTCCATCTGCTCGCCGCGGCCCTCCGCGGCCCAGCGGTTGAATTCCTGCTGCAGAATTTCGTCGGGAGACATAAAGCAGGTACTCGGTACTGGGTACTCGGTACTGGGTACTCGGTACTTGGTACTCGGTACTCGGTACTCCCTTCTATGCTACATTTTGCGGCGCGATGCCGGAAAGCCCCGCCCCCGAGCCGGAGCCGCTCTACTGCCCGAAGTGCGCGCGTGAGGTCACCGATCCGCTGTCCTGTGGCGACTGCTCGGCGGTGATCTGCCGCACGTGCGGCACGCCGCTCGAATCTCCGGACGAGCTGGGGATCGGGTGACCGCTCCCACCGAAGCTTTTGGCAGCGCGCGCGAGACCACGCTGGTGCGCGGGCTGTCACTGGTGGATTCGGTTCTGCTGCTGGCGGGCGGCATCATCGGCTCGGCCATCTTCCTGGCGGTCAGCAACGTCGCCGAGTACCTCTCGAGCCCGCTGCTCTTCCTCTTCGTTTGGGTGCTGGGCGGCGCCATCACGCTGCTGGCCTGCTTCGCCTTCGCCGAGCTGGGCGCGATGTACCCCAACTCCGGCGGGCAGTACGTCTATCTGCGCGAGGCCTACGGTGAGTTCTACGCATTTCTGTTCGGATGGATGGTGCTGTTCATCAACTTCAGCGGCACGGTGGCGGCGCTGGCGGTGGGGTTCGCGACCTATCTGGACGAGGTTCTCCCCTACGGCGCGAAGGAAGCGTTGTTTCGTGCCGGGCGGTTCGCGCCGACGCGCGGACAACTGGTGGCGCTGGCGGCGATCGCGGTCATGACCTGGGTGAACGTGGTGGGTCTGCGGCGCGCGGCCACGCTGCAGAACATCGCCACCTGGATGAAGTTCGCCGCCATCGCCATTTTCGTGGCCTTTGGATTCGTAGTGGGCAAAGGCTCCACGGCCCACTTCAGCACGCCTGCGCCGCCCTCGCACCCCATCCCGCTGCTGTTCGCCGTGGGCTTGGCGCTGAATGGCGTCTTCTTCGCCTACGACGGCTGGAACTATATCGTCTGCGCCGCGGGAGAGGTGAAAGACCCGCAACGCAACATCCCGCGGGCGCTGGTGCTGGGAGTGGTCGCGGTCGGGATCGTGTACATCAGCTTGAACCTGGTTTACCTGTATGCGGCGCCGCTGGCCGATATCCAACAGGCGCGGACCATCGCCAAGTCGGCCGCGATCGCGCTGTTCTCGCCGGGCGTGGGGCGCTGGATGTCGCTGCTCATCGCCTTATCGTGCTTCGGAGCGGCCTCGTGCTGCACGCTGGCGGGCGCGCGCGTGGTCTATGCCATGGCCTGCGACCGGGCCTTCCTGCCCAAGCTCGCCTACGTCCATCCGCGCTACCGCACGCCGTCGCTGGCGCTGATGGTGCTGGGCGCGTGGTCGGGTGTGCTGGCGCTCAGCGGCAAATACGACGAACTCTACACCTACGTGATGTTCGTGGGGGTGATCGCCTACGTGGCCACCGTGGCGGGAGTGTTCGTGCTGCGCAGGAAGCGTCCGGATGCGCCGCGTCCCTATCGCTGCACGGGCTATCCCTGGGTTCCGGCGCTGTATCTCGCGGCCGGCAGCATGTGGGCGGCAATCGTGGCTTACGAGAGGCCCAAAGAGGCGGTCGCGGGCGCGGTGATCATGCTGATTGCGGTGCCAGGGTATCTGTATTGGAAGCGGCAAAAAGCTTAACCACAGAGGACACAGAGGAACACGGAGGAAAACTGGGGTCAGACACGGGCCCCGGTTTTCTAAGCCGAATCCAATGCTGTAATCTGTCTGGCCTTGTTTCTGGCAACTGACAACTGGCAACTGGCAACTTTCTATGCGATTACTGGTGATTGGCGCAGGCATGATGGGGTCGGCGGCGGCCTACGACATGGCCCGAACGCCCGGGGTCAAAACGGTGACGCTTGCCGACAGCGACATGGGCCGTGCGAAAGACGCGGCCAAGCGGGTCAACAAGCTGGCGCGCGGGAAGAAGGTCACGCCCAAGCATCTGGACGCGAGCCGGGAGTCCGATGCTGCCAAGCTGATGCGCGGGCACGCGGCGGCACTCTCCGCCGTGCCGTATTTCTTCAACGTTGGCCTCGCGCGAGCGGCCATCAAGGCAGGATGCCACTTCGCCGACCTGGGTGGCAACAACACCGTGGTCCGCCAGGAGCTAGCCATGGACAAGCAGGCCGCCCGGCGCGGAGTGGCTCTGGCGCCCGATTGCGGGCTCTCTCCCGGCATGGGGTCGATCCTGGCGGGCGAGTTGATGCGCCGGGTCGGCGGCGAGGCGGACGCGCTGAAGCTCTACGTCGGCGGCCTGCCGCAGCATCCCAAGCCGCCGTTCGACTACCAATTGGTGTTCTCGGTCGAAGGCCTCATCAACGAGTACGTCGAGCCGGCGCGGATCCTGCGCCGGGGGAAGCTGGTCACCATCGAGCCGCTGAGCGAGCCGGAGGAATTCCATCTGGAAGGTTTCCCACCTTTGGAGGCGTTTCAAACTTCCGGCGGGACTTCGACCTTGCCCGAGACCTTCGCCGGAAAGGTGGGCGAGTGCTTCGAGAAGACGCTGCGCTATCGCGGTCACCTGGCGCTTATCCGCGGGCTCTACGACCTGGGGATGTTTTCGAGCGAGAAGAAGAAGTTCGGCAAGGCCGAAATCGCGCCCAGGACGGTGATTGCCGGGCTGTTCGAAGAGAAGTTCGCGGGCGACGACCCGGACCTGGTCATCCTGCGCGTGGAAGCTCATCAGGGCGCCCGCGTGGCGTCGTTCACCGTCGTGGACCGCTTCGACCCGGCGACCGGCATGACGGCCATGATGCGCACCACCGCCTGGCCGGCGTCGGTGGTGGTGCAAATGCTGGCTTCGGGCGAGATCGCCAAGCGCGGCGGAGTCCGCAGCGAGTTGGACATCCCTGCCGGCGCGTTCCTGGCGGCGATGGCGCGCCGAGGGGTAGGTATCGAGTACGCTGACAGCAAGCAGTAGCGAACCGGGCTCCTGGGTCTGGCCTGCGGCAACCCGGATTCGCGAGAATGACGTAGGAATTCGACGGAGGCCACTGTGAAATTCCTGCACCGACTTGATCCCCTGGCGCTGCTGGCACTTCGCCTGGGGCTGGGGGTCATCATGATCTCCCACGGCGCGCCGAAGGTGTTTGGCGGCATGCCGAAATTCATAGCGATGGTCCAGAACATTGGACTACCGGGATGGATGGCTTACTTGGCCGCAGCGACGGAGTTCGGCGGTGGCATCCTGATCATAGCTGGCCTGTTGACCCCCCTGGCTGCATTGGCATTCTGCATCGAAATGGCAGTCGCCATCGACAGAGTACACTGGAAAAACGGATTGAAGGGGCCGGGCGGATACGAGTTCCCCCTGGCATGCGGGATCATCGCCTTCGCCCTCATCTTTCTGGGAGCGGGGCCGATCTCGCTGGATGAGGTGTTCTTCCGCGGCGGGGGAGGCAGCTCCGCACGGAAGTGACCCCCGGGCAGTGCACTTCTGGCGACTTGTGACCCGCCCGATGGTCGCGTTCGTCGCGCCTCAAATGGAAGCGCCGGCCGCCGCTGGTGACACGCCCACGCCCGAGGCGCCGGGTCCTCAAGTTCTCTCCTGTTGTTTCCTCTGCTGAGTCCTCTGTTTGTTTTCCCCGCACACACGTGCCTCCGAGAAGTCCAGTGCGGGGATACGCTGGGAAGGTGGCCTCTCTCCCTTCCCAGGTCGCGCGGAGAAATCGGCAGACCTTGCCTCCGGTCACCGCTTTCTCCGCTTTTTTTAGTTGCTGCGGAGAGACTTTCTTGGGGAGACATCACATGTCAGGGCACGACTTCAGTCGTGCCGAAAGCTCAAGAATTGTCATCCCGAACTGAGCGCGAGGGAGCGTCGCGACTGAGCGCGATGCGAGGGATCTTGGGGTTGAGCCATGAGACCATGTCTTCTGCCGCTTCCTGCCATCCCGCTCGGCGGACCGAAGCCAGGATTGCTCGCCTCGCCCTCACTCGCAACGCTCGCTCGGGCTCGGGGCCACGATAACAAACGTCCTGGCGGCACGACTGAAGTCGTGCCCTGACACGTGATGTCTCACGAAGCTTGTCCCGTGAGCGTCTGGGACTGAAGTGTGCGCCCGAGCTCAGTACCCGGCCAGCTTGAGCATGGCCTCGTAGAGGTCGTCGGCCTGGGGAAGGATCTCGTCTTCCAGCACCGGCTGGTAGGCGCAGAAGGTATCCATGGCGGCGACGCGGCGCACCGGGGCGTCGAGGTGGTCGAACAGCTCGTCGGCGATGCGCGCGGCGATCTCGGCGCCGTAGCCCCAGCTCAGCACGTCTTCGTAAGCCACGATCACGCGGTTGGTCTTGCGCACCGAGTTGGCGATCGCCTCCCAGTCGTAGGGACTGAGGGTGCGCAGGTCGAGGATCTCCACGCTGAGGTGATGCTCGCGTTCGGCACGCTGCGCCGCCTGTAACGCGCGCGGCACCACCGCGCCGTAGGTGATCAGCGAAACATCGCTGCCTTCACGCACCACCCGCGCTTTGCCGAACGGGATCATGTGGTCGGGGCCGGGATATGGGGCGCGTCCATAGATCTCGCGGTAGAGCCGCTTGTGTTCGAGGAACATCACCGGATCGTCGCAGCGGATGGCGGTCCGCAGGAGCCCATTGGCATCGAGCGCGTTCGAGGGAAACACCACGCGCAGTCCGGGGATGTGGGTGAAGATGCTCTCGCCGCACTGCGAATGGTAGATAGCGCCTCCGGTGAGATACCCGCCGATGGCCACGCGGATGACGGCCGGGCAAGAGAAGCCGTTGAACGAGCGCCAGCGGATGAGCGGCAGCTCGTTGCGCAACTGGTGCATCGCCGGCCAGATGTAATCGAAGAACTGGATCTCGGCCACGGGTTTGAGCCCGCGCGTAGCCATGCCGACGGTGCGGCCCACGATGCTGGCTTCCGCCAAGGGCGAGTTGAAGACGCGGTCGGGGCCGAACTCCATTTGCAGCCCGGCGGTGAGCTTGAAAACGCCTCCCTTGCCTTTGACCAGCTTCTCCTTCAAATACTGCTCGCGGCTGCAGTCGGCGACGTCCTCGCCGAACACGACGATGCGGGGATCGCGCCGCATCTCGTCCTTCAGGCAGGCGTTGATGAGGTCCGCCATGGTCTTTTCGGCGGCGGCCCCGGGCTTTGCCGAAGCGGGCGCCGGCGCGGGCGGGGCTTCGAACTTGGACGACGTGGGATCGAGGTCGGGCGAGTAGATAAATTGCAGGATTGAATCTTTCGCCGGCGGCGGCGCTTCCAGCGCGCGGTCGCTCGCCTCCAGCACTTCTTCGTCCACCTGCTTTTCCAGTTCGTTAATTCCCTTCTCGTCGAGGATGCCTTCGCGGATCAGGAACATCTGCAAGCGGGTGATGGGATCGCGCTTGGTTTCCTCCCGGCGCTCGGACTCGGGGCGATAGAGGCGCTCATCGTCGGAGAGCGAGTGCGAGTAAGGGCGGATGACGTGTCCGTGCACGAACCCGGGCCCTTTGCCGGCGCGGATGTGCTCGACCGCGCGGGTGACGGCGGCATAGCTCTCCACCGGGTCGGTGCCGTCGCACTCCTCGAAATGGAAGTTGGGGAAATTGGCCACCAGGCGCGAGATGTTGCCGCCCGCGGTCTGCACCTCGCAGGGCACGGAGATGGCGTACTCATTGTCCTCGATCAGGAACAGCACCGGCAGCTTGAGGTTCGAGGCCGAGTTCATCGATTCCCAGAACTCGCCCTGGCTGGTGGCACCCTCGCCAGAGGAAACGTACACCACCTCGTCGCCGTGGAAGGTCACATCTTTGAATTCGCGGTAATCTCCGGGCACTTTCGTGGCCGCCTCGGGATGGCGCGAGAAGTAGCGGCCGGCTTCCGCGCATCCAACGGCGTGCAGGAACTGGCTGCCCGTGGGCGAGGAGCCGGTCACGATGTTGAGCTGGCGGCTGGACCAGTGCGAGGGCATCTGGCGTCCGCCGGAGCAGGGATCGTCGGCCGCGCCCACCGCCTGCAGAAACATGTCCAGCGGCTTCATCCCCAGCGTGAGGGCCAGCGCCCGGTCGCGATAGTAGGGAAAGAACCAGTCGTATCCCGGCTTCAGCGCCAATCCGGCCGCCACCAGCAGCGCCTCATGACCCGCGCCCGAGATCTGGAAGAAGATCTTCTGCTGGCGCTTGAGCAGGATCTCGCGGTCGTCAATTCGCCGCGCCAGGAACATCAGACGATAGATCTCGACGAGCTGTTTGCGGGTGAGGCCCTGATAGGATTTTTCCTGCGTCTCGAGTGCTTTGCCGGCGGCCTTGGGTACGGTCTTGGTGGTAGCCATTCGCTCCCTCAGATGCAATCGGGCCCCGAGGCGTCATTGTAAAACGGGTGTGGGCGCTGCGGATATACTGATTGGGGGAACCAAAGTCACCCGAGCGGATACTTCGGTGATCACCGTCCATCGTCCCATTCCGACGGAGCAGATCAGGCTGCTGATCTTCGACCTGGACGGCACCCTGATCGACTCACAACTGGACTTGGCCAATTCGGTCAATGCCATGCTGCGGCACTTCGGGCGGAGGGAACTCTCGCAGGAGGCCATCGCCAACTATATCGGCGACGGCGCGCCCATGCTGATCCGCCGCGCCCTGGGCGATCCCGACGACGGTCACTACATGCACGAGGCCCTGGATTTCTTTCTGCATTACTACCGCGAGCACAAGCTGGACAACACCACACTCTACCCAGGGATTCGTGAGGCGCTCGCGGCCGTGCGCTGGATCGAGAACAACGGCCGCCGGATCGAGCGCCAGTTTGCGGTGTTGAGCAACAAGCCGGTCGGGCCGTCAACCAAGATCCTGGAGGGCTTGGGCATCAGGGATTTGTTCGTCCAGGTCTATGGCGGAAACAGCTTTGCCACCAAGAAGCCCGACCCCATGGGCGCCAACGCTCTGCTCGAGGAGACCGGGACGCCGGCGGAGGAGGCCATCATCATCGGCGACTCGGAGATCGACGTTATCACCGCGCGCAATGCCGGGACGTGGAGCTGCGGGGTGAACTATGGCTTCCGTCCGGACACGCTGAAGGTGGTGCCGCCGGATGTGGTCATTGACACTCCGCGGGAGCTGCCCCTGGTCTTCACCAAGGATTACGAGGAGGAATTCGACAATTAGACGACTGCCCTCCAACACGTTCGGCTTCACCCCGGCGGAGTTGCGCACCATCCGCGCGATGAAGGACCCGAACGGCGTGCAGAGATTCCTGAACAGCCTGCCCTATCACCTGGCGCTCACCTGCTGGTCGCCGCGGAAGATTCTGCGCGAGCGCACCGTGCATTGTCTGGAGGGCGCGATCTTCGCCGTCGCGGCGCTGCGCGTCCTGGGGTTTCCGCCGCTGTTGTGGGACCTGGAAGCGGAGCGCGACACCGACCACGTGCTGGCCGTCTTCAAGGTGGACGGCTGCTGGGGAGCGGTGGCGGCGTCGAACTATGCCGGCTGCCGCTACCGCGAGCCGGTCTACCGCTCGCTGCGCGAGCTGGCCATGAGCTACTTCAATCTGTATTTCAACCTGGCGCGGCAGCGGTCGCTGCGCCGCTATTCCCGACCGGTGAACCTGGCGCGCTTCGATCACCTGAGCTGGATGACCAGCGAGGACGAGGTCTGGTACATCGCCGAGCACCTGTGCGACATCCCCCACCGTCCCCTGCTCACCCCCAAGCTGGAAAAATCCCTCCACACCGTAGACGAGCGGTTGTACAAGGCGGAGCTGGTGGGCCACAGGTGGAAGTAGGCGGGTGCGGCATCCCTGTAGTAATTGTCATCTTTTCTATTTTTTTTGTTTCTTAATGATTGTCATCCCGACCGAGGGCTTCCCGGGGTCCCCGGAACGCCTGTTTTTGGCGTTCTGGGGTGGGAGGCCGAGCGGAGGGACCTTGCGTTTCAAACCAGTGCGCCGCCAGATCGCGGTATCGAGGATTCATTGATTCGATCAAGGCAATCTTCTTCTCCCGTCTCCAACGTTTGATCTGCTTCTCGCGGCCGATGGCATTGCGCACATAGCAGTAGGCCTCGAAATAGACGAGTCGCGTCGTGTGATACTGCTTTGAGAACCCCTCGACCGCCCCAGTTTTGTGCTCCCACACTCGCTGGCGAAGATGACCAGTAACTCCTGTGTAGAGCGCTCGACGCGAACTGCTCATCATCATGTAGACGTAGTAAAAGCGCCGCCAAAACACAAGGTCCCTCCGCTCGGGCTAAAGCCCTCGGTCGGGATGACAATTCTTGTATATTTGGGTGGCAGCGACAATGGGCCGAATTTCTCTTGACAGTTGCCTCACCTGCTGAAATTCGCGCTGGAGACGAACCTTTGCGTCGGCGGGCCGACGACCGACGACCGACGACCAACGACCGACGACCGATGGATTTCAAGCTCATCTCCGATTACAAGCCTCGCGGCGATCAGGGCAAGGCCATCGAGCAGCTCACCCGGAGTGTGCGCGACGCGGAAAAGCACCAGGTGCTGCTGGGCGTCACCGGCTCGGGCAAGACCTACACGATGGCCAAGGTGCATCGAGCAGGCGAACCGGCCGACGCTGGTGCTGGCGCACAACAAGACGCTGGCGGCGCAGCTCTACCACGAGTTCAAGACCTTCTTCCCGCAAAACGCGGTGGAGTACTTCGTCAGCTACTACGACTACTACCAGCCGGAAGCCTACATCCCGGCTGGCGACGTCTACATCGAGAAGGAAGCCACCATCAACGACGAGCTGGACAAGCTGCGGCTCTCGGCCACCAAGTCGCTGTTCGAGCGGCGCGACTGCGTGATCGTGGCCACGCGTGAGCTGCATCTACGGCCTGGGCTCGCCCGAGGCCTACTACGGCATGCTGCTGTTCCTGGAGAAAGGCCAGAAGATCAAGCGCGAGGACATCACTGCGCCGGCTGGTCGAGATCCTCTACGAACGCAAGGACACCGACTTCCGCCGCGGCACCTTCCGCGTGCGCGGCGACGTCATCGAGGTCTTCCCCACCTACGACGACATGCGCCTACCGCATCGAGCTGTGGGGCGACGAGGTGGAATCGCTGGCGCAGATCGATCCCGCTGTTCGGCACGGTCAAGCAGAAGTACGTGCGCCTGCCCATCTATCCCAAGACGCACTACGTCATGACGGCCGAGACCAAGTCGCGCGCCGTCGAGTCCATCAAGGAAGAGCTGCACTGGTGGGAAGCCGAACTGGAGAAGCAGGGGCGCTGGTCGAAGCGCAGCGCGTGCACCAGCGCACCATGTTCGACCTGGAGATGATCAAGTCAGGTCGGCTACTGCCACGGCATCGAGAACTACTCGCGGCATTTCTCCGGACGCCTGCCCGGCGAAGCGCCGCCCACGCTGCTCGATTACCTTCCGCGCGACTACCTGCTGTTCATCGACGAGATCCACCAGACCGTCCCGCAGCTCCACGGCATGTACCACGGCGACCGCTCGCGCAAGGAAACGCTGGTGGAGTACGGCTTCCGCCTGCCCTCGGCGCTCGACAACCGCCCGCTGACCTTCGAGGAATTCGAGCACCGCGTGAACCAGGTCATCTACGTCTCGGCCACGCCCGGCCCGTATGAGCTGACCAAGTCGGCGGGCGTGGTGGTGGAGCAGATCATCCGTCCGACCGGGCTGGTGGATCCGGAAGTCGAGGTCCGCCCGGTGAAAGGGCAGATCGACGACCTGCTGCACGAGATCCGCGAGCGCGCCGACCAAGGGCGAGCGCGTGCTGGTGACCACGCTCACCAAGCGCATGGCCGAAGACCTGGCCGAGTACTACAGCGAGGTCGGCGTGCGCTGCCGCTACCTGCACTCGGAGATCGAGACGCTGGAGCGCATCAAGATCCTGCGCGACCTGCGCAAGGGCGAGTTCGACGTGCTGATCGGCATCAACCTGCTGCGCGAGGGGCTGGATCTGCCGGAGGTCTCGCTGGTGGCCATCCTCGACGCCGACAAGGAAGGCTTCCTGCGCTCCAGCGGTTCGCTCATCCAGACCATGGGCCGCTGCGCGCGCCACCTGAACGGCCGGGCCATCCTCTACGCCGACCGGATGACGGAATCGATGCAACGCGCCCTCGACGAGACCACCCGCCGCCGCGCCATCCAGCATGCCTACAACGAAGAAAACGGCATCACGCCGCAGTCGATCGTGCGGCCGCTGGAGATGTCGCTGGCGCAGATCGTCGAGGCCGATTACGTGGATATGGCCGAGGCGGCGGAAGGCATGCCGGAGTGCAAGTCGCAGGAAGAGTTGGACGCCTACATCGCCAGGCTGGAAAACGACATGCGCGAAGCCGCCAAGCGATTTGAGTTCGAACAGGCGGCCAAACTACGCGACACTATCAAGGAGTTGCGAACCAAGGAGTTCCTGTTCGCGTGAGTCTCGCTACGTCCCCACCTTGCGTTGCGCGGGGGAGGAGACACCGTCGGAAGAGTCGCTCTCGGCGATCTGCATCTCGGCCTCGAGCGAGCTGAAGCGCTGCATCATCTGGTTCATGCGCATGGCCATCGCCCGGATGGTCTTGAGCTGCTCGCGGACCCGAGCCGAGAAGGCGCCCGGTTCCATCAGGAGCAATTCGGCATTGCCCAAGAGCGAGGTCATGGCGTTGTTGAAGCTGTGACGCATTTCGACGATGTAGCGCCCTAAGGTGGCGAAGTGCTGGTTTTCGGCCGCAAGGCGCTCGGCCTCGAGAGCGCGTTCTTCGCTGGCAACGCGAGCCAGCACTTCCGCCCCGAGCTCGACCAGCGCATCGGCCCAGGCGTCCTGTTGCGGGATCACTCGCGCGCGCGGATGCAGGGAGCGCGCCCAAGCCGCGGTCCCTGGGTCGTCCGAAGCACACACTGCCGCGGTGCCGGAAGCCGCCAGCGAGCGCAACACTGGCTCGAGGAGCGCTCGCGGCAACGGCGCGATGACGGCCACCGCGCCGCTCACCACGCGGGCGCGGTCCCAGAACTCCGCGCTGAGCAGGGTGAAGGCGGGGACCTCGCGCTCCGCCTGCCAACGGGCCATCAGGGTGCGCGCAAAATCGGCGGAGTCGGAGATGATGACGGCATTCTGCGGTTGGCTCATGGCGATTTCTCCGAAGCAGAAAGGGACGGCGAAGCCGGATCGTCGATCAACGTGAACCATGCCTCGACCACCTTCAGCGCCTCGGGTTCACAACGGTCGCTTCACTCCGGTTCCCGGCCAGGTTCGACCGGGAACGCTGGAGGGAGTGAAGGCGGTCGTATGAAGTGCACGATAGCAGCCACAGGCAGCGCCTAGGCTGGGGCGTTACAAGTGATTGGGTTTAGGCGTGTTCCAACGCGAGATGGGAAGGAACGGGGAACCCGTCGCGTCTCAGCCTGAGACACCGTCTCAAGCCAGGTGGGACTCTAGGTCGTTCCCGCCGCCGGGGCGGCGTTCGCGCCCACGCCGATGTTGTAGCGCTTGAGCTTGCGGTAGAGCGTCGCGCGGCTGATCCCCAACATCTTGCCGGCCAGCATCTTGTCCCCGTGCACCTGCTCGAACACACGTTGGATGGTGATTCTCTCCAGGTGCTCCAAGTCGGTGGGAGCTGCGGGAGCAAGGGGCTCGGAGGCGGCATCTAAGGTGTGCAAGTCGCGCAGCGCCGACGGCAGATCGGCAACCTCGATGCGGTCGTGATTACGCAGGGCCACGGCGCGCTCGATGCAGTTTTCCAGCTCACGGACGTTGCCCGGCCAGTCGTACTGCAACAGCGCGTTCATGGCGGCAGCGCTGACCTCCAGGGCCGGCTCCGGCGCGTAGCGGTCGAGGAAGCAGCGCACCAGGCTGGGAATATCCGACTTGCGCTCGCGCAGTGGCGGCACGTGCACGGCGACGACGTTGAGGCGGAAATAAAGGTCCTTCCGGAAAGCGCCGGCGCGGTAGGCAGCCTCCAGGTCGCGATTGCTGGCGGCGATGACCCGCACGTCCACCTTCACGCTTTCGTCGCTGCCTACCGGGCGCAATTCCTTTTCCTGGAGGACACGCAGCAGCTTAGCTTGCATCTCCTGCGGCAGTTCGCCAACTTCGTCGAGGAAGATGGTGCCGCCATGGGCGGCCTGGAAAAGTCCGGGACGGGACTTGAGCGCGCCGGTGAACGCCCCTTTTTGATAGCCGAACAGCTCGCTTTCGATCAGTGTAGGCACGAGCGCGCCGCAGTCCACGGCGACGAAGGGCCGCTTGGCGAAGGGACCGCGGAAGTGGATAGCCCGCGCCACCAGCTCCTTCCCCGTGCCGCTCTCGCCAGTGATCAGCACGGGAGTGCGCGTGTCCTTCAGGCGCCCGACCAGCCGCAGCATGTCCTGGATCCGGGGCGAAGAGCCGGTGATCTCGTTCAGCTCCGTCTCCGCATTCACGCGGTCGCGCAGGAAGTCGCGCTCGGCGACCAGGCGGACTTTCTCCGCCATGCGCTCGAGGACGAGCTTCATCTCCTCTACCGCGAACGGCTTGGTGATGTAGTGATACGCCCCCAGTTTCATGGCCTCGACGGCGCTGCCGATGGAGCCGTGGCCGGTCATGATGGCGACCTCGGTGCGCGGCCGCGCGCGCTTGATCCGCCCGAGCAGTTCCACCCCGGACTTCTGCGGCAGGCGGAGATCGGTAACCACCACGTCCGGAGCATCGGTTTCGAGCAGGGTGAGCGCGGCTTCGGCGCTTCCGGCTTCCAGGCAAAGGAAACCGAGCGACTCGCCGATGCGCATGCACAGCTTGCGGATGGTGGGCTCGTCATCCACGATGAGGAAGCGGATGCGGAGATCGTCGTTCATTGCGGCTTCCCGAAAATCTTCTCCACCATACCGATGAGCTGCTGCACCCGGAAGGGCTTCTCGACGCAGGGAGCGCCGGTATGTTGGAGCACGGCGGCGGTGTCCTCGTTGACGGTGTCGCCGGTGACAAAGATCACGCGCGCGACCAGGTCGCGGCGATGGGCTTCGATCCAGGCGTGGACGTCGGCGCCGCTGACGCCGCCGGGAGTCCGCATGTCGGTGATCACTCCCAGATACTCGCCGCCGGCCAGCAACTGCAGAGCTTCCACGCCGGAAGCAGCGGCCACGGTGGCATAGCCGCTGCGCTCCAGCGCCGCACGCATGAATTCCATGACCGCGGGTTCATCCTCGACGACGAGGATGGGCAGAGACCCTGTGGCAGGCGAACTGGAAGGGCTCACGCTGCTGCTCCTGCGGCGGCCAGGCACGCTTCTCGCTCCGGGCCCTTGGGCAGGCGGACGATGGCGGTGCGGATTTCTAACTTGCTACCGTGCATGGGCCCTAGCGGCAACTCCGGCTGCCTGGTGAAATGAGCATGGTGCGGGAGAATCCAAGCGGAAGCTAACCGCGAATCTCAATTTGAGTCAAGGGAATAGGAAGCCATGTGCCGAGGTGACAACCGGGCAGCGGGAAGCATGAGGCGTCTCTAGAAGAGTCAAAGGCCAGCCAAAACTCAGGGCGTCATGGCGATGAACGTGGGAACGAAGGTGGAAGCGCACGGCGCATTGGGGGCAGTGGGCCCGGCACAGATGGTGAGCGGGTGCGTAGCGTCCTTCATCACCGGCGTGTCGCTGGAAGTCTGGATGATGGAAACGTCCCCGGAACCCGAGTTGGCGGTGTAAACGCGGGTGGAGTTGGAGTCGGAGGCGATGAAAACCGGTGTGGTCCCAACCGCGATGCTCTTGGTGAAGGTGTTGTTGGTGGTGTTCAGTACGCAGACGCTGTTGGTCACGTCGTCGGCCACGTAGGCGCGCGTTCCGTCGGCCAGCGCAGTGACAGAGATCGGATGCTGCGCGTTGCAGGGCGGACCGGCCAGGGAGATGGGCGGCAGTACCGTGCCGGCATTGTTATCGATGATGGACAGGCTATTCCCCGCCGGGCTGGTAATGTAGGCGCGGTTGAGGCTGGCTTGGTACACGATGTAGTTGGGCCCGACGCTGGGACAGTTAGGAGGCACAGCGTTGGGCGCAGGGATGACGCAGAGGTTGCTGATCACGGTATCGCTTGTGGTGTCGATCACCGACAGGCTGCTCGTCCCCTGATTCACCACGAACACGCGGCTGCCATCGCTGCTCACCGCTCCCCACACCGGACTGCCGCCGACCGGGATGGTCGCGACAACCTGGTCAGTGGCCGGGAAGATCACGCTGACGGTGTTGTCACCCTGGTTCAGACAGTAGAGCTGGGTGCCGTCGGGTGTCGCGACCAGCGCAACCGGGTTCTTGCCCACCGGGATATGGCTCACGCTGGGGGGGGTGCTGGTGAGGGAAATATCGGCCACGCAGTTCCCAGGTCCGGCGCAGCTGGGTGCCACAAGGCCGGGCTCGGCCACGAACACCTTACTCTGAGTAACGGTGACGAAAACCGGGCTGGCCGACGGGTCGTTGGGTGATGACGGCGTCGGGCCGGGCAGGCTGATGATGTTGTTGGGCGGATCTTGCTGACTACCCGCAACCGCCAGAGCGAAGGCATTGACGTTATGGTCATCTCGATTGACGACAAGGTCCGTCCCCGAAATGGAGGCCGCGTGGACTGGGTTCCTGCCAACGGTGAAGGTGCCGACGTTGGTGTCACCGGGAACGTCGATGACTACAGCGGCGCCAGGGCTGGAACCGTTGGAGCTCACCACCAGGGCATGGGCGGTGCGTTGCGGATCGCCTCCCGGTTGCGGCACCGGGGTGGCCACCGGACGGAATACGTCCCCGCACCCGCTGCAGAACAGCCCAAGACTGAAGACGGCTGCCAGCACGGCAGCCATAGAGCCGCACTTCTCCTTAAGACTCATCCCTGCTCCCACAGACTGGGTTCTCAAACGAAGATGTTCATTCTAATGGGAACGAGAGATCGGCGCAAAAGGCGAGTACCCAGTACCAAGTACCCAGTACCGAGTACCGAGTAACTGCTCCGTGTTTCAGTGTCTCCAGTGGTGGATTTGAACCTCGGGTGGATTTGCACCTCGGGCAGTACTCGGTTCGTATTCGGTGCTCGGTACCGGGTACTCGGTACTGGGTACTTGGTACTACTTGCGCGCCGACTTGCGCTGGGTTGTCGTCGCCTCGGATGCGCGCTGGGCTTCCTCCGCACGCTGCGCCGGTTTTTTGGGGATCTGCGCCAGGCTCTCCTTGAGCGCCGCCATCAGGTCCACCACCGGGGCGAGCTTGCGCGGTTTCTCCACCGCGGCAACCTCCTTGCCTTCGAGGCGCGCCTGGATGAGCTTTCTTACGTTCTCTTCAAAGGTGTCCGAGTACTTCTTGGGATCGAAGTCGGCGGCCAGCGCCTCGACCAACTGGTGGGCGACTTTGACCTCGGCGTCTTTGAGTTCGATGCCGCCGGTCTTGCCGAACTGATCCACCTGGCGGACTTCGTTCTCGTAGTACATGGTGTGCAGCATGAGCCCGCCGTTCATGGGACGCAGGAAGACGGTGTACTCGCGGTTGTGCATGGACAGCTTGGCGATGGCGACGTACTCGCTCTCTTCCAGCGCCCGCGTGAGCAACGCATACGGCCGCTGGCCCGCCTCTTCCGCCACCAGGTAGTAGGAAGACTCGAAGTACACGGGATCGATCTGGGACGACTTGACGAATTCCAGGATCTCCATGGCCTTGGTGGTCTTGGGCTCGATCTTCTTGATGTCCTGCGGCTCGATGACCACGTACTCGCCCTTCTCGTACTCGTAGCCCTTGACGACCTCGTCGCGGGCGATGACGCGCTCGTCCTGCGGGCAATAGAGTTGCTGCTTGATGCGGGCGTGGTCGTCGCGGTGGAGCATGTGGAACTGCACGTGGTTGCTGCGCGCCGCCGAGAACAGCCGTACCGGCATGGAGATGAGCCCGAACGTCAGGTATCCCGACCAAACTGATGCCGCCATAAACCCTCCCCCACAAATCGCCAGGAGCCTGGTGACGCCGGACAAGCGCGCGCCACCTCTGGTACGATGCGCTCGACCGAAACGATTGCCGCCCGCCGCGGCGGGCTTTCAGCCTTGCCGGCCTGGGCCTTCCCTGGCAACCCGATGTTATGCACAGAAGCCGCGCACCAATCCGCTGCGCTTGGAAAAAACTGGCAGAATGGTTGGACTGCCGCACGGGCTGGGCAGCGGCCGTGGTCATCATACCGTGGCCGGCGCTGGGAGCGCAGTTACATTCGCTGGTACCCCTGAGGCGGGTCCTGTGGGCCCTGGGGTTCACCGTGGCTTTCGCCGTCTCGGCGCGGCTGCTGCGGGCGGTGACTGTCTCGGGGACCGTCGCCGGGGGCGTTCTCGCCTTCCTGCTGTTTCTTGCGGGAGGGCCGGGGGCCTTTGCCGCGCTGATTGCGGTCTTCCTGCTGACCTGGGTCACCACCCGCGTGGGGCACCGGCGGAAGCGGCAGCTGGGCACGGCCGAAGAACACAGCGGCCGGTCGGCCTCGCAGATCGTCGCCAACGTCGGAATAGCGGCCGCCGCGGCTCTGGTGGGACTGGCCACCCGGCATCCGGCAGCCTGGCTGGTGGCATGCTCCGCGGCGCTCGCCGAAGCCGCCGCCGACACCACCTCCAGCGAAGTGGGCCAGGCGGTCAGCGACTCCGCTTATCTGATCACCGATTTCCGCCCTGTTCCCGTGGGCACAGATGGCGGCATCAGCGCCGCCGGCACGCTGGCCGGGATCGCCGCGGCGGTGGCGGTGGCGGCCGTGTGCGGGGCGACCCGCATGATCGCCTGGCATTGGTGGCTGCCGGTGGCCGCCGCCGGGGTGCTGGGAATGTTAGTGGACAGCTTTCTGGGCGCCTCGCTCGAGCGCCGGCGCCTGCTCAACAATGATGCCGTGAACTTGCTGAGCACGATCGCCGCGGCACTGTTTGCGCTGTTTTTATACTGGTCGCGGCACGGGGAGTTTCCGTTGCCGTAAAGCAGTTTGTCGCCGTCAGCTCTTGGCCGGAAACGTAGCAAGCTACGTCTCTACACCACCGCTCGGAGCCGCCGCGACACCAGCGCACCGAGGTGCAGCATCGGAAGTAAGTAGCTGCTCGTCTGCAGTCCATGGCAAGGCCATTTACAATCGAAGAGCTTTGCCGTGAATGAGAGAAACTTTTTGTAAGGAATTCGGTTCCTAGCCATTATGAGGTTCAAGACCTTCACGTTCGCCTGCGCCGGCGCGCTGACGCTGTTCCTGTTCGCGCAGCGGCGCACCCCGCCGGCGCCGCAGCAACTGTTCGCCGGGGTTGTGGACCTGACGCACGCGGTCAGCGAAAAAGCCCCCAACTGGGAAGGCACAGCGGAATCGCCCTACAAGGTTAAACAGCTCGCCAGCTTTGAGAAAGACGGATATTTCACACGTTACATCTCGCTGCCGGAGCACTTTGCGACCCATATCGACGCGCCGGCGCACTTCGCCCAAGGTGTGTGGACGGTGGATCAGATCCCGCCACAGCGGCTGGTGGCGCCGCTGGTGGTGATCGAGGTGCGCGGCAAAGCAGCTAACGATCCCGACTACCAGGTATCGCTGGATGACCTGGCGGTCTGGGAGCACGGCAACGGGCAGGTTCCCCCGGGCGCCGTGGTGATGGCGCGCACCGGCTGGGCCGCGCGCTGGGATTCGATGAAGGACTACCGCAACGCCGATGATAAGGGTGCGATGCACTTCCCCGGTTTCGCACTCGATACCGTAAAATTCCTCGTGCAGGCGCGGAAGATCGCCGGATTGGGCATCGATACCCTGAGCGTGGATTACGGCCCCTCGAAGGATTATCCCGTCCACCACTTCACCGCGAAGAACAACGTCTACCACCTGGAGAACGTCGCCAACCTGGATCAGGCGCCGGAAGCCGGAGGCATCGTGGTGGTAGCGCCAGCCAAGCTGGAAGGCGGCTCGGGCGGCCCGGTCAGGATCTTCGCCTTGCTGAAGCAGGGACAGTGATTTTCTGATTGGTAATTGGTAATTTGTAATTTGTAAAGTGCCGAAGTTCTTGGGACTGCCCGCATTCTCGAAGTTGCCCAACTTCACAAATGACCAATTACAAATTACCAATCACCAATCTACGTGATGTGCATCCGCCACAGACTGTAGCTCACCACCTCGCGCAGGATGAGGACCACCTGCTGCCACTTCGATGGAGGATGCGCCTGCGGCCGCGGCGCTCCGTACACGGTGAAGCCCTGCCGTTCCAGCATCTTCTTGACACGAAAGATGTGGTAGCCGTCGCTCACCGCGATGCAGGTGTGCATGCCGTTGGCGTGCATGATGGCGGCCACGCGCTCCACCGACTCGTCGGTATTGTCGGCCTGGGTCTCGGCGATGATGTCCTGCTCGGGGATGCCGCGGCCCATCAGGTAAACCCGCCCTACGCCGCCTTCACTGAACCGCGGGTCGCCTCCATAGCCGCCGGTGGCAATCACAAGGGGCGCGAGGCCACGCTGGAACAGGTTATAGGCGTGGTCGAGCCGGGCACGCAACACCGGCGAGGGATGGCCGGAATACTCGGCCGCCCCGAAGACGACGATGCAGTCGGCTGGACGGGCTTCGTCGCGCCAGGATTGGCGCTCGATGCTGACGAAGGTCGCGGCCGCGAAGGCGAGCGAGAACAGCACCACCGCAGCCACGATGCTACCCAGCCAGTGACGTCGTTTACTCACAGCAGGAGCTGACACGGATCCGGCGGTTGACGATTGCGGGGCCTCAAGCCTGGGCAAGGAAGTCGGAAATCTCCTGCGCGGGGATGGCGCCCTCACGCTGTACCCGCCAGCCGGACGGGTCAGTAAGGTCCACGATGGTGGAAGCCACGCTGCGCGGGGAAGGTCCGCCATCGACGATCACCGGGATGAAGTCCCCCAGTTGCTGGCGCACGCCGTCGGCGGTGGTGCACTCGGAGGCGCCGCTGACGTTGGCGGAAGTCGCGGTCAGGGGCACGCCGGCGGCGCGGACCACCGCCACCGGGATCTTGGCGGCGGGCACGCGCAGGGCTACGTTGCCGGTGTTGGCAGTCACCTTCAGCGGCAGCCGCGAGGCGGCACGCACGATCAGGGTCAGCGGACCGGGCCAGTACTTGCGCGCCAGCTTATAAAACTCCTCGGGCAGCGGGCGCGTAAGGTCCTCCGCCTGGTCCACGCTCTCGATCATCAGCGAGAGTGGCTTGTGCCGGGAGCGCGACTTGACGTCGTAGATCTTCTCCACTGCGCGCAGGTTGAAGGGATCGGCGGCCAGGCCGTAGAACGTGTCCGTCGGCATGCCCAGCACGCTCCCTGACCGGATCTGCTCCGCCACATAGGCGATCAGCGAACTTTCCGGCGCCTCGCTGTTGATCCTGACAATTTCCGCAGCCACACGCGCTTCCTTCGCTACCCGATTACTGCGCATAGATCGTACCTGCTCGGACGGGCGAAACCTAGCACATCGTATCGTACGCTGCAAGGATAGCAAACTGGCAGGCGTATGATGTTGCCGCTCCCATGAGTAAGAACCTCCGGCAGCGGCTGCGGCGGGTGGCCGGCCGTCAGAATGCGCTGGTGAAGGAACTCCGGCGCGCCTTCTCCCATGGCGAAACCACCGCCGACGGCGCTTGCGCCATCGAGAGCGTGCGGTTGGTGGAAGAAGCCATCCGCAGCGGGCTGCGGTTCCGCGCGGTGTTCTTCCGGCAGTCGTCGCTGGCCGTGGCCGACCGCCTGCTGCCGCAGATCGCCGCCCAGGTGGAGACGGTCGTGCTGCCGAATGAGATTTTCGACAGCGCGGTGGCCACGGAAACGCCGCAGGGAGTGGCCGCGCTGGCCAAGGTCAGGAGCTTTACCCTGGACGACGTGCTGCGCCCCTACCAGCCGCTGGTGGTAGTGCTGAGCGGCATCCAGGACCCTGGCAACCTTGGAACCATACTGCGTTCCGCCGAAGCCTTCGGCGCGAGCGGCGTGCTCGTGGGCGAGGGCACCGTCAGCCAGTTCAACTCCAAGGCGGTGCGGGCGTCGGCGGGATCGGTGTTCCGGGTGCCGGTGGTTGCGGTCAAGGTGGAGGAAGCGATCCCCCGCTTGCGCCAGGCGGGGTTGCGCCTGGTGGCCACGTCGTCGCATGGCGGCACACCCGCGGACCAGGCCAACCTCGCCAGCCCGCTGGCCTTCTTCATCGGACGCGAGGGCTCGGGGCTGCCGCGGGAACTGATGTCGCAAATGGATGAAACGGTGGTGGTGCCGCATCCCGGGCCGGTGGAGTCGCTGAATGCGGCGGTGGCTGCGTCGGTGTTGCTGTACGAGGCGGCGAGACAGAGGAGATCGGGGATCTAACGACGGAATTGGTAATTGGTAATTTGTAATTTGCGAGTCGGGCGAGATGCTTTCCTCGCCGAGAGTCTTAAGCAATTACAAATTACAAATCACCAATTACGAATGTCTCTCTTCCAGCCCATCCCGGCGGGCGATGATTCCGGCGACCGCTCGCGGCCACTGGCGGACCGCATGCGTCCGCGCACGCTCGATGAATTCCTCGGTCAGGAGCACATCCTGGCGCCGGGCAAGCCGCTGCGCTTGCAGATCGAGCGCGACGATCCCGGCTCGCTGATCTTCTGGGGGCCGCCAGGGGTGGGCAAGACCACGCTGGCCAAGATCATCGCCGGCATGACCCGCGCCGACTTCATCCAGTTCTCCGCCGTGCTCAGCGGGATCAAGGAGATCAAGCAGGTGATGGCGGATGCCGAGCGGGCGCGCCAGTACGGCACCCGCACCATCCTGTTCGTGGACGAAGTCCACCGCTTCAACAAGGCGCAACAGGACGCCTTCCTGCCCTACGTCGAGAAGGGCTCGATCCGGCTCATCGGCGCCACCACCGAGAATCCTTCGTTCGAGATCATCTCGGCGCTGCTGTCGCGCTGCCGCGTGTACGTGCTGAACCCGCTGACGGAGGAGCAGATCATCACCCTGCTGAAGCGCGCGCTGGAAGACCGGGAGCGCGGACTGGGCGGGATGAACCTGCGCGCCAGCGACGAGGTACTGGCGAAGATCGCAGCCTATTCCAGCGGCGACGCGCGCTCCGCCTACAACGTCCTGGAAGTCGCCGCTGGGACCGCAGGCCCGAACGGCGAGATCACCGAGCAGATCGCCCAAGACGCCTTACAGAAACGCATCCTGCTCTATGACAAAGCCGGCGAGGAGCACTACAACCTTATCTCCGCGCTGCACAAATCGGTGCGCAACAGTGATGCCGACGCCTCGCTCTACTGGCTGGCGCGCATGATCGAAGCCGGCGAAGATCCGCTCTACCTCGCGCGGCGGCTGGTGCGCATGGCGGTGGAGGACGTCGGCCTGGCCGATCCTAACGCGCTCTCGCTGGCGGTGGCGGCGCGCGATGCCGTGGACTTTATCGGCATGCCGGAAGGCAATCTCGCGCTGGCCGAGGCCGCCGTCTATCTCGCGCTCGCGCCTAAGTCCAACGCGCTCTACACGGCCTACGGCGCGGTGCAGCAGGATGTGGAGCGCACGGTCGCCGAGCCCGTCCCGCTGCACCTGCGCAACGCACCCACCGGCCTGATGAAGGGAATGGGCTACGGCGCCGGCTACCAGTACGCGCACGACCTCGACCAGAAAGTCGCGGACATGCAGTGCCTGCCCGACAACCTGAAAAACCGCCGCTATTACTTCCCCACGAACGAAGGCATCGAGAAACGCATTCGCGAGCGCATGGAAGAGATTCGCAAGCGGCGGGCGAGCGTTGCTGAGAAGAGTTCTCCGCCTCCCAAAAAAGAATCCTGACTGCGCCTCGGGCATCCACTAAGGCGTGCTTCCGCAAGGGGCGGACGCTCTTGCCGGGAGCAAGGGATCGCTTATGGCTATCAGTCCCCAACCCGGCGCTGGACCGCCCGAGTTCGTCTCGCGCGCCCGCGTGCTGGACGAACTGACCCGCATCCATCAAGCCGCACAGAGGATCACCTCCACGCTCGACCTCGACCTGCTGATCGACCAGGTGGTCAACGAAGTGGCGCGCACCTTCGGCTGCATCGAGACCTCTATCTTCCTGCGCGACTTCGAGGCCAACGACATGGTGCTGGCCGGCGTCCGGGGCTGCACCATGCACGGCAAGGGCGCACGGGTGAAGATCGGTAAGCAGGGCATGGTAGGCTGGGTGGCGGCCACCGGGGAGACGCGCTACGCCCCCGACGTCCGCAAGGACCCCTTTTACATCGCGTGCGAGCCGGGCACGCTCTGCGAGCTCGATATCCCTCTCAAGGTGCGTGGGCAGGTGATCGGCGTTTTCAGCGCCAACTGGACCGAGCTGGACGCCTTCCCGCCGGAGCAAAGGCAGCTTTTGGAAGTGCTGGCAGGACACATCGCCATCGCCATCGAGAACGCGCGGCTGTTCCAGCGGGAACGCCTGGAGCGCCAGCGGATGCTGAGCGACGCCGAGGAAGCCCGCCAGATCCAGCAGGCGCTGTTTCCCCAATCGTCGCCCTTCGTTCCCGGATTCGCCATTCAAGGGTTGTGCGCGGCCGCGGGCGCGGTCAGCGGCGACTGGTATGACTTCATCCAGCTCGAACAGGGACGCTGGGGGCTGGTGCTGGCCGACGTCTCCGGCAAAGGCATGGCGGCGGCGCTGCTCATGTCGGCCACGCGGCGGCTGGTGCGCTCGCTGGCGGAGCCCATCCCGCGCCAACGTCCTCCGTTGCGGCCCGCGGATCGCAGACCCGGCCGGCGTGATCGCTCCGGCCGTCAGTTGTCCCTGGGTCTTGCCGACGAAGACGCTGGATTCAGCCAACTGCCGCTGCCGCATCATCAAAGCGGAAGCGATCTGGTTGCAGGAGCGGCCCGGCCGGGCGAACTGCTGGCCCGCGTCAACTGGAGCATCATGGACGAGCTGCCTGCGGGCAAGTACGTCACCATGATCTACGCTGTGCTCGATCCCGCGCGACGAACGCTCACCTTCGCCAACGCGGGGCACCCGTGGCCACTGCTGGTGGACAACACGGGCGTGCGCTCGCTTCCTACACGCGAAGGGATTCCGCTGGGGATGAGTGCGGGCAAGTATAGCGAGGAAACGGTGACGCTCTCTCCCGGCGCGCGGCTGCTCTTCTACAGCGACGGCATTACCGAAGCCAGCGATGGCCGCGAGGAATACGGTACCGAGCGTCTGGTTGCGCACCTCTCCCGGCCGGACACCTGCGCCGAGACGCTGCTCGATGAGGTGCGCGCCTTCTGCCGAGGAACGTTCGCCGATGACGCCACCGTCATCCTGGTCCGCGCCTGAGGCTCGCTCACGGCGTCCATTCTTCAATTTCGACAGGCTCCAGCGATGCGTACCCTACGCCCCGGTTCGCGCCGTTTGCCTCGGCCCCGCAGGAAGCATTCTTGACCGCCACTAGGGGCCAGCACCGTCGTAACTGCACCGCGTCGTCTTGCCGATTAGGCACTATGACCGGGGCAGTTGCCTCCGGCCTCTTTCCGAACCACCTGTCCCACGTTTATTCCATAGCCTGCGGGGCCACCAATTGCGGGGCATCCAATGATGCGCATCGACAGCAATCGACGCCAGCAGCCCACTCAGCCCCACGATTATTGCCAAGATCATCCATAGAATGTTTGTAATGACATAACGCATAGTGAGCTTCTCCGCTTAACCTTTAGTGCCTTGTTGGAACCACGAGCAACTAGGTGTACAGTAGAACAATGCTTTACACATTATTTGCTTATCATTACAGATCCTCAGGTCCGGAATGATGAAGAATCCCCTTGCCTCCGTGCACTCGCACGACATGTCTGCTCTACTGGCCTCCCCCGCACCCTGCCGCAATTGCCTTTGACAGTCCCTCTTCGCGTCTCTAAACTGACTGATATGGTAGTGCGTCTCAAGCCTGAAACCGAGTCCCGCCTTCAGGAGCTTGCCGCGACGACCGGTCGCGCGCCGGATGAACTCGTCGAGGACGCCATGGCCGGTTACCTCGCTGAGCTCACCCAGGTGCGCAAGATGCTGGATGGCCGCTACGATGAGATCAAAAGTGGCCGCGTTGAGCCCATCGACGGCGAAGAGGCTTTTGACCGGCTGCGCCGCAAGAGCGAAGACCGTCGCCGCGGATGAGCGGATTTGTCCTCCACCCAGATGTTCTTCACAGACTTGGACGAAATTTGGGAATTCATCGCTGCGGACAATCTCGGCGCTGCGGACCGTGTTCTCGAGGAAATCTATGGAGCCATTCGCGCCCTCGTTTCCTTCCCTCAACTGGGCCACAGCCGTTCCGATCTTACTTCGCGACCGCTGCGTTTTCATTCCGTAGGGACTTTCTGATCGCGTACGCACCGGATGAAAAACCGCTCATCGTCATAGCCGTACTGCACGGTCGCCGCAATCCCCGCGTCATCGCCGCCATCCTGCGCGAAAGAAAGTAAAGGCAGGTTATGCCTATGGGAAGCCGGCCCTAGCGCTGCCTGGCCCGGTGCTCTTCCAGGATGCACCGGTCCATCACCACGAAGATGCCGGCCTGGCGGGCCTTCTCGGCGGCCTGTTCGTGGATGACCTCTTCCTGCATCCACAGCGCGGGCACCTCGAGAGCGATCGCCTGGGCCACCACCTCGGGCACGAACTCCGGGCGGCGGAAGATGTTTACCACGTCGATCTTCTCGGGCACGTCTTTCAGCGAAGGGTACGCCTTCTCGCCCAGCACGCTCTGGATGTTGGGATTCACGGGAATGATGCGATAGCCCTGCTGCTGCATGTAGAGAGACACGCCGTGGCTGGGCCGTAATGGCTTGTTGGAAAGCCCCACCACGGCGATGGTTTTCGCCTTCTTCAGCAGGTCGCCGATGGGATCAGAAGCGCTGGCAGGCAAACGGGCACTCCGGTACTTCGACAGGTCATTCTATGGGACGGGTCACAGGCATGGCCAGCATCCTAGCGCGTTCCGGTAGCCACTTTCTTCTGGTTGTAAAGCTTGGTGGCCAGCTTGCGGATGGTGTCGTTGACGTTCTTGTTCACAGAAAGCGCCCTCAGGTCGTTCACCAGCAAATGACCGAGCAGCGGCAAGGCAACATCCAGTGGCGTACGGGGATTGTTCACCAGCGCCTTCACTACGGCGTGCACCTTCATGAATTTGCGCTTCAGGGTGATGGTGCGCAACACGACCTCGTGCACGTTGCGCATGGAGGCGAAGATCTCGACCTCGTTCTCCGCCAGCTTGGGCGATTCCAGCACGGCCAAGGCCACGACCCTGGCGCCGTCACGAATGAGGATGAAGCGCTCGTCGCGGCTTCCCTTCATCGCCAGCTGAACGCGCTGGCCGACGGTGAGCTTGGCGATCCGGTGCAGGGTCGAAACGCGCCGCTGGAGGTTGGGATCGTCCGCCGCTTGCGCTGCCTTGGCCTGGATCGCGGGCAGGACTTCGAGCGTGGCGACAGCCCCGTCTGCGGTGGGCGGAAGGTCGAAGTCTTCAAAGCCCAGACCGAGAATATCGCTGCTGAGCGCGACCAGAGCGAAGGGTTTTCCCTCCTCGGCCGCAATCTCGGCCGCGTGCGCCACCTCGTAGGGCACGGTTTCATGCTCTGCGATGGGCTTCGCCGGTTCGCCGAGGCGCGCCAGCATCTCGCGCACACGCTGGACCTCACGGTCTTCCAGGCGCTGGTTACCGGCGAGGGTGTGCAGCACGGTGGCCGTCGTCTGCACGCGGGAGCTGGCCAGCAGGATGGGAATGATCTCTCGCGAGGCGCCGTGCGCGATGTCCAGCAGCCGGGACTCGGGCAGGGAGGGGTTCTCGAGCAGCGCCGGAAGCAGGCGCGGGCGCAGGTTCTCGGGCTGGCTGAAGTAATCGAGCACGGCCGGGGGAGCATGGGGATCGCAAGCTGCCGCCAGCGACGAGGTCTCGTCCCAGCCCGCCAGAGTCATCCGCGATTGCTGGGCGAAGACGGGGTTTTGGGTGAGGTGGACCAGGATCTCGATCACCTCCGCCGGGGGCAGCGCCAGCGCGCCCCGGGCGGCCGCGCGCAGGATGTCGGCCGGCACCGCCGACTGGCGGATCAGCTCGATCATGCGCGGCATCCGAGCCTCCTCAGCGTCGCACGCCGGCGGCAGTCAGGGTCACCGTCGCCATCTGGTTTTCCTCCCCCAGAGGCGGCAGCGGCTGGCCGTTGAAGGAGACCTCCACGCCCGCCGCATTCCCCGTCTTGATGACCACTTCCTTGGCGGCGCGCACGCGCTTCTCCGCTGGCGGGACCAGCACGCCTTCGCTCAGCAGCGTGCCGTCGGCCACGATCTGCACCCAGGCATCCTGGGTGGCGCGGATGTGTACCACGAAGGTGCGAGGCGGCGCCGGCGGGGATGGAGCCGCGGCCGGCGCCGAGGTGGTGGGGAAAGCTGTCGCCGGACCGCCCACGGCAACGGCCACGGGTTTGGCTTTGGCCATCGGCTTTTGGGCAGCAGCAGGAGGGGGCAGAGGAGCCGCGGCCGGGAGGTCAGGCGCGCTTTGAGGCGTAACGCTGGGCGGCGCCGGCGGAAGAGCCGGCCTGGGATTGAACTGCTCCGTCACCGCCGCGAAAACCCTTTGAAACGCTGCTGGCCCCAGCTTCCAAGCGGCTACAACCACCGTTGTGAGCAGCAATAAGAGCAGGGCAAACGCGCGCCAGTTGGGATGCCCCTCGGCGCGTTGTCCCAGGGCCACGGCGCGCGGCTCGGGCGGGTCGGGCAAGGGCTGATCCTGTTCGCCTCCGGAAGCGACGACGAAGTCGGCGACCGCCTGGTCTTCGTCGATGCCGAGAAAACGCGCGTAAGCCCGGACAAAGCCTTTGTTGAAGATGCCGCCGGGGAGCTTGTCGAATTCTTCCTCTTCCAGGGCGCGCAAGCAACGGCTGGTGATCTTGGTGGATTCGGAGATTTCCTCCAGCGTGATGCCGCGCATCTCGCGTTCGCGCTGCATGCGTTCGCCGAAGGAACCCATAGCTGCGGCCATGATAGGGAGGAGCGCTGGGACGTGTCAACGTCGAGTAGTGCTAAGTCCTCTGGCGACAATTATTTCGGACATGGCCCGATGGTTACTGAAGTGTGGCCGGCCAGGGACATTTTTTGCCGGCTCGCGGAACCTGAAGCTATAATGCGCCCACCGGCTTTCGCTGTGACCGTGCATCTTTCCATGACCGAGGCCACTGCTGACGGCAAACGGCAGGTGCAGGAACTGAACATCTTCCATGATGTGGCCAAGGCCCTTACCTCCTCGCTGAACCTGGACTCCATCCTGCAGACCATCATGGACAAGATGGCGGAATACTTCCGTCCCGACACCTGGTCCCTGCTCATGGTGGACGAGAGCAAGCAGGAGCTCTATTTCGCCATCGCCGTGGGCGAGGCCGCGGAGACGCTGAAGAACCTGCGCTTGAAGGTGGGCGAGGGCATCGCGGGATGGGTGGCCAAACACGGCGAGTCGCTGATCGTGCCCGATGTTTACAACGACCCGCGCTTTGCCAAGCGGGTGGATGAAATGACCAAATGGCAGACGCGGTCGATCATCTGCGTGCCGCTGCGCGCGCGCCACCGCGTGCTGGGCGTGATCCAGTTGATCAACTGCGCCATGGAGACCTTCGGCGACAACGAGATGTTCTTCCTGCACGCCCTCTGTGATTACGCCGCCATCGCCATCGACAATGCCCGCGCGGTGGAGAAGATCCAGGAACTCACCATCACCGACGACGTCACCGGGCTGTTCAACGCCCGCCACCTCTACAAGACGCTGGAGGCCGAGGTCTATCGCTCGGCGCGCTTCGGCTACGAGTTCAGCGTGCTGTTCATCGACCTCGACCACTTCAAGCGCGTCAACGACACCCACGGCCACCTGGTGGGGAGCAAGCTGCTGACCGAGGTCGGCTTCCATCTCAAACATCACCTCCGGCTCATCGACTACGCCTTCCGCTATGGCGGAGACGAGTTCGTGATCCTGCTGCCGCAAACCAGCAAGGAATCCGCCATGGTGGTGGCCCGCCGCATCCTGGACGTCTTCCGCCACACCGCCTTCCTGGAGAGCGACGCGCTGGGGCTGAGCGTGCGCGCTTCCATCGGCGTCGCCACCTACCCGGAAGACGCCAAGAGCACCCACGAGATCATTCGCCAGGCTGACGAGATGATGTACATGGTGAAGAATTCCACCCGCGACAACATCGCCGTGGCCCAGCAGGGAATGGTGCGGTAGGAATTGAGCCATTGAGCCATTGAATCATTGATTCATTTGAACCCGGCCTGAATGACCCAATGACTCAGAAGTCATCTCATAATGAACCATTTCAGCGAAATGCTGATTCCCTCAGGGGCTAAAGCCCGCATTATTCGCGGCTTTGGGCGGCACGGCTAAAGCCGTGCCCTCCCGAAAACCATTTATGAGATGACTTCTCAATGAACCAATGACTCAATTGATTGCTGACTGCTGACTGCTACTTCTGCCTTTTCCCCAGCACCGGCGATTCATCCGTGCCGGTCTTCGAGGGCGGCGGCTGGACGGGCTTCCAGGCGCCGGGATTGGCGGGGGCCGAGGGGTCCACGCCGAAATCCCACACGTAGAGGTTGATCTGCTTTTCGCCCAGCATCTCGGCCAGGGCATACTCGCCGGGCTCGAGGTCTTTGGCGGGAGTCACCCTCACCCAATCGCCGGAGAATGGCTCGGCTACCGTCTCGATAAAGCTCTCCTGCTGCGAGACCTTGCCGGTCAGGGCGATCTTCAGGTTGCCGACCACGCGCGAGTCCTTCTTCCTCTGCAAACGCACCAGGCGGAAACGGTGGGCGGCGTCGGGAGGTCTGGAGCCGGTCGAAGAATCGTCGTCGGTATCGACGTCCACATAGATGATCGGCCGGGTTTCATGCGACTGCACACGGGCACGGACGCCTGGAAGCTCGATGCTCTGCTTCATTGAGGCCAGCGGGTTGATGGCCGCGCGCAGCACGTTCTTGCCCATGTCTTTCTTCACCTCCCCGCCGCTTTGCGCCAGTTCGACCAGTTGCGGCTGACGTTGGAACTTGTCCAGCAGAAAGACACCGCCTTGTGAAGGCAGCTTGACGCCGGGGGCAACCAGCGGGGTCCTGGCATCTTCGGCCCTGCGTGCCTCCTCCAGTTCGGCCGAGACTTCCTTGGTTTCCTCGGAGATGCGATGGCTGCCGCTCTCTTTCTCCCATTTCTCGGTCGCGGGCCAGTCCACCAGGCTAGAAGGAAGCTCTTCCCACTCGTAGCGCTCGGCGCTGTAGTAGCGCACGCGGTCGCCGTGGACCTCCCACTTGGTGGCCGGCTGGTAGCTCCCGTCCTTGAGGATGAGGCGCTTGGTGAGCTGCGGATTCTGGGCGAGCGCACAGGGCCGGGGGAGGACAAAGGCCAGCAACAGCGCGAACAGGAGGGCTCCTGCGCCCAGGAAAAGCTTGCGCATACCGTCCATGTTACCCGGAGCAGACTCTGGTTGCACGATAAGGAGTTAGATGCCGGAGCCAAGGCCAGCGGCTATTCGCGATTCAGCGCTTCAGTCGCCAGAATGGCCCGCGCAGGCCGATCTCGGCGGGCGAAAGCCAAGAGCTAAGAGCCGCCAGCCAAGAGCCCGCATCTACGCCCTAGCCTCCGCCCCGGTTTTCAGGCATAATTGGTCGTGCACCCCTCCGGAACGCACAAACTACTTAGAAAATTCAGGGTGAGGACGAGATGTCGGCAAAGTACATCTTTGTGACCGGCGGTGTCGTGTCTTCGTTGGGCAAGGGTCTGGCGGCGGCCTCGATTGGCTGCCTGCTGGAGAGTCGCGGCTTGAAGGTCAACCTGATGAAGATGGACCCCTACCTCAACGTCGATCCCGGGCACCATGTCGCCGTTCCAGCACGGCGAGGTCTTCGTGACTGACGACGGCGCCGAGACCGACCTCGACCTCGGCCACTACGAGCGCTTCACCCATGCCCGCCTCAGCCGCGATAACAACTGGACCACCGGCCGCATCTACGAGCAGATCATCACCAAGGAACGCCGCGGCGACTATCTCGGCAAGACTGTCCAGGTCATCCCGCACGTCACCAACGAGATCAAGGCGACGATGAAGAAGGTGGCGCAGGACGTGGACGTGGTGATCGTCGAAATCGGCGGCACCGTGGGCGACATCGAGTCGCTGCCCTTCCTCGAAGCCATCCGCCAGATGCGTCAGGACCTGGGGCGCGAGAACACATTGTTCATGCACGTCACGCTGGTGCCCTTCATCGCCGCCGCCAGCGAGCTGAAGACCAAGCCCACGCAGCACTCGGTGAAGGAACTGCTCTCCATCGGGATCCAGCCCGACATCCTGCTCTGCCGCACCGACCGCTACCTTTCGAAAGACATCAAGTCCAAGATCGCGCTGTTCTGCAACGTCGAAGAAGAAGCCGTAATCACGGCCAAGGACGTGGCTTCCATCTACGAGGTGCCGCTGCTGTTCGCCAAGGAAGGCGTGGACGCGCTCATCCTGAGATACCTGCACCTCCAGGCGCGCGACGCCGACCTCGCGCCGTGGGAAGACCTGGTGCGCCGCGTCTATAACCCCAAGGACGAAGTCTCGATCGCCATCGTCGGCAAGTACGTCGAGTACGAGGATTCGTACAAGTCGCTCAAGGAAGCCCTGGTGCACGGCGCGCTCGCTTTCAACCTGAAGGCCAACCTGGTGTGGGTGGAGGCCGAGGGCCTGGAAGGCAAGGACAAAGACGACCGCAGCTACGAATCACAGCTCGAAGAATTCGACGGCATCCTGGTACCCGGAGGATTCGGTAAGCGCGGCATCGCGGGCATGTTGAACGGCATCCGCTACGCGCGCGAGAAAAAGGTGCCGTACTTCGGCATCTGCCTCGGCATGCAGACCGCCTGCATCGAGTTCGCGCGCAACGTCTGCGGGCTGGAAGGGGCCGATTCCAGCGAATTCGATCCCGCGACGCCGCACCGCGTCATCTACAAGCTGCGCGAGCTGCGCGGCATCGACGAACTGGGCGGCACCATGCGCCTGGGCGCCTGGACCTGCAAGCTCACGCCCGGTTCGTTTGCCGCCAAGGCGTACGGGGCGCTGGAGATCAGCGAGCGACATCGCCATCGCTATGAGTTCAACCGCGAATACGAAGCCGTGCTCACCGGCGGCGGCCTGAGCATCACCGGCGCCACGCCCGACGGGACATACGTCGAGATCGTCGAGATTCCCGACCACCCTTATTTTCTGGGTTGCCAGTTCCACCCCGAGTTCAAGTCGAAGCCGCTCGAGCCGCATCCGCTCTTCAAGGCCTTTATGGGCGCGTCTTACGAGAACCGCCTGCGGCGGCGGGAGCAGAAGGCAGCGGCAGAAGTCGAGATGTTCCTCCGGCCGGAGAAGGTCGGAAAGCGGTAAAACCAGTTTCAAGTTTCACGTTTCAAGTTTCGAGCCTCCGGCCACTATCATTGCGTTCTGATACATCGTCTGGATTCGGATAGCACAACTTGAAACTTGAAACGTGAAACTCGAAACTTCCTTCCAAGTCGGCAACGTTGAGGTCGGCGGCGGCGAGCTGTTCCTTATCGCCGGGCCGTGCGTCATCGAAAGTGAAGAGCACGCGCTGAAGATGGCGGAGTCCATCGCCGGCGTCTGCCGCGCGCTGCGCCTGCCTTACATCTTCAAGGCGTCCTACGACAAGGCGAACCGCACCTCCATCAAGAGTTATCGCGGACCGGGCGTGGCCGAGGGGCTGCGCATTCTGCACAAGATCGCCGCGCGGGTGAAGATTCCGGTACTGACCGACGTGCACGAAGCCGCGGACGTGCCCCGCGTGGCCGAGGTGGTGGACGTGTTGCAGATCCCCGCGTTCCTCTGCCGGCAGACCGACCTGATCGTGGCTGCGGCCCGCAGCGGGCGCGCGGTGAACCTCAAGAAGGGGCAATTCGTCTCGCCGTGGGACATGCGGCATGCCGTTGAAAAGGCGCACCAGGCGGGAAACCAGCGAGTGTTCGTCACTGAGCGCGGCAGTTCGTTCGGCTACAACAATCTGGTAGTGGACATGCGTTCGCTGCCCGTCATGCGCGAGTTCGCGCCTGTGGTCTTCGACGCCACCCACTCGGTGCAACTGCCTTCGGCCGGGGCGGACGGGGAGGCCGTGACCGGCGGCCAGCCGCAGTTCATCCCGGTGCTGGCGCGGGCCGCGGTGGCCGCGGGCGTGGACGGCATCTTCATCGAAGTCCACGACAATCCGGCGCAAGCCAAGTCCGACGGCCTCAACGCGCTGGAGCTTTCCAAGCTCCGTGGTGTGCTTGAGCAACTGCTGGCAGTCCGAAAAGCTGTGACATCTCAGGATTCATAGCGTCTAAAAGGCGGCTTCTGGCTGTTGGCTTTTAGCTTTTGGCCAAGAGCCAAGAGCCGGCACGTAGGGGGAGCTGCTTATAGCTTATAGTTGTCATTCCGAGCCGCGCGAAGGAGCGCGGCGACTAAGCGCGTGCGAGGAATCTTGGTTTATGAAGCGGAGCAGAATCCCAGGCTGGACCGCGCTGCGAACAGCGCAAAACCCAGATCCCTCGTCGCGCTCACCTGACGGCTCGCGCTTCCTCGGGATGACATTCTTTAAAGTCGTGCCCTGGCACGTGATCTCAGACGAAGTGGCTGGCGCCCGAGGACGTGATGGCGTTCCTCAAGAAGTGGCAGCCGGCTGCTAGGTGAGCTCCGCACCGTCATTTTTGTTACCATCTTCCGTTTCCATGCGACACATCGGTGAAAACGTGGTGCGCATCGAGGCCGCGGCGCTCAAGGCGCTGGCCGACCGCCTGGCCGGTCCCATGGCCAAGGCGTTCGAACAGGCCGTAGAGATGCTCTACGGCTGTGGCGGGCGCGCGGTGGTCACCGGCATGGGCAAGAGCGGTCTGGTGGCGCGCAAGATTGCGGCCACGCTCAGTTCGACCGGAACGCCGGCACTGTTCCTGCATCCGGCGGAAGCCGTACACGGTGACCTCGGCATGCTGGTACGCGGCGACGTGGTCCTGGCGCTCTCTTACAGTGGTGAGACAGAAGAGATCGTAGCTCTGCTACCCACTGTCAAGCGCCTGGGGGTGTGCCTCATTGCCATGACGGGAGATGCACTTCATTCAGGCTCTCCTCAGGGGCTAAAGCCCGGGTCTGTTTCATCGCTGACCGGCACGCCTCGCACCCCAGCGCGCCAAAGAGCGGGCGCGCCGGGGACCCCGCTGGAAGCCGTGCCCTCCCCCAAGCTGTCCACGCTGGCGCAGGCAGCCGATGTGGCGCTTGATTGCTCGGTGGCGCAGGAAGCCTGCTCGCTGGGCCTCGCGCCCACCGCTTCGACCACCACCATGCTGGCGCTGGGCGACGCGCTGGCGCTGGCGCTGGCGGAAAAGCGCGGCTTCAAGGAAGAGGATTTCGCCGACCTGCATCCCGGGGGCAAGCTGGGCAAGAAGCTGGCGCGGGTGGGGTCGCTGATGCACTCCGGTGATGCGGTGCCGCGGGTCTCGCCCGCCACGCGCATGCAGGACGTGATCTACGAGATGTCGCGCAAAGGGCTGGGTCTGACGACGGTGGTCGAGGGCGAAAAGCTGGTGGGCGTGATCTCGGACGGCGACCTGCGCCGGCTGCTCGAGCGGCGCGGCAAAGACATCCTCGACCTGACCGCCGCCGAGTGCATGACGCGCAACCCCAAAGTCATCCACCGCGACGAGTTCGCTGTCACCGCGCTGAACACCATGGAGCAGAAGAAAATCACTTCCCTGGTGGTGGTGGACGGGAATGGGCGCCTGGAGGGCATCGTGCACCTGCACGATCTGTGGGGAACGCAGATGGTGTGATTTGTAATTTGTAATTTGTAATTTGTAATTGGTAATTGGTGATTTGTAATTTGTGATTTCTGATTGGCACGCCGTCCTTCGCCGTACCGGAATCGCAAGTTTCGCAATCTCATTCCCTCTCCGTTAGAATGAAAAATTTGATTCCCCTGTAAGGACAAGCATGCACCGCTGGTCACAACTGTTTATTCCTACGCTGCGCGAGGCGCCGGCCGACGCCGAGGTTGCCAGCCACAAGTACCTGGTGCGCGCCGGATACATCCGCCAACTGGCCGCCGGGCTGTACTCGTTCCTCTTCCTGGGGCAGCGGGCGAAGCTGAAGATCACGCAGATCGTCCGCGAAGAGATGGACAAGATCGGGCAGGAGTTCTACCTGCCGGCGCTGAACCCGCGCGAGCTGTGGGAAGCCAGCGGCCGCTGGTCGGCGATGGGCGACAACATGTTCCGCCTGAAGGACCGCGGCGGGCGCGACCTGTGCCTGGGCATGACGCATGAAGAAGTCATGACCGAGATCGCGCGCAAGGAGCTGCGCAGCTACAAGCAGCTGCCGCAGATCTGGTACCAGATCCAGGAAAAGTTCCGCGACGAACCGCGCCCCAAATCCGGGCTGCTGCGGGTGCGGCAGTTCACCATGAAGGACTCGTACTCGTTCGACATCGACGCGGCCGGGCTCGACGTGTCTTACCACAAGCACGATAACGCCTACCGCCGCATCTTCGACCGCTGCGGCTTGAAGTACGTGGTGGTGGAGGCGCACTCGGGCGCAATGGGCGGCTCGCAATCGCACGAGTTCATGGTGATGACCGACGCGGGCGAGGACTTCGTCGTGAGTTGTACGAAATGCGGCTACGCGGCCAACCTGGAGAAGGCCACGTCGCGCCTCGAGCCGGTCGAGGACCTTGCGCCGACTGGAACCGGCAAGCCTGAACTGGTCAACACCCCAGGGCTGAAGACGATGGAAGAAGTTGCGAAGTATCTCGGCGTCTCGCCCAAGCAGAAGATGAAGACCATGGCCTACATGGCCGTGGAAGAAGATGGCAAGACCGGTGAGAGCCGCAACCGGCCGGTCATCGCCTTCGTGCGCGGCGACCACCAGTTGAATGAGGCGAAATTGTCGTCGGCGGTCGAGGGGCGTGTGTTCCGCCCGATGCACCCCGAAGAGATCCAGGAGATCTTCGGCTCGCCGGCCGGTTTCCTGGGGCCGATCGGCATCCCGCCGGGCAAGAACAAGTACGGCCCGCCCATAGTGCTGGTGGACTCGGCGCTCCATGGCCGCACGAACCTGGTCTCGGGCGCGAACAAAGAGGACTATCACCTGCGTAATATCACGCCGGGGCGGGATTTTCCGGTAGAACAGTGGGTAGACCTGCGCACCGTCAGCGAAGGCGAGGGCTGTCCCAACTGCGGCGCGCCGCTGGTGGTGGGCAAGGCGGTGGAGATCGGGCACATCTTCAAGCTGGGCTACAAGTACTCGCAGGCCATGGGACTGCGCGTGCTGGACAAGGACGGCAAGGAGGTCACGCCCATCATGGGCAGCTACGGCATCGGCGTGGAGCGCATCTTGACCGCGGCCATCGAGCAGAACCATGATGAGGAAGGTTTCTGGCTGCCGCCACAGATTGCGCCCTTCGAGATCGTGGTCACGCCGACAAACTTCGCAGATGCGAACATTAAGCAAGCCGCCATCGAAGTCTCCCAGAAGCTGGAAGCCGCCGGTTATGACGTGCTGCTGGACGACCGCGATGAGCGCCCCGGGGTCAAGTTCAAGGACGCTGACCTGGTGGGCATGCCCTTCCGAGTGACTGTTGGCAGGAAGGTTTCCGAAGGCAAAGTCGAGGTGGTGGAGCGCTCGACACGCAAAATCGAGGATGCTACCATCAGCAGCATAGCAACCCATTTTGGCAAAGTGCTCCGGCTGGCTTCCTGAGCAAGGTGCGCCCGCCGGCCGGGTCCGGATGGGGAATGAATAGGCTCAAAGCGCTGTTCGGGGTATTGCTGGTGGTCGCGGCAGTCTATGCCGCTTGGACGCTGTTGCCGCCCTACGTCAACAATTACCAATTCCAGGACGACATCCAGAACGAGGCCCTGATCAACTCCTACAGCAACAAGAGCGAGCAGGACATCCGCAACACTCTGGCAAAGAAGGCGGCGGAATACGGCATCCCGTTGAAAGCGGAGCAGATCAACGTCCAGCGCAACGGGCCGGAACTTTCCATCTGGGCCGATTACAGCGTACACGTTGACTTGCCTGGCTTCCCGTTGGACCTGAAGTTCCATCCTGCGACCAAGAACAAGCGCATCTAGAGTCGTTTCGCGCCCTTCGAACCGTGCACCACCAACGGCAGCCGGGCTCTGGCCCGGCAAGGAGCTTTGCGGGAAAATGAGCAGCAAGCCAGCGGGTTGCATCCAATTGGGAGCAGCAGATAACGCAATGAGGTCCAGCGCCGTCTTAATTGAAGTAAGGCATTCCATCGATCCAACGTGCCGATAAAACTCAAGATCCCGAGATTCTTGACGGCCAGGGGCGCTGGCGGCCGGTTGTCAGACCCAGTGGCGAAGGTGGCGCTCGCGGCCGTGCTGCTGGTGGTGTGCGCCGCCATCGGCGTCTTCGCCTACTACTACATCAAGTACGAGAGGATCGTGGAGCGGCGAATGCGGGGACCCATCTTCGCCAACGCCGCCAAGATCTACGCCCTGCCCAAGCTGGTGCACACCGGCGACAAGCTGACGGTGCACCAGATCGCCGCGCAGCTCCGGCGGGTCGGGTACACCGAAGGCGGCGACTCGCCGCTGGGCGCCTTCAAGCTGGTCAAGTCGGGGATCGAGATCAGGCCCGGGCCGGCCTCCTACCACAGCGCCGAAGGGGCGGTGATCCGCGTCAGCGAAGGCCGGGTGGAAAAGATTACTGGCGCCGACGACAAGCACGACGAACTGGAGGCCTACGAACTGGAACCGCAACTGGTCACCGCGCTCTCCGACAGCGAACAGCGGTCCAAGCGGCGCCTGGTCAGCTTCAACGAGATCCCCAAGGTCGTGGTGGACGCGGTGCTGGCCATCGAGGACCGTCGCTTCTTCCAGCACGCCGGGGTCAATTACTACCGGCTCATGGAAGCGGCGCTGGTGGATCTGCGCAGCGGGCGCCACGAGCAAGGCGGCTCCACGCTGACCATGCAGATCGCGCGCGGCTTCTTCCTCAGCCCGCAGAAGACCATCAAGCGCAAGCTGGCGGAGATGCTCATCGCCCTGGAGCTGGAGCACCGCTTATCCAAGCCGCAATTGTTCGAGATGTATGCCAACTCGGTGTATATGGGGCAGCGTGGCTCGTTCACCATCCAGGGCTTCGGCGAGGCAGCGCAGGCCTACTTCGGCAAGGACATCAAGAACCTGACGCTGCCCGAAGCCGCGCTGCTGGCAGGCATGATCCAGCGCCCGAATTACCTCTCACCCTACAAGTATCCGGAGCGCGCGCTGGAGCGCCGCAACCTGGTGCTGGACTCGATGGTAGAAACCGGAGCCATTACCCGCGAGCAGGCGGACAAGGCCAAGGCGGCAGCGCTCAAGCTCGCCCCGCCCAACGTCGAGGCCAGTGACGCTCCCTACTTCGTGGACCTGGTGAAAGATGTTCTCGCGCCCAAGTTCCCCGAGCGCGACATGAACGAGCACGGCTACCGCATCTACACCACGCTCGATCCCCAACTGCAGGAAGCTGCGGCCGAAGCGGTGCAGGCGGGCATCAAGCTGATCGACGCCAAGGTGGAAAAGCTGCGCGCCAAGCGGCAGAAGGTGGGGACTGGCAAAGCCGCCAAGTGGGAGACCAAGGTGCAGCCGGGGCCGATGGCGCAAGTGGCGCTGGTGGCCCTGGACCCGCATAGCGGCAATGTGCTGGCGCTGGTGGGCGGGCGCAACTACGGTTTCAGCCAGTTGAACCACGCGGTCGCGCGGCGCCCCACCGGGTCCGTCTTCAAGCCGTTCGTGTACGCGGCGGCCATCAACACCGGACTCGATGGCACGCCGGTGCTGACGCCCGCCTCCGTGGTGGACGACTCCCCCACCACCTTCAGCTACGGGGACCAAATCTACGAGCCGCGCAACTACAAGGAGGAATACCACGGTCCGGTCAACGCCACCTATGCGCTCTCGCACTCGCTGAACAACGCCACCGTCAAAGTGGCGGAGATGACGGGCTACGACAAGGTGGCGGCGCTGGCGCGGGCGGCGGGCATCAAGTCGGTGCAGGCCACGCCGGCCATCGCGCTCGGCGCCTACGATGCCACGCCGCTCGACATGGCGAGCGCCTACACCATCTTCGCCAATGGCGGGGTGAAGATATCGCCGATGCTGGTCACCTCGGTACGCGATGCCCAGGGCGAAGTGATCCAGGACTACTCGCCCGAGATGCATCCGGTGCTCGATCCGCGTGTCGCTTACATCATGACCAGCATGATGGAGACGGTGCTCAACTCGGGCACCGCCGCCGGCGTGCGCGCCCGCGGCTTCACCGCCCCGGCTGCCGGCAAGACCGGCACCTCGCATGACGGCTGGTTCGCCGGCTACACTTCCAATCTGCTGTGCATCGTGTGGGTCGGCTTCGACGACTACAGCGACCTGCGGCTGAGCGGAGCCGATACCGCGGCGCCGATCTGGGCGGAGTTCATGAAGAAGGCCGTCACCTTCCCCGAGTACCAGGGGGTGAAGCCGTTCACCCAGCCTTCGGGCGTGGTGGACGTGAAGCTGGACAAGGTGACCAACCGGCTGGCCACTCCCACCTGTCCCGACGACTACATCGCAGCCTTCCTGGCGGGCACCGAGCCCACCGACACCTGCGATCATGCCGCCGCGACCCAGCAACAGGGCTTCTTCTCGCGCATCCTGGGCCTGGGACCGAAACCTTCTCCGCCCCCTGCGGTGTCTAATACAGGACAGCCGCCGGGCCAGGAGCCGGGGCAGCAGCAACAAAGTTCGGCCCAGACTGACCCAGCCGCGAAAAAGAAGAAGGGCTTCTTTGGCAAGATCGTTGGCGTATTCAAGGGAGACGACGATAAGAAAGCCCCGGCTTCGGATCCTTCGGGCAACCAGGACCCGCCGCGCCGATAGCCGGATCGTTTGACAGCGCCGGGACACCGGCCTGGAGGTTGCTTATGCCTCACCTGATGTGGGTCATGTGCCTGGCCGCCACCAGCTTGTCTTCTCTCCACCCCAGCGCGCCAACCCCGGGCGCGCCGGGGACCCCGGTTTCCCTGGCGCAAGCTCCCGCCGCTAATCAGCAGCCTGGGCCGCAGTCGGTCCCAGCGAGCAGCGAAGCGGCAGCGGTGACCGTCGAGGGACCGCGCCAGCCTCTGCCTCCGCCCGCCGATGCCTCGGCGCGCGATCTCGAGAAAGCCGGCGACGAGCTGCGCTCGCAGAAGGCGTACAGCGACGCTCTCGACTACTACCATGCCGCCATGAAGAAAACCGACTCGGCTGCCCTGCACAACAAGATGGGCATCGCCTACCTGCAGTTGCTCCAGCTCAAAGAGGCGGAGAAACAGTTCAATCGTGCCATCAAGATGGACCGGAACCACGCCGAGGCCCTCAACAACCTGGGCGTGGTCTTCTACATGAGGAAGAAGTACGGCAAGGCCATCAGCGAATATGAAAAGGCGCTGAAGCTGAGCGAGACTTCAGCCTCGTTCCACAGCAACCTGGGGATGGCGTACTTCGAGAAAAAGGAATTCGACAGAGCCAGCACCGAGTTCATGCGCGCCCTGGAGCTGGACCCGCAAATCTTCGAGCGGCAGGCGCAGGGAGGAATCGCGGCGCGCATGGCCTCTCCCGAGGACCGCGCCCGCTACGCCTACACCCTGGCCAGGATCTACGCCCGGCAGGGCATCTATGACCGCAGCCTGGAATACCTGAAGAAGGCTGTCGAGGAGGGTTACGCCCACATCAATGACGTGTACAAGGACGAGGTCTTCGCCGGCCTGAGGAAAGACCCGCGCTTCGCCGCGGTGATGGCGAAGACCGAGCCGCTGCCCAATTAGCAGTCAGCCGTCAGCCGTCAGCCGAATCGCATGGTTGGGGTAGTCTTGGCCGATTGCTGATTGCTGACTGCTGCGAGTGCTGGCGAAACTTTTTCCGAGCGGCCGGGTTCGTATCCAGCAACAAGGTTCACCTGGTTTTTCCAGAGGATTTCGCCTCCGCAAGGGGAACCGAAACGCCCGCGGTTGCTTGCCTCCTGCAGCCCGCGGGTTTTTTCTTTAGCACCCAGCAGGCAGCAATCAGCATTCAGTCAAAACCAGGAACTCGGCGTGGCTGAGTGCTATTTCGGCGGATCCCCGCGCTCCAGATATTTCTTCACCGCCGAATCCCAGCTTCCCTGCGCCCGCAGAATGCACTCGACCGCGTCGCGGATGGCGCCATCCCCGCCGGCGTGCGGCGTCACCCAGTGGGCCTCTTCCTTGACCTCGGCGCGGGCGTTGGCCACGGCGATGGCGAAGCCGCAGCGGCGCATGATGGGCAGGTCGATGACGTCGTCACCGATGTAGGCCACTTCGGCGGCGGTGATCCTCTCTTTAGCCAGAATCTCCTCGAAAACCTGGATCTTCAGCATCACACCCTGATAGACGTGGTCGAGCCTGAGGTCGCGGGCACGCAGGGCGACGGTCTCCGAGATGCGCTTGGTGATCAGCCCGGTCTTCAGGCCGCCCAGCCGCGCCAGCGAGATGGCGGTGCCGTCGTGCGCGTGGAAGCCCTTGGCTTCGATCATGCGGGGTGCCCCACCCTTGGCCGTCTTTGCCAAGGGTGGGTCGGCCGTAGATTGCTGGGCGCCGGCCGGCGCGGGCAAGATCCAGAGCTTGCCGTCGGTCATTACGCCGTCCACGTCGAACAACAGCAGCTTGATTCTCTTTGCGCGCGTCTTCGACATGGGCGGGATTGTAGCAGGGCAGCTCTTAGCTTTTAGCTCTTAGCTCTTGGCTTAGTTATCTCGGCGCCCGCGGCGTCTCGGCGGTGAAATTTAGAAATTGCCAGGGACAAACTCTTCAATCGCCAGCCTTGAGACCGCGCGGCAATTGGCGCACAGCAGCAAAGTCTCGTCGCGTCCGGAGCTGAGGACGGCCACGCGCAGGCTGCCGCAAGTGGCGCAGCCGGTAGTGGGATCACCCGAAGGCGGCTCTTCCGCCGCGATCGCAGTCTCGTGGTCGAACTGGCCCGTCTTCACGGTGTTCAGCTCAAAGGTGCTGCGGCAATCGGCACAGACGTGATTGAAGCAGCACTTGGGCTCGCAGGAGTACACAATCTCTTTGCCGCCGCACTTCGGACAGGCGATCACGTCCTTGAGAGTCATGGAACCATTCTAGATCGACCGCCGGGGCTGCCTTAGTGGGTTTCGGTTGTGTAAAAGCCTGTTATCGACAGCAATCACCCACGCTCCGTCCGTTCCCCATCGGCTCCCTCCTCCGCCTCTTGTAGACCGATTTTCTCTGTTGTTGCCGCTTCAACTATCCCGCGGGCAGCGGCAGCGCCACGATGCGCCGCAGCATCGCCCCGAACCGTGTCCGAGAAATTGTTTCGAGACGCTACAGTTCCGAGAGTGAGAGCTAGGGCGAGGGCAGGTCCGCCCTTTTCGGTGACCGGTGGGAACCAGAAAGGCCCCGAGACGCGGCAACTCGGTATACAATGCCGTCTGCTCGGACCTCCAAAAATGGAAATCCCCGGCTGAAACCTTCTCAGCGCAGCATACAGGAGTTCAAACATGAGCGGTAATACTCCCCAGCGGCTTGGTGATTATGAGGTCCTTAAAGTTTTGGGTGCCGGCGGAATGGGGCGCGTCTATCAGGTGCGCAACGTCATCACCGACCGCGTCGAGGCCATGAAGGTCGTCCTTCCGGAAATCGGCGGCCAGGAAGAAGTGGCCGCGCGCTTTTTGCGCGAAATCAAGGTGCTGGCGGCCCTTAATCATCCTCACATCGCCACCCTCCACACCGCGCTCACCATCGACAATCAACTCGTGATGATCATGGAGTACGTCGAGGGCCAGGCCATTTCCTCGGTTTTGGCTGCCGGACCCATCCCCGTCCCCGACGCGCTCACCTACATTGACCATATCCTCGACGCGCTCAGCTACGCCCACCAGCGGCACGTCATTCACCGCGACATCAAGCCGGCCAACATGATGTTGACTCCCGACGGCACCGTCAAGCTCATGGACTTCGGCATCGCGCGCACCGGCAACGAGTCCACCTTGCTGACCGCGCCCGGCTCGACGCTGGGTTCCATCAATTACATGTCTCCGGAGCAGGTCAAGGGCGAGCGCACCGACGAGCGTTCCGATCTTTACTCCCTCGGTATCTCGCTCTACGAGATGGTCACCGGCGAGCGCCCCTTCCACGGCGACAGCAGTTTTTCCCTCATGGCGGCCCACGTCAGCCAGCCGCCGACCCCGCCCGTGGAACTGCGGCCCGAGATGCCCGCAGGGCTGAATCAGGTAATTCTGACCTCGATCGCCAAGTCTCCGGCAGAGCGCTTCCAGTCCGCCGACGCGTTCCGCAATGCCGTACGCATCGTCCTCCGTGATTTGCAGGAGGCCAAGACCTTCGTCCAGGGTTCGCAGGACGCCACCGCCACCGGCACGCGTACTCCCTTGCCGCACGTTCGCACTGGACCGATTACGCGTCCGAAAACCGCCGTGCCGGCGCCCACCCCTGTTCCTGCTGCCACCCAAGCGGTCACCGCTCCTGCTGCTGCTGCGCCGGCTCCTGCCCCTGCTCCTGTTCCGGTGGCCGCGCAACCGGTCGGCCATCGCGGCTTGTACGTAAGCCTCGGCGCCGTCATCGTGCTCGTCGTTTTGGTCGCGGCTGGGCTCTACATGCCGAAGGGGAAAAAAGCTTCCGCCGCCAATGAGACCAAGGCGACGATGCAGCCGCCGCCGGCAGTCGCGCCGCAACCGGCTGCCGCCGCCGCTCAACCATCCGAGTCAAGACCGGCCGAGCTCACGCCCGCGGAAGAAATCAAGTCTGCGGCTGCTTCCTCGAAAAAGCTCATGACCAGGAATGCCGCTGCGGGACAAATGTCGGCAGCTAACGCCCAGGCTGCGGCCGCAGCGGAGGCAGCGGCCAAGGCCAAGGCCGAGGAACTGGACAGGATCGAACACGAGATTGACCAGCTCACCGGCCGCTCCGCATCGGTCAACAGCAGCCTCGACAATCTGCAGCGCCAGCAGGCCGCCTCCGGCTTCGGTCTCCGCGGCGACATCGCCGCCAAGCAGGCCAGCATGAAAATCAACCTTGCCAAGGCCCAGGACGCCATCGGCCGCAACGATCTGGAACGCGCCAAGCGTTACGCCGCCATGGCCGCCTCCGACATCGAGGCCCTGGAAAAATATCTCGGCCGCTAGCTGATCCCAGGCACGACATGAGCCCCAACGACGGCGTCACCCGCATCCTCAACCTCGACGCCCAGCAGCTCGATCGGGCTGCGGAGCTGGAAAAACTCCGCCGCAACATCACCGTTCTGTTCACCGACATTAAGGGTTCCACCGACTACTTCGAAAAATTCGGCGACTCCGCCGGCCTGATCATGGTGCACCACTGCAACACCCTGCTGGGCAAGGCGGTCGAGCGCCACGGCGGGCGCGTCATCAAGACCATCGGCGATGCTGTCATGGCCGCCTTCGAGGACCACGCCGAAGCCGTGGCCGCCGCCATCGAGATGCAGGAAGTCATCACTGCCGATAACCTGGACAAGCCGCAGGCCTACCGCGTTTCCATCCGGATCGGAATTAATTACGGCCTGGGCATCGTGAAGTCCAACGACGTCTTCGGCAACGTCGTCAACGTCGCCTCGCGCGTGGAAGGCGCCGCCAGCCCCGAGCAGATTCTCATCTCCGACACTCTCCACCAGGCCGTTGCCGGAAGCGGCCGCTTCCGCTTCCGCCCCGCCGGGCGCTTCTCCCTGAAAGGCAAGTCCGAGGAGCGCGATCTCTTCGAAGTCACCTGGCGCGAACAGTCGGGCAACGCTCCGGTGGGCTCCCACAGTATGATCATGGCCGCCCTCGCCACGCCGCATCTCAAATTCAAGCTGGTGCAGCTTCGCAACGACGGCCGCCCCGGCCGCGAATTCGAGGTGCTCTCCCGCCAGACGGTCGTCGGCCGCACCCTGGGCGACTTCACCTTCCCCAACGACGTATACATGCAATCGCCCCACGCCCGCCTGCTCGTGGACTCGGGCCAGTTGTTCCTGGACCCGGTGCAGGAGGCCGATACCTTCTTCAGCCTCGTCGGTTCCTACCGCCTGCAGCACGGCGACGTGGTCAGATTCGGCGCCCAGGTACTCGCGTTTCGCGTGGACGAAGCCGCGCTGGCCGAGGCCTCAAACTCGGGAAAGGCTTTTGGTGAATTGTCTGCCATGTTGCACGGCGCGGTGGCGGAGTTTATTTCCCTCAACCCAGATGGCAAACGCTACCCGATTCGCGATCAACAAACCACCTGGGGTCGCACCAAGGCCACCTATACCTTCCCCACCGACACCGCCATGAGCCGCTCCCATGCCAAGCTCTACCACCGCGGTGAAGACTTCTTTATCGAGGACATCGGCAGCACCAACGGTACGTTCGTCATGGCGAGGGAAAAGATTCCCATTCCCGCGGGAGCCATCCTCTCCATCGGCGGCCAACGCCTGAAAGTCTTCCGCGAAGAGTAGTCCGGCAAAGCGGTCAAGGTGTCCAGCGACTAGATTTCCGACTTCGCGGCTTCCGGCGGCTCATCGCCGACTTCGCGCTCCAATTCCGCCAGGCTGCCTTCAAATCCGAACGATGCCGCCCAGGATCAACAGCGCCCCAACCCCGGCGCGCATTCCCAGCCGCTCGCCCAGCACGATGTACGACGTCATCGACGCAAACACCGGATACAACTTAAGATGATTCGCGGGCTTTTTCGGCAGCAACGGATCGAGGAGGCGCAAGAAACGCGCTCATCCGATACGCGCGATTAGGCCTTCTCATTGTGCCAAGTCGCCGGATTTGCCAAATAAAGGGTTCCCACGCCTAATAGCTGAGAGTACAAGACCTTAGGAACGACTTTGTGATAGGTGTCGAGAAATCGTTATTTCACAAGTAGTCCCCAAAGGCCGTGCAATAGGTTCAACCGGAAACTGCTCCCCTACGCCTTTAGGGTGGGGCGAATGCTTGGCGAACATTGCCAATTCGCATAAAATGGGAACGATGCCTTCCGCCAGCGGGCCCTTGGGGTGGGCCCATCCTATCGTTGAGGAGTGGTTCGTGCGCCGGTTCGGTACGCCGACCGAGCCGCAGGAACAGGGCTGGCCGCACATTCTCGCCGGCCGCACCACGCTGATCTCCGCCCCGACAGGTTCCGGCAAAACGCTTTCCGCATTTCTGGCCTGCATCGACTGCCTGGTGCGCAAAGCGCTGGCAGGCGATTTACAGGATAGGACCGAGGTCCTCTACGTCTCGCCGCTGAAGGCGCTGGGCAACGACATCCAGAAGAACCTGGAAGAGCCGCTGAGCGAAATCCTGCAACTGGCGGGCGAGCGCGGGCTGCTGATGCCGGAGATCCGCACCGCGGTCCGGACCGGCGACACTCTTGCGCACGAGCGTCGCGCCATGCTGAAGCGGCCGCCGCACATCCTGGTGACCACGCCGGAGTCACTCTACATCCTGCTCACGGCGGAGAAGAGCCGCCAGATCCTGCGCGACATCGAGACGGTGATCGTGGACGAGATCCACGCCGTAGCCGACGACAAGCGTGGCGCCCACCTGGCGCTCTCGCTGGAACGGCTGGACCAGTTGACGCATCGCCGGCCGGTGCGCATCGGGCTCTCGGCGACGCAGAAGCCGATCGAACTGATCGCGCACTTCCTCACAGGGGCAGGCCGGCCCGATCCGGCAATCGTCAACATCGGTCACCAGCGGCAGATGGACCTCGCGGTCGAGGTCCCCGCCAGCGAATTGGGACCGGTCGCCTCGAATGAGATGTGGGACGAGATCTACGGCCGCATCTCGGAACTCGTCCGTCAGCACCGATCTACGCTCGTCTTCGTCAACACGCGGCGGATGGCGGAGCGTGTGGCGCATCATCTCGCCGAGATCCTGGGCGAAGACGCGGTGGCCGCCCACCACGGCAGCCTTGCGCGCAAGTTGCGCCTGGCTGCGGAAAAGAAGCTGAAGAACGGCGAAGTGCAGGTACTGGTGGCGACCGCGTCGCTGGAGCTGGGCATCGACATCGGCTTCGTGGACCTGGTGTGCCACCTCGGCTCGCCGCGGTCCATCGCCGTGCTGCTCCAAAGGATCGGCCGCTCCGGTCATTGGCGCGGCGCGGTGCCCAAAGGGCGAGTCTTTACGACCACACGCGATGAGCTGCTGGAGTGCGCCGCCCTGGTGCGGTCGATCCGTCAAGGCGAACTCGACCGGATCATGATCCCGGAAGCGCCGCTGGATGTGCTGGCACAGCAGATCGTGGCCTCGTGTGCGGCCGAAGAGTGGAAGGAAGATGAGCTCTTCGTGCTGGTGCGCCGCGCCTATCCCTACCGCAACCTGGCGCGGGAGGATTTCGAAGCGATCCTGGTGATGCTGTCCGACGGAATCGCCGCCCGGCGCGGGCGCTACGGCGCATATCTCTACCGTGACCGGGTGAACGGACGGCTGCGGGCGCGGCGCGGGGCGCGGATTGCGGCCATCACCAGCGGCGGCGCCATTCCCGACAATGCGCTCTATACCGTTGTCGCCGAACCGGAAGGCATCGTTGTCGGCACTGTGGACGAGGACTTCGCGGTGGAGTCCATGAAAGGCGAGATCATGTTGCTGGGCAACACCTCGTGGCGGATCCGCCGCATCGAAGCCTCGGGCCGGATGCTGGTGGAAGACGCGCACGGCGCGCCGCCGGGCATTCCCTTCTGGCGCGGCGAAGCTCCGGGGCGTACCGCCGAACTTTCACAACAGGTCGCTGAACTGCGCGCGAAGATCAGCGAGATGACGCACGGCCTGCGCCCCGGTTTTCTTGATCGAAGCCTGCCCGAGATGAACCCGTGCCATAAATCCGCTTCGTATCAGGGCACGGCTTCAGCCGTGCCGCAAGCAGGTCGTGAAGATTGGGCTTTAGCCCCTGAGGGCGCATCGGCGGGGGCTAAAGCCCAGGTTCCCTCCGCCCATTCGGCACGACTAAAGTCGTGCCCTGATACGGAGCTTCAGGGCATTCATGAGATAACTACTCTGCCAGCCGTCGCGTGGCTACGAAGCGAATGCGGGCTGGACGAATCGGGCGCGGAGCAGGCGGTCCAGTACGTGGTCGAAGGCCGCGCGGTGCTGGGCGATGTCCCAACCCAGCAAACCATCATCGCCGAGCGCTTCTTCGACGAAGGCGGCGGGATGCAACTGGTGATCCACGCGCCCTTCGGGGCGCGCGTCAACAAAGCCTGGGGACTGGCGCTGCGCAAGCGTTTCTGCCGCTCGTTTAACTTCGAGTTGCAGGCGGCGGCCACGGACAACGGGCTGAACATCGCGCTGGCCGAGCAGCACAGCTTTCCGCTCGCGGACGTCTTCCATTTCCTTCAGCCTGAAAGCGTACAGCCGGTGCTGGAGCAGGCGGTGCTGACCGGCTCTCCTATCTTCGGGACGCGCTGGCGCTGGGATGCGGAGCGCGCGCTGGCGCTGCTGCGTTTCGAGCGCGGCAAGAAGGTCCCGCCGCAGATCCAGCGCATACGCTCCGACGACCTGCTGGCGTCCGTGTTCCCCGACGTGGCGGCGTGCCAGGAGAACATCGTCGGCGACATCGAGATTCCCGACCACCCGCTGGTGCGCGAGGTGATGAAGGACGTCCTGACCGAGGCGATGGACCTTGACGGCCTGAAGCAGGTGCTGCGCGGCATCGCCTCGGGAGAGGTCCGCTGCCTGGCGGTGGATACACCGGTGCCGTCGGCGTTCTCGCACGAGATCTTGAACGCCAATCCTTACGCGTACCTCGACGACGCGCCGCTCGAGGAGCGCCGGGCGCGGGCAGTGGAGATGCGGCGCACGCTGCCGGAATCGGTGCTGAACGAAGTGGGCGCGCTTGATCCCGAAGCCATCGCCGAAGTCCGGCAGGACGCCTGGCCGGAAGTGCGTGATGCCGACGAACTGCATGATGTGCTGCAAACGTTCATCGCATTGCCGGAGGCAGTGGCATCGCCCTGGATCGGACACTTTGAGCGGCTGGCGACTGAAAACCGCGCCGGCAGGGCAAGACAGAGCGGAAGCACCTACTGGGTCGCGGCGGATAAAGCGAAGAGCTTCCGCAGCATCTTCCCGCGGGCGCAGTTCGAGAGCGAGCTGGCCGATATCGAAGCGGCGCCGCCCTCCTCCGACGACGCGCTGCTGGCCATGGTACGCGGATGGATGCAGCACCTCGGACCCACAACCGCCTCTGATCTCGGCAGCACGCTCGGACTGCCTGCCTCGGAGATCGACAAAGCTCTGCTGCGCCTGGAGGCCAGCGGCGCCATCCTCCGCGGACAGTTCGAAAAGAAGGACCCGGAGCAGACCGAGTGGTGCGACCGGCGGTTGCTGGCGAGGATCCATCGCCTGACGCTGGGCCGGCTGCGCAAACAGATCGAGCCCGTGACCGCGGCACAGTTCATGCGCTGGCTGCTGCGGTGGCAGCACGTCGCAGCCAGCAGCCAGGTGCTGGGAGAGCGGGGCACGCTGGAAGTGCTGCGGCAACTGCAAGGCTTCGAGATCCCGGCCAACGCCTGGGAGCGGCAGATCCTGGGGCAGCGCGTGGCCAACTACGATCCCAAGTTCCTCGACCAGTTGTCGCTCACCGGCGCAGTCGGCTGGGGCAGGCTTTCGCCGCATCCTGCAGTGCTCGCGGAATCGGGCGGCGGACGGCGCGTGGTGCCGACCAGCGTGGCCCCGATCACGTTCTTCGTGCGCGAGGAAGCCGACTGGATGACGCCGCGCCACAGCGACGATGGCGAACTGCGCGGCCTGAGCCCGGGCGGACGCGAAGTGCTCGGATTCTTGAAGACGCGCGGCGCGTCGTTCTTTGCCGACATCGTCCGCGGAGCCGGCAAATTGAAATCCGAGGTCGAGACCGCGCTCTGGGAACTGGTGGCGGCGGGGCTGATCACAGCCGACGGCTTCGACAACCTGCGAGCGCTGATCGATCCTAAGCGGCGCAGCGGTCACGGCTCCGGCCGCAGCGCTCGCCCACGACACAGCTCCGGACGCTGGTCGGTGCTCTACGCCGGCGAGGCGGCCGACCGGCAGCGCACAGTCGAGGCTACCTGCTGGATGCTGCTCCACCGCTACGGTGTGGTCTTCCGCGACCTGCTGGCCCGGGAGTCGGCAGTGCCGAAGTGGCGGGAGCTGCTGTTGGGCTTCCGGCGCCTGGAAGACCGCGGCGAGATCCGCGGCGGGCGCTTCATCAGTGGTTTCGTCGGGGAACAGTTCGCGTTGCCGGCGGCGGTGGAGTCGCTGCGCGCGACCCGCAATCTTCCTCCCGCGAACGAGATCGTGACCGTATCGGCGGCCGATCCCCTGAACCTAGTCGGGATCCTGGTGCCCGGCGAGCGCATCGCGGCGATTTCGGGCAACTCGGTGAGCTACCGCGATGGGGTCCCGGTGGGTCCGGTCGTGGCGCGCGCCGATCGGGCTGCCGGGGACTAGGCTCGCAGCCGTCACGCTACCGGGACTGGCAATCTGCGTCAACTGACAAGAAACGGCGCTTGGACTGACAGATTCCGTCACCCCGGTTGCCGGCCCTGTGGGAGACGCCCAAGAGCCATCCGCTAAGTAGCGCAACAACTATAGCTTATAACGAAGACTCGCTGTGCTCCGACTGGTCCCAAAACTGCGCTCCCGCACTCGTCCCGATATGTTTGTGAATCAACGATAGAACGCAAGTTTATGCGCAAACAACACGGCTTTTCTCTGATCGAATTGCTGATCGTGGTGGCGATCATCCTGGTGATCGCTGCGATCGCGATTCCCAACCTGATGAAATCGCGCATCGCCGCTAACGAGGCCTCGGCAGTGGGTTCGCTGCGGGTGCTGAATACCTCGGAAGTGACCTACAGCACTACCTACAACAACTATACCTGTTTGCTGTCGGATCTGGGGCCGCCAAGCGGCAGCACCCCGCCGAGCTCGGCTGCGGCAGGGATCATCGATGCCACCCTGGCCAGCGGCGCCAAGAGCGGGTACTCGTTCACAGCCGGCACCTGCAATGTCAGGACGGGCATAACCACCAGCTATCAGTGGCTGGCGGACCCCAGTTCTCCGGGAACGAGCGGCAGCCGGCACTTCTGCACCGACGACACTTTCAACATCAGAGTCGATCCCAATAGCTCGTCCAACTGCCTGACCATCGGCAGCCCGGTGGGTTAGACCACGGGCACGAGCGACCGCTCAAAACGAGTTTGTTTGGCCGAATGCCGGGCGTGCACCGCGGATGGTGCGCGCCCGGTTTGACTATCCGGCCTGCCTCGGCGCAGAATTACCAATGCCAGCCTTGCGGTGAGTGGGCCTGTGGCGCAGTTGGGAGCGCGCTTCCATGGCATGGAAGAGGTCGTCGGTTCGAACCCGACCAGGTCCACCAGTTCCCCCCTAGATCCCTCGCTGCGCTCGGGATTTCGGCTGCGGGCTCCCACCCTATAAACGGCGTGCGGCGAAACTAAGGCACGCGGAGTTGGACCAGTTCCTTTTTCTGCGACCCCGGCTTTTGCCACCGCTCCGGTTCGACAGAACGACGCAAACGGCCGACAGTGGCGCCGATCGCGACCGAAGCTGTGACGAGGTGCCCCACCTTCAAGGGTCCGATCAGGGCGGTATGGCGCAGCGAATGGAATCCGACGCTGGCGGCGCACCCGCACTGGCTGCAGTCGGGCACCCCGCCCAGGATACATGGCTCCACCCGGGTGCTCATGTCCGCCGAGTAGTTCACTGACATTTTGGCGAAAACGCACTCGGCGGGGTTCTCCGGAGGCCGGGCAAAGGCGCCTACCATAGCGGGCGTCATCAGCAGCTTGGGGAAGGCGCGCTGCCAGGGAAGCATCTGCTGAAACAGTGCCGCGCGGTCGTTCCCGGTCAGCATCTCGCTGGTCTCCTCGCCCACCTGTGGGGTGTAGGTGCTCACCCAGACGTGGTTGACCTCGGGGCGGGCACTCCAGAACGCGAAGTACTCCTCCAGGTATCCGGCGCTGTGCACCATGGGCCGGGTGATGGTGAGGTGGATGTTGACCTCCCGTCCGGCGATGTTTTTGAGGATGCGCTCGTAGGTTGCCGGCTTGCGTCGGATGTCGTGGTGCTCGGGAAGGCCATCCACCGAAACCGTGACCCGGAGCCGGGGGATCTCCATCCAGGCGGCGGGAATGGGAGCGACGGCGCTGGTCACCAGCAGCGTGAAGACGCCCAGTTCGCCGAGCTGCGGCAGCATTTGGTCGAGCTCCTTGCGGCGCACCAGCGGTTCCCCGCCCACCAGCGACACATGCAGGGGCCGGTGTTGCTTCACCAGGTCCACCACCCGGTGGACCAGCTCTTCTCCGCGAAAATCGCTCAAGTCGCGCAGGGTCGCCGCGCCCCCCAGGTGCTGCTCGTTGTAGGCATAGCATCCCGGGCAACTCAGAGGGCATTCCTTGGTGATCTCGATGGAAAGCATGGGCGGACTTCCGGTCAGGATGCGGTACCACGCCGCGACTACCTCGCGCGCTCTCAGGTTCCTCGATGGTGTGGTTGCAGTCGTAGCAGTCACGATGCCTCTCCTCAATGGGCTGACAACGGTGGGGGTTGCTGAAGGCCGAAAGAGTATAGCAAGCCGCGCAATTCTCTCAGCGACGGAGAGGAAGCCCAGCGGTTACGAACCCAAGTCCGGCGGCGGGCGATGCCGATCGGGCATGGCTGAGCACAGCTATCACGGGGCGGTCCATGCGCACAGCCGCGTGGGAGGCCATCACGATGACGCCCACCAGCAGCAGCGCGCTTACCGGCAGCAGAGTAGGGGCGCTGGGTACCGCGGGCGAGATGAGCACAGCGGCGATCGCGATCAGAACTGCCAGCGCGAGTAGGCGACGGCGAGAGACACGGCACACGCTACCCCCAATCCTTGGATGTTATGCCTGCCGTGGCGGTTGTGCGAGCGGAAAGTGCTTTCAAAAAAGGGCATGGCCGAAACCGTGCCCCGGTGAAGAGCCCCCGGAGAGATTCAAACGATATGGGCAACGACATCCGCGACATGAGATAGGATGTTACCGCAATGGCGGCGCGGCCATCGGAATCCGGATGGGCGTCAGCCACTTGGTGCGGAAGCGAGTGTGCATGAACGGGAAACGACATCTTTGTGTCTTGGCGGCGGCCATGCTGGCGTTACCGGCGGCAGCGCAGGTAGGAGCGCCGCCCAGCGGGAACGCTGCACCGGCGCGGCCCGCGGTCTCCTCTGCCGCCCCGGTGGCCGGCCCCGGCAACGTCTCGCCTCTGCTGGCGCAGATCCAGGCAGCGGCCCGGACCACCACCGCCGACGTCAGCCTTCTGAACATCCGTAAGTGGAAGGTCGCTAACGACGTCAAGGGCGATGCCCAAACCAAGGCCGAGGCCATTCAGCGCAACCTCACGGTGGCGCTGCCCACGATCGTGTCGCAGGTGCAGACCTCGCCCAACGACTTCGCCGCCAATTTCAAGCTCTACCGCAATCTGGGCGTGCTCTACGACGTGATGTCGTCGCTGGCGGAGTCGGCCGGCGCCTTCGGGTCGAAGAACGAGTTCGAGCCCTTGGTGGCGGACCTGAATCGCATCGACCAGGCGCGGCATGCCCTCGGGGAGCGTCTGGAGGCGCTGGCCAGCGCGAAGGATGCGGAAATCGCGCGGCTCCAGGACCAGGTCAAGGCGGCGCGGGCTGCAACTTCGGCCAAGCCCAAGAAGATCGTCGTGGACGAGGACGAGAGCGGGCAAAAGAAGCCGGTGAAAAAGACCCCCAAGAAGAAGCCGGCTGCCACCACCACCCAGGCCTCCCCCAACCAGCCCAGCAATCCGCAGTAGGCGCCCGGCGCCGCCCCGGCCAAACTTTGGTAACCCAGAGTGGGAACCCCCGCACGCGGCGCGGAGTCTATTTAGCTGAGGCTGTTCGGCCTTTGCGGTGACCGCCGCAAGCGAGGTGAGCAGTTGTGGCCGCGAAGCTATCCCGCTAAGATAGGTGTACCAGCCATGCAGCTGGTCGCAGGGGTAGCAGTTTTGGGCGATCTGGCGAGCGCGTTTCCGGTGCGCGGTGAAGAAGCCTCGATCCTGGCCGAACTGAAGAGCGGTTCGGAGGAGGCTTACGCCTGGCTGATCGACCGTTTTCACCAGCCCGTGTATGGCCTGGTGTACCGCATGCTGAATGACCCTGCAGACGCCGCCGACACCACCCAGGAAGTATTCCTGAAGGTGTTCCGCGGCATGCGGCAGTTCCAGGGCGAAGCCAGCCTGAAGACCTGGATCTATCGCATCGCCGTCCATGAGGCTTCCAACCACCGCCGCTGGTGGTTCCGCCACAAAGGGCGGGAAACCTCGATGGAGCAGGATGCCGCCCGGAAGTCCGCTCTCAGGGAAACGCTGGCGGACCCGGGGCGCAGTCCGTTCGACAGCGTGGCGCAGGAGGAAGTCCGTTCCAAGGTGGAAAGCGAACTGAGGCTGGTGCCGGAGCCGTATCGCAGCACGGTGATCCTGCGCGACATCGAGGGGTTCTCCTACGAAGAGATGGCCGAGATTCTGGAGGTATCCCTGGGCACGGTGAAATCGCGGCTGATGCGCGGCCGCGAAGCGCTGAAGAAGCGGCTGGCCGCTTACGCCCAGGAAGTCGGCCCGGAGCTGGGATTGCTGGAGGTTCCGGCCGAGGTCCAGGGAGATTGACAAGTCCATGAACTGCGATCGAGCGCGTTCCCTGTTCTCGTCCTACCTGGACGGCGCTGTGCCCGGCCGGCAGATGCAGGCCATCTCCCAGCACCTGGGCGAGTGTGCTGATTGCCGGGCGGAGTACGCGGCGTGGCGGCGCACGCAGCAGTTGGTCTCGTCGCTGGGACTGAAGCCAGCGCCTCCGGAACTGGCGTTGCGCTTGCGGGTGGCTATCTCGGAGGCCGCGGCGCAACGGCCCCAGTACCGCCTGCGGGGATTGCTGGTACGGATGCAGAATATTGCCGACGCCTTCATGCTGCCCGCCACCGCCGGGCTGGTCACCGCCGTTATTTTCTTCGGGGTCCTGATCGGATTCATGGCGATGCCCATGCAGCTTTCGGCGGCGCGGGATGACGTGCCCACGCTGCTCTACACCCCACCGCGGCTGCAAGCTCTGCCCTCGGAACTGGGGCTGCAGTCCGCCGCCAACTCGGAACCGGTGGTGGTCGAGACCCTGGTGGACGCCAACGGCCGGGTGCAGGACTATCGCATTATTTCCGGACCGGCGGATGCCACCGGGCTGGAGCCGCAACTGAACAACATCATGATCTTCACCACCTTCCAGCCGGCCACCACGTTTGGCGTTCCGACCTCAGGCCGGGCCGTGCTGTCGTTCGCCAAGATCAACGTCCGCGGATAGGCATTTCGCTGTCATGCTGAGCAAGCGCGGGCCGGCCCTTCGACTCCGCTCAGGGCAAGCTTTGCCCGCACGAGTCGAAGCACCCCTACCTGGTCCCTTACGATGTTCTCTGATAAGGCTCCGCCCCGACTGCCGCCGGGATCAACTCGCTCGCAAGCCCACAGACAGCGCCAATCTCTTTTGCCGCTCATCGAACGTCCAGAATTCGTCCGCCTTGAGTTCCAGGGCGGAAGCCACGTGCAGCGTGTCCAGAGTGCGGACTCCTAACCGGGCTGCGTATTGATGAGCCAGTTGCGTGCAAACCTCGAACGCTCGCTCGGGGAGGGCTACCTCCTTCCACAATCCCTGCTTACGGTCATCATGAAATAGCTGAATGAAGCGATCGGCTTCGCTGCGCGAGGCTACTTTGCGGAATACGTGTTGCTCGACGGCATGCGCCCACTCAGCCAAATGCAAGGGCGTCATCCACAAGGCTGGCCGGGAAGCCAGCCGGCGCTCGGCTTCGAGCGTGTGGTGGTCGGGAACATACACCGAAACAAGGAAGGAGCTATCAGCGTAGATGCTCAATAGCGGCCGCGCTCCTCAATCAACAGATCAGCTCCAGGAAAGACGCGGTCCCCAAAAATTTTTTTGCGGCGGGCGGCAAAATCCGGCCACTTGCTAGCGGGCGGAGGCGAGCCTTCCGGAACAATGCGGGCAATGACCCGGTCCCGATCGCGGAGCTCCACGGTCTTGCCGGCGCGCAGCCAGGCTTTCAGGCGCTTGGTATCCCGAAGCTGGCGAATGTTGATGTTAGGCATACGAGCAATGTGCCACAAGTTGTGTCACATTGTCAAGCCTTGCATCGGCCGGTGGTCCCTCGCGGAGTGGACGAATGGCCGGTACCGCCCTGAGTATTCCTCTAACCCGGTAACCTCCATGGGGGGAGCAGTTGTCTGCCCTTTTTCGCGGATCGGTTGAACCTGGGTGCGTGCGTTATCGGCCTACCGTTAGGCTGCAGTTTCGGCGTTTGTGCCCGTCGCGCAGTCGTGTTTTTGGAATTCCTCCTGGGCAACGCGGTTAAACGCCAGCGCGGCGACTGTGCTGTCCAGGCGCGGGACAATGATGCCCCATTGGCAATCGGAGCAGCACCAGCCGGTGAACTCATCATCCTCAACCCAAATCATGTGTCGGTCCATCAATGTTCTCCTCGTGATCTCGTGGTGACATTTCCCCTGCTCATGCTCGCTTGCGCAGCCTGGAAGCGTCGCTCTGATCCAGCACTTCACGCACCTTCAGCCCCAGTTGTTCCGGCGTAAACGGTTTCTCCAGAAATGCCCCGGCAAGTTCCTTGCCGTCTTGTTGGGCGACGATTTCTGCAGTGTATCCAGACATCAGCAACACTTTGGTCTGTGGATAGAGCTGCTCCACCTGGCGGGCGAGCTGCCGGCCATTGAACCCGGGCATGACCACGTCCGTGAGCAAAAGGTCTATGTCGCCGGCCCGTTCTTTGGCGAGGGCCAAGGCGTGGGAAGCATCCCCCGCCTCCAGAACGGTGTACCCAAATTGGGTAAGAATCTGGCCGGTGAGCCACCGCAGCGAGCTGTCGTCTTCTACGATCAGAATGGTTTCCGAACCTCCATCAGCCTTCCGCCCGGGAGAAAGGATCGCTGGCTTCACAAAGGTCTGCTGCTCAAGTCGCGGAAGGTAAATCTCAAAGGCCGCACCACGACCGGGTTCGCTGAAGACGAGGATGCCCCCTCCACTGCGCTTGACGGTTCCGTAGACAGTAGACAGTCCGAGTCCGGTACCCTTGCCTACCGGTTTGGTCGTGAAAAAAGGCTCGAATATGCGCACCGCCGTTTGCTTCTCTAAGCCGATGCCGGTGTCGGATACCCTGAGCCGGACATGCGGGCCGGGCGCCATGTCAGGGTTCTCGGCGGCGAAGGCGGGGTCCACCTCGACGTTGCCGGTTTCGATGATCATGACGCCGCCATCCGGCATGGCGTCCCGGGCATTCAACGCTAGGTTGACCATCACTTGCTCCATTTCACCGGAGTCGGCCTTGACCACACCCAAGTAAGGATCAAGCGTGGTGAGCAAGCGGATGTTTTCCCCGATCAGTCCTCGAATCATTTTTTCGATGTCAGCCACCACCTCATTCAGGTTGAGCATGGTGGGCTGCAGGATCTGTTGGCGGCTGAAGGCCAGCAGTTGGCGCGTGACCGAGGCAGCGCGCTGTCCCGCCTTATGGACTTCCTCCGCGTAGTGGCGCAGTTTGTCGTCGTCTTGAACGCGGTCGATAATGAGGCTGCTGTAGCCGAGAATAGCCGTTGCCGAGTTGTTGAACTCGTGGGCCACACCCCCGGCGAGGCGGCCAATGGCCTCCAATTTTTGCGCGTGGCGCAGCCGGTGCTCCAGTTCCCGCCTTTCAGTCAGGTCGCGGGTAATCTTGGAGAAGCCCCGCAAGTTCCCCCCGTTCTCCCGCAGCGCGGTGGTCACGGTGCTCGCCCGAAAACGCTGGCCATCCTTCCGCACGCGCCAGCTCTCTTCCTCGAACCGTCCGGTCGCGGCGGCCTGCTCCAGAGCGTATTGCGGCGTCTCGGCCTGCGGGTCCTCGGTAGAATAAAAACGGGTGTGACTGCTGCCGATCGCTTCCTCGGCCGTGAATCCATAGATGCGCTCCGCTGCCGCATTCCAGCTCACCACCACGCCCTCGGGATCGAGCATGAAGATGGCGTAATCCTTGGCACCTTCCACCAGCAGCCGGAAGCGTTCTTCACTCTGCCGCAGCTCGTTCTCGGTGCGCTCCTGCATGCTGATCCGCGCCCGCAATTCGGCTGTGACCCTCTCCAGTTCGGCGGTGCGCTGCAAGACGCGCCGGTCCAGTTCGGCGTAGGCCCGGCGCAGTTCCTGCTCGGCGTGCTTGCGGTCGGAAATGTCGCGGATGGAGCTGGTGACCAGGGTGCCGCCCTCGCTCGCTATCGGGTTGAGGCTGATTTCCACCGGGAACTCGCTGCCGTCGCGCCGCAAGCCGTAGAGGTCCAGCCCCGCGTCCATGGAACGCAGGTGAGGCGCGGAAAAGAACTGACTGCGGTGCTGGGTGTGGGCGCCACGAAAACGCGGCGGCATGAGCGTCTCCACCGGCTGGCCAATGAGCTCCTCCCGGCGGTAGCCGAACAGCTTTTCGGTCTGTGAGTTGGCAAGCAGGATGTTGCCGCGTTCGTCCACGATCAGCATCGCATCCGGGGCCGACTCCAACAGGGCGCTGAACAGCTCGGTCGTTCGCGGGGAAATGCGGATTGGTTTTTGCGGGTGCTGGTTCAGGAAGTGGGGATGGTCGGACACGCACTCCTCCATTTGACGGGACTTCTCGTCGACCGAAAGCGCGCGTTCTTTAGAGGACATCCCCCAAATGTCTGGCGGCGATCAGCCATTGCTATTCCCGTATCGAACTATGAAAACAAACTGCTATTGCTGCGCTGTGAGGAGCCGGAAGGATGGGTATCCATTGATGGCGATTGATGCCCCACACTCATCAGGCCAATCTTGGGGACTACCGCCCATAGTTGCAAGTGGCTAGCATGGTTACGAGTGGTCAGTGCATCAAAGGCCACAAGTACAATGTTGGTGCCGAGATTTTCAGCACCCATCCCCTGGGATGGTTGCCCGTTTGACCCTGCCGCACTCCGGCCCGTAAACTTGGTGTTCAGCCAGTCCCCACCCCGTTTCTCAGGAGGAGTAGTCTGCGGTTGGTCTCCCGGTTATTGCGGATTCTTCCACTGTGCGCGGCGCTGGCGCTGTGCGCGGCGGCGCAACAGACCCCTAAGGTCACGCTGGAGACCAGCGAGACCCTGTTCAGCGTGCTGGCGGCTTTGAACGCGTGCGGGTACAACCAGGAATTGAATTCTTCGTACCCGGTGCGCGCGAAGATCCGGGCGGAATTGGCTCGCGCCGCGGAAGCCTCGGCGGAAGCCGCTGGCGCCCGCGACCAGCTCTGCCAGTTCTACCGCGACCATCGCCAGGCCGACGCCGGCCGCGATCTGGCGCAGTATGTTTCGCTGGCGCTGAATCTGGGCGATCCGCCGAAGTTCGCAACTCTGATCAGCGACGCGGACCTGCCCCCCGACGCTGGCTACGTCCGCGGCCTGGTGCCGTTGTTAGAGACCTACTATCGGCAGGCGAAGCTGCATGCCATCTGGCAGGCCCACCAGCCGGAATACGAGCAACTGGTGGAGCAGTTCCACGATCCGGTCGCAAAGATGATCCTGGCAACCGAGGTCTATCTGAAGCTGCCTATGAGCGGCTACGTGGGGCGAAAGTTCGCGGTGTTCCTTGAACCCCTGGCGGCGCCGGGGCAGGTGAATGCTCGCAATTACGGGTCGGACTACTTCATGGTAGTGGCGCCGGAGAAGGGCCCACCACCCCAGCAAACCAAAAACGGGTTTGCTGGGGGCCCCGGGGCGCTGCACATGGGCGAAATCCGTCACGCCTATTTGCATTATGTGCTCGATCCCTTCGCGCTGAAGCGAGCCAACGCCATGAAGCGCCTGGAACCGCTGCTGGCGGCGGTGCGGCAGGCACCGATGGACGACAGTTACAAGCGAGATATGTCCTTGCTGGTGACCGAATCGCTCATCCGGGCCATTGAAGCGCGCACGCTACGAAACGGCACGGCGCCGGAGGCGCAAAAACGCGAGACGGTGCAGGCCTCGGTAGAGGAAGGTTTCATCCTCAGCGAGCATTTCTACCAGCAGCTCGTACAATTCGAGAAGACACCGGACAGCCTGCGCAACGCCTATCCGGATTTCCTGTTCACCATCGACGTGGGGCGTGAGAAGAAGCGGGCGCAAGCGGTGAGCTTCCGCCCCCAGGCTGCCCCGGAAGTCGTCCGCGCAGGGAATGCAAAACCCGCGGATGCGCTGGAAGTGGCGGAAGAACGTCTAAGCTCAGGAGATCTAAAAGGGGCGCGGCAACTGGCGGACGAGGCGCTGGCGAATCCCCAGCAGGACCGCGCGCGGGCGCTGTTCATTTTGGCGCGGGCGGCGACGCTGGGCCGCGACATGCCGGGCGCGCGCACCTACTTTGAACGCACTCTGGAAGTCGCCCGCGAACCCAGGATGGTCGCCTGGTCGCACATCTACCTGGCCCGGATCCTGGACTTGCAGGAGAGGCGGGAAGAGGCCCTGAAACACTATCGCGCGGCCCTGGCCGCCGGCGACGACAAGCCGGATACCAAGGCGGCGGCTGAGCGGGGATTACAGCAGCCCTATGAGCCGCCTGCCGCCGCGCGTCCTGCGGCCAGCCAGCCGCAGGACGGCAAGAAGGAAGAATAATCGAGGAAAGGGAAACCAAGCGATGACACCATCAAGATTGCTCATCCCGGCGCTGCTCGTGGTGGCCGCAATGGCGGTGGCGCAAACTTCGAACCCGCCCGCCAATACGCCAGGCTCCAACCCGCAGGCCGGCGCCCAGAACGCGAACCCGCAGCCTCCGCCGCCGCAGGCCAGCAACACCAATCCCAAGGCCAAGCGTCCGCCCAGCGCCAAGACCAAGCAGGAGTATGACCAATACCTCGCGGCGGCCAACACGCCCGATGCGGCGAAGGCGGAAGCTCTGGCGCGCGAATTCGAGGTGCAGTTCCCTAAGAGCGAACTGCTGTCCATCCTGTACCAACTGGTGATGACCAAATACCAGCAGACGGACAATGGCGACAAAGCCCTCGACATGGGGCGGAAGGTCCTGCAATACGATCCGGACAACGCCGTCGCTCTGGTGATGAACGCGACGGTGCTGGCGGAGCGCACGCGGCCTACGGACATCGACCGCGACCCGCGGCTGAAGGAAGCCACCACCGACGCCCAGCGCGCCCTGGAGAACATCCGCACCGGCAATTACATGTTGACGCCCAACGCCACCCCCGAACAGGTGCAGCAGTTCAAAGACCAGGTCACGGGGATGGCCTACTCCGCTCTGGGCACGGCCGCGCTGATGCGCAACAACGACGCCGCGGCGGAGCAGAACCTCCGCAAGGCGACGGAAAGTCCTGTGGGCAAGGGTGATGCCATCGTCTGGTACCGCCTGGCGCTGGCGCTCGACCATCAAGACAAGTACGCCGACGCCAACACTGCCATCACCACCGCCGTGGCGCTGGCGCCGGCCAACTCGGCGGTGGCAAACATGGCGAAGAACGAGCAGAGCCGGCTGAAACAACTGGCGGCCGGCGGCGCCGCCTCCAGTTCCACCCCGAAGAACCAGCCGGAGCCGGAGGTGGTGCAGCCCAAGTAGGGCGCGCCGCTTGAACGCTGTTGCCATCGATGGGGATGAAAGCCGAGGAAATCACGGCGCTGCAGACAGTCTTGGGACACCGCTTCCGGCGTCCTGCGCTGCTGGAGCAGGCGCTGACGCACAGCTCCCACGCCCATGAGATCGAAGCGCGCCGCGCCTCCGCCGGCGCGCACGACAACGAGCAGTTGGAGTTCCTGGGCGATGCCGTGCTGGGGTTCGTCACCAGCCAGGAGCTGTTCGAGCGTTTCCCCCAGTACCAGGAAGGACAATTGTCCAAGCTGCGCGCGCACCTGGTCAGCGCCAAGCACCTGGTGCAGGTGGCCGAGGAACTGGAGCTCGGCCGCTACCTCCGCCTGGGACGGGGTGAGGAAAAAAGCGGCGGCCGGGCCAAGCACGCCCTGCTGGTGAATGCGCTGGAGGCGGTGCTGGCCGCGCTTTATCTCGACGCCGGCATGGAGAAGGTGCGGGAGTTCATCCTCGGCAAAGTGCTCGATCCTGAACTGGAGCGCCTGGGCGAGCAGAGCGAAGCTGGTTTCGCGGTCACGGATCACAAGTCGGCGTTGCAGGAATTCCTGCAGGGCACCGGCCGGCCGCAACCTTCCTACCGCGTCGTCAAGGAGCAGGGGCCCGAACACAAGAAGACTTTTACCATCGAGCTGCGGGTGCTTAACGACGGCGGCAACGGCAAGCCGCTGCTGGTGAGCTGCGCCGAGGGATCGACGAAGAAGAAGGCCGAGCAGCGGGCGGCGAAAGAAGCGCTGGAGCAGTTGCGGAAGATGGATTTCACGGCCCAGGAACCCGCATGAGCGACGTGTTGGAACAGGTGGTGACCGAGACCCCGGCGCCCCCGGGCGTGCCGGCGCGGCCCAAGCCGGGGTGGCTGTCGTCGGTGCAGTCGCTGGCCGTCACCGTGGTGATCGCGGTGTTCGTCATCACCTTCCTGGTGCAGGCGTTTCAGATCCCTTCCGAGTCGATGGAGAACACGCTGCTCATCGGCGACTACCTGCTGGTGGACAAGGTTCACTACGGTCACCGCGGTCCCTGGGGCGAGATTTTGCCCTACACCCCCATCAAGCGGGGGGAGATCATCGTCTTTCGCTACCCGGTGCACCCGCAGCAGCACTTCGTAAAACGCGTGATCGGGCTGCCCGGCGACCACGTACGCCTGCTGCATCGTCGGGTGCTGGTGAACGGTGTTCCCCTTCAGGAGAACTACGTCATCCACACCAGGCCGGACTCCGACCACTTCCGCGATGACTTCCCCTTGACCGATATCCCCAGCGCCAACATGGAACCGCAGTGGTGGGAAGAGCTGCAAAAGCTGGTGCGCAACGGGGAATTGATCGTGCCCCCGGACCGCTACTTCGTGCTCGGGGACAATCGCGACGAAAGCCTGGACAGCCGCTATTGGGGATGCGTGCCGCGGGAGAACATCATCGGGCGGCCGCTCCTGATCTACTGGTCGGTGCGCACGCCACACCTGGCGGCGGACGTTTCCAGCACCCGGGGTGATAAACTTTCCGCCTTCCTGTACGGCGTGACCCACCTGCTACAGGACACGCGCTGGGACCGCACATTCCGCATCGTGCGATAGTTGCAGGGTCCGCGCGCGAGGCCGGGGTCCCCGGCGCGCCCGGGGTTGGCGCGCTGGGGTGGGAGGCCGGGGTCCCCGGCGCGCCCGGGGTTGGCGCGCTGGGGTGGGAGGCCGGGGTCCCCGGCGCGCCCGGGGTTGGCGCGCTGGGGTAGAAGGAAGCCATTGGCCAGCAAAGACGATTCGTCCAAGCCGGAGAAGAAGCGCGAGACCACCACCGAGTTCATCGCCTCGGTGGCCCTGGTGCTGGTGGTCGGGCTGTTCATCATCACCTTCAACCTGCAAGCCTTCGAGATCCCCTCCAGCTCGATGGAGAACACGCTGCTCATCGGCGACCACGTATTCGTGGACCGCGTGACCCTGGCCCCGAATACGCGGTGGACGGGACCGGTGATCCCCTATCGCCAGGTCCAGCACGGTGACATCGTCGTCTTCCTGTCGCCGGCGGAAGCCGGCTTGTATGTGGTAAAGCGCATCGTCGGCATCCCCGGGGACCACATCCACCTGCGCGACGGGGTGGTGTATCGCAACGGGCAAAAGCTGGACGAACCCTACACCTTGCACAATCCGGCCAGCTATAACCCCTATCGCGATAACTTCCCGGCGGTACCGCCCACCATGGGCGCCAGCGTGTTCGCGGATTGGCACGTGCTGATGCCCAACTACATCCAGGACGGCAATCTGGTGGTGCCCCCGGGCAGCTACTTCGCCATGGGCGACAACCGCGATGTCAGCTACGACAGCCGTTATTGGGGATTCATCCCGCGGGAGAACATTATTGGCCGTCCCATGTTTATCTACTGGTCGTTCGAGACCCCTCCCGACCAATACCGCAAGACCAGCATCCCGGATCGCCTGATGTTCGTGCTCAGGGTGGTGGTCCACTTCCCCACGCAGACGCGCTGGCGGCGCATGCTGAAGATGGTGTACTGATGCCCTCGGGGCGCTCCATCCGGCGGATCGGCCTCGCGGCCGGGGCGGTGCTGGCCCTGGTGGTGTTCGTGCCGCCGCTGATCAAGCTGAAAAGCTTCCGGAAAAGCATCGTCGAGTCGATCAGCGGAGGCCTGGGGCGGCAAGTCAGCGTGCGCGAGGTCAGGCTTCGGCTTTTCCCCCAACCCGGTTTCCAACTGGAAGGGTTCGTGGTGCAAGATGATCCGGCGTTCAGCGCCGAACCCATGCTGCGCGCCGACCAGGTCACGGCCAACCTGCGGTGGAGTTCCCTCTGGCGCTGGCGGCCGGAGATCAGTTCGCTGACTCTCGAGTCCCCGGCCGGCGCCCAGCCCTGGAGTCTCAACGTCGTGCGCACGCAGGATGGGCGGTGGAACCTGCAATCGCTGCTCCTGCACGCCAGCCAGACGCCCACCGCGCCCACCGCCAAGACACGCCCGGAATCGCGGCCTCGCTTCCCCTACCTGGAGGGCGAAGGCGGCCGGATCAACTTCAAGTCCGGCCTGGAGAAGAAAGCCTATGCGTTGAGCGAGGCCGACTTCGCCCTGTGGCTGGCTTCGGAGAACGAGTGGAACCTGCGGCTGCGCGCGCGTCCCGTGCGCACCGATGCCAGCCTCAGCGACACTGGCGTGGTCGAGATCGGCGGCGCCGTCGGCCGGGCGGCCCGGCTGGAGGAGACGCCCTTGCGCCTGCGCGTCTCCCTGCGCGGAACCCAACTGGGACAGCTCACCCGCCTGGTGTACGGCCGCGACCGCGGCTGGCGCGGCTCGGTGAACCTGGTGGCGGATCTCACCGGCACGCCCCAGGACCTGAAGCTCGGCGGCTCAGGATCGATCGACGATTTCCGCCGCTACGACATCATCATCCCGGACATGCTGCGGCTGGCAGGAAGCTGCACGGCACAGTATCGCGGGCAAGCGCAGGAACTCTCCCACCTCGACTGCCGTATGCAGAACGGCGAACTGGCCGTGCGTGGCAGCATTGCGGACTTGCTGGGTCCCCGGCAGTTTGACCTGGCCCTGGTGGCTCAGCAGGTGCCGATGGCGGAACTGGCGCGCCTGGCGCGTCATGCCAAGTTCGCGCTGCCCCAGGACCTGACCGCCGCCGGCGCCCTCGATGCAGAATTCGCCTACCGCACGGGGCCCGGTCAGCCAGGCTGGACCGGTGAGGGCAGCACCAGCGATTTCGTCCTGCGCTCGGGAGTCTTTGGGCGGGAATTGAAGCTGGGCTCGATCAAGTTCGAGGTCGCCCAGGAAAAAGCAAAAGCACAGCCGAGAAGCGCGAGCCATCGTCGCACCGTCCTCGCCGCGCCCTCCGCCAGCGATGGCGGCGCTGGCCTGCGCCTGGTGCTGGCGCCGTTCCCTGTGCCGCTGGGCGGGATCGCGCCCGTCACCGTCCAGGCTTCGTTTTCTGCCACCGACTACAGCGTGGGGGTCGAGGGCGATGCCGAACTCCAGCGCCTGTTCCGGGTGGCTCGCGGCCTGGGACTGCACGCGCCGGCGCTGGGCGCCAGCGGCAACGCCAAACTGGACTTGCAGATCGCCGGCAACTGGACAGGATTCACCGCGCCAGTCACTACCGGCTCGATGCAGTTGCGGAACGTGACCGTGCTTCTGGCAGGGGTTCGCGGGCCCGCCCACGTGCGTAGCGCCAACGCCGTCCTGCTGCCGGACGAGGTGCGGGTCGAGAACCTGGCGGCCGCCTTCACCGGCAGCCACACGGCCGTGGACGGCTCGCTGGTCCTGTCTCGTAGCTGCGATCCCGCCGACCCTTGTCCGGTCCAGTTCGACCTGCACTCCAGCGAAATCTCGCTCGTGGAGCTGAACCGCCTGCTCAACCCCCAGCTTCAGCGTGTGCCGTGGTATCGCGTGCTGGCCGGGGACACGGGCGCGAGCCTGGGAAAGTTCGCAGCCCAGGGGCGCATCCGGGCAGACCACGTCGTGATCAAAGGGCTGGAGCTCCAGCATGTGGTGGCGCAGGCGGAACTGCGAGACCGCAAGCTGCGGCTGTCCGATGTCCGGGCGGAGACGCTGGGCGGCAAGCTGCGCGCGGAATGGAGCGCCGATTTTGCCGGCGCCGCGCCCGTGTACAGCGGCTCGGGGACCCTGGAGCGCGTGGCGCTTCCGCAGGTGGCTGCCTTGACGCACGATCCCTGGGCGACGGGCACGGCCAGCGGCAGATTCAAGCTCGAGCTCGCGGGATGGAGTGCCGCCGAGCTGGCGCAGTCGGCCGACGGGATTCTCGATTTTGACTGGCAGAACGGCACGTTGCAGCACGTGGCGCTGAACGACGCCGGCGTCCCCTTGCGGCTGAAGCGCTTCACGGGACACGCCGTGCTGCGGGACCGCCGCCTGGAGTTCCAGCAAAGCAGCATCGAGACCGCCGACAGCATCTATGTAGTGAGCGGGACCGCATCGCTGGGCCGCCTCGAACTCAGGTTGACGGACCGGAATGCGCACGGCTACGCGGTCTCGGGAACTTTGGAGAAGCCGCGCGTCACCACGCTGTCCGCGGCGGAGACGCAGGCGGCGCTTGGCAAATGAACGTCGTCCAAACCGCAGCCCTGGTCTTCGCCCTGTCGCTCTCTGTCGGTCTCGCCCTCCCGCAACAGACCGTCTCGACGGCCGCCAGTCCTGCCGTTCAGAGCATGGAGCGCAAGCTTGACCACATTGAGAGCAATGCCCAAGCGGCCCCGCCCGACTCCACACCCACCGTGCTGACCGAAAACGAGGTGAACGCCTATGTCAACTCGGGAGCCGTCCACCTGCCGAGGGGCGTGCAGCGGGTGCGCCTCGAGGGCCTGCCTGGAGTGATTACGGCGGACATGCGGGTGGATTTCGACCAGATCACGCAGGGCAGCCGTTCCATGAACCCGCTGCTGGCACTGTTCAGCGGCGTGCACGAGGTGCAGGTCGCCACCCACGCTCACGGCCAGCGCGGCCTTGGGTATGTCCACGTCGATCGCGTGGCGATTGACGGCGTGGAGGTGCCGCAGGTCGCCCTGGAGTTTTTCATCGACCGCTACATCAGGCCGAAACACCCCGAGATCGGGATTGACACGCGCTTCCAGATGCCCAACCGCATCGACACCGCCATCGTCGGCCAGCGGCAGGTGACGCTGGTACAGAAGTAGAGCCCGGTCTGTAACAGGGTTTATAAAACTCCCTTCCGTGAGCGTCGAACCCACTCGGTACTTGGTACTCGGTACTCGGTACTAAGAAGCAGCCGGCCAGGTCGGGGTAAGCCGCTCCCCGATTAGAACTGGCCCGTTTTTCTCCAGCGAATTGTCATTCCGAGTTAGCCGACCGAGCGCGGCAGCGCGAAGGAGGCGAACGAGGAATCTATGCTTTGAGGGTTAAAGAAAAAACAGAGATCCTTCGCTCGTCCTCGGTCGCGATACTCCCTCGGACTTCGCTCTGGATGACAGTCCAAAAAAGGTTGCAATGGCATCGGCGCGGCTGAAAGCCGCGCCCATTCAAACACACGCCCCGCGCCGTGGTACCATCGAATCCGCCGCATGAGCTCCGACCAGATCTTCAGTTTGGTCATCCAGATCGTGGTGTTCCTGTTCGCGATCAGCGTGCACGAGTCGGCGCACGCCTGGACGGCGTCCTACTACGGCGATCCCACCGCGCGCATGCTGGGACGGGTGTCGCTCAACCCCATCCGGCACATCGACCCGATCGGAACCGTGCTGCTGCCGCTGATGGCCTGGATCGCGCACATCCCGATGATCGGGTGGGCCAAACCGACCCCGGTGAACCCGCTGAATTTCCGCAAGAATTACGTCCTGGCCGACATCATGACCTCGGTCGCCGGGCCGGTCAGCAACTTCCTCGTCGCCACCGGCGCCGTGATCTTGCTGGCGGTGATCTCCTGGGTCTTTCCCGAAGCCCGCAACATCCTCCGGTATGGGATGGAGAGCCAGTCCCCGCTGATGCCGCTGGTCATCCTGCTTTACAGCGCCATGCAGATCAACGTTTTGCTGGCGGTCTTCAACCTGATCCCCATCCCGCCGCTGGATGGCAGCCACGTACTTCGGCACATGCTTTCCGAGTCGGCGCGCAATCTCTACGACCGCATCGGATGGATCGGACTGATTTTGTTCTTCCTGGTCGGCGGAAGCGTGCTGCGCGTCATGATGGCTCCCTTCCTGCACTTCTTCAATTTCCTGCTGGCAGTCCTGATATGACGCCCCAGAAGAAGTCGCGTGTGCTGAGCGGGATGCGTCCCACCGGCAAGCTGCACCTGGGCAACTACCTGGGCGCGCTGGCCAACTGGGTCGGCTTGCAGGACAAGTACGACTGCTTCTTCTTCATCGCCGACTGGCACGCGCTGACCACCGACTACGCCGATACTTCCGCCGTCAAGCAGAATTCGCTGGAGGTCATGCTCGACTACCTGGCGGCGGGACTCGACCCGGAGCGCTCGACCATCTTCATCCAGTCGCACGTGCCGCAGCACGCCGAACTGCACCTGTTGCTTTCGCTGATCACGCCGCTGGGCTGGCTGGAGCGCGTCCCCAGCTACAAAGAGCAAAGAGAGAACATCAAGGACAAAGATCTGGGGACCTACGGATTTCTCGGCTATCCCGTGCTGCAGTCGGCCGACATCCTGATCTACAAGGCGGACTACGTGCCGGTCGGCGAAGACCAGGTGCCGCACATCGAGATCACCCGCGAGATCGCGCGGCGCTTCAACGGCTTCTACCAGTACCGCGGCCGCGCAGTCTTCCCCGAACCGCAGCCGCTGCTTACGCCCGCCGCCAAAGTCCCCGGCACCGACGGGCGCAAGATGTCGAAGTCCTACGGCAACACCATCCTGCTGAGCGAGCCCGAGCCAAGCCTCAGACAGAAACTCAAAACCATGGTGACCGACCCGGCGCGGGTGCGTCGCAGCGATCCGGGCAACCCGGACGTCTGCCCGGTCGGCGATTTGCACAAGATCTTCAGCAACCAGGAGACCCTGGCCAAGGTGGACGCCGGCTGCCGCAGCGCCGGCATCGGCTGCATCGAGTGCAAGAGCTGGGCCGCCGATGCCATGGTGACTCGGCTGACACCCATCCAGCAGCGGCGAAAAAAATATGAGGACAATCCTAAGCTTGCCTGGGATATCCTCGAAGCAGGGTCCGCCCGGGCAGCGACGGTCGCCGAGGCCACCCTGGACGAGGTGCGCGAGGCGATGCACATGTCAAAGCAGTACGCGCCGCCGGCCCAGGGTGCCGGGGGAAAATAATTTCGCGATGCCGGAAGTCACCAATGCGGTGAATCGCAGCTCGCCGCCAGCTAGCGATTCTCCCTTCGCCATCACCGTGGGCCAGGTTTACGACGGCCCGCTCGACCTGCTGCTCGACCTCATCCGCAAGCAGGACATCAATATCTACGACATCCCCATCGCGCAGATCACGGCCCAGTACCTGGCCTACGTCGAGCGCATGAAGCAGTTGGACGTGAATGTGGCCGCAGAGTTCATCTACATGGCGGCGGTGCTGATCCAGATCAAGTCACGGATGCTCTTGCCGCGCGATCCCACGGCGCCGGCCGAGGAACCGGACGACCCGCGCGCCGACTTGGTCGAGCGCCTGCTGGAACACGAGAAATTCCGTAACGCTGCGCAGATGCTTCTGCAAAAGCAGCAGATCGAGGAAGCCGCCTGGTCGAACCCGGCGCTCAAGGAATTCAAGGACGACGAAGCTACCGAGCCCGAACTCGCCGCCGACGTGGTGGACCTGGTGCGCTCGTTCCGGCAAATCCTGGAGCGGGCCAAGACGCGCCCGGTTTTGCAGGTGGATGAAGATACGGTCACGGTGGCGCAGATGATCGACTACATCCGCCGGCGGCTGTTGCTGGAAGAACGGCCGGTGCGGCTGCGGTCGCTGTTGCAGTACACGCGCTCGCAGAACGGCCTGATTTGCGCCTTCCTGGCACTGCTGGAGCTGGTCCGGCTGCAGGCCATCCTGCTGCGGCAGGACCGTGTGTTCGGCGACATCCTGGTGAAGAAACATACGATGTTCGACGCCGTCTTCGGCGAAGAAGCCGCGGTGCGCGACGACTGGAGATGACGTTGCAAGGTTCAAGTTTCACGTTTCAAGTTTCGCGTTCTGGGGTTTTAAGCTAAGAGCCAAAAGCTAAGAGCTAACTGCCAATGAGTTTAAAGTCACAAATCGAAGCCATCATTTACGCGGCGGAAGAGCCGGTCACGGTGGAGCAGATGCTGGCCGTGCTCAAAGACGATCTGCGCGCCGCAGCGCAATCCGCCGAGAACGGCGCTGAACCTGATGCTGCGCAGATGAAAGCGGCCCTGCGCGCGGCGCTGGACGAACTGCTCGCGGACTATGTCGCCAGCGATCGCGGCATGGAGATCCGCCAGATTGCCGGCGGATATCGCATGTCCACCAAGCCCGAGCACCACGATGCGGTGCGGGTGTTCGCGCGCGGCCTGAAGTCTCCGGTGCGGCTGTCGCTGCCTGCGCTGGAGACCCTGGCGGTGATCGCCTACAGGCAGCCGATCACCGTCCCGGAGATCAGCGAGATCCGTGGTGTGGATTCCAGCGGCGTCATCGCCACTTTGCTCGACCGCAAGCTGATCACCACCGCCGGCCGCAAGCAGGTGATCGGACGCCCCATCCTTTACCGCACCACCAAAGATTTCCTCCTGCGCTTTGGCCTGGGCGACATCGGCGAACTGCCCAGCGTGGAGGAGTTCGAGAAGCTCGCTTCTGCATCTCTCCAGGCGGATTTGTTCCAGGCCGGCGTCCCCGGCGCGCCCGGTGTTGGCGCGCTGGGGTGGGAGACCGCAGTCCCGGACGCCACTGGTGTGCCGGACATCACACCCGAGCCGGCCGCCGCCGGCTCCGAGCCCGCGGCCGAGACGGAGCACCGCACCACCATCGAACTGGGCGAGCCGCGCGCTGCTGAAGTCACCGCCGCGGATTCGTGACGCGCGCGCCCGGCACCGAATCACACATGACCGAGGAGCGCCTGCAAAAGATCATCGCCGCCGCAGGGATCACCTCGCGCCGCAAAGCAGAGGAGCTGATCACTTCCGGGCGGGTCTCCGTCAACGGGCAGACGGTCACGCAATTAGGCGCCAAGGCTGACGCGGAGCGCGATCACATTCGCGTGGACGGAAAGCTGCTGCGTGCGCCCGAGCGCCACGTCTATTTCCTCGTCAACAAGCCGCGGGGCTACGTGACCAGCGTCAGCGACCCCGAGGGACGGCCGACGATCATGGACCTGGTACGCGGGATCGGAGCGCGCGTGTACCCGGTCGGCCGCCTGGACTACGCCAGCGAAGGCCTGGTTCTGCTGACCAACGATGGCGACCTGGCGCAGAAGCTGATGCACGCTTCCTCGCACGTGCCCAAAACCTATCTGGTCAAGGTTGCCGGCAATCCCGGTGCGGAAGCGCTGGCCAAGCTGCGCTCAGGGGTAACCATTGCGCTCGAAGGCAAGCATGGCCGGAAGCGCCTGCTGAAGACCGCGCCGGCGCGCATCCAACTGGCGCGCGATGCGCCCAACCCGTGGTACGAAGTCACGCTCATCGAGGGCCGCAACCGGCAAATCCGCCGCATGTTCGAGCAGGTGGGACACCACGTGGAAAAGATCAAGCGCCTGCGCTACGGCAACCTGGAACTGGACGTCGAGGCGGGAAAATGGCGTGCCTTGACGTCTTCCGAAGTGCAGCGGCTGAAGAGCCTGGCTGCGGGCAAGGCGCGACGCGAGTCCAAACCGGTTCGTGGTACAAAGGAAGACGATGAGCAAGTTTGAGGAGTTGGTGCCCGAACACATTCGGGCGCTGGGGGCGTACACGCCGGGAAAGCCCTTACGCCAAGCCGAGCGGGAGAGCGGCGTCCGCATGATCAAGATGGCGTCGAACGAGAATCCTTTGGGGCCGTCACCCAAAGCGCTGGAAGCGATGCGGGCGGTGATGACGCAGGTCAACCTTTATCCGGACAACGACGTATCGCAACTGCGGCTGCGGCTGGCAGACCTGCACGGCGTGCGGCCGGAGCAGACCGTCGTCACCAATGGCTCGACTGCCCTCTTGGGCGTGATCGCGCGCACGCTGCTGCGGCCCGGACTCAACGCCATCACCAGCGAGCGGTCGTTCATCATCTATCCCATCGCCACGAAGGCTGCGGGCGGCCGGCTCATCACCGTGCCGATGACGAACGATACCTACGACCTCGACGCCCTTATCGCTGCCATCGACGGCAATACACGCATCATCTTTATCGCCAATCCCAACAACCCCACCGGCACGGTGATCGACGCGCCTCGGATGGACGCTTTCCTGCGCCAGGTGCCGGAGCACGTGATCGTCATTCTCGACGAGGCTTATTGCGACTTCGCCACCGACTTCGCGGCCGCGCGCGGCCTTGAGTATTCGCATGCGATCGACTTGGTGCGCGAAGAGCGGAACCTGGTGGTGCTGCGGACCTTCTCCAAGGCGCACGGGCTGGCGGGAGTGCGCGTAGGATACGGCCTGGGGCCGGCTGGCCTGATGCCGTACTTCCACCGCATGCGCACCACGTTTTCGGTGACGGCGCTGGCGGAAGCCGCTGCCCTGGCCGCGCTCGACGATCAGGAGCATTTCCGCAAGACCATCGCCAACAACCGCCGTGGCGCCGAGTTCCTGATGAGCAAGCTCTCCGAGATGGGATACCGCCCGATCCCGACGTTCACGAATTTCATCTTCTTCGACGCGGGAGAGGACGCCGCCGCCCTGAGCAAGCGTATCCAGGCCCAAGGCGTCATCGTGCGCCCGCTCGGACCTTGGGGGATTCCCACCGCCATCCGCGTGACCATCGGCACGCCGGAGCAGAACGAGCTGTTCCTTGCCGCGCTCGCGCGCGCCACGGAAAAAGCGGAAGTGCGGTAGCCTCACGCGCGCTGGCGCGCGAACTCGTGCGTGGTCATTTCGGCGGGCAGCATGGGGAGCCGCGCGGCACCGAACAATCCGGCATCGCTGCCCAGCAGCGCGCGGGTGATGATGGTCTTGTGGCCGGGGCCGGAGGATTCTCCCGGGGCCGTCGCGCGATAGACGAACGAGCGTTTCCGGACTTCCTCCAGCAACGCAGGCTGAAACGCGTCCCAGGCGTTAGCCACGCCGCCGCCAATCACGTAGATGGGCAGGTTCAGCAGGTTGATCAGGTCGGCGAGGCCGATGCCCAGCGCCGATCCCACGCGCCGGAAGATCTCCTGGGCGGCGTGGTCGCCCTGCACCGCCATTTGATAGACGACTTTAGCGCCGAACTCGGGGTCCTCTTCGGAAGCGCGCACCAGCATGGGCGAATGGCCCCGAGCGATGGCTTCCCGCGCCATGCGCACGATGGCGGTGGCAGAAGCCAGTTGCTCCAGGCATCCGCGGTTGCCGCAGGGACACGGCGGCCCGTCGGGCTGGACGGTGATGTGCCCGGGCTCGCCGGCCATGCCTCGCATCCCGTGCCAAATGCGGCCGTGCAGCACAAGACCGCCGCCGACGCCCGTGCCCAGCGTCAGCATGAACATGTCGTCGTAATCGCGCGCGGCCCCCAGCCATTGCTCGCCCAGCGCCGCTGAGTTGGCATCGTTCTCCAGAATGACCTTGGTGCCGAGCCGGCGCTCGATCTCGTCGCGGACCGGGTAATTGTCCCAGCCCGGCAGGTTGGGCGACTCGCGCAGCATGCCGGTATCCATGTCGATGATTCCGGGCACGCCGATGCCAATGCCCGCCAGCGTTGAAGAGGAAAACTTGGTCGCGGTCGCGCGGATCGCTTCACACATGTGGTTAATGACGGAGTCGCGCCCACGCGCCACCTGCGTGCCGGTGGTGGTCTTCTCCAGCAGCGTGCCGCGCTCGTCCACGGCGGCGATGCGCGAGTTGGTTCCGCCCAGATCGACTCCGATGGCGAACGTAGACATGAATGATGAGTCTAGACCATTCTGGCGGGGCAGTTTCGAGTTTCAAGTTTCCAGTTTCAAGTTTCGGGAAAACCTGAGTTTCGGTGACTCGAAACTCGAAACTTGAAACTTGAAACTCGAAACTATTTCTGACACTTCGGACAGTAATGCGCGCTCCGCCCGGCGATGACGATACGCTTGATGGGCGTGCGGCACACCAGGCAGCGTTCGCCTTCGCGCCCATAGACCCGGTGCTGGAACTGAAAGAAGCCGGCATCGCCGTTGGCATCGACGTAATCGGAAACCGAGGAGCCGCCGGCGGCAATAGCCTCGCTCAGCACTTTCTGCACGGCTCCATAGAGACGCTGGAGTTCGGCCTGTGTGAGCGAGGCGGCGCGCCGCCGAGGCCGCACGCCGGCGCGGAATAGTGACTCGTCGGCGTAGATATTGCCAATACCGCTCAACAGACTCTGGTTGAGCAACGCGCTCTTGATCGGCGTCTTGCGTCTGCGGAACAGCCCGGCGAACAGCTCGAATCCCACATCCAGCGGCTCGGATCCCGGCGCCTGAAAACCGTGGCGCACCACCGCCAGCCGCCCGAAGCGGCGCGGATCCACGAAGCGCAGTTCCCTGCCCGAGCGCAGCCGCAGGATGGCGTGGGTGTGCTTGGGAAGCTCGTGCTCCGGCTGCGCGATCAGAAGCCGCCCCGTCATGCCCAAGTGGACGATCCACTGCGCGCTGCCATCCCGCGTGACCGAGGACACTGCCGTTCGCTTGCGACTGGCGACTGGCGACTGGCGACTCAGATCCACCACGATGTGTTTGCCCACACGGCGCACGCCGGCGATGCGCGCCCGCTCCAGCGTGCTGACGATCTCCCCGGGCGGCGACTTCAGCGGCTCGGGCTTGTTGCCGAGCCACACCGACTCGATCACGTCGCCGGTGAGGTTCTGCGCCAGCCCGCGCGCGATGGTCTCGACTTCGGGAAGTTCAGGCATGAAGGACGGCTCTTGGCTGTTAGCTCTTAGCTCTTAGCTTTATACCAGAGCCCCGGCTCTAGCGATGGCCCACTACTCGCTGTTATGATGCCTTGTAATCTTCCCGCCGGATTTCCCAAGTATTTTCTATTCCCCGCAAGACCGGGCGGGCGAAGAGTGCGCGGAGAAGCAGGAACGGCATTGAGACAGTCGAGTGCAGTGGTCATTGTGGGCGCCCAGTGGGGCGATGAGGGCAAAGGCAAAATCGTCGATGTCCTTTCGGAGAATTTTTCCGTCGTGGCGCGCTATGCCGGCGGCCACAATGCCGGTCACACCGTAATCCGGAACGGCAAGAAGTTCATCCTGCAACTGATCCCTTGCGGCATCCTGCGCCAGGGCTGCCGCGCCGTCATCGGCAACGGAGTGGTGCTCGACCCCATGGCGTTGCTGCGGGAGATCGCCACGCTGCGCGAAGCCGGCGTGCCGGTCCAAGGGCCGGGCGCTTCTTCGTCGGACGCCGCGCCGGCGAACCTCTTCATCAGCAACCGCGCCCACCTCATCCTGCCCTATCACCGCATGATCGAACTGGCGGCGGAGAACGCGCCCGGACGGGTCAAGATCGGCACCACCTCCCGCGGCATCGGCCCGGCATACGAGGACAAGATGGGACGCCGCGGACTGCGCGTCGCCGACCTGCTCGATCCCGCGCTGCTGCGGAAGCACATCGCCAACGCCTGCGCGGAAAAGAACATGATCGCGCACGCGTTGTTCAACACCGAACCCCTCGACCCCGACGCCATGTACGAGGAGTACGCGCGGGCGGCGGCGCAGGTGGCGCCCTTCGTCTGCGACACGGCGGTGCTGCTGAACCAGGCCATCGCCGCCGGCGAATCGGTGTTGTTCGAGGGCGCGCAGGGCACGATGCTGGACATCGACCACGGCACCTATCCGTTCGTCACCTCCTCGAGCGCCACCGCCGGAGGCGCGCTGACCGGCACCGGAGTCGGCCCGACCGCGATCGGCTCCGTCATCGGTATCACCAAGGCCTACTGCACGCGCGTGGGTGAAGGTCCATTCCCCACCGAAATCGCGGGCGCGGCCGGGGACGAGCTGCGCAAGCGCGGCAACGAGTTTGGCGCGGTTACAGGCCGCCCGCGGCGTTGCGGCTGGCTCGACCTGCCGTTATTGCGCTATGCACGCATGATCAACGGCATCTCGTGGCTGGTCGTAACCAAGCTGGACGTGCTGGACGAGCTGGCGGAAATTCCCGTCTGTGTGGCGTACAAGGTCGGTGGCACGAAGACAGCCGAGATTCCGGCGCACGCCAGCGGCTACGAGCGCATCGAACCCATTTACGAGACGATGCCGGGCTGGCGGAAGTCAACCTCCGGCATCACCACGGTGGAGAAGCTGCCGCCGCAGGCCCGCGCCTACCTGCAGTTCGTGGAGAAGGAGACGGGGGCGCGCATCGGCATGGTGTCCACCGGACCCGACCGCGAACAGACCTTGTTCCTGGAAGAGTTCACGGCGCAGTTGGGCACGGCGAGGGTGACGGACCGCGTGAAAGCAAGGGCGTGATGCGATGATCGTGCTGGTGGTGAACTACCGGGTGAAGCCTGGAACGGAAGAACTGACGAAACGATTCATCCGCAAGATGCAGCAGAACACGCGCAAAGAACCGGGTTGCCGTTTGTACGTCGGCCACCAGTCGCTGGAGGATCCGCTCCTGTTCTGCTTCTACGAACAGTACGACGATCAGGCCGCGCTCAGTGCACACCGCGCGGCGCCGTATTTCGCCGAGTACGTAACGAATGGCCTGGTTATGCTGGCGGAGACGCGGCTGGCGGCGCTGTTCGAGCCGGTGTAGTTGTGCAAAGAGCAATCAGCACTTAGCAGTTAGCATTTGGCCGCAGGCAGCATCGGCTGAAGTGGCTGCGCAGTAGCTGTAACTTGTGAAAGGGCACGCCTTTCAGGCGTGCCGTAAGAGGCACGCAAAAACTCGGCTTCAGCCGCTGAGGGAGTTTCCCTCAGGGCCTAAAGGCCTGTTCATGTGTGTGCGTTAGCGGCACGGCTGGAAGCCGTGCCCTTTCACCTTTCAAGGCCTGGACATATCAACTGTGGATTTGCTGCAAATACTATGTGCCAATCGCTCTGGTTGAACGTGCCGTCACTTTTTGTCAACGACCAGCGTCCCGCTCGTCGCGAAGTCTTCCTTGGAGACCTCGACGATCGCGATGGAGATGGCCTCGCGCCGCGCCCCGCACTCCTCGGCCAGAGCATCGGTGACACGCGTGGCTAGCTTGCGCTTTTGTTCCAGCGTACGGCCCTTCAGCATTGTGATCTGTACGTGTGGCATAAAAGGCTCTTGGCTGTTGGCTCTTGGCTGTTGGCTTGTACCTGGCTCAACCGCGAGGAGCCAAGAGCTAAGAGCCAAAAGCCAAGAGCTGCTTTTATCTCGCCAGCTCGTATCCCGCGAAAAAATAACTCAGCTCGAACCGGGCGGTGTCCTCCGCGTCCGAGCCGTGAATGGCATTCTTCTCGATGTTGGCGGCCCACTTCTTGCGGATGGTGCCTTCCTTGGCGTTGGCCGGATTGGTGGCGCCCATCAGCTCGCGCAGGTCGGCAATGGCGTTCTCCTTCTCCAGCGCCAGCACCATCATCGGCCCGCTCGACATGAAGTTGGTCAGGGAATCGAAGAACGGCTTGCCGGCGTGCACCGCGTAAAAGCCCTCAGCCTGCGCTTTGTTGATCTCCAGCATCTTGGCGCCGATGATGCGGAAGCCATTCTTCTCCAGCATGGAGATGATGTCGCCGGTGGCGCCCGGTTTTTTCATGGCGTCCGGCTTGATGATGGAAAAAGTGCGCTCGAGTGTCTTCATCGTCAGTTTCTAGTTTCTCGTTTCTCGTTTCTCGACCGCATCTTGTGAGTCGTAGTCTCGGTACTCGGTACTCGGTACTCGGTACTGGCTACGCCTTGGCGTGCGCGCCCATCGCCGCTACTACCGTTTCGCCGATGACGGCCGGCGACTTGGCCACGCGGATGCCCGCCGCCTCCAGCGCATGGATCTTCTCCGCCGCCGTGCCGTGCCCGCCGGAGATGATGGCGCCGGCGTGCCCCATGCGACGTCCCGGAGGCGCGGTCTGCCCGGCGATGAACGACACCACCGGCTTGCTGCACGTGCTTGCGGATGTACTCGGCGGCCGTCTCTTCGGCGTTGCCGCCGATCTCGCCGATCATCACGATGGCCTCGGTCTGCGGGTCCTGTTCGAACAGCTCCAGGGCATCAACGAAATTCGTGCCGATGATCGGGTCGCCGCCGATGCCGATGGAGGTGGACTGCCCGATGCCGCGCAGCGTCAACTGGTGCACCGCTTCGTAGGTCAGCGTCCCCGAGCGCGAGACGATGCCCACGCTGCCCTCGCGGTGGATGTGTCCGGGCATGATGCCGATCTTGCACTTGCCGGGCGAGATGATGCCCGGGCAGTTGGGGCCGATCAGGCGCGAGCGGCGCGTCTGCAGGAACTCCCAGACCCGCACCATGTCGAGCGTGGGAATGCCCTCGGTGATGCAGACGATGAGCTCCACTTCGGCGTCGGCCGCTTCCATAATGGCATCGGCCGCGAACGGCGGCGGGACGAAGATCACCGTAGCGTCCGCCAGCGTCTTGTCCACGGCTTCCTGCACCGTGTTGAAGACGGGCCAGCCCTGGTGCGTGGTGCCGCCCTTGCCCGGAGTCACGCCACCGACGATCTTGGTGCCGTATTCGGCGCAGGCCTTGGCGTGGAAGGTGCCCTCGCGGCCGGTCAGGCCCTGCACGATCACGCGCGTGGATTTGTCGATGAGTACGCTCATAACACCTCAAAACGTTTCAAGTTTCACGTTGCAAGTTTCACGTGTTGGGTTCCACGCTGACATCCACGACAGGTGAAACGCGAAACGTGAAACGCGTTTCTTACCGCCCTGCCGCCGCGACCACCTTCTCGGCCGCGTCCTTCATGGTCTCAGCCACGATGAAATTCAGTCCCGACTTCTTCAGGATCTCCCGCCCCTGCTCGACGTTCGTGCCTTCCAGCCGCAGCACGATCGGCAGGCTGATGTTGGTTTGTCTGGCGGCCTGCGACCACGCCCGTGCGCCAGCGTGTCCACGCGCAGGATGCCGCCGAAGATGTTGATCAGCACCGCATGCACGTTCTTGTCGCTGAGCAGGATCTCGAAGGCGTGCGTCACCTGCTCGGCGTTGGCGCCGCCGCCCACGTCGAGGAAGTTCGCGGGCGATGCCGCCGGCGTACTTGATGATGTCCATGGTCGCCATGGCCAGTCCCGCGCCGTTGACCATGCAGCCGACGTTGCCGTCCAGCTTGATGTAGTTCAGCCCGTACTTCGAGGCTTCGACCTCCAGCGGATCTTCTTCGTTGATGTCGCGCAGCTCCGTCAGGTCCTTGTGACGGAACAGGGCGTTGTCGTCGAAGTTGATCTTGGCGTCGAGCGCGAACAGGCGGCCGTCCTTGGTGAGTGATGAAGGGGTTGATCTCGGCCAGCGACGAGTCTGTCACCTCGAACGCGAGGTAGAGCGCGGTCATCAAACTGCACCGCCGGGTTGATCTGCTCGCGGCGCGAGTCCCAGTCCGAACGCCAGCTTGCGCGCCTGGAAGGATTCCAGCCCCATGCCGGGCTCGATGTGCTCCTTCAGGATCGCATCCGGGATTCTCGGCCGCCACCTGCTCGATCTCCATGCCGCCGCTGGCCGAGGCCATGAAGACAGGGCTGCGCCTCCGTGCGGTCGAGGACGATGCCCAGGTAAAGCTCGCGCTCGATGGGCAGCGTCTCCTCGATCAGCAGGCGATGCACTATCCGTGCCTTCCGGGCCGGTCTGGTGCGTCACCAGCTTCATGCCGAGCATGCTGCGCGGCGATCTCGCCGGCTTCTTCGGCCGAGTTGGCGATCTTCACTCCGCCGCCTTTGCCGCGGCCGCCGGCGTGGATCTGCGCCTTCACCACCACGGCCTTGGCTCCGGCAGCGAGCAGGTTTCTGGCCGCGGTCTCGGCCGCTTCGCGGGTGGTCACCATCTCCCCGCGCGGGACTGCAACGCCATACTTCGCCAGGATTGCTTTCGCTTGGTACTCGTGAATTTTCATGATCGTGGTATCAGGACAACGTGCCTTCTCGGCGAGTTTCCAGCTCGTAACAGCAAACCAGTGATTCTACAAAACAGGAGGGCCGTGGGCAACATCGCCGTAATCGCACGAAATCGCCGGGATCGCCGGGATCTCATTTCGGCGATTCCGGCGATTACGCGCGATTTCGGCGATCTCCTAGCCGAAGGTTCTCAATCACCCGATGACCCGATCTCCCGATCACCCGATCCGCCACTGTGGCACAATGAGCGCCTCCATGATCCTCGACGCGCTGCACAAGATCGCCAACCATCGCGAGTCGCTCTCGCGCGAGGAAGCGCGCGCCGTGATGGAAGAAGTTTTGCGCGGCGAAGCTACCGACGCGCAGATCGCGGCACTGCTGGTCGGGCTGCACATGAAAGGCGAGACGGTGGAGGAGATTGTGGGTTTCGCCGAAGCCATCCGCGCGGCCGCCACCCCCTTGCCGATCGCACGCGACAGCCTGGTGGACCTCAGCGGCACAGGCCGCGAGGCTCTGGTGGACACCTGCGGCACTGGCGGCGATGCCAGCGGAACCTTCAACATCTCCACCGCGACTGCGCTGGCGGTGGCCGGCGCGGGCGTGCGCGTCGCCAAGCACGGCAACCGCGGCGTGAGTTCCAAGTGCGGCTCGGCGGATGTTATGGAGGCTCTGGGGGTCAACATCGGCTTGCCGCCGGCGCGCGTGGCCGCGTGCCTGGATGAGGTTGGCATTGCGTTCCTGTTCGCCCCCTTGATGCACTCGGCCACCAAGTACGTGCAACCGGCCCGCCGCGAACTGCGCCTGCGCACCGTCTTCAACCTGCTCGGACCGCTGACGAATCCGGCGCGTACATCGGCGCAGGTTGTAGGCGTTTATTCGGAAGATCTGGTCGAGAAGCTGGCCGAAGCGCTGGCGCTTTTGGGACTGCGGCGGGCGCTGGTGGTCCACGGCGCCGACGGTCTCGACGAGATCACCATCACCGGTCCGACCCGCGTGGCCGAGGTCCGTGACGGGCAGGTTCGAACTTATGAAGTCACGCCCGAGGAATTCGGGATTCAGCGTGCCAGCCTGGAAGAAATCGCGGGCGGCGATGCGGCCGCGAATGCGGGGATCATTCGCCAGATCCTGCGGGGAGGAAAATCGGCGCGCCGCGACGTGGTCCTGCTGAACGCGGCCGCCACGCTGGTGGCAGCGGGGAAGGTGGACAGCATCGGCGAGGGCATCCCGCTGGCGGAAGAGTCGCTCGATTCCGGCGCCGCAGCGGACAAGCTGGAAGCCCTGGTGCGCTTCACCAACGCACACGCGTAGTTTGCGGCCACAAAGACGCAGAGGCACAGAGGACCCGAGCCTCTCTTGATTCTCGGCGATTTCGGCGATTTCGGCCGCATGCTCCGTGAATAATCCGGACAGCGGGAATGTGTTTGAGGCTGCAATAAGCCAAGAGCGGTGTCATTCCGAGCGCAGCGAGGAATCTATGCATTCTGATAAGAGGCTCGGGAGCCCTCACACTACGGGAGTGAACCGGCTTCGAAAGGGGCGGCTGAAGCTTTCCGTATGCGCAGGGGCGGTTTTGGGCGTTCTTCCTCTGATATCGGGTATGACGATGCTCCATCTATCCTACAAAAACCCAGTTTCCCACCTGTTGTACTTTGTCTTTGGTCTTGGCGTTCCAGGAATGCTATTTGAGGCGCTAATCATGTCGGCGATCGAACCACACGGAGGCGGAACACCTCTCGAGATGCTCCTCATCGTCATGCCGTTCAATGTCGCGTTTTACACAATGCTGACGTACGGTCTGATCACAATAATCATGAAGTTCAATCGCAAGAAACAATGAAACGCGGCAGCACGACCGTTTGTTGTTGGAGTTTCAAAGGCGACAGTCGATTCGAAATGAATGCTGAGATCAAATTCAAATACATAGATTCCTCGCTGCGCTCGGAATGACACTCCAGGCGGGCGGCGGGTTCCAGGCGCATTCGGATCTGTCCTTTAGCTCACCGGCACCTTCTGCAGCCACTGCGCCACCTGCACGTTCCACTTCAATTCCTTGTCCATCGTCTCGCGGAGCTGCGCCGAGGCGTCGGGGTCGCCGTGCACGAGGAAGGTGGTTCGTGGCTGCTTCTTGAAGGTCCGCAGCCATTCCAGCAGCTCGGGAGTGTCGGCGTGATCGGAGAACTGTTCGAGGGCCGCCACCTGCGCGCGCACCGGCACCTCTTCGGCGAAGATCTTCACCGTAGGCGCTTGGCTCTTGATGGTGAAGCCGCGCGTGCCTTGCGCCTGGAATCCGATAAACAGCACCAGGTTGCGGGGATCGGGCAGACGCTGGATCAGGTGATGCAGAACGCGTCCGCCGTTGGCCATTCCGCTGGAGGAGACGATGATGGTGGGAAAGCGCGAGTCGTTGATCTTTTTGGAGTCCTCCACGCCGCTGTCGAAGTAGAACCCCTGCCAGGTGAGGGGCGAGCCGTACTGCGCGATCATCCGGCGCGTATCGTCGCTGAACTCTTCGCTGTGCTTGAGGAAGATCTCGACTGCCTGGATCGCCATAGGACTATCGGCGTGCACGGGCACGCGCGGGATCTGTCCTGATTCCATCAGCTCCTTCAGCATGAACAGGAACTTCTGAGTGCGCTCGACGGCGAAGCAGGGCACAACCACGGATCCGCCGCGCTTGACGGTATCGCTCACCAGCGTCGCCAGTTGCGGACGCGGATCGTCATGCGGATGCTGGCGATTGCCGTAGGTGGACTCCATCACCAGCAAGTCGGCGCTTTCGCCCTCCTGCGGCCCGGAGTGCACGACCTTGCCGGGCGCGATGGTGCTGTCGCGCACGCGGCCAATGTCGCCGGTGAACAGCAGTTGCCGCGTGCCGCCGTTGACCTTGGCCGTGATCTCGACCATCGATGCGCCCAGGATGTGCGCCGAGTGCACGAAGCGGAACGAGAGTTCGGGGCAAAGCTGTTTGGCCTCGCCGAAATCTACGGTCCGCAAGCGCTCCAGGCTCTGCTGCGCCTGCTCCATGGTGTAAAGCGGCAGCGCCGGCTTGTGCTTCGAGGTCTTGTGCTTGTTGTGGAACTCAGCTTCTTCTTCCTGCAGGTGGCCGGAATCCGGCAGCAGGATGGCGCACAGGTCAACCGTCGCGGGTGTGGCATAGATGGGGCCGGTGAATCCTTCCTGCACCAGCCGCGGGATCCAGCCGGAGTGGTCGAGGTGGGCGTGGGTGAGGATGACGGCGTCGATCTCGCGGGCGGGCACCGGGGTGTCCTGCCAGTTTCGCTCCCGCCATTCCTTGGGGCCCTGAAAAAGTCCGCAGTCGATCAGCACCTGAAAGCCGTCCTTACCGCTGGGATTGGCCGCAGTATTGATCAGGTGCTTGGAGCCGGTGACGGTGCCAGCTGCGCCCAGGAATTGAATGTACACGCGCTCCCTCCTACGAAGCGGCCATTGTAGCGAACTCGCCGCCGCTGATGCGGAGACGCAGCATGCCGCGTCTGTACGAGTGATTACAGCGGTTCCACAGTAGATGTAGCTTGTGAAGGGGCACGCCTTCAGGCGTGCCGTAAAGGCCACCGGAGAGACTTCGGCTTTAGCCGCTGAGGGACGCGCCTCAGGGCCTAAAGGCCGATTCACTCGCGGCGCATATCGGCACGGCTGAAGCCGTGCCCTTTCACGGGAGCTACAGCGATACTGGAACTGCTCTAATCATTGCGAGGCTTCCGGCGTCTTGATCTCAGCGCTGTTGTTGTTCATGTTGGATTCCGGCACGCTGCCGTCGTTCACTACTGCCTGCTGCGGCACGGCCGGGATAGGGATGCGGACCACGGCCTTCTCGTGAGCGCGGATTTCCAGCCGCTTGCGTTCTTCGCCTTGGGCGGCGCGCACCGCGACCGGCACCTCCGCCCCGGCGCTGCCGGAGTTCTCCACCGTCACCGTCACCGACCAGTCTTCCGGGATGAGTTTTCGCGGGTACACGGCCGCCACGTGGAAGTCGGGCAGGCCGCGGTCGCGATACACCCAATCGTCGAAGAACCACTCCAGGTCGCGATGGAACTGTTCGGCGAGCAGGCGTTGGAAATAGGATGGTTCCTTGTCCTGATCCGGACGGTAAGCGTGGATGGCACGCTCCAGGGCGTCGTCACCGACCATGTCGCGCAGCATCCACCACACGAACATCGCCTTGGTGCGGAAGAAGACCTCGTCGGTGGCGCTGACCAGCGGCTGCCCCCGGGGCGGCGGGTCCGACGCTTTGCCCGGCGCTGCCGACAGGAATTCCTTCTCGGCCTCCTGCAGCGGCGGGAGCCGCTCGTCCATGTAGGCCAGCGCCGCCTTGCGGCCCTCCTGCAGCTCGCGCTCGAGTGCCTGGGCGAAGTGGGCCAGGCCTTCGTCCATCCACAAGCGCGGCGATTGGAACGACGCATGAGCCAACTGGTGCGCCAGCACGACCTGTATGTCCTTCTCATCCCCGCTGACCAGAGGTGTGAAGAACACGCTCCCGCCTTCAAAGGGATACATGTCCTTGCCCGGCAGTTCTACAAGCTGAACCGGCCGTTGGCGCGGCCCGAACCACTGCGCGATGAAGGGCGCGGCTTTTTCCCCCGCTGCGGCCCAGTTGCGGGCGTAGGACTCGTGCCCGGCGACGTACTGGATCGCCATGGGCGGCTGGTTGAGCGCGCGGTAGGGGCCGATGGCGAAGGTGGGAACGACCATCCCGATAGGGCCGTACTGCAATGCCCGGCAGTTCAGCCCGCCGGGTTGCGTGGCTGCCGCAGCCGTGCTTTGTCCATTGCTGGCCAACTGCGCCTCACCCGGCCAGCACAGGGAAAGGCGCATCCGGGAACGGCTCTGCCGCTCTTGCCAGGCTCTCACGGCCTCGAATACCTGGTTGCCCTCGCTCAGGCTGGCGGCCTCGGTCGCGATCGGGTACCAGGCCACGAAACCGACTCCGCGCACGCCGGTGAAGGATTCGCTGATCTGGTCCCAGTCACTGTGCGCGGCCCTCTGCGGAGGGACACCGATGCGGGTCAAGCGCGTGTTGTCCTGCGGGATCTTTCCGCTGTAGGTGATCTCGATCGCCACCGTCCCTTGCGGCGGGATGGGCTGTGGCAAGGTGACGATGGTTTCGCTCAAGCCGCCGGTGTGATCGATGTCGGAGGTGTAGGTTTGCGCCAGATGCTGAACGACCTTGTCCGCGACCGTGATCGAGTTCCACTGTAGCGTGGATGAAATCTGAAGCACCGGGTTGCGCTGCGGCTGCGCCGTGTCGTTGCGCAAGGTAAGCTTGCCCTGGGCTTCGAGGGACTGGGTCTCGGGCGTGACCTTGATTTTCAGGTCATAGTCGGTGAAGGTGAACGCTTGGCGATCGAGCGCCGAGGCCGACTGAAAACCGCAGAGGAAACAGAGGACGCAGAGGAATCTCTTCATCGTTTCGTGCTCTCTGCGCTGTGGGGAGCCCGGCGCTGGCGCGCGACCTCATACATCACCACCGCGGCGGCCACCGAGACGTTCAGCGACGGCACCTCGCCCAGCACGGGGATGTGGACCAGAAAGTCGCAGCGGCTGCGCACATGCTCATGCATCCCTTTGCCCTCGGCGCCCAGAACGAGGGCGCAATCCATCCGGTAGTCCACCGTGTCGTAGGCCTGGCTGCCGCGCTCGTCGAGACCGACAATCCAAAGATTGTTCGACTTCATCTCTTCCAGGCTGCGCGCCAGGTTCGTGACCCGCGCGATGGGCAGGTGCTCAGAAGCTCCGGCGGATGCTTTGGCGACGGTGCCGGTCACACCCACAGCGCGCCGCTCCGGAAGGACGATGCCATCGGCTCCGGCGGCGTCGGCGGTACGGATAACCGCTCCCAGGTTCTGAGGGTCTTCCACGCCATCCAGCACCACCAGAAACGAATGCACGCCGCGCTTGTTCGCGAGCAGGTCATCGAGATCGAGGTACTTCTTCTGCGAGGTGACGGCGACCACGCCCTGGTGCGCGGGCGTGCGCGCCAGGCGGTCGAGTTGCTCGCGGGGCACGAAGCGTACGGGGACGCCGCTGGTGCGGCAGTCGTCGATGATGCGCTGCATCTTGTGGTCGTGGCGCTCGCGGGCCACGCCAACATACTCGAAGGCGCGTCCGCGCGATTTCAGCGCTTCGCCGACCGCGTGGATACCGTAGATGACGTCCATGCCTTTAGTGAGTTTACGTGGGCCGGGGTTTGGTTGCCAACGAACGCGGCGTGGGAGAATCGCCACACGCGCCCGCAAGCCGCTGCAACAGCAGCATTTGCACGTGAAGACGTAGCCAGCCACGTCTCTACATCTGAATGTTCACTCCGGGGGTACCTGCCTGTTCGTGCATTGTGAGGCCACTACCAGCCGACTTATAATCGAGGCGCTCTGGACGAAGTCTCCGTCAGGTTTTGGGGGTTAGGTGTGCGGGCGGTGGTATGCCCGCGTGTCACCTATGCAACGACACCTGCTTTTCCTGATGGTCCTGACCGCCGTAGCGCCGCAAGCATTCGCCCAGGGTGGCGCCACCACCCCAGCCAACCAAAACCGGGTTGACTGGGGACTCCGGGGCATCGTGCCGCTGCGCGAGCAGGGGCGGACCATCTACGTCGATACACCTGTCTCCCATCCTGCCTCCGATCCTTCCAAACCCCGCAAACGTGCTTCCGTGCTGGTGTACTGGAGCCGCGTGGAACACCGGTGGAAGCCGGTTCCTCCGCCTACGCCCTCGGCGATGAAAGCGGCGCGATCGGCCGCTGCCGAGGTGGGCCAGTATGTGGCCGCGGCCCCGTCCAGCCCAGTGATGAATACCGCCGAAAACGAGGCCAGCCCCGACAACCGCGAGATCCTGCGGGGACGGGCGATGACCTCGCGAGAGCTGGACAGCCTCATCGCAGAAGCCGCCCGGCGCCATGACGTGGATCCGAACCTGGTGCGCTCGTTGATCAAAGTGGAATCGAACTTCAACGCGCACGCGGTCTCGCCCAAGGGCGCCATGGGGCTGATGCAGTTGATGCCGGGCACGGCCCGCACGCTGAACGTCAGCAATCCCTTCGATCCGCAGCAGAACGTGGACGCGGGGGTGCGGCACCTGAAGCATCTGCTCCAGGACTTCAATGGCGACGTGAAGTTGTCACTGGCGGCGTATAACGCCGGCGCCGGCGCGGTCGCGCGCTCGAAGGGCGTGCCGCCGTATGCCGAGACCCGCAATTACGTGAAGCGGATCACGGCACTGTACGGCAACCACGGAAACCCGTTGACCGGGCCCGTAGCCGACCCGATCCGCGTGTTCCGCGATTCCAGTGGCGTGCTGACCATGACCAACACGGAGTAGACTCACGGCCGGCGAGGGGCTGGCAGGGACTGAGAAACCAACACGTGGTAGGTAAAGGCCTAACCCAGGGTGTCCTTCGCCTGGTCCTGACGCTGGCGGTTGCGCTGGCCCTCGCTCGGCCTGCGCTCGCCATCAGCACGGCGCACAAGCGGCAGGTCGCCGCCTCACAGTTCCAGACCGCCGAGCGGCTGCGGGAATCGCTCAACGGGCGTCCCGCGAACGAGCGCACGCGGCGCGAATACCAGCGGGTCATCGATGCCTACCGGCGGGTGTATTACACCTCTCCGGTCTCCAGCAAAGCGGACGCCAGCGTAGTCGCCGTCGCCGAACTGCTGGCGGAGATGGGCCGCGCCCTGGGCAATCCCAAGGTCTCCCAAGCCGCGATCACGCAGTACGAGTTCCTGCGCCGCGAGTACCCCGGCAGCCGGCATCGGGTGGAGGCCCTGTTCACCATCGGACAAATCTACCGCGAGGACTTGCAGGACAACGAGCGTGCCAAGGCCACCTTTGAGGAATTCCTGAAGTACTACCCGCGCAGCCATCTGGCCGGCGACGCTCGCAACACACTGAAAGAGATCGCCGCCGAAAAGGCCAGCGCCAAGCCGGCCAGGAAGGACAAGGAAGGCGACGTTCCGGCAGATCAGCGATGCTGACCTGGGCAAGCCGGCGGGCAGGCTGCCCCTGGTCACCGGCATCCGGCAGTGGTCCACGCCGGACTACACGCGGGTCGCCATCGACCTGGAAAAGCAGGTCAAGTACCAGGCCGGGCGCGTCCCCGATCCCGACCGCATCTTCTTCGACCTCTATGACACTCGCCTGGCTCCCGAGCTGGTGGGCAAGAGCTTCGACATTGACGACGGCTTCCTGCACAAGATCCGCGTAGCGCAGTACAAACGCGGACTGACCAGAGTGGTGCTGGAGCTGGACGAAGTCGTCGAGTATTCGGCGTTCTTCCTCCCGAACCCCGACCGGCTGGTCATCGACATCCATGGCAAGCAACCGGCGACCACCACCGCCAGGACGGGCGAGAAAGGCGCCCGCGGCCCGACTCCGCCTGCCGCGGCCATAAAGGCCGAAGCCCGCCCGCCCAGGACACGCGCGGCAGCCAAACCGCCCCATAGCGGTGAGCAGAATCCGGGGAACCCCGATTCCGGGCCCGCAATTGCGACCTCGAAAGAGGCAGGCACGATGGAAGCGGTCACGGTGAGCGAGCCGGAGATCAAGGCCACTTCCAAGCCGACCACTTCGCCCACATTCCAGGCGGTCTCGCCACGTTCGCCGCGAGGCAAGAAGGCGCGGCAGAAGCAAGCCAGCCTCACCAGCCACAAAGCCAAGCCCACGGCCAATGGTGAGCAGACGCTGATCCGTGCCCTGGGGCTGAAGATCGGCAAGATCGTGGTGGACGCCGGCCACGGCGGGCACGATGTGGGAACCATCGGTCCGGACGGCCTGAGCGAGAAGGCGCTGGTCCTGGACGTGGCACTGCGCCTGGGGAAGCTGCTGGAGAACCGCATGGGGGCGGAGGTGGTGTACACGCGCGATGACGACACTTTCGTCCCGCTCGAGACCCGCACCGCTATCGCCAACAAAGAGCAGGCTGACCTGTTCATCTCCATCCACGCCAACTCCAGCCGCGACCCGGATGCGCGTGGCGTCGAGACCTATTACCTGAACTTCACCTCGTCGGCCGACGCGCTGGAGGTGGCGGCGCGGGAGAACGCCGTCTCCGAGAAGTCGATCCACGAACTGCAGGACCTGGTGAAGAAGATCGCGCTCAAAGAGAAGATCGAGGAATCGCGCGAGTTCGCCGCCGACGTGCAGCAGTCGCTGTGGTCCACCGCCGGCAAAGGCACGCGCAACCGCGGGGTCAAGAAAGCGCCCTTCATCGTGCTCATCGGCGCCAACATGCCTTCCATCCTGGCCGAGATCTCCTTTCTCTCCAACCCCGGCGACGAGCACAAGCTCGAGGCTCCGGAATACCGCCAGAAGATCGCCGAAGCCCTCTACCGCGGAGTGGCTAAGTACGTCTCCGGGCTGAGCGGCCTGAAGATGGCCACCAAGATGCCCAAAGACGCCGGCCAGTAGAAGCTTTCTTGCCCGAAATGTTGTCTAATAGATAGTGGGATCACTGAGCGGTCCGCACGGCCTTCCCTGCTGTGATCTTCCCTTTTCGAATGAAGCGACTGGTTATCCTCGTTCTGTACTGCTGGATGGCGGTGGCCGCCTGCGCGGCTGCTCCGCAACCTCAGACCTTTCTGCCCAACCAATTTGCGGGATGGCAGAGGGAGCGGGCTCCCCGCATCTCGGACGACGCCGCGGCCGCCGACTCCGCCTACGCCGCCGCCCTGAAGGAATACGGCTTCAACCAACTCGAGTCGGCTACCTACACGCGCCCGGACCGCAAGCTCTCGGTGAAGGCCGCTCGCTTCAACGATGCCACCGGCGCCTACGGCGCATTCACGTTTTACAAGAGCGAGGGGATGGAAACCGAGAAAATCGGCGACCTGGGCGCCTCGGCCGGCACCAAGGTCCTCTTCTACCGTGGCAACATCCTGGTGGAGGCCGATTTCGATCGCGTGACCGCCATGTCCGCGGCGGAACTGCGCGAGCTGGCCGGCGCCCTTCCTCAGCCCACCGGCAACAACAACAAACTGCCGACGCTGCCCACTTATCTACCCCGCCAGGGCTACATTGCGCATTCCGCCAAGTACGTGGCTGGACCCGCAGCATTCTCCAACATCCACGCGCCGTTGCCGGCGGAGGTCGTCGAATTCCAGCGCAGCGCCGAACTGGTGCTGGGACGGTACTCGACATCGAAAGGCGCCGCGACCCTGGTGCTGATCGCCTATCCCACGCCGCAGATCGCGGGTGACAGGTTGCGCGCCGTCGAGTCCTGGATCAAAGCCAGCAGTTGCTCCGCTCCCGGAGGCGCGACGGGCGGCGGCTGCGACTTCTTCGGCAAACGCAGCGGGCCCATAGTGGCCGTGGTGACGGGCAACGTCTCGCAGAGCGAGGCCCAGTCGCTGCTGGCGGCCATCAGCTACGACGCCGACGTCACCTGGAACGAAGCCACCTCTCTCAGCAAGAAGGACAACATCGGGAACCTGATCATGGCCGCGTTCACGCTGATTGGGATTCTCATGCTGATCGCCCTCGCGATCGGTTTCGCTTTCGGGGGATTGCGCGTGCTGCTGCAGAGGTTCTTCCCCAACCGCTGGTTCGCCCGGCCCGAGGATGTGGAAATCATCCGGCTGAACCTGCCGCGCTGAGTAGCTCTTCTAAGTTATTGAAACCGGGCAATTAAGGCCGGGAACGGGGGCGAAAAGGAGGTTTTTGTGAATTTTGCGGCCTTGTTGATTGTCTTTGTAACTAACTGATTATAAAGGGCGTTAATATCTAAAATTCGCTTGACACCCCATCTTCTAGGCTCATAAGATTTCCGCCAAGAAAGGTTTTGACGGTTAAGGGCTTCACCCTCCGTTGGAACTATTCTCCCTAGAAGAAAAGGCTGCCCTGTGCCGGGGTGGCCTTTTCGTTTTCGAGCACTCAGCAAAGCAGCAAGTCAGCGCTCCGCCGAACGGAAGCGCACCGGCATCGCGTGGTAACATTCGGCCGTGGGCGTCACCGACACAAGTCCTTCGGCGCAAGCTCTCCAGCTCCAAATTCATCGCGCGATGCCTGGAGAACAGCGCCTTCTGATGGCGCTGGAGATGAGCCTTTTTGCCCGAGAACTGGCCAAGGAGCGAATCCGGCAAGAGCGTCCGGAGTGGTCGGAAGCACAAGTGGCACGCGAACTCCTGCGACTGGCGTTCCTGGCAGCATCCCTACCAGCGCGGCTGTGATGCGCGCCCCGGAGGTCTTCCAAAGGATCACAGCAGCGCTTGACCGAGCCGGCATTGCGTACATGCTTACCGGATCGTTCGCAAGCGCCTACTACGGCGCTCCGCGGACCACGCAAGACATCGACTTCGTACTCGCAGCAACCCCAGCGCAATTGCGGACATTCGTTCAGCTTCTGCCGAGCGATGAATACTACGCGGAGTTGGATGCGGCCCTGGAAGCTCACAGACAGAATGGAACGATGTGCGGCGTGCGGCTGGGATCTCCGAGCTGTGATAGCTCACACGTGAATTCTGGAGCCGACGATCGGACTTGAACCGATGACCTGTCGATTACGAATCGACTGCTCTACCAACTGAGCTACGTCGGCCCCGTTTTGTAATTCGATTCTAACCGTGGTGGTCGCGAGGCGTAAAGAGCGCGAACGTTTCGCGTTCTGTGTTTCGCTAGCGGATCGAGAGTCGATGTCGAGTCTTGTGAAGGGGCACGGCTTTCAGCCGTGCCGGCGACTGCCACATATGCGCCGGCCTTTAGGCCCTGAGGCACATCCCCTCAGCCCAGGGGCTATAAAGCCCACTTCTTACCCGCCTTTTTCGGCACGCCTGAAAGGCGTGCCCCTTCACTTTGCATATACCTATTGCGAATCCGCTCTGGGCCTGTCCCCTGCGAAAGACGTGAAACCTGAAACGTGAAACTTCGGAAATCCTGTGTACTACTGTGGAAACTTAGCTCTTGCAACCGGCAGTCCCCGCTCACATAATACAGAGCAAGGTAACAACGCACCCAGTGGACCGTTACGCACGAGCGGACGTACTGCGGATCCTGCGGATCACGGCGCGCCAACTGGCAGCATGGGAAAAGGCCGGGCTGATCGCCGCTTCCGAGAGCTACTCCTTCGTTGAACTCCTGCAATTAAGAAAGCTGCGCGAGCTGAGCGCCCGGCGTGTGCGTCCGGGAAAGATCCGCGAGTCGCTCGAGGCCATGCAGCGCGCGGTCGCCGGCATGGAGAATCCGCTGCTCGAAACCGGCACCTTCGTCGCCGGCAGACGCCTGGCCTTCCGTCACCAGGGGACGGCGGTGGAACCGGTGGCGGGCCAGTTCGTCATGGACTTCGCCCCCAGAACGGTGGTCGCCGCCAAAATCAAACCCATGCGCACGGCGGAGACCGCGGCCGAGTGGTTCGCCAGGGCCATCGCCCTGGAAGAAGACCCGGCCTCGCAGCGGGAGGCGATTGAGGCCTATGAAAAGACGTTGGAACTCGATCCCAACCACGCTGCCGGCCACATCAATCTCGGCACGCTCTACTACAACCGCCAGGATTACGCCCAGGCCGAGGGACACTATCGCCAGGCGGTGGAAGCCGATCCGCGCTATGCCCTGGCGTATTTCGACCTGGGCAATGTTCTCGACGAGACCGGCCGCTTGCAGGAAGCGATCCAGGCGTACAAGCAGGCTATCCAGCTTGCGCCCACCTACGGCGACGCTCACTACAACCTGGCGCTCGCCTACGAGAAGCTCAAACACCCGCGCAAGGCCCTGGCCCACTGGCGTGCCTATGTGCGGCTGGACACTTCCGGTCCGTGGTCGATCCACGCCCAGAACCAGATCCGCAAGACCCTCGCCGGCGAAGGGCTGAAGGTCGTTTACCGCCGCAAGAAGCAGTAGTCAGTCACCAGTCGCCAGAAAAACCACGCTCCGCCTTCGCATTCCTGATCAAACCGAGCCAGGTCCTCTGTAGGCGGCAACCGGGGCACAGCCGTACTGGCGACCGGCTACTGGCGACTGGCTACTGGTGTTAGAATTTTGAGTTCATTTGCTCCTATCTCACCTCTAAGGAACTCATATGCCGGACGTGATCGCACCCGAGAAGCCGCAGCCGCTGGTGGCGCTGACGGAAGACGAAACCCTGTTCCGCGACAACATCCGCCAGTTCGCGGAAGAAAAAATCCGCCCGCTCTCCAAGGAAATGGACGAGAAGGGCGTGTTCGACAAAGACCTCGTTCACCAGTTCTTTCAACTGGGCCTGATGGGCATCGAGATCCCGGAGCAGTATGGCGGCGGCGCCGGCACGTTCTTTGAAGCCATTCTCGCGGTCGAGGAGCTGTCGCGCGTGGACGCCTCCGCCGGCGTGGTGGTGGATGTGCAAAACACGCTGGTCAACAACGCCATCCTGCGCTGGGCGAATGAAGAGCAGAAGAAGCGCTACCTGCCGCGCATGGCCGCGGAGTGGGTCGGCGCCTACGCGCTGAGCGAGGCTGGCTCGGGCTCGGACGCGTTCGCGCTGGCCACCAAGGCGGAACTGAAGGGCAGCGAGTATGTCCTGAACGGCCGCAAGCTGTGGATCACCAACGGCAAGGAGGCCGGGCTGTTCATCGTCTTCGCCACCCTCGATCCCGCCGCCGGTTACAAGGGCATCACCGCGTTCCTGGTCGAGAAGGGCTTCCCCGGGTTCACCGTGGGGAAGAAGGAGGACAAGCTGGGCATCCGCGCTTCCTCCACCTGCGAGCTGATCCTGGAGGACTGCCGCGTGCCCAAAGAGAACCTGCTGGGCGAGGCGGGCAGGGGCTACAAGATCGCCATCGAGACGCTGAACGAAGGCCGCATCGGCATCGGCGCGCAGATGATCGGAGTGGCGCGCGGCGCTTGGGAGCACGCCATCAAGTACTCGCAGGAACGCAAGCAGTTCGGGAAGCCGATTTCCGAGTTCCAGGCGATCCAGTTCCAACTGGCGCAGGCGGCGACGGAGATCGAGGCCGCGCGCCTGATGGTCTATAACTCCGCCCGTATGAAGGATGCCGGCATGAACTTCGTCAAGGAAGCGGCCATGACCAAGCTGTATGCTTCCCAGGTGGCGGAGCGCGTAACCTCGCTCGCCATCGAGGTCTACGGCGGCTACGGATTCACCAAGGATTACCCGGTGGAAAAATACTGGCGCGACTCGAAGATTGGCGCGATCTACGAGGGCACCTCCAACATGCAGTTGCAGACCATCGCCAAGCTGGTGATCAAATAACCTTTCGCGTTTCAAGTTTCACGTTGGGCACGGCTCCGCCGTGCCTTTTTTCTTGTGCTCCCCGGCGTCAAGTGAGCGTCATTCCGGACCCCGCCGGCCGCGCGCGGCGACCCAGGCAAAGCCGCGGCCCGATTCGGGACGGTCCCGATTCGAAACCCAGGGGCGTGACCGGCGTAATCCCCCCCGGCGCCGGTTCACCTGCGCCCCCGACCTAGAATCGGGGCATGGCGAGGAAAAAACTCGGCGAGGTGCTACGCGAACGGCAGCAGATCTCCGGCGAAGCTCTTGCGTCCGCGATCGACGAGCAGCAGAAGAAGCTGGTTCGCTTGGGTGAGCTGCTGCTCCGGAATCAGGCGGTGCGGAAGGACGAACTGGTGTCGGCTCTGGAAGAGGTGACCGGCGTAGCTTACGTGGATGCCAGCACCGCCGACGTGGACCCCGAGGTCCTCGAGCTGGTGCCGCGCGAGCTGGCGGAGAAGCATTGCGTGCTGCCTCTGGAGCGCAACGGCAAGACGCTGGTGGTGGTGATGGCGGACCCGCAGAACTTGCACGTCCTGGACGAGCTGCGTTTCGCCACCGGCTGTGAGATCTCACCGCGGATGGGGTTTCAGGCGGAGGTGGCGGCGAGGATCGCCTGCGACTATGGCGGGCGGCCCCAGCCGGCGGCTGAAATCGTGGACCTGGAGCAGAGCGTCCCCGTCAGCGATATCGAGTTCTTCACCGCCGGGGCCAGCGCGCGCCATGAGGATGCCATCCGCGAGTTCCAGCGGGAGTTGCGCAATGACAAGACGCCGGCGGTGCACGTGGTCTCCGCCATCCTGGCGGCGGCGGCGGGCAAACAGGCCAGCGATGTCCACATCGAACAGCAGGCGCGGGGAACGCTGGTGCGCATCCGTGTGGATGGGGTGCTGCGCGAGCTGACGCGCATCCCTCCGGCCGTGCGTACTTCGGTCATCTCCCGGATCAAGATCCTCTGCGACATGGACATCGCGGAGCGGCGCATGCCCCAGGACGGACGGCTGCTGGCCCGCATCGGCGAGGCGCAATACGACCTGCGGGTCTCCACCCTGCCCACGCAATACGGGGAGAAGATCAATATTCGCCTGCTGGATCCCACCGCCGTGCAGGTGCGCTTCGAGGAGCTGGGGTTTCCGCCCGAGCAAGGCGCCGCCCTACGGCGGCTGCTGACCTTGCCCCAGGGCATGATCCTGGTGACCGGCCCCACCGGAGCCGGCAAATCCACCACCCTGTATGCCGCGCTCAACCTGCTGCGCTCACCGGGGATGAGCATCCTGACCGTAGAAGACCCGGTCGAGTACATGCTCGAAGGGGTCAACCAGGTGCAGGTGAACCCGCGTGCCGGACGCACCTTTGCCGCCTGCCTGCGTTCCATGCTGCGGCAGGACCCGAACATCCTCATGGTGGGCGAGATACGCGACCCCGAGACCGCCGAGATCGCCCTACAAACCTCGCAGACCGGCCACCTGGTGCTCTCCACCTTGCACAGCAACGACAGCATCGGCGCCATCACCCGGCTGCTGGACCTGAACCAGCCCGGGTTCCTGATCGCGTCCTCCTTGACCGCGGTCGTCGCCCAGCGGCTGGTGCGCCGGCTCTGCGCCTGCCGCAGCTCGGTGGCGCCGACGCTGGAACAGGTCAATGAATTGGTCAGCATGGGTGTAGAAGAGGCTCCCGACCGCCTCTCAGTGCCCAAAGGCTGTTCCCACTGCGACCAGACGGGGTACAAGGGACGGATCGGCGTGTACGAAATGCTGGTGCTGGACGATGACCTCCGGCGAGCGGTCAGCTCCGGCGGCCGCGATGACGAAGTGCGGGCGCTGGCTCGCAGCCGCGAGTTCCGCAGGATGCAGCGGGACGCACTCGACAAGGTGCGCGCCGGGATCACTACCCTGGAGGAGGTGCGGCGGGTGGTCTCGTTCGAGAACCTCCACGCCGACCGCTGTTCGCACTGCGGCAAAATGCTGGTTTCGTCGTTCATTTATTGTCCGTACTGTTCCGCCAAGGTGAAGCTGGGCCGCGCTCCGGCCTCCGACCGCCAGGAACCGGTGGCGGGAGGTATCCGCGCATGAGCCCTGGCAATAGCGGCACGCGCCGACATGAGCGCCATACCTGTTACCGCGATCTGTCGGTCGTCTATGAGGGATCGAGCCTGCAACTGGCGGTGAAGCCGCCCGACCTCAGCCCGCACGGGATGTTCATCAACACGGTGCGCGAGTTCCCCGTGGGAGTGGTGCTAAAGATCAGCTTCCGGCTGGTGCATACCGATTGGGAGGTGCGCGCCCGCGGCGAAGTGCGCTATTGCCTGCCCGGGGTGGGAGTGGGGGTGGAGTTCATTCGCCTGCCGGCGGAAGTTCGCCGGGCCATCGAGGTGGAAATCTCGCAGCTGGCGCGCCCGCCGCAATTCGATCCTGCCTGAAGTTGAGGCCTTTCCGCGGCGTGTGAGCCGCGGGCCGAAATCCCGAGCGCAGCGAGGGACCTTTCGCCATGGGCCTTCCGCGCGTTCGCACGAACCTCACGGGAACCGGCGTGGATCCCGCCGCAGGACGGCGGAATCGACCAGCGTCTCGAGTTCCCGGCTGATCAGCGGGTCGGTGAGGTCGACCTCGGGCTCATTCTGCGCGGCGCTCCCCAGCAGGCGCCCCAGGTTGACCAGCGAACGCCCGCCGCACACCCCGCACACGTCGTGCCTTGACTCGCTGATGCACTCGCAGTCGGCGCACAGGATTGCATTCAGCAAGGGCACGCAACTGATGACTCCACGTTTGAATTGCCGTTTCATGCTTTCCCCCGTCGGACCTGTCCAGTGTGGGGCAGGCTGGCACGAAAGGGAACGGCACCTTGGTAACGTCGGCGAACCCAAGGTAATCGCGGATTAGGCGGGTGGCGTGCCCTGGGGGCGGGTCAGCGCCCGCCTCTGGCCCGGTGCTCAAGGATGTTGGCCATGAACATGGACTGGAGCTTCTGCGCGCACTGCTCGCCACAGACGCAAAGGGCGGCCTCGCGCCGTGCAATGTCGTCGTCCCAGGCGCAGAGAGAGAGCACGGCGGCATTGCCTTCCTTCAACGGCCACATCAGCCACCAGTGATCGGTCTCGCCTTTCAATTGGCCGCAGTTGGGGCCGGCGCAGCGAAAGACGAGCTGCTCGGACGTGGGCTTCTCGGCTGTACGCATCAAACCACCTTCGCGCGCCTCGGCAGACGGCGCTGGGATGAGAGCTGGTAGGCGCGGCAGGAATCGAACTTGCAACCCTCGGATTAGAAATCGCACCTGCCTCTTGGAACCCGCAATTGGCGCGGGTTTCAAGGGGCTGGGGACTAACTGTAGCCGAGAATCTCGGGAAATTCGCGCCCAGATAATTGTACACGAGGTGACGCATGCAGCCAGACGAGAAGCTGGTACTCATCACCCCAGAATTTGAGTGCCAGCATTGCGGCGCTCTAAACATTTTCCGTTTTGCACCGACAGCAGTTTCGCATAGACCGCCGAGCGGTACAGAGCTGTGCTCTGTGGAGAATTGCAGTTGTCACAGAACCACTCAGCGGGAGCCCGATCTATCTCCTCATCCCGTGGAGCATTCGCCTCACACTTCGTGTCCAGATGCGGACGACCGCAGTGCTCGCAGGTGAAAACGTAGAAGTAAACAAAATAGGTAGTGTCCGGGTTGTTCTGCATCAGACTGCCCTCTTTCGGCCCGTTGCGGCGAGCGCAGCGGGTTCACCTATTTCTTGCATTCTGGTGGAGCAGATGGCCACGAAAAACGGAGACGGTCCAGTGAAAGCCCGCCGGACGGGCTTCATTTTCGGGTCTTATGGATCGCCCACAAGAGGCCCCCTTGTGCGCCAGCTTTTTGAAGTAGCGTCTCCTCACGGCCGGACATCGTGAATGTAATGCCGTTCCGTTTAACCGAGGCCTCTATCTTCCGTTGCGCGACTCCATTCTTCAATTCACTGAGCAGGTCTTCCAGAGACAGCGGTTTAGGGGGAGCCTCACCCAATACTCTGGTCGCTTCCTCGATTGAAGCTTTTGCTATGAAACTGCTCATGCTTAAGTCGGCTCTCTTTGCGGCTTCTACAATCTTGTCCCGTTCTTCTTCTCGATAGTATGAGAAGAGTTTTGCGCCAAGACGATCGTTGTTTTTGCCGCTGCTCCGACGATGGGGAACATGATAGTTGTCCATTCAGCCGCCTCCATTGCACTTCTGGTGTACTACGTCGCTTATAATAGGACGACAACGGATTAGTTGTCAAGGACTAATACACCCTAATCCCGCCCCTTTTCCTGACTACATGCTGTGCTCCGATAGATAGAAAAAAGGCCACGGGAGGGGATTCCTTCCGTGGCCGATTTACTGCCAAGCCCTCGCTATTTCAACCGCATAACGTGGTTGACGCTGTGGTCGAACGTGCCCGCGGTGATGGTGCCGCCAGAGACGCTGAAGCACTGCACGCCGGCAGGATTAACGACGCTGTAGATGTGATCGGAAGCGCCTGCAGCCGCAAAGGCCGCATCGCGATTACCGTACACGAACACAGCGCCGGCGTGTCCACCAGTGTGATCATGGAGATTCAGGGCTGGAAGACGGACGCACAGTTTCGCCGGTACGCCATCACAACTACTGAGGACAAGCGGGCCGCCCTCGAGAAAAGCGACTCTCGAAACTCCCCAGAAGTTGTATCAGTTGCACCAAAAAAAGGGCAGTCGGGCGGAGCGAGTAACTGAAAAACACTGTAAAAATGCTGGTAGGCGCGGCAGGAATCGAACCTGCAACCCTCGGATTAGAAATCCGATGCTCTATCCGCTTGAGCTACGCGCCCGCTAACCATCCAAATCTAGCACATTCCAAAAGCACTTACGACCTGAGGGCTGAAGCGCGGCTCGACTTTCGATCAACGCTTAGTGGCTCGACCGCTTCTCGCGCAGGCTCTTTCGCTTTGTTGGCCGAAGCATGCACCTGGAGTTTTAAACACCCCCCGAGTATCGAGCGCCGATCATCACCTCGCGCATCGTCGAGATCAGGACCAAGCCTCCACTCCGGTAGCCCTATGTTGCAGCTTTACAGTTTTCACGCTGGGGAGCGCCCGCCCGCGCGGATCAGCGATCGTCTGTGCACTGGGAACGGTGCAGCCTAGTAATGTGCAAAGGATTTCACACTCTTAGCGCAAAAATCCGATCGACACGGTGTAACCATCCTTAAATCAATATCTTGTCTGCGTCTTACTTTGGTAACCAGAATGCCGAGGACAGGGCCTGGTTGGCCAAGGTGGGAAGCGGAGAACAGTTTTGAAGAGCATTTTCAAAGCCGCCCGAGCGCTGGTTTTCGGTGGCTGCCGCCACAAGAAGATGGGCTGGCCGATTTGGCTTGGTGGGTACGCCTACCGAGTTTGTCTGGATTGCGGTATCAAGCGGCTCTTCGATGAAGAGAGGCTGCGCGGCTACGGCCCCTACAGCTACCAGATTCAGGATCTCCTCGGGCGCGAAGGCAGCAAAGAACTTGGCAAGCGCCAAATCGCCTAGCAGCTTCGCGGAAAAACTCGGTTCGAAGCGTTGGTGCAAGAGTGATTTCTGTCGCCCAGACGTACGGAGATCAAGTAGACGCCCGTCAGGTCGTTTCCGCGCGGGGACGGGAATACTGCTCACCCGAACAGCTGAAACGAATCCTGCCCCCATCATCGCCACCCGCCACCAATCGTGAGTCACCCACCGAAAACCGAGCACCTGACGAGAGTAATCGGAGAAGCAGGTCCTGAGCCGCTTTCTAGGTGCAAGCTTAAACAGGCTTTTACGCTCGCAATCCGGTTACTTGTGAGAAAGCGATTTTGCAACACCTATCATGGCAAATTGCTCTTCTCCCGAGGACCGAACCCGCTCCAGAGAAACATAAGGCCGATTGCCCAGTTGGGCAATGCTTTTAACTCTCCAGAGAGCAGAGACAGCATCCCAAATGCGAATCCTGCGACATAGATAAACCCCAATCGGCGAAGGGCAAATGCCGCCCTCAGCTCGTTTCTTATTACGCGTCGTCATCCCCGTTTGTGCCGATTCCCTCGGATGCGCCCTTGCCGTCAGTCACATCGACAGGTGTGGGGGGAGGGACAATGATGGGCGTGGGTGAAGAAGTCAATGCCTTGGTTGCCGCCTCTCCACCTGTGGTGGAGGCCCCCTTGCCCGTGGTCAGCAATTTATCCAGAACCGGGATATTCACGCGTTGCGTTTCCACGAAGTCCACGCCCTCAGCCGTTAGGGTGAAATCTGAGTTGTCCGCTCGGGTGATGTATCCCTTGTTTCGAAGATACCACGCCGTGAATTCCAAATAATCGCGCGGAAACCCCATGCGCCTTTCGATATCGAAAAGTGAAACTTCCGGCGCGTAAGGGTTGGTGCGGCGCTGAAAATATAGCACCGCCAGCACCGCCAACCGCCGGTTCAACTCACCCTCCATGTTGTCCATAAAATCAACCCACGTGGATAGGGGGGCCGGCCGGGATACCTCGTTTTTGCGAGTCGCATCGTATTCGGCGCGGCGCTCTGGATTGGACAATACGTCATAGGCTTGCTGCAACAGGAAGAATTTTTGAGCATCGCCGGTGCCCGGGTTGTCCGGGTGAAGGCGGGCCGCCAGAAATCGATAAACGCGGTGGATTGTGTCGGGCTCTGCATTGGGGCTGATTTGAAGGAACTCGTAGTAATCCGGAATTTCCATTATGACCTCTCCGCAGGGACGCTTTTCCCTTGATGGATAAGATAGCGCGGAGTCACTCGGACGTAAACCGCCCATTGGGTTCCCTATGCACGTCCGGAGGTAATGCCATCACGCGTTATCTAGCGGCGAGTGGGTACAGTTGAACCTCGTGGGCTTGCGCCGGGTAGGGGGTTCCCGGCTGGGGTGGCCTCGTACTTCGTCCCCTCCTGAAGCAGGCCGAGGCTTGAGTACGCGAAGCTGCACTGACTTCGTCCTCGCACTAGCACATCCCAGCGCGCTTACCCGAGCCCAGGCGCACCACGTTTCGCACAGAGAACCGTGCGTGGACGCACATTCTGCACTTGCCAATTCCTGGGAAAAGCGGTTATATGAGGAGACATGTCGAGCGCCGTGCCCGTCCCCCCACCGCCAGCGCCTGGGCGCCTGGCAAAAAGTTCCCGTTCCCGTCATCGCCGAGGCTTCTGGCACAAACTGCGCCGCAGACGCGATTTCTGGCAAGTGGTTTCCACCGCCGCCCTGTGGGCGCTGACCGTGGCCGGGGTGTGGATGGTCCTGAAGCAGATCACCAAGTAGCCGGCTGAGCGGGCCGCCCGGTGCGGCCCCAGACCCCTCTGCCGCCGACACTTCCCACTTTTCCGCTCACCAGACCTTGCAGCGATTCTCCCGCACCATGGGACTGCCCGGCTTGCAGGCAAACGCGTGCTGGAATTCCGGCATATTGGAAACCACGCCGTTGGTGCGGTACTTGGGCGGGGAATGCGGATCCACGGTGGCGCGCAACCGTTGCACCTCGGGGCGCTCCGCGCTGCACCAGCTCTGGCCGTAGCCGATGAAGAACCTCTGCTCGGGGGTGAAGCCGTCGACGGGCTCGAGGTGCTTGCCCTTGCTCGCGTCCTGCCACGCCAGGTAGGCCAGCAGCAGCCCGCCGAGATCGGCCACGTCCTCCCCCAGGGTCAGCTTGCCGTTGATCTTGATGTCGTCCACGATCACGTACTGCGAGTACTGGTCGGAGATGCAACTGGAGCGCTGCTCGAATTGCGTGGCGTCTTCCGCCGTCCACCAGTCGCGGAGGTTGCCCTGGGCGTCGAACTGGCGGCCCTCGTCGTCGAAGCCGTGGGTCAGTTCATGGCCGATGGTGCCGCCGGTGTTGCCGTAATTGGGGGCATCGTCGGAGCGGGGGTCGTAGAGCGGCGGCTGGAGGACGCCCGCGGGGAAATTGATGTCGTTCATCTGCGGGTTGTAGTAGGCATTGACGGTGGGCGGCGTCATGTACCACTCGCCACGGTCGAGCGGCCGGCCGATCTTGTTCAACCAGCGGCGGAACTCGAAGGCGGTGCCGCGTTCTCCGTTCCCCAGAGCATCGCCGCGCACCACTTCCAGCGCGCTGTAGTCGCGCCAATGGTCGGGATAGCCGATCTTGTTCACGACCGTATGCAGCTTGATCTGCGCCTGCTCCTTGGTCGCGGGCGACATCCAGGGCAACTGCTGGATCTCATTCCCCATTTCGCCCTCGATCTGCTTCACCATGGTTAAAGCGCGCTGCTTGGTCTCAGGGCTGAAGGCCTTCTGCACGTACACCTTGCCCAGCGCCTCGCCCAACTGGCGGTCCACGAAGCGCACGCAGCGCTTCCATCGCGGCTGGATCTCCTTGGTGCCGGCGAGAATGTGGTCGTAGAAATCGAAGTCCTCGTTCACGAATGCCGCGGAGAGATAGCGCGCCTGCGCGTGCACCAGGTGCCAGCGGAGATAGACCTTCCAGCTCGTCACATCTTCCGACTTCAGCTCCGCGTCCATGGCTTTAACGAAATCGGGCACGGCGACGTTGAGCGATTTCACGTCCGGCAGGCGGACTTCGGCGAAGTATCCGTCCCAGGAAAAGGAGGGGCTGAGCGCCTGCAATTCCTGGCGCGTCAGCTTGTGGTACAGCTTCTTGGGATCGCGCCGCTCCACGCGGGTGAGCGACGCCTTGGCCAGGGCGGTCTCGATGCGCATCACCGTCTGCGCTTCGGCGGCAGCCTCGTCGGGCTTGTCGCCCAGGAGTTCCAACATCCTCTGCACGTGCGCCAGGTACTGCTTGCGGATCTCCTGCGACTTGGGGTCGTCCTTGAAGTAAAAGTCTCGGTCAGGCAGCCCGATGCCGCCCTGGTCCACCTCGGCGATAAACTGCGTGGAATTCTTCGCGTCCTGTGTCGAATCGAAGGTAAACAGCGCCGCCCTCCCCAGGAAGCTACCGACGTCGTTGGGATGCAGACGCGCCAGCTCGGCGGGAAGGTCGGCCTTGGACTTCAGCCGCGCGATGCTGTTCAGGTCCGCCTTCAGGGGCGTGGCGCCAAGTTTCTCGATCGCCGCCTCGTCCATGCAGGAGGCGTAGTAATCGCCAATCTTCTGCTCTTCCGCGCTGCGCTTCGGGCTGGGGACGGCGGCCGCTTCCAGGATCTGGCGCAGCACCTGCCGGTTCTCTTCTTGCAGCTTGCCATAGGCGTCCCAGGCCGCCTGGTCGGCGGGGATGGGGTTGTTCCTGAGCCAGCCGCCGCAGGAGTAGGTGAAAAAGTCCACGCACGGGTCCACGGTTTTGTCCATGGATGGAACGTCCAGCACCGGGATGTAAGGGGGTTGAGTCGGCTTGGCAGTTTGCCCCGCGGCCACAGCAGCGATGACCACCACGGTTGCCAGCAGGACGAGGCAGGTTTTCGTGGGCATCCGATTCTTCTCCTCAATTCTCAGCTCTTGTCGAAGGAAGCAGTTCACAGCCGTTGGACGGGCCAGCCGCCGAGACGAAAGCAGCGGCTCAGCCAGCGCCCCGCAGCACGCGCATGGTCTCCGGCGGCGGAGCTTCGGTCTGGTCGCTGCCGCGGCGATGCAGGGCCGACAGTTGCAGCAGGGCGTTCTCAACGATCTTCAGCGCGATGCCCCAGCGGCGGCGCGCTTCGTCTTCGTCGTCGCCGTAGCCGAAAAGGTAAAACGTGAGACAAAAGCCCTCGGCCGCGTCGGAGTTGCTGCCGGGCCGCACTTCGGCGCCGGCTACGCCTGGGCCGTAGCGGCAGCGGCGGACGATGAACTCCGCGGCCGAGGGGATGTCGGGGGCGCGCCGCAACAGCCGCGCGATGCGCTTGGCGAAGTTCTCGTGGCCTGCGAACCCCAAGCGCGCCTTCGGATCGGTCAAGATCAGGTCCACGTAGGAGCAGAACTTCCAGCTCGCGGCATAGATCGCCTCCTGCTCCTCCATCTGGTCGCTGAGCCAGGTGTCGCATTTCGCGGTCTCCAGCATGGAGAGCGCCGAGTTCATGGCGGTAAGGAACTCGGCCATCTCGCGGTTGTGCGATTCGGGCAATTCCAGCAGCAGCTCGGGGTGGCGCTTCAAGTCGTAATAGCGCAGGTCTCCGGCCTGCCATGGGACCTCGAGGTGCGCGTCCTCGGCTCCCAGTTCGACGGAAACGGTCGCGTCCATAGGGAAAAGTAGCTGCCTATGAGACCACGTCTGCTGCGGGAAAACGAGAAGAAAAACGCAGGCGATGTCAAAACCGCTTCAGGAACTCGACGATCCTTCGCTCGGCCCAGCGGCCGTCGTAGCCCTGGGGCGCGGCCAGGAAGCCGCAGTGGCCGCCGTGCTGGGTCTCCAGCAGCCGCAGGTTGCGATTGGCGAGCAGGCGGGCGCGGGTCGAGGGCGTGATGCACACGAAGGGATCGTCCTGGGCGTGGATCACCAGGGTGGGGACCACGATCCGGTCCACAAACGGAGAGGCGCTGGCGCGGGCGTAATAATCGTCGGCGTTGGCGAATCCCCACTGCGGTGCGGTGACGGCGTCATCGAACCGGCGCAGGCTGCGCACGCCACGCAGGCACGCCAGGTTGTAGCGCTCGGGAAACAGGCGCGCCTTGCGCCGCACACTCCGCTTCAGGTAGTGGAGGAAGTTCCACTCATATATCCGGTTACGCCACAGGTGGATCGCATCCGCCGTGGCGGCCAGGTCTATGCCGGGACACGCCACGGCCACCGCACACAGCTCGCGAGGCGCACCGCTTCCCCACTCCCCCGCCAGCTTCAGCGCCATGTTCCCGCCCATGGAGAATCCGGCGAGCGCGAGGCGCGGCAGCCTGTCGGCCGCGATCAGTTCTCGGACCATCATGCCCACGTCCTGTGACAGGCCGGAATGGTAGAGGGTCGGCGACAGCGCCTCACTACCGCCGCAGCTGCGCACGTTCATGCGCACCACGTTCATGCCCGCGGCCCAGGCCTTGTTGGCGGTGCCAATGACGTATTGCGATTCGCTGGAGCCTTCCAGGCCGTGGATGATGACCACCGTCAGCGCGCCTTGACGGTCATGCTGCCAGTTGCACCAGGTGAGCACCCGCGCGCCGGGCTCGACCTCGAACAGGCGGCTCTCGGGCGCGGGCAGCAGGTTGGGCCGCGGCAGCAAGGCCGCGGCCAGCGTCTGCCGATGCCCGCCGCGCAACCACCACCGCGGGATGAAGGTGTCCACCCTGCCGTTCTCGTCGTCCCGCATCTATAATCATTGTGTTGCGGAACCCTGGCGCACGCAATGGACGAATTTCTGCGTGCCCGGAGACGAGGTCTATGCCGATATTCGAGTATGTGTGTAAGGGTTGCGGAAAGCAGTTCGAAGTCCTCGTACGCGGCTCGGAAAAGCCGCACTGTCCCAAGTGCGACAGCACCAGCCTGGAGCAGCAGTTATCGGCTTTCGCCGTCGCGGCCGGCCACAGCACCGGCGGCAGCACCGAGTTCGCTTCCGAACCTGCCCCCGGCTGCGGGCAGTGCGGCATGGGTGGCGGCTCCTGCGCGCTCGACGACGACTAGCAGTCATCGTCATCTCATAATGGTCCTCGGGATGATGGTCTTCGGGAGGGCACGGCTTTAGCCGTGCCGCCCAAGGCCGCGACTGATGCGGGCTTTAGCCCCTGGGGAGTGGAGCGAGGGATCTCTTCAGAATGGTGTGGGTGGTGGGATTCGAAGCCGCCGCGATGAGCGGGTGCGGTTCTGAAAGTGGAACACAAGCATCGGCCCGAAGCCCACCTCAACGTAAAACGGTACAATCCCCGAGACGGCCGAAGCCGCCAGGAGAACAGAAATGACTGCCATAAGGATATTCGCTGCTCTGCTGCTAGCGATGTTACCGAATGTAGTTTGCGGCCAAAGCTCTGCGCCTGGCGACCAGGTCCCGCCTCAGCTCCGAGCGCCCGAGGGAGCAAAGCTCATCCTCCACGCCCGTGCCAAGGGCGACCAGGTCTATACCTGCAAGCAGGAGGGCGCCCAGTACTCGTGGACGTTGAAAGCGCCTGACGCTCAATTGTTTGACGAGAGCGGTAAGGCCACTGGCCATCACTTCGCAGGCCCGACTTGGCAGTTGAGCGACAGCAGCGCGGTGACCGGTAAGGTGGCTGCGCGTTTCGACTCTCCCGACAAGGACGCGATTCCATGGCTGCTGCTGACTGCGGCGGATCACTCCGGGAACGGTTTGATGAACAAGGTCACCCACATTCAGCGGCTCAACACCAAGGGAGGAAAGGCTCCCGCCGCCGGCTGTGATGGGTCGCATGTCGGAGACGAAACGCGCGTCCCTTACACTGCGGATTACTTCTTTTACGGCAATCAACCCGAACACTGAGCGGCAGGCGTAGCCGAAGCCAATCACCCAAGCTGATCGAACTCGGGCCCTTCCGCTGCCTATCAGTCATACGATTGCAAGCCCGGCGTTGTTCCCCGGCAGTTGGACTTACGGGTTGCTGCGGAAAATCATCGCGGGGGCTGGCAGCGTTGGGCGTATCATCCATACCGAACCCACTAACTAGGCAGTCTGACCATGGGCTACAAGAAAGGCGAAACACTCAAAACCGCCTTCGACACGTACGTGATCGAAAAGCAACTCGGTGCCGGCGGCTCAGGCGAGGTTTATGAGGTTCGCGACTCTGACGGCACACCTTATGCAGCGAAGATTCTCGATCAAGAGAAAGCAAGTGCCACTCGGTTGAAGCGTTTCAAAAACGAGATTTACTTCTGCACGAGAAATACTCACCGCAACATCATTCGAGTGCATACAAGTGGCATTACCGACAAGGGCGCAACTTTCTACGTCATGCCCCTGTACTCCGGTACGCTGCGCGACCTACTAACGAAGCGAGTGGCACCACAGGCTGTGTTGCCTTATTTCGCACAGATGCTAGAGGGCATGGGAGCTGCACACCTTCAGGGCGTGTGGCATCGAGATTTGAAACCCGAGAACGTACTCTTCTCTGTGCAGGACAATCTGTTGGTGGTAGCGGATTTCGGAATCGCGCATTTTGAGGAAGAGGAGCTGCTGACAGCAGTCGAAACAAAAAACCACGAGCGATTGGCAAATTTCTTATATTCCGCACCGGAGCAGAGGAATCGCGGGCAGAGAGTGGACAGCAAGGCAGACATTTATGCCCTTGGTCTAATTCTGAATGAGATGTTCTCCGGAGCCGTACCCCAGGGTACAGCGTTCCGCAGAGTTTCTGACGCGGCTCCTGATTTCGCGTATCTGGACGGGCTGATAGACCTGATGCTCCGACAAGACCCGTCGCAGCGTCCGTCAATCACTGAGGTGCAACGGGAACTGATTGCGCGTGGCCATGAGTTCGTGTCCGTGCAGCGGCTGAACTCCCTCAAGTCGGCGGTCATTCCCGACACAGAAGTGGACGATCCCATCATTCGGAACCCCATAAGCCTGGTTGATGCGGACTACCAGGACGGGCACATGGTTTTCAAACTTAGTACGACACCCCCGCATCGATGGGTTACGGCTTTCCAGAATCCCAGAGGTTCGTGGGGGTTTTACGAAGGGGCTGGCCCGCAACACTTCACCTTCATTCGCAACGAGGCGCGAGTTCCGTTGCGTTTGGGAATGCAACCGCAGCAGCTAGTGGACTATGCGAAGTCTTACATTGACCTCGCCAATCGCCAGTATACAGATACGGTCTTGTCTGAACATCGGAAGAGATTGGCTGCAGAGCGGGAACAACTCCGTCAAGAGATCGCGGAAGAGGAGCGTCGGCAGAGAGTACTCTCTGAGTTGAAAATCTGAGTGACCGCCCTACAAATCCTCGGAGCCATCCCCCTCCGGCACCCCCTTGACCATCGCAGTTGCCCACTCCCATCTTGAGAGTGTGAGCAGCAATTCCCAACAGAGTGCAATCAGGCGCCTTGAGGCCCCGCAGCTCTGGGTTGAAAAGTTGGACGCAACTAGGACGCAAAATTCGCAGAACTGGGGTTTGGAAGGGACAATCCCCGTTAAAACCATGAGGGGCTTTGGGGTGGGCGGTGGGATTCGAACCCACGACAGCCGGAGCCACAGTCCGGAGTTCTACCACTGAACTACGCCCACCGTGGCGGCTGTTTCGATTATAGCAATGCCATCGGCTGGCCATGGTCCTGGGGCCGAGTTCGCAACTCTTCCGCCCGCTTCGCGGGCTTGGCCTTTAATTCTTCTCGATCCCACGGCTCGCGCCGTGGGCTACGTTCTTGTGCACGCTTCGCGTGCTTCCCTGCCTCCTCTTGTCGGTTTCCCGCGCCTGCCGTGGTTTCTCTGGCGCCTTTCGCCTGCCCGCCTTGGGCCCGGTTGTGCACGCTTCGCGTGCTTGCCTGTTTCGCAAGGAGCGCTGGGTGCTGATCCCGGAAGCGCGCGAAGCGCGCGTTAGAGCGTAGCCCACGGCGTAAGCCGTGGGAGAGAGCGGCAAGAGGGTCAAGCCCGCGAAGCGGGCGTAAGAAGAACACAATAGAATTGCGGCGGCCATGGCACAGATTTGCGTTGACAGGTTCTGCCAATATCTGCTATTGTATGTGTAACATAATTATCTACAAGATAACTACATAGATCCCTCGCTGCGCTCGGGATGACCCCCGTGGGACCGGGTGGCGGCGGCCGCGGTGAGCTAAGTCCTTTGCGAATCGGTTTTTACGTGTAAGTCCTTTAGATTATCGGTTCTGATCGGTTCACACTCGCTAAGCTGCTGATTCTACAGGAGGCGAGGTGGAGGGGGTATCCGAACCGATCAGGCGCGAAAAGCGAGATGAACGCGGAGCCGGCTAGCAGCGGCCCATGCCGACGTACTGGAAGCCCATGGCGCGCATGCGGTTGCCGTCCAGCAGGTTCTTGGTGTCAATCACGATGGGCCGGCGCAACAGGCGCTTGATGCGGTCAAAGTCCAGGGCGCGGAACTCCGGCCAGCCGGTGCCCACCACCAGGGCGTCGGAACCTTCGGCGGCGTGGTAGGCAGACTCGCAGTAGCGTACCGGCATCCTGTCCATCTCCTGCTTGGCGTCGGGGATGGCGACGGGATCGTAAGCGCGCACCCGCGCTCCCTTGGCCATCAGCGCTTTGGCCAGGTGGATCGAAGCCGAGCCGGCCACCGAGTTGGTGTTGGGCTTGAACGAGAGGCCAAGGATGCCGATTTCTTTGCCCGAAACCGATTCCACTGCTCCCGACAGCTTGTCCACCACCTGATCGCACAGCGAGCGGTTGACCTCGCGGGCGGCGCTGAGCACGCGCAGCGACACACCTTTGCCGGTGGCCAGTTGCGCCAGCGCTTCCATGTCGCTCTCGACGAAGGGTCCGCCAAAGCCGGCGCCGGGCTGCAGGCAGCGCGGTCCGATCTTTTTGTCGAGCCCCAGGGCGAGGGCAAGGTCCACGGAGTCGGCGCTGACATGCTCGCACAGAGTCGACAGTTCGTTGATGAACGAAATCTTGGTGGCCAGGAACGCGGTGGAGGCTTCGCGGACCAGTTCCGCCGTCTCGTGAGTGGTCACGATAATGGGCACGCCGCGCATGGCCAGAGGACCGTAGATGTGCTTGAGCGCCTGCACCGCCTGCGTGGACCTGGTGCCGACCACGATACGGTCCGGCCAGTTGAAGTCTTCGACGGCGCAGCCATCGGTCAGGAACAGGGGATGGGAGACGATGGTGATCTTGTTGGGCATCTCCTTCATCCGCGGTTCGAGGCGGGCGGCGGTCCCCACCGGCACCGGCGTCACCAGCACCAGGATGGCGTCGTGCTTGAGGTTGAGGGCCAGCTTGACGGCAATGTCTTCGATGTAGCGGCAGGAATCCTCGGCCAGGAAAACGACCTGCGATTTGCCGGCAAACGACTCCAGGTCGCTGGAGTAGATCAGGCGCCCGGCGCGGATGTTGCGCTTGATGACGTCCTTCAGGTTCTTCTCATAGAAGGGAATGCTGCCCTGGGCGGTGGCGTAGATGCGAACCCCGTCCGCGTCATAGCAAGTGACCGGGTTGCCGAAATCCGCCAGTCGATCAGTTTGATGCGGTCCTGCGCATCGATCATGATGTTTTCTGGCTTCAGATCGCGGTGCACCACGCCGTTGCGGTGTATGTAGTCCAGGGCCTCGCAGATCGCGAGCGCGATCTTCACGGCGCGTTCCACAGGAAGCTTACGCTGCTCGTTGAGTACTTGGCGCAGAAGCCGCCCTTCGACCCACTCCATAACCATGTAGGTCCGGCTTCGATTCTCATCGAGGAAGACCTTCCTCACGCTGGGGTGGTCCAGTTTGGCGCCAATCTCTTCCTCGCGACGAAAGCGCTCGAACAAAAGAAGGTCACTTTCCGTCTCGGGATGAGGAACCTTGATCGCGACCGGCCGACCGGTTCGCAAATTCTTGGCTCGGAAGATGGAGGCCATGCCGCTACGTGCCGCCACACCTTCAATTAGGTAGTGGTCAAGTTGGTGGCCAGAATGGACTGGAGCGATCATCGACGCGCCTCAACTTCGTTAAAGCATGGGTTGCGAGCCCCATACAGCGCAGACACTCTGCCCAGCCTCATCCAACTCTGCGGAAGGGCCTCTCGCGTCCGCCGGCGATGACTTTGAATCGGAGCCGGGAGTTCGCATCGCTCCTCCTAAATGCGGCTCCTGCCACGGTGGCCGATCGGGAGGAATCGTCTTCGGCGTCCGGATGCCGCGACGTCAAATAAACGACGTGACGCCGCGACTTGGTTCTCCCGTCCGGTTCGGCATATCGAGGACCCCTGGCGATTATTGGATACCTCCGCTTATAAAATTTGAGTAAAAGGTCTGTAAAGAGTTCATAAAGACATCAACGATCATCGACACACAACGCAGCCGCTCACACAATTGCAATCGACGTTTACGACTCTTTTAGGAAGGTTTTACGAAATATTTACAACTTTCCCTGTAGCTTCGCTGGTGCTGGGAAGGAGGTCCTAACAGTCAGCCACTGTGTGGCGTGATGCAGTGAAACGCACATGACTGCTCCTGTGATCCATCGCCGAGCAAAGCTGCGGGTTCTGAAGCTGCTGATCTGGGGCCTGTGGACGACGGTTCTAGCGGCAGCGTTTGGGCAACCGGCATTCGCCCAAGTCTTCCAGGATGAAGTCCACATCCTTGCGCCCTCGAAACCGGCCCGCCAAGCCGAACATGGGCCGACATTGAAGGCCAACGTCGATCTGGTGCTGGTAAATGTTACGGTTACCGACTCCGAAGACCGCCTCGTAAGCAACCTGCAGGCGAGCGACTTCTCGGTTCTCGATGGCAAGCATCCTCAGCACATTCGCTATTTCTCGTCCGAAGATGCGCCGATCTCGGTAGCTGTCATCTTGGATGCAAGCGGCAGCATGGGAAACAAGTTTGAGCAAGCTCGCAGCACCGCAATCGAATTTTTCAGATCCTCTAATCCGCAAGATGAGTTCGCAGTAACTAGCTTTTTCCGACGAGCCGCGCTTGCTCGCGGATTTCACTGATTCCCTGGAGGACATTGAATCGGTTCTGCGTCCCATTCAGGCTGGTGGCCACACAGGGCTCTGGGACGCTATCTATGTTGGGCTCAGGGAGATGCGCAAAGCGCGGTATGGCAAGAAGGCACTGCTGGTGATTTCCGACGGAGGAAACAATCACAGCCGCTACACAGAGGGTGAAATCAAGTCGGTCCTGAGAGAGGCGGACGTGCAGCTCTACGCCATCGACATCTTCGAGAGATACCCCAAGACACCGGAGGAAAGGTCAGGGCTGTTGGCACTTGATGAGGTCACCAGTACCACAGGCGGGCGGGTGTTCCTTACTCATGACTCGAACGAACTACATCGGGCAGTGAGGCAGATCAGCGAGGAACTCCGAACCCAATACGTACTGGGCTACCCCCTCGACCAGTCCGCTCGAGATGGCAAGTGGCACAAGATCAAGGTGGAGCTGAATGTCGCCAAGTCAAGAAAACTTCGGATCCACGCCAAGAAAGGCTATTACGGCCCCGTTGACAGGTAACGAGCGGCTTCCTCCTATTCAAAATATTTGTGCGCTCAATAAAAACTTTAATCGGCGCCTTTACGGCTTTTTTATGCGAGCCACGCTACCTTTTAGCGCCTAGGCGGCTCAGACAGCACGAACAATAGAAAGGGATTTGGACAGAGGACAATATGAACACTTTGTTGCGTAAGGTCGTAGCGCATGCAGCTATTCGTTCAATGGTTGTTTTGAGTCTCACATTTGCCGCCTCTTCCGGTCACGCCCAGACGCAGGCGGAACCATCGTCCGCCCCCTCCGTCCATGGCGGCGCCGCTGCCGGCGAATCGTCCAGCCGGTCAACGGGAGCCGCAGCCGCGGAAATATCGCCCGCGGTTGCGAAGGAGCTCGAGCTGATGAAAGAGCGCATCGCGCAGCTCGAAGCGGAACTGATGACGCGGAAATCGCAAGAACAGGCACTCCCGGCCGCCACGCTGGTTACGGCGGAATTCAAGACTCAGCGGGCGCCAGAACCGGCATCCCCGAGCACCGTGGCCGCAACTTCCGCGGCTCAAACCGCCCCGCCCGAAAAGCCCAAAAAGGCGGAGCCTTTTGCATACGCGGACTGGACATGGCTCAACGGCACCGCGCGCAACAAGGATGTGGTGTGGGACTCGAAATTCTTCACCCCGGAAATCAGGTTCGACACTCACTTTGTCAGCAGTTTCAACCATCCAAAAGACGACACGCTGGGCGGATCGACCCAAATTTTCCGTTCCAACGAAGTCCAGATAGAGCAGATCAGCTTTGGGGGCGATTTTCACTGGCAAAATGTTCGCGGAAGAGTGCTGACCCTGGGGGGAATGTTTGGCGTCACGACACCGCGGAACGACGCCAGCACAGGACGCGGGCAATGGGACCTGCGCGGCGCGTACCGCTATTTTGCTGAGGCCTACGGTGGCTATCACTTTGATGTGAACTACGGGCTCAACGTGGACGCGGGAATCTTCGTGTCCTACATCGGTCTGTTCAGCTACTACAACTTCGACAACTGGGCTTACCAGCCGTCCTATGTGTCTTCCAACACGCCATGGTTTTTCAATGGCCTACGCATACAGTGGTTCCCCACCCCTAAGCTGAAGATCGAGCCCTGGATCATCAACGGATGGCAGTCCTATGGCAGGTTCGGCAGCAAGCCCGGCCTGGGAGGACAGATTCTGTGGCGTCCCAAGCCATGGCTTGCGTTTGTCTTCAACAATTACGGCATGGGCGAAGATACGCTGGGTGATGGACACGGTACTTTGGGCCGCTCGCGTATTCACACCGACGACAGCGTCGAGATCAAATACTACGACAGGCCGGAAAAGTTCCTCGACAAGATGGCATTCTCCCTCACGGGCGATCTGGGATGTGAGTATGGCGGAGGGGTGAGTTGCCACGGCAATACTGCAAGTGGCCCCAAGCAGAGCTTTGCAGGCTGGATGTTGTACAACCGCTTCTGGTTCAAGAAGGACACGTACGGACTAACCATCGGCGGCGGCAAGATGAACAATCCAGGCCGCTACTTGACGCTTCTCCCGCCGATCAATGGAGCCGATGCCGTCTCCGGTTCGCCCTACTTTACAGCGAACCCCGGCGATCCGTACCACGCCTGGGACGCTTCCCTGACTTTCGACTGGATGCCCAAACAGTACATTACTTTCCGCAACGAGTATGGCTATCGCCACGCCAGTGTGCCGTACTTCTCCGGCCCAGGCGGGATAACACCTCCGGGCGGCAATACCGGTACGCCTTCTGTACCGGTGCCAGGATGGAGCCCGGACCTTCGGGAGAATGAAGCCAGTATCAGACTCGCCATCCTGGTCAAATTCTAGGGCTGGAAAACCCTTGGTTCCCGGTGGGCGTGTTCTTTGCTCATAAGGACACGCCCTTGGATTTACTGCAATCGGTTGGGAGCGTGACTACGTGATGCCATGAAAAGCAAAGGCCTGGAAGTCGGTCTTATCCTGGTCTCCTTTCTGTTGCTGCTGAGTGTTGGCGGCTGTAGCCGAGCGCAGGGAGATCCTGCCGCGGAGGCGCCGCCTCCCGCCAAGGTCGTTCCCGATGTAGATGTCAACCTCTTGACGGTCGACCATCCGGAGCAGTTTCCTCTCAGCGCAGCAACTGAGCACACCGCAACTTCCCGGTTAGTGGTGACCGGCGCGGTGACGCCCGACATCGCGCGTAACGTTCCCGTCATCTCGCTGGCTACAGGCCGGGTGGCGGCGATTCACGCGCGCTTGGGGGATGTCGTAAAGAAAGGCCAGCTATTGCTGACCGTTCGCAGCGACGATGTTGCCGGCGGCTTCTCTGACTACCGGAAAGCCGTTTCCGCCGAAGCCCTGACGCGCACGCAACTGGAGCGTGTCAGCGATCTGTACAAGCACGGCGCCAACTCGCTGAACGACCTTCAGGTGGCTGAGGACGCGGAACATAGGGCCAAGATTGATGTCGAGACCACGGCCGAGCATCTCCGCTTGCTGGGCAACGACCCCGATCATCCGAAGGTCCTTGTGGACCTCTACGCGCCCATCTCGGGCGTAATCACGGACCAGCAAGTCACCAACGCAGCGGGTGTACAGGCATTAGGCGCGAGCCCCTTCACCATTTCTGACCTGTCCTACGTCTGGGTGGTTTGCGATGTGTACGAAAACGATCTGGCCAACGTCCACGTTGGCGACACGGCGGAGATCACCCTGAATGCCTATCCCGGCCAGATGATTACAGGCCGCATCAGCAACATTGGGGCGATCCTCGACCCCGCTATTCGCACCGCCAAAGTGCGCCTCGAAGTGCGCAATCCCGGAATGTTGCGCGTAGGTATGTTTGTGACGGCCACCTTCCACGGCCTGAAAAAGGAAACGCACACAGTGGTTCCGGCGACTGCGATCTTGCATCTCCACGACCGCGATTGGGTCTACGTGCCGACCCCGGACAAAAAGTTTCGCCGGGTGGAAATCGTCAGCGGAGAGATTCTCTCGAACCAGATGCAAGAGGTTGTCTCCGGGCTGCAACCGGGCCAGCAGGTGGTCACGAACGCAGTGGTCCTCGAGCACACGATCAACCCCTGAGTGAGTGAAGGTATGGCGACAGGTCTCACAGGCAGGATTAGCCAATGATCCGGTTTGTCGTAGATTTCGCGCTCAACAACCGCTTCGTGGTGCTGGCGACGGTTGTCTTATTGCTCGCTTGGGGGGCGATTTCTTTTCACAACCTGCCGGTCGAGGCCTATCCCGACATCGCCGACAACTACGTAACGGTCATTACCCAGTGGCCGGGCCGGGCAGCAGAGGAGGTGGAGCAGCAGGTCACGATTCCAGTCGAGAAGCAGATGAACGGGATTCCTCATCTCTTGCATCTGCGCTCGGAGTCAATCTTCGGCCTCTCGTTCGTGATTCTGATCTTCGACGACCAATCGGACAACGACTGGAACCGGCAGAAGGTTATGGAAAGGCTTCCGCAGATCGAGCTGCCTTCCAGGTTGCAGCCTGAAATGGGTACGGACTGGAGTACGACGGGGCAAATCTACTGGTACGTCTTGCGAAGCACTAATCCGAAGATCGACCTCATGGATCTGAAGTCGATCCAGGACTGGACGGTCGAGAAGGAACTCAAGTCCGTTCCGGATATCGTCGAGGTCAGCAGCTTCGGCGGAACGACGCGCGAATATCAGGTACGTGTTGATCCGAGCAAGCTCGTGGCATACGGACTGAACATCGGCCAGGTGGAGCAGCAGTTGGCCAATAACAACGTGAATGCAGGCGGCAGCTTCGTGGAAACCGGCCTGCAACAGATGAACGTCCGCACCATCGGGCTTTTTGGCAACGTAAAAGACATCGAGCAGACGGTCTTGACCACCAAGAACGGGACCGCCCTTCGGGTCAAGGACATAGCGGAGGTAAGCCAAGGACAAAAAATTCGCCTGGGCCGCGAGGGCAGGGCCGTCCATCGGGCAGATGGCGTGATCGTTGACAACAACGATGTCATCTTCGCGCAGGTGATGATGCGCAAGGGCGCACACTCGGGGCCTACGCTGGAAAAGCTTCACGCCAAGGTGAACCAGCTAAACAACGGCATCCTTCCTCCCGGCGTGAAGCTGGAGCGGATGATCGACCGCAGCGACCTCCTCCATTACACCTTGCATACGGTGCTGCACAACCTGGGAGAAGGAATGATTCTGGTGACCATCATTCTCTTACTCTTCCTTCTCAGTGCTCGTGCCGCTCTGATCGTGGCGTTCACCATTCCGTTCTCGCTGCTGTTTGCCTCCATCTGGCTCAATGTGAGCGGGATGGAGGCCAATCTTATCTCCCTGGGTGCCCTGGACTTTGGAATGGTCGTGGACGGCGCGGTGGTCATGGTGGAGAACATCGTTCGGCATCTCAGCCGCAGGAATGGTGCCCAATCTACGGTCGTAAGAGCACCGGCAGAAACCATTCGCAGCGCCGCCCATGAGGTCCAGCGCCCGGTGTTTTACGCCATTGCCATCATTATCACGGCTTACTTGCCAATCTTCACTTTGCAGCGAATCGAGGGCCGGCTTTTCAGGCCCATGGCGTGGACAGTTTGCTTCGCGCTTCTCGGCGCGCTGCTGTTCTCGATCCTGGTCGCCCCGGTCCTCTGCGGCATGTTGTTCCGCGGAGAAATTCGAGAACGCCGCAACCGGGTTATGGATTTCCTCATCAGGCACTATCGGCGGCGGTTGCGCTGGGCGATTGCACATCACTGGATCACCATCGGCGCCAGTTCAGCTCTCTTTGTGTTAGCCCTTCTTCTGGCCTTCAGCGGCATTATTGGTTCGGAGTTTTTGCCTCATCTGGACGAAGGTGCGATCTGGGTACGCGGTTCCCTGGCGCAGAGCACAAGTCTTACGGAAGGCGTTCGCTTCGCGAACCAGGGGCGCCTGATTTTTGCTGCGTTCCCTGAGGTTACCCAAGTGGTGTCTGAAGTTGGGCGTCCCGATGACGGCACCGACACCGGAGGGTTCGGCAACACAGAGTATTTCGTTGACTTGAAGCCCAAGGAGCAATGGCGGCCGGTTTTTCATGGCGACAAAGAGGCGCTGATTGCCGCCATGAATCGTGAGACCGAACAACTCCCGGGAGCTACCTGGAATTTCTCCCAGCCGATTGAAGACAACGTGGGGGAAACGGAAAGCGGCACAAAAGGTCATCTGGCAGTCAAGCTCCTCGGAACTGACTTGCGGACGCTGGATGAGAAGGGCGCAGAAGTCGTTGCTGCCATGGCGCCCGTCAACGGCATCAAGGATCTGAAGCTGTTTCCTGTGATTGGCCAGCCGAACCTGAATTTCACCATCGATCGGCTGCAGGCCGCCCGTTTCGGAATCAACGTGGCGGATATTCAGGACGCTATTGAAACGGCAGTGGGCGGAAAAGCTGTAAGTGAAGTACTGCAGGGCGAGGCGCGATACGACGTGGTGGTGCGCTATCAGGAGCCATACCGCAACACCAGGGAAGCCATCGCGAAAGTCCGCCTGCTTTCTCCGTCAGGAGAACGAGTTTCTCTGGCACAGCTCACCAGGGTGTCGGTCCGAGATGGCGCCTACGACATCTACCGGGAGGGCAATAGCCGCTACATCGCTGTGACTTTCAGCGTTCGAGGCCGCGACCTGGGAACTACGGTCGAAGAGGCCATGAAGCAGATCAATCAGAAAGTGAAGCTTCCGCCGGGTTATCGCCTGGAATGGGCAGGCGAATACGAGAGTCAGCAACGCGCGAACAAACGGCTGGCAGTCATTGTTCCGCTCACCATCATGCTCATCTTCATGATCCTCTACGCGCTGTTTAAGTCGGTGAAATGGTCGATGCTGGTTTTGGGGAACGTGGCGATGGCGCCCATCGGCGGTCTGTTGGCACTGCTGCTCACCGGCACCAACTTCAGTGTTTCCTCCGGGGTTGGATTTCTCGCGCTGTTTGGAGTTTCGGTGCAAATCGGGGTGATCATGCTCGACTACATCAACCAGCTCCGGGCGCGCGGCCAGTCGATACAGCAAGCCGCGGTCGAGGGCGCCATCTTGCGGCTTCGTCCCATCATGATGACCATGCTGGTGGCAACCCTGGGATTGCTGCCGGCGGCGATGTCGCATGCCATCGGTTCGGATTCCCAGCGGCCGTTCGCGATCGTAATTGTCGGAGGTCTGATTGCGGACCTTGTACTAAGCATCTTCTTGTTGCCAACCTTGTACGTCTGGGTCGCACGCCCTGGTGACGTCCTTCCCGACGCGAAGGAGGCCGCCGAATACGCATGAGAAACAGAGAACTCTTGATATCTCGGTGCAAACTCGGCGGCGTGATGCTGTTCTTTGTCCTGCTTGCGCGGCCGGCCGTCGCGCAAACGCCAGGGCCGGCCAGGGTCACGCTCGACGAAGCCATTCAGTTGGCGCTCCGGCACAACCACACCCTCCTGGCTGCCCGTACGACGATTCCGCAGAGCCAGGCCCAGGAAGTTACGGCCAATCTGCGTCCGAACCCCGTGTTGTTCACCGATTGGGATTACCTGCCCCTGTTTACGCCCAGCGCGATGAACACCACGTACCTCCACGACTCAACCGAGGCCGACTTGGGCCTCAGCTACCTGATCGAACGAGGCAAGAAACGTCTGCGGCGCCTGCAAGCCGCCAAGAACCAGACGGCAGTCACAACGTCGCTGGTGGCAGACAACGAGCGCACGCTGACATTTCAGGTGGCCAGCCAGTTCGTCAGCGTACAGCTCGCCGAATCTCTGCTCGAACTCGCCGAACAGGACCTGAAGAGCTTTCAGAAAACCGCCGACATCAGCGAGCTGCGCTTCAAGGCGGGCGACATCAGTGAGAACGAGTCCCTGAAGATCAGGCTGCAGTTGCTGCAGTTCGAAACCGACTTTCAGCAGGCGCAGCTGGCGCGGGTTCAGGCGCTCTCGGACCTCCGGCAACTGCTTGGCCACGAATCCGTGCCGGCAAACTACGATGTCGCGGGGTCCTTTGACTACAGCGCGCTGCAACTCAACCTCCAGGACCTTCAGATGAAGGCGCTGCAGGAGCGTCCCGACCTCCGAGCGGCACACCAAGGCACGACCGCGGCCAACAGCCAATACCTGCTGGCCAAGGCGTACGGCAAGATGGATCTCACCGTGCAAGCCAACTACTCGCACGTCAATAGCATCAACACTGCCAGTTTCTATACCAGCATTCCGCTCCCAATCTTTAACCGCAACCAGGGCGAAATCGCCCGGACGCGTTTCGCCATCACGCAGTCGCAAGAACTGGAAAAGGCGCAGAGCGATCAAGTCCTGACCGACGTCCGGGACGCGTACGAAAACTTCCAGACCAGCGATCAGATTGTGCGCCTCTACCGTTCGGGGTATCTCGATCGGGCGCAGAAGTCCCGCGACATCAGCGAATATGCGTATCAGCGAGGCGCGGCCAGCCTGCTGGATTTTCTCGATGCCGAGCGCAGCTATCGCGCCACCCAGCTCGGCTATCGGCAGGCGCTCGCCAGCTACCTGCTGGCGCTGGAACAATTGCGGCAGGCTACCGGAGTCAGGCAAATACCGTGATGAATGGCGTCGAAAAAGAGGTCGAGAATTTCAGCGCAGTGACGGAGACCGAAATGGCGAAGGACATATATCTAATCTTGCAGAGCTTGGTCGAAAGAGTGAAGAAACGCGGTTACTCCGACGATGACATCCTCCGGGTTGCCACCGCCCAAGGAGACCGCCTGCTCGACAAGTTTGCCGATGTCATGGTCGAGGCGGCCAGCAAGCGGAGAGATATTTTCCCTGTCGCGGTGAACTACGATCTCTCGGTGGAAGAAGCGATCCAGGCCGGGGATTACCAAGCGGTGCACTCGGATATCACGAGCAAGAACTTTCCGTCCACCAGGAGGGGCCAGACAGAGCTGGAAATCATGCTGGTTCGCTTTGACCGGCGCATGGCGTCGGAGGATGTGGTCCGTGAGCTCGACGAAGAAGGCTTGCGGGCGGCTGAATTGCCCGAGTTTCTGGCATTTGGTGCAAAGTATCCGGATGTGCAGCGGAAATTCTCCGTGGTCGGCCTGGGCTCGGTGTGGCGAGACAGGAAGGGCTACCCCAATGTCCCGTGCTTGTATACCGCCTCGGAAGGGCGTTACCTCGACCTGCATTGGTGGGACGACGGGTGGTACTCGTACAGCCGCTTTGCTGCGATCCGCAAATAGAGCTTTCTGCCTGGCCTAATGCGAGCAGGTCGATGTGATGCTTCGACGCCCTTCAAGCCAGAGGGCTGAGGCCCGCCAGATGTTCCAATACTGGCCCCAGCGTCAGCACCGGGAAGAAGCTTAGGCCGCAAACGATAAGTGCGGTCGCCAGCAGCAGAGCGCCGAAAGTGACTGTATCTGTGGAGATGGCGCCTTCACCGCCAAAGCGGCGGGGTTGTGCGGCGAAAAATCCGGCGAGCGCCAAAGCTGGAATGGCCAGGCCAAAGCGGCCTACCATCATCGCCACCGCCGTGGTCAGGTTATAAAACGGCGTGTTCGCATTCAGCCCTGCGAAGCTCTGGCCGTTGTTGGCCATCGAGGAAGCGAAAGCAAAAATGATCTCCGTAAGCCCGTGGGCCCCGGTATTGGTCGTGAGACCTGCAAGTCCCGCCCTGGTTGCGACGGCGACCGCGGTGAGCGGAAGAATGGCCAGGGGACCGGCGAGCATGTAAAGCGTCAGCATCTTTGCCTCCGGTGGCCCTATTGTCTTGCCCAGAAACTCCGGCGTGCGGCCCACCATCAGTCCTGCCAGAAGCAGGCCCAGCAAGGCGATCAGGATGATGCTGTAAAGACCGGTGCCCAGCCCGCCGTAAACGATCTCGCCCAGCAGCATGTTGACCAGCGGCACCGCTCCGCCCAGCGGTGTGTAGCTGTCATGCATCGAGTTGTAAGAGCCAGTCGCCCCGTTGGAAGTGACCACGGCGGTCGCGCGCGGCCGTGATTGCGACGCAAGTCCGTGGGTGCTGGCCAACCCGTCTTTATGAACTTTTTATAAACCTTTTACTCGAAGTTTACGCGCGCCGGTATCCAATCGGAGTAAAGGCTGAGTGATCGCGGAAGTAAGACACTGGAAGGCTCAGCCGTGAGGCTCGGCATGACTGCGACCCTGATAATGGAAGTGCTTTGCGTCGCCGGCGTTCTGTTCATGATCCGGTTTCTGGTGGCATTGTTCAGGGAAGGCAAGACGAAGTCGCCCTGCCGTGTTGTTTACCTGTCATCGTGGCCCACTCCGAGCGAAAACGGTGTGCTTCACCTGGCAAGCGAACCGGGGGCACGCTCCGAGCGGCGCGCCACGCCCCACCAAACCCGGTTCCAAGTCATCGTCGGCGGGACCAACCCGCCTGTCCGCAGAGTTGGATGAAGGCGCCGCTGTGGGGGTTGAATGCTGACATTGATCTTGCTGATCGCGGCTGGCGCAGTTTTCATCACAGGAGCCGTCTTTGCCATGGTGAACGACTTGTCCCCTGCGGAACTGGCCTGCGAAGTGGCGAGGTTCTTCCGTCACGGCTTCCGGTCGCGCGGCGCGGTTGCCCAACGGATAGGGTGCGAAGTGTGCGGGCGGGAGACTCGGATTTGAGGTAAATGAGATGACAAACCCAGTGAGCTTCAAGCAAATCCTCACCCGCTTTCGGCGTTGGGTTCAGCCACGGTCCGAGCCCAGGACAATATCCGCCGAGGTCATCCGGGCTGGCGATTTTCGCACCGATCGCCAGTCCCAAAGAGTTACCGTTCGAGGTAACGAGGTGCAGTTGACACAGGAGGAGCTCGACCTTCTGGTTTTTCTCACCACACACAAAAAGGTCGTTACCCCAAGCACGCGGCTGGTGACCCGAGTCGGTGGTAACCCGGTGCGGCAAAGCCAATTCCTGCGTGTGCTGCTCGGATTGTGCCGCAAGATCGAACCGGATAATTCCCACCATTACATACGAACCGAGCCTTGGGTCTTTTACCGATTCGATCCCGGAGCACAACTCTGACGGTTGTCCCCGGCTCACCTTCGGGTTCAGTCTTTATCGCAGATTTGCGTCGGGCAGTAGCCAATCAGTACGACGGGCCGAGTTTGAAGGTGGCGGTTCGCGAGTTTACTACGGGAGATCGAGTATGCAAGACATTGTGTTTGTAGCCATCACGATTGCTTTTTTCGCGTTGTCGATCGCTTACGTGCAGTTTTGTGATCGCGTGAAGTGAGGGACAAGTATGAATCTGGAATCAATAATCATGCTCGCCGTCAGCGTTCTGATGATGGCGTACCTGTTCTACGCATTGTTGCGTCCGGAGAAGTTCTGAGATGACCGCCAATGGATGGTTTCAAATTGCAGTCTTTCTCGCGCTGATCCTTGCCGTCACCAAGCCGATGGGCGTCTACATGGCGCGCGTGTTCAGCCGCGAGCGGACCTTTATGGACCCGGTGCTGCGGCCCCTCGAGCGGCTGCTCTACCGCGTGACGGGAGTGGATGAAGATCGCGAGATGCGCTGGACCGAATACGCGGCCTCGATGCTCTTGTTCAGCGTCGTCTCCATGCTCCTGCTGTACCTGATGCAGCGCGTGCAGGGTTACCTGCCGTTCAACCCGCAGAAACTCGGAGCAGTCGCCCCGGAGCACCTGGCCTTCAACACGGCCGCGTCGTTCACCACCAACACCAACTGGCAGGCTTACGCGGGTGAGACGACGATGAGCTATTTCACCCAGATGGCCGGCCTGGCGTATCACAACTTCGTCTCGGCGGCGGTGGGCATCTCGCTGGCGATCGCGTTCATCCGCGGCATCGCCCGCCGCCAGATGGAAACCATTGGCAACTTCTGGGTGGACATGGTTCGCTCCTGCCTGTGGGTGTTGCTGCCCTTCTGTGTGGTAGGGGCACTGGTCCTCGTGTCGCAAGGAGTGGTGCAGAACTTGAAGCCGTACGACACCGTGAAGCTGGTTGAGCCACAACAGGTGCCCAAGGTGGACGCCAATGCCAAACCCGTCGTCGGTCCCGACGGCAAGCAGTTGACGGACACCGTGACCGAGCAAACGATTGCGCAGGGCCCGGTAGCCTCGCAGGAGATCATCAAGGAATTTGGCACGAATGGCGGCGGCTTCTTCAACGCCAACAGCGCCCATCCCTTCGAGAATCCCACGCCTCTGTCCAACCTGATTGAGATCTTCTCGATTTTCGCGGTTTCTGCTGGACTGACTTACACCCTGGGACGCATGACCGGCTCGCAACGCCATGGCTGGGCGGTGTGGGCCGCCATGGCGATCCTCTTTCTGGCCGGTGTTACGACTGCGTACTGGGCGGAGACGCGCGGCAACCCGCTGCTTGCTGGTGTGGACCAACGTGTCAGCACGCTGCAACCGGGCGGCAACATGGAGGGGAAAGAAGTCCGCTTCGGAATGGCTGCCTCGACCCTGTTCGCCACCGTCACCACCGACGCCAGCTGCGGCGCAATTAATGGCTGGCACGATTCCTACACGCCGCTCGGCGGCATGGTGCCGCTGGTCAACATCATGTTGAGCGAGGTGATCTTCGGCGGCGTGGGCGCCGGCATGTACGGCATGCTCATCTACATCGTGCTCGCGGTCTTCATCGCCGGACTGATGGTGGGGCGAACGCCGGAATACCTGGGTAAGAAAATCGAAGCCTACGACGTCAAGATGGCGATGCTGGTGGCGCTGGTGTTTCCCCTGGTGATCCTGACGTTTACTGCGATCTCCGGGGTCAGGGGATTCGGGACGTCCAGCATTTCGAATCCCGGGCCGCATGGCCTGACGCAGATCCTCTACGCCTTCACCTCCGGCGCGGGCAACAACGGTTCTGCCTTCGGCGGTTTGAACGCCAACACGCTCTGGTACAACACCACCATCGGGTTGACCATGCTGATCGGCAGATTCTTCATGATCATCCCCATGCTGGCGATCGCCGGCAATCTGGCGCGCAAGAAGTATGTTCCCCCGTCGCTGGGCACGTTCCCGGTGACCACGCCGCTTTTCACGGTGCTTCTGATCGGCGTGATCCTGATCGTGGGTGCGCTCACCTTTTTCCCGGCATTAAGTCTCGGGCCCATCCTTGAGCACTTGCTCATGCTTGCGGGTAAGACCTTCTGAAGGATCCTGGTATGGCAACGAAAAAACAAAAAGCGGTTTGGGAATGGAAGATCGTACGGCGGGCTATCCTGGACGCCTTCCTCAAGCTGAACCCGCGCAAGATGATGGGCAATCCCGTCATGTTCGTGGTGGAAGTCGGGAGCGTGATCACCACGGTGTTGTTGTTCCGCGGAGGCACGGCATTCGGCTTCAACCTGCAGATCACCTTGTGGCTGTGGTTCACCGTGCTGTTCGCCAACTTCGCCGAAGCCATGGCCGAGGGCCGGGGCAAGGCGCAGGCCGACACGCTGCGCAAGGCGCGGGCCGAAACCGTTGCGCACCGGTTCGTCGGCGACGGCAAGCTGGAGGAGGTGCCCAGTTCCAACCTGCGGGCCGGGGATATGGTTCTCGTTTCCGCCGGCGAGTTCATTCCGTCCGACGGCGAGATCTTCGAGGGTGTCGCCTCCGTCGACGAATCGGCGATCACCGGCGAGTCCGCGCCCGTGATCCGCGAAGCCGGTGGCGACCGCTCAGCCGTGACCGGTGGCACTCGTGTCCTTTCCGACCGCATCAAGGTGAAGATCACTTCCAACCCCGGGGAGACCTTCCTCGACCGCATGATCGCGCTGGTGGAAGGCGCCGAGCGGCAGAAGACGCCGAACGAGATCGCGCTGAACATTCTGCTGGCCGGCCTCACCATCATTTTCCTGCTGGCGGTTGTGACCCTGCAGCCGTTCGCAATTTATTCCGGCTCGCCGCAAACCGTGTTTGTGCTGGTGTCGTTGCTGGTCTGCCTGATCCCAACCACCATCGGCGGACTGCTGTCGGCCATCGGTATCGCCGGGATGGATCGGCTCATTCAACACAATGTTCTGGCCATGTCCGGCCGCGCGGTGGAAGCTGCCGGTGACGTTAACACCTTGCTCTTGGACAAGACGGGTACCATCACTCTGGGCAACCGCCAAGCATCGCAATTCATTCCCGGGCCTGGGGTTACGGAACTCGAGCTCGCCGATGCTGCCCAGCTTTCCTCGCTGGCGGATGAGACTCCTGAGGGCCGTTCCATCGTGGTGCTGGCGAAAGAGCGGTATGGCCTGCGGGGACGTGAACTCTCTTCCCGTCAGGCGGAGTTCGTGCCGTTCACGGCCCAGACCCGCATGTCGGGCGTGAACCTGAACGGCTTCGAAATCCGCAAAGGCGCCGCCGATGCCATCGCCAATTACATCCGCCAGAACGGCGGCGAGCTACATCAGGAGGTTCAGGCGACGGTGGACCAGATCGCCCGTTCCGGCGGCACGCCGCTGGTGGTGGCGGAGAAGCGTCGCGGGGCGCTGGGAGTGATCGAGCTCAAGGACATCGTCAAGGGCGGCATGCGCGAGCGTTTCGATCAGCTCCGCGCCATGGGAATCCGCACGGTGATGATCACCGGCGACAATCCCCTGACCGCTGCCGCCATCGCGCGCGAAGCCGGCGTGGATGATTTTCTGGCCCAGGCAACTCCCAAAGACAAGATGGATTTGATCAAGCGTGAGCAGGCTGCGGGCAAGCTGGTCGCCATGACCGGCGACGGCACCAACGACGCCCCGGCTCTGGCCCAGGCGGATGTCGGCGTGGCCATGAACACCGGCACCCAGGCTGCGAAAGAAGCCGGCAACATGGTGGATCTGGATTCCAACCCCACCAAGCTGATCGAGGTGGTGGAGATCGGCAAGCAGCTCCTCATGACTCGCGGCTCGCTGACCACGTTTTCCATCGCCAACGACGTGGCTAAGTACTTCGCCATCATCCCGGCCATGTTCGCTGGCACGTTCCCGGTGCTGAACGCGCTCAACATCATGCGCTTGCAAACACCGGCATCGGCGATTCTTTCAGCGGTGATCTTCAACGCCCTGATCATCGTCGCCCTGATCCCGCTGGCGTTGCGCGGCGTGAAGTACCGCCCTATGGGAGCGGCGGCGCTGCTGCGGCGCAATCTCTGGATTTACGGTGTGGGCGGCATCATCGTGCCCTTCATCGGGATCAAGCTGATCGACATGATGATTACGCGCGTCGGGCTTGCGTAAGTGGAGTAGGCAATGAAAAAGAATCTCGTTACTGCGGTATTGATGACCATCGCCACCACGGTTCTGCTGGGAATCATTTATCCGCTGGTCGTGACCGGACTGGCGAAGGTGATCTTCCCACATCAGGCCAACGGCCAACTCATTGAGCGAAACGGCAGGATCGTCGGCTCGCGCATCATCGGCCAGCCCTTCACCGGGGCGGGATATTTCTATTCGCGTCTGTCTGCCGCAGGCAACAACGGCTACGACGCGGCCAATTCCGCCGGCTCCAATCTCGGACCCACCAACCAGAAGCTAATTGACCGTGTGAAGCAGGATACGGCGCGGCTACAGGCCGAGAATCCGCAACAGCCGGTGCCCATCGACCTGGTGACCACCTCCGCCTCCGGGCTTGACCCCCACCTTTCGCCGGCTGCCGCCGAGTTCCAGGTGCCCCGGGTGGCGCGCGAACGTGGACTCAGCGAGGACGAACTCCGCGGCTTGATCGCAAAGCATACGGAGAGCCGGCAGCTCGGGTTCCTGGGCGAGCCCAGGGTCAACGTCCTGGAGCTGAACCTCGATCTGGATGCAACTCATCCTTTAGAAAAAAGAGCGGCTAGGTAACCCGTGGTGAAGTTGGAGAGGTCAAAGTGGCGCATAAAAACCGCAAAGGGCGAAGAAATACAACAAACACGTGAGGTTGGAAAAGGAGAAGCATAGGCGCGATTACGGGAGCAGCGCCGGCGACACTGGCGATAATGTACGAAATGCCTAGCGTCAAGGGTGTCGTCGTAGAGGTTGAACCAATTTCGGCCTTCGAAACGCGCGTCTCTCGTCATTGAGAAAGTCGCGCACGCCTACCGATCACGGGAATTGACCCTGTAGGAAATTCCAGCAGATCAGCGCGCACGCGAGCGATAGAAACGCCTTGTGCATATCTGCGCGTTTTTCATACCGCAGGCGAAGACGACGGAACTGGTTCATCCACGCGAAGGTGCGTTCTATGACCCAGCGCCATCGTCCCAAACCGCTGCCGTTTTCCGTATTGCGCATTGCGAGCAGAGGCAGGATGTGGCGGGCACGCAGAGCTCGACGGATGTTCTCTGCGTCGTAGGCCCGGTCCCCCAGTACGCAATCAGGGCGACAGCGGGGCCGACCACGCAGGCCTTGGAGCGGCGGAATGGCATCGAGGCTTTTGTTGAGTCGTGACAGTTGGCTCCGGTCAGTTCGATTGCCAATGGAATGCCGCGCCCGTCACAGGAGGGTCAAGCCCGCGAAGCGGGCGTAAGAAGAACACAATAGATTGCGGCGGCCATGGCGCAGATTTGCGTTGACAGGTTCTGCCAATATCTGCTATTGTATGTGTAAAATAATTAGCTGCAAGATAACTACATAGATCCCTCGCCGCGCTCGGGATGACACCCGTGGGACCGGGTGGCGGCGGCCGCGGTGAGCTAAGTCCTTTGCGAATCGGTTTTTACGTGTAAGTCCTTTAGATTATCGGTTCTGATCGGTTCGCACTCGCTAAACTGCTGATTCTACAGGAAGCGAGGGAAGGGGGGTACCCAACCGATACCGATAGATGCGAAAAACGTGGCGCCCGGCGGCTAGTTGCGGCCCATGCCGACGTACTGGAAGCCCATGGAGCGCATGCGGTTGCCGTCCAGCAGGTTCTTGGTGTCAATCACGATGGGCCGGCGCAACAGGCGCTTGATGCGGTCAAAGTCCAGGGCGCGGAATTCCGGCCAGCCGGTGCCCACCACCAGGGCGTCGGAACCTTCGGCGGCGTGGTAGGCAGACTCGCAATAGCGCACCGGCATCCTGTCCATCTCCTGCTTGGCGTCGGGGATAGCGACGGGGTCGTAAGCGCGCACCCGCGCTCCCTTGGCCATCAGCGATTTGGCCAGGTGGATCGAAGCCGAGCCCGCCACCGAGTTGGTGTTGGGCTTGAAGGAGAGGCCAAGGATGCCGATTTCTTTGCCCGAAACCGATTCCACTGCTCCCGACAGCTTGTCCACCACCTGATCGCACAGCGAGCGGTTGACCTCGCGGGCGGCGCTGAGCACGCGCAGCGACACACCTTTGCCGGTGGCCAGTTGCGCCAGCGCTTCCATGTCGCTCTCGACGAAGGGTCCGCCAAAGCCGGCGCCGGGCTGCAGGCAGCGCGGTCCGATCTTCTTGTCGAGCCCCAGGGCGAGGGCAAGGTCCACGGAGTCGGCGCTGACATGCTCGCACAGAGTCGACAGTTCGTTGATGAACGAAATCTTGGTGGCCAGGAAGGCGGTGGAGGCTTCGCGGACCAGTTCCGCCGTCTCGTGGGTGGTCACGATAATGGGCACGCCGCGCATGGCCAGAGGACCGTAGATGTGCTTGAGCGCCTGCACCGCCTGCGTGGACCTGGTGCCGACCACGATACGATCCGGCCAGTTGAAGTCTTCCACGGCGCAGCCGTCGGTCAGGAACAGGGGATGGGAGACGACGATGACCTTGTTGGGCATCTCCTTCATCCGCGGTTCCAGGCGGGCGGCGGTCCCCACCGGCACCGGCGTCACCAGCACCAGGATGGCGTCGTGCTTGAGGTTGAGGGCCAGCTTTACCGCGATGTCTTCGATGTAGCGGCAGGAATCCTCGGCCAGGAAAACGACCTGCGATTTGCCGGCAAACGACTCCAGGTCGCTGGAGTAGATCAGGCGCCCGGCGCGGATGTTGCGCTTGATGACGTCCTTCAGGTTCTTCTCATAGAAGGGAATGCTGCCCTGGGCGGTGGCGTAGATGCGAACCCCGTCCGCGTCATAGCAAGTGACCGGGTTGCCGAAATCCGCCAGGCAGGCGGAAACCACCGTTCCCAGGTATCCCGCGCCGTAAACTCCGATATGCATGGTGCCTCCGTTTGTCCGCCAACCGGGCGGCTGCCGAGGTCGGGCCATGTGGGAGGCAGGGCGCCTTCTTCTATGTATCGTTCTCTCCCGCGCCCCACAAGATGAAGGGAGGACATGTACCTAGGGCCGAGGCCCTGGCGCGGGCGCCCAGGTGGCGCGGGCTACCCTGTGGCGCGGGCGCCCTCGCCCGCGAACCCACAGAAAGCCGTCAGCGGGCCTTCGAGGCCAGGCTGCTGCCCAGTTGGATGGGTGCGAGATCTTCCCAGTGCGGGCCCTGGGTCTGGCGCACGAAGGTGAGCTCCTCGATGAGAATGTGGCGCGAACCCTGATAGCCCGCCCACCTCTGCCGGATGCTGGCGAGCACTGCCTGCGCGCGCTCCGGCTCTTCGCTCTTGATGATGGTCAGGTGGGGCATGTAGGGCCAGGGCTCTTCGAAGAGGAGCGGGCCGGTGTTGAGCCGGTCGTGCAGCTCACGCATCTTGTACGCGGCATGAGCCACACGGATAAACACCACCGGCGTACGCGGCACGAAGCTCTCTACGTCCCCTAAGGCGATCTCGAAGGGCTGCTGGCCGAGGCAAAGTTCTTCCAGAGTGCCCCGGGCTTCGCTTTCTGAGCCGTGCAGGCACCGCGGTGGAAGCACACTGATGTGAGCCGGAAGATGGCCGTAGCGGGGATCGACCTCGCGGCGGAGTTCCTCCACGAAGCGTCCCAGCGCATTCTTGACGTAGGCCACAACCCCGTATTGCGGCGGTTCCATGAGTGCGTACCCACCTAAGATGCCCGCATTATAGCCCCGTCCGGCGGGATTCGTCTGCGAGGGAGGCGGCGTCCCGCCTGGGATACGAGGCTTCGGCCGGGCGCCTCGGGTACAATGTTCTCCGTCGGGGCGTAGCGCAGCCTGGTAGCGCACCTGCCTTGGGCGCAGGGGGTCGTCAGTTCAAATCTGACCGCCCCGACCACTCCGTTTGGGGGTGCTCGGAGTTTCAGCCCTCCCTGCGATCTGGTCAGTGCATTCGGCCTCTGTCCCTGAAAGCTCTGGTGTGGCCGGCCGGTGCCTATGAAACGGCGCATAATTTATCGCCTGCAGAAGTACCTGCTCAATCCGCCGATCAAGCTGCTGTTCGCGATCGGGATTGTTCCGCCGGGCTATGCATTGCTGGAGACGGTAGGACGCAGCAGTGGAAAGGCCAGGCGGACGCCGGTTGGGGACGGGTGCGTCAATGACCAGTTCTGGATTGTGGCCGAGCATGGCATGGAGGCCGGCTATGTTCGGAACATCGCCCACAATCCCCGCGTGCGGGTGAAGTTGCGCGAAGGCTTGCGCACACGATGGAGGACGGGGACGGCGAACCTGCTGCCCGACGATGACCCACGCGAACGCCAACGCTGGCTGGGGCGTCAGCATCCGGGAAGTTTGGCCAATGCCGCTGTGGTGCGGCTCTTCGGCACCAACCTGCTAACTATCCGCATCGATTTTGATGTGCCCCAATAGTTCGCAAACACGCGAAAACCACGCGCGCCGGGACCCGGCTTCGCTCACGCCCGCTAAGCGCCTCAAGTTCAAGTCGTACGGCTGCTACCCGGCAAAGCCACTGTGGAAGCATGCTGTCGCTGGCCTAGACCCGGAGACCCACTCCATTAACAGTTACAAACCGAGGACACTTCGGTAACGTGCGGGCGCACAGACTCCCGTACTAGACTCGGTTCCACATGGCCAAAAAGAAGCAATTAGGGACCGTGCTGCGGAAGCGCAAGCACGTTTCCGAAAGCGCCCTCGAGCACGCCCTGGAAGAGCAGAAGTACAAGCTCGCCATGTTGGGGGAGATTCTGCTGGAGAGCGGCAAGGTCTCCAAGCCGGATCTGATCGCGGCGCTGGAAGAGGTCAGTGGCATCAGCTACCTCGACCTGGAGACCACGCCCGTGGATCTTCGTACCCAATACGTCAAGGTCAAGGCCAGCGCCACGCCGGTCGCTGAAGAGGATCTGCAATGAGCCGTCAACGCCGAGTTGCCATCGCTCCGTCGCGGCAGGCCGAGCGTTATGCCCACTACCGTGAGTTGTCGATCGTCTATGAAGGCGCCAGCCTCGACCTCCCCGTGCGGGCGCCGGATATCAGCACCCGCGGCATGTTCATCAACACGGCACAGAAGTTCCCTGAGGGCGCGGTGCTGCGCATCTGCTTTCGGCTGTCGCGCACCAATGTCCTGGTCACAGCGCGCGGAGAAGTCCGCTACTGCCTCCCGGGAGTGGGCATCGGGGTGGAATTCATCGCCTTGCCTGAGGACGCGCAGCAAGCCATCGCGGAAGAGGCAGCCGGCACGACTTCGGAAGCTCACCGCTGAAGCAGGTTGCCTTTTTTCATCGCGGAAGCCGTCACAGGGTGCCGTGACCACGCTCACCGACAGCGGACGCCCGATATGGCCGAATTGACGCGCAGCCAGACGGGGGCGAACCCAACGGCACAACTTCAAGAGGACGCAATGCCCGAAGGATTACCCTGGGGCAGCTTCCCCATTTTGGCATCTGACCGTACCCATGGATGGGCCTGCGCGCTTACCCTACCAAGGGTGCGCTTTGGACTTGCCCGTCTGGTATGCGTCTGCGGCCTGCTTGCGCTGCTCGTTTCTGCCATATCACCCGCGGATGATTTGGTACAGGCGGACTTCTCCCGCCACACCAGGAACTGCCATCGCATCGTCACAGCTTCCAAGCTGTTGCAGACGGGTCATCTGCTCAGGCGGAATTGGGCCGCCGCTGCGATCGCGTTTGGCGCCCACGCTGGGCCGGTTCGCCATCCAGCGGACGATCCCGTACACGGCCTTCCTGCCCGCTTAAGCTCGCCAGGTTTCGAGCGTTCACTCGCCGCGCGAGCGCCCCCGGCACGCTCTTTTTGTAACGCGTGGCGCCTGAACTCACTCGCCTCTCCGAAGAGCATTCCAGTGGAAATCCGCGACGGAAATGCAGCACCCCCGAGGCAGGCAGGGTACGAACGAATCTCCGAGTCGCCAAACCAAGTTGCTTTGGAATTGGCACGAGCCACGAGCGGACTCCGCGGCTATTCCTGGCAAGAAACCTAGTCCAGCCAAAAGGTGCCCGAAGGGCCGCTTGAAAGGAGGCTCTCATGAAACGGTGGGAAGGTAGTTTGCGAGGCCCCCTGAATTGCGTTGCTGAGAAGAAGAAAGAGGGGTTCATGGGCACTCTCAAGTTGTTACTCCTGGGAGTTCTCATATGCCTTATCGGCACGGCCGGTGCCGCCCAAGCCCAACTGCGGTTCATTCCCCTGCAGCCCTGTCGTGTCGCGGATACGCGAAATGCCACTGGCCCTTTCGGGGGACCATCGCTTGCCGCGCAGTCTTCGCGCGACTTCGTGATCCCCAACAGCTCGTGTGGCGTTCCGTCGACGGCAGCGGCGTATTCGCTGAATGTCACGGTGATTCCACACACGATCTTGGGATACCTGACGATTTGGCCAAGCGGCCAGGCGCAACAACCTATTGTTTCGACGCTGAACTCCCTCGACGGGCGGATCAAAGCGAATGCGGCCATCGTGCCAGCGGGAACCGGCGGCGCCGTCAGTGTCTACGTCACCGATACCACGGATGTAGTGCTGGACATCAACGGCTACTTCTTGCCCGCAAACGACCCCTCCGCGCCCCGCGCGTTCTTCCCCGTGCCGCCTTGCCGCGTGGCGGACACTCGCAATCCCAGCGGTTCACTGGGCGGACCCTCTCTGATAGCTGGGCAAGCTCGTTCTTTCCCCGTGCTGTCCAGCAATTGCAACATACCGTCGACGGCGCAGGCCTACTCGCTTAACTTCACCGTGGTGCCGCAGGGGCCTCTTGGATTCCTCACTACCTGGCCGACCGGCATGGCGCAGCCCTTGGTCTCGACGCTGAATGCGCTCACCGGCACGCTGACGGCGAATGCCGCAATCGTTCCGGCGGGCGTCAATGGAGCCATCAGCGCGTACGTCACGGACGCCAGCGACGTGGTGATCGATGTCAATGGGTACTTCGCTCCATCATCATCAGGAAGTGATCTGTCGCTGTACACGCTTCCTCCTTGCCGAGTACTTGATACACGGCTAACCACAGGTTCGTTCTTCGGATCGCTCACCGACGATACAACCGCAAGTCCCTGCGGGTTGATACCAGGTGCGCAGGCGGTCGTGCTGAACGCGACGGTCGTGCCCGCGCAACCGCTAGGGTACCTAACGTTGTGGCCGGCCGCGCAGGCGCAGCCGTTTGTTTCGACCTTAAACGCATTGGATGGGCAGATCACCTCGAACATGGCGATTGTGCCCACCAGCAGCGGTGTGATCGACGCCTACGCAACCGACCGTACGCAACTCGTGCTCGACACAAGCGGTTACTTTGCCAGCGGCACGGGACCCCCGCCGACGACCTACCTGCTCACCGTGGCACGATCCGGGTCCGGCAGCGGAACAATCACCAGTCTCGATGGGAAGATCAACTGCGGGGCGGTGTGTGCAGTGTCGTATGTGAGCGGGACTACCGTTACTTTAACCGCTTCGGCGGCTTCGGGGTCTTCTTTCGCGGGCTGGTCTGGCGGGGGCTGCAGTGGTACCGGCAATTGCACCGTCGCGGTCAACTCCGCCCTGTCGGTCACCGCTACCTTCAGCAGCAACAGCTCGAGTCTCACCGGCAATTGGGAATTCGACACTACTTCCACTGCAATTCCCGGTGTGACTTCCCAAGTGGGCGGCAGCATCGTCCAGGCCGGTACTACCATTAGCGGGGTCCTCCATGTCCTGGGCTCGGACTGTTTCAACGTATTCACAGACAACGTGACCGTGACTGGCACTATCACCGGCAACTCGCTGACTATCACCTCAGGTGCGGTGAACGGGCAAGTGATCAACTTTACGGGCACCGCAACGAGCACCACCCTCAGCGGAACCTACACCATCACCGGCGGCTGTGCCGGTGGTGATCACGGCAACGTCAGCGGGTTCAAAGTGCCATCAGTGACCGGTAACTGGACTGGTTCTTTCACATCGTCGCTGGGACCGTCTACAAATGTAACCGCCGCCCTTACCCAAGGGTCTGCCTTTGCGGACGGGTCCTTCGCGCTGAGCGGAACAGTTACGTTCCAGAGTTCGGCCTGTTTTGCCTCGGGAACTATCACGGCGGGCGCCATCTCGAGCCCGACTGGGAGTTCGATCTTCGGTACCTTCCTCTGGGTAGAGATCAACACGAGCAACGGCCTGGTGGTGTTTCTCGGGACTCTGAATCAGGCCGGCAACCAGATCTTTGGCGATTACTTTGTGTTCGGCGGATCTTGTGATGGCGACACGGGAACCGGGACCGTGAACAAGACGTAAGAGTGGCGTTATCCGAGGCTGGCCGGAAACTCTCTCCGGCCAGTTTTCTCGGTTTTTTACTAAACGCACGGGAACGTGGCCGTGTGTGATGTCGTCTTCCGGGCCGTTGAAACTGAACGTGAAGACGCACTATTCGGGGGTGGAATGCTGCCGTTCAGTTCAATGCCTGATCACAGCGCGCGCTGAAATCCGCTATTGCCTGCCGGAAGTGGGCATCGGCGTGGAATTCATCGGGTTGCCCGAGGACGCACAGCAAGCCATCGCGGAAGAGGCCGCCGGCGCGGCCCCTGAAACTCGCCGCTGAAGCCTGTTCCCGCGCATCGCCCCTGGCCGACCTGCGCCCACCGGTAGCGGGTCAGACTCAAAAATCACATGGCCATCGGGGAATTGAAAATCAGGCGGGAAAGTTAAAAGGGCTGCGACATTGGTTATGCTCTAGCCGCCGACTCCTGCGAGGGAGTCGACGACGTGGAACATGCACCGTCACAGCCCCTGATGCGATCACTGCTTTCGCGGTACCAAGCCCCGGCCGGCTCTCGCAAGCTTGCCGGTTTTTTCGGGCCTGGCGGCGCGGCGGGTCACCCCGTCGCGCTGATCACCCAGCCTACTTCGGACTGGCGACGTATTAGGAAGCCAACCCTTTCAGCCGTCGACGGCCCCAACACTAAATTCACGGGTCCTTAATGTCAATGCCCGATATTTGTGCAATTGTGGAAAACTGGGAAGCACCCATTTTGGGTCTAGATTTCTTTCGCGTACTTCGTTCGCCATCGCGGCATTCGCCGGGTTGCATGTGAATATCGAAAAAGCTGAGTTGTTTGCCGGTGGGGCGGAACATCCTTTCGCTGCTGGCGATAATCCTATCCCGAGGTGAGCGGCATCACGGCTGACATGATTGCCTACGTGGACGGAGGCTCCCGCGGTAACCCGGGCCCGGCAGGAATCGGGGTAGTGATCGAACATCCCACCGGAAGACGGGTGGAGATCAGCCAGTCGATCGGCGCCCGCGACAACAACTACGCCGAATATGCCGCGCTGCTGGTGGCGCTGGAATATGCCGCCGCCTACGACTCGCCAGCTTTGCAGGTGTACAGCGATTCCGAGGTGGTGGTGCGGCAGATCAGCGGCTCCTACAGCTGCCAGAGCCCGGCGCTGTTCGACATCTACAACGCCTGCAAGACCCTCATCGGCAACTTCCACGATTTCGCTATCACCCACATCCGGCGCGAAAACAATGGCGACGCCGACCGGCTGGCCAAGGAAGCCATCGACCGCGGCACTCGCGAGAAGCCGCCGGTCAACAACCATCCCTCCGAGCCTGGTTTCCTGGAGAGCACCGTGGCACGCGTGAGCGAGCGCCCGGGAGATCCACGCAGCTTGGTCCCGCTCGAGCAACCCGGCTGAGTATTTCAGCCAGCATGTAGGACCACGATCTCCGCCCTGATCCCCTTGGAACTGATCCACAGCCGTCCCACCGAGACAGGCAGCCGGAACCGCCTGGGGCCGGCGCTGCCCGGGTTGAAGTACAGCACGCCGTTGCATCTCTCGTTCGCCGGGACGTGCGAGTGACCACTGATCACCGCATCGAAACCGGCGGCGCGCGGATCTATATCCAACTGCTTCACGTCGTGCAGAACATAGAGGGTGCGTCCCTGGACCTCGACCACCGCGGTCTCGGGAATCGCCCGAGTCCAGACCTCAGTGTCCACGTTGCCGCGCACCGCCTCGATCGGCGCCAGGCGCGCCAGGGTGGGCAGGATGTCGGGGCTGCCGATGTCGCCGGCGTGGACCACGAGTTGCGAACCCGCCAGGGCTTCGAGCGCTTGCGGGCGCAACAATCCGTGCGTATCTGAGATCACGCCGACCAGGAACTCTCGATCCATGGAACAAGTACCGAGCAGCGAGTACCGAGTACCGAGTGGCGCTAGACTCGGTACCCGGTACTTGGTACTCGGTACTCGTCTCGGGCAAATCTCAGCCCTTGTAGGTCAGCTCGAACACGGTGCAGTCGTCCCCCAGGGGACGTCCGGCGCAGAAGGTGCGCACGGCGCTGAGGATGTCGCGGAAGGGCGACTCGCCGGCAGCGGCCTTCTCCAGGCGCTCATCGCCGAAAAATTCGCCCGCCGGGTTCTCCGCCTCGGTGACCCCGTCGGTGATGAGCACGAGGCGGTCGCCAGGCTTCATTTGCCGGCGCCCGCTGGAGTACTCCATGTCCGGCAGCAAGCCAACGGGCACGTTCGACTCGAACAGGCGCGATATCGACCCTGAGGCGATCAGCACCGGGGGCACGTGGCCGCAGTTGACGAACTCCAACTCGCCGCTGGTCTTCAGGTGGGCGATCACCAGCGTGGCGTATTTCTCGCCCAGCGACTTCTGGCACAGAAACCGGTTGGTCGAGTCCACCACCTCGGGCAGCGGCACCCGGTTGCAGATCTGCGAATAAACCATGCCTTGCAGGATCGAAGCCAGCAGGGCGGCCGAAATCCCCTTGCCGCAGACATCGGTCACCACCACGACCACGCCTTCGGGCGTGGGGATAACGTCGTAGGAATCGCCTCCGACCTCGCGGCAAGCGAGATTTCGCGCCTGGATAGTGGCGAACGACAGCTCCGGAATGGTGACCGCCATCAATTGTTGCTGGTAGAAGGCCGCGATCGAGAGCTCCTGCTGGTAGCGGCGCGCCGCTTCTTCCGCCTGCACCAGGCGCGCATTCTCCACCAGCGAAGCCGCCTCGGTGGCGATCGTGGTCAGGATGTCCTTGCTGACCTTGGATTGGTCGCGCGAGGCGTAGCGGCTGTCGAGGTAGAGCACGCCCATGATCTCGGGCAGCCCGCCCATGAGGGTGACGTCGAGCGCCCTTTCCTTGACCTTGGTCTTGCGCAGCGGAATGCAGATGACGGTGCGCAGGTCGTAGGCGATGATGCTCTTGCGCTGGGCGACATCGGCGGACTTGGCGGTGTCGGTCACCACGAAGGCGGAGGCGGCGTGCGCAGCCTCTTCCAGGATGGAGCGCGAGATGGTGGTCTCGTCGCTCATGGCCTCGCCGCGGGCGTTGCGCCCTGCCGCCAGCCGCAGGCGCCCGTCGGGATCGCGCAGGAAGACGAAGCCGCGTTCGGCCCCGGTGAGCCGCAGCGTGGAATCGATCAGCGTCACCAGGATCTCGTCCACCACCCCGGTGGTGTTCAGCTTGCGCGCCGCTTCCAGGAAGAAGGTGAGCTTTTCCAGGTCGGAGGCGCCGCCGCGCACCTCGATGCCGGAGATCTGGCTGAGGAACTCGCGCGCCGAGCTGGCGCCGACGGTGGTGGGATTGAACACGACACAGGGGCCGCCGCGGGCGCCGAATTCCACGCGGTCATTGGTGTTCAGCTTGTGACGCTCAATCTTCTCGCCGTTCACGAAGGTGCCGTGCTTGCTGCCCATGTCCACGATGACGTAGTCGCCGCCTTCGGAGAGGATGGAGGCGTGGTCGCGCGACACCCGCGGGTCGGCAATGATCAGGTCGCGGTCGGTCTTGCGCCCGATGGTGAAGGGGGTGTGATCGAGCATGAGGTTGCGCTGCTCGGATTCCTGCATGAAGATCAGCTCCGGGAACCCGGAGGGCCCGGCCGCCGGCAGCGTCGAGGAAGAGGTCCCAGCCATTGTTGTCGCAGTCTCATCCCGCCGAGCAAGAGTAGCATTATCCGGCTTGGGCTGAAAGGGACCCACACGGCGGGGCGCCAGCTCCGGCGTCGCTGCCCGTCCTTCGCGGGTTGCGGCTAACTGCCGGGACCCGCCACAACCTCCCTGGTTGCAGGGACGCCGCCAGGGGCTTGCGAGTTACGACCTCGCGCATTACATTTCGCGGCCGCTGGCACTCGCCCTTCCACGCCGGCGAGATGCCAGTACGGCCGCCAGGAGCCCGAGGGCAGCGACTGCGGAAACGGCGTCGCCCCACAGGCGGTCGGGCGTGGTGGCGAACGCAACTTGCACGCGGCTGGTTCCGGCAGGAAGCGCGACCAGCATCTGGCCCGTCTGTTGGTTGGAGAGGGCATGCACCGGCCTGCCGTCCACCTCCACGCGCCATGCTGGATAGTTCAGCAGGCGCAACGCGGCGGTCACTGGCTGGGACGAGTGTACGATGAAGTTCTTGCGCGTCGCTCCCCAGCCCTGGACTTGTGTGCGCGGTTGGAACTCAGCCGGGGCGTTCTCCGCGTGCCGCAAGCTGACCAGCGGCGCGTGCGGGTCGAGGTCGTAATGATCCGACCCGCGCGGGCCGTATTCGTCGGTACCGAAGTATCCTGCGCCCGTGCTGAAGTGCTCTTCGTAGAAGTCGGCCACGCCTCCGGGGTCCCACCAGTTGCTGCGCGTCAGCAGAAAGCCGGTGATCGCAAGCCCGGCCAGCACCACTGCCCAGGCTGCACGCCTGCTCGCGCCCCGCAGACGTCCCATGGCAGCAGCCAGGCAAAACGCAAAGGGCAAATCGAGCACCAGCAGCCAGCGCCAGGGGAACTGCACATAGCGGAGCTTGGGCAGGTAAGTCCACGCCGGCGAGCTCAGGGGGAACATGAGGATGGTCGAAACAGCGACCACGGCCAGCAGCATCCACCACAGCCGCAGGTGCGCACGCCGCAATCGCCGGCTGGCGATCACGGCGCCGATAGTGACGACAATCACCTCGGCTGCAACCCACGAAACGATGAAGTTGAAGCGGGTGTGTTCGGCGTCCGTGGTGCGGGTGAACAGGAAATTTTCCGGGAACTGCAGCCCCTGCGCGAGCACCTCGGAGATGTTGACCCAGGACTGCTCAAACGCAGCCGGCACGATGTAGAACGCAGCCAGTGCCAATCCCAGCGCCAGCGCGCCTCCGCCATAGATCACGGGCCGGATGCTGCGTTCACGCGCCGCCATGACGGCCAGGATCAGCGCAATGGCATAGGTCACGACCACGGCTGCGGGAGCGTTGCTCAGCCAAACTCCCGCAGTAACCAGCGCCAGCGGCACAAACGCTCGTCGTGGCTCCGTCGCAGCCCGCAGGGCGAACAGCACCGCCAGCGGGATGAGCGCGCTCACCAGCAACTCCGCGAAGTCACTGCGCCAGTACACGATCACTAGATGGTAGGGATTGAGGGCGAACAGCACGCCCGCAGCTATCGCATCCCCCGCCGGCAGCCACTCCTTGGCCAGCGTGAACATCGCGACGCCGGCAATCGTGAGAGCCAGCCAGATGAAGGCGCCCGGAACCATCGGCCACGGGAAGGCGAATGACAACGCAGCGCCCAGCATCCACGAAACCGGCGGATAGAAGATGAACCGCGGTTCTCCGAAACCCCAGTTGGCAAGCGCGGCCCAGCGCGGGTAGAGGACGCCTTCACGCCACTGGCGGGCGACCTCCATCCACGATGCCAGGTGGAACTCGAAGTCGTGCCCGGAAGCATTGCCGAGGAAGAAGAACGGGACCACCACAACGAGCGCGGCCGCTCCGGCGAGCACGAGCACGAGGAGGATCGAGTTGCGGCGCGCCAGCGTCCGCTTAGCCGTTATCTCACGCCCGGTTTCGTTGACCTGAGTGACCATGCGATGCGGACGAGCATACAGGATGCCCGCCGCAGCCGCGAACCACAGCCTTCCCGGCGAACCCGTCTAGCGGCGGGCGCCGCCGGTCTTGGCTGCGGCGTCGTCCTCGACGTCCTGGGGGAAGGAGCGGAAGGTGACCTCACGCTCCTTGGCGGTCACCACCTGGCTGGCATCCGAGGTGTACTGCGTGAGCGCGCCCTTGATGACGTAATAGGCCTCTGCCTCGCGGGTCTTGCCGGGGCCGCGCGAAACCGTGCCCTTGAACTCGAACCAGATACCATGAACTTTTCGGGCGGTAAAGCGGATGTCGTGGTTGCGGAGTTCGGCCTTCTCGAAGAAGTGATCGACGAACAGGGCCTTCTCGCTGTCGCTGTAACGGGAAATGAATCCGGTCAGCCGATTGCCTTCCTCCAGGTTGATCTGCACGAACTCCCCTTCCTGAAGGAAGCTGTACATACCGGAATAGTCGTCGGCCGGCGCCGCCGTCTTCTGCGGCTTGGCGGTCTGGGCAAGAGACAGCGCGCCCGCCAGCAGTAGGGCGATCATCGAAGTTCTCATTGCTGGTTTCCGCGGACCTCCACCCCAATCTTGGCACAAAGCGGCGGCAGCGATTCCAGGAATTTTGACTTATTTACTGCTTTATAATCGTGACCACCGCCACTCGTCTTCGTATGGCCTCAGGTGAAGCGCAACTCGGCGGTCCTTCTTTTTCTTCGGGCGTGCCCCGTCTCCTGCTGGAGCTGGACCCGTGGCACCGCGTCTTCTGGAGAAACCTGAGAGACCTGTTGCTCCGGCGGCGTCCGAAGCCGCTGCGGCTGACTTCCGCTCCCGCTCCCTTCTGGCCGGACGTGTTCGTTTCTACCCGGGTGTCGTGGGGTAGCTTCCGACAATCGTTTCTGTATCACGCCTTCGTGATCACCGCACTGTGGGGATTCTCGCAGACGTATTTTCTGCGGCCGCGGGTCGAGATCGAACCTGTCACCCGCAACACCACGCTGACTTACTACCAGGTTTCGGAATACCTGCCGCCGGTGTTCACTCAAAGTGCGCCGGCCAAAGTGGAGCAACGCGGCGAGCCGGCCTATTCGCCGCAGCCCATCATTTCGCTCCCGGCGAACCCCGACAACTCTCGCCAGACCATCGTCAACCCCGCCGCGCCCCAGTTGATTCCGCACGCGGTCAAGCTGCCGAATCTGGTGGTTTCCACCCCGGCCCCGGAGCCTCCGGTCGCGGGCGCCACCCGTGCCGCTTCGCAATTGACGCTGCCCTGGCTGGCCGCGGCGCCGGTGCCGCCGCCCGAGGAGAACACATCCCGCCGCCTCTCGGACCTGAATCTGCAAGGGCGTGCGCCATCCGTGGTGGAACCACCGCCGGACCCAGGGTCGGTCGAGCGCAAGCTGGGCGACATCAATGTGGCTCATGCCGAGCCGCAGGTCGAAGCGCCCAAGTTGCCGACTCCGGAACAGCGCGCATCCGCAGGCGAAGGCCAGTCGGCACACGCTGTCCCTCCGCCGTCCCCGATCAGCGTGGGCGGTTCAGGGCTGCAAGCGGCCGGGCAGTTAATTGCGCTGGGCCTCGACCCGGCGCCGGCTTCGGGTCCGATCGAAATCCCCGCGGGCAACCGTCGCGGAGTGTTTGCGGCCACCCCTGAAGGCAAGCCCGGCGCCCCCGGCACACCCAACGTCTCGGCCGGCGGAACCGGCCCGGGGGGCACCGCAAAGGGCGGCGCTGGTGGACCAGGTAACGGAAGCTCCAGCGATCCGGCCGGCATCTACGTCGGCGCGGGACCGGCCGGCAGCACGCCGGCGGCGGTCGCGGGAAAGAGGCCAGCCAGCACCTTTGCGGAGGCGCAAAGGAAAGTCATCATCGCCGCGGCTCGCCCGGCGCCCGACATTCCCCACGCGACGCCTGGCGCCGACCTGCCGCGCACGCCTGCGCCCGGCACCGTCGAGCAGGAGGTCTTCGGACCGCGCAAGTACTACTCGATGATCCTCAACATGCCGAACCTGACCTCCGCCGGCGGCAGTTGGATTGTCCGCTTCGCCGCCCTGAAGCAGATTTCCGACCAGAGTGAACTCACCGCGCCGGTAGCGGTGCACAAGGTGGATCCCGCGTATCCATCGTCCCTGATGCGGGCCCACGTAGAAGGCACGGTGACGCTCTATGCCATCATTCGCGCCGACGGGACCGTGGACGGGGTGAAGATCCTGCGCGGGGTGGACGATACTCTGGATGAAAACGCGCGCGTCGCTCTGTCACGCTGGCAGTTCCGGCCGGCAACGCGGCACGGCGTAGCGGTGGACCTGGAGGCGCTGATTCAGATCCCCTTCGCCGCCCGCAAGCAGCCCTTCTGAGGCGGGCCTCCATGACGCAGCATCGGCGTCCACCGGTCTTCCGGCATCAGATACCCCCTCCCCCTTGGTCCGATTCGCAAGTCCCTGCGGCTCAACTACTTCCGAAAACTGCGCCCGTAAATACCGTCAAACAAAGGGACTTTAAATCCTTTAAATCATCGGTATTGCGGGGATGGAGCTAATACTAATCTTCTAAAGGACTTACACGTAAAATCCCATCCGCAAAGGACTTAGCGCTTATCAAAGACTGATTATCTAATTGATATAATTAAACAACATACAATATCATATAAAGATGACGCTGTCAAGATCTTTTTTCAGAAACCTGCGGAGTCTGCAGGCGCCCCACCCTTGGCCGCGTTCGCCCAGGCTGGGTCAACCGTCCACAAACACCCTCACTGCCGGTTCCCATAACTGGAGGTTCCCGGCCAGCATTGGAAACACAAGTCCCCGGAAGGGAGTTGCCTGTCCGCTGCCCAGATTTGTGCTTGCATGTAGCATTGGCGTTGGTTAGAACCAGAACGTGCATCCCCTAGAAAAATATCTGACCTCGGTTGCGGAGATCCGCGCCTCAGGCGCAGGCACAAAGGAAACGTCGTACTACCCCGCAATGCACGCCCTTTTGAACGAGGTCGGCAAGGATCTGAAGCCGAGGGTGCGGTGCATCCTTCAGCTCGCGAATCGCGGAGCGGGCAATCCAGACGGTGGGTTATACACGCCGGACCAGTTCCAAAAGCTGACAGACGAGGAACCCATCGCAGGGCAGAAGCCCGCGCGTGGAGCGATCGAGATCAAGTCCACCGAGGACGACGCATGGGTGACTGCCGACAGTGAACAGGCAACGAAGTACTGGAAGCAGTACGGCCAGGTCTTCGTCACGAACTACCGCGACTTCGTTCTTGTGGGCCGAGACAGCGAGGGTAAGCCACTCAAGCTGGCTTCCTATCGGCTTGCGCTCAACGAAAAGGCATTCTGGAAAATCGTCGGGCATCCGCGCAAGACGGCATCCGAGCAGGGTGACCGCTTCATCGACTTCTTGAAGCTGGCAATGCTGTCGCCGGCGATACTCGCAGCTCCCAAAGATGTTGCGTGGGTCCTTGGCTATTATGCGCGTGAGGCAAAGTTCCGCGTGGAGGCCCAGGCAAAACTAGCAGCACTGAACACGGTACGAGAGGCGCTGGAGCAGGCGCTGGGGTTGAAGTTCGAGGGGAACAAAGGCGAACATTTCTTCCGGTCCAGTCTGGTACAAACGCTCTTCTACGGCGTCTTTTCCGCATGGGTACTGTGGAGCAAGCAGCACCCGCCCCCCAGCAGAGAAAAATTTGACTGGAAGCTGGCACAGTGGTCGCTCCGCGTTCCCATGATCCGCGCACTATTCGAGCAGGTAGCCACGCCTGGCCAACTCGAACCACTCGGGTTGGTCGAGGTGCTGGACTGGACCGCCGCTGTGCTTAACCGCGTGGACCGTTCGGCATTCTTCACCCAGTTCCAGGAGCACGAGGCCGTCCAGTACTTCTATGAACCGTTCTTGGAGGCGTTCGACCCAGAGCTGCGCAAGGATTTGGGCGTTTGGTATACGCCCCCGGAGGTTGTGAAGTACATGGTGGCACGCACCGACACGGTTCTTCGCGAGGAACTGGCCCTTGAGGACGGCTTGGCTGACGAGAATGTGTACGTACTCGACCCCGGATGCGGCACCGGTGCGTATCTCGTCCAAGTGCTGAACACAATCGCGGCGACTATGAAGGGGAAGGGCGATGACGCCCTTGTGGCGCACGAGGTGAAGCGCGCCGCGATGGAGCGTGTTTTCGGCTTCGAGATACTACCGGCGCCTTTCGTCATCTCCCACCTCCAACTCGGAGTCTTATTACAAAATTTGGGTGCGCCGCTGGCAGATGACGGGAGTGAGCGCGTGGCCGTGTTCCTAACAAACTCGCTCACTGGCTGGGAACCGCCGAAAGGCCCGAAGCAGCACCTGATTTTCCCGGAAATGGAGGCGGAGCGGGATGCGGCAGAGAAGGTAAAGCGTGAGGAACCCATCCTGGTGGTAATCGGCAACCCGCCCTACAACGCCTTCGCAGGTGTCAGTCCGGCGGAGGAGGAGGGTTTGGTCAAGCCGTACAAAGAGGGCCTGATCTCAGAGTGGAGAATCAAGAAATTCAACCTCGATGATCTGTATGTTCGTTTTTTCAGGCTGGCCGAAAGGCGCATCGCCGAGAAGAAACCCGGCAAGGGGATCGTCAGCTATATCTCCAACTTCTCGTACCTGAGCGATCCCTCGTTCGTGGTCATGCGGAAGCGGTTTTTTAATGAGTTTGACAAGTTGTGGTGGGTACTGGGCTAATTCCGTGTTGCTAGTTAACGGAAGGCTTGTCGGGTTGCTCCTCGGTCGAATGCCCGACTGCTTCGGGGTGGTAGAACTGATGGATTGGCACACCAAAATGGCGCTGGAAATACTGGAGTAAGCGGCGTCCGGCTTGTGCGGGTATCCGCCTACTCTCAATCCTTTCCGCCTTGACCAGGGTAAACATACCGGGAGGACCATCCTGCTGAGGGGAGACAGTCACTCCGTTCGCCCGCAGAACCTCAATTACAACGTCTTTGGCAACCTCGCCAGAATCGCCCACTCGTGGACTTCCCCGATCAAGCCGCCACTCGCGTCTCAACATAATCTATTGAGGCAAACGGCAAAACTTGTTGCAAGTCCGCTGGCAATGTCTCGCTTTCCATGTGGTACCGGTTCACGGCAGAGTATTTATTTGGAATCGCCCCCGGACTAAACAGCAGATCGTCCCACACTTGCTGCGGGGCGATTTTCAATAGTTTTTCAATGGTGCCAAACACCCGTAGATGCTCTTTAATCGTGGCTTTCAGGCCCTCCGTAAATTGCTTCCGCGCATCCTTGGGGGACTTGCCCTGAACCGCATAATCGAGTTCTAGCCCTTGGGCGAACCAAACATCTCCATCGGGCACAATCATCACATGGAGACTGATGATCCCAACAGTGTGATGAATACCGTCGGCGGCCGCTTGATGGAATGCCGCCGTCCCCGTTTTCTTAACTGGTTTTTTCACTGTGGTATCTTCCCGCTGAGAAGATATCACAGTCGGCCCTGCCGGATGTGTTAATCATTCGATTACTAGCAACTCAGTGATGGTCCAAACGTGATCCGTCAACCCCGCCTGCATCGCGGGAGTGACGCGCAATGTCTGATGGACTCGGCAGAAGTTGTAGAACGCGACGTACAGCGTCACGGCAGCCTTCAGGTTGTCCAGCGTCTTGCTGGCCGCATTGGTCTTTCTGGTGAATCTCCGAAGGTGCATCCGAACACTCAAATTCGCTCGCTCGATGTGAGAAGTCGAGATGCGGGAGAAATCAGGATTCCCGCTTCTCACTCGGGGGACTGCCGCAATCACGGTGCCGCCGCCGTACCACTCTGGGCCTGCCTCGGTACGCCCGTAAATCTTCTGCAACTGGGCATAGTCCACGTCAGCCCCAAACCATTCCTCGATTGCGCCCACATAACCGCGCAGAGCGTCCGTGGTAATCTGGTAGCGGCCAAGCGTGCGCGCTGCGAGATCATGGACAAACTGATAAGCGTTGATTGTGTTCCTCGCCCCAACATGGTGCGAGATGATGAGTTTGCTGTCGGAATCCAGCGCCAGCCAGGTCCACTGATCGCCCCATCCGGCAGGAGAGCCGCCGTTGACTCGCTTGCCGTGGCAGCCAATGTAGGTCCACAGCTCATCGAGCTGGACGAATCGAGGCCGCACGCCACGCACGTAGGTGTCGAGCACACGGCTGGCGCTCGCTGCCGCAGTGGTCATCAGGTCAAGAATCGTGTTCTTGTGCAATCCCGTGTGGCGGGAGATGGCGCGCACGCTCATTCCCTCCAACATCAGGGAGAGCGCTTTCGCGGCGGTTTCAGGATCGGTGTAGTGCGTCCCCAGCTTGGGGGCGGATTCCGAGAAGGTGGTGCGGCAAGAAGTGCAGCGGTAGCGCTGGATTCGGCGCTTCCCGTACACTCCGAACTTCTTAGCGTGGTGGTTGCAAATCCGGCAGGTCATGGGCTTTCTCCGCTTGCGTTTTGCGGAGAAAGCCGTCACAATCTCTTTGGGTCTGAAGGGCGGCTTACCCCGCGCTTTGGATTAGCCCCGCCCCCTGTTTCAGCAGGAGACGGGGCGCTTACATCAGCTATTCAGTTGTGGTGGCGGTCTGCCCATGACTGTTCACCTCGCTTTCTGGAACGCTCTGCGTCACTAGCGCAGAGCGTTTCGTATTTAACGCATAATCTCGGTTTTCTTTATCTTCCGGCGAGGACGCTCTGCCTTGAAATAAATAGTGACGCCTTCCTCGTCCTTCCCGCTCTGAAGTTCTCCCATCTCCGCCATACGACGAAGCGTGGTCGAAATCGAGGACAGGGGATTGGAGGTGTAAGAACTGAAATCGAATCCAGCTTCAAGAAGCATCGTGCGAATAGCGCTAGCCGTGAAACCGTAATTAGGATGGTCCTCAAATACCCGCCGTACGGAGTCAGCCAAGGACGCGGAACTGGCAATCATTTTCCCAACCAGCTCATCCATCTCGGCTTCCCACTTCTTTTTTTCTTTTTCGTCAACCATAATGATCGTGGCATCTATGAACTGTCGCAGCTTAATCAGTTCAACATCGATTGCTTGGCGCTGTTCGTAGAGTTCGCGAAACCTCTCCACAGACTTCGCGAGCAACTGCGTATATTCAGACTCTGTCATACATGGAGTATGCGACAATGCCTAACACACGTCAAGTAGCAAGTAAGTCAACGAAGAATAAGCGAAACAAGTGGGATGAGGCGATAACCGATGCGCGCTTGAAAATTGCGGCACTTCGGAAAACGATTCAGGTTTACGAAATCAGGCGGGACTCTGGCGATCCGTGGCCCGGAGAGCTAGCAACACGGAATTAGCCCACTACCTTCGATTGCATGAATGGGGACAGCAGGGAAACAGGCAAGCTGACGCCCGAGGGGAACCCCGATCCGAGCGTCTTCTCCACCGAGGCGAATCCCGAGGGCATCCGCGTCGGCACAGCCGTTTCATTGATGGTTCGGAAGGCGAAGCGGCAGAAAGCAGAGGTGCGCTTTCGAAACCTCTGGGGAGTAGACAAAAGGAAAGATCTCCTCGCGTCTCTCGCGGTAGAGCCGTTCCAGGAACAGTACCAGGAGGTTCACCCACATGTGGACAGTCGCTACTCGTTTCGGCCCACCGCGACGACCGTCCAGTACCAGGAATGGCCGAGGGTTGTAGATTTATGTGCAGTTCCGCCGGGGAATGGGTTAATGGAGAAACGCGGTGGATCACTTATTGACATCGACTCCAATTCCCTCCGAAGTCGTATGGAGGCATATTTCGATCCCGAGCTTGACTGGGAGGACTATAAGAGCGCTCACCATGCGCTCACTCAACCGCAGGCAGGCTTTAAGCCCAAGGCGGCCCGCGCGAAAGCACTGGCTGCAGAAGGACTTGACGAAAAACGCATCGTCAGATACGCGTTGCGTCCATTCGATGTGCAGTGGTGTTATTACACACCCGTAAATCCTGTTTGGAATCGGCCTCGTCCCGGACTTTGGGCGCTGATTTCGCTACTCTGACCTGGCCCCACTTTGGCCGTCCGATTTGGCCCCACCCTAAGCGATAGATCGGCCTACGCTGTCCCTGCCAGCCGGGACGGGGAGGCCGATGGACAGGAGACGCAAGGTGGAGCTGTTTGAACAGATCAGGCGGGAACACCGCTTCGGGGTAGGTACGATCCGAGGAGTGGCGAGGCAGTTCGGGGTACACCGGCGGATGGTGCGGCAGGCGCTGGCGAGCGCGATCCCGCCGGAGCGCAAGACGCCAGCGCGGGCGAAGCCTGGGCTGGGCCCGGTCCTGGAGTTCATTGACGAGATTCTGCGGGCGGACCAGCAGGCTCCGCGCAAGCAGCGGCACACGGCGCACCACCTCTGGGGGCGGATTTGCCGGGAACGGCCGGAGAGCAAAGTGGCGGAATCGACGGTGCGCCATTACGTCGCACGTCGCAAGCAGGAGTTGGGGCTGATGGCGCGGGAGACGTTCGTGCCGCAGGTCTACGACTGGGGCAGCGAGGCGCAGGTCGATTGGTACGAAGCCTTCGCGGAAGTGATGGGCGAACGGCGCGAGGTTTATTGCTTTGCGATGCGCTCGATGGCGGGCGGCGGGGCGTTTCATCGCGCCTATTACCACGCCACGCAGCAGGCGTTCTTGGAAGCGCACGAGTCCGCCTTTGGCTATTTCGGCGGGGTGTTTCGGCGGTTGCGCTACGACAACCTGAAGAGCGCGGTGAAGAAGATCTTGCGCGGGCATCAGCGGGAAGAGACCGAGCGGCTGATCGCCTTTCGCTCGCATTGGGGCTTCGAGACGGAGTTCTGCAATCCGGCGCGGGGCAACGAGAAGGGCGGAGTGGAAGGCGAAGTGGGCTATTTCCGACGCAACCATCTGGTGCCGGTGCCGCGCGTGGAGAGCTTGGAAGAGCTGAACCAGCTTTTGCTGGCAGCCTGCCGCGGCGAGGAACAGCGGCGGATCACGGGCAAGCCGCACACGGTCGGCGAAGCCCTGCGGATCGAGCGCGAGCATCTGCTGCCGCTGCCGGCGGAAGGGTTCGAGTTGGCCGAGACCAGCTTTCCCGTCGTGGATGGCAAGGCCTGTGTGAAGGTGCGCACGAACTGGTACTCGACGCCGCTGAAGCCGGGCACGCGCACGCGCGTGAAGCTGCTGCCAGCCTATGTGGAGATTTGGCAGGAGCGGGAGTGCGTGGCGCGGCACGAGCGCAGCTTCTCGCGCTACGAACAGGTGCTCGATTTGGAGCACTACCTCGATGTGCTGGAGCGGAAGCCGGGCGCGTTGGCGGGATCGAGTCCCCTGCAGCAGTGGCGCGAACGCGGGCGCTGGCCGCAAAGTTTCGACCGTCTGTGGCAGAGCTTGCGAGAACGTCAGGGCCCCCAGGCGGGGACGCGGGAGATGATCGAGTTGCTGCGCCTGGGCAAGCAGCAGGGTTGGGATCGGCTGGAGCACGCGGTCGAGCAGGCGCTGTTGCTGGGATGCACCGATGCGGCGGCCGTGCGGCACCTGCTGAGCTTCGGCGAACTGGCCCATCCCCCAGCGGAGAGCTGCGACGTCGACAGTGAACTGGAACGCTACCAACGTCCGCTGCCGGTCCTGAACGAATATGACTTGCTGCTGGGTGAGGCGATGACCGAGGCGGAGGTGGTGCGATGAAGCCAGCCGCCACCGAAGCTCTGGAACACGCCAGCGTACAGCAGTACTGCCAGCTCTTACGCATGCCGGTAGTGGGCGCCAACTTCGTTCCCTTGGCCGAGCAAGCGGTGAAGGAAAAGCGTAGCCACATTGGATACCTGGAAGCGTTGCTGGCCATGGAGAGCGAAGAACGGGATCGGCGTGCGATTCAGCAGCGGTTGCACGATGCCCGGCTGCCGCGGTTGAAGACGCTGGAGGAGTTCGACTTCAATCAGGCGCCACAGATTCCGGCGGCGAAGATCCGCGAACTGGCCGGGGGCGGCTACATCGAGCGCACTGAGCCCGTGGTGCTGATGGGCGAATGCGGCACGGGCAAGACCCACCTGGCGACGGGCCTGTGCGTTGCAGCTTGCCGGCAGAAGCGGCGGGTGCGCTTCACCACCGCCGCGAACCTGGTGAACGAGTTGGTGGAAGCTCAGCAACAAAACTCCATCCGGCGGGCGCTGGCGCGCTGGCTGCGTTACGACCTGATCGCCCTCGACGAAGTGGGCTACGTGCCGCTGGCAGAGATCGGCGCGGAGTTCCTGTTCCAGGTGATTGCCGATCGCGTCGAGAAGGCGACGTGGATCGTGACCACCAACCTGCCCTTTTCGGAATGGACGCAGGTGTTTCCCAATCCGCGCTTGTGCAAGGCATTGCTGGACCGGATCACCGACCGGGCGCACATCATCGAGACCGGCACCGACTCGTACCGGTTCCGGAGAACCATGGAGATACGACAGAAGAAGAAAGCTTCGTAAAGCGCTGGGCAGGGGCAAGGGGTTCACACGCCACCCCTTGCCCCTGCACCCCCATCCCGGCTCAGGCTGTAGCTGGGAGCAACGGAGAGTTCAGGACCCAGGGGTGGGCCAAATGAAAGCATCAAGGCGGGGCCAGATCAGGTTGCCAAAGGCAGGCGCACCTATGGGAAGGAAACACCTTTCTCCTGACCCGCTTCAAGGCCGAAAAGAGTCCCGAGGGGCCTCCCTTCTACTTTACCCCTTACTTGTCGGACGACCATTTCCTTGCGCCGGATGCGGTCGCGATACCGATCAAGCTGAAGGTGCGCGAGTCTGGGCGAATAGGAGATCTGTTTCGCCCTGCAGAGACAGAGCAGGAGCACATCACCGCCAATGTGTCCAAACGCGCACAGGAGTATTTTGATGCGTTAGAAATTATTCTGGACGAAGGCGGAGTCTCGCTCTGGATGCACGTACTTGCGATCGGGTTCTCGCCGTCATACTTGAAGGAGAACGGCGATGGTGTGCGCCAGGACTGGCCACGTATTCCGCTGCCGAGATCAAAGGAGTCGCTTTCTGCGTCAGCAAAAGTGGGCGCATGGGTCAGTGAGCTGCTGAACGCGGAGCAATCCCTGAAGGGCATAACCGCGATCCCCCTTCGACCGGAACTCAAAGTCATCGGCAACCTCGCCGTCGTCGACGGCAAAGTTCTGGATCCTCCCAATGATCTCAAGATTGATGCCGGCTGGGGACACAAAGGAAAAGGAGGAGCCATCATGCCCGGAGCCGGCCAGCTCGTCGTGCGCGACTATGCCAATGAGGAGCGCGACGCCATTCGGCAGGGCGCCGAAGTACTCGGTATGACGCTGCAGCAGGCGTTGGCGTTGCTGGGCGAGGAGACCTACGATGTCTATTTAAATGACCACGTCTTCTGGAAGAACATCCCCGTTAGGGTTTGGGACTACACGATTGGCGGCTACCAGGTGATCAAGAAGTGGTTGAGCTACCGTGAGGCGAAGCTTCTAGGCCGGGCGATCACGCCCGAGGAAGCCCACTTCGTCCGTGACATGGTGCGCCGGCTCACGGCGCTTCGCCTGTTGGAGCCGCAGCTTGATTCGAACTACGCTGCGGCGAAATCGGCAACGTATCAATGGGGATCAGCCGCCAAAGCCGAAGCGGTCGCAGCCTCGGGTGTTGGGACAGAGGGCTCAGAGCCCTCTTTAAAGGAGTTGTGACAACCGAGGCGGGGTGCCGGGCCTACGGAAACAGGCAACATTCGACCACATCCCTCCCCGTCCCCTTGTATCCTCAAGCACCTCGTGCAAGCACCGGAGAGCAGATCCGATGGTTGACCGCGCTGGTGAGATCAGCCATGGCGGGTGGCCCGGCCAGAAGTTGCGATCCCGCAATGTCGCGGTGGAGCTGGAATCCCCTTCCCCGCACGCAAGCAGCCCTTCTGAGGATGGCGGCCTGGAAGCAGCAATGCGCCGAGCACTCGCCATGTATATACGATTCTGTTAGTGTGTATATACACGATTGAGGGCAGGCACATGGCTGTGACCATGACGTTGATAAGGCTGGATACCCATCTGGCGGACGAAGCCGCGAAGGTTCTCGGGGTGAAGTCCCGGACTGAGGCGGTTCATGTGGCGCTTAGGGAAATTGTGGCTCTGAGACGCTTCAAGAATTTGATGAGGAAGCACGCGGGAAAGCTCTCGTTCGCGGGTCACGGTGAGTGACCTCGCCATCTTCGACACTTCGGTCTTCATCGATCATCTGCGCACTGGGTGTCATCAGCAGCGAATCGAATCGGTGACCGGTCTCATCCGGACATCTTCCGTAGTTCTCGCGGAGTTGTGGCGCGGCGCCACCAAGCCCGTCGAGCGCAAATTCCTGAGGGCGCTGGAGAGGAATCACGCTATCCTGACCCCCACAGAAAAGAATTGGCTGGAGTCGGGCCAGATATTGGCGAAGATTCACGCCGATAAAGGTTTCCCGCCGGACAAGCTGCGCGACCTGCATTTCGACGTGCTCATCGCGCTCACCGCGCGGTCTCACGGCGCCCGGCTGATCACCTCCAACCGCTCCGATTTTGAAATGATCAACCGCTACCGCAGGCTCCAGCTCGAAATATGGTGAACACTAAAGCCGTTCCGAATTCGGTGAACCCAGGTTCGTGTCAGGGCACGACTTCAGTCGTGCCGTTAAGGCCCATCTTGAGAGCCTTATCCCGAGCGAAGTGCGACCGACCGAAAGGGAGGGAGCGCGAGCCGAGGGAGCTGCTTTTCCCCGACCGCTCGGCCGGAATTAACAGAACACCAAGATCCTTCGCTCGCCCTCCCTTCGCGAACTCAGGTCGGGCATCGCTCAGGATGACAATTTCGTTAGGTCTCGTTCGGCACGACTGAAGTCGTGCCCTGACACGAAGCCGGGTACTCGGGGAATGCCCTAGCGCGCCAGGGCCGGAGTGGCCGTGGTCTTGGTCTTTTCCAGGTGCTCGTAGATTTCGGCGCTGGTGCAGGCTTCGTAGTAGCGGAGGTCGGTCCAGCGTTTGAAGGCGAAGGTGCGGGGATCGACGTGAAGATCGGCGACGGGGGAGGGGGCAGGGGGGTGCGCCGGCAAGAATGCCTGCCCGGGGTGCTACCATGCCAGCGCCGAAACGTTAAGGAGAATCTCCCTTCGATGACCAACCAACGCGCTGATGCCGTGGGGCCCAGCCGCAGGAGCTTCCTGAAAACCAGTGTCGTGGGCGGAGTAAGTGCCGCTCTGCTGCCTGCGCTCGCCGGCGCAGCAGAAGTCACGGGCCCAGTTCAAGCGCCGGCTGCGGTCCCTGCCTTCGAGCTCGACGAGGTTTCGATCTCCGACCTTCAGCAGGGCATGAAATCCGGCAAGTACACCGCGCGCTCAATCGCGGAGAAATACCTGTCCCGAATCGAAGGGATCGACCAACACGGTCCCGCGATCCATTCGGTGATCGAGATCAACCCAGATGCGCTCGCCCTCGCCGACGCGATGGATAAAGAACGCGCCGCCGGCAAAGTCCGCGGTCCGCTGCACGGCATCCCCATCCTGATCAAGGACAACATCGATACCGCCGACAAAATGATGACCACCGCCGGCTCGCTGGCGCTGCTGGGATGGAAACCGCCGCAGGACTCGACCGTCGTCCAGGAGCTGCGCGCGGCGGGAGCGGTCATCCTGGGCAAGACGAACCTGAGCGAGTGGGCCAATATCCGCTCCAGCCATTCCACCAGCGGCTGGAGCGCGCGCGGCGGACTGACCAGGAATCCTTATGCCCTCGACCGCAATGCCTGCGGTTCAAGCTCGGGCTCGGCCGTAGCGGTTGCTGCGAGTCTCTGCGCCGCGGCGATCGGCACCGAGACCGACGGCTCCATCGTGTGCCCAGCGGGCGCCAATGGCATCGTCGGCATCAAGCCCACGGTCGGGCTGACAAGCCGGACGGGAATCATTCCCATATCGCATACCCAGGACGGCGCCGGACCGATGGCGCGCACCGTGCGCGACGCTGCCATTCTGCTGGGAGCGCTAACCGGCGTGGACCGCTCCGACAGCGCGACCCTCGCCAGCGAGGGCAAGGCGCTCACCGATTACACGCGGTTTCTCGATCCTGCGGGGCTGCGCGGCGCGCGCATCGGGGTCGCGCGCAAGTATTTCGGCTTCAGCGAAGAGGTGGACGCCCTGATGAGCACCCTGCTCGATGAAATGAAGAAGCAGGGGGCGACGCTGGTCGATCCCGCCGACATCGAGACCTTCGGCAAATTCGACGAATCCGAGCTTACCGTCCTGCTTTACGAGCTGAAGGCGGACCTGAACGCATACCTCGCCCGGCTGGGCCCGAACGCGCCGGTGCGCACCCTGAAAAACGTCATCGAGTTCAACGACAAGAACAAAGACCGGGAGATGCCCTATTTCGGCCAGGACCTGTTCATCAAGGCGGAAGCCAAGGGGCCGCTGACGGAGAAGGAGTACGTGGAAGCGCTGGAGAAGAATCACAAGCTGGCGCGGACGGAGGGCATTGACGCGCTCATGGAAAAACACAAACTGGACGCGATCGTGGCGCCCACCGCCGGCCCAGCGTGCCTGACTGACCTTCTGAACGGCGATCACTTCACCGGCGGCAGCTCCAATGCGGCGGCCGTAGCGGGATGTCCGAACATCAACGTGCCGGCGGGATTCATCCACGGAATGCCGGTGGGGATCTCGTTCTTCGGCAAGGCGTGGAGCGAGCCCACCCTGATCAAGCTGGCCTATGCCTTCGAGCAGGCGACCAGGGTCCGCAAGCCGCCGCAGTTCTTGGCAACCGTTCCGCTGAATCCGCGAGGGTAGGAATACCACGCAGACTACGGGCTGCTCTTCACCAGCCGCTGGCCGGCGGCGACGCTGCCCTGGTGCGCAACCTCTTCGTACACCTGCCGGATTCGCTCGACCGAGGATTCCCACGAGTACGCCAGCGACTGCTCGTATCCCGCGCGCTTCAAGCGCTCGCGCAAGGGTTGGTCGAGCAGCACGCGATGCAGCGCGTGCATGATGTCGAACACGTTTTCCGGGTTCACCAGCACGGCAGCGTTGCCCACCACTTCCGGCAGCGACGACGTGTTCGAGGTTACGACCGGAGTGCCGTGCGCCATGGCTTCCAGCGGCGGCAGCCCGAAACCCTCGTACAGCGAGGGGAAGACGAAAATCTTCGCGGTGTCGTAGAAGATGCGCAGCACGTCGATGGGCACGAACCCGAAGAAGCGCACGTCGTTGGTCACGTCGCTGCGCACCACCGTGCGGCGCAGGTCGGGGTGCTTGGAGAGTTCGTCGCCGATGATGATCAGCTTCAGGTCGGGGAAACGTCCCTCCTTCTCCAGCTCGGTCTTGAGCGCCGAAAACGCCTCGATGATGCGGATGACATTCTTGTGAGGCCGGATATTGCCGGCATACAGCAAGAAGGGATAGTTCACCAGGTAACGCCCGGCGATAAACTGGCGGTCGGCCTCGGTGGCGTGGCCGCGGCGGAAGCGCTCGTCGATAGCGTTGTAGATGACTTCCACCTTGCCGAGCGGAATGTGGAAGAGCTGCCCAATGTCGTTGCGCGTGGAGTTCGATACCGCGAAGATGCGCTCCGCCCGGCGCAGCACCCGGCGCGTGAAGTAGAACCGCAACGAGCGCCGGGTGGCGGACTCGCCTGGCGGTGGATAGAAGTGGTCGAGCAGGTCGTGCACCGTCACCACGTAGCGGCAGGGGATGTATTGCGGCGAGGAGAACAGGTGGGGGACGTGCAACACGTCGCAGTGAAACTTTCGCAGGATGCCCTGGAACTCGAAGTAGTTGCGCGCCGAGGTGTCCGGCCGCGAGTAGGGTGCGTTGAGGAAGTTGGGCGGCAGTTCGCCGATTTCGCGCAGCGGCTCGGCCGGCCCGATCAGCAGGTATTCGCTCTGCCGGTCGATCCGCCCCAGCATCCGGACCACGTTGCGAATGTAGGTGCCGACGCCGAAGTCACGGATCCGCCGGGTATCGATGGCGATTCGCACGGCGCAAGTGTATAGCGGCCCGCAACCAGAGCCAATATGGGCCGCGGGCGGCACCATGCAAGATTGCTGGATTCCAAATACAATGGCTGCTCAATCCCAGAATGGAGCGCCTTCATGACCACACCCAGCCGCACGAGTGAGATCCGCCGCCGCCGCGCCCGCAAGGAGAAAATCGCCTTGCTGAGGAAGCGCTATGCCGCCGCTGCTTCCGAGGGCGACCGTACCCGCATCGTGGAAAAGCTCAGGCGCCTGTCGCCCACGTTCTCGATGGAGGAATTCCTGAAGCCGATCGAGGCGCGCAAAGCCGCGGCGCAATAAGTAGGTGAAGCAGGCCTTCAGGCCTGCATTGAAGTCGCGCGTTGCACAACGGCTTTAGCCGCTGAGGTACGTTGCACGAACCCGTCCGAAGTACCTCACTGGCTAAAGCCGATCGCTTGTTCAGCAGCTTTTTCCGCAGGCCGTGAAGGCCTGCTCCACCCAACCCCGGCTCGATAACCTACGCCCGCGCCTCTGCCTGCGCCCGCGCCCGTCGCTCCGGATAGAGGGGAAAGGCTTCGGCCATTTCCAGCACCTGCTGGCGCACGCGGGCGAGCACGGCGGTGTCGGTGCGGCTGTGCAGCACTTCCGAGATCCACAGCGCAATCTGCCGCATCTCGCGTTCTTTCATGCCGCGCGTGGTCAGTGCGGGGGAGCCGATGCGGATGCCACTCGGCTTCAAGGGCGGGTTGGTGTCGAAGGGGATGGCGTTCTTGTTGACGGTGATCCCGGCCTCGCCCAGCGCTTTCTCGGCCTCGCTGCCCAGCATGCCCTTGGCAAAGACGTCTACCAGCATGAGGTGGGTGTCGGTGCCGCCGGAAATGATGCGGAAGCCCTCGGTCGCGAGCGTCTCAGCCAGCACCTTGGCATTGGCTACAACCTGGCGAGCGTAGTCGCGGAAGTCGGGCTGCATGGCCTCGTGGAAACAGACGGCCTTGGCGGCGATCATGTGCACCAGCGGCCCGCCCTGCATGCCGGGGAAAACGGTCTTGTCCACCGCCTGGGCGTAGTCGGACTTGCACAGGATCATGGCCGAGCGCGGACCGCGCAGTGTCTTGTGGGTGGTCGAGGTGACGATCTGCGCGTGGGGCACGGGGGAGGGGTGCGCGCCGCCGGCGACCAGGCCGGCAAAGTGCGCCATGTCCACCAGGTAGATGGCCCCAACCTTATCGGCGATCTGCCGCATGCGGACGAAATCGATGGTCCGCGGATAGGCGCTGCCCCCGCCGATGATCAGCTTCGGGCGCTCTTTCTCCGCCAGCTTTTCCAGATCGTCGTAGTCGATGGTCTCGGTCTCGCGGGTTACGCCGTAGGGCACGATGCGGTAGGTCTTACCGGAAAAATTCAGCGGATGCCCATGGCTGAGGTGGCCGCCGTGCGCCAGGTTCAAACCGAGTACGGTGTCGCCCGGCTGGATCACGGCCGCGTAGGCCGCCATGTTGGCCTGGGTGCCGGCATGCGGCTGCACGTTGGCATGCTCGGAACCGAAGAGTTGTTTGGCGCGATCACGCGCCAGGTTCTCCACCACGTCGGTGAACTCGCAACCGCCGTAGTAGCGCCTGCCGGGATAACCCTCGGCATACTTGTTGGTAAACACCGAGCCCATGGCTTCCAGCACCGCCTCGCTGACGAAATTCTCCGAGGCGATCAGCTCCAGCCCTTCGTGCTGGCGGCGAACTTCGTTGTCGATGGCGGCGGCGGTCTCCGCGTCGGCATCCGCCACGGGTCGGGACATCCAGTCGCTGTTCTTGGTCATGACCTTCGATCAGGCGTGGTGTGCCTGCTCCTGGTTTTCGATCTCCATGATCTTTTGCACCCTACGCTCGTGGCGGCCTCCGGCGAACGGCGTGTGCAGGAATTTCTCGACCGCCTGGATGGCGGTCCACTCGTCGAGCACGCGCGCGCCGACGGTCACCACATTGGCGTTGTTGTGCTCGCGCGCCATCTGCGCCTCGTACATGTTGGTGACGTGGGCCGCGCGCACGCCCGGCACTTTATTGGCGGCGATGGACATTCCGATGCCGCTGCCGCAGACCAACACGCCCAAATCGGCATCTTTTTTGGCAACTTCCTCCCCCACCAAGCGGGCGAAATCAGGATAATCCACCGAGTCGGTGGAATGGGTGCCCTTGTCGTGGACTTCGTTCCCTTCCTGCGCCAGCCGCTGCTTGATCTTTTCCTTCAGCTCGTAGCCGGCGTGGTCGGCGCCAATGGCGATCTTCATGGCACTCAATTCTACGCCAGAGCCGAGCCGCGGGCGAGGTACAGAACGGGACCACACTGGTGCTGCGCCCCCCGGGGGGATGGCCCCATCGTTACTTGTACGCTAACAACTGTCCCGCTGATAATCGGCCGTGAGATCCTCGGCCGGGGTCCCCCGCAAACCCGGGGTCCCCAAGCAAGGTCGGGTAACCAGGAGCACGCATGACCACCGGCGCAGCAACCGCGTTCAGGCACATCCTGTTCGACACCTCCAGCTACATCGCGCATATCACGCTCAATAACCCTCCGTACAACGTGCTAACTGTGCCGCTGATGCGGGAGACGGCGGAAGCGATCGAAAGCCTGAACGGCCGCGGCGACATCAAGGCCATCCTGCTGGATTCCTCGCAGCGGACCTTCTCCGCGGGCATCGGCGTGGAGGACTCGAAAGCCGACCGCGTGTTCTCGACCCTGGAGGCGTTCAACCGCGTGTTCGAAGCCATCCGCGAGATTTCCAAGCCGCTGATCGTGGTGGTGAACGGTCCGGCCATCGGCGCGGGCTCGGAGCTGGTGGCGTTCGGCGATATGGTCATCGCCACCCCCAAAGCCAAGTTCGCGCAGCCGGAGGTGAAGCTGGGAGTCTTCCCGCCGTTCGCCGCCGTGATGCTGCCGCAATTGATCGGGCCGAAGAAGACCTACGAGCTAATCCTGACCGGAGAGGCGCTTTCCGCGGATGAAGCTCTCGCGCTCGGCTTCGTCAACCGGGTGGTACCCGAGGACAAGCTCAAGGAAACAGTCGACGAGGTGATCAATAAGATCGGCGAATTCAGCGCCCCCGTGCTGGAGATGACCAAGCGCGTGATCTCCGGCTCCCTGGGGTTGCCGCTGGACAAGGCCATGCGGCAATCCCACAACATCTATCTCACGCAGTTGATGGACCTCGAGGACGTGCAGGAAGGCTTGCGCGCGGTGCTGGAAAAGAGAAAGCCGGTGTGGAAGAACAGATAGTTGCGCGTCGCCAGTCGCCGGTCGCCAGTTCTCCAGGAATGCGCAAATAAAGCAGGCGTCACCTCGACGGCGCCTTCAGCTTCTCAAGGTTTGCTGGCGACTGACGACTGGCGACTGGCGACTTCTGCCGACTGGCTACTTCTCGAAAGCACCCTCCAAAAACCGCGCGATGTGCCACGCATCCAGGAACTTGAACGGTGTCTCGCCGCTGGTGTAATGGCCGCAGGGCAAGACGGCGACCGTGTGGTCGAGATTGCAGCGGCGGAACGCGGCGATGATCTCGCGGGAGAGTTCGGGTGGGAACGTCAAGTCGTAGGTGGCATAGACGAGCAGCGACTTCTTGGGCCGTGACGCAAATTTATCGAAATACGACATTGGGCTGATGGCCAGCCACGCCTTGCGAAGGCGGTCGAGATCGATATTGCGCTCGATCCCGGCGCGGATGTGGCGCGTCGATTGTCCGGTCCAGACCACGTCGGCGAAATAGGTCGAGGCGTGGTTGAAGACGTTCACCTTCAGCCGCTCGTCGTGCGCGCTGGCGATGAAGGCGTAGCAGGAGCCGAGGCTGGTGCCGACGATCCCCAATTGCCGATATCCGCGCGCCTGGAGCCAATCGAGGCAGGAGCGTGTATCAATAACGGCCTGGCGGCAGGCGTCGATAGTGCGCGCGATGTTGGAAGAGACAGCGTAGTCGGCGCGCTCGATCTCCGGCGGCTTGCGCAAGTCGTGATACGGCAGGCTCAGGCGCAGCGCGGCGATCCCCAGCCAGTTGAAAATGCGGCATAGGCCGACGTGGCTCTCGGCATCGGCATTCCACTGCGGCAGGACGACGACCGCTCGACGGCCGCGCGCTGGGAACCAGCGTGCCGTGACCAGATTGTTCTCGGGGTATGGGGTTTCGACCGGCGAAGTGAAGCGCAGGCAGTTTCCTTCCAGGCGGAAGTCGGGCGGCGTGTCATACGCGAAGAAGCGATCGCTCTCAGAGACGATGCGGCGGTTGAGATCGTGCACGAAACTCTCCGCCTCCGCGCCGTCGAGGCTTTGCCATTCGCCATCCACCAGCGGCCAGCGCTCGATCCACTCCAACCCCCAATCAAATGGGCGCACAACACGATTGGTGTCCCGCTCGGTGAGGCGGGTTTCCCAGTCGTACATCCATTGGCGGTAGAGGCGGCGCATCGGGTTCCATCATAGTGCCGTGGCTGTCGGAAAAGCAGGTCCCCTTCGGCTTCGCTCAGGGCAGGCTTTCGACTCGCGCCGCGCGCACCCAAAATCAGGCTGCGAAAGGCAAAGCCTCGCGGCGCTTCGCTCAGGATGACAATTGAGAGTGAGGGCCTTAGCCGGTGTAGTTGCGCGGGACACGCTTGGAGATGTTGCAGAGGATCTCGTAGGGAATGGTGCCGGCAAGGCGCGCGTGATCGGCGGCGGTGACGGAGCAGTGCTCGCTCTGGCCGAGGATGATGACCTCCGTGCCGATCTCGGCGCCCGGGATCGCGCTGACGTCAACCAACGTGATGTCCATGGAGACGTTGCCCACGATGGGCGCGTATTGGTCGTGCACGATCACGCGGCCGCGTGAAGAAAGATGCCGGCTGAGGCCGTCGGCGTATCCCACCGGGAGAGCGGCGATGCGCGCCGGCGCCGGCGTGACGTAGGCACCGCTATAGCCGATCGCCTGGCCAGCGCCGACGTCGCGCAGGGAGAAGATCCGCGTCTTCCATGAGAGCACCGGGCGGACGGGCAGGTCGAAGGACTTGCCCTCCAGCACCGACGGCAGTTGATAACCATAAAGCGCGATTCCGGGGCGGACAAAATTCATCCACGACTTGGGCCGGGTCGCAATGGCGGAGGTATTGGCGATGTGCAGATAAGCCGGCACGAGGCTGCTCTCCTTCACCAGTGCGGCCGCCTGCCCGAAGCGGGCCATCTGCGCGTCCACCTGCTGTGAATCGACGACCTCGGCCGAGGCCAGATGGCTGAACAGGCCTTCCAGCCGCACGTGCTTCGCGCCCCGCAGCATTCCCAGCAACTGCGGCAATTCCTCGAAGCTCGACCCCAGCCGCGCCATGCCGCTATCGACCTTCAGGTGCACGCGAACGGAGTCTCGACGCAGACGCTCGGCGGCCTGCTCCAGGCGCTCGATGTGTTCCCGCTGCCACACGGCGGGAGTCAGGTCGTTCTCCAGCACCAGCTCTTCATCGCCGCGCCAGAAACCGGTCATCAGCAGGATGCGCCCGGTGATGCCGCCGTCGCGCAGCGCCAGGCCTTCATCCGTGGAAGTGACGCCGAACCAGTTTGCGCCTTCCTGCTCCAGGACGCGCGCACACTCCACCGTGCCGTGACCGTAGGCGTGGGCCTTGACGACCGCGCACACAGTGGCCGCAGGCGCCACGAGATCACGGATGGTCTGGAAGTTCTGGCGAAGCGCGGGAAGCGAAACCTCGGCCCAGGTAGGACGCAGATTCGCGCGCTCGACGGTCACAGCAGAGATCGACATCGTGAGCGATTATACTCAGCCGCGAGTTGTGGCTCACATCACCGAGAGCTGCAACACGTCATCCGGGTGCTCGGCGCGCAGCATGTAGCGATAGGCGTGCAGCAGCGGCGGGAAGTAGATCAAGCCCTGCCGCGGATCGCTGCGGAAGCGCCACAGCACGCGCGGCGGCACCGGTTCATCCCAACTGGGATGGCGGAACCGTTCCACCAGCATGCGCCGGAGCTGGTCGGGATCGTTGGGCAGGTAGCAGGGCGGCAACACGCACCACGACATCTCGAGCAAGGCGCTGAAGACGCCTTGCTCGTGCAGGTCCAGGCCGGCCATCCATCGCGGCTGGAACGGCATGAAGGGAAATACGCTCCGGGGATAATCGCAGGCAATAGCGTGGTAAGCCGCGCGCATCGTGCAACCTCCGTCTTCGAAAGACAACGGCTGTGGCTCAGAACTCGCTGCCGGGATCAGTGCCGGCATCGCGCTCGTCCGCCAGGGTGTCGAATCGGGTGAAGTTCTTGCGAAAGGCCAGGCGAATGGTCCCGGTGGGCCCGTTGCGTTGCTTGCCGATGATCAATTCGGCGATCCCGTCGAGATCGGGGTCGTCCTTCTTGTAGTACTCCTCGCGGAACAGGAACCCGACCACGTCCGCGTCCTGCTCGATGGAGCCCGACTCGCGCAGGTCCGAGAGCTGCGGGCGATGGTCGCCGCCACGCGCTTCCGGTGCGCGGCTTAATTGCGAAACCGCGATCACCGGAACGTTGAGCTCTTTGGCGAGCGCCTTCAGCCCGCGCGAGATGGCCGAAACTTCCTGGGTGCGGTTCTCGAAACGCTTGCCGCCGATGGGCGTGGCCGCCATCAGTTGCAGGTAGTCGACCACCACCAGGTCCAGCACATTTTGTTGTTGTTGCTTGAGCCGGCGGGCCTTGGCGCGCATCTCGTGCACGCTGATGCCGGGCGTGTCGTCGATGAAGATGGGGGCATCGCTTAGCGAGTTGAGCGCAGTCGCCAGCTTGCGGGTGTCGTCGCGAGTGACGAAGCCGCTGCTCATCTTGTAGGCGTCCACGCGCGCGTGGGAGAAAAGCAGGCGCCGCAACAGCGCCTCGCGCGACATTTCCAGGGAGAACACCGCCACCACTTTCTTGTCCAGCACCGCCACGTTCTCCGCGACGTTCATGGCAAATGCGGTCTTGCCCATGGAGGGCCGCCCGGCCACGATGACCAGGTCGGCCCTTTGCAGGCCGCGCGTCTTCTCATCGAAGACCTTGAAGTGGGTTTCCAGGCCGGTGATGTGGGCGCCGGGAGCGATCAGCGCATCCGGTGAGCCGAAGGAATCCTGGACGATCTGCGGGATGGTCAGGAAGCCCCGCCCCAGGCGCTTGTCGGAGACCTGGAAGATGGCGGCTTCGGCGGCGTCGAGGATCTCTTCGGCAGGTTCGGCCTGCTCGACCGCGCTGCTGATGGCAACATTGGCGGCATTAATGAGCCCGCGCAGCAGCGCCTTGTCGCGCACCATCCTGACGTAGTGCTCGATCGACGGCCGGCGCGGCACGCCGTCGGTCAGCGAAGCCAGGTAGGCCACGCCGCCGATCGACTGCAGTTCCTTGTGCCGGCTGAGTTCTTCCTGCAGCGTGATGATGTCAATGGGACGCCCGGTGGCGTCCAGGTCCATCATCCGCGAGAAAATGCGGCGGTGGGAGTCGAGCGAGAAGTCGTCGGGGTGGAGCGATTCCGCCGCCTGGTTGTAGCTGTGAGCGTCCAGCAGGATGGCGCCCAGGATGGACCGCTCGGCGTCAATGGCGGAGGGCAACCCGCGGTCGATGTTGTAATCAGTTGTCGCCAAGAGCCCGATTAATGTCAGGAGAGTCTTTGGAGAGTAGCCAAGCCTCCGAAAATCGTCATCCGCTGAATGTGCGAAACCCCTCTGGAAAAACATGCCGTAATCAAAAATTTGCGGAGAGAGAAGTGCAGTCGCCCGCAGAGCGATTTGTCTCGTAAAGTGGAGCGCCAGAAAGCAAAAGGATTGTGACACAGAAATTCTCCGCGTGGCGAAGAAAAAACGAATCTGGCGGGAATTCCGAAATCGAAGCGACATCAACGCCAAGACGCCGAGTGCGCCGAGGCATTTCTCTGCGTCTCGGCGGTTTATTTTTTCATCGGCGGCGAAGAAGTCACAAAAACGAAGGGCGGCTTGCGCCAGCCACGCAAGCCGCCTCGTGAAGTGTGATGTGCTGAAGGTGCGCCACGACCCTTCCGGCTGTGGCGCTGCTCCTGCCTTCCCCTCCGTTCCTCCAACCAAGTCCGGTGAGTTCGCTCACTTGAGTCGGACCGGCCGACACGGTGGCGCCCCTTATGGCTGAGGCCTGTCACAAATCCTCGCCTATGGCAAGGCTTCGGACACGGCGCGCCCGCCGTGGCGGGCGGGTTCTCCTCCAGCAGAACGCCCAAGGCAGCGTGCGCTTTGCACATCGCACTCTGTCGTTGCGAGGCACTTTGCCCGAGGTGCCACTTTGGAACAAGGAGAAAGTAAATCGCGCCTGTGAAGAAGCTGTGGAGTTTGTGGGTTTCTTGTGGAAATGAAAGGAAAAGCGGGGAAAAACTCAACGTTTGCACCGGGTTGAGGTCAATCTCGCCTGTGGAAGACAAAGGAAACGGAGCCCGGCTGAATCTCTACAAGCGAAACAACCCTCTAGGGCATGTCATCTTCCGTCGAGCAAAGCGAGACGGGAGAATCTGATGACAACGGCGGCACTACCAGCCTGGATAGCGCCGGCGGTTCTGTCAGATCCTCCGCTCGCCTTCGGCTCGCGAAGGATGACACCTTCAACAATACAGAACTTCCGAGCACGCCAGAAACGCCGCGGAAGTGAAAAGGCTGAAATTCTCGCCGTCCTGCATCTCGGCGGTTTGATCCTTATCCGCGTTAATCCGCGTTAATCCGCGTTCATCCGCGGCGACGAATCTAATCCCTGACCCCATCCATGAATGCCCGCAATTTGCGGGATCGCGACGGATGACGCAGCTTACGCAGCGCCTTGGCCTCGATCTGGCGGATGCGCTCGCGGGTGACGGCGAACGACTGCCCGACTTCCTCCAGGTGTGCTCGCTGCCGTCTTCCAGGCCGAAGCGCATCTTGATGACCTTCTCCTCGCGCGCGGTGAGCGTGCGCAGCACGTGCGCCGTCTGCTCCTTCAGGTTCACGTTGATGACGGCGTCGGCGGGCGAGACCACGGCGCGGTCCTCGATGAAGTCGCCGAGGTGGGAATCCTCTTCCTCGCCGATTGGGGTCTCGAGCGAGATCGGCTCCTGCGCGATCTTGAGCACCTTGCGCACTTTGGCCACGGGGATGTCCATGCGCTTGGCGATCTCTTCCGAGGTGGGCTCGCGGCCCAGCTCCTGCACCAGTTGACGCGAGGTGCGGATCAGCTTGTTGATGGTCTCGATCATGTGCACCGGGATGCGGATGGTGCGGGCCTGGTCGGCGATGGCGCGGGTGATGGCCTGCCGAATCCACCAAGTGGCATAGGTCGAGAACTTGTAGCCGCGGCGGTACTCGAACTTGTCCACCGCCTTCATCAGGCCGATGTTGCCTTCCTGGATGAGGTCGAGGAACTGCAGCCCGCGGTTGGTGTACTTCTTGGCGATCGACACGACCAGGCGCAGGTTGGCTTCGATAAGTTCCTTCTTGGCCGTCTCGGCGTCCATGTCGCCCTGGATGATCTCGCGCTGCGTGCGGCGCAGCTCCTGGTAGCTGACGCCCGCGTCCTGCTCCAGCGTCTCCAGATCGGCACGGTGCTGGCGCTGCGCCTTGCGGTAATCCTTCTTCAGGTCTTCGCTGCGAGTAGCCTCGATCTTCTTTTCGAGATTTGAGGTCTGGCGGTCGAGCGCGCGCATGTGCTCGACGGTCTGGTTGACTTTGTCGATCAGCCGCTTGCGCTCGGGGTTGGTGAACCCGAGATAGCGGATCAGGCGCGAGATCTCCACCTGCTCGCGGCCGAGGTGCCAGCGGCAGCGGCGGTACTCGCGCGGCTTCTTCTTCTCCGAGAGTTCCTTCAGCTTCTCGGCGAGCTGGACGGCTTTCCTGTAGTGCTTGGCCAGCTCCTCGATGCGCCAGGTGACTTCCTTCAGGCGGTTCTGCAGGACCTCGTCGGTGAGCTCTTCTTCGTCGAAGATGACGACTTCCTTGATGGAGCGCACACCCCGTTCCAGGTCCTCGCCGATAGCGATGATCTCCCGGATGATGATGGGCGAGCGCGAGAGCGCCTTGAGCACGCGCAACTGGCCACGCTCGATGCGCTTGGCGATCTCCACTTCGCCCTCGCGCGTGAGCAGCGGGACCGTGCCCATCTCTCGCAGATACATGCGGACGGGGTCGTTGGTCTTCTCCAGAGCCCCGGGCGTTAGGTCGAGCTCGACGTCTTCGCCGGCCTCGATCTCCTGCTCGAACTTCTTGCCCAGCTCGGAAGACGGCAGCTTGGGCTGGCCCTCGATCACATCGATGCCTTGCGTGCCGATGGTGGTGAGCAGGTCGTCCAGGTCCTCGGGCGAGTGGACGTCGCGCGGAATGAGGTCGTTCACCTCGTTGTAGGTGAGATACCCCTTCTCCTTGCCAGCATCGATCAACTTCTTGATGTCGTCGTATTTATCTTCGAGAGCCAATGCAATCCCTCATCAGCGCGGCTTCCGCCCGTGGAAGCGCACCCGTGCCACGTGTCTTGTGCGGCAGGAAGAACTTGGTGGAAAGCGTCAATGGCGAAACCCTTTAATGTTAGCACAACCGGCGGCCACTCTGAGGTAACAAGTTCGGTGCTGCGCCTGACCATCTTGAGGACACGGCGCTTAACATTTAGATGATTCAACGACTTAGATAGTTTCCAGAACTCTCGAAAAAGCACAGCCACCCAGGCCCAACTCTCCTAATGCGCCGCCAGGGCGCGGTCGATCCTGAGTTTTTCCTGCACCAGTTCGGCCAGGGCAATCCCGTCGTTGCGCCGCTCGGCCTCGATGATCCTGACCTTTACGTGCTGCTGCTCGCGTTCCAAGCGGCGGCGGCGAAGCGCGGCGAAAGCGCCTTCGAGCAATTCCAGCGTCAGGGGCTCGTCCTCGCGGAGCAGGATGGCCGCCAGCGTTCGCTGGTCGGAGTCTCCGACCGGCAGCGACATGGGGTCGGTCAGTTCGGGGGCATCCAGAAGGGTCTGGAGCAGGGACTCGGTCGCCAGGCCGATGTGCAACGGCTCACTTGACAGCGTGTACTGGGCCTGGCGGCGCAAGTCGGGCAGGTGATCCTCGCCGGAGCGGTCGGAGATGCCGGCTTCCCCGTTCATCTCCCCGCCCGAGGCCAGCGCCCGGATGACGATGCGCTCGGCGTCGGTGATCTGCGCCTCGGCCGCCGCCTTGACGCTCGAAGATCGGGTGGCAGCCGCATGCTTCAGCTCCTGGCGCAAGACGGCGGAGTCGATGCCCAGCTTCTGGGCGATGTCGGCGGCCAGTTCGTCGCGGGCAATGCGGTGCGGCACCTGCTGGAGATGTGGCAGAAGATAGTTGACGGCCCGCACCTTGCCCTCGGCAGAGCGCACCGGAAACTGCGTCCGGGCGCGCTCGATCAGGTAATCGAAATACCTCTGCGAGCCCCCCAGCGCCTTCTTGTAAGCATCGGCTCCTTTGCGACGGATGAACAGGTCGGGATCGAAGCCAGCATCGAGCGTGAGCACGCGGATCTCGAAGTCTTCGGCGACCAGCATCCCCAGCGAGCGTTCCGCGGCGGCGAGGCCGGCGGTGTCGGGATCGAAGTTCACCACAATCTTCTTGGCGTAACGTGCGAGCAGGCGAACCTGGGCTTCGGTAAACGCGGTCCCCGAGCTGGCGATCACGTTGCGGAATCCGGCCATGAAGACGGAGATGCAGTCCATCTGGCCCTCTACCAGGATCACGTAGCCGAGGGCGCGGATAGCTTCCCGGGCGCGGTCGAGGTTGTACAGCACGCGCGACTTGGAATAGATGGCCGTCTCGGGCGAATTCAGGTACTTCGGTCCGGCCTTGTCGCCGGTCTCCAGCGTCCGGCCGGTAAAGGCGATGACTTTGCCGGATTCGTTGGTGATGGGAAACATCACCCGGTTGCGGAACTTGGAGTAAATCGTCGTCGGCCGGCGGTCGCCGGCTATCGGCCCAGCAGCACCCTCTCCGCTTTTGTCACCCTGAGCAAGCCCGCCCGGTTCTGGCGGGCGAGTCGAAGGGCCCCTATCCTCCTCTTGCTGTTTCCAGGAGAACAAGCCAGATGCCTTCAGCGTGTCTTCGTCAGCCGCGCCCTTCAGGCGGTCGCGCAAGATGAAGCCCGAGTCCGGCGCGAAGCCGATGCGGAAGGTCCTGATCGCCTCTTCAGTCAGGCCGCGTCCGGCGAGGTATTCGCGCGCCCGGGCACCTTCGGGACGCCGCAACTGCTCCTCAAAGAACGCGCAAGCGCGCTCGTGCAGATCCACCAGCACGCCGCGCAGCTTGGCCTCGCGCGCTTCGCCCTCGCTGGCATACGTCTGCTTCGGCAGCGGAATCCCGAGCTTTTGCGCTACCAGGCGCACGGCCTCGGGAAAGGTAATGTTCTCGATCTTCTGCACAAAGCCGAGGACGTCGCCCGAAGCCCCGCATCCGAAGCAATGGTAGAACTGCCGCGTGGCGTGCACGGAGAACGACGGTGTCTTCTCGCCGTGGAAGGGGCAAAGACCGGAGTAGTTCTGCGCGCCGGCTTTCTTCAGCTTGACGTAATCGCCGATGATGCGGACGATGTCCGCCTGCTGCTTAACGGTATATGCGAAGTCGCCGGGGTTGGCCATCGGTGAAAGGCGGACAAAAGTTCCCGTGGGATTTTCGTCGAACGCTTGCCAGAGCGGAATTGAAATCATTGTAGCCGCTGTGGAAATGCTGTGGGAATTGTCCCTCTGCTGTGGAGGGACGAGGAAAAGAAGTCACCGCCACTAAGCCGCCCTCGCCTGCTCCTTCAGCCGCTCGATCTGCCCGGCGTGATTGGGATCGTGGATGACCATCATGCCAATCAGCTCTTCCAGCGTCACCTTGCGGCCCTTTTCAGGATGAAAGGCGCCTTTCGCAAGGTCGGCAGGCCTCAGCCGCCTCAGCAAGCGGACATTCGCGCGGCGTGCAGCCTGGAATGCGGCCAGAAAGTCGGATGGCGCACCTTCGAGGTAGCCGAGATTGCGGGCCCAGTCGTCCTGGTCGATGGGAGCGAGCGAGGGCTCGCGGTCGGCGATCATCTGCCGCATGCGGTAGCCGTAGAGGACCTCGATGTCAGCAAGGTGTCCCACAATCTCAAGAATGCACCATTTATCGGGCGCAGGCTTGTAGCGCAACGAGCGCTCATCCACGCCCGTTGCCGCCGCGGCAACCAGCGCCGGGCCGCGCTCGATGGCATCGATCTTTTCGCGGAGTTCGTGGTCGGTCATCGGCTTCTCCTCACACTTTGAGATCCACCACGGTTGCCCCCGCCCCGCCTTCGTTCTGCGGAGGCTCGGAAATCGAGGCCACGTGCGGGTGCTTCTGCAGGTACTGCCTCAGGGCTTTGCGCAGCACCCCCATGCCGCTACCGTGCACTATACGGACGCGCGCGAGCCCGGCAAGGAAAGCACGGTCCAGAAATTTTTCTACGCGCGCCGTGGCCTCGTCCACGTTCTTGCCAATAACGTTGATCTCTGTCGGCGCGCCTGAGTCTTCGGCCACTGAAACCGAAATTCCCTGGGCGCGGGCGGCACGCAGGGGCGAATCCGACGCCCGTACTACGACCTCGGCAATGTCGGCGCGCCCGACCTTCATCTTCATGGCGCCCATCTCGACTTCGAAGGTGTGCTCGTCCACCCGGCGCTTGATGACGGCGTTGCGGCCCAGCGACTTCAGCTTGACCGTATCGCCCTCGGACACGTGCTTCACCTCGCCGGGGCGGGCGTCCGGGTCGCCGCGATCGGCGCCGGTCGCGTGGGAAACGACGGCGGCGTCGAATTGGTCTTTGAATTCGCGGCGCAGGCGGGAGATGCGGCGCTCGGCGTCCTTCGAGAGCTTCAGCGCCTGGGCACGGTCCTGAATAGCGTTCACGGTCTCGCGTGCGTGGTACTCGAAGTCGCGGAACACCGCGTCGAGCTTCTTCTCCATCTCGCGCACACGCTGCCGCTGCTCCTTCATGCCTTCGGCTTCCAGGCGCAGTCGCTCTCGCGCCAGTTCCTGCTCGCGCTGCTGCAGCCGCTGCCGCTCCTGCTCGGCTTGGCGCAGCTCTGCGTGCAGGCGGTCGAGGAAGCGGGCGATGTCCTGAGCCTGGGTGCCGAGCGAAGCGCGTGCCGCGGAAACGATGCCGGGATTCAGGCCGAGGCGCTGCGCGATGTTGATGCCGGCGGAGGCGCCGGGCACACCCATCTTCAGCTCGTACGTGGGCTGGAGCGTGGCCTCATCGAAGCCGACGGCGGCGTTGAGCACGCCGGGGGTGTTGGTGGCATACACCTTCAGCGAGGTGTGGTGGGTGGAGATGATGCTGATGGCGCCGATCTGGCGAAAGTGTTCGGCGATGGCCACGGCCAGGGCAGCGCCTTCGGCGGGATCGGTGGCGGAGCCAAGCTCGTCCAGCAGCACCAGCGACTGCGGCGTCGCCGTGCGGGAGATGAAATCGATGTTCGTGACGTGCGCGGAAAACGTCGAGAGGTTCTGCTCGATGGACTGGTAATCGCCGATGTCGGCGAGCACGGCATCGAAGACCGGCAGCTCGGCTCGCTCGGCCGGGATCGGAATGCCGGATTGCGCCATGAGCACCAGCAGGCCGATGGTCTTGATGGCTACCGTCTTCCCGCCGGTATTGGGGCCGCTGATGACGAGCTGATGGTTGGGCGGTTCGAGTTCGATGCTGATGGGGACGATGCTCCCGCCGCGCGCCTTCAGCGTGCGCTCGAGCACGGGATGGCGGGCGTTGGGGAGGATCAGCCGAGCTGACTCCACCGACGTTGGCGCGGTGCAGTCGTAATCCGCAGCAAACCTGGCCTTGGCGAATTGCAGCTCCAGCTCGGCCAGCACCGCGGTCGCAGCCAGGATGGCGACCGCGTGCTCGCGGATGCGCCGCGTCATCTCCAGCAGGATGCGATGGATCTCCGCCTGCTCTTCCTCCAGCATGCGCACCAGCTCGTTGTTCTGCTCGATAGTCTCCAGCGGCTCGACGAACACGGTCTGACCGCTCGAGCTCGCGCCGTGGACCACGCCCTGCACACGGCGTTTCTGCTCGATCTTCACGGGGATGACAAAGCGCTCGCCGCGAATGGTGATGAGTTCGTCCTGCACCGCGCCGCCCTCAGCCAGGCGCCGCAGGTAGGCGCGCAGCGATTCCTGGATCTGCCGCTTCTGGCGCTCGATCTCGCGGCGGATACGCGCCAGTTCGGGTGAGGCGCGGTCGTCGAGCGTGCCGTCGGGCAGAATCTTGTTACGGAAGAAGCGCAGCAACTCGGTGAAGTCGGCCAGCGCGGAAGAAAGGTCGGCGACAGCAGCGAACTCCAGCTTCATTTGTGACGGGGGCTCGTGTGCGATGTGTCGCCACTCGTCGGCGCGGTCCACCACCAGGACGACGTCGCGGATCTCGCCGGTCTCGAGCGCTGCCCCCTCGATGTGCGCTTTTTCCACCAGCGCCGTGGGGTCCAGCAGGCCGGAGAACTCGAAGCGCGCGCCCACACGCAGATACTCGCGAATCTCGGAAGTGAGCTGCTGCTGGCGCTCGATCCAGGTGGGATCGCCAGAAGGCGCGAGCGCGGCGATCTTCGCCTGGCCCAAAGGCGAGTAGGCATAGGCGCGGAGGATCCCGCGCATCGAGTCGAACTCAAGAGAGCGGGCGCTGGTGTGGGCGAGCGGGGACATGGGACCGCTCCATGTTACCCGAACAGGATCGCCGGAATCGCCCGTGATCGCCGGAATCGCCGTGATCTGAACCGGCGTCGGCGATGGCGGCGATTTCGGCGATTTCGGCGATTCCGCCGATATCCCGAGTGCTAGAATTTACCTGTTATGAGCTTTCCTACGACCCGCATGAGAAGGCTCCGTCGCTCGGAGCAGATGCGCAATTTCGTCCGCGAGACGCGGCTCACGCCCGACTCGTTTGTTTATCCCCTGTTTGTCTGCCCTGGCGAGCGAGTGCGCAAGGAAGTGGGCTCCATGCCCGGCGTGTACAACCTCTCGGTGGACGAGGTAGTGAAGGAGGCGCGCGAGGTCAAGTCGCTGGGCATCCCGTCAATCATCCTGTTCGGCCTGCCGGAGGCGAAGGACGAAGTGGCCAGCGGCGCGTGGGCGGACGACGGCATCGTGCAGCGCGCCACCCGCGCCATCAAGAACGAGGTCAAGGACCTGCTGGTGATGGGCGACGTTTGCCTGTGCGAGTACATGTCGCACGGCCACTGCGGGATCGTGCGGCAGACGACGACGCGGTCCCTGGGCGCACGGGCGGCGACAAAGACGATGGTCGTCGCAAAGAAGGATTTGCCACAGGCCATTCACAAGATGGCAACCGCAGCCGCCGGCGAGTACGAGGTCGTCAACGATGCCACGCTCGAGATTCTGGCCAAGACCGCGGTCTCGCAGGCGCGCGCGGGCATGGACATCATCGCGCCCTCGGACATGATGGACGGCCGCGTCGCCGCCATCCGCAAGGGGCTCGACGAGGCCGGGTTCACCAACATCCCCATCCTTTCTTATGCGGCGAAGTTTGCGTCGGCGTTCTACGGGCCCTTCCGCGAGGCGGCGGATTCGGCGCCGCAGTTCGGCGATCGCCGCTCCTACCAGATGGACGGCGCCAACCTGCGCGAGGCCCTGCGCGAGATCGAGCTCGACCTGGAAGAGGGCGCCGACATGGTGATGGTCAAGCCCGCCATGCCCTACCTCGACGTGATCCACGCGGCGCGCCACCGGTTTGATGTCCCGCTGGCCGCGTATCAAGTTTCGGGCGAGTACGCGATGATCCTGGCCGCCGCGCGCAACAACTGGATCGACCGCGAGCGCGTCATGATGGAATCGCTCACCTCGATCCGGCGCGCCGGGGCGTCGATCATCCTGACGTATTTTGCCAAGGACGCAGCCCGGCTTCTTGCGTAACTTCATTCGCCGCGGATAGACGATCCGCGTCTATCCGCGGCGTTGAATTTCGGCCCATCCGCCCCCTGTCGTACAATCGTTCATTGGTTCACCCTCCGTAATCCCACCAGAGGAGCACGACCTTGGCTGAGACCATCTATGATGTGGCCATCATCGGGTCCGGGCCGGGCGGCTACACCGCCGCCATCCGCGCCGGACAACTGGGCCTGAAGCCCTGCCTGATCGAGAAGAACGAGAAGTTGGGCGGCACCTGCCTGCAGGTGGGCTGCATCCCCACCAAGTCGCTACTGTTCAACGCCGAGATCTACGACCACCTGAAGGCAGGCAAGGAGTTCGGCATCGAAGGCGTAGAAGGCGTCAAGGTGAACTGGGCCACCATCCAGGATCGTAAGAACAAGATCGTCCAGAAGCACACCAAGGGCCTCGAATTCCTGATGCGCAAGAACAAGGTCGAGGTGGTGAAGGGATACGGCCGTCTGACCGGCCCGCGCAAGGACGGGGTGCTCACCGTAGAGTTGGAAGCCAGCGACAAGCGCTCCAACCTCAAGGCGAAGAACGTCATCCTCGCCACCGGTTCCGAAGCCAAGATGCTGCCGGGGCTTGAGCCTAACGATCGCCTGCTGACCAACATTGAGATCCTCAACCTTAAGGCGATCCCAAAATCGCTGGTGGTGGTAGGCGCGGGCGCCGTCGGGGTCGAGTTCGCGTCGATCTACAAATCGTTCGACTGCGACGTAACCATTCTCGAGATGTTGCCGCGTCTGGTGCCGCTCGAGGACGAGGAGATCTCGAAGGAGCTGATGCGCGCCTTCAACAAGCGAGGCATCAAGTCATTCGTCGGCGCCAAAGTTGAGAAGATCGAGAAAACGAAGAATGGGATCGCGGTGACCTTCACGCCGCCTGACGGAAAGCAGCAGCGACTGGAAGCCGAGAAGATCCTGATCGCCGTGGGCCGCGCTCCGAACACGGCGAATGTTGGCCTGGAGAAGACGAAGATCAAGCCGGAGCGCGGGTTCATCCATACCAACGAATGGATGGAGACGGAGGAGCCAGGCGTCTACGCTGTCGGCGATATCATCGCCGGCTTCCCGCAACTCGCCCACGTGGCGTTCATGCAGGGCATGGTGGCGGTGGCGCGCATTGCCGGCAAACCGACGCGCCCCCTCGACCGCAACAAGATCCCTAACTGCACCTACTGTGAGCCGCAGATCTCCAGCGTCGGCATGACCGAGGCGCAGGCGCGGCAAGCCGGCCGCGACGTGAAGATCGGCAAATTCCCCTTCTCGGCGAATTCGAAAGCGAGCATCGTCGGGTCGCACGAGGGCTTTGTGAAGGTGGTTGCGGATGCGAAGTACGGCGAGATGCTGGGTGTGCACATCGTCGGTCCGCAGGCAACGGAGATGATCGCCGAAGCAGTCGCGGCCCTCGAGATGGAAGCTACGGTCGAGGACCTGATGTTCACCATCCACCCGCATCCGACGCTCAGCGAGGCCATGTTCGACGGCTTCGAGAACGTGTACGGGCTGTCGATCAATATTTAACTTCATTCGCCGCGGATGCGCGCGGATAAACGCGGATCGGTTCACCGGCTTATGAAAATCCGCGTTGATCCGCCCCTCGGCTTCGCTCGGGGCAGGCTATCCGCGGCGAAGAATTCATGATCTCCGTCGTCCAACTCGGCCGCGTCGATTACGCCACCGCGCTCAAGCTGCAGCAGACGCTGGTCGAGTTGCGCAAGGCCGGGCAGGTCACGGACACGCTGCTGCTGCTCGAGCACCCGCCGGTCATTACACTCGGCCGCAATGCAAAACGCGCGAACGTGCTGGTTTCTGAGAAGGAGCTCTCCCGCGCGGGCGTCGAGATCTTCGAATGCGACCGCGGTGGCGACGTGACTTATCACGGGCCCGGACAGCTTGTCGGCTATCCCATTTTCGACCTGCGCGGGTTCGCGCCGCGCATCGGGGCGGTCGATTTTGTGCGCAAGCTGGAAGAGGTGCTGATCCGCACCTGCGCCGATTTCGGCGTGGCCACACACCGCGTGCCTGGCATGACCGGCGCGTGGACGCTGCGAAACCAAGCCAAGATCGCCGCCATCGGCGTGCACATCTCGCGCGGCGTGACTTCGCACGGCTTCGCCCTGAACGTCTCCACCGACCTCGGCCACTTCAAGCTCATCATCCCCTGCGGCATCGGCGACAAGCCGGTGACCTCGATGGATCGCGCGCTGGGCGACACCTACCCGGGGATCGCGGTCACCCCGCTCACGCTCGATGAAGTCTCGCAGTCGGTGGCGCGCAACTTTGGCCTCGTGTTCGACAGCCAGATCCTCTGGGTTGAGACGCTGGACGCTCTGCTCGGGCGCCAGGTCGGCGTCCCCATGAAGCCGCCGGCGAACCTGCGCGAACTTCACGACGATGAGACTTTCTGGGCGTAAGCCCAAAATCCCCACCCTTCGAAAACCGCGAAGGTTGGGCACCCTGAAGAATCCCGTAGGTTAGAATTGCCTTCTTAATGAAGAAGCCTTCGCACAAGAAGCGGGCGCAAACCGGAGGCGGAAGCGCGTCTGGCGGTGGTGCGCCGGCTGCCAACTCCTACGGCATCGTGGATTACCGGCTGGAGAAGCCGGACTACCGCGTGGTCGAAGTCACACGTAACGGCGAAGTCTCCTACGAAGTGCGCGGCGACCTGAGCGCGCCGGTCCCGCCGATCCGCGAATCGAAGTACCTCACGCCCACGCAGCACATCGAGATCTATCGCTGGATGCTGCTCAACCGGCGCATGGAGGCGGCGCTCGAAAACCTCTACAAGCAGGGCAAGGTAGTGGGCGGCGTGTACTTCGGGCTGGGGCAGGAAGCGTGCTCGTGCGCCTCGGCGTACGCACTGCGCAAGGAAGACTGGCTGGCGCCGATGATCCGCAACCAGGGGTCGCTCCTGGTCAGGGGCTTCTCGGCGCGCGACATCATGATGCAGTACATGGCCAAAGCAGGCTCGCCCACCAGGGGCCGCGACGCCTCTTCGCATTTCGGTGACATCTATGAACGCAACGTGGCCGCGCCCATCTCCATGCTGGGCGACCTGATCGGCGTGATGGCCGGCGTGGCGCTGGGCGCGCGCTACCAGGGACGCAACATCGCCTGCATGACCTACATCGGCGACGGCGGACAGTCCACCGGCATTTTCCACGAGTCGCTGAACTTTGCGGCCGTGCAGAAGCTGGGGCTGGTATTGATCGTCGAAAACAATCTGTGGGGATACTCCACGCCCGCTGAGCGCCAGTTCGCGATCAAGGATCTGGCACAGCGGGCGATCGCCTACGGTATCCCGGGTGTGATCGTGGACGGCACGGATGCATGCCAGGTCTATGGCGCGTCGCACGAAGCCAGCGAGCGCGCCCGCCGCGGCGAAGGTCCGACGCTGATCGAAGCCAAGATGATGCGCATGAAGGGCCACGCCATTCACGACGCGGCCCAGTACGTTCCGCGTCCGCTGCTCGAATACTGGCAGAAGCGAGACCCGATCGCTCGCTTCGAGGATTACCTGGTCAAGGTCAAGAAGTGGCTCACGCCCGTGGAGAACCAGGCGCTGATCGGCGACGTGGAGAAACAACTCGAGGCCGACCGCAATTTCGCCGAAGCTTCACCCATGCCGGCGCCGGAGGCCGCTGCCGGCGGAGTGTATTGCGACGGCACGTGCCACGAGATCAAGCCGAAGTACGGGCTGAAGGCGCCGAAAGCGAAAGCTGCGGCAGCGAAGCCCAAAGAGCGCGAGGCGGCGGTGCATCTAAAGTAGCGCCTTATCTATAGACTTCTTGGCGGTGGCCGATGCGGATCACGAGGACTGTCAAGCGCCCATGCTCGACTTCGTAAATGACGCGGTAATCGCCAACGCGAATACGGTATCCGTCCTCGCCTTGGAGTTTCTTGATACCGGGTGGAAACGGGTTTTCGGCGAGGTCGTCGATTGCCACCTGGATACGTTTTCGCATAGGCAGGGGCAGTTTAGCGAGCGCCCGCCGCGCAGAAGGCACGAAATCGATAAAGTAGCGCATCGGTGAACGACGGCTACAACCCGAGTTCTTTCTTCACCCGCTCCCAGGGGATACGCCCCTTTTCCTTGCGCGCCTTGCGCGCGAGGCGGACATCGATCTCATTTTCCCGCTCTTCGATCATGCGTTCGAGAAAGTCATACTCCTCGATGGGAATGACGGCCGCGACCGGCTTCTTGCGGCGCTGCAGAACAAACCGTTCTCCCCGGTACGCGGTGCGGTTGATGAGTTCGGCAAACTGCTGGCGGGCTGCGCTTGTCGACAGACGCTTTGCGTTCATGTACGTATTGTACCATTTGTACGAACGGTAAGAACATGCCAGCAATCACCTATCTCGAGGCCATCCGCCAGGGACTCTGGGAAGAGATGGAACGCGACCCTGCCGTCTTCTGCATGGGTGAGGACATCGGCGTGTACGGCGGCGCGTTCAAGGTGACCGAGGGGCTCATCCATCACTTCGGTCCGGAGCGAGTGATCGATACACCGATCGCCGAGGGCGCGCTGGTCGACGCCGCGTTCGGGGCGGCGCTCACCGGGTTGCGCCCCGTGGTGGAGTTCCAGTTCATCGACTTCATCGGCTGCGCCTTCAACCAGATCACCAATATGCTGGCCAAGTCGCACTACCGCTGGGGTGCGCCCGCGCCCATTGTGCTGCGCGGCCCCTGCGGCGGTGGTGTGCACGGCGGGCCGTTCCACTCGCAGAACCCGGAGATGTACTTCGTCCACACGCCGGGGATGAAGGTGGTCGCGCCCGGCACCGCTTACGACGCCAAGGGGCTGATCAAGTCGGCGATTCGCGACAACAATCCCGTGCTCTTTCTGGAGCACAAGTTCCTCTACCGGCGCATCAAAGAAGAGTTGCCCGCTGATGATTACGTCGTACCGCTGGGGAAGGCACGAGTGGCGCGCCAGGGGCAAGACGTCAGCGTGATCACTTACGCGGCCATGCTGCACGTGGCGCTCGAAGCTGCGGAGACGCTGGCCAAGGATGGCATCGAGCTTGAGGTGGTGGATCTGCGTAGCCTGCAACCACTCGACCGCGAGGCGATCAGTAATACGGTCAAGAAGACCAACAAGGTCATCGTGCTGCACGAGGACACGCGCACCGCCGGCATCGCAGGCGAGATCACTGCGGTCATCAATGAAGACATTTTCGACTGGCTGGACGCGCCGGTGGTGCGCATCGCCTCGCTGGACACGCCGGTGCCCTTCTCACCGCCGATGGAGGAGTTTTTCTTGCCCAAAGTGGCGGACGTAGTGCGCGAGGCGCGGCGGCTGAAGTCGTACTGATCACGGTGAGTTGTGCAGAACGTCCTGTTCCGGAGGGAATGATGGGGAAATTCATCGCTGGGATCGTGTTTGTTGTGGTTGTGTTCATCCTCGCGACGTTTATCTACGTTCGTGGCGGACACATGGCGGTCAACGCCGACGCCACCCCCAGCAGTCTCGAGCGCTGGGCGGCCAACAACGCGCTTGATGCCGCCATCGAGCACCAGGCACCGCAGATGGAGAATCCCGTGCCCAAGACCGATGCCAACCTGATCGACGGCATGAAGCTGTACGCCATGAACTGCGGCGTCTGCCACGGGGGCCTGGACCGCAAGCGGAACGTGTTGGGCGGGGCGTTCTATCCTCCGGCGCCACAGATCCTGGTGGAGGCGCTGGACGATCCCGAGTGGCACATTTTCTTCGCGATCAAGCACGGCGTGCGTCTGACCGGCATGCCGGCCTGGGGCAAGGTGATGGGCGACAACGACCTCTGGAAGGTCACCGCGTTCCTGAAGACCATCAACCAGCTCCCGCCGGCGGTCGAGCAGCAACGGCGGCAGGCGCTGGGAAGCGGCGACTGACGCTCCCGGTCCGTCACTGCCACGTTTTATAATGAGCGATTGGGGATACGACGCCGGGCCGTCCGGCGGCCTCGCGAAAGGAACATCATGCCGACCGATGTGATCATGCCCCAGATGGGGGAATCGATCTTCGAGGGCACGCTGACCAAGTGGCTGAAGAAGCCCGGAGACAAGGTACAGCGGGATGAGCCCTTGTTTGAGATCTCAACCGACAAGGTGGACGCGGAGATCCCGGCGCCAGCTTCCGGGGTGCTGAAAGAAATCAAGGTCGCGGAAGGCGCCACCGTGCAGGTGAATACGGTGGTCGGAGTGATCGACGCGGAAGGTGCTGCGGCGGCTCCTGCTCCCCCGAAACCGGAGGCTCCCAGAGCGGCTGCCGCTGCGCCGGCCCCGCCCGCGCCTGGCCCTCCGGCACGCCCGCCCCAACCCGCCGAGGCCGTGACTCGCAAAGGGAACGGCGCGCGTCCGCAGCCTGCGCCTGCGCCCGAACCGGCCAGACCACGGGAGGCGGTCGCACGCCAGGCTGAGACCGTGATCGAGTTCCCGTCCGCCGAGGAAGGACAGCGGGTGCGCTCGTCGCCGCTGGTGCGGCGCATCGCCCGCGACCACAACGTTGACCTGGCGAGAGTCCCGGGCACCGGCCTGGGAGGACGCATCACCAAGGAAGACATCCTGCATTTCGTGGAGCAGTATCCGGCGGGAGTTCCGCCGGCGGCGGCAGTGGGCGCACCGCCCATGGCCGCCCCTGCTCCGGTGGCCGTCCCCGGCGACCTGGTGCCCATGTCCACCATGCGCAAGAAGATCGCCGAGCACATGGTGATGTCGAAGCGCACCAGCGCGCACGTGCACTCGATCTTCGAGATCGACATGACGCGCGTCGTCAAGCTGCGCGAACGCGAGCGCGCCGATTGGGAAAAGCGCAACGGCACCAAGCTGACGTTCATGCCCTTCTTCACGCGCGCGGTGCTGGCCGGGATCCGCGAGTGGCCGATCATCAACGCCTCGGTCGAGGGCGAGAGCATTCGCTACCACCGCAACGTCAACCTGGGGATCGCGGTGGCGCTCGACTGGGGCCTGATCGTTCCGGTGGTGAAACACGCCGAGGAAAAGAACTTCCTGGGATTGCAGCGCGCTATCACCGAACTGGCGGAACGCGCCCGTAACAAGAAGCTCTCGCCCGACGACGTGCAGGGCGGCACCTTCACCATCACCAATCCTGGGCCGTACGGGCCGCTGTTCGGCACGCCCATCATTAACCAGCCGCAGGTAGCGATCCTCGGCATCGGCGGCATCTTCAAGACGCCGGTGGTCAAAACCGATCCCGAAGGCAACGATTATTTCGCGGTGGCGCACATTCTGCACGTGTCGCTGGGCTACGACCACCGCGTGGTTGATGGCGCCGTCGCCGACCAGTTCCTCTCCGTCGTCAAGAAGAAGCTGGAGCAGTGGGACGAGGACATTGGGTGAACTGGAAGGCCGGCTTGCCAGAGTCGGCTCCCCGCCCCCTAGCCTCGCACGCCGAAATCGAACAGGATAGTCTAGGAGCGCAACCCGGGCGTCGGCGCGCCAGCCATCTGCGCCTTGCTCGGATCGGTCTTAGGTGGCTGCGGCTCTGTTGGAGGAGGTTGCGGCAACGGTATCGGAATAGGAAGCTGGAAGCTCACCTGTTGCTGCTGGAAGCGACGCCTGAAATTAACACCATAACCGTTTTCAAAGAACTTTATCGTGTCGGTGTTGTCAACAAACCATTCCACCTCCGCCCACAGCTCTTGATACAAGTCTCGCAGCCGCGCGTGATCGCGCAGGTCAACGACGCTCAACTTAAGGTCATTCCCTTTCGCTGTCTCAATCGTTATAGGGCGGCTGTGTGAGAGCCGATCTTTGTGGCTGGAGAGGTACGCTGTCGCTTTCGCTGCTTTGTCGGCTGCATCTGCGTCACCTCTATACATGTAATCCCTAAGCCACTGCTCGACGAGAGACTTGGATAGTTTTTCCGCGTTCTTACAAATCTCGAAGAGGTGCAGGTCTAGCTTGTTCAACAGCGGCAAGTACACGCCGAGGGCATCACTGTCCTGCTTAATAGCTTGTTTGGCGTTCTCGAACCCATCCAAAATCGTCTGCGTTGGGATAGAGATCGATTGCCCCGTCTGGGGGTCGCGATACACGATTTGCGGGTCGATCGGCCCCAACGTGGAGGTGTCGTCCAACACCAGAGCATCACCGGACGTCGCCAGCATTGTCCCTGCGCTATAACACGTATGCAAAACGGCGAAGCGGATGTCGTCAAACCGAGCGCGGAGCAACGCGACTATTCTCTCAGCGGCTTCGGCAAGACCTCCTGGGCTGTGTAGCAGCACATCCAACTTTCTTCCCGGTACCGTCCGCGTTAGGTCCGCAAACGGCGTGATGTCCGTGTGGTCAATGCTGTTGGGGATATTGGGGACGCGAAGATTGGCCGCATACACTATTACGGGTCTACCCGTCAGGGCTTCGATGGCCTGCAGCAGCCGCTTGCGGTTGTTGAATCGGGTTGCGCCGTCGCCCGGGTTAAGTATTAGTTCGTGATATCGCGGCATTTAGGTCTACGTCAATATTAGACCCGCCGTCAAGTTCACGCAAAACGATGTGCGGCTGCGCGAGACGCAGATAGCCTCCAAAAACGGCTTGGGCCTGCTCGAACTTGCGCAGGTAATCACGCGCCGCAGGGTGCTCCTGAAGATAGCGTTCTAGCTCTTCGCCCATGGGTGCGTTGGTCGGCAGATTAGGCATAGGGCGCACCTCAAAGTGTAGCACCTGACGGGCTGGTGTGGCGACCGCCAAGGCGGAGGAAGGGTAGCACAAAATGGTTACATTCGGGTAGGTACCACCCTGTTCGGCAGTCGTGCGTGTACCACCACCAGCCGCTTCCACCCAGTTCACGCCTGCCGGCAGCGGGGGTGAACCAAATGCAGCGATCGGGTTGTCCCCGCAAGTGGTAGAAAGCAGCATTAGACGCTCCTCAGAAAGCCATGCTTGGTCGTGGATTGAGATGCACGTGCGTTGCCAGGCGCAATGCGTTACTCGCTCCTAATCGGCACAATGGGGCGGCTCCTTTAGGGCGGCGACTTGCCCTTCTTTGCAGCCCTCAATGGCCCGGAAACCTGTAACACGGCTAGAGGGCTAGGACGAGGATATTGGGTAAACTTCTGCGCTGCGGATTGGCGCGGAGCAACGCAGGTCATGTAGTGCCAGATGGCGCGCTGCCACTCCCGTCGGGGACCCTCCCTTTCAGGAACGAAATCTTGGCGCAGGCCCAATCGAGCAGCACATCCGAGAGCAGGCCATAGATTCCTGCCGTGGCCGGAGTTAGGGGAATGGACTTTTGGAGGCCCAGGTTCAACCCGAGCTGGCTGCTCATCAGAACGTCAAAGAAGGCCGTCCTGCTCCACCAGAGCAGGAACCCCATCGTACAGGCAAAAACGCGGAAGGCGAGCGCCGGCCAATGCCACTTGATGTATTCCCGCACGGAATTCCACGGCGTGAACTGGGAGGACGCCGAGGCCGAAGCACGCCCCAGGATGGAGATGGCCTGCCCAGTAAGGTAGAGCAGCCAGAGAAGCCAGGAGTGGATCATAGCTTTTTCACGGCGGCAATAAAGCCGCCAATCTTGCCGGCGAGGGTTGCGATTTCCTTTTTGATGCTCCCTGCGAACAGCCAGGCCACGGTGAAGCCGCCGGCGAAGCCAACTCCGAGGCCTATCAAAAGCGCTTCCATGTTTCCTCCTTATGGTCGTCGGTCGTCGGTCGTTGGCCGTGAAGGTCCATCGCAACCAAAACAGCGCTTTTGCCGACGACCGAGGGCCGAGGGCCGACGGCGCTTCTATCTGTGAGCGGCGTACCCGAGGGCACCGCCGATGGCGATCCCAATGGCGATTTGCTTGGCCCGTTGCAGAAAGCTCCCCTTCCTTGCGCTGACCGCCGCGTCGCGCTCTTGCTTTACGTCGGCGTAATTCTGCTGGCACGCTGCCCAGCTTTTCTGACAAGCCAGATCGTCCGCCGCCTGATCGGCCAGGAGTTTCACCGTCTGATTCGGCAGGAGCGTGCTGGGCGCATCGGGCAACTGGCTGACGTTTTGCTGAGCCAGCTGGTTGGGGTGCTCGATTACAACCGGCTCCGGCAGATTGGCGGGAACCTTGACAATCTGCGGGATGAGCTTGACCACCTGCTGCGGGGTCTGCGCCTGCTTCTTCAGATTCGCCATGTCCTGCCGGTACCTGGCGGCTTCCGCGTCACGCTGTGCTATCTGGGCATCTTTCTGCTGGGCGAGGGCTTGGTAGCGTATCCAGGCGTCATGGGCCTTCAGCCAGGAATAGCCGATCACCCCGGCAGCGATAAGGACTGCAATCAGGGCAATCTCTTTCCAATACCCGCCACCGCGCACCGCAGCGATGACACCTCCGCCAGCCGTGGGATTGTCGCTCATAGTCTTCGCTCAGGCAGTTTGGACATCGTTCTACGTCGTCATCCATGCCACGCCCGCACCTAACCGGCAGGTGTTTCAGTTGACAGAAGATCGAGCCTGTCGAGCCCGTGCACGCGGTATACGTACAGCAGTTTCTCCGCATAATGCGGATCGGTCGCCCAGTGCCGGGCGAGCGCACGGGTGAATGCCTCGGGATCTCCAGCCACGGCGCGGGCCTCCCGATATGCGGAAAGCAACGTGATCATGCGGTCGCGGTCGGCAAAGCACTCGGCCGTGGAAGCGTACTTCGCAAACTTCGCCGGGACGCGGGCCGGCGCGCCGTCCACGTACTCGAACGTGGGCAGTTCAATGGCTTCGCGGCCGGGCCGGGCCTTGATGCCGAAATAGTTGTTAGCGACTCGCGCCAGTTCAGAGTTGCCCCAGGCGCTCTCGAGCGCGGCCTGCGCCACAGCGACTCCCGGCGGGAATCCGCTGGTAGCGGAGGAAGCCTGCGCGGCCGCGGTGGCGGCTGCGATGAATTCTTCTTTGGTCATGTGTGCAGTCAGCGCGAAGAGTGCAAGCGCAGGTAGTCGATGCCGATGTGGACGAGCGTCAGCAGCACGCCGGCCGCGGCGCCGATGCCGACGCTGCGTTGCAGCATGGCCTCGTGGTGCTCGACGCGCGCTTCCAGTTCCTGCAGCCGGCCGGGGTTGCCGTTGCCGATCAGCCAGCGCATGTGGGTCTTGAGCTCGGCCAAATCGGCGAGCACGGTTGCTTCGAATTCGTTCATGGCTCAGTAGGGATAATCGAGATGTAACGTGGTGGAGTACCGCGAATAGCGCCGCGGCGATGCGGCGTCGTATTGCCGCAGGTAGTAATCCTGAATGCGGGAGAGACGCGGAACCGTGAACGTCCGGGTGCTGAAACGGCCCACGAGATAACGATCGCCCTCCGCGCCCCAACCGTAATCGGCGCGGCGCACTTCGATGCCACCGCCCGCCGGGGGCTCCGCTCCCGCATCGATGGTCACCGTGGTGGAGGTGGTGGAGGTGATCTCCGCCAGCGGGAGATCGGAAATCACTGAATTGCCCACTTGCGCCGTCGTGATCGTCTCGTCCGGCGGATATGCCTTGGCGGCTTGGAAGGTGAATCCGACGGGCTCGGCCGCATCGTTGGCGAAGCGGATCTTATACCGGCCGCGCTCTCCCGCCAGGTCGGCCAGCTCCCAGTCCACTTCGCGCACGATGGCGGTAAAGTCGGCTGCCCGGGAGGGCACCTGCACCGCAATGGCGTCTCCGGGGAAAACGTCTTGGCCAGAAGCAGGGAAGAAATCACTCCACACGTCGTACTCTCCCGCCCAGGCCTTCTGGCAGGTGTCGTCCAGCAGCGCGAGGGCGGCGCTCTCGCATTCGGCCGTGGTACGCGGCGGCGGCACAACCACATGCCGCACGCCGCTGCGCACGCCGGGGTCCGGCCCGCGCGCCAGACTGGCGGTGCTGTTCTGGTCCACTACGCGGGCCACCGAGGTGGCGCGGCTGCGGTAACTCACCTTGATGCTTTCGTTCGGCGCCGGCACGTACGCCGGGAAGAACAGCAGCCTGGAGGAGCCGCTCAGGGCGCACTCGGCTCCGTCGGCCAGCGCACCCAACAGGCGCGTGCGATACCCCGCATTCGGAAGCGCACTGCGCACTTCGGCTTCCGCCACGCGCAGCAGTTGCGTGTAATTGATAGATAGGTGCAGGCTGAGCGAATCCGCCAGGACATAACTGCAGTACGCGGGAGCGGCTGCGACGATGCCGTCGTACAGCACCGTGGAGATGGCCTGCAGCGATCCAGCATTCGCCGGGTCGATGTCGTGGACCTCGAGCACGACCCGGACGTCCGCGGCAATTGCGGCCCCGCCTCGCCCCGCGCCCGCCGGGTTCACCGAGGAATGGAAGATCTGCTGTTTACGAAAGATCTCCGAGGCATAGAGGTGCGTGGTCAGCGCGTAGCGGTGCCCGGCCGTCGTGGTCATACCGGTGCCCACGATGGCGCCGCTCACCAGGGCCTGGATAGTGGATTGGCTCCCCGAGGGCACGATGCGAAATCCGGCAAAGCAATTCGCGAGCAGAGTGCTGCCTGCGTACAGCCCGCCGATGATCCCGTTCGAAACGGCGCTGAAGCTGGCCTCACCGTGGCGCAGCACCAGTGCCCCGCCCAGCTCCACCTGCTCCACAAAGGTGACGGTCGTTTGCCCGTCCTGCCCTGTGCCTCCCTGGATCTGGAGGGCGCCTCCGCTGACCGACACCGCAGCGGTGGGATCGCTCACCTTCCAGTACCGCGGGTCGAGCGCCGTGGCCGCGAATTCGTCCTCGACAAAATACTGGTTGAACCTGGTGAAAGGCGCGTGCGAAAGGCTGAAACCCAGCGTCAGGCCGTCCCCCAGGAAGTAGTCTTTGACGTGGAGTCGCGGCTCCATCCGGCCGCTCACGGTGAGGTCGTTCAATCGTGTATCGGGCGCGCGGAGCTTCAACGATTCCGGGCAAAACCAGTCAGAGCTTTCGCTGAGTGTGTACAGCCTGGCCCCCAGCGGCTCGAACACCAACTTGCCGTCCAGAACGCGGTAGCTGGCGCGCGCGCGTAAGGCGACATCGGCGGCGTGCTGCGACCAGCTTTTTCGCGGGTCGCTGGCGAACCACGGAAGCACGTCGACCGGCTGTGCGCCCGAGCAATCCAGCGCGCCCGGCAAGGCATCATCCGCAAGTTGTCGCAGGATGTCCCCGGCGGTTCGCGCGACGAATGGCGCCCGGGAGGGCAGCGTTGTGCGGTCGAGCAGCTGCTCCTCGCCGGTCGCCACCAGCGAGTAACGGAAGGCTGGACCACACTCACCCCAGCCCAGGTATTCGTATTCCGGGGCTGCGCTGATGTATCCAGTGAAAAGCGGTGTGCCGCTGGAACGCGCCAGCACTACGCGCGCACCTTCGACGGGAACAACGAACTGCGGTTGCCCTGCGACCAGAGTAAAGCGCAGCTCGCTGGGTTGGTTGAGGCGACGACTCATGTGGGGGGGAGTTTCAGCATCGATCCAGCTGGAATAATCCACAGGGCCGCGGTTGTCGAAGTTGTCGATCGTCAGTTTCATGGGAACCCCCATCTGCCCAAAAAACGGTGCAATCGAAAGCCTACTGTTTTCCGAAGATTGCGATCGCAGGAAACCGGTTACTTAGGTTTCTGGAACAGGAACGGCTCTGTCGATCCTGCGTGTTGCTTGCCGGTTATACTGGAAGATGGAACTGTGTATGCAAGCGAGTGCTTGCATGTTGGCTTGCCAAGCCATCGATCGCTATCAGTACAGCGCGGCCGCCGCCGGGGGAGCGTAGCTGCGATAGCACACCACTTGCTGGCCATCGGCGGCATCGGCATAGGGCAAGGCCACCAGCGAGGCGTGCAGGGCAAACGCCTTGAGCGGATCCGCCACCACGGAAGTCTTCTCCTGCGCGGGCGCGCAGGCTTGAACCCGCGGATAGTAGAAGCACACGCGGCCACCGCCCTCCTCCGGGATTACAAACAACGCGGACCACTCCTGGAAAAAGCTGCCACCCTCGCGATCCACGAACGCGATCACCTTCTGGAGGGCGGCGCCGTTCGGCGGCGCTCCACCCAGCAGCGGCTGTGCCAGCGTCAGTGACGCCGCGCTCTTCCCTGCCACCCGGCCGACGTTGAAAGTCACGCGGCGGATGAAGTTCACGTCGCCCCCCACATCCGCTGGATCTTGGACGAACGCCGCCGCCAGCCCGCTGCCCACGTAGCCAGTCTGCTGCTGGTAATCGGCATCGACTGCGATGAGGTCGCCGACGGAGAAGCTGTTAAGGTCAGCGGCGGCGAGCTGCAATTCGGTCGCGGTCGAGCCCGGCTGCAGAGACACGGCGGAGATGGGCTGGCCACCGGTAGGATGCGGCTGGGCGCCGCTGCTGGCGGCCAGCACGTTCATGTGCTCCGCGCCCCCCGCGATGGCCATCTGCAGCTTGCCCCATTGCTGGAAGTCGCATTCGACGCGCGCGTCGAGCTGGCTGCGGAATTGCCCGCTCACCGCGGCATGGGCGCCGCTGCGAAGCTGCTGCAGGCGCGTCGCCGGCGTGCGCACGAAGTTATCGATCCATCCGGCATCGACCCAGGGAGCGGGCGGGGAGTCGAGATCGAAACCCGCGTTGGCGGCGGGATCAAAGATGGCCGGAGTCCCGGTTGCCCGCGCCACGGGCGCAAAGTAGGCGCGCAGCCGCCGGGCCAGGGGCGCCATGGGCGCGCGGAGAAGTGCTGTCGTGCTCATCAGGACCCGGCCTCCGGATAGAAGAAAATGGTCAGGGAGGCAGCGCGTTCGAGGCGAATGACGGGAACGGAATCAGACGGGCTCCCGATCAATTGATCTCCCATTACCGTCCACAGCGGCGCTGCTCCCTGCAGCTGCGTCTGCGTCTTCAGGCGTAGCTCAGGCAGAGTCCACAGAACCTTCGTCCCGAGATCCGCCGGGGGCGTTTGCGAGCAGTCGCATTTGGTGGCGGACGGCGGCGAACAAATGGTTAGCAACTCGGAATCGAGTTGCGCGAGAACGCGCCCCCGGTCCACGCCCTGCTTGTCCGCCAAGCCTCCCGTCCAATAGGAGATGGTGCATTCCAGGCCGAGCAGCGGAGGCTGGCCGTTACGCAAGGGCCCCACGGGCTGCGCTGTTCCCCAGCCGAGATAGAACGCCTCGGGCAGCGGGCCGGCGGCGGTGATGTATTCGTTCTCCACCACGATCACCGCCGGCCGCGTCACACCGTTCAGGAACACCGTCCGCTGCGGGTTCAGGGTGGCGAGGCGGTCGCGCAGCGCAACATAAAAGCTGTCTTTGGCAGATTGCATAAGAGCAGTTGTCAGTTGTCAGTTGTCAGTTGCAGGTGCGTCGTTCCAATGGTAGCGGCCAGTTGTTAGTGTCCGGTCTGAAGGGGCTGTCCTGCCGGCTGGTGACCGGCGATCAGCTCGCGACTTGCGACTCGCGACTCCCACTGACAACTGACAACTGGCAACTGAAAACTAGTCGGTCAGCGTGATTCGGTACAGATAGGGCGTGTCTGCGAATGAATCCCACCCGACACTTTCGATACGCAACAGCTTGCCCCCGTGCAATATTCCCAGAGCCGCATCAAACAAGGCGCTGGGAGGATCGAAGTTGCGCGATTCGGCGTGCGCGTTCACGGTGGAAGCCGCCAGCATGACCTCCATCCGCGTTCGCGCCGTGGTCGAGCTCCCAATCTTGCGGACGACGGCCGGCGAAAGCGACAGTTGCTCGACGACCGGCGGCGCCAGACCTAAGTCGGCGTGGTCCTGCTGGATCGGCACCGGCAGAACCAGGATCACCTCGCTCGGCCCCAGCGTCCGCAGCAGCGCGTCCGCGGCCCGCAAGAGGGCTTCGGCGCGGGAAACATCGTTCGAAAACGCCCCCATGCCTCACCCCACCTTCTGCGCCACGTAGGGCGCCAGGCTGGCGCGGACCGTCGGGTCCAACAGCGTGTCGGCGAAATATTCCAATTGCATGCGCTCCAGGCTGCCGACCCGGACGTTCAACGCCGGGGTCGCCTGCGCGTTGCGCACGATCTGCGCGCAAGCGAACTTCACCGCATCCGGGATCTCGGGCAGACCGGCCGTGTAGGTGATTTCCACCTCGTTGTAGCCGAACCCGAGAGGATTCGAGGGCAAAACCAGTTCGCCGGTCTCTGCGCAGAAGTCGATGGAGGTAGCATCGATCGTGGACCACGTTCCCGGCAGCCCGAAGACCAGCGCCACGTCGAGGGCGAGGTCGCCTGACGGTCGTGCGAGGTCGACGACCGATCTCTCCTCGCCGCGGCGCGGGACCGCATAACGGCCGCGCGCCGCCACGAGCGGAGAGGAGGCGGGTGCGACCGCGGCCAGGGGAAGATAGGTCAGCCGCACCGTGTTGCGATCGGGCCGCAGGCGCACCCGCTCGACGTACTGCGCCACCCCCAGCGTGGGACGCCGGCAGTGGGCATCCATCAAGGACGAGGCGGCGGCAATCCATGCCGCCGGCACCGTCTTCTCCAGCCCGTAAGTACCGTACTCGGAAGCGTCGAGATAGATCATGAGAGTTGCCCGTGGGAGTCGCCAGTCGCCGGTCACCAGTCGCCAGAGCAGAGCTATACGGCATTCCCAACTGGCGACTGGCTACCGGCTACTGGCTACTCCTTCTACCGGTGGACTTCCACCTTGTAGTGCGCGGCGGAGGCGCTCTTGACGATCACGGCGCCGAACTTCACCACCACCATCTGGTGCGCCAGCGATCCGGTCGCGCCCAACTGGAACACGCGCGGATTGCCATCGGTCAGCCAGTGGTACTCGATCAGCGATTCGGTGATGATGTACGCGGGCAGCACTGCGTTACCGCTGCCCGGCGTTCCGGTGTAGCTCAGCGCCCATTCGGGGATGAGGGGCAGGTCACCGGCCTGGGTCGAGAGCGTCTTCACGGTCAGTCCGCCGGCCACCTCGGTGGTCGAGAGCACGACGTTGAACTCCTGCTTCAGCTCGCGGTCGATCAGGTCGAGCAGCACGGGATTGGCGTAAATGGCCGTGGGCTTCACCTCGAACGAGGAATTGGCGACCATGCTCGCAATCGTCGCCTTCAGCCCATCAACGATCGAGTCGGTCGTGGCGATGGTGGCGACGTTGCCACCGGCCACGATCTGACCGGCCGCGCCGTAATACTGGGTGGTGGTGGGGGCCGACAGGGACGTGTCGTTGCCGTTCCACAGGGCGACGTCGTGGGTGCGCATCAGTCCGTCCACCGCATCGGCCAGATCCTTGGCTTGCAGGAAGGCGAACTGGCTCTGCTGCGCGCCCACTTCCATGTCGAACAGGTTGTAGTTGATCTGCGAAACCAGCGCCTTCAGCGGCACGCTGCGCTCCACGCGCGTGGGCGAGCCCACCGTGGCCACGATGTTGCGCGGATCCACGAACGCCTGCGCCGCTGTGGGCGACACGATCGCCGTCTGCTCGAAGAAACGCGACGGATGCCCGGTCGCCGGCACCTGCCGTACGCGCTGCCCGAAGGCGCCGCGCCGGCGCACGATGTCGCTGATCTCAGTCTGATAGAGGTTGACCTCCACCGCCCCCGGACCGAGATAGTCCGCGGCTGCGTGGATGTCCATGAAGGATGCTGTCATTGTGTTCCTTTCGAAAGTGTTCTGGAGTCGAATTCCTTGCTTCGGCGGAGAGAAGCACTCAGCAGTCAGCACTCAGCAGTCAGCCGAAAGTAGCTGAATGCCTGGTGCTGGATGGTTTTGCTGAGTGCTGAATGCTGAGTGCTGAATGCTGAGTGCTACTCGATGAGACCTGCCCGCGCCATCTGCGCTTTGACCGCAATCCTCTGATCCACGGTCAACACGGCAAGCGCCTTGTCGAGCGTGGCCATGTCCATCTTCTCCTGGCCAGGATCGACGCAGCCGGTTTTGGCCAGCAGCGCGGTCACCAGTGGCGGCAGCGTCTTACGCGCGGCCGCGTGGCGGGCGGTCTCCGCCTTCAGTTCGGCATTGGTCCGCTCCAGCTCGGCCAACCGTGCCCCGAGCTGGCGGCGGGATTCCGTTTCGTTCTCGTCCACGGCCGCGACGATGCGGTCGACCTGGGCGTTGAGCGCCTGCTGCTGCGCGTCCAGCCGGCCCACCGCTTTCTCCAGTGCTTCGGCCGCGGACGCCAGCCGCTCGGCGGTGGCGATGATCTGTTGTGTCATTTCTTCGTTCATTGGCTCCTAGCTCCTAGCTCTTGGCTTTGGCCTTGAGGTACTTGGTACTTGGTACTCGGTACTCGCTTCCAGCTTGATCCACGTGTCCGGGTAGGCTGCCTTCTCGCGGCGCAGGATGGCGGCGCCGGTGAAGGTCACGTCGGTCAGTACCCAGATGGAGGCGCGCACGTCGGCCACGCGGGCGTCGGCGATCTCGTACGACATCCCCAGCCGGCGTGCGTCGCTTCGCAATTCACTTATCAGCTCGGGGAAATCACGCGCGAATAAATAGCCCCTAACTTCAAGCGCCGCGGATTTACGCGGATGAACGCTGATCTTTTCGGCTTCATTGGTCGGCCTTGATCCGGGTGTATCCGCGGCGAAGAAGTTCACGATCTCCGCCGAGGTGATGATGCCCACCTTGCGGCGGGCATCGTGGCCGTCGAGGCTGGGCGTGTAATCGAGGCCCATGCCGAGAAGCGACGCCAGCGCGTGCTCCGCCGCCGCCCGCGCTAGCAGCACGCGATGCCCGCGCGCACCCGCCGGAGGCCGCGTGCTGGGCACGTCCACCAGCGTCAGCACGCCGCGGAACGGTTGCCGGTTGGGATGCCGCGACACCGGCGGCATCTCGATCGCCATGGATTCGAGTTCGATGGTCATAAATTTTTTCGCCGCAGATGACCGCGATCACCGCGGATCAAGGGCGCACACGTGTGCCCAATTCCTCCGTGCCTCTGTGTCCTCTGTGGTTAAGGCTTTTGAATCTCCGGCAGTCCCCGCATCTGCCGCACTTCATTCACCGTCAGCACACCGTTGCGCAGCAGGATCTCCTGGATCTGTGCTTCTTCCATCTCGTTGGGCGCGTCCACGTCGGTGAAAACGAACTCCAAGTCATTCCAGCCGAGCTTTTTGCCGATGGCGTCGCGCGTCAGGTGCTCGGCCAGCAGTCGCGCCGTAGGCACGATGGCTTGGCGGAACGCCTGGTTGGACAGTTCCGCAGCGGTGGAGCGATTCACGTCGTGCTCGAGCCCCAGCAAGAACGGCGGCAGATCGAAGGCGTCGGCAATCACCCGCAGCAGAAATTCCTGCCAGCTCAGGCGCAGGTCCTGGTCGGTGCCGCCGCCGAAGCGCAGCACTTCCGGTTTGTTCTCGACCGAGAGGATGGGCACGCGGCCCGTGCCCTCGATCTCGTCCTGCCACCAGCGGATCAGGCGCTCGTGCTGCGCCGGCCCCAGGTCCTGCAGCCACAGCGCGTACTGCACCACCGAGTTCGAGGCCAGGCGCGCGGCGTAACGGTGCGCACCCAGGAAGGCGCTGATGGTCTCGAACGCCACCTCCAGCCGGCCCAACCCGAACGGTGTGTGCGTGCGCGGGTTCAGCCGGATGTAGCTGAGCTCGTCATCGTTCAGCGCAATCTGAGCATTGGGGCCGTAGGCGCCCGTCACCTGGACGTAACGCGGCGAGTCCGGACGGCCGTCCCAGTCGGTGCGCATGCGGATGGAGGCGCCGTCCACCGGCCACAGGTTCAGCGGACGCGCGGCCTCGCCCGTCGGCTGCACCTCGATCGCCCCGAAGCCGCCCACGATCACGTCTTCCAGCACCTGCTCGACCAGAGAGCGGAAGGAGTCGTCCGCATTGGGCGCATCGAAGTTGTCGGTCAGGATGCGGATGCGATCGGCCGCGTCAGGCAACTCGTCGAGCGCGCGACCGTTCTTGGGTTGCACCCGCCAGCGCATGCCGGCCACACGGTCCTTGACGGTGTTGATGGCCTTGCGCGCCACCGGCGTCTCGGCAAAGCGCCGCAGGGTCTGGGGCGTCGGCTTGGGCAGCACGTCGGCTCGCGGTCCGTAGGTTTGCAGGATGGACGGCAGCGCCAGCGTGTGCCGCTTCCGAGGCACACCTGTTCCAGCGAGTCGGCGCAGAGCGCCGCGCAATGTGTCACGAATGTTCATGGATTTATGGGAACTTCTTACCGCGGATCAACGCGGACGAACGCAGATGAAAAACAGCACCCACCACGGAGGCACCGAGACGCGGAGAAAAGTCAATTGGTGCCTACGTGTCTCCGTGGTGCGAGGTTAAATCCTCAACTCCCGCCTTGCTACTTCCGCCAGGCGCGGCAGCTCGGCTTGCGCCGCCACCGCGATTTGGCCGCGAGCCAGGGTGTCCAGGGCGAAGGCGATGGGCTCGCCCGTGCGGTCAAGGTCGTCTTCGACGATGGCGGTCAGCGACGTCTTGGCCTGCTCCAGGCGCGCCATGCCCTCACGGATCTGCGGATAAGTGAACGCCAGGACTTTAGCGGCGTCCGCGTCGCTGGCCAGCGAGACCGCGTGGAACAGCTTGAGCTCGCCGTTCGGGCGATAGCCGCAGTCGATCTTCAGCGGATCGCCCGGATGCGTGTACTTCGCCACCGCGATGCGCTTGCGCATCATATTCCACACGCCCGCCTGCTCGAAGGCTGCGCGCATGCGCTGTGCGATCAACTGCCGTCCCGCCGCCGCGCCCTTGCCCGCCGGACGCCGCACTCGCTCCAGGTACATCTCCGCCAGCCGCCCGAGCTCTTCCACCGGAGATTCAGTCAGGCACGCCTTGGCCGGCGAGAGCTGCAAAACATTCGAGAACGACTCGTTGATGTTGCTGATGAACTCCGCCCGGCTGGCTTCCTTCAAACGCGCCCGCAGATCGTCTTCCAGGCCTTCGAGCATCTCCAGGTCGGCCGCCGGGTCGAGACACCTCACCCGTTGCCAGTCGCGAGTGAACTTCAACTCGGCGAAACCGGCGCCATTGGCGCCCGGCTCGACCAGCACCACGCCGATGTTGACGAACTCGTCCTTCACCGCATCCGGCACATAGCGAAGCAGGAAGAACTCGCATTGTTTCAAACCGGCCATTGGCTCTTAGCTTTTAGCTCTTGGCCAAAACCTTGAACCACAGAGGACACCGAGGAGCACAAAGGGAAAAACCCTGCTCCTTCGTCTCATGCTGGGATGGGATTGCACATTTGCTATTTTCAAATTCCTCGTTTTTGTCTTAGTCCTTCCGTGATCCTCTGTGGCCTCTGTGGTTCAATGGTTTTCAGTCATCTTGCCAGTTCGGGAACGGCTGCCGCGACGAGTGGCGAAACTCCGTGATCAGTTCCCGCACCCGGGTACGCCGTCTGGCCAAAGAGTCCACCAGCTTCTCCAGGGCGTCCCAATCGCCATCGTACCACTCCGGCGGAACCGCCGATGCGATGTTCCCGATCGCGCTCGCGTCCAATGCTTCGATCGCCGACAACCATGGCTCGAACGATTTCCAGCCCGTGACCGCGGTATACACCCGGTTGGAGGAGTGCACTCCGCGCAGCGGAGAGTCGCGAAATACCCACTCCCCATCGTTAAAACAGTACCCTTGGTCGATGAACGCGGCACTGTAGCCCAGCTCATCGGACTTTCGCCAATAGACTGCCTGGCGGCCGTCGGCGTTGCAGGTCCACTTGTCAAACGCGAGGATGCCGGCAAAATCCCCCAGGTTCCGGATACCCCAGAGGAAGCTTTCCGGCAGGTAGTCCAACACCTGGCCTTTCGCCGGATCGACTACATAGCGCGAACCGAATTGTAGTCCCGGCTCGCACGCAACTCTCTTTCCCCCCAGTTCAATCGCCAACTCGGGCGTATGCTCCACGAGCCATTCTGCGACCTCAATCACCTCGGCCGCCGGCATCGGCAATCCGATGGACAGACCCAGCCGCGTAGCCAGCAAGTCATTAGCCAGAACCCGGATGTGCTGCGGATTGTTCTGAAACTTGACCACATAAAAGTGGCCGTCCGAGATGCGCATCAGGTGACCCTGCGCGCCCCCACGCATTCGCCGAATATGCTGGAGGGCAATCAAAGCCATACCAGCAGGTTACCTCCGGTCGTCACCAGCAGGAAACAACTCAAATCTTGTTCTGAATTTCGAAACCGATCCCAACCCCCACTTATAATGACATTTCCGTCGCGCCAAAGGGCTTCAGGAATGCTGTTCCGCTACGGGAATGGCTTCCCCTATCGGCCTGCCGGACCATCTGCGCGATGGCCATGGCCAGCACGCAATCGTCGTGCGCGCCCCCCGTGGCGCCGGAGGAGCTATCAGCGTGGCGTACAAAGGTCCGGCACTCCTGGAGCAGACGCCGGCTGAAGAACAGCTCCGGAGCCTGCTCCAGCAGCACCGCCAGATGCTCGATCATGCGGGGGCGGCTAGCCGTGTTGGTCAGCCAGCCAGCCTGGCCTTTCTGCTCGTACAGGTTCACGTAGCCTTCTCCATCGGTCAGGTGTGCCAGCACCGCGTGCCCGTGGTTGTTGCGTTCCACAACGATCAGGGCATCGCCATACTCACGGCCCAGTTTAGCGACGTGCCGCGCCAGCTCCCGCGGGGTGAAGTGGCCGAGCAGCTCGGCACACTGCATGCCGCTGGACCGCTCGATCACTTGCGCGCAAGCATAGTCGCCGAGCGCGCCGCCGCCCGCCGGATCCACGCCGATGATCCATTCCCTCTCGCCGGGCTTGCTTTGAGCGGGAGGGAACCAGATCAGGAGCCGCCCGTTGTCGCGCGCCTCCAGGGGCTCGCCGCAGTTTGCCAGCCGCTGCTCGATCGCTTGCAAGTCGAAGACGCATTCTCCCGACGCCAGGAAACAGCTCTCCGCGTCTTCGGCATACTCCTGCGCGCAACGGCCGCGGAATTCCGCCTGGATCTCACGGCGAAAGGCGATCTGCGCCGGCTCCAGCCCGTACTTCCTGCTGAGCTCCTCTTCCTTCTCGCTCAGCGGCAACACGTCCACAGCTTCGCGCCGGTACGACGCCTCCCACCACCACGGAAAGAAGTGCCGGACGAGGCCCTTCTGCTCCGCATGCCGCCACTCGTCGTAGAAGCAGCCGCCGGCGCCCTTGGCTGTGGATTCCAGCACGATTTCGCCGTCGGGCGGCACCGCCGCACGCAGCGAAGCCAGGGTCTCGGCCGGATCACGCGGCCAGCGGGCCACCTCCGAACAGTGCAGATTACGGATGGTGAGCCCGCGGCCGGCGTTGGGGTCCGCCGCCGTCTCCACCCGGTACTCGCTGTCCAGGTGGGGGAAGACGATCTGGCGGACGTTGGCGCGCGACGTCTGCAGCGCGCCCTTGCGCAGCCGTTCCGGCAGGTTCTCCAGGAACCGCCGCACGATGCGGAACAACTCTTCGGCCGAGGCCAGGTCATGCGCCACCTGTACGCTCACCGTCCCCGGCCGCATGATGGTGTGCAGGAAGAACCGCGCCGCCACCCAGGTCGTTATCCCGAGCTGGCGCGCCTTCAGCACGATGTTGCGCCGCCCGCAACGGCGGGAGAACTCGCGCTGCGCCCGGTTGGGCGCCAGCGGCAAGCGATTCCCTTGCTTGTCGCGGATCTTCAGCAGCCCCCAACCCAGAAAATCGCGGATCGTGGCATGTGAGCGCCCGTCCGGCCGCTCCAGCCAGCCAATCTGCGTGCGCTCCCGCAACGACAGCGGCTGCTCGTCCAGCAAGGTCCCCAGCTGGAGCAGCAAGTCCAGGTCTTCGATCAAGCTTGGGCTAATACAACCGGGCGGCTCACTGCAACCTTTCGACCACCACGTCGATGCCGTACTGCGGCGAACCGCAACTGGAGCAGGTCAGCGTGGTGTTGTACGAAATCGCCTGGTTGGCACCCACGTGCATGTTCCACTGGCCGCTGACCTGGCCACCCGAGTTGACCTTGGTGAGGTCCAGGCTGGAGCTGCCGAAACTCTGGGCCCCACTTCCAGTGTTCGCCGACAAGCTGAAGGAGACGGTGCCGCTCGAGCCCGCGACCATGGTCCACAGACTCAGCACCACCCGGTACTGTCCGGCCGCGGAAGGGGTGTAGAGAGTGGTGTTCCCGATCGAGGCCGTCTGCCCGGTGAGCGAGGTGGCGGCAACGCGGCAGGGATTCTTGGTCACGTCGCAGTTGAAGCGGGAATCGTCGCCGGCCGCCACCGTGCCCGAGGTCGTGCCGACGTTCAGCGTGGCCGCGCCACCGAGGCCATTAATGTCCGATGCTGCTGGTTGCGCGCAGTTCGCATTGCCGCTGGCCGCGATCCCGGTGGCGAAATTGTGGGTCGAGCACTGGGCCGGGGTCGAGGCCAAAGCCGTGGCCGTGCTGGCGTTTCCGGTGAGCGCCGCCGTCACCCCACCGGTAAAGGAAGCAGCGCCCGTCGCACCGTTGATACTCCACTTCGTGGTGCTGCCACCATCGCTGTACCCAGTCAGGGTCCCGCCAAAAGTGAACTTCTGTCCGAGGGGAGTGCGCCAGATGATTCCGGCGCTTTCGTTGAGATTGCCGGCGCCGGTGGAAGGGGTATAGCCGGAGCAGGTTGGATTGGCGGTGATGGTGTAGGGCAGCGAGACCCCGCTTGCTACGGCACCGGACGTTCCCCCGCTGCCGCTGCGACAGACAACATCGTAAGAGGACGCGCCAGGCACAGGATAGGTCAAGTTCACGGTGACGTAGTGCGAACCATCCAGCGTATTCGGGGCGTAAACGACTTGTTCGCTAGTAGGGGTGCTGCGGTTGCCAGCAGCATCCCTGGGGTAGAGACGCAGAATCAGTTGTTGTGAGCAACCACTTCCGCAGTCGTTGATGCTGTAGGTGATGGGATCGGCCATCGCACTCGGCATGCCAGTGAATTCCACAATGCCGTCGCCCAAAAGCATGTGATCAACCGCAACGTTAAATACACCATTGCTCTGCGTGTTGTTAAGCCCCAGCCCGGGAATAGGCAGTCCAGTGCTGGTTTTGAGCGCCCATCCCCCGGGATTCTGAGAACTGGCTTCGGCTGTGGGCCCGTAGGCCGACTGCCGCAAGTTGGATCCCTTCCAAGGCTGGTTGGTGAGCTGATACGACGCCCCATTGTTCGCGGTTAGGTTGTTCCCCCCGAGGTCGATCACGGTGCCGTTCGGCCCGTAAGCGTCGCCGTCGTAGCCCATGATGGTGTTGTTGTGGATGGTTTTCGGCGAGCCGATGGCGAAGTTGTTCAACTCCAGTATTTGTGTGCCGCCGGGGGCCTCGATGGGGTATACGGCAGGATCGATATCGTCCGGGTTGGCCTGATTCCCCCTCAAGTAGTGACTGCAAACCCGGTTCTGGTAATGGCTGTTCTTGATGAACTGGCCAGACCCATCCCCCATGACGATGTTGATAATGGCAATGACACAACCACCGTTTTCATAAAAGGCCGCCCCTCCCGAGCCAAAGACGCTGTACTGCCCGTTGGATGTCAGATTGGCGTCTTCAATGCTGACTGCCCCGCCATCGACACGCACACCGTGATAACAGTTATGAAAGCCGGTCCTGGTTCCTTTGATGTGGGTGCTGTCGGCATTGCCATCGTTCTGCCAGAAGCACTCGCTCCCGGGGCTGTTCTGCCCTTGGATAATCACATCCTCCAAACCATACATCTCCTGATTGGGCGTGCCCTCGATGCGCAGACCGTACCAACCAGTGATCGTCTGCCCGCTGACGTTGGGGGTGAGGAATAAACTCTTGAATTTGTTGTGTGTGGAAGTGTAGCCGCCGCTGCCGCTGTTCAAGGTCTCGATCGCGCCCGTGAAGTTGGACGAGCAGCTTGAACCCTTGGACTGGATGACGAGATTCTCGAAGAGGTTATAGCCGGAGCGGTTGATGCGCAGGACGGGCCCGCCGCCCACAGGACCATTGCAACCAGTGATACGAGCGCCGCCGCCATTGCCTGAGTTTGGCCCCGCGCCCCGCCAGGTCATGCTCTCCTGATATTGCGAATCCCAGATGTTCTCTACGCGGATTTGGCAGGAGGCGGGTTGCTCCACGGTGCGATAGCTCAAGCGGTCAACCGTGCCGGTCATGGTGTTCAGGATGGGGCTGGAATCAGTGGTCTCGGAGCAATCGACCCCATACCAGGGCACATAGATCGTGCCACGAGAGGGGACGATCCAGCCCCCAGCAGAAATATCGAAAATCTGCTGCATGGACGTGGCCACCGGGGGATTGCAAATCGTAACCGTGATTCCGGAAGCGGGCTTGAGAATCGCCCCTTGCCGATGCTCCACGGTCACGTTGCAAGGGATATTGAGACTTACGTTGATGAGCGTAGTCCCCGGCATCAGGATCAGGTGCACAGGATAAGAGCCCCAGGTGGGGTTGGCAGTCCATGTCCCCGCCTCGGCCTGGAGGGCCGCTCCAGAACTTCCAGCGGCAGCGATACGACCGGAAATCCGCGCATCTAAAGGGGAGCCAGGATCATCACGGGTGTCGAGCGGTTGCTTCGTCTGTGCTCTGATGCTGGCTCCGTCAGACGCCACCACGCCCACGAGCTGTCCCGCCGAAGCCGACGCCACTCCGGAATCAACCGCTTTGCCTTGGATGGTCGTCGCGTTTCCCGTGCTGCTGGGGGCGAAACAGCCAACGGCGTTTCCGCTGGCGTCCACGCCGCGCGCGGCTTGGCCGGGGCTGCATTCGGTGCCAGTGGCCGCCAGAGCCGTGGCGGTGCTGGCGTTTCCGATCAGCGGAGCGGTGACGCCGGCGAAGACGGCATTACCGGCGCCGTCGACCGAGCACAGCTTGCTGGCACCGTCGGTGTCGAAGCAATCGAACAGATCAGCAGTTTGACCGCTCTTTTTGCGCACCGCGATCGTCGGCTTGCCGCTGAAAGGTGTAACGAAGGTGTAGCCGGCATTGGGTGTGACCGCTCCCGTCACCTGGAACCCCACTGGGTAGAAAGCGACGAAAGCGCCGTCGCTCGGGTCGTTATAGTTCACGTTGCCGGCGATCTCAGTGTTGTTCCCGGGGAAATAGCTGGCGCCGATCTTGGCAAAGATAGCACCCACGCTGGAGATCACCAGGCCCGAGGCGCTGCGCACAACATTGTCGCGGTAAACGTTGTAATCGGTGCCGGCATCGGCGACCACCGGGAAGGCACCCGAGACCTGCCCTCCGCTCGGCCACTGGAAGGTGCTGTTGGTCACGCTGTTGCCGTTGCCCTTCACGTGCACGCCGCCGACCGCAACGCCATCCGCCGTTAGTTGAGTGATGTGCGCATTGCCCAGCACCTCCATGGCGTAATTCGGGTAGTAGGTGAGCAGCGGAAAACCATAGACGTGGATCTTGTTGTACTGGTTGTCGCCGGCGTCATCGACGATGCCGGCATTCTTCATGTTCCAGGCGGTGATGTCGCTCACCTGATTGTCGGAGGCGGTGGTAAGAAAGTGCAATCCATTCAAGGGAGGGCAGGGACAAGTCATGCCGGGCGGCGACGACAAGTAATCGCTGGATTCGAAGGCGATAGAAACGCTGCGAATGCGCGCCTCGTAGAACTCGGCGGTGGAACCAGAGGACTCTCCGAAAACCGCGGCCTCCCCCGTATTAAAAATAACGCGCTTGATCTTTACGCGTTCAATGGTCCAGCCCTTGCCCTTCTGCAATCGCAGGCCGTAGGTCGCCTGCAGGCTGCCGTCGATGGTGAGGTCGGTGATGCGGCAGCCCAAGGGCAGCGAACTGTTGGCCTTGCTGACCACTGCGGTCGCCGACGAGCTGACGGTGAGCACGGTTTGATCGATGCCCGCGCCCTCCAGGTTCACACACCTGCCGTTGTCCGGGAGGGTAAGGGCGCCGGTATAGGTTCCCGCTCCCAAATACACGGTGCCCCCGGTAGCGGCCAGCGCGTTGATGCAGGTCTGGGCGTTGGATGCGGTGCATAGCTTGACTGTTCCGGCGATGGCATTATCCACGTACTGGCGCGACGCCACCTGTATGGCCACACCGCTGGGAACGATCTTGGAGCGCACCGCCGCGATCGTGGTTGTGCCCGTCGCCGGCACCGACCAGTATTCTTCGCTGGTGGACCCGTCGTCCAGCTTGTAGACCACCTTGTAATACGTGCCCTCCGGGGTTCCGCCGGCATTGGGCACCAGGGCTATGCTGATCGCACCCTGCGGACCGATGGCCACGCTCATGGATCCGGCAGCCACGGCAAGATTGGCGGCGGTGGTGAACGCCGGCCACGAGATCACCAGCGTGCCCCGGGCCGGCTGGCCATCGGCGCGGTACACCACATCCTGCACCGTGGTCGTGGTCACGGCCTGGACCTGCCGGGCCACTCCGACTGCCAGCAGCAGCGAGATCAGGCAACAAAAAAGCCGCTCGTGGCGGCTATGATCGAGAATTCTTGTTTTCATCTGCTTCGGACCAAACCGTGCTGAGGGTCCCCCCATCCTTGTGTCTCCCGGTTTTGGAGACACCAAGGGGGCAATGACGAAACCCACAATTCCTCTACAGAGCGGCTGAAGACGGTTCTGGATTGGCTTCTCCCACCTTTCGAAACCCGCGAAGGGTGGGGCACCCCCGGCGATCGCCGGACAGCGCAGGCTAACGTTTGCCCGCGCCCGCGTAGTTGCGGATGAAATCCTCCACACTGCGCACGTATACGTCCGCAAAGTCCACCACCGGACGCCTTTCCTCCATCAGTTCCATGGCTTCCTGCAGATCCCACCCCTGCGCACGAAGCAGCGCCAGGGCCATCATGGGGGCGCGGTGGACGCCGGCGGCGCAGTGAATCAACAGCTTGTTCTCAGGGCTCTCCAGCGCCGCCAGGGCGAACTCGATCCCCGGCTGGAAGACCTCCGCCGGCTTGGGCTGAAAATCGTCATCCACCTGGTTCCAGAATACCTCGATGCCGTAAGGCCCGGCCAGCGGCGTGTCGTCGAACTCCAGCTGCATGTCAATGATATGCGTAACGCCGGCTGCAGCCACCTTGGCCATGTTCGCGTCTGTCCAGATACCGCCGCCCACGGCAATCCGTGGAGTCACCCAAGTCAGGTCCATCGGTCGAACTCGCCGCGGCCGCAATCCTGCCGGCCTTGGCCAGAAGATTCTCATTCTACCCTACCGACGGATTTTCGCTGGCGGTCGTCACCGCATTCGCCCTGGCATTTTCCGGCCCACTGTTTGGCCGGTATCCGGCGTACGCAGCAGCCGCAAAAGCAGAGCGGCCAGCGATTCCTCCTCACCTTCCTCCCCTCCGTGGCTTGCCGGCGTGCTTTGGGACGTTTGCCTGCCCTCACCTAACGACTCCGCCGCCTCGATCAAGCTCTCCACGATCTTCGGCGTGGCTTTTTGTAGCACCGCCACTGCCCATTGTCGCCGCTCGTCACTGCGAGGGTTGCGGCTGCGCTTCCAGTTGGCTCGCGGCTTCGGCAACGGCTTCTCCCTGAAAACAAATGAGGGAGCGCCGTTGCGCTCCCTCGTTCTTCGTTCCGCCACTTCTAATTTCAGAATAGCAGGTCGAACGGGTCCATAGTGCCACCTGCCGGACAACTTTATTGCTTTGCGGCACAGCTAGTTGCGCAGTTTTGCCCGCCGTTGGCCTCTTGACAGGCCGGCGCGTTGTGGTTGGAGGAAGCCGAGGGAAACGGCCGCAACAACCCCACTTCCAGAAAGATTTCGCTCAGCAGATCCAGCGTCCGCGGGAACCGCCGTGCCACCGTGCGCCGGCTGCACCCTATCAGCGCGGCAGTCTCGTCCCAGGTGTACTCCTGCAGCACGACGCGGGCCACCAGTTCGCGCGAGAACTCATCGAGCCTGTCCAGGCAGCGCTCCACGTCGTGCACCAGGATGACGACATCTTCAAAACTGTGCACGTGGTACGAAGTGACGCGCGCGCGGAAGAACTCGCGCCCCAACAGCGATGGCAGCCGGCCGATATCCAGCGACATGCAGAAGTAGCGCCGCAACAGCCCCATGGTGCGGCCGCGATACGCCGCCAGGGGCGCACGCTCAGCTTGCGGGCCGGCCCCCCCCGGGGCGCGAGCCACGCATGCAGATGACGAGATGGTCATGCTCTCTTCCTCTCCGCCGGTTTCGTCCGGCCCGTGCGTGACAGCTCCGCCATGACCTTGTCGCAGCGCCTGCAATAGGGTGCGTTGCTGTTGCGTGGGCGCAGCCACAGCGCCCCGCAGGCTTCGCAATACTTGAGCTCCACTCGAATGGCTTGCAGTTCTCCGGTCACAATCGCCTCCAGTCGCAGCGCCGCAGCAATAAAAAAGCCCTGCACCGCACGCGCTCCCCTCGACGGGACCTCGCCTGCGGTGCAGGGCTCGCTTGTGTTGCGACGACCTGCTTGATTTATTTAATTGTCAAAAACGCACGCCGGCCGCTTCAGGACAGCAACGGGCGGTCCTTGCGGCGGCAGAAGTATCCTTCCTCGTAGCCGGACTTCAGCACCCGGCCGTTCTGCACCACGATCGAAAGCCGCCCGGTGAAATGGATGGCGTACAGCAAGCGCTCCACGGCGGCAGAAAGCATCTCGGATTCGCACACCTTGCGGCGAAACTCCAGGAATTCCCGGCTGCCTGCCGGCTCCTCCGGAAATGGCGCACCACCTGAATCGCACATCGGAATCGGCCCCACCCTTCTTACAGACATACAGAGTATTCATCTTATATCTCTGGGGAACATACTTTGTCAACACTTTTATTCTCTTATCGTTATTACACTTGCATGGCTTATATCCTTCCGTTATATTTGGCAAGCCATGAAATTCAAGGCTCTCCAAGAAAACCTCCGCAAGGCGCTCTGGGCCCGCATCGATGCCGGCGAACTCACTGGCTTGAGGCTCGCCGAACAGACCGGGTTCCAGCAGGCGCACATCTCCAACTTCCTCAACCGCAAGCGTTCCCTCAGTCTCACCGGGATGGACAAGGTGCTCACCGTGCAGCACATGTCGGTGCTCGACCTGCTCGATCCCGAGGAGATCAACAAGCGCGCCAGCATCCTGCCGCCCTCCGAGGACGATTTCGAGAACGTGCTGCTGGTGGAGGGCGCCATCGCCGCCGGCGAGCCCCTGGTCACCAATGAGAACGTGAAGGAGATCCTCAAGTTCAAGAAGTCGTTCCTGAAGCGGCTGCGCCCCGACCCGGCCTCGCCGCGCGACGACTGGCGCCGCTTCGTGCTCGTCAAGGTGGACGCGCGCGACGGCATGAGCATGTACCCCCGCCTGCTGCCGGGCGCCACCGTGCTCATCGACCGTCATTACAACTCGCTCAAGCCCTACCACCGCAGCGAGCAGAACATGTACGCCGTGCGTAAGGGAGACGCCTGCACCGTCAAGTATGTGGAGCAGGTGGGCAACAACCTGGTGCTGAGGCCGCAGAACCCTTCGTACCCGGTGGACCTCATCGAGGTGGAGGAGGGCAAGACGTTCGCCGACTACCTCGTCGGCCGCGTGTGCCACGTCGCCATCGAAACCTGAGGGTGGGGTGCCCCACCTTTCGCGCTTTTCGAAGGGTGGGAGATTTGTGATTCCCACCCTTAGCCATCCACCACCGCGCTACCGCATCTGATTACGGGGAGTAATTGTCGGAGGGAATCATGGAACAAATTGCCGGTATCGCTGTCGGCTCGCGCCGCAATGAAGACATCGCCCTCGACCTGATGAAATTCGTCGCCTTGACCACCAGCTATGGCAAAACCGAAGCTCCGGGCGCCGGATTCCAGGGCTCAACCGTGAACAAGGCAGAAGATTATGCCGCGCACCTGCTGGAGTTGTATGCGCGCTGCCTGGCTGCCGTTCAGGGAGGGAAATAGACGCAAGAGAGCCGCGGGGTCCCGCGGCTCTCGCTGGTCCGGCCGGCCTGGTGGGGCCGATCTGATCCGACACTGTGCTGGCTAGCGCCGGCGCCCGCCCTTCTTTTTCCGAGCCGCCTTCTTCCGCCCTGCGCCCCGGCGTGCCGCCTTCTTCCTGCGCGCGCCGCCTCCGCGACGCGCTGCTTTCTTCTTCGCGGCTTTGCGCGCGCCCTTCTTCGTTGCCTTCTTGCGCGCGGCTTTCTTGCGCGCCGGCGCTTTCTTCTTCGGAGGAGCTGGCGGCGGGGCTTCGCCTCCCATGGGTGCGCCGGTCTCTCCGCCCAAGCCGCCTCCCACCGGGGTCTCCTCCGCTTCTTCTTCTTCTTCTTCCTCTTCCTCGTAATCTTCCTCTACATCGCCGTAGCCGGTATCGCCGTACTCATCGATGTCGTCATCATTGCGTCCGTAGAGGGTCTGGTCGTGGAACGTCATGTCTCCTCCTGAGCTTTGAGCCGGATTCGGCCAATGAGTACACCTGTCGAGAACCGGCGCGGATTATAGCAACAGCAAACAGCCTGTCAACTATACCCGCATCCGGAGAGGATTGGCGAGATGGGCGACTGTCAGGGGGCTTCGCCGATGATCAGCGTGTCGCCAGGACGGATGGTGGCAGAGGCCAGCTTGTTGTTGCGCTGCAACTGGGCCACCGTGGTTTTGTACTCCGCCGCAATGCTGGACAGCGTTTCCCCCGGCTTGACCCTGTGGATCCGGCGCCCGGAAACACTTAAATTATTGCTCGACTTTGACTTAGCTGCCGTTGTCCCGCGATGCGCCGAGCCTTCTCTGGCCCGCGCCGGTTCGGGTTCAGCGACCGCCCGGTGGATGATGAGGACTTTCCCCGGATACAACTGATTTCCGTGCAGATGGTTCCATTGCCGCAGCCTCTCGGCGGGAACACCAAAATCGTCTGCCACCGAGAGCACAGTGTCGCCTCTGCGCACGCGGTAACGCAGGATTTTTCTCGCGAAGGTGACCCTGTTCGCAGTCCCTCCCTTGCCCGGAGCAATGGGAATGATCAGCCTGCTGTCGGGCTGAAGGGTGCCGCTCGCACGCAGGTCGTTGGCGGTGGCAATGGCGCTCGCCGTGGTGTGGTATTTGCGCCCGATGCTCGCCAGCGTGTCGCCACTCGCCACCTTGTAGTACCGCCACCACACTCGCTTGTCCACCGGAATCGCGGCGACATTGGTCAAGTACTTGTCTTTGGTTCCCCGCGCCAGGTTGAGTTCAAAGTCACCATCCTTGGGAGTCGTCATGCGTAGCAGGCTGGGATTCAGGTCCTGGAGCGTGGCCACCGAGGCATCTGTGCACTCGGCCACCAGACGCAGGTCCACCGGATAATCGATCTTCACGGTGTCGGCTGGGAGCGGCGATTCCAGCGCCACATGCTCCAACCCGTACTGCGCCGGGTTCTTGGCCATGATGGTGACGGCGAGAATGATGGGCACGTAGTTGCGGGTCTCTTTGGGCAGCACGCCGCGGTTGTACAGCTCCCAGAAATCCGCATACCCGGTGCGCGCGACGGCGGTCTGCACCGTCCCCGGCCCGGAGTTGTACGCCGCCATTGCCAGATACCAGTCGTTGAATTCCTTGTAGAGGTCTTTCAGGTGACGGGCAGCGGCTCGCGTGGCCTTCTCCGGGTCCTGGCGCTCATCCACCCACCAGTTCCGTTCCAGACCGTAGCCGGTGGCGCGGCTGGCCATGAACTGCCACATGCCGCGCGCTCCCGCCCGCGAGACCGCCAAGGGATGGAATCCGGATTCTGCCTGCGCCAGGTAGATCAGCTCCTGCGGGACTCCTTCTTCCTTCAGCACCCGCTGGATCATGTCTCGGTAGCGGCCGGAACGCGCCAGTGCCGCCTCCAGCGTGCCTCGGCCCCGGCTGGAGAAGAAGTAGATGTAGTTCTCCACCGCCGGCTTCAGGTCCAGCGGCAGCTCAGAGGGTATGCGCTTGACCGCTGCCTGCTGCTCTGGAGTGACGGTCGGTTGCTCCGGGAAGGTGATGTTGTTGGCTTCGTCGATGGGCGCCGGTTCCGACTTCTGTTCGGTGAATCCGTCTCCCTCTTTCAGCACCGCCATCTCCAGGGTGTGCACGCCATCGATGACTTTGTCGAATTCGGCCTGGAGTCGCTCGTCCGAACGTATATCCAGCGGCCCCTCCAGCAGAAGGTCCACAGCTTTATCGAAGTTGGCGCGTGCAGCTTCCAAGTGTCCGCTGGCGTAACTAGCCTGGCCGGCCTGGAGTTCCTGCTCCACCTGCGCCACCAGCGCCTCCACCGCATCCGAATTGCTGCCCAGCGGCTTGGCGGGGTCCTCGATCTTGGCTGGCGGAGTGAGCTTGGAAGCCGGAGCCGGCGCAGGAGCCAGGGCCTGGACAGGCGGGCTCGCCGCAGCTTTCTTCTTTTCAGCGGTTTCGCAGGAGATCGTCGCCAGAACCAGAGAGGCTACAATCGGCGACAATAAGTGCGATTTACGAAATCTCATATACCTCTCTGACTACGGGAGCCGCCTTAATTGCTGAATCGTACTACTCTGGAATTTCGCAGGTCAATCGGCCAAAAGGGTCTGGTACCTCAGGGTCCGTTCTGCCATCAGATTCTAACCCCTTAGGAACGAACAGGTTAGGCACACTGGCGCGTCGGCCTCAGCCAGCTTTCTCACGGCAAGTCACTCTGCTGCAAACAAGCTGCAAACAATTGGAGTCCCGGCGGTTGCCGGGACTCCGGCACAACGCGAGCCTACCAGCTCAGCTTGAGGGCGAACTGGAACTGCCGGGGATCGTAGGCCGCGGTCGGGACGCCGGCACCACCCGGGGCGTTGAACAGCGGGTTGACGTCCGCCACATTGAACCGGTTGATCAGGTTGAAGGCGTCCGCCATCGCATCCAGGCCCAGCCGCTCGCTGATCCGGATTCGCCGCGCGATTCGCAGATCGGTGAATACCGTCATCGGCTTCACCCCGGCGTTACGACGCAGGTTGCCATCCAACACCGGAAGCTGCTCCGCGAGGGCCGCTGCCGCCAGGTTCGCCGGGATTGGTTGCCCGGTACTTATCAACTGCTCGATAGCTGCGTCCGTCAATGTTGCATAGCAGGTCGCTTGCAAGAACCCAGTCGGTGAGAACACCGAGGCCACCGCGGTATTCTGACAAATTGGATTCGCAGGCGTACCCGCAGCCACCACGCTCGGACGATCAGTCTTGGAACTCTGGTCCAGGTTCTGGTCGGTCCCAGTCCCGATGTTGAACGGCCGCCCGGAGCCGAACTCGATGATCGGCGCCACCGTCCAATTGCTGAATAACTTGCTCACGAAACCCTTGCCCGACACCTTTCCGCTCTGATACACCGCGCTAAACACAAAGCGGTGGCGCTGGTCGAAAATCGAGGTAGAACGTTCCGCCCCGGGGAAACGCGCGTCTTGTGGCTGCAAGGGCGATTGCAGGTCCACCGAATCGTCGATGGCATGCGAGTAGGTGTAGGACCCCAGGAACTCGTAGTGCTTGCTGAAGCGCTTCTTCAGATTCATCGTCAGCGCATGGTACACCGAGCTGCCATTGCCGAACTGAGCATACATGTCGGCGAACGGCACGCCCCCGGGCCCAGGCGCAGTCGCGGGATACCCATTCGTCAGACCGAAGAGGCCGTGTAGCAAAGGAATGATCACTCCCTGCATGCACTGCGCCGGCACATACGGTGCCAGTGTCGGGTTCAGCCCCGAAGGACGGAAGAAGTTCACCACCGCTGCCGGCACGTAGGGTTTGGTTGGGTCCCCATTCGCCACGCCACATCCCGTCACACCGTTGGGACCTCGCAATGCCGATGGCTCTCCCGCTGCCAAAGCGCGCCTCCAGTTCGTGACCAGCGCTTCTGTGTCGACCGGGTTCACGTTGATCGGCCGGTTCAGGTGGTGACCCCCGTTGAAGCTGTAGGTCACGGACAACGAGTAGTCATGTCCCAGATCGCGCTCGATCCCCAGGCTCGCCTGGTTGGAGTAGGCGTACTGGAAGCTCTGGGCTTCCGGGAACCCGAAGGGCAACAGCGTCAGCGGCGTCGGGAGGCCAGGCGCCGGACCGTGCGTCAGGAAGTTCTGGTCTACAAAGATGGTCGAGGTAGTAGGGAAGTTGGGGTCAAATCGTTGCTGTCCGGGGATGTAACCATACCCGGGGCAGCCACCAGGCACGGAGGCTCCGAGGATGCCCATGAAGATGTTGGGCGCATTCAGCGTGCAATCGGTAGTGGGCGCCCCGGTCAGCGGGATTCCCAACTGCGGTGCCTGGCTGCCATCGGCCACGTCGGAGATGAATGCCAGCCCCAAGAGCGGGTGGTCGTAGAACATCCCGAACGAGGCGCGGATCACCGTCTTGCCATTGTTCCACGGATCCCATGCCAGCCCGACGCGCGGCGCCACGTTGTTGGTGTCGTGCGGGATGCCTTGGACGATTCCCAGGAAGTTCTGCGCCGGCAGCGTGACCGTCGGATTCGTGGGCGCGAACGTCGGCGTGAACTCCACGTCGTACCGCACCCCATAGTTCAGCGTCAGGTTCGGCCTGATCCGCCATGAATCTTGAAGGAAAAAACCCACCGTGTTGTTCTGGAATTCGTCATGCGGGTTGCCCACGCCCTGGATGAAATCCTGGGGCAGTCCAAGCCCATACGCCTGCACCGCAGAAAACGCCGGGAAACTCCCGAACGCCGGATTGAGCAGGGCCGCGGAGACGGACCCGAAGTCATACAGCCCGCCGAAATTCACTGTGAAGTCCGCCGTTACCGGCAGGTGATTGACGTTTGCCCCGAACTTGATGTTGTGTTTCCCCTTGATCCAGGAGAAGTTATCCGCGAATTCGTAACGTTGTTCCGTCCGCCGCGTGAACGAAAACGGCTCTCGCCCGAAGAAAGCGAACCCGGGGATGTTCACCGCGACCTGGCTGCCGGTGCCGCCGGGCGCCAGGGTGTTGAAGTCGAACAGCAGTCCCCGCCGGGCGTACTGGAAGCGGCCCTCGTTGATCTTGTCGTCCCCCATCACCCAGGTATGCTGGGCCGTCACGTTCACGTCGCGATACTGCTGGATCGACGTCCGCGAGAACGCATTCTGCCCGAAGTTCTGGTTCTGGCCCTGGACGCTGATCCCGTTCTGCGTGCTCGGGCTCACGTTGACCCTCAGCATTCCCTGCTGGGTGCTGTTGAAACGGTGATCCAGACGCAATGCCAACAGCGTAGTGCCCTCGGAGACGGGGTAGTTCCCCACCTCCGCGCTCAGGGGCTGGAAGGACCCTGGTACCGGGGCGCAGTTCGGGAATCCCGGGACTGTCGGGTTGCATATCGGAAAGAAGCCATGGATCCCGCCCAGTGCCACCGGCCAATGTCCATTCACCGCCATCCCTGACGCCGCGCCTACAGCTGCGATGTAGGAGGACGTAGCCGGGTTCGCAAGATTGGCCAGGATGAAGTTATGCTGCTCCTGGGTGACCATGATGTCGCCGAAAGCCGCCCCTAACGGCACCAGCCCGAAATTGTCGGCCCCGATGGTCGAGAAACCCGTTTCCTGCCGCCGGGTCGTCTCGTAAGAGAAGAAGAAGAACGTCTTGTCCTTCTTGATGGGGCCGCCCGCAGTCAATCCCGTCTGCACCCGCGTGTAAGCCGGCTTCGCTCCCAGAGGCAACCCAGTGCTGAACGGGTTCACCGCCTGGAAGTCCCGGTTCCGCAGGTAGCCGAAGGCATCGCCGTGGAAGGCGTTCGACCCTGAACGAGTGACGATATTGATTACCCCGCCGGAAGCCCGCCCGTACTCCGCCGCATAGCCGTTGTTGATGAGCTGGAATTCCTGCACCGCTTCCTGCGACACGGTCGAGCGCACGCCGTTCACGGAATTATCGATCGCATCCATCCCGTCCACGTTCACCAGGTTGGAGCGCCCCCTCTGTCCTCCGATGTTCAGCCCGGAGGTGGGTGCGATGCCGATGCTGGGCGCGGTGTCTCGCGCCACCTGGGAGTTCATCAGGGTGAAATTAATGTAGTTGCGGCCGTTGATCGGCAGGTTGTCGATGCGCTGTTGGTTTATCGTCGTGGAAACCGAGGTCCGCTGGGTCTCCACTATCTCGGTTTCGCCGGAAACCGTAACTTCCGTCGCCCGTCCCGCGACGTTGAGCGACACCGGCAACTCGGCGGCCTGCCCCACTGTCACCCGCACACCGTTGGCCGTAGCCTTGGCGAATCCGCCGGCCTCAACGGTGACCGCATATTGGCCCGGCGGCAACGACAGGAACTGGTACTCGCCATCGGGCCTGTTCTCGAGCGTGCGCTCGATACCCCGGCTCTCGTCCCGTACCGTGACCTTGGCGTTCGTCACCATGCGGCCACTGGGATCCTTCACCGTGACATGCAGTTCAGCGGTGGCCACCGACTGCGCCGCCGCGCCCATCGACAGCACTCCCAACAGCACAGGAATCGCTACAAGGAAACGCTTCATGGCTTCCACCTCGCCTCTGGCACTTTCAGGCTCGCTTGGGACTGGGGATGCGGCGGAGTTGTATACCAGAACCTGTTCTCCCGCAAGTGCATTGGGACAGACCCTCAAAGAAAAGTCGGGCTTCTAGGCCTGTGGACACTCGATCCCCGCCGACTCCCCGTGCGAGTTTCTCAGCGCCCACGCCATGCGCGGCGTGTTGTGCGCCATCCCGTAGCGGCCCCGCGCGTCGAGCAGGATGATGCCTCCGTGCCCCGCCAGCCGCGTCTCGAGCCGCTCGATGGCCACCACGGCTGCGGCAGCGGGTGCCATTCCTTCCAGCACGCGGTCGGCCGCCCACTTCGCCAGCACCAGCTTCATGATCGGCTCACCCCAACCTGTCGTGGACACGGCCGCGCTCTCGTTGTCGGCATAGCAACCGCACCCGATCAGGGAAGAATCGCCTACCCTCCCAGGGGTTTTGTTCAGTGTGCCGCCGGTCGAGGTAGCGGCACCAAGGTTGCCACGGCTGTCCAAGGCCACGGCCCCGACAGTGTCGTGCTCCGCAAAGAACTCCGGCGGCCTCCCGACCGCCGCCTGCTCCTGCACTTCCCGCAGGCGCTCCACTTCCCGCTCGATCACCAGTTCTTCATTCGCACACAGCGGGAGACCATGTTTTTGGGCAAATCGCTCCGCCCCCTCAGCCACCAGATACACGTGCGGACTTTCATCCAGCACCAGCCGTGCTGCCCGGATGGGATTGCGGATACGCTCCACACACCCCACTCCCCCGGCGCGCAGGGTCGCGCCATCCATCATCAAGGCATCCAGCTGCACCCGGCCATCGCTGGTGAGGAACGACCCGCGGCCGGCATCGAAGGTCTCGTCCTCCTCCATCACCACGATGGCGGCTTCCACCGCGTCGACCGAGGAACCTCCACGCTCGAGCACCCTCCAGCCGGCGGCAAGGGCATGGCGCACGCCGTTTACGTGCGCCTCGGCCATGTCATCCGGAATGGCCCATGCCCCGCCGTGCACCAACAGGACGGGCGAATGTCCTTCTGCCAAGCTGTCCCTCGCGAGAACCCCGCAGGATTGTAACAACCGGCTCGGCGTGACGCCCGTCACTGCGTGGATGCGCGCCCGCGTTCATTAGTAGGGTGTTGCTGTCCTTATACCCGGCCGGCCATTCGGCCAGCCCTCATCGCCGCAGCCAAGGAGAACACCATGGCGACTCTGACCAGCAAAGCAGCCGATCTCGCCGGACCCGGCATCGGCAGTTACGAAGAGTTGGAACAGACTCTCCCCAATGACTACCGCTCCCTGCTCACCCCAAAGGACACCCAGAAGGCCATCTTCGCGGCCAAGAACTATATCGAGGAGAACCTCTGCAAGGAACTGAACCTGATGATGGTGGCCGTCCCGCTGATCGTGGACATCGAAAGCGGCGTCAACGATCTGCTCGACCGCGACGGCTCGCGCACTCCCATCCAGTTCCACATCTCCAACGACTACGGGAAGCACCCCATCGACGCCCAGGTGGTACAGGCCGCGACCAAGTGGAAACGGGTGGCGCTGAAGCAGTTCGGCATGCAGGTCGGCGAGGGCCTCTGCACCGACATGCGCGCCGTCCGCAAAGACTACTTCCTCGACCATGACCATAGTTGCTACGTGGACCAGTGGGATTGGGAGCGCGTCGTTACGCCCGAGCAGCGCAACCTTGAGTTCCTGAAGGAAATCGTGGGCAAGCTCTGGAAGGTGTTGAAGGGGGCTGAGTCGCACGTGCTTACCCTCTTCCCGGAGCTCAACGATCCCCGCTGTCCCCGGCTGCCGGAGGAGCTCACCTTCCTGCATGCGGAGGAGATCCTCGACATGTATCCCGACCTGCCTCGGAAGCAGCGCGAGACCTCGATCCTCCAGAAGCATCCCGCCATCTTCATCATCGGGATCGGCTGGACGCTCAAGGACGGCTATCCGCACGAGATGCGCGCCGCCGACTATGACGACTGGGTCACGCCCACTCGCACAGAAGACGGCCGGCCTATGCACGGGCTCAACGGCGATATCCTGGTCTGGAACCCGGTCACGCGCCGGCGACATGAGCTGACGTCGATGGGCATCCGGGTGAATGCGCAGACCCTCCGGCAGCAGCTCGAGCTGACCGGCCAGCTCGACTTCCTCAAGTATCCCTACCACCAGGCGATCCTGAGGAACGAAATCCCGCTCAGCATTGGCGGCGGCATCGGGCAGTCCCGCACCCTGATGCTGCTCTTGCGCAAGGCGCACCTGGGCGAGGTCACCGTATCCGTCTGGCCGAAAGTGCTGAAGGAGATGTGCGCGCGGAAGAACATCCACGTGCTCGAATAAAAGGGAAGTCCACCACTGAGGCACGGGGAAACGGAGCGACTCCCAATCCTCCGTGTCTTCCTGATCTCCGTGGCGGGTTCGTGGGCTTATGCGGCCGTGGATGGCTGGTGGGTGACGGCTTCCGCCGGAACCACCGGCTTGGTTCTCTGGTAGGTGTACCAGATGCGATGGATCACGGTGATGCTGCCGAGCATGGCGATCACCCACAGCACCGGCGCCATGCGATTGAACACCGCTCCCAGGATAACCAGAACCAGCCTCTCGGGCCTCTCCATGAACCCCACCTTGCAAGTCCCGATCAGCGACTCGGCCCGCGCCCGGGTGTAGCTCACCATCACCGAGGTGATCATCACCACGGCAGCCAGCACCACATAGAAGAACCGGTTCGCCCGGGCGTAATAGACCAGCAAGCCGAAATACAGGGCGGCGTCGCTGTAGCGGTCCACCACCGAATCGAAAAATGCGCCGAACACGGTCACCTGGTTGGTGGCGCGCGCGATGCGCCCGTCGATCATGTCCAGGAACCCGGCCAGGAAGATCACTGCCCCGGCGTAGCGGAAAAGGCGAGCTGTGTTATCGCCGCTGGCCTTGCCGAACAGATAGGCCGCAAAGACGCTGATCGCCAGTCCGATGGCGGTATAGACGTTGGGCGAGATGCGGGTCAGCGCCAGCCCGCGCACGATCCGGTAGAGCAACGCTCCGCAGGCCCGGCCGAAGGCGCCCGTCCAGCTCATACCGCCTCGTCGTGGACGGTGGTCAATTTCAGGATCTCCAGTTCGCGTTTGCCCGTGGGCGTCACCACCGTGGCGGTCTCCCCCACCTTTTTACCCATCAGGCCTCTTCCGATCGGTGAACTGGTGGAAATCAGCCCCTTGGAGACGTCCGATTCCTCGCTGGTCACCAGCGTGTACTCGATCTTTTCATCCTTGGCCCCGTCGTATACCACCACCGTGGCGCCAAAGGCCACCCGGTCCTTGGGAATATTGGCGAGATTCACCATGGCGAGCTCCGCCATGCGCTTCTTCAGTTGTCCCAACCGCGCCCGGACGAACTCCTGCCGCTGCTTGGCCATGTGGTACTCGGCGTTCTCGCTCAGGTCGCCCATCGCGACCGCCTTCTTCAGCTCTTTCGGCAGCTCGTGGTTCAACTCGTGTTCCAGTTGCTGGATCTCTTCTTCCAGCCGTTTCCTGATGTGCTCTGGCATGGCGCTTTTATCCTGGCGCAGGATTAGGTTGGGATCGAGTCGCCGCCACCGAAGTTCAAAAACATGAATTCGGTCGCCCTTACCACAAGCTTGCAATTATAAGACTTTCCCAGTCCCGAACGCCGCCAGGTCCGGCTCCTTCCACGCGCTTTCTCTCGCTTCGCCACGCCGGGGGGTCCGCTGGACTGCTCGTACTAGCCCGAAATCCCAAGATCGTTGCCGCGGGTGTGGTGCGAGCAGATAGTAAATACTTTTATTTCAACAGCTTATGCTGGTGCTCGCATTTGACCGCAGTGGCCTGCCGGCGTATAATATTAAAAGTTTCCTCTCGACGCCCTCTGGTCGGGTGCCCCTCATGAATGTCGAAGCAGGTTTTCGTATCGGCGATAAGGTGGTTTACCCCAATCATGGGGTCGGAGTCATCGAGCAAATCAGCAGCCGGACCATCGGGGCCACTGTTGAAAAGTTCTACCTGCTCAACATTAAATCCAGCAGCCTCAAAGTCATGGTGCCGTTTCAGAACGCCGGCAATGTAGGACTCCGGCGCGTCATCCGCAACGGCGAAGTCCAGAAGATCCTCGATTACCTGACCAACGGCAAGTGCGACAGCCACAACGACTGGAAGTACCGCTTCAAGGAAAATTCCGATAAGATGCGGACCGGCTCTCTGCTGGAAGTCGCCTGCGTGCTCAAGAGCCTGCTGATGCTCGGCCAGGGCAAGCCGCTTTCGTTCCGCGAGAAGAAGATGCTGGAACGGGCGCGTTACCTGCTGGTCAGTGAACTGGCTCTGGCCAAGAACCTGGAGGAAGCCGAAGTCGAGCACATGCTCACCAAGGCCCTCTCCAAGTCCAAACTGAAGTTCCCCGAGATCACTGCGGAAGCCTGAACCGCGTTTCAAGTTTCACGTTTAAGCCAAAGCCTCCGTTAAACGCGGAGGCTTTGTGGTTGGGCCCGCCTTGAAACGTGAAACTCGAAACGTGAAACGTTGTTTACTCCCCCAGCCACGCACCGTATGGCCGCAGCGAATCCACGTGGTCGAAGATGATCTTCAGGGCAGCCGTGATCGGCACCGCCAGGACCAGTCCCACAGCGCCCCAGATCCACCCCCAGATCAGCAACGAAATGGTCACCACCAGCGGGTTCAGTTGCAGCCGTTTGCCGATCAGTTTGGGGTAGAAAACGTTGATGGCGAAGATATGCAGCCCGAAAACCGTGATGATGATCACCAGGACCCCGCCGCCGCGTAACTGTCCCAGGCCGGCCGCGAGGGGCGGGAGAATGGCCACTACCGGTCCGAGATATGGGATCAGGCTAATGAAACCGCTGATAAATCCCACGAAATAGAAGTACGGCAGGTGCAGCAACCGGAACACCACACTGCTGACCACGCTCATGAAGATCCCAATCAGCAGGTTGCCCACCAGGAAGCTGCGGATCATGGCCGAGATCCGCCCCAGCGTGACATAGGCGGTGTGGCGGTGTTCGAGCCGGAACAGCATCACCGTCGCCGCCCGCGCATGCTCCTGCCAGGTCAGCATGAAGTACACCAGGAAGGGCACGAAGGAAACGCTCAGGGCCACGTCCCAAACCGCTCCCGCTCCCTGGGTCAGGGCCGACGTCCAGTCCGTCTGCTGTCGGAACTGCACCGCGCCCTCTTGTCTGGTCGAGGGCAGGATAGTTTCAGTGGTGCCACGAATCCTCTGCGCCTGCTGCCGTACCTTACCTACCTCTTCCCGGATCTTTTCCGAGTACTTGGGCAGGTCGTGTACGAAGGCGACCGCCCGGTTGTAGAAGAAGTAGGTTATGCCATAGAGAATGGCCAGCAGCACCAGCAGAGCGATCACCGCACCCAAGCTGCGCGGCACTCGGATCCTCTGCAGCCCATCGACAATTGGGGCGAGCATGAACGCCAGCAGGACCGAGACCAGCAGCACGATCAACACCGGCTTGGCGACGTAACAGAGCGCCAGCACCACCGCAATGGCCACGATGACCTGTGCCGAGGTCTGGATGCGCTCCGCCCGCGGCCGATCGGGCGGCCCCGGCAGCGTCTCCGCCTCCGCAGCCATGTGTTCGGCCACTGCAGCCGGTTCGTCGATCCGGTCAGGCATTTTCGTCTGCTGCTATGGTACCCAAGACCATGGTACCCAAACTAGGATGCGCTCCCACCTATAATCGCAGAGTGTCCTCTCCCGATAACCCTGAACCTGAGAGCCCCGGCCCTGTTGCCCACCGCGTGCTGGCTCTCGACGTGGGCTCCAAAACGATCGGTCTGGCGGTTTCCGATCTGCTAGGGATCACCGCCCAGGGCCTGGAAACCGTTCGCCGCAAGAACAAGCGCGCTGATTTTGAGGCCCTGGAACATGTGCTGCGCCAGTACGCGGTCCGGGAGATCGTGGTCGGCTATCCGCTGCGCATGAGCGGTGCCTCGGGCACACAGTCGGAGAAGATAGCAGTGTTCGCAGAGGAACTGCGGCGGCGTTTCGGGCTTCCCGTCCACCTCTGGGATGAGCGCCTCACCTCCGCCCAGGCCAACCGCCTGCTGCGCGAAACCGACATGAGCATCCGCCGCCGCGCCCAGGTGGTGGACCGCCTCGCTGCTGTGCTGATCCTACAGAGCTTTTTGGACCATCGCTCCGCCAGTAGGGCCTGACCTGCCGTGATGGGGTAGGGCACCTCTGACCCACGGCTCACGACTTCTCATCATCTAAACTAGAGCCTTGCGCGCGATTCTCGCATTGCTCCTGGCCGCCGTCCTCGCCGCTGCCGCCTGGCTGGCGTACGGCCTCTTGCTCCCCGCCGGGCCCAAAGGCGAGGAGAAGTTCGTGCTCCTTCGCCCTGGTTCATCCGCCCGTCACATCGCACTTGACCTCAAGAACGCCGGCGTGATTCGCAGCGCGTCTGCATTTCTGGCGTGGCACTACGGGCGCGGCCGGCCCACTCTCAAGGCCGGGGAATACAAGTTCGACCATCCCGCCGCCGCCCGCGAGGTGTACGACCGCATCGTCGCCGGCGACATCTACGTGCACACCGTTGTCATCCCTGAGGGCTATAACATCTTCGACATTGCCAATGCCATGCAGGCCGCCGGCCTGGGCTCGCGCGACGACTTCCTCACCGTCGCCCGCTCCGACCTGTCGCTGATTTCCGACCTCGATCCCCAGGCGCCGTCTCTCGAAGGCTACCTGTTCCCCGACACCTATGAGTTCACGCGCACCCAGAGTCTGCACGACATGGCGGCCGTCATGGTCAAGCGCTTTCGCCAGGAGAGCCGCCAGCTCGGCCTGACCACCGACTTCCACCGGGTAGTGACCATGGCTTCAATCGTGGAAAAAGAGACGGCAGTCGCGGCCGAGCGTCCGCTGGTTGCCAGCGTTCTCTACAACCGGCTGCATCGCAATATCATCCTGGCCACCGATCCCAGCGTCATTTACGCCGCGCTGCTGGCGGGACGCTACAACGGCGTGATCCACCAGTCGGACTTGCAGTTCGACTCGGCGTACAACACCTACAAGCACGCGGGCCTTCCGCCCGGCCCCATCGGCAACCCCGGACGCGACTCCCTGCAGGCGGCCATGCGGCCCGCCGACTCGGATTTCCTCTATTTCGTCAGCGACAACAACGGACACCATCGCTTCGCCCGCACCCTGGAAGAGCACTCGCGCAACGTCGCCGCCTACCGCCGTGCGCTGGCCGCATCGCACTGAGCCCGCGCGAGTCACACCCGTTCCGCTGCCCCGCGTTATACTTACAGATTGCATCCAAGGAAGGGATCCATGTATTCCCGGCGGTGGGTACGGTTTCTGCTCGCGATCGTGGTTCTGGCGCCGCTCTCCGGGTGTCTCTTCCGCTCGCATAAGGTGGAGTCCCGCATCACCACGACTCCGCTCAAGCAAGCCACGGAAGCCGAGCTCCTCAACCGCATCAACTCCCAGGCCGCCAAGATCCGTACCCTGAACGCGACCGTGGACATCTCCACCTCGGTCGGCGGCTGGAGCAAGGGCAAGGTCACCCAGTATCAGCAGATTCGCGGCTACATTCTGGTGCGCAAGCCGCAGATGCTGCGCATGATCGGGCTGCTTCCCATCGTACGCAACCATGCCTTTGACATGGTGTCGAACGGGCAGAGCTTCGCGCTTTCCATCCCGCCGAAGAACCGGTTCATCGTCGGCCGCAACGACGTCATTACCCACAACACCCATCAGCCCCTGGAGAACGTCCGGCCGCAGCAGATCCTGGACGCGCTGCTGGTGCACGAGATCGACCCCTCCAACGAGATCTCGGTGCTGGAGAACAGTTACGAGACGGTCATCGACCCGAAGACCAAAAAGGAAGTGCAGCAGCCCGACTACGTGATCACCGTCATTCACCGCGGCGATGCCGGCTGGTATCTCGCGCGCAAGATCATCTTCAGCCGCACTGACCTCGAGCCTCACCAGCAGATTGTCTACGACCGGAACGGCTACATCGCCAGCGACGTCCGCTACAGCAGCTTCAGCGACCATGAAGGGATCGATTTTCCCAACCAGATCGACATCTGGCGCCCGCAGGAGGAGTACGCGATCAATCTGACCGTCCAGAAACTCAGCATCAACCAGCCGCTGACCGACGAGCAGTTCGCCTTGCAGCAGCCGGCCGGGGCCCAGGTGGTGCGCCTCGACGCGCCGAACTCCACCCGCAATTCCGGCGGCGACGGCGATCCGCCCAGGCAGTCAAGATGAACAAGATGATCCTCGCCAACCTGGTGCACCGCCCCATCCGCACCTGCATCAGCATCATCGCCGTGGCGGTGGAAGTAACCCTCATCCTGTTGATCGTCGGGCTCTCGGTCGGGATCCTGAACGACTCCAGGGAGCGGCAGGCGGGCATTGGCGCCGACATCATGGTGCAGCCGCCGGGCTCGTCCTTCTTCAGCGGCATCTCCGGCGCGCCCGTCTCGGCCAAGGTGGCGGATGTCATGCGCAGAGTTCCGCACGTGGTGGCCGTCGCTCCGGTGATCACGCAACTGAACACCGCCGGAACGCTCGAAGTCATTTACGGCATCGACCTCCACAGCTTTCAGGCCATTGGCGGGCCTTTCCATTACCTTGCCGGCGGCCCCTTCCAGGAGCCGGACGATGTCCTGGTGGACGATTTCTTCGCCCACCAGAAGAACGTGCATGTCGGCGACAGGATCGAAGTGCTCAATCACGAGTTCCGCGTCAGCGGCATCGTGGAGCATGGCAAAGGCGCCCGCAAATTCCTGCAACTCTCAACCCTGCAGGACCTGATCGGCGCTCAGGGCAAAGCTTCGATCTTCTACGTCAAGCTGGATGACCCCAAGAACGCGGACGCGGTCGCCGGCTATATCCGTGGGATTCCCGGGATGCAGAGCTATGTCGTGCGCTCCCTTCGTGAATACCTCTCGCTGATGACCATGGGCAACATCCCCGGACTGTCGACGTTCATCAACGTGGTGATCGGCGTTGCCGTCGTGATCGGATTCATCGTCATCTTCCAGGCCATGTACGCGGCGGTGATGGAACGCACCCGCGAAATCGGTATCCTGAAGTCGATGGGCGCCTCCAAGGCGTACATCATCAGTGCCATCCTGCGCGAAACCGTCTTGCTGGCCATCTTGGGCATCGCCGTGGGCATTGCCATCAGCTACGCCGCCCGCGGCGCCATCGTCGCGCACTTTTCCACGCTGCGCATCCTGGTGACGCCGGGATGGATCCTGCGCGCTACCGGCATCGCCATCATCGGCGCTCTCGGCGGCGCCCTCTACCCGGCATTCAAAGCCGCGCAGAAGGACCCCATCGACGCGCTGGCCTACGAGTAGATGGGATTGGGTAATTGAGTAATCTGGTAATTTAAATCGCGGAGTGGCCGACAACTCCTCAATTGCCCGATTACCCACTTACCCAATTCCCAATCGCCCAGTTTTCGGCGTGGCGTATATCCAATGTCACCGCCCCTTCATTGACATCATCTCTGCTAGCCGGTATTCTTTTGACTTTGGCAGCCTGCAGTTGCCCGCCCAGGGCACCCTGAGTGGATTTTTTCCTTCCGGGTGACTCAGCGGTCTTCTTTGCGTTCATTCTTTGGGAGAGTTTTCGCATGGCAACCTATTTCCCCAAGCAGGGGGAAATTGCGCGCAAATGGTACGTCGTGGATGCGGCAGGGCAGACGCTCGGCCGGCTGGCGTCGCGCATTGCCCGCATTCTCACCGGCAAGGATTCGCCCCGCTACACGCCCTTCCTCGACACCGGTGATCATGTGGTCGTCATCAATGCGGCCAAGGTGCAGGTGACCGGACTCAAGGGCGAGCAGAAGGTCTATCACCGCTACACTGGCTATCCCGGGGGCTTGCGCAGTGAAGAGTTCCGCAAGCGCTTCGAGCGCAAGCCGGAAGCCGTGGTGCAGGCGGCGATCCTGGGCATGCTGCCCAAGACCAAGCTCGGCCGCGCCATGGCGCGCAAGCTGAAGGTCTATCGCGGCGACCAGCACCCCCACCAGGCGCAGAAGCCGGAAGCGATGGCGCTGGCCGGCAAGTCGGATTAAGGGTTTCCTGCAGCCGGATTTGGCTGCATAATTTTGGGAAAGGTTCAGTCCCGGCCGCGCGCCGGGGCGCAACGAAACGATGGCGGATCTGGTTCAGTATTACGGCACGGGACGGCGCAAGGCCAGCGTGGCCCGCGTGTTCCTGCGTCCCGGCGACGGCCAGTTCACGGTGAACGGCCGGGCTTTCGATCAGTATTTTGTGACGCCGGCGCAGCGCACGCTGGCGCGGCAGCCCCTGGTGATCACCGAAACCTCGGGCAGTTTCAACATCGTCGCCAATGTCGCCGGCGGCGGGGTTGGCGGACAGGCAGGCGCGGTGAAGCTGGGCATTGCCCGGGCTTTGTTGGAGTTCAACTCGGAACTGCGCAAGCGGTTGAAGACAGAGGGCATGCTTTCGCGCGACGCGCGCTCCAAGGAGCGCAAGAAGTACGGGCAGAAGGGTGCCCGTAAGCGCTTCCAGTACTCCAAGCGTTAGCGCTTTGATTTGCGTCGTATCGCCGGTGGTGCTTGCCAACGACCGACGACCAACGACCGACGACTGGTTGTTCAAATCTTCCCGCGTCCCGTGCAGGGAGCGGGGTTGCGGGAATGTAATCCCGAGCGGGCGTTTTTGCCGCAAAGGATGCAATCCAACTGAGGAGGTAGTTTGGCGAACATCACCATGAAGGAACTGCTCGAAGCGGGCGTCCACTTCGGGCACCAGACCAAGCGCTGGAACCCCAAGATGAAGGAATTCATCTTTGGCGAGCGCAACGGGATCTACATCATCGACCTGCAAAAAACGCTCAAGATGTTCAAGGACGCGAGCAGGTTCGTGCAGGACTCCGCGGCCGGGGGCAAGCTCATCCTCTTCGTCGGCACCAAGCGGCAGGCCCAGGACGCCATCGCCGAAGAAGCGCAGCGCTGTGGCCAGTTCTACGTCAACCAGCGCTGGCTGGGCGGACTGCTCACCAACTGGGTCACGGTGCAGAAATCCGTGAAGCGGCTGAAAGAGCTCGACGAGATGGCCGTGGACGGCCGTTACGAGCTGCTGCCCAAGAAAGAGGTCATCAAGCTGGAGCGCGAGCGCAAGCACCTGCAGGCCAACCTGGCCGGCATTAAGAACATGAATCGCTTGCCCGACCTCATCTTCGTCATCGACTCCAACAAAGAGCAGATTGCCGTGCGCGAGGCGCGCAAGCTGGGCATCCCGGTGGTCGCCGTGGTCGACACCAACTGCGATCCCAGCGAAGTAGATTACGTGATCCCCGGCAACGACGACGCGCTGCGCGCCATCCGCTTGTTCGCCTCCAAGGTCGCCGATTCGGTGATCGAGGGCGCGCAGGTCGCCAGCGACAAGCAGACGGTGGAGATCTCCGCGGCAGTCGCCCAGGCTGAACCGGCAGCCGCTCCCGCCGAGGCCGCCGAAGGCGAGGCCGCCGAGAGCTCCGCGGGCGATGGCGGCGACAACGTGAGCATGGAAGACGTCCTCGGCGCCGGCGCCCGCAAGCGTCCGGTCAAGGAGGACACTGAGGAAGTCCCGCAGGTTGAAAGCCAGACGTTCTGACGGCGTTGCATCGCCCGCCCGAGCTGCTGAATCAAATCCTTGTGACCCGCGCGCCTTCACGCGCTGCGGGTCTATTCGTGTAGATGGGTGGAAGGGCACGGCTTTAGCGGTGCCGCCACGAACTTCGTTTGTTGCGGGCTTTAGCCTTTGAAGGGTCCGCAGATTTTAGAATCATAGAAAGGCCGTCGTAAAGCAATCATGGGTACAACGACTGTGAACATCTCTGCCACACAAGTGAAGGAGCTCCGCGAGAAGACCGGCGCTCCCATGATGGACTGCAAGCAGGCCCTCACCGAGGCCAAGGGCGACCTGGAGCAGGCAATCGTCGTCCTGCGCAAGAAGGGCATCGCCACCGCCGCCAAGAAGGCCACGCGCGTGACCACCGAAGGACTGGTCACCAGCTACATCCACGCCGGCGGCAAGATCGGCGTGCTGGTGGAGGTCAACTGCGAGAGTGATTTCGTCGCCCGCACCCACGACTTCAAGGAGCTGGTGCACGACATCGCCATGCACATCGCGGCCAGCGATCCCAAGTTCATCCGCAAGGGAGACGTCACGCCCGAAGCCTACGAGCGCGAAAAGGACATCTACCGCGCCCAGGCCAAGGCCACCGGCAAGCCTGACCACGTCGCCGAGAAGATCGTCGAGGGCAAGATGGGCAAGTTCTACGAAGAGGTCTGCCTCTACGAGCAGCCCTTCATCAAGGATCAGACCATCAGCGTCTCGCAATTGATCGCCTCCAAGATCGGCAAGCTGGGCGAGAACATCTCCGTCCGGCGCTTTGCCCGCTTCAAGGTCGGCGACCAGGGCGAGACCATCGCATTGAGCAAGCCGGGTGGATCCGGCGACGAACCGAGCGCGGTTGCCACTACCAAGTAGGGCGGTGCGCCTCTGACTGCTGAGTGCTGACTACTGAGTGCTACACTGGCAACTGACAACTGCTGTTTTGCCTCTCGCTTTCAAACGCGTCCTGCTGAAGCTCTCCGGCGAGGCCCTCGCGGCCGGGCAGGGCTTCGGCGTGGACGCGACCCGCATCAACCAGATCGCCTCTGAGCTGCAGGACGTCCATTCCCTGGGCGTCGAGATCGCCATCGTGGTGGGCGGCGGCAACTTCTTCCGCGGCGTGGCCGAGCAGGCCCGCGACATGGACCGGGTCGCCGCCGACAACATGGGCATGCTGGCCACCGTCATCAACGCCATCGCCCTGCAGGACGCGCTGGAGAAGCACGGCGTCTTCACGCGCGTGATGTCGGCCATCGAGATGAACCAGGTGGCGGAGCCGTTCATCCGCCGCCGCGCCATCCGCCACCTGGAAAAGGGCCGCCTCGTGATCTTCGCCGCCGGCACCGGCAGCCCTTACTTCTCCACCGATACCGCCGCCTCGCTGCGCGCCATGGAGATCAAGGCCGACGCTATCCTGAAAGCCACCAAGGTGGACGGCGTGTATGACGCCGATCCCGTGCTGGTCAAGGATGCCAAGATGTTCGACCGCATCTCCTACATGGACGTGCTCCAGCAGGGGCTCAAGGTCATGGATTCCACCGCCATCAGCCTGTGCAAGGACAACAACCTCCCCATCGTGATCTTCAACCTGAACCGGCCCGGAAACATCCGGCGCGTCGTCACCGGCGAGAAAATTGGTTCGCTGGTCACCGCCTAGGTCCCTCGCTTCGCTCGGGATTTCGGCGGCGGGCTCAGACGCCCGCCAAGCGCCTCAACTTCGCTATAATTCCCGGTTCTCGATCCCTGGCCGCCGGCGCCTGCCCGTGGCCACTTGTACCAGGCGGACCTGATGCCTCAACCCAGCATGGCGAGCAATCCCGCGCTCAAGGAAACCTTCGTGCAGCTCCGCACCCGCATGGAGAAAGCGGTGGAAGACTTCCGCAAGGAGCTGGCGGCCATCCGCACCGGCCGCGCCTCGGTACACATGCTCGATTCCGTCACCGTGGACTATTACGGCAGCGCGATGCCTCTCAACCAGATCGCGCAGGTGCACGCGCCCGAGGCTCAGCTCATCACCGTGCAGCCGTTCGATCCCAGCTCGCTGGGGACGATCGAAAAGGCCATCCGCTCCGCCGACCTCGGCCTGAATCCCATGAACGACGGCAAGCTCATCCGCGTCCCGGTGCCGCCGCTGACCGAAGAGCGCCGCCGCGACCTGGTCAAGCACCTGCACAAGGTGCTGGAGGACCATCGCACCGCCGTCCGCAACATCCGCCGCGACGGCAACGAGCTCATCAAGAAAACCCTCAAGGACAAGAAGATCACCGAGGACGACGAGCGCCGCTCGCTTGAAGAGATCCAGAAGCTCACCGACGACGAGATCAAGAAAATGGAAGACATGGGCAAGGCCAAGGAGAAGGAGATTCTCGAGATCAAGTGACCGCGCCTTCCGCCATACTTCAGGAACTGTCATTCTGAGCGAAGCGAAGTTGAGGCGCTCTCCGGGGCGTCTGAGCCGCGGGCGATCATCCTGAGCGCAGCGAAGGATCTCCCGCCTTCCGCCATACTTCAGGAACTGTCATTCTGAGCGAAGCGAAGAATCCAGATACCGCCTCTCCGCCCATGCGGTTCCTTGACACGACGCTTTGCGCCCACCTCGACGGCGTTCTCCCCACCCGCATTCTCAAGATCCTTCGCGCGCAACAGCGGCGCGCCGTGTATCAGCGCTGCGCCGTTCACGACAGCTCAACCCGGCCAAGCCGGATACCCTACCCCCCGGGGGTACTGGTCACTGAAAACATTGAACTTAGGGGGATATCTCTCCTGTGATCCATGAAAATAAAGTAGTTAGAAGGAAAATCTTGAGCCCCTAGGAGTTAGTTGATCCAGATTCGTGTTTGTCTCCCTCTTCGCGCTTCTTCTCTGTCTTCCCTTGCCGCAGGTTGGGTGTTAGAAGCGCCTGCGCGATCGCGGCGCTCGGCCGCGAAGTTCTTCAGATTGGCGCGGCTGATCTGCAGCGCGTGGAGCATGAGGCGGCAGGCCTCGTAGTCGGGCGCCGGGCCTTGCAGAACGCGCATCACCTGCCAGAGGGCAAGCTGCAGGGCGGTGGCCTCGCCGTTGGGAGCCAGCGTGCGATCCAATTCTTCGATCTCGGCAACCACCTGGTGAAGCTGGCAAAAACGCTTGCCGCGCAGCGCGGGCGAGCCGCAGCGCGCGCCACTCAGCCGCACGTGCTGGCAGCGCGGCGCTTCGTGGGCATAAGCAATAGGTTCGGAATCCTGACGGTTTGGCGCCATTTTCTCTCCCTTGGTCGAATCAGCGACTTGCGAAGCCCGGTCCCATGAGGTCCCACGATCTGCAGGACTTTGCGGCAAAATCCGATGGAGACAGGACTTAGCGCTTTGATAATGCATTGCCATCGAGCATATCATTCAAATGGAATGACGTGTCAAGTAATAAGTAAATGATCTTTGGTTACATATAGCTAATTGTTAACTGCGGACTTCCTGGCCCTCGGAACCGCGTTGCGAGCCTGAAGGCCGTCTGCTAGGCTTGGGTCGTGACACCGTTATTAGAAGACGCGCTGCGAAAGCTGGCTACACTCCCGCAGGAGGAGCAGGACGCGATAGCCTCGCAGATTATCGAAACTCTTCAGGACGAAGCCGCCTGGAAGGAACGTTTGGGGCGAAATCCGGAGAAATTACGCCGCCTGGCGGAAGAGGCGCGGCAAGAGAACCGTCGAGGCGAAACGCGTCCTCTCGACGAGTTGCTGTGATCGAATCGCGCACTACGCGCCCCTACAGGACTGCGTTTGCCGCCTTGCCGCAGGAGATTCAACACCAGGCACGCCGATCTTACCGTCTCTTCCGCGCTGATCCCCGCCATCCCAGCCTTCGATTTAAGAAGCTGGAGCACTTGGACGGGAATAGGGAATAGGGAGGGAATAGGGGGAATAGGGGGAATAGGGGACAGCCTGAACCGCGCGAGTTTTTTGGGTCGTCTTGGCAGAAAAATAATTAACGCAGTTCAGGCTGTCCCCGTTTTGCTCCAGGATGACACATTTCAGTCGTGTATGCGGCTTTCCAGCTTCGCCAGCCTGCCTTCTAGGTTCGCAATCATCTTGCACAGGAACTCTGTCGTTGGATTGTTTTCTACTGGTCCGTAGGTCAAGCCGTTGGAAAATTCAATCGATATCTTATTGCCCTTGATGTTCACCACTGCTGGCGGCATTGTTTATTCCTCCTTGAGAGTTGTCGCGGAAGAGCGCGCGGAGAGCCAGTGACGTACGATCATTGGCCGAGCGGTTGCCAGGGTAAGTTTCCAAAAGCCGCTTCCCCAAGCAAGGACCATTAGCGGCGGTGTTCGAGTTTGTCTTGCAAATTATCGACTTTCGGCTTGATAACAAAAACAAGAACTGCTCCGACTCCTCCTACTATCAACGCGAGTAACGCCCAATCAAATCTATCGTTGAAAACAGCATCCAAAAACGAACAAGCGGCCACAAACCAACATAAAATGCCGATCGTTTTCAATGGCAGCCTTCTTCTCATAGAGCCTCCTTTGCCCTCCGCGACGATTGTGCTTAGTTCGCGGAGCGCGCGCCAGTAACGGAGGGGCAATGCACGACTGCGCGGCGTAGTGCGCGAGAAGGTCGATCAGATGTTCGACTAACCCACGGCTCGCGCCCCCAGTTGCAACAAGGTTTAGTGACAGTTCAGAAAGACCCAATGGCAGTCCTGACATCCGTAGATGTTTGAACATGCACACACCTTCGGTTCATTCTTGCATCCAATTGGCGGTAGCGGAGGATAGCCGCATGCATAATCGCACTGCCCAGACACGCGTTTGAAGCCCGGTAGAACCTCATCGGGTAGCTGGTACGTCTGAGTCTTCACTTGCACCGCAATGGTGGTCTGGTCAGCGTCCCTCTTAACAGTCTCCGTTAACGCAGAACAGACCAACGCAAGTACTGCAAGTAACAGAGCTAACGATGTCCTTCTCCTCATGATTACCTCACTTCCTGTCCGTACTCAATCAGCCACGACCGCCCCGTACGTTTCCCCGCCTTGTCTAATTCCACCGCAACTTCATGAAGGCAGGCGTCGCAGTGTCCAAATAGCAGGTCCTTTACCCTGCGCTGTGGTCCAACGATGAATTCGTGCCTACACTCACTATTGTCTTCAACCAGCTTGAACGTTCTTATCACTTTTTCTTTTGTTGCCATAATTCCCCCTTCCGCGACGATTGTGCTCCGTCCGCGGGGAGCGCGCCAGTGACGGATGTGCATGCACGACTGCGGTGCGGCTTTGCATCGGGCAGCTCGTGCGTGTATAAATTTCTGGTCTACGGGGAGGTTCTAAAGATGGAATCTTTCAAGGCATCTACGCAATACGGAGATTGGGAGGGTACGGCAGCGGCAGATGATGTGGGCCAGAACTCAGTGCACAAGCACCTCCGAGAAAAGGGTCTGATCAAGCCAGGTGAGTTTCTCGTCGCAGTTTCCTTCTATGCAGCTGAGCCGCCATTGGTGCGGGCATCCATGGTACCAGGCGACAAATTTGAGACTGTTCAAGAGGCCCTAGCTACCAACACCGGGCCTATTTCAGTGCGGGAGATAGACCTTAAGTTGACGACCGAAGAGTTCCTCGGCCTCTTCAAGCGATTCAGTGTAACTTTGACTTGGCATGGGCTAGAGCTTGGGGGGCGGGACTACTCCGCCACGCGCAGTCAACGCTAGGACACCGCTGCTACTTCGGCAGCGGCTCTCTTCTTTGCCATCCGTCTCCGATACGCCGCCCGGTTGGTCTCCAACGACCTCTGATGTCCGGCTTCTGTCTTGCGGCGGGTGGCACAGGCAAACCGTGGGTGCCCCACACGAGCGTTCTTTGCTCGTGTGGGATTCTCATTCGCCGCGCGGCGGGTTGACACCTTGCCCACACAAGCTGTGCTTGTGTTGATTGGATAAGAGCGAAGGCTCCATAGCTTACCCTGACAGCGTCTTTTGGTTGAGGACTGAAAGGCGCTGGGGAAGAAGGAGCCTTCGAATGGTGATTATAGGCTGTGATTTTCATCCGAGCTGGGAGCAAGTTTGCTGGTTAGACACGGAGACGGGCGAGACCGCAGAACAGAAGTTGGTGCACAGCGCGGGCGAGGCGCAGCAGTTTTACAAAAGCTTGCCGGCACCGGCGCTGGTCGGGCTGGAAGCGACGGGCAACTGCCGGGTGCCCCAGGTTCGCGCCGTGCTTTTCGGCGCTAACCTGGGAATGGACAAGGCCGAACTGCGAATCGTTCGTTCAGGACGCCGGGTGGGAGCCTCTGCCCAAACCTCCGCTCGGAAGTGCTTTTTAGCCGCGCGCAGTTCGTGCCGCCCCTGAAGGGGCTCACGACTCTTCTTATAGCCCACCCAGGGCTTCCGTGTGTGCGTGAGAACTCACTTGTTTCGCACAGGGGAGATGAGGCAGAAGGAAGCATGAGCCGATATCTGCCGTACAGCCCGGATCAAGCGTACCTGCTGCCGCCCAGCGTGAAAGATGAACTGGGAGGCGATCACCTGTGCTTCTTCGTGCACGAGGTGGTGGAGTGGTTGGAGTTGAGCGTCTTCGAGGAGCAGTACAGCGAAGAAGGCGGGGCGCTGTATGCGCCCGAGCTGATGTTGAAGGTGTGGCTGTACGCCTACGCCTTGGGGATCACGTCGGCGCGGCGGTTGGAGCAGCGCATCCGCGAGGACTTGGCGCTGCGCTATCTGGCCGGAGGAGCGAAGCCGGACAACTGGGCCCTGAGTGCGTTCCGGCGGCGGCATGGGCGGGCGCTGAACGACGCCTTCACGCAGGTACTGGAGTTGGCACAGAGGTGGAAGCTGGGCAAGTTGGGTATGGTGGCCGTGGACTCGACCCGCATCCGAGCCTGCGCTTCGGGCGAGCGCATCGATACCGAACCACGCCTGCGCAAGGAGCGGGCGCGGCTACGGCGGCAGGTGCGGCGCTGGCAGCAACAGTGCAACCAGGACGATCACGACGAAGGCGCCGGGGCCAAGCTCCCGCAGCAGGCGGTGGAACAGTTGCAGCAGCGGCTGGCCATCATCCCGCGGCGGCTGGAGAAGCTGCGCAAGAGCGGCACCGCCAAACTACCGCGCACCGATCCTGAGGCCCGTTTGCTGCGCAGCCGTGAGGGATTTGTGGTGGGCTACACGGCCGAGATCGCGGTCAGCGAAGATCATTTAATCCTGGCGCAGCGGGTGACGCAGAACGCGCACGATGCGCACTCGCTGGTGCCGCTGGTCGATGAGGTCACCCGCCGTTGTCGGCAAAAGCCGCACCGCGTGCTGGCTGATGCTGGCTTCTATGCGAACGTCAATGTGGAGCAGTTGGCGGAACGTGGGGTAGAGGCCTTCGTGCCCGATCCCAACCTGGCACCCTGTCTGAATCGAGGGCAGCCGGTGCGGGATCCATCGCCGCCACCCACGAGCCCGCACCTGTGGGCGATGCGACAGAAGCTACGCAGCCCAGCGGGACGGCAGGTGTATCAACGCAGAAAGGCGCTTGTGGAACCGGTGTTCGGGGTACTGAAACAACAGCGCGGAATGCGGCAGTTCCGGACTCGTAGTCTGGTCAAAGTGGCGGCGGAGTTCACCCTCGCCACTCTGGCCTACAACATCACCCGGCTGTACGCGATGGTGTAACCAGGCAAGCAGCCCTCGGGACGGTCGAAACAGGGAGAAGAATCGGAATATCGAGTCTACGTGAGAACGTGACGGCGTTCTCACGCACACACTTCCGCCCTGGGCTACTTTATTTCGGCCCTACGGGCCTCTGCCTTCTCGGCGTTGCGGCGGTATGGGAGCGCACAGGCCCAGCTATTTCGGCCCGGCGACGGTGACGTCTTCGGCGCGGATGCGGGTGGCGCGCTTGATCTCGCGGCTCAGGTCGGGCTGGTCGTTGGACTTCTTGCCATCGCCGGCGAGCGCGGAACTGGCAGCAAGGGTGAAGCGCAATGCGTCTGCGGGAGTGTCGAAGTAGAGAATAACCTGCGTCGTTGCCATGCTCATGCCCCAGTCTTGACCCTGTTGCCATAATCATAGCGGCTGGGTTGCTGCCCTCGGAGTCCCCAACTTGATACCTGCCGGGCCGAGGGGTATTCTCCAAGGCAACGTCAGGAAAAAGAATCCACTGGCTTTGGCCCCGCATATTCACAAACTCTAGCGAGGCTGGGGGTCTCACCGGTTTATTGCCGGAGGTGTCATGTCGAATCGTCTTTCCGTCCTCGTCACCGGCGCCACAGGCAACCAGGGTGGCGCGCTGGCGCGATTGCTGCTGAGCCGAGGCCACCGGGTGCGCGGTTTGACCCGCAAGCCGGAATCGCCGGCCGCCAGGAAACTCCAAGCGCTGGGGGCGGAGATCGCCACCGGCGACATGGAAGACCGCGGCTCCCTGGCCCACGCCGCCAGCGGCATGGATGCCTTCTTCTGCGTGTCCACCCCATTCGACTCCGGCGGGCCGGCGACCGAGGTGCGCCAGGGCATCAACATGGCCGATGCCGCGAAATTCTCCGGCGTGAAACACCTGGTCTACATGTCCGTCCCCAAGGCGGACACGCATACCGGGATCCCGCACTTCGAGAGCAAGGCGCAGGTGGAGCGCCATATCCAGTCGCTCGGCATCCCGTGGACGGTCATCGGCCCGACGATGTTCATGGAAAACTTTCTCGGCCCTTATTTCCATCCTGAGCTGCTGGAGGGCCGCTTTGCCATCGCGCTGTCGTCTGCCTGCAAGCTGCAGTTGATCTGTTTGGACGACATTGCGGCATTCGCTGCCCTGGTGCTGGAGCAGCGCGAACGCTTCCTGGGACGGCGGATCGACATCGCCTCCGACGAGCACACCCCGCCCGAGATCGCTGAGACTCTGGCGCACGTCATGGGGCGGCGGATCAAGTATCACCAGACTCCCATCGAGCAAGTGCGCGCCTGGAGCAAGGACATGGCGCTCATGTTCGAATGGTTCGACCGCGTGGGCCCGGGGATCGACATTGCCGGCTTGCACCGCGAGTATCCCGAGGTGGGCTGGCACGACCTGCGGCAGTGGGCCGAGGCGCAAGCGTGGGACGTGCTGATGCGCGGCGCGGCGAGCTAGAGGAGTACCGAGTACTCGGTATAATCGCGACCTATGAAGCGCGTCGTCCATGCCGCCTGTCCGCACGATTGTCCGGACGCTTGCGGTGTGCTGATCACGGTGGAAGACGGCCGCGCCACCAGGATCCAGGGCGATCCCGCGCATCCGGTGACCCGCGGGTTCCTGTGCGCGAAAGTAGCCAAGTACCTCGACCGCGTGTACTCGCCGGAGCGCGTGCTCTACCCGGCGCGCCGCGTCGGTTCAAAAGGTCCTGGCGCGCGCTGGGAGCGCATCTCCTGGGACGCGGCGCTCAATGAGATCTGCGAGCGTTTCCGCCGCATCAGCCGCGAGTTCGGCAGCGAGGCCATCCTGCCGTACTCCTACGGCGGCACGCTGGGTGTGCTGAATTGCGCAAGCATGGACCGCCGCTTCTTCCACCGGCTGGGCGCCTCGCAGCTCGCCCGCAACATCTGCTCGAAGACCGGCGAAGTGGGCCTGGTCTCCGTGTTGGGACGCAAGCTGGGCACCGAGCCGGAGCAGTTCGCACAGTCGCGTTACATCATCGCCTGGGGTGCAAACATCCACGGCAACAACGTCCACCTGTGGCCGTTCATCGAAGAAGCGCGGCGTCAGGGCGCGAAGCTGGTGGTGATCGACCCTTACAAGACGCGCACCGCCCGCTGCGCCGACTGGTATGTTCCCATCCGTCCGGGCACCGACGCGGCTCTTGCCCTGGGCATGATGCACGTCATCATCCGCGAAAACCTCCACGCTGCGGACTATGTGGCGCGTTACACGCTCGGCTTCGACCAGCTCCGGAATCGGGCCACACAGTATCCGCCCGAGCGCGTGGCCGCCATCACCGGCATCTCCGGCGAGGATGTGGTGCGGCTGGCACGCGAATACGCCACTACGCGTCCGGCGGCCATCCGCATGAACTACGGCGTGCAGCGCTCGGAAAACGGCGGAATGGCGGTGCGCGCCATTGCCATGCTGCCTTGCCTCATTGGGTCATGGAAAGAAGCCGGCGGCGGATTGCAGCTCTCGACCAGCGGCGCCTATCCGCTGCGGCGTGACCGCCTCGAGCATCCCGATCTGATGCAGGCCGCGCTCGGCCGGCCGGCGCGGACGATCAATATGGTCGAGATCGGGCACGCACTCACCGCGCTGGCTGATCCACCGGTCCAGGCAGTCTTCGTTTACAACTCGAATCCGGTCGCGGTGGCGCCCGACCACAACCGCGTGGTGCATGGCTTCGCGCGCCAGGGCCTGTTCACGGTGGTGCACGAGCAGTTCTTCACCGATACCACCGACTACGCCGATATCGTTCTGCCCGCCACCACCTTCTTCGAGCACAAAGAGCTGCAGACAGCCTACGGCCATTACTATCTTCAGGTCTCCGAGCAGGCGATCGAGCCCGTGGGCGAATGCCGCTCCAATTTCCAGCTGTTCTCCGACCTGGCCGAGCGGATGGGATTCACCGAGGACTGCTTCAAGGAAACGGTGGACCAGGCGATCGACTCCGCCCTCGACCTCACGCACCCGTGGCTGGCCGGCATTGATCGCGCGCGCCTCGAACGCGAAGGGCATGTCCGCCTGAACTTCCACCACGGAGACACGGAGACACGGACCGCAAACGAGTCTCCATTCCTCCCGTTTGCGGAAGGCGGCTTCCCGACCCCCTCGGGCAAGGCGGAGTTCTACAGCGAATCTCTGGCGGCCAAGGGATTGGATCCCGTCGTTGCGTTCGTTCCGCCCACCGAATCGCGACACAGCCCGCCGGCTCGCACCTTTCCGCTGGAGCTGCTGGCCCGCAAGGCGGACAACTTCCTCAATACCACCTTCACCAACCTGCCGGCGATGCAGCAGATGGAAGATCGCCATTTGCTGGAGATGACGGCTGCCGACGCCGAGCCGCGCGGCATCCGCGACGGCGATCGCGTCCGGGTGTTTAACAGCCGCGGCGAGATCGAGCTGACGGCGCGGGTCAATGGTGCGGTGCCCCCCGGCGTGGTAGCCGCCCGGCTGGACTGGGCCAAACTCTCGCCGCAGGGCCGGAACATCAACGTCCTCACCTCAGACCGGCTCACCGACATGGGCGCCGGCGCCACCTTCTACTCGGTGCTGGTGGAAGTGGCACGGGTGCGCCCCTCCGCGCACTAACTCGATTTCACGTGAAGCACTTAGGGCGCGCGGCAGGCGTCGCCATCGAGCCCTCGGCGCTTTGGCGGGATCAGCCCAGCTACCGTATAATTCCCCTTTTCCCGGTACTGCCAGACTGAGGGTGGAATATTTCTGCGTTTCTTCAGGTTTCCTCACCAGTTCGTGCCGGCCATGCACCTGGGTTTGCCCGGCTTGTTTGCCTCCTGCTGGCGGTGTTGTTCCCCGGCTCTGGGGTGATGGCCGGCTCGCAACAGGAGCTCATCCAGGATATCCAGATCCACGGCAACCGCCGCATCCCGGCCGACACCATCCGCTCCAGGATTTTCACCCATGCCGGGGACGTTTACGACCCGGCCGCCCTGGAGCGCGACTTCAACTCGCTGTGGAACGCCGGCTACTTCGAGGACATCCGCTTCGAGCGCGAGCAGGGGACCAAGGGCTGGATCATCCACCTCTACGTCAAGGAAAAGCCGACCATCCGCGAGATCAACTACCTGGGCCTGAACTCGGTGACCCAGAGCGACGTGCTCGACCGCTTCAAGGAGCGCAAAGTCGGCCTGACGGTCGAGAACCAGTACGACCCCACCAAGATCAAGAAAGCGGAGGTCACGCTGAAGGAGCTGCTGGCGGAGCACGGCCGTCAGTTCGCCACCATCCGCACCGAAGTGCGGCAGATCCCGCCGGCGGCGGTGGGGGTCACCTTCATCGTCAAGGAAGGCCCCAAGGTCAAGGTCGGCAAGATCAAGTTCGAGGGCAACAAGAACGTCAGCAGCCGTTACCTGCGCTCCGCCATGAAGAACCTGAAGCCGCTGGGGATCCCGCACTCCATCATCCTGGAAAACCTGTGGTCGCGCACCTACGATGCCACCAAGCTGAGTGAAGATGCCGAACGCGTCCGCGACGCCTACCAGCAGAAGGGATACTTCAAAGCGCTGGTGCAGGACCCGAAAACCAGCATCCGCGACAGCCACGGCTTCCACCTGCCGCTGATCCAGAAGGGCGGCGGCAAGGCGGTGGACATCACCCTGCCCATCGAAGAGGGCGAGCGCTACCGCCTGAAAGAGGTGAAGTTCAGCGGCAACAAGGCCATCACCAACATCGCGGCCCTGCGCGCCCAGATCCCCATGAAGGATGGCGATATCTTCAATGTGGAGCTGATGCGCAAAGGCATCAAGAACTTGCGCGACGCCTATGGCGCCCTGGGCTATATCAACTTCACCCCCGTTCCCGACACCGAGATCGACGACGAGCACAAGACGGTGACGGTGAAGTTCGACCTCGACGAGGGCAAGCAGTTCTTCGTGCGGCGCATCGAGTTTCAGGGCAACAACACCACCCGCGACAAGGTCATCCGCCGCGAACTGGCGCTGGAGGAAGGCCAGGTTTATAACAGCAAGCTCTGGGAGTTCAGCCTGCTGCGCCTGAACCAGCTGGGGTATTTCGAGCCGCTCAAGCCCGAACAGGACTCGGAAACCAAACAGAACAACCAGGAAGGCACGGTCGACATCACGCTCAAGGTCAAGGAAAAGGGGAAGAATTCGATCGGGCTCACCGGCGGCGTCAGCGGACTCGCCGGATCGTTCATCGGCATCAACTACCAAACCAACAACTTCCTGGGCCTGGGGGAGACGCTGACAGTCTCGGCCAACATCGGCAACCTGGAGCGCAACCTGATGTTCGGCTTCACCGAGCCCTACATGTTCGACCGCCCGCTGCAGCTCGGCTTCACCGTGTATACGCGCAGGTTCAACTACAACCAGGCGCAGCAGGCAAATATCCTGTCCGGGCAGGCGCTCAACCTGCCGCAGAATGTGTTGAACACGTTGCAGAACTTCACCCAGTCGAGCACCGGGTTCACCGCGTCGGCCAGCTATCCGCTGCGGCATTCGCTGAAGCGCATCGGCATTACCTACGGCTACGACACCTCGTCGCTCACCGTCTTCAGCCAGGCGTCGCAACAATACTTCGAGACCTTGGCCTTCCGCGGCCTCTCCGGACCGAATGCGCTGCACGGCGTGGTCACCAGCAAGATCGTCCCCAGCCTGACCTACAGCACCATCAACAGCCCCATCCGGCCGACGACGGGCCAAAGCTACTTTTTCGGTGGGGAAATAGCCGGCCTCGGAGGCAACGTCAAGGCGGTGCGGCCGATCGCGGAATACAAGCGGTTCACCAGCATGAAGGGCCTGCATCCCAGTAAGGAAGGCCATCAGGTGCTGGGCTTCCGGGTGCAGGGCTCGTTCCTCACCGGCTATGGCGGGCTGGTGGCACCCCCGTTCGAGCGCTTCTACATGGGTGGCGACCAGGATTTGCGCGGGTTCGATATCCGCTCGGTCTCACCCGTGGCTTTCCTGGTGACGACCGGCAGCATCATCCTTGCCAATCCCGACGGCACCCAGGTCCCGATAAATCCGGCCAACCCCCGCCAGGGCTCGTGGACGGTTCCCATCCCGATTCAGAGCATTGTCTTCCCCGGCGGCGACAGCCAAATCGTTTCCAACCTGGAATACCGCATCCCGCTGGTGGGGCCGGTGAACCTCGCTCCCTTCGTGGATTTCGGCATGAACTTTTCGGCGCGCAGCTCGCAGCTCCGCATCTCCGACAGCGCTTTCGCCCAACTGAACAGCGGCGGCTTCGGCTGCCCGAGCCTGCAATCTGTGTCTTTCCCCCCCTATTTCATCTGCATCAACAACATCGCGCCCGGGACCGTCCCCTTCAAGCAGGAGCTACAGATGGTTCCCGGGACCAACTATGTGCCGCGCATGTCCACCGGCCTCGAGGTCCAGGTGATGATGCCGGTCATCAACGCTCCCTTCCGCGTGTACTGGGCGTACAACCCTCTGATACTCAACACCAATGCTCCGACGCCGAGCCTGGTCACACGCGACATGTTCCCGCCCGGAGCCGCCGGCGACTACACCTATCAGCAGACCTTGGGTACCTTCTTCCCCAATTACCGCCTGAAGGAACCGCGCAAGACCTTCCGGTTCACGGTGAGCACGACCTTCTAGGAGCAATGCTGTTTCCTGCTGCCTGCCACCCGCCGGTTTGACGCTAACCTGAGCCGCACCCTATAATGCAGCTTATCCGCTCCCGCGAAAAAATATGCTTCCCGGCGAGCGTGGTTCTACTGGCCGGGGCTGGAAGGTCCGCCCTAAGACGGCGGTGCCCCGATCGCAGTTCCGAGGAATCTCGCAGGTATTCTCCCAAGGAGTCCGAAGCATCCGATGACACGCAAGTTTGCACCTTTTGCTTTGCTCGTCGCCGTAGTCCTGTCTCTGGCCGCTCTGGCGCAGACTGGCACGGCGGCTGCCGCTCCCGCCGCTGCCGCTCCGGCCAGCGCGCCCGCTGCCGCGCCCACAGCCACTGCTCCCGTCACGAGCGTCAATAAAGTCGGCATCATCAACATCCAGGGCGCCATCATGGCCTCCAATGAGGGCCGTCGCGATCTGGAGGCGCTGGACAAGAAGTTCGATCCCAAGCGCACCGAGCTGCAAAATCTCGGCAAGGAGATCGAGGATCTGAAGAAGCAGCTCAGCACCCAGGGCGACAAGATGAACGAGGAAGCGCGCGGCAACCTGGTCCGCAGTCTGGAGACCAAACAAAAGACGATGCAGCGCGCCTCCGAGGACGCCCAGAACGAGTACCAGCAGCAGCAGAGCGAGATCGCGCAGCGCATCCTGCAGAAGATGGCGCCGGTGATCGACCGGTTCGCCAAGGACAATCAGTTCACGCTGCTGATCGACGTTTCGCAGCCGTGGCCGCAGGGACAAGTGCTGTGGTTCGGGGCCAACGCCGATGTCACCAAGCAGGTGGTGGACCTGTACAACGCCCAGTCGGGCGTAGCCGCTCCTGCCTCGGCTCCCAGCTCCAGCAGCAGGCCGACCAGCGGCACGACGACTCCGAAACCGGCGACCACCACCACGCACAAGCCGGCGACGACCACCACGCCCACGACTCCACCAAAGCCACAGTAGTTCGCCTGCCGGTGCCAGAAGTCAGGCCGCCCGCCGGGGCGGCCTGCTTTACATTGGTCAGCGGAGGATTATCCTAAGCGTTGTGGAAAATCCTGTGGAATTCAATCCTGGCGGGGCTGAATCAGCCCGTTATTCCGCCCTCTTCAGCGCTTTGCATAATTTCCGCGGCAGAGATAACCACCCGCAGGCCAAGAGCTTACAGAGCACACTCGATTGTGCACTCGCTCCCGGCCCGCGCACGCTTTCGTAACCCGCCCCGATGTCACTTTTGCACATTCCTAAACTCGAGACTCTCGGGGAATCCACACCAGAATCAATGCTTTTGACGACACACTTGCGCGTATTGCATTACGGTTCGCCGACTTTCAGAACCGCCAGGAAGGCTTCCTGGGGGATGTCAACGCGCCCGATGCGCTTCATCCGCCGCTTGCCTTCTTTCTGCTTCTCCAGCAGTTTGCGCTTGCGGGTGATGTCGCCGCCGTAGCACTTGGCGAGCACGTTCTTGCGCATGGCCGGCACCGTCTCGCGCGCGATGACTTTGCCGCCGATCGCCGCCTGGATGGCCACCTCGAACATCTGCCGCGGGATCAGTTGTTTCATCTTGGCCGCCAGCGCCTGCCCGCGCTCGTAAGGCGCCTCGCGGTGCACGATGAGCGAGAGCGCGTCCACCGGCTCGCCCGCCACCAGGATGTCGAGCTTCGCCATCGGCGATTCCCACTAGCCCGCCAGGTGGTAGTCGAGCGAGGCGTATCCGCGCGACACCGACTTCAGCCGGTCGTAGAAGTCGAGCACAATCTCGTTCAGCGGCAGTTCATAGGTCAGCATCACCCGTGACGAGCTCACGTATTCGAACGCTTTCTGCTTGCCGCGTTTCTCTTCCACCAACTTCAGGATGCCGCCCACGAACTCTTCGTTGGTGAGGATGGTGGCGACGATCACCGGCTCCTCGACCTTGGCAATCTCGCTTTGCGGCAGCCATTTCGATGGATTGTCGATCTCCACCATCTGGCCGTCGGTGCGTGGTGATGCGGTAGCGGACGCTGGGCGCGGTGGTGATCAGGTCGAGGTTGAACTCGCGCTCCAGCCGCTCCTGGATGATCTCCATGTGCAGCAGCCCAAGGAAGCCGCAGCGGAAACCGAAGCCCAGCGCCACCGAGCTCTCCGGCTCGAAGAAGAATGAGGAATCGTTCAGGCGCAGCTTCTCCAGGGCCTCGCGCAATTGCGTGTGCTCGTGCGCGTCCACGGTGTAGAGCCCGGCGAACACCATGGGCTTCACTTCCTCGAACCCGGGCAGCGGTTCGATGGCGGGACGGTCGTCGTCGGTGATGGTGTCGCCGATCTTGGTGTCGGCGACGTTCTTGATGTTGGCGATCAGGAACCCGACCTCGCCCGCGCTCAGGCTCGTCCACTTCCACTGGCTTCGGGGTGAGCACGCCCAGGGTCTCCACTTCGAAAACTTTGCCGTTCCACCACAGGCGGATCTTCTGGCCGCGACGGAGCGTGCCCTGGAAAACCCGCGTCAGCACGATGACGCCGCGGTAAGGATCGAACCAGGAATCGAAGATCAGCGCTTGCAGGTGGGCTTCGGGAAAGCCTTTGGGCGGCGGCACCTTCGCGACGATGCGCTCCAGCACCTCGGGGACGCCCTGGCCGGTCTTGGCGCTGACCGGCAGCGCGTCGGAGGCATCGAGGCCGATGGCACTCTCGATCATTTCCTTGGTGCGGTTCACGTCGGCGCTGGCCAGGTCGATCTTGTTGATGACGGGGATGATCTCGAGGCCGTGATTGATCGCGAGATATGCGTTGGCCAGCGTCTGCGCCTCCACGCCCTGGGAGGCGTCCACCACCAGCAGCGCGCCCTCGCAGGAGGCCAGCGAGCGCGAGACCTCGTAGGAAAAATCCACGTGGCCGGGGGTGTCGATCAGGTTGAGCTGGTATTCCTGGCCGTCGCGCGCGATGTACTTCATGCGCACGGCGTGCGCCTTGATGGTGATGCCGCGCTCGCGCTCCAGGTCCATGGCGTCGAGCACCTGCTCCTGCATCTCGCGCGCCGAGAGCGCTCCGGTGAGCTCGAGCAGGCGGTCGGCCAGCGTGCTCTTGCCGTGGTCGATGTGGGCGATGATGGCGAAATTGCGGATGTGCGCGCGGTCCATCTTGGCGGGAACTGACCCTGGTTCGATTCTAGCATCCGCGGGCGTCTCGCCCGCGCTGGGGTAGACTGAGTGCTGATTGCTGACTGCTTAGTGCTGTGCGTGCTAATCTGCCCGGCTCACGCCCGGGGGTGATCCGTTGCGCAAACTTGTCGTCGCTCTTGTCCTGCTTCTGCCCGCGTTGGCGCTCGCTCAGCTCTCTCCCGAGGTCAAATCGTTCGTCACCGTGGACTCTCCCACCGTCGTCCTGACCCACGTGCGCGTGATCGACGGCACCGGCGCTGCTCCAAGAGATGACCAGACCATCGTCATCTCAAATGGCCGCATACAGTCCATCGGCGACGCCGCGAGGGCGGCTATCCCCGGCGACGCCAAGGTGCTCGATCTGCGCGGCTACACCGTCATTCCCGGGCTGGTCGGGATGCATGATCACCTGTTCTATCCCGCGGGCGGAGGCTGGTTCACGGAGATGGGTTTCAGCTTCCCGCGTCTTTACCTCGCCGGCGGCGTCACGACGATCCGCACCACTGGGTCGCTCGAGCCCTACACTGACATCGAGCTCAAGAAGCAGATCGACGCGGGCAAGGCGCCTGGGCCGAAGATCCGCATCACCGGGCCGTATCTCGAGGGCGAGGGCTCGTTCGCGGTGCAGATGCACGCCCTCACCGGCCCCGAGGACGCGCGCAAGACGGTGGCATTCTGGGCCGAGCAGGGCGCCACCTCGTACAAAGCGTACATGTTCATCACGCGCGCCGAACTCGCCGCCGCCATTGAGGAAGCTCACAAGCGCGGTATCAAGGTCACCGGTCACCTGTGCTCGGTCACCTTCCGCGAAGCCGCGGCGCTGGGCATCGACGACCTCGAACACGGCCTGTTGGTCGATACCGACTTCGTTCCCGACAAGAAGTCCGACGCCTGCCCGCCGACAGGTCCCGCGCTGAAGCAACTGGCCGAGCAGATCGACATCAGCGGCCCCGAGGTGCAGCAGACCATCCGCGAACTGGTAGCGCATCGCGTGGCCGTGACTTCGACGCTGCCGGTGTTCGAGATGTTCCTGCCGGAGCGGCCGTCGCTGCAGCAGCGCATGCTGGATGCGCTCTCGCCCGACGCGCGCGCCACCTTTCTCGCCAACAAGGTGCGGGTGGGCGATCCCGCGTTCCTGCGCCAGCGTTTTGGCGCCGAGACTTCGCCCTGGCCCGCGTTGCTGAAGAAAGAAATGCAGTTTGAGCGGGCGTTCGTGCAGGCGGGCGGGCTACTGCTCGCGGGTGAGGATCCTACCGGGATCGGCGGCGTGATCGCCGGCTACGGCGACCAGCGCCAGGTCGAGCTGCTGGTCGACGCGGGCTTCACGCCGGTCGAGGCCATCCGCATCGCCAGCTTCAACGGCGCGCAGTTCCTGGGTGAGGCTGACCGGATCGGGACGATTGCTCCCGGCAAGCAGGCCGATCTGGTGGTGATCCACGGCGATCCCGCGACCAACATCGCCGACATCGAGAAGATTGAGACCGTGTTCAAGGACGGCGTCGGCTACGACTCGGCGAAGCTGATCAATTCCGTCCGCGGCTTGGTCGGACTGCGATAACAATCAACGCCGAGGGCGGGGAGAGAACCAGGGGTAGAGAAAACCTTGAATCAGTGGCTGCGCCAGACGACAAGGTAGAGGCTCCAGTTTGCATCCCGAGGTTAGATACACAGAATGGGTAGAATGAAGCGGCGGTGAAGAGTAGGGACTAATGGCAAAGCGACTGAGAGTCAAACTCAAACTGAAGCGTCGAGATGTGAGGCCTGAAGCGGGAGGCATAAAGACCGAAACACGAGCCGTAGAAGCCGACACACGAAGTGCGAAAATTGCCTTAGCTTCTTCGTCGCCCAGACGTGCGGAGCTGCTGCGCAATGCCGGCATCGCATTCACGCTTTGCCCGGTGGATGTGGCCGAAGCGCGGCGGCCGCAGGAGTGGCCGGAGGATTTCGTCCGCCGCGTTGCTGGGGAGAAAGCGAAGGCGGCTTTGGCGTGCCATCCCGACAAATTTGTGCTGGGCGCGGACACGGTGGTGATCGTGGACGGCCAGGTGCTGGGCAAGCCCGGCGACGGGCAGGACGCCAGCCGCATGCTGCGCCTGCTCTCCGGCGGTTCCCACCTGGTGACTACGGGGGTTTGCCTGCGCGGCCCCGGCGTCGAGGACACGCGCGCCGAAACCACCACCGTCAGCTTCAGTCCGCTCAGCGACGCCGAGATTGCCCAGTACGTAGCCACGGGCGAACCCATGGACAAGGCTGGAGCGTATGCGATCCAGGGCATCGCCTCGCGCTGGGTCACGCACCTGGACGGCTGCTACTTTAATGTGATGGGATTGCCGGTTCCGCTGGTATACCGGATGCTGCGGGAACACGGCGTGATGTAAAGACGCATCGGCGCCTCAGGCACACGCGAACTCGCAGCCATGTTGTGAAAATGTGCAGCGCAGGGGATGAAGCGCTATCGGCGGGCCGCTAAGGCTTCTTGTCCGGCTCGTTTTCGCCCTTACTCACCGACGACTTGAAATTGCGGATTCCTTCGCCGAGCCCCTTGCCCAGATCCGCCAGCTTGCCCGGACCGAAAATCAGAATGGCAATCGCCAGGATCAGCAAGAGTTCAGGCAGACCAAGCTTCCCGAACATTTGGCCTCCATCCGAGGCCGAGTGGGAACGACCTCTGCTGCCATTGTAGGGCAGCGGGTAGGCACAGTCAAAACTTGAGGCGTTTTCCGCGGCGTCCGAGCCGCGGGCCGAAATCCCGAGCGTAGCGAGGGACCTCGTTGGTCCGCGCTGTAGGTTCGAACCTCGCCCGGTGAGACCCTTAGGGGATGGCTTCAATCAGCCTCGCCAGTAAGGCTGCCCGGCAGGGCATCTCGGCGATGATCACCGACTCATGACGCGCGTGGGCGCCCTCGCCCACAGCTCCCAGGCCGTCCAGCGTGGGGATGCCCAGCGCTGCCGTGAAATTGCCGTCGGAGCCTCCGCCCACCGAGGCTTCCTCGAGTTCCCAGCCCAGCTCCTGCGCCAGGCGCCGGGCGAGCGTGAACAGCGCCACGACCTTCCTGCTCCGTTCCATGGGCGGGCGGCCGATTCCGCCGCTGACCTCGACCTTGCAGCGCTTGTCAAAGGGCTTGAGGGCGCGGAACTTCTTATCGAGATACGCGATGTCCTTCGACCTGCTGACGCGCGCGTCTACTGCAACCGTCGACTCGCCAGCCACGACGTTCGTGCGCGTGCCGCCGCGGATCACGCCTGGGTTTACGGTAACGCCTCGCTTGCGATCGGTGAATTTCTCGATGACCAGGAGTTGGCGTGCCAGTTCCAGCACCGCGCTTGCGCCTTTGTCGGAGTCGAGCCCGGAGTGCGCCTCCCGTCCCTCGACCTTCACGCGATATGCACCCACGCCCTTGCGCGAGGTCTTCAAGGCGCCCTTCGGCCCCTGCGAAGGCTCGAGCACAAGCACAGCGGCAGACTTCTTGGCCAGCGCCTCGGTGATCGGGCGCGAGGAACGGCTGCCGATCTCCTCGTCGGTGACCAGCAGCACAGCGATGGCGCGCGGCAGGCGGCCGTGCAGCTCCTGCAAGGCGCGGATGGCATAGATCGCCTGCACGATGCCGGCCTTCATGTCGAAGCTGCCGGGACCGAAGGCGCGTCCGTTGGCTACGCGGAACGGCATCGCAGCCAGCATGCCGATGTCCCAGACCGTATCCATATGCCCGAGGATGAGGATGCGTTTGCCGGCGCCGGGGAAGTCCACCTGTAGATGGTCGCCGGCGTGTTCTTGTGGGTGAAACCGTGTTCGGCCGCCGATTGTCGCGAATTCGGCGGCGAGGTGCCGGCCGAGTTGGTCGAGGGCCGCTTTGTGGTGGCTGGGAGATTCCAGTTCCACCAGTTGGCGAAGGCAGGCGACCATCGCGGATTTATGCGAGGTCAAGCGGCTGAGCAGAGATTTCAAATGTGTCGCCCTCCGGGGAGTCGATGCGTCATTGATCTACTGAGTCAGTGGCTCAATGACTCAATGACTCAATGGCTCAATGACTCAATCAATCAATGACCCCAATGGCTCAATCGCTCTATAATGACCCCTCCCGATGGCACAGACCGTACATTCTGCAGCGGAAGCGCCGGCCGGCGACGGCGGAACCGCGCTGGACATCAATCAGATCCAGGCTATCCTGCCGCACCGCTACCCGTTCCTGCTGATCGACCGCGTGGTCGAGGTCACGCGTAAACAACGCATTGTCGCCATCAAGAACTTCAGCGTCAATGAGCCTTTCTTTGCCGGACATTTCCCCGGCTATCCCATCGTACCCGGAGTGCTGATCGTGGAAGCCATCGCCCAGGCCGGAGGCGCACTGCTGCTCACCGAGGTGGCGGGCCGCGACTCCAAGCTGATGTTCTTCACTGGCATCGAACGCGCCAAGTTCCGCAAGCCGGTGGTGCCGGGAGACCAGTTGCGCATTGAAGTCGAAGTGCTGGCCTGGCGCACGACCGCGGTGCGCATGGGCGGCAAGGCCTACGTCGGGGAGAAACTCGCCTGTGAGGCCATCGTGACCTGCGTTCTGGTGGACCGGCCCGACCCCGGCGCCGCCGCCATCCGCAGCAAGGCCGGGACCGAGTCCAAGTGACATGGCGCCGGTAAAACAGGCCGTTGCCGCTCCCACCGCCGTGATCCATCCCACCGCCATTGTCGCTCCCACCGCGAGGATTCCCGCGTCCTGCCGCATCGGCCCGTACTGCACGGTTGCTGCCGGGGCCGAGATGGGCGAAAACTGCGAGCTGGTCTCGCACGTGGTGCTGGGCGGGCCGACGCGCATCGGCAACCACAATCGCATCTTCCCCTTTGCCGCGGTCGGGATCGAACCGCAGGACTTGAAGTACAAAGGCGAGCCGACGCGCCTCGAAATCGGTGACTACAACGTAATCCGCGAGTACGTCACCATCAGCCGCGGGACGCCCGGCGGCGGGGGCCTCACCCGCATCGGCAGCCACACGCTGATCATGGCCTACACCCACATCGCGCACGACTGCGCGCTCGGCGACCACGTCATCCTGGCCAACGCCGCCACCCTGGGTGGACACGTGACCGTGGAAGACTGGGCGGTGGTGGGCGCGCTCTGCCCCGTACACCAGTTCGTGCGCATCGGGGCGCATTCCTATGTTGGGGGCGGCACCACCGTCACCCAGGACGTTCTGCCCTTCTCACTCACCTCCGCCGAACGCGACACCCACGCCTTCGGGCTGAACAAAGTCGGCCTGGAACGCCGCGGATTCAGCCGCGAGCGCATCCGCAGGATCCATCATGCCTATAAGGTCCTGCTGGCCTCGAAGCTCAACACCTCGCAGGCGCTGGAGAAGCTGAAGTCCGAACCGGAGCGCACCGAGGATGTGGAGAAGCTAATACGGTTCGTGGAAACCTCCCAGCGTGGCGTAATCAAGTAACCTCTTCGCCGCGGATTCACGCGAATGAACGCGGATCAAGCCCTTTCAATCCGCGTTGATCCGCGTTCATCTGCGGCGGTGAAGTTCACGTCTTCAGCTACACTGTCAGAATGCCTCCTGAGAGAATAGGCCTCATTGCCGGCAACGGCACATTCCCGCTGCTCGTCTTGGATGCGGCGCGTGCACGCGGCACCGAGGTGGTGGTCGCTGCGATCAAGGAGGAAGCCTTCCCCGAGATCGAGCAGCACGGGGCAGCGGCCGTTCACTGGATGTCGCTGGGGGAGCTTGGAAAGCTCATTGACACATTCAAGCGCGAGGGCGTGTCGGAAGCCATTATGGCCGGGCAGGTGAAGCATAAGCAGATCTTCTCCAGCATCCGGCCGGATTGGAGAATGGCCAAGCTGCTGCTCTCCTTGCGCAGCCGCAATACCGACGCGCTGATCGGTGCAGTTGCGAAGGTTCTGGCCGACGAAGGCATTACGCTGCTGGACTCAACGGCGTTCCTCGCACGGCTGCTGGCGCGCGCAGGCGTCCTGACCAGGCGCGCGCCCGGTGAGCAGGAACAGCGCGATATCGCCCATGGCCGCGCGGTGGCGCGGCATCTCGCTCAATACGACATTGGACAAACGGTGGTCATTGCCGAGGCGGCTTGCGTCGCCGTCGAAGCTATGGAAGGAACGGATGCCACCATCCGGCGTGCGGGTGAGATCATGGCCGCCATGCAAGGGGTTTCTACACTGAGCCGGAAGCTCACCGTGGTCAAGGTGGCCAAGCCGAACCAGGATATGCGTTTCGATGTGCCGGTGATCGGGACGAATACCATCGAGACCATGCGCCGCGCAGGTGCGACCTGTCTGGCTCTGGACGCCGGCAAGTGCCTGCTGCTCGACGGCGATGCCATCCTGCACGCCGCCGACGAGGCCGAGATCGCCATTGTCGCCGATCCGGTCTAGAGTCCCCAGTGGCGCAATCTGATCGAGAGGTCATACTTGGGACAATCGTATCGAGACTTGATCGCGTGGCAGAAAGGCATCGAGCTTGTAGCTGCGATCTACCCTGCCACGCAGGCCTTTCCCAAAGAGGAGCTCTATGGCCTGACCTCGCAATTACGACGGGCCGCTGTCTCGATACCGAGCAATATTGCGGAGGGACAGGGAAGGAAGTCCAAGGCTGAGTTCCGGCATTTCCTTCATAATGCAGCAGGCTCATTGATGGAAGTTGAAACGCAACTGACCATCGCGGCAGTGCTCGGCTACCTTAGCCGGGAGAAAGAAGCCGAGCTCTTGAACCGGACCAACGAGCTGGGAAGGATCATCAATGGGCTCATTCTTTCCTTGGCCGACTGACACGCCTAACCGGCGACTGGCGACTGGCTACTTTATTACCCCGCGGCGAAAGACAAACGGGGCGGAATCCTCGCCCCGTGAGCCTGCGTTGAAGCCTGTCTTACGCGACCGCCCGCTTCAGGGCTGACTCGCTCTCTTCGAAACGCTTGTTGATTTCCTTCCAGTTCACCACGTTCCACCAGGCTTTCAGGTAGTCGGCGCGGCGGTTCTGGTATTTCAGGTAGTAGGCGTGCTCCCACACGTCGTTGCCCATCACCGGGTAGAGGCCCTGCAGGAAGGGGCTGTCCTGGTTGGGAGTGGTGATGATCTGCAACTTGCGGTCGGCGCCGCGCGCCAGCCACACCCAGCCGCTGCCAAACTGCTTGGTGCCGGCGGTGTTGAACTGCTCCGTGAACTGATCGAAGCTGCCGAAGGCCTTGGTGATGGCCTCCGAGACCGGGCCGCTGGCCGGGCCGCCGCCCTTGGGCTGCATCATGGTCCAGAACATGGTGTGATTGGCGTGCCCGCCGGCGTTGTTGCGCAGCACGGTGCGGACGTCCTCCGGCACCTGGTTGATGTTGCGCAGCAGATCTTCCACGGTGGAAAACTTCTTCTCCAGATCGGGGTGCTTCTCCAGCGCGCCGTTGGCGTTGGTCACGTAGGCCGCGTGGTGCTTGTCATGGTGCAACTGCATGGTCTGGGTGTCGATGGTCGGTTCCAGAGCCGAGTAGTCGTACGGTAAGGGGGGCACTTGGTAGGCCATGCTTTTCTCTCCTTCGAAATTCCGTCCCGAATGATACGCCTTATTAAGACTCTGTGGGCGCTGCAGAGGTTGCAGAAATGTGCGTGGTACAGACAGGGTCACAAGGGTCACGTGGCGCGGGCGCCCTCCCACCCCCAGCGCGCCAACAGCGGGCGCGCCGGGGGCCCCGGTCTCGCCCGCGGCTGTTAGAATCACCTGTCCTTGCCTGCCGACCAAAAAATCCGGGTCGCGGTGATTGGTGCGGGTGCTTTTGGCCGCAACCACGCGCGTGTCTATCGTCAGCTCCAGCAGGAAGGCGAAGGCGCGGAGCTGACGGTGATCGTCGATACCGACTCGGCCCGCGCTGCTGCCGTGAGCCGCGAGTTCGGCAATCCGCCATGCCTCGCGTTGGGCGATCTACGCGGCCGCGTGGATGCGGCGTCGGTCGCCGTGCCCACAGTCGAGCACTTGAAGGTGGCGCGTGCGCTGATGGAGGCCGGCATCGACGTGCTCATCGAGAAGCCTCTGGCGCCGTCGCTGGCCGAAGCCGACGAGATCATCCGCGTTGCCCAGCGGACCGGACGCGTGGTCCAGGTCGGTCACCTCGAGCGCTTCAATCCGGCGGTGCGCGCCACCCTGCCGCTGCTGACGCGGCCCATGTTCTTCGAAGTCCACCGGCTGAGCGTGTTCACGCCGCGCTCGCTCGATATCGACGTGATCCTCGACCTGATGATCCACGATCTCGACATCGTGCTCTCGTTCGTGGATTCGCCGGTGAAGGAAATCCGCGCCGTCGGCCTCCCCATCCTCACGCCCAGGGTGGATATCGCCAACGTACGCATGGAGTTTGACTCCGGCTGCGTGGCCAACTTCACCGCCAGCCGGGTCTCCACCGAGCGCGTACGCAAGCTGCGCTTCTTCCAGCCGCAGCAGTACATCTCCATCGACTACTCGCGACAGGACGTGATGGTGTTCACCGTGGACCCGTCGGCTGCTGCAAAGGCCTCGCCCAATCCAGGGATTGGGATGCAGAAGCCGCCGGTAGTCTCGGAAGAGCCGTTGCATGCAGAGCTGCGGTCGTTCCTCGAAGCAGTGCGTCATCGCACGCGTCCGCAGGTGCCGCTCGAAGATGGACGGCGCGCGCTGGCAGTGGCACTGGATGTGCTGGCAGAGATCCGGACGCACAGCCGAAAAGTCGGGCTGGAGGCGGTGAACAAGGCATAGAAAAACCGAGATCCTTCGCGACCGTTTCCCGCCCTGGAAAAAGCGGGCGGGAGCCCTCGGTCGCTCAGGATGACATCGCTTGGGATTCTTCACCGACTGAACCTCGTTTTCTTCTTCTCCGCGTGGCGCTCCAGCGCCAACTGGATCAACCGGTCGATCAGCTTGGGATACGGCAGCCCTGACGCTGCCCAAAGCTTGGGATACATGCTGATCGCGGTGAAGCCGGGAATTGTGTTCACCTCGTTGACGTAGATCTTCTCGGTCTTGGGATCCATCAGGAAATCCACCCGTGCCATGCCCGCGCAATCGACGGCGAGAAACGCCTGCACCGCCATCTCCTGCACCTGCTGCATCTGCTTCTTGCTGAGCTTGGCGGGGATGAGCAGTTCGGAACCCTCGGTCAAGTATTTGGCTTCGTAATCGTAGAATTCCTTGCAGGGGACAACCTCGCCCGCGATCGAGGCTTCCGGGCGGTCGTTGCCCAGCACCGAGCATTCGATCTCGCGCGCCTTGCGGTCCTTGCCGCCCACGCCCTCCTCGACGATGAGCTTGCGGTCATAGGCGGCGGCCTCGTCCATGGCCTTCTCCAGCTCCTTGCGGTCGCGCGCCTTGCTGACGCCCACCGACGAGCCCAGGTTTGCGGGCTTCACGAATACCGGGTAGTTGAGCTTTTTCTCGGTCTCCTTGCGCACGCGCTTGGGGTCCTTCTGCCAGTCGGCGCGCAGGAAGGTGAGGTGCCGGACAATCGCCAGCCCGGCATCGCGGAACAGGCGCTTCATCACGTCCTTGTCCATGCCTGCGGCCGAGCCCAGCACGCCCGCGCCGACGTAGGGCAGGTCGGCGAGCTCGAGCAGGCCCTGAATGGTGCCGTCCTCGCCAAAAGTACCGTGCAGCACGGGGAAGACGACGTCCACGTTGATGGCGCGGTCTTCGAGCCGGCGCTGTGGGACATCGCTCTGGAAGGGCGCGAGCGAATCGCCGGGCACCGGCGGAATCACTATCGCCTCGCCCTTGGCCAAGAGCGCGGCTCCGGGTGTGGCCTCGGGATCGCCGGCGCGCAGGTGCTTGGCGCTTGAGAACTCGCCGCGCAGCAGCTTCTCGGCGCTGGCCGAGGTGAGCCAGCGGCCCTCCTTGGTGATGCCGATGGGCACCACCTCGTATTTGTCCTTGTCGATGGCGTCGAGGATGGAAGCGGCCGAGAGCAGCGAGACTTCATGCTCGCCGCTGCGCCCGCCGAAAAGGATGCCGACACGAAGCTTCTTCATATAAGTCCCTTCCGGGCAGTTTTAACGAGCGGGAGTCCCAAGGTCAATGATTCCCTTGGAACTGGCGGCACGAAAGAGCAAACTGGGCTCGGCCGTCCGGCTGGGTAGGATAGGGGGTCCCTCGACTCGCGCCGCAAGTGCAGCGGCGCTCGCTCGGGATGACAGAGCTTCACAGGATCTTCTTCCCGAACACCGACAGCGTCAGCTCCACCGCCAGGTTGGCCGTCTGATTGTGCTCGTCGATCACTGGGTTGACCTCGACGATCTCGAAGCTGGTGAGGCGGCCATGGTCGGCAATGATCTCCATGGCCAAGTGAGCCTCGCGGTAAGTCGCGCCGCCGCGGACAGGAGTACCGACGCCGGGCGCGTCTTCGGGATCGACCCAATCCATGTCGAGCGAGACGTGATACCCAGCGGTGCCGCGGCCGGCCGCGCGCAGGGCCTCTTCCATCACGGCGCGCATGCCGCGCTCATCGATGTCGCGCATGGTGTAGACCTCGATGCCGGCCTTGCGCACGTTCTCCTTCTCGGCGGCGTCGATGTCGCGCACGCCCACCAGCACGCAGTTCTCGGGCGCGACCTTGGGCGAGAAACCGAAGATGTTGGCGAGTTCCGGCGGCCCCAGCCCCATGATGGCGGCCAGCGGCATGCCGTGGACGTTGCCGCTGGGCGAACTCTCGGGCGTGTTGATGTCGGTGTGGGCGTCGATCCAGAGAAGTCCGAGCTTCTGGTTCTGCCGGCGGAGGAACTCGGAAACGCCCGAGACCGTCCCGACCGCCACGGAGTGGTCGCCGCCCAGCACCACTGGCGTTTTTCCGGCCTCCAGCGTCTTCAGCACCAGTTCGGCGTGCTTGGTGCAGGTAGCCGTGATCTCTTTCAGATACTTGGCGTTGGGATGGCCTTCCTTCTTCTGCTCGGGGATGGCAACCGCGATGTTCCCGGCATCTTCCACTACATGCCCCAGCGCCTCGAGACGGGCCTCGAGACCGGCTACGCGTACCGCCGACGGGCCCATGTCCACGCCGCGGCGCGACTGGCCGAGGTCGAGCGGGACACCGATGACGCGAATTTTGCGGGGGGAGACGTTGGTGGTTGCGGTCGCCATTCTTAGCTCTTGGCCTTTGCCTCTAGGCTTTTGGCTAAAGATGCCACGGATTTGCACGGATAACCACGGATTCTTGCCAATCCGTGTTGATCGGTGTGAATCCGTGGCTGCATTAATTCTCTTGTAGAGACGCAGCATGCTGCGTCTCTACAACAGGACAACTATGGATAGATCCTCGTCAGCGTGCGCGCGAACGGAATCGCTTCCCGCAGGTGTTCGAGGCCGCAGATCCAGGTGACCACCCGCTCGATGCCCATGCCGAAGCCGGCGTGCGGCACCCCGCCATACTTGCGCAGGTCGAGGTACCACTTGAACGCGTCTTCCGGCAGGCCATGCTCACGGATACGCTTGAGCAGCAGCTCGTAGGAGCCGATGCGCTGCGAGCCGCCGATGATCTCGCCGTAACCCTCGGGCGCCAGAATATCCACGCACAGCGCCGCCTCGGGCCGCTGCGGGTCGGGTTCCATGTAGAACGCCTTCACCGCGGCGGGGTAGCGGTGCACCATGAGCGGCCGGTCGAACTTCGACGAGAGATGCGTCTCGTCGGGAGACCCGAGGTCGCCACCCCACTCGAACCGGCTCTCCAGCTCGCCCTTGGCGTGGCCCTCCTGCAGCATCTTCACCGCTTCGTCGTAGGTGATGCGCGGGAAGGGCGTGTCGATCTTCTCCAGCGGCGCGAGGTTGCGGCCGATGGTCTCCAGCTCCGGCCGCCGGTGCTCCAGCACGCGTTTGACAATGAAGGTGACGAACTCCTCCGCCAGCTTCATCAGGTCGTCGAGCGTGGCGTAAGCGACTTCCGGCTCGACCATCCAGAACTCGGTTAGGTGGCGGCGGGTCTTGGATTTTTCCGCGCGGAAAGTCGGCCCGAAAGAATAGACCTTGCCCAGCGCCATGGCGGTGGCCTCGATGTAGAGCTGGCCAGACTGGGTGAGGAAGGCCTGCTCGCCGAAATACTCGACCGGAAACAGCGTGGTCGTGCCCTCGCAGGCTGCCGGCGTGAGGATAGGCGGGTCGGTAAGGATGAAGCCGCGGTCGTCGAAGAAATCGCGCGCCGCCTTGATGATCTCCGCGCGCACGCGCAGGATCGACGCCTGGCGCGGCGTGCGCACCCAGAGATGGCGGTGCTCCATCAGGAAGTCCACGCCGTGTTCCTTGAGCGAGATCGGGAACGGGTCGGACTCGGGAACCGGCTGCACCACCTGCACTTCGCTGACGTCCATTTCGTAGCCGCCAGGGGCGCGCTTGTCGGCCCGCACCTTGCCGGTGACGATCACGCTCGACTCCTGGGTGAGCTTTTTGACGGAGTCGAACATCTCCGGCGGGACAGCATTCTTCGCCACCACGCCCTGGATTACGCCGGAGCCGTCGCGGAAGATGGGGAACAGCAGCTTGCCGCTCTCACGCAGGTTGTAGAGCCATCCGCGAATGGTGACCGCCTGGCCTTCGTGCCGGCCGATCTCGCGGATGGTCGTGACCGGCACCTGGGTGGCGGTTATGTTGGCGGTGGACATAAGAGACCTCAGGGCTAAGAAGCCCTTACAGAATACGCCTTGGCTTGATCCGCGTTAATCCGCCCCTCGACTTCGCTCGGGGCAGGCTATCCGCGGCGAACCAATTAGCTGGGCTGCGGAGGCGGCGCAGGAGTTGCCGGAGCGGGCTGCGCCTCGGGCGCCCCGGTGTTGACCAGGTCTTTCAGTTCCTTACTGGGTTTGAAGAAAGGAATCTTCTTGGCGGGAACTTCGACGCGGTCGCCGGTCTTAGGATTGCGGCCGACGCGCGGATTGCGCTGGCGGGTGCGGAAGCTGCCGAAACCGCGAATCTCGATCTTGTCGCCGGCGCGCAGCGAGTGCACGATGCTGTCGAAGATCGTCTCCACAATCACCTCGCTGTCCTTGCGTGTCAGCTCCACCTGCCGCGATACTTCGTCGATCAAATCCGCTTTCGTCATCGCCACCTCACTTCCTCTGCATTCCCAGGCCCGGTTCTCGTTCCGGATCAGTATCTTACATCGCCAGGGCTGGGGGCAATCCGCTCATTTCCACAAATAATAGAAGCCGACGTTGCTCTGCATGAGCTTGGCCCGGTCGGGAAGGTATTCGGAAACGTCGCCGAAGAGCAGGTCGAGCAGCGTGCGCCGCTGCTTTTCCGGGTGGACGAGCGTGGGTTCACCCTGGATGCCGACCGCCTTCGCCGTGTCCTCGACCGCGGCCTGGAAATCGCCGAACTCATCGATCAGCTTCAGTTGCTTGGCCTGCTCACCGGTCCACACCTTGCCATCGGCCAGGGAGCGGACCTCCTCTTCCTTCAGCTTGCGTCCTTCCGCCACGGCACGAATGAACTGGGCAAACATGTTGTCGAGCAATCGCTGCATATACTCGCGTTCGGCCGGCGTCAGATCGCGCGCAGGATTTCCCGTATCCTTGAACTCGCCGGTCTTGAGCACCACGTCTTTCAGCTTGGCCCAGTGGATCAGGTCGCCGTAGTTGTACCACTCGGCAATCACGCCGATGCTGCCGACGATGCTGCCGCGGTTGGCGAAGATTTTGCTGGTGGCGGAGGAGATGTAGTAGCCGCCGCTGGCCCCCACCGTCTCGATGGAGGCCACGACGGGCTTTTTCTTTTTGTCACGGATGCGTTTGACTTCCTGGTAGATCTCCTCGGAAGCGGCGACGCCGCCGCCGGGCGTGTTGACATGGAGGATGATGGCCTTGATGGAGTCGTCGCTGGCGAATTTCTTGAGGTCGGAGACCACCTTCTTGGGCTCGATGATCACGCCCTCGAGGTCGACCACGCCAATCTTGTCGCCGAAGCCGCCGAACGCTTCCCTTCTCTCTCCGCTGCGCAGGCTCAGGTAAACCAGGGTGAACACCGCCAGGACAAAGAGAAAGAAAGCGCCCCCGCCGATCACGATCCACAAAAGGGTGCGGGATTGTCGCTCTTCCGCCATCGCGAGCCGCTAGTGTAACACCGCGTCCGCCGACAGACCCACAGCTCACTTGGTTAACCGCGCGCTAGGCTGCCGCGAGGGGCCCGGTGCGATGGAAGTGGTAATCCAGGATGCGAGCCGCGAGCGCGGGGCTCATGTCTTCCCCGGCTGCGTCTACCTGGCGCACGATCTCGCCGCGGCACAGAACCTCGGTGGCCGCCATGCCGAAGACGTTGGTCGGCAACTCCACGCAGAACTCCAGACGAGCATTGGGTTCCAGCGGCTGGTCGGTGCGGATGAGCACGCCAGAACGGCTGATGTTCTCGGTGGTGCCGTGCCGCCACAGGGTTTCGCCGGTCAAACGGTAGTGCACCGGAAGCTGCAGGGTGAACCGCGGCGCGCGCGGTGAAAGACCAGTCTCGGCTTCGATCGCATACTGCTTGGTCAAGGGCATCTTGGGTTTCTCCGTTTCGGGGATTGGTGTCTCCAGCACTTCGCGCACTTTGCGGGTGAGGGCATCGAGCGTGAAAGGTTTCTGCAGGAAATGGGCTGAGTTCTCCATCATGCCGTTGCCCCAGGCGGCATTCTCGGTGTAGCCCGACATGAACAGAATGCGCGTATGGGGGCTGAGCCCGGCCATGCGTTGCGCCAGTTCGCGCCCGTTCATGACCGGCATGATGATGTCGGTGAGCAGCAGGTGAATGACGCCGCTGTGCCGCCGCGCTACTTCGATGGCCGCCGCCCCGTGCTCCGCCACCAGCACGGTGTAGCCCTGCGTCTCCAGGAACTGGCGGGTCAGGTCGCGGAGTTGGGGCTCGTCTTCCACCACCAGGATGGTCTCGTGCCCCAGGGGCGGCCCCGCCGGCGCAGGCTGCAGGACGGGTTGCGCCTCCGCCTCCTCCACCCGCGGCAGGTACACCTTGAAGGTGGTGCCGTGGCCGAGCTCGCTGTACACCCAGATGTAGCCGCCGCTCTGCTTGACGATGCCGTACACCATCGACAGGCCGAGCCCGGTGCCCTTCTGTCCCTTGGTGGTGAAAAAGGGCTCGAAGATGTGCGACTGGGTGTCTTTGTCCATGCCCACGCCGGTGTCGCTGATGGCCAGCATCACGTACTCTCCGGGCGCGACCCCGGGATGGCGGCGCGCATAGGCTTCGTCCAGGGTCACGTTGGCGGTCTCCAGGGTCAGCTTGCCGCCGTTAGGCATGGCGTCACGCGCGTTCACCACCAGGTTCATGACCACCTGCTCGATCTGGCCCGGGTCAGCCTTCACTTTGCCCAGGGCATCGGCGGGGAGGGTCGCCAGTTCAACGTCTTCGCCGATGAGCCGCGGCAGCATCTTCAGGTTCTCGCTGACCACCGCGTTCAGGTCGAGCACCTTGGGGGTCAGCATCTGTTTGCGGCTGAAGGCGAGGAGCTGCCGGGTGAGCGAGGTGGCGCGGTCGGCGGCGTTGGCGATCTCCTGCGCGCACCCGCGCAGCGAGGGATCGGGGCCCAGTCGCTGCAGCAGGAACTCGCAGTAGCCGGAGATCACCATCAGCAGGTTGTTGAAGTCGTGGGCGATGCCGCCGGCCAGGCGTCCCACGGCTTCCATCTTCTGCGCCTGCCGCAGTTGCTGTTCCAGCGCACGCTGCTCGGTGATGTCCTCGGCGTAGAGCTCGAAGGAGACGGTCTTGGCGGTCTCGCGGATGGGCCGGGCGGAGACCCGCACCACCATGGCCGAGCCGTCGTGCCGCGTCCACTCCGCCTCGATCTTATCGAAGCTGCGGCCGGAGCGGAAACACTCCAGCAGCAAGGCCCGCTGTTCGGGATCGCGGTAGATGTCGGCAGCCAGGTTGCGCCGCAGCAGTTCGTCGCCGCCGGTGAAGCCGAGCATCGCGATCAAGGCGGGATTCGCATCCACGAGCTGGCCGTTTGCGTTGGAGCGACAGATGCCGTAGGGCGCGTTCACCACCAGGGAGCGGAAGTTCGCCTCCGAGGCCTTGAGCGCCTGCTGCGCCGAGCGCAGCGCCGCATTGAAAGCGCAGATCAGCAAGGCCACCAGCACGAACAGCGCGAGGTGGACCAGGTAGTCCTTGAAGGCGTGGAGGGAGGGCTGCACCGGCAGGAAGAAATACGCATCGCCCAGGACGCAGAAGGCGGTCGTGGTCAGGCCGGGCTTCCAGCCGCCGAACCAGGCACTCACCATCACCGCCAGCGCGAACACCAGCAGCCGGGTCTCAACCACGGGTGAGTAAACCGTCAGGAGCAGCGCGACCGTGCTCGAGAGCAAGGCCACACCGTAGCGGAGGACGGGCGGGTCCTCCGGCGGGACGAAGCGTGCGCGGGATCGGGGGAGTTCGAGAAGCATAGCCCGCCTCACAGTTCGCATCGTAGCCTTGCGTCCTGTGGGCTGGCTAATTACGGGGGTGCAGGTGAGGGATCGTCGAAAAGGGCGGTGGGGGCATCGTCCGCCGATGCGGGCGAGTGGTTACCTGGCTCAGGGTTTACACGCGCCTAGATAGGCGCCTGTGCAAGAGGGACGATGAACTGAATACCGGCAACCTGCTTCCCTTGAAGGTGGCCGTCGTTGATGATGAACAGATCAACCCCGACCGCCGCGGCGCAGGCTAGCTGGATTGCATCGGGAGCGCGAAGGGCACGATCACATCGGAGTGAAGCATAAATTTTTGCCGCCTTGGCATCGAACGGAACCATCAGTGATGTCCTTGCGATAGCCTCCTCGTACTTTCCGCAAAGCTCCATGTCTCCCTCTTCCATGGGTTTTACGAGGACTTCTCCAAGGGTAAGCGTAGAGGTCAGCAATTGATCGCCTCGCGCCAGCATCTTTGTGCGGAGGCTAGCCGCCGCCTTTGAGAATTCTCCGTAGCCTTCGAAGAGATAAATGAAAATGTTTGTGTCCCAAAAAATGCGGCTCATTCCCAACCCTCGCGAAGGCGGCGCACGTAGTCATCCGCGTGTTCACTGGCCCAAAGCTGCTTGCCAGAGTCGCGCAATAAGAGGAGCGGATCGGCTTTCGGAGCGTTGCTGACCGCTGCCGAACACCACTCACCATACCAAGCCAGCAAGCCACTGTATCCAGAAGGCAGGTCTTCCCTAGGGGGGGTCATCTTCGCCCCTTCGCGTTCCGGATGATACGAGTCGCCCTTGCGAAAAAGGCGGCGACGTCCTGGTGACGTCTCAAAAAGCATTCGGTAGCGACCAGGGTTGGGAGGACGATTGGCCACGCAGTGCTGAACCACGTGAACGTAGAATCCGGCTCGAAGCGGTTGACTGAGTCCTTCCCTCTTCGCCCGTTCCACGATCTCCTCCACTGTGAAATCGGGCTGTCCGGGCTGCCCCCGATGGAGTAAGGCAGTGACAATCCAAACTTCGTCTGCAACCTTGAGGTGAGCCTTCGACGACACGGTGGTCATGAGAATCTTTGCTCCGTTCCCCATTCTTTCTAGGTTTCACTTTATACTAAGTAATGATGAATCGTCAATTATGTCATAACACTCGCCATCCTAGTGCGGCCGTGAGTGGTCGCGTATTGCGCTGGACGTCCACCTAACCAAAACGGAAGAAAGCAGACCGGCGCTCATCGACTCCCCGGTTGACAGCCGGAGACACCTGACTTAAAGTAAGTGTTCACTTACATGGCGACGCCCCCCCAAGTGCGTGTGCCGGCGCGCGACCGCCGCTTGCAGATCATGGAGGCCGCCAAGGAGCTCTTCGCGCGGCAGGGCTTCGAGGGCACCACCACACGCCAGATCGCCGAGCGCGCGCGGGTGAACGAAGCCATCATCTTCCGGCATTTCCCCAGCAAGGAAGAGCTCTATTGGGCGATCATCGACTACCAGTGCGAACTGACAGGCTGGCAGCCGGCCCTGCGGCGGCAGCTCGACTCGGGGGCCAGCGACCGCGAGGTTTTTGCCGGCATCGCAGAGGACATCCTCACTCGTCGCGCCCAGGACAGCAGCTTGAGCCGGCTCCTGTTGTTCAGCGCGCTGGAGAACCAGCGGCGCTCGCAGCGCTTCTTCCAGACGCACGTGGTGGCATACTACGAACTCATCGAGGAATACATTCGCAGGCGGATCGAGGAAGGCAGGTTTCGCGCCGTAAACCCGCTGCTGGCGGCCCGGGGGTTCGTCGGCATGATCGTATACCACTCCTTGATCCAGGAGATCTACGGCGGCAAACGTTATCGGGACTTTGACGTCAAAGAGGTAAGCGAGACACTTACCGACATCTGGCTGGGCGGGATGGAAATCCGCGACGGCCAGAATCCCCGGCGTAGGGCAAAATAAAACCGCAGCTCAGAGCGTAACCCATGATCCTCGGCATTCATGTGAATCCCACACGCACGTTCAGAAATGCGGCCGTTGCCGGCGTGCTGACAACCGGACTTCTGCTCTCCGGGTGCAGTGAGAAGAAGCAGCAGGCGGTGGCGCCGCGCGTGCCCGTCACCATCGCCGACGTGGTGCAGAAGAGCGTCCCGGTGCAGGTGCGGGTGATCGGCAATGTTGAAGCTTACTCGACGGTCGGGGTCAAGCCGCAGATCACGGGCGAGATTGTGGGCGTGCACTTCACCGAGGGCCAGGACGTCAAGAAGGGCCAACTGCTGTTCGCGCTCGATCCGCGGCCGTTCGAAGCCGACCTGCTGCGCGCCCAAGCCAACCTGGCGCAGGATGAGGCCAAGGCGAAGAACGCCGAAGTTGAGCACATTCGTTACAGCAAGCTGGTGGAAGCCGGGGTGGTGGCCAAGGAGCAGGCCGAGCAGATCGAGACCAACCATCAGGCCATGGTGGCGACGGTGAAAGCCGACCGCGCGCAGGTGGAATATGCGCGCGTGCAGTTGGTCTACACCAGGATTTACTCTCCCCTAGACGGCCGCACCGGCAACCTGATGCTGCACCGCGGGAACGTGGTCAAGGCGAACCCTGACAATCCCATGGTCACCATCAACCAGGTCAATCCCATCTACGTGACTTTTTCTGTGCCGCAGCAGGTGTTGCCGGAGATCAAGCAGCACATGGCCCAGGGCAAGCTGAAGGTGACCGCCATCATCCCAAGCCAGGAAGACCGCCGCGAGGCGGGGACGCTCACCTTCGTGGACAATAACGTGGACCTCAACACCGGTACCATCAAGCTGAAGGGCACGTTTGCCAATCAGGGGCGGCGCCTGTGGCCGGGGCAGTACGTCAACGTGGCGCTGACCCTGACCGAGGAGCCCAACGCCATCGCGGTGCCGACGCAAGCCATCCAGACGGGACAGCAGGGTTCGTACGTATTCGTGGTCAAGCCCGACCTGACCGCCGAGTTGCGGCCGGTGAAGGTGGAACGCAACATCGATAACCAAGCCGTGATCGAGTCGGGCCTGAGCGCGGGGGAGAAGGTGGTGACCGACGGCCAGATCCGGCTGGTGCCCGGAGCCAAGGTGGAGATCAAGAACGGCGGCATGCAGGCGCAGGAAAGCAAGCCATGAACATAGCCGAGCTCTTCATCAAGCGGCCGGTCATGACCACGCTGGTCATGGCCGCCATCCTGCTTTTCGGCATCCTGGGCTATCGCCTGCTGCCGGTCAGCGACCTGCCCAACGTGGACTTCCCCACCATCCTGGTCAGTGCCAGCCTGCCCGGCGCGACCCCGGAGACTATGGCCTCGGCGGTGGCCTTGCCGCTTGAAAAGCAGTTCTCGACCATCGCCGGCGTGGACAACATGACTTCGGTCAGCGCCACGGGCGCCAGCACCATCACCCTGCAGTTCACGCTCGACCGCAACATCGATGCCGCCGCACAGGACGTGCAGTCGATGATTTCCAAGGCGGCCAAGGACCTGCCGCAGAACATGCCTGCGCCGCCCTCCTATCAGAAGGTGAACCCGGCCGACCAGCCCATCCTGTATTTGGCGCTGAGCTCACCCACGCTGCGGCTTTCCGACGTGGATGAATACGCCGAGACCTTGATGGCGCAACGCATTTCCATGGTGAGCGGCGTGGCCCAGGTGCAGGTGTACGGATCGCAGAAATACGCCGTACACGTGCAGCTCGACCCCCGCGCGCTCGCCTACCGCCAGCTCGGCATCGACGAGGTCGAGGCCGCCGTCGAAAAGGGCAACGTCAACCTGCCGACGGGCACGCTCTACGGTCAGCACCAAGCCTTTGCCGTCCAAGCCAATGGGCAGCTCACCAACGCCGCCGCCTACCGGCCGCTGATCGTCGCTTACCGCAACGGCTCGCCGGTGCGCATCGAGCAGATCGGCACCGCCATCGACAGCACGGAAAACGACAAGCTGGCGAGCTGGTACAACAACACGCGCGCCATCGTGCTGGCCATTCAGCGCCAGCCCGGGACGAACACCGTCGAGGTGGTGAACTCGATCAAGGCGCTGCTGCCCACTTTCCGCCAGCAGATGCCCGCCTCGGTGGACCTGAACATCCTGTACGACCGCTCGGTCTCGATCCGCGAATCGGTCAACGACGTGAAGTTCACCCTGCTGCTGACCATCTCCCTGGTCATCATGGTGATCTTCCTGTTTCTGCGGAACGTTTCGGCAACCATCATCCCCAGCCTGGCGCTACCCATGTCCATCGTGGGCACGTTCGCGGTGATGTATGTGCTGGGCTACAGCCTCGACAACCTGTCGCTGATGGCGCTGACGCTCTCGGTGGGCTTCGTGGTGGACGATGCCATCGTCATGCTGGAAAACATCGTGCGCCACATGGAAGGCGGCGAAGGCGTGCTGCAGGCCGCGCTGAATGGGTCGAAGGAGATCGGCTTCACCATCCTGTCCATGACCCTGTCGCTGGCGGCGGTGTTCCTACCGGTGCTGTTCATGGGCGGGATCCTGGGACGGTTGCTGCACGAGTTCGCGGTGACCATCGGCGCGGCCATCCTGGTTTCTGGCGTGGTGTCGCTGACCTTGACGCCCATGTTGTGCAGCCGCTTCCTACGCCCGCCGAGAGAGGAACACCACGGGCGTTTGTACCAGCTTTCCCAGCAGGGTTTCGACGCCATGCTCGGACTCTATGTGCGCACCCTGAGGCCGGTGCTGCGGCACCGCCTGGCCACCATGCTGGTGCTGCTCGCCCTGGTGGCGGGCACGGGATATCTGTTCACGGCCATCCCCGGGGGCTTCCTCCCCAGCGAGGACACCGGCTCGGTCTTCATGTTCACCGAGGCGCAGCAGGGCATCTCGTTCGAGTCCATGAAGGCGCACCAGAAAGAGCTGGCCAAGATCGTCATGAGCAGCCCCTACGTGGACAACATCATGTCCAGCGTGGGCGCCAGCGGGCCCAACGCCACCCTGAACACGGGCCGCATCTTCATGCGCTTGAAGCCGCGCAAAACGCGGCCACACGTGGACGAGGTCATTCAGCGACTGCGTCCCAAGCTGGCGGTCGTGCCCGGCCTGCGGGCCTTCATGCAGAACCTGCCTCCTATCCGCATCGGGGGCCAGCTCACCAAGTCGCTGTACCAGTTCACGCTGCAGAGCCCGGACACCGGCGAACTCTACAAGTCCGCGCCGCAACTGGAGGCCCGGCTCAAGGGCCTGAAAGAGCTGCAGGACGTCACCAGCGACCTGCAGATCGCCAATCCGCAGGTGAACGTGGAGATCGATCGCGACAAGGCGGCCACCCTGGGCGTGACCGCGCAGCAGGTGGAGGACGCGCTCTACACCGCCTACGGCATGCGCCAGATCTCCACCATCTATGCCCCCAATAACGAATACAAGGTGATCATGGAGCTGCTGCCGGAGTACCAGCTCGATCCCACGGCGCTCTCCCTGCTCTACATCCGCTCCAGCAATGGCAGCCTGGTGCCGCTCAACGCCGTAGCTACGCTGACCAGGAACCTGGGACCGATGACCATCAATCACCTCGGCCAGTTGCCGGCAGTGACCATCTCCTTCAACCTGGCGCCGGGCGTGGCGCTCGGGCAGGCGGTGGATTCGGTGGACAAGATCGCCAGGCAGGTGCTGCCTTCCACCATCACCACCAGCTTCCAGGGGACGGCGCAGGCGTTTCAGTCGTCGTTCCGGGGCCTGGGTGTGCTGCTCATCATGGCCATCCTGGTGATCTACATCGTGCTCGGCATTCTGTACGAGAGCTTCATCCACCCGATCACGATCCTCTCCGGCCTGCCCGCGGCGGGATTCGGCGCGCTGCTCACCTTGTGGATCTTCCGCCAGCCCTTCTGGCCGCTGGAGTGGCGGGTGAACGACCTAAACATCTACGGCTTCGTGGGGCTGATCATGCTGGTGGGCATCGTGAAGAAGAACGCCATCATGATGATCGATTTCGCGCTGGAGGCGCAGCGCAAGGAAGGCAAGAGCCCGGCCGACGCCATCTACGAGGGCGCCATCATCCGCTTCCGTCCCATCATGATGACCACCATGGCCGCCCTGATGGGCACCTTGCCGATCGCGCTCGGTTTTGGGGCCGGCGCCGAAGCGCGGCGCCCGCTGGGACTGGCGGTGGTGGGCGGGCTGATCGTCTCGCAGTTGCTCACCCTCTACATCACTCCCGTCTTCTACACGTACATGGAAGGGCTGCAGAACTGGCTGGGACGCTTCCGCCGCAAGAAGAAAACCATGGCCGAGGAATTGCCCGTGGGCGAACCGGAACTGGTGGATAGCCAGGACTAGCCCGGTCCTCAAGAACCGGCATACTGGTTGGGATTTCAAATCAGAACGGAGGAAGGCCGTTAGCCCGTAGCCGTTCTAGCAAGTTCGCCTCTGCATCCGAATCTACCCCCACTCGCCCCTGCCGAAAGCAAAGATGTCCCGCATTCGCAGCAGTGCGGCTTATTTTCCTACGAGGCACAGGAACCCCCTTATTAAACACCGTTGGTTCTGCAGTTACTAGTTGCAAGCGAATCAGAATTCTGCGAATGTATTGTCCAATGGCATTAGATGAGTGGCTGCAAAGTGCTGACAATTGGTAGCGGCAACAAACATGTGTTCATACAGGCAGACAGCCGCCAAGTCAAGTTCGATCAAAATCGTTTTGGCCTCGTGCTGACGAGTCCGCCGTTCTTTCATCCTGAGCGAAAGAGGTCACCTCACGGAATCACGCCGAGCACGGACTTGGACGAGTACGCGGACCGCGTTTCTGCGATTCTAGCCAGGACTGCGACCGGCCTCAAGGGTGGCCGTTTCATTTGCTTCGTTAAGACCGATGTGTGGCACAAAGGAAGCTTAATCCCGGTCGGATTTCGAATCATGGATGAATGTACAAGAAGGGGCCTGCAGCTCCGGGCCCACTGGATTTGGGAGCGGTTCAGCCACTACTCCCCATATTCGCCCAGTTTTGCAAACATCTTCTTGCTGAGCGGCGACTCCGCCCCCCGTCTGCGGTCTCGCGGTATATTTTCTGACGTACGATTTCGCCGAAGACCCAAGCTTCCGAATTCCTACACTCCAGAGATCTTTAAGGCGCTAATCAGCTTGTTAACTGGATCCGGGGACGTAGTGCTTGATCCGTTCGCTGGGGTTGGGAGCGTTATAGAGGCGGCATCGAGTGTAGGGCGTTGGTGTGTTGGGATTGAGATATCCCGACGGCAAGCAGATCTGGCGCGGAAGCACCTCGCCCAAATTGTTCCACGAATTGTGTTTCGAACTCACGTCTGCGACAGCGGGGAGACTACAGGGGAGGAGGGGTTGAATACTCATGGCGGGTAACCCAGCATCACCTCCAACCCCAGAAGAGCTCATGCACAACGCTCAATCTCAGGTTGAGTCGCTGACGGCAGCCAACCTTGCGAAAATGCACTGGTGGACCAAGTCGACAACTTGGAGTGCACTTTTCTCTCCGATTGAAGATGCCGTCGATCAATACCTGACCGCAGTAATCACATCGACACCAGATGCGGACGTGGAGAAAATCATCAGGTGCATAAAAGATCGACGGGAAAAAGTGTCGCTTAGCACTGGAATTACTGACCAGATCTTAGGGATATGCCAACAGATTCTTGTTTTTGGAGCAGCAGGATTGGCGCTGACCATAGGCTTTCTGGACAAAGTCAGGAGCTTCTCTCTTGTGGTACAGAAAATCATGGCTATCGGCGGCATTTTTTATTTGGAACTAGTGGGCCTTTCGTTGTTGGTGCTGGTTTGGTATATGCTGCAGGCTCATTTCCGTTACCCCTTCCTATATTTCAGAAAGATAGGAAACGCCTGGCCATGGTTCTACTATGCCTCGATTTCCGAAGTTTCAAGGCGGCCTGTCCAACTTGCCAAGGCTCGCTTTGGTGCTTCCAGCTCATACGCGAAGGATTTCGCAGCGTTTGCGTACAAAGCGCTGACTGAAAAACCACGCGAACGGCTTCGGGCCGAACTCCAACAATATTTCCTCCTTATGGCATATTCAGGATACCTACACCAATTCTCACTGAGGCTTACTGATCTGTTCTTTTATGGCTTTGCGGGAGCCGTGCTCTCCGCGATGATTTTTCTTGCCGCAGTTTTGAAGGGAGCCCTCTAGTGCGAACGAGACGCATTGGCGAGTTCACCCCGATGGGCTTCTTTCTTGGATTCGTCGTGTGCTTTGGATTCTTCTGGTCCATTTACCATCAGCTTTCTTTCGGCACAGCTCCAACGCCGGTCGCGATTCGAGCAGTTTCAGCCCAGGAGTTGGATCGATTATCCGCGCAATTGGAAGCTAATAAACAGCATGTCTACCGGTTGGAGAAAGAACTCGAATGCCTGGAGCTGAAGCAGAGGGAAAAGCGGCAAAGCTGCGGAACAAAAGGACGAGAAAAATAAAGTCTTTTCTGGACAAAGTATGTATTCGGACCCCCGACAATATTTCACAAATCCGATCTCAATCACTAGTCAGTTTCCATTTTGCGGTTTGCCCTTGCGCCTAGATACCTACGAAGGCTGCGCGTTCCGCTGCTCCTATTGCTTCGCCCGATACAGGGCCGAAGCAACGTTTTGGCAGAGACAACGTTAGGCCAGCAAATCCAGAGACGATAAGAAAAATCTTTCGCTTCGCTATCGACCTAGAGCGATTTCCTGAAGGGATCGTAGCGCAGTGCCTTAGGCATCGCATGCCGATCCACTTCGGAGGCATGAGCGACGGGTTTCAGCCCGCCGAAAGGAAGTATCGGGTCACAGAAACCACGCTTCGAGTGCTCGCTCACTACCAATACCCGACGGTGATCAGCACCAAGGGCACGCTGGTCGCAGAGTATAGGTACAGTGAGTTGTTAAAGGCGATCGGACCAGTTGTGGTCCAATTTTCCTTCTCTACAAGCCGAGACGACGCTGCGGAGGCAGTCGAGCCCTACGCCACCCCCCCGTCCTCCCTTTTAAGGGCAATGGAACTTTTGGCCAGCCGAGGAATCATAGTGACGTGCCGTTGGCAGCCCTATATCCCCGGCTTCAGCGAGGCACCATCTGAGTTCATTTCCAGAGTTGCATCGGCGGGCGCCCGCCACATTGCACTGGAACACCTTAAATTGGCGGTTGAACGGTCGCATCCCCTCTGGCTGAGACTCACTCGGGCGTTTGGTAAGGATCCTCGCGACGAGTACATGCGACTCGGGGCCCGCAAGGAGGGCAGAGAGTACGTTCTGCCTCCGGAGGCCAAACTGCATACGGTCTTGGAGGCTGCAAGTATTGCACATTCGAAGGGCGTAAGCTTTGGATCGGCTGACAATGAGTTTCAGTATCTTTCCGACGGTGCCTGCTGTTGCAGCGGGGTGGATCAGTTTCCAGGATTCGAGAACTGGTTCAAACACCAGATCGGATATGCCTTACGCAAGTGCCGGGGGAAGAGGATCACTTACAAGTCAATAGCTGGCGAATGGATCCCAGCCGGGTCGGTAGACTGGTACGTAAACCCAACCAGCCGATTGAGTGCTCGCTTGGGAAGACCAGCTACAATGCGAGACCACATAAAGGCGAAATGGGACTCTCTAGCGTCGCCCGGAAGCCCGGCTAGCTTCTGTGGGGTCAGATACACGCCGACGCCGAGACGCGGCAGAAGGATTTACCATTGGGACCTACCGGCAGACCTGCTGAAAACTTAAAGAAAATTTGAAAGCTTTGAAAACGTCGTGAACCGACTTCTTGGGGCGATTGATCACAACACCTTCGACTCGCAGACGCTTCGGCCAGAGTCCCCTCACCCCGTTCGGGATGCCGGTGTTCTTTCGTTCGTGGTCGGGGAGTCCGTTCGGCCAATGTCTGTGGGTTACTGCTGTAATTTGACGCCTTCCCCGCACCGCTGCAAACTCTCACCATGGTCAGCATCCCTGAGCGCACCGGTTTGATCGCACTCTCTCTCGGCACCACGTTCCTGCTGGCCAGCAATGTGATGGGACACGGCGTCGGCGTTGCACCCGACCCGCGTGGCGCCCTGCTGCTGGCCGCAACCGGGCTGCTTTTCTTCGCTCTCGCGGAGAACTGCTTGCAGCGGTGGCGAGAGCAGTTTCTCCGCGTCTTGCAGCTTGTGCTTGCGCTGGGCACATTCTCCGTGGTCGCAGCCCTGGTGGTGGGTGCCCTGCAAGAGTTCCACCGGATCGCAAGCAAGGATTGGGGCGCGATCCCGCCTCCACAACTGATCTTTGCGACTACCTACGCGCTGGCATCGCTGGCGGCGCTGCTCGGAATCAGCGTCTACGCGCGGCGACGGCGCCACGAAACGGTGGTGGAAACGCCGCTCGCGGCAGACTAGCTGACCACGTGGCCTACGGCGGGTCCCGACACGCCTAAGTCTGGCGTAGCGGAAGAGTGCCAGTAATCTACCCCAGGGTGACCGTAATGTCTGTCTTGCGGAAGTCCTGTCCCTTGAACAGCAGTGGCTCCCCCGCTACTTTGGCGAGAGCGTAGGCGAAGCAGTCCCCGAAGTTCAGCCCCGCCGCATGATGACCCCTTCCGAAATCCGTATAGGCTTGTCGTGCTGCATGCGCCTGCTCTTCTGTGACCGCCTCGATGACAATGCCGGCGCGCCGGAAGAAGGCGTCGAACTGGCGGCTCCCGCTCGTTTGGGTTTGAGCTTCTACCACGATCGCTGCCTCCACAAAGTTCGCGGCCGAGATCCGGCGCGAATCCGCCCCGGCGATCGCCCGCGCATAGGTTTCAGCGTCGCTTTCGTTGAACAGGATGGCGAGCACGGCGGAAGTGTCCACAATCATCGCGGCAGCCCGCGCTCGTCATAGAGCAGCTTCCCGTGATCAACGGGCGGACCCTTCAGCGCGCTCGCACAACGGCGGCCAATCGCAAGCAGCTCTGCCGCCGTCGCCTCCGGGTTGTTCCGTCGCCGGACCTGCTTCAGGCGTTCGCGCAGCGCTTCCGTGACGGCAGTCGTCATCGTCTCGCCGGTTTCTCGCGCCAGGGCCCGGGCCAGTTTGTGAGCCTCGGGGTCCTTAATGTTCAAGGTCAAGGCGTTATCCTCCTAGGCAGATAAATATCTACCCTTCTTTATTATAGCAGAAGTTAGAAGCTAAGAGGCTACGGGAACCGACTCCGCCGCAGCCACGGGTTGCGACAGCCCGCAAATAGGGTCGTCCGGAAGGCGATTGGTGCGTGCTCCTCGCTGGTGCTTCGGCAGTGGCTACGCTACACGTCCTCGTTCAGCCGGCGTTTGAGATAAGCCACGAAGTCCGGACCTGCGGGATTGGCCAGCACGGTATCCACCCACGCTTGCCGTTCGAAACACAGCACGCGCAGGTCCCAGACGGTGGAAGCCAGCCCGGCGGGGGTTACGTATTGCAGGTGGTGGGGATCGTCGGCGGGCGAGAGGTAAACCTGGTGATAGAGTTCGTTGTCGTCGGCCCACCAGTCAAGAAAGACGAAGTTTGCGCCCGGTCCCTCGTGCACGCCCATGAATCCCACGCCGTAGTGGCGGCGGCCGGGAGCCAGCGGCTGTCGCAACCAGCGCAGTGCCGCCTCCTTGGCAGCGGCCAGGAGCTCCGGGCGAAGCGAACCTCCCGCCAGCGTGATGGCATATACCTTGATCCGCCAGTCGGCTTCCTCCCATAACTCCAGGAAGCGGATAGGACGCCTGTGGTAGCGCTCCAGAAGCTCGGTCATCGGGGCCCATCATACACACCAGCCGCCAGAGCCGGACAACCATCTGGCAACAACTTCCGGCGCTCCAGGTTACTGATTGATCACCTATCTTCATCACCCGTCGAAGTGACGCCCCTCACTGCCGCCTGCCAAGCCAAGGAGGAGCATAGATCAGACCTATCTCAGCCGTTCCAAGGAGGCGTTTCATGAAGCGCGTCCTTATTCTCGGCGCTGCCGGCAGGGATTTTCACAACTTCAACGTGGCTTTCCGGCATAACCGCGATTACCAGGTGGTCGCCTTCACAGCGACTCAGATCCCCAACATCGCCAGCCGAAGGTACCCACCCGAGCTGGCGGGACCAGAGTACCCCGGCGGCATTCCCATCCTCGATGAACAGGAGATGGAAAGCATCATCCGCGAGCGCGAGGTTGATGTCGTGGTGTTCTCCTACAGCGACATTTCGCACGTGAACCTGATGCACCTGGCCTCACGTGCAGTAGCGGCAGGCGCGGATTTTTGGTTGCTGGGCGCCGCTCACACGCAGCTGGCGGCGCGCGTGCCGGTGATCTCGGTGTGTGCCGTGCGCACCGGCTGCGGCAAGAGCCCGGTGTCGCGCCGGGTCATCACGGAGCTGCGGGGGCTGGGCTGGAAGCCGGTGGTGGTCCGTCATCCCATGCCCTACGGCGACCTCGCCGCGCAGGCCGTCCAGCGCTTCGGCGCGCTGAGCGACCTCGAGCGGCACAAGTGCACCATCGAGGAACGCGAGGAATACGAGCCGCACCTCGCTGAGGGCACCACCGTCTACGCCGGCGTGGACTACGAGGGCATCCTGCGCGAAGCCGAGCGCGAAGGCGAAGTCATCCTTTGGGACGGCGGCAACAATGACACGCCCTTCTATCGCTCCGACCTCGAAATCGTGGTCGCGGATCCGCACCGTGCCGGACACGAACTGGCGTACTACCCCGGCGAGGTGAACCTGCGCCGCGCCGACGTGATCGTGATCAACAAAGTGGACACCGCCGGGCTGCACGATCTCGAGACCGTGCGGCTGAACATCCGCCTTCACAATCCGCTGGCGTGCGTGGTGGAAGCGGCGTGCCGGGTGAAGGCGGCGAACCCGCAAGCGATCAAGGGACGCCGCGTGCTGGTGGTGGAAGACGGCCCCACCCTGACCCACGGCGAAATGTCCTACGGCGCCGGGGTGGTGGCGGCGCGGCAGTACGGCGCCGCTGAGTTGGTGGACCCGCGTCCGTATGCCGTGGGCTCGATTCGTGGCGCCTACGAGCGCTACCCGCACCTGAACAGCCTGCTACCCGCGATGGGGTACAGCGACATGCAGCGCCATGAGCTGGAACAGACCATCAACCGGGTTCCCTGCGATCTGGTGGTGGTGGCCACGCCCGTGGACCTGGCGCGCATCATCAGCGTGAACAAGCCGTGCGTTCGCATCAGCTATGAGGTCGAGGAACTCACTCGCCCGCGGCTGGCGGACATCCTGCAGGAATTCACCATCACGCATCAGCCGGCGTTGGCGGAGGCGAAGCCATGAGCCTCAGCGATTTCCTCTCGATCCGCGACCTGTCGGTGGAGCAGATCAAGCGCCTGCTCGACCTGGCGTGCCACGTCAAGGCCGATCCCGCCGCCTACGCCGGCGCCCTCAAAGGCAAGACGCTGGCCATGATCTTCGAGAAGCCGTCGCTGCGCACGCGCGTCACCTTCGACGTGGGCATGGAGCAGCTCGGCGGTCATTCGCTCTGCCTTTCGCCGGACGAGATCAGGCTCGGCCGGCGCGAGTCCGTGCACGACGTGGCCAAGAACCTCGAGCGCATGGTGCAGGCCATCATGATCCGCACTTTCGCGCACGAGATCGTGGTGGAGATGGCTGAGCAGGCCGCGATTCCGGTGATCAACGGGCTCACCGACTTCAGCCATCCCTGCCAGGCGCTCGCCGATTACCTCACTATGCTGGAGATCAAGGGCAGAGTGACGGGACTGAAGGTCGCATTCGTCGGCGATGGCAACAACGTGGCGCACTCGCTGATGTTCGCCGGCGCGCTGCTGGGCGCGCACCTCCGCGTGGCCACGCCTCCGGGATACGAGCCCAACCGCGATGCCTTGTTGTGGGCGATCCGGCGCAGCATGGGCGCGGGCGGCTCCTGCGTGGCGAGCAACGATCCGGTTCAGGCGGTGACCGATGCCGATGTGATTTACACCGACTTGTGGGCCAGCATGGGCCAGGAAGCCGAGGTGGAGAAACGCCGCCGAAACTTCGCACCCTATCAAGTGAACGCGGCGCTGTTCGCACGCGCCAAGCCGAATGCCATTTTCATGCATTGCCTGCCGGCACACCGCTCGGAAGAAGTGACGGCGGAGGTCATCGATTCTCCGCGCTCGGTCGTGTTCCAGCAAGCGGAGAACCGGTTGCATGTGCAGAAGGCGATCTTGTTGGAGCTGCTGACGAAAGAAGTGACCGAACCGCAGCAGGTTGTCCGGCACGAGTTGATGCCGTTGTGACCGGCCGCGACCAGGTGCCACTCGCATGAAGACGATCCTCATCGCCGTAGGTGGCAACTCCCTGATTCGGGCGGGGGAGAAGGGGACGATTGCGGAGCAGTTTGCCAACGTTCAGGGAACGGCGGCCGCGATCGTCGCACTTCTGCGTGACGGTTTCCGCCTGGTGGTCACGCACGGCAACGGGCCCCAGGTGGGAGCGGCGCTGCTGCGTTCCGAGCGTGCGGCCGATCAGGTGCCCGGCCAGCCGCTGGATGTGTGTGATGCCTGCACCCAGGGGGAGATCGGGTACCTGCTGCAACAATCGCTGGAGAACGAGTTAACGCGGGCGGGGCTGCACGTGCCGGTGGTGACCGTGCTGACGCAGGTGGTTGTCTCCGAAGACGACCCGGCCATGCAGCGGCCCACCAAGCCCATCGGCCCGTTCTATTCGCGGGAACAGGCGGAACAACGCCAGCGCCAACTGGGATGGGAGATCGTCGAGGATGCCGCCCGCGGTTTTCGGCGGGTCGTGCCTTCGCCGGAACCCATCGAAGTCGTCGAACTGGAGGCCATTGCCGATCTGGTCCATGACGGCGCCCTGGTGATTGCGGCCGGCGGCGGCGGCATTCCCGTGGTCCGCCATCAGGGGATGCTGCGCGGGATCGAGGCGGTCATCGACAAGGACCGCGCCTCGGCCCTGCTGGCTCTGCGGCTGGGCGCAGATGTGTTCGCGATTCTGACCGACGAGGATTTCGTCTACCTGGATTACAAGCGGCCGACCCAGCGACCGCTCACACAGGTCACGGCCGCGGAACTGGAAGCGTACTACCGCTCCGGGTATTTTCCGCCAGGCAACATGGGTCCCAAGGTCGAATCGGTGCTGCGCTTCCTGCGCGGCGGGGGGATCGAAGCCGTGATCACTTCGTATGAGCGCCTGCGCGAGGCGGTCGCCGGACGGGCCGGCACACGGATCGTTCCCGGCGACACAGTGGCGGCCGAACTGCAGGAGCCGCGCAAAGTTCAGGTGGGAGGGCGCTGAAATGGCGGACATCGACACATTGCTCGAGCAGCGAGGCATGGGATTGCACGGGGTGCGGGGGCTGAAGCACGTAATCGAGTCGCAGCAGTTCACCGTTCCGCTGCTCATGGAGCTGTTCGACCGCTCGCGAGGCATGGAACGCGTGGTGGCCCGCGGCGGCTCGCTCGACTATCAGAACAAGATTATGGCCACTCTCTTCTATGAGCCCTCGACGCGCACCCGCTTCGCCTTCGAGGCCGCCATGTACCGGCTGGGCGGACGCGTGCTCTCCACCGAGCAGGCGCGCGCGTTCTCCTCGGCCATGGAAGGCGAGCAGGTGGAGGATTCGATCCGCATCGTCGCCGGCTATGCGGATGTGATCGTCATCCGCCATCACCAGGAAGGCGGAGCGCGGCGCGCGGCGGAAGTTTCCGCTGTCCCGGTGATCAATGCCGGCGATGGCGAAGGCGGTCAGCATCCCACGCAGGCGCTGCTCGATCTCTACACCATCTACCGCGAGCGTCCGCTGAATGGCTTGAGCGTGGCCCTGATCGGAGAACTGGACAAGGGGCGCACGGCGCGCTCGCTCGCCTACCTGCTGGCCAAGTTCGAGCGGGTGAAGATTTTCTTCGTCGCCCCGCCGCCATTGCAGATGAAACCGGACATCCTGGAATACCTGGACCGGCACGGCGTCTGCTACCAGCTGGAGGCGGAGATCGACCGCGTCGTGGGCGAAGTGGACGTGGTGTACCAGACGCGCATCCGACCGGAGCGCCTCGCCGATCTTCCCAGCCTGCGGAAATACGCGATTGACTCCACGGTGCTGCGGCGGATGAAACCCTCGGCCATGATCCTGCACCCGCTGCCGCGGACGGTCGAACTGGACAAGACCGTGGATAGCGATCCGCGGGCGCTGTATTTCCGGCAGGCCATTAACGGGCTGTACGTCCGCATGGCGCTTCTGACCATGTTGTTGGAAAAGGAATAGCAGTAGAGACCGCTCGGCAAACGATCATCTAGGAATCATCGCAGGAGGTGCGGAGTGTCGAATATGAAGCTGGTGCGTGAATCGCTTGCCGATCTGCAATGTCCCAAGTTCAGCGACAGCGCCTGGGTGGCACCCTTCGAACTGCTGATGGGAGCGGCCTACGCCCTGCTGGCCGCCGAACGCCATGGCTATTCCCGGCGCGACGGGCGCAAGTATGAGTACCACACGCACGTGCGCGAGAACATCGCCACGGTGCTGGCGGAGCACGCGTTCTCGCCTTTTTTTTCCGACCGCCCCATGTTCGACGATTGGGTCTCCGGGTTCTATTTCAATGCGGCGGAGCAGCGCATCGTGTGGGCCGCCCATCGTCTGCTCACCGCCTTTGCCAGCCTGGACTGCCCCTGCGGCAGACCCGGCGAGCTGCCCGGGCACGCCAAACATTCCTTCGCCGAAGTGTGGAAAGCAGCCTCGCTTCGCCTCGAGCACGTTGGGACAGAACACCAGAAAGACCTGACCTACGTGGCGGTGCTGCTCAAGCAATCGGTCTGGGAACGGCATCATCCCTGCGAGATGGCGTTTAACGCCGACACCGTCCTTTCCATGCTCCGCGACCACCTCGAACACAAGCACGGCTACACCCTCGACGGACATCGCAAGACGGTTGCAGGGCCGCACCTCAGTTGGTCCACCGCCGCGCCCGGCGTGCAGATGGAGTTCCTGTGCGCGGCCTTTTCGCTCCTCTGCCATACCTATAACGAGATGATGAACTGGCATGCGGGCGCACGCGATCGCGTGCGCACCGCCCTAGGCGAGCTAGCGTAACTTACCCGGGACGCCCAACCGTGGAGGCACACAGGAGGTGCACCATGACAATCAGTGAAGTGATGACCAAGAATCCCGCCTTCTGCGCCCCCTCGAGTTCGGCGCAGACGGCCGCCCTGGTCATGCAGCAGAAGGACACAGGCATCCTGCCGGTCACCGAGGATGCCTTCAGCCGCAAGCTGGTGGGAGTGGTGACCGACCGCGATCTGTGCCTGGCGGTGCTGGTGCGTGGCCGCGACCCGGCGCATGTGTGGGTGCAGGAATGCATGGCGCGTGACCCGGTCACCTGCCACCTCGACGAAGAAGTCGGCGCCGCGTTGCGGCGCATGCGCGAACACCAGGTACGCCGCATCCCGGTGGTGGATGAGGCGGGAAACCTGAAGGGCATCGTGTCGCTCGCCGACCTGGTCCGCCAGCGGGTGATCTCGCCGGCCGAACTGTTCGACACCCTGGAGAAGATCTGCGAGCCCGCGCTGGAGAAGCCGCCCAAACCGGCCATCACGCTGGCTGCCTAGCGTGCGGTAGTGGGGATCGCGAGGGGGCTGTCGCGGACCCGCCATCCGGCCGAACCTGGACCCGATGGAGATGCCGGGCTCGCGCGACCCCTTCGCGTGAACTTCACCTTCGCCGCGGATAGCCTGCCCCGAGCGAAGTCGAGGGGCGGATTGACGCAGATCGAAATTCCACGGAATCTGCGTTGATCTGCGCCCCGGTGACCACCTGTCTCCCAGCGCAAGAGTACAATTAAGTACCCGTGGGGTCGTTGCGGGCCTGGGCCGGAATTTGCGCCCGGAGCCTCACAAAACGTGAAACTCGAAACGTGAAACTTGAAACGAGGTTTTTCTCATGGCCGAATTAGCCGACAAGAAGTGCGTTCCCTGCCGCGGAGGTGTCCCGCCTTTGAAGGGAGCTGAATTGGATGCGCTCAAGAAACAGGTGCCGGGCTGGAACGTGGTCAACGAGCACCACCTGAAGAAGGCATTCAGCTTCCCCGATTTCCAGAGCGCGCTGAATTTCGTCAACCGCGTGGGAGCGGTGGCGGAAGAGCAGGGACATCATCCCGACATCTTTCTGGCCTGGGGCAAGGTCGAGATCACCATCTGGACCCACAAGATCGACGGCCTGACCGAGAGCGACTTCATCCTGGCGGCAAAGATCGACCGCCGGCAACGCGAGTCAGCCGCAGCTTGAGGCGTTTAGCGGGCGTGAGCGACCCCGAGCGTGGCGAGGGAAGCGGGAGCCCGCTGCCGAAATCCCGAGCGCAGCGAGGGAGCCGAGTACCAGCCAAGGCGCAGCGTGGGGCGGTGTGACCTCGCCTGACGCCGTTCTCCTCTGGCAGGTCCACGGACAGGGAAACGGCAAAAACCTGTCCCCACCACCCCCACGCCATCTTGCGAATAGGCTAGTGCCAGACGGGCAAAAAGGCAATTTCGAAGAACAGCGGCGAGATTGCCGAGTGCTGTGATTCGACTAAGGCGTCCGGCGTAGCGGCCGACGACGGAGGAACCACGAAGAGCAATCCACAGGCCCAGGAAACTGCATTGTTCCCCGTTGTTTTCAATAGCTTAGCCCCATACAATGCGAAACGGTGCCGCTAAACCTCCATTTCGCCCACTTCAGGGCTTCCCGGTTGGGCGAAGGCACAGCTTGTAACTAACATGAGGTGAAGATGAAGTCGGTAATCATGGGGGCCTATTCTTTTTAGCGGTCCAATATCGGGCCGCACGAGGCGCCGGGAATATCCGTGCCCTGTTGGCAACCACTAGGAGCGAGAGTCTATGCGCAAGCCGGTGAAGTACCTGGAAAAGCTGCTGACCTCTGCCGCACAGGCAGGGTGGGTGGTTTACGAGCGGTTGAACCGGATTCATCCCAACCCTTCATTCACCCCCGCGTGGTCGGACAAGCCGATCCTGAAGTCCTGGCAGAAGAGCAAGCCGCCGCTGGGCTGGCCGCGGCAGACCGACTCGCTGTGCCCGCGCTGCGTGCCGGAGGCCCGCCAGCAGATCCTCGACGGCAAGCTGCCGGTGGACCTGCTGATGGCCGAGAAGGTGGGCGAGATCAAGGCGCAGATTATCGAGCGCGACGGCAAGATTCTCATGGTGAAGGACTGCCCCAAGCACGGTCACTTCGAGGATGTGATGTCCATCGACGTGGACTTCTTCCGGCACCTCGAGCAAACCTTCCCCGGGCGCGACATCGTCTCGCACAATGACAAGCACCTGCACCACCACGGCACCAGCACCGTGAAGTGGGGCCGCGGTGCCGTGCTGACCATCGACCTCACCAACCGCTGCAACATGATGTGCGATCCCTGCTTCATGGACGCCAACCAGGTGGGCTTCGTCCACGAGCTGACGTGGGAGGAAATCAAGACGCTGCTCGACAACGCCATCTCCATTAAGCCGCGGCGCCAACTGTCGGTGCAGCTCTCCGGCGGCGAGCCCACGCTCTCGCCCTACTTCCTGGACGCGGTCCGCTACTCGCGCAAGGTGGGCTACAACAGCGTGCAGGCGGCGACCAACGGCATCGAGTTCGCCAAGAGCTTCGAGTTCTGTCAACAGGCGGCGGAGGCGGGGCTGCGCTACGCCTATCTGCAGTTCGACGGTATCGGCAACGCCGCCAACGCGCACCGCAAGGTGGGCAACCTGTATGACGTGAAGCTCCAGGCGATCGAGAACCTGTACAAGGCGGGCGTGGATATCGTGCCGGTGACCACCATCGTCAATGGCATCAACAACGAGCAGGTGGGCAAGATCGTCAAGTTTGGTCTCGACAATCCCAAGATCATCTCCTTCTGCTCGTTCCAGCCGGTATCGTTCACCGGACGCGACGAGGCCATCACCGACGAGCGCCGCCATGCGCAGCGCTACACGCTGTCCCATCTCGCGCACGACGTCAAGAACCAAACCGGCCTGGGTGAGCCTGCCCGCGACTGGTTCCCGCTCTCGTTCATGTCGACCTTCTCCGACTGGGCCGACCTGGTACACGGCCCCGAAGAGCAGTGGGGACAAATGAGCTGCGGCTGCCATCCCAATTGCGGCGTGGGCATGGGCATCATGGTGGACAAGGAAACCAAGGAGGCCGCGCCGATCACCGCGTTCCTCAACGCCGACCAGCTCGCCAAGGACGTACAGACGCTCACCGACGCCGCCCGCGGGCGCAAGCTTTCGTTGCTGGGCATGGCGCTGGCGGTGATGCGCAACTACGATCCCTTCAAGACCACCACCCACTTCACCATCTTCGACCTGCTGATGAAGTTCGATAAGGGGTTCGGGGCTAGCAAGAAGGCGCGCTCCGGCAAGTACGGCAAAGTCACCAGCGAGCGCACCCTGGAGGACATCGAGAGGCGTCGCAAGGACCGCTGGAACATCCTGTTCATCGCCGGCATGTGGTTCCAGGACCTGTTCAACTACGACTTCCGGCGCACCGAGCAGTGCATCATCCCGTATGCCACGCAGGAAGGGGAGATCTCCTTCTGCGCCTACAACACCGGCATCGGCTGGCGGAACATCATCGAGAAAATGCACATGACCGCCACCCTCACCAAGTGGTACGAGGAGCACGGCCGGCACGAGATCTTCGCCGGCGGCAAGCGCGTCAACATGGACTCGGCCGAAGTCATCACCAGCGGCAAGGTGCTCAAGATCAACCATGAACTGGTGACCGAGAAAGAACAGGACGACCTCGACCGCCTGGGCATCGCCAAGAACGCCGGCGAAGAGAAGCGGCGCGCGCGCGACGCCAAACAGAAGAACGTGGACAACGAGCAGATGATGAAGCTCTACCGCAAGGTGGTGCTGAAAGAGCCGACGGCGGAGAACTTCGTGTCGCTCAACTCGCTGGCTACGCCCGCTCCCAAGCCGGAAGAGCGAGTCGGCGAGGAAGTCCTGGGCGACTAGAGCATCAAGGCAAGCAACGGTTTTGTCGAGGCCGCCGGTCTATCCGGCGGCCTTTTTAGCGAGTAAAATGCGTCACTTGCGATGACGACGGCCCAATTGGGCTGGTTTGAAATTCAGTCTTTTGGAAAGGGCACGGCTTAAGAGCTCAAGGAAAATGTTGCTGGAGAAACGCAAGATTTGAAGGGGCGCGGCTTTAGCCGCGCCGTATGAGTTCCCTTATTTGTCATTCCGAGCGCCGCCCGAGCGAGCGCCCGCGAACGAGGGCAAGCGAGGAATCTCGGTTTTGGTTGATCCCGCGGGTGCAAGGTTGGCAAGGATTCAAGGTGGAACGGCACAACGGCAACACCAAGGTCCCTCGTCGCGCTCACCTCGCAAGCTCGGCTCGCGCCGCCTCTGGATGACACTAAGAAGTGTGGCGCTGACCGGCGCGGTTGAAGCCGCGCCCCTTCAAACAGCCTGTTCCCGGTTTTTTCCTTAACTTCTTTAGCCGTGCCGCTGGCCGCAGGAACGGCAGTGAACCCTTTACAGCACAATCCCGCGCAGCCGGCTTCAGGGACGGCCCGCCCCTACGTCTTCTGGCGGGTTGAGGGCAGCCTCGTGAACCTCACCGCGGTGCGCCCAGTGGCGTTCTTAGTGTGGAATGCGCAGTCCTTCCTGGAGCGCTGGACGCGTCGTGCCGCCATGGCGCTGATGGCGCTTGCCCGGCCCGTGCTCTACCTGACCCACCGGCGCGCGGCCACCCGGGTGCTGCACTCGGTCCTGCGCGGCATCAGCCGCGACCGCCTCGACCTGCTCGGGGCCGAGTACTTCCAATATCGCCTCCAACCGGAGCTCAAGCCGCATGGCGTAGCTCAACTGAACGTACTGTTGGAGAGCGGTGCGGAGGTGGTGCTGGTCAGCCAGGGGCTGGACCACGTGATGCGTCCGCTGGCCGAACACTTGGGCGTGCATTACCTGCTCGCCAACCGCCTGGAATTCCGCGACGGTATGGCCACTGGGCGTCTGCTCGATCCGGTGATCCGCCCACGGGGAGCACTGGCGCGCATCACCGGCCTCAGCCCCAACGGGCGGGTTCCGCTGGAGCGGCTCTGCCGTGACCTGGACTTCCCCGTACGGCCGGAGGTCCTGCTTTCCGCCGTCACTCCGGCCAAGCGCCCTGCGCCGGTCAGGGTCCGCCCCGCGCTGTACTTCGATCCTGCCAAAACCGTGCGCCGGCTTTCGGTGCGGGAGTCGCTCGCCGGCAAGCATGTGCTGCTGATTGGAGTGACCGGCTTCATCGGAAAGGTCTGGCTGGCAAATCTGCTGACGGACCTGCCCGAGATCGGCAAGATCCATTTGCTGGTGCGGCCGCAGCGCGCGACCTCCGGCCTGGAGCGCTTCGAGAAGATCGTGGAGGAGTCGCCCGTCTTCGAGCCGCTGTACCGCCGCTACGGAGACCGCCTTCCCGAGTTCATGCGCGAGCGGATCGAAGTGGTCGAAGGCGACGTCAGCCAGCCGGGGCTCGGCCTGGAGCCTGCGGTCCGCGAACGGCTGTCGCGCACGCTGGACGTGGTGATCAACAGCTCGGGGCTCACCGATTTCAATCCCGATCTGCGGGACGCCATCTCGGCCAACGTGGATTCAATCCTCCACCTGATCGAATTCCTCCGCCGATCGGACCATGCCGCTCTGCTGCACCTTTCCACGTGCTACGTGGTCGGCTTCGTGGACGGACGTGTGCCAGAGATCCTCACGCCGAACTACACTCCCCGGCGCATTTCGGACTGGGATGCAGAGAGCGAAGTGCGCTCGCTCCGGCAGTCGATCGCCGAGGCCGAAGCCCTCGCCGAGACCCCGGAAGTCACCCAGCAACTCCGCCAGCAGGCATTGGACAAGGCCACCGCCGCCAAGGACTTGCATGGCGCGGCGCTCGAGAACCAGGTCCGCAAGAACCGCATCCGCTGGGTGCGTAACGCGCTGGTTGAAGCGGGAACACAACGCGCCCACCAGTTGGGCTGGCCGAACACTTACACCTTCACCAAGAGTATGGCGGAGTCCCTGATCGCGAAGCACGGCGCCGGACTGCCCATCGCGGTGGTGCGGCCGTCAATCGTGGAATCCTCGGTCGAGAAGCCTTTCCGCGGGTGGAACGAGGGCATCAACACTTCGGCGGCGCTTTCTTATCTGCTCGGCACCTTCTTCCGCCAGCTTCCTACGAACGAGCGCAAGTGCCTGGACCTGATCCCGGTGGATACGGTCACGCGCGGGATGACGCTCATCGCGGCGGCCCTGGTCGAGCGCTGCCACCAACCGCTCTATCAGCTCGCGACGTCGGTAGCGAATCCTTGTAATATGCGGCGCTCCATCGAGCTCACAGGCCTGGCGCACCGCAAGTACTATCGCGCACAGGAAGGGCTGGAATGCTGGTTGCGCCTGCGCTTCGACACCATTCCGGTCTCCAAGGAGCGTTACGTGCGCTTCTCCGCGCCGGGGCAGAAGGCGATCATCAAGGCCATCCAGAAGATCATGTCGCCGGTTCCGCTGAAGCAGCCGGTGCTGGCGCGCGCCGAGCGCAACCTGGAAAAGCTCGAGAAGCTGATCGAGCTCTTCGAGCCGTTCATCCTGCACAACGAGCACGTGTTCGAGGGCGAGAACGCCGAGCTGCTTTCGGCAGCGCTTCCACCCGAGGAAACAACCGATTTCGGCTACGACCCGCGCTCCATCGACTGGTACGAGTTCTGGATCGACGTTCACATTCCGGCGCTGCGCAAGTGGACCTATCCTCTGATCGAAGGGCGGACGGTGGAATACGAGTCGCGACACCGTTTTCGCCTGCTGGGACCCAAGCCCGTCCAGGGGCCGGGCGTGCACGGCGGCGCCACCATCGACACGGGAGTAACGTGGCCATCTTCCTGACGGGTTCGACCGGATACATCGGCGCGCATGTGGCGGCGGGGCTGCTGGAGCGGCACGGCGACCGCCTGAACCTGCTCGTCCGCGCCAACGCCGAGCACGAGGCCGAGGTGCGGTTGTGGAAGTCGCTGCAACTCCACTTCCCGTTCCCGCGATTCCACGAGTACCTGCAAAGCCGGATTGCCGTTTTTCGCGGCGACTTGACAGATTCACGATTTGGGCTTTCGGCCGACGATTACTCCCGTCTAGTGCAAACGACCAATGCGGTCATCCACTGCGCTGCCTCGCTCAATCGCAAGTCGGAGAGAGCCTGCCTCAACGTCAACCTGCGCGGGACGCTGGAAGTGATCAAGCTGGCGGCGGCCGCGCGCGACCATCACGGCCTGCGCCGCTTCAGCCATGTTTCCACCGTCGCCGTGGCTGGACAGCGCTCGAACGAAGTGGTCCGCGAGGACGAGGCCATCCAGTGGGAGCGCTCCGACTACGATCCTTACGCCCGCACCAAGAAGTTCTGTGAGCACATGATCCGCGAGCTGCTGCGGGATGTCCCCCGCACCATCTTCCGTCCCAGCATCGTGCTGGGCGACAGCCGCCACGCGGAGACCACGCAGTTCGACATGGTGCGCGCCTTCGTCTTCCTCGCCAGCCTGCCTGTTCTGCCCTTCCGCGCCAGCGATAGGGTGGACATCGTCCCGGTGAACTATGTCGCCGACGCCGTGGTCGCGCTGCATCAGAAGCCGCGGCCGGATCACGATATCTACCATCTTTCCTCCGGCACCGAGTCGCAAACCTATCGCGAGCTGACCAAGGCGCTGGCCGGCGCGCGGGGGAAACGGTCTCCAGTCTTCGCACCCAGCCTGGAGCACCCGTTCACTGCCATGGTCAACTGGCTTTCGAACCGCCAAGGAGCGCTCGGCCGCGGGGCGTCGCTGATGAAAGTGTTCATGCCCTACCTGGTGTGGAACACCGTCTTCGACAACAGTCGCGTGGTCGGCGAACTGGGCGTCGCGCCCGCGCCGTTCTCCCAGTACAGCTATCCGCTGCTGAAATTCTCTACCGAGAACGACTTCACCTATCGCTACCAGGAGTGGCCCACGGCCGCACCACCCCAGCAAACCAAGATCCCCGCGGGAGGGTCGCTGCCATGATGGACTTGGTGCTGGAAGCCTGGGTCAGCAGCCTGATCGAAATCTCCCGCCTGCAGTGGACCTTCGGCAGCGGTACACCTTGGCGTCCGGGCGAGAAACTCCGTCTGCTTTTCGCGGGATACAACGGCACGCGCAACACCGGCTCGGATGTACGCGTGGAAGAGATGCTGCGCCAGGTGCGGCGCGTGCTGGGGCCGGAGAATATCGCGCTCAGCGTGATGACCCAGAACTTCGACCGCACCCGCGGCTACTTCGGCGACGCCCGCCAGGTCCACCTGCCGGACATCTTTCCGCCGTTCCTCTACCGCGAAGTCCGCCAGCAGCATGGGGTGGTGGCCTGCGAAGGTTCGATGTTCAAGAGCAAGTTCGCCAACGCGCTGACCACCATGATGATCGGCTCGTTGGGGATCGCGGCCGCGCAGAACAAGCTCTCGGTCGGCTACGGCGCTGAAGCGGGCGACATGGACCACCTGCTCAAGTCGATGTGCCGGCGCTATTGCGGCGAGTCGCTGGTCATCACCCGCAACACGGAATCGCGCACGCTTCTCAGCGAACTCGCAGTGCCCACCGAACTCGGGACCGACACCGCCTGGACCTTCGAGCCGCTCGGCCCCGACTACGGCCAGAAAGCGCTGCGCGCCATCGGCTGGGACGGCGCCAAGACCGTGCTGATCGTCTGCCCCATCAATCCCTTCTGGTGGCCGGTGAAAGCGTCAGTCGCGAAGTACCTTCTGCGCATCACCACCGGCGCTTACAAGTCGAGCCATTACCGCACCGTGTACTTCCACAATTCCGGCCCGGGCGTGGACGCCGCCTACACGCGCTACCTGACCGCCATCGGCAACGCGGTCGCGGCCTTCGCCAATCGGCACAACATCTTCCCAGTCCTGGTGGCGACCGAGCGGCTGGACCGCGACGCCTGCGAGCGCATCTCCGAACGGCTGGGAAATGCTCCCGTGCTCACCTCCGACGTGTACGACATGTACCAGATGGTGAGCATCCTGCGCGCCGCGCACATGATGGTTTCCTCGCGCTATCACGGCATCGTCACCTCGATGCCCGGGCTCGTCCCATCGGCAGGCGTGACCATGGACGAGCGCATTCGCAACCTCATGCGCGAGCGCGGCCACGATCACCTGCTGCTGGAAGTGGATGATCCCGAGCTCGAGCCCAGGCTCATCGACATCCTGGAAAAGCTGTGCGCGGAGCGCGAAGCCATCCGTGACGCCATCGCCTGCACCGTTGTGAAGAACCTGAAAACCATGGCGCGCATGGGCGTGTACCTGGAAGAAAACGTGCAGCAGCGCTACCCCAATTTCCCCGTGCGGACGGGCGAGCGGAGCTGGGAGGATTACCTGCCGCCGCTCAGCCCTACGCTGCGCCAGTTGGCCGAGACCTGCGCCCCATGAACTTTCTCGAGAACATCTTCGAGCGCCTACGCCACAGCACCGAACGTCCGGTGTTGCAGCAGATCGACCAAGGCAAGCTGCTTTCCAGCAATGGCCGCCAGGTGCTCGGGCTGGTGCACGCCGCCAGGAGCTTTCTGTTGAACGCTGGCCTCAAGAAGGGCGACCGCTGCGCGTTGCTGGCTGCGAACGACGTACGCTGGGCCGCCGTGGACCTGGCCGCGATGGCCGAAGGCATCATCGTTGTGCCCCTCTACTCGCGCCAGGCGCCGAAAGAGCTCGCGGGGATGATGAAGGACTGCGCGCCGTCGCTGGTCGTCTGCGGCGATGCAGCGCTACGCGACAGTGTGGCCCACGTCTGGTCCCAGATGCCGCGCGCCGTTTTGTTCGAAGAGATTTTCATGCGCGGCTCGGGAGTCGCCGACGACGGCCGCGCGCCCATCCCGCTTGCCGATTCCGACCCGGTCACGATCATCTACACCTCCGGCACCTCCGGCGAACCTAAGGGCGTGGTGCTCAACGTCGGCAACCTCAACCACATGCTGCGCTGCACCGCCGAGCGGCTCGATCTGCTCATGAGCCAGACGGCACAGCCCGATCGCGTCTTTCATTACCTGCCATTCTGTTTCGCAGGCTCTTGGATACTGCTGCTGAGCTGCCTTTCGCGCCCTGCGGTCCTGACCATCAACACCGACCTCAACCGCATCAAGCAGGACCTCGAGCTCGCCGCTCCCGATTATTTCTTGAATGTACCTACGCTGCTGGGCCGCATGCGCGCCGGGATCGTGGACCAGATCAAGAAACGCGGGGGGGTGGCGCTGACGGTCTTCGAAAACGCGACGAAGGCGTACCTTCGCGGACACGCCGGAAAGTCAGGGGTTCGCGAGGCGTTCTGGCTCATGCTCGCCGGTGCGCTGGTGTTCCCCAAGATTCGGGCGAGCATCGGTCCGAACCTGAAGGCGCTGATCTGCGGCTCGGCGCCGCTGGCATTGGAAACGCAGCTCTTCTTCAACCTGCTGCGCATCCCGGTGCTGCAGGTTTATGGCCTGACCGAGACCACCGCCATCTGCACCATGGACGACCCGCGGCACGTCGAGCCCGGCAAGGTCGGTCCGGCGGTCCCAGGGATCGAAATGCAGGTCGGCGAAAACGAAGAGATCCTCGTGCGCGGGCCCAACATCTTCCCCGGCTATTGGAACCGCCCGCAGGAGACGGCAAAGGTCCTGCGCGACGGATGGTTCCACACCGGCGATCAGGGCGAAGTGGATGCCGGCGGCAACTGGCGGATCATCGGCCGCCTCAAGAACCTGATCATCCTGAATTCCGGCCACAACATCGCCCCGGAGCCGCTCGAGGACGAACTCCTGCGTCGCTTGCCCGGCGCGCAGCAGGTGGTGCTGGTCGGTAACGGCTGCAGCTTCCTCGCGGCGCTCATCACTGGCAACTGCGCGCGGGAAGAGGTAGAAGGAGTTTTGGAACAATTCAACCCGGACTTGCCGCATTACAAACTCATCCGCGCGTTTCATCTATCGCCCGAACCCTTCAGTGTGGACAATGGGCTGCTCACCGCCAACGGCAAGCTGAAGCGCGATGCCATCGCCGCGCGCTTCCGCTCCGCGATCGACGAGATGTATGCGCCAGACGGCGTGGCGGAATCGGCGAAACCGGCATGAAGAAACACTGTGGCCAAGCTCTTTCCTGGGAGATGACCGACGGCACCGTCGAGCTGGCGCTGCACCGCGAGCCGCTTAACGAGATCGGGTCTCTTACCCTAGACGAGCTGGAGAAGTTCGCAGAGGAGCTAGAGGCGGCGACCGCGCACGCAAGCGCACTGATCGTTTACAGCACGCTGCCGCAGGGATTCTCGGCGGGCGCGGACCTGCGCGAGCTCTACTCGAAAGGCCGCAAGCTGCCGACGGACGAGCGCGTGGCGGGCGTGCGCCAGTTCCTGGAACGCATCCATCGCGTGTTGAACATCATCGATGCCTCGCCGCTCACGACCATCGCCGCCGTGCACGGCGTCACCTTTGGCGGCGGCTTCGAGCTGGCGCTGGCGTGCGACCTGATCGTCGCCGACAAGATGGCGCGCTTCTGCTTTCCCGAGCTGCGACTCGGCCTGATCCCAGGGTTCGGCGGGATTCCGCGGCTCAAGCGCGACCTCGGCAATGCTGTCGTCCGGGATCTGCTGCTCACTGGCCGCAGCTTCAACGTGCAGAAGGCGCAGGCCATCGGGCTGGTCAGCCAGGTCGCGGCGGAAGGTGAAGCCCTGCGCGTGGCGCGCGCCACCGCTGCGCAAATCGGGAAGTTTGACCGGCACACCAGCGTCATTGCGAAGCAGTTCATCAAGCCGATTCCGTACAACGAACTGCGCCGCGAGATCGAGATCTTCTGCACCCTGTTCGCCCGGCCTGCCGTCGAGGAAGCTCTGCGGAAGTTCGTCGAGAGCACGGACCGGCAGCCATACTTGCCGTGAATCGTGGAGGTTTCAATGCCTGAGATGACGTGGGTTCAAAGGGCTCTACAGTTATGGCCGTTGCTCGTTTCCGGAGCTAAGCACCGCCAAACGTTCACATACGAGTTCGTCTCGAAGCTGGTTGGAGTTGCACCGGAGGGCCTCGCGTACCCTCTGGGCATCTTAATGCGTTATTGTCGGCATAAGGAGCTCCCTCCCATCACAGTCCTAGTCGTCAACAGTGCGACCGGACAACCCGGCGAGGGCCTTCCATTGAAAGACCTGAATCGAGACCGGGAACGCGTGTTCAACTATCCTTGGCTTGAAATGCAGGCACCCACAACAGACGAGCTGGAGCCGTTCTCAAAGAAGGAAGGGGCTGGCCATGCCCACGCTTGACCAGACGACCGATGAGATCCTGAAGCTGGCGGCTGCGCACTTCAAGGTGCCACGCGAAAAGCTATCGCCCGACGACGACCTCTACGAGAAGCTGAACATTAGAGACGACAGCCTGCTGGCCCTGGAGCTCCTCACGCGTCTCGAAAATCACTTCCGGGTCGAGCTGCCGGACTACGAGATGCAGGGCGTCAGCACCTTCCGCGCGCTGGCCGAGCGCATCCAGTCACGCCTGTGATCGGGTCATTTGGCCATCGGGTGATCGGGTCATTGAAGAGCCCTGACGCAATCACCGGATGACCCGATCATCCGATGGCCCGATTGCCCATTGAATCAATTGCTCGACCTAACTCAATACGATTGCCTGGGAGCGGCGCTGCGCGATGCGCTCGAGCGCTGGCCGAACGAAGTGTGCCTGATCGAGGCGGACCGCGGTCGCGAGAATTGCCGGCTGACCTACGGCGACTTCAAGCAGATGGCGCTGCCGCTCGCGCGCGCCCTCCAGGACTCGGGTTTCGGCGAAGGCGACCGCGCCGCCATCATCATGACCAACCAGTCGAAGTGGCTCTTCTCCGCCTACGCCATCTTCTACTGTGGTGGCGTGCTCGTCCCGCTCGACTACAAGCTGACCGCGCGCGAACATCTTCAACTCCTAGCCCACTCCAAGGCCAAGGTGCTGGTCATCGAACATCACCTATGGCGGGCCATCATGGCCAGCCCCGGGTTCAAGGACCTCCGCGTCGAGACGGTGCTTGTGACCGAAGCTCCCAGCAGCACGGACCTTGCCGGCGCCAAGCGCTGGGAGGAGTTCAAGGCGGAGGGCGAGCCGCGCTTTGTGCCACGGCGCCGCCAGGATCCGGCTTGCATCGTCTATTCGTCCGGCACTGGAGGCCGGCCGAAAGGATGCGTGCTCACGCATGAGAACTATCTCGAGCAGTGCTTGTCGCTGACGTCGCTGTACCCATTCTGGCCTGGCGTGCGCTACTTGAGCATTCTGCCGACCAACCACGCGATTGACTTCATGGTGGGCTTCATCGGGCCATTCGTCTGCGGCGCCGCAGTGGTGCACTTGCGCACGCTCCGCCCGGAGTACGTCCGCGACGCCTTTCCGCGCTACAAGATCACCTACATGGCCCTGGTCCCGATGGTTCTCAAGAACCTGGAGAAAGGTCTGCAGGCGCGCTTCGCCCAGCTGCCGGGGCACCGGCGCTGGCTGCTCGACCGGCTGATCGGCCTGAACAAGCTGCTCACCGGCAAGCGCCGCAGCCTGAGGATGAGCCGCACGCTGCTGAAGCAAGTGCACCAAGCATTCGGAGGAGAACTGCGCGCGCTGTTCGTGGGCGGCGCCTTCACCGAGCCGGCAACGCTCCAGTTTTTCTACGATCTCGGCATCGCGGTCGCCAACGGATACGGGCTCACCGAAGCCGGCACTGCCGTCACCCTGAACGATTTCAATCCGTTTCGCCCGGACACTGTCGGCAGGCCGCTGCCGGGCATGGAGGTAAGGATCGTCGATCCGAGCGACGAGGGCATCGGCGAAGTGGCCGTGCGCAGCAAGACCGTGATGTCGCATTATCTCGACGATCCCGAGATGACGACGGAGACCATCGTTGACGGCTGGCTTATGACCGGCGATCTCGGCCGCATGGATCCGACCGGCCACCTTCAGCTCTTCGGCCGCAAGAAGAACATGATCGTCACCGAAGGCGGCAAGAACATTTATCCCGAGGACATTGAGACCGTCTTCGAAGGCCTGCCGGTAAAGGAATTCTGCGTGTTTGCGGCCAATTACTTGTGGCCCGAGAGCACGATGACCGGCGAGATGCTGGTGATGGTCCTGCACCTCGAGCCCGGGCACGAGTTCGACGAGGCATTGCGGCGCGAGCTGGCGGAGCGCAACCGCCGCCTGCCGGACTTCAAGCGCGTCCGCGGCTCGATGGTCTGGGACCGCGATTTCCCGCGCACGGCCTCGCTCAAAATCAAGCGCATCGAGCTGGCGGAGCAGATCCGCGCCTCGACCGCGCGCGCCACGGGGGTGGCTGCGCTGTGAGCCGGCCGTTCTTCGCAATCGTCAACCCGGCCGCGGGTGGAGGCCGCTGCGGCAAGCTCGCGGGTCCGGCGCTGGACCGCCTGCGCGCGGCTGGGATTCCGATCGAAGCGCACGAGACGCGCAGCCCTGGCGACGGCATCCAACTCGCCCGCGACGCCTACCGCGCCGGCTTCCTCCGGTTCCTGGCCGTGGGCGGCGACGGCACCTCGTACGAGATCGTCAACGGCGTATTCCCCGAGGCCCTGAGCGGCGAGCGTCCTCAGCTCGCATTCCTGCCGCTGGGCACGGGCAATTCTTTCCTGCGCGACTTCAGCACCCGCGGCGCCGAGCACGCAGCCGCGGCGTTGCTCGCAGGCCGCAGCCGCACCTGCGACGTTCTGCGCATGACCCACAAGGGCGGCGTGCTCTATTACATCAACCTGCTGAGTGTGGGATTCGCCGCCGACGTGGCCTTCCTCCGCCACCAGCGTTTCCAGAGATACGGCGAACTCGGCTACCTCCTGGCCTTGTTCACGTGTCTGGCGCGTCTCGAGCGCCGCCCCTTCCCTCTGCGCGTGGACGGCCAGCCTGAGTACGACCGCCGTCCTTGCCTGTTCCTCACCTTCAACAACAGCAAGTTCACCGGCGGGAAGATGATGATTGCGCCCGACGCCGACGCTGGTGACGGCTTGATCGAATATGTCCGCTGGGGACCGATCGGCCGCCTCGGCCTGATCGCGAACCTGCACACGCTTTACACCGGCACGCACGTCAAGCATCCGCTGGCTTCGCGGCAGGCCGCACGCCAGATCGAGTTCGAACTGGATGCGCCGGTGAACGCGATGGTGGACGGGGAAGTGCTCAAGCTCGAGTGCCGGCGCCTCGACGTGCTTCCCGGCGCACTGGACGTGATGGTCTAGCGGAGCCGCTCTAAGGGTCACTGGGAAACGCGCAGCACGCCCGCGCCTTCGATGCGGCTGTGCTTCATGTCGGCGAGGGCGCGATTCGCCTCTTCCAGCGGGTAGAGCTTGACTGCGGTGCGGACTTGGACCTCGGCGGCGAGTTCCAGCAGCTCGCGGGCATCCTGCCGGGTGCTGTTGGCGACACTGCGCACCACCCGCTCGTGGTAGAGCAGCGAATAGTCCATTTGCGGTATGGGACTCATCGTGATCCCCGCCAGCGCCACGGTGCCGCCTTTGCGCAGGGCGCGCAAAGAATCGAGCACAATAGGGCCGGCGGGCGCGAAGACGATTGCGGCATCGAGCTCGCGCGGCGGACGGTCCTTCGCATCACCGATCCATGCCGCCCCCAACCGCGACGCCAGTTTTTTGTGCGCGGCCGCGCGCGTGAACACGTACACCTCGCATCCCATGTGCCGCGCGAGTTGAAGCACAATGTGGGCGCTGGCGCCGAAACCGTAGAGGCCCAGCCGGTCGGACTTCGCAGCTCCGGTGAGCCGCAACGCGCGGTATCCGATGACGCCCGCGCACAGCAGTGGGGCAGCATTCTCGTCGGAGAAATTCTTCGGGATGTGATAAGCAAAGTCCGCCGGAACGGTCACCGCTTCGGCGTATCCACCATCCAAGTCGTACCCGGTGAATTGCGCACTGAGGCAGAGGTTCTCCTGCTGACGCAGGCAATACTCGCAGCGCCCATCGGTCGAGTGCAGCCAGATCACGCCGGCGCGATCGCCTTCGCGGAAGCCCTTCGCGCCTGAACCGACGGCATCTACTACGCCCACCACCTGGTGCCCGGGCACGACCGGCAGCTTATGCATGGGCAGCTCGCCCTGGACGATGTGCAGGTCGGTGTGGCAGACGCCGCACACGCGCACGCGAACGCGAATCTCCCCGGGCCCGGGCGCGGGCTCGGGGATGTCTCTGGCCTGAAGCGGTCCCTCTTCGGCAGGCCGCGGGTGTTCGAGCACCATGGCGCGCATGGCGGGAGTGTATATGAGCGGTTTTGTACGGGACAACCCCACTAAATGCGGTCAGAGTGGATCAGCCCGCGCGAACCGGCTGCACCGGTTCGAGTTTGGCGGTGAAGTGCCTCAGGAACGGAGCCTCCTCGGTGAGCCGCAGCCCCTGTGTCCGGTCGCGGCGTTTCCAGACTTCCAGGATCACTTCGATGACGTAGTCGATGTGGCTCTGTGTATAGACGCGCCGCGGGATCGCCAGGCGTATCAGGTCCATCCTGGCTGCGGCGCCGAACATCAAGGTTCCGATCTCCACCGAGCGGATGCCGCCTTCGAGATAGAGCTCGTTGGCCAGGGCAACACCGGGGAACTCGGCCGGGGGGACGTGCGGCAGGAAGGCGCGCGCATCGATGTAGATCGCGTGACCGCCGGGAGGCTGCACGATGGGAACGCCGTGCTCGGCAATGTGATTGCCGAGATAAGCGGTAGAGGCGATCCGGTACTTCAGATAGTCCTCATCCAGCGCTTCCTGCAGGCCAACGGCAATGGCTTCCAGATCGCGGCCTGCCATGCCGCCGTAGGTGGGATAGCCCTCGGTCAGGATGAGCAGGTTGGTTTCCTGCGCGGCTAGCACGTCGTCGTTGGTGCAGAGGAACCCACCTATGTTCGCCAGGCCATCCTTCTTGGCGGACATGGTGCAGCCGTCCCCGAGCGCGAACATCTCCTGCGCGATCTGCTTCGGGCTGCTGGACTCGTACCCCTGCTCCCGCAGCTTGATGAAGTAGGAATTCTCGGCGAAGCGGCAGGCGTCAAAGTAAAGCGGAATACGGTTGCGGCAGCACACAGCACTCACCGCCCGCGCGTTCTCCATGCAGACCGGCTGGCCTCCACCCGAATTGTTCGTGATCGTCAGCATCACCAGCGGCACGCGCTCGCGGCCAACGCGCTGGATGAGTTCCTCCAGCGCCGTCACGTCCATGTTGCCCTTGAAAGGATGGACCAGCGCCGGCTGCTTGCCCTCGGCGACGGGCAGGTCCACGGCCTCGGCGCCCACGAACTCGATGTTGGCGCGCGTGGTGTCGAAGTGGGTGTTGTTGGGAACCACGTCCCCCTTCTTGCACATCACGCTAAACAGGATGCGCTCGGCCGCGCGGCCCTGGTGCGTAGGGATTACATGGGTGTAGCCGAAGATCTCCTGTACCGATGCGCGGAAGCGGTCAAAGCTGCGGCTGCCGGCATAGCTCTCATCGCCTTCCATGATCGCGGCCCACTGGTGGGTGGACATGGCGCCGGTGCCGGAATCGGTCAGCAGATCGATCAGGACGTCGCCGGCGGAGACCAGAAACAGGTTGTAGTGTGCCGCACGCAGCAGCGCCTCGCGATGGGCACGGCTCGTCCAGCGGATCGGCTCCACGCTCTTGATGCGGAATGGCTCGATGGTCGTCTTCATGCGCTACCCGCGCCTCGGCCCGAATAATAGGCTACCAGCCCGGCTGTCGAACCTGTTGTGATGAGGGTCACCGGGCTCTGCCCAAGCCAGGCCACGCGGGTCGACGCGATCACGCCCGACGCTCGAAGGCCGCGCAAATCCTGCCTTCGGGCTTGCGCAAACGCTGTTTCCGGTCTATAACCGCACGTCATGCCCAAGGTTGCCCTCTTCATCCCGTGTTTTGTGGACCAGCTCAACCCGCAGGTGGGCATGGATGTGGTGCGGGTGCTCCGGCGCATCGGGTACGAGGTGGACTTCCCCGAAGCCCAGACCTGCTGCGGACAGCCGGCGTTCAACACCGGTTACTGGGATGAAGCGCGGCCGCTGGCCGAACGCTTCGTGCGCATCTTCGGCTCCGCCGAGGCGGTGGTGTCGCCTTCCGGCTCCTGCACTACCATGGTGCGAAGCTTCTACCCGGAGCTGCTGGCCGGTACCCCGCTGCACGACGACGCCGTCAAGCTGGGCCAGCGCGTCTATGAATTCACTCAGTTCCTGGTGAAAGTCGCCAAGATCACCGACGTGGGCGCCAGCTTCCCGCACAAGGTCACGATTCATGATTCCTGCCACGGCCTGCGCGAGCTTCATCTCAAGCAGGAGCCGCGCGAGTTGCTGAAGAACGTGCGCGGGCTGGAGCTGGTCGACCTGCCCTACGGCGAGGAGTGCTGCGGGTTCGGCGGCGCCTTCTCGGTCAAGTTCGCCATGATCTCCGCCGCGATGGGCGATACCAAGGCCGGCAACATCGAAAAGTCCGGCGCCGATTATGTGACCGCGGCTGACTCCAGTTGCCTGATGCACATCGAGGGCATCCTCCGCCGGAAGAACTCCAAGGCGCGCACCATCCACCTGGCCAGCATCCTGGCGAACACGGCCGGTGCCGCCGAACAAGCGTCCGCCGCAGGAGGCAGAGCACGATGAGCACCGCTGCCCAGGAGTTCCTGCGCAAGGCTGCGGAGAAATCCGCTGACCTGGTGCATCGCGGCATTGTGCGCTGGAACATCGACCAGTACGACACCGGGGTCGGCCGCGGCAAGACCCGCTTCGCCGACTGGGACGCGGCACGCCAGCGCTGCCACGACATCAAGTGGGAGGCGGTGAACCATCTCGACCGCTATCTGCTCCAGTTCGAGCAAAAGGTGAAGGCGAACGGCGGGCACGTCTTCTGGGCGGAGAACGGCGAAGAAGCACGGCAGTACATCTGCGATGTCGCGGCGCGGACCGGCGTGAAGAAGGTGGTCAAGTCGAAGTCGATGGTCAGCGAGGAGATCCACCTGGCGCAGGCGATGGAGAAGATGGGGATCGAGGTGGTGGAGACCGACCTCGGCGAATTCATCGTGCAGTTGCGCAACGAGCCGCCCTACCACATCGTCACCCCGGCGATGCACCTGAACCGCAAGCAGGTCTCCGACCTGTTCAAGGAAAAGCTGGGATCGGCGGAAACGCAGGACCCGCCGGAGCTGGTGGCGATCGCGCGGCGTTGGCTGCGGAAGTCATTCTTCTCCGCCGAGATGGGGATCAGCGGCGCGAACTTCATCATCGCCGACGCCGGCATGCTGACTATCACCACCAACGAAGGCAACGGCCGGCTGTGCACCAGCGTGCCCAGGATCCAGGTGGCGCTGACCGGGATCGAGAAGGTGATCCCGCGCTTGCAGGACCTGGCCACGCTCTGGCCCACGCTGGCCACGGCAGGAACCGGACAGCCGATCACTTGCTACAACACGCTCATCGGCGGGCCGCGACGCGCGGGCGAGGTGGACGGCCCGGAAGAATTCCACGTGGTGCTGGTGGACAACGGGCGCAGCGAGCTGCTGGCCGACCTGGAGCAGCGCGAGATCCTGCATTGCATCCGCTGCGGCGCCTGCATCAATGCCTGCCCGGTATTCCGCAACGTCGGCGGACACGCCTACGGCGTCACCTACCCCGGACCCATCGGCAGCGTGCTCACACCGCACCTGCGCGGCCTGAAGGAGTACCAGCACCTATCGTATGCGTCATCGCTGTGCGGCGCCTGCACCAACGTCTGCCCGGTGCACATCGAGCTCCACCATCACCTGCTGTACAACCGGCGAAACGCCATCCGCGCAGGCACGCATTCGGCAGGAGAACGCCTGGGAATGAAGCTGTGGCGCTGGACCATGATGAGCGCTGGCCGCTTCCGGTTCATGGGGTCACTGGGCCGCAGCGCCTTGCGCGTGATTCACGGCATGGGGCTCGAGGGCACGGCGCTCGATCCTATGCGCCCGTGGACCAAAGACCGCGCCGCGCCGGCGATGCCGCGCCAGTCGTTCCGCGATTTGTGGAGAAAGCAGAATGGCGTCCGCTGACAACCCGAGCCGTGAGCGCATTCTGGGGCGCATCCGCGCCGCCGTGCAGACGACGGCGCCGCACCACGACGGTCCTTCCGGGCAGATCTTCGCGCCGGTGGCGGACCCGCTGGACCGCTTCCAGAAAGAGTGCGTGGCCAACATTACCGAATGCACGGTGACAACCGACCCCGCGACCAGCGCCACCGCTATCGCCAATGTTTTGGCCTCCCTTCCGCCGGGGGAGATCTTCGCGCAGGACGCGCCGGAACTCCGCGCCATGATCAGTGCCGCCGCCTTCACGGACGGTCGCCCGCTGCGCTGGTCGAGCGAAGGCCCGCCCAACGAGGCCTCCCAGGCCACCATCACGCTCTGCGAAGCCCTGGTGGCGCAGACCGGTTCGGTTTTGGTGTCGTCGGCGAACGGCGGGCGGCAGGCCACCGTCATCGCGCCGGTGCACATCGTCTTCGCCAAGCTCAACCAGCTCGTGCCCGACCTGGAGGCGGCCTTCGCCCGGGTTTACGAAGGGGGGATCGCCAGCAAGAATTCCTACGTGTGCCTGATCACAGGCTCCAGCCGCACCGCCGATATCGAGAAGATCCTGATCATGGGCGCGCACGGCCCGCGCCGGCTGATCGTGGTGCTCGAGAAGTCCGGGTAAACAGCCGATCCGGGAGACGCAGGGAGCTACGTCTCTTACAGCCCATCACGTTGGTGGGTGATTCCAGTCACTGCTTGCCGCACAACTGGGCCTCAGGATATGCGTGGCGAAGCAGGCTTCGCCTGCTCTCAATAGGTTTATCCCAGGCCTTTCCGCGCCGGCGCTCGGCCGGGTCCAAGCGGGGCCGCCGCGCGGCGCATGGTGTCCAGCTTTGATTCTGAATCACCGGATCGTGGTTCCGGTGCGACCGGCCGGATCCGGCACTCGAAAAGGAGCGGCCAATGCCAGAGAACACTCTCACCGTAGTCGACAATCGCACCAACAAGACCTATACGCTGCCGGTCGAGAACGGGACCATCCGGGCCATGGATCTGCGGCAGATCAAGACCGGTCCGGAAGATTTCGGCCTGATGACCTACGACCCGGCGTTCATGAACACGGCTTCCTGCAAGAGCGCGATCACCTTCATCGATGGCGAGCGCGGCATCCTCCGCTACCGCGGCTACAACATCGAAGAGTTGGCCGAGAGCTGCACTTATCTGCAGGTTGCGTACCTGCTGCTGTTCGGCGAGTTGCCGGACGAGAAGCAGAGCAAGGAATGGGTCAAGCAGATCACCCACCACACCATGCTGCATGAGACCACCAAGGAGTTCATGACGCGCTTCCGCTACGACGCGCACCCCATGGGCGTGCTGGCCAGCACCGTGGCGGCGCTCTCCACGGTCTATCCCGAGTCAAAGAACGTGCGCGACCGGGACACGCGCATGCACCAAATCATCCGGCTGATCGCCAAGTTTCCCACCATGGCGGCCTACTCCTACCGCCACAGCCTGGGCTACCCGTTCGTGTATCCGGACAACGACCTCAGCTTCACCGAGAATTTCATGAACATGTTGTGGAAGATGGTGGAGCCCAAGTACGTCGCCAATCCGGTGCTGGCGCGGGCGCTGGACATCCTGTTCATCCTGCACGCCGACCACGAGCAGAATTGCTCGGCCAACACCATGCGCTGCGCCGGCAGCTCGGAAGCCGATCCTTACCTGTCGGCGGCAGCCGCATGCGCCGGGCTGGCGGGACCGCTGCATGGCGGCGCCAACGAAGCCGTGCTCATCATGCTGGCGGAGATCGGCGACAAGAGCAACATCCCTGGCTACATCAAGCGGGTCAAAGAGGGACATGGCAAGCTGATGGGATTCGGGCACAGGGTCTACAAGAACTACGACCCCCGCGCGCGGATCATCAAGCACATCGCTGACCAGGTCTTTCAGGTCACCGGCAAGAACCCGAAGCTGGAGATTGCGCTGGAGCTGGAGAAGATCGCGCTCGAGGACGAGTACTTCATCAAGCGCAAGCTGTATCCCAACGTGGATTTCTACTCCGGGATCATCTATCAGGCCATGGGCTTCAAGCCGGAGATGTTCACCGTGCTGTTCGCTATCCCGCGGGTCGCCGGCTGGCTCGCGCAGTGGAACGAGCTGATGGAGGACAAGGATCAGAAGATCTCGCGCCCGCGCCAGGTGTACACCGGGCACGAGCTGCGGAAGATCGACACTTCGCGGTTTTCCGTCGTGAAAGCGATGTCGCGTTAGGTCAGGTTCTCTCAAGCAGGCGCCGGGTTTCCGTCCGGCGCCTTTTCTTTTCTCGTCGAGTCGTAGCTTGCTGCGTCTCCCCGCGGTAAAATGGCGCTCTTAGAGCCGCGTTTTCCTGCCAAAGCGGCGGAGGTGGGGGATGACATACGAAAATCTGCTGTTTGAAACGGAAGGCCCGATCGCGGTCATCACGCTGAACCGTCCCCAGCGGCGCAACGCCCTCTCGCTCGAGATGATGCAGGAGCTGGTCGCCTGTCTCAATTCGGTGGGGCAGGACCCGGCGCTGCGGGTCGTGATCCTGGCCGCGGCAGGAAAAGTGTTTTCCTCCGGCCACGATCTCGGGCAGATGGTCGGCAAGGACATCAACTACTATCGCCGCACCTTCGACGTCTGTTCGGAGCTGATGATGAAGGTGCAGGCGATCCCGCAGCCGGTGATCGCCGAAGTACAAGGCATCGCCACCGCCGCCGGCTGCCAGCTCGTTGCCACCTGCGACCTCGCCATCGCCTGCGAGGAAGCCGCGTTCGCCACGCCCGGCGTCAAGATCGGGCTGTTCTGCTCCACGCCCATGGTCGCCCTCAGCCGCGCCATCGGCCGCAAACGCGCGCTGCAGATGCTGTTCACCGGCGACATGGTCCCGGCGACCATCGCGGCCGAATGGGGCCTGGTAAACAACGTTGTGCCGGCCACCGCGCTCAAGGCTGAAACCCGCAAGCTCGCCAAGCGTATCGCCGAGGCCAGCCCGCTGACGGTCGGGATCGGCAAGCAGGCGTTCTACGCGCAGATCGATCTCGACCAGCCCAAGGCCTACGCGTACACGAAAGAAGTGATGTCCATGAATTCCATGGCCGCCGACGCGCAGGAAGGCATCTCGGCATTCCTGGAAAAACGTGCAGCCTGCTGGGCGGGGAAATAGGGCTGACCACCCGTAGCGCCGCCGTCCCGGCGGCTGTCCGTGTGGGCGTCTCGCCCACACGCGCGAATCAGCGCGCGCCGAAGCGCCGCGCTTCGTAGGCCGCGATCTCGGCCTCGTGCTGGAGGGTCAGGCCGATGTCGTCCAGCCCTTCGAGCAGGCAGCGCCGCTGGAAGTCGTCGATCGCGAACAAGGCGGCGAGACCGAAGTCGTCGCGTACCTGCCGCTGTTCGAGGTCGACGGTCACGCGGTATCCCGCGACTTCCTGCGCCCGCTTCATAATGGTCGCTACCTGCGCTTCCGGCAGCACGACCGTGAGCAGCCCGTTCTTCGCACAGTTGTTGGCAAAGATGTCAGCGAACGACGGAGCGATGACGGCGCGGAAGCCGAAATCATCGAGCGCCCACGGGGCATGCTCGCGCGAGGAGCCGCAGCCGAAATTGCGGTCCGCCACCAGGATGCTGGCGCCGGCGTAGCGTGGCTGGTTGAGGACGAAGTTTGGGTCGAGCGTGCGGTCGGGCTTGCGGCGCCAGTCGTAGAAGAGAAACTCACCGAAGCCGGCGCGCTCGATGCGTTTGAGGAACTCCTTGGGAATGATCTGGTCGGTATCCACGTTGGCGCGGTCGAGCGGCGCCACCAGGCCGGAGTGCGTGCGAAACGCCTTCATTGGAAGCGCCACCTGCGGATGTCGGTGAAGTGGCCTTCAATAGCGGCGGCGGCGGCCATCATGGGGCTGACCAGGTGGGTGCGTCCGCCGCGTCCCTGGCGGCCTTCGAAGTTGCGGTTGCTGGTGGAGGCGCACCGCTCGCCCGGCTGCAGGACATCGGGATTCATCCCCAGGCACATGGAACAGCCGGAGTCGCGCCATTCGAAGCCGGCGGCTCGGAAGATCTCGTCAAGACCTTCGCGCTCGGCATCGCGCTTCACCGCTTGCGATCCCGGCACCACCAGGGCGCGCACCTTGGGATTCACCTTGTGGCCGCGGGCCACTCGCGCGGCGGCCCGCAGGTCCTCCAGGCGCGAGTTGGTGCAGGAGCCGATGAACACGCGGTCCACGCTGATGTCCTCAATCGCAGTCCCAGGAACCAGCGCCATGTATTCGAGAGCCCGCTCGGCAGTGCCGCGTTCGGCGGCACTGCGGGCTTGGGCGGGATCGGGCACGCGGCCGGTCACCGGCACCACCATGCCGGGATTGGTGCCCCAGGTGACGAAGGGAGCCAGGCTGGCGGCGTCGATCTCGACCAGCTTGTCGTAACGCGCGGCGGGAGCGGATTTCAGCCCGCGCCAGCGCGCGACCGCCTCGTCCCAGGCCACGTCTTTCGGGACGAAGCGCCGCCCGCGCAAGTAATCAAAAGTGACCTCGTCGGGAGCCACCATGCCGGCGCGGGCGCCTGCCTCGATGCTCATGTTGCACAGCGTCATCCGGCCTTCCATCGAGAGCCCGCGCACCGCCTCGCCGGTGTACTCGACGACGTGGCCGGTGGCGCCATCGGTGCCGATCGTCCCAATGATGCCTAGCACCAAATCCTTAGCGGTGACGCCCTCGGGCAGCGGGCCGTTGATGCGGATCTCCATGGTCCGCGGCTTCTGCTGCGGCAGGCACTCGGTCGCAAGCACGTGCTCGACTTCCGACGTCCCGATGCCGAAGGCCAGCGCGCCGAAGGCGCCGTGCGTGGAGGTGTGGCTGTCGCCGCAGACAATGGTCATCCCCGGCTGGGTCGCGCCCAGCTCAGGGCCGATGACGTGGACGATGCCCTGGTCGGGCGAGTCGATGTCGTAGAGCGTGAGGCCGAATTCCCGGCAATTCCGCCGCAGCGCTTCCATCTGGCGCGCCGCAATGGGATCGGTGAGGGGAAGATGCCCAGGCGTGGTGGGAACGTTGTGGTCCACCGTAACCAGGGTGCGCTGCGGCTGACGCACGCGCCGGCCCGCCGCTCGCAAGCCGTCGAACGCCTGCGGAGAAGTGACCTCGTGCACGAGGTGGAGGTCGATGTAAAGCAGCGGCGGCTGGCCCGCCGGCTCGCACACCACGTGCTCCTGCCATATCTTCTCGAACAGGGTGCGGGGACCTGCGGCTCTGGGCGCTTGCGCCTGAAGGGTCTTTTGAAGTTCCAATGCCATCGTCTCACCGGGCGTTACACAGCATGATACGCCCGTCGGCGGTCGCTGACATCGGCTACAGCGCTCTCCACCAGCGCACCCATCTCGGCGGTGGAGACGACGCGCTTGGCGCGGCCGCGGGTGAGGTCGGCAGTACGGTAGCCGGCGTCGAGCACCTCGCGAATGGCATCTTCGATGTCCTGCGCCCCTGCTTCCAGGCCGGCGCTGTGCCGCAACAGCAGGGCAGCGGAGGCAATCGCTCCCAGCGGATTCGCAATCCCGCGTCCGGCGATGTCCGGCGCCGAGCCGTGCACGGGCTCGTAGAGGTCTACCTTGCCGCCGATGGTAGCCGAGGCCAGCATCCCCAGCGAACCGCTGATTACCGCCGCCTCGTCGGAAAGAATGTCGCCGAAGAGGTTTTCGGTGAGGATCACGTCGAAGGAGCCGGGATGGGTCATGAGGCGCATGGCGCAGGCGTCCACGTACATGTGCTCGAGCCTGACTTCGGGATACTCGCGCCCCACGCGCGTGACGGTCTGGCGCCAGAGCTGCGAAGTCTCCAGCACATTCGCCTTGTCCACCGAGGTGACCCGGCTGCGACGCAGTCGCGCCTGGCGGAAAGCGACGTGGGCCACGCGCTCGATCTCCGGGACCGAGTAGCGCATGGTGTTATACGCGGCCGGGGCAGAGCCATCACTGAAGCCGCGCGGCTCGCCGAAGTAGATCCCGCCCAGCAACTCACGCACGATCAGGATGTCGGCGCCTTGGACCACATCGGCGCGCAGGGGCGAGCAGTCGGCGATGGCGCCGTAGGCGACCGCCGGACGCAGGTTGGCGTACCCGCCCAAGGCCTGCCGCAAACCCAATAACCCGGCCTCGGGCCGCTCGCCGGCAGGCAGCGAATCGAACTCCGGCCCGCCCACGGCGCCCAGCAGCACGGCGTGGCTCTCGGTGCAGGCGCGCGCTGTCGGCTCCGGCAAGGGCGTGCCAAACTGACGGATGGCCACGCCCCCGATGGCGCGCTCCTCAAAGCTCGCGTCGTAGCCGTAAACATCCAGCACCGTGCGCAGGATGCGAACCGCTTCCCGTGTAACTTCCGGGCCGACTCCATCGCCCGGCAAAACCGTAATATCAAGCCTCATGGTTCAACCCTGTTCAACCCTGGAAAAACGTTTCACGTTTCAAGTTCCACGTTCCCGAGAGCAACCATCCAGGTTTCAACGTGAAACACGAAACGTGAAACGTGAAACGTCCTACGCGGTACCCATCGGGCTGCCGACCGCATGCCCCTTCGCCATCTCGTTGATCGCGGCCATAGCCGGCATTTCTTCCTGGATGATGGCCAGCAGATGGCGGTCCTCCACCACCTTGATCTGGTCGGCGAGAGCGACGAAGCGCTTGTAGATGCGGTCCAGGTCGCGGCGGGAGAATTCATATCCCAATTGCTGGCACTTCAGGCCGAGCGCGTGCCTGCCGGAGTGCTTCCCCAGCACCAGCTTGCTTTCCGGGACCCCGACCGACTGCGGGGTCATGATCTCGTAGGTGAGCGGGTTCTTGATGACGCCGTCCTGGTGGATGCCGGCCTCGTGCGCAAAGGCATTGCGGCCGACGATGGCCTTGTTGGGCTGCACCAGGGCGCCGGTGATCTCGGTCAGCAGGCGGCTGGAGGGATAAAGCTGCTCGCCGTGAATGCCGGTGTCGTAGGGCATCTGGTCGCTGCGGACGCGCATTGCCATTACGATCTCTTCCAGCGAGGCGTTCCCGGCGCGCTCGCCGATGCCGTTGATGGTGCACTCCACCTGGCGGGCCCCGGCTTCGACGCCGGCAATGGAGTTCGCCACCGCCAGGCCGAGGTCGTTGTGGCAGTGCACGGAGATGACCACGTCCGGGCGGTTCCGCACCCGGTCGCACACCGCCTCGATGATGCGGTACATCTCGCGCGGCACCGTGTAGCCGACCGTGTCCGGAATGTTGACCGTGGTCGCGCCGGCTTCTACTACCGCCTCCGTAACCTCGCACAGGAACTCAACTTCGGTCCGGGTGGCGTCCTCGGGGGAGAACTCGACGTTGGCGCACAACGAGCGTGCTATCCGCACCGCTTCCGCCGCCCGCTCCAGGCACTGCTGGCGGGTCATCCGCAGCTTGTAATGCAAATGGATATCGGAGGTGGCGAGGAAGACGTGGATGCGCGGCCGCTCGGCATGGCGTACCGCCTCCCAGGCGCGCTCGATGTCCTGGTAGCCGGCGCGGGCCAGGCCTGCGATCCTGGGACGGCGGACCTCCTGGGCCACGGCCTGGACCGCCTCGAAGTCGCCGTCGGATGCGATGGGAAAGCCGGCCTCGATGACGTCCACGCCCAGGCGGTCGAGCTGGCGCGCCATGCGCAGCTTCTCGTCCAGCCGCATGCTGCACCCTGGTGACTGCTCGCCGTCGCGCAGCGTGGTGTCGAAAATAGTAATGCGGGTACGTTCCATCGGCTATCCTCCCGGGTCGGACTGGGCCCAAGGTTAAAGACTTAGGCTACCCGCCTTTGAAGTTTAAGCAAAGATTATAGTTTTTCTACCATGATAAGTATTGCTTATGATATAAGGAGGATGTCGCAGGGCCTGGGCTTTTCGCAATGGGGGATAAATGGAACTGTTTCAACTGGAAACCTTCCTGACGGTGGCGCGCGAGGGCAGCTTCTCGCGCGCGGCCAAGAAACTGTTCCGCACCCAGCCGGCGGTCAGCCAGACCATCCGCAAGCTGGAGGTAGAGCTGGGAGAGTCGCTCTTTGACCGCTCCTCGCGCGACGGCGTGCTGACCGATGCCGGGCGTGTGCTTGAGGGCTATGCCCTGCGGCTGCTGAACACGCGCAGCGAGGCCCTGGTGGCGCTGGACGAGCTGCGGCAGATGCTCAAGGGCAAGCTGGCGGTCTCGGCGAATGAATTCACCTGCCTGTACCTGCTGCCGGTCCTGGACGAGTTCCGCCGCCTGTATCCCATGATCAAGGTGGCGGTGCAGCGATCGCTGGCCAGCCACATCTCCGATGAACTGCTCAACCACAGCACGGAACTAGGCGTCCTGACGTTTCGTCCCGAAGACCCGCTGCTGCGCTCGATCGTCGTTTATCGTGACGAGTTGACGTTCGTGGTGCCCCCGCAGCATCCGCTGGCTTCGTCGAAGGAGGTCACCATCCGGCAACTGGGGACGGAGTGGTTCGTGGCCCACAATGTGCCCTCGCCCTACCGGCAGAAGGTGCTGGAGGCGTTCTCCCGGCACAAGGTCCCGCTGCAGATGCCGGTGGAATTGCCCACCATTGAGGCCATCAAGAAATTCGTGGGGATGTCGAACGGCGTGGCCCTGATCCCCGGCATCTGCGTGGAAAACGAGGTAGCGCGGGGCGAACTGGTGCGCGTGCCCGTCCGCGACCTGCACTTCGAGCGCAAGCTGCGCATCATCTACCGCAAGGGCTCCAGCCTGTCGCATGCCGCGCAGGCCTTCCTCAAGGTGGCGGAGACATTTGCGGCCAAGAAGGGCGAGCCGTATATGTTTCAGTCCGAGAAGTGATAAGTGGGAAGTGCAAAGTGGTAAGTGAAAAACCTGGCCACTTTTCACTGACCACTTACCACTTTCCACTGCTTCTAACTTTCCCACGCTCCCAGCAGGCGCCGCACCGCGACCATCTGTCCGAGGTGATAGGAGTTGTGGTCGGCCGCCAGCAGCGCCTCGCGCAGGAGGGTCTGTCCTTCCCCGTGAGGGATGGGGGCGAGGAGATCAGCCGCGGGGTCCTCGACCAGGTCCTGCATCGCCTTCAGATCGGCGCGGAATTTTCGGATGCTCTTCTGCCAGGCTTTTTCGTCGGGCGGAGCATCGCTTTCCGGCCAGTATCCGGCGGGGAACTCGGGCGAGACGTGCTTGGGATTGCGGCTGAACTCGAGGATGTCCCACTGCGCGATCCGCATGTGCTCGAGCAGACGCCAGGGCGAGTGTGGAAGGCCAGGCGGCTTGGCGCCGCGCAGCTGGGGAGGCAAGCCGGCCAGCGCCTCCTCGAAATTGAGGTGCGCGTTGCCGCCGCGCAGCAGATCGAGCAGGTGCTGGCGCAGCGCCCGATGTGCCCGTCTTTCTATCTCGGGCCGGACGGTCGTTTTGGACTTCGACGTTGCCTGCGCTGGTGGTTTCTTAGCCATTTGTGAGCCTCCCGTCGACCACCCTATTATGCGCCGCGGCAAACAAAAAGGGGCGGACCGAAATCCGCCCCAACACCGGACTTTGCGCCCTTAGGCCCTCCCACCGCCTGGCGGGCCGACGGGGCCGCCGCGCGAGAGTTGCTCGATGGCGCGCTCGCGGTCCAGGCGGCGTTTGCGTTCCTGCTCCAGGGCCTGCCGCGGATCGCGGCCGGTCATCTGGCGGAACCAGGCGGGAGCATGCGTCCAGGCCCAGGCTTCGCTGACCGTCCCCCGGGTCATGGCCTGGATGGTGCCCGGCTGCCCGAAGGTGGCCTGGTAGAGGTGGAAGAAGATCCCGAACAGCATGATCAGCGCCGAGATGTCGTGCAGGATGTAGCTGATGGCCACCGACATGGCGCCGAAGGTGCGCGCCCCCGCCCACATCACGATGCCGGTGATCAGGTACACGATGGACCCCACCACGATCTCCCAGAACTGCAACTTCTGCCCGCCGTTGTACATGCCTACATCTTCGGGTTCCAGCGCCTCCGTGCTGCGCAGGAACTCGGGCAGATGCTTGATCCAGCGGGAGTCGGTGTCCGTCCACTTCATCGGGCCCCACCAGTTGACAGCCTGCAGCCCGAAGAAGAACACGAACCCCAGCCCGAACCAGGGATGCAGCATACGGGTGTTGGCAGGGCCGCCGAAGGCCGGCGCGAACCAGCGGAACAGGAACGGCAGGTAGGTCGCGAACCCGGTGAACAGCGCCAGGAAGAAGAAGATCCCGTACCCCCAATGCAAGAACCGGGTGTAGACGGAATGCCGTGGCAGTTCGCCCTCGTGGACCGTAGTGTGGCCCAGTTTTGCGAAGAACTGCGGCTCTTTCTCCTGCATGCGTCTGACGGAAGTCGCCATCACGCCTCCTTTCTGCCCGCCGGCGGCTCCGGTCTCCTGGGCGGCACTTCGGGTTGTTCACGCTTGGGGCCCTCGAACACATAGTGGAAGACCACGCCCACAAAGCCGAGCGTGGCCGCGAACAGTCCCAGGGGCTTGAAGATGCTCTTCCAAGCCTTGTAGGCGAACGGGATGCTCGGGTCCTTGGGAAGCCCGCTATACAGTTCCGGATTCTTGGCATCGTGCAGCACGTAGATGACGTGCGTGCCGCCGACGCCCGCGGGGTCGTATACGCCAGCATCGTGGAAGCCGGAGACGTTGCGCAGTTGCTTGGCGCGTCCTTCGGCCAGCAGCTTCATGTCCTCCTTGGTGCCGAAGTGCAGGCACCCCGTCGGGCATGCCTTGATGCAGGCCGGTTCCAGACCTTGTCCCACGCGGTCGGAACAGAGCGTGCACTTGTAGACCTTCTTGGTCGCGGAATTGAATTTCGGGATGTTGAACGGGCATCCCGAAACGCAGAACTCGCAACCGATGCAGTTCTCCTGCTGGAAATCGACGATGCCGTTGGCGTACTTGACGATGGCGCCATCGGCGGGACAGGCGGCAAGGCAGCCGGGATCGGCGCAGTGCAGGCACTGGTCCTTGCGCATGAGCCACATCAAGGTGCCGTCTTCGCGCTGGTGCTCCCGGAACTTGATCAGGTTCCAGTAGTTCCAGTTGGTCTCCGGCATGGTCTGGTAGGTGTTGTCGAAGGTGGTCGGCTGGAACGGCAAATCATTCCACTCGACGCAGGCCACCTCGCAAGCCTTACAGCCGATGCAGGTGGTGGTATCGATAAGTTTGCAGACCTCAAGGTCGCGCTGCATGCCCATGCCCGGCACCGGGCCAGGGTGACCCGAGATCTGTTCCGTCTGAAGCGTTTTGCGATCGCTCATTCTCGTGTCCCCCTTTCTATGCTTTCTCGAGCTTCACCAGGAAGCCCTTGAATTCCGGTGTGTGGGCGTTGGGGTCGATCACCGTCGGCGAAAGGTCGTTAGCCAGGTTCTTGGCCGTCTTGCCCGCCTCTTCGGCGATGCCCTTGTAGCCCCAGTGGATGGGAATGCCGATCTGGTAGGTGGTCTTCCCATCGATCTTCATAGGCTTGATGCGCTTGGTCACCATGGCCTTGGCCACGTACTCGGCGCGGGCGCTTGTGACCTTGACCTTGTCACCTCCATTGATCCCTTTCTCCCGTGCCAGCTCCTCCGGGATCTCCACGAAGGGCTCGGGCACGAGCTGGACGATCATGGGATTGTGCTTGGTCCAGTAGTGGAAGTGCTCGGTGAGGCGGTAGGTGGTGCAAACCACGTTGTAGCCTTCCGCCGGCGTCCCGTACTTGTCCATCGGGGTCTTGAACTTCTTGACCACCGGATTGTTGGACTGTTTGGGATGCAGCGGGTTGGCGATGGGACTCTCGAAGGGCTCGTAGTGCTCGGGGAAGGGCCCGTCGGTGACGAAGCCCAGCGGGACGAAGAGACGTCCGACGCCCTCCGGATTCATGATGAACGGTCCCATGTGGTCCTTGGGGTTGGAATCCGGCTTGAAGTCGGGGACGTCGTTGCCCACCCACTTACCGGCCGCTTCGTTCCACCACACCTGCTTGCGGCTGGCGTCCCAAGGCTTGCCGGAGACATCGCAGGAGGCGCGGTTGTACATGACGCGGCGGTTCATCGGCCACGACCAGCCCCAGTTGGGGTAAATCCCCAACCCGGATGGATCTTCGGTGCCGCGTCGCTGCGTCAGCGATCCCGCCTCAGGCCAGGAGCCGCAGTAGAGCCAGTTGCCCCCGCTGGTCGAGCCGTCGTCGCGCAGGAACCCGAAGCCCGGCAACTGCTGCCCCGCCTTGATGGTGGTTTGTGTTTTCTCGTCGGTGACGTCCGCCAGGGCCTTGCCGTTGATCTCCTTGGCCACCTCTGCCAGCGACGGGTTGTTCGGATTGGTGTAGGACCAGGTCGCCTTCAGGATGGCATCCGGGAACTTGCCGCCTTCTTTCTGGTACAGTTCGCGGACTTTCAGGAAGATGCGGGCCAGGATCTCCTGGTCCAATTTAGCGTTGCCTGGCGGAGGAAGGGCGGTGCTCTTCCATTGCAGCCAGCGGGCGGAGTTAGTAAAGGTGCCGTCTTTCTCGGCGAAGCCAGCGCCCGGCAGCCGGTACACGGTGGTGTTGATCTTCTTCTGGTCGTCGGCCGTGATCCCCGGCGACGCCCAGAACTCGCTGGTCTCGTCGGGGAAGAGTTCGCAGACCACCAGCCAGTCGGCCTTCTTCAGCGCCTCGATGTTCTTCTTGCTGTTGGGACCGATGGCCACGCCGTTCATGCCGAAAGCGATCAGGCCCTTGACCTTCCCCCTGTACATGTCGTCCCAGATGTCGGTGAAGGAATATCGCCGGTCCACCTTGGGCAGGTAGTGGAAGGCCCAGCCGTTTTCCTTGGTCGCGGCGTCTCCGTACATCGCCTTCAGCAACGACACGGCGAACCTGGGCGTGTTCGACCAGTAATTGAACGAATCCCACTCCTTCGGCTTGGCGGCCTTGGGAGTGATGCGGTTGATGTAGGTATCGAAATCCTTGTCGTTGGGAACGGGCACCTTCAGATAGCCCGGCAGGATGTCGAAGATGCCGGCCATGTCGGTGGCGCCCTGGATGTTGGAATGGCCGCGAAGAGCGTTCATTCCTCCGCCCGCCCTGCCGACGTTGCCCAGCAGCAACTGCAGCATCGCCGCGGTGCGGATGATCTGCGTGCCATAAGTGTGCTGCGTCCAGCCCAAGGCATAGATGATGGTCCCGACCTTCTTGGTGTCCCCATCCTTGCGGATCGAGGTGAACAGGTCGGCGGCCTTCAGGAACTGGTCCTTGGGAGTGCCCGTGATGCGCTCCACCATCTCCGGCGTGTAGCGGGAGTAGTGCTTCTTCAGGAGCTGGTGAACGCAGCGCGGGTGCTCCAGCGACAGGTCGTAGGCCACGTTGGGCGGCAGCATGGGTGGAGGCGGTGGCGCGCCCGGCTTGGCTGCTGCCGCGGCCGCTGCGCCCTTCGCTGCGGGCGCGGTCTTGGCCGGATGTGCCGGAGCGTGCATCGCCGCCGCAGCCAGCACGGCGCCGGCTGCGGCCTTGCCCGTCAGGTCGCCGCCTTCTTCGTAGTTCCAGGTGGACTTGTCGTAGGTTTGCTTCTCGGGATCGAAGCCCGAGTACAGGCCATCCTCCGGCAGCTTGAAGCCTTCCTTCACCACGAAGGCGGCATTGGTGTAGTTGACGAGATACTCCTTGTTGATGCGGTTGTTCTGCAGGGCGTAGTTGATCATCCCGCCCAGGAAGGCGATGTCGGCTCCTGCGCGGATCTGCACGAACAAGTCCGCCACAGCGGCCGTGCGGGTGAAGCGCGGGTCCACCACGATCAGCTTGGCGTTGCGCGTGCGCTTCGCCTCAACCGCCCACTTGAACCCGCAAGGATGGTTCTCGGCTGGATTGCCGCCCATGACCAACATCATGTCGGCGTTCTTGATGTCGATCCAGCCGTTGGTCATGGCCCCGCGTCCGAACGTTGGTCCCAAACTTGAGACCGTGGGGCCGTGTCAAACCCTGGCCTGGTTTTCTATGAAGGTGAGCCCCAGGCTGCGCATGCTCTTGACGACCAGGTAATTGAACTCATTGGTGTCGGTGCAGCCGCCGGTCCAGGCGATGCTCTCCAGGCGGTTGACGGTGCGCCCTTCGCTGTCGGTCGCGATGAAGGTGTCATCGCGAGTCTTCTTCACCAGGCGCGCGATCTCGTTGATGGCCTGGTCCCAGGCGATGTCCTCCCACTGGGTGGAACCGGGACGGCGAACCTGCGGCTTCGTCAGCCGCCGCTCGTTCATGATGTCCTGCTGCAGCGACGCGCCTTTGGGGCACAGTGTCCCGCGGTTGATGGGGTGGTCGGGGTCGCCTTCCACGTGCACCACCTGCGGCGTCACGTTCTTCGCCTTGTCCCCGATAGTGTGGATGATCACCCCGCAACTGACCGCGCAGTAGGGACAGGTGCTGCGTGTCTCCGTGGTACGGGAAATCTTCAGCCCCTGGGTTTGCGCCAGCAGGGGCGCGGCATCAAAGCCGAAGACGGTGAGGCCGACGCCTCCTAGCACTCCGGCTTTGACAAACGTCCTTCGGGAAACTTCCATGATTCAGCCTCCCTGTACAGCGAGATTTCAGCGGTAAACGAAACGACACGGAAACAGGACGATAGGAATGGAGAGACAGCAATTCCCCTAAGCGGTGTGAGGGGGACAGCGACGCCGCGACCTGCGAGGTCCATCCTACCTCCGGCTCTTGCGTGTCCTTACGGCCTGCGAGATCGGCCCGAAAAAGTGGCAGCAGCCTACACCGGAGCAGTCCCGAAAGTCAATGCAGAGGCCGGGTTGCGGCGCGAAGATGGGCTCGGACCCCAACAGGGTGCGGAAAACTTCGTGCGAGATCACGTGTCAGGGCACGACTTCAGTCGTGCCGATAGGCCACTTATTAAACTGTCATCCCGAGCCAGCGCGACGTGAGCTTGCGAACGGAGCGCGAGGCGAGGGACCTTGGGTTGTTGAGGCCATCTCTTCTGCCGTCTCATAAGATCGCGCTAGACGAGACCAAAAGTCTCGCCTCGCCCTCACTCGCAGGGCTCGCTCGGGCGGGCTCAGAATAACAATACGCTCCTAACGGCACGACTGAAGTCGTGCCCTGACACGTGATCACCCAAAGGGAATCTTTCCGCAACCTGCTAGAGGCCCATCAGGTTGAGCTCGATCTTCTGGTATCCATGCTCGGCCGCCCAGAGGTCCAGGGGCGCCGCCGCGATCTCGTCCACCACGGGCACGGCGAGACCGTTGGTGGTCAGGTCTACGCTCTTCAGGTACCGCTTGCAGGTGTCGCAGGCCTCCACGCGAACGTGCGGGAAGTCCTCCGCCGAGAAGCGCGGCAGCTTGCCGTGGTCCTCTTCCGCGCAGTGCGGGCACAGGATGCGGCGGAAATCCCACTCCGTCGCGCAACGCGAGCAAAGCAGCGAGCGCTTGCCGCCGTCGCCTTCCGGACGAAGCACCCCCAGTTGCGGCTTGCCGCCGCACACCGGACAGAGCGATCCGCTGTAGCCGGAGAACTGAACTTTGCTGTCGAAAGCCAGGTACTCGGCGACCGGCTGCAAGCAGGCGCGGACAAAGAAGCGGTGCGCGAGGTCGGTCCCGTCCGGCTGCGAGTTTTTTATTAGCAGGGCGCGCCACCCGTCGGGGGTCTCGTGCCGCAGCTCCCGCGCCGCTTTTGCCAGTCCCGCAGGACCTTTCTTTTCCACCAGCTCGACCAGCGCCGGAAACCGGCCTAGCGCCGCCGGCCTGACAAGCTGTTCTCCGAGCGGTCGCATGGGATCGGCGTGCAGGTTCTCCGCCGCCGCAGCATCGAAGATCTCCTTCTGAAAGGCCGCGATCTCGCCGTAGAAGCCCAGCACCTCGGCGGCGGCCGGATATTGAGCCGCCAGCTCGCGTGCACGCCGAATACGCTTCTCCCAATCAGGTCGGGGCATGGTGACTGCGGGCCATTATTCATCGCGCGCGATCAGGACGCAACTTAAGGCGTCTTCCGCGGCGTCTGAGCCGCGGGCCGAAATCCCGAGCGGAGCAAGGGACCTTTGGTTACCAACTCGCTCCCGCGTCCCTTCAGCCGCGTGCGCGCCAGCGACAGCAGCAGCATGGCAACGAAGATCGCCGCCAGGCCGAGCGAAGCTCCGCCGATGCTCATGGCGCGCTTGGGCAGAAGGGAAAAACGGCCGTACACAAACTCGATGTGCACCCAATAGACGAGCAGCGAGGTCTGCCCGAGCTGGATCATGGGACTGAACCCCCAGCTCGCCGCGCCCCAGCGGCACCAGGCATAGACGCCGAACAGGATCACCAGCAGCAGCCCGACACGAATCAGAAAGAAGTTCGGGCTGGTGTGCCAGAAGTCGTACACGGCATAGAGCTGCCGCGGATGGTGGTCGAACCCGCGGGCGACGACGACAATCGCAGCGCCGGCTCCGCCCAGCAGCGCAAACGCCTGAATCTCCCGCTTCCGCACCCAATCGCTCACCAGCAGAAAACCGGTCGCCAGGCCGGCAAAGGCAAATCCCCCCCAAGGAAAAAGCGGGAAGAGCCACGCCTGCGGCTCGTTGAACGTGTGCACGCCGCAAATGTAGGACGCGAGCGGCCACGGCAGCCCGCGCAACCGCCAGGTGGTCCACAGCAGCGGCGTCGCCAGCGCGATGCCCAGCGCCACCGCCGCGGCCACCACCGCCGAGCGCCGCCGCCCGGGGTCCCCGGCAAACCCGGGGCCCCCAACGAAGCCGCTTTTGCTTCGTTGGGGTGGAAACCCGGTTTTGGTTTGCTGGGGTGGTCGGCCCCCGCCGGCCAGCCGGCACATGATCCCCATCAGCATCATGGAGAGGCCAATGGCGTTCAGGATGTCCACCCGCAGCAGGTCGGTCCACGGCGCCCAGGGAAAGCCCAGCAGGAATTCCTGCAGCCGGAACAGCACGCCCAGGCCGAAGATCTCGGCGCCGCGGAGAATGGTGGTGCGCGCTACCTGGTTGGGGTCCGCGCCGCGCTGGCGCAGCTTGTCGGTGACTAGGGCGAAGGAGATCCCGGCGAGAAAAAGGAACAGTGGCGCGGGGAACGTGCCCCCCAGTTGCGACCACGTGAAGAGGGCGCTCTTGCGCGCCTCGGCGCCCAGCCAGGAGTCGTAGCAGTGCGTCTGGAACATGAGGACGCAGGCCAAGCCGCGCATCCAGTCGATATAAGCCAGCCGCGGCTTGGCAGGCACGCTCATCAGCTCCGGTTGGTGTACGGCCGGGGACATCCCTGACATTTTAGACCGGGCACATCCCTGACACTTTCTCCTCCGCAGCTTCGAGGGGATGGGGTGCCGGGGAAGGGGACGCTTCCCCTTCCCTGGCCTCATCCCTGTAGAAGCTAAATCCGTTGGGCAAGGGCACGACTCGCCGCTGCCAGCTATCAAACCTTCCCAGAGGAAGGTGCGCGAAGTAGACGGTGTACCAGCGCTCATCGATGGGCAACAGACCTACCCGCTCGCCCCACAACACTTCGCTGAGAAAAACATCATGCCGCTTCTTCCAGCGGAAATGACCGTGCGCATGCACGCTGCGCACCAGCATGGTATCCGGATACTCGGGTTCGGGCACCTGCGCCGGATACTTCCGCGGTGACGGCGCATACACGCTGGCGGGGGTTTGCATCCCCAGCGCTTCATGCGGTCGCACCTGGTTGTACTCCTGGCGGAACCGCTGCAAGGCTCGCTGTTGCGCCCGCCGGTCCTTCGCCGGTGGCATCGCCACCTCCTGCTTGAGCGTGCGATGCATGCGCTCGTGCCGCCCGTTCTGTTCCGGATGTCCCGCCTCGATCCGTTCCGGCACAATCCCCAGCTTGATCCACCACACCGCCAGCCGCGAGAGCCCGGCGATCGCCGTCGAGGCAAACGGCGCGCCATTGTCCGTGCGCATCGCTTCCGGCATTCCATACTCGCGGAAGGCGGCTTCGAAGATCGCTTGCACCCGCGCCGTGTCGGTCTTCTCCACCGCCTGGCAGCGCAGCAGATAGCGGCTGTGGGCATCGGAGATGGTCAGCGGATCGATGCGCGTGCCGTCGGCGGTGCGGAACCAGCCCTTGAAATCCGCGCACCACACCCGGTTGGCTCCATCGGCGTGCGCCAGTGGTTCGTTATAGGGCGCCGTCTTGCGCCGCTTCTTGCGCGCCACCACCAACCCTTCGCGTCGCAGCAGCTCGCCCATGGTGCTGGCCGCCGGCCACCCTCGCCCGGGCTGATCCCGCTCCAGCACTCGCTTGAGCTTGCGCGGTCCCCAGCGCATGTGCGCCTGCCTCAGCTCCAGCACCGCCTGCTCGATCTCCGCTGGCGTCTGGTTCGGATGTCGCTCCGCCGCCCGGTTTAGTTCCACCAGCCCGGCAACCCCTAACCCCCGATATCGCCGCAGCCATACATACCCGGCCTCGCGCGCGATGCCGTACCTCTGGCAAAGCTCCGTCATCGTCTGCTCATCCCGCTCATAGTCAAAGACAAACCGCAGCTTCTCTTCCATCACACTGCTCGCTCTCCAAGGCATGTCGTTCTTCTACATGCCTTCGCCTGTTAGCGAGAGTGTCAGGAATGCTCCCGGTCTGTTCTGTCAGGGATGCGCCCGGTCTGTACCGGTTGACACTCCCGCACCCCCCCTAGACTAAGCGATCCGATTTCCCCTCGCCAAAAGGGAGGGGCTGGCTACAGAAGGAGCGAGCGCGGCGGTCAGGCTTGAGTGAGGGCCAGCAGCTTGAGCACGGTGTTCCAATTGCGGCCGGTGCCGCGGGCGCCGAGCTTGGCCTCGATCAGGGCCGTGGTCAGCTTGGAACGGCCGATGCCTGCCGGATAGACGATGTAGGCTTGCCTGCCCTCGGCGCGAACCATCTCCGGACCTCTGATGGCGGCCTGAAGCGCTTCCACGTCCTTTGCTTTCGGCGCTTTCTTCAGGAACATGACAACCAGATGGCTGGGATCGTCCTTGGCTTCGCCAGGGAACGGGTTGTGGGCGGCAATCTCCCTCCATTCCTCTGACGTGCGGACCAGGTAGTCGGAGCGCACCTTGAGGTGCTTCTCCGTCTCCACCTCCAACAGACGTTCAAGCTCGGCGCCTGTCCGTCTGTCGCTCTCGAAGATGAGATTCCCGCTCTGGAGCAGCGATTGCGCGCCGGGAAAACCCAGCGTCGTGAACAGGCTTCGCAGGTCGGACATAGCGACCCGGTTTCTGCCGCCGACGTTGATGCCGCGCAGAAGGGCTAGGTGAACCATCGGTGGCGCATCCTGCACAGCTCGTTGCCGCGGTCACCGTCGCTGCCCCGCAGCAGAATGCCGCAGGGCGGGAAGTGAAGCTCGACCGTTCCAATCCGGTCCATTTCACAGTCGTACCACTCCGACCCGAGGGAAACAGCCGCAGGATTTTCCCTCCTGATGTCGTAAATCGACGGAGTGTCGTCCGGGTTGCCCATTTCATGCACCTACTGCACGGTCAGGTTGTCGACTTGAATCGCCGTGATCCACGCATGGTGGGCAAGGGCAGAGCACGTGGGACAGAAGGGAACCGCGACGTAGTTGCAAATCATGGTAACCGAGCCTGGCGAGTCAAGCGAAACATAGCCTTGCAGTGGAATCGCTGTCAACGTATCTGCTGCTTGCGCTGCCTGAACGCTTGCTTCGGCCAAATCAAAGTTGTCGTCAGGGCTTTGCAGTACACACGTGAGGGCTTGTCTGGAACTGTTGGAACTGAAGTCGGCGTCTAGTTTCCCAAACAATAGAAACTTGCCTGCGGGAAGGCTCAATGAGCCAACGTTATTATCTCCTGGCAGCAGCCTGAACCCATCTTGGCGGCTGAAGGCATAGGCACTACTTACCGCTGATGGTCCCTGTGGTCCTGTTGGTCCAGACGGTCCTGCTGGTCCGATGGGTCCTTGAGCACCAGTCGCGCCCGTGTTACCAATCGGTCCCTGTGGACCAGTGAGGCCTGTTGGACCCTGCGGCCCTGCTGGTCCCATCGGTCCTGTCGCACCGGTCAATCCGATCGGTCCTTGCGGTCCTGCTGCTCCTGTCAGTCCCCGCAAACCTTGTGGACCCTGCGGACCCTGCGGACCTTGTGGGCCCTGGGTGCCCAAGAGTCCGACTGAACCCACGCCGTAAGCCACATCAAAGTCGGCTATACCCAAGGATGTGTTGTTGTGAACCACTAAGTGGTAGGTCCCTACCGCAACTGACGGTGGCAAATTGGCGGTGAACGTGGTATTGGAACAGGCTGAAGTCACGGTCAGCGCGATTCCTGCAAGCGCGACCTTGGGAAGGCGGTTGTGGTGGCAGAAGCCGCTCCCGTTGACGGTGATCTGGTTCGGATTCGTCAGGTAGTTGATGGACGCACTCTTGATGATCACCGGCACCTCGGCGTAGCTCGCCGAAACCAGAGCGAACCAGACACAAATGGTGAGTAGTGTTTTGTTCACGTCCTTAGCTCTCCTTGTCGGCGATTGGCTTGCCGAGAGCGCACCAAGAGAAACTCCTGGACTTCGTCGCCAATCGCAAGCTCAACAATCGCCTACACCGCGACCGCCCGCGTTCGGTTCTTGCCGGTGCAGGTGTGCGACTCGGGAATATCCCCGGCTTGCGGACGAGCACACGGACCGGCAGGGTTACCTGGCAGCGTGGCCAGCGGCGTGTGCTCTTGGGGTACGTCCCTAGCATTAGGGTCAGGGTACCCACCATCGGCCGGACAGGCCAGATACCAGAAGTGCCGCTCCATCCTCGCATGTCGTTGCAATTAAAACTCCAAGGCCGAGCGAGGGGCATCTCCCTCTTGGGACAGCATTAAAGCCCCAGCGGGGTGACGTGACAAAAAGTCTCACGGTTACCGCTTCTCGTCGGCTCGACCCGATGCCGCACCAACGGGCAGAGATCAGTGCGGGAACTCCTGCGACGAGACGTACCCCAGAACCTCGTTCAATACAGCAGCCAGCCGCAAGCCCGCCCGCGCCCTCGCACCAACACGCCCCGCGCACGCGCCAATTTGCATACGAAATGGTGCTGTAGCACTTTTCCCCTTCGTATAAGCCTATCCCCAACCCCGGTTGACACTCGTGCACCCGGCCCCTAGACTGAAAGCTCGGAATCCCCCGCCACAAGGGGCCTTTTGATGGGCTGGTTACAGAACAAGTTCGAAAAGAACTTCCTCATCACCACGGTGGACTACGTCTTCAACTGGGCGCGCAAGTCGGCGCTCTGGCCGATGACCTTCGGCCTGGCCTGCTGCGCCATCGAGATGATCGCCTCCTCCACGGCGCGCTTCGACATCGCCCGCTTCGGCGCCGAAGTCTTCCGCCCCTCGCCGCGCCAGAGCGACCTGATGATCGTCTCCGGCACGGTCACCCTGAAGATGGCGCCGGTGGTGAAGCGCATCTACGACCAGATGCCCGAGCCCAAGTGGGTCATCTCCATGGGTGCGTGCTCGTCGGTCGGGGGCCCATTTAACACCTACGCGGTGCTCCAGGGCGTGGACCGCATCGTGCCCGTGGACGTGTACGTCATCGGCTGCCCGCCGCGCCCCGAGAACCTGTTCTATGCGCTACTGAAGCTGCAGGACAAGATCGACCAGATGTCGGTGGCCAAGCGGCCGACTGAAGTCCGGCTCGAGCAGAGCATGGTCGAGGATTTCAAACGGCAGGTCATGATCGCGCAGACCCTGGCTCCAAAATGACAGCGCATTCCCGGGCGTCTGAGCCCGGGGCTGTCATCCTGAGCGAAGCGAAGGATCTCAGCAGTCAGCACTCAACACGCAGCCAGAATGACGTGGGGACGGGCGCCCCTTCGACTTCGCTCAGGGCAGGCTCTCGCCCGTCCGGGCGCGACTAAGTCGCGCCTGTTTTGTCTCCGCTGTAGAATGCCTTGGTTCTTGATCCGCGTTGTTCCGCCCCTCGACTTCGCTCGGGGCAGGCTATCCGCGGCGAGGAAGTCCATGTCCGACTTCGTCCGACTCTGCAGCAAGGCCGACCTCCCCGAAGACGGCGAGGCCAAGGAGATCCCGCTCGGCGACAAAGTGATCTGCGTCGCCAATGTCAACGGCGCTATCTCGGCCATGGACAACGTCTGCCTGCACCGCGGCGGGCCGCTCGGCCAGGGCGTCGTAGCCGACAACAAAGTCGTCTGCCCCTGGCACGGCTGGATGTGGGACCCCAAGACCGGCCAGGCTGACCACAATCCCAACGTCCGCGTCGCCGTGTATCCCATCAAGCTGGAAGGTGACGCGGTTTATGTGCAGATCTGAGCTGTGCCTCTCTTCCTCAACGAATCACTGATCAAATCCGCGATTCTTGTTTAGAATTCCCTGCGCCCGAAATCTTCAGACGTGTGTCGTCCAGGGAGGACCCATGCGCAACCCGCAGTTCCTCGTTTTCGCCGTTCTGATTCTTTTCCCCCTTGCGGCTGCGGCCGACTCCAAGATCAAGACCCGCAACACCACCATGGGCCACAGCACGGAAAGCACGGTGTACATCAAGGGCGCCCGCCAGCGCACCGAGGGCGCGAGCATGGGCATGGGGCCGAGTTTCGTGACCATCATGCAGTGCGACCAGAAGCGCATGGTCACCATTAACCCGCAGGCGAACACCTGCATGGTGATGCCGCTGGGGGAGGAAGCGGGCGCGAAATCGGCCCCGGCGCCGGCAGCATCCGGCACTAGCCGCAAGGGTGGCACCATCACCTTCACCACCAATACGGTCGACACCGGCGAGCGGCAGAAGATGTTCGGACTCAACGCCCGCCACATCAAGAGCACGATGAACGCGGAGTCCAGCCCCGACGCCTGCTCGAAGACGAATCTGCACACTGAGGCCGACGGCTGGTACGCCGACATCGCTCCGGGGCTTGCCTGCTGGACCGGCATGACACCGCCGCCCTCGCGCTCGAGCGGCCGTGCCGCCTGCCAGGACACCATGCGCTACAAGCACACCGGCGCCGGCCATCCCGGGTATCCGCTGAAGCAGACCACCTCCATGCAGGTCGAAGGACAAAGCATCACCATGGAGTCCGAGGTCGTCGACTTGAGCAGCGCTTCGCTCGAGGCCTCGCTCTTCGAGATGCCGGCAGGATGCAAGATCGTGGGCAGCTATCAGGAATTGATGGGCGTGGGCGGCATGACGCCGGGAATGACGGGCGGACGTCCGCCGATGCCTCCGGCCCCAGAGGCTGCGCCTGAGCCCGAGCCTGCAGCGCCGGCGCCCGAGCCGGCTGCTCCCGCCGCTCCGGCTGCGCCTCCCGTGGCCGCCAAAGCCGGCGGCGTGGTGCGGGTCGGGGTGGTGAAGATCAACGACGCCACCGGCCAGTACCTGCCCATCGACAATTTGCGCGTCAACCTGATGAGCGAGGTCACGCTGCGGCAGATGGAGGCCGTGCCGCTCGATGCCGACGGTCATCCGGCCATCGCCGCTGAAGCCGCCGAGAAAGAGTGTGACTACATCCTGTACACCGATGCCAGCCAGGTGAAGGACCCGGGCTCGGGCGGGGTCACACTGCCGGCCGCGCTGCGCGGCGTCTCCTTGAGCAAAGACAAGTACCAGACGCTGCTCGAGATCACGCTCTATCGCGTCGGCAAACGCCTGCCGGAACTGAAGCAGTCGCCGCTGGCGGCCGATGCCGACCAGTTCGGCGTCAACGCTGTCATGGCCGGCTTCGAGAAGGAGGCCGAAAGAGTCGCCGAGCAGGTGAAGAAGGACAGAGAGCCCACGAGACCTTCCAGGGCGCCGGCTCCGGCGAAGAAACCCGCGACGCCCAAAAAGCCGGGCTAAGTAGCGCCGGCGTCTCGCCGGCATTTTTCATCCGCGTTCATCCGCGCTAATCCGCGGCGGAAATTGATATCGCGGGCGAGGGCGCCCTTCGACTTCGCTCAGGGCAGGCTCCGCGCCACGAGAGTACGGCCTTAGCCCAGCAAGCGCAGGAAGCGCCGCGGGTCGTTTTCCCAGCCTTTGCCGCGCAAGAGCGGCGCGGCCAAGGCTGGGGCACCCGCATTTTCGGCACCTACATTTCTGCTTGCGCCGCAGAAAGCCACCAGAGGCTACGTCAGCAGATACCGTCCGCTGGTGGCCTTGTGGTGGACAGTGGCGGCGAGGTGGTCCACGTCGGGAGCGGCGATATTGCACACTAGGTTGCTGTCGAGAAAGGTGGTCTGATTGCTTCCCACGGCATCGCGCCGCACCTGGATCAGCAAGGCCTGCACCACGCTGGGATCGTATTTCTGCGGGGTCAGGCGCACCAGTTCGCTCAGAGCTTCACCCACGGAGAGCGACGGCCGGTACGCGCGCTCGCTGGTCATGGCGTCGAGGGTATCGGCCACGGCCACGATGCGGACGGGCAGCGACACTTCGTCGATGCGCAGCTGGTCGGGATAGCCGGAGCCGTCGGCGCGCTCGTGGTGCCAGCGCACGATCTCCGGGATCTGCGGCCAGGGGAACTGCACGTTGTGCACGATCTGGTGGCCGATGGTGGTGTGATCCATGACTTCGCGGAACTCGCGCGGCTCCAGCGCCGCCGCCTTGCTGAAGATGTACTTGTCGACCGTGACCTTGCCGATGTCGTGCAGATAGCCGCCGGCGCGCAGCCCGGCGACTTCCTGGTCGGTCATGCCGATGGCTTCGCCCAGCCCGGCAGCGTAGCGCCCGACGCGCAGCGAGTGCCCGTGCAGGTGCGGGTCTTTCATGTCGATGGCGCTGGCGAAGGCATGCAGGGTGTGGTCGTAAAAGTTGTGCATCGAAGCCATCAGCCGCAGGTTCTCCGAGATGCGATGCTGCAGCGACTGACTCAGGGTGTAGTTCTGCAATCCCAGGCCCACGTAATGGCCGAGCAGGCTGAGAGCTTCGAACTCGTCGCGATCGTACTGGGCGTCGGCTTCGCGGCGGCCGAGGGCGATCGCTCCCACCAGCTTCGATCCCACTTTCAGCGGCACGATACAGCGGAACAGCTCCGGGGCGATGTTGCCGTTGGAGCTGAGAAAGTTTTCGAGCGTCGCGGACGAGATCGGCTGCGGCCCGGCGGCGGTGGAGAGCGCGTGCACGTGCTTGGGCAGGAGCGGGATGACGGCGGTATCGGGAAACAGCGAGAAGCCGCTGGCGGCTACCGAGCTGAGCATCGCCGGCCGGTCGCTGAAGATGAACAGCGCCCCCTCGCGCGCGCCCACGGTCTGCATCACCAGGCCCAGCGTGGCGGTGGCGGTGTGGGGGAAGTCGCGCTCGGCGGTGATCTCCGGCCCCAGGTCGGCCAGAGTCTCCACGGTTGAGAGCAGGCGGCGGAAGTTGCTTTTCTGTATCGCCACGCGCGGCGGCGAGAACCACAGAGCAAGTCGAGGGTAGCACGCGCGCCGGAGAGCAACATTGGTTAGTTTGGTGCGGAGCAGGACTTGCCGGCGAGACCGGGGTCCCCAGAACGCCCGATTGTGGCGTTCTGGGGTGGGAGACGCCGGCGCTACTTCCTAGAAGTGGTCGCGCAGCTCTGTGAAGCGTTCCAACACCAGCAGCCGGCCGGCGCCGTCGCCGGGCTGCGCCAGTTCTTCGTGCTCGAGCACCCAGGTCTGGTCGTGGGGCACGAAGACGGCATTCAGTCCGGCGGCGAGAGCGGGATTCACGTCCGACTTCGGGCTGTTGCCCACCATCCAGGTGAGGTCCCGCGCCAGCCCGTATTTCGCCACCACCTCGCGATACATGGCCGGATCTTTCTCCCGAACCACCTCGACGGCGGCAAAGTACGGCTTCAGTCCCGAGCGCTCGACTTTGCCGGACTGTTCGGTGAAGTTGCCCTTGGTCACGAGGATCAGGTGGTGGCGGCCGGCGAGGTAGTTGAGCGTTTCCGCGACGCCCGCGATGATCTCCACCGGATTCTCCGCTATGGCATGGGCGAAACTGCGGATGGTCTGGTGCAGCGCCGGGGTGAGCGGCTCGACTGAGAGGCGCTCGAAGGTCTCGACCAGGGCGTGCGCGAAGCTGTGCAGGCCGTAGCCGTGCTTGAGGACGTTGGCCCGCTCCACGTCATTGAGCACCTCGCGCACCTGCCGCGGCGTGTACTCGTGGTGGTTGAGGAACGAGATGAAATTGGCGATGGCGCGCTCGAAATAGACGTTGTTCTCCCAGAGCGTGTCGTCGGCGTCGATGAGCAGGCTCTGCGCTCCGTTGTTTGCGGGGTCGGTCATGGCCGGGTGTCTATCTTAACCAGTTTCGAACTTCTCGTTTTACAGATTCTCGAAAAGGAAGCGCGGGCGAGGACGCCGGCGCGCACAGCCGGCGAGACGCCGGCGCTACGGTCTCGGATGTTACAATCCCGCCCGGCATGAAAAAGCTCGCTCTCGTTTTTGTCATCGCTGCCCTCGCCACCTCCGGCTTCACGCAAAGCTCGGCTCGCACCGGCGGGCATCGCGGACGCTCCCATCCCGCCAAACCGGTCGGGAATGTCGCCAAAGACCTGCCGGGGCGTCTGGCGCGGTGGAAGACAGTGCCGATGCCCTTCCACTCGCAGGGACTGAAGCCGCGCGAGATCCAGTTGGTGAACAAGCTGGTCGAGGCCAATCGCGACATCGAAAACATTTTCTGGCGGCAGAGCGATTCCGAGGCGCTGACGTTGTATGAGTCGCTGAAGGGCGCGACCGATCCTCGCGACCAGATGCTGCGGCGTTTCCTTTACATCAATGGCAGCCGCTTCGACCTGCTGGACGAGAACCGTCCCTTCGTAGGCACGCAGCCGATGCCGCCCGGCCATGCCCTCTACCCGGCGGACCTGACGCGCGCGCAGCTCGAGGCCTACGTCGCCGCACATCCTGAGAAGAAGAACGAGATCTACAGCGGGTTCACGGTGGTGCGCCGCCAGGGCCAGGAGCTGGTCGGGATCCCGTATCACGTGGCCTTCGCCGCGTTCCTCGAAGACGCGGCCAAGAAGCTGCGCCAGGCTGCCGAGCTGAGTGACGATCCTGCATTCGCCAAGTTCCTGCGCCTGCGCGCCGACGCCCTGCTCAGCGACGACTACTTCCCGAGCGATCTCGCCTGGCTCGAGCTCACCAATCCCAAGTTCGACATCATCTTCGCACCCTATGAGACCTACCTCGACGACATGCTGGGAGTGAAGACCTCCTACGGCGGCGCAGTGCTGGTGCGCAACCAGGCGGAGAGCAAGAAGCTCGAGCTGTATCAAAAATATGTCCCGGAGATCCAGGAGGCGCTGCCGCTGGCGAAGGAAGACCTGCCTTCCAAGCGCGGCCTGGCCACGCCCATGGAGGTGATGGACGCGCCCTTCCGCTCGGGCGATCTCAACCACGGATACCAGGCGGTGGCCGACAATCTGCCCAACGATCCGCGCATCCACGAGCAGAAGGGGAGCAAGAAAATCTTCTTCAAGAACTTCATGGACGCGCGGGTGAACTACATTATTCTGCCGGTCGCCAAGCGGTTGATGAAACCGCAGCAGGCAGCCAAGGCTTCCGCCGATGGCATTCTCACCTTCGTCATTCTGCACGAGATTTGTCACGGGCTCGGCCCCGCGTATGCGCGCGCCGGCGGCAAACAGGTGGACATCCGCGAGGCCATCGGCGCCGCTTACTCGGGGTTGGAAGAGGCCAAGGCCGACGTCGTCGGGATGTTCGGCGAGAAGTGGCTGATGGACCACGGCGTGCTCCCAAAGGAGCGTATGGAAGAATATTACGCGTCGTATCTTGCCGGAATCTTTCGCACGGTGCGCTTCGGCACCGGCGAAGCCCACGGTCGCGCCGAGATGATGGAGTTCAACTATCTGAGCGAGCGCAACGCCATCACCCGCGATGCCTCGGGACGCTACGCCGTCGACTTCAGCAAGATGCCGGACGCCATCGCAGCCCTCGCCAAGGAGTTACTGGAAATCGAAGCCACCGGCGACCGTGCTCGTGCCGAGAACTGGTTCAAGAAGTACGACACCATGCCAGCGGAGCTGAAATCGGCGCTGGCCGCAGCCAGTAGCGTCCCCGTGGACATTGAGCCGGTGTTCTCGTTTGCGCGGGAGGTGAAGTAGTGGAGGGTGGCCCGGTCTACGATCTCCCCATCGCCCACGCTTTTGAGGGTGCCCCACCCGAGCCGGTTTTGCTCGGGTGGGGGTTTTCATTGCGGTTTGAGCTCCGCCTTCGGAGTGACTCCCAGACGCTGTCTGCGCCGCGCCGTCCATTCGGATTCAATCTCCACGATTCCTTCATAACCAGTCGCATAATGACGAAAACTGCTCCACGCCCAATCTTCCGGACGCGAAACCAATCCACGCTTCACCGGGGTCCGGTGCATGTAGTTCAGCTTCTCGATGCGCTTGTGTTCGCTCCACACATTGAAATCGTAATACCGCGCCTGCCAAAACGGCTCCGGCGCTCGCAGCGCCAGCCGGCGCGCCACCGATTGCTTCATCGCCTGGATTCCTGTGGCCAGCAGCCCGTGTTCGGGCTCGCTGACCAGCAAGTGCACATGTTCGGGCATCACCACGTATCCCGTGACGAAGAATCGGTACCGCCGACGCGCGTCTTCCAGCGCCCGTTCGAACAGTTCCCGCCGCGCAGGCCAGTTAAGAAATGGCCGCCTGCGGTAGCAACTGAAGGTCACAAAGTGAAGCTGGCGCGACTCCTGGAAGCGTTGCAGACCCCAGGGCATGATCGAGAGGCTAAAACAATAGATGACAAAAACAAGGGGCCGAAATACCCCACCCGAGCAAAACCGGCTCGGGTGGGGCACCCTTAGGAGTGACAGGAGTACGAAATCCTCGACCGGGCCACCCGTCCACGGCTGCCAAGCGGGTGAACACCCCAATAAGCACCAGGCATCCACAGACAATCTCGAAGGCGCCGACGAAGTGGGCGGTGAACCAGGGATGCGGAAAGCCGATCCTGATAAAGCGATTCACGCCCATGTTCGGGTCGATGTACTTGAGAACGCCCTGGGTGGTGAAGATCAAGCCGACGGCGATCCGGATGACCACGATGGCCGGGGCTTGAGCGCCCAGTTGAGAGAAGAAGAATCGGCCGACCGTACTCATACGTTCTCGGCAAAGCACGGCGCCGGGCGCTAGTCGACGAATCGACCTTAGCTTGGTGCGGGATGACGCCTCCTCGTATCCCATCTCCAGCAGGCCTACCAACGTCATTCCCAATTGCGGCAAAAATAACCTAGGCCCATGACGCACAAGCTGAGGAGGATGGAAAGTCGAGAGGAGCCAAATGGGGGATGCGACAGACAGTCGTAAATGTATAAGCCGGCACCCAGAAGGATGAGACAATTACTGAGTCTCGGTGGCCACCACATTTGCACAAACCGATTGTCACCGCGCTTCTGTTCGCTCCTAAAGGCATCTGCCCAATTGCGTAATCCTGCCGTTTCAAGCCTCAGAACAAACAATAGTGCGGCGATCCATATGACGAATAACAATGGTTGCATGTGCGGGTACTTAGGGATCGTGGCGTGCACTGGGTTGCCGCTCATTCCACGAACTCGACGTTCGCCCGGTGCGGGATTACGCCTGCCTCGTAACCCATCTCCAGCAGGCGGCGGATGGCGGAGCGGCCTTGCTCGCCGTAATCGAGGGTACGTTCGTTGACGTACATGCCCACGAACTTGTCGGCGAGCGAGGTGTCGAGGTCGCGGGCGAACTGCATGGCGTAGCTCAGCGCTTCCTCGCGGTGGTCGAGGGCGTACTGGATACTCTGCTTGAGCGTGCGCGCCACGCTGGCCATCAGCGCCGGGCCCAGGTCGCGGCGGATGGCGTTGCCGCCGAGCGGCAGCGGCAGCCCGGTCGAGTCGCGCCACCACCTCCCCAGATCGACAATGCGGTGCAGCCCGGACTTGTCGTAGGTGAGCTGGCCCTCGTGGATGATCAGCCCGGCCTCATGCTTGCCGGCGAGCACTTCGGGGATGATCTTGTCGAAGGGCACGATCGCGGTCTCGACCTCGGGCGCGAACAGCTTCAACGCCAGGTAGGCCGTGGTCAGCTTGCCGGGGATGGCAATGCGCACGCGCTTGATCTCCTCCAGCGAATACATCCGCGGCGCGACGATCATGGGCCCGTAGCCCTCGCCCACGCTGCCGCCGCTCCCGAGCAGCGCGTACTTGTCCTGGATGTAGGGATAGGCGTGGAAGGAGATGGCGGTCACATCGTAGAAGCCCTCGATCGCCTTGCGGTTCAGGGTCTCGATATCGCACAGCGTGTGCGTGAACTTCAGCCCGCTGACGCGCACCTTGTTGGTGGCCAGCGCGTAGAACATGAAGGCATCGTCGGAGTCGGGACTGTGGGCGACGCTGATCTCGCGCAGCTTGATGGAGACTGCCGTGCTCATCAACCTATGCGTCTTTCCGGGGGAGTGCGGCGCGGGCGCGCAGGGCCAGCGCTGCCGCCGCCATCACCTTCACCACTTCCGCGAACACGAACGGATAGAGCCCAAAACGCGCCGCCTGCCACCACGAGCCGTGGGTCCACACACTGAGCCATGCCAGCCCTCCAGCGAAGAGCACCACTTCGCCAACCATGGCTGCCACAGCGTAGCGGCGGAAGCTTCTGGCGCCGCGCTCCGCAATCCAGCCACTGACGAACGCCACAAAGGGATAGGCCATCAGGTAGCCGCCAGTCGGCCCCAGCAATCGCGCGATGCCGCCCAGGCCGAAACTGAATACCGGGAGGCCGAGCGCTCCTTCCGTCAGGTAGAGGGCTAGCGCGATGGCGCCGCGACGGCTGCCCAGCAGCAGCCCGACCAGTAGCACGGCGAAGTTCTGCAACGTCAGCGGCACCGGTGTGAAAGGCAGCGGCACGGTCACGCGCGCACAGAGCGCGACGAAGAGACTGGCGCCCACCACCAGCGTTGCCTCGATCCACCACGCCGGGCTTTGCGCCCTGTCAAGAACTCCGGTTGTGGTCTTCATGAGTTCTTCTCCGTCATTCTTTGCTGACCTTCTGCTCCTGCTGGACCTCACGGGCCTCGCGCAGGGCATGATCGGCGGAAGCTCGCATGTGCCGGCGCACCCGCCAATAGATGGCTACCGCCGCCCACAGCACCAACCCGGTGCCGGTCACCAGCAGGATGTACAGGACCTTGATGGACACAACGCGTAAGGATACCAGAAGAGCGCTAGCGCCCGGCCATGGCAGCTTCCACCTCGTCGGCGGTGCGCGGTAATCCGGCCGTCAGCCGCACCAGGGTGCCGTTTTGTTCCACGTGGAACGTGTCCTCGATCCGCACCCCGAGCCGTTCTTCGGGGATGTAGATACCCGGCTCGAGGGTGAACACCATGCCCTTGTCCAAGGGAACAGTCATGCCGCCCATATCGTGGACGGAGAGGCCGACGAAATGCCCGAGCCCGTGAACGAAGTATTGCCCCAGCGGCTTGCCGTGCAGGTCTTTGCCGTGCGTGTTGAGGTAGTTGTAGGCGACGTTGTAGAGCGTGTCGGGAGCGTCGCCGCTCATGCTGGAGTGGCCGGCGCGGAAGGCCTTGATCGCCGCCTCCTGCGCTCCCAGCACGATGTTGTAGATCTCGCGCTGGCGGGCGGTGAACTTGCCGGTGGCGGGCAGAGTGCGCGTGATGTCGGTGGCGTACATCGAGTACTCGCCGCCGGCGTCGATCACCACCACGTCCCGGGCCTGAACGGTTGCCGAGTCGTCGGAGTAGTGGAGCACGGTGGAGTTGAACCCCGCGCCCACGATGGGTGCGTAAGCCGGACGCTCGCAACCGCGCTTCTGGAACTCGTACTCGACGAGCGCTTCGATCTGCCGCTCGGTGATGCCCGGCTTGATGGCGCGCATCGCCGCCAGGTGCCCGGCCATCGAGGCATCGGTGGCCTTGCGGATCAGCGCGATCTCGCCCGCATCCTTCACCCGGCGCATCTCGTCGAGCATCGGCTTCACGTCCTGCAGGGAGATGTACACCGGAAAGGCGTTGGCGCGGCGCAACCACTCGAGCGCCGTCGCCGAGGCCGATTGTTGCTGAAACGCCGGCAGATCGGAATACACCGTGGCGCGCGGCTGCGGCAGCAGGCGCACCAGTTCGTTGCGCAGCTTGTCCAGCACCTCCACGCGGTCGAAGCCGGTGAGCTTCGCGGCCTCAGGGGCCTCAGGCCCGAGCTTGGGGCCGGTCCATTTTTCCTGCGAGTAGTTGCGCCCGGGAAGAAAAAGGATCTCCGTAAAGGGGTGCGATGGTCCGGCCCCGTCGCCCGCGATCTCCGGCGCGATGAGCACGGCCGCACCCGGCTCGCTCAGGCCCGTGAGGTAGTAGAAGTTATTGTCCTGGCGGAATCCGTAGAGAGCGTTGGGACCTTCGGCCTCGACCGCTGCGAACAGCACCACCACGCCGCCATTGGTCTTGCGCGAGAGAGCTACGCGACGCGCGTGATAGTCGGCATTCGGCTGGCGGTCGAGGGCGACAGCCGGGATTACCAGCAACAGCAGCAGGGAGACGAGTAGGAGTCCTCGGAGAGTCCGATTCGATTTTGCCTGCAACATGAGAGCGGGGATTGTAACAGAGCTACTAGCTACTAGCTTCTAGCTACTGGCTTTTTCCGAGCTAGGAGCTAGCAGCCAGGAGCTAGAAGCTACACTCCCACCGGGAACGGCTTCTCGCGCACCTCGCTCGATCCCAGGGAGAAGCCTTCGAAGCGGCCTTGCAGGAGCGACATCAGTCCCGTGTACCAGAACCCGATCACGAACAGCAGCAGGAAGGGGACGGTGATGTAGTTCTCGTTGTTCATAGCGTAGGTAACGGCAGCCAGGAAATACGCGCCGATGAGCAGTTCGACCCACGGCACCCATCCCAAACGCCGGCGGTACTTGGAGGCCTGCGCCTTGGCCGCCTTGCCTTCCACGCGGTACTTGGGCGTGCGCGCGAAGGGCGACTGTTTGCCGACCAGAGCTTCCAGCACGGCGCGCGAGTTGGTGACCGTCAGCCCGATACCCAGCGCCATCAGGAAGGGCAGGAAGAGAAACGTCCGCGGCCAGGTCTTGGGAAACAGCTCTTTCTGCGACACCAGGTAGAAGCTGGAGATGGAAAAAGTCGACGCCAAAAACAGGGGCAGGTCGATGTAGAGCATCTGGAACCAGCCCTGGTAGAAGCGGATGATCATCGCCGGCAGCAAGAGCGTGGAGAGCACGATCATCAGCGGGTAGCTGATGTTGGCGGTCAGGTGGTACCAGGCTTCGAGCTTCACACGCCAGGGCACGTCGCTCGCCAGCACGCGCGGCAGGATCTTCTTCGAGGTCTGGATCAGGCCCTTGGCCCAGCGCGCTTGCTGGGTCTTGAACGCGGTCATCTCGATGGGCAGTTCCGCCGGGCACTCCACGTCCTGCAGGTAAACGAAGCGCCAGCCTTTCAACTGCGCGCGGTAGGAGAGGTCGGTATCTTCGGTGAGGGTGTCGTGCTGCCAGCCGCCGGCTTCTTCGATGGCCTGTCGCCGCCACATGCCGGCCGTGCCATTGAAATTGAAGAACACGCCCGAGCGCGAGCGTGCGCCGTGCTCGAGGACGAAATGGCCGTCGAGCAGGATGGCTTCGACCTCGGTCAGGAACGAGTAGTGGCGGTTGATGTGCGCCCAGCGCGTTTGCACCATGCCGACGCCGGGGTCGGAGAGGTAATGCACGCTTTTCAGCAGGAAGTCTTCCGGCGGGACGAAATCGGCGTCGAAGATGGCGATGAACTCGCCCTTGGCCGACTTCATGCCTGCCTGCAGCGCGCCTGCCTTGAAGCCTTCGCGGTTGGTGCGGTGATGGTAGGTGATGTCGTGCCCCAGGGCGGCATAGCGCTCGACCACGGCACGCGCCGCGTCAACCGTCTCGTCGGTGGAATCGTCGAGCACCTGGATGTCGAGCTTGTCGCGCGGATAGTCCAGGCGGCAGACCGCGTCCACCAGCCGGTCCACCACGAACTGCTCGTTGAAGATGGGAAGCTGCACGGTGATGCGCGGCAGCTCGTCGAAGCGCCCGGCCGGCGCGCTCACCTTGTTCTTGCGGTGCTTGTAATAGAGGTAGACCAGCACGTAGCGATGAATGCCGTAGCTGGCCAGCAGGATGAGGACAACGAAGTATGGGATCAGCAGCGCCAGGTCGAAGGCGTTCACCTGGTAGAGCTCCGGTTTGAAGGTGCGGTCCGTCAGATGCTCATACTGCGTCTGCAGGAATCCGCGCTTAACCAGCGCAGCCGCCAGCAAGAAAATGGGCGAACAGAGGTTCAGGTAACTCTCCTGGGGACCGTACGACAACCGAACAGCAGGTACTACAAACAAGCAATTGTACCTGAATTTGGATGCGGCCGCGCCGGGCCGCGCGGGTCGTGCCAGCCGCTAAATGACTAGACCTACGTTTGGGCTGGTTTTCCCTGCGGATTGCGGCTTGACATATTGGCGCATAGCGAGGTTAAATGAGACAACTTCGCAATATGCGAAGCATCTAACTGTGCGGGTTGGCTCGGCGTGACCGTCTTGGGATTGGATATCCTCGAGAGGGCGATGAAAAAACATGCGGACTTGAGAGGGCCTGGAGCGGCATGGCTCAAAGTTGCCCGGACCCAAGGTTGGAAGAGCCTTGCTGAACTCCGGCGAACCTGGAGGGACACCGACTGCGTCGAGGGGAAAACGATCTTTAACGTGAAAGGAAACCGTTATCGCCTGTTCACGTTGGTGAATTACGAAGCGCAGACAATCATCATCACCAGGGTGATGACGCACGCTGAGTACAGTAAGCACTGAGGTGGAGAGCATGGGTGTTGGAGCGACTAACGCGCTGGACTATAAACGGCTTATCAATGAGGTGCCGCCGAAGGTCATCCGTTCGGAGCAAGAAAATCGTTTCTATCTCGATAAGATCACCGAAATGACGCGGCGTTGGAAGAAGCTTTCTGCTGCCGAGAAGGACCTTTACGACACCCTTAGGGTCTTGGTGGCGGATTTTGAGAGCCGCACATGCCAGATTCCGGCGGCTACGCCGATTGAGGTTGTCCAGGCCCTCATGGAAGCAAATGGGCTAAAGCAACGGGATCTGGTTGGCATTTTCCCGACGGAAAGCGTTGTTTCCGAGGTGCTGAGCGGACATCGGCCGCTCCGGGTGGAGCACATTAAGAGATTAAGCAAACGATTCAACGTTTCTCCTGCGGTTTTCTTCTAGCCACGGCGGCCCACCAGCTCAGTTGAGGAAATACATCCTGTAGAGCGTATCGCGCTGCGCCGGACGGAAGCCGGCGTCGCGGATGATGTGCCGCAGCTCCTCTTCCGTGGTGCAGTTCGAGACGCCCGCCGCCTTCACCACGTTCTCCTCCAGCATCACCGAGCCCACATCGTTGCCGCCGAAGCGCAGTCCGAGCTGCAGAACTTTGAGCCCTTGGGTCACCCAGCTCGCCTGCACGTTCTTGATGTTGGTGAGGAACAGGCGCGAGATGGCCAGCGTCTTCAGGTACTCGACCGCGGTGGCCTCATCCCAGCCGCGCCCGCCCAGCGCCGTGTTGTGCGGCTGGAAGGTCCAGGGGATGAAGGCGGTGAAGCCGCCGGTCTCCTCCTGCAAGTTGTAAACGTGCTGGAAATGGTTGATGCGGTGCTCCAGTTTCTCGCCGCAGCCGAACATCATGGTGGCGGTGGTGCGCATGCCGAGCTGGTGCGCGGTGCGGTGCACCCGCAGCCAGTCTTCGGTGAGGCACTTCAGGCGCGCGACTTTGTAGCGGACTTCGTCGTCGAGGATCTCGGCGCCGCCGCCGGGAATGGAATCGAGCCCGGCGTCGCGCAGGCGCGCGATGGTGTCGCGCAGCGAGAACCCGCTCAGCTCCGCGAAAATCAGGATCTCCGACGCCGAGAAGCAGTGCAGGTGCACGCGCGGGAAGCGCTGCTTGATGCCGCGCAGAGTTTCTCGTACCACTCGATCGTCAGGTCGGGATTGAGTCCGCCCTGCATCAGTACGCCCGTGCCGCCCAACTCCACGGTCTCGCGAATCTTGTCGTAGATGACCTCGTAATCGAGCACGTATCCCTTGGCGCGGCCCGGGCCCTTCACTGGAGCGTAGAAGGCGCAAAAGGTGCAGTACTCGGTGCAGAGGTTGGTGTAATTGATGTTGCGGTCGATGACGTAGGTGACCACGCCCTCGGGATGCAGCTGCTTGCGCACCGCATCGGCCGCCATGCCGATGCCGATCAGGTCATCGGAGCGGAACAGGTCGAGGGCTTCTTGGTGGGTCAGCGACATGTCGAGTCTGCAATTTTATTGGATGTCTGGCAGCGTGCCAATGGTGCCGACAGTAGCGCCGCCGTCCCGGCGGCTGTCGTGTGGGCGTCTCGCCCGCACCGCTGAGGGCAGGATGCCCTCAGGACAGCCGGCAAGATGCCGGCGCTACGAGTGGCGGTCGGATGCCGGCGTTGCCTCGCCCACAAACTCCAGCGGCTTCAGCCCGGGCAGCACGCCGCACTCTACCGCGTAGTTGAAGAACAGCTCCAGCCCGGCAAGGTTCTCCTCATCGAGCGAGTAGTCGATGCTCTCGGTCAGGTAGGTGCGCACTGCCTGCTCGCTGATGCCCACGCGCGGCGCCCATTCGCGTGCCAGCGCGTCCACGTTGGCCAGCCCTTGATCCCGCGATTGCTGGAAGATCTTTACCAAATCGAGATCGGTTTCCTGCAACGCGGAAGCCCGCACCGCCCAGAAGGCGAAGACGAAGGGATGTCCGGTCAGCCGCTTCCATTCTTCTGCCAGGTCGTAGCAGACGTAGCGGGTACGGTCCACCGTGAGGGCGGGATCGCCGATGATCAGCGCCGCGTCACAGGATTCGAGCATCCTGCCGAGGTCGGGAGGCATTGCCTCCATCTGCCGCGGCCCGCCCATCCATTTGCGGAAGAGCACGCGGGCGAGCGCCACCGAGGTGCGCGAGGAGGTGTCGGCGGCAACGGTGCGGATCTCCTCCAGCGGCACTTTGCTGACCAGCAGAATGGAGCGCACCGATCCCTTGGCGGCGATGGCTACGTTGGGGATGATGCGCAGGTCGGGAATATAGGTATAGGCGACCACGGGCACGATGCCGATATCGGCGGCGCTGGTGCGCAGCATCTCCGCGCATTCGGAGGGGACGGTGGAGATGATCTCGAAGTCCCGGCCCAACTCCGTGTGCTCGAAATCCCACATCAGCGGAGCCGTGTTCAGGAAGGAGATGGCAGCGATGCGAAGCTTCCTCATGCGCAGAACCGCATTCTAGCAGAAGGGCGGCGAGGGGGATTGGAGACTATCGTCTCATTGACAGAAAGGCTTCTTCGTGTACAGTCGCGATTCCCCATGACCGCGAATGCCGCCACTGCATCGGAAACCACGGCGCTGAGCTGGCTGGCGCTGGCGCTCACGCCGGGCCTGGGGCCGACGCGCGCCCGCAAGCTGGCCGAGCACTTCGGCTCGGCGGAGAACGTTTTGCGCGCTTCTCTCACCGAACTGGAAGCCGGCGGTCTGCACGCCGCTACCGCCCAGGCGATCGGGACCGGAAAGTCCGCCGCGCTGGCGCTCGAAGAGCTGGGGAAAGCCGCCGACGCCGGCGCCCGCATCCTCACGCTCGACGATCCTACGTACCCGCCCTTGCTGCGCCAGATCTACGATCCGCCGGTCGCGATGTATGTCCGCGGGAACGTGGACGCGCTTTCCGCCCTCGGCCTCGCCGTGGTGGGCACACGCCACCCCACACCCTACGGCGTAGGCATGGCCGAGCGTCTCTCCTGCGATCTGGCGAATAATCTCGGCCTGGTGATCACCAGCGGCATGGCCCGCGGTGTCGATACGGCCGCGCATCGCGGCGCGTTGATGGGCAAAGGGAAAACCATCGCCGTCTTCGGGACGGGCATCGACGTGATCTATCCGCGCGAAAACCAGAAGATCGCCGACAGCATCCTCGCCACCGGCGGAGCGCTGGTCAGCGAATTCCCCATCGGCGCCTTCGCCGCGCCGCAGAATTTTCCCATCCGCAACCGCATCATCAGCGGGCTCGCGGTGGGGGTGCTGGTGGTGGAAGCGGGCGAGTACAGCGGCACGCGCATCACCGCCCGCTGCGCCCTGGAGCAGAACCGCGACGTCTTCGCCGTGCCCGGCAACGTCACCAACCGCAATGCCTGGGGGCCGAATACGCTGATCAAGCAGGGCGCCAAGCTGGTGGCCACTTGGGAAGACGTTCTGGGAAGACCTGCCGAGCGACGTGAAGCTGAAACTGGTCCCGCCCCCCCCACCGGGAACTGAAACCCCTCAGACCGCCTCTCTGTTCGATGACAAGCTCTCGCCGGTGGAAAAGAAGGTTTTCGCTCTAATAAAGCCCGACGAGTCCACCCACATCGATGAACTGGTGGAGCGGCTCGAGCCCGAGGTCTCGTCGTCAGAGATTTTCGCCGCGCTGTTCGAGCTGGAGCTTTCCGGAAAGATCCGGCAGCTGCCGGGGAAGAATTTCGTGAGGGTCTTTTGAGGCTCTTGGCTATTGGCTTTTGGCTCTTGGCCAAACCAGATCAACGGAGTCGAAGATGAGAAACTTCATGGATCTTCGTGTCTGGCAAGAGGCGCACGGTCTGAGTTTGGACGCGTACCGGCTCACACGGAAATTTCCGCGAGAAGAGTTGTACGGTCTCACCTCCCAGATCCGCCGCTCGTGCGTGTCGATCGAAGCCAACTTGGCGGAAGGCTGCGGCCGGCGATCAGATGGAGAACTGGCGCGCTTTGTCCAAATCGCCATGGGATCGGCCAGCGAGCTTGCCTGCCACCTGCTGCTGGCCCGCGACCTTTCGCTGCTTCCCGCATCTGATTACCAGGAGTCGCACGCCAGGCTGACCCGCGTCCGCCGGATGTTGACCGCCCTTTTGCAAAGTATTGAGAATTCCGATGTCCTTCAAGCTAGAAGCCAAAGGCTAAAAGCCAAGAGCTAAGAGCCAAAAGCCAAGAGCCAAAAGCCAAGAGCCAAGCTTCCGGAGAGTAACTTGGGGTTTCAGCCGGAATCGTGCTAGCTTGGATTGCGATCCACGGGGGGGTAGAGGAAGTTGGTCAAATCGCTGGTCATCGTCGAATCGCCGGCCAAGGCGAAGACGATCAACAAGTACCTGGGGAACGACTACGAAGTCGAGGCCTCGCTCGGCCACGTGAAGGACCTGCCCAAGAGCATCCTGGGCGTGGACATCAAGAACAACTTCGAGCCTGATTACGTGGTCATTCCCGGCAAGGAGAAGGTGGTCGCCAAGCTGAAGAAGCTGGCGAAGACGGCGGCGGCCGTGTACCTGGCGCCCGACCCCGACCGCGAGGGCGAGGCCATCGCCGCCCATCTCGCGGAAGAGCTCTCCGAAAACGGCGCCGGCCGCAAGAAGAAGAAAAGCGGCAACGGCATCCCCTTCCATCGCGTTACGTTCAACGAGATCACCAAGCGTGCGGTGCAGGAGGCCTTCCTGCATCCGCGCGAGATCGACCAGAACCTGGTGGACGCGCAACAGACTCGCCGCGTTCTCGACCGCCTGGTCGGGTATCAGGTCTCGCCTCTGCTGTGGGACAAGGTGCGCCGCGGGCTCTCCGCCGGCCGCGTGCAAACCGTCACGTTGCGCCTGATCGTCGAGCGCGAGCGCGAGATCAAGGCCTTCGAGAAGAAGGAATACTGGACCATCGACGCGCACCTGGCGGCCGCCAAGCCCCCGGCGTTCGACGCGCGCTTCATCGGCCGCGGCGACGAAAAGACCGAGATCCCCAACGCCGAAGAAGCGGAGAAGATCCGCGCGGCGCTGGAGAAGGCCGAGTGGACGGTCCGCTCGGTGGAAAAACGGGAGCGCCGGCGCAGCCCGGCTCCGCCCTTCACCACCAGCAAGCTGCAGCAGGACTCCTCGCGCAAGCTGCGCTTCAGCGTGAAGCGCACCATGATGCTCGCGCAACACCTCTACGAAGGCGTGGAACTGGGCGAGGAAGGCTCGGTTGGCCTCATCACCTACATGCGCACCGATTCCACCCGTGTTTCGAATGATGCGGTCGCGGAGCTGCGCGAACTCATCGGCAGCCAGTACGGTCCCCAGTACCTGCCGGAAACGCCGAACGTGTACAAGGAAAAGAAGGCGGCGCAGGCGGCGCACGAAGCCATCCGCCCCACCTCGGCCGGGCGCACGCCGGACAGCATCAAGCAGTACCTGAAAGAAGACGAGTTCAAGCTCTACAAGCTGATCTGGCAGCGCTTTGTCGCTTCGCAGATCAACCCGGCGGTCTTCGACCAGACCAGCGTCGACATTGACGCGAGATCGAACGGTGACGCCTTCCTGCTTCCGCGTCACCGGTTCAGTGTTGAAGTTCGACGGCTTCCTCAAGGTCTACGAGGAATCGAAGGAAGGCCGCGACGAAGAGGACGAGGAGCTCAAGCACAAACTGCCGCCGCTCGAGCAGGGCCAGCGGCTTACGCTCAGGGGCCTGAAGCCGGAGCAGCACTTCACCGAGCCGCCGCCGCGCTACAACGAAGCCTCACTGGTGAAGGAGCTGGAAGAGCGCGGCATCGGACGGCCGTCCACCTACGCCACCATCCTCAGCACCATCCAGGAGCGGCAGTACGTCAACAAAATGGGCGGCAAGTTCGTGCCCACCGAGATTGGCTTGGTCGTCACCGACCTGCTGGTAGACAACTTCAAGGACATCTTCGACGTCGAGTACACGGCGCGCCTGGAAGAAGAGCTGGACGAGATCGAAGAAGGCAAGGAGAAGTGGACCGACGCGCTCGCCGAGTTCTACAAGAAATTCGAGAAGGACCTTCGCTATGCCGCAGAAGCACATGGAGAACATCAAGCGCATGGAGAAGCCCACCGACCAGGTGTGCGAGCGCTGCGCCTCGCCGCTGGTCATCAAGTGGGGCAAGCACGGGTCCTTCTACGCCTGCAGCGCCTACGATAAGGACGACCCCAACTCCTGCACCTTCACCAAGGAAAATCCCATCGATCTGCCCGACCTGGACTCGGCCGACATGCAGGAGACCCCGCAGGAAGAATACTGCGAGAACTGCGGCCGGGTCATGGTGCTCAAGCGCGGGCGCTTCGGACAGTTCATGGCCTGCACCGGGTATCCGGAATGCAAGACCACGCGGCGGCTCGACCAGGGGCGCAAGGTGCCCGATATCCCCCTGGATGAGATCTGTCCCAAGTGCGGACGCAACCTGATGCTGCGCCACGGCCGTTACGGCGAGTTCACCTCCTGCTCCGGCTATCCCCAGTGCAAGTACATCAAGCAGAATTACATCGGGATGAAGTGCCCGCAGTGCAAGGACGGCGAACTGGTGGAGAAGAAGGCCCGCCGCCGGGGGAACATATTCTACGGCTGCTCGAATTATCCCGACTGCAAGTTCACTTCCGCGTACAAGCCGCTGCCGGAAAGCTGTCCGGAGTGCGGCAGTCCCTACTTGGTGTTCAAGAACCTGAAGTCAGGACCGGTGATCGTCTGCCCCAACAACAAGCGCACGGGTGAGGACGAAGAGCCAAAGGTGCGGCGCCGCAAGAAGGGCGAGGATGCTGCAGAGCAGGCGCCGGCGGTGCGGTGTGCGTACTCACGTCCGGCGCCGGCCGAGGCGGAACCCGTAGTCCAGGTTACCGGTTAACCCGAATGGCTCGTCCCGACGGGCCAAACTCAAGCCCTATGTGAAGGACCTGCGCGAGGCGTCCGGCTTTCCCGAGTTCGTGCAGCACACGGAGAAGTTGATCGAGGGGAGCCCTACCGGCGCCGCCGCCTGGCCATCATGCAGAAGCGCCATCGCAGAGCGCATGGCGGCGGCCAAAAAGGCCAGCCCCTAGGAGATGTACTCGCGGATGTACTCGTCGCGCGAGCGGGCCATCTCCGCGGCGGTGCCGTCGAAGATCACCTTGGCGTCACGCAGGATGAGGAAGCTGGTGTTGACCTCCACCCGCTCGCCCTTCTCGATCGGCCGCATGCGGTTGGCTTGTTTGTCGAAACAATGCGAGGCCATGATGAAGGCATCCTGCAGGCGGTGCGTCACCATGAGCGCGCTGGTGTGATAGACGTCGCGCTGCTTCACGATCAGCTCAATGATGGTGGTCGAGGTGATGGGGTCCAGACCGGCGGTGGGTGAGTCGTAGAGCAGTACCTCGGGATGGGTGATGATGGCGCGGGCGATGGCCACCCGGCGCCGCATGCCTCCGGAGAGCTCCGAGGGGAACATGTTGATGGTGTCCTCCAGTTCGACGAAGCGCAAGGCTTCGCGCACGCGCCTTTCCACCTCCTCATCCGGAGTGCCTTCCTCGATCAGCCGGTAACCCACGTTTTCCTTGACCGTCAGCGAGTCGAACAGCGCGCTCTCCTGGAACACCATCCCGATCTTGCGCCGCAGTTCGAACAGCTCCTCCTCTTTCAGGGCGGTGACGTCGTGGCCCAGCACGTAGATGCGCCCGCGGTCAGGCTTCAGCAGGCCGAGCGCCAGCTTGAGGATGATGGTCTTGCCGGTGCCGGCCACCCCCAGCAGCATCTTGGTCTCGCCGTGCTCGAGGTGAAACGAGACCCCCTCCAGCACCCGGTTCTCCTCGAAGGCGAGGCTCACGTTGTCGAAGACGATGATCTTCTGCGGGGCTGGTTCGACGGCGAGCGAACCGGCGTGGCTGGGAGCTTCGGGCGTGGACATCGGCAGCTAGCCCTCCAGCAACGCCATCAGCAGCTTGGTGACGAAGAAGTCCGCCACCAGGATGAGCACCGACGCGGCCACGACCGCCTGCGTGGTGGAGCGGCCGACGCCCTGCGTGCCGCCTTTGGTCGTCAGGCCGAAATAGCAGCCGACGGTCGCAATGATGTAGCCGAACATCGTCGGTTTCCACAGCCCCATGAAGACGTTGGCGAAATGCAGCGACTGCCAGGCGGTGGTCCAGGTACTGGTTGGAGTCCAGGCCGAGGATGAAGTAGCTCACCGCCCAGCCGCCGGTCAGGCCCACCAGGTCGGAGATGACGGTCAAAAAGAAGAGCATGGTGACGGTGGCGATCACCCGCGGCGTCACCAGCTTCTTGGAAGGATCGGTGCCCAGGGCGCGCATGGCGTCGATCTGCTCGGTCACCACCATGGAGCCCAGTTCGCTGGCCATGCCGGAGGCGTTGCGCCCGGAGACCATCAGGCCGGTGAGCACCGGGCCAAGCTCGCGCACCATGGAAAGCGAAACCAGTTGCCCGGTAAGCGAGAGCGAGCCGAAGCGCGACAGGGTGTTGGAAGTCTGCAGGGCCAGCACCGCGCCAGTGAAGAAGCCGGTTAAAATCACGATGGGCAGCGAGCCCACGCCGATCAGGTCCGCCTGCATCAGCGTGTCGGCGACGTAGCGCGGGTGTCCGAAGATGTTGACGACGGAGCGCCAGGAAAGCAGCGCGTATTCCTGAACCGCGAGGACCGCCTGCTTTGCGTAGTCCGCTGGCGAGATCAGTTCCATGCAGGCAAGCGAATATAGCAGAGGTTGAGCCGTTTTGCGGGCGTCCGAACCCGCAGGCGAAATCCCGAGCGCAGCGAGGGACCCTCCATTCCGTCTTTTGCCCTCTTATCCCGAAGCGTCGGCTGCCGCCACGTAGGCTTTGCTTCCCAGACCCGCCAGCCAGTATGCCGCGAATGACACTCCGAATCCCACAAACCACGAGTAGTCGTAGAGGAAGTGCAGCGGCGGCACGATTAGCCCGATCCAGGCCGCGGCACAGCCCAGGAGGGTGGCAACGATTCCCGGCCGGTTCCATCCGCCATAGACACCGTCTTCCAGGTAGAGATCCTCGATCTCGAGCCGGCGCCGGCGCACGATCCAGTAGTCGGCGATCAGCACCCCCGCGATCGACCCCAGCCCGCCGGAATAGCCGAGCAGCCACTTGAAGATGTAGCCCGAGGGATCGGCGAGCAGCTTCCAGGGCTGCATCACAATGCCGATGAGCCCGGTCAGAAGGCCTCCGCGTCGGAAGGTGATGAAGCGCGGGAAGGCGTTGGCAAAATCGTTGGCGGGCGAGACCACGTTGGCGGCGATGTTGACCGACAGCGTCGCCACTACCACGGTGAACATCGAGACCGCCACGATCCACGGCTCGGTGAATTTTCCCACCAGCTCTACCGGGTCCCAGATGGCCTTGCCATAGATGATGGCGCTGGCGCTGGTAATGATCACGCCCATGGCGGCGAAGATGGTCATGGTCGTTGGCAACGCGACCACCTGTCCCACCGCTTGCTCCCGCTGGCTGCGACCGAAGCGCGTGAAGTCCGGCATGTTCAACGACAAGGTCGCCCAGAAGCCGATCATGGCCGTCAAAGACGGCACGAAGACCGGCCAGAATTCGTGCCAGGTGCCGAACTTGCCCCTCTGGGCAAGGATGGGCCCGAGCCCATGCGCTTGCCCCAGCGCCCACCAGACCAGCAGCGATGTCATCACCAGCACAAACGGCGCCGCCCAGTTCTCCACTTTGCGGAGCAGGTCCATGCCGCGGTAGATCACGAGGATGTTCAGCGCCCAGAAGATCAGGAAAGCGATCCACTCGGTGGGCGTGTGGCCGCTGAAGTTGCCCGGAATCGCGGTCTGCCAGCCCGGCCACAGCGCGAGGAAAAACACGTGCAGGGCCTGTCCGCCGATCCACGCCTGGATGCCGAACCACCCGCAGGCCACCAGCGCACGCATGAGCGCCGGGAGGTTCGAACCGCGGGTGCCGTACGCCGCCCGCGCGAACACTGGGAACGGAATGCCGTACTTGGTGCCCGCGTGGGAATTGAGCAGGATGGGAACCAGCACGATGGTGTTGCCGAGCAGGATGGTCGCGAGCGCCTGCCTCCAGCTCATTCCCGCGCCGATGAGGCCCGAGGCCAGCATGTACGTGGGAATGCAGTGCGCCATCGAGACCCACAACGCGGCAAAGTTGTACGTACCCCACGTGCGCCGGGCGGGGTCGGTCGGCGCGAGGTCCGGGTTGTAGAGCGGACTAGATTCGACGGAGCGAGTTGTTTCGTGTGACATCACGTGTCAGGATACGACTTCGAGCTTGCGCTGAGCGTAGTCGAAAGCACCGCAAGCGCATCCTGAGGTTCCCTTACCAACGCGCAGCCAAGCTGGACGATCCGCGCGGCATCGGAGCCAAATTGTGCGCCGCCACGAGGACTCGGCAGGCGCGGAGCGCCGGCATGCGATAGCCCAGACCGGGAGGTCTGGGTAGCCGAGCATTAAATCTCACGAGCCCCCGAGGGGCGACACTATCCTAAAACCCACGCCGGATCGTATTTGACACCGTGCTTCTTCAGCAAGCTCAAATACTCCTGGGCGAAGTCGCGTCTCTTGTGGTGTTCTGGTTGACGATTGATGTAATCGGTGACCTTACTCAATCCCGATGTGCTTACGCTGAAAGCTGCATATCCCTCTTGCCAGGCAAACTGGCGCGATTGGGCTCTCATCCATTTTGATGAATTCGATTTCAAGACATTCACCGCCTTGGCGGCCGACATTTCCGAGGCCAAGGAAAGCAAAATGTGCACGTGGTCCGGCATGCCTCCGATGGCGAGCGCCTTCATACCGTAATTTTTGGCAATGCCGGCGAGGTATTTCCACAGCAAACGAGTCTTCTCTTCGGGAATTAGCGGTTGCCGATCTTTTGTGCTGAACACGACGTGGACGTAAACGCACACGTAAGAATGAGCCATAGAGTGTCGCCCCTCCGGGGCTGGCTCATGTTACAACCGCCCACCCAGGCCTTGCGGCCTGGGCTATTACATTTCGGCCCCCTTCGACTCCGCTCAGGGCAGGCTCTTCGGGGCCTCGCCGCTGACCACCCGGCGATAAGTCCTGCGGAGCCAGATTGTGCGCTGCCACGCGGAATCGGCAGGCGCGGAGCGCCGGCATGCAATAGCCCAGACCGGGAGGTCTGGGTAGCCGAGCATTACATCTCCCGAGCCCCGGGAGGGGCGACACTATCCCCTCGGGAATGAGCGGTCGCCGATCTTTTGTGCTGAACACGACGTGGACGTAAAAGCACACGTAAGAATGAGCCATGGAGTGTCGCCCCTCCGGGGCTGGCTCATGTTACATCCGCTTACCCAGGCCTTGCGGCCTGGGCTATTACATTTCGGCCCCTTCGGGGCCTCGCCGCTGACCACGCGGTGATAAGTCCTGCGGAGCCAAATTGTGCGCTGCCCCGAGGAATCGGCAGGCGCGGAGCGCCGGCATGCAATAGCCCAGACCGTGAGGTCTGGGTAGCCGAACTATCTGCACGGCACGCGCTTCGGTGAGTTCTGGAAATACCGCGTGGGTGACTACCGGCTCATCTGCAAGATCGAGGATGACCGCCTGATCGTGCTGGTCCTCCGCGTCGGACACCGCAAGGAAATCTATCGTTGATGGGATAGCATGCTCTGCATGCTGGCTGTCTTGCTGTCCGGATCCACCAGAGTAGAATCCTAGACGTGCACGCAGGTCTGGGCACCCGGCGGGGACTTAACTTTGCCCAGCGGCCTCCCTAAAGTCGGTACTCAATTCTTGGGGAATGTTCCCGTATAGGTTAGCGGCTCGATGCAGCGCGGTAAGCGCATCTGGCTGCAGCACGGGCTTCTCAGGATCACCGCTCACCAGGCTCAGCAGGTGTGGCGTCTGGGCGATCTCTTCGTCTTTCGTGTAGTGTTGTGGATGGTTAGTGATTACCAGTAAGTTGATCGGGGCTTTACCACCGTGCTCCTTCCGCATCATGTCGAGAGTTCGCAAAATGAAACGGTGCGGCGGCGGTGTCAAGAAGCGTTGCGCCGTAGTGAACGGCATGTTCATGTCCAAGAACACAGCGAACGGGTGCGGTGGGTTCTTGGCGACCGCAGCATTGAGCAACTTCGGCGCAAAGATTCGCTGATGCACTGTAACCATCCTTAAATCAATATCTTGTGTGTGCGTTACTTTGGTAACCAGAATGCCACAGGCGAGGCGTTCAGTGGGCCAAGTGGGGACGGTTGAATAGCATTCTCAAAGTCGCACGAGCGCTAGCTTTCGGCGCGTGCCGCCACCGGAGGATGGGATGGCCGATTTGGCTAGGTGGGCACAGCTACCGAGTCTGTCTGGATTGCGGTATCCAGCGGCTGTTCGATGAAGCGACGCTGCGCGGCTACGGCCCCTACAGCTACCAGATTCATGACGTCCTCGGGAGCCAACGCAAGGAAGTTAGCAAGCGCCAAGTCGCCTAGCCGGGCCTCGGGGCACAAAATCAGCGAGGGGTGTTGTGCGGACTCGCATGCCAGATTCTCCCGCCTCCCGTTGGTCGGCGGAAGAATGACACTTAACTGAGGGGGAGTCGCCGGGCTTCGCTCCGGCAGATCAGCTCGAAGTTTCGGTGAGCTTTACTTCCCGTTCTTGCGCTTGATCTCGATGTTGAGGCGCTTAATCTTCTGATTGAGAGTAGAGAGCGGGATGTGGAAGCGGTCGGCGGCTTCGGTCTGGTTCCAGTTGCAGCGCTCCAGCATGTTGACGATGATGCGGCGCTCGCAGTCCTCGACGATATCGAACAGGCTGGCGTTGGGGCTGGTGTCAAAGACGCGCGCGCCGGCATCGCGTCCGGTCACGCTGGGCGGCAGCAGGTCGGCGCCGATAGCCGGCCCCGAGGAGAGCACCACCGCGCGCTCCACCACATTTTCCAGTTCGCGCACGTTGCCGGGCCAGTCGTAGTCCATGAGCGGGCGTAGGGCGTCGGCGGAGATCTGTTTCGGCGGCTGGCCGTTCTCGGCGCAGAACCGGTACAGGAAGTGCTCGACCAGCAGCGGGATGTCCTCGCGGCGGTTGCGCAGCGGCGGCAGTTCGATGGTGATGACGTTCAGGCGATAGAAGAGATCTTCGCGGAAGCGGCCTTCCTGCACCAGTTTTTTGAGGTTCACGTTGGTGGCGGCGATGACCCGCACGTCCACTTGCAGCTCGTGCACGCCGCCCAGGTGCATGAATTTGCGGTCCTGAAGCACGCGCAGGATCTTGGCCTGGGTCTCCAGGCTCATGGTGCCGATCTCGTCGAGGAACAGGGTGCCGCGGTCGGCCACCTCGAACAGGCCCTTCTTGGAGGCGACGGCGCTGGTGAAGGCGCCTTTGACGTGGCCGAAAAGCGTGGATTCCAGCAGGTCGGTGGGCGTCGAGCCGGCGTTGACCGGCACGAACGGCCGGTCCTTGCGCGGGGAGTTCATGTGGATGGCTTTGGCGATCAGCTCTTTGCCGGTGCCGCTCTCGCCCTGGATGAGGATGGTGGAGCGGCTGGGGGCCACCTGGCCCACCAAGTCGAGGATGCGCAGCATGGGCTCGCTCTTGCCCACGATGTTCTGGAAGTTGTAACGCTGCTTGAGAGCGCGCTTGAGCTGGATGTTCTCTTCCTCGGCGCGGCGGCGGGCCACGGCGGCACGCACGTCGGCCAGCAGCTTCTCGTTCTCCCAGGGTTTCTGGATGAAGTTGGCGGCGCCCGCCTGCATGGCGTTGACCGCGTTCTCGACCGTCCCGTAGGCGGTGATCATAATGACGGCAAGCTGCGGATCGCGCTCGCGGATTTCGGCCAGCACTTCCATGCCTTTCTTTCCGGGCAGCGCCAGGTCGAGCAGCACCAGGTCGAAGGGCTGGCTGGCGATGCGCGCCAGGCCGTCCTCGCCGCTCTCGGCGGCATCGACGCGGTATCCCTCCAGCTCGAGCAGCGTCTCGAGCGACTCGCGGATCTCGGATTCGTCGTCGACGATCAGGATCGACGCGGGAGCCACGCCTTCCTGATTTGCGCTTCCACGCTGCAGGTACTGCCATCTCAGCCATTAGGAGTGCCTCATGAAGAAAACGGGAGGGCACGGCTTCAGCCGCGCCGCATACCACCCCAAAGGGTTGTCATCCCGAACGAAGCGCGACCGAACGGAGTGAGGGCGCGCGAGTGAGGGATCTGCAGTTGTGCTGGCTCTACGAAAGCTGCAGATCCCTCGCGACGCGCTCGCCTCGCGACCTCGGCTCGCGCTTGCTCGGGATGACAAAGAAAAAACCTCGCGAGCGGCACGGCTGAAGCCGTGCCCTCCCGAGAAAACCCTTCCAATCTCCTCCGGCCACAGGCGATTCACCCTCACGCGCTCACCGCCCTTCTCACCCGTGGGAATTCCAGGTGGAAAGTCGTCCCGGCGCCGGTCTGGCTTTCGACGCGGATCTTGCCGGCGTGTTCCTGGATGATGCCGTAGGTCACCGACAATCCCAGTCCGGTGCCGCGGTTCTGGCCTTCCCGCGGCGACGTCTTGGTGGTGAAGAAAGGATCGTAGATGCGGTTGATGTGCTCGGGCGCGATGCCCGAGCCAGTATCCGAGACGGTCACGCTGACCCCTGTCCCGTTAGTGGTGGCGACCCGCAGCTGGCCGCCGCCCGGCATGGCATCCTTGGCGTTCAGGAACAGGTTCAGGAACACCTGCTGCAGGCGTCCGGCATTGCCCAGGATGGGCGGCAGCCCGGCCGCGAACTCGTGCTTCACCTCGATGCGCGCGGTCTTGAACTGGTGCTCGAGCAGGGTGAGGGTGTCGTGGATCACCTTGTTGATGTCGATGGCGCCGAACTCGGTGCCGCTGGTGCGCGAGAAGTTCAGCAGGCTGTTGACGATCTCGGAGGCGCGGAAGGTCTGGCGCGTGATCTTTTCCAGCAGCGCCGACTTCTTGTCATCGCCGGTGAGCTGCTTGGCCAGCATCTGCGCGTAGGAGGAGATCACGGCCAGCGGGGTGTTGACCTCGTGGGCCACGCCGGCGGCCAGCAGCCCGATGGACGACATCTTGTCCGCCTGCGACAGTTGCGCTTCCAGCGCCACCCGTTCGGTGATGTCGTCCACGATGATCAGCCGCCCGATCACGTGGAAGCGGCGCGTCACCAGCGGAGCAATGGCGATGTTGGTGATGCGCGCCTCGCCCGCCGGAGTCTCCAGGCGGAACTTGTAGAGGTTGTGGATGCCGGCGGTCTGCCGCACGCGGTAGAAGTTCTCCACGAACGAGGCCGGCAAGATCTCGCTGAGCGCGCGCCCCAGGACCTCGGAGCGCGGCCTGGCGTACATGACCTCCATCTGCGAGTTCCAGGACTCGATGCGGTCTTCCAGGTCCACCGCCAGTACGCCCACGCTGATGGACTCCACGATGTTCTCGTTGAAGTCCTTCAGGCGCTCGTACTCCAGCACCTTCTGCTCCAGCGAGGCGTAGAGGCGGGCGTTCTGGATGGCGATGCCGATGTAGCCGGCCAGGGTCTGCAGCAACTCAACGTCTTCGCTGGAGAGGAAGTCGCCCTCGATGGTCTTGCCCAGGCCGAGCACGGCGATGGTGCGGTGCTGCACCGTGCAGGGGATGTAGTAGTTGAGGTCGAGCCGGGCGATAGCCTGCTGGGCGGTGGGCGATGCGCGCAGCGCCTGGTGGGTGTTCTCGTAGAACAGGTGCCCGGCCTCGAACGGCTCCCGCTCCAGGAACCCCAGATCGAGCGCGCCGGTGTCGGAGATGCCGAACGTCTTGGCCAGCGTGAAATGCTCGGGCTGCTCGGGATCGGCGAGGAAGACGGCGATGCGGTCCACCAGCAGGGTGCGCGAGAGGCGGTCGATGACGGAACTGAGCATCTTGTCGAGGTCGGTCTCCGAGCTCAAGTCGCGGCCGAACTCGATCAGGGTGCGCCGGTAGTCGTAACGCTTGCGATAGAAGACGCGGTCGAGGCGCTCCTGGATCCAGTTCTTCATGGGCTCGAACAGGAGCGCGGCCACAATCATGGCCACCACCAGGCCGGCGGGACCGGCGCCGGGCATGCGGGTGCGGGCGATCTCCGCCGCCACCCCGACGGCGCCGAAGTACAGACCCAGGATTGCGGCCGCGGCCAGGGTGTAGGCCATGCCGCGCTTGAAAATGATGTCCACGTCCATCAGCCGGTAGCGGACGATGGCGTAGCCGAAGGTCAGCGGCAGAAACACCAGGGAGAAGGCCGAGACCGTCATCAGCGTTGTGGGCAAGGTACCAGCGAGGTACGGCAGCACGTAGAACAGGGTGAACGGGGTGATGGCCAGGATGGTGCCGCGCGTCACCCACTTGAGCTGCTGGCGCAGGATGGGGGTGTGCGCCCGCCGGTAGGTGTTCCAGAAAACGACTGCCGCAACCGCAAACAGCGTGGCCAGATAGAACATCTCCACCCGATCCAGGTTCCAGCGCAGCACTTCGGTGGCGGCGCGCGTCTTCAGCACCCACAGGTGGACTCCCAGCAGCAGCAGCCCCGGCAGGTACACCAGCGGCACTATCCAGCGGTGCTTGCGGACGAACTCCTTGGGCTCAGGGAAGGTCAGCGCAAAGTGCAGGAACAGCGCCGGCTGCAGCAGCCAGGCCACCACGTTCGCCCAGTAAATGCTCTGGTCGAACAAGCTCCAGTTCCCGACGTAATGGAACGAGTAGAAAACGAACGAGACCAGGCAGAAGACGTAAAAGTGCGTGGACTTGGGCGCGCTCCAGCGCCGGAGCAGAACGTAGAGGCCGATGCCCAGGTAGATCAGGGCGATCAGCCGGAGGCCGACGTAGAGCGACTTGTCCGCCGGCACCAGAATGATGGGGACGTTCAGCGGGACTTCGTTGCGCACCAGCGAATAGGTGGCGCTGGTCCAAACGCCGGCCCGGAAAATGCGCGCCGTCAACTGGGGAACGGTGTTGATGGTCTGGTTGTTGATGGCGACCAGTTCGTCGCCTTTCTTGATGCCCGCCTTCTCTCCCGGACCGCCCGGCAGCACCCGCTGCGCGCGCAGCCAGCCTTCGTGCTCCACCCACCAGACGCCGTCGTAGGGGACTTGGTACTGGAGCTCCTTGCGAAAGTTCAGCACCGCGAAGATGACCGCCGTCAGGGTGAAGAAGGCAAGAATCACCGCGGAAAAGCGGATTTGGAACTCGCGCGTCATGAGCGGCTGCGGCCGCCGTTCGTGCGGACGCAGGTCTCCAGGCGGGACAGAGTGCAACTTCGGTTCCAGCGCAGTGCTCATACAGGTCAGGCTAACCGTATCATCTGCTGAGAGTTACAGAATTATAGTTGCATTCCAGGGGCAAAACTACAAATTTTGGAATCCGCCTCTGAATAAATGGATATCCCTCCCGAATTGCGTGGGAGCCTAATCTGGCGAAAAAAGCGGGGAGTCCTGAAAGACTCCCCAATAACAGAAGCGACAGAGGCGATGTCAGTTAATTGGACGATAGCTGCGGCACTCCGGTTGCCCGGCCTAAGGTTATGAATCGCTGGGAAGCGGGCTTGGAGGAAGGCCCCTCGCCCTGTAGTCTATCGGCTGCGCGGGCCGAGGTTGCCACCCCATCAAGCCAACAGCGGGCTTGATGGGGACCCCGGGTTGGCCCAGGGAGACGGGCCGTATGCATTCATTGTTCGAGGTCCTGGCTGACCATTTTCGCGACTGGGGCTACTGGACCGTTCCGGCGGCGCTGCTGCTGGAAAACGCAGGTGTGCCCGTGCCCGGCGAAACCATCCTCTTGTTCGCCAGTTTTCTGGCCTATGACGAGGGTGAGTTGCGCCTGCCCTACCTCATCCTGCTGGGGATAGCGGCTTGCACCCTGGGCGACAACCTGGGATATCTGGTGGGACGCCGCGGTGGACGGCGGCTGCTGGAGCGCTACCAGCATATCTTCCGCATCCGGGACCGCACCATCCGCCGGGGAGAGCGCCTGTTCGAGCGCCATGGCGCCGTGACCATCTTCTTCGCCCGCTTCATCTTCGGGATGCGCATCATCGCCGGACCGCTGGCGGGCGTGCTGCGCATGCCCTGGCGGCAGTTCGTGCTGTTCAATTTCCTGGGGGCGACAGTCTGGGTAACCACCATCTCGCTGGTCGGCTACTTCTTCGGCAGCGAATGGGACTCGCTGGTGCACGTGATGGGACGGGTGAACCTCATCATCGCGATCGTGGTGCTAGTGATCCTGGTGTTCCTCTGGCACCGCTATCGGGAGAGGATGGTGGACGAGCAGGGGTAAGGGACCATCGTGTTTAGTCTTGCTGAAAGTTCCTCTCCAGTCTGAGGTGTCATCCTTCGCGAGCCGAAGGCGAGCGGAGGATCTAACAAAAGGCCTGCACCACGAGATCAGGTTGCGCCGACCGCATCATCAGATTCTCCCGCCTCCCTTCGGTCGGCGGAAGAATGACATTTGATTTCCTGAACTGAGTTCGCCGATACATAGCTTGCGGCGTCTCCCTATCCGATCGCCAACGCCCAATTCGGAGACGTAGCGAGCTATGTCTCTACCACAGGTTACGACAGCGAGATCAGCGGCGAGCGGGCGCGCAAGCGTGGCAGGAAGGGGCGTGAGGTGATCTGGCCCTGGAAGCTCGCGTCCCAGCGGCCGGGGATCTGCCGCTTGCACTTGGGGCAGGCGCCATCCGGTGCGAGGTGGTATCCCTGGATGAAGTAACCGTAGCGCTCGACCAGCAAGGTCTTGCAGTTCGGGCAGTAGGTGTTCTCCAGGTCTCCGACCTGGCCCGGCAGGTTCCCCGCATAGATGAAGCGCAAGCCGGCGTTGCGGCCGATGGCGGCGGCGCGCAGCAGGGTCTCCGGCGGCGTGTCCTCCGGGTCGGTCATTTTGTAGTCCTGGTGGAAGGCGGTCACGTGCCAGGGAATGTCGGGCGAGACGCCCGCCAGGAACTGCGCCATCCGCTTCAGCTCGTCATCGGAATCGTTGAAGCCGGGGATGAGCAGGGTCACGATCTCCACCCAGAATCCCATCTCGTAGAGGCGGCGAATGGTATGCAGGATGGGCTCGAGGCGGCCGCCGAGCTGGCGATAGTGGCGGTCGTCAAAGCTCTTCAGGTCAACCTTGTAGAGATCCACCCACGGACGCAGGTATTCCAGCACCTGCGGGGTGCCGTTGCCGTTGGAGACGAAGCCGGTCTCTAGGCCCGCCGCTCTGGCCTGCTTGAAGATTGCCACCGCCCACTCGCTGGTGATTAGGGGCTCGTTGTAGGTGCTGACCACGACCTTGGCCCCCAGCTCGAGCGCTTCCCGCGCCAGCGCCTCCGGCTCGACCGGCAGTGGTGGCGAGACTGCTTGCGGGTCGCGCAGGGCCTGTGACGTTACCCAGTTCTGGCAGTAGGAGCAGTGCAGGTCGCAGCCCAGCATGCCGAAGCTGTAGGCCAGCGCGCCGGGATGAGCGTGGAAGAACGGCTTCTTCTCGATGGGATCGCACTGCACGCCGCCCACGTATCCCCAGGGGACATAGAGCGTCCCGCCCTGGTTGTAGCGGACCTTGCAGACGCCAGGCTGGCCCTCGGGGATGGGGCACTGGTGCCCGCAGGAATAGCAGCGGACGCGGTTGCGGTCGAGCTTCTCGTAGAGCTCAGGCGCCGCTTCCCGGACTTTCTGGTCGAGGATCTGTTTCAAAGTAGCCATAAACAGGGTTCCCGCCAGCCTTCACAAGCAAATCTTACTCCTATTAGGGAAGTGTAGCGCCGCCGTCTCGCGAGGTCCCCGACACGCCCGCTTTTAGCGTGTTGGGGTGGCTGGGCGGCCAGAGGCCGGCGCTACATGGTGCTGGTCGAGTAGAATTCCTACTGAATCCGATGCGGCAGGCCATCCAATCGGCGCTTTACGGGATCGAGCGCGGGGCGTGGATACGGTTCTTCATCGCGCTCGCCGGGCTGGCGCTCGCCTTTGCCGCGGCGCTGTTTTCCACCATCACACGTGAATCGGGGAATTTGCTGGCCACCGCCGTGCTGGCCTCGCTGGCGCTGGTGCTGGCGGGGGTGGTGGCGGTGACCACCGTGCCCTACCTGGCGCGGCGGGTGGCGGTTGCCCGGGTGCGCGACGCCCTGGACTATGACGTCACCCGCGAAGGCTTGGTGTACAGCTTGTTTGTGCTGGTGATCGGGGTCGCGGCCCTCAACACCGGCAACAATCTGTTGTTCATCGTGGTCTCGGCGATGCTGGCGGCCATTGTGGTCTCCGGGGTGGCATCGGCGAGCGTGCTGCGCGGGCTGGAACTGGACGTTTCCGTTCCGGCGCACGTCTTCGCGGGCTCGAACGCCCTGGCCCGCTTGACATTGCACAATCGCCGCCGGCGAGCACCCTCGTTCTCTGTCAGTGTGGTTCCACCTCGGCGGAAAGCGGCGGGCAAGCGCTGGCGGTGGGAGCGCTCGAGCTTCGGCTTTCCCTTCGACGCCGCACCCGACCGGCAATGGTTCCGCCTGCCGGACCTGCAGCTGCGGTCGAGCCACGAGGCCGCGTCCGCGCCGGCGATCTTCAGCACCGCGGTGTACTTCCCCTATGTTGCCGCCAGGACCGCCGCCACCGCCGATGTGGAGCTTCGCTTCGACCGCCGTGGCCGCTACCAGCAGGAGAGTTTCGGTATCGCCACCCGCTTCCCGTTCTCCTTCCTGGTCAAGACGCGGCGGATCACGCTCGCGCGCGAGATCATCGTGTACCCGCCGGTCGAGCCACCCGACGAGATGTTCGAGATCCTGCCCATGATCACGGGGGAGTTTGAGACCTTCATGCGCGGCCGCGGGCACGACCTCTACCGCATCCGCGAGCACATGCCGGAAGACTCGGCGCGCCACGTGGACTGGAAGGCGACCGCCAAGTCGATGTCGCTGAAGGTGCGTGAGTTCACGCGCGAGGACGAACGCAAGCTGCGCATCGTCTTCGATAATCCCGCGCCGGGCGTGGTCCCGGAGGCGGCGTACGAGCAGGCGGTCGAGCTGGCCGCGTCCCTGGGCTGGCACTTCGCCGAGGAGCCCACCGAGCTCTCCTTCGCCGCACCCGGCTATGGCGGCTCCGACGATGTTTACGAATTCCTGCGCTATTTGGCCTTGGTCGAGCCACGCGCCGGCCAGCCACCCCAACACGCCAAAACCGGGCGTGTCGGGGACCCCGGCGAATCCGTGCTCGACCACCTCGAAGTCACCGACGATTACAACGTGATCCTGACGGCACGTCCGCGGGGCAGCATTCCCACCCGCCTGTGGACCTGTTCCTACTTCGTATTCATGGCGGAGCCACAGAGCCGTTAGTCGGTAGTCGTTGGTCGTTAGCGAGCCGCTCGTCGCTACAGAGCTTTCCTAACGACTAACGACCAACGACCGTGGTCCTTGTACTCTGGATCGGAACCGGGGTACGATGCCAAAACGCGCGCGCCTCCGAGTCTGCGGTCAACAATTCCAACGAAAGTCAGGGAGAGAGGATGCCATGAAGCGGCATGGATCAGCAGTAAGTGTGATTGTTCTGGTAGTGCTGGCGGCGGCGCTCGCCTCCGCCGGCGAACATCACCGGAGAACCCACATACCGGCGGGAACGCAGATCGAGGTGCGGATCGTCGAGAGCCTGACCAGCGAGAAGGCCCAGGTGGGCGACGTCTTCCACGCCACGCTCACCGAGCCTCTGATGGTCGAGGGCAGGGAGATGTATCCCAAGGGCGCCGACGTTCTCGGGCGCGTGAGCGAAGCGCACGCCTCGGGACGGCTGAGCGATCCCGGCGTGCTGGCGCTGGAGATCACCGAGATCAGCTACAACGGGCGCACCACGCCGGTGCACGTCGAGCCGTTCACCCTCAAAGGTGAATCGCACACCAAGAGCAACGTGACCAAGATCGGCGGAGGCGCGGTGCTGGGGGCGGTAATCGGCGGCATTGCCGGCGGCGGCAAGGGAGCGGCCATCGGCGCCGGCGTCGGCGGGGCTGCGGGCACCGGCGTAGCTGCGGGTACCGGCAAGAAGGAGGCAACGATCGAATCGGAAGCCCTGCTGTCTTTCGTCGTGGCTGGGGCCGCGCAAAGCGTGGGCGAGCCGGTGACCCCGGCGAGCGAGACCGCCAGAGATCCCAGTGATCCCAGCCTGCGGCAGTTCAGCTTGCGCGACCAGCGGGTGATCCGCCGATGCTTTTCCGAGCGCGCCTCTGCCTTGCCTGCGGAGCTGACCCGGCGCAGCGACCTGGCGTCCGAGAGGGAATTGCAGTCGGGACAAACGCTCACGCCCTGGCTCCAGAAGCGGGTCCTGCCGCTGCCGGACGTCTGCGAGAACGAATTGCCCCGGCTGCCGCGTGACCTGGAGCGCGTGGTGTACAACCGGCGGGTGATGCTGCTGGACGCCGACCGCCGCATCCTCGACAGCTTTGACCTCGACAAGTAGTATGATGTCCGCCTGCCGCGTCGGTGAGACCGGGGGAGGTGTCTCATGTCGAAGATCTACGACCTGATCAAGGACAACGAAACCCACACCGTCACCGCGGACCAGACCGTGCTCGAGGCCTCGCGGCAGATGGTGGCCAATAACATCGGCGCCGTCCCGGTGCTGCGCGAGGGCGAGCTGGTCGGCATCTTCTCCGAACGCGACATCATGAAGCGGGTGGTGGCCGAAGGCCGGGATCCGGCGCGCACCCGCGTGTCCGAGGTCATGACCGCCGATCCCCTTACCGTGGACATCCGTGACAGCATCGAGCACTGCATGGTGCTGATGAAGCAGCATGGCTTCCGCCATCTGCCGATCTGCGACGGGAAGAAGCTGAAAGGGATCGTGTCGCTGCGCGACATCCTGTTGCGCGACCTGACCGAGAAGGATGAAGAGGTCAGGATGATGCGCGCATACATCCACGGGAGCTAGGGCTCGCCGCAGAAGTGTCGCCCCTCCCCGGAGGGGCGGCACTCTTCACACCAACTTCTCCGCCTTCGCTACGTCGGAAACCCCCAGCACGATCAGCGCGCGTTGCTCGCCTTTCACGATCGAGCCGTAAGCATAGAGGATGTTGACATTGGCGTCGGCGAGTTTGCGGGTCACCTTGCCCAGCGCACCGGGCCGGTCGGTGATGCGCAGCACGATGGCGTCTTCCTCGCGATAGGGAAGCTGCATCGTCTCCAGCACTTTTTTGGCTGCGGCATGAGGGGTGGCGACCAGGCGGAGGCCGCCGGGTTGGTCAGGCGCCGCCATGATGGCGGTGATGTTCACGGCTTTGCTGGCCAGTTCGGAGCAGATGGTGGCCAGGGTCCCGGGCTTGTGTTCGGCTTGAATCAACAACTGGGTGATGCGTGCCATGCGTGCCTCCAGGGGGAGGCACAAGAGTGCAGCACATCATCCGGTGCCAGTCAACTCCAGATCTTTGCCCGCTAGCGCAGGGCTTGGCGCACGGCTTCCGACAACTGCTCGGGATCGTGGACCGGGGGCTGGCAGGTGAACCCCGAGCACACCACCGCGACTGGTTGGCCGGCCTTCACCTCCGGCAGGTTGGGGATGGTTTCGGCGAGTGCGGGTGGCAGGTTCTGCGGCGCTGCTTCGTTCTCTCCCGGGATCCGCAGCACCGACTTGCCCAGAGCGAAGCCGGCGACGGCAGCAGCGTAGAGCTTGTCCGCCTGCGCGCCGCTGCCCACCACCACCACCACCTGCGTGTGCGGCGTGCTGAACAGCGACGCGGCGATGCCGTAGGTGCCGGCGAATATCCCGTACTGCTCGGCCATGCCGGCGAAGACTTCCAGCGTCTGCCGTGCTTTCTCGCGATAGCCCTCGTGGTTGGTATAAGCGTGTAGCCGCAGCAGCGCGATGGCGGCGGCGGGGTTGCCGGCGGGCGTGGGTGAATCCTGGAAAGGCTTGCGGCGGGCGGAGAGCGCTCCGATCTCCGCTGCGGACGCGCTCTTCTCCACATCGAAGAAGCCGCCGTTTGCCTGGTCATAGAAGCGCTCGATCATGGCGTGGCCGATGCGGCGGGCGAAAGTGAAATAGGTCATGTCGGCCGTGGTCTCGTAGGCATCGAGGCAGGCGATGGTGGTGAAAGCGTAATCGTCCAGCAGCCCGGCGACGTCGCGGTGCGTGGCAGCAGGATCAGAGTAGGCAACCACGTGCTTCAACCCCGACGCCGGCTTCCAGGCTTCCGCCAAAATGCGGTCGAGCGAGCGCAGCGCGAAGTGGCGGGCCTCGTCGAGACCAAGCACGCGCGCAGCGTCCAGATATGCCGAAACGCAGAGCGCGTTCCAGTTCACGTAAACCGTTTTGTCAACGTATGGAGTCGGACGCTTGAGGCGCGCGGCCAGCATCTTCTGCTTGGCGGAATCGAGCAGCGCACGCACCCGCTCGGCCGGCGTGCCCATGCGGGCGGCGATCTCCTCCACCGCAGCCCGCACGTGCAGCACATTCTTCTGCGGGTTGTGGTGCATTTCGCCGATCTCCCCGATGTCGTAGTGATAGCCGGCGGCCTTGAGTTCGTCCTCGCTGAGCACGGAGCGGGCTTCCGCGAGCGTCCAGGTGAAGTAATCGCCGTCATCTTCCATATTGATGTCGGCGTCCTGCGAGGCGTAGAAGCCGCCGCGCTGGCGGTCGCTGAGCACCTGGTCCATCCAGCGGATAATGTCCCGCGCCACCTCGGCGAAGAACGGCTCGCCCAATGCCTGCCAGGCGTGCACGTAGTTCTTGAGCAGCTCCGAATTGTCATAGGACATCTTCTCGAAGTGGGGGACGACCCAGCGCTCGTCCACCGAGTAGCGATGGAAGCCGCCGGCGAGCTGGTCGTAGACGCCGCCGCGCGCCATGTGCGTAAGCGTGGTCTCGATGACGGTCTTGAGATGGGATTCGCCACTGCGGGCGTAGCGGTCGATCATCAGGTCGAGGATCGCCGCGTGCGGGAACTTGGGCGCGGTGCCGAAGCCGCCGTGCTCCACGTCGAACAGACGGGTGGCCGAGCGCACGATGCTGTCCACGATCTGGGGAGAGAACGCCGCCGAGCGTCCGGTGAAAGACTCGGCCTGCGAAAGCGCGTTCATCACCATGTCGGCCTGTTCGCTGACGTCGGCGTGCTTTTCGCGGAAGGCGCCGGCGATGGCTTCGAGCACGCGTTTGAAGCTGGGGCGGCCGAGACGGTCGTCGGGCGGGAAGTAGGTGCCGCCGTAGAAGGGCTTGCCGTCAGGGGTGAGGAAGGCGGTGAGCGGCCAGCCGCCCTGCCCGCTGATGGCGGAGACGGCAGCCTGGTAGCGGCTGTCGATGTCGGGGCGCTCGTCGCGGTCCACCTTCACCGCGATGAAGTTCTCATTGACGATCCCGGCCACCTCGGGATTGTCGTAAGACTCGTGGTCCATCACATGGCACCAGTGACACCACACCGCGCCGATGTCCAGCAGGATGGGCTTGTTCTCGCGCTGGGCCGTGGCGAAGGCTTCCTCGCCCCACTCATGCCAGCGGATGGGCTGGTGCATGGCGGAGCGCAGATACGCCGAAGCCGCTTGCGCCAGCGCATTGGTAGCCATGTCTAGACAAGTCTACAGGAACGGATCGATGAGGAAGGGTTTGGTGGTTCGTAGTGGGTCAATCTCCGGTTGAACCTGTTACACGGCCCTTGGGGATTACTTGTGATATAGCGATTTCACAACAACAATCCGCCACACTGGGAGTTAGACTGAACCCGTGATACCCCTTGGGGGGCACACTCCGCCATGACGGACGACGCGGTGGCGCGGAATCAAGGGGCTGACTTGTCCTGCGGCCAGTGACCGGGCTCGAGCTCACAGGCAGGAGTGCTCGCGGTCACAGAAACAATCACTAGCCTGTGCTTGGAGTACAACCTGTCGGACTTTGGCGTTGTCAACCGCTACGGATTCAAGGGCTCTCCGTGGGTGGGCAACAACATGAAGGATTACCTCGCGCAGTCGCCCATCGCTTCTGCGTCCCAGATCCGGACGCCGACGCTGATCCTCAGCGATACGGGAGACGCGCGCGTCCCCGTCACGCAGTCGTACCAGCTCTACCATGCGATGAAGGACAATGGAGTGACGGTGAAGTTTGTAGCCTACCCGGTCCCCGGACACCGTCCCTTAGACCCCGTACGTTTGCGGGATGTGTACAGCCGATGGCTGGGTTGGCTGGACCAGTACCTGAAGTAGTCGAGCCTGACGGCGGTCAGACGCGGGTCTCGCCTTGGTTGGTTGTTGAGAACAAGGGTTTTACACAACTAATCGTGGGAGGCGATGAACCGGCTCTCTGGCCGATTTTCGGGGATTACTTGCGTAAAAGCGATTTATCGCCAACTATCCGGGCGGATCCTCCCCCGGAATCAGCCGGTGTGGACCCAGCGAACGCGAACAAATAAAGACAACAGGGCAGTGAGCCGCATCACGGCGCGTGCGGTAGATCGCATTACAGTGAGCTGTGATCTGCATCACCGCACGGCGGCCACCACCGGTCCGATACTGCAACGTCCTACTCAGGAGATCTTGCCCATGAACACTTTCCGCGCACGTTTGTTCAACTCTGTCCTGCTCGTTCTGCTCGCTTTGGCTGCCGCCGTCCAGCCTGCGAACGCCCAGCAAAAGCCGCATCAGAAGATTCCACCCGGAAAAAACTGTTCCGACTGCCATAAGGGGCTGTATGCCGTATGGAAAGCCGGGCCGCATGGCGTCAACGATGTCCAATGTATCGTGTGCCATGGCAACGTCACAGAGAGCTTCACGGCCAAGCCGAAGCTGAGCGTATGCGAGGGATGTCACGCGGATCTGGTGGCACAACTGAAGTCCGATCCATTCATGAAACACAAAACCTGTGTTACCTGTCATCCACCACACGCGCTGAAGCCGCACCAGAAGGCGGCCGCGGGTAAGTGACGACAATTTATGACGGAAATGTACGACCGGTTGTCCCGAGAAGTTACTAGGTCGTGCGCCCGGAAAGACGGGTTCTATTCTGCGAAACACTGCGAGGCCCCGCAAGCACGTTTGCCGCTACTGCCGGGGCCTCTTCAATTTGTCTGGTTCTGTTTGGGCAAACGCCGAACGACGAGACCCGCAGTTCACTAATTGGCGTGAACAGGATTTTACACAACTAATCGTGGGAGCAGCTAGGGAGGCTCGGGACTTGACCCACCGACACACTATCAACGCCTGACATACTTATCGAGGAATCTGAAGACGTCATCCTCCCATTGGGGGATGGCCTTGTACAACACATTGTGTCCATCCTCCTGTGTCCGGCCGACAGGTGGGTAAATTCTCAGAACGTGCGGCTTGTGCAAGCGTGCGAGCTCGTCGGCCAGGGCGCGGCCAGCAGCCGTGCTGTAGTCGTTCGCGGCGTGGATGAGCATGATGGCGGCGCTTGTCTTGCGGACGGCAGTGAGCAGGCGCTCGCGCAGAGAATATCCCGGGCTTCCTAACCAGCGGAGACCGGAACCCAAGCAGGATAGATGTTGAAAACAGGCTTTATCACTAACTACCCGCTCATCAGTTTCTTCGCCACCATGCAGTACAGCTCCACCGCCTCGTGCAACTGACGCTTCTCGACGCGCTCGCGCTCGGTGTGCGCCACGTGGATGGAGCCGGGCCCGAGCAGCACGGGCTCGCCCCAGTTGGAAAGCCCGGGAATATCGGTGGTGAACGCCGCCACCATGGTGGGAATATCGTGCACGGTGCGAAGCCGAACAAACGGGATCTCCAGCACGAACGCCACCTCGGCGCGGTTGCCGACGGTCTCGACGATGCGGCGCTTCAGTTCGTCGGCCGGACCGACCAGGCGGTAGAGAAGGTGGGCGCGCGCGAAGGCCGGCACCACGTTGGGAGCTTCTCCGCCTTCGATGATGCCGATGTTCAGCGTCGAGGGCCCGATCTCGGGATTGGTAGGCAACTCCATCGCGCGCAGGCGGTGGAGCGCATCCAGCAGCTTATCGATGGCCGACTCGCCCAGTTCGGGATAGGCGGAGTGCGCCATCCGCCCGCGCGCCGTGAGTTCCACGCGCAACGATCCCTTGGAGGCGATGGCGATGCGGTTCTCCGTGGGTTCGCCGTTGATGAGGAAGCGCGAGCCCGGTGCGTGCTGGTTGGCGACGGCTGCGCCCTGGCTGTCGCGCTCCTCGCCCACGACGAACAGCAGCGCGGGAGTGACCGCGCCTTCGTCTTCCTTGCGCAGGCGCTCGGCAGCGGCAATCTGGGCGGCGATGATTCCCTTGGCGTCGCAGGCGCCGCGTCCATAGATGTACTCGCTGTCCTCCGATGAGGGGATGAACGGCGGCACCGTGTCCATGTGGGTGGAGAAGACCACGCTCGGTTTCCGCCCGGGAACGGTGGCGTACACGTTGAAGCGTTCGGGCGCGACTTCCATTCGCGTGGCCGCGTAGCCGAGCGAAGACAGGTGCTCGAGCAGGAATTGGCCGACCGCGCGCTCGTTGCCGCTGATGGATTCGATGTCCACCAGGCCGCGGGTGAGGGAGACCACGTCCATGGGGCAGAGGATATCAGAGGGAGAAGACTCCACCTGATGCAAAGGGAGTAGGGAAAAGGGAGTAGGAAAAACAGGCGCTCCCTACTCCCGCGGTTGGTTGTCTGTCCGAGGCTACTCGACCTTCATTCCCATCCCTTCGATCATCTTGCGCTGTTCTGCTGTCCAGTTGCCGGTCATGTCTCCGTGCTGGACCAGCAGCTTTTTCTGATCCCACATGGCCTTGGTGGTGTTGATCTCCTTGATATTGGCCTGGCGGCCGGAGAGATCCCACTCTCCGATGCCCTTGTCGTGGTACTTGAACACGACGTTATCCACGTAGGTGATCTTGTTGCCCCACAGGTCCATGGCGGGGACGGTGTGCAGCGGCTTGCCGTCCTTGTCGCGCTTCATCACCGCCTTCTCCTCCAGGATCCCGGGGATGGTGAGCGTATAGGTGTTGTGGTCGGCCGATTCGGTGAACTCGATGGGCACCACCTTCACGTTGTCGATCTTGGGCGGGTTCCAGGCGAACATGAAAGCGATCATCTGCTTGAACGCTTCCTGCTGCTCGGGAGTGGTCTTCTCGTCGAAATAGACGGTCCCACGGACCTTGCTGGCATCCATGTCGATCAGGTCACCGACGATCACGGCCTTGAAGCCGTCCATCTTCACTTTGCCGAAATGGCCGCGCTTGATGTAGGCGAAGTCGGCGGCGTCGCAACCACCGTGCGTGGGATGTCCGTTGGAGCGGCACGGACACGCGTAGGCGGTGCAGGCGCATTCGGTGAAGCTGATGCCGTGCACGTCGAAGTCGGGGATGGTCTTGGGTACTTCCTTCGTCTGCTCGGATACACCTACCGCGACAAGCAAGGCGATGGTGAGCCCCAGTGTGACTGCTATGCTAACTCTGGTCATTGTCCTCACCTTTGAGAGTTCTGGCTGATTTCGCGAAAGCTTAGGTTGTTTTCGTGCATACGTCAAATGCTGAACTGAGACCTCTGTTCCTGGATGGCCCGGCAGGGAAGCTGGAAGCCTTGCTGAACACGGGCGCGACCGGCGCCACGCACGCCGGACTAGTGTGCCACCCGCATCCGCTCTACGGCGGCACCATGCACAACAAAGTGGTCTTCCACGCCGCGAAGGCGCTGCGCGGGTTCGGCTTCCCGGTGCTGCGCTTCAATTTCCGCGGCGCCGGCCGCAGCCAGGGAGCGCATGACGAAGGCCGCGGCGAAATGGACGACGTGCGGGCGACGCTCGACTGGCTCGACCGCGAGTTCCGCCTGCCCATCGTGTTTGCCGGGTTCTCCTTTGGAGCGTCGGTCGGACTGCGGGCCTGCTGTCCCGATGCGCGCGTGGTGGCGCTGATCTCGCTGGGAACGCCAGCCGTGGACAAAGGCCGCACCTACCGCTATCGTTTCCTCGAAAGTTGCGCCAAACCCAAACTGTTCATCAGCGGCACGCACGACAACTTCGGACCGCCGGGAGTGCTGGAGGAGATCGTCGAGCGCGCCGCCGATCCCAAGTGGCTGGTGCGGCTCCCGGGAGATCATTACCTTGCGGGGCATCTCGACAAGATGCGGCAGGCGATCGAGCAGTGGGTGGGAAAGACGGTGGTCGTCACCTGATTCCGCAGGCCTCAACACGAGCGGTTCTTTCGGAGGGGCGCGGCTTTAGCCGCGCCGTAAAATGGAAAATAAAAATTGTCATCCTGAGCGCCGCCCGAAGGAGCGCAGCGACTGAGGGCAAGGGAAGGACCTGCTCCGTTCTATAGCCGCGAAAATGCAGATTCCTCGCACGCGCTCAGTCGCAGGGCTCCTTCGCGCGGCTCGGAATGACAATTTATTTTCATGAGCAAGGCGCGGCTGAAGCCGCGCCCCTCCGAAAGCAACCTGCAGAGACGTAACAAGCCAAATTTTCTGCACAGGCGTCTATAATCCCCCGCCATGCCTGCCCAGCCCAGCGCCAGCCCAACCCAGATGTCCGCCATGCGCTCGACTGCGCGCGACATGTTCCTGCACGCGCTGGCGGAATCCAGCATCGAGAAGGCTTTCGAGCGCCACGTCGAATATGGCCGCGGGGTGCTGCGCATCGGCCAGGACCTCTACGCCCTGGGGAACTACAACCGTGTGCGCGTGGTTTCGCTGGGCAAGGCGGCGCACGCCATGGCGGCGTCGCTGGCGAGCAAAGTGGGCAGTGGCCTGGAGGGCATGGTGGCTTGCGTCGCCGATCCGCCGGCGCAAGTGCCGGGCTTCCGCTACTTTCGTGGCGGACATCCCACGCCCAATGCGGAGTCGGTGCGCGCGGGCGAGGCTATCCTCCGCATGCTCGAAGCGCTGGACGAGCGCTCGCTGGCGCTGCACATGATCAGCGGCGGCGGCTCGGCCATCGTGGAGAAGCCCATCAGCGATACCATCTCGCTCGACGACCTGATCGCCACCTATCGCGAACTGGTGCTCTCGGGTGCGCCCATCGCCGAGATCAACGCCGTGCGCAAGCATCTCTCGGCCACCAAGGGCGGACGGCTGGCGCGGGCGGCTGCGCCGGCGCAGCAGGTTTCCATCCTCATTTCGGACGTGCCGGACAACGCGCCCGACTCGCTGGCTTCGGGACCCACCATGGCCGATTCGACCACCATCGAGGATTGCTACGCCATCATCCATAAGTATGGTCTGCTGGAAAAGTTCCCGCCCTCGGTGCGCGAGTTGATCGAACAACACGTCCTGGAAGAGACGCCCAAGAACGACGATCCAGCGTTCGCACGCTCGCGCTGGTGGACGATCCTCTCGAACGAAACGGCGGTGAAAGCGGCCTCGGCACGGGCGCAGGCGGCGGGATTCATCGTGAGGGTTGATAGCCGCTGCGACGATTGGGACTACCGGCGCGCGGCCGACTACCTGCTCGAACGCTTGCGAGAATTGCGTCAAAAGGGACAACGCGTCTGCCTGGTGTCGGGCGGCGAGATCACGGTCCGCGTGGAAGGTAAGAGCGGCCAGGGCGGACGCAACCAGCAGTTCGCTCTCTACCTCGCGCCCAAAATTGCGGGCGAGAACATCTGCGTGCTCAGCGCCGGCACCGACGGTATTGATGGTCACAGCCCGGCCGCGGGGGCCGTAGTGGACGGCAGCACCATGGAGCGGGCGCGCGCGGCGGGTCTCGATCCCGCGGCGGCGCTCGATGGCTTCGACGCATATCCTTTATTCAAAGCTCTCGGGGATGCCATCGAGACTGGCCCGACGGGAACGAATGTCAGGGATGTGCGGCTGTTGATGGCATGGTGACTGGATTGGGCGACCGCCCCTTCTTCTTAATCGCGATGTCATTCTTCCGCCGACCGAAGGGAGGCGGGAGAATCTGACGAGACAGTCGCGCAACCAGTACGGTCGCTCAAGCGATTTCGTTAGATCCTCCGCTCGGCAGGTCCCTCGCTTCGCTCGGGATTTCGGCAGCGGGCTCGGACGCCCGCTAGGCGCCTCAACCTCGCGAAGGATGACAACTGATGCAGGGGAGGACTCGTTTGCGGCAACGTCGACGATTTCTGCGATCCAAAGAACCGGCGATCAAAAGAACGCGGTCACGCCTTCCGGCAGCACCACCACCCGGTCCTGGATTCCCGCCCGTCTGGCTTCTTTCGCCAGTAACTTGAGAGGCTCGTCCATAGGCTCATGCGAGAGGCGGAAGCTGCCGTAGTGCATGGGCACCATCCAGCGTGCGCCCAGTTCGACAAAAGCGCGCACGGCGTCTTCCGGGCTGGTGTGGTTGGCGCGGAAAGCCGGAGGATTGTAAGCGCCGATGGGCAAAAGGGCGAGCCTAGGATGCAGCCGGCGCCCGATCTCGCGGAAGCCCTCGAAGTAGGCGGTATCGCCGGCGTGATAGAGGGAATCGTGCGGCGAGCGGACAACGTATCCGCCATAGGCGCGGTGGTCGTCTTTGATGATGCGCGCGCCCCAGTGCCGCGACGGCACGTGCGTGATCTTCAGCCCGTCGAAGTCGCAAGTCTCCCACCAGCGCAGCTCGATGATCTCGCGGAAGCCGAGGTCGGCGACCAGGTCGGTGACGTTGTGCGGCAGGATGATGCTGGGAGCGGCGCCGCGCAGACGCTCCGTGTGCTGTGCGATAGCGCGCAGCGACGGCCGGTGCAGATGATCGAAGTGCGCGTGCGTCACCAGCACCAGGTCGATGGCCGGCAAGTCCTGGATGCGCAGCCCGGGGTGCCGCAGCCGCTTCAGCACGAACAGCCACTGGGCGAAGTTGGGATCGAGGAGGACGGCCTTGCCGCCGGTCTGGAGAAAGAAGCTGGAATGTCCGATGAAGGTCAGCGCCAGCTCGCCGTTTTCAGTGAGGACCGGCTTGCGGGTCTCTCCCGTGCGCGGGGTCACGGCCGAATGCCGGATCAGACGCGTAAAATTGCGGGCTCGTTTCCTGAGGGTCCTGCTTAACACGACCATGGGCGAAGTCTGCTTATTTAGACGCCGGAACGGACCCCCGCGATGCAAGTCCGCGCGTCTCCCCACCCGGCTCGTAATATCATACGCCCTCCGGCCCGCGGGCGACGATCCAAATTGTTGCTGTCCCGCGAACGCGGACTGCGCTGGAAGATTTTCCGTCGGCTTCCTTGACCCCAGGCTTGCGCTGGCTTTCTAATGGGATGCCGTTGGTGCAAGCGGAGGAAAATCATGCGCGTCGCATTCCTGGGCCTGGGCATCATGGGTCGGCCGATGGCCGCCAACCTGGTCAAAGCCGGTCACGAGGTCGCAGCCTGGAATCGCTCGGCGGGGAAGGAAGTGCCGGGAGCGCGCGCAGCCGCGACTCCGCGGGAGGCGGCGGAAGGCGCGGAAGTAGTGTGGATCTGCGTGTCGGACACCGCCGCCGTCGAGCAGGTGCTGTTCGGCGAGAATGGCGCGGAGGGCGGGCTGCGGCCGGGGATGATCGTGGTGGACTCCAGCACCATCTCGCCCATGGAGACGCGCGAATTCGCGCGCCGCGTGGGCGAGCGTGGGGCGGAGTATGTCGATGCCCCGGTCACCGGCTCCAAGGCCGGCGCCGAAACCGGGCAATTGATCTTCATGGCCGGCGGCAGCGAAGAAACCATCGAGAAGCTGAAGCCGCTATGGACGGCCATGGGCAAGAGCCTGTTCCGCATGGGCGACGTCAGCATGGGACAGGCCAGCAAGCTGGGCATGAACCTGATGGTGGCGCTCACCTATGAAGGCTTCGCCGAGGGCCTGGCGCTGACCGGAAAACTGGGCGTCAAGCCGGACGCGCTCATGCCCCTGATCCAGGCCTCGATGGTGCGCTCCGGCGTCATCGACTACAAAGCTCCGTTCGTCCTGCGCCGCGACTTCTCCCCCAATTTCCCGCTGCGGCTCATGCACAAGGACATCCAGCTCATGCTCGACGCCGCCAGGGAGCAGAGAGTGAAACTGCCCGGCCTGGAGACGGTGGCCGAGATTTACGAGATCGCTGCCGAGGAAGGCCACGACGATCTCGATTACGCGGCCACCCTTACCCTGCTCGAGAAGTGGGCGGGAGTCGAGGTGAAGGGCACGGCGGCGTAGGGAGTTTCGAGTTTCAAGTTTCAAGTTTCGAGTTTCAAGTAAAACGCCCAGATGGGGCCCCATCCCCGCGCAGCGAACCCGTGCGGCTTTCTCGAAACTTGAAACTCGAAACTTGAAACTCGACTACTTCGGCGGCGCTCCCGGCGTCGCTTCCATCACGTACACGCGGGCGGGATTGCCGGGCTGCACGTGGTTCTTCTGGAAGCATTCCTTGATGCGGCGGCGCAGCTCCCGGCTGACGGCGTACTGTTGGCCAGGGCGGGTCTTGATGAGCATCAGGTAGTCCACTTCCCCTCCGGCCACGCGCTCGATGCCCGGGACCTGGGGATCGGCGACAAGAAATGCAGCGTAATTGGGGTCGTTGCGCAACTCGTTGCCGACCTGCTTCAGCAGTTCCAGGATGCGGTCGCTGTTTTCGCGGTAATCCACCGAGACGTGCAGCGCTACCTGCGCCCAATCGCGGGTCAGATTGCTGACGATCTTGATCTCGCTGTTGGGGACGGTGTGGACCGCGCCGGTCTCATCACGCAGGGTGGTGCGGCGGAGCGTCATGGATTCCACCACCCCGGAAACACCTCCGACGCGCACCACGTCGCCCACGTCATACTGGTTCTCCATCAGGATGAAGAAGCCGTTGATCACGTCGTGGACCAGGGCCTGGGCGCCGAAGCCGATGGCCAGACCAGCTACGCCGGCGCTGGCCAGCAGCGGTCCCATGTTGATGCCCAGCAGCGGCAGGATCTGCATGGCCGCGAGGAACACGATGACGGCGATGCCCACGCTGTTGAGCACGCTGGCGAGGGTGCGCAACTGCTGCGCGCGCAGGGCGCTGGGCAGGGCTTCGCGGCGGCTGAACTTCGCCAGCTTTGTGGTGGTCAGCTTCAGCAGCCACACCAGGACGATGGCGACGACCAGGACAACCAGGATCTTGGGAGCGTCCTTGCGGAGGAAGTTCTCCCAGTCACCCTTCCAGTCTTCCCACACCAGGCGCCAGCGCGAAACCTGGAGCAGGACGGATGCGATGGAGGTCAGAAACACGGCTGATCTCGGGTGCAGGGCGCGATTATAGCAGCCACCGCGCGGCCGTTCGGTGGAGGGCCGGTACTATAATTGCGACACTATTCCTTCGCGAGGTCGCTTGCGTATGCGTGCCGTCATGGCCACTTTCCTCGTGGGTACTTTACTTATGATCGCGCCCTCGTGGGCGCAGGATGCTTCCACCGAGTTCTCGCAGCGGCGCGCGCAGGCCCACCCTCCCGGGGCGCCGCCGCCAGCCACCCCGGCCGAGATCGAGATGCAGAAGCGCCTGGCCAAGCAGCGTAACCAGGAACGCTTCGCCCAGGTCAAGAAGGATACCGACCACCTCCTCGAGCTGGCCACCCAGTTGAAGAAGTCCGTGGATGAAGCCAACGACCAGACGCTTTCGCTCGAGGTGATCCGCAAAGCCGAGCAGATCGAAAAACTGGCCAAGCAAGTCCGGCAGAAGATGGTTTCGGACTAGCGGTCGCGGCGAACTCACGTCCGCCGTTCTTGTTTGTGTCGCCCCTGAAGCTAACGCTCCCAAAGAAAGACGCCCCCGGGAAACCGGAGGCGTTTTACCTTTCTCGGTACTCGGTACTCGGTGCTACACGAACAGCGGCGCCATCACCAGGGTGATGGTGGAAAGCAGCTTGATGAGCACGTGCAGCGAAGGGCCGGCGGTGTCCTTGAAGGGATCGCCGACGGTATCGCCCACCACCGCCGCCTTGTGCGCTTCCGAGCGTTTGCCGCCATACTGGCCAGTCTCGATGAACTTCTTGGCGTTATCCCAGGCGCCGCCGCCGTTGTTCATCATCGTGGCCAGCAGGATGCCGGTGATGGTGCCGACCATCAGCAGCGCCGCCACCGACTCGGCGCCGATCAGGTTGATGGGTTGTCCGCCGACCATGGGCACGCCGCCGGAAACGTGGAAGCCGGTGAAGTAGCGGAAGGTCACGCCCACCGCGATGGGCATGCCCACGGCCAGGAGGCCGGGCAGCACCATCTGCTTGAGCGCGGCGGTGGTGACGATGTCCACGCACGCGCCGTAGTCGGGTTTCGCCGTCCCCTGCATGATGCCGGGATTCTCGCGGAACTGCCGGCGCACTTCCTCGATGATGTACTGCGCCGCCTTGCCCACGGCGCGGATGGCCAGCGCGGAGAACAGGAACACCAGCATCGCGCCCAGCATCGCGCCCACGAAGACGGGCACGTTGGCCAGGTTCACGCTGTCGAAGCTGAAGCCCGAAAGCACGTCGGTGCTGACCGACGCGGCCAGGCGTCCGCGCACGATCTCCTTGACTTCATCGAGGTAGGCGGAGAAGAGCAGGAAGGCGGCCAGGGCGGCGCTGCCGATGGCGTATCCCTTGGTCAGCGCCTTGGTGGTGTTGCCCACGGCGTCGAGGCGGTCAGTCTTGACGCGGATCGCCTCCGGCTGGTTCGACATCTCGATGATGCCGCCGGCGTTGTCGGTGATGGGTCCGAAGGTGTCCATGGCCAGGATGTAGGCGCAGGTGGAGAGCATGCCCATCGTCGCGATGGCGGTGCCGTAGATGCCCTTGGCGTAGTCGCTGATCCCGGTCATGGCGGTGCCTTCGAACGCCTTCAGCCCGAACCAATAGGAGAGCAGCAGGGCGGCGCCGATCACGATGACCGGCAGCGCCGGCGTTTCCATTCCGACGGAGAGGCCGGCGATGATGTTGGTCGCCGGGCCGGTGAGGGAGGCCTTGGCGATCGAGGCCACTGGGCGGAAGCGGTATTCGGTGTAGTACTGCGTGATGTAGACGAACAGGAAGGCGGTGAGGATGCCCACCACGCCCGAGCCGAGGAACCACCAGTTGTCCTTCAACAGGTAGTGGACGGCGACCGCGAAGCCGGCGATGGCCAGCACCGTGGTCACGTAGTAGCCGCGGTTGAGGGCCTGCATCGGGTCTTCCTTTTCGTCGGTGCGGACGATAAGGACGCCGATGGTGGAAGCGATGAGACCGAAAGCGCGGGCCACCAGCGGGAACAGGATGCCCTTGAGCCCGAAGTGCGGATAGAGCGCCGCGCCCAGGATCATGGCGCCCACGTTCTCGGCGGCGGTGGACTCGAACAGGTCGGCGCCGCGGCCGGCGCAGTCGCCGACGTTGTCGCCCACGAGATCGGCGATCACGGCAGGATTGCGGGGATCGTCCTCGGGGATGCCGGCCTCGACCTTGCCCACCAGGTCGGCGCCCACGTCGGCAGCTTTGGTATAAATACCGCCGCCCAACTGCGCGAACAGCGCGACGAAGGACGCACCGAAGCCGAAGCCCACCACCTGATACGGGACTTGACGTGGAGTCTCGAGCCCGCCGAAGAAGAAGAACAGCAGGCCGACGCCCAGCAGCGACAAGGCCACCACCACCAATCCGGTGACGGCGCCGCCGCGCAAGGCGATCTGTAAGGCACGGTTGATGCTGGTGCGGGCGGCGCTGGCGGTGCGGATGTTGGCGCGGATCGATACGTACATCCCCGTGAACCCTGCCAAGCCGGAGCAGGCGGCGCCGATCAGGAAGGCGACCACGGTCTTGGTGGCCAGCGGCGCGTTGCGCGGCGAGACCCTGTATCCGATGAAGATCAGCACCGCCAGCACCACGCTGAGGGCCCCGATGGTGCGGTACTGCCGGCGGAGAAAGGCTTCTGCGCCTTCCCGGATGGCGTCGGAGATGGTGCGCATCTGCTCGGTGCCGGTGTCGGCGCGCAGCACGTATTGCGCGAAGTAAAAGACGGTGAGCAGCGCCAGGACGCTGATGCCCAAGGCCAGCCAGAGGAATCCCGCCCCTTCATTCAAGGGCTCGAGTTGCCACAATATCGCCGTCGCAGAGAGCCACATATGCATTAGACCTCCGTAGGTTGTTCTACGACCTCACGAAAACGGGAGCAGATAGGACTTCGCCCGGCAAGCTGAGTTCAGCTTCCCGGATTCCGTGACGCGCTTCCACGACAAGACAGGATTGAGGTTTGGCCGCGCCGACACCACCCCAGCAAACCAAAACCGGGTTTCCACCCCAACGAAGCAAAACCGGCTTCGTTGGGGACCCCGGGTTTGCTGGGGACCCCGGGTTTCTCCTGCCAACGCGGGCAGGGAACCGCGATTTATAACACAGAGGGGCGGGAAGCGGTCAAACCAGTTCTCAAAGAGGCGTACCCACGAACGGCCCCAAATCGGCGAAAACTCGCTTGCCCAGCGGGCCGGGCGGCCAGAGTACCCGGAATGTGGCGGCCTGCGGTCCGAATTGGGTGGGTCTCTCGCTAAGCACGCAGAGGCCGCTTGTGCCTTAGCGGACCGGCGGCGCTGTCACCACTGTGTTCAGCAGCGACGTTCCCGCCACTAATCGGGTTGGACTGTCCGATAATTCGAACTGGATGGATACGGGAATGCTCTCGGGGCGCTTGCCGGGCGTGAAGCGCCATTGTTGCAGTGCGGATTGCACAGCGTGCGCGAGCTGTGGGTCGCCGGATTGAATGCGGACTTCCTCCACGCTGCCGTCGACACGCAAAACCAGTGATGCTGAGACGAGGCCTTTCTTTTGCCCTCGTCGCGCAGCTTCGGGATACGCGGGGATGACAAAGAAAGCTATGCGGCACGCGAGGCACGACACTGCGGAAGTAGGTGAATAGGGCTTGGATCCGGTGTCCTCGGGCTGTTCCTCCGATGCCATCGGCGCTAGATGACAGTCGCAAGGATTCGCGTTCGCGCACACCCACCGCATACCCACAGGCGGCGCGGCGTGGTCACAGGCGCTTGGATTCTTTACTTGCAAGGGCATGCCGAAGATGAACAGCAAACCGGCAATCAACGCCAGACTCATATCGCCTCACTCTTGCAGCTGCAGGCTGCACTATACCTGGTTCCTCTCCAACATAAAAGGAACGCGGTGCGCAAGCAAACTTGCAAGAAAAAAGGCCGTCGCAGAGGACGGCCCTGAGATGCCTCGTAAGTTGGGTTCAACTACTTCTTATGGTCATCATCCCCGTCCGGCAACCGCAGTGCCCAGGCGCTGCGCCCATGGGTGGCAGCATAAAGCTGGCGCTCATGGGACACGATCGTCAGGTGAGGTACTTCTACCATCGGCAGACCATGCCCCGCGACCTTCCACGTCGATGATCCTTTGGCGAGGCGCATCACGCCAAAGTCCGAAGCCGCGTAGAGGTCGCCCTTCACACGGTCGCGCACCAGGCTGGTGATGGGGAAGTCTGGCAAGTTGAAGCTTAGGTCCGTCCAAGTTGCGGTTGTGCCGTTCCAAGTCACCTCGAAGACGTGCCCTGGCTGGGTTGGAGTATTCACGTTGTAGCCCGAGTAGGAAATCCATCCATGGTTCGGGTTATGGGGATCGATGGCGATACCCGTTGGGAAGCGGCCCAGGGAAGCCCCTCCGGACTTGTCGTCGATCCGCGTCCAGACTACTGCGTTCGCCGGGTCGTTTGCGTTCGAGGAAATGAACACACGTGCGGCGCCGGTCGCGACCCAGAGCGTGCCCTTGTCGTGCCGGTTTGTCGAGCGCTCGAGCACGGCCACGGCGCCGCCACGGCGATCGGAACCGTAAAAGGGCTGGCCGGGATAGGTGCCGGAGTCGACCAAGTCGGTCTGGCCCGGTGGTCCAATGGGGACAAAATCGCCGCAGGCCGGGTTCGCTGCCGAAGTGGTGAACTCGGGGCAGTTTGCCTCCAGATAGGCTTGCGGCCCACCCCAGTCCTGCGTGCGCCAGACGCTGAACGAGCCTTGGAAAATCGTGCCTCCACGCGCCGGGTTCGGGTCTGCGAGCACGGGCGGATAGAAGTACGACGCTTCCGGGCTGGACACGATGGCGCCGGTCGCCACCACCCATTTAGTCGGGTCGCCATCGCGGAAGTTCACGTCATTCGCCTGGCCAGTGAAGGTGTTGAAGCGGAGCGCGTCATCGGAGGCGCTGAACCCCGATTGACCACCATCGCCGTAGATCTCCTGCGGCCAGAACTCGACGGAGTGCCTGGATTGGAAGGTACCATTGTCCTGCGTTCCGCCCTGGATCTTGGGGTCGTCGTGGTGCTGGTTGCTGACCGAAAGGCTTTGGAACTGCAGGGTGGAGAGACCCTTGTTCAAATGGGTGAGCTCGCGCGGCACCCGCCCGAGCAGGCTCACGCAAAACGCCGTGTCGGCCGCGTTCAAGCCACGCAAGGCACACTTATAACTAATGTCCCTAAACTCCCCATCCGAGCGGACGACTCCGCCATCGGAACCTTCCCAAAACTGATAGGGGTTATGCGGGTTGACGACGATCGCGTGCTGGTCGGGGTGAATCCCGTGGGCGCGGGGGGTGTGGGCGTCCTGGGTCAGGTCGCTCCATGTCGCCCCGGCGTCGGTCGACAACAGCACGCCCCGAGCGTTGGATGGACCGTTGTCCTGTCCGTAGTCGAACGAGCCCCCCAGGTACACGATATTGGGATACCCGGGCGGCGTGAAGATGAGGTTGTCGTACCAGCACTGTCCGGTGCAGTAGTTGTCCACCTGGGCTCCGCCCAGGGAAACAAATGTAGCCGCGGTGTCGGCATTGTCACTGCGGAAGAAATTCGCATGGTGACCCGTGCCGCCGCCCTGGCCCTCGCCGACGTACATCCGGGTCGCGCCGGAGGCGAGCGTAGTGATGTCGAACTCCGACCGATCGATCGCACTGCCAGCCACCGTGGGATCCTTCGGCGTGAAGATCTGGGAGAAAGTCGCGCCGTTGTCGGTTGAACGCCAGATGCCTTGCTGGAAGGCGTTGACGTAAATGAACCCTGGATGGGTTGGGTCCACCTTGACCGTGGTCGAGCCGCGGGTCACGCCCGGAGCCGTAAATATGCGCGTGAATACACTCCCGCTCTGCCGGTAGAGGCCGCGGGTTGCCAGTGGATGCGTCGTCGAACCGCTCGATATTGCGCCGGCGTCGGTCTGGTCGATCCCACGCACGCCGCTGGCGATCGAAACCAGCAGGTTGCCGGCATTATCAAAAGCCATCTGCCCGATCGAACGCTGGAAAAAGATGTCGCTGCCGGGGACCAGCGACCAGGTCTCGCCTCCGTCGGTGGATTTATAGATGCCGACGCCGGCCTCGGAATCCGCCGAAGCATTAGGCTCGCCGGTTCCTGCGTAAAGGGTGTGGCCACTGGAATCGCTGGGATCCACCAACAGCGAGCCCATGGCATTCGTGCCAAAGCTGCGGGAGAGGAACTCCCAATCCGGATCGTCGTCCAACCCCTTTCTGGTGCGCCAGACTCCACCGCCCGCGGGGGCGACGTAGATGGTGCATCTGTGGCGCGTGCATGAGGGCGCGATGGCCATCGCGCTTACTCGGCCCGATTCGACCACCCGAGCACCATCGCCGAGAACGTTCAACACGCCTGGCTCCGTAGCTTTGCTGGGGCCAATCAGCCGCCACCTTCCTTCCGAGTGATCCCCACGGTCGAGATCCTCCCACCCGCGCTGCGCAGCCCAACTGGCGTCGGGGCTGATGTCACCAGCGGGATATGCGCGCTGCAAGAATGCTTCAAGGTCGGGCGTAGCATTGGGGTTGCGCACCTCGTTCGGACCGATCGCCGCTTCTCGGTTCCTGCGCGCCTTAATCTCGGCGGGGTTCCCCTTCTTGAACAGGAGCGCATCCGCTCGGAGCTTGTCCGCGCGGGGACGATTGGCCGGGATGAGGACGATTGCTGCCGTCCCTACCGCCACCAGAGCGGCAATGCTCCCGACGGCCAGCCACATATCTCTCCGCACTTTCATGAGTTTGCCCATCGATTTTCCTCCACCACGCAAAATGAGTTGAGGGCCCCAGGGTGAACCGCACACATAAGTCGCAAGAAGACTCCACACTTATACGTGCTAAGAACGGGGGAGAAATCGCTACCTTGAAGTCGGGTTCTTGAATCGAAGTCGGGTTCTTGAATCGCCGGCAGGAAGTCTACTCTCGCTCTGCCGGTTGTCAAGCTTCAATTTGTAAACAACTTGTCACGGCTGCGGTCGGAAACCAACGTCCAGTGCCTGTTTCGGAGGAAAGGCCGGCGGGAGATGTGTTTGCCGCCAGGGCGGAGACTGAGGGGAGAATGGGAGTGAGAATGGCGAGGCTGCCCCAGGCAGAGCGCCTTCGCTTTTGTCGCTACTGGATGTTGATGTTTCCCGATCCCGTGCGGTAAGACCTCACGAAAACGTGAGCAAATAGGATTTCGTCCGGCAAGCTGAGCCCTCAGCCCTCCGGATTCCGAGACGCGCTTCCACGACAAAGAAAGGATTGAGGTTTGGCCGCGCCGACACCACCCCAGCAAACCAAAACCGGGTTTCCACCCCAACGAAGCAAAGCCGGCTTCGTTGGGGACCCCGGGTTTGCTGGGGACCCCGGGTTTCTCCTGCCAACGCGGGCAGGGAACCGCGATTTATAACACAAAGGGGCGGGAAGCGGTCAAACCTGGGGTCAGTCGGCCTTACGAGTGTCCGCGGAAACGGGCGCGGGGCGTGGGTTTTCGGCTGCCGGCATGACAATTCTTTTACAAGTTAAGGCTTGACAACAGGCGGCGCAGGAGTACACTGCCGCCGGTATCCAGAGTTGCTTGCGGCTGGTCGTGTGTGCGCACGGACCAGTCTCCCCAGAGGCAACGCAGGTACACGTTCTCCCCCAATCCCAGGCAATTTTAAGTACGGTTCAATTCCTCGGCCCCGGTAGTGTAGCGATGCATTTCCAGAACTCCAAGGAGGAGTTTGACTATGCGTGCTTCCCAGGTAAAAAAGCTCCTGATCTGCGGTTCCCTGCTTCTTTTGATGCTTGCTGCCACCGCCTCGGCCTGGGCACAAGCCGCTACGCTTGGGCGTGGCCTGGAGCAGATGGTCCAACTCTACGAATTCGGCAACCCCAAGCTTGGTGAGGTACTGAAGCGACATTTGACGACTCCTGCGGGAAACGTCCTGGTCCACGTGCGGCTGCAACCACCCGCCACGACGGCGCAAGTTCTCCCGTTGCTTTCGCTGGCCGGTTTCCAACTGCAGGCGTCCAGCGAACTGGATTCCAGTCTGCTGGAGGGCTACCTGCCGCTTTACTCGGCGCGCGCGGCGGCCGGAGTCTCAGGGGTGAAGAGCATCCTCGCGGTGCAGCGCCCGGTGGCTTTTGCAGGATCCGTCCAGAGCCAAGCGGTGGCGGTGCAGAAGGCGGACTTAGCCCAGGCACGGGGCATTGATGGCACTGGGGTAAAGCTGGGCGCCCTTTCCGACAGTTACAACTCCCAAGCCGCAGTTCATCCCAACGCGGCGGACGACGTTGCCAGCGGTGACCTTCCTTCCGGTGTAGTGGTCCTGGAGGACCTGGGGCCCGGCGAAGGCGAGGATGAAGGGCGCGCGATTCTCCAGTTAGTGCACGACATCGCCCCCGGCTCCGCGCTGGCTTTCGCCACGGCGTTCAATGGCGAGGTCGATTTCTCCAACAACATCCTCAACCTGCGCCGCCAGTTCGGCGCCGACGTGATCGTGGACAACGTCATCTATTTCGACGAGCCCATGTACTCCGACGGCCTGCTGGCGCAGACGGTGGACGAGGTGGTCAAGGAGGGAGCCGCCTACTTCTCCTCGGCCGGCAACAACGGCCTGGAGGGCTACGAGGCGGGCTACTCGTCGGTCTCTTTCGCCAAGGCGCAGAAGCTGGTGGCGGAGGGCAAGTCAAACATTGACCTGGCAGCTCTAGTCGCCTGGAGCAACGCCAATCAGTTACCGATACCTAAGAGCTTCCACAACTTCAACACTGACAACATCACGGTGTTTGACGGTCACGACGGCAGCAAAGGCCGCCATTGGGACGGTGACCCCGCCATCTCGCAGCGGTTCACTTCCTACTTCGGAGACGTGGTTGACTTCCAGTGGGACGAGCCGTTCTTCCTGGGCAAGGTGAAGACAGACTACAACATCTACGTCTTCGACGGCGCGGGGCACTTCATCGACCCCAACGATCCCAACTCCGACGCCTTCTTCACCACCGATGACAACACCCTCACCGACGAGGCGGTTGAGCTGTTCGCGGTCAATCCCGGGAGCTACCAGGTCGTCATCGGCAAGATGAACCACGGCCCGGCACGCCGCCTCAAGTACGTGTGCGTGAACGGCACCGGCGAGAGTGAGCGCGAGAATGCGCCCACCATCTGGGGCCACGCCGCGGCGCGCAAAGGCCAGGCCGTGGCGGCGATGTACTACCCCATCACCAACTTCCCCGAGGACTTCAGTTCTCCGGGACCCACCACCATCTTCTTCGACCACTGGGGCAACCGTCTCCACCATCCCGAGGTGCGTCCCACCCCGCAGATCACCGGCATCGATGGCGTGGATACGACGTTCTTCATCCCCGGCTTCGACATCGAACCCAACGGCTTTCCCAACTTCTTCGGCACCAGCGCCGCCGCGCCCGACGTGGCTGCCGTAGCCGCGCTCGTGATTCAGTGGGCGGGCGGACCGGGCCACATTCGGCCCTCGGATGTTTACGAGCGGCTGCAGGACACCGCTACCCCGGTGCGGCTCTCGCGCAATCGCACCCTGGCGGCGACCCAAGCCGGACCGGTGCTGGCCTTGGCGGTGGGCGACTTCCCGCGCGAGACCAACTACTGGCGCCTGTCGGTCGACCACACTTCGCACACCGTGAATAGCGTGTCCATCAACCTCACTACTCCCAACATGCACTGGTCCAACCCGGCGAGTGCGACCACCGGCTTCCACGTCGGCGAGACCAAGGGGCTCTTCCCCACCAACGTCACTGCCACCCGCAGCGCCGACCTGACCACCCTGACCCTCACCTTTAAACCCGGCACCTTTGGCGCGGGCGACTTCCTCACCTTCGCCAACTTCGCGTTTCCGGTGCTGCTCCCGGTCCAGTTTGAGGTGGACGCGGATCGGGTGGCCGACGGAGTAGTGACCGCAACCCTGGACGACGGCTCGACCAAGACTGGCACTTTCAGGGTCGCCCCCAAACTGCCGATCAACAGCTTCACCGGTGCAGGCTTGGTGAACGCCGACAAGGCCACCCGCCCAGGCAAGCACCATGACCATTGATGACAGGCATTAGACTGGCAAACGTCAAACTGATGCGGCCCCGGATCGCTCCGGGGCCGTTTCTCTTTCTGGCAGAAGCGCTATTGGGTCTGGGGCATCTCGCGGACGGGGTGAGCGACTCCCGGCAGTAGCTTTCCGTCGCCAGTGAGCACGCGGATCGTCTTTCCCTCTTTCCGGAAGCAGATCTGGTCGCCCGCCGCCACGCTCACCTCTTGCGAGCCGGAGCTGGGCGGCAGTCGCAGTCCATACTGCTTGCCGCCAGCGCCGAAGATCACTAACCGCGCGCTTTGGGCGCGTTGCGGGGATTCCTCGTCGGCTCGGGCTGGAGCTGAGGCTCCGGCAGAAACCGCGAGGACTTTCACCACCTTGGCGGACTGGTACCCCGGCTTGCACTCGGCAGAAACTGCCAGGCTCCCCAGCGCCAGCAGAGACACGAAGCAGATATAATTATTCATACCCACCTCGCTGCAGTGAGAACGGCTGAGCATACGCCCGGAACGTCAAACCGGCGACGATTATGCCCGCCAGGAAATCAATGATCCAATGCATGGCCTTCATAGACGCCTCCCTCATCAAGCATAGCGCCGCGCGAGAAATCTCGCAGTCCGCGGGAATGCTCTTCTCTTGTAGAACGATATACGAAGCAGAGCTTGCGCGACGGGAAGCTGCGGAAGGCGCCCCCGGGAGTTTCAGGCCTGCATTGATGCGGCCCTTGAATTGTGGGCTTCAGCCCCTGAGGTTTCAATGATTCCGCGATTCACAGCCCTCCTTGTGCCTCAGTTGCGCGAGAGTTGGTTTGGTCAACATCCCCATTCCTCGCTCCATCACCCCCTAGAAGAAAGCTGTCATTCTTCCGCGAGCGAAAGCGAGCGGGAGAATCTGGCGATGCGTCCTACACCACCGAGGAAGGCGGTGGAGACATCCTCGCCAGATCCTCCGCTCGGCTTCGCCTCGCGAAGGATGACATTATCGAGAGGGCGGGCAGTAATGGCTGTCCTATGCAGAGCGAGCCGCCCTAATAACGAATGGCGGCCTCGGCCGCCATTCGTGAAACCAGAGAATCCAGTCTTACTGCAGCACCACCTGCTGGCCTTCTTTCAGTCCTTCCAGCAACTCCGTCTTGGCGCCGTTGGAGATTCCGACCTTCACCGCCACCTTGCGCTTGCCGTCCTTGCCGTGCGGGTCGGGGACCTCGACGGAGGCATTCTTGTCCTTGTCGTACATGATGGCGCCCTCCGGGATCATGAGCACGTTCTTGTGCTCATCGAGGATGATCTCCGCGTTGGCCGTCATCATCGCCTTCAGCTCGCCGGTGGCATTGTCGATCGAGACCCGCACCTCGAACGTGGTCACGTTGTCTTTCTCCACCCCGAGCGGCGCGATCTTAGTCACCTTGCCGTTGAAGGCCTTGTCCTTGAAGGACTCCACCTTGATGCGCCCCGGCTGCCCCAGATAGACCTTGCCGATGTCGGCCTCGTCCACCTTGCCCTTGACGTAAACCTGCGAGGTGTCGCCCAAGGTCATGACCAGTGTGGCCGTGGAGCCGAGCACGAGGATGGAGCTGACCGCGTTGCCGATCTCCACATCGCGCGAGAGCACCGTGCCGGTGATGGGCGAAGTGATGGTGGCGTAGCGCAGGTCTTCCTCGGCGCGGTCCAGGGTGGCGCGGGCCTGCTGCACCTGCGCCTTGGCCTGGATCAGCTTGGCCTCATTGACGGTCAACTGGGCACGCGATACATCGCGCTTGTTGACGGCCATCTCGTAGCCCTTCTGCGCGTCATCCAGCGCCGATTCCGACACCACGCCCTCTTTGGCCATCTTCTGGGCCCGCTGGTAGGCGCGGTAGAGCAGCGGCACGTCGGGACCTTCGGCGTCCGCCTTGGCGCGGATGACGTTGGCCATCGCGGCACGCTCGTTGGCCTCGGCAGCCGCCAGGGCGGCGCGGGATTCACGCACCGCAGCCTGGATCTGTTGCCGGTCCAGTTCCACCAGCACCTGGCCTTCCTTGACCTTGTCGCCGGCGTCGGCATCCCACTTCTCCACAATGCCGCTGGCCTTGGATTTCAGTTCCACTTTGGTAATGGGCTCGATCTTGCCGGTCGCCACCACGCTCTTGGCGAGGTCGCCGCGCTCGACCTTCCCCAGCTTCGCGGGATCGATCTTAGTGCCGCCACGGGTGAAAGCCACCAGCACGCCGGCAGCGATGACGATCAGCAGAATCGAGCCACCGATGTAAAAAACGCGCTTCCTCTTGCGGTTCTTGCCGTTACCGTTCGCCACCTGGCGCCTCCTCGACTACAGCAAGGTGCGGGGCCGTGTTCCCTGAAAGCTGGTACGAGGCCGCCCGTAGGTTAGTTCCACAAAGATAAGAAATCCTGGCCCTAGGTCCCGCAGTGATGCCAGTCCCTTAGACCGGGGTCAGGGAAAAACGTAAGCAACGCGGATTGAGACAAGAAAACAGTCTTGCCGGGATGAGGGGCTCCTGCCATAGGGCGATTAAGTCGTTGGGCGGCTTGGTTTTGAATGACTCAATGACTCAATGAATCAATGACTCAATTCCTATTCCCGACTACTCAATCGAGCAGCCTAAAACCAGCGTTCCTGCGGGAATGTTAGAATCTGCATTCCATGGTCTCGCTGGTCGTGCTGCGGGTGTTTGTCGTGGTCCTGCTGGTGGCGGCCAATGCCTTCTTCGTTGCGGCTGAATTCGCGCTGATCAACATCCGCGAGACCCGCATCCAGGAAATGATCGCGGCCCGCCGCATCGGCGCCCGCGCCGTCCTCAAGCTCCACCATAATCTGCCGGATTTGCTGGCGGCGGTGCAGTTCGGGGTTACGCTGTCCAGCCTGGGACTGGGCTGGGTGGGGGAAGCCACCATCGCCCGCCTGATCCAGGCGGGTCTGGGCAACGTGCCCCATGCCGCCCTGTACGCCCATGGCATTGGGATCGGGCTGGCGTTTGCCACCATCACCTACCTGCTGGTCACGCTGGGCGAACTGGTGCCGAAGTCGGTCGCGCTGGGACGCGTGGACCGGGTGGCCATCGCCGTGGCCGGGCCGCTGGATGTGTTCATCACCATCAGCCGGCCGTTCCTCCACCTGATGAACCGTTCGGCGCAGGCGGTGCTGCGCCTGTTCGGGATGCGGCAGGTGCGTGAGGCCGCCGTGCACTCGGCGGAAGAGCTGAAGCTGATCGTCACTTCGGCGCGCCAGGTCGGCATCCTGTCCGAGCAGCAGGAGGACGTGATCCACCGCGCCCTGGAGCTGGGCAATGTGACCGCGCGCGAAGTGATGGTGCCGCGCCCGGACATCTTCTCCCTGCCCGCCACCATGACCCTCGACGAAGCCCTCAGCAAGGTGGTCGAGGCCAAGCACTCCCGCATCCCGATCTACGATCCGCAGCTCGGTCCGGAGCACATCGTGGGCATGCTCTACGTCCGCGACCTGGTGCGGCTGATGCACCTGCGCATGAAACACGGATCGCTGCCGCCACTGAGCCCGGGCAGCACCCGCCTGCGCCACATCATGCGCGACGTGCTGGTGGTGCCCGAGACCAAGCCGATCGCCGACCTGCTGGTCGAGTTCAAAGAACGCAAGCGCCACTTGGCGGTGGTAGTGGACGAGTTTGGTTCGACCGTCGGCGTGGTGACCGTGGAAGACGTGCTGCGGCAGATCGTCGGCGAAATGGAAGACGAATACGACGCCGCCAAGGAGCCGCCGCTGGCAGCCGTCGGTCCCAGCGCTGCCGTGCTGGATGGATCCGAGAACATACATGAGCTGGAGATCGAGCAGGGATTGAAGCTGCCGCGCGACCAAGGCTTCGAAACCCTGGCCGGCTTCGTGATGGCGCGGCTGCAGAAGATCCCCAAAGGCGGCGAGTCGTTCGAGTATCAGGGACATCGCTTCACCGTGCTGCAGATGGACGGGCACCGCATCGCTGCCGTCAAGGTGGAACCGGCCGGCACCAAGCAGGCGCAGGCGGGCGATTGATGCTCCGCTACACCGCCACGCGCCTGCTCTACATGCTGCCCGTGATCTGGCTGGTGGTTTCCATCGTCTTCCTGCTCATCCACCTGGTTCCGGGAGATCCCATACAACAGATGCTGGGCGAGGGCGCGACCAGCGCCGACTTGCAGGCGGCGCGGCATGCCTACGGGCTCGACGTGCCCATCGGGCGGCAGTACGTGAATTACTGGCGCGGCGTGCTGCACGGCGACCTCGGCCAGTCGCTGCGCTATAACCGCAACGTGGCCGCCGTGATCGCCGAGCGATATCCGTTCACTCTGCAACTGACCTTCGCCGGGCTGGCAGTGGCGCTCGCGCTCTCCGTTCCGGCGGGCGTGCACTCGGCGCGCCGCCGCAACCGCTGGGACGACCGCGTGATCAGCTTCGTCAGCCTGCTCGGCCTCTCGTTCCCCAACTTCGCGCTGGGGCCGGTGCTGATTTTGTTTTTCGCTATCAAGCTGGGCGCGCTTCCGGTCTCCGGAAGCGGAACGCTCGCAAACCTGGTGCTGCCGGCGATCACCCTGGGCGGTGCGCTGGCCGCCATCCTGACCCGCATGGTGCGCACCTCGATGCTGGAAGAGCTGGGGCAGGATTACATTCGCACCGCCCGCGCCAAAGGCCTGCCCGAGCGCACCGTGGTCTATCGCCACGCGCTGCGCAACGCCATGATCCCGGTGCTCACCGTCGTCGGGTTGCAGTTCGGCGCGCTGTTGGCAGGCGCCATCGTCACGGAAACGATCTTCTCCTGGCCCGGCATTGGCCGGCTGACCATCCAGGCCATCTCCAACCGCGATTACTACCTGGTTGAGGGATGCATCCTGGCCATCGGGCTGACCTATGTGGGCGTGAATTTTGTGACGGATTTGCTGTACTCGGTGGCGAACCCGAGGATCAGACAGTGAGGAGTCGTCGGTCCCTTCGCTCCGCTCAGGGCAGGCTAAGAGCGGCTCTCGGTCGTCGGCCGCTGACGCAGTCGATAAGGTTCGTATCAGGGCACGGCTTCAGCCGTGCCGAATAGGCTTTTTCATTATTGTCATTCCGCGCGGCCTTTAGGCCGCGAGGAATCTTGGTTTCGTTGCCGCAGGTCAAGCTCTCATGACAACCCAAACCTGGCAACTGACAACTGGCAACTGGCAACTGACCCGCGCCGCGCGCTACAACCCGCTGGCCACTGCCGGCGTGGTGATGGTGGCGATCTTCCTCGTGTGCGCCATCTTCGCGCCGTGGCTCGCCCCTTACGATTCCGCGCAGATCAATTTGCCCGCCCGGCTATTAGGTCCGACGGCGGCTCACTGGTTCGGCACCGACGAGCTCGGTCGCGATATCCTGTCGCGCATCATCTACGGCTCGCGCATTTCCATGCTGGTTGGCGTGAGCGTGGTGGCGGCGTCGCTCTCCATCGGCCTGATCGTCGGCTGCATTGCCGGATATTACGGCGGGCGCGTGGACCGCTTCGTCAACGTCATCGTGATGAACGCGTTCCTCTCCTTCCCGGGGATCCTGCTGGCCATCGCCTTCGTGGCCTTTCTCGGCCCGGGCATCTTCAACCTGATTCTGGCGCTCTCCATCGGAGGCTGGGTGGGATACGCGCGCCTGGTGCGCGCCCAGGTGCTGGCCACGCGCGAGCGCGAATTCGTGGAGGCGGCGCGGGCGCTGGGCGCGAGCGACTGGCGCATCATCACCCGCCACATCCTGCCCAACATGATCCAGCCGGTCATCGTGCAAGGCGCCATCGGCATGGCCGGCGCGGTGCTGGCGGAAGCGACCATGAGTTTCCTCGGCCTGGGCGTGCCTCCGCCCACGGCGAGCTGGGGTTCGATGCTGAACGACGGCCGCGCCCACCTCTTCGACGCTCCCCACCTGGTATTGTTCCCCGCCGCGGCGGTGATGGTCGCGGTGCTGTCGTTCAATTTTATTGGCGACGCGCTGCGCGATTACCTGGATCCGCGCTCCCGCATCGAAGCTGGCCTGTAGAAGCCCGGCCGCCCGCAACCCATCTCCTCCGCAAAAGTTGCTCTGAAAATCCACGCGGACGATGTCCCAGAGTCATCCCGAAATCCTCCGCGCCCCGCGACATACCGGGACGAGCTGGGTTCACGACCTTGGCAGCAGGCTGCGGAAACAAACGCCAGCCGCGCAGTAAGAAATCACAAGGAGACGATCGATGAACTGGACAGGGAGACTCACGGTAGTGGCATTGTTCGGCGCGCTGGCGCTTCCGGCGGTTGCGCAGTCGAACCGGGAGATCAACGCACGCAAGGAAAACCAGCAGGACCGTATCGCGCAGGGCGTGAAGAGCGGCAGCCTGACGGCCAGAGAAACCGCCAATCTGGAGCGCAAGGAAGCCGCGCTCAATAGAGAAGAGCGGCGGATGAAGGCGGACGGCAAATTTACCCCGGCCGAGCGCGCCAGGATCAATCGCCAGCAGAACCGCCTGTCGCGGCAGATCTACCGCCAGAAGCACGACGCACAGCACCGCTAACAAATTCACACGGGGGAGACGGGCCTCCGCGCGCCAGCGGAGGCCTTTTTTGTTCTGACTCCGAGCTCACGTAAGATGGCCCAGATGATGAGCGGGTCGAAATCAGGGATGGCGATGGCCGGCCTCGTTGCTCTGATGGCGCTGTGCGCGACGGCCTGGCCGCAGGACGCGGGCTCCGAGTCGGCGGCGGCGGAGCAGGAGTTGTTCCGCATGATCAACCGCACACGCGCCGAGGCCGGCGTGCCGGAACTCCAATGGAACGAATGGCTGGCGCAGGCGGCGCGCCAGCACGCGGCGGAGATGGCGCGTCGCGGCCAGCTTTCCCACCAGTTTCCCGGCGAGCCCGGCCTGCGCGACCGCATCGCGGCCACCAACCTGCGCTTCAACGCCTCGGCGGAGAACGTCGCTTTCGGGCCGGCTACGGCGGAGATCAACGACGACTGGATGCACTCTCCCGGCCACCGCGCCAACATCCTTGACGTCAAGTACAACGCCATCGGCGTGGCCGTAGCACGCAGCGGTAACGAGCTGTATGCGGTCACCGATTTCGCCCACAGCGTGCCCGTGCTGTCGGCCAGCGACTTGGAAGATGCGGTCGCGACCGCCATCAACCAGGCGAGAGCCCAAAAGAAGCTGTCGCCGCTTGCCCGCCGGCAGGACCCCGAGCTCCGACGCTGTGCCTGCGAGATGGCCAAGAACAACCGCGTGAACGCCAGCGCCCTCCTGGGACGCCCCAACGTCAGCGCCAGTCTTGCCTTCACCGACGCCGATCCGGCGAACTTCGGCTCCCACTTTCGCAACGTGGCAAACATTGCGACCTCCAAGGCCTTCGCGGTGGGCGCCTGCTTTGCTCGCAGCGGCGCCTATGCCGAAGGTACTAACTGGATCGTGGTGGCGTTCTACTAATCGCCGTGATCGCCGACATCGTCGGGATCGCCGAAATCGACGGGCCACGCGACCAGATCTCGGCGATTCCGGCGCTTACGGCGATCCCGGCGATACCCTGTGCTACCCTCGCCGCGATGGGCGCCATCCGCATCGGCACCGCCGGCTGGTCATACAAGGACTGGGAGGGAATCGTTTACCCCGCCCGCCTTAAACGCGACCAGCATCCAGCCGAGTACCTGGCCCGATACTTCGACGTGATCGAGATCAACACCTCGTTCTACGGCCCCATCAAGCCGGAGCTCGGGAAGCTGTGGTGTCGCAAGGTGGCGGGCGCGAATCCCGAGTTCCAGTTCACCGCCAAGCTCTACAAGGCATTCACGCACGCGCCCGGCGGCGTGGTTCAGCCCACCTCCGCGGCCACCTTGGCGCCGACCGAGAAGGACGAGCGCGACGTCAAAGATGGCCTCGACCCGCTGGCGGAAGCCGGGAAGCTGGGCGCGCTGCTCATGCAGTTCCCCATCTCGTTCAAGAACACGCTGGAGAACCGCGACTATCTTAGCGATCTGCTGCGGCGCTTCGAGGCGTATCCGCGGGTGATCGAGGTGCGGCACGCGAGCTGGAACAACGAAGGCATCCTGAGCTACTTCACGGAAAAAGGCGTCAGCTTCTGCAACATCGACCAGCCGCTGCTGGGACGCGCCATCGCGCCCACCACGCACGCCACCGCCGCCATCGGCTACGTGCGCCTGCACGGCCGCAATTACGAGCAGTGGTTCGAGCACGAAGCTCCCCACGACCGCTACAACTACTTGTACAGCGAGGGTGAGCTCGCCAAGTGGAAGCCTCGCATCGAGGAGATCGCGCGCAAGACCGAGGTCACCTTTGTGGTCGCCAACAATCATTTTGAAGGCAAGGCGGCGGTGAATGGTTTGCAGTTGAAGCACCTGCTCACCGGGCGCAAGGTGAAGGCGCCGGAGACCCTGGTGGAGCACTATCCCGAGTTGCGCGCGATCAGCGAGATCGGGTGAGCATTGAGAATCGCCGGGATCGCCGAAATCGCCGGAATCGCCGTGATCTGTTCATGTGGCCCGTCGATTTCGGCGATCACGGCGATTCCCTCTTGCCAGAACGGAACTTTTCCCACCCACTCTCCGTACCTCTGATTGAGATCGGGAACACGCGTTGCTAACCATGGCGCGCCGTCCACGTCCAAAGAACAGGATAGAATTCAGAGGTGGATCATGGGACCGAAATACAACAACCTGATGGATAACATGGCGTTCCGAGTGTCGCTGAACGTGGCGCTGTTTGCGTTGTGGCTGGCGGCGGCGTTCATGCTGCTGAAGCTGGCGTAATGGGCGCTGCTTCCAAATGGGAAAAGGTTGGCTCTAGAGCAGGTGAAAGGGCACGGCTTCAGCCGTGCCGACATGAGCCGCAACTGAAGCGGCCTTTAGGCCCTGAGGCGCGTCCCTCAGCGGCTAAAGCCGGAGTCTCTAGGGGTCCTCTACGGCACGCCTGAAGGCGTGCCCCTTCACAAGCTATATTTCTGCCGTGGAACTCTAGGTGCTAGGCGCGCGTGGTCGCCTCGGTGCGCTCCGAGTAGTGTGACTCCACGTACTCGTTCAGAATGTCGATGAACTCGGCGACGATCCTGTCGCCCTTCAGCGTGGTCAGCAACCGCCCATCCACAAACACCGGCGCCTTCGGCTCCTCGAACGTTCCCGGGAGCGAAATCCCGATGTTGGCGTGCTTGGATTCGCCGGGCCCGTTCACCACGCAGCCCATCACCGCGACCTTCATCGTCTTCGACACCGGGGTAGCGCTGTTTCCACAGCGGCATCTGCTGGCGCAGGTAGGACTGTATCTGCTCCGCCATTTCCTGGAAGAAGGTGCTGGTGGTGCGTCCGCAGCCGGGGCAGGCGGTCACCTGCGGGGTGAAGCTGCGGAGGCCCAGGGATTGCAGGATCTGCTGCGCGACCACGACTTCCTCGGTGCGGTCGCCATTGGGCGCCGGCGTGAGCGAGACCCGGATGGTGTCGCCGATGCCTTCCTGGAGCAGCACGGAAAGGGCCGCGGTGGAGGCCACAATGCCCTTGGCGCCCATGCCGGCCTCGGTCAGCCCGAGGTGCAGCGGGTAGTCGCAGCGCGCGGCCAAGGCGCGATAGACGTCGATCAGATCCTGCACGCCGCTGACTTTGGCGCTGAGGATGATCTGGTCGGCGCCGAGGCCGTATTTCTCGGCGCGCTCGGCCGAATCGAGGGCGCTCACCACGATGGCCTCGAGCGTGACGTCGCGGGCGTCGAGGGGCTTGGCGCGGCGCGAGTTCTCGTCCATCATGCGCGTCAGCAGCGCCTGGTCGAGCGAGCCCCAGTTGACGCCGATGCGCACCGGCTTCTGGTTCTCGATCGCCACCTCGATCATGGTGCGGAAATTGTCGTCGTCCTTCTTGCCGATGCAGACGTTGCCGGGATTGATGCGGTATTTGGCGAGTGCGCGGGCGCAATCGGGGTACTTCTTCAGCAGCAGATGTCCGTTGTAGTGGAAGTCGCCGATGATGGGCACGCGCACGCCCTGCTGCTCCAGTCCTTCGACGATGCGGGGCACGGCAGCGGCGGCCGCGTCGTGATTCACCGTCACCCGCACCAGCTCGGAGCCGGCCCGCGCCAGATCGGCGACCTGGCGGATGGTCGAGGCGACGTCGGCGGTGTCGGTGTTGGTCATCGACTGCACCACCACCGGCACCTCGCTGCCGATGCGCACTCCACCTACACTGGCGGTGACGGTTTTCCTGCGCTGAATGCTTGCCATCCGGGGTTCAGTCTATCACGCGAGAAAGGCAGCACTTAGCCAGTGCAGGATATTGGTGTGGCCTCCACCAACTTAGTAGGCTTGTCATTCTTCCACCGAGCGAAGCGAGGCGGGAGAATCTGGCAAAACAGACTGCGCAACCGCTTTAGGTGGTGCAGGCATCCTCGTCAGATCCTCCGCTCGGCTTCGCCTCGCGAAGGATGACATCCTCGGTGTTACGGCAGGAATTTCGCCAGTCCCGGCAGCGCCTTGCCGATATCGTTGTAGATCACGACCACGGCGAACAGGATGAGGAAGACGAAGGCGGCCTGGTAGATGCGCTCCTTGATCTTCAGGCTGATGTCGCGCCGCATCACGCTCTCGATGGCCAGCAGCAGAATCACGCCGCCGTCCAGGATGGGAATGGGGAACAGGTTAAAGATGCCGAGGTTCAGGCTGATGGCGGCCATCAGCGCCAGCAGCGGCATCCAGCCCTGGCGGGCGGCTTCGCCGGAGGCGCGCGCGATGCCGATGGGACCGTCGATCTGCTTCATGGAGACCTTGCGCGCGGCCAGTTGGCGCACCAACTCCAGGATCAGCACCGAGTAGCGCTTGTTGACCTCGATGGACTTGGAAACAGCGTCAGCAAAACCCAACTTGTCCACGCGCACCGGGTTGGAGATGAATCCCATGCGCCATTGCTCGGCGCCACGCGCGTTGTGCGAGAGGACCGGGGTCACATTGAAGTGCAACTCCTGGCCGTTACGCGCCACGGTGACGTCGAGCGGCTTACCCGGGTTCTGCTGCAGGTAGGTGATCAGCGCGCGCATGGAGCGCATGGCCACGCCGTTCACGGCTACCACCTCGTCGCCGACCTTCATGCCGGCCTTGGCGGCGGGCATATCGGGTTCAAGCTGGGTAACGATATTGGGCTCTTGAGGCACCCATCCGCCGAACGGGCCGTACTCTTCCTGTCCTTGTTCATCGGGGATGATGGTCTTTTCCAGGATCTGCCCGCCGCGCTGGATGGCCACATCCAGGGGCTGTCCCGGGTTGAACATGACCTTGGCTTCCACGTCCTTCCAGGTCGGAGATTGCGTGTTGCCGATGCGCACGATGCGGTCGCCGGGCTCGAATCCCGCCTTGGCCGCCGCCGAGTTCTCCACCACGAAGCCGATCACCGTGGGCTCGTCCAGAAAGTAGGGATGCTCGTAGCGCACCATGAAAACGCCGGTGAGCAGCGCGATGGCCAGCACGATGTTCATCGCCGGGCCCGCCGCCGCGATGATGAACCGCTGCCAGCGCGGATGCGAGAGGAACTCCGCCGGGTCGCCGGTGCGCGCCTCCATCGGGTTTTCGCCCGTCATCTTGACGTAGCCGCCCAGAGGCAGCGCGCTGATGCGGTAGTCGGTTTCGCCCTTGCGCCATCCGACCAGGCGCTTGCCGAAGCCGATGGAGAAGACTTCCACGCGCACGCCGAACAGCTTGGCAGCAATGAAGTGGCCCAACTCGTGGATCAGGATCAGGAGCCCGAGCACCAGGGCCACGGCCCAGAGGATAGTGAAAGCGTTGTACATGAGGAGAACTGTCCCGTATTCTATTTTGCTACAACGGGACGGCGTGTGCCTGCCTTTCTGGATTTCAACTGCTGGACCCGGTCCCTTGCCAGTTGCCGGGTTTGGGCGTCCATCATCAGCACTTCCTTAATAGATTCAGGATGCCGAGGAGCAGTTTCTTTAAGTACGTCACCGATGACCCGGGGGATTTCGTCGAATCCAATGGATCCCCCGAGGAACGCGGCCACCGCCACCTCATCGGCGGCATTCAGGGCCACGGTCCTGGCGCCTCCGGCTTCCGCGGCCTCATAGGCCAGGGCCAGACATGGGAACTTTTGCATATCGGGCTGGCGGAAATCCAGATGACGTAAGTCATTGACCGAATAACGCAGCTCGGAAGGGATGCGCTCCGGCCAGGTCAGGGCATAGAGGATGGGCAGGCGCATGTCGGTGACCGAGAGCTGCGCCAGGAGGCTGCCGTCCACGAACTCCACCAGCGAGTGGATGGTGGACTGCGGGTGCACGATCACCTTCACCCGGCTGGGCGGCAGGGCGAAAAGACGGCAGGCCTCGATCACCTCGAAGCCCTTGTTCATCAGCGTGGCGGAATCGATGGTGATGCGCTGGCCCATCTTCCAGGTGGGATGGTTCAGCGCCTCCTCTACCGTGATGCACGAGAACTCGGAGGCGGGAGTGTCGAGAAACGGACCGCCCGAGGCCGTCAGCCACACGCATTGCACTTCTTCGAGGCGCCCGCCGCGCATGCACTGGTGGACGGCGTTGTGCTCGCTGTCGATGGGCAAGAGCGGCTTGCCGTGTTTCTTCGCTTCCGCGGTGATCAGCTCGCCCGCGGCTACCAGGCATTCCTTGTTCGCCAGGCCCACGCTCTTGCCCGCCCGTACCGCTTCGTAAGTCGCTTCCAGTCCGGCCACGCCCACGATGGCGCTGACTACGAAGTCCACGTCGGGATGGGTGGCGACGCGTATCGCGCCCTCCGGCCCGTGCACGACTTCGATGTCGCCGCAGCCGGCACGTTTCAGCTTGCGCGCAAGTTCGTCGGCGGCCCGCGAGGTCGCCATCGAGAGCAGGCGCGGGCGCCAGCGCTTGGCCTGCTCGAAAGCCGCTTCCAGGTTGTTGCCGGCGGCGAGGGAGACGACGGAGAACCGCTCCGGGTGGGCTTCTACCACGCTCAGTGTGCTGCGCCCGATCGACCCGGTGGAACCCAGGATGGCGATGCGCTTCATGAAGACGGATTATCGAAAACCGATGGTGGCGGCAATCTGCGCATAGTACCACAGGGCTGGAGCGGCAAAGAGCAGCGCATCAATGCGGTCCAGCATGCCGCCGTGTCCGGGAAGAATCGAGCCGGAATCCTTGACCCCGGCGCCGCGCTTCAGCATGGACTCGACCAGATCGCCAAGTTGGGCCGCCAGGTTCAGCGCCGCCGACAGCAGAATGTACACCCACACGGGATGGGCGGCCGGATACGGTCCAACGCTCAAGATGCTGCCTTGTTGCGCCGCCAGCAGATTCGTAATCCGCAGGAATCCCACGATCGCATTTCCGTGGGCCAGGATGACGGTTCCCAGAACGGTGGCGCCGGCCAGGGAAGCTACCGTGCCCTCCCAACTCTTGTTGGGGCTAATCCTCGGAGCAAGTTTGTGTTTGCCCACAGACCGGCCCACTAGGAAGGCAAGAATGTCGCCGGCCCAGACCACCACCAGCAGGTAAAACAAATAGAACGCCCCCGCCGCACGGGCGCGCACGTTGATGAGCACAGTTAACGGCAGACTGATGTAAGCCAGCGCGAGAGCCGATGCTGCGGCGCCGGGCAGCGTCGAGCGCAGGTCTTCGCGCTTCATCATCGCTACCAGGAACACCAGAGCGGCAAGGAGCACGGAATCTCTCCCCAGGGAAGTGGCGCCGAAGGCGAAAAACAGGTAGGGGTGTTCCTTGGCAACGACGCCGCGCAGCAAAGTTGCCGCCGGCAGCCTGCTCAACTGTGCCTCAACGCCGAATGCCGCAACCATGCTGGCGAACAAAAGCACCGTGAAGAAGTAGGTGAGCACCCTCGCTGGTTTGATCCCGTAAGCTTCGGCCAGGCCCAGGTACTCGCGCGTGGTGATCAGTGCGATGAGGCCGACCACGAGGGCGAACAGCCACAGCGGCGCCCGGAAGACGATCAGCAGAACGATGGGGATGAGGACGACTGCGGTCGAGACGCGCTTCATGGGATGAGCGATTCTCGCCCAGGCGACTGCCCGCCGTCCATGTCATTCTTCCGCCGGTGGTTCGTATCAGGGCACGGCTTGCGATCAGTGCAAATGCTCCCTCCCGACGGGTCTTTGTGACCCGGGTTCGTATCAGGGCACGGCTTCCAGCCGTGCCGATTCGTAGCGTCTAAAGCAGCGGGCTTTAGCCCCTGCGGCTTTGGATCCAACTCGAATCCCGGGTACGCCTGCTCGGGAGAATCAACCGTGTGAGCGCGGACGGGATTGGAATCGACATGTTCCCTCAGCGGCTAAAAAGCCGGCAGGAAGGAAGCATTGTATCGGCACGGCTGAAAGCCGTGCCCTGATACAAAACCAACGAATGCTCACGTGTGCGCCACGGGCCCGTCGCCCAGACCGCCGTAGCGGCGTTCGCGCGTCTGGTACTCGGCGATGGCTTCCAGCAGGTGGCGCCCGCGGAAGTCCGGCCAGTGCGTAGCCGTGACGTAGATCTCGGCGTAAGCCACCTGCCACAGCAGGAAATTCGAGAGCCGCATTTCGCCGGAGGTGCGGATTACCAGGTCGGGATCGGGCAGGTGACGGGTATAGAGATGGCGGTCGATGAGTTCCTCGTCGATCTTCAGATGGCGCAACCCGCCATTGTTGGCCGCCGCGTGCACGATGGCGTTGAAGGCGTCCACCAGTTCCATGCGCGCGCCGTAATTCAAGGCCAGCGTGAGCACCATGCCGGTGTTCTTGGCGGTGGCCTGCTGCGCCCACTCCATGCGCTCCTGCACCGCGTCCGGCAGCTCGTGGCGGCGGCCGATGTACTCCAGGCGAATGTTGTTCTTGTTGAGCGTGGGGACCTCCGCCTTCAGGTAGCGCCGCAACAGGCGCATGAGGAAGTCCACTTCTCGTGGCGGGCGCTTCTTCCAGTTCTCGGAAGAAAAAGCATAGAGGGTGAGCGCCGGCAGGTGGATGCGGGCGGCGGTCTCGACGGTGGAACGCACTGACTCGACGCCGGCGCGGTGTCCGGCGATGCGCGGCAGGTGGCGCTGCCGGGCCCAGCGCCCGTTGCCGTCCATGATGATGGCGATGTGTCGCGGAAGCCGCCTGGGGTCGAGCCGGGAGTAGATCTCTGACTCTTTGCGGTCCAGTCCTGCGGGAATGGATGTGTGCAAGGCTACCTCGGGAATCCATAAGTAGCATAGCTCCGGTTTCAGCGCAATGAAAGCTGCCAGAGTGGGACCGGAACCCATCTGGGAATCCGCCCGGTCATGTCCGCGGGTGCTACAATTCCGGGGAAACTCGCAGATCGCACCAGCCGGTGATCGGCTGCGATGCATCCAACCAGATTCAGGTGGGAAGCTGCTCCATGAAAACGCCGGGTTCGCGGTGGCGCGCCGCGCTCGTCGTCTTCTGCGCCAGCGCGCTGCTGCTCGCCGGGTACATTCACGTAGCGCATTTCTGCGCTCCACCTGCGGCCGCCAGCCAGCCCAGCTTCAGCAATGCTGACCGGGGTTCCACCCGGGTTCCCTGTCTGTTGTGCGTCAGCCTGCACGCGCCTTCGCTGGCAGCGCCGATGGTCTCCGTGCTTCCCGCCGGCGACTCCTCCGCTGCCAGCGTCGCCCTCCAGCCGGTGTTCAGAAGCGGCGTGCAGGGCTTTGCCTTGTACATCCGTCCGCCTCCTGCGGCCTGATCATCTTCCGCTTTCCAGCAATCGGCTCCTTTCAGGCTCGGACCCCGGCGCCCGCAGGCGTGCAGCCGGCCCGAGACAACGCAACCAGTGCAGGAGTTTGTGATGAAAAAGCTGAGTGTTCTCATATGCGTGTTGTTGGGATCGGCGCTGCCCGGCTGGACGCAGCAGCCGAGCCCGGGGAATGTGTCCCCGTGCTGTGATGCCATCGAGCAACATCTCAAGGCGATGGAGGACCGCATCATCTTGCTGGAAGGGCAGGTGCGCCTGCTGAAGGAGCAACTGGCGCAAGCGCAAGCCACGGGCGCGGTCGGGGGAGAAACGGCCGCCATTGCGGCTGCGCCTGCGGTTCCTGCCAGCCCAGCCACCGCCGCCGTCGGCGGGGCGCAGTTGCCGGTTTATGGCGGCGCCAGCGCCGCCGCCAAGGCGCTGAACCCGGACATCAGCGTGATCGGAGACTTCATCGGCGCCGCCGGCCATTATCCGACGCCGCCCGGCAGCGTCATCCGCCAGGCCGGGTTCCAGTCGCTCACCATGCATGAGTCTGAGGTCGGCTTCCAGGCGATCATCGATCCTTACGCGCGCGGCGACTTCTTCCTCTCCTTCGGCGAAGAAGGCGTTGATCTCGAGGAGGGCTACATCACCTTCACCGCGCTGCCCGCCGGTTTCGTCGCGCGCGCGGGCAAGATGCGGGCGGCGTTCGGCAAGGTCAACACCATGCACAACCACGTGCTGCCCTGGACGGACCGCCCGCTGGTCACCGAGAACCTGGTGGGCGGCGAAGACGGCATCGACGACGCCGGCTTCTCCATCCAGCGCATCCTGCCCGCGCCCAAGGGACTCTTCCTGGAAGCCACGGGCCAGGTCTTTCGCGGCGACACCGGCGCGCAGACGTTCTTCCTGCCGGACGGGGGCACAGTCGAGCAAACCCTGTTCACCGCCAGCAACAAACGCGACGTGAGCACGGTCGCGCACCTGCGCGGATACAAGGACATCACCGAATCCACCAACCTCGATCTCGGTCTCTCCTACGCGCGCGGGCACAACGAGCTGGGCAGCGATTTTCTGACCCAGCTCTACGGCGTGGACGCCACCGTGCGCTGGAAGCCGCTGCGCCGCTCCATCTATCACTCGTTCGTCGGCAGGACGGAGCTGATCTGGAGCCAGCGCCAGCAGCCGCTCAGCCTGGCCGGCGAGCAGCGGACGTTCGGCATGTATGCCTCCGGCGACTACCAGCTGGGGCGGCGGTGGTTCGTCGGCGGACGCTACGACTACTCGCAGCGCGCCCGCGACGCCAATCAACTGGACCGCGGCGCCTCCGCGGTGCTCACCTACTGGCCGAGCGAGTTCAGCCAGATCCGCGGACAGTACCGCTTCACGCGCTACGCCGAAGGCATCAACGCCAACGAGCTGCTGCTGCAGGTGCAGTTCTCGCTGGGAGCGCACGGCGCTCATCCCTTCTGAGAGTTTGAGGTGAATCTGATGACGCAATCACGAATTCATTTACGCGGGCTACTGGCTCTGGCCGCGCTCGTCGCCGCGGCTTTGGCGTTTCCACCCGCGTCCGAGGCCAAGAAACTTAACGTCGTCACCTCCACCACCGACATGGCGGCGCTGGCGCAAGAAGTCGGCGGCGACAAGATCACGGTCGAGGCCATCGCCAAGGGTTACCAGGACCCGCACTTCGTCGAAGCCAAGCCCAGCTTCCTGCTCAAGCTGAACAACGCGGACCTGCTCATCTCGGTCGGGCTGCAACTGGAGATCGGCTGGCTGCCGCCGCTCATCACCCAGTGCGGCAATCCGCGCATCCAGGTGGGCGCACCCGGGTATCTGGATGCCTCGCAGTTCGCCGAGATCCTCGACCTCCCCACCGGGCAGGTCACGCGGGCCATGGGCGACGTCCACCCGCTGGGCAATCCGCACTACTGGCTCGATCCCGACAACGGCCGCCGCGTTGCCCGCGGCATCGCCCAGAAGCTAGGCGAGATGGACCCGGCCGACAACCAGTATTTCCAGCAGCGCTTCCAGGATTTTGACAACCGCCTCACCGCCGCCGGGAAGAACTGGGACGCGCAGATAACGCCGTACAAGGGACGGAAGGTCGTGACCTATCACACCTCGTGGTCGAACTTCGCGAGACATTTTGGCCTGCAGGTCGTCGGTTACATCGAGCCGCGGCCTGGCATCCCGCCCACCCCGGCGCACACCATCGAGATCATCCAACTGATGAGGCGCGACAACATCAAGGTGGTGGTGGTGGAACCCTACTTCGACCTCAAAACGCCCAACAGCATCGGCAGCGCCACCTGGGCCAAGGTCATCGTGCTGCTGCCCTCGGTGGGCGGCGAAAAAGAGGTGACGGATTATTTCAAGCTTTTCGACTACGATATCAACCTGCTGATCCAGGCCTTCAAGGCGGCGCAATGATCGTTAGGCGATATGTCCGCACACGCGTCTGAGAGAAACTGAACTATGGAAATCCTGCAATTCCTCATCCTGCCGTTTCTGGCCAGCCTGATCCTTACCGGCATCCACGCCTACCTGGGCGTGCACGTGGTGGAGCGCGGCGTGATCTTCGTAGACCTGGCGCTGGCGCAGATCGCCGCCCTGGGCGCTACCGTCGCCATCGTCGCCGGCATGGACCCGCACGGCGGCGAAGCTTACTGGATCAGCCTGGCATTTACCTTTTTGGGTGCGTTCATCTTCGCGCTGGCGCGCATGCGCAAGGCCCACATCCCGCTGGAAGCCTTCATCGGCATCACCTACGCGGTGGCCTCCGCCGGCGCCATCCTGGCCATGAGCAAGGCCACCGGCGAGACCGAGCACCTGAAGGACATGCTGGTGGGCAACATCCTGGCAGTCTCGCGCCACGATGTCATCAAGACCGCCATCCTCTACGGCGTGATTGGCCTGTTCCACTACATCTTCCGGCGCAGATTCCTGCTCATCTCCATCAACCCGCAGCAGGCCGAGGCCGAGGGCGTGAGCATCCGCCTGTGGGACTTCCTGTTTTACGCGTCGTTCGGATTCGTGGTGACTTCCTCAGTGGCCATCGCGGGGGTGCTGCTGGTGTTCTGCTACCTCATCGTGCCCTCGGTGGGCGCGATGCTGTTCGCGGACAAGATCGGCAAGCGGCTGGCCATTGGCTGGACCATGGGCACGCTGGTCTCGGCCCTGGGCGTTTATCTATCGGTGGTGATCGATCTGCCCACGGGCGCGACCATCGTCTGCACCTTTGGCGGCGTGCTGCTAGTGATGTTTCTTGTGCACTTGGTCATCCACCACCGCCGGAACAACACAGCTCAACTCGCGGAGGCACAGACGCGGGAGCGCTCGCTGGAGTACCGCCAATAAGAAAAGCCGGGGCAATGGCCCCGGCCGGGGGGGAGGGAGAACCCGATTCGCCGAGCCCGTACAGCCGGAGCCCGACGCCGGCGCGCGCAAGCTTTCCCGCGATGGGGTAGCTAGGCGTGCCGGCGCGGACGTAAAGTCAGATCGCGCACCTGGCCCAGGATGCTGGCCTTCTGCATGGCGTCGAGCGTCGCCAGGAAGGGCGCCAATTGCGCCACGAAGTCGTCCTTCATCAGCTCGCGGATCTCGTCCTGACGGGCGCGGTCGCCGCCGCTGAGCAGGTCGGGCACGGTGACTTCCAGCGCGCGCGCCAGCCGCTCCAGCGATGAGAGCGTGGGCGTGGCCTTTTCGTTCTCGATCTTGGAGACGTAGGTGCGCGGCACCTGCATGCGCAGCGCCAGTTGCCGCTGGCTCAACCCGCCACGCTGCCGCAGCGCACGGATGGCCGCCGCGACCTGCAGATGGGCACGCCCGTTGCCGTTCGTGGACTCGGTCGCGGGCGCCGGCATCACCAGGACCGGTTGCGGTTCCTCGGCGTCCAGCGATGTCCGGCATTTTCTGCAAAGATTGTTGGTGGTCCGGAACTGGACCAGGTGACAACGGTCACAACGCACTACCTCTCGTGAATCAACCGGGGCCAGTGTTGTTGCCATCAATGGTGCGCGAGATGCCAGAGCAGGCACATCGCCTTACAGGAGCCCAACAACCTGCACCACCCATGGGTCAACTACAATTGAACCAAAATGGGTGCAGAACCTGATGCGTACTCTGGAGGATAACTGCTGTGGAAGTCAAGGAAATTTTGGCTAAAAACAACGATAAGTTACCCCTCAGACCGTAAATTAGCAGGAGAAAACACGGAGAAGATGGGGAAGATTTCATGAATGACCGCCAGGCCGCGTGGAGTTTACTAACTGAGTTCACCGCCTCGGAGAATCTTCGCAAGCATGCGCTCGCCGTCGAGGCCTGCATGCGCGCTTACGCCCGCCAGTTCGCCGAGGACGAGGACACCTGGGGCGTCACCGGGCTGATCCACGACTTCGATTACGAGAAGCATCCGACCCTCGAGGAGCATCCCTTCGTCGGCAACAAGATCCTGGAAGAGCGCGGCTGGCCGGAGGTGATCCGCCGCGCCATCCTCTCGCACGCGCAGTACTCGGGCGTCGCGCGCCTGAGCAACATGGAGAAGGCCCTGTTCGCCTGCGACGAGCTGGCCGGCCTGATCACCGCCACCGCGCTGGTGAAGCCGGGCAAATCGCTGGCCGAGGTGGACGCCAAATCCGTGCGAAAAAAGATGAAGGACAGGGCCTTCGCCCGCAGCGTCAGCCGCGAAGACATCATCCAGGGCGCACAGGAGCTGGGCGTGGACCTCGACCAGCATATCGCGTTCTGCATCGAGGCGATGAGGGCGATCGCAAGAGAGTTGGGGCTGGCGGGGAATAGCGGCTCTTAGCCGTTGGCTCTCGGCTCTCTTTCGGAGGGGCCCGGCTTCAGCCGGGCCGTAACCGCTTTTTATTGAATTGTCATCCCGAGGACACGCGAGGGAGCGTGCGACCGAGCGCGACGAGGGATCTTGGCTCTTCCACTCCTGCCGACGCACGTCTGCAGAGCCTCTGGCAGCATGGGCTCAATAACAAATACATAGATCCTTCGCTCGCTCTTACCTCGCTTACGCTCGGTTCGGGCTTCACTCAGGATGACACTTTTGAACAAAGATTTGCGATCAAAGACCTAATTTGGGCAGCCCTGGAGCATGCTGCGTCCATCTTCATGTGAGTACGTGCGCCAGCTTGCCCGCCGCGATCAGCTCGGCCACGCGCGCAAAATCGCCGGCCAGCACGCGGTCCTGCTCCATCGGCGGCGAGACTGAGCGGATTGCCGCGACCGCCTTCTGGCCGCGGGTGCTGGTCTTGAGCGGGGCAAGGAAATCGAGTGCCTGGGCGGCGGCGATGGCTTCGATGGCCAGCACGTAGCGCGCGTTGGTGAGGATGCGTTTGAGCTTGAGAGCGCCCGTCATCCCCATGGAGACATAGTCTTCCTTGTTGCCCGAGGTGGTGATCGAGTCCACCGACGCCGGATGCGCCAGCACCTTGTTCTCGCTGGCCAGCGCGGCAGCCGTCACCTGGGCCATCATGAAGCCGGAGTGCAGTCCGGCGCCGGGGGCGAGGAAGGGCGGCAGTCCTTCGTTCAGCGCAGGATTCACCAGCCGCTCGATGCGCCGCTCGGAGATGCCGGCCAGCGACGCCAGCGCGATCCCCAGAAAATCCAGCGCGAAGGCTACCGGCTCGCCGTGGAAGTTGCCGCCGGAAAGAATGTCGCCGCCGCCGTCCTTCGCGGGGAAGACCAGCGGGTTGTCCACCGCCGAGTTCATCTCGGTGTCGAAGACGCGGCGGCAGTGGGCGAGGGTATCGCGCACCGCGCCGTGCACCTGCGGCATGCAGCGCAGCGAGTAGGCGTCCTGGACGCGGGTGCAAGCGCGATGCGACTCGCGGATCTGGCTGCCGGAGAGCATGCGCGTGAGGTTCTGCGCGGTGTGCGCCTGTCCGGCGTAAGGGCGGACCTTCTGGATGCGCGGATCGAAGGCCACGTCGGTGCCGTGCAGGGCGTCAAGGGTGAGCGCGCCGACCACGTCGGCGGTATCGGCCAGGGTCTCGGCGGCGAGCAGCGCCAGCGTTCCCACCGCCAGCATGGCCTGGGTGCCGTTGATGAGCGAGACGGCTTCCTTGGCTTCGAGCACCAGTGGCTCGATGCCGGCGCGCCGCAGGGCCTCGTCGCCGGAAACGCGCGCGCCTTCGAGGATGGCTTCGCCCTCGCCAATCGCCACCAGGCCCAGGTGCGCCAACGGCGCAAGGTCGCCGCTCGCCCCCACGCTGCCCTGCGACGGGACCACGGGATGCACGCCGCGGTTGAGCATCTCGCAAAGCGTGTCGATCACCACCGGCCGCACGCCCGAGAAGCCCTTGGCAAGGGAATTGGCGCGCAGCAGCATGATGGCGCGGGTCTCGGGCTCGCTCAGCGGTTCACCGACACCGACTGCGTGCGAGCGCATCAGGTTCACCTGCAGCTCGCGGATGTGTTCCGCCGGGATCCGCACCGTGGCCAGCTTGCCGACGCCGGTGTTGACGGCATAGGCCACGCGCTCCTGGGCGAGCTGCTCTTCGACCACGGCGCGGGCGCGGTCGACGGCTTGGCGCGCGTCGGCGGCCAGCAGCACGGGACGGCGTTCGTACACCGCCTCTCTCAGGTCTTCGAGGGTGAGGTCGTTGCCGTTGATGTGAAGAGCTTGCATGCTTATCGTCGACTGTCATTCTTCCGCCGAGCGAAGCGAGGCGGGAGAATCTGAGAATACAGTTTACGCAACCGGTACCGGCGGTTCAGCGTAGTCGCCAGATCCTCCGCTCGGCTTCGCCTCGCGAAGGATGACACCACGAAGGGAATTGGAATCCTCGGCGACCTCGGCATCTCGGCGGTTAACCGCCTCTCAGCGCTTTGGCGAACGCGTCCTTGTACTTCGCCGGCAGCTCGCGGCGCTCCAACTGGGCGTCGGTGACGATGTGCGTGGTCTCGCCCTCGGCCAGCAGCGTCATCTCCGGCTCGCGCAGGATCTCGTAGCCAAAGTGGATGAGCGAGGAGCGCAGGTTCGTGAAGAAGGTGCGCACCAGGATCTGGTCGTCGTAGCGGGCCGGGACTTTGTAGCGGCAGCGGGCGTCCACTACGGCAATATAGCAGCCGTCCTCGCGCTCCATGTCGCGATAGGTGAAGCCGAGCTGGCGCAGCAACTCGACCCGTCCTACCTCGAACCAGATGAGATAGTTGGTGTGATAGACGACGCCCATCTGGTCGGTTTCGACGTAGCGCACGCGCAGCCGCGTCTCGCAGACGGCAAGACGGCGCGCTGGCTCGGGAGCGGACATTTATTTGCCGCTCCAGCGCGGCTTGCGCTTCTCCAGGAACGCAGTGATTCCCTCGCGGAAATCATCGGTGGTGCGGATGCGCGCATTCTCCGCGACCGCGAGCGCGAGGCGGCGGTCGAGCACGTCCTTGGCGAAGGCGGAGAGCAGGCGCTTGGTGGCGCGCAGCGATGCGGGGCTCGCCTGCATGAGCGTCCCCGCCAGTTCGCGCGCCCATTCCATGAGCTGCTCGCCGGAGACGACATCGGTGACGATGCCCAGGTGCTTGGCTTCTTCGGCGGAGAAGATGCGTCCGGTCATCAGCAGGTCGCGGGCGCGCTTCTCGCCGACTTGCTGAATGAGGAAGGTGGAGACAATGGCCGGCAGAAAGCCGATCTTCACCTCGGTGTAGCCGAACTTGGCTTCCTCCGATGCGACGGTGAAATCGCACAGGGTGGCGATGCCGCATCCGCCGCCCATGGCTGGCCCGTTCACCGCCGCGATCGTGGGCTTGGGAAACTCGTAGATGGCACGGAACAGCCTGGCCATGGTCTCGGAGTCGGCGAGATTCTGCGCGTGCGAGCGGGTGGTGATGGCGCGCAGGTTGTCGAGGTCCATGCCGGCGCAGAACGCCATGCCCGCGCCGGTGATGATGAGCACCTGCGCGTCAGAGCGCTCGACGGCCGCCAGCGCGAGGAACATCTCGTCGATCAGCTCATAGCTGATGGCGTTGCGCTTCTCCGGACGGTTAAGGGTCAGGGTGGCGATGTGGTCGGATTCGGTGAGGAGAATGGTTTTCAGATCCATAAGTACCAAGTACTCAGTACCAAGTACCAAGTACCAAGTGCAGCATAGCAAAGTGCCCAACACGCGCGCCGTGCACTGGGTACTTGGTACTAGGTACTGGGTACTGTGTTTCAGCTACTGCTTCACCGGCGCGGCGTGCTTGTCGGCGATGTCGGCGTTCATTTTGAGCACCGAGTCGAGCGGCTTGCGGATAGGCAGATCGACTTCGCGGCCGGCCAGCGCCGCCAGCACGGTCTCCGTGGGGATGTTGCCGACCAGCAAGTCCTGCGCGAACGGACATCCCCCCAATCCGCCGAGGGCGGAATCGAAGCGGCGGCAACCGGCGTCGTAGGCTGCCAGGATCTTCTCCGCCGCATCTTTGCGGCGACTGTGGAGGTGCACGCCGATCTCCACGCCGGAGAATTGCGGGACCACTGCCGAAACCAGGTCATCGATGCGGTCGGCATCGGCGAGCCCCACGGTATCGGCCAGCGAGATGGTTTCGATGCCCATGTCGGTGAGCAGGCGCACCGCCTCGACCACCTCGCCCGGGTTCCAGGGATCGCCGTAAGGATTGCCGAAGGCCATGGAGATGTAGGCGATGACGCCCATGCCGACGCTGTCGGCATCCTGCTTGATCTTCTCCAGCATGCCGATGGATTCCTCCAGCGTCTGGTGCACGTTGTTCTTGAGGAAAGTCTCCGAGACCGAGTAGGGATAGCCGACCACGGTCACCGTCTCGCTGTTGATGGCGCGCTCCATGCCGCGCTCGTTGGCCACGATGCCGATGATCTCCACGTCGTCGGGAGGATCGAGCTCGCGCAGCACTTCTTCGGAGTCGGCCATCTGCGGCACCGCTTTGGGCGAGACGAAGGAGACGGCATCCAGGTGCTTGAAGCCCGCGCCGATCAGCGCGCGCAGGTAAGCCACCTTCACCGCGGTGGGGATCACCCCCGCCAGGCCTTGCCAGGCATCGCGCGGGCACTCGATCAGTTTGACGCGCTCAATCATGCCGGTCGTCGGTCGTCGGTCGTTGGTCGTCGGCAAGACCAGAATTCCGCGTGCGTCGCGTCATGCTGCTGATCATGTCTGCAGCACTCCCACCTTGAATTCCGGTACTTCCGGGTTGAGGGCGGCCGCTTCCAGGGCGCGCACGATGGCGTCGCGCGTCTCCATGGGATCGATGATGCGGTCGATCCACAGGCGGGCGGCGCCGTAACGCGGGTCCTGCTGCGCGTCGTAGGTCTGCTTCACCGATTCGTACAGCTCTTTCTTCTCTTCGTCGCTCAGCTTCTTGCCGCCGCGCTCCAGTTGCTTGATCTTGATCTCGACCAGGGTGCCGGCGGCCGAATCGCCGCTCATGACGGCATAGCGCGCGGTCGGCCAGGCGAACAGGAAGCGCGGATCGTAGGCCTTGCCGCACATGGCGTAGTGTCCCGCGCCGAAGGAGCCGCCGATGATGATGGTGATCTTCGGCACCACCGAGTTGGAGACGGCGTTCACCATTTTGGCGCCCGCCTTGATGATGCCGCTCCACTCGGCGTCGCGCCCCACCATGAAGCCGTTGACGTCGTGCAGGAAGAGGAGCGGCACCAGGTTCTGGTTGCAGTCCATGATGAAGCGCGCGGCTTTCTCCGCCGATTCGGTGTAGATCACGCCCCCGAACTCCACCCGCTTCTGGCCGTGGTCGTCGAGCACGGTGACGTGCTTCTTCTGGTTGGCGACGATGCCCACGGCGAAGCCGCCGATGCGCGCGAAGCCGCAGAGCACGGTTTCGCCGTACTCCGGCTTGTACTCGTCGAAGCGGCCAGCGTCCACGAGGCGCGCCAGGACGTCCTTCATGTCGTAAGGGCGCGCGGGATCAGCCTCATAGATGCCGTAGAGTTCCTCGCCGGGATAGAGCGGCGGCTCGGGCTGCTTGCGGTCCCAGACCGACTGGCGGCGATAACCCATCTTCTCCACCAGCGAGCGGATGCGCGCGATGCAGGCTTCGTCGCTGGGCTCGCGGTAGTCGATGGTACCGGAGATCTGCGCGTGCATGGCAGCGCCGCCCAGCGTTTCGGCGTCCACCTTCTGCCCGATGGCGGCCTGTACCAGCGCCGGCCCGGCGAGGAAGAGGCCGCTGCCGTCGGTCATCAGGATGTGGTCGCACATCACCGGCAGATATCCCCCGCCGGCCACGCACATGCCCATGATGGCCGCGATCTGCGGGATGCCCATGGCCGACATCACGGCGTTGTTGCGGAAGACACGGCCGAAATCGTCGGTGTCGGGGAAGACGTCCTCCTGCAAGGGAAGGAAGACGCCGGCGGAATCCACCAAGTAGATGGTGGGGATGCGGTTCTCGAGGGCGATGTTCTGGGCGCGGATCACCTTCTTCGCCGTCATAGGGAAGAAGGCTCCGGCCTTTACCGTGGCGTCGTTGGCGATGATCATCAGCAGCCGGCTGTGGATGCGCCCCAGTCCAGTGATCACGCCCGCCGCCGGCGCGCCGCCCCATTCTTCATACATGCCGTAGGCGGCATAGCTCCCCAGTTCGAAGAGCTCGCTGCCGGGATCGAGCAGCAGGGCGATGCGCTCGCGCGCGGTAAGGCGTCCTTTCTTGTGCTGCGCCTCGATGGCTTTCTCGCCGCCGCCCTCGCGGATCTTCTCTTCCTCGTTGCGGAAGGTCGCCACCAACTCGGCCATGGCGCGCATGTTGCGCTCGTAGCGCGCCGAGGTCGCGTCCACGGTGGATTTCAGGATGTTCGACGGCAGTTCGGTCGAGGCGTGCTGGGAATGATCCGTCATCGGGTCGTGGGAGTAAACGGTAACGGTACAACAGCGGCGCGAGCGGGCGCAAACCGGGCGCAGTGCGGACTATGCTACCTGACGCAGGGCGGTGGCGACCGGATCTTCGGCTATGGCGTCAACCAACCCATAGCACAACGCGTGCGCAGCATTCACCTTCTCGGCCGCCGTGAACATCTCCACCGCGCGGGCACAACCAATGAGGCGCCCTAGCCGCTGCGTGCCGCCCCAGCCGGTGATCAGGCCGAGCGCGGCCCCGCGATGGCCGAAGATGGTGTGCGGCGAGGCGATACGGCGATCGCAGGCCAGCGCCAGGTCCAGGCCGCCTCCCATGCAATAGCCGTTCACGGCAGCAATGACGAGGGCGGGAAATACGTCCACGGCATCCGTCATCATCTGTCCGGCTCTCGAGAAGGCGAACGCCTGCGGGCCGCTGAGGGTGGTGATCTCGTGGAGGTCGGCTCCGGCGGAGAAGAACTTCTGATTGCCGGTGAGGATGAGCGGGCGCCGGTCGTGTGCCAGTTCGGCCACGGCTTCGGTGAGGGAAGTGACGCAGGCGCGGGTCAGGCGGTTGGTGCCATCCTCGGAGCAGAGGCGGATGATGTCACAGTGGCCTTGCGGTTCGACGATGAAGCCAATTCCCGCCATGTTGCGCCGAGCGGTGCCAGGCAGGAGAATCTGCGGTGCTGGGCTAATTCCGTGTTGCCGGGCAACTTAATGCCCCAAGGCATCCATGAGAATCACGAGTAAGGCGACGACTGAGCCCAAAATCATACTTGCCCACAAGAAGGTGTGAAAGTCGCTCGCTTGCTCATGCTCACGCCGCCACTGGTTCTTCAGTGCCGTCCATACTTTGGTCAAGATTATTTGAATGGCAGACACGGCGAAATCCGCGCTTAGTCCTGGTAAGCTATTTGAAGCGTCAGTAAGAATGTCCTGCCCTTGAGCGTCCTCTCCAATGTCGCGAGTGTGGTCAGAAAGGCCAAGATATTCTCATATTCCTCGGTGCCCTTGTCGAGCCAAACATTGGAACATTCATGTCGTGGGCATTCTGACGGAATGCTCCGTCCGATCTGGCTGATGGGAACAGCGATCGTACTCCGACACTGCTGGCAAGTAAACTGCACAGCGCGAACATCGCTCACCTCAAGGAAGCACTTTTTGTCTACGGTCATTTTGCAAGTCTACCAGGAGCTCAGCCACCGTCCAGACATGATCCGTTACCGCCGCCTGCATCGCAGGGGTAACGCGAAGGCTTTGGTGCACTCGACAGAAGTTGTAAAACGCGACGTACAGGGTAACAGCAGCCTTCAGATTGTCCAGCGTTTTGCTGGCCGCATTGGTTTTTCTGGTGAATCTGCGAAGGTGCATACGGACGCTCAAATTCGCTCTTTCGATGTGAGAGGTCGAGATGCGGGAAAAATCAGGATTTCCGCTTCTGACTCGGGGAACTGCCGCTATCACTGTGCCGCCGCCGTACCATTCTGGGCCTGCCTCGGTGCGCCCATAAATCTTCTGCAACTGCGCGTAGTCAACATCGCTGCCGAACCATTCCTCGATTGCACCCACGTATCCGCGCAGCGCGTCCGTGGTGATCTGGTAGCGGCCAACCGTGCGGGCTGCGAGATCGTGGACAAATTTATAGGCGTTCACCGTGTTCCTCGCCCCGATGTGGTGCGAGATGATGAGCTTGCTGTCCGAATCCAGCGCCAGCCAAGTCCACTGGTCGCCCCACTCAGCGGGAGCGTTCCCGGCCTTCCGGTTTCCGTGGCAGCCCACGTAGGTCCACAATTCGTCCAGTTGGACAAATCGCGGACGCACGCCACGGACGTAGATGTCGAGCAGTCGGCTGGCGTTCGCTGCCGCCGTGCTCATCAGGTGCAGAATCGTGCCTTTGTGCAGGCCGGTGGTGCGCGAGATGGCGCGCACGCTCATTCCCTCAAGCATCAGCGTCAGCGCCCTGGATGCGGTTTCAGGATCGGTGTAGTGCGTCCCCAGCTTGGGGACGGTTTCCGAGAAGGTTGTGCGGCAGGAAATGCAACGGTAGCGCTGGATTCGGCGCTTGCCGTAGGTTCCGAACTTCTTAGCCCGGTGGTTGCAAATTCGGCAGGTCATGGGCTTTCTCCGCTTGCGTTCTGCGGAGAAAGCCGTCACAATTGCTTTGGGTCTGAAGGGCGGCTTACCCCGCGCTTTGGATTAGCCCCGCCCCCTGTTTCCGCAGGAGACGGGGCACTTGTTAAGGGTTACGGTTTACGGTGGCACAACGGTAATTTCCACCGTGGGTTGATTGGCAGTGAAGCGGATCACGATAATCACCTTCACTGCGAGTCCTCCCTTCCGAGACGCTCTGCGCTGCATACGCAGAGCGTTTCGTATTGCACGCCAAACTCATACCTACCCCCCGTAAAACGGGTGACGCTTTGCGACGCGACCTTGCCACTTGTACTGGCCAACATCCCCCATGGAGATCAATTCTCCCGCCCGCTGCATTCGCGCGATCGCCGTGTGTATAGATGCCAAGGGGTTGCTGAATTTGCTCAAATCGAAACCCATCTCTTGCAGGAGGTCACGCACGATTTTCGCTGTGAACACGGTGTTCGGTCGTGCCATTGCGGCAGTGCCCATAACCGTTCGCATCGCATCAGCAAGGGTCACCGCATCATCCGTGGGGGCTTCGCCCACAAGGGGGGCGAGGCCAGCAATCGTTTGCAACAGTTGAGCCTTTCGCCCCGCGAGTCTTTGCTGCTTCGCTTCGACAAGGGCCAGTTCCAATCTTGCCTTTTGCAATGCTTTCTTGAATTCATCACCCATAGGGAGAATCCTAGATGACGGATAAACGCTTGTCAACAAAAAAAGATAAATCTATAGATAAATCATCGCTGGGCTGGGGAGCAGCTTTGGCCGAGGCACAGAAGCAGCTTGCAGACTCTAAGCGGCGCATCTTGCAGTTGCGAGGCTCCATCAAAATTTTCCAGAAGAAACTGGAGGCAGGGGAGCCGTGGCCTGGAGAATCAGCAACACAGAATTAGCCCAGCACCGCCATTTTGGATTCCTTGACTCGATCAGAGCAATCTTCTCGGCGCGGGTGAAGTGCTTGAGTTTCTTCTCTCGGGCAATCGCCGCGACGATGTTGGAGTACGTCTCAAAGTAAACCAGCTTGTGAACGCGGTACCGGGCTGTAAAGGACCAGGGGTGAACATCGTGCTGGTGCTGCCAGACACGCTGGTCCAAGTCGCTGGTTACACCGATGTAAAGGACACGGCGATGGCTGGCCATGATGTAGACGCAGTAAGACCTCATATCACTAGACTGTCATTCTTCCGCCGACCGAAGGGAGGCGGGAGAATCTGACGATACTGGTGACGCCACCCATACCGGTGGTGATGACCTCCTCGTCAGATCCTCCGCTCGGCTGCGCCTCGCGAAGGATGACACCTTCTTTGGGGTAGGAGTGTATGCCACAGCACCAACCAGAAACCGTCATTCTTCCGCCGACCAAAGGGAGGCGGGAGAATCTGACAAAACAGTTTGCACAACCGGTTCAGGTGGCGCAGGCATTCCCGTCAGATCCTCCGCTCGGCTTCGCCTCGCGAAGGATGACACCTTCATTGGGGTAGGAGTGTATGCCATACCTACAACCTGGAAGACATAATGAGTGGGCTGGCGATTCACTCCAGCCACCTCGCCAGCCCCATCCCATCCTCCGTCAGCTCGAAGTCGCGGATGCGGATGCCGCTGCCGATGATCCTGCCGGTCACAGGGTCACGTGTTACCCGCGTAATCCACTGATATCCGATGTCGAACTTGTTCGCCGTGAACCAAGTTTGCGGCAGCACCGTCACCTCTCCCGCCCGGGGATTGAGCACGACGATGGCGCAGGCAGCATCGTCGTTGCTGGTTGCCGGGTAGGAGCCGATCAGCAGCAGCTCGGCGAGGCCGCGGAATTCCGGTGGGACCTCCACCGCGTGCTTGCCGGCGGTGAACCGCGAGCTGATCTCGATCTCGGCCAGGGGCGCGGTTACGGAATAGATGCGCTCCTGAGACCGCTTGAACCAGCCCGCCACATCGCGCAAGGGGAAAGCTGCAAGCTGGTCGAGGTCGAAGCAAAGCAGACGCAGGTAGCCGGGCTCGGGGCACCATATCCCCAGCCGCGACTCAGGCACGATGAATGGACAGCAATAGGTATTCAGCGCCAGCAGGGTTGCGTTTGGTTCCTGCCGACGCTGCAACGTAACCAGGTTCTCGATCTCAGCTTCGTTGTGGTACGTCCATGTGTAGTGCTGCCCGGAAACGCCGGCGAATTCAGGGAAGGTCTGCCAGTACCACGGCGCCGGGCCGATGGTCTGCTCGATGAGTTGCTGTTGCCGGATGGCGTCCTCAGAGGGCGGCCACGCCGCGCGGCTTCACGTTCTTGCGAATGAACTCCACGATCTCGTTCATGGGCGTGCCCGGCAGGAAGATGCCGGCCACACCGGCCTGCTTGAGGCCGGGGATGTCCTGGTCGGGGATGATGCCGCCGATGATGACCAGCACGTCCTCCATCTTGTTCTGGCGCAGCAGGTCCATGACCCGCGGCATGATGGCGTTGTGCGCGCCGGAGAGAATGGAAAGGCCGATGACGTCCACATCTTCCTGCAGGGCGGCGTGGACCACCATCTCCGGGGTCTGGCGCAAGCCGGTATAGATGACCTCCATGCCGGCATCGCGTAAGGCGCGCGCGATCACCTTGGCGCCGCGGTCGTGGCCGTCCAGCCCGGGCTTGGCGACAAGGACACGGATCTTTTTCTCAGCAGGCATAGCGCGAATGAGAGCTGGTCTACAACTGAGTAGGATACATCAGGGATTTGCGATTTGCGATTGGTGATTTGTGATTGGACGCGTGCTTGCAATCGCAAATCACAAATCAGAAATCGCAAATCAAACGATCGTTTCTCCGCTTCTCCACAAATACCAGCACGCCACTGAGCAGTAGGGATGCCAGACTCGGGCCAGCTTCACAATCTGTTTGTGATCGGGGAGTTTGCGTTTCCGGTAATGCTTCTTGATGGCAGCGCGCACGCCGTAATCGGCGGTGGGCAGGACGTTGGGGCGGCGCAGGGCAAACATCAGGAACATCTGTGCTGACCAGACGCCGATGCCCTTGACGCGCGTGAGGTGCTCGATCACGTCTTCGTCGGACATTCCGGGCAGCCGCGCGAAATCGATCTCACCCGAGCGCGTGCGCTCCGCCAGGTCGCGGATGTATGACAGCTTCTGCCGGGAGAGCCCGGCGGCGCGCATCTGCTCGGGCGTGAGCGCCAGGATCGACTCCGGCGTGAGCGCGCCACCGGCAGCCGCAACCAGCCGGTCGAAGATGGTCTTCGCAGCCTTGCCATTGAGTTGCTGAAAGGCGATGGAGCGCACCAGGGTTTCGAAGGTCGGCTCGCGAAACGTCAGGCGGTACGGGCCAACGCGCTCGATGATGGCAGCCAGCACGGGGTCGGATTTTTTCAGGTGGCGGACGGCGTGTCGCATCGGGAATGTAGATTCACCACGGAGGTGCGGAGACACAGAGAATCGGGTGATGTTAGCGCCGCCGGCGCTACGTGATGCTGACTTCCGTGTACGTCCCGTACACCTGCTTCAGCGCTTCGCAGATCTCGCCCACGGTGGCGTATGCGCGGACGGCGTCGATGATGTAGGGCATGGTGTTGGCGTCGGAGATCTTGCCGTCGGCGCGGACCTGCGGCTCCTGGGCCGCTGCCTTCTTCAGGACGTCGAGGCGGCGCTGCACTTCTTCGTTCGAGCGCCGCGCACGCAGTTTCTTCAGTTTCTCCTCCTGCTGGCGGGCCACGGTCTCGCCGATGTAGAGGATCTCCGGCGTCTTCTCTTCGATGACGAAGTCATTCACGCCGACGGTGATCTTCTCCCTAGCCTCGACCGCGCGCTGGTACTGGTACGAAGCTTCGGCGATTTCTTTCTGCGGGTAGCCGCGCTCGATGGCTTTGACCATGCCACCCATGGCGTCGAGCTTGTCGAAGCAATCGAAGGCGCCCTTTTCCATGTCGAGGGTCATGCGCTCGACGAAGTAGGAGCCGCCCAGCGGATCGATGGTCTGCGCCACGCCCGATTCGTAGGCGATGATCTGCTGCGTGCGCAAGGCGATGCGCGCGGCATCGGCGGTCGGGAGCGCGAGCGCTTCGTCGTAGGCATCAGTGTGCAGCGATTGCGTCCCGCCCATCACGGCGGCGAGCGCCTGCAGGGCCACGCGAGCGATGTTGTTCATCGGCTGCTGCGCCGGCAGCGAGACACCCGCGGTCTGGGTGTGGAAGCGCATCAGCCAGGTGCGTTCTTTTTGCGCGTGGAAGCGGTCTTTCGTCAGCCGGTACCAGATCTTGCGCGCCGCGCGATACTTGGCGATCTCCTCGAAGAAATCGTTGTGCGCGTTGAAGAAGAAGCTCAGGCGCGGGCCAAACTCGTCGAACTTGAGGCCGCGGCGCAGCGCCCACTCCACGTACTCGACGCCGTCGTAGATGGTGAACGCCAGCTCCTGCAGCGCGGTCGAGCCGGCCTCGCGGATGTGGTAGCCGCTGATGGAGATGGTGTTGAAGCGCGGCGTGAACAGCGAGCCGAACTCGAAGGTGTCCACCACCAGGCGCATGGAGGGCGCCGGCGGGTAGATGTATTCCTTCTGCGCGATGTATTCCTTGAGGATGTCGTTCTGGATGGTGCCGGAAATCTTCTTCCAGTCGGCGCCCTGCTTTTCCGCGACCACCAGGTACATCGCCCACAGCACCGAGGCGGGCGAGTTGATGGTCATCGAGACCGTGGTCTTCTCCAGGTCGATGCCGCCAAAGAGGATCTCCATGTCCTCGAGCGAGTCGATGGCCACGCCGCACTTGCCCACTTCGCCTTCGCTGGCGGCGTGGTCGGAGTCATAGCCCATGAGGGTCGGCAGATCGAACGCCACCGAGAGCCCGCCACTGCCGGACGCCAGCAGGTACTTGTAGCGGCGGTTGGTCTCCTCGGGCGAGGCGAAGCCGGAGAACTGGCGCATGGTCCAGAGCCTGCCGCGATAGCCGGAGGCGTGAATGCCGCGCGTGTAGGGCGCCTGGCCAGGATAGCCCAGGTAGCGCGCGTACTCCCAGTCCTCGGGCAGGTCGGCGGGCGTATAGAGGCGCTTGATGGGCTGGCCGGAGATGGTGGTGTAGCGCGCGTGCCCCTGCTCATCGAGGTTCACGCCCGTGGGTTTCCCGATCGGCCTCTCGGGATTCTTCTCCAGCGTGGGCAGCAGCGTGTTCTCCGCCCACTGCTTTTCCGAGGCCGAGGGGTGCCGTCCTTCGAAAACTTCCTGGATGGGACTTTCCGCGAGGTGCGGCTGGTGGGGCTTGTCTTTGGGCGTCATGGAGGCGGCCAGCTAACCTGTCATGATAGAAGATGCGGAAAACGGGGGCAAGAACATGAGGTGTGCTGGGAGATAACGGAGGTGCTAGAGTAAGACCCATGGCGAATCACGCTAACCAGAAACGGGCCGCTAAAGCACGTGCCACAGGATCAGGCCGCATGAAGCAACAGGTTTTCCGGGTTGTCTTTGATCGTGAAGAGGACGGCCGCTGGATCGCTGAAGTTCCCGAGCTTCCGGGCGTGATGGTCTACGGCAAAAGCAAACAGGAAGCGCTGCTGCGGGTGCAGGCTTTGGCCTATCGAGTGATCGCCGACAGGATCGAAGAGGAGAAGAAGCTGCAGAACTCGGTGAAGTTCGCGTCGGCATGAGCAAGTGGCCGAGCACAAAGGCCAAGAGGGTGTACCAAGCTCTCCTGCGAATCGGCTGGAGGCCCAAGGCCCAGAAGAAGGGATCTTCCCACGTTCAGCTTGAACGCGCTGGATTTCCCGAGTTTACTTGGGCTTTTCACGATTCGGAAGAAATCGGTCCGGTGATGCTGGCCAAAATCGCCAAGCGGACCGGCCTCATGCCTGAGGATTTGTAGTGCTGCTTGATTCACGCCTCGCCCGCCGCGCCAGCTCCCACGCCTTGGCGTATTTCCAACTCACGTACACCGAGTGGTAAAGGTGGAGCAGCAGGCCTTCGCGGCCGTCCAGCAGCCCAAGGCGAAAGAAGTAGTTGTAGAGGAAGGTCGCCAAGGGGTTGATGACGATGTTCAGCAGGCTGAACCCGCCGCTGCCCTTGGCGACCGCGATTTCAGCGCCCAGCGACGAGTAGCGGTTCATGTGGCTGATGTAGCCCTCGAGCGTGGGATAGGCGCTGTGCATCAGGGCGTGGTTGAGCGTGCCGGTGGGGCCATCCACTTGAACGACTTCGTGCACCGCGCGTTCTCCGAAGCGGCCCAGGCCGCGGCGGAACAGCCGCAGTTTGCGGTCGGGATAGAAGCCGCCGTGGCGGATCCAGCGCCCGAGGAAATAATTCTTGCGCGGCATGTAATAGCCGTTGACCGGCGGGTTGTGGTCGAGGGCGTCGCGGATCTCCTCCATCAGCTCGGGCTCGACGGCCTCGTCGGCATCGAGTGACAGCACCCAGTCGCCGGTGGCCTTGTCGATGGCGGCATTCTTCTGGGCGGAGTAGCCCTTCCATTTCTCTGTGAAAGTCTTGGCGCCAAAGGCGCGGGCGATCTCGAGGGTGCGGTCGGTCGAGCCGCAATCGAGGACGATGTGCTCATCCGCCAGCCGCACGCTCTCCAGCACGCGGCTGATGTTGGCTTCTTCGTTAAAGGTGATGACCACGACGGACAGGGTCACGGCGAAAGCATAGCAGCGCTGAGTACCGAGTACCGAGTACCAAGTACCGAGTAAGGCAGAACTCCCTATGTTTTACTCGGTACTCGCAGCTCGGTACTCGGTACTCGCAACTCGGTACTCCTACTATTTTGGCGGCTGCGTTGAAGGCGGCTGGTTCTGCTCCTGCCGCGGCAGGATGCCGGGCACGTTGGGCATGCGCGTTACCTTGCCGCTCTCCGCATCGGCGATCTCGATGCCGTTGTGGGTGAGTATCAGCCCCATGACCCGGTCCAATTCGACCTTGGACTTCTCATAGGCAGACATGGCGGTGACCACGTTGGACTCCGCCTGCGCCAGGTCGCGCTGGGCTTGCAGGACCAGCGTGTTGGTGGATGCGCCCAAGGCGTATTTCTTCTGTTCGGCGTTGAGCGACTCGGCAGCGAGTTGGCGCGCGCTGTTGGCCGCGTCCACCCGGGCGCGGTTTTGCTGCACGGAGAACTGGGCATTACGCACCTGGATGGCGATCTGGTTCTGGAGCTGCTGCAAACGCACCTGGGCTTGGCGATATTCCAGTTCGGAGCGCACCTGATCGGCCTGCGCCGAGCGGTTGCGGATGGGGATGTTGACGCTTAGCCCGACCGCATAGTCGGGCGCGTTGTAGCCGAACAGGTTGGAAAAGGCGTCGCCGAAACCGGTGGGTGGCGGCACGGGCGGCGGTGTACAGAGTGATGGGTTTGGACTTGTTCCCACGGGCGGGCACACCGAACGAAGATTAGTGTCGCCCGCCAGAGCGGCGGCGCCATACCAGGCCACCAGGTCCACGGTGGGCAGCAGCTCGTTGCGCGCGGCCCGCTTGGTGAGGTCACGGTTCGTCAGGTCGATGCGTGACTGGGCCAAGTCGGGGCTGTGCTGTAGCGCGTCGTTGATCAGGTCCTGGATGGGCACCACCGGCTCTTGTGCGGGGAGCGCCATGGTGCTGGTGGGGATGACAGGAGCGGCGGCCAACTGCGCGTCGGTCATGTTGCGAGTGAGCGCGTTCTTCATCAGCAACTGCTGCAGTTGCAGGTTGGTCTGGGAGACGATCAGGTCCTGCTGTCCGGAAGCCACCGCGGATTCGGCACGCGTGACCTCGATGGGCGCCAGCGTGCCGATCTCCACCTGCTTCTTGTTGTCGGAAAGCGTCTTTTGCGCCAGCGCCAGCGAACCCTCCTTTACCCGCACGTCGTCATAAGCGCTGACCAGGTCCCAGTAGATGTTCTCGATCTGCGCCACTGTATTGATGGCCTGCGAGCGGAAGGCCACGTCGGAGATCTCGCGGTTGTTCTTGGCGATGGTGATGAAACGCCGGTTGGCGTTGATGCTCAGTCCCTGCAGCAGGTGCTGGGTGAAGGTGATCCGCATACCGCTGCTGATAATCGGGCTAAGTTGGGTGAAGAAGCTGTTGGTGGTCTGCCGCTGATTGTTGAAGCTGACCGAGTAGGTGGTGCCGGTGGGCAAGTATTGCGTCCAGCCGATGTTCGCGGTGGCGGTGTTCTGGCCCAGGGTGGTCGCGCCAGAAAAAGGGCTGGCGGTGGGCGAGACCAGGTGTTCGATGCTAAGCGTCGAAGTCAGGATGGGGTCATAAGACCCGATCGGCGGTCCGACGCCCAGGGTGGAGGTCACCAGTCCGGCGGCACCGGTCCCGGCGCCGCCGGTGGCGGCGGTGGTGCCGCCGGCGCCCGCCCCGGTCGAGGTCGCGCCGACACCGCCCGCGCCGATGGTTCCCACGCCGCCGCCGGGCGTGCCCTGCACCAATCCGGTATTGACGCCGCGGGTGGAAGCGCCCGACTTGGCGCGCAGGATGTCGGTGTCCGCGATGGGCAGGTTGTAGCGCGCGATGGCCAGGTCGAGGTTGTTCTCCAGCGCCAGCGCGATGGCGTCATCCAACGACAAGTAGAGTTTCCCCTCCTTGATCAACTGGTCGATGCGCGCGCTGTTGGCGAGATTGGGCTCGGGCACATGCCGCGGCATGTACGGACCCAACACGTTGGGGAACTGCGAGACCGACTTGGAATAATCGGTTGTCTGCGCGAGCGCGGGCTGGCCAGCGGCCGCCACCAGCACGGCCGCGGCGATCAGCCACGCCGGGAGAAACAGGACTCGGGGAAAGCGCATTCGGTTATCTCCGGGAAAGAATCAGTTCCAACCTCATACAGACTGCAAGACACGAGAATCGTCACCCGCTGATACGCAAGGAAGTCACGGATGGTTTCATTTTTCTGCCGCGCGGCGCGCCAGCGCTCGCCGCGCATCTCGCTTGCGGGAAGTGGGATAGTATAAACCACCGGCCCGCGCTCGCCGGATCGCGGAGAGTGGCACGCATTGTGCGCAACCTGAAGATCATCATGGCTTACGACGGCAGCGACTTCCACGGATGGCAGGTGCAGCCGGAGCGCGCGACCGTGCAGGCTGAGCTGGCGGCGGCTATCGAGCGACTGACTGGCTCCAAGGTCCTGCCGCAGGGATCGGGCCGCACCGATGCCGGAGTGCACGCGCTTGCCCAGGTGGCCTCCTGCGAGCTCGATGCCGGTATTCCCACGGAGAACCTGCAACGTGCGCTCAACCACGTGCTGCCGCCGGCCATTCGCGTGCTGAGTGTGGAGGAAGCGACGCCAGAGTTCCACGCCCGCAAATCGGCGGGCGCCAAGACGTACCGCTATCGCATCTATCGTGGCGAGATCTGCCCGCCGTTTCTGGCGCGATACGTCTACCACTACCCTTATCCGCTGGACGAAGATGCGATGCGGGCTGCGGTCGCTGTCGTCATCGGCGAACATGATTTCACGTCTTTTGCCGCGGTGGACCCGGAGCGCGGCCGGGAAGAGGAAGAGGCCTCGAACGTGCGCACGATCTATTCCTCGGAATGGACTCGCGCAGGAGAAGAGTTGATCTACACCGTGCGTGGCAGCGGCTTCCTGCACCACATGGTGCGGAACCTGGTGGGGACATTCCTGCTGGTGGGCAAAGGCACGCTGGATTGCGCGGGCATGAAGCGCGTTGTGGAGACTCGCGACCGCTCCGCGGCCGGCCCCACGGCCCCGGCCTGCGGGCTGTACCTGGTGAGCGTGGAGTATTGAGGATCGGGTCATCGGGTGATCGGGTCATCCCAGCCATTGAAAGCCACTTGCATGTCATTCTTCCGCCGACAAAGGGAGGCGGGAGAATCTGACGCGAATGGCAGCGCGACCCCCACCGGTGGCGTTGACATTATTATCAGATCCTCCGCTCGGCTTCGCCTCGCGAAGGATGACAATCTCAAATGGCGAAGCCCGCGAAGCGGGCGACAGAATGTTGTAGTCTAGCCCACAACGAAGACGCAGCCATCATGGCAACAGACGTTCAAATCGGCGCTGGACGTGTTACCTCGCGCAATCCGGCCACCGGGGAAACGCTGCGCGAATTCGAATGCGCGAGCGCGACCGAGGTCGGCGCTGCGGTCGAGCGCGCGCGGGCCGCACAACCTGCCTGGGCGGAGCTTGGAGTGCGGGCGCGGGTCGAGATCCTGCGGCGATTCCAGCGCCTGCTGCACCAGAACAAAGACGAGGTCGCCCGCGCCATTACGCGCGAGAACGGCAAGCCGCAGGTTGAGGCGCTGGTGACCGAAGTGCTGGTGGTGCTGGACGCGGCGCGCTTCCTCATCGAGAACGCGCACGTTGTGCTCAAGCCAGAGCCCGTGCCTCACGGCAACCTGGTCATGAAGACCAAGTCAGCGCACCTGGTGCGCGAGCCCTGCGGCGTGATCGGGATCATCTCTCCCTGGAACTACCCGTTCTCGACCCCGGCGACGGAAGGACTGGCGGCGCTGGTGGCGGGGAACGCGGTCGTGGTCAAGCCATCGGAATTCACGCCGCTGGCGGCGCTGGAATTGGCTTCGCTCCTGCACGAGGCAGGGGTGCCGCGCGACATCTTCCAGGTGGTGGTCGGCGATGGCTCCGCCGGCGCCGTGCTTGTGGAAGCGCCCATCGACAAGATCGTCTTCACCGGCAGCGTGCGCACGGGCAAGCGCGTCGCCGAGGCAGCCGCCAAGAAGCTGCTTCCCGTGCTTCTGGAGTTGGGCGGCAAGGATCCCATGCTGGTGCTGGAAGACGCCGACCTGGACGTGGTCTCGAGCGCTGCCCTCTGGGGTGCGTTCATGAACGCCGGCCAGACGTGTCTCTCGGTCGAGCGCTGCTACGTCGCTCGCCGCCTGTACGAGAAGTTCCTGGCTGCGGTGGTGGAGAAGACCCGCAAGCTGCGCGTGGGCAACGGCATGGATCCGGAAACCGATATCGGCCCAATGATCAACGAGCAGCAGTTGCGGGTGGTGGAAGCGCACGTCGCGGATGCCATCGCGCGCGGCGCCCGACTGCTGATTGGCGGCCGGCGCCTGCCCGAGTTCGGCCCCAACTTCTACGCGCCCACCGTGCTTGCCGACGTCACACACGAGATGCGCATCATGCGCGAAGAAACCTTCGGGCCGGTCCTGCCGCTGATGCCGTTCGCCACCGACGACGAGGCGGTGCGGCTGGCCAACGACTCCGAGTTCGGCCTGGCGGCCAGCGTCTGGACCGGCAACCGCCGGCGCGGCGAAGCCCTCGCCCGGCGCATCCAGGCGGGCACGGTCATGGTCAACGATGTGATCAGTTGCTTCGGCATCAGCGAAGCCCCGCACGGCGGCGTGAAATCAAGCGGGCTGGGCCGTGCCCACGGCCGCCTGGGCCTGGAGGAGATGGTCCGCATCAAGTACCTGGATTCCGACCTGCTCCCGCGCATGCGTAAGGTATGGTGGTTCGGCTACGGCGGAGAGTTCGCGCGGCAGATGGAAGGGTTCGTCGATCTTCTGTTTTCTGCGAGTTGGGTCGGGCGACTCAGGGGCGGGCTGCGGTCAATGAAAGCTTATTTCCGCAAGGGGAGACTCTAGTAAGATAGGCTGCACTGGTGAGGGTGCAACGTCATCATAGGAGATCGAGAGTCCGTGGCCACATCCCAAACGCAGTTAGCCCAGCTCCCCAACCACAAAGTGAAGATCAAGAAGCCGGGGCAGCGCGCCTGCAATGAGAAAGACGCCAAGGGCAAGCTCTGCGGCGGGCACCTGAAGCGTTGGTTCTACATGGCCAACGTCAAGGAGCAGGCCTGCGGCGATGTGGCCAAGGCCTACGGGCCGGACGCCGAGATCTATCGTTGCGAATTCTGCAAAACGCTCTACCTGCCCAACGCGGAGGATCCCAGCGGGCTGAACGTGGCGGGCCAGGGGCAGATCTCGACTTTCGGGCTGACGTTGCCGCCGAAGGATAAGTGAGTAGCGAGTACCAAGTACCAAGTACCGAGTACGTAACTCCGTTCGGTATTGGCTACTCGGTACTCGCAACTCGGTACTCAGTACTCCATGAACCGTTCGGATCTGATCTACGACTGGAACCAGGTGTCGGCGCCGCAACTGGCGCCGCGCGGGCCAGTCCAGCTCAACGACGAATCCCTGCGCGACGGCCTGCAGTCGCCTTCCGTCCGCGATCCTTCCATCGAAGAGAAGATCGAGATCCTCCACCTGATGGAGTCGCTGGGAATCGATTCCCTCGATCTGGGACTGCCGGGCGCGGGCCCGCGCGCCGTGGCGCACGTAGAGGCGCTGGCGCGCGAAATCGCCCGCGCTCGCCTGAAGATCAAGGGTAACTGCGCCGCCCGCACCCACCAGAACGACATCCGTCCCATCGCCGAGATCGTGGAGAAGACCGGCGTGCCCATCGAGGCTGCCACGTTCATCGGTTCCAGCCCCATCCGCCGCTATACCGAGGATTGGACCGACGATTTTCTGCTGCGCACCACCGAGAACGCCGTAAAGTATGCGCGCTCGTTGGGCCTGGAGGTGATGTACGTCACCGAGGACACCTCGCGCTGCGATCCCGCGACCATCAAGCGGCTGTACTCGACCGCCATCAACGCCGGCGCGCGCGCCATCGTGATCTGCGACACCTGCGGGCACGCCACGCCTATGGGGGTGTTCGCGCTGGTCCAGTTCGTGATCAATGAGGTGGTGAAACCCTCGGGCGAGAAGATTCGTGTGGATTGGCACGGCCACTGCGACCGCGGCCTCGCGGTCGCGAACTCGCTGGCGGCGCTGGCCGCCGGCGCCGATTGCGTGCACGCCTGCGCCATCGGGATCGGCGAACGCGTCGGCAATACCCAAATGGACCTGATGCTGGTGAACCTGAAGCTGATGGGCATCGCGCCCTGGGACAAGCAGGACCTGACCGGGCTGAAAGACTACTGCCAGGCGGTTTCGCGCGCCACCGGCGTGCCCATCCCCAAGAACTATCCGGTCATGGGCGAGGACGCCTTCCGCACCGCCACCGGGGTGCACGCCGCCGCCGTGATCAAGGCGCTCAAGAAGAACGATATCGAACTGGCCAACACCGTCTATTCCGGCGTCCCCTCGCACTTCTTCGGTCTGGATCAGGTGATCGAGATTGGCCCCATGAGCGGTAAGTCCAACATCCTTTTCTGGCTGGAACGCAAAGGATTGCCGGCGACGGAAGAAGCGGTGAACCGCATCTTCGAGCGCGCCAAGCAGTCCAACCGCCTGCTCACCGAACAGGAGATTCTGGCCTGTTTCAGCGGGATCGCCGAGACCCCACCCCGGCAGACCAAGACCCGTTTCACGGGGGATCCCGGGGCCTCCGCCTAGGGGGCGCGCCATGTCGACGCACTCCGCGCCCGACGCGGGGGCTGAGGCCTCCACCATGACATCACGGTGCGCGATTCCGGGCTGGGTTTTGACCCGGGTAGCGTTGCCAATCCCCTGGAGAGTGCTGGCTTGAATGCCGATCACGGCCGCAGTCTGCACATGATCCGCCAACTCATGGACGAGGTGCGCTTCGAGCGCCGCGCGGGGCGGAGATCCGGATGACGAAGCGGTTCTGACGCCAGCACGTAGCACTCACCAGTCAGCATTCAGCACAAAGGGGATCTGTCGTTTTGGCTGATTGCTGAGTGCTGACTGCTGAGTAGTGGTGCAGTTTGAAATTCTAACCCTCTCGGCCTCGACATCCGCCTGTGGCAAGCTGTGGGCGTGGCAATCGTGGAGGAAGCTACCGAGCGCGTGAACTGAGAATTGCCTCTAGCTCGTCCAGTGCTCGTAAGTGCTCTTGGGTGCGCAGAGGGGCCATGGAAAAATACTCGTTCTGGTCTGGTGGTACGCCGTATCGTCGCTCAAATTTGAATGGTGCAGGAGCCTCACGCTGCCCGAAATCGTCGGTCCAGAAAGAGAGGCCGCTAACCGCAAAGCTCCTAGGCTTGCCGTCCACAGTCAATGCCTGTGCTGTGATTTTGTTAGCCAACTCAATAAGCTTTGGATTGATCATGCTCAGAGAAGCCTTCGATTGGACATAGAGCTGACTGACATAGAATTTTCGGACAATCGCAGTGGGCGGTATCGGCAACTTGTGTTCCGTCGCCAGCCACTTCGCAAGGTCTTCCAAGAACGCCTCTGAATCATCAGTAGAAGAAATAGTGTCACCTATCAAACCATTACTGTAGATTTGCAACCCGCAGAGAATTCCCTCCGCTCCCCTCCTGAATGTGCCCGCCTGAAACTCTAAGGCATTCTCTTTGTTGAAGTCCAAGAGGTGTTGGGGAGATTTCGAGAACGTGTAGCGTTGTTGCAGTCCGCTCAAAATGTCCGCCAAGCTCCTGCCTGTAGGGTTTAATTTCTGCATGTCCACGATCCAGGCACAGCGCGCACCGAACACAGACAGCAGTTTCATGCCACCCCCCTGACTGCTCGCGTCTCTTGGCCGATTACGCCTAGCCCCGTCCGCGAAATAGGCTGGTCTCCGGGTTCCTGAAGCAATGGACCGCTGATCGGGGTCGAGCCACTGGGAATCCGTGCCTCGTAGTGAGCAGCCATAGTCCCGAATCCGGCTGCGGCTGTCCGCGAAACGCTTGTGAGAGCCTGCTCTGCAAACTCCAGCAGGCGGGCATCTTCGGAGTATGGAGCTGGAGAAAGTGTTTGAGGCGTTGCCGTAAGATCCCATTCAACCAATTCACTGAAAGGCGCGAAACGCACGACGAGCGCGACATCGAAAGCCGTCGCCAGATCAAGCAGGGTTGCAATGGAGTAACGCCCATAATCAGGGTTCTCATAGCGCGAGACCATAGGCTGTAATTTTGGATTACCCAAGGCTTTTGCGAGATCGCGCTGCTCCCACCCACGGCCCTTTCTCAGCTGCCGGACTTGGAACGCGATCGTGTCTTTCGCATGGCCTTCAACAAAACCGCGTCTGTATTCCTTGTTGCTGAGCTCTTTTACGAGCTTGCGTAATTCGTTATGGTTCATAGTCAATCACTCTCCATAACCCGCGCTCCGCTTCGTTCTTTCGCGTGTGGGCCGTACTCAGGGAATTGGGCGGGTCGTAGACCTTCTGTTTATGTGTACACCCAAGGACCATCACAAAAAACCCTCCCCGATCAAATCCGAGCGCCCGCCACTGTCTCTTGTCCCATTTCCACTTGATCTCAAAAAGTCCTTCCCCAATTGGCCGGAACTGGTTGGTGGTCCAACTGACGCGAGGTACCCTGCGGAGGTCATTTACACGAACACGAAACCTCGCGCGGCATCCCGGAAACTTAGACAGCCATGCGGTGATGATGCCAATGCCATTTGCGCCGACAAGCTCCTGTAATCGCAGAGTCGCCGGTGCCGGTACCTGTACTACGTGGTCCATGATATACCAAAAAAATTATATTGACAACGAACATTTTGAATATTACAATTTTGTTATATAAAAGCCAAGCAGCCATCTCGGCTTGGAGGAGAGATTCATGATTGGCCCCGGCTTACCAGGCTTCACCTACGACCACGCAACAGTCAGTTCATCATCTCCGACGCAGTCCGGAGTGTATGCCATTTACAACGCCAGAGAGTACATATACGTCGGAGAGGGACAGGACATCCGAGCGAGGCTGTTGGCCCATCTACGAGGTGATAACGCGTGCATCACCCGTAATCTGCCTAGCGGTTTCGCATTCGAGTTGGTGGCTGCACACCAGAGGGTTCCGCGCCAGGATGCCCTGATTCTGCAGCTCCACCCGCTCTGCAACCAGAAGTTGGGCTAAAACCAGCTCCGCCTATCGGCCCCCGTTAGGCGATGGAAGTAGATGTCCAAACCGTTGGCGCTGATTACCGTGGAAGATAGTGCGTCGGCACTCGCACTTGGTCAGCGGGAGGCACGAGGATAGTCGCCATTACTGAAGCTGCACCACTACCGACTGCTGAGTGCTGTTTGCGGAGTGCTGTTGTAGTATTGAAGCTCCCAACCATGGCCCTTCCCGCCTCCATTAGCGCCTCCACTGCGGTCCAGCAGGAAATCGCGCGGCTTGCCGGTCTGCGGGACGTCCACACCACCATGGAGTGGTTCCGCTCCCACGAGCCCGAACTGCGCGACTGGCAACTGCAAGTCGCAGCTATCCCCGCGCCTCCGTTCGGAGAGGGGCCGCGCGCTGAGTGGCTGCGCTCGCGGTTCGTCGAATTGGGTTTGGAAGACCCGCAGGTGGACCCGGTGGGGAACGTGCTGGGGATGCGCCCCGGCTCCGGTCCCGACGAAAAACTCGTAGCCGTCACGGCGCACATTGACACGGTGTTCGCCGCCGGCACCCCCCTGAACGTCCGCCGCGAAGGTGATCGCCTCTATGGCCCCGGCATCTCCGACAACGGCGCGGGTATCGTCGGGCTGCTGGCTCTGGCATCCGCGTTGCGTTCGGCGAAGGTACGCCACTCCGCCGGGTTGCTGTTCATCGGCAACGTCGGCGAGGAAGGCGAGGGCGACCTGCGCGGCATGCGGCACATCTTCTGCGAATCTTCGTGGAAGGACCGCATCGGGCCCACGGTTGTGCTCGATGGCGCTGCCACCGATACGGTGGTGACGCAGGCGCTGGGAAGCCGGCGGTTCGAGGTCACGATCCAGGGGCCGGGCGGACATTCCTGGAGCGATTTCGGAGCGCCCAACCCGATCGTGGTGCTGTCGCGCGCCATCGCCCGCTTCAGCCGCACCGAACTGCCGGCCGAGCCCAAGATCAGCACCAACGTCGGCGTGATCGGCGGCGGGACGTTGGTGAATTCCATCCCTGAATCGGCGAGCATGCGGGTGGACATCCGTTCGGCTTCGCAGCAGGAGATGGAGCGCGTAGAACGCGCGTTGCGGGAAGCGGTGGCGGAGGCGACGGCGGAATATCCGAAGCGCGCACGCAACGGCAGCAAGGGGATCAGCTACCAGATCCAGCTCATCGGCTGCCGTCCGGCGGCGGAACTGGATCCCAACGCCCGCATCCTGCAGGTGATCCGCGCCGTGGACGCGCACCTCGGCAACCGCGCGCGGCCCCACCGCGCCTCCACCGACGCCAACATCCCGCTGTCGCTGGGACGGGAGGCTATCTCCATCGGCGCCGGCGGCAGCGGCGGCGGCGCCCATACCTTGCAGGAGTGGTACGACCCGGCCGAGCGCGATCTGGGGTTGAGGCGCGTGCTGCTCGCCGTGGTGGCGCTCGCCGGCGTGAAATGAAGAAACCTTTTGCCACGGATTTACACGGATTCGCGCGGATTCTTCCTTGTTTTCCTCTGCTTGTCCTGTTTCTGGGTGGCGCTGTGAATGTTAGCGGCGCGGAGAAGACAACCTCGGCCGACACGATCTTTGTCCACGGCGACATCTACACCGGCTTGCCGGGCAAGCGCGCGCAGGCCATGGCCGTGCGCGGCGAGCGCATGGTGGCCGTCGGCTCGGACTCCGAGATCCAAAAGCTCAAAGGAAAGCACACCCAGGTGGTGGACCTGGGCGGGCATTTCGTCATGCCCGGATTCAATGACGCACATGTGCACCTGGCCAACGGCGGGTTCGAGAAGCTCAACGTCAACCTGGCCGGCGTGCATTCGCTAGTTGAGATGCAGGATCGCATCGCCGCGTGCGCGAAGACCACACCGGCAGGAGAGTGGCTCACCGGACGCGGCTGGGACCACACGCTGTGGCCCGGACAGAAGCTGCCCACCCGCCAGGACATCGATCAGGTCACGGGAGACCACCCGGCGATCTTCACCCGCGTGGACGGCCACATTGCGGTGGCGAACTCGGCGGCGCTGAACTTCGCCGGCATCACCGCGTCCACCCCGGATCCCACGGGCGGCAAGATCGACCGGGACCCACAAGGCGAGGCCACCGGCATTCTGCGGGAAACGGCGAAAGACGATCTTCTCGCGAAAGTGCCTCCGCCGTCGCCGGCGCAACGTCGTCGCGCGCTGGAGCTTGCCCTGGCGGATGCCGCGCAGTGGGGCGTCACCTCGGTGCAGGACAATTCCGTGTGGGAAGATTTCCTGGTTTTCGACGACCTGGAGCGGGAAGGGAAGCTCACACTGCGCATCGCCGAGTGGCTGCCGTTCGATGCGCCATTGGAGTTGCTCCAGGCACACCGTTCCCACCATCCGCAAAGCGACAACATGCTGCGCACCACCATGCTGAAGGGCTTCATGGATGGTTCGCTGGGGTCGCGCACTGCGGCGCTCCAGGCCCCGTACGCTGACGATCCCGGCAACACCGGCCTTTCGCGGTACGAACAGGGGCGGCTGAACCAGATGGCGGTGGAGCGGGTGCGGGCGGGGTTCCAGCTCGGCTTTCACGCCATCGGCGACCGCGCGGTTGAAATGGCGCTCAGTGCTTTCGCCGAGGCCAAGCGCGATGCCCGCGAGCGCGGCGAGGGTCCATTCCAGGGCCTCCGTTTCCGCATCGAGCACGCGCAGGTCACCACCCCCGAGCAGGTAAAGCGGTTTGGAGAGCTGGGGGTGATCGCCTCCATGCAGCCCAATCACCTGTTGACCGACATGCGCTGGGCGGAAGCGCGCCTCGGCAAGCCGCGGGCTGCACATTCCTATGCCTGGAAAGAATTCCTGGACGCCGACGTGCCGCTCGCCTTTGGGACCGACTATCCCGTCGAGCCCATCACGCCTTTCCGCGGCCTCTACGCGGCGGTCACGCGCCGCAGCGAGGACGGCAAGCAGGAGTACTTCCCGGACGCGAAGTTGACTATCGACCAGGCCCTTGCCGCCTACACCACTGGTCCGGCGTACGCGGAATTTGCCGAGCACGAGAAGGGGCTACTCCAGCCCGGGATGCTGGCCGATTTTGTGGTGCTCGACCGGGACATCACCAAGGCGCCGGCGCCGGAAATCTTGAAGACGCGGGTGCTGAGGACGGTGGTCGGGGGGAAGACGGTCTACGAATCGGGTGATCGGGTCATCGGGTCATCGAGCCATTGATTGGGATTGGTAATTTGTAATTGGTAATTTGTGAATTTCGGAACGGCGCCGACTGCGCGCCAATTTACAAATCACAAATCACCAATTACAAATTTCCCCGTGTCCCGCTCCCTCAAAGCCCATCTGCTGCTGGTACTGGTGACGTTCGTCTGGGGGGTGACCTTCGTCCAGATCAAGGACGTGCTCAGCGACGTATCTCCACTGCTGTTCAACGCCGTTCGCATGACCCTCGCGGGAGCGGCGCTGGTCGTGATCTTCCGCAAACACCTGCGGATGACCGCCGCCGCGCTTCGCACCGGCCTCTGGATGGGAACGCTGCTGTGGATGGGCTATGAATTTCAGACCACCGGCCTGGTTCACACCACGCCTTCCAAGTCGGCGTTCCTGACCGGGGTGTCCGTCGTGCTGGTGCCGGTTTTCCTGGCGTTGATTTGGCGCAAGCACATCAACCGGTGGACATCGCTCGGCGTGCTGGCCGCATTTGTCGGCCTTTACCTGCTGACGGTCCCGAACGCCGGCTCAGGCGGCCTGTTCGCGGGCGTCAACAAGGGCGACGCCCTCACGCTGGGCTGCGCCGTGGCCTTCGGCTTCCAGATCATCTTCATGGGCCGGGCGATGCGCTCGCATCCCTTCGAGCAGATCGCGACCTTGCAGGCCTGTGTGGCGGCCGTGCTGATGGCGGCCAGCGTCCCGCTGCTGGAGAAGCCTCACGTGGTCTGGTCGCCGCGGGTGGTGATCGCGATCCTGGTGACGGGTCTGCTGGCGACGGCCGCCGCCTTCACCATTCAGGCCTGGGCCCAGCAGTTCACCCCGCCCACCCACACCGCGTTGATCTTCGTCCTCGAACCTGTTTTCGCCTGGGGTAGCTCCTACGTGCTGTTGGGGGAGCGCCTGGGGACCCGCGCCGGCCTAGGCGCGCTGCTGATTGTCGCCGGAGTGCTGCTGTCGGAACTGAAGGGAAGCGCCAGCCAGCCCGGCGAAGAGGTGGGTAACGGGGCGGGAATCGCGATGGGCAGAGAACAAGCTGGGTAACGCTTTGCCGTGAGTTGCATCTAATGTTACTGGTACTTCTGTACATGTCCATTCCCGGGAAACACTACCCTGCAAGGTATAATCGGATTGTGGCGGGTTCGCCGGAGGGAAAATGCATCCGCGCGCAAGCGGTCTTCTACAAGTCATGAAAAATCGTCGAGTAAGCTCCACTTTGTTGGTGGTACTGACGCTGGCGGTCGGCATCCTGATCGGCAGCGTCATCTCCACAGGCGTGAAAGGGAAAGAAGGGCAGAAATCGGCGGAGACGGCCACGCCGTTGACGGTGCCACCGCAGCAACAGGGTTCCACCTCCGCCTTTGCCCAGATTGCCAAGCAGATCGAACCGTCGGTGGTGAACATCAACACCGAATCGGTGGTCAAGCCGCGGCGCCGGCGCGGGCTGCCTCAGGGACACCCGGGACAGGGCGATCAGGAAAACCCCTTCCAGGACTTCTTCGACCGCTTCTTCGGCGGAGACCAGGGCGCAGCGCCCGAGGGTTCCCGCGAGCGCTCGCTGGGATCGGGCGTGATCGCCGACCCCAAAGGTTTCATCCTGACCAATGAGCACGTGGTGGACAAGGCGGAGCGCATCCGCGTGCAGCTCAAGAGCGATCCTCCGGGCGTGCTGCACGACGCCAAGGTCATCGGCACCGACAAAGAGACCGACCTGGCCGTGATCAAGATCGACGCCAGCCAGCCCCTGCCCGCCGCCAAGTTCGGCAATTCCGACGGCATGCAGGTAGGCGACTGGGTCCTGGCCGTGGGCAGTCCTTTCGGATTGGAAGAGACGGTTACGGCCGGCATCGTCTCCGCCAAGGGGCGGAACATCGTGCCGCAGCGCCAGTTCCAGTCGTTCATCCAGACCGACGCCGCCATCAACCCCGGCAACTCCGGCGGACCGCTGGTCAACATGGCCGGCGAGGTCATTGGCATCAATACCGCCATCTTCACCCAGTCCATGGGATACCAAGGCGTCGGTTTCGCCCTGCCCTCCAATACCGTGGTCAAGGTTTACAACCAGTTGACCGGCAGCGATCACAAGGTGGTGCGGGGCTCTATTGGAGTGCTCTTCAATGCCGAACCCAACCCGGCCCTGGCACGGGTCTACGGCGTGCAGAATGGGGTGATCATTGCTGAGGTTACGCCCGGCGGCCCGGCTGAGAAGGCGGGCCTGAAGGTGGGCGACGCCATCACCGCGGTGGACGGCAAGCCGGTCAAGAACGGCGACGAACTGGTGGCCGATATCTCCAGCCAGAGGCCCGGCACGCAACATAACCTGACCTACCTGCGGAACGGTAAGGAAGGCAAGGCCACCGTCACCATCGCCGACCGCTCCAAGCTCTTTGCCGCGCGCATGGGTGAGGAGGAGGGCGGAGGCGAAGAGGAGCAGCCGCAGGAGAGCAAACTGGGTCTCAGCGTTCGTAGCATCACTCCCGACATCGCTGACCGCTTGGGCATCCCTGCCGGTAAAGGCGTGATCGTGCAGGACGTCCGGGCTGGCTCCTTCGGCGAGGACGTGGGCCTGAGCCGCGGCGACGTTATCATGGAAATTAATAAGCAGGCAGTTAACAACGACGACGACTTCAAGAAGATCCAGTCCCAGCTCAAGAGCGGCCAGGATGTGGTCTTTCTGGTGCGCCAGGGGCGGGGTCGGAACGCTGGGACCATCTTCCTGGCCGGTACCCTTCCGTAACCCTCCGGGGTCGATTTTAGGGCTGGCGCTGCGGCATCAAACCCGCTATTATGCCGCAGCGCTGGACTCCAGCCCGTTGGGTCCAGTGTTGACAATGCAACTCATGCGGTGAGAAGGTCGCGGCGCCCTTCGTCGACCTCTCCCGAGGTGTCTGTTTGAGGAACCGTATAGTTTTCCACAAGCCGCTGGCCTGCTTGGGCATCCTGCTTCTGGGTGCTGGCATCGCCGGCGCCACAACCCGGCCCGCGCAGCATAAGAACTCATCCAAACGGAAGTCGTCCGCGGTTTCGTCGCGGAAGCAAGGCGCTCATCTGGCTCTGGTTTCTGCCAAGTCTCGCAAATCGAAAACCAAGAAGGCTCGGGGACAGCAGGTGATCCAGGGTGACCGTGCCCGCCAGATCCAGACTGCCCTCGTCCGCGAAGGCTACATGAAGGGTGAGCCCAGCGGCGTCTGGGACCAGCCCACCAAGGACGCCATGACCCGCTACCAGGCCGACCACGGCTGGCAGACCAAGACGCTTCCCGATTCCCGCGCGCTGATCCAGCTCGGGCTGGGCCCGAATCACGAGGACGCCATCAACCCCAAGGCGGTGTCGGCCAACCTGCCCGCACCGGCGCAACCGGTCAAGAACTCTGCTGTGTCAGAGAACCGGCAGTAATCCGCTTCATAGTTACCAACGCGGCCTGCGGGCCGCGTTTTTGTTGGCTTTTTTCGGGACGGCCAAGCGGAAAGGAATTCCTTCGCTGTGGCGCACCTTGGTTCCGCTTTGCCGCGTGCCCCGTCGCTACGCGACTTTCTATGCCACACTGGGCGGTACTGGTGGCCTGCATCATCATCACCAGATCGTGTGCAGCGCTCTGGCGCGACGGATCTCCCGGTCCGCGGTAAGCAGAGGCAGCCCTTCGACCAGTGCGGTGGCTGCAATCATTCGGTCCGCAGGATCTTTGGGATAAGCTGCCGGAAGTCCCAGGGCGCGCACGCAGGCGCGGCCGCTGATCGGCAGGACCACGAACCGGGCCTCGACTTCTCCCAGGAAGGATTCGAGGCTGATGTTGAGGCGGAGGCGTCCCTTGCTCGCGAGCGTGGCCAACTCCAATAGCGTGATGTCGGAGATCGCCAAGCCTTCCCCATCTTTCCGCGCATCATCAATGGCTGCCCTTGCGTTCTTGGAGAGCCGGCTTGGATCGGACGCCAGCCAGACGACAATGTGCGTGTCAACCAGAATCACTTCAGATTGCCCCATTCCTCGGGGGAAAGCGCGGGCGAAATGATGTCGCCCGTAATGGCGATCTTGCCGGCAAGGAAGCCGTAAATATCGTCGGTGTCTTCGTCGGCGGGAACCAGCTTGGCCACGGGTTTGCCATGTTTGGTGATTAAAACGGTCTCCCGCTTGGCCTGGACTTCATCCATCACCGCAAGACAATGCACCTTAAACGAACCCGCTGCCATCTTCTTCACGGCGACCCCTTATTTAACCATGGTCATTATACCATGGTCTTACTAGAGGTCATCTCATAAACCTGCTAAAGGTCCGTATCAGGGCACGACTTTTAGTCGTGCCGAATAGGCGAAGTAGGAAACTTGGGCTTTAGCCCCTGCCAATGCGCCCCTCAGGGGCTAAAGCCCAACTTTTTCACAACCCGGTTGCGGCACGGCTCCGCACCCCAGCAAACCAAAGGCGGGTTTGCTGGGGACCCCGCTAAAGCCGTGCCCTGATACAAAGCGGATATATGAGAGGGTTTCTGCATCATCGACGAAAGCGGTCCGCGCTCACCGGGGCCCCCGGCGCGCCCGCAATCGGGGTCCCCGACGAGCCCGGTTTTGGATCGTTGGGGTGATTGGGCAGCTCGTGTGGGATTCTATCCCGCGACGGCATGCTTCCGTAGCGCCCATTCTGGCGCCCCATCTTCGATTCCCTACGCCTTTATCTGGACCACCCGCCCTGTTCTGAAAACAGAACAAAACTGACTTTTTTCCCAAAGAAGGGGTGGGCTGTGGGAAAAATACGCTTCTATGCGACACGAATCCAAAAGAGCGGTTCTGCAACGCCTGGAATTTGCTGCGGCCGAACTGGACGTGGTGGGCGAGATTGCGAAGCGGGAAGGCGACCCTGCTCTGCTGGAGCAGCTTTACGCGCTGACGGAACGAATGAGGCACTGCATCAGCTGCATGTCGAACGGCAATCGCGCCGCCTGCGCCAGCCTCCCAAACACTCAAACATCCGCTGTTTTCTGATTCGTCGGGCGGTCACCTTGTTCTGAATTCAGAACAAAACTGGTAATTCTCTCCATGAGCGCGCGATTGTTGCTACAAACCGTCGCATGCGTCGCGTGCTTCTGGTTGTTGCCCTGGGTTCACTGATCCTGGTCCCCGTGGGGACGGTTACCTCGCTGGCGATATTCCCCGGCAGCATCTTTCTTATCCCGGTCGCGTTTTGGGTGGCCTGGCTTGTAGTTTCTCTGATAGTGAGTCTGGAGGCGCCCACGCTGGCGGACGAGCTTGCTCCTCCGAGTCGTGGGATTCACGGGGCGATTCGCTATGCACGATGGATCATAGCGCTGGGGTTAATCAATTTGGGCTATGGCATGGCGGTACTGCTCTGGCTGACGTGGGAAAGCCCGGCGAACTGACTGGAATCCTCGTTTTGTTCTGAAAAGGGGCACAGAGGGCGGGTGGGGCGGGTGCCACACCCATTGGGTTTATCACAAAATGAACTCTAGGGTGCCCTACCCGGAGCCTGCCCTGAGCGAAGTCGAAGGGGCCGCTTTTGCCTGGGTGTTTCCGCCCTGGGGGGCGATTCGCTGAAGTGCGGACAAACCCACATCTGCCAAAATCGGGCGGATGTGGGGCACCGTCGAGAAGAGAACACAGGAGTGAGCCACCAGCCTAAAGGTCCGTATCAGGGCACGACTTTAGTCGTGCCGAATAGGCGAAGCAGGAAACTTGGGCTTTAGCCCCTGCCAATGCGCCCCTCAGGGGCTAAAGCCCAACTTTTTCACAACTGCTTGCGGCACGGCTCCGCACCCCAGCAAACCAAAGGCAGGTTTGCTGGGGACCCCGCTAAAGCCGTGCCCTGATACAAACACGATTGATGAGATGGGTTCTGCATCATCGACGAAAGCGGTCCGCGCTCACCGGGGCCCCCGGCGCGCCCGCAATCGGGGTCCCCGACGAGCCCGGTTTTGGCTCGTTGGGGTGATTGGGCGCGCTGGGGTGGAGGAGTGCCGGGGAAATCAGAGAATCAATGCCAGTCCCGTCAGGGACGGCTGAAGTAGAGTCCCGGGGGGGCCACACGTGCGCAGCTCGTGTGGGATTCTATCCCGCGACGGCATGCTTCCGTAGCGCCCTGCTCGTACCCAAGAGTTTCCATTCCCAGACAAGCTGCGCTTGTCTGGGGCACCCAAGAGTCGTCAAAGCCGAACGTATCCGCCCCCCCCACCCCACCCTTGACTCCCCACGCCTTACCTGGGCCAGCCGCCCCTTTTCGCAACAGAATGAGCACCGAAGCACGTCTCTTAAGAAATCTGCCGCACGGTATGGTCGTACAGTTCCTGGATGTGCGGCTGATTAGACTTGCCATTCAGTGCGTGTCTCAAGAATACATCTAGGTCCCGGTCGTCGAATAACAGCACGACACCCTGCCTATCTGAAGCAATCCGCCGGATGTGCTCGTAATAATGCCTCTTCTTTTCGCGGCCCCTAAACGCGATGATGACGCACCGCCCAATTGGCTCAGTCATGTAGTATGCCGCTTGGTGAAAATCGTCGGCGGTCAAATCCGAATAGTTCTTGCATTCCACAACTATCTGAGTTGCACCGTATTTGTGACGCAGCATTTCCCACAGGTCCTCTGAAGAGTGATTTGCTACTATCCAGTCTCGGACCACCCTACCATCAATGTCTCGAACGCGGTGCTCTGGATTAGTCAAGGTTCTAAAAAAACACAACTTCAGTATTTCGCCAATGACCTTTTCAAAGGCCTCCGAGTCCTGATCTCCCTGCGGCAAGGTTTTCAAGTTCTCCCGCAATCGAGCCACCTCGACCTGGTACTGCCCAATGTCGATTGCACCCGGCAGTTCACCAACAAGGCCCACCTGCTTCAAATCCACGTCTGAAGCAATATTGCGAACGATCATGTCCTGGAGGGCCAAAGCTTCAGAATAAGTGGGATGGATCACAACAAGGGTTGAGCTGCCGATAGCAGGAGGCGTTGTGGACTGTGGTCCCGCAGAGCGAAATTGGGGACTAGCGCCGCTTTCCTGCAGGCCCACGAAACCGATGTCGTATAGCAAACGGATGAACAGGTCAGGTAGCGTATATCGGTAAATCCACTCACTGCAAGACCGCTTTATTTCCTCATCTACCAGCAGCTTCTTTATAAAATCGCCCACTGCTTGAACTGTGAATACGCGTCCTAACCCATAAAATCGACGCAGTATTAGCTGAAGCTGAGGATAATTGTCCGCGTATTCGTCCCCTAGGTCCTTAAGCCTGCTATCCGAAAACCTCCTGCGTGCGGCAAACAGATCATCCAGAAGAACTCTTTGATGGAGTTTGGACTGGGCTGATTCAATTGCAAAAGAGCAATACGTCAGCACGTCTCGCGGGCGGTACTGACAGTAATTGAGAACGATATCCTGAGACGACTCGCCAGTTGCTGGCTCCTCAAAGAACGCACGCCAAGTATTACCGGTTAAGGAATACTTGGCAATTAGGGGGACATTCAAGCGTCTCTCAATCAACTCAACCAATAACTCCCGCGTCCAATCAAGAGCAACGACGAATGTCTCCAGGCGGGAAAACTCCTTGTCAATCAGCCTAACTCTTTCAAAAACGTTCTCACGCAGGAATATCAGCACATGGACTACATCGACAGCAGATGTCAGCTCAACGCTGGCGTGCATCAACGCCATTAACAGCACGACTGCTTTATCGCTACCGTCCCAGGACTCGTCTATCCGGTCGACAATGAGCGTGGTGTCCCAGGCTGTGTGTTGCCGGAATGTATCAAGTACAGAGCCTAGCTCCTTACAGCGATTTATTTCCCGCAGCCACTCCTTGTCTTGCTTATTCTTCAGAGCTTCAAACCCGTCCTTCACCAGGGCTAAGAGGCGCAAATCGAAGTCGTGGTCATCGATGAGAGTTCGCTCTCTAGAAATGGGTTGCGGGAGATGTCTATCGAACGAGATTAATCCACGCTTCTTCCAGGACAACAGAACTTCACCGAGCAGCGCTCTTTTGAATGACGTGACGAGAGTTTTGAAGGGCCTCTGATGCACATCAAGCATCTCTTCGGTCGAGAAAAATTGTTCCAAAGGAGCAAACAATTGGGGCAGCAAGAGGGCTGTATTCTTTCGGTGTCTTTCCAAATGCAGAGCAATTGCTGTTTTTCCTGTACCCCTGCGTCCAACGAAGAAGCACTTCGAGTGTTCTGCGTCTGACGCCGCTCGCAAAGCAGGTGTTTCCACAAGTACGTTTGGTTTTTCAAGGACCTTGTCGTACTCCGCGAAAGAATGACCAAGAGTCAGCTTTTTAAGGGTGTTCTTCGGCAGAGCAACGGGAGCCGCGCTGGTTTTCGCCATGTCAATACCTCTCGGATGTGGCGCAGAGTGCGGGCGTTCTGGAAGCTCAGAAATGGTAGGCCGCCGGGTCTGTGTTCGTCAACGTTCAGCATAAAGACATTCTTTAGCCAACCGACTCGACCCTTTCACGCACGGGCGGGATTCTTATCCCGCGACGGCGTATCGTCAAAACAGAACCTATTCGGGCCACCCGCCCTCCGTGGAAGGGCCGAGTATTTTGTTTGACCTTAATCGCCAATAAGATATATTATATACACTGTGCTTTACTATGAGATTAGCAATGTCGAAACTTGCTCTTTGACAATTTCGCGCAAAAACTCCACCTAACCCCTTTGCGGATGAGATTTTGCGCGTAAGTCCTTTGTTTCATCAGATCTCATGAGATCTCGATGAGATCACTCCGCGTAAGCTGATGATTCTAATAGACCGGGGGAAGGGGGGTGGGATTAACGGTTTGGGAAGCCCCGCTGTCCGGACAAAACCCACACCTGCCAAATGCGGGCAGATGTCGGGCACCGGGCCTTCGACCTACTATTGGGCCTTCTTGCTGTCGAGGACTTCCCTCAGCTTGCGCATGAGGGATTCGGTGGTGAAGGGCTTCTGCAGGAAGGCGGTGCCGGGCTCGAGCACGCCGTGGTGGACGATGGCTTCGTCGCTGTAGCCGGACATGTAGAGCACTTTCATCTCGCGCCGCAGCGGGGAAAGGCGCTGCACCAGCTCGCGGCCGCTCATCTGGGCCAGCACCACGTCGCTGAGCACTAGGTGGATTGGCCCGGAATAGCGTTCGCAGAGTAGCAACGCGTCCTCCCCGTGTTCAGCCTCGAGCACGGTATAGCCGTGGCGCTGGAGGAGCTGGCGTGTCAGCGCGCGGACTCCCTCTTCGTCCTCGACCAGCAGGATGGTTTCCGTGCCTCCCAGTCCGGAGGCAGCCTGGGCGCGGGCCTGCGCGCGCTCCGCCATTTCATCGACGCGCGGCAGGTAGATCTTGAAGCTGGTGCCCATCCTCGGCTCGCTGTAGGGCCAGATGTAGCCGCCACTCTGCTTGACGATCCCGTACACGGTGGAGAGTCCCAGCCCGGTGCCCTTGCCTTGTTCCTTGGTGGTGAAAAAGGGTTCGAAGACGTGGGAAAGGGTTTCGGCATCCATGCCGCAGCCGGTGTCGGAGATGGCCAGCATCACGTAGGAGCCCGGTTTGACCACGGCATGCTCGCGCGCGTAGGCCTGGTCAAGTTCCACGTTGGCGGTTTCGAGGGTGAGCTTGCCGCCCCTGGGCATGGCGTCGCGGGCGTTGACTGCCAGGTTCATGATGACTTGCTCGATCTGCCCGGGATCGGCCTTGGCGCTGCCCAAGCCGTCATCGAGCCGGATGCACAGCTCGATGTCCTCGCCCAGCACCCGGCGCAGGAGCTTGTTCATGTCCTCGACCAGGAAATTCAGGTTGACCACCTCGGGGGCGAGCACCTGGCGGCGGCTGAAGGCCAGCAGTTGCCGGGTCAGGGCGGCGGCGCGATCGGCCGCCTTTTGCACCTCGTCCATCTCGGCGCGCATGGGGTCGGAGGGCTTCAGATCCTCGAGCATCAGCTCGGTGTAGCCTTTGATCACGGTGAGCAGATTGTTGAAGTCGTGGGCCACGCCGCCCGCCAGGCGTCCCACCGCCTCCATTTTCTGCGATTGCCAAAGCTGCTTTTCCGACTGCCGCAGCGCGTTCTCGGCACGCTTGTGCTCGATGGCCGTGGCCACGTGCTGGCCGACGAAGTTAAGGATCTCCTTGTCGCGCGCGCCATAGCGGACGTTCTCGCTGTAACTCTGCACCACCAGGACTCCGAAGGCCTTGTCGCTCTTTCGCATGGGCACGCCCAGCCAGTCGATGGCAGGAGTGCCGATCTTCTCCACCTCTCCCGAGCGCACCAATTTCTGGAACCGCTCGGCGGAAACCAGTTGCGGCTCGCCGGTACGCAAGACGTATTCGGTCAGCCCTTTGCCCAGCGGCTTGGGCGCCGGCGCGGGATCTTCCTGGTCCACGAAATAAGGGAAGCTGAGCTGGCCCGCGTCCTCGTCGTAGAGGGCGATGTAGAAGTTGCGGGCGTCCATCAGTTCGCCCACGATGCTGTGGATGGCCGGGTAGAACGCCTGCAGGTCGGTGGCCGCGCTGGTCTGGTCGGCGATGCGGTACAGCGCCGCCTGCAGTTCCTCCGCGCGCTTGCGCTCGGTGATGTCCACGGCGGTGGCCAGGGTGGCATTCTGGCCCTCGAAGGCGATGGAGTTGGCGCTGAAGTCCAGCCAGCGGATCTCGCTGCTCTTAGTGACGATCTTGAACTCGTAGCGCGAAGGCACGCTTTCTCCGCGCAGGCGCGCCTCTCCCCGCTGCCGCATCTCGTCGCGAAACTCCGGATGGACCAGCAGCCAGGGATCATCCGTGGCCATGAACTCCGTCCGGCTGTATCCGGAGATCTGCTCGGCGGCGCGATTGACGTAGAGGAACCGCGTATTGTCGTGAATGTAGATGGCCGAGGCGGCGGTTTCAGCCACCGCCCGGAACTTGCTCTCGCTCTCGATGAGCGCGCGCTCGGCCCGCTTGTTCTGGGTGATGTCGCGGTAGATCAGGTACAAGGCCACGGGGGCGCCGCTGACATTGATGGGCGTCCCCAGGATCGAGACTTCCACCGGCGAGCCGTCGCGGCGCCGCCGGATGGTCTCCACGTTGATGGTCTGACCCCGGTCCAGCGTGCTGAGGATGAAGGCGGATTCACTGGCACGCTCGGCCTGAACCAGGATCCCCAGGCTCTTTCCGACGATCTCCTCCGCGGGGTAACCGAACATGCGGGTGAATTCGCGGTTGACGCGCAGCACGTTGTGCTGGTTGTCCAGCACGGCGATCGCTTCCGGCGCGCTCTCGATCAACTGTTCGAGGTAGGCCGACTGTACTTGCAGGGCGTCCTCGGCCTGCTTGCGCTCGGTGACGTCGTGGGCGATGCTGAGGTGGGCGTTCCGGCCCTGGTAGGGCACGTTGGTGGTGCGCACCTCCACCGCCAGCCGCCGGCCGTCTTTGGTGACGTGGGTGTACTCCCGTCGCTCCCACTTCTTCTCCCGCAGCCGGCGCAGCGCCAGTTCCCGCTCTTCCGGGGGATGCAGCGGGATGGGGGTCATGGAAAGCAGTTCGTCGCGGCTGTAGCCGTAGGCCTGGCAGGCGGCGTCGTTGCAATCGAGAAAGCGCAGCGTCTCGGCGTCGATGACGAACACCGCGTCGGCCATGCGGTTGAACAGCCCGCGGTAGAGCGCCTCCGCCTCCTGGACGGCCCGTGAGCCGGGCGCAGAGCCGTTCTTGCCGTTCCCTGGAGACACCCGGGGCTTGGCCTGGCTCTGTTTGCGCGTGCTTAGCGTGGAACGGGATTTGGACTTCGCTGGCGTCACCTCTCCGCGCAGATCGCGGTAGGGATGATTATTCCAGTTGGGCCGCTCCGGAGGCAGTGCACAACTATGCTCCCGTGCCCATTTGGACAGGCCCGATTTGGCACAGGGACATCTCGGGCACAGGGTCGAGCGAGTCCTGTAACTATTTCTGTTTCTTCCGCTTCGAGGAAGAAGGCAGCGCGCAGCTCGCCCCCGGCATGCCTGAGTTCGCGAAGTATTCCTCCAGGGCGGCTCCGGCGCGGGCGATCTCGCCGGCCGGCATATGGCGCTGGCACTCCTCGAACAACTGGCGTTCTTCGGTGCGGATGTGCTGGGAAAGCGTTTCGCCGAAGGTCTTGAGCGCCGTGGCGTCCAGGCGCTGTGTTTTGGCGCGCGCGAAGAAGTCTCGCAGCGTCGCATGCTCGGAGAGCAGTTGCTTCACCAGCGGTCGGAGGGAAGCGTACTTTCTCGCCGCCGGGAATAAGACCTTCTCCTCCGCCTCGAAGTGAAAGCGGATCTCGCCTTCCCAGATTCTGACCATCTCTTCCTGCCAGGCATTGAGGTCGGGATCGCCTTTGGTCAGCGCGCGGTCGAGACGCACGCACATGGCCAGCGCGTGCTGGTGCTGATGAGAGAGTGGGATGAGGTTCTTGTCCCGCAGCATCCTTTCATTATCCACCCCGCCGGCCGGTTTGACACCCGGAGTACACTGCACAGCAAACGATGCCGACGCTCGACCGTCTCCTGGTCCGGCTGGAGCAGGAGAAAACCAATTTCTCTCGCGGGAATGCCGCGCAGATTCTGCGCCTGCTGGCTGCGCTTAGCCGGCGTGAGTTCCGCGATCCCCAAACCCTGATCCGGTTCCACGACGCGCTGTTGTTGCTTCGCGCCTACCCGCACAATGCCGCCGTGCTGCGCCAAGCCGAGCGTTTGCTGGAGTCGTTTGCCGGGCGCGTCGAACGGCTGCGAGCAGCGGGCGCGGAGATGTCGGAGTTCGATCCCGAGCAGGTTTCCGGCATCGCCGGCACCACGATGCAGGACACGTGGAACTACGACGTAATCCGCTGGCTGGCGCAGCGCTTCCCGCGCAATGTTTCCATCGACTGGACGGATTACGATCAGGAAGGCCGTCTGGCGGCGACCCTGCCGCGATTCATCCCGTTGCTGGCGGACGATGCCGACGTTGAAGCGGATGTTCCCTTCCGCGAGTGGCTGCAGGCCGCCTCCGGTCGCCGCGGCCCTTTGCTGTGGTTGCTGGAGCGAATCAAGCGGGTGTCGATTTCCGGGCGCGAGAAGACCGAGCTCTACAACTCGTTGGGCCTGACGGTGAAGTGGGAACTCGGAAATCTGCGCGCCAGCCGTACGCGGAACTGGCGGCCTGTCCGGCAGGTGTTCTATCACCAGGGTCCGCTGATCCGGCGCAGCGAGGTTTCGCTGGCGAAGGAACTGGCCTCGCCTTTGTCGGTGCGGCGACTCACGCGACGCGAGGGCGAGGCGGTGATGGAGCTCATCCGCGAGATCATGGCGGTCCGCTACCGCGAGCTTTTCGGCACCACTCTCGGTGACCCCTCCAGCGTGGTGGAAGCCCGCCCTGGGCGTGGAACGCAGATCTTTCTATGGGGCCTGCCTACCCCGCGGCGACTCCCGCTACGCGCCTATCTTGCAGGATTCACGCTGAAAAACGGAGTGCCCATCAACTACATCGAGGGCATCTCGCTGTTCGAGTGGATGGAGGTGGGCTTCAACACGTTCTACGCCTATCGTGACGGCGAATCGGCCTGGCATTATGCGCAGGCGCTGCGACTGCTGAGCCAGTTGCACCGGGTCCGCTGCATTTCCGTGTATCCCTACCAGCTCGGAGAGCAGAACGAAGAAGCCATCGCCTCAGGCGCATTCTGGTTCTATCGCAAGCTGGGATTCCGTCCGGGACGGCCCGAGGTGCGCCGGCTGCTGGCGCGCGAAGAGGAAAAGATCGCAGCCCGCCCCGGCTACCGCACGCCCGCGGCTACGCTGCGCAAGCTCGCCGCTGGACACGTCTTTTACGAGTTGCCCGGGGCCGAGGTCGGGGCGTGGGACCGCTTTCGCGTGCGCAACCTTGGGTTCCGTGTGAACTGCTACATGGCGGCACGGTTCACCGGCGATCCCGAGAAGATGAGCCGTGCTTCAACCGCGAGGCTCGCTCGTGCTTTGGGTGTGAACCCAAGCCGGCTTCCGCAGCCGGAGCGTGCGGCCCTGGCGGATTTCGCGGTGGTGCTGGCCCTCGCGCCGGATTTCCCGCGCTGGTCAGTGGACGAAAAAAGCAAGCTGGCCGCCATCATCCGCGCCAGAGCTGGGGCGGACGAGACGCGCTACGTGCGCCTGCTGCAATCGCATCCGCGGCTGCGCTCGGCCATGCTTCGGCTGGGAAGTTGAGTGCCAGTGGACAAAGATTCCGCTGACAGACGAAAATAGCCGTTCCCCACTGTTGCCCGGGGACACACAGGAGAACGCCCTCATGCCCGCTACCGGCGAGATTATTCGCATGATGAACTACGTGGACGACATTGCCGCCACCCTGCGCCGCATCACCACCAGCCTTCCCATCCTGACCGACGAGGAGAAGAAGCAACTGGCGGAGTACATGCGCAAGTCGGATCCGAATTTCACCAAGGTGCTGGAAGGATTAGAGCACCCCAAGCAGGGCTAGCGGCCATGGCCGTCGTCGAGACCATCGCCGTGATTGGGGCCGGGATCATGGGGCGCGGCATCGCACACGCCGCAGCCCTGGGCGGCTTCCGCACCATCCTCGAGGACATCCTGCCGGCCAGCCTGCGGCGTGCGGAGAGCGAGATCCGCGGCAACCTCGATAAAGGCGTCGAGCTGGGCAAGGTCTCGCAGCGGCAAGCCGACGACGCCTTCTCGCGAATCGAGTTCGCCAGTTCGATTGAAGAGGCCGCGCGCGCAGCCGAGCTGGTGATCGAAGCCGTCCCCGAAGAACTCGAATCCAAGATCGAGATTTTCACCCTGCTGGACAAGATCTGCGCGCCGCGGACCATCCTGGCGTCCAACACCTCGTCGCTGTCCATTACCGAGATCGCTTCCGTCACCTACCGCGCGCCACGCTGCATCGGCATGCACTTCTTCAACCCCGTGCACAAGATGAAGCTGCTGGAGATCGTGCGCGGCCTCGAGACCGACCAGCCCACGGTGGATGCCTGCACCGAGGCCGGCCGGCGCATGGGCAAGGAAGTGGTGGTGATCAAGGAATCGCCCGGCTTCATCACCAGCCGCATCAACGCCATGATCGGCAACGAAGCCTTCTACATGCTGCAGGAAGGCATCGCCAGCGCCGCCGACATCGACAAAGCCATCAAGCTGGGCCTCAACCACCCCATGGGGCCGTTCGAGATGGTGGACCTGGTGGGACTCGATACCCGGCTGCACGTGCTCGAATACCTGCACAAAACGCTGGGCGAAAAGTACCGTCCCGCTCCGCTGCTGGTGCAGTACGTCAAGGCGGGCCGCCTGGGCCGCAAAGCCGGGCGGGGGGTGTATGACTATCCCGAAGCCGTTAAGCCGACCGCCGTCGGCGACCGCCAGGAATCGGCGGCCCAACCCCGCGCCACACAAAAATCCAGGTAGTGCGAAAGTTTCCGAGGAGCCGACCGGAAGCAGGAAGCAGTGGGCAGGAAAACTAATGCCCGCGTACTGCTTCCTGCGTCCCGCGTCCTCCGCAGGGTTTACTCCGACGCCAATCCCACCTTCAGGGTGCCCTACCCTTGGCCGGTTTTGCCAAGGGTGGGGCCTTTTGCTGAGCCGGCCGTACTGTGACAACCGGACGAATCCCCATCTTCTCGCGTTTTCTTGCTGTCCACTCCGACTCGATCTCTACGATCCCCTCTTCGCCATACAAGTAATGACGGAAACTGCTCCAGGGCCAGTCCTCAGGCTTTTCTACCAGCCCACGATTTACTGGGTTGCGATGTATATACCGCAGCTTCTCGATGCGCTTGCGCTCTCTCCAGACATTGAAGTCGTAATAGCGGCGCTGCCAGAAATGCACACCCTCGAAGCGGAGCATGCGAGCGACAGTTTGCTTCACCGACTGGATCACCGTCGAGAGCCGTCCGCTTTCCGGTTCGTTCACGAGCAGGTGTACGTGTTCCGGCATGACCACGTAACCGTATACGCACATCGCAAAACGCCGGCGCGCAATTTCCAATCGGCGCAGGAAGACGCGGCATGCCCTGGGCGTGTTCAGTCGTGGTTGGCGACGGTAGCAACTGAAGGTGATGAAGTGAAGCTGGCGGCTCTGTTGGAAACGTCTCAGGCTCCAAGGCACGGCTGAGAATTTAGAGGATGCGAAGGAAAAAACAAGGGGCCGAAAGACCCACCCTTGGCAAACCCGGCCAAGGGTGGGGCACCCGCTTGCAACTGAAGGTGATGAAGGGAAGCTGGCGGGTCTTTGGGAAACGTCTCAGGCTCCAAGGCACGACCGAGAATCTAGAGGACACGAAGGAAAAAACAAGGGGCCGAAAGACCCCACCCTTGGCAAAACCGGCCAAGGGTGGGGCACCCGCCGAGCAGACTCGGAAACCGCCCGCTTTTGCTGAAAATCCCGATAACCCTTTCCATCCTCGCCAGTCCAACTCTCTGGTGGCTGGGGTGCGATGACGAGCACTGAACTTTCCCGCCCTCCGCTTGCGTAGATTGAGGTATGGTCATGCGCATGTTGCTGGACATCTTCTCCCAAACTCTGCGCACCCTTTGGGCGCACAAGCTGCGCTCCTTCCTCACCATGTTCGGGATCGCCTGGGGCGTGGGGTCGCTGCTGCTGCTGATCGGGGTGGGCGAAGGCTTCCGCAACGGCAACCGCAAGGAGCTGGAAACCTTCGGCAAGAACATCATTTTCTTCTTCGGCGGACGCGCGCCGGCGGTCGAGGGCAGCTTTACCTCCATGAAGTGGTTCAACCTGACCTACGACGACTACCTCGATATCAAGCGGGAAGCCAAGCTGGCGTTGAACCTCTCGCCGCTGATCGGGCGCGACGACATCCGCGCCGTCAGCGAGTACACCAGCACCAACGGCCAGGTCTCGGGCGTGCCGCCGATCTATAACCAGGTGCGGACTATCCCCTTGCAGGTGGGACGGTGGATCAACGACGATGACAACGCCGAACGCCGCCGCGTTTGCGTGCTGGGCCGGGAGATGACCAAGAACATGTTTCCCGGGCGGCCGGCGGTGGGCAACACCATCCTGCTCAACGGCGTGCGCTTCCAGGTGATCGGTGTGCTCTCCATGATCGGCCGCGAGGAGCAGAACGCCACTAACATCCGTATCTTCGTCCCCTTCAACACCATGCGCGAGCTCTTCCCGCTGAAGGGCGCCAACTCCAAAGAAGGCAACGCGATCTCCTTCATTAACTACCAGCCGCGCAGCTTTGATGAGAACGAAGCAGCCAAGGACGAGATGCACCGCATCGTCGCCCGCAACCACGGCGGCTTCGATCCCAAGGGCAAGGACATCTGGGAAGAGTGGGACACGGTGAAGAACCAGAAGACCATGGGCAAGATCTTCACCGCCATGGACTGGTTCCTGGGCGGGGTTGGCCTGGTGACGCTGGCGCTGGGCGCCATCGGCATCATCAACATCATGCTGGTGGCGGTGACCGAGCGCACCCGCGAGATCGGTTTGCGCAAAGCCCTGGGCGCGACCAATCGCAATATCCTGTTCCAGTTCTTCCTCGAAGGCGCATTTCTAACCCTGCTGAGCGGCGCGATCGGCGTGGGCGGCGCGATGCTGGTGATCAAGTTGCTCTCGGGCGTGCAACTGCCCACGGGCTTCGATACCCCCAGGATTGTGCCGGTATCGGCCATCGGAGCGGTGCTGTCGCTGGCGCTGGCGGGCATCGCCGCCGGCCTCTATCCGGCGCGCAAGGCGGCAATGCTGGAGCCGGTGGAAGCGTTGCGCCAGGAGTGAGTCATGACCAGTGACCTGTTGAGAGAAGCTTACGGCGCGATGCAGCACAACCGCCGCCGCACTACGCTCACCATGCTGGGCATGGCCTGGGGGATAGCCACGGTGGTGATCCTGCTGGCCTTCGGCTCGGGATTCGAGCGCGCCATCAACCTGATCTTCAGCTCCTGGGGCACCGACATGATTATGGTCTTCCCCGGGCGCACCTCGTTGCAGGCGGGCGGCTCGAAAGCGGGCACCGAAGTCAAACTGAAGATCGCCGACGTGGACTACGTCCGCAACGAAGTGCCCATGATCAAGGGCGTGACTCCGCTGTTCGACAAGCAGCAGGGCGCGACCATCCAGCACGACACCCGCACCTTCACCAACCTGTTCCTCACCGGCGTGTATCCCGTGTACCAGCGCATCCGGCGGTTCGATGTGGAGAGCGGGCGGGGCTTGACCGAGCAGGATGAGTACACGCGCGCGCGCGTGGCCGTGATCGGCGACGAAGCCAAGCGCCGGCTGTTCTCCGGCCAGCCCGCGGTGGGGCAGAACATCCGCATCAACGGCATGACTTTTCAGGTGGTGGGCGTTTACCAGCACAAGGTGCAGGGCGGCGACAATAACGACAACACCATGATCGTGATCCCCTTCAGCACCATGGGCGATCTCTACGACACCCAGTACATCAGCGGCATCGCTATGGACTACGAGGGCGAGGACCACCGCCAGCTCGCGCGCGTGGTGCGCGCGGTGCTTGGCGGGCACCACAACTTCCGTCCCGACGACCGCCGCGCCGTGTTCATCGCCGACATCAAGGAAGACTTCGACGAGTTCAAGGTCGTGACCGCCGCGCTGAAGGTGCTGCTGGCCTTCATCGGCGCGCTGACGCTGGGCATCGGCGGCATCGGCCTGATGAATATCATGCTGGTCTCGGTGCAGCAGCGCACCCGCGAGATCGGCGTGGAGAAGGCCCTGGGCGCGCAGAAGCGCCAGATCCTCTTCCAGTTCCTCGCCGAGGCGCTGGCCATCACCTTCGCCGGCGGACTGGCCGGGATCGTGATCGCCTACCTGATCTCCTATACCGTGGGCTCGATCACCCTGATGAGCGCCTTCGGCGAAAACAGCGGCGCCGGCGACATCCACCTGGGCATCAACCTGAGCAGCCTGGTCGTGGCCACCATCATCCTCAGCCTGGTGGGGATCATCAGCGGCATGCTGCCCGCCATCCGCGCCGCGCGCTTGGATCCTATCGAGTCGCTGCACTACGAATAAGGGCCTTAACCACAGAGGGCACAGAGGTTCACAGAGGTTTGCCTTTGTGTTCCTCTGTGTCCTCTGTGGTTAAATCATTCGGTGGAAAACGCCCGCCTTGAACGCGTCCTGGAGCAACTCCGCCTCTACGAACATCCGCTGCTGGCCTTTGACGCGCGCGAGAAGAGCGACGGCGTCGAGGTCATCATCAATTTCAAAGACCCCGGCCTGAAGGTCCACACCTACTACTTTGAACTGCACCCGCGCGACCTCGACCACCCGCAGTTCGAGTGGACCTTCCAGCGCCAGCTCTACGACTGCCTGCACGATTACTTCATCGAGATGTTCACCCGCACGCCACAGGACCTGAAAGAGCGGACATGACCCTGCGCGAATGCATTGAGCAGGAGATCCGCGAGCGCGGCCCTATCCCGTTTTCGCGCTACATGGAGCTGTGCCTCTACGAGCCCGATGCAGGTTACTACGCGCGCCGCAAGGAGCAGTTCGGCAAAGCCGGGGACTTCTACACCTCGAGTGACGTGCACGCGGTGTTCGGACGCCTCATGGCTCGGCAGTTCGAGGAGATGTGGCGCGTGCTGGGCTCGCCCGAGCGCATCGAGATCGTGGAGCTTGGGCCGGGACGCGGCTTGTTCGCACGCGACGTGCTCGACTGGTCGCGGCAGAGGTTCCCAAATTTCTTCTGCGCGCTGCACTACACGCTGGTAGAGGCGTCCGCCGTATTGCGGGAGAAGCTGGCGGCTACGCTGCAGGAGCACCTCAAAGCGGGGAAGGCCTTTATCGCGGGAGACATAGCAAGCTACGTCTCCACAGAGAACGCGATCGTATTCGCCAACGAGTTTTTCGACGCGCTGCCAGTCGAGGTGCTGAGCCATCATGGCGCGATGCGCGTCGGCTGGGAAGCCGGGCGGTTCGCCGAAAGCTTCGTCTCCGCATCGGCCGCCGAGATGGAATACCTCGACCGTTACTCTGTCCATCCCGCAGAAGGCGAGCGCGTGGAAGCGGGACTCGAGGCGCAGCGATGGATGCCGCGCATCGCCGGGGCCGTGCCGCGCGGGTTTGTGGTGATCATCGACTACGGCTACACGCGCGAGGAACTGCTGGCCGGACGCCACCGGGGCACGATCATGTGCTACCGCCAGCATTCCGCCAGCGACAATCCCTACCAAGCTCCCGGCGAGCAGGACATCACGGCGCACGTCAACTTCACCGCCCTGCGCGCCGCCGGCGAGCAGGCCAGCCTCGACTGCCTCGCGCTGGTCACGCAGACGCAGTTCCTGATGGGCATCGGCGAGCAGACGCAGTTCTCCGACGCATTCGAGGACGCCCGCCTTCCCCAGGAACGCGCCAAACGCGCGCTACAACTCAAGCACCTGGTCACCCCGGCGGGGATGGGCGAGACGTTTCACGTGCTGGTGATGTCGAAGGGCGTGGAGAGGGAAAGGACGGGTGAGCTGAGCGGGCTGCTTTTTGGGCGGTAGCAGCGCCCGTCGAAGTTGTCATCCTTCGCGAGGCGAAGCCGAGCGGAGGATCTAACGAGAAGGGCTGCACTACCTGACCGGTGGTGTCGGCTGCTATCTCAGATTCTCCCGCCTCACTTCGCTCGGCGGAAGAATGACATCCAATGCAACTCGAAACTTGAAACTCGAAACGTGAAACGTCTCACATCCCGCTGCTGTCCTTCGCCACTTCGCGCTTGTAAGGCGTTTGCAGGTACTTGCGGGCTTCTTCCAGGGCGCCCTGGGTGTCGTCGTGCGTCTGCAGCGCCTGGCGATACATGTTGACGGCGCGGTCGCGCTGGTCGGTGATGTCGAAGATCTTGCCCAACTGCAGGTAGCTCCACACTTCCGTCCATTTGGGCTCGCCGTCGCCGTTCATGGCGCGCCGGTAGTAATCGGCCGCCGCCTGGTAGTTGTGCTGCAGGAAGAAGACTTCGGCGATGCGATACGCCGCCAGCGAGCTGTTGTGGTTGGAGTCGAGCGCCTTGTTGAACTCCTTCAGCGCCTCGGCGTAGTCGCCCTGCTGCACCAGTTGCTGCCCGCGCATGATCGAGGCCCTGGTTTTCAGCTCCGGCGAGTTCTTGAGCACGTGGTTGTTGGGATCGAGCACGATCCGCCGCGGCCGCCCGAAGGTCTCGATCACGTAAGGCGAATCGGTTCCCACCACCTCGATGCGCTTGTATTCGGTCTTGCCGTCGGTATCGACCTTCACTTCGATCGGCATGCGGAACAGGTCGAGATCCTGCTGCACCTCGCCGGCGACGCGGAACCCCTTATTGGTGCCCAGCCGGTACACGGTGTACTTGTTCTTGAAATCGGGCGCGCCGGTCGAGTCCAGCCACTGGGTGAAGAAGCCGGTCAGGCGCTGGCCGGACTGCGCTTCCGCCACCTGGCGGAAGTCATCGGAGTTGGCCGGCTTCCACGCGTACTGGGTGGCGAAGGCGCGCATGGTCTTGTCGAAGGCAGCGTCGCCGATCACCCAGCGCAGCATGTGCAGGATCATTCCCCCCTTGTCGGTGACCATCGACTGGAATTCGGGGGAGAAGATGTCGAGCTTGCCGATGCTGCCCAGCGGCACGGTGTCGTAGGCGAGCGCGCCCACCGACATGTCTCTGGTGACTTCCTCAAAGCCGGCCTCGCCGGCCGCCTGCTCCACGTAGCGCGCCTCGGAGTAGCGGGCGAAGCCGTCGCTCAGCCAGAAGCTCTCGCGGCTGGCGGGGCTGACTAACGCTCCCCACCACTGGTGCGCGATGGTGTTGGCCAGCAGCCGGTAGTTGACTTTTTCCTTGATGGCGCGCGCCGCCACCACTGCCATCTCCGGCGCCCAGGCCGAGGGCACGGTGCCATCGGGCAGCTCGACCACCTTCACCGTGGTGGAAGGCCCCGGTCCATAGAGCGAGGTGAAAAACTCGAACTCCTTGGCCGCGGTCTCGCCGTAACTCCGCGCCAGCGGCCGCTTGTCCGCCAGCACATAGGTCTGCACGTTGATCCCGCCGAGGTTGGTGTCGGTCACAGTGAACTGCCCGGCGAGGATGGTTCCGGGAAAGCTCGGCTTGTCCCAGATGAAGGTGTAGGTGGTCTTGCCGGCCACCTGCCCGCTCTTGGGCGGTCGCGGCTTCTCCACCTTTACCCGCTTGCCGTTGCGGACAACGGTTTCCTCCACCGGCGGTTCGCTGACTTGCGCCAGGCTGGTGGACTGTCTTCCGCTGCCCACCACCATCAGCGACGAGGGCACGGTAATGTGCATGGCCGCGGTGAAGCGGCTGGTTCCGTATCCGACCATCGGAAACCAGCGTCCGGCATAGAGCAGATACGATTCCGGCTCGCCGACATACGCCAGCTTCAGCCCTTCGACCGGACTTTCGTCCGCCGACTGCAGCACGCCTTCGTAGAAGAAAGTCAGGGTCGAGCTGGCACCCTTTGAAATGCCGGCGGGCAGCGGCACCCGTACGGTGGAGTCCTGGGTGACGCGCTCGGCCGTGAGCGGATGCCCTTCGGCATCCTCCAGCTTGGTGACGCGTAGCGCGTTGTGCAGCTCGAAAGTGGCGACGCTGATGTCGTCCAGCGCCGTGAACCTCACTTGGGCGCGCGCCGTGAGCTTGTGCGCCTTGGGCAGAAGTTCGGCGGTGATTTCGTAGTCGTCCACGCGGATGCGTTGCTTCTCCGCTGCGAACGAACTGGTGGCCAGCAAAAGCAGCGCGCAGGCGAGAATCGGGGCGCGTCCGAGGAGCCGTCGGGCCAGAGACATAAGTGTGAGTTACTCCCAGAGAAACCGGCTGAAAAATAAGATGATAATTCGAGCCGGAAAGATGCGCTTGCACCAAAAACAGTGCTGGCAGTTCGCTACGCTAACGTCCGCAGAACCGCGTCGGCAGCCCGTTCAGCGGCGGAGCGGGGATCATCACCGGATCTCAGCCGCGCCCGGACCTGGGCCAAATCTCGCTCCATTTTCTCACGGATGGGGCCGTCGGGCAGGATTTCCCGCAGCTTCGCCGCCACGTTCGCGGCCGTGAAGTCCGCCTGGATCAGTTCGGGAACCACCGACTCGCCGGCGATCAGGTTGACCATTGCGAAATTCTTCACGTGCACCAGCGGGCGTCCCAGCGTCCAGGTGAACGGCGAGACGCGATAGACCACCACCATAGGCGTGCCCATCATCGCCGCCTCGACCGTGGCGGTTCCGCTGGCGACCACCGCGGCGCGGGCGTAGTAGAGCGTCGCGCGGGCGTCGTGCGACAGGTAAACACCCGGCATCGGCTTCATGAATACTACGTCGCGAACCGATCCATCGCGAATACCCGCACCGCCGATTTCCATACTCTCTTTCAGCTCTCGCTCCATGTCGGGCAGTAGGGGAACGATGTACTGGTTCTCCCAGCCCACGAAATCAGCAGCCGACTGGAGAACTGGCAGGTTACTGTCGATTTCACGAAAGCGGCTGCCCGGCAGGAGTGCTATCCAAGTCTTCCGCGGATCGAGGTTATGTTCGCGCGCGAAATCCTCACGCGAAACTATCGGCGGCTTAATCTCTGCCAGCGGATGCCCCACGTACTCCGCGTCTACGCCGCGCTCGCGATACCACTGCTCCTCGAAGGGAAAGATCACCAACACCTTCTTGAAATAGCGCCGCACCAGGCGCACGCGGCCCGAGCGCCACGCCCAGAGCTGCGGGGCGACATAGTAGATAACGGGAATGCCACGCCGGTGTAACTCCCGCGCAACCTTGAAGTGAAACGCGGGTGAGTCGATGAGGACGGCGGCCTGGGGCTTGCGCTCGTCGATCGTCCGCACCAGCTTGCGGAACTCGCCGTAAATCTTCGGTAGTCGCGGCAGGACCTCGGTGATCCCGACCACCGCCAACTCTTTTGACTGAACCACCATGTCGCAGCCCGCGGCCTGCATGCGCTCGCCGCCCACCCCGAAGCACTCCAGGCCGGGCACGCGCCGGCGCAGCGCCTCGATGAGCTGCGCGCCATACATTTCGCCCGAGGCTTCCCCGGCGGAGATCAGAAGTCGCATGGATTCTCGTAACCGATCTCGAAGAGCCAATTATTTTTATCAATTGTCATCCTGAGCGAGCCGGGGCCCCAGGCGTTTTCTCCAGCCTGGGGTGGCGAGTCGAAGGATCTTGGGTTTGGTCGCTCGGGCATGTATCTGAGCAGAGTCAGCCGCTTGCCCTCAGGGGCTGAAGCCCGCAATCTAGGCGGCCCTGAGCGGCACGGCTGAAGCCGTGCCCTCCCGAAAGAAGCCTAGTCGTCGGCGCTGACCGCCACTTCCTGGTCCTTGTACTGGAGCTGGTACAGCTTCCAGTATATCCCGCGCTGCGCCAGCAACTGCTGGTGGGTGCCCATCTCGCGCAGGCGGCCTTTGTGCATGACCAGGATCTTGTCGGCACGCTGGATGGTGGAGAGCCGGTGGGCCACGATCAGCGACGACCGCCCTTCGACCATGCGCGTCAGGGCGTCGCGCACTTTGAACTCGGTCTCGGTGTCCACGCTGGAGGTGGCTTCGTCGAGCACCAGGATCCTGGGATCGTGAGCCAGGGCGCGAGCGAACGAGATCAACTGTTTCTGTCCGGTGGAGAGCGTGCTGCCGCGTTCCCGCACCGGCTCCTGGAAACCTTGTGGCAGCGACGCGATGAAGTCGGCGAGGTTGACGTCGCGGGCGGCCTGTTCCACGGCCTGGTCCTCGATCCACTCGGTGCCCAGGCGGATGTTGTCGCCCACCGTGCCGCTGAACAGGAAGGGGTCCTGCAAGACCACACCGAAGCGCCGCCGCAGGTCGGCGAGGGACATCTCGCGGACGTCCACGCCGTCGATGCGGATGGCGCCCTGCTGCACGTCGTAAAAGCGCAAGAGCAGGGAGATCATGGTGCTCTTGCCGGCGCCGGTGTGCCCGACGATGGCCACCGTCTCCCCCGGCTCGATGGTGAAGGAAACGTCTTTGAGCACCCAGTCCGGCGTGGCGGTGCTGTCGCCATGCGGTTGCCCGTCGGTCGGTTGCCCATCGCCCCCCGCCGGCACGTTGCGGTAGGCGAACCACACGTGGTCGAACTCGATCCGCCCCGGGCCTTCGCTCTTGGTGGGCGAGACCGGCTCCACGATCTCCGTCGGCGTATCCAGCAGCTTGAAGACGCGCTCGCTGGAGGCCATCGCCGATTGCAGGATGTTGTACTTCTCGCTCAAGTCCTGGATGGGGCGGAAGAACCGTTGCGAATACTGGATGAAGGCCACCAGCACGCCCAGGGTCACGGTGGCGCGCAGCACCGCATTGCCCCCGAACCAGATGACGCAGGCGATAGCGGTGGAGGACAGAATTTCCACCACCGGATAGTAGATGGCGTAGGCGATGATGGCGTCCTTGTACGCCTCCATGTGGCTGGCATTGATCTGGCTGAAGCGGTCGAACGCTTTCTTCTCGCGGTTGAACAGTTGCAGGACGACGATCCCGCTGACGTGCTCCTGCAGATAGGCGTTGATGCGCGCGATGGCTATGCGAATCCGCCGGTAGGAATCGCGCACGTGCTTGCGGAAGATGGAAGTGGCCACCAGGATCACCGGCAGCACCGCGAAGGTGATCAACGCCAGCCACCACTTCATCCGCAGCATGATGACGACGATTCCGACCAGCACGAACACGTCCTCGAAGATCGAGACCACACCGGCGGTGAACATCTCGTTCAGCGCGTCCACGTCGGTAGTGACGCGCGTGACCAGCCGGCCGACCGGGTTCTTGTCATAGAAGCCCACGTGCATGCGCTGCAGGTGGCGGAAGATCTGGCTGCGCAGGTCGAACATCACCTTCTGCCCGGTCCACTGCATCAGGTAGGTCTGCGCGTATTCCAGGAAGAAGCTGACAGCCAGCAACAGCACGTAGAGCAGGGAAATCTGCGCGATGCCCGTGAGCGGCTGCGGGCTCAACCAGCGGTCGAGCAGCGAGTGCTTGCCCCAGGCGGTGGTGGGGGCCAGGTATTTGTCCACCGCCACCTTGGTCAGGTAGGGCCCGACAATGTCTGCCCCGGACTTCACTACGATGGCGGCCAGCGCCAGCGCCACCTGCCATTTATAGGGGCGCAGATAGGTCAGCAGCCGGCGCATCAACCGGCTGTCGTAAGCCTTTCCCAGGACTTCTTCTTCGTGGGTACCAGAGGCCATCGTGAAGTTACAGACTACCGTATAGACGCGCGGGACGGCTACGCGGATGAAAAACTCGTGTCAGCTCTTGCCCGCTGGATTTGTCCCTGGTTTAGCAGTACCATTCTTGGAGTTGTTCCCCGGGTGACGCCGAGGAGGCGTCCTCCGATGGCTGCTGCCGAGCCACCACCGTTGTCCGGCTCGCAGGACTTGACGGGTGTGCGCGTAGGCCGGTTCGCCATCCGCGCTCTGCTGGGCGCCGGCGGCATGGGCGAGGTTTACCGCGCCGACGACACCCGCCTGAAGCGCCCTGTCGCCCTCAAACGTGTGTCCCACAAGCTGGGCGCTGATCCACGCGCCCGCCAGCGCATCCTCAAGGAAGCCGAGCGCGCCTCCGCCCTCAATTCCCCGAACATCGCCGCGGTGTACAACGTCCTGGAGGAAAACGGCGAAGTCTTCCTGGTGATGGAGTACGTCGAGGGCGGCAGCCTGCGCCAGCGGCTGCAGACCTCCGGGCGATTCTCGATATCCGAGTTCCTGGACCTGGCGCTGCAATGCGTGGAAGCACTGGCGGCGGCGCAGAAGAAGGGCATCGTCCACCGCGACCTTAAGCCGGAGAACATCCTCATCACGCCGGGCGGACAGGCGAAGATCCTGGATTTCGGACTGGCTAAGCACTTGCCGGCGCCAGGCGAAGAGGAAGTCACGGTCAGCGGGGAAAGCCTGGACTGGTCGCTGGCGGGCACGCCCGGCTACATGGCGCCGGAAGTCCTGCTGGGGGGCGAGGCCGATCATCGCTCCGACATCTTCGCCCTGGGCGTGGTGTTCTACGAAATGTTGACCGGCCGGCATCCCTTCGGTGCGGAGCATCGGCCGAGGACCGCGGGAAGCATCTTGCAGGTCACGCCGGCGCCCGTACGCCAATTGGCGCCCGGGGTTTCGGCCGAGCTCGAACGGATCATCGCCAAAATGCTGGCCAAGTCGCCGGAGGAGCGCTATGCGCGGGCCTCCGATCTGCTGGCAGACCTGCGCGCGCTGCAGAGCGGGAAACCGCGTCCCTTCCTAGTTTCCACAGCTCCCCGCACCCGTCATTGGGCGAAGCGGATCGGCCGCGGCATCGCACTGGTCATTCTGGTGATGCTCGCGCTTGGCGTTACCCCGATAGCCCGCCAGCACTGGAAGCGCTGGTTTGTGGGAGCCGATCTGCCGGAGAAGAAGAACCTGGCGGTGCTGCCGTTCGTAGTCGTGGGCGAGGACCCTGGTGCACGCGCCTTTGCCCAAGGGCTGGCGGAGACGCTCACCGGCAAGCTGGCGCAGTTGACCGACAATTATCCGCTGCAGGTCGCCCCGCCGAGCGAGATCCGGAAGCACGAGGTGGGTTCGGTGGAGCAGGCGCGCGTGGTGTTGGGCGCGAACCTTGTGCTGGAGGGAAGCCTGCAACGATCCGGCTCGCAGGTGCGCGTCACCTATCACCTGGTGGATGCCCACACGCGGCAGCAACTGCGCGCCGACACCGTCACCGCGCAAGCCGGGGATCCTTTCGCAATGGAGGACCGGGTGGTGCAGAGCGTGCTGCGCTCCCTTGACTTGGAACTGGGTTCCAAGGACCGTCGCGCGCTCGGAGCTCGCGGCACCAGTGAGCCCGCTGCCTATGATTACTACCTGCGCGGACGCGGCTACCTCATGGAGTACCAGAAAGCGGAGAACGTGGACAGCGCCATCGAGGTCTTCCAGCGCGCCCTCGAGCGCGATCCGAACTACACACTCGCTTACGCCGGCCTGGGCGAGAGCTATTGGCACAAGTACCAAGCCACCCATGCCGCGGAGTGGGTGACGCGGGCGCTCGAAGCATGCCAGAAGGCAGCGGCCCTGGGAGAAGGGGCGATCTGCCTGGGTAACGTTTACAACGAAACCGGCAAGTACGACCAGGCAGTGAGCGAATTCCAGCGCGCGCTACAAGTCGATCCCACCTCAGATGACGCCTGCCGCGGCCTGGGCTTCGCCTATGAGCACCTGGGCAAGACGGCGGAAGCGGAGCAGACCTACAAGCACGCCATCGCCGTCCGCCCGCAGTACTGGGCCGGCTACAACTGGTTGGGGACGTTCTTCTTCCGCCAGGGCCGGTTCCAGGAGGCGTCCACCATGTTCCAGCAGGTGACGGCGCTGGCCCCGGACAGCTTCCGCGGCTACCAGAACCTGGGGGGCGCCTATACCGCGCTGGGCCGCTTCGACCTAGCCGTGCCGACGCTGGAGCGCTCCGTCCAGCTGCGGCCGTCGGCGGCTGCCCATTCGAATCTGGGCACCGTGTATTTCTACCTGCGGCGCTTTGCCGACGCAGCTCGCGCCTATGAACAGGCGGTGAAACTCGACGACCGCGATTACGTCCTGTGGGGGAACCTGGCAGAAGCTTATTACTGGAGCCAGGGCGAACGCGAGCAATCTGCCGACGCGTATCGCAGGGCCCTGGCGCTGGCCCAGGAGCAACTGAAGGTCAATCCGCGCCAGACCTTTGCCCTCGGGCAGGTGGCGTTGGACAATGCCATGCTGGGTGACCCCACGACCGCCGAGCAATATCTAAGGCGCGCGCTGGCGCAGGCGCCTGGGGATCCCGACCTGCAACTGAAGGGTGCCGTTATCGAGAGCCGTCTCGGCCATCCTGACCGCGCCATCGCCTTCCTGGCAAAGGCACTGGCCGCCGGTATCTCACCGGACGTTATACGCAACAACCCCAGTTTCGACGACCTCGCAAAAACGGAACCATGGCAGCGGTTATTGCGGGGGAGAGAGGCAACCCCGCGGAATTGAGTTGTTCTCAAAACGGCCCACGGCTCCATTTCAAGATGAAGGAGGCACACCATGGCCGCCCAACCGAAACCCGCTCTTACCATCAAGCGGATCGAACACTTCGCAGACGATCGCGACGAGAAAATCTCGACAGAGTTGAGCAAAGGCAGGCATGAGGAGGCGGAATTCTTCTCGCAGCGTAACGTCGAGATAACATTCGACTTTAAGGAGGGTACGCCGTTCCGCAACGGCGACACCTTCCCGGTGAGCGCCGGGCAGATAACTCATACAGGCCCGCTAAAGGAAAATGTCCGCGAAGGTGTCTATCATTACAGCGTCAAAGCGCAGGGCCCTGGCGCGGGGGCGGACCCGCAGATCATCGTCACCAACTGAAGCGCCAGGTCAGGTAATTCGGCGCAGCAGCAGGGCGGAGTTCTTCGACCCGAAGGCGATGCAGTTGCACAGCGCGTGCTCGATGCCAAGTTTGCGCCCGGCATCGGGCACGTAGTCCAGGTCGCACTCCGGGTCGAAGTGGTCGAGATTGATGGTGGGCGGGACCTGGCTCCGCTGCATCGCAACCAGCGTCGCAGCGACGCCGGCAGCTCCGCAGGCGCCCTGCGGATGGCCGATTTGCGACTTCAGGGCTGACGTGGCGGTGCGGCTGGCGCGGCCGTCGAACACCAGCTTCAGTGCCCGTGTTTCGATGCGGTCATTCAGCACGGTGGAAGTGCCGTGCAGGTTGACGTACTGCACGTCCACAGGCGCGACCCCTGCCTCTTTGATCGCCAGTCCCATGGCACGCGCTGGCTCCTCGCCGCATTCCTCCAGGCGCACGCGGTGGAAGGCCTCGCAGGTGGAGCCGTAGCCGGCGAGTTCAGCGTAAACGTGTGCGCCGCGAGCGCGGGCATGCTCGTGGTCCTCGAGCACGAACATCCACGCGCCTTCGCCCAGCACAAAGCCGTCGCGATCGGCGGAGAACGGACGCGAGGCCCGCTCCGGCTGCTGGTTCCAGCGCGCCGTGAGGATGCGCATCAGGCTAAAACCCTTCATGATGCCGAAGGCGATGGGCGCGTCGGCGCCGCCGGCCAGGATCATCGGCAGCACCCCGGCCTGGATGTTGCGCATGGCGTAGCCCATGGCGTCGGTGGACGAGGTGCAGCCGGTGGTGACCACGTGGCTGAGCCCGCGGAAGCCGAAGCGCATGCTGATCTCGCTGGACAGCGTCCCCATGGTCCCGCTGGGGATCGAAAAGACACTGACTTCCTTCGGATGCCCCGTGTACCACAGCCGGAATTGTTCCTCGCTGAAGTCCTGGGCGCCGCCGCCAGTGCCCAGCATCACGCCGATGCGGCGTTTTTCTTCCTGCGACATGGCGGCGGGATCGAGTCCGGCATCCTGGAGCGCCTCGTGCGATGCGGCGATGGCCAGCGGCACCACGCGGGAGACGTGTTTGCGCTCGTGCCGCTCCACCCAGGCCAGCTCATCGAAGTCTTCCACCTGGCCCGCGATCTGTACGGGTAGTGAGCTGGCGTCGAAGCGCGTGATGCGCGAGACCCCGCTCTTGCCCGCCAGGACCGCGCTGCAAAAGGCGTCCTTGCCGATGCCGTTCGGGCTCACCACGCCCATTCCGGTGATGACTACACGTCGCATAAACCTGCCCACACTGAGTAGACTGTTAGACGCAGGGATACAAGAAAAGGGCACTCAGTGTAACTGAAAACCGCGGAGCACGCGAAGGACGGCGGATCGTTTTCAGGAATACCTCGGCGTACCCGGCGTCTCGGCGGTGAAGACTAAATGGCCGTCGGCATCTACATCTCGATCCCGTTCTGCCGCTCGAAGTGCAGCTACTGCAACTTCGCCTCGGGAGTCTTCGCGCGCGAGATGGTCGCGGGCTACGTAGAGCGGGTGTGCGCCGATATCCGGCGCGCGCAGCAGGCCGCCTTGTCGATCGGTGGCATGCTCGAGCGCAAGGCCGACTCCGTTTATCTCGGAGGGGGCACACCCACGACCTTGGCGCCCGGGCAGCTCGAGCGGATCTTCGCCGCGCTCCGCCAGGAGTTCGAGATCGATCCGGCCCCGGAGATCACGGTGGAGTGCGCTCCCGGGTCGCTCGCGTCCGAGATGCTGGAGGCGCTGGTGCGCTTGGGCGTGAACCGCGTCAGCCTGGGCGTGCAGTCGTTCGTCGACCCCGAGGCCGCGGCGGTCGGCCGCCTGCACACGCGGGCCGCGGTGCTCGACGATATCGCCCGGCTGCGCGCTGCCGGGATCACCAACATCAACATCGACCTGATCGCCGGCCTGCCCCACCAGAGCGCGGCGAGCTGGCACACGTCGGTCGAGGAGACCATCGCCGCGGGCGTGCCGCACGTGAGCGTTTACATGCTGGAGGTAGATGAGGACTCGCGGCTGGGGCGGGAGCTGATCGCCGGCGGCACGCGTTACCACGCCCACTTCGTCCCCGACGAAGATTCCACCGCCGATTTCTACCTCGAGGCCTGTGGCCGGCTGAGTGGCGCCGGCATCGCGCAATACGAGATCTCAAACTTCGCACGCCCGGGGATGGAATCGAAACACAACCTCAAGTACTGGACCCGCCAGCCGTACGTCGGCTTCGGTCTGGACGCGCACTCCATGCTCGAAGGCCCCGGCGGCGCCGTCCGCTTCTCCACTCCAGATTCGCTGGAGGAGTTCATGGCCGGCGCGCCCCTGAGCCGGACTCCGGTGTCGTCCCGTGAAGCCCTGGAAGAAACGTTCTTTCTTGGACTGCGTCTCACCCGTGGCGTGGAGCTGAAGGCAGTCAGCGCTCACTTCGGCGTGGATGCCGAAGGCGTATTCGGCGAGACCATCGGCGAGTTGGAGGCGTCCGGGATGCTCAAGCGCGAAGGCGACACCCTCCGCCTCACCTCCGCCGGACGCCTGCTGTCGAACGAAGTGTTTGAGCGCTTCATCGCTCTCCCGTCAACCTAGGTTGTCATCCTTCGCGAGCCGAATGGCGAGCGGAGGATCCGGCAACAACGCCTGCACCGCCCGAACTGGTGGTGCTGACTGCTTTCCCAGATTCTCCCGCCTTCGGCGGAAGAATGACAGCTTGGTGGTAAATTCATTAAACTCTCTGTTTCACCTTGGGATGTGGCGAACCGACTATGAAGGCTAGCTCTGCCCCGCAGGGGCTCGCGGAAGTCCCGGGAAAGACCGCTCCGGTAGTGGATCTGCGCAGCGACACGGTCACGCGGCCCACGCCGGAGATGCGTCGCGCCATGGCCGAAGCCGAAGTCGGCGACGACGTCTACGGCGAAGACCCGACCATCAACCGCCTGGAGCAGCGTGCCGCCGCCATCTTTGGGCGCGAAGCCGCCATCTTCGTTCCCAGCGGCACTATGGGCAACCAGATCGCCATCAAACTGCACACCCACCACGGCCAGGAGATCATCTGCGATGAGCGCGGTCACATCTACAACTACGAGATGGCCATGCTGTCGGCTTTCTCCGGCTGCGTGCCGCGGCTCATCTACGGCGAGGACGGCATCCTCACCTGGGCCGAAGTGAAGAAGCGCATCGCCCCCAAGATCTATTACCGCGCGCCGACAGGGTTGGTGTCGCTGGAGAACACGCACAACATGGCGGGCGGCACGGTGTACCCGCCGGAGATCGCCGACGAGATCTGCGATGGCGCACACCATGCCGGACTGCCCGTCCACCTGGATGGTGCGCGCATCTTCAACGCCGCCGTCGCGCTGGGGAAGCCGGTGGCGGAGATCACATGCAAGTTCGACTCGGTGATGTTCTGCCTGTCGAAAGGCCTGGGGGCGCCGGTAGGATCGCTGCTGGTCGCGAGGCGCGAATTCATTGACCGGGCCCGCGCCTGCCGCAAGATGCTCGGCGGAGGCATGCGCCAGGCGGGAATCCTGGCCGCCGCCGGGCTGATCGCGCTGGAGAAGATGCCGGCGCGCCTGGCGGACGATCACGCCAACGCGCGCTTTCTCGCCGAGGGACTCGCGCGCCTGCCGGGCATCAAGCTCGACCCCAGCCGTGTGCCCACCAACATTGTGGTGTTCGACATCAGCGGTACCGGCATGACGTTGGCGGAGCTGTCGCGCCGCCTGGCGGAACGCAATATCCTGATGAACGGCATCAATTCTGAGCTCATGCGCCTGGTCACCCACATGGATGTGGACCGCGCCGCCTGCACCCGAGCGCTCGCGGCCATCCAGGAGATTTGCAGGAAGTAACGCCGGCTTCCAGCCGGCTGGCGGCGAGACGCCGCCAGGACAGCCGCCGAGACGGGGTCCCCAGAAAGCCCGGTTTTGGCGTTCTGGGGTGGGAGACGGCGGCGCTACAGACAGGGAGGACCTGAACCAAGCCGATGTCCATTCACCTCGAATACTCAACCACGGCCAAGTGCCGTCCGGAGCACATCTGGAAGAAATTCGAGGCCCTCGATCAGTGGGCGTGGTGGAACAAAGTGATCTCCCGCACCCGCTGGATCGAGGGCCAGCCTTGGCAGAAGGGCAGCCGCTTCGAGATGGAACTCGTCCGTCCCAAGCCCATGAAGTTCAAGCCGGTGATCATCGAGTCGGCGCCGCCCAACAAGGTGGCCTGGGTGGGGAAAGGCAGCGGCGTCACCGGCGAGCACTGGTTCAGCTTCGAACTCCAGTCCGACGGCACCACGCTGATGAAGACCTGGGAAGACTTCTCCGGCCTGACCACGCTGTTCTTCGGCAACGGCACCCGGCAAGGGATCGTCCGGATGTACCAGGAATGGTTCGACGCACTGAAGTTCGAGGCCGAGCGCATCGCCCGCGAAGAACAGGCGCGCTCGTAGGGTTACTGCGCAATAATTTCTCCCGCCCCCGCTCGCCGCAATCTGCTAGACTCCGCGCCAGTGTGGGGTGTTGAGTCTCTGTCCGGAGGACTCTCATGGGACTCTATTCGCATTACGACGGGGCGCACACGCACCCGGTGAACCGGGCGCTGCACATGATCGCCATCCCCGTGGGTTTCTCCTCGCTGGTCTGGTTCTGGTTCCACCACTGGATCATCGGAGTGGTCGTCATTCCGGCGGCGTTCGCGCTGGCTTGGCTGGGGCACCTGATCGAGGGCAACAAGCCGGCGTTCCTCACCAATCCCGCGCACGTGTTCGTAGCACCGGTGTGGATGGTGCGCCGCATCTTCGGGCGTGGTGGAAAGCAGAGCCAAGGCAAGGCTGCCTAGTCCCGGGTTTCTCCGCCGTCCATGTCCGGCGGTGCCGTTCCTCGCCGGGTTCCGTCCTTGCCTGCCGCTTCCGGCGTCTCCCTCTTTGTGCTATAAAAATATCTTTGACCCCCATAATAATTTCTTTGCCTTAATCGGCTGACGTTTCAGCCGCGGCACGAGGAGCCGGTTGTGGATTACCAATTCTCCGAGGAACAGCAGCAGTTGCGCCGCAGCGTGCGCGAATTCGCCGAGCGCGAGATCCTGCCCCACGTCATGGAGTGGGACGAGGTCTCGCATTTCCCCCTGGAGACGGTCAAGGAACTGGGCCGACTGGGGCTGATGGGCGTGATCTTTCCGCCGGAGTACGGCGGCGCCGGGCTGGGCTACGTGGAGTACGCGCTGGCCATCGAGGAACTGTCGCGCGTGGACGGTTCCGTGGGCCTCATCGTCGCCGCCCACAACTCGCTCTGCACGAACCATATCTTCGCGGCCGGCAGCGAAGAGCAGAAGCGCAAGTACGTGCCCAAGCTGGCGACGGCCGAGTTCATCGGCGCCTGGGGGCTCACCGAGCCCGGCTCCGGCTCCGATGCCGGCAGCGCCCGCATGACCGCCGTCCGCAAGAAGGACTGCTGGGTGCTCAACGGCACCAAAACGTTCTGCACCAACGGCCACTATGCCGACGTGGTGGTGGTGATCGCGGTGACCGACCGCGCGGCGCACACCCACGGCCTCTCCGCCTTCGTGGTGGAGAAGGGCACGCCCGGCTTCAAGCTGGGCAAGAAGGAGAACAAGCTGGGCATGCGCGCCAGCGACACCGCCGAGCTGATCTTCGAGGATTGCGTCGTCCCACATTGCCACCTGGTAGGCAAGGAAGGCAGCGGGTTCATCGATGCCATGCGCATCCTCGACGGCGGGCGCATCTCCATCGCGGCGCTGTCGCTGGGCATCGCCCAGGGAGCGTTCGAGGCGGCGCTGAAGTACTCCAAGCAGCGTCAGCAGTTCGGCAAGCCGATCAGCGAATTCCAGGCCATCCAGTGGAAGCTGGCCGACATGGCCACTGAGATCGACGCCGCCCGGCTGCTCACCCTGCGCGCAGCCTCCATGAAAGACCAGGGCTCGAAGTCGACGCTCGAATCTTCGATGGCCAAGCTCTATGCCAGCGAGGTAGCGGTGAAGGCGGCCAACGAGTCGGTGCAGATCCACGGCGGCTACGGCTTCATCAAGGACTACCCGGCGGAGAAGTTCTACCGCGACGTGAAGCTGTGCACCATCGGCGAGGGCACCAGCGAGATCCAGCGCCTGGTGATCGCCCGCCAATTGCTCAAGGACGGCTACGGGGTGTAGAGACGTACCTTTTAGAGACGCAGCATGCTGCGTCTCTACAGGGCAGGGCCGGATGGCGTTGAGGGGGCTCCCTTCAGCTTCTTCACTAACGTCTCGCCTACCTCCTCGTTGACGGAGCGGAGCCAATACACTCTCCCGATTGTCGAGGGAGCCGGTTGAGCCCCGCCCTTGGTTGCCCTGTTGAGCTCCTTCTTGATGGCCACCACCCTCTCACGGGCGACGTTCACCTTTCGGTTGATCGTGAATTTCGTCACGCTCTGCCGTTGGCCGGCGAACATGACCTTTGTTTTCTCCGGGTTAACGCGGAAGCCCTCGTCTTCGATAATCCTCCGAACGAGAGCTCGAACCTTCAGTAGCCGGCGTGGCCCGGAGAGCGCGAGATCGTCTACCCACCGGGAGTAGTTAAAGCCATGCCTGCGCTGGAGTCCCACGATGCGGCGGTCCAGGTGCTCAAGGACCAGGTTGGCGAGCGGTGTGCTTGTGGGAGCGCCTTGTGGAAGCTGGTTTTCAAAGGTCGTTATCCTGGTCAATAGGCCGACGGCTTGTTCGCCGAACCCAAGCTGCTGAAACATCTTACGTACCATGGACGGGTTCACTGACGGGAAGAAATCCGCCAGGTCCATTGAAACCACGACCGGCTGGTTCCTGTGGATACTCGCATTCATCTGCGGGGAACTCCCTCTTACCCCTCCCTTCACGCACGGGAGCAGAGGGACGCTGGAAAGGATGTGATCGTTAACTTTCCTCTGCAGCAGCCGCAGTTTGGGATTCGGCACCTTTAGAATCCGAATCGAACCGTTGGGCTTACGGCGAGGGCGGGTCTGATAATGGAACGCCAGCCCCGCCAACAAATGATTGATTTCGGCCACGGAGACTGCAAGCAGACGAGCCACATCTTCGCTTGTCTGAATGGTAGAGAACTCAGGCGGCTTTTTTTCGCTTACCACGCTTCTTTACACCTCGACGCACCACGATTGCCTGAAGGTCCACAAGTAGCCGCCCGAGTTCTCGCAGGTCGGTCCGACCACCCGCTGAGGCGTCGAGGTCCTGCCACATGAAAAACATGCTTACGGGTACCTCCAGAACGGCAGCGGTAGCTTTCAAGAGTGAAATGCTTGGTTCGCGTTTTCCCTTTTCAATCAGTGAGATGTAGTTTCCAGAAACCTCTAACTCTGCTGCTATGTCCTTCTGTTTCACGCCACGAGCAGTTCGGATGAGTTTGATTGCCTCGCCAAGGGTCACGGTAGGGCTCTCTCGTTGGGAATACCGGTAAGTCAGCGAAGTAGTTTGCGCGTGAGCTTCACGAGTTTGATGATTGCGGTCTGAAGCGTCTTATAAAACCGCGCGTCATCTTGCCCTGTCGCCAGCCCGTTCAGCAGTTGAACGTAATGCGCCAACTCAGTCGCTAACTTACCGGCTTGTTTACTCGACGTACTGGAGCCAGCAGCCTGTACAGCAAGATCGACTGCCCGTTCCAGCACACGTACGGCTCGCAACTTCCTTTCCGGTGGTGCCATATACCTCCTAGAGGTTGGTGTCGAAAAATTGGAGCACCTGGGCACTCCAATTTCCCCGCGCGGTTGCGAAACGTTCCGTCTCGCTGCCGCGCACGCCGTCTAGCCGACAACCACACCTGCGTCATCGGAAAAGACGGAGAGCACGCAACCACACGCGACCTCAAAGCCCCGACCGCACCACCACGGCCAAGCACTGTTGCGACGCGCGCGCGCGCTCTCAGACCCTCGCGCCTACCCGCCCATACGCCGACGAATAGATCCAAGGTCGAGCAGAGGTATAGCTAACGCACATTCCGGATGTATCCGTACGCACCAGCCTTCTTTCAAAGAGCAGGGGCGCCCAAAGAGCGCCTCGCATCTTAGCTGTCGATTATCGACAGCACCCGGTTTGGTGTCAACATAAATCTAACTGGCTGTTAGTTTTTTCTTCGACGAGGAATACCCCTGCGGGAGGAGACCTTCGGTTTATACTGCTTCGTTTGGGCAGCGAGCGGAGCCGTGTCCCTGAGCACCGACCTGCAATCACTGATTGACCGCGTGCGCGCGGGTGAGCCGCGTGCGCTGGCGCGTGTGATCACCGCGGTCGAGGACCGCGTCCCCGAAGCCACCGGCCTGCTGCGCGCGCTTTTCCCGTACGCCGGGAAGGGGCGCGTGATCGGGCTTACGGGCGCGCCCGGTTCCGGCAAGAGCACGCTGGTGGACCAGCTCGCGCGCGCCTATCGCCACGCGCAGCGCACGGTGGGCATCATCGCCGTCGATCCCACCAGCCCCTACACCGGCGGGGCCATCCTGGGTGACCGCATCCGCATGCTCGGCCACCACGCCGATTCCGGCATCTTCATCCGCTCCATGGCGACGCGCGGCTACCTCGGCGGTCTCGCGGCCACCACCGCCGACGTGGCCACCGTGCTCGACGCCGCCGGCAAGGACATTATTCTGGTCGAGACCGTCGGCGTCGGGCAGGACGAGGTAGATATCGTCCGCCTCGCCGACATCACGATAGTCATCCTTGTGCCCGGCATGGGCGACGACGTGCAGACCATCAAGGCCGGCATCATGGAGATTGCCGACATCTTCGTCATCAACAAGAGCGACCGCGAGGGCGCGGAGCGCGTGGAGCGCGAGGTCCGGGCCATGCAGACCCTGGCCCTGCGCTCCGACAAGTGGACGCCGCCCATCGTCAAGACGGTGGCGGTGGACGGCATGGGCGTGCCCGAGTTGGCCGCCGCCATCGCTGAGTACGAAGAGTTCCTCCGAACACAGGACTTGGTTCTCAAAAAGAAGATCGAAAGCTGGCGCGAGCGCCTGGTGGAGATGCTGCGCGAGTCGCTGCTGGAGCGCGTCCTGCGCGAGCAGATGGGCGACGGCGCCGTCGCCCGCTATGCCGCCGAGGTGGCGGAGGGCCGCCGCGATCCTTATGCCCTGGTGGAGGAGATTGTGAGCAAGGTTGGAAAGTAGGAGCAGCACATGTTCAGCATCGATCATCTCGGCATCGCGGTGAAGTCGCTGGCGCAGTCGAAAAAGTTCTATGAGCAGCTCGGGCTGCGCGTACAGCCTGAAGAAGAAGTCGCGCAGGAGAAGGTGCGCCTCGCCATGGTGCCGGTGGGCGAGAGCCGCATCGAGCTGCTGGAGCCGACTGGCGACGATTCCCCCATCGCCCGCTTCCTGGCCAAGCGCGGCGAGGGCCTGCACCACGTCTGCCTGCACGTGGACGATCTGGCCGGGACGGTCGAACGGCTGAAGCGCGACGGCGTGCGCCTGATCAACCAGCAGATCCAGGTCGGGGCGGGCGGCCATCTCTACGTCTTTGTTCACCCTTCGAGCGCCGGCGGAGTGCTCCTGGAACTTTGCGAAGATCAGCCGAAACGGGGTGTGAAACCTTCCGGGAGGGCACAGCTTTAGCTGTGCCAGTGGGCGCTCATAACGGTTGTCATCCCGAGCGGCTTTTAGCCGCGAGGGATCTTGGTTTTGAGCGGGACAAAACCGAGATCCCTCGCCGCGCGCTCGGTCGCCCGCCGCGGCGGGCTCCCTCGCGCTGGCTCGGGATGACAATTCAATAGTTAACGTGAGTACGGCACGGCTGAAGCCATGCCCTCCCACAAAGCATGCTCATCCTTGCCATCGACACTTCCTGGAAGCACGGCAGCCTGGCGCTGGCGCGCGGCGATGCTCGAAGTTTCGAGCTCCTGGAGACGGCGTCCCTGACCGGGGGAGCGTTTTCCGCCGAGCTGGTGCCACAAATCGCTGCCGCGCTCGCCCGCCGCAACCTACGCAAGCAGAAGATCGACGGATTCGCCGCGGTCTCCGGCCCGGGCTCATTTACCGGACTGCGCGTCGGGCTGGCGGCGATCAAAGGCCTGGTGGAAGTCCTGAAAAAGCCGATCGCCACCGTCTCGGTGCTGGAAGCGCTGGCCATTGCATCCGGCGTGACCGGCCGCGTCTTTGCCGCTCTCGACGCTCAGCGGGGGGAAGTGTTCCTGGGCGAGTACGACGTTCACGCTGAGACGTTGCAAGCAACGTCTCTACAGCAGGAATCGCTGCTGACGCGCGAAGCCTTCCTGGCGGCGCTGCCGGCGCGCGCTACCGTGGTCACGCCCGACGCGTCGCTCGCCGAGTTGGCCCTGCCCGCTGGAACCACGCTCCGCCAGGTCGAGCGCCCGGGCGCCGAGGCGGCCGCCCGCATCGGTCTGCGGAAGATCCTTGCCGGGCAAACCGTCTCAGCCGACGCCCTCGACGCCAACTACGTGCGGCGTTCCGATGCGGAAATTTTCTCGAAACCCGGCTTTTAGCTCTTGGCGGTTAGCTCTTAGCTGCTGCAGCCTGTAGAGGCACAGCCTGCCTCACCACAGGACTTGAAACTTGAAACTTGAAACGTGAAACGTGAAACTTGGAACTGTGTTTCGCGTCCGCGTTGCCACTCCCGCCGACCTTCCCGCCCTGCTGGCGCTCGACAGAGGAGCCCCCACGGCTGCGCACTGGAGCGAAGCCGATTACCGCCGGCTCTTCGCTGAAGCTGGGCACGTGGCCTTGGTGGTCGAGGAAGGTACCGTCGAAGGCTTCATCGTCGCCCGAGACCTTGGACCGGAGTGGGAAATCGAGAACATCGTCATCGCCGGCTCGGCCCAGGGCCGTGGTCTCGGTACGCGACTGGTCCAGGAATTGCTTGAGCTCGCCCAAACACAAGGCGCACAGGCAGTTTTCCTCGAGGTGCGCGAGTCCAACCGAGCCGCCCGCGCCCTCTATGCCAAATCGGGATTCGTCGAGAGTGGCCGCCGCAAGTCCTATTACAGGAACCCCGATGAGGATGCCCTTTTGTACAAGAAATTGTTGCCGCAGGCGCTCGGGAAAGCTGTTGAAGGAGCCGGAGGGGTGTGATAGCGTGGGCATGTTCAAGCCGGGTAGGAGGTCCACTGAATGTCCACTCAGGTCCGTGACCACCTCATGGCCAATCATGAGGAGTTTCGCCGGTTAGTCGTAGAACACACCCAATACTCACAACGACTTGAATCCCTGAATCAGAAGCGGTTCCTCTCGGAAGACGAGAAGCTGGAGGAAGTCCGTCTGAAGAAGCTGAAGCTGCGGCTCAAGGATCAGATGGAGATGATCGAGCGGCAGTTCCGGCAGGCCCACCAGGTCGCTTAATCAGGCTCGAAACTTTCACGGCCTCTGCCGTCAGAGGGAATCCCTGTACCTGGGGCCCTTGCATTCCTGCCGTTTCTTGCCAACCCCGATATAATCAAGCTATCTCTCCATGGTTCGGGATGGCTTCTATTACGCGCTGGGGTTGTGTGTGGTGGCGGCGGTGGTGGGATGGCTGGCCGGGCCGGCCTACGTCGTCGTGCCACTGGTTCTGGCCGCATTCTTTCTGTGGTTCTTCCGTGATCCGGAGCGCGTGATCCCGGCCGAGGCCGGCGCGGTGGTGTCCCCGGCTGACGGCAAGGTGACCGAGGTTGCGACCGTAGAACTGAACGGCCGGCCACGCACTCGCATCAGCATCTTCCTCAGCGTCTTCGATGTGCATGTGAACCGCTCGCCGGTTGCGGGGATCATCACCAACGTCGAGTACCGGCGCGGACAGTTCCGCAACGCCCTGAGCGCGGCCTCCGCCGTGGAGAACGAGCAGAACATCGTTACCGTCGAGGGCGACGGCCACACGGTCGTGTTCAAGCAGATCGCGGGCGTGCTGGCGCGCCGGATCGTTTTTGCCAAGAAGCTCGGGGATCGGGTGGAGCGCGGAGAGCGCGTGGGGTTGATCAAGTTCGGCTCGCGGACCGATCTCCTGCTCGATCCTGCGGCCGATATTCATGTAGCCGTCGGCGACCGGGTGCGCGGAGGTTCCAGCGTGCTGGCGCATCTGCCGCCCGCCGAAACCGCCGGGCTTGCCGCCGCCGGCGCGCGGCGCGAAGAGGGAGCGCAATGAGCGACGAGCAACTCCAGCTTCCGGTCGAACCGCTGCTCCGACGCCGCCGCCTGCGCAAGCGCATCTACCTGCTGCCCTCGATGTTCACCATGGCCAACATCCTGCTGGGATACATCGCCATCGCGCAGACGCTGCAAGGCACCGCCACCGAGTTCTGGCACTTCGACAACGCGGCCAAAGCCATCGGCTGGGCCATCCTGCTGGACATGCTGGACGGCCGCCTGGCGCGCCTGACGCAGACCACCAGCGATTTCGGCCGCGAACTGGACTCCCTCGCCGACGTGATCAGTTTCGGGGTCGCCCCCGCGCTGCTGGCCTGGATCTGGGGTTTCCGCATGCTGCCCGTCGGCGCTTACGCCGACCTGCGCTTCCATCTCGTCAGCCTGGGGTTCGTCGCCAGCTTCGTCTTCCTGATCACCGGGGCGGCGCGCCTGGCGCGCTTCAACATTCAGGCCAACCCGCAGCCCTCCAATCCCGGCCGCCCCGGGAGAAAGTATTTCGTGGGGATGCCGATCCCGGCGGGCGCCGGCGTGGTCGCTGCCGTCGTCCACTTCTCGAAGGGCGACCCGCTGTTCACCTGGTGGTTCTCCGTGATCTGGTTGTTGCTGCTGCTGGCCGCCGGTTTTCTGATGGTCAGCACCTGGCGCTTCTACAGCTTCAAGGATATCGACCTGCGCTCGCGGCATCCCTTCACCGTCATCGTGCTGGTGGGAGTGCTGATCGCGGCGATCGCGTTCTTCTCGCGTCACGCGCTGTTCGTGATCGCGCTCTCCTACATGCTTTCCGGAGTGCTGGTGCGGCTGTTTTACATCCTGCGCCCCCGTCGCAGCACGCATCCCACGCCTCCTGCCTCTTACAAGGAAGCCCAGGAGGCGCGATGACCGACAGGCACCATCCCGCCACACAGGAGCACGCGCCCGCCGCCCGCGAGGTGTACCGCGTCGCCATCGTGGGCGCCGCCACGCTGAAGGGGAAGGAACTGAAAGAGGTCCTCGAAGACCGCAATTTTCCCGCGCTCGACATCAAGCTGCTCGATGATGAGGAATCGCTTGGGCAGTTGGACTCTGTCGGCGAAGAGGCGACGTTCATCCAGAACGTGCTTCCGGAGAACCTGCAGGGTGCGGACATCGTGTTTTTCGCCTCGGACGAGAGCTTCACTCGCAAGAATTGGAATCTGGCGAAGAAATCCGGCGCGCTGGTTGTCGATCTCTCTTATGCGTTGGAAGCGGAGCCGGGCGGCGCGGTGCGGGCTCCCTGGATCGAGCGCGAACTCGAGCAGGCAGAAGGCGTCCGTCCGCCCGCGCAGCTTGATTCCGCGCTGGCGGTGGTGGCGCATCCGGCGGCCGTGGTTCTGGCGCTGTTGCTGTTGCGCGCGCAAGGAGCAGGAACGCTGCGCAATGCGGTTTGCACCTTGTTCGAGCCCGCCTCCGAGCACGGACGGCGGGGCATGGACGAGCTCCACGGCCAGACCGTCAACCTGCTCTCCTTCCAGCAGATGCCCACGGAAGTGTACGACGCCCAGGTGGCTTTCAACATGCTCGCGCGCTACGGCGAGAAGTCCACGCCCGCGCTGGAGAGCGTGGAGCGGCGCATCCTGGCGCATCTGGCGAAGATCACGGACGGGCGCGCCATGGCGCCCGCACTGGCGCTGGCGCAGGCGCCCATCTTCCACGGACACGTTTTCTCGCTCTATCTGGAGTTCGAGCAGGCGGTCGCAGCCGGCGATCTCGCTCGCGCTTTTGCTGGCGAACACGTGAGCGTCGCCCGCCTGGCCGAGGATTCTCCCTCCAACGTCAGCGCCGCCGGGCAGGATGAAGTGCTGGTGGAGATCCGCCCCGCCGCGGCGCGCCACGAGCGCGGCTTCTGGGTGTGGGCCGCCGCCGACAATCTCAGGATTGCCGCCCTGACCGCGGTCGATTGCGCCGCGGCCCTGGCCCGCATGCGCTCGGAAGGAAGCGTGCAGTGAGAAGACTGGCGGCCGCGCTCTCGGTGCTGGCGCTAAGTGTTTCCGGCTGCGGCTACAAGACTGGCGGACACGCGGCCGCGGTGCCGGCGAGTGTCCACACCGTCGCTATCCCAGCGTTCATCAACCAGAGCAAGACCTACCGCGTTGAGCAGGTGCTGACCGCAGCCGTGGTGCGCGAGTTCGTCAGCCGGACGCACTACCGCATTCTCAACCAGGAGAGCGCCGACGCCGACGCGACCCTGCACGGGACTGTGGTTTCCACACAGCTCACGCCCGTCGCCTACGACTCGGTCACCGGGCGTGCCGCGTCGGCCATTATCGTGGTCAACATGAAGATCTCGCTGGTGGACCGGCACGGGAAGGTGCTGTTCCAGAATCCCGGCTACAGCTTCCACGAGCAGTACCAGATCTCGCGCGAGATCACCAGCTTCTTCGAGGAGGAATCTCCCGCCGTCGATCGCCTGTCGCAGGATTTCGCGCGCACGTTGGTGTCCAACATCCTCGAGGCATTTTGATGGAACACCCACCTCGGAGACACGGAGGCACAGAGGTTCTAAGAAACAGATTTCTCCGTGTCTCCGTGCCTCCGTGGTGGATTTTGATCTCCTGGGGGGCCGCCTGATGTCGCGCGGCTTCGCCCCAACTGAGCGCTTCGTCTCCGAGGTCAAGGCACGCAAGCTGCGGCCCGCCTACGTGTTCGTCGGTGATGAGGTGTTCTTTCGCGACCGCTGCCGCGACGCGCTCGTGGAGCATCTGGTCCCGCCCGGGCTGCGGGAGTTCAGCTTCTATGATCTGGACCTGGCGACCACCGATCTGGTGGACATCCTCGACCGCGCGCGTACCCCGTCGCTGATGGCGCCGTTTCAGGTGTTCTTCATCCGCAACGTGAAGACGCTCTACGGGCGCGGCTCGCACCGGGAGGCGTTCGCAGCCATCGAGGCCTACGTCAAGGACCCCAACCCCGACGCCGTGCTCATCTTTATTGCCGACCACATCTCCATCCCGGCGGATGTCCGCAAGATGGAGCTTGCCGATCGCGACCGCTATGACCGCATCCGCGAGACCCTGGGCGAGTATTGCGGCATGGTCGAGCTGGCGCGCGTGGATGAAGGCGAAGGCACACGCTGGGTGACGGATACCGCCGCAGCGCACGGGGTGAAGATCGACCCCGACGCCGCGCGGGAGCTGGTGGACGCGCTCGGCGCCGACCTGATGCTGGTCTCGAGCGAACTGGAGAAATTGATCCTCTACGCGGGCGAGAGGAAGCGGATTACGCTCGCCGATGTCGAGACCATGGTGCTGGCGGCCAAGCAGCGCTCACTTTACGAGCTGACCGACGCCATCTCCGCCAAGGACCGCCCGCGTGCCCTGGGCGTGCTGGAGGCCATTCTGGCCAGTGGCGAAGGCGAAGAGGCTGCCATCGGACAGCTCTACATGCTGGCGCGCACCTTCCGCCAGATGCTGGTGATCCTGGAGAAGAACGTGCGCGACTCCCGCGCCATCTGGCAGGCGCTGTGGCAGGGCTTCCGCGTTCCTCCGTTCGCGGCCGAGGACATCATCCGGCAGGCCCGGCGCTACCGGTCGCGGCGCGAGATCACGCAGGCCATCCGCCGCATCGCCCGCGCCGACCTCGAGCTGCGCTCCAACCCGCCCAGCAAGCGGCTGGTGCTGGAGCGGCTGGTGCTCGACCTCAGCGCTGAACCCAAGCCGGCGGCACCGGCATGGCAGCAGGACCAGCTAGTCTGAAAATTGGTAATTTGTAATTGGTAATTTGCAATTTTGGGCTGGCCCGTGGCTGCAACTGGCGCCGACACCGCGGACCAAATTACCAAATTACAAATTACCATTTACAAATTACCAATCCCGTGGACGTTTCCTCCTATCTCGAACGCATCGGCTACGAAGGACCGTCGGCGCCTAAGCTGGAGACCTTGCGCGCGCTGCACCGCCGGCACATGCTGACGGTCCCGTTCGAGAACCTCGATATCCATCTTGGGCGGACCATCGTCCTCGATGAAGCCGCCTTCTTCGACAAGATCGTGCGCCAGCGCCGCGGAGGATTCTGTTACGAGCTCAACGGCCTGTTCGCTGCGCTGCTGCGCGAGCTGGGATACGAGCTGGACCTGCTCTCGGGGCGGGTCTCGAACGAGATCGGCCGCTTCGGCCCGGAGTTCGATCATCTTGTGTTGAGGGTGCAGCTCGACGGGCAGCCATGGATCGCCGATGTTGGCTTCGGGGATTCTTTCCTCGAACCTCTCGCGCTCGAAGGCGGCAAGCAATCCAGCGGCGGCATGATGTACTTCATCGACTCCTGGCCGGAGGGGCTGATCCTGCTGCGAGAGGAGAACGGTGTCTGGTCTGCGAAATATGTTTTCACGCTCCAGCCGCACCGCCTGGAGGAATTCGCCGGCATGTGCGAGTACCACCAGACCTCGCCGAATTCCACCTTCCCCCGCGCCCGGATTTGTACCCGGGCCACGCCGCAGGGCCGCATCACCTTGTCCGAGATGCGCTTGATCCAGACCGTCAATGGCGAGCGCAGCGAACGCCTGCTCGAATCCGAGCAGTACCAGCAGGCGCTCGTGGAGTACTTTGGGATCGAACTGCCGAACCTGGACTGGAAGCCGCTGCGGCAGTGGTGAAGCAGGCCTGTAGAGACGTAGCTTGCTACGTCTCCACCAACCTACTGGAGGGCGCTGAGACGGGCGCCGAGGCGCGACTTGTAGCGGGCGGCGGCGTTGGCGTGGAGCACGCCCTTCTGGATGGCCTTGTCGATGGCCGAGACCGTCTGCCGGAACATCTGCTGCGCGACGGGCTTGTCGCCCTTGGCCAGGGCCTCGCGGAAGTGCCGCAGAGCGGTGCGGATACGGGACCGGTTGATGCGATTGCGCACCGTGCGCTTCGCGGTCTGCCGGGCGCGCTTGAGCGCGGAAAGGTGATTCGCCATAGCTTGCGGAGTGTCCTCTGAGAGAGATCGTCCTGCAACGTGGAATTTTCATTGTACGCAAGCTCCCCGCGGGGGTCAAACGCCGGGCGGGAGCAGGATTGGCAACCCGCCCCTCATTTGTTATCTTAGGCGACTACTTCCTGCGCGAGCTGGCTGGGGGATGCCGTGCGCGATGGGGCCAGCCAATTCATCCGGGGCGCAAGAATCCCATTCCAGAGCAGTAGTCCGTTTTCCGGGACGGAATCCTGAGCCGTTTTCCGCGAGTGGCGACACGAACCGGGGAAGAAGGAGCGCTCCATGAAGCTTACGAGCAAGTTCAGCGTCATCTACGTGCTCATTTTTGGATCGGGTCTGGCGGGGGCGGGCTACATCTGCCGCGACGCCCTTTTGGACAATGCGCGTGCGCAAGTCCTTCAGGAAGCGCACTTGATGCTGGATTCATCGCTGGCCACCCGCGAATACACCAGCAAGCATGTCGGACCTCTGATCTACTCGCTGCGCGCGCACGACAAGGTTTTTCGTCCCGAGACGGTTCCCGCCTTCGCGGCAACCCAACACTTCAGCTACCTCCACGGCAAGTACCCGGATTATTCCTACCGAGAGCCCACGCTGATTCCCACCAACCTGCGGGACGAGCCCGCGGACTGGGAGCGGGACATCATCCAGTACTTCCGGGATCGCCGCACGGAGACGGAAAAGAGCGGGGAGCGAGAGACGACAATGGGGAGGGTTCTATGGCTGGCCAAGCCGGTCGTCGCCAATCAGTCCTGTCTCCATTGTCACAATACGCGCGAGGAGGCGCCGGCGAGCATGGTGGCCAAGTACGGCGACCATGGCTTCGGTTGGAAGCTGGATGAGGTGGTGGGAGCATTTGTCGTGACCGTGCCCATGGAGTTGCCCATTAATAGGGCCAAGGCGGCGTTTTCGAAGATGATGCTGCCGCTGGTTCTACTGGCCATCTTCGTGCTCATCGCCATCAACCTGGCCATCCGCACCCTGGTGATCCGGCCAGTCACGCGATTGGTACAGGCGGCGGATGAAGTCAGCAAAGGTCAAGTGAATGCGCCGGACATTCCCGCCGACGGAAAAGACGAAGTCTCGCTGCTGGCGGCCTCTTTTAACCGCATGCGCCGCAGCCTGGCCAGCGCCATGAAAATGCTGGAACAGCAGTGACCATGGACGAAACTCAAAAACTCGACCGTACCTGGCTGTGCAGCGTGGCCTTTATGGATATCGTGAAGTACTCCTGCCAGTCCCAGGAGGTGCAGATCAGGTGGAAGCAGTTCTTCAATCGCGCCTTGTCGGACGCGCTCCAAGACGTTGCCCCCGAGGAGCGCGTGGTCATGGATACGGGCGACGGGGCGGCGATCTGCTTTCTGGGTGACCCTGAGCCCGCCCTCCTCTCTACCCTGGCGGTCCGCGATGGCTTCCTGCAAGCGGGAACCCAAGATCCCTGCAGCCCTCTGGTCCGGCTCGGAATCAACCTCGGCCCGGTCAAGCTCACGCGCGACATCAACGGAAATGTCAACGCCCTGGGCGACGGAATCAACGTCGCGCAGCGCATCATGAGTTTCGCCGGGATTAACCAAATTTCAATATCAAGATCCTATTACGACGTGATCAGCCGCATCTCTGAGGACTACGGCCGGGCCTTTGGTTTCGCCGGCATTCGGCTCGACAAGCACGTCCGGCAATACTTTGTGTACGAATTGCTTTCGCCCGGAAGCCAAGCCACCGCAGCGCCCGCCGAAACTGCACGTCCGTCCCCGGAATTGCTGGTGGGGCCTCGGGATGCCTCCCCGGAACATGCGCCGGAGTTGGATCCGGAAGCATTGAAGAAAATTGAGGAGTGCCTGGCTGTGACCATGGGGCCTATTGCCGGGTACCTGGTCGCGTCCTTAGTCAAGCAAGCGCCCGACTTCCCCACCTTGTGCGATATGCTGGCCAGCCGCCTCGCTTCCAGCGCCGAACAAGAGGATTTCAGGAAACGTTGCCGCCACCATCTCGGCGAAAACTATCGCCGGGAGAAGACAGCTTCCCCGGATCCGAAACCCACACCGGGTTCAAACCATCAGGCGGGACCAGCGTTCCCGGCCGAGCTGTTGGAAAAAATGCAGAGCGATTTGGCGCACTACATTGGTCCCATCGCCAGGCATATTGTCAAACGCGCTGCCGCGAACAGCTCCACAGTACAGGAGCTTCTCGAAAGCGTGAGCAGCCACATCAGCTCCGATGGCGATCGCAGAAAGTTCCTGGCTTCCAAGAGACCCTAGTGGCCAGACTCACTTCGCTTCGGCGAGTGCACTCCGTTGATTTGGTGATACGTAGTTGAGGATGAATTGTTCCCAAACTGACCATGACCTCAAGATTGCCTCCATTCCAGAACCTCTACCCGGTTGCTGACCACGGACCTTATCCCGCGTAAGCCTCTTCTGCCTCTATGGCATCTAATACCGCGGAGCGGATTCCTTGAGCCTTATTGACTCCTGGTCACCCCCGGGGTACCCTAACGGTAATGGTAGTTGCCTCCACGCTGTGGCTACAGCCCAGCCTGTCCTTTTCCAACAAGACCCCATTCCAAGTGCGCGCAGGGGGCGGTGTTGGCACGGCAACGCCCAGCAGCGCGGTCCAGGAGGTTAGCTTTCACACTTAAATGAAGAAGAACGTCGAGATCACTCCGAACATCGAGACTCTCTTCGGTCCCCGCGACGAGAACCTGCACCTCATCGAAGATGGCCTGAAAGTCACTATCGACCTGAAAGCTGATTCCGTGGTTATTGAAGGCGCGGCTGCGGATGTGGCGCGCGCCGAGCAGGTATTTGCCGATTACCACCATCTGATTCGTACCGGCTGCACGTTTTCCAACGGCGATCTGGGTTCGATGTTGCGGCTTGTGGCCAGCGACCCGACGGTATCGCTGCGCACGCTCGCGGAAGCCGGCCGTGCGCGCTCCTTCGGCAAGCGTCCCATCACGCCCAAGAGCATGAACCAGCGCCGCTACATGGAAGCCATCGAGCACAACGACATGGTTTTCGGCATCGGTCCGGCGGGCACGGGGAAGACCTACCTGGCGGTAGCGATGGCCGTCTCGGCGCTGCTGGCCAAGAAGGTAAACCGCATCATCCTGGCGCGTCCCGCGGTGGAGGCCGGTGAGCGCCTGGGGTTCCTGCCGGGGACGCTGCAGGAGAAGATCGATCCTTACCTGCGGCCGCTCTACGACGCGCTCTACGACATGATGGACCCGGAGAAGGTGGACCGTTATCTGGAGAAGAGCATCATCGAGATCGCGCCCATCGCCTTCATGCGCGGGCGCACGCTGAACGATTCCTTTATCATTCTCGATGAAGCGCAGAACACCACCTCGGAGCAGATGAAGATGTTCGTCACCCGCCTGGGGTTCAACTCCAAGGCAGTGATTACCGGCGACATCACCCAGATCGATTTGCCCGGCGGCGCGCGGCGCAGCGGCCTGCTGGAAGCGATCGACATTCTGAGGAACACGGAAGGCGTCGTCTTCACCTACTTCGACGAGACCGACGTGGTGCGGCACCAGCTCGTGCAGCTCATCATCCGCGCCTACGACGATCACAAGGCGCGCGAGAGCCAGACACCGCTGGTCGCCCAGAACGGCGAGGCGAGGACCAACGGCAGGAAAGACGTTGCCAGGCATGGGGCAAAGGAAGAGGCGGCCGGTCGGGACTAAGAACTTGTAAGCTTGGCGGGGAGGGCTGCATCAGGCCCTCCCGTTCGTTTTGGGGTTAGGTTTGGTGATTGTCCACAACGAGGTGCGGGGCGTGAGCGCGAGAGCGCTCGGGCGGTTTGCCGCCCGGGCACAGCGCGCGGCCGGCGTCCGCGGGGAGGTGGACGTGTTGATCACGTCCAGCGCTGAGCTTCGTCGCCTGAACCGGCGCTTTCGCGGAAAGGACCAGGCCACCGACGTGCTTTCCTTTCCCTCGGCCGACGGCACCCCCGGCGACATCGCCATTTCGGCCGAGGTCGGCGCGCGCAATGCCCGCCGCCTGGGACACAGCGCGGCCGACGAGATCAAGATCCTGATGCTGCACGGGCTGCTGCACCTGGCCGGCTACGACCATGAAACCGACGGTGGAGAGATGGCGCGGAAAGAAGCACGCCTGCGGCGAGCGCTCGGGCTCCCTACGGCGCTGATCGAGCGCCCTTCTGAAGTCGACCGCCGGAATGGAATGCGCCGCAACGCCGGCAAGAAACGGCGATCATGAGCGCCGCCTCCATCATCGCCCTAGTCGTGCTGCTCGGTATTCTGACGCTGGTCTCTTACGTGGACAGTCTCTACGCCGAAATGGGCAAGTTCCTCTCGCGCGAATTCCAGGAGAACATCGAAGTCTATGAGGAGGAGATCGAGCCACGGCTGAAGGTCAGCCGTGGCCGGGTGTCGCTCTCCATGGCCGTGCTGGTGCCCATCACCATGGCAGGTATCGCGCTGGTGATCGGGTCCATGACCTTCATGGACCGTGCCTGGACGGCGTCGGAGATCGCGCAGGCTGCGCTCTCGATCGTGCTCATCGTGATCATCTTCAACCGCCTGCTGCCGTTCGTCTTCTTCACCCGCACCCAAGGCGCGTGGCTGCGGCATTTCGTGTGGCCGCTTCGCATCCTGGTTTACCTCACCTTGCCGGTCACGCTGGTATTGGGATTCTGCCTTTCCGTCGCGGCGCTGGCCGAGGAGCGCCCGCCGGGACAGCCCGAGCATCCCTCCGAAGCCGTGGACGCGCTCATCGAAGCGGGACGGGAAGAAGGCATTCTCGAGGAGAGCGACCGCGAGTTGATCCAGTCGGTGGTCGAGTTCGGCGACAAGACGGTGCGCGAGGTGATGACCCCGCGGCCGGAGATCGTGGCCGTTCCCATCAACGCAACCGTCGAGCAGTTCACCGAGCTGCTGCGCACCAAGCCTTACTCGCGCGTGCCGGTGTACGAGGGCTCGATCGACCACATCAAGGGGATCGTCTTCGCGCACGACGTGCTTCAGGTTCCCGACACCGAGGCCCGCAACCACACGGTCGGCGAGCTGATGAAGCCGGTGGTTTTCGTCCCCGAGAGCAAGCGGGTGAGCGCGCTGCTTCGCGACCTGCAGAGGGAGAACCAGCACATGGCCATCGTCGTGGATGAGTACGGCGGCACGGCGGGCGTGGTCACCATCGAAGACCTGGTGGAGGAGATCGTCGGCGAGATTCGCGACGAGCACGAGGCCAAGGCCGACATCGTGCGCGAGAACGAGAATTCCTATGTCGTCCCCGGCAACATGGACGTGGACCGCCTGGACGAACTGTTCCACATACGGCCGAACGGCCACGAGGCGGCCACCGTCGCCGGATTGGTGAGCGAGATCCTGGGGCGCATCCCCGAGCAGGGCGAGGTGGTGGAGGAGAACGGCCTGCGCTTCGAAGTGCTGGAATCCACTGACCGGCGCGTCGAGCGGCTCAGGATCAGCGCCATTCCCAAGACAGCGAGCAAGGAGTAGCGAGTACGGAGGAGTACCGAGTAGCGAGTACCAAGTACCGAGAGCGTCGCTTGAAACTTGAAACCTGAAACTGGAAACTTCCTTCCCATGGCCTTTCGCTCCGGATTCGTCTCCATCATCGGCCGGCCGAACGCCGGCAAATCCACGCTGCTGAACAAGCTGGTGGGCGAGAAGGTGGCCATTGTCACGCCCAAGCCGCAGACCACGCGCAACCGCATCTTGGGCATCGTCAATGTGCCCGCAAAAAAAGGGCGACCGGCGGGTCAGATCGTCTTCATCGACACTCCCGGCGTGCACAAGCCCGACAGCTCGCTGAACAAGAAAATGATGCGCGAAGTGCACGCGGCGCTGGAGAGCCGCGATGCCATCCTGCTCATCGTGGACGCCATCCAGAAGTTCGGCCCCGGCGACCGCTTCACGCTCGACTTGGTCAAGAAGGTGGGCGGGCCGCTGTTCCTGCTGCTGAACAAGATCGACCGTCTGGAGAAAGCGCGCCTGCTGCCCCTGATCGCCGAGTACAGCCAACTCCATGACTTCCGCGAGATCATTCCCATTTCCGCCCTGACCGGCGACGGGCTGGAGCTATTGCTGGATCGCGTCATGGCGGCGCTGCCCGAGGGCCCGCGCTATTTCCCCAAGGACCAGATCACAGACCAGCCCGAGCGCTTCCTGGCAGCGGAGATCGTGCGCGAGAAGGTGCTGCTGGAGACCGCGCAGGAGGTGCCGTACGCCAGCACGGTGGTGGTCGAGCGCTGGGACGAGTCGCCGCATTTGACGTTGATCGCCGCCGTCATCTACTGCGAGCGCGACGGGCAGAAGAAGATCATCATCGGCCGAGGCGGCGAGATGCTGAAGAAGATCGGCACCGCCGCCCGGCACGAGATCGAGCGCATCCTGGGGACAAAGGTGTTCCTGGAGCTGTTCGTGAAGGTGCGGCCGGGGTGGCGCGAATCCAGGGAGTTTGTCGAGGAACTGGACTGGCGCAAACAACTGGAGGACTTGGCGGAAAACCAGCGGGAGTGACGGCGGTCACAGTCGAGCGGAGGCCTTGTTCCCTAGAATGCCTGCGCTGGGGTCATTCGATTCGAGTGGCCCGGTAGATGTGTACGCTGGCTCTAGTAGCTACGGAGGTCGAGTGAAGAACGTCCATCGATTGATCATCGCCCTCGTGGTCATGGCATTTCTGCTGGCCGGCTTCAGCGCAATGTTCGCCGCCGACAAGAAGGCGCCGGATGTTGTCGTGCTGAAGGGTGCGCCTCTGGGAGGAGTCAAGTTTCCCCACCAGGCGCACGCCGTCGACCAGAAGATCAAGTGCGACACCTGCCATCACGCGTCGAAGCCGGAGAAGGCGCTGACTTCGCCGCAGCAGGCCTGCACCGAGTGCCATACCAAGACCGCCACACCACCCATGAAGACCAAACTGCAGGCGGCCTTCCATAACCCCACCGCACAAGCCGGGACGTGCATCGATTGCCACAAGGCAGAAAACGCCAAGGGCAAGAAGGCGCCGGTGAAGTGCGCGGATTGTCACAAGAAAGAGAACGTGTAGGCCAACCCCAGAAATGCGCCGCGCTCTCTTGGGCGTCGGCGCATTTCCTTTTTGTTCCCGGAAGAGGAGTGCGTCCGGTTTATGAGATCGTCCCTACTCCCTACTCTTTGACTGCTATGCCCAGTGCCTTCATCTTGCGGTAGAGGTGAGAGCGCTCCAGGCCCAGAATCTCGGCGGTACGGCTGATGTTGCCGTGGTTTTCGTCCAGCTTCTTGAGGATGTAATCGCGCTCATAGGCGGCGCGGGCCTGGTGCAAGGTGGAGAACTCGCCGAGGGACCGGCGGCCGCCGTCGCGGTACACCAGCGGAGGCAGATGCTTGCGCTCCAGCCTGGTGGCGGTGGGATTCATGATCACCATGCGCTCGATCACGTTGCGCAGCTCCCGCACGTTCCCGGGCCAGGCGTAGCGCATTAGCGTATCGATGGCATCGTCGGTCAGTTCCTTGGCGCGGCGGCTGTAAGCGGCCGAGAACTCCTTCAGGAAGTGGCGGGCGAGATGCGGGATGTCTTCGTGCCGTTCGCGCAACGGCGGCACGTGGAAGGGAATCACGTTCAGCCGGTAGAACAGGTCTTCGCGGAAGTTTCCCTTCGAGATCTCTTCTTCCAGGTCTTTGTTGGTGGCGGCGATCACGCGCACGTCCACGGTCACCGGCTCGTCGCCGCCCACGGGCGTGAAGCGTTGCTCGTCCAGCGTGCGCAGCACTTTGGACTGCGTCTTCAGGCTCATGTCGCCGACTTCGTCGAGAAACAGCGTGCCGCCATCAGCTTTTTGGAACTTGCCGACCTTATCGTGCTCGGCGCCGGCGAAGGAACCTTTGCGATGTCCGAAAAGTTCGCTCTCGATCAGATCTTCGGGAATGGCGGCGCAATTGACTTCGACGAACATGGCGTCCTGGCGCAGGCTCTGCGCGTGGATGGCGAGGGCCACCAGCTCCTTGCCAGTGCCGGACTCGCCATAGATGAGGACGCGGCCGTTGGTGGGCGCCATGAGCGCGATCTGCTGGCGCACCGCCTTCAGCGGGATGCTATCCCCGACGATGTCCCCCTTGGCCTGAAGCTGCTTCTTCAGATCGCGATTCTCGCCCCGCAGCCGGCGCGCTTCGATCGCGTTCTTGAGCAGGATGAGGGTCCTGTCGAGCGACAGCGGTTTTTCCAGGAAATCGAAGGCGCCGAGCTTGGTGGCGCGCACCGCGGTCTCGATGGTGCCGTGGCCGGAGATCATGATGACCTCGGGCCCGTCTTCGGCTTGTTTGATCTTTTCCAGCGCCTCCAGACCATCCATGCCGGGCAGCCAGATGTCGAGCAGCACGACGTCGAAGCCGTGCTTCTCCAGGGCCTCGAGGCAGGCCTCGCCGCTCTCCACGGCAACCGTCTTGTAGCCCTCGTCCTCCAGCACCCCCTTCAGCGACTGGCGGATGCCGGGTTCATCGTCCACGATGAGGATGTTATGCATGCGGGGTGGATTTCATGACGACGGGAGGGCACGGCTTCAGCCGTGCCGTAATCCGGTCACTCCATTTTGGGGCTTCAGCCCCTGAGGTTTGCTCGTCAGCGTTATACCAAGCATCTCGCCAAAACCTCAGCGGCTAAAGCCAGAGCCATTTTGGGGCAGCTTTCGGCACGACTGAAGTCGTGCCCTCCCACGACCCGAACGAAATATTATGAACCCATGCTAGCGGCGGCCTCGCCGGCTGCCACCGGCAATTCCACTATAAACCGTGCGCCCACGGGAGAGTTCTCCTCCACGCGGATGGAGCCGTGATGGTCCTCGACAATGCGGCTGACGATGGCCAGGCCCAGCCCGGTGCCGCGGCCCTTGGTGGAGAAATAGGGAAGGAACAGCTTCTCCTTGAGCTCCTGCGAGACGCCGTGCCCGCTGTCGGCGATCACCACCTCCACCGAGTCGCGCCCGTCGGCGAGGGCGGTCGAGATCTGCACTTCCTTCACCATCGCGTCCTGCATGGCCTCGGCGGCGTTGTCCACCAGATTGGCCAGGGCGCGCTTCATGGCCTCCGGATCGGCCATCACCTGCGGCAGCTCGGGAGCGAGCAGGGTGGTGATCTGCATGCCCTCCAAGCGGCCGTTGAACATGGCCAGCGCGTCCTGCACGATGGCATTGATGTTCGCCGGTTGCGGCCGCGAGGCGGGGAAGCGGGCCAGCGTGGAGAACTCGTCCACCAGCGTGCGCACCGTCTCCACTGCGCCGGCGATGGTCTGCGCGCAGCCCTCGATCACGGCCAGCGAAGCTGCATCGGGCTGCTCGCCCCGCTCCAGGCGCCGGCGGATGCGCTCGGCGGAAAGCGCGATGGGGGTAAGCGGGTTCTTGATCTCATGGGCGATGCGCCGCGCCACCTCGCGCCACGCCGCCTGCTTCTGCGCGTGCAATAGATCCGAGAGATCCTCGAATACCACCACATAGCCCTGGTGCTCTCCGCGGTGCTGCAGCGAGGCGGCGGTCACCGCCAGGGTGAGCACGGTGCCCTTCACCGGGACCTCCATCTGGCTGGTGGTGGTGCGCATGCGGTCGGCCTTGCGCAGCAGATGATGCAGGTCTCCCACCACCTCAGGATGGAAAATGTCGCGCAACCATGCCCCCGGAGTCGCTGCATGATCTTCACCTTCGCGGTCGAAGATACGCGAGAAAGCGTCGTTTGTGTGCGTCACGCGGCGATTGGCATCGAGCGAGAGCACGCCGGTGGGAATGCTCTCCAGGATGGTCTCCATGTGCCGCCGCCGTTGTTCCAGCGCCACGTTGGCATCGGCCAGTTCGCGGCTGGAGGCTTCAAGCTGGCGGCGGCTGGCTTCCAGCTCCGTCGCCATGCGGTTGAAGGAAGCTACCAGTTGTCCCAGTTCGTCGCGTGCCACTACCTCCAGGCGATAGTCGAGGTGGCCCCGGGAGACCTCTTGCATCGCCTCAGCCAGCGCCGCTACTGGACGGGTTACCAGCTTGGAGAGGAATAGCGCGAACCAGGTGGCGGCGAACAGCACCAGCACGGTCAGCAGCAGCAGCAGACCCATGTAGGTGCGGCGCACCAGCTTGCGTTGCCGGGCGAGCTCGAAGTACATGCGCTGGTTGGAGTCCATCTGGCGCAGGGTGGCGGAGAACTGCGGCGGCAGGGGCATGGCCACGAGAATGCGGCCGTTGTCGCCGACCAGCGCGCTCCCCAGCATGTACTCGTGCCCGGCCAGCTTCACCGACTCCGGGCGCGCCGGGTCCAATTGCGCCGGCGGCGGCAGTTGCGGCCGCAGGAAGACCCAGGCCTCCGGCGCGTGGAAGCTGGCCACGGCAGCGTTGTCCACCAGCGCCAGCGCGAATCCGCCCTGCAAGGTGCCTTCGCGGCGGCGAAATTCCGTGATCACGCTGGAGAAGTTCCCGGTGGCGAAGGCGTGCTGCGTCTCCGGAACCGCCGCGATCGAGGCGGCTTCGGCGCGGGCGTTCTCAGCGGCGTAGGCCGAGAGCTGGCGCGCGATCTCGCCCGAGTCCTCACGCAACTCCTCCACCGGCCGCGAGAACCACTTGTCGATGGAGCGGTTCATCAGACCGTAGGCGAAGAGGAACAGGAAAATCACCGGCGTGAGCGACAAGGCCAGCGCCCCCACCACCATGCGCGTGCGGAACTTCGATCCCAGCTTGCCGGTACGCCGCTCGGTGTAGAGCTTCGCCAGGTTGCGCACCAGCACGAAGGTCAGCGCGATCAGCAGCAGGAAAATCAGGGTGGAGAGCGCGACGAAGATCAGCGCCTGTTCCGAGGTGGTGGGCCGCAGCGTCAGGTTGAAAGCCTGCTGCGAGAACACCAGCGCGAACAGCAGGAAGATGGCGATGCCAAGGACCAGGATCAGCGTGCGGCGATGCCCGCCGCGGCGGGCTTCCTCTCGCTTTTTGGGATCAGGAGACACGCGCGACCGAGAGCACTCCGCGCACTTCTAACACCTCTCTAGTGTGAAACTTTTCCCGGAGTGCGGAAGGGACATTATAAACGGCGGAAAGGAGCAAGCGTGGCGTTCGACAGGGCAAACCGCAGGAGTCTGCCTCGCAATTCGCACCGGGGTTGCGAAAGTGGGGCACGAGCCCCGTGTTAGCGCGCTTCGCGCGCTCGATTCGGCCCTGCCAAGTTTTGGCGCCGGTGTCCGCCTCTTTCACTTCAGCAACGGCGATTCGGCGGTGGCGGGCTTGTCTTCTTCCACCCGAATCTTGCCGGTCTCATCCACGTAGAAGGCGCGCTGATCGGGGGCGAACTGCTTGGGAGTCAGGGCCAGCGAGTAGCCCGTGGGTTTGCCGTGGAACTGGACGGTGTAGGTGCCGCGGTCGGTGGTGGCCATGCGTTTGGTGAACGAGCCGGAGTGGACCAGCGCAGCCAGCGAGGTGGCGTACTCGCCATGCTTCTTCTTGTAGTCCTTCTGCGCGTAAACCACAGTGCGCATGTAACCGAGGCTGACGGTTTCATTTTGGGAATGGGGCAGCGCGGCGGCCTGGCCGCCCGTTTGCGCCCTGACCGCCAGTGAGACCACGGCGATCGCCAGTAAAACTGCGGGAATCCGCGTATGCATCCGGGAATCTCCCTGTCTGTGACCAAAGGACAGGCACTAAAGCATGAGCTGGTATCGTACTCCGCGCTTTCCCTTTTGCTCAAACGCAGCTATGCTGGGCTCAAGAACATCAAAGGAAGTATCGTATGAAACCGGCTCCAGTCAAGAAACCGCGTATCCGTATCGCCGTCCTGGAAAGTGATCCCCTGCGCTTCGTGGGTTTCCGCGCGCTGTTCGATTCCGAGTCCGACCTGGAGATACTGGCCTCGACCATTCCCGAGGCGCCGTCGCTGGGTAGCGTGGACGTGGTGCTGCTGGGCAGCCGCAACGGTGTGAACCTGTTCGACACCATGGCCGGCCTGAAGGCGTCCCGCCCCGACCTGAAGATCATCGTGACCGGCTCGGGCGCCGATGACGAGACCATCCTGAAAGCGCTGGCCGCCGGAGCCAAGGGATACGTGGATGAGGCGGCCCCGCCGGCGGACTTTGTGCAGGCCATCCGCTGGGTGAACCAGGGATCGGTGTGGGCGCCGCGCCGGGTGCTGTCCACGTTTATCGAGCGCGTCACCACCTCGCCCGGTCGCATCTTCCCCGCCGGGCGCGTCACCTTTACCGACCGCGAGAAGGAAGTGCTCGAGCTGCTGGTCGCCGGGCGCTCCAACAAGGAGATCGGTTCGGTGCTGGGCATCGAGGAGCGCACCGTGAAAGCGCACGTCGCCAAGCTGATGCGCAAGGTCGGGGTGCAGAACCGCATCGCGCTCTCGGTGCACGCCATCACCCATAACCTAGTGACGCCGAAATAGCCACAGAGACACAGAGATTTGAAGGGGGCCGCGAAGGCCCCTTTTCGTTATTGCGCGGATCTCAATCACCCGATGACCCGATCGCCCGATGACCCGATTCACGTTACCTCCGTACCATGGCCTTTGGTGATGTTGTGCGCTTCCTGGGTGCAGCGCATACTGCACTCACCTACCACAGAACCTGGGAGACCGGGGTTGAGGTCATAACGCAAGTTATGGTTTCAGCCCCGAAATTTTTTGTCCGCGAAGCCCCTGTTTACCCTTTCTTGCATCTAAAATCGTGACAAGCGTGAATGGCTGTTCGACCCCCAGGGATTTGCGCCCCTCGTCAACCGTTTTGGTCTGAACATTTCTCTTTCAAAGGTCAGGAAAACAATGAAAAAGCTTCTGGTTCTCGTGGTACTAGCAAGTTTCTCGAGCGCGGCCTGGGCCGCGGGCGATCGCGACAAGGTAGTAGCCCGCGTCGAGGGCGCCGCCACCGTGCTGGATGAGATCATGGCCGCCCCCGACAAGGGCATCCCCGAAGAAGTCATCGGTTCGGCGCAGTGCATCGGGGTGGTACCGTCGCTGTTGAAGGGCGGTTTCATCGTGGGCGCCGCCTACGGCAAAGGCGTGGTCACCTGCCGCACCGACAAGGGCTGGAGCGCGCCGGCGTTCTTCCGCGTGGAAGGCGGCAGCTTCGGATTGCAGATCGGCGGGCAGGCGGTGGACGTGGTCATGCTGGTGATGAACGAGCACGGCATGCGCAACCTGCTTGCCAGCAAGTTTAAGATCGGCGCCGACGCCTCGGCCGCCGCTGGTCCGGTGGGACGGCACGCGGAAGCCGCCACCGACTGGAAGATGCGGGCCGAGCTGCTCACTTACTCGCGGGCGCGCGGCCTGTTCGCCGGCATCTCGCTCAACGGCTCGGTCGTCAAGCAGGACAGGGACGATACCCGCGACTTCTATGGACGCATGGTGTCATTCCGCAGCATTCTGACCGGGAAGGTCGCGCCTCCCGCCGGGTCTGAGCCTTTGCTCAATGCCGCCGCCAAGTACGCCGGGACTACTCCGGCGAAGACGAGCGCGACCGAGGTGAAGCCGGGCTCGACCGATTCGGCACCGGCGAAATAGCCTTGGAGTCGTGAGTCGCGGAGTCGGGCTGAATCCCCACCCTGCGCTCCACCACCCCCAGCAAACCAAACACGGGTTTGCTGGGGCGGCCCCGATTGCGCGAAAGTGTGGGGCACCCCGGGGGGAATCGCTGCGCCAGTTTGACAACGAATTTTCCCCGATGCTACCGTCCAGCTTCTTTCCCCATGCGTCACCGACTCGAATATGCGCCGGTATGGCTGCTGGTGCGGGTGCTCGGGTTGCTGCCGGCGTCCGTGGCGCGTGCGGCCGGGATCGTGCTGGCGCGGATGGTGTACCTGCTGCACCGGCGGCTGCGGCGCGCCGGCATGCTCAACCTGCAGCTCGCCTTTCCACAGAGGGCGGCCTCCGAACGCCGCCGCATCCTGCGCCGGTTGTTCACCAGCCTGGGCCGGCAGCTCGGCGATTTCTGCCGCTTCCCGCATTACAACCGGGAGAACATCTCGCAGCTCGCGGTTTACGACGGCTTCGAGAACTTCGAGCGCGCCCAGGCCCGCGGCAAGGGTGTCCTGTTCCTGACGGCGCACTTCGGCGGATGGGAGGTGAGCTCGTTCATGCACGCGCTCCACGGCCATCCGCTGCACATCCTGGTGCGGCCGCTCGACAATCCCTACCTCGACCGCCTGGTCACGCGCTACCGTACCCTGAGCGGCAACCGCACCATCCCCAAGCAGGATTTCGCCCGCGCCATGCTGGCGGCCCTGCGCGCGGGGGAGACTGTCGGCATCCTCATGGACCAGAACATGACCTCGGAGCAGGGCGTGTTCGTGGATTTCTTCGGCATCCCGGCCTGCACCTCCACCTTGATGGCGCGCATGGCATTGCGGACCGAGGCCGCCGTGGTTCCCGGTTTCTGCTTCTGGGACCCAACCCTGCGGCGGTATCGTGTGCGCTTCGAACCGGCACTGGAGACCATCCGCACCGGCAATGAGGAAGCCGACATTGTGGCCAATACTGCCGCCTGCTCCAGGGTGATCGAGGATTACGCGCGTCGCTATCCCGAGCAGTGGCTTTGGGTGCACCGGCGCTGGAAGACCAGGCCGCCGGGCGAGGCGCCGTTGTATTGAGTGCCGAGTGCCGAGTGCCGAGTACCATCTCCTCGCCAGGACTTGGCACGCGGTACCCTGAGCTAGTAGCATCACCCGCGCAATGAAACATTCCTTGGAGAAGTTGGCCGAAGCGGCTGACGCGCAATTATTGGGGAACGGGAAAACTGAGATCAGCGGCATCGCCAGCCTGGAATCGGCGACGGCGGGCGATCTGGTGTTCGTGGAAGCTGCGGACGATCTGGGGACGGCGCTCGAGTCTCCGGCCGCGGCGGTGGTGGCGGGAGAATTCGCGCGCGGCGCTGAAGCGCGCAAACCGCTGCTCATCGCCCGCCAGCCGCGGCTGGCCTTCGTCCGTGCCGGCAAGGTTATTTTCCCGCCACGCCGGCGGGAGCCGGGCATCGCCTCCACCGCTTTCGTTCACGATTCGGTCAAGATTGGCAAGCTGGTTTCGGTGGAACCCGGCTGCTACATCGGCGAAGGCACGATCATCGGCGACCGCACCCGCATCGGTGCCGGAGGGTTCATCGCCCCCCGGGTCACCCTCGGCGACGATTGCAGCTTCAAGGCCCACGTGACCATCTACAGCGACACCACCATCGGCAACCGGGTGGTGGTGCAAGCGGGCGCGGTGCTGGGCAGCGACGGCTTCGGTTACGTACGCGACGAGACCACCGGGGTGTACGAGAAGTTTCCGCAAGTGGGCCGGCTGGAGATCGGCGACGATGTGGAGATCGGGGCCAACGTCACCATCAGCCGCGGGGCGCTCGATGCCACCGTGATCGGCCGCGGCACCAAGATCGACAGCCAGGTGCACATCGGCCACAACGTGCGCATCGGAAAGAACGTGGTCATCGCCGCCCAGACCGGCATCTCCGGCAGCGCGGTGATCGAAGACAACGTGGTGATCGCGGGACAGGTGGGCTTGGCCGATCACGTGCGCATCACCGAAGGCGCGATTCTGGGTGCGCAATGCGGCGTGCCCAGCAACAAGGTGATCCGCGGCAAGGGGATGGTGTTCTGGGGCACGCCGGCGCGGCCCCTCCGCGAGTATTTGAAGCAACTGGCCGTGTTGGCGCGGCTGGGGAAGAAGGAACGCTCGTAATGAGTACGCCTGTGACCAGCCGTCCTGCGCGCACCAAGCGCGCCGCCAAGAAGACCGCGGAGCCCCGGCCAGCGCCGCCCGCACTCGACCCCCGCGCCAACGGCGAATACTGCATGGCGATCGTGGTGGTGGGCGGGCAGGCGCGCAACGTGGGCAAGACCAGCCTGGTCGCCAACCTGATCAAGGCGGTGCCCGAGCGCCGCTGGACGGCGGTCAAGATCTCCCAGCACGAACACGACCTGCCGCCGGAGGCCAGCTACGTCATTCGCGAGGAACGCGATCCCTCGGGCGACGGCGATACCGCACGCTACCTGCGAGCCGGCGCGCGTCGCGCCCTGCTCCTCAGCGCCCGCCCCGGGCGTTTGGCTGACTCCATCCCTGCCCTGCGGCGTGAGCTGGGCCGGGCCGATGACGTCATCCTGGAATCCAACAGCGTGCTGGAATTCCTGGAACCCGATGTCTACCTGGCGGTGCTGGACCCGGCGATCGCCGACTTCAAGTCGTCCGCCCGGCAATACCTGCAAAACGCGAGCGCCGTGGTGTTGAACGAGCCGGGGCGCCGGAGTTTTCGCTGGGACAAGGCCCTACTTGAACAGGTGATGAAGAAGCCCATCTTCCGCGTGCGCCCGCCGCACTACCTCACCGCGGACTTGGTGGAGTTCGTGCGCAGAAAGCTGCAGAGCCTGGACCAGCGGTTGTGAGCCTCCAACGCGGCAAGGGTCAGCACATTTCCCGATTCGGGCAGCGGGTTCGAAATCGGGACTAAAGTTCGTTTCCGGATCCGCCTTACCGGGCTGTTTCTGAGGGAGTTATCGTTCAAGCCGTTCGGCAACGCCCTTGCAGGGCACGGGCGAGAGGGCCCTCCCTATGCCTTTTGTGCCGAAACTGGTGGTTTGGACTTTACGCCTGGGGCTGCTGCTGATGACGCCTTTGTTTTTCTTCTGCGTCAGTGTTGCCCGCGCGATGATGTGGTTGGACGCCTGGGCCGCGGACCAACTGGCGGTCGAACCGGCGGTGGCCGGCGGCAAACCAAAGCTCGTGCCACGCGAGACCTTCGAAGAATGGGCCCGCACGGAGCGCGGCGGTCGTTGAAGGGTGCCGTGCTGACTGCTGAGTGCTGACTGCTCCTTTGCTACACTGCTGCCAAGTTGCTAAGCATCCCAAAACGGGCCTGGCTGCTGACGTTCCTTTCCGGCATCCTCCAGGTGCTGGTCTTCCCCTCGCCGGCGCTGTATTCCCTGTGCTGGATCGCGCTGGCGCCGCTGATCGTCGCCATCGTCGGCCCGGCCAGCGAACAGCTTTATGGTGCGCGTGGTCGCGAACTGACTTCCACTACCCTGGGACAGGGCTTGCTGCTCGCGTGGGTGAACGGCATCATCTTCTACGCCGGCACATGCTTCTGGATCTTCCACACGCTGCACGTGTATGGCGGCATGAGCGAGCAGGTCGCGGTGCTGCTCATGGTGCTTTTCCTGCTTGCTGCCGGACTGCACCACGGAGTTTTCGGGCTGCTGCTGGCGGGCGCGGCGCGCGCCCGGCATCTTGGGCGTAATCGCGCCCTGATCCTGGCGCCATTCTTTTGGGTTACCGCCGAAATTCTGTGGGAGCAGATCGTCGGCTTCCCCTGGCAGCCGCTGGGGACGGCCCAGGTGGATAACGTTCCTATGTCGCGCATCGCCACCTGGACGGGGGTTTACGGCCTTTCCTTCGAGATCGCGCTGGTGAACGCCGCTTTCGCTGCCGCATTCCTGCTGCCGCGGGAGCGGCGGCGCATGATGCTCGCAGCGGCGCTCGGCGCGGCGGCCATCCTGCAACTCGGGATGCTGGTGAAACCGGCGCCATCGCGGCCGACGCACGTTGCCACTCTGGTGCAGCAGAACATCCCCATCCTCGAGCCCTCGCAGTGGACGTACGGGTACTACCGGCAGACGCTCGCCGACGTGGCGGCCATCAGCACCGCGCCGCCCGGGACTTCGGCCGCGCAGCCCGGTTTGATCCTGTGGCCGGAGTCGCCGTCGCCATTTTTCTTGAACGACGCAGGTTTTCGGCAGGCCATCAGCGGCATTGCCGAGAAGACGCACTCGTATGTGGTGGTGGGCGGCATCGGGACGACGCCCGAGCGCCGTCCGCTGAACTCGGCCGCGCTCATCGCCTCGGACGGCGCCTGGGCCGCGCGCTACGACAAGATCCACCTTGTTCCCTTTGGGGAATATGTGCCCTTCCAGAGCGTCTTCTTTTTCGTGCAGAAGATCACCAAGGAGGCCGGCGATTTTGCGCGCGGCACAGAGCGCACGGTGTTTAACGCCGGCAGCTATAAGCTGGGCGTGTTTATCTGTTACGAATCGGTTTTTCCCGACGAGGTGCGCCTCTTTGCTGTGAACGGTGCGCAGCTTTTCGCCAACATTTCCAACGACGAGTGGTTCGGACCCTGGGGGGCGCCCGCGCAGCACCTGAACATGGTGCGGATGCGGGCCATCGAGAACCAGCGCTGGGTGCTGCGCGCGACCAACACGGGAATCACCGTTTCCATCGATCCCTACGGCCGCGTGGTTTCGCGCGCGCCGCGCAATGTGCGCACCACCCTGGAAGCGCCCTTCGGGTTGGAGAGCGACACCACGTTCTACACCCGCCACGGAGACTGGTTCGCCTGGGGGTGTGCGATAATTTCGTTAGCGGCGCTGGTGCTGCGGGCGGGTTTGCGTTTTGCTGTGCGGCACGGCTGAAGCCGTGCCCTGATACGAATCTCTTATCCCCTGAAACTGGCAACTGGCAACTGGCAACTGGCCACTGACAACTGTTTTTATGGTTGAAGAGTTAGAACGCGAATACGCCCCCATCAAAGACAAGGTCCACGACCTTCGGGAGTACCTTTGACGCGCCCGGCGTCCGCGAACAGCTAGCCGAACTGGAAAAGCGAACCTCCGACCCCAACTTCTGGGCGAACCCCGAGCAATCGCAGCAGGTGATGCGGCAGCGCAAGCGCCTGGAAGAGGCGCTGGCCACCGAGGCCGACCTGGAGCGCCGCAGCAAGGACATCGACGCGTATTTTGAGCTGGCGCGCGAAGGCGAGAAGGTCGAAGCCGATCTGACGCGCGAGATCGCCGAGTTGCGCGACCGGGTGGAGCAGCTCGAGACCAAGACGCTGCTCTCGGGTGAGAACGACGCCCGCAACGCCATTGTGACCATCCATCCGGGCGCCGGCGGCATCGAGTCGCAGGACTGGGCGGAGATGCTGCTGCGCATGTACCTGCGCTGGGCCGAGCGCCACGGCTTCGAAGCGGTGCTCAACGACTACCAGGCGGGTGAAGAGGCGGGGATCAAATCCGCGACCTTCAGCGTCTCGGGCGACTACGCCTATGGACTTCTAACCAGCGAGATCGGCGTGCACCGGCTGGTGCGCATCTCGCCCTTCGACCAGCAGGCGCGCCGGCACACCAGCTTCGCCAGCGTCTTCGTCTCGCCGGAGATCGACGAGAGCATCCAGGTCGATATCAAGCCCGATGACCTGCGCGTGGACACCTACCGTTCCGGCGGCCGCGGCGGCCAGCACGTCAACACCACGGATTCGGCGGTGCGCATCACCCACCTCTCCACCGGGATCGTGGTCAGTTGCCAGAACGAGCGCTCGCAGCACAAGAACCGCGACCGCGCCATGAAGATCCTGCGCTCCAAGCTCTACGAGTACGAGCTGGAGAAGAAGCGGGCGGAGACCAAGAAGATCGAAGACGCCAAGCTCGATATCAACTTCGGCTCGCAGATACGGTCGTACGTGCTGCAGCCCTACCGCATGGTGAAGGACCTGCGTACGCGGGTGGAGGTGGGCGACGTGGACCGGGTGCTCGATGGCGACCTCGACATGTTCATCCGCGCGTTCCTGAAGCAGCGCCGGGCGGAGCAGGCCGAGGCAAAATAAGGCAGGCGGTGGACGACGTAGCAGCAGATCAGCAAGTCAATGAAGTGTCATTCTGAGGGAGAGGAGCTGAGCGAAGCGATAACGACGCGACCGAAGAATCTATGTATTTTTGAAAATGCATAGATGCCTCGCTTCGCCACCCCAGCAAACCAAAAGCGGGTTTGCTGGGGACCCCGGCTGCGCTCGGCATGACACTCTCATAATGTTTTGGCAATGGCCGATATCGCCGATCCCGTTCGGGTTGCCTCCGTCCGCCAGGGTCGGCGCCTCGAGTACCTGACCATTGCCTGGAACTCGGCTGAGGCGGCGGTCGCTCTCGTTGCCGGTTTGCTGGCCGGGTCGATCGCCCTGATCGGCTTCGGACTCGACTCGGTCATCGAAGTCTCGTCAGGCGCCATAGTGCTGTGGCGGCTTTTTGCCGACAATGAGCGCGCCGAGCGTATTGCACTCAAAATCGTGGGCGCGAGCTTTCTGGCGCTGGCGGCTTACGTTGCCTTCGACTCGATCAAGACCCTGTGGCTGCGGGAGGCGCCTGAGCGCTCGCTGCCGGGCATCATCCTGGCGGCGGTGTCGCTCATCGTCATGCCCTTGCTGGCGCGGGCCAAGCGCCGGGTCGCCGCCGCCATCGGCTCGCGCGCCTTGCACGCCGATTCCCGCCAGACTGATCTGTGCGTCTATTTGTCAGCCATCCTGCTGGGCGGGCTTGTGCTGAACGCGCTGCTCAGTTGGTGGTGGGCTGACCCGGCGGCTGGGCTGGTGATGACGCCCATTATCGCGAACGAGGGCAGGGAAGCGCTGCGGGGCGAAGCTGGTTGCGCAGATTGCTCCTGACTCGGTTACTTCGGTTTCCCGCCGTAACTTGCAGATTCCACCTGGTTGTTTCACACTCTCAGCTTGCGATATTCCCCGTTCGCTGCAAATCGTTGCCGGTGAGGAGCAAGTCTGTTAGTTTATTCAGGATAAAGACACTCTGCGCCACCCATCCCAGCTCCCGGCGTAGCGCTTAAACCACATCAGGAGGAACGATCAGTTGAGTTCCCAAGAACGTTTTTTGTTTACCTCTGAGTCCGTCACCGAAGGCCATCCCGACAAGATCGCCGACCAGATCTCCGACGCCATCGCTCGACGCCTGCCTGGCCGAGGACCCCTACAGCCGCGTCGCCTGCGAGACCCTGATGACCACCGGCTTGGCGTTCATCGCCGGCGAGATCACCACCAAGGCTTACGTGGACTTTCCCGCGATCGTGCGCGGCACGGTCATGTCGGTGGGCTACACCGACGCCACCTACGGCTTCGATCACGAGACCTGCGCCGTCATCTCCTCGCATCCACGAGCAGATCCCCGACATCGCCATGGGAGTGGACACCGGGCGGCGCCGGCGACCAGGGCATGATGTTCGGCTATGCCTCGAACGAGACGCCGAAGTGCTGATGCCCATGCCCATCACCCTGGCGCACCGGCTCACCATGCGCCTCGCCGAGGTCCGCAAGAGCGGCCAGCTCGACTAGCTGCGGCCCGACGGCAAGTCCCAGGTCACAGTGGAATACGACCAGAACCATCGCCCGGTGCGCGTGGACGCCGTGGTCGTCTCCACCCAGCACTCCGAGCTGGTGGACAACAAGAAGCTGCGGGCGGAAGTGCTGCAGCACGTGATCCAGGCCGTGATCCCGCCGAACATGCTGGACGCCGACACCAAGTACCACATCAACCCCACCGGACGGTTCGTGGTCGGCGGGCCGATGGGCGACACCGGCCTGACCGGGCGCAAGATCATCGTGGACACCTACGGCGGCATGGGCCGTCACGGCGGCGGCTGCTTCAGCGGCAAGGATCCCGACCAAGGTGGACCGCTCCGCCTGCTACATGGCGCGCTACATTGCCAAGAACATCGTGGCCGCCGGCCTGGCCGATCGCTGCGAGGTGCAGCTGGCGTATGCCATCGGCGTGGCCGAGCCGGTCAGCGTCATGGTGGACACCTTCGGCACCGGCAAGGTCAGGGAAAGCCGGCTGGTCGAGCTGGTGCGCGAGAACTTCCAGCTCACCCCCAAGGGCATTATCGAATCGCTGAAGCTGCGCCGTCCCATCTACAAAAAGACCGCCGCTTACGGCCACTTCGGCCGCAAGGACCCGGACTTCACCTGGGAGGCGACCGACAAGGCCGCCGCTCTCGGCGAGCAGGCCGGGCAGAAGGCCAGGGAATCGGCCAGCGTCAAGTGACATTCGACGGCAGGGGCTGTGGATTTCTCCGCCCCTGCCGCTTTCCATTTCGAGTATTCTTAGTCGATCCTGAAACCAGCATCTCCCGTGGGCGGCGTTGCCCCGCATTCACCGGCAATCAAACTTGAACGAGGGCGAAAGCTCGCATAAAGGAAATTATGCCGACCGTTTCGCAAGCCAAAGGTGACGTAAAGAATCTCGACCTGGCGGACCAGGGCAAAAAACGCATCGAGTGGGCCAACCAGTCGATGAAGGTGCTGCAGCTCATCCGCAAGGAGTTCATCAAGAACCAGCCGCTTGAAGGGGGTGCGGGTCTCGGCCTGCCTGCACGTGACCTCCGAGACCGCCAACCTGGCCATCACCCTGCGCGACGGTGGCGCCGACTGCGTGGTTTGCGCTTCCAACCCGCTCTCCACTCAGGACGACGTGGCGGCCTCGCTGGTCCGCGACTACGGCATCCCGGTGTTCGCCATCAAGGGTGAGGACAACGAGACCTACTATCAGCACATCCTCGCCGCGCTCGACCACCGTCCGCAGATCACCATGGACGATGGCGCCGACCTGGTGACCACGCTGCTCACCAAGCGCCAGGACGATGCTCGCCGGCGTAATCGGCGGCACCGAGGAGACCACCACCGGCGTCATTCGCCTGCGCGCGATGGCCAAGGAAGGCGTGCTGCAGTATCCCATCATCGCCGTCAACGACGCCCTGACCAAGCACATGTTCGACAACCGCTACGGCACCGGGCAGTCAACCATCGACGGCATCGTGCGCGCCACCAACGTGCTGCTGGCGGGATCGAAGTTCGTGGTCGCCGGCTACGGCTGGTGCGGACGCGGCCTGGCCATGCGCGCCCGCGGCATGGGCGCCGATGTCATCGTCACCGAAATTGACCCCACGCGCGCGCTGGAAGCGGTGATGGACGGCTTCCGCGTCATGTCCATGGCGGAAGCGGCGCGCCTCGGCGACGTGTTCGTCACCGTCACCGGAAACAAGATCGGTGATCGGCGCGCGAACACTTCGACCTCATGAAGGACGGCGCCATCACTCGCCAACTCCGGGCACTTCAACGTGGAGATCGACATTCCGGCGCTGGAGAACATGGCGTCTTCCCGGCGCGCGACTCGCGAATTCGTCGAGGAATACGTCGATGAAGGACGGCCGCAAGCTTTACCTGCTGGGCGAAGGCCGGCTCATCAACCTGGCCGCCGCCGAAGGCCATCCCGCCTCGGTGATGGACATGAGCTTCGCCAACCAGGCGCTGGCCGCCGAGTACCTGGTCAAGAACCATGCCCAGATGGAGAAGAAGGTCTACGCCGTCCCCGAAGAGCAGGACAAGCGCGTGGCCCGGCTCAAGCTGGAGTCCATGGGGGTCAAGATCGACCGGCTGACGTCGCGAGCAGGAGGAGTATCTGGCGAGCTGGTCGGAAGGAACGTAGACCAGGGCGCCGCGCATTGGCGCGGATAAACGCGGATCAGTAGCAAGCCGCAGATTGGCGCAAGATGGACGCTGATGAGACTCTAAGATCGGCGTTCCTCCACGTCGATCCGCGGCTTCTGTTTTCAGTCGTGGACGGAAGTTGCGAAACGCGCTATCGTCAGCCATCGCCGTGCGGCTCAAGATCAGTACGCGCCAAGTCGAGAGCGTCATCATCGTGGACTGCTACGGCCACCTTGTGTTCGGCGAGGAGACCAATCTGCTGCGCCAGCAGGTGAAGGGGCTGCTGCCCACCAGCCCGCAGATGGTGCTGAACCTTCGCGATCTCATTTACCTGGATAGCGCCGGCATGGGAACCCTGGTCGAGCTTTTTGCTTCGGCCCGGAAGGCCGGTGGACGGGTGAAGCTCGCCGGCCTCAGTAAGCACGTCCGCGAGGTGCTGCACATCGCCAAGCTCATCGCGGTGTTCGAGGTGTTTCCGGATGAGTTGGCCGCGGTAGCATCGTTCCGGGCGCGACCGGCCTGAGCACTTCATTGCCAGCCATGAAAACCATCAACCTGGAGGAGGGGCGGCCCTCCGTCGCGGCGGCGAGTTCGCGCCTGCTGGACCAGTTGCGGCTGGCGCGGCAACAGAACTATGCAGCAGTGAAAGTGATCCACGGCTACGGTTCGCACGGCGTCGGCGGCGAGTTGCGGATCGCCATCCAGGGAATGCTGGCGCGCATGGCGCAGAGTGGAGACATCCAGGCATTCGTTGCGGGCGAGGATTGGCGCATCTCCGACGAGACCACCTGGCGGCTGATCCAAAAGCACCGCGAGCTCAAGCAGGATCGCGACTTGGGGAAAGGAAATAAAGGGATTTCTTTCGTGGTGTTGTGAATTTTGAAGGGCGCGGCTTTCGATTCCCGTCTCCGCAATCGCGGAAGTGTGCGGAAGTGGGTGTTGACTTAATCACGGCCTGGCCTATACTCATAAGTGTATGATTCCCAGCAACTTACGCAATCTGTTCTGGGATGCGGACCTTGACACCTTCAGCCCCGGTGCCTATCCCGACTACACCATCTTCCGGGTCTTGGAGTATGGCAACGGACCGGCGGTAGCGTGGCTGCGGCAGACGTTTTCCGAGGCCGAGATCCGAAGGGTGCTCTGCACGGAATGCCGTCTTTCGCGAAAGTCTGCCAACTTCTGGGCGCTGGTGTACGAGGTTCCATCCAGAGACGTTGCGGCACTCAACGAAGCCCGCTAGCCTAATCCGTCCCTCAGCACAAGGAAGTTGCCATGACAAATCATGAAGGCTTAGCGTGGCACCACGAAGTGATTACCGCTTCGGTCGAAGGAACGCTTCGCGCTCTCCGGGACGCGAAGCTGCTTGACCGCTTTTACCTTGCCGGCGGAACCGGTCTGGCTCTCCAATTCGGTCACCGCTTGTCGCAAGACCTGGACTTCTTTGCGGCGGATCTCTTCGACGAGGAATCCTGCCTCCAGAGCATCCAGGGGCTGGCCGACTTCTCGCTGGTCGCAAAGGGTCCGCATACGCTACACGCTACGATTCAAGGCTCGAAGGTGAGCTTCCTTGGATATGCCTACCCCATGTTGTTTCCGTTGGCCCGATTTCTCGACCTCGCCGTCGCCGATCCGCGCGACATCGCCTGCATGAAGATAAGCGCCATCGCGGGCCGCGGCACGAAGCGCGATTTCGTAGACCTTTACGTTTCTGCCCAGCGCTTCGGCCTTACAAACCTCCTGCAGTGGTTCGACCGCAAATACGCTCAAACCCGCCACAACAAGCTTCACATTTTGAAGTCCCTGGTTTTCTTTGACGATGCCGAGAAGGATCCCATGCCCCACATGCTCGTACCACTCGACTGGGATGCCGTGAAGCGGTTCTTCCGTCGCGATGTGCCTCAGCTTAGGTGACAGGTGCTTCTTTAACTTTTGCCGGCAAGAGCTCCCGCTGCGACGGTGGGCCTGTGGAAAACTCCCCGTCGGCGCGACCAGACAGAATTCCCTTCCAGCATTTATCATCGTAGGTTTGCACCCCCGGATATGGGATTGCCCGAGAGGCTGGAGCCGTCAGCATGAAGGACATCGCTTCCTGGGTTCTGAACACCGCCCAGACGCGTGGCGCCAGTTACTGCGACCTGCGCGTGGTGGATGAGCGCGCGCGCACGGTCGCCACCAAGAACGGCAAGGTGGGGCACGCGTCGAACTCGGAGTCGCTGGGTGTTGGCATCCGCGTGATTGCCGGCGGCGCGTGGGGTTTCGCCGCCACGCAGGACCTTTCCCGCGCCGCGGTCGAGGCTACCGCCGCCCGCGCCGTGGAGGTTGCGCGCGCCTCCGCGCGGGTCAAACAGCACGAGCTGCAGCTCGCGCCCGAAAAGGCCTACGTGGACGAGTGGACTACTCCCTGCAAGATCGATCCTTTCACCACTGCGATCGCCGACAACCTCGAGCTGCTGCTGAAGGTCGATTCCGAGCTGCGCTCCGTCGCAGGCGTCACGCTGGCCGAAGCCATGCTCAGCTTCCGCCGCTATGAGCAGTGGTTCTACTCCTCCATCGGCTCGGACATCCACCAGACCAAGTTCATCACCGGCGCCGGCTACAGCGCCCACTCGTTCGCCGGAACGGAGATCCATAAGCGTTCCTATCCCAACTCTTTCGGCGGGCAGTACCAGAACAAGGGATACGAACTGGTGGAGGAACTGAAGCTGGTGGAGAACGCGCGCCGCATCGCGGAAGAGGCGGTGGCGCTGCACAAGGCCGACCAGTGCCCGGAAGGGACTTTCGACATCATCCTGGATTCGTCGCAGCTCGGGCTGCAAATCCACGAGTCGGTGGGCCACCCGATCGAGCTCGACCGCGTGCTCGGCATGGAAGCCAACTTTGCCGGGACCTCGTTCCTCACCACCGACAAGCTGCGCCACCTGCGCTACGGCAGCGATCTGGTGAACGTCGTCGCCGACGCGACCCTGGAACACGGCCCCGGCCTGGGAACATTCAAGTACGACGACGAAGGCGTACCGGCGCAGTGCACGCCCATCATCACCCACGGGCTGTTCACCGGGTATCTGTCCTCGCGCGAGACCGCAACCGCCATCGGCGAAGACCACTCCAACGGCACCATGCGCGCCGAAGGCTGGAACCGCATTCCGCTCATCCGCATGACCAACATCAGCATCCTGCCCAGCGCCAAGCCGCTGACGCTGGACCAGCTGATCGCTTCCACCGATCACGGCATCTTCTTCCAGACCAACCGCTCCTGGTCGATCGACGACAAGCGCTACAACTTCCAGTTCGGCACCGAGATCGGCTGGGAGATCAACGGCGGCAAGCTGGGACGCATGCTGAAGAACCCGTCCTACTCCGGGATCACCACCGAGTTCTGGAATTCGATGGACGCCATCTGCTCGCGGGAGCAGTGGACGCTGTGGGGCACGCCCAATTGCGGCAAAGGCCAGCCCATGCAGACCATGGGCACCGGACACGGCGCCTCACCCGCAAGGTTCAGGGGGGTGAAGGTGGGGAGTGCGTATAAGGGAACATAGCGGCTACTAGCCCCTAGCCACTAGCTTCTGGCTAGAAGCTAGTAGCTAGAGGCTAGCAGCCAAATGCTGACTCACGAAGCTCACAGCCCAATGCTCACTCACGAACAAGCCGAAGACATCTTCCTGCGTCTGAGCCGCTTTTCCAACGCGGATGGGCTCGAAATGCTCATCGCCGGCGGCCATCACGCGCTGACGCGTTTCGCCAACAACACCATCCACCAGAACGTCGAGGAGGAGAACTGCGTGGTCTCGGTGCGCGCCGTCATAGGCCGCAAGACCGCGCGCGCCACCACCAACAAGCTGGACGACGAGAGCCTGCGCCGGGCCGTGGAGTCGGCCGAGGCCATGACCGAGGTGCAGGTTGAGGATCCCGACCTGCTGCCCTTGGCGCCGGCGTCGATGACCGACGGCCCCCCGACAGAGCGCTACTTTGAGAATACGGCCGCGCTCACTCCGGAAGACCGGGCCCGCGCGGTGGAGAGCATTGTCGGCATCGCCAAGAAGAACGGCCTCACCAGCGCCGGCATCTTCTCCACTTCGCGCTCGGCGGAGGCCATCATGAACTCTCGTGGCCTCTCCACCTTCCACCCGCAGACCTCGTCGGAGATCTCCATCACCATGCTGGCGGGCGATTCTTCCGGATGGCAGAAGGCCAACTCGCCCGACGCGCGCAATCTCGACGCGGTGGCGCTGGCCGAGACCGCCGCCCGCAAGGCGCGCGACTCCGCCTCCCCGCGCGAGGTCCCGCCCGGCAAGTACACCGTGATCCTCGAACCGGCCGCCGTGCTCGACCTGGTGGGCTTTATGTTCTTCGATTTCGGCGGGCTGGCCATCCTCGACCAGCGGTCGTTCCTCACCAACCGCGTGGGCGCCAAGCTGTTCGGCGAGAACATCACGGTGCACGATGACGTCTACCACCCGCTGCAATCGGGCGCGCCCTTCGACGGCGAGGGTGTGCATCGCCAGCCCGTCCGGCTGATCGAGAACGGCGTGGTCCGGAACCTGGTGTATGCGCGCGCGACTGCCGAGAAGATGAAGAAATCCGAGCAGGCCTCCAAGATCGGCCGCATCGCGCCCACCGGACATGGCTTTCCGCTGCCCAACGAGATTGGGGAAGCCCCCATGAACATCGTGTTTGATGCCGGCCCCGAGGCCTTGCGGCGCAGCGTCGATCAGATGGTCGCCTCCACCGACCGCGGCATTCTGGTGACCCGCTGCTGGTACATCCGCGAAGTCGATCCTTACGAGAAGATCCTCACCGGCATGACGCGCGACGGCACCTTCTACATCGAGGACGGCAAGCTGCAGCACGGGTTGCGCAACTTCCGCTTCAACCAGAGCCTCATCCACATGCTAAGCAACGTCAGCGAGATGGGCACGCCGGTGCGGGCCAGCGGCGAGGAGTCGTTCGACATGGTAGTGCCGCCCATGAAAGTTCGGGACTTCAATTTTACCGAGGTAACTAAATTCTAGGTGGCGGTACCCTAAAGTAACTTCTCGGGAACCGCGCACCGGGTGTAAAAGGGTTCGATAGGTCATCATTCTTTGCGGGTAGTCCATGACTAGAATGCGTGAAAGCGAAGATCTGCGGAGCGCGACCCGTTTTCCCATCAAGCTCCCGGTGGAAGTGAGGGCCGAAGAAGCGGCCAAATTGCAGGCGGAGACCAAGGATATCTCCGCGGGCGGGGTGCTGTTCTACATGGACACGGCCATGGCGGTGGGCTCGCGCATCGAGTTCAACATCTCGTTGCCGGCCGCGGTCTTGGGCACTCCCAACGACGTGAATGTGCTGTGTGTGGGCCGGGTGGTGCGCTGCTCGGACGAAGGCGACAGGCGCGCCGTGGCGGCTGTCATCGATGAGTACCGTTTCGAGCGTGCCTGAGGGGGAACGAACCTGTCCAAGGGCGGGGGTGAGCCATGGGGAACGAACCAGCCAAGCCAGGGAACAGCCAGCAGCCGGAGAGGCCGGCCGCGGCGGCGCCCAAGACGCAAGCACCGGCCTCCGTCCCCAATCCCATCAAAGTATTGATCGCCGACAGCCAGGCCATCTACCGCGTGGGCATCCGCAAGATCTTCGCCCTGGAAGACGACCTGCGGGTGGTCGCCCAGGCCGAGAGCCTGGGGCAAACGCTGGCCGCCACCAGCCGCTTCGAGCCCGACGTGGTGCTCATGGAGTCCGCCATCTCGCCCAACCCCGCCGGGGCGGTGGCCGAGGTCCAGAAGCGTGCGCCCAACGCCAAGCTGGTGATCATCGCCGGCGAGTCGGAAGAAGACGACACGGTGGAATACCTGCGCCGTGGCGTGCGCGGCATCATCAAGCGCTCGGTGGCGCCGGAGCTGCTCATCAAGTGCGTGCGCAAGGTGGCCGAAGGCGAGACCTGGCTCGACAACCAAGGGGTCAACTGGGTCATCGAGGCCTACCGCACCCAGAGCGCCCACCCCTCCGCGGCCAAGCCCAAGGGACGGCTCACCGACAAGGAATTACTCATCGTGGCCTGCGTCACCCAGGGCATGAAGAACAAGGAGATCGCCACCGAGGTCGGCACCACCGAGCAGGTGGTGAAGAATTATCTGCGCAAGGTGTACGACAAGCTGGGCGTCTCCGACCGCCTGGAACTGGCGCTGTATTGCATCCATCACCGCCTGCTGCAAGGCGTCAAGGTACCGCGCCCGGGAGAAAATGCGCCAGCTAAGCCGGCCACAGGCGTGGGCCCGGCCGACGTTGCTTCCGCGTCCAGTCATAAGGCGTAGGCGTTTCTAGTTCTTCGTTTCTTGTTCCTCGGGAGAAGCATGCCTCTGTTTTGAGAAACGAAAAAACTACAAGCTGTCTCATAAATTGGTTTCTTGGAGGAATGGGTTTCGGAGGGGCGCGGCTTCAGCCGCGCCGAAATCCGCCCCAAAGAGTTGTCATCCCGAACGAAGCGCGACCGAACGGAGTGAGGGAGCGCGAGTGAGGGATCTGCAGTTGTGTTGGCTCTACCAAGACTGCAGATCCCTCGCGTCGCGCTCGCCTCGCAAGCTCGGTTCACGCTTGCTCGGGATGACAATTCCATAAATGCGCCATTTCGGCGCGGCTGGAAGCCGCGCCCCTCCGAAAGCCATTTATGAGATAGCTTCTAGAAACCAGAAACACACTTCTTTTCCCGCCTTGTAATCTGCAATTCCGTTTGATATCGTGACGCCGCGCTACTCGGGGGTGAGTAGCTCCGTCACCAGTTCCCATCCGTTTCCCGCCTCATTCTTCGTTACCGCCGGGAGTGGCACATGAACAAGAACATCGCCATCAACCTCAATGGGGTCGAGCATCGCGCCCAGGTGGAGCCGCGCCTGCTGCTGGTGCACTTCCTGCGCGAGACTGCCGGGCTCACCGGCACCCACATCGGCTGCGAGACCTCGTTGTGCGGCGCCTGCACTGTGCTGCTCGACGGGCGTGCCGTGAAGTCCTGCACCGTGCTCGCCGTGCAGGCCGACGGGCGCAGCGTGACCACGGTCGAGGGCTTGGCGCAGGGCGGCCAGTTGCATGCCATCCAGGAAGGCTTCTGGGAAGAGCACGGCCTGCAGTGCGGATACTGCACCCCGGGCATGATCATGTGCGCGCATGACCTGCTGGAGCGTTCCGCTACGCCCACCGAGCAGGAGATCCGCGAAGCCCTGGACGGCAACCTGTGCCGCTGCACCGGCTACCAGCACATCGTCAACTCCGTGCAGGCCGCGGCGCGCAAGCTGAGCAAGCGCAAGCCCACGCGCGCCGTGGCGGCGGACTGAGGGGAGGTGAGCCATGCCACGCAATGGAAAAGCCAACGGCAAGACCAACGGCAAAGGCAACGGCCACTGGATAGGGCAGAGGGTCAAGCGCAAGGAAGATCCGCGCCTTATCCAGGGTATCAGCCATTACGCTGACGACCTGCGCCTTCCCGGCATGTTGCATTGCGCCTTCGTGCGCTCACCGCACGCGCACGCGGTGATCCGCTCCATCGATGCGGCCCCGGCGCGGAGCGTGCCCGGCGTGATCACCGTGATCCTTGCCCAGGACCTTGAAGGCGTGGGCAACGTGCCCTGCGCCGGCGTCCTGCCCGATCTGAAGACGCCCGCTCATCCGCCCCTGGCGCGGGAGCGGGTGCGCTACGTGGGCGAGCCGGTGGCGGCGGTGGTCGCCGAGGACATGTATGCCGCCCGCGATGCCGCCGAGCTGGTGCAGGTGGAATACGATCCGCTGCCCGCCGTCGTGGACATGGAAAAAGCCACCGCCAAGGACGCCGACCTCGTCCACCAGGAATTCAAGACCAACGTCGCCTACGTTCATCCGCTGAAGAACGGCGACATCGCAGGCGCGTTCAAGCGCGCTGACAAGGTCGTCAAGGAGCGGCTGGTAAACCAGCGGCTGGCGCCGGTCTCGATGGAGGCGCGCGGCGTGGTTGCGCAATATCTGCCGGGCGAGCGGACGCTGACCGTATGGTCTTCCACTCAGATCCCCCACCTGCTGAAGACGCAAATCTCCCTCATGCTGGGCCTGCCCGAGACCTCGGTGCGCGTGGTGACGCCCGAGGTAGGCGGCGGCTTCGGCAGCAAGCTGAACGTCTACGGAGAGGAAGCCGTGGTGCCGTGGCTCGCCATCAGGCTCGGCCGGCCGGTGAAGTGGATCGAGACGCGCCGCGAGAACATGCAGGCCACCATCCACGGGCGCGACCAGATCGCGTACCTGGAGCTGGCGCTCAAGCGCAACGGCACCATCCTCGGGCTGCGCGCCCGCATCCTCGCCGACCTCGGCGCCTACTACCAGTTGCTCACGCCAATCATTCCCACGCTCACGGCGCTGCTCATCACCGGCTGCTACAAGATTCCAGCCGTGGACATCGAGATCATCGGCGTCTTGACCAACAAGATGGCGACCGACGCCTATCGCGGCGCCGGCCGTCCCGAGGCCACCTACGTTATCGAGCGCATGGTGGACCTGGCGGCGCGCGAGCTGGAGATAGATCCTGTGGAGATCCGCCGCAAGAATTTCCCCAAGCCGACCGAGTTTCCCTACAACACTTCTACCGGCGTGATCTACGACTCCGCCAACTATCAGATGAGCCTGAAGCGCGCGCTCGATCTCGCCGGCTACACCAGGCTGCGCGCCCGGCAGAAGACGGGATGGAAGCAGGGCAAGTATTACGGCATCGGACTCTCGACCTACGTGGAGATCTGCGGCATGGGGCCGTCGTCGGCGATGCCCGCCGGCGGCTGGGAGAGCGCGACCGTCCGCGTCGAGCCCACCGGCACGATCACCGTGCTCACCGGCGCTTCACCCCACGGCCAGGGCCAGGAGACCACCTTTGCGCAGCTCGTTGCCGACCAGTTCGGCTTGAAGCCCGAGGACGTGGCCGTCATCCACGGCGACACCGCTGCCGTGCCCTACGGCATCGGTACCTTCGGCAGCCGCGCCACGGCCGTAGGCGGCACCGCCGTCTACTACGCCACCGAGAAGATCAAGTCGAAGATGTCCGCCATCGCCGCTCACCTGCTGGGCGTCAAGCCCGATGGGCTCGTCTTCGGCAATGGCAAGATTACGACCAAGGACAAGAAGAAGTCTGTCGGTTTCGGTGAAGTGGTCTCGGCGGCCTATATGGCGCGCACGCTGCCTCCGGGCGTGGAACCCGGGCTCGAGGCGACGCACTTCTTCGAGCCGTCGAACTTCACCTATCCCTTCGGCGCGCACATCTGCTCGGTCGAGGTGGACCCCGAGACCGGCGAAACGAAGATCGAGAAGTACGTCGCCGTGGACGACTGCGGCAACGTCATCAATCCGCTGCTGGTGGATGGCCAGATCCACGGCGGCATCGTGCAGGGCCTGGCGCAGGCGCTCTACGAGGAGGTCATCTATAACGAGGATGGCCAGCTCGTCACCGGCTCGCTGATGGACTACGCCCTGCCCAAAGCGGTGCACCAGCCACAGTTCGTACTCGACCGCACGGTGACGCCGTCGCCCGTGAACCCGATGGGGGTGAAGGGCGTGGGCGAAGCCGGCACCATCGCATCCTGCCCGGCGGTGGTCAACGCGGTGTGCGACGCGCTTTCGCCGCTCGGCATCAGGCACATCGACATGCCCTTGAAGCCGGAGAAGGTCTGGCGCGCCATCCAGAACGCTCAGACTCCGAGTCCGGCGGGCAAGAAAGCTCGCGCCCAGAGTCAGGCAAGGAGGACGGCATGATCCCGGCGGCTTTCAGCTACGAGTCTCCCCGCACCTTGAAGGAAGCGCTGGCGCTGCTGGAGTCCAATCCCAATGCCAAGCTGCTGGCCGGCGGACACAGCCTGCTGCCGGCCATGAAGCTGCGCCTGGCCACCCCGCCCGCGCTCATCGATCTGGGCCGCATCCCCGACCTGAATTACATCCGCGACGCCGGCGACCACCTGGCGATTGGTGCGCTCACGCCCCATGCCGCAGTAGCCTCGTCGGAGCTGCTGCACCGCCTGTCGCCGCTCGTCGCCGAAGCGGCGAATTCGATCGGCGACGTGCAGGTGCGCAACCGAGGGACCATCGGCGGGAGCCTGGCGCAGGCGCATCCCAACGCCGATTATCCCGCGGCCATCCTGGCGCTCGACGCCGAGATCGTCACCTTCAGCCGCACTGGCGAGCACGTCATCCCGGCGCGCGAGTTCTTTACCGGGATGTTCACCACGGCGCTCGGCGGGAACGAGATCATCACCGAAGTGCGCGTGCCCAAGACCACGGGCGCGGGCGCGGCATACACGAAATTCGCTCACCCCGCATCGGGATACGCCGTGGTCGGCGTGGCCGCGCTGGTGAGGAAGCGCGGGAACACGATCGAGTCGGCATCCATCGGCATCACCGGGGTGGGTGGAACCCCGTATCGCGCCACGGCAGTGGAGAAAGCTTTGCGCGGCCATTCGGTGAGCGCGATCGCTGACGCTTCGCGGCACGCGGCCGACAGCATCGAAGCCCTGGGCGACACCTTCGCCTCACCTGACTACCGCCGCCACCTGGCGACGGTGTTCACCCGCCGTGCGCTGGAGACAGCGCTGGGGCGGGCGCGGGGGAAGTAGCTGAGCACGGTCCTCGTAGCGCCAGCGTCTCGCCGGCTGTGGCGGCCTCTGGCCGGCGCTTTTTCCTCGCGCCTGCATTTGTTGCCGGCTTCCCCTCTGGTATCCTTAGCTGCCAAAATCAATCGACGGAGAGAAGCATCGTGAAAGGCGACGCGAAGGTCATCCTTGTGCTCAACGAAGTCCTGAAGGCCGAGCTGACGGCCATCAACCAGTATTTCCTGCACGCCGAGATGTGCGACAACTGGGGCTACCATCGTCTGGCGGACGAGACCAAGAAGGAATCCATTGGCGAGATGAAGCACGCCGAGATCGTGATGGAGCGCATCCTGCTGCTCGACGGCACCCCCAACATGAGCGCCTATTTCAAGATCAACATCGGGCAGAACGTGAAGCAGCAGCTCCAGAACGACCTGCAGCTCGAGCTCGACGCGGTGAAGCGCTTGAACGCCGGCATCAACACCTGCGTCGCCGCCAAGGACAACGGTTCGCGCGAGCTGCTGGAGAAGATCCTCGTCGAAGAGGAAGAGCACATCGACCACCTGGAAGCGCAACTGCACGCCATCGGCGAGATCGGGCTCGACAATTACCTGGCTCAGCAATTGCACGATGACGACGAGAAGTAGAGCTGTAGAGACGTAGCTTGCTACGTCGGTCTCCGATCCTCTGCGGGGAAGCGGCGCTGGCTTGGCCGGGTTGCGCCCCCGTTCCTCCCGCCCTACAATCGAAGAGGTCGCCGAAAGCCCGCCTTGTCCTGCCGCTAATTCGTGTCCGGAGAGATGGCCGAGTGGCTGAAGGCGCACGCTTGGAAAGCGTGTATACGGGAAACTGTATCGTGGGTTCGAATCCCACTCTCTCCGCCAGATTTTTGTTCTCAATAACTTAGGCCACGGCTACCCGGAGCGGCTACCCGAGGAAAAGCTGATTTCCTGAAATCCTCAGTCTTAGGCGGATAGAGGGAATCAGCTATGTCACGTGAGAAAGTTGGGCTGTACACGCAGGTTTCGGAGAACGCGCGTCGTCGTTACGAGAAGGTCAATCCCAAGAAGCCGTACCCGCTCGGTACACGGTTTTTCCTACGGTACTGCGACCCCGCAACCGGCAAGCGTGTTTGGGAGCCGATCCGTGCTGACCGGCAGGATTTCGTCATTGACGTCAAGGCTGCTATTGCCAAGGCACGGATAAAAGAAGGCGATTTGGTGCTGGGCCAGCCTACCCCACCCCTAAGCCTGCCGCTGCCTCAGACGGGAATCAGACGCTTGCAGACGCCATCCAGCGTTACGTCGGCATGATCGCGGAAGCAACATCTCTGCGGACCTCCTCCGCATAGGAATTCACGCTGAAGCAGTTCCAGAAGACCTGTTCCAAGACCCGGCCGCGGGACATCACGTCCGATGACCTGATGACGTTCGCCCACTCTCAAGCTCTACAATCAGTGACTTTACACAGTAGGGAGATTGAGCGGTTCGACAGTATTTCAATTCCTGTCGGGGGCAGCATCATCGCTGCCGGGGGCGGAGGAGGGCACTTACGGCGCGTAATTTGCTGTGCTGAGGGACATCTTCTTCCACTAGTGGTGGGACATTCACCGGAATATCAAGCACGGCATCGAGGACGCTGCGCGGCTCAGAGAAGCTCACTGCAGGCGGCAAAAGCGTCGGATTGGTTGCGGGCAACGGACGGAAGCTCACTGCCAAAGGTACAGGCGGCGGGGGCGTCGGATTGGTTGCGGACGACGGACGGAAGCTCACTGCCGAGGGTACAGCACCGTTGTAGAAATACGCCCGCAACGTGGTAGTGGGGGGCACACCGAGTTCAGTGCAGACTACCTTGACCCACGGACGCCAATTCTGCGCGTATACACGCGCAACTTGCTTGAGAGTCATGTTGGAATGGAAATGGCCGGAGCGCCCGTCCATCATCTTGAGGATGTAGTCCCTCAGGGCAGCCTTGCCAGCCTCATTGTCCTTGAACACGATATGGCCAGCCTTGCCGATGCGCACCTGTCCCGCCAACGGGGCGGAGTCCGGGCGCGCCTTCAGGTCGCCGGGGTTGTGGTACCTGCTGGGGATAGTGCCGCGTATGCCGAAACCTTCGGCATGGGATATGGCGGTTGCCAGGTCGTTGACCTTACCCGTATCGGGGCCTTGGGCCTGCCCCACAATGGACGATGCGACAATGAGCAGTGCTACTGCTAAGTTATTGATTCTCATAGCGAGTTTGGTGTTTCATCTACTGGGAAACCCTATGCTCGTAGGTTCTCCTTTTCTGGGGCGATTTCCTTCATGCTCGTCCTAATGATACCTAGTAATCGACACTTTTAACCTTATGTTTCAGTTACTTACGGTCGTTGAACTGACGATATTCCCTTCTGGAACTCTAATTGTTTTTTGGCTGTTCTGTTGCCCAAGCTGTTGCCCAAATTTGATTAGTTCTGGCAAAAATCAATGACTTACGGCAGACAGGGCAGACTCTGAGAGTCCACCGGTAGCCGGTACTACCTACCTGCGCAGATCGCGCTCGCGTTGCCTCGGTTTGGCCGGGAAACTTTCTGGTGCACTTTTCTGCTCATCCGGGCTATCCTCGGGCTACCCGACGGCTACCCGAAACGTGTTTTCGAGGCTGTTTTGGGGATGTAAGAAAACCCAGTGTTATTGGGAAAAGAAAACTAAGCCTTTGCAGGACAAGGGGAAACAGCTAGCAAGTCATTGAGAGGCCGAAGGCATGTACCAGGTTCGAATGCACCCAATCCGCCGAACTGTACGAGCGCGTAAGGGGAACCTCGAAAGTGTCTTCCAGATACAAGTCGGTTTCACGGAGAACGAAGCGCCCATAGCGCAAATCGGCTTCCAACCGGTCAACCGGGCCAGCGTGCATAGCAGGCATGGCACAGTCCCCAAGCCGAGCGTCGCTAGGCGTCGAAAAATCCTGCTTTGCTGCGCAAGATCTCGCCGAAGAGAATTAGATGTTCCTTCTCTGCCGCACTAGTCTCCAAGAACTCCACCCCGTATTGGTTCCCTGCATGATTGCGAACCACACCTCTGAGAGTTAGAGGAAAATCGAAAGAGAGAGGCGCAAACTCTATTTTCGCCTGCGTCCCGATGCTTAGTTCAGCGTGCGTGTAGATCGCGATGCCGCCGTCATTCATTTGGCAGGCGCGAGTGTCCATTGGGGTGGTGTGCCGCGATTTCTCAATCGTAACTCGAACGGGTGCCGCGAAGTGATAGCGTCTCCACCGGCGCCTCTGCGCTGTTGCATCATCGATGTTTGGGTTAGTTGGCATGCGCAAATAGTAGTCCCGAGGAGTGACGGTTAAAAATTACGGAAGTGCATGCATGGTTCGGCGAGGGGCCAGGTGTTGAAATGCGCGTGCAGTTCATGGCGCCGGCTCCGGCTGGCTAGGCGTCTACGCGCCCCATCGCAACAAGGTGTGCCGGAAGAGAGCCAGTTGCCTTTCTTGTGCCGCACTGGTCGTCAGGAATTCCACACCGTAAACGTCATCCACACGGTTGCGAATCACGCCCTTTAGTCTCACGAAGGGATAGAAATGGGGAGGCGTGAACTTGATTTCCGCCTCATCCCCGATCGTCAGCTCGGTGTCGGCGCGGACCGCGAGACCTCCGTTATTAATTTGAGAGCCACGAGTGTTGATCACATTGACCCGCTGGGACTTCTCGATCGTGATTCGGACCGGCACCGTCAACTGGCAGCGTCGCCAGCGGCGACCTTCCGGTGTTGCGATATTGAATGTTGCTTCGGTTGCCATGAGCGTATGTTAGTTCCTGACAACTCACCGTTAGAAATTACGAAAGTCCAGGTGAGGCTCGGCAAGGGGACCCGGGGTACGTCCATCGAGGTGAGATCGTCGGGAAATCGCTTGAAACGAGTGGCGGGGGGACCGCAGAGTCAGACTGGCTCGCATCAGCTCAGAATGAGGTCGGCACTGGTCGCTGCCGCTGCACCTGCCCGCATGTTGGGAAGGGGTTGGCTTCAGCCGTGCCACCAAGAAACCATTTTTTGAACCAGGAGTACTCGCTGCTGGCGAACAGAATCGGGCTGACCTGTTCCGTTCACCGCAATCCCTTCACCGTGTAGAGATGGGCGTATTGCAGCAGGTATCGGTATGCGTACGCATTGCCGTCGGGTGTGATCAGGAGTTCGCGGATTCCAAAGCCGGGTAGGGGAGGATAGGAAATCGTCTTCCAGGGCTGGCGCTGGCCCGATGCAGCATCGAGCTTTGCAATCTCCCAGCCGGCAGCATCCTTCGAGCTCACATATAACCGGCCGTCGAGGCTCCACCCTAGCAGTGTCTCGCCGCTCTTGAGGCCATTCACCGACTGGCCGTTTTCCGCTTCTATGCCCCAAACCATGGGCGTTCCATTCTTGTAGACGAGTACGCGCCTGCCATCGGGCGAAAGCAGGTGACCCCAGGTTCCCTCCGGCGTGATGGCACGGGGGGACGCCCCATCCAACTCCTGCACGTACGTGCGCGGCGCATGCCCGGGCTCCTGGCCGGCAAACACGATGCGCTTACCGTCAGGGAAAAACTGGGCTCCGAGGTGGTCGATGGAATCGTGACTGATCTGACGTGACTCGCCCGCTCCTGTGGGCAGGAGCACAAGTTGCTTAGGTTCTTTGACCGTAGCCGCCAGGACCGAGTGCCCATCAGGCGCGATGGCATTCCCATAACCGTGGCCCAGCTTGAGCGCCGGCGAGCCGTCGGTTCCCCGGATGAAGACACAGTACCCTCCGGCTCCGTCTTCATCGAACACGATCGTCTTCCCATCGGCGCTGATGTCGTGCAGGACCGGCCAGTCCAGCCAGGATATGTCGCGTTCGCTGCGCTGGCCCGGAGCGAGCGCCACCAGCCCTGGGCGCTGATCCCCTGCGCGTAGGAGCACGGCGCCATCACGGCCAATATCTTCCAACAGCAGTCGGCCGGGCATGCGCAGCACCATCCGCGGGTTCCCTGACAGCCCAGTCGCCAACAGCAGGTCGGCGCTGGTGTACCAGACTTCCCTCCCTGAAGGCGCCCACGCGACGCCTTGCACGGCATCGTAGGTTGGACTGAGGACCTTCCGCGCGCCGTGGAGGTCCACCACCGATACCCACCCCAGATCATCGCCGACGGTGGGATGCTCGAGAAAAGCGATGCTCGTCCCGTCGGGTGAGAACCGCATGTGGCTCAGCCATCCCTGGGTCTCATACAATACGGTGCCCACCGGGTATTCGATCCGAAATGTCTTCTGCTCCGGCATATAGCGGGCAATAGCCATCGCCGAGCCGTCCGGCGACCAATCTGCGTCGCCGATGTTGTCGATCTCCGGCTTGGCCCCTCCCCCTGTGGCCGATACCCGGGCAAGAACCCCGATTCGTTCCCACGCGTAGATCGTGTGCTGGGACATCAGAACTGCCACCTCGCCATTCCGCGAGACCGATAGCAGCTCCGCATTGTTCAGCCCCAGCGACTGTCCCACCACGTTGCCGGGGGATGCGGAATAGACTGCCATCGGTTCTGACTGCCAGGCTGCGCTGAAAAATACGGCTTGACCACCCGGGGCAAAGCGCGCGGTCGTGATATGGCCGTTGCGGAACGTAATGGGGATGAATTGGGCGGGAGCGCCACGCTGCAATCCCGGAACCATGCGCCAAGCGAGCGCCACCAAAACAAGGATTGCGACCATCGCGGCGGCCCATACCCAGCGACGAGAAAATCGCGCCGCCGCCGCGAGCGGCCTCATAGCGCCGCTGCTGACCGCCGTGAGCGACTCCAGGTCGAACACGATGTCACGCGCGGACTGGAACCGTTCTTCCGGGCTCTTCTCCAGGCAGTGTCGGACAATACGCTCTAGCGCCGGCGGCACGTTGCGGTTGGTCTCAGTCAGTTCCGGCGGCTCTTCCTTCACGATCGCGCTCATCGTCTCCGCCGCCGACTCACCATGGAATGCCCGCTTGCCCGAGAGCATCTCGTACAAGATCGCGCCGAAGCTAAATAGATCACTGCGCGCATCGGCTGGCTTGCCCCGCACCTGTTCGGGTGACATGTAGCCCACGGTACCCAGCACGGTGCCAGGGTCGCTCTGGACGGTCTGGGTGAGGGCCTGGCCATCTGCCACGCTTTCCGAGTGGGTGAGCTTGGCGAGGCCAAAATCGAGGATCTTTACCCTCCCATCGCTGGTGACGAAGATGTTCTCTGGCTTGAGATCGCGGTGGATGATGCCCTTGTCGTGCGCGGCGGCGAGCCCACAGGCGATCTGCTGGCCGTAATCAACCGCCTTGCGAACGGGCAGCGGGCCGGAACGCAGTCGTTCGCGCAACGTTGTGCCATCCAGCAGTTCGCTAACGATGTACGGCGACCCGTCCTGTTGGCCGGTGTCGTGGACGGCGAGGAGGTTGGGATGGTTCAGGGCGGCTGCGGCGTTTGCTTCTTGCTCGAAACGCCGTAGGCGCTGCGGGTCGCAGGAGAACGACGCCGGCAAGACCTTGATTGCCACGTCACGGTTCAGCCGGGTGTCGCGGGCACGATACACTTCGCCCATACCGCCCGCGCCAAGTGCCGAGATGATTTCGTACGGCCCAAGGCGAGTTTCAGTTCGGAGTGGCATCCGCAGAAAACCCCAGTGGGCGGCGATTATAAGCCTGGAAGTGCCGCTGTCGAAAGCGGGCTGACCCACGCTTACGACCAGCGCGACGCGCAACTACCGGCTCGGCGACCTTCCGGGCTCGTCAGAAAATGCTTTCCTTGAGAGGGTCAAAATCAGATCTCGCACAAGTCCGGATTACCGACTATCGGCCAAGTGAATGCGGGTCGTGCTTCGGGGCGAAAAATGTTTACAACAACAATCGACCCACTTCTGCGGGCAGTAGCCGAGCTTGTGGAGAACGCAGACGAAACGCCTCCACGGAAGTTGAGCGGGCAGCCCGGACATTCTTCAACTTTACATCGAACCGGCGCAAACAATCGGGCTTCCGCCCGACGTAAGACCGATAGGATGAAGAGACTCCGACTAGGCGACCTTCTCCGCCTGCTGCTGGCCCTTAACCTTTGCCCATCGGGCTCGCTGCGCCGCCGCGATCCTCTTCCGGGCGGCACGGCTCATCCGGCGCACCGGCTTCGATGCTTTGGCTCGCTTCATCTTCCCCTGCGCCCAGCGCTGCTTCAGCAGCCGCGACAGTTTCCGCCGGGCGGCGGCGCTCATGCGGCCACGCCTGCGGGGCTTCCGTGCCGTTCTAGGCGGACGACCTACTCTCCGTCGTCCAGTCGAGTTGACAGCTTCGAGTGCCGAAATCGCTGCGTCAATCCTGTTACGCTCCGCACGAAGTTCCGCAAGAATCCTGTTGGTGTCCATGATGGCTCCTCGGGCGCTTATCCTAACAGGGCGAGAAGAAGACGGCAAAAAGGATTCACGCAGTTGGGGTCTGACCATCTTCATGGACTTCGTGATAGGTGAGCGATGGCATTTTCCTTGTGGCTAAATGTGCTGCCCAAGGCACGAAGCGAGTGGCGAGTAATCGACTGTCACACCAGCCGAAGGCTGCCTATGCGTCCGTATACCCCGCGGCGGCGCGTAGGAACTGTCGGAAAAGGCTGAGTTCGCGCCTCTCGTCTGGGGTGTCGGCCAGAAACTCCACGCGGAAACCATCGGTGGTGCGGCCGCGAACCACCACCTTTAGCCGCAAGGGCAGCCCGGCATCGAGAGCCGTCAGCCCAATTTCAATTACATCGCCAATCTTCGGCTCGGCACCAGCATAGCCGGAAAAACCGCCCTCATTCAGTTCGCTGCCGCGACTGTCCATGATTTCTTAGTGCTCAGGTGTTCGAGGTTCACGCTGCGGCAAAGGCAACCCACACGGGCGTGCTCAATGGTTCCGCCAGCGAGGCTGAGCAAAATCAGCGGAACTCGCTGACAGCTCAGGCACCGTTTTGGGGCATTTTCTTCCCCCATCGTACCGCTCCCATCGTTGCTCCTCCCCCACACCAGCAACTCCGAGACCGAAGCAGGTTCCAAACTGACTATGTGTTGCTCCGCTAAGGCGGGAACGTCGGGACGGCAATCGCGTGTCGTTGCAATTAGTTCCAAGGTCGAGCGAGCGTGGGGGCATCTCCCTTGCGGGATAGCGTTAGAGAGCCCCTGGGGGTGGCGTTAGAGCCGGTGACAGAAAGTGTCACGGCTGCCGCTTTTTGTCGGCTCGACCGGCACGATGCCGCACCAACGAAAGCACCGCTGCCAGCACCGCCGCTGCTGTCCTTTTCATCGTGTCCCCGCCTGGCCGCCCGGCAGGGGCTGTCCGCACCGAAGGTAGGCGTCGGTCTTGGCAATCCAGTCCTCGCGGGGGGGGGTGAAGATATCGAGATCGACTGTGTCTTCGAGGGCAACAGCCTCATGGGGCACATTAGGGGGTATGCAGAGCACCTCGCCGGCCCGGACAGTAATCTCCTGGTCCTTCAGGCCGAACTTCAAAGCGCCTTCCAAGATGTAGGTGACTTGCTCGTTGTGGTGGCTGTGGAGCGGAACCACGCACCCTTTCTTCAAGAGGACGCGTGCGATCATCACCTTCTCGCCGACGACGAACTGCCGCCTCAGCAGGGGATTCAAATCCTCAAGCTCCACCGAATGCCAAGGGACGTACTTGTGTTGTGCCACGGTCTTCCTCCTGCTTCCCGAGATTCGGCGTCCAGTTTATTCCTGCTGAGGGGTTGGCAGGACGGGCGGCTAGCCATCGTGCTTGCGAAATACCACCGGAAGACTCTCCAGCCCCGCAGCACTAGCCCGCGCCTCCAACCAAGTGCATTGACTGGGACGGCAAGCTTCAACCCCTAGCCTTTGCTTCCCCCTCGCTCTTCACTTGGTTGAGAATCGCCTTGCGAATGAGGCCGGAAAAAGGGCCAACCACACTCCAATAGAGGCGAAACTTCCACAGCGCCGCCTGACCGAAACACTTAGGCCCAGTGTTGGTGGCATTTTTTGAAATGCAAGTTTGCCCGGTCTTTGAGAGCCAAGGATTTGCCCAGTATCGTTGGGAATTCTTGAGTTCGGCGTTGAATCCCACTCTCTCCGCCAGCATGTCCAGAGGTCCCTCGCTCCAGAGGGGGACTGTTATCGACCGCTATGGCGCAGCCGACCGGCCCAGGTGGCGGGGTTTGCATGTCCGAAAATGCGCCATATGCCCGGAAATCAGACACCGCGACTTTGGGGCGCCCGTTTGACACGAGGTCGTCTCACACCTCTGTGTGACCTGGGTCACTGACGGGTGTGAGACATAATGGAAGCCTGTATTCCGCCGTGGGGCTTCCGCCGGATGGCAGCATGGGCCGTCAAAGGCAACAACGGAATTGGTTCTGGGCAACGCTCACGCTCTCCAGTATCAGCGTGGTCGCGCTGGTGCTGGCGTTCTGGGAATTGATCGAGAACCGTTTCTTCCGCAACCTCGACTACGTCACCCTGCACTATCTCTACATCACCCGCGGGATCGCCGTCTCCATGCTGCTGGCGTTCTGGGCGGCGTGGTTCGTGCTGCGCGAGCGCAAGGAAAAAGAACAGCAGTTGCGGCTCTCCAGCCAACGCTATCGCGCGATTCTGGATTCCTCGCCCAGCGCTATTCTGTTGTTCGACCAATCGCTGTGCATCTGCGAATGCAATGCGGCGGCGGAACACCTTTACGGCTACACCCCCGGGGAGCTGTTGGGGGCCGCCATGCCAACCGTGCCGCCGGAACGCGCTACCGAGCTGCAGGAACTCATGTCCCAGGTACGCCTGGGCACGCCGGCCCTGGAGGTGGAAACCCAGCGGCGCACGAAAACCGGCCAGTGCTTCGACGTGCAGCTCAGCCTGCTCCCCTTCCGCGACCCCGGCCAGCAGGAATACTTCCTGGAAGTGACCAACGACATTCGGGAGCGGGTGCGTCTTCGCCAGACGCTGTTGCAGATCGAGAAGCTGACCACCATGGGCCAGATGGCCGCCGGCACGGCCCACCACTTGAATACACCGCTGGCCTCGATGTTGCTCCGCGTCGGCATGATGCGGGAAGGCAAGTATGAGGGCTCGTTGCAGGCCGACTTGGAGCGGCTGGAGAGCAGCATGCTGTTCTGCCAGCACTTCGTCCAGCAGCTTCTGCGGTTCAGCCGCGCTGGCCAGTGGCAGAAGCAGCCGGAAACGGTTGCCGCCACGCTGCAGGCCGTGACCGGATTCCTGTCGCCCCAGCTGATGGCCAAGCGCATCCGGCTGAGCTTGGATTTGGACGGGATGAATGGCGCCCGGGTGCTTGCCGACCGCAACCAGCTGGAAGCGCTCTTTCTCATTCTGCTGAGCAACGCCGCCGACGCGGTCGGTCCCGACGGCAGCATCCGCGTCCGCTGCGGCCCCTCCCGTGAGCAGCACATCGAGGTGCAGATTGCGGATGACGGCTGCGGCATCGAGAGCGAGGTTCTGCCTCACATTTTTGAGCCGTTTTTCACCACCAAACCACCCGGCACCGGCACCGGCCTGGGCCTTGCCATTGCCAGTAATATTCTCCAGAACCATGGCGGCTCGGTGCGCTTCGACAGCGCTCCGCACCGCGGCACCACCGCGATCGTGGAACTGCCGTTATGGCAGGAGACGGGGGCCGGCCCCGGGGGGAAGCCGTGAAACCGTGGGTCCGTCAGCGCTGCAAGATCCTGGTCGTGGATGACGATGCCAGTCTGGCGCACACCCTGCGTCATTTCCTGGAACAAGAAGGTTACTCGGTGGAAGTTGCGCTGTCTGCGGCCGAAGCCCTGGAGATCCAGGCGACCACGGCGGACCTGGTGCTCGCGCTCATCGACCTGCTGATGCCGCTCAGCGACGGCCTGACGCTGATGGAACAGCTGCGCCAGAGCAATCCCGACCTGGCGGTGATCATCATGACCGGATTCGCCACCATCGAAACCGCGGTCGAGTCGGTGAAGCGCGGCGCGGAGGACTACCTGACCAAACCCTTCGACCCCGACACCGTACGCAAGAAGGTGGGGCGAGTGATGGAAATAATGGAGCTGCGCGCGCGCGTGGCCCAACTCGAAGCCAACTTGCACGAACGCTACCCGCCTTTCGAGTCCCTGGTGTACGTCTCTCCGGTCGTGCAGCGGGTGGTGGAGTTGGCGCGCACGGCTGCGGAGTCGGATGCGTCGGTGTTGTTGCTGGGTGAAACCGGCACCGGCAAGGAGATGATCGCGCGCGCCATCCACGGCACCAGCCGGCGCGCTGCCGCCGCGTTCGTGGCGGTCAATTGCGGGGCGCTGCCGCGCGAACTGATCGAAAGCGAGCTCTTCGGGGTCCGCCGCGGCGCCTTCACCGGCGCCTACGCCGACGCCCCCGGCCTGTTCGTCTCTGGGCACGGCGGCACGGTTTTTCTGGACGAAGTCGGCGAGATGCCGAAAGACGCCCAGGTGAAGCTGCTGCGGGTGCTGCAGGAAAAGGAGCTGCGGCCGGTGGGCAGCGCCAAGTCCATCCCTATCGATGTGCGCATCATCGCCGCCACCAACCGCTCGCTTTCCGAGCTGCGCTCCGAATGCCTGCGAGAGGATCTGTATTTCCGCATTGCCACCGTGGTGATCGAGATTCCCCCGCTGCGCGCCCGCCCCGAGGACATCCTGGTGCTGGCGCAGCACTTCACCCGCAACCTCTCGGAACGCTACGACCGCGAGATCGTGCTGAAACGCAGCGCCATGGAACTGCTGCTGCAGCATTCGTTTCCCGGAAACGTGCGCGAACTGGAGAACCTGCTGGAGGCGGTGGCGGCACTGTCGCGCGACGATCCCCAGAGTGTCACGGATAAGGATCTGGCGCGCCTGCTGCACACCTCTTCCCCGCCGGAGGTGGCTAGCCGCGCCCTCGACCAGCCCCTCGTGCTCGACCAGTTGGAGCGCATGGCTATCCAACGCGCGCTGCGCCTGACGCATGGCAACCGCAGCAAGGCTGCATCCCTGCTGGGCATTTCCCGTGACACCCTCTACCGCAAGTTGCGTGAAATGACACCCGAGTTGGACGACAGCGTCTTTCGGCCAAAGAAGACCGCGGGTGTACGACAACCGGACAATGACTGAGCTTGTTCCTGGGAGCGACGCTAGCCATCCGCGGGTGCTCGCCTCGCCGTTGCCGATCGCGGATGCCCTCCAAGCTTGCCTCACGTTAGTCCGGCTATTCGCTGCATTGCAGAGCATTTGACGCCCGCGGTCACCGCTCGCGACGCCGCTACCGCGCCCACGCTGCGGCGCCGCAGCCTGCATGCTGGCGCACGATTCCGACGATGGCCACCCAACTGCATCTTCCCACCTGAATTCATCGCCTTCAACGGAGGCTCCTATGCGCCGCCGACCGATAGTCTGGCTGGCAGCGGCTCTCATCGCCCTGATGCTCCTGGGCGGTGTGCTGGCCTGGCAACAGAGGCATGGGCATAGCCAGTCGTTTCTGGAGGGCGATCCGGTTGCCGGCGCTTACCTGTTTCAAGCGAAACGCTGCTCGCATTGCCACGCCATCAGCGGCTCGGGTGGGCATCTGGCCTCTGATCTGGGCTTGGTAACGACCTCCGGCCACGCCAATCTGGGGGAGTTGGTCACCACCATGTGGAACCACGCACCTGCCATGTGGCGGCGGATGCAGCAGGAAGACCTGCGAGCCGCCCCCATGACCGAGCGCGAAGTCAGTGACCTGTTCGCATTCCTCTACCTGGTGCGCTACATGGATGAGCCGGGGAACGCGGTGCAGGGTCGGCGTCTGTTCGAGTCCAAGGGCTGCATCCAGTGCCACGCTGTCCACGGCCAGGGCGGCAACATTGGACCGGACTTGTCCGCGATCTCCGGCGTGGACACGCCGATCGAGTGGACGCAGACGCTTTGGAACCATGCCCCGGCGATGGAGAAAAACATCGACAAGGTGGGAATGGCCTGGCCGCGCTTCGAAAAAACCGAGATGAACGACCTGCTGGCCTATGTCCGCGAAGTGGCCGGCGCACCACATTCCGAAGCCAAACTGCTGCCCGCCGATCCCAAGCACGGCAGGGAGTTATTCAATAGCAAATCCTGCATTGTCTGCCACGCCGTGCAGGGCGAAGGCGGCCATACCGGGCCCGATCTTGGCGCTGGCCGCCAGTCCCCAATCACGATGGTGCAGTTTGCCGGGGTCATGTGGAACCACTCGCCGCAGATGTTCCAGGCGATGAACGTCCGAGGCATCCAGCGTCCTGTCTTCGCGGGCCAGGAGATGGCGGACCTGATGGCCTTCTTCAACAGCCTGCGCTACTTCGAGCCTAACGGATCGGCGCAGGCGGGACGCGGCCTGTTCACGTCGCGTGGGTGCAGTCGCTGCCATGGCGCCACGGCTCAGGGTACTTCGCTCGGCCCCGCGCTGGGCGGCCGCGGGAGGCACGTGAATTCGGTGGTGCTGGCGACCGCGCTCTGGCGCCACGGCCCGGAGATGTACCGCCGAACGCAAAGCCTGGGCATCCCCTGGCCCAAGCTGGAGGAGAACGACCTGGGCGACCTGTTCGCGTTCCTCAACGCCAACCCGGAGGAGCGCAAGAAATGAGACTTCCCGGATTCGGGCCGCTGCTGAAACTGACTCCACCCGCGACCGTCGCCGGCTTCATCCTGTTCTTCGCGCTGGGCGGAACTGCGTTCGTCGAGCTGCAGCGTTCGAACGTCAGGCAGCCGATCGCGTTCAATCACGCCAAGCACGTGGAGAACGGTGTGAGCTGTACCGATTGTCATACCGGCGTTGAAACACAGGCCAAGGCCACGCTGCCGGCCCTCGACACCTGCCTGACCTGCCACCAGACGGCACTCACTTCGAGCGCGGAGGAAGCCAAGATCCGCAGTGTGGCCGCGGCAGGCAGGGAGTTGGCTTGGGTTCAGCTCACCCAGCTTGCGCCGCACGTCTTCTTTTCCCACCGTCGGCACGTGGCGGTGGCGCATCTGGCCTGCAGCGAGTGTCATGGACCAATCGAAAAGAGCACGGCGCCACCACAACGCCCCTGGCGGGTGCTGACTATGAACGCGTGTATCGGGTGCCATCAGCAGCATGGAGTGAATGCCGATTGCAATGACTGCCACCACTAGACCGCCGGCCTGGCGTGCCACCACGCTCGCCGCCCTGGTGAGCGTGCTCGCAGCCTGGGCGCTGCTCTGTCCCGCGTTGCCGGCGCAGAGCGCGGCCGGCGGATCGTACTTCGTCCCCGGCGACCCCAAGCTGGGCATGCGCGCCTTCTTCGACAAGGGCTGTGCCCGCTGCCACTCCGTCCTGGGCGAGGGCGGCCGCAGTGCCCCCGACCTCGCCCGCGCGCCCGCCGGCTACTTGAGTTCCGCCGAGTTGCTGGCGGCCATGTGGAACCACGCTCCCAGCATGTGGGAGAAAATGCGCATCGAGAGCGTCTCTCCGCCGAAGTTCACGGAAGGCGATATGGCCAACCTGTTTGCCTTCTTGTATTCGGTGCGTTCGCTGGACGAACCGGGAGACCCAGGCCGCGGCCGCCGCCTCTTGGAGGACAAGCATTGCCTGCAATGTCATCGCACGGGGGCAACCGGCGGCGGTAGCGGACCTGACCTGCTGAAGTGGGCCAGCTACCGCAATCCCGTGAGCTGGGTGCAGGTGATGTGGAACCATGCCCCGGCCATGCAGTCACGCATGACGGCGCGCGGCGTCCAGTGGCCGCTCTTCGAAGGCAACGACGTGCCGGACCTGATCGCCTACATTCGCCTGCTGTCGCCCAACGCCAGCAAGCCCACCTATCTGCGCCCGGCGGACCCGCAAGCCGGCCGCAGGATCTTCCGCGAAAAGGGCTGCGCGGCTTGTCACGCCATCGGTTCCACCGGCAGCGTCGGCGCGCCCGACCTGCGTTCCCGCACCCTGCCACGGACCCTGGGCCAGTTCGCGGCCGCCATGTGGAACCATGCGCCCGGCATGCGAGCCAGCATGCAAGCTCAGAATATCCCCCGGCCACAGTTCACCAACAAGGAAATGGCCGATCTGATCGCGTACTTGTTCGCGGAAAGGTATTTCGAACCCGCGGGCAACGTTGCCCGCGGCGCTCGTCTGTTTGACGATAAAGGCTGTGCCGCATGCCATCGCCCAGGAGGCATCGGTCCCGAGCTTTCTCACCTCTCGTTTTCGCCCAGCCGCATGGCTGCCTCCTTGTGGAATCACGGTCCGGTCATGTTCCAGAGCATGCAGCAGCAGCGGATCGCGTGGCCCCGTTTCCAACCGGGTGAGGTCGTGGACCTGATCGAATTCCTCAGTTCCAGAACGGCGCCCGCTCGCGCCAAGGGAGGCCGGCGGTGAGCTTCACATTCGATCGGCGAAGCTTCCTTAAATTTGCCCTCGGCGGCGCCGCGGGTACGGCGGCCTCGGGCGTGAGCATGAAGGGGCTCAGCGACCTCAACGCCGCGCTGGCCAATGAACAGGTGCGGGTACCCACCGGGCCGGAGTCCTGGGCGACCTCGGTTTGCACCCTGTGTCCCGGCGGATGCGGACTGCGGGTGCGGCTGATCGGCCAACGCGCGGTGAAGATTCAGGGCAATCCATTGCACCCGGTCAACCGCGGCGGGCTCTGCCCCAAGGGGGTGGCCGGCCTGCAGGAGCTGTATCACCCCGACCGGCTGCGCCAGCCCATGCGCAACGCCGGCAGCCGGGACAACCCACGCTGGAAGGAAATCTCCTGGGAGGAAGCGCTGGGCACCATCACCGGCCGGTTGCGCGGGTTGCGTGATGGCGGGGAGGCCCGTTCGCTGGTGGTGCTCGATCACCCGCGCAGCGGTTTGCTGCCGCGGCTGCAGCGGCAATTTCTCTCGGCCTACGGCTCCCCCAACTACCTGGTCATGCCGACGGGCATGGATGCGGTGCAAGCGGCCTTGCGCTTTCAGCAAGGAATCACCGAGCCGGTGGCGTACGACTTGGCCAACTCGCGATACGTGCTGAGCTTCGGCGTAAATCTGCTGGAAGGCTGGGGCGCGCCGGTGGCGGTCATGCGGGCCTTTGCCCGCTGGCGCGACCTCGCCTCCGGCCGCAGAACCAAGCTGGTGCAGGCCGAACCACGGTTTTCGATCACTGCCGCCCGGGCCGATGAATGGGTGGCACTGCGTCCCGGCACCGACGCTGCCCTGGCCCTGGGCATCGCCTATGCGCTGATCTCCGAGGGCCTGTACGACGCCGACTTCGTGCGCGAACACACCTTCGGATTCGAAGACTGGCGCGATGCGGAGGGGGAGTTCCACCTGGGTTTCAAGTCGCTCGTCAACAGCGAGTATCGCCTAAACGACGTGTCCGCCATCACCGGAGTGCCGGCGGATACCATCCTCCGCCTGGCGCGGGAAGCCGCGCAGAACCGCCCGGCCGTCGCCCTGGGCGACCGCCAAACCAGCTCTCTGCCCGGCAATCCCTACGCCGCCATGGCGGTCCATTCCTTGAATGCACTGCTGGGAAGCATCGACCTCCCCGGCGGCGTGCTGGTGCAGCAAGCTTTGCCGGGCTCAAACTCCGACTCCGAGCGCTCGCCTGGCAGCGCCCCGCCCTCCCTGGTGCTCAGCGCAGGCGAACTGCCGCAGGCCATCCTTTCACGCCGGCCTTACGGAGTGCAGGCGCTGCTGTTGAACCAGGCCGACCCGGTGTTCTCGATGGTCAACGGCGATGAGTTCCGGCGCGCTCTGCGGGAGGTGCCGTTCGTCGTGAGCTTCACCGCCTTTCTGGACGACAGCTCGCAGCTCGCCGATCTGGTTTTGCCCACCGCCACCGCGCTGGAGTCATGGCAGGACACCGGATCGCCGCCTGCGGTCGCCCATGCCATGCTCGCCATATCCCCGCCCGTGGTGCGCGCGCGCAAGGACGTGCGCCACACCGGCGACGCGTTGCTCGCTCTCGCACGTTCGCTGGGAGACAAAGTCGCGGCCGCCTTGCCCTTCGCCAGCTACGAGGCCTACCTGCGGCGCCAGGTGGATGGCGTATTCGCTGCCCAAGGTGGCGCCGTATTCGGCTCCAACCTGGAAGAAACCTGGGACCGTCTGATGGAACGCTCGGGATGGTGGGCGCCCAGCTACTCGACCAGCGAACAACTATGGGAGCAGGTGAAACAGCAAGGCGGATGGTGGGAGCCAGCCTATTCTTATGGCGAGTGGGCACGCGTCTTCCGCACCGCCTCCGGCCGTTTCGAGTTTTACTCGCAAGCGCTGGCGCAGGCTGCCCGGCAGCAGGCACGCGCGGCCCACACCGGCGGGAGCGCAGCGCGCATCGACGATCGCGCTTGCCTGCCCCACCAGACGGCACTGCCGGAGGCTTCGTCCAACTTCCCGTTGCTGTTGCTGGTGGTCGAGCAGTTGCCGCTCTCGGGAGGGCAGGGAGCGCACTTGCCTTACCTGCAGCAGATCGCGGGGGAGCACCTGTTCGCGAGCTGGGATAGCTGGCTGGAGATCCATGCTGAAACCGCGCACCAGTTCGGGATCGAGGACGGCGCCATGGTGTGGGTGGAATCGCGTCGCGGCCGGGTGCAGGCGCGGGCGCGGATCTACGAAGGTGCGCGCCCCGGCGTGGTGCATCTGCCGCTGGGATACGGCCGGGCGACGGGAAGTCCCTGGGCGTGCCGCGGCGCCAATCCGCTGCAGATCGTGGAGCAACAGTCCGACCCGGTTACCGGGATGCCGCTGGGCAGTGGCACGCAGGTGAAAGTCTATCGAGCCTAGAAAGGGGTCCGGATGCCACGTTGGGGGATGGTCATTGACTTGGCGAAGTGCACGGCCTGCCAGGCCTGCGTGGTGGCCTGCCAGACGGAAAACAACGTGCCCTGCGTGCCGCCCGAGCAGGCCGCGCGCGGCCGCATCATTTCCTGGATCAGCGTGCTTCCGCAGCTCGAGGGCGAATATCCCCGGCTGACCATGCGGCCCACCCCCGTGCCCTGCGTACACTGCGACAACCCGCCGTGCATCCGCGTCTGCCCGGTGGGCGCCACCGGCATAAATTCTGAGGGCGTGGTCCGCCAGATCTTTGCGCGCTGCATCGGCTGCCGCTACTGCACCAACGCCTGTCCCTACACCCGGCGGATGTTCAACTGGTACCGCCCGGAGTTCCCGGGGGAGTTCACGGAGGCGCTCAATCCGGACGTCTCCGTGCGCCCCAAGGGAGTGGTCGAGAAGTGCACGTTATGCCACCACCGGCTGCAAAAGGCGCGCGATCAAGCGCGGGCACAAAATCGAGAACTGGCCGAAGGCGATTACATCCCGGCCTGCGTGGAGATCTGTCCCGCGGACGCCATGGATTTCGGCGATCTGGATGACCCCAATAGCACGGTGGCCACCTTGGCGCGCGGACGCCGCGCTTTCCGCCTGCTCGAGGAGCTCGGCACCAAGCCCAAGGTGATCTATCTGGCACAAGGAGAATGGAGCGGTGGAGACGGACAAGGAGCGCGCCCCTAATACGCAGGATTGGAAGCTGCTACAGCCGGTGCTGGCCACGCGCCGGTCGTTCTACTACCTGGGGATGTGTTTCCTCGCGTTCACCACGCTCGCCCTGGTTTCGTGGCTGCGGCAGCTTAGCCGTGGACTCGGCGTCACCGGACTCAACGTGCCGGTCTACTGGGGCTTCTACATCACCAATTTCGTCTTCTTCATCGGCATCAGCCACGCCGGCACGCTGATCTCGGCCATCCTTCGCTTGTGCCATGCCGAGTGGCGCCGTTCCATCACCCGCGCCGCCGAAGTCATTACCGTCCTGGTGCTGTTTTTTGGGGTGGCCAGCGTGATCACGGACCTGGGCCGGCCCGACCGTCTGCTCAACGTGCTCCGCAGTCCGAACTTCCGCTCGCCGCTGCTGTGGGACGTGTGCAGCATCAGCGTCTATTTGACCGCCAGCACCATCTACCTGTACCTGCCGCTCATTCCCGATATCGCCATTCTGCGCGACCACGGCGCCCGGCCGGCGTTCCTCTATCGCTGGCTGGGGCTGGGGTGGCGCGCCACCGTCAAGCAAAAACGCTTCCTCAATGCCGCCATCGCGGTGATGGCCGTGCTGGTGATCCCGATTGCGATCTCGGTGCACACGGTGGTTTCCTGGGTGTTCGCCATGACCGTCCAGCCCATGTGGCACTCCAGCATCTTTGGGCCCTACTTCGTGGTGGGAGCGATTTTCTCCGGCATCGCCTCGCTCATCGTCGTCATGGCGCTCATCCGCCGGATCTACTTGCTGCAGGACTATCTCAAGCCGATCCACTTCAACAATCTCGGCCTGCTCCTGCTGGTCATGGCCCTGCTCTGGTTCTACTTCACCTTCGCCGAGTACCTCACCACCTTCTACGGCAGCGATCCCAGCCACCTGGTGGTGTTTTACTCCAAGCTCAGCGGGCGTTATGCCGTGCCCTTCTGGATCATGTTCGTGACTTGCTTTGTCATCCCGGTGAGCCTGCTGGCCCGGCGCAAGACGCGCACCATCACGGGGACGGTGATCGCGTCCGTGTCGGTGAATATCGGCATGTGGCTGGAGCGCTTCACCATCGTGGTGCCCACCTTGTCCCAGCCGCGCCTGCCTTGGGCCAAGGGACACTACTCGCCCACCTGGGTGGAGGTGGGAATCACCGTCGGCTTCGGCGCCACCTTCATGTTCCTGTACATGCTATTCACCAAGTTCTTTCCCATCGTTTCCATCTGGGAGGTGCAGGAAGGCCGCGAACAGGCAGTTCCAGAAGTGGTAACCCGAGTCAGGTCGTACATGCCCGAGGAAACCGCTCCTTCGGCATGAGCCAGGGCGCCCGACAGAAAGCTCCCGGCTGCGGCGAGGTTGGACACAACACCGGGCGCAGGCCGGAGAGGAGCCAATCTCATCACGAAAGGACTCAAATGCGAAACATTCAACGCTACTTCCTCAACATCCGCACATTCCTAACCCGGCTATCAGGGGTACCAGTCGTGATTTTTCTGCCTCTAATGCTCCTCTGCTTTCCCTTGACAGCCCATGCCGATGATGCCGCCGGCGCGGCTACGTTCAAAGCAAAGTGCGCCATGTGCCATGGGGCCGATGGCGCAGGCAAAACGCCGATGGGCGCCAAGCTCAACATCCCCGACCTGCTGAGCCCGGAGGTCCAGAAGAAGCCTGACACCGCGCTGATCGAGATAATCGCAAAAGGCAAAAACAAAATGCCGGAATTTGCCAGCAAGCTGACGCCTGACCAGATCACTCAGCTGAAAGACTACATTCGCGAGATCGGGAAGAAACGCTGAATCACCAGCATGAGCACTGAAGATGTCTGTGCAGACATGAGCCGCCCTGCGGGGCGGCTCTTCTGTTCCAGTTCTAGAAATGACGGTGCGCTATTGCTGGCCCCGGCGCGAACTCCCTCCTGAGGGTACCGCAAAGACTAGATCGTCCGGATAGAATGTCAAGTTAGAATATGGCGATCTTCTGACACTTGTACGTGCTTCCTACATGCCTGGGAAAGTGCCCGCCGCCAGCAGGCTGCTCAAAAATCACTCCTCCAATCACGATGCGAGGTACAATGATTTTGCCAGGTGAAACGGCAGCGGGCTCTGCAGGGATGCAACCATGCCGGGGGATAGCTTGTGCTCATCGAGACGATCACTGCATCTGCGCGAATATCCTTCCCGCGCTCCTGCCAACCCGCATCGGATCGGTAGACCCGCATGCCTTGAAAACCACCGCCCGAAGGACGGAATCTACACTACCGGAGAACGCTCCTTCCCACTTCACGCTGAGGCGGCACATTTGCACTTGGCGCACAGACTCGTGTGCATAGCAGCGCGGAGCGCGAGGAATGAAAGACTGCCTCATGAAAGAAGGTTCCAAAGTTTGCAAGATCGCGTTTCTTGGCGACCACTTGCCGCGCAAGTGCGGCATTGCGACGTTCACGTCCGACCTGCTTGCCGCCGTGGCAGCTGCGCATCCCCAAAGCCAGTGTTTCTCAGTGTCGGTGAATGACATCAAGGGTGGCTACGACTACCCGGAAGTAGTTCGCTTCGAGATTGAGGAGCAGGATTTGTCGTCTTATCTGCGTGCTGCGGACTTCCTCAACATCAGCAACGTGGACATCGTCTGCTTGCAGCACGAGTTTGGCATTTTCGGCGGGCCGGCCGGCGGCCATATCCTGGCGCTCCTGCGCGAATTGAGAATGCCCGTTGTCACTACGCTTCATACCATTCTGCGTGAGCCGAAAGCCGACCAACGGCGCGTAATGCAGGAGTTAATCGCGCTCTCGACCCGGCTCGTGGTCATGGCTGAGCGGGGGCGACAGATGTTGCAGGAGATTTACCAGGCGCCGCCGGCCAAGATCGATCTCATCCCGCACGGCATTCCCGACGTAGCGTTTGTCGATCCGACCTACTTCAAGGACCAGTTCGGCGTGGAAGGCAGGGTGGTGCTGCTCACGTTCGGGCTGCTCTCGCCGAACAAGGGGATCGAATATGTGCTCAACGCCCTGCCGCACGTTCTGGCGGAGTTTCCCGACGTTGTTTATATTGTCCTGGGCGCCACCCATCCCAACGAACTGCGCGAGCATGGCGAAGCCTACCGGCTCAGCCTCGAAATCCTTGCCAAAAAGAACAAAGTCGAGAAGAACGTCATCTTCTACAACCGCTTCGTAGAACTTGAAAATCTGAAGGAGTTCATCGGCGCGGCAGACCTTTACATCACGCCTTACCTCAACGAAGCGCAGATCACCTCGGGCACGCTGGCCTATACGTTTGGCGCGGGCAAAGCGGTGGTTTCGACACCGTACTGGCACGCGGCAGAATTGCTGGCGGAAGACCGCGGCGTGCTGGTGCCGTTCGGCGACGCCCCGGCCATAGCCCGCGAGGTGATTGGCTTGCTGCGCGACGACACCCGCCGGCACGCCATCCGCAAGAATGCCTACAAGCTGGGCCGCGAGATGGTCTGGAGCAACGTGGCGCGGCTCTATATGCGCTCGTTCGAGTTGGCGCGGCTCGAGGGGGCGGTGCTGATCGCGAAAATCTCTTGCCACGAAGACGCTCGACCAAAAGCCGCGGGAACTGCCGGAGTTGAAGCTGAATCATCTCTCGCGGATGACCGATTCGACCGGAATCTTCCAGCACGCCATTTTCAGCGTCCCGAATTTTTCCGAAGGCTACTGCACGGACGACAACGCTCGCGCATTCATCCTCGCGGTGCTGCTCGGTGAATTGGGAGAAGAGCCGGAGCGCGTGCGGACGCTGGCCACAACCTACGCGGCGTTCCTGCATCACGCGTTCGATCTCAAGACTGAAACGCTTCCACAACCACCTGAGTTTCGACCGCCGCTGGCTCGACGAACAGGGGTCAGAGGATTGTCAAGGGCGGGCGCTCTGGGCGCTGGGCGTGGGCGTGGGGCGTTCGCCCTATCGGAGCTTCCAGATCATGGCCGGACAACTCTTCGCGCAGGCGTTGCCGGCGCTGACGGAGTTCACTTCGCCGCGGGCGTGGGCGTTCGGCCTTATCGGCATTCATGAATACCTGCGCCGGTTGAGCGGTGACCGCCTGGTCAACCAAATCCGTGAGACACTCACTTCCCGGCTCATGGAACTTTTCGAAAGGACCGCGCAGCCGGACTGGCGCTGGTTTGAAGAGGAGCTGACCTACGACAACGCGAAGCTCGCCCACGCCTTGATTCTGAGCGGACGTGCAACCGGACAACAAGCGGTGTTGGAGCGAGGCCTGCAGGCCCTGCGCTGGCTGACGGAATTGCAAATCTCCGAGAAGGGTCACTTTCGGTCCATTGGCAGCAACGGATTTTATCGCCGCGGCGGCATGCGCGCCAACTTTGACCAGCAGCCCATCGAGGCGCAAGCAATGGTCTCAGCCTGTCTTGAAGCCTATCGCGCCACATCGGACCTCTGGTGGTACGAGCAGGCGCAACGCGCCTTCGACTGGTTCATCGGCTGGAACGATCTCGGATTGGAACTCTACTCTCCCAAAACAGGCGGCTGCCGCGATGGGTTGCACGTGGATCGGGTCAACCGGAACCAGGGAGCGGAATCAACCCTGGCCTTCTTGCTTTCGCTGGCGGAGATGCGCTTGGCGCAAAATATGCTGACGAGTTTTAAGGAACCGATCGCCGCTTCCGATCTCGTTTCTCTGGAATAACCAGTCCATGAACGCCAACTCGATTCACGTCAAACGCACGGCCACGGTCCTCAGGCCCGACCAGTCACGCGTTCTTCTGCGGCCCTTCAGTCCGGCGGATCCCCAGCGGGCCGTCAGGATTATCGCCAGGATCATGTCGCTCCCGGAAAACCGAGTCGGCCCTCTCCTGGACGAAGTCACCGCCGAATTCTCCCAGCGACACCAGCAGATCCACAAATCCTTTCGGGAACGATTCGAACAGGTCCGCGACCTCCTATTGACCGATGAGGAAATTTCCGAACAAAGACGGCTGTTGATTGGCTCCTATTTCGTTTGCGAATTCTCCTTAGAATCCGCCGCCCTGTTCAATCCGTCCATCGTCCCGCACCCTGACCAGTCTGACCTGCCTCCCGGCGCTCTGCGTTTTATCCTCAGCTTGCGCGCCACCGGGGAGGGACACATTTCCTCCATCACTTTTCGGACGGGTATCATCCACGCCGACCATCGGATCGAGGTCCTAACCCCAACCGGCTTCCTCACCGAGCCGCGTCAAATCCCGAACCCGCTTTACGAGAAGGCGCTCTTCGAGCGGAAACTCTTTGAGCTGGGATTGACCGACGAATTCACGCGCCGGGTTATGAACAAGTTTGGGGAGTCGTTTGCACTGGAAGAACTGCGCGCCAATCTCGAAGCCGAAGTGAAACAGTCCCGCCTGTCGGATCGGAACGCCATCCGGGGAATTTTGATGCTGGCCCGGTCCAATTACGAGGTTCAGTTCCAGCCCCAACAGCGGCTGTCTGAACGCGTCCTTTTCCCGGCCACGCCGTCGCAACGCAACGGCATCGAAGACGCCCGGTTCGTCTGTTTCCAGAACGATGACGGCACCCACGTCTACTACGCCACCTTCACGGCCTTCGATGGCAAGGTGGTCCTGCCAGAGCTGGTGGAGACTTCTGACTTCCTCCTCTTTCGGTTCATCACCTTGAACGGTCCGGCCGCGGAAAACAAAGGCATGGCCCTCTTCCCCCGGAAAATCAACGGCCTCTATGCCATGCTCTCCCGCCAGGACAACGAGAACATCTACCTCATGTTTTCCGACAACGTCCACTTCTGGCATGAACGCAAGGTGCTCCTTAAACCGATGTTCCCGTGGGAGCTGGTCCAGCTTGGGAACTGCGGGTCCCCCATTGAGACCGAAGCAGGCTGGCTGGTCCTCAGCCACGGTGTCGGCCCCCTGCGAAAGTACTGCATCGGCGCGTTCCTCCTCGATCACGACAATCCCGGCAAAGTGATCGGCCGCCTCCGCGAACCCTTGCTCAAACCGAACCAAAAGGAGCGTAAAGGCTACGTGCCGAACGTCGTTTATACCTGTGGCGCTCTCCTCCACAACGGCGAACTGATCATTCCCTATGGCATGGCCGATCACGCCACCGGTTTCGCTACCGTTCCCCTCGATGAAGTGCTGGCTGCCATGCACTAGGAAATATCGTCGAACAGCATGACAAAGCCCGACAAAAGAGTGGCTGTCCTGTCGCCGATAGCCTGGCGAACGCCTCCTCGGCAATACGGCGCCTGGGAAACGGTGGCTAGCAACATCACCGAAGGGCTCGTCGCCCGTGGCTGGGATGTGACGTTGTTCGCCAGCAGGGATTCTGTGACCCGCGCTCACCTGCATGCCGTGGTGGACAAGGGATATGAAGAGGATTCCGCCGTCGATCCCAAAGTAGCCGAATACCTTCACATCTCCGAAGCGTTCGAGCGCGCTGCTGAGTTTGACCTAATCCACAGCCACTACGACTTCATGGCTTTGACCTACACCCGGCTGGTTAAGACACCGGTCCTCACTACCATCCACGGATTCTCGTCAGCCAAAATCATGCCTGTCTATCAGAAGTATCGTGACGGATATTTTGTTTCCATCAGCGACTCCGATCGAGCCGCAGGGCTGAATTACCTAGCTACAGTCTACAACGGCATCGACCTCTCGTTGTACCCGCTTCAGGAATCCGACGGTGATGACCTGATTTTCCTCGGTCGGATCCACCCGGATAAAGGTGTTCATCTGGCCATCGAGGTTGCTCGTCTGAGCGGGTTGCGTTTGATCATCGCTGGTATTATCCAGGATGAGGCCTATTTCCGGGAGCAGGTCCAACCCCATCTCGATGATCAAAACATCCTTTATATCGGACCGGTGGGCGTGCCGGGCAAAAACGAATTGTTCGCCCGGGCCCGAGCTCTACTGCACCTGAACACCATCCCGGAGCGATTCGGACTTGTCCTGGTCGAAGCAAATGCCGCCGGCGTGCCCGTCATCGCGATGGACCTCGGCTCTTGCCGTGAGGTGATCAAGGACGGGCAGACTGGTTTTCTGGTTGACAACGTCACGGAAGCAGTTCGGGCCCTTGGACGAATTTCTGAAATCGATCGTCGTGCCTGCCGCAGCCGTGTCCGGCAATACTTTTCAATCGATGCCATGGTGGAGGGATACGAACGGGTTTACTCGACGATCTTTAACCTGGAAGCGAAGAGACGACCATGAAGCCGGACATTGTCAGACGATACCGTCACAACCCCATCCTCACCAAGGCCGAGATCCCCTACCCAGTGGAAACCGTTCACAACGCGGCGGTCGTGAAGCATGAGAACGAATACATCATGCTTTTCCGCTCCCATCTCCGCACGGGACGGTCCATCATTGGTTTGGCACGCAGTCCCGACGGATTCCACTTCACCGCCGATCCACAGCCCTTTCTGATTCCTGACCGGGACAGCCCTTTTGCCGCCTATGAAGAGTTCGGCGTGGAGGACCCACGCGTGACCCGGCTGGAACGGGAGTACATCATTACCTACAGCGCCTACTCGCGAAATGGAGTGCGGATCGCCCTGGCCAAGACGAAGGACTTCAGTCAGGTGGAAAGAGTTTCCCTAATCACGCAGGCGGATTATCGGAATGTGGTGATCTTTCCCGAGAAGTTTGATGGACTTTATGCCCGGCTTGACCGTCCTCATTCGGAAATCGCCCCCTGGTCAATCTGGATCTCCTATTCTCCGGATCTGTGCTATTGGGGCCAATCTCAGCTCATCATGAAGCCTGAACCCTATCACTGGGATGAAATGAAGATCGGTCCCGGCGCGCCGCCGATCAAAACGGACCAGGGATGGCTTTCCATCTATCACGGAGTTTTCCAAACTATGGACGGATCGGTCTATCGTTTGGGGGCTGCTCTTCATGACCTACAAAACCCGGCAAAGGTCATCGGTGTGGGCGACTCGTGGATTTTGCAACCGGAAGATCCTTGGGAAATAACTGGATATGTCCACAACGTGGTCTTCACCTGTGGTGCCGTTCCGGAGTCCGATGGAACCGTGAAGATCTACTGGGGGGGCGCAGACACGGTGATGTGCGTGGGCGAAGCGAATGTCTCTGATCTGGTCGCACTATGCCTGCATCACGGCAGACCAGCAAAGTAAGCGCACGATGACCATGCTCATGCCGGGCGAGCTGATGGAATACAGGTATTCGACGCCTGGCACTTCGCGCAGCAGCTTCTCCATGGGAATTGCTGAACGGCGTCGGCGCGTTGAGCTGGTTGAGGGCGAAGTCGGCGCTGGCGAACCGCTGTTGCCGCAGCTTCGAGCCGAAGACGTACACCGGATCGTTGCCATCCTGATAGGTCTCGCTGAAGGCGATGCGGGGAAGCAGCGGCGCGCGTGAAAGCTTGAAGCCGGCGAAGGCGGCGCGCTGTTCACGAAAGCAACGTGCTTCTCAGCCCAGCCACACAATCTCGGCCACACTCCAGGCGATGTTGATGATGCCGAGCGCGATACCCCATCGCGCATAGGCTGCGCACTGATGGCTGCCTGCATGGCGCGGGGTTAGCCGATCCACCACCACCGGCGCATAGAAGGTGGTCCAGAGGGAAAGCAGAAGCCAGAGGACCCAGAACCCGACGGGAAGAATGCGGCCCTGGTTGGGGAAGAAGGCGGCAAAGACGCCGGCGCCGCCGGGGACCAGCACCAGCACAGCCGCAGCGGAGAGGAGCAGCACGCGTCGCATGCGCCCACTTGTAACAGCCACGCGCCGGCCGCGGTCGGAATTCGGCGGTTTGTTCCGAATTCAGAACAGCCGGCCGGCGCGTGCGTTAAGGCGTGGGCACCGCGATCGACACCTGGCTGGAGAAGGCGCTCTCCCCCGCGCTCGCGTCCACCGAGGTCACCACGTAGAAGTAGGTGGCGCCGGACTGGACGGTGTTGTCCACATAGTTGGTGGACGCATTCAAAGCGGTGTTGGTCTTCGTGTACGGCCCGCCGGAGCCGGTGCCGCGATAGACGTTGTAGCCGGAGACGCTGGAGGTGCTCGCCGTCCAGCTCAGCGTGACCGTGTGCTGCAGCGGGGCGCTGACGGTGACGGTGGCCGCCGCCGACTTGGTGTTGTCGGCCACGCTGGTGGCTTTCACTGTGAAGCTTCCGGCTGTATTCGGCGCGGTGTAGAGGCCGCTGGAGGAAACGCTTCCCCCGGTCGCCGACCAGGTGACTGCGGTGTTGCTGGAGCCGGTGACGGTGGCGGTGAGCTGCCGGGTGGCGTTGGTCAGGATCGAGGCCGAGGTGGGTGAGACCGTGACCGAGACCACCGGCGCGGTGGTGACGGTGACCGTCGCCGACGCCGACTTGGTGTTGTCGGCCACGCTGGTAGCCTTCACCGTAAAGGTCCCGGCGGTACTGGGCGCGGTGTAGAGACCGCTGGAGGAGACGCTCCCGCCGGTCGCCGACCAGGTGACTGCGGTGTTGCTGGAGCCGGTGACGGTGGCGGTAAACTGCTGCGTGCCGTTGATCAGGACGGAGGCCGAGGTCGGCGAGATGGTGACGGCAACCACTGGCACGCTGACGGTGACGGTGGCCGACGCCGACTTGGTGTTGTCGGCCACGCTGGTAGCCTTCACCGTAAAGGTCCCGGCGGTACTGGGCGCGGCGTAGAGGCCGCTGGAGGAAACGCTTCCCCCGGTCGCCGACCAGGTGACGGCGGCATTGCTCGAGCCGCTCACGCTGGCGGTGAACTGCCGGGTGGCGTTGGTCTGGATCGAGGCCGAGGTCGGCGAGATGGTGACGGCAACCACCGGCACGCTGACGGTGACGGTGGCCGACGCCGACTTGGTGTTGTCAGCCGCGCTGGTAGCCTTCACCGTGACGGTTCCTGCCGTACTCGGCGCGGTGTAGAGGCCGCTGGAGGAAACGCTTCCCCCGGTCGCCGACCAGGTGACCGCGGTGTTGCTGGAGCCGGTGACGGTGGCAGTGAACTGCTGCGTGCCGCTGGTCAGCATCGAGGCCGAGACGGGCGAGATCGTAACCGAGACCCCGGCGGCAACCGTGACTGCGGCCGTCGCCGATACCGTGTTATCGGCCATGCTCGTGGCCGTCACCACGTAACTGCCGGCGCTGTTGGGAGCAGTGTACATGCCGCTGGCGGAGATGCTCCCCCCGGTTGCCGACCAGGTGACGGCGGTGTTGGTCGAGCCGCTTATGCTGGCGGTGAACTGCTGAGTGCGGCCTGCCCGTACCGAGACGGAAGCGGGCGACAGGCCAACGCTAACGGTCGGATTGGTCGCCGCCTGGTTGCCCAACAAGGTGCAGCCGGCCAGCGACAGAGTAATCAGGGAAAAAATTGCAAGGGTGCAAATCTTAACGCGCGATTCCCAGGTGGCGCGCTGTCTGTGGGCAGCCATTCCTGTTCCTTTATTAATTCGCGGAGCTACGCCTACCCTAAGCTGCCTGCCCGCTTCGCACTAGATTCCGAAAAGGCGAGAGGCAACCTCGCGGAGGACATGTCCTGGGGTAATGGAGGTCCGCACGGAGAGCGAATTGCGGGGCTGACGGAGGGCGCTTCCCACGGCCCCTGCGCCATCCTCGAGCGCGCCGGCGAACTGCGTATAATCTGCTGTTGGCGTGAAAACCGCGCTCATCGTCGTGCTCGTGTCCTGCGCTCTGCTGTACGCCGGGGATTACGCTGCGGTGCGGTACCGCATCCCCAGGAGCCGCGATCCCTTGGGAACAGTGGAAGTCCAGCCCTACTACGCCGTCCCGCTCAAGGACGGCAAGACCGAGTTCATGTTCCTGAAACCGGAGAACCAGGTCTGCGTGCGCTCCCTGTTTCCCCACCTGGGGCACAATCCTTGCTGGTACCTCCGCCGACACCGGGACAAGCCGATCAACATCTAGGCGGTCCATCCAAATCGCAAAACCCCGGCGTCGGGATTACACTGTTTGGCGCAAGCGCAGACGTGTTTCATGTGAACTCATACGCGCGGTCGAGGAGCAGAACGATGAAAGCGATTCGGGTACACGAGTTCGGTGGTCCGCAGGTGATGAAGCTGGAGGATGTCCCGGACCTGAAGCCGGGCCCGGGGCAGGTGGTGGTGCGGGTACACGCCGCGGGCGTGAACCCATATGACACCTATATGCGCACCGGTGTTTATGCTGTCAAGCCGCCATTGCCCTACACGCCCGGTTCCGATGGCGCCGGCGTCGTCGAAGCCGTCGGCGAAGGTGTGAACAAGGTGAAGCCGGGCGACCGCGTTTATACCGCGAAGACGGTGACCGGTGCGTATGCGGAATATGCGCTGACCCTCGAGAGCCAGGTTCATCCGCTTCCGGCGAAGATTACCTACGCCCAGGGAGCGGGCGTTTGGGTGCCGTATGGCACCGCGTACCACGCGTTGTATCAGTGCACGAGAGCCCGCGCTGGCGAAACCCTGCTGGTTCACGGCGCCAGCGGCGGCGTGGGCATCGCAGCCGTCCAGATGGCGCGCGCCATGGGCCTGATCGTCCTTGGCACGGCCGGCACGGAGAAAGGCCTCGAACTGGTCAAGCGCGAAGGCGCGCACCACATCTTCAATCACACCCAGTCGGGCTACCTGGAGCAGATTCTGCAGGCGACCAGCGGGCTGGGTGCCGACCTCATCCTCGAAATGCTCGCCAACGTCAACCTCGGCCAAGACCTGAAGCTGCTCGCTCCTCACGGCCGCGTTATCGTCATTGGCAGCCGCGGCGACGTCATCATCGCGCCGCGCGACCTCATGATGCGCCGTGGCTCGATTCACGCCTTTACGCTGTGGGGCGTCACCGAAGCCGAAGAAAAGGAGATTCACGCTGGGATCATCGCCGGTCTGGAGAACGGCACGCTGCGGCCGGTGGTGGGGCAGGAGATGCCCTTGGCCGATGCCCCGCGCGCCCACGAGGCGGTGCTGGCCCCGGGTGCTTATGGGAAAATCGTGCTGGTGCCGTGAGCGGGTTCCGGGTGTGGGTGATGGCTGACCGGTTCGGCAGAGTCGCAGGTCACTGACAGGTTTGTGGGTGCCAGCCTAAAATCCGACATGATGTCGTCGAACGCGCGGCCGCCGGGGCAGGAGCAAGCGGCGGAGTTCGCGAAGCGGCTGCTGGTCGTGGACCCCGACCAGAAGGCTTGGGAACTGCGCGCGCGGCTGCTGATCGCCCAGGGCTGCGTGTTGCATCGCATTAGCCACATCGCGGATGCGCCGCCGCGCTGGCCGCACTACCTCTATGACTTGGTGGTGGTGGCGACGGAGGACCCGGCCAGCCCGGAAGTGGTGGAATTCTGCCGGAAGCTGGGGCAGGCCAAGCCGCCCGTACGCGTTGCCCTGCTGGCCGGCGGCAGCGCAAGCCACAATCCCTCGGCCGCACCCATCATCTCCCGCGACCGGCCTGCCGCTGAGATTGCCGAGGGCATTGTGCGACTCCTGCGCTGACCGGATGCTCAGGCGCGGCATTCGCCCGGACGGGCGGGGGCCTGCCCTGAGCGAAGTCGAAGGGGCGCCCGTCCCCACGTGAGTTTTGCCTAAGAAAAAAGGCGGGCCGTGGCGGGCCCGCCTGAAGGACGAACTGCACGCCGGCTCAGTCGGCCGAGACGCACGCGTTCGACTTCTCCTTCTCGATGGCACTCAGCATGCTCTCGTCGTCGGAGAACTTGAAGGACGGCAGGCCGCGCTTCTGCGCCTCGCGCTCCTCCACCTTGCCCAGCAGCGCGATATCTTCCTTCGTCACCACCTTCACGCCCTTTGATTCCAAGCGCCTTTGGACCGCCTGCGGAGAAACCGGAGCGCCCTCGGGAGCGCCGGCCAGGTAGTGCAGCACCTTCTCGGCGCCGACCTCGCCATCGTGGCGAGCGATGCCCACCAGACCGTCGCTGGCGCGGCGCGCCCAGCCCACCACGTACACGCCTGGCTCCACCTCGTTCTTCTTAGGATCGAAGACCTCGAACACCGGGGCCTTGGGATCCTCGGGATTCGGCCGGGTGGTGTAGCCGTCGCGGCCGCAGGGCAGCCCGAGCTTGGGATCGTGCACGTCGCCGATGGCGAAGATCATGGTGTCCACGTCGAGATCGGCGGTCTGATCGGTGGCCTTGGCGGCGGTGCCCCCGTCCTTGGCGACCAGCAGGTTCTCGGACACGGTCAGGCGGTTGATGCGGCCGTCCGGCCCGGCGTGGATCTCCTTGGGCGAGGACAGGAAGCGGAAGGTCAGCCGCGGCATCACCAGCTCCTGGTTGGGATACTTCACCAGGGCAGGGAAGGTGGCTTCGGCGACCTTGGAGATGTCCTGGCCGACACCCGCGATCTTGTCCTTCACCCGCTCCAGCTCCTGCTGGAAGAGCTTGCGGTCCAGGTGCATCTGGACGTGGGCGAATTCCTTCTCGTCGAACTTGGCCTCGAACGGCCCGCGGCGGGCGATGATGACAACCTCTTCGGTCTGGCGGTTGGGATCGTCCTGCAGCAGCCAGCGGATAATGTCCACCGCTACGTTGCCCATGCCGATGACGGCGATGCGCTTGCCGGTCGAAAAATCGCGCGAGGCGAAGGGCGGGAGCTGGTTGTAGAAATAGACGAAATCCTTGGCGGAATAGACGCCCTTGGCGTTCTCCCCGGGCAGGCCCAGGCTCTTGGTGCCCTGGGCGCCGACGGAGAACACCATGGCCGCGGGGCTGAACTGCCGCAGGTCGTCGATGGTCACGGGGGACTCGCTGCCCACCGGCACGTGGCCGAAGTAATGCAGGTTGGGGAAGCTGAGCACCTTGGCGAACTGCTTGCGCAGGCCAATCTTCATCTTGTCTTTGACGGGATAAATGCCGTATTCGGCCAGCCCGCCGGGTTTGATGTCGCGATTCAACACGATCACCTGGTGACCTGCCTGCGCGATCTTCTGCGCCGCGAACAATCCGGCTGGACCCGCCCCCACAACGAAAACAGTCTTCATGCCGCTGTCCTCACACAAAAATAGTTTATACGAGGTAGACTTATCCCCGCTGGCTTCCAAACGGGATTCAGGGTACCCGAGGGGTCTACGGCTTTCTGCGACCTCGGTCACTGGGGTGTGTGAGCTATGTCACTGCCCGGAGAGTGCCCTCCGGGGGAGCATGTTCGGCAGCCTGCGTGTCGCCGGTCAGCGCCGGTGTGCATGCCGGTGAAGCCGTGCCGATCCGCCCCCGGGAAATGCCGTGCCGCCGGGGCCACAAGGAGAGAGAAGAGATGGCCAACGACAAGGTCACGCTTAACGATCAACGCACCCAGAAGAGTTACGAGCTGCCGCTGAACGACGGGCACGTCCGCGCCGCCGATCTGCGGCAGATCAAGACCGGCCCCGACGATTTCGGAATGATGAGCTACGACCCCGCATTCATGAATACCGCTTCCTGCAAGAGCGCCGTCACTTATCTGGACGGCGAAAACGGCATCCTGCGCTACCGCGGCTATCCCATCGAGGAGCTGGCGGAGAACTGCACCTTTCTGGAAGTGGCCTACCTCCTGCTCAACGGCGAGCTGCCCAACGAGAAAGAGTTGAAAGATTGGGTGGAACAGGTGAGCCAGCACCGGCTGGTGCACGAGAACCTGAAGAAGTTCATCGACGGGTTTCACTACGATGCCCACCCCATGGGCATCCTGACCAGCACGGTGGCGGCGCTCTCCACCTTCTATCCCGAGGCGCACAACATCAAGGACAAGCTTAACCGCAAGCTCCAGATCCTGCGGCTGGTGGCCAAAATCCCGACCATCGCCGCCTACGCCTTTCGCCACAGCCTGGGTCTGCCCTATGTCTTCCCCGAGAACGACCTCAGCTACACCGAGAACTTCATGCACATGCTGTGGAAGCGCACCGAGCCCCGCTACCAGTCGAACCCGGTGCTGGCGCGGGCGCTGGACGTGCTGTTCATCCTGCACGCCGACCACGAGCAGAATGCTTCCACCAGCGTGATGCGCGCCGTGGGCAGCTCGCATGCCGACCCCTTCGCCGCCACCGCCGCCGCCTGCGCCTCGCTCTCCGGCCCGCTGCATGGCGGCGCCAACGAGGAAGTGCTGATCATGCTGGCGCAGATCGGCTCCGTGGATAACGTGAAGGATTACGTCAAGCACATCAAGGAAGGCAAGGGCAAGCTGATGGGCTTCGGCCATCGCGTGTACAAGAACTACGATCCCCGGGCCCGCATCATTAAGCGCACCGCGGAACAAGTGTTCAAGGTCACCGGCCGTAATCCCAAGCTGGACATCGCGCTGGAGCTGGAGAAGATCGCGCTCGAGGACGAGTACTTCATCAAACGCAAGCTCTATCCCAACGTGGACTTCTATTCCGGGATCATCTACCAGGCCATGGGCTTCAAGCCGGAGATGTTCACCGTGCTGTTCGCCATCCCGCGGGTGGCGGGCTGGCTGGCCCAGTGGCAGGAGATGCTGGAAGACCCCGAGCAGAAGATCGCGCGTCCGCGGCAGATCTATACCGGAAAAGAGCTGCGGCACGTGAGCGGAAAGTCCGCCGGGCTGCGCGCCGTGGCCAGCGATTAAGGATGAGGCTTCCTCCTTCTGGAGCCCCGCCCCGGCAGGTTCCGCCTGCCGGGGATCTTCTCTTGGTGCCAGCTCCCACCGCATTATGTAACTTGTGAAGGGGCACGACTTTCAGAAGCCTGCCCTGAGCGAAGTCGAAGGGTGCCGCAACGCCGCCCCCAACCTGTCATCCCGAGCGACGCGCGACCCGAGCTGGCGAGGGGAGCGCGAACGAGGGATCTTGGTTTTTGCCTTTCCAACTTACGGAGACCAGATAATAGAACGTCTTCGCGACATTTCCCACTTTGCCACCGAGGCAGTGCTTGAGCCGTCAAGACGGGTTTCGGCGCGACCTGCCGCGAATTAGCGCCGATGTGCGTGAATGAGCAAGATCACACGATCCCAGCGCCGTAGGCGCGGTATAGGTTAGCCCACCACGTAAGTGGTGGGTCAGCAGCAAAAAACATTGCGAGTCCCGCAGGGACGGCACCCGTTTCGTATCAGGGCGCGGCTTCAGCCGTGCCGCAAAGGTCCCATTTATCTCCGGCTTCAGCCGCTGGGGCCCTGCTGAAAACCAAGGCAAACTGCGAGGACAGTGTGCACTCGCTGCTCTCGCGCAACAAATCAACCCTCAGGGGCTAAAGCCCATATTCACTGGAACTCCGAACGGCACGGCTGAAGCCGTGCCCTCCCGTCGCCGCCTTATGGTGAATAGTCCAGGGTAAGTGGTGGGTCAGCAGCAAAAAGCATTGCGAGTCCCGCAGGGACGGCACCCGCCAAAGGCACGTCGAAAATGTGCCAAACGGAAGAGAGCGATTTACTCTTATAGGTATGCCGAACTCCCAAGAAGAGAGCCTTCGACGACGAGTGCTGCGGTGGGTCAGCGCCAACCAGAAGGAAACCAGTAGGCTGGAGTTCAAACAGCACATCGATTTGACCATACCGGCCAGGAAGGCTGAATTTATTCGTGACGTAATCTCGCTCGCAAACTCCGAGGGTGAGCGGCCGCGCGATCCTGCTTATTTAGTGGTCGGCTTCAAGGACGGCAAATGTGTTGATGTCCGCGGGGATCACTATGACGGCGCAACTTTTGGGCAAGTCCTCGACGCCCATATTTTTCCGGCTTTGACGATACGCTACGACGAGTTTAGCAACCGCCGGGGCGGCAGAGTTGGTGTGCTCATCATTAGCCCCGATCCGAATCAGCTATACATGGTCCGAAAAAAAATGATGGACGCTGAAGGTAAAGGTCTCCTGTTCCCGGGCCAAGTCTGGGGCCGGAAGGCGGACAGAAAGATCGCTTTGGACGGAGACCAGATAATAGAACGTCTTCGCGACATTTCCCACTTTGCCACCGAGGCAGTGCTTGAGCCGTTGAGGCAGCGCATAGCCGACCTGGAAATACAAAGCGGCCCGATCCTCGAGGTGAAGCGTTTACGATTCGAGATTGAAGCAGAGCGCGATTGGAGCAAGCTTGAGCCACTGATCCTGAAGCTTTTTCCCTATGCAAGAGAGTTTGATCACCCCGTAAAGAAGGAGGTAATCAGCGCGGTTTACGAAGTTACCAGCCGCACGCGGCACGGAATGACGGAAGGTGTTGCTGACGCGGTTCGCTCTGTTCTCTTGGAGTTGATGCCCATCGGTTCTGGCGGTTTTTACCACCCCTCGAGAACCCTTTTAACTGGCGAGGAAAAAGAGGTGCTCGAACGGGTCGAGCACCAAGCCTTCTGTATTACATGGGACGCTTGCCGTTATCTTCGGGACGCTAAGGTCGCTAAGGAGACTCTGAACAAGTTCTGCCTTATCCACAAGAAGAGAAGTTAGAGTGGGGGAAGCGGGAGGATTCGCAGAGGAATGAGGCAGGAGACACTGGCGATGATGAACGGATTTGAGCGGTACAGCAAGAAGACGCGGCGGTCATTGTTTCTGGAAGAGATGGAGCAGGTAGTGCCGTGGAAGGAGCTGGGTGCGCTGATCGAGCCCTATTATCCGAAGGCGGGCAACGGGCGGCCTCCGGTGGGAGTGGAGCGGATGCTGCGGATCTACTTTCTGCAGCAGTGGTTCAACCTGTCGGACCCGGCGGTGGAAGAGGCGCTGTACGACTCGGTGGTGATGCGCAGCTTCGTGGGGATCGATCTGGGATGCGAGCCGGTGCCGGACGAGACCACGGTGTGCAAGTTCCGTCACCTGCTGGAAGAGCATGGGCTGGGCGGGCAGATGCTGGAGGCGGTGAACCTGCATCTGGAGGGCAAAGGTGTGCGCATCACGACGGGGACGATCGTGGATGCGACGATCATCCACGCGCCCAGTTCGACGAAGAACCGCGAGCAGAAGCGCGATCCGGAGATGCACCAGGCGAAGAAGGGCAAGCAGTGGTACTTCGGGATGAAGGCGCACGTGGGGGTGGACAGCAAGACCAAGCTGATTCACACGGCGTTGGTCACGCCCGCCCACGTGGCGGATGCGACGGTGCTGCCGGAGCTGTTGCATGGGGAAGAGACGCGGGTGTGGGGCGATCAGGCGTATCGCGGACAGACCGAGGTGATTCACGAGTGCGCACCACGAGCGCAGGACTGCACCCATCGGCGCTACCGGTATAAGGACCGGATCGACGAAGTGGAGCGGGCGAAGAACCGGACCAAGTCCACGGTGCGATCCAAGGTCGAGCACGTGTTTGGGGTGATGAAGCTGAAGTTCGGGTTCGTGAAGGTGCGCTACCGAGGACTGGTGAAGAATGCGAACCGGTTGTTTGCAACCTGCGCGCTGGTGAACCTGTTTCTGGTTCGCAAGAAATTGCTGCGTGCGCTGGCGGTGTAGCGCGCGAAGGCACGCCGCTCACCGCTTTGGCGGGTCGATCAAGAGGCCAGATACCCTCACGAAACTGGGTCAGACCATCGGAATCGCCCGTTGCTCGTCATCCACTGCCTCAAAAGCAGTGCTTGTTCAGAGTTTCCCTAAGGTTGGGGCGCGCTTGTACTTTTACCTAATTCGATTTACGGCTCTAAACACCCTGCAACAACTCCAATCAAAATGTCTGCAGAATGCACTTCGATGCCGCGACATTTGCGCTGAATCTAGGCACGGCCAGGATTTTCCGGAGGGGAAGAAGATACTCCAAGAGGAGATCGATCTTGCGCTCGACCTGGACGCATAAATAGGCGGCCCTAATTTGAGAAATAGCCTGTACTTTCGGCAGACCGTCGAGGGCGCTCCACGATTCTTGCCGTCTCAAGAGTCTGTTTACAAGCTATAGTAGGTGTGATATTTATTACTATTATTTAATGACAAATAGATAAGTCCTTACGGCTCAAGATTTTCCTTTTAACTCCTTTCATATCGTGGGCCCCGAGGAGGGATATCCCGTAACTCTATGATTCCACTGGGGGCCACCCCCGGGGGGAGGTAGTTTTCCACAATGGCCAAACCTGCTCGATGTGAGCACATCAAGACCAACGGCACCCGCTGCGACTCGCCCGCGCTGCGCGGACGGCGGCTCTGTTATTTCCATTACAACTGCCGGTTGCCGCAGATCCAACTCGTCCCCATCCTGGAGGACGGCACTGCTATCCAGCTCGGGCTTCTGGAGATCATCCGCGCGCTCCTCGACGAGCGCATCGACACCAAGCGCGCTGGTCTCGTCCTGTACGCACTGCAGATTGCGGCACTCAACCTGCGCCACGTCGATGGCGAGCCCGGTGCGCACAGAGTGGTTCTCGACCCTCCTTGTGAAATGCAATACCCGTACCTCAGGAAGCCCCCGCGGTCGGCAACGGCGGAGCAGACTACGGAGGCCCAGGCTCCCTCGGCTCGGACTGGAAGCGATGTGTAAACTGGCCTGCGCATGCTGGTTGAATCGAAGCCATCCGGAAGCGAACTGCCGCTGTTAGGCTTGGCCGACGTCTCCGAGCTGGTGCGCAACGAGAAGCTCTCGCCGGTGGAACTGACGCGCGCGTGCCTGGAACGGATTGGAGCCCTCAATCCCGGGCTGAATGCCTTCATCACGGTGACGGCGGAGATGGCGCTGGCGCAGGCCCGCCAGGCGGAAGCCGAGATCCAGCGCGGAACATGGCGGGGGCCACTGCATGGAATCCCGCTGGGGCTTAAAGACCTCATCGATGTGGCGGGCGTGCCCACGACGGCCGCGAGCGCGGTGTTCGAGAATCGCGTTCCCATGCAAGATGCTGAGGCGGTGCGGCGGCTGAAGGCGGCGGGTGCGGTGATCGTCGGCAAGAACAACCTGCACGAGTGCGCCTATGGCGCGAGCGGTGTGGTCAGCTGTTACGGACCGGCGAAAAATCCTCGCTACCAAGGCCGGATCACCGGCGGATCGTCTTCAGGATCGGCGGCGGCGGTGGCGGCCGGGCTCTGCTACGGCACGCTGGTTACGGACACGGCTGGCTCCATCCGCCTGCCGGCTGCCTTCTGCGGGATCGTGGGATTCAAACCGACCTATGGATTGGTGAGCGCGCGCGGCGTGATGCCGCTTTCCTGGTCGCTGGATCACATTGGTCCCATGGCACGCAGCGTCACCGACGCGGCGCTGATCCTCGCGGCGATCGCCGGCTACGATCCCGCCGACCCCACCAGCCGGCAGATTCCCCTCGCGGATTATGCGGCGGCTGTGCGCGCGCCCGCGCCCAAGCTGCGGGTGGGTGTGCCGCGCAAGTTCTTCTACGAAGACTTGGATTCCGAAGTCGCGCGCGTGGTGGAAGATGCGCTGCGGGTCGTCTCTGGACTTGCGGCGGAAATGAGTGAGGTCTCAGTCCCGGTGGACAACGACCGCACGGTGGCCAAGGCGGAGAGCTATGCCTACCATGCGCCGAACCTGCGTGAGAACGCCGGCAAGTATGATCCGGAGACGCTGCGCCGCATCAACACCGGAGCGGATGTGAGCGTGCGCGACTACGTCGCCAAGCTGCATGAGCTGGAGTTGCTGCGCCGGAGCACGGCGGAGATCTTCAAGGATGTGGATCTGGTCGTCACGCCGACCACGCCAGTCCCGCCGCCGCTCCTGGCGGAACTCGAGGCGGACAGGTCGCGGCTGCGCGAGCGCGAGCTGGTGATGCTGCGGAACACGCGTCCGTTCAACGTGCTGGGGCTGCCGGCGATCTCGGTGCCCTGCGGGGAGACCTTGGCAGGATTGCCGGTGGGACTGCAGATCGCCGGGCCGGCGGGAGGAGAGGCGAGGGTGCTGGCATTCGCGCGGGCATTGGAGGAGGTACGTTGAAAAACCTCACCACAAACTGAGGACGGGAGGGCGCGGCTTCTGAGGTGGCGGAAAAACTCCAGGTGAAGCGGGCTTTGAAGGGGCGCGGCTTCAGCCGCGCCGAAATGGCAGAATTTTATGAATTGTCATCCCGAGCAAGCGCGAGCTGAGTTTGCGAAGCGAGCGCGCCGCGAGGGATCTGCAGTCTTGGTACACAACTGCAGATCCCTCACTCGCGCTCCCTCACTCCGTTCGGTCGCGCTTCGTTCGGGATGACAACTCTTTGGGGTGGATTGCGGTACGGCTGAAGCCGCACCCCTTCAAAGAAGAAGGCCGGCGGGGCGCCGGCGCTACAAATACAACGAGGAGGCCGTGCGGCCTCCCGTCTCGTTGCGCCGGCCTGGGAGCGCGATTACAGGTAGGACAGGCCACTTCGTTATGAAACCTGCTACTCCGCGAACGGGATCGCGTGGGCGTGGAACTCGACCTCGCCGGCTTCCACAGTTGCCTTTACCTTGGCGACTCCGTACTCGAAGCCCTTGTCGAAGGCCTTCAGGTTCAGCTCGGCGAAGTGCGCAGGCACGGAATCGGCGACGGCCTTCCGCAGCGCGCCGGCGTCCACCAGCCCTGTGACTGCGGCGAAGAAGCCGACCATCACGATGTTCAGCACCATGCGCTTGCCCAGTTCTTCGGCCAAACGCGTGGCGGGCACGCTATAGACCCTGATGCCCGGTTTGAGATCGCCGATGCGCACCAGGTCTTCCTCCACGATCAGGATGCCGTCGCTCCTTCAGCTCGGGCGTGAACTTCGCGTACGCCTCCTGCGACATGACCACCAGGATGTCCGGGCGGCGTGACGTAGGGATAGAGGATGGGCGCGTCGGAGAGGATGCAGCTGCGCGCTGCAAGCGCCGCCGCGGGCTTCCGGCCCGAAGCTCTGGGTCATGGTGGCGAAGCCGCCCTCGAACACGCTGGCTGCCTTGCCGATGACGATGGCCGACAGGATGACTCCCTGGCCGCCGAATCCTGCGATGCGAATCTCGGTTAGCTGCATACCAGTTCTCCCGTCTCCACGTATTCGTCGCCCAGGCTCTCCTGGAACCGGCGGACCATCAGCTCGCGGTAGTCGGGCCGGTCGCGGTCCACGAACTTGCCCACGACGATCTCGCCGGTCTTGGTGAGACCGACTTCGCCGGTGGGCGCGCCGTTCTGCACCTTGCTGCGCCTCTTTGTAGTACTTCATGGCGTCGAGGCCGTCGCCCATGCTTGTTGCGGCGCTGGTAGAGCGTGGGGCAGGGCGAGATGATCTCGATGAAGCAGAAGCCCTTCTTCTTGAAGGCCTCGCTGCATGGAGCGCGCGACTTGGCGGACGTGGAAGGTGGTCCAGCGCGCCACGTAGACGGCGCCCGCAGGCGTCCACCAGGTGCGGCAGGTTGAACGGCGGCTCGAACGTTGCCGTAGGGCGTGGTGGAGGTGGTGGCGTGCTCGGGCGTGGTGGGCGCAGTCTGGCCGCCGGTCATGCCGTAGATCAAGTTGTTGACGCAGATGACCTTCAGGTCGATGTTGCGGCGCGCGGCGTGGATCAGGTGGTTGCCGCCGATGGCCGAGCAGGTCGCCGTCGCCGGAGTAGACCACCACCTTCAGGTCGGGGTTGGCCAGCTTCAGGCCGGTGGCGAAGGGGATGGCGCGGCCGTGGGTGGTGTGGAACGAGTCCAGCTTCAGGTAGCCGGCCACGCGCCCGGTGCAGCCGATGCCCGGAGACGACGGCCAGCTTGTCCAGGTCGAGCCTTGGAATCGATGCAGCGCGCGGGTGAAGCAGTTGACCGTCGTGCCGATGCCGCAGCCCGGGCACCAGATGTGCGGCATGCGGTCGGTGCGCAGGAAAGGCTCGACCGGGTTTATGCACTCAGCGCATTCGAACTCGACTTCACTCATCGCAACGCCTCCTCGATGGCTTTCAGGATGTCCTCGGGGTGGTGGACGCCGCCGCCGGCGTGCGGCACGCAGACGGTCTTGGCACCGGCGGCGGCGCGCTCCACCTCGCGCGACATCTGGCCCAGGTTCAGCTCGGGCACGACGAACGCCTTGGCGCGCTTCGCCAGTTTCTTGATGAGCTGGTCGGGGAAGGGCCACACGATCATCAGCCGCAGCTTGCCGACCTTCAGCCCCTCGTGCGCGCGCCATCTCGATGGCCGCGCTGCGCCACGCGCGAGGTGATGCCGTAGGAGACCACCACCACGTCGGCGTCCTCGAGGCCGTCCTCCTCGACAGTCGGTCAGATCGTCGGCGGCGTTGCGCGGATCTTGTCGATGCAGCCGCCGGACCAGCTTCTCCTGCGTCGGCCGGCGTTCATCGCCGGATAGCCGCGCTCGTCGTGGGTCAGGCCGGTGACGTGGAAGCGGTAGCCGTCGCCGGCGTGCGCCATCTCGGGAACCAGGTCCGTCGCCGGGCTCGTAGGGCTGGTAGTCGCCGGGCGGCTTGCGGCGTCGCGCGGCGCGGGTCGATCTCGATCTGGTCCGGCTGGCGGGATGACCACCTTCTCGGTCATGTGGCCACGCACTCGTCCATCATGAACATCACCGGCACGCGGTACTTCTCGGAGAGGTTGAAGGCGTTGATGGTCAGGTCGAAGCACTCCTGCGGCGAGTTGGGGCAGAGGGCGATGATCTCGTAGTCGCCGTGCGAGCCCCAGCGCGCCTGCATCATGTCGGCCTGCGCCGGCAGCGTGGGCAGGCCGGTGGAGGGCCCGCCGCGCTGCACGTCCACGAACACGCACGGGCGTCTCGGTCATGACGGCGTAGCCGATGTGCTCCATCATCAGCGAGAAGCCCGGCCCGGAGGTGACGGTGATGGCCTTGGCGCCGCCCCAGACCGCGCCCTGGATGGCGATGGAGGAGGCCAACTCGTCCTCCATCTGGATGAACGTGCCGCCGACCTGTGGGAATGCGCGCGGCGAAGCGCTCCACCACTTCCGTGGAGGGCGTGATGGGATAGCCGGCGGCAAAGCGGCACCGGCGGCCAGTGCGCCTTCGCAGCAGGCGTGGTCGCCGTCGAGAAAGTGGGCGCCGGTCAGGACGCCCGCGGGATCAGCTTTCATGGACGGCCTCCTTCTGCGCCGACTTATCGCCGACCTTGTAGCCGAAGATGGCGAAGTCCGGGCAGTACATGCCGCACAGATCGCAGCCCGAGCACTTCTCGGCGTTGACCATGTGCGGCGGGTGATAGCCCTTGGAATTGAACGCCGGCGAGAGCGCCAGCACCTTGGTGGGACAGAACTCGACGCAGAAGCCGCAAGCCTTGCAGCGTTCCACCACGATCTTGACCGTGCCCTTTGCCATGAAGGCTCCTTTCACTCCGTCGCACTGAAAAGCTGTGCGCCAGAGGCCCCAACACCGGAGCAGAGATGGACTCGGAGGCCTTGCGGGTAGCGACCACGCACGGTCAGCTCATTGTCGCGCTGGAGACAGGCGGAAGGGAGTGACGGCGGTCACACAGGTATGTGAGGAATGAACGCAGGGAGTAGGGAGTAGGGAGTAGGGAGCAGGCGCGAATTAAACGAAGCTTCCCGGCCTCTACTCCCTACTCCCTACTCCCTGCTCCCTGAACTGCGCGATATCCCCCGAACGGCATCGCTTTCTCCACCAGTGGGGCCGCTCCATATCCTCTATCGTCCTCCTAAGTGCCTGATTTAACAAAGGCTTCGGTGTGCCTCCGATGGCAGTTGGCGTGCCTTTCTCATCCTGGTTGAGGAATCGGGAGTCGGTCTGCCGATTCCCAGGCCAGGAGGCGACCATGATCGCAGAATCACAAAACGCCGCGCTGTTGGGTGTGCTGGGATGGCGACTGGTGCGGCTGATCGAGACCCACTCCGACCAACTGGCGCGGGGGTTGCTGGAGCGCATCGAGAACAGCGAGCGCTGCCGCGAGTTCATCCACAAGGTCCCGCCGGAAGAGCTGAGGCAGCGCGTATACGAGATCTACCACAACCTGGGACAGTGGCTGCTGCGGAAGACCGAGCGCGACGTCGAGCAGCGCTACATGGCCATTGGCGAGCGCCGGGCTTCGCAGGGCGTGAGTCTCAGCCAGGTGGTGTTCGCCATCATCGCCACCAAGGAACACCTGTGGGAGTATGTGGCCAAGGAAGCGCTGGCGGACCGCCCGGTGGAGCTCTTCCAGGAACTCGAGCTGTTCCAACTGGTGGAGCAGTTCTTCGATCGCGCCTTGTACTTCGCCGCTATCGGCTACGAACGTTACCAGCTCGCCCAGAAGAAGGTGGCGAGCAACTAGGGAAGGCAATCATGGCCTGGATGGACTCATATCGCACCAAGGTGATGGCGGCGCGTGAGGCGCTGCGCTGCGTGGAGTCGCACATGCGGGTGTACATCCAGCCCGGGTGCGCCGAACCGGAAACGCTGGTGGGCGCGCTGATCGAGCGCGGGCCGTTTGTGCGCGACGTGGAGATCGTGCACCTGCTGACCATGGGGCGCGCCGACTACATAGCGCCGGAAATGGCCGGGCACTTCCGCCACAACGCCATGTTCATCGGCTCCAACGTGCGGGAAGCGGTCAACGACGGCCGCGCCGATTACACCCCCATCTTCCTCAGCGAGATCGAGTCGCTGTTCGAGTCGGGCGAGATGCTGATCGACGTGGCGCTGATCCAGGTGTCGCCGCCGGACTCGCACGGCTTCTGCAGCTTCGGCGTGGGCGTGGACACCACGCTGACGGCGGCCAAGAAGGCGCGCTTCGTCATCGCCCAGGTGAACGACCAGATGCCGCGCACCTACGGCGACAGCTTTATCCACGTCAGTAACGTCGATGCCATCGTGGAAAGCTCGCGGCCGCTGTGCGAGCTGCCCCGGCACGAGGTCACCGATCTGCACCTGGCCATCGCGCGCAACGTGGCCACGCTCATCGAGGACGGCTCGACCATCCAGACCGGCATTGGCGGCATCCCCGACGCCGTTCTGCTCTACCTCAAGGACCGCAAAGACCTGGGGGTGCACACCGAGCTGCTCTCCGACGACATCATCCCCCTGATCGAGTCGGGGGTGGTGAACGGCCGGCGCAAGACGCTGCACCCGCGCAAGGTGGTGCTGTCGTTCGCTCTCGGCACGCGGCGGCTGTTCGACTTCGTGCACGACAACCCCATCTTCGAGTTCCACCCCAACGCCTACACCAACGATCCCATTCTGATCGCGCAGAACGACCGCATGGTGGCCATCAATTCGGCGTTGCAGATCGATATCACCGGGCAGATCTGCGCCGACTCCATCGGCACGTATTTCTACAGCGGGATCGGCGGGCAGGTGGACTTCATCCGCGGCGCGACCCGGTCGAGGGGCGGCAAGCCGATCATCGCGCTGCCCTCGACGGCGAAGAACGACAGCATCTCGCGCATCGTGCCCACGCTCGATCCCGGAGCCGGCGTGGTGACCTCGCGCGGCGCCGTGCACTACGTGGTCACCGAGTATGGCGTCGCCTACCTGCACGGGCGCTCGATCCGGCAGCGGGCGGAAGCGCTGATCCAGATCGCTCATCCCGACTTCCGCAACCAGCTCTACGAATACTGCGAGCGCACGAAATGGCTGCAGAAGAACCATGCGTTCGCCGAGGTGAGGTGAGAGACATGGCCGAAGCACGCGGGTCGGTCGAAATCAACCAGGAAGAGTGCAAGGGCTGCGGCCTGTGCGTGGAATCGTGCCCGCCCAAGTGCCTGGAGCTGGTGCCGGAGCTGAACCCCTACGGCATCCATCCCGCGCACTACACCGGAGAGAAGTGCACGGGGTGCGGCATCTGCTTCTACTGCTGCCCGGAGCCGGGCGCCATCACCGTGTTCCGCGTCCCGCCGGCCAAGGTCGCAAGCCAGGAGGTCTCCTGTGCGGCAACTCTGTAAGGGCAACGTGGCGGTGATCAAAGGCGCCATCCTGGCAGGATGCCGCGCCTACTACGGCTATCCCATCACGCCGGCGAGCGAGATCGCCGAAGCGGCCGCGCTCTACTTGCCGCAGGTGGGCGGCACCTTCGTGCAGGCGGAGAGCGAGGTCGCCTCCATCAACATGGTGTACGGGGCGGCTTCGGCGGGTGTGCGTGTCATGACCGCATCCTCGGGACCGGGCATCAGCCTCATGCAGGAAGGCCTCTCCTATCTCGCCGGCTCGGAGCTGCCGTGTGTAATCGTGGACGTGGTGCGCGGCGGGCCGGGTCTGGGCAACATCGCGCCCGAGCAGAGCGACTACTTCGCCATGGTCAAAGGCGGAGGGCACGGCAACTATCGCAACCTCGTGCTGGCGCCGGCTTCGGTGCAGGAGATGGCCGACCTCACCATGCTGGCGTTCGAGCTGGCCGACAAATACCGCAATCCGGCCATCGTGCTCACCGACGGTTTCATCGGCCAGATGATCGAGCCGTTGGAGCTGGAGGAGCGGCAGATCCCGATGCCGGAGAGGCCGTGGGCGGTCACGGGTGCGCCGCGAGACCCGAAAGAACCTGATCAATTCCATCTACCTGGAGACTGACGAGCTGGAAGCGCACGTCCGCCATCTTGAAGAGAAGTACCGCAGGGCGCAGGAAGAGGAGCCCCGCCATGAGCTCTATCTGGCGGACGAGGCCGAAGTCCTGGTGGTCGGCTACGGCATCGTGTCGCGCGTGCTGCGGTCAGCCGTCGAGCAGGTGCGCAAGTTCGGGTTGCGCGCCGGGCTGTTTCGTCCCATCACCCTGTGGCCATTCCCGTCGAAAGCGCTGGCCGAAGCGGCGGCGCGTTGCCGCTCCGTGCTGGTGGTGGAGTTGAGCACCGGCCAGATGGTCGAGGACGTACGCCTGGCGCTCGATGGGCGATTGCCGGTCGAATTCTACGGCCGCAGCGGCGGCAATGTGCCGGCGGCCGATGAGATCCGGGACCGGCTGCTGGCTAAGGCTGCCGACCTGGTGGCCGTCGGCTAGGAGGAAGCGTGTCGGAATATCAGGTGGTGCACTCGAAATCGTCGGTCTTCTACGATCGCTATGAGCGCAAGTCCGACCTGCAGCACCAGACGCACTACTGTCCCGGCTGCGGCCACGGCGTGGCCCACAAGCTGATCGCGGAGGCCATCGAGGACCTGGGGGTGCAGGACCGCACCATCTTCGTCAGCCCGGTCGGCTGCTCGGTGTTCGCCTACTACTACTTCGACGTGGGCAACGTGCAGGCGGCGCACGGGCGCGCGCCGGCGGTGGCGACCGGAGTGAAGCGCGCGCGGCCGGACAGCATCGTGCATCGCGTACCAGGGTGACGGCGACCTGGCGGCGATCGGAACCGCCGAGATCGTGCACGCCGCCAATCGCGGCGAGAAGATCACCGTGCTTCTTCCTCAACAACGCCATCTACGGCATGACCGGCGGGCAGATGGCGCCGACCACGCTGGTGGGCCAGATCTCCACTACTTCGCCCTGGGGCCGGCGGCCCTCCAATGAAGGCTATCCGCTGCACGTGTGCGAGCTGCTGGCGACCCTGGAAGCCCCGGTGTACATCGAACGCGTGGCGCTTTCGGACAACAAGAACATCATGCGGGCGCGGCGCGCCGTCCGCAAAGCCATCGAGAACCAGGTTGCAGGGCTGGGATTCTCGCTGGTCGAGATCCTCTCGCCTTGCCCGACGATCTGGAAGATGGATCCGGTGGATGCGCGCAAGTGGGTGGCCGACGAGATGATCAAGGCTTTCCCGCTGGGCGTCTATCGCGATCGCAAGACGGCGGTGCCGGACACCCCGGTGCCGCAGCGCCCGGTGGCGGAAGTGCTCGAACTCGAAGCCGAGGTTACGGCTAAGCCCGCAATTTCGCATCATCGCCCCGTGCGGGAAGCGACCATCAAGATCGCGGGTTTCGGCGGACAGGGTGTGCTGCTGCTGGGCCAGGTGCTGGTCGAGATGGGGATGCTGGAAGGCCTGGAGGTGAGCTGGCTGCCCTCCTACGGCCCGGAGATGCGCTCCGGCAGCGCGCATTGCCACGTGTGCCTGTCGCGGCAGCGCATTGGTTCGCCGCTGGTGTCGCATCCCGAAGTGCTGATCGCCATGAACGAGGTGTCGCTGCACAAGTTTGCGCCCGAGGTCCAGGCTGGCGGCCTCATCCTCTATAACCGCGACGCGCTGCCGGCAAACTTCGAACCGCCGGCGCAAGTGCGCGCCCTCTGCGTGCCCGCATCCGACATTGCCGACCACATCGGCTCGCCCAAGGTGGCCAACGTGGTTATGCTGGGCGCGCTGCTCTCGGAGACCGAGTGCCTGCCCCCCGAGACAGCGCTGGCGGTGCTCGAACACAAGGTCAAGAACCCGGCCATGCTCGAGTTGAACCGCCGGGCGCTCGAGGCCGGACAGCGCTACGACCAGCGGGAGATCCATCTGTCACTGTCGCAGCCGGACGGGTTTGCTGATTAGACGGGAGGGCACGACTCGAGTCGTGCCACAGGGGGATTCACGCGAAGCTGGCTTTAGCTCCTGGGTAAGACGGATTCATGCAGTCGTTTTTCATACGGCCGAAGCGGGCCTTTCATCTATACCCTCCGCGCCAGTTCAGGCGTACCGCTTCGACCGGTTTTCTTTTGGGTCGTCGGGCATGGTGGATTGGGTAATTGGGTAATTGTGTAATTGAAGGCGGGCAGCCAAGGTTTTCAATTACCCAATTACCCATTTAGCCGATTGACAGCGCCGGCGATATAGTATAGAAGTATATCTATATTTATGTCCGTCGATATCAAGACCGACGAGCTCATCGACCTGCAACTGAAAGCGCTGGCCGATCCCACGCGGCGGAAGATCGTCGAGTTGCTGAGTTCCAAGGGATGCTGTTCGTGCGACCTGGTCAGTGCCCTTGATCCAGGCATGTGCGTCTGTGACCTGGAGACGAAGCTGGCGTTGACCCAGCCGACCATCACGCATCACGTGCAGATTTTGCGCGACGCCGGCCTGATCAGCACCCGCAAGATCGGACGCTGGCTCTATTGCCGGCGTAACGAGAAGTCACTCGACCGGCTGGGAGCGTGGCTGCGCAAGCTATAGGGCAAATTTGTTTGGACGTTCGTATTGATGACCATCAATAAATAACGGGAAAAGGAGAAGGATGATGACAGCAAAAGCAGAAGAAGAGCACATTCACCGGGCGGTGGCGACGGCCTATGGCGAGCTGGCGCGCACCGGCGGAGAGAAGACAACGGGATGCTGCACGGTCGAGCTCCCCACGTCGCCTGACTACAGCGCAGAGGAGCTGGCAGCGGTGCCGCCGGGCGCCTACCTGGGCGCAGGCAGCGGCAACCCGGTGCGGCATGCCGGGCTGCGGACCGGGGAGGTTGTGATCGATCTCGGCTCCGGCGCGGGTATCGACTCGTTCCTGGCGGCGAACCGCGTCGGCCCCAGCGGACGCGTGTACGGGTTCGACCTGACGCCGGAGATGATCGCGCGCGCCCGCCAGAACGCGGCAGGGAAGTACGCCAATGTCAGCTTCGAGCAGGCCAAGATCGAGCACCTGCTGCTCCCCTCCGGCACGGCCGACGTGGCCATCAGCAACTGCGTCATCAATCTTTCGCCGGACAAGAGCAAAGTGTTCGCCGAGATCTTCCGCGTGCTGCGTCCGGGCGGACGGATCTCCATCTCCGACATCGTGCTGCGTGGCGATGCCGATATTGTCGAGATATTTCGCCGCAACCCCGAGCTCAAGAAGTGGTGTGCCTGCGTTCTGGGTGCGTTGCGACAGGAGCAATATTTGGAGGCGATCCGCGCCGCCGGGTTCGTGGACGTGAAGCTGGTCTCGGAGCGGCCTGCCATGTCACCGCCTGGCCGCGATGTGGCGGCGGTCGCCATCACCTTGACGGCGCGCAAGCCGGAGTGATCGCCGAAATCGCCGGGATCGCCGGAATCGCACGGAATCGCCGAGATCGACCGACCATGCGAAGAGATCTCGTGACCCCAGCGATTCAGATTCCGGCGATTTCGCGCAATTCCGGCGATCTTGAAAGCCGCGCGGCGTAGAATAGAGTGTTTCGGTCGGGCGGCAGCACCCAGGAGGCGTTTCATGGAACCTCGGAATCTTCTCCAGACGTTCAAGGACAGCCTGCTCAGCAACGCGACCGTGAAATCGGTGTATGGCGATCCAGTGACGTTCGGTGACCGCACCATCGTTCCCGTGGCCCGGGTGGCGTACGGGTTCGGCGGCGGATTCGGCAGCCGCCTTAAAGCCGGACAGGTCCCCGCCGCCCTGACGGGGGGGGACGTCGCGCCGCGCGGAGTGGGCGACGAGGCTGGCGGGGGAGGCGGAGGCGTCGCCGCCATGCCGCTCGGCGTAGTGGAGATCACACCCACCCGGACACGCTTCATCCGCTTCGGTGAAGGCCGGCGACTGGCCGCCGCCGCGGCCATCGGGCTGGCAGCGGGCATCTGGTTCGGTCGGAGACGGAACAACCACTGAAGAGTACCGAGTACCGAGTACCGAGTACCGAGCACCGAGTACCGAGTACCGAGTACTTCCCTCTGTTATCAGAACAGCGCCAACTGTTGCGGTTCTTCCGCGGGAGGGTAGGAACCGCGCATAGACTCTTCCCGGGCGGGGAAGCCGTGCTTGCGGCGCAGCGCGGCCATCAGGCTGGAGATCCGCTTGCGATACGATGCCGGCAGAAATGCGCGGCTGGCGTACCGCTTCCGGTAGCTCTCCACCAGGTGCGGGAACTCCTTTTCCAAAAAGGGCAAGAAGATGGACGCCGAGCAGGGCTTCAGGAACAGAGGGTTGGCGAAGATGTAGCGTCCGCCGGCCTGGCGGGTGGCGCGCACCAGCGCGTCCAGTGCTTTGGGATCGTCAGTGATGCCCGGCACCACCGGCGCGCAGATCACGCCCGCCGGCACGCCTGCCTCATTCAGCATGCGCATTGCCTCCAATCGCAGGTCAGGGCGCGGCGCCCGCGGTTCCAGGATGCGCGCCAGCCGCACATCCAGCGTGGTGATGGTGAGGTTCACGTATAGCTGGTTTCTCTCCGCGATCTTCCGCAGCAGGTCAGTGTCGCGCAGGATGAGGTTCGACTTGGTGACGATGCCGATCTCGAGCCCGGCATGAAGCGCCAGTTCCTCCAGGATCGCACGCGTGATGCCGTGGCGCCGCTCGGCCGGCTGATACGGGTCGGTGGCGGTCCCGATGGCGATCTCCTCCCCACGCTTCACTTTCTTCAGGTCTTGGCGCAGCAGCCACGCGGCCTGCTGCTTGACGTAGATCTTGCGCTCGAAGTCCACGCCGTCGCGCATTTCCATGAACTCGTGGGTGTAGCGCGCATAGCAGTATTTGCAGGCGAACTCGCATCCGCGATAGGGGTTGATGGTCCAGGTGAAGGGCATGCGCGCCGAGGTGCAGCGATTGAGCAGCGATTTCACCGGCAGGGTGAAGTACTCGACCTCGTGCCCTTCGGCGATGGATTCGCCCAGCGCGGCCAGGCGCGCGATCCCGATCAGGCGCCGAGCGGACGGCGCGAGCAAGGGAAGGGAATCGGCAAGGGGTGAAGGCATGGCTGGCCGGAGATTCGCGTTTTATTCGCCTACGTCAAAGGTAAGCGCTGGCAGCCGCCCTTGTCAAGACGGTGGGTCCTGTCTTAAATACTCTGTTGCCGGGGGTGCGCACTGAGCGCAGCATCTAGCACCCCTCCCAGAGGCTTATCATTCCTGACGGAGGATGAGCCTATGACAATGCAGATTGCCGTACGAGCGAGCGATGGATTTGTGTTGGCGAGCGACCTGAGTACCAGGACAAGTGACGCCTATGGCTCCCCTGTAATGGTCGCAAGCTACGCGGCGTATGAATCTAAGACACGCATCAACGAGAAGCATCAGATAGGGTTTGCACTCGCCGGGGCGACCCCTACCGGAGCGGACGCACCGAAGGATTTAGATGACGCCCTAACCGCCGTAGCGCAACTGCCAAAGGACTTCGCCGCGTGGCTGGAGCAATGGGCGGAACAATACGCCAAACGCTATCCGACAATAAAGTGCTCCTTCTTAGTTGTTAATCCAACGGCAGACGCTAACCGCATCGTGACATTGCCGGTAGAGGCAGAAAACTGCCGCGCCGCGCCAGACTTAAGATGCAGGCTTCATCCCGATCCAACCAACCCGGCTAATTTTTGGCCTCAATATTTTAAGTGCCAAGAGAAACCCACCGTTGATGCCGCTACCAAAATCGCTGCCATCACAATTTTCATGGGCGGCAAGCTCAGTCCCCTTGGCATCAGTGGACTGGAGGTCTTGCAGTATCGAAAAGAATGGAGACGCTTAACAGAAAGAGACATTGAGACGTTAGAGGGCCAGTGTGAAGACGTAAAACGTGCGATTGATAAGATGCTTGGCGCGTGAACAGCTAAGTCGCCTGAATCAACTCAAGCAAGCTCCACACGTGATCCGCAAGTCCCGCGCAGCGTTCGCCAGCGATAAGCAGCAGCCGCATGATCGCGTTCCGGTTAAGGCCAGTGAACCGGGGGCAAGACGACGATCCGCATCACCTCGGAGCAACGCCCACCACGGAGGTACGGAGACATCTGATCAGTCCCTCCGTGCCTCCGTGTTTTCGGAGTTACGAATCCACGGTGGTACGCTTCATCAGCCAACGTCATAACCCAAGACCGCTCACACCCGTGACGGATTATCGAAATTCCAAATCTCCACGATGTAGGGGCTGAGTGACTCCGCCCTGTCTTTAATCGTGCCGGCGTCCCATTTATCGTATTTCTTCGCCAATTCTTTTGCCATGATCAACTCAGAAGCCTTCTGGTAGTGCTCCCGCTTTGCGGCATAGCCCTTGTTGGCAACGCCTTTATTCAAGCGCTCACCGAGCATCGTGAGATTCCCGAGGTACCATAGATAAGGCTTTAATTCGTCCTTGTTCGTCCACTCATCAGACGGTTTCTTGGGAAAGATGTGCTCCAAGTTGGCTTCCTTGAGTCCGACCTCTTTGGTCGCGGACTGCATCCTGTCGGCGATCCGTCTCAACACGTAGTCTGCTTGCTCTGGCTCAAGTTCGACCTTCGGTACGTTCGTCTCAATCAGCTTGTTCTCCGGAGCATTCTTCTCCAGCGTGCTCTTGATGTGGGGGAGCAGGCCAGCAGCCTTAGTGGGGTCCGCCGCTTGCGTGCGAGCCTCTCTCGCCAATGTAAACAATACAGTCTCCATATCGGCAGGATTGAGTTTCGCGATGATGGCAAAACGGGTAACGAAAACAAGAAGCCACTTAGCTACCTTTTCCAAGTCGGTCAAAGATAAGCAGGAATAGACCGACAGTAGTAGCGGTAGCGCTGAGTCAAAGCCCAAATCATCAACAAGCGCTTTGACGTACCGAGCAGCACTCACCAAATCCTTCTCGTCAGCTTTCAGCAACTCAACATAGCGGACGCATTCCTCGGAACAGGTGCGAGCGAAATCAACGCTGCTGATTTTATTCTTTTCGATATGCTGTTTCAAAGCAGTAAACAGGTCGATATTTTTTAGGTCTCCGTATTTTGACACCCACATATGCCGCAGGAAACGATTGATGTTGCGGCGACCCATGTCCTCGATCATTTCGTTCCAGAAATCACGAATCGACGCACGTTCTGCGTCCGACTGTGCCTCTCCCATCAGGTAGTTCAACAAGAGGTCTGGAACAGACAAGCGCAAGCCTCTGTCATTCAAGGTTTCAAAAATGCGAAACGCATCTCTCAGTTCTGACACCGGGATGCATGCCATAACGAGGTCGCTCTTGATTACTGCCCTAAGCGCCTTCAGGTGTTCCAACTGAGTCGCTGGCTCAAGGGATGCTATCTCTGTGTTCACAAAATCAGAGAGCAGCGAGCGAACATTCTTGATGTTCGTGTGAGAGCGAATCTTGTCATCCCGAACATTCGGAGGATTAGATTGGATTGTTTCGGTAAAATACGTCTTGTCCAGCTCGCCCAATTCCAGGGCGTAGTCGTGTGCATCATCCTTGTAGATCGAATGATTGTGAATATCGTCCGCAAATGATGTCGCAGCGGCAATCGGCAGCTTCTTAGCTGTATCACGGATGACGCTCAGCAAGATCGTAGCAGTCGCCAGGCGTTGCTGACCGTCAAGAACGTAGATAATCCCCTTCTTTTTGTCAGTGTCAGGCATTGTCACAATCGGGCCAAGGAAGTACTTCTCAGGGCCGTTCTTTTCCTGGCTCTCCTTCTGAAACCTCTTGATGTCGTTCCAGAAGGCGCTGACGTGCTTCTTTTCCCAGCTATATCCGCGCTGGAACCTCGGTACTACAAATCGAGACCTTTCAATATCACCAAGAAGCTCACCGAACACTTTAGAGTCCGCTTTGAATGCGTCGTACACTCCGCCACCTCCGGGGCCGCCATAATACAACGGGATCATAGGCGGCTCCGGGCTGATGAGTCAACGACAGTCTTGCCGTGGCTATTTGCTCTGCGAACTGGTGGCCGATTTTCCTTCGCCCGGGGGCGGCGGGATGGTGATGTCCCACTTCGCCACCGGTCCCAGCGCCGTGAGCTGATTGCCGATTTCTTCGGGATTCCCGACGACCAGCGTCGCAAACTGCTCCGGGTGGACGTATTTCTTGGCCACGCGGGCGATGTCTTCCGCGGTGGTCTTCTCGATGCCGGCGCGGTAGCGGTCGAGGAAGTCGAGCGGGTAGCCGTAATACTCATACGACATCTGCTCGCGCAGCACCTTCGCCTTGGAGTCGAAGTTGAAGATGAAGGCGTTGAGGATGGTGTCCTTGGCCGACCGCAGCTCGTCGCCCTTGGGCGGATCGTTGATCAGTTTTTGCAATTCCTGCTTCAGTCCCTCGAGGGCCTCGGCGGTGGTTGCGCTCTTGGTGCCCATGGCGAGGCGGAAGATGCCGCGGTGGTCGAACGCCGAGCCGATCCCGCCGCCGACGGCGTACGCCAGCCCCTTCTCCGTTCGCAGGTCCTTGATCAGGCGTGACGAGAAGCCGGCGCCGAAAGCGTAGTTCATCACCTCGACCGCGAAGTAGTCCGGATTGTTGCGCTGGATCCCCAGGCTGACCATCTGGATGTTGCTCTGATTCACATCTTCCTTGGGGACGAAATAGACCTGCGGTTTTTCGGGGTCGAAGGTGATCTCCGGGCGCGGCGCTTCCGCTCCCTTCGGCCAGGAGGCGAACGCCTGGCGGATGCGCGCTTCCATCGCCTTGGAATCGAAATCCCCGACTACACCGAAGATGATGTTGTTGGGGTGGACGAACTTGTGGTGCCACTCGACGAGGTCCTGGCGCGTGACGGCGGCCACGGTCGCGTATTCGGGAAAGCGCGCGTAGGGATTCTTGGGACCATAGGCGAGCTGGGTGGCGACACGGCGCGCGATCTGGTCGATATTGTCGTTGCGCCGCGAGATGCCGGTGTCGAGCTGGAATTTGGCCAGCGCGATCTTGTCTTCGCGAAACGCCGGGTTCTGCAGCACGTCCAGAAAGACCTTGAAGACGTCCTCGAAGTCCTGCTTGAGGCAGTTGAAGCTGATGACGGTGGAATCGGCCGAGCCGTCGGTCTCGACCTTGGCGGCGCGCGCTTCCAGGAAGTCGTCGAGCTGGTCGCCGGTCTTGTCTTTGGTGCCGCCGGTGCGCCACACGTCGCCGTAAATGTCCACCAGCCCGACTTTGGCCGCGGGCTCCAGGAGCGAGCCTCCGCGGACGCGCATGATACCGTCGATCAGCGGCAGCTCATGGTCTTCCTGCAGCAGCAGCACCATGCCGTTAGGCAGCACCACGCGCTTGGGGATCTGCGGATGGAACTCGGGCAGCGGCGGAGTCTTGATCTGTCCCAGCTCGGGGTCTGTGGTTCGAGCCGGTTGTGCCGGCGATTTCTGCGCGGGTGCCCCACCCTTGGCCGCTTTTGCCAAGGGTGGGTCTTGAGCCGCCGCCAGCAGCGGCATCAGCAATGCGGAAACGAGGAGAGCGAGGCTCGGTCGCCGGTTCATTGTTCTTTCTCCCCCTGGGAATTGGGTGACCCCGGTATGGTCTCGATGATGCCCACGGTGCGGTTGGTGGGCAGGAAGGTCTTGTTGGCCACGCGGCGGATGTCCTGCTTGCTGACCTTGTCGATGCGTTCCACCGAGCGGAACAGTTCGCGCCAGTCGCCATAGCGGATCTGGTAGATGCCGAGCTGGAAAGCCAGCCCGGCGTTGTCGGCGAGGCCGCGGATAAGGTTGGCCTTGGCACGCGTCTTCACCATCTTCAGTTCTTCATCGCTGACGTAGGTGGTGTTCAGCCGCTCGATCTCCTCGTGGATGGCCTTGCGCATCTCCTCGGGTGTGTGTCCGGGCAGGGGGACGGCGTCGAAGGCGAACAGGTGCTCGTACTTGGTGCCGGGAAAGCCGCTGAACCCTTCCGCTTCCGCCGCGATCTTCTGGTCGCGCACCAGCGCGCGGAAGAGCCGCGAGGTGCGCCCGTTGGACATCAGGTCGGTGATGGCGTCGTAGACGGCATCATCCGGGTCGCGATAATTGGGCCGGTGGTATCCCTCGAGGTAGAACGGCTGCGCCGTCTCGTGCAGCACCACCTCACGCTCGGAGTTCTGCGGTGGCTCGGAGGTGTGCACGGGACCCGGCTTGGGACGCGTGGGCAGGCGGCCGAAGTATTTCTCGGCGAGTAGAACCACTTCGGCGGGCTTCACGTCGCCCACGATGGCGACCACCATGTTGGCAGGCACGTAGTACTGGTCGAAGAAGGCCTTGGCTTCGGTGGCGGAGAAGTAATTCAGGTCGGAGAAATACCCGATGGTCGGCCGGTGGTAGGGGAAGGCAGCGAAGGAAGTGCCCAGGAACTGCTCGACCAGCCGGCCGATGGGCTGGCTGTCGGTGCGCATGCGGCGCTCCTCGATCACCACGTCGCGTTCCTTGTAGAACTCGCGCATCACGGGATGCAGGAAGCGCTCCGATTCCAGGTACGCCCAGAGTTGCACACGATTCGCCGGCAGCGAGTAGTGATAGGCGGTCTCATCGAGGTTGGTGAAGGCGTTGACGCCGCGGCCGCCGTTGCTCTCCAGGATCTCGTCGAACTCGTTCTTGATGACATAGTGCTGGGCCTGGGCGATGGCCTCCTTCCACGCTTGCTCGAGCTGCTTCACCTTGTTCTCATCGCGGCCGACCGTCTTGTACTTCTCCGCGCGATAGGCGGCGTAAGTCTCTTCCACCTTCTGCAGGGCAGCTTTTTCGGCCGGCCAGTCCGTGGTACCGATGCCGGTGGTGCCTTTGAACGCCATGTGCTCGAAGATGTGCGCCAGGCCGGTTTCGCCCAGGGGATCCTGCGCCGAACCCGCGTCCACGATGGTGTAGAAGGAGAACACGGGAGCTTCGGGCCGCTGCATCACCAGCAGGGTCAGGCCGTTATCCAGCTTCTTGACGGTGATCCGCTTTTCGAAGGAAGCCAGGTCGAGCTCCTGGCCGAGCGCCGGGATCACGATCAAGAGGAGCAGCAGGGCAGGCAGGATTTTACGCAAGGAAATCTTCATGGGACCTCCGGAGGGCAATGGGCGGCGACTCGCACACTCGAATCTTGAAAGCTACTGGTTCGACGGCGCGTGTGTCAAATCGTGAGCCGGGGGAACAGGGGCCACGCGCTTTTATGCAACTTTGCCGGCGCACTACCAATCCCATGCACTAGCATTGCGCGATGGCCGAGCGAACGACCACCGAGGTCGAAGTCGAGGGCAGGCGCCTGACGCTCTCCAACCTGGAGAAGGTGCTCTACCCGCAAGCGGGCTTTACCAAGGCCCAGCTCATCGACTACTACGTGCGCATCGCGCCCGTGCTGCTGCCCCACCTGCGCGGGCGGCTGCTCACCATGAAGCGTTATCCCGATGGCGTGGAGGGCGAGCTCTTCTATCAGAAGAACTGTCCCGAGCACCGGCCGCCGTGGGTGACGACGGCGCACGTCTGGAGCGAGGGCAACCAGCGCTGGATGGAGTACTGCATGGTGCAGGAGGTGGCCACGCTGGTGTGGGCGGCGAACCTGGCGGACATCGAGCTGCACACCTCGCTCTCGCTGGCGAAGGAGATCCTGCGGCCCACCATGATCATCTTCGACCTCGACCCCGGCGATCCCGCCGACATCGTGCAGTGCTGCCAGGCCGGGATGTGGGTGCGCGACATCTTCCGCCATTTCGGCCTCGAGGCCTTCCCCAAGACCTCGGGTTCGAAGGGGCTTCAGGTCTATGTGCCGCTGAACACGCCCGTCACCTACGACGATACCAAGCCCTTTGCGCACGAGCTCGCCCGGCTGCTCGAAGCCCAGCATCGCGACCAGATCGTTTCCGACATGAAGAAAGCTCTGCGCGTGGGCAAGGTATTTGTGGACTGGAGCCAGAACGACGACCACAAGACCACGGTCTGCGTGTACTCCTTGCGCGCCAGGCAGCGGCCGACTGTCTCCACGCCGGTCACGTGGAAGGAGGTCGAGCAATGCTGGGCGAAGAAGGATGCCGCCATGCTGGTCTTCGATTCCGACCAGGTGCTGAAACGCGTGGAGCGCATGGGCGATTTGTTCGAGCCGGTGCTCACCCTGAAGCAGAAGCTGCCGCCGCTCGAGGCGCTGCTCGCGCGGCGTGATGGGGGCGAGCAGGCGGCGCCGGCTCAGAGCAAGCCGGTGCGGAAGATGAAGAAAGCGCGCACGGATACGCCGCGCCGCGCTGCACGGCGCCCGAAGACCGGGGCCTAGTTCTTACTTCACATCGCGGAGGGCTCGATGGCGATCTACGCGGGCACGTCCGGCTGGGCGTACGCGGGCTGGAAACCGGATTTCTATCCGGCGAAGCTGCCGTCCAAGTCATTCCTCTCGCACTACGGCACCCGCCTGAACACGGTGGAGGTGAACTACAGCTTCCGGCGGCTGGTCTCGCCCAGCACCCTAGAGAACTGGACGGCGGCGACGCCGGCGGAATTCAAATTCGCGGTCAAGGCCCACCAGAAGATCACCCACATCCTCCGCCTGAAGAATGCCGAGGAGATGGTGCGCGCCTTCCTGTCGTCGGTCGGGCCGCTGCACCAGGCAGGAAAGCTTGGGCCGATCCTGTTCCAGCTTCCGCCCAACCTGAAATGCAGCATCGAACTGCTCGGCGAATTCCTGGCGCAACTGCCGCGCACGCCGCGCTACACCGTGGAGTTTCGCCATGACTCCTGGTTTGCGGACCCGGTGTACGACCTGCTGCGCAAGTACAATGTCGCGCTGTGCGTGGCGGAGAGCGAGGACCGCACCGTTCCCGACGAGACCACCGCGGACTTTAGCTATTACCGCTTCCGCCAGCCGGAATACTCGGCGGAGCAGCGGCGCGAGCTGGCGCAGAAGCTTGCAGCGAAGATCGCGGAAGGCAAGGACGTCTTCGCCTACTTCAAGCACGAGGAAACCCCGCAGGGCGCGCTGAACGCAGAGGAGCTGCTGCGGGCGGTGAAAGCCAAGGCGGCTTGACCGCCTCACCGCCGAGACGCCGAGAAACGCCGAGGCGTGAACCAGCGCGGTCAACAGACCCACGTCCGATAACGCGCATACTAGCGGCGTGGCCGCCAGCCAGCCCATCCCGCACGAACTCGCCTCTTTCAGCGACTACCTCAAGATCGAGAAGGGGCTGGCGCCGCTCACCGTCACCGCCTACACGCGCGACATCACCCAGTTCGCGGGGTTCCTGAAAAAGAGGCCGCTCACCGCAGCGCGGCGGCAGGACGTGCGCGACTTCCTCGACCATCTCTTTTCCAACCATGTTGATGGACGTTCGGTGGCGCGCAAGCTCTCTGCCCTGCGCCATTTCTACAAGTATCTGCTGCTCGACCGCCACATCGCCCACGACCCCACGCTCAACCTGGAAACACCGCGGCAATGGAAAGTCCTGCCCAAGGCGCTGGCGCGGGACGAGATCGCGACCATGCTCGAGCCGCGCAGCGGTGCTCAGTCCAAGCTCACTGCGGCCATCGCCCTGCGCGACCGCGCCATGCTGGAAACGTTCTACGGCGGCGCGTTGCGCGTGTCGGAGGTTGTCAGCGTGAAGCTCGAGGACCTGAAGCTCGACCTGGGATACGTGCTGGTGCGCGGCAAAGGCGACAAAGAACGGATCGTGCCGCTGGGCATGCCGGCGATCCAGGCAATCCGCGAATACTTGGCCGAGGGCAGGGAAGTCCTGGCGAAGGGCAAGAGTTCGCCACTCCTCTTCGTGGCGCGGGGCGCGCGACGGATGAGCCGACAGTGGGTGTGGCGGATGGTGCGCACGGCATCTTCGCGTAACGGCCGCCACGCCAGCCCGCACATGCTGCGCCACAGTTGCGCCACGCACATGGTCGAAGCCGGCGCCGACCTGCGCACGGTCCAGACGATTCTCGGGCATGCCGACATCTCCACCACGCAGATTTACACGCACCTGGCTCTGGATCGCTTAAAGAACGTTTACCGCGAGCACCATCCCCGGGCGAAGAAGGTCCACCACGGAGGCACCCAGAGTGGCTGGCAGCCCGGTCCATAAAGCTACTGCACGCTTCCTGCGCTCGTTGCGCGAACGCAACGCCTCCGCGCACACCATCAAGGCCTACACCGGCGACCTGGAGAAGTTCGCCGTGTACGTGGGCGAGGCCGGCTGGCAGCAGATCGACCACATGCGTATCCGCGGGTTCCTCTCGCAGCTTTATGAGCAGGGATTATCGAAAACCTCGGTGGCACGGGCGCTGGCGGCGGTGCGCTCGCTCTATCGCTGGCTGGCGCGGGAAGGCGTGGTCGAGCAGAATCCGGCTGCGCTGGTGGCGACGCCGCGACTGCCCAAGAAGCTGCCGCGAGTGCCGACCATCGAAGAGATGAACACAGTGCTCGACGGCGCGATGCCTGAACTGGCGGCCTGGGCGGAGCGCGACCGGCTTATCCTCGAGCTGCTTTACGGCTGCGGCATCCGCAACTCGGAGCTGATTGGGATCGACCTGGACGACGTGCGCTGGTCGGGCGAGGCCATCTTGGTCCGCGGCAAAGGACGCAAGGAACGCTATGTGCCCTTCGGCGACGCGGTGAAGTCCGCGCTCGCCGCGTATTTGCCCGTCCGGCAGCAGAAGCTAGGGGAACGCAAGCAGTCCACGCGCGCTCTGCTGGTCAATCTGCGCGGCGGACGCCTGACGACGCGCAGCGTCGGGCGGGTCGTCAAGCGGATCGCAGTCGCTAAGGGGCTCTCCCCTGACGTTCACCCGCACACTCTGCGCCACGCCTTCGGCACCCACATGCTAGAGGAAGGCGCGGACCTGCGCGCCATCCAGGAGATGCTCGGGCACGAGCGGCTCTCGACCACGCAGCGCTACACCCAGCTCTCCATGAAGCACGTGCTCGCGGTGTACGACCAGACGCATCCCAGGGCGAAATGACGCCGTTTTGCCGGCGTCTGAGCCGGCAGGCGCCATCCTGAGCGAAGCGAAGGATCTCCCAGGCGTCTGAGCCCTTCTCTCCCCTGCTTGTTCAACGACCTTGGTAACTTGGGAGGTTTGCAGCGGCCCGCTACGATTCTGCGAGGAGCCGTTTTTCCCATATTGGTCCGGGCAGCCGCGGCCGTCCCGGGCCGGAGCAACTGCATGGCAACCACTGTCGCCGACGACGTCCATTCCCCACAACCGGCATCTCTGGCTGCGCCGCCGCTGAGCGCCGATGCGGCACGCCCGAAGAGCGGCGCCAACAAAGAGCTTTGGCTGCTGCTTTCGCTTTTCCTGATCGCGCTGATTTCGAACTTCGTGGTGGACGCCGAGCGGATGGTGCTCTCCTTGTTCACGCTGCCGACGCTCTTCTCCGCCTACAAGTACGGGCGCCGGCACGCGGTCATGACGGCGCTGGCCAGCACGCTGCTGGTGGTGCTGGTGATCTACTTCCATCCGCCCATGATGCCTCGGCATGTGTTGGCGATCGGGGAAGAGAAGTGGTTCGACATCAGCCTGTGGGGCGGAACCATGCTGGTGATCGCCTATGCCATGGGCACGCTCTACGAACGGACGCAATCGAACCTGTGCGAGCTGCGCCAGAGCTACCGCGGCATCCTGCTCATCCTGCAGCACATCGTCGCCAACGACAAGTACAGCCAGAACCACTCTTATCGGGTTTCCATGTGCGCCACCAAGGTCGCCGAGCGCATGGAGCTGGGCTCGGAGCGCGTCGAAGACATCCGCGCCGCCGCCCTGCTGCACGACGTCGACAAACTGGGCATCAGCCGCGAGATCCTCTACAAGTCGGCGAACTTCACCGCCGACGAGTTCCACCGGTTCCAGCGCGACATGGCCAGGGGCAAGGCGGCGCTGCCTCCCGTGGGCGGATCGCTGCGGCGCGTCATCCCCATCCTGCTGGCGTATGCGGAGTCGAGCGACGGAAAAGCCGTCTCCTACCAGAACGCGCCGCTGGAATCGCGCATCCTGGCCGTAGCCGATGCCTATGAGACCCTCACCAGCGGCAGCGGTGGGATGTCGCCCAGCGTGGCCATCGGCAGCATCGTCGAGCGCGCGGGCGCGGAGTTCGATCCCAAGGTGGTCGAGGCGTTCGTCGCCGCCTTCCAGCTCGGGCGGGCGCAGACGGCCGTGGCAAAACCGTAATCCGAGCGGCGTTCCCCGTTTGTAACCGGCAACCGACCTCCGTGCAGTCGCCCGGCAGCTTGCGTTGCGGTATTCTTTCGCCTATCGCAGAAGTCGTCTCCCCGAGGTGTCTCCGATGCTGAGAAGTTCCCGAGTCCTGATGTTCGCGATCGCAGCTATGCTGGCTTTGCCGTCGTCGGTGCTAGCTCAGGCGCAGCAGCCCGACCAGGGCGACCTGGACAAGGCGCCCACCATGCGCGTCACAGTGGTCTCGCGCACCACCAAGGCGGTGAATTATCGCCACCGTGGCGGCTCTACCACGGTGGACTTCCGCGGCACCGATCAGATGCCCGAGGTCACCGGCCGCGCCAAGGTGGACAGCAAGTCCGGACGCCTCGACATCGACGCCAAGCTCGAACACCTGCTGCCTGCCAACAAGTTCGGTCTCGAGTACCTCACCTATGTTCTGTGGGCGATCACGCCCGAGGGCCGCGCCAGCAACCTGGGCGAGGTCCTGCTGAAGAACGGCAACGGAAGTCTGAAAGTCACCACGGAATTACAAGCTTTCGGGATGATCGTCACGGCGGAACCCTATTTCGCGGTTACCCAGCCCAGCGACGTGGTGGTGGCGGAGAACATCATCCGTCCCGACACCATGGGCCAGGAAGAGGCCATCAACGCCCGCTTTGAGCTGCTGGCCAAGGGGACGTACGCCTCCACGGTGGAACCGATCCGCGACGCCATCTACGGCATCGATTCCAAGACGCCCATCGAGCTGTTCGAAGCCCGCAACGCGGTGCGCATCGCGCGCGCCGCGCACGCCGACCAGTTCGCCGCGCCCAGCTTCCAGAAGGCGCAGGAGCTCTTGCAGCAGGCCGAGGATTACTATCTGCGCAAACAGGGCAAGACGCCCATCGGCACCCTGGCGCGCAACGCTGCTCAGACCGCGGAAGACGCCCGCGTGATCTCCCTCAAACGCCAGGAAGAGCTGCGCATCGAGCAGGAGCGGCAGGAAGCCGCGCAGCGCGAGGCCCAAGCCAAGGCCGAAGCTGAGGCGGAAGCCAATCGCCGGGCGCAGGCGGAAGCTGAGCGCATGCGCGCCGAGCAGGCCAAGGCGGAAGCGGAAGCAGCCCGGGCTGAGGCCGAGCGCGCCAAGCGGGAAGCGGAAGCGGCCCGCGCCGCCGCCCTGGAGCAGCAGGAACTGGCGCAGGCGGAAGCGGAGAAGGCCCACCTGGCGGCGGAGCAGGCCGAGCAGATGCGGCAGAAAGCCGAAGCTGAGAAGGCGGAGATGCGTGCCCGCCTGCTGCGCCAGTTGAACGCCATCCTGGAGACGCGCGACACCTCGCGCGGGCTGGTGGTCAATATGTCCGATGTGCTGTTCGAGTCGGCGAAGTATGGTCTGCGCCCGGCGGCGCGGGAGCGCCTGGCCAAAATAGCCGGCATCCTGCTTGCCTATCCTGAGTTGCACCTGGAAGTCGAGGGCCACACCGACAGCATCGGCAGCGACGCCTACAACCAGGAACTTTCCGAGAAGCGCGCGGCTGCCGTCCAGCAGTATCTGGTGCAGCAGGGCATCCCGGTGAGTTCCATCGTGGCGCGAGGATTCGGCAAGCTGCAACCGGTGGCCGATAACGCCTCCTCGGCCGGGCGCCAGCAGAATCGGCGCGTGGAACTAGTCGTCTCCGGCGACATCATCGGCGCCGCCGCCGCTCCGGCGGAGACTCCGGTGAACCGCTAGCGGACGGTTCATCATCCACACCGTCGCCGGCCGGCGCCTGCCCATTCTGCTAGGCTGTTGGGGTCTGCGGGCGAGTCTCAGCCCGCCGGGAGTCTCTCCTATGAAGGAAGATTTCGCTGCAACCTTGCGGGTACTCGACGATGCCCTGGCGCGCTATGTGCGTCCGGACACTTTTCCGCTCGCCATCCGCATGCTCAAGCCGGAGGAAGAGATCCCCAAAGACATCCGAGTTCCCAGCAAGACCATGGGCGAGCAATGGATCGTGTGCCAGTCGATCGGGGTCGCGCGTCGCTACGGGTGGGGCATAGCCGTCGGCAGAGACGACGTCATCTGCCCGCTCTCCGCCATTGCCTTTGGGTTCCGCAGGCCCAACGAGGAATATCTGAAAGGGTTCGTTTCCGTGGGAATGTACTGCAAAGACGAGGCAGCAGCCGCCAACTTGGAAGCCAGCGCCTGGAAATTCGAGCCCGGCACGTACGATTACGTCTGCGTTGCGCCGCTCAACCGGGCCACCTTCGAACCGCACGTCATCGCCGTTTACGCCAACAGCGCGCAGGTGCTGCGGCTGGTTCATGCCTCGCTCTATAAGCGCGGCGGGCGCGTGGTCTCGACCAGCGGCGGACGCCTGGATTGCGCCGAGATCGTCATCCAGACCCTCACCACCAATGAGCCCAAGGTCGTTCTCCCCTGCACCGGCGATCGTGTCTTCGGCATGGCCCAGGACAACGAGATGGTGTTCGCCTTTCCCTGGGAATATGCGCACGAGATCGTCGAGGGCCTGGAAGGCACCCACAAGGGCGGCACTCGTTACCCGATCACCGTCGCCATGCGCGACACCGTGACCATGCCCAAGTCCTATCAGGACCTGATGAAGATGTTGGCGGATCGCGATTCAGAGGCGGCAAAGAAAAGCAGTTAGAGCCTGAGCGATTGAGCCATTTCGTAGGAGTCGGCCCCAATGGATCAATGACTCAATGGCTCAATGACTCAATCCTCTTGACTCTATAACCCCGTGATCCTGATTCCCGCCGACTGCTTCTTGGCGCGAATGTTGATAGCGATCAGCAGGGCGGTGATCTGCTCGACGATGCGCGCGTTCTCCAGCTTCCCGCCATCCACCGGCCGCACTCCCGGTATCTTCCGCGCCAGTTCAAATGCCACGGCGCGCGCCGGCTCGTGGTCGGTGCAGACGATCACATCGCAGTCCACCGGTCCCTCCCCCACGAGCAGCGTGTGCGACACGTTGTGGAAGGCGGCCACCACGGCCACTCCCGCCGGGACCAGTTCCGCCGTCTGCTGCGCCGCCGAACCCTGCCACACGCCGAGGGTGCGTGTCGGACGTCCGCCGACCTCGGCTGCCAGCGGGACCGTGGCGTCAATCACCACTGCGTTCGGGCGGAACGCAGGCTTCAGCTTTTTGAGCAACTCCGCCTGCCCTGCGAATGGGATGGTGAGCATCACTACGTCCGCCTGCGCGACGGCGGTGGAATTCTCCGCGCCTTCGACGCGCGCCTTGCCGCCGCACTGCGCCTGGATGTCCGCGGCTGCCTGGAGGGCCCGTTGCTCGTCGCGCGAGCCGATAATGATGTGTACGCCGGCGCGCGCCCAGCGCAGCGCCAGGCCGCGTCCTTCCGGGCCTGTGCCGCCGACCACCGCGACCGGGCCGTTCACGACGCGCGCTCCTCGGTCAGTCTCATCGAAGCCAGACGCTCGGAGATGTGCCACTCGTCGAGCAGGCGTTGAGCTCTGGTGTCGCCGGGGGCTGCGAGCAGGTCGGCCAAATCCGCAGGCTCGTCAATATCCACGCCGATCCCGGCCAGTCGCAGCACTTCAACCGGCTCGCCCGTGGCCCTGGCAGCCGCCAGGTGCGGCAGGAAACTGTCGTTGCCGAAACGCAGCGGGAACAGGCCGGGCGGTCGTTGGAGAACGGCGTTGGTGCCGCGGCCGCTGGCCGAAGGCGCCAGCACTGTCCCTTCGGGCGGCGCTGCGGCGAGAATCTCGTCCACCTCAGCCGCGGTGATCAGCGGGATGTCGGCGGGCAAAATCAGCGTGAACTCTGCCCCACGCTCGATTGAGGCGCGCGTCGCCATCTCGATGGCGCCGGTTTCGCCGGGATCGTCGGCATCGTTAATGATTCCGAAGCCGTACTGCTGTGCGAGCTGCTGCGCTCGCGGATCGCCGGAGACGAGCGCGACATGGCCACGATGGCGGGACGCATCCAGCGCCGCCAATACGTCCTGCAACATGGCCTCCGCCAGGGCAAAGCGCTCCGCTGCACTGAGCAGCGGCGACAAGCGTTGCTTGGCCGTTTCCAGGTTCTTGACAGGGACAAGGATCATGGGCCGCCAACATACATTCCCGTGTTGGGATGAGTCAATCGGCGCCGTGTTTTGCAAGGGCGCGGCAGGGCAGCACACGCGAGCGCGGCCCCGGCTCGGTGGTGTACTGGCGGGGCGTCGGGTGAGGAGCTACTTCGCCACCTGAAGGTTGAGCCGCTTGAGAATGCCGCTGGCCGGGTCGAGCAGGATGACGTAGGGCTGCGGCCGGTGGATTGCAACCGGATAGAACGCGATCAGGCCGCTCGAGATTCTTACCGCTTCAAAAGCCCGTCGAGTCGCGCGGCTGCGAGTCTCGCCGCGCCGCATGCCGGGGGATGACATTTTGTTTGATTGCATACCCGGGATTGTTGCAGAGCTTCCCTCCGGCGGCAAGAAACCGCCGTAACCACGGGCCCATTACCGACGTGATGTTTACGCGCGGCGCAAGCGGGATTATTGTGGAGTCGTTGTAAGGCAGTTCTGGGGGAGGGCTGCCATCGGCGTCCTGGATCTAAACGGGTCCAGGGCGCTTTTATTTTGCCCTGCGACGGTGGATTGTTTCACGGCACGGCTTGGCAGGTTGCAGAACAAGTCCGAAAATGAGTGCGGTGTATTTAAGAGATTGTCATCCTGAGCGACCGAGGGCTCCCGCGCGCAGTCTTCAGCGCGGGAAACGGTCGCGAAGGATCTGGGTTGTCCCATGCGAAAGTCAGATCTCTTTCCTCATAGCCACCCGCAGCGACGTTCGATGCCCCTGGATGTTATGATGCCTTGCTTTTGCGGAGGTCACATGAGCTTGAGCATCGCGCGTCTCGTATGCCTGCTGTTCCTGCTGGGTCTTATGGTGTTCGCTGAATCGCAGTCGGGTGGCCCGCCGCCGGTCACCGGCAAGGCCGTCACAACCGCGGACGGCCTCAAGTATTGGGACGTCAAAGTGGGCACCGGCGCCACCGCCACCACCGGCCACAAGGTGAAGGTGCACTACACCGGCTGGCTGACCAACGGCAAGAAATTCGATAGCTCCGTCGATCGCAAGGAGCCGTTCGAATTCCAACTGGGCGCAGGCCAGGTGATCAAGGGCTGGGATGAGGGTGTCGCCGGCATGAAGGTCGGCGGCAAGCGCCGGCTGGAGATCCCGCCCGCGCTCGGCTACGGCAGCCGTGGCGTCGGCGGCGGACTGATCCCGCCCAATTCAACCTTGCTCTTCGACGTCGAACTGCTGGAGGTGAAGTGATTCCTGTTTTCGCCGGGCGGCGGGCAGGTTTTCGCCCGCCGCAGTCCGCTCACCGCCCTCCAGGGCAAAACCCCGCATCCTTATAAGAGGTTTTTTGTAGTTCCGCGACCTGCTTCTGGGGTAAGCTTTCGGCAAATCCCGCCACCTCGTCCAGGGCCGAGCCCCGGCCAGCCTCGGGGCAGAACGTGAATCCGTCCGCTCTCTCCGCGCCACGCGTCCTGGAGGCACACCTATGCGAATCCTCAACGTCCACGGTGACAACGCTCCTTTCTTTCAGGAACTGGCCCAGGCCAAGCGGCGGGTATTGGTGGTGGATTACGACAGCGTGATCGCGCCCTGCAGCGCCGCCCACAGCGGCGTGCCCTATCCGACCGTCGCTGAACTTCTCGACTGCATCATGACCACCAGCCGCACGCGCGTGGTCCTGATCACCGGAGGCGAAGCGGCGGAACTCGCCTCGCCTTTGTCCGGACCCGCTCCCGACGTCTGGGGAAGCGATGCATCTCGCGGCCCCGACGCGATGCTTCCCGCCATGCTGGCGAGACTGGGAGAAGACACGGCCGTGGCCTTCCTCAGCGATCACGATCGGCTCTTTCCCGCCCTGCCCGACGGGGCCTGCGACGGCGGCGGATCCGGCGCTGAGAACGCCGCCTGCCGCCAGGATTTCGTGCAGTTTCTGGTAGACTGGCTGCGCGTCTGCGGTGGCGAGATCTGCTGACCGCATCCACCATCTTCGCTCACGAATCTAACTGGATGAGGGGGCCCCAATGCGCGTGAGTCTCAGGCTGTTCGTTCCCGTGCTGCTGGCCGTCATTGCCGTCTCTCTGCTGTTTTCCAGCTACCAGGTGCGGAGAGACCGCAGGATCCAGGAGCGCGATCTCTCGCGGCGCGCGGAGTTGCTGGCCGACAGCCTGGATGAGAGCGTCACGCCGGTTCTGGGTTCTCGCCAGGAACTGCAGCGGCTGGTGGAGCGCTTCGGCAATCGGGAAGGCCTGGTGGGAATCGCGGTGTACGACCGCAAGGGCCGCACGCTGGCAGTGAGTTCCGGGCTCGCCAAGCGGCTGGCCTCGCCTCCGGCTACGGTGCTGCGCGCCACCGAGAAGGACGCCGGCACGGGCGAGTTCGTCACCCTGGGAGATAGCCCGGCGTATATCTACGCCATGCCGCTCGAGCGCGACCACGAGGTCACCGGCGCGCTCGCCATCGTGCAAGACACCGCCTACATCGCCCGCCAGGGCACGCACTTGTGGCGCTATCTGCTGTTCAGCATCGGGGTGCAGGTGGTGTTGATCATTCTGATCAGCTTCTTCATGGTGCGGCACAGCATCCTGGCTCCGGTGGCGAAGACGGCGCAGTGGATGCGCGCGCTGCGCATGGGCACCGCCACCGTCCCCGCCGCGGCCGGGACCGACCTGCTCAATCCGCTCACCCGCGAGGTGGCGACCTTCGCCGCCAGTCTCGCCGCGGCCCGTGCCTCCGCCGAGAACGAAGCGCAACTGCGCGTCGCCGGCGATTCCTCCTGGACCGCCGAAAGGCTCAGCGTCTGCCTGCGCAGCAAGCTGGCGGAGAGCCGTCTGTTCGTGGTGGCCAATCGCGAGCCCTACATGCACGTGCGGCGCGGGAAGGGGATCGAAACCATCGTTCCCGCCAGCGGCCTGGTGACGGCGCTGGAGCCGATCCTGTGCGCCTGCGACGGCACCTGGGTGGCGCACGGCAGCGGCGACGCCGATCGCGAGATGGTGGACGAGCGCAACTGCGTCCGCGTCCCGCCCGAGCAGCAGCTTTACACCCTGCGCCGGGTGTGGCTGACCAAGGAGGAGGAGGAGGGATACTACTTCGGCTTCTCCAATGAAGGCTTGTGGCCGTTGTGCCACATCGCGCACACCCGGCCGGTGTTCCGGGAGAGCGATTGGGAATGGTATCGCGAGGTGAACGTCAAGTTCGCCGAGGCCGTTCTCGACGAGATGGCCAGCACCCAGCGGCCGGTGGTCATCGTGCAGGATTACCACTTCGCGCTGCTGCCGCGCCTCATTAAAGAGAAGCGGCCGGAAGCGCGCGTCGCCATCTTCTGGCACATTCCCTGGCCGAACCCGGAAGCGTTCGGCATCTGTCCCTGGCAGCGCGAACTGCTGGATGGCCTGCTGGGCGCGGACCTGATCGGATTCCACATCCAATCGCACTGCAATAATTTTCTGGAAACCGTGGATGGGGCGCTGGAGTCGCGCATCGACCGGGAACATTTTGCCGTGAACCGCAATGAGCACCTCACGTCGGTGCGTCCGTTCCCCATCAGCGTAGTGTGGGAGGAACCGGCGCCGGGCAAGAGCCCGAAGCCGGTGCACAAGCAACAATCGGCGCTGCTGAACGAGATGGGCGTGGAGGCGCTCTTCCTGGGCGTGGGCGTAGACCGCGTGGACTATACCAAGGGCATCCTGGAGCGCTTCCTCGCCATCGAGCGTTTCCTGGAAAAATATCCCTCATACCAGGGCAAGCTGACGTTCGCGCAGATCGGCGCGCCCAGCCGCACCCACATCAAGCGCTATCACGACCTGCTGGCGGAAGTGGAAGCGGAGGCCGACCGCATCAACTGGCGCTTCCAGTCCGGCAAGTGGAAGCCCATCGTCTTCCTCAAGCGCCACCACAGTCACGAGCAGATCTCGCACTTCTACCGTGCCGCCGATTTCTGCCTGGTGACTTCGCTGCACGACGGCATGAACCTGGTGGCCAAGGAATTCGTCGCCGCCCGCGACGACGAGCAGGGCGTGCTGCTGCTCAGCGTCTTCACCGGCGCTTCCCGCGAGCTGCGCGACGCCCTGATCGTGAATCCTTACGACACCGAGCAGATGGCGGACGCCATCTTCCGCGCCCTGGAGATGGAGCCCCGCGAGAAGAAGGCGCGGATGCAGCACATGCGCCGCGCGGTGAAGGAGAATAATGTGTATCGCTGGGCAGCCAGCCTGATCGGACAACTGTGCGAAACCCGGCTCGACCCTCGAGAACGCACCCGCGAAGAATCCCGGGAGTTGGCGGCGCGATGAAGGTGCGCTGGGCGGCGCTGGCCTGTGACTACGACGGGACGCTGGCCCATGCCGGCCGCGTTCGCCCTGCGACCCTGGAGGCGCTCGGCCAGGTGCGTCGTTCCCGCCGCAAGCTGCTGCTGGTCACCGGCCGGGAGCTCGAGGAGCTGGTCGAAATCTTTCCCCTCATCTCGCTCTTCGATCGCGTGGTGGCGGAGAACGGCGCCGTTATCTATGACCCTGCCAGCCGCAGGCGCCGCTTGCTGGTCCAGAGGCCGCCGCGCAAGCTGGTCGGCGCGTTGCGCGCCCGCAAACTCGAGCCGCTCTCCGTCGGGCGTGCCATCGTCGCCACCTCGCGTGCGCAACAGCGCATTGTCTGCGAAGTGATCGGCGAACTGGGGCTGCCGCTCCAGGTCATCCTCAACAAGCGCTCCCTGATGGTGCTGCCGCGAGGCGTGAACAAGGCCACCGGGCTGATGGGTGCCTTGCACGAGATCGGCGTCGCCCCCGAGGACACCGTGGGCATCGGCGACGCCGAGAACGACGAGGATTTCCTCGCCCTCTGCGGCTACTCCGCCGCTGTCGCCAATGCGCTCCCCCGGCTCAAACGCAAGGTGGATGTGGTGACCTCGGCTAGCCACGGCGACGGCGTGGTCGAACTGGTGAAGCTCCTGCTGAACGGGAAAAGGACCTGACGCCCGCACTGACTGAATCTCAATCCGACGGCTTTGAAGGGGCCCGCTGGCGAGCAGTGCCGGGCAAGATACAAGGGATCTGCCTCGGCGGTTCTTGCCGAAACGCACAACACCAAAGATCCTTCGCTTGCCTCCCTTCGCAGGTATCCTGCGCTGCGCGACCAGGTGGTGGCCCGCTACAAGAAGCTCAATCTCCCGACGTACTGGGCGGGGATCAACGTCTGGCTGGAGGCGCACTTTGACGCCAAGGGCAAGGTGAGCGGCGTCCGCGCGATGCGGTGCGCCAGTATTTGAGCTATGCCGCTATGTACGACAAAGGACTGGCGCGGCGGTTCTCTGCGATGAGCGGGAACTCGGCTGCGAGGCGCCATCACAGCCCCGCAAGCAGGGCGATCAGCCGGCTGACCAAGCCTAAGTGTTGCCAGCCCTCAGGCCGCTGGAGTGGTCGAATCGGCCGCGCCAGCGCTGGCGGAGGCCTGCTCGCTCCATCCCACCTCATGGAGGCGGAGGGGGTGGGCGAAACCCTTCAGCTCCACCTCGCCAATATCCGAAAAGACGAATGGTTTGCCGAGAGACAGTTCCCGGATCACATTCGAGGTGAGAATCTGGCCCGGCTGGGCGAAAGCGCACACCCGCGCCGCGAGGTTGACCGTGGCGCCGAACAGGTCCCTGTTGTCGGCGACCGGCTCGCCCGCGCTCAGACCGACGCGGACCATGATGGGCTGGACCTCGGCATTGAGGTTGTGAGCGGCAAACCCCCTCTGGATCGTCACCGCGCACTCGACTCCCTGCGCCACCGACAGGAACGAGGCAAGAATACCGTCGCCCACGTGCTTGATCTCGGTTCCAGCGTGGCGGTTCAACGCTTCTCGGATCACCGCGTTGTGTGTCTTCAGGACGTTGTGGAAACGCTGGTCCCCGAGTTGACCCGTCAAGGCGGTCGAGCCGGCGATATCCGTGAACATCACGACGCGGAAGCCGCCGTCGCTTGGATCGGTGCCCGAGTGGGTAGGCTTCTGAGCGCCCAGGAAAGCGTCGACCTGGTCCATCGTCACTTCGATCAACTGATCGGCGACAAGGCCGTGGGCCTCCTTGTGGACCCTTATCGCGTCCATGAGGCTGGGCGCTTCTACCAGGCAGTAGACGCAGCCGCTCTCCTGGTTGTGCCAGTAGCGGGTATAGCGCACGCCGTACTTGGATTGGGCCTCGAGGTCCATCGAGTGAGCCATAGCAATATCTTCCGGCCGCGCCTGCAGGTTCCGATGCACGTCCATATAGATCGGCATAGCAACTCACCCCCTAACAAGGCCTGCATGTGGTGGATATCTTACCCCACATATTGGCCAGTCAGCCAGTATGGAGTCGCTGACTTACGCCGCCGCACCCGCCGCACGCTGAATTAGCGCCGCCCTCACGCGTTCCCGATCAGCACCCCAGTAAGAAAGACCAGGATGCCTCCCAAGCCGACCTGCAGCGCCGCCGAGAACACCGGCGTCTCCATGTAGCGGTTGCGGATCCAGGTGATGGTCGCCAGCTCCGCCAGCACTACGATGACCGCCACACCCGTGGCCACGGTGAACGCTGGGATGAGAAAGGGGAGAGTGTGGCCGATGCCTCCCAGCGTGGTCATCAGGCCGCAGACCAGGCCGCGCAGCCAGGGATGTCCGCGGCCGGTCAGGCTGCCGTCATCGGAGAGCGCCTCGGCGAAACCCATGCTAATGCCGGCGCCCAGCGAGGCCGCGAGGCCCACCGCGAACGCCGTCCAACTGTTGCGCGTGGCGAACGCGGCCGCGAATACCGGCGCCAGCGTGGACACCGAACCATCCATCAGTCCCGCCAGGCCCGGCTGCACGATCTGCAGGACGAGCAGCCTTCTCCGCGCCTCTTCTTCCTGGCGCCGGACGTTCGGGCTTGAGTTCGGTCTTCTCCAGTTGCTCGGCGCGGCACTCGTGCGAGCGCTCTTCTTCGGCCAGATCGTCCAACAGTTGGCGGATGCTGGCGTCCGTGGCTCGCGCCGCGGCTCTCTCGTAAAACTGGCGGACTTCCTCCTCCATGGCTGCCGCCTGGTTGCGGACGGCATTCAGCCGCAGCGGTCGCGCCAGCCAGACCGGCCGCCGTTGCACAAAGCCTTTTACGTCCTGCCGCCGGATCAGCGGAATATGTTCGCCGAATTTCTGCCGGTAGAGCTCGATCAGCCGCCGCCGGTGGCCCGACTCTTCCTCGCGCATGCCCGCGAAGACCTTGGCCGTCGCCGGATACTCCTCGCGCAGACCTTCCGCGAAGTCGGCATAGATGCGCTCGTCCTCTTCCTCCAGAGAGATCGCCAGCGCCAGCACTTCCTGTTCGGAAAGCGTGTCGAAACTCCTCATTCTGTCTCCTGAACAAATGCGATTGGGTAATTGGGTAAGTTGGTAATTGGGTAATTGAAGAGTTCAACTCTGGGTTCGGCCCGAAAAAATTACCCAGTTACCAAATTACCCAATTACAAATTTTCTTCGGCCCATAATACAAAAGAGGGGACTCCTCGTCCCCTCTGCTCAACCGAACTGTCTCTGCGTTCAGGCCGATTTCTTTTGGGACTGCATGCTGGCCCAGAAGGCCTGGGCTCTCTCCTCGGTCTCCTGCGGGGTCAGGATTTCCTTGCGGGTGGCGATCGACCAGCTATGGCCGAACGGGTCCTGCAGTTGCCCGAAGCGGTCTCCCCAGAACATGTCGGTGACGGCCATGGTCTCTCGGCCTCCCGCCGAGATCGCCCGTTTGAAGGCGGCATCGACATCGGGAACGTAGAGATGCAAGCCGGCCGTGGTGCCGCCCAGCGACTGCGGCGACTTGGTCGGGGCTCCGGGGAATTCATCGGCCAGGAAGATGATGGAGTCGCCGATCTTCAGTTCGGCGTGGCCCACGGCGCCACCGGGACCGTCCATCCGGGCCAACACTTCGGCTCCGAACGCGCGCTTGTAAAAATCGATTGCTGCGGCAGCGCCCTTGATTACCAGGTGCGGCGTCACCGTGTGGAAACCTTCGGGTATCGGCGTTACAGCCTTAGGCATACGATCTCTCCTTGAAGTTGTGTTATCGCTTTGACGAATGCGCTCCCCGCATCCACCCCCGGGGAACGCCTGCGAATCGCGGGTCCATCATTATACGAGATGCACGCCGCGGAAAAAGGCACCACCCGGTTTTTCCACATTTGCACTAATCACGGGCATTGACGGCAGCCGAGCCCGCATTTAAGGTGACTCGCGTCGACGGTCGAAAGGGTTGGCTTCCTGAACAGTCGCCAGTCCGAAGTAGGCCGAGTGATCAGTCCCGCGGGGCGACCCGCAGGGGCCGCCAGGCCCGAAAAAACCGGCGAGCTTGCGAGAGAGCGCCGGGGCTTGGAACTGCGAAAGCAGTGATCGCATCAGGGGCTGTGACGGTGCATGTTTCCACGTCGTTGACTCCCTCGCAGGAGTTGGCGGCTAGAACATAACCAATGTCGCAGCCCTTTCTGTTTTGTGCAGGAGTTTGGCGGACGTGAAGGAGCAACTGGAGAGCCTGGTTCTGCAGATGGTCCGCAGCGGCATCCGCTACGGAGAAGCGGTGCGCGAGTTCCGCAAGGCTTTCCTGACCAAGGTACTGGCGGAGAACCGCGGGAACCAGTGCCAGGCGGCCAAGATCCTGGGCATGCACCGCAATTCTCTGGGCCGCACTCTGGCCGACCTCAAGATGGATGCGCGTGCCCTACGCACCCAAATGCGCCGGCCTCCCCGCGGCGAACGTCCCGCACCGGCCCGCCGCACCGGCTCCGGGCGCTGATCCCTTTCCGACCGCGTCGCAACCTTTCGCTGCACGATTCTGCCAAGTTACTGTCCGGAACATACATTTTCACGGTTGTTCGTTTGACAGCCCCGCCCGCGGGATATACTAGTCGGACTCGGTGAGGGTGGTTGCGCCAGCTAGCCGGGCGTGGCCTGGGTAGAATTTCCTTTTGCCAACAACATAATTCTGAGTGTGGGGAGCGCCGATGAATGCTCTGCTGGTTTACCCGGAGTGGCCCGATACTTACTGGAGCTTCAAGCATGCCTTGCCGTTCGAAGGTAAGCGCTCGCCTTATCCGCCGCTCGGTCTGCTGACCATATCCTCGCTGCTGCCCAGGGACTGGAAGAAGCGCCTCATCGACACCAACGTCAAGCGGCTCACCGACTCCGACCTGCGTTGGGCCGACGTGGTGATGCTCAGCGGCATGCTGGTCCACCGCCGCGAGATCCTCGACATCCTGGCGCGCTGCCGGGCCCGCGGGCTGCGCACGGTGGTCGGCGGCCCCATCACCAGCAGCGTGGAAGAACTGCCGCTCGCGGCCGACCACGTCGTCGTGGGCGAGGCCGAGGAGCTGATGCCCGCCCTGGTGGCCGACCTCGAAGCCGGCACTGCCAAGCCACTTTACAAGGCGCATGCCCTGCCCGACCTGAGCAAGACTCCGCTGCCCGACCTCGACCTCGTCAACCTGAAGCCTTACAGCGCCATCGGCATCCAGTATTCCCGCGGCTGCCCCTTCAACTGTGAGTTTTGCGACATCATCGAGATCTACGGCCGCAGGCCGCGCACCAAGTCTCCCGCGCAGGTCGTCGCCGAACTCGAACTGCTCCACGACCGCAGATGGCGCGGTTCCGTCTTCCTGGTGGACGACAACTTCATCGGCAATAAGAAAAAAGTGAAGGAGCTGCTGCCCGTGCTCGGGGACTGGAACGCCCAGCACGGCCGCCCCTTCACCTTCTTTACCGAAGCTTCCCTGAACCTGGCCGACGACTCCGAGCTGCTGGAGATGATGAAGGCCTCCGGCTTCATCCGCGTGTTTCTCGGCATCGAGACCCCGATCGAGGCCAGCCTGAAGGAAGCGCAAAAGCTGCAGAACACCCGTCGCAGCCTGCTGGAAAGCGTCAAGCACATCCAGAGCTTCGGCATCGAGGTGATGGCCGGGTTCATCGTCGGCTTCGACAACGATCCCGACGACGTCTTCGACCGCCAGGTGGAATTCATCGACCAGAGCGCCATCCCGCTGGCTATGGTGGGATTGCTGCAGGCGCTGCCGGGCACACAGCTCTATCGCCGGCTGATCAAGGAAGGGCGCTTGGTTGCCGATGGCACCGGCGACAACATGGAGACCCGGCTGAACTTCATCCCCAAGATGGACCCGCAGCGGCTGATCGAGGGCTATCGCTCCATCCTCAAGCGCATCTACGATCGCGACGCCTACTACGATCGCGTGCGGCGCTTCCTCGCCCAGTACCATCCCGCCAACCACGTGCACCACCGCGTCTCCGACTATCTCGCCCTCGCTCGCTCGCTGGTGAAGCAGGGTATGCTGGAAGAGCGCCGCCGCAGCTATTGGAAGTTCATCTACGACGCGGCTACCCGCTATCGCCACGCCTTCGGCACAGCCATCACTCTGGCCATCATGGGCTACCACTTCGAGAAGATCACGGAGAAAGTGCTGCGCCGTGACCCCGCCGAAGAAGCGGTTGCAGTCGGCCTCCTCGAACCCGGCATGGAACAGGTCGGCACGTAGAGGGCTGACGTGGGGCGGGCGCCCCTTCGACTTCGCTCAGGGCAGGCCCTGCTCGCCACCTACCCCAGCTCCATCTCCTGTGCCGGCAGCCGGTAGCGCAACGCCGCGACCAGCCCAACAATCATTCCCACCGCCGCCAGCAGGAATGCCGCAGGCATCCCCAGGTGCGAGGCTACCGCGCCCCACAGCGCGCTGCCGGCGGCCATGCCGCCCTGCAGCACCAACAGGTACATGGAGAGCGTCCGCGCACGGATCCACGCCGGGCACATGATCTGTGCGGTGACGTTCAAGGTGGCGATGATGGCGATCCAGCACATGCCGCCAAGGAACAGTATCGCGCACAGCCAGCCGAACGCGGCGAGCTGCGCCACCGCGAAGGTCACGGCGGCGAACAGCACGCTTGCCATCACCACCAGCGCGTCGCAGGAGAACGCCCGCCGCAAGCCCGGTAGCAGCACCGCGCCGGCGAGCGCGCCCAGCCCGAAGAAGCCGAGCAGCAGACCGTAGCCAACGGGGCCGTGCGGGCGCGCCACCAGCGGCAGCAGCGCCCAGATCACGCTGGCGAAGAGGCTGAACACGCCCGTCCGCACCAGCACCGCGCGCACCGTCGGAGCGGCGCGCGCGTAGCGGAATCCCGTCGCCAGGGCTTGACGCAGGCGCTTGGCGGGCTCCGGCACCTCGTGCGGCACGCGCTTCCAGCGATAAAGAAAGATGATGACGCCGAAAAAGGAAGCCGCGTTCAGCAGGAACGCGAATCCCGATCCAGCTAGGGCGATCACCAGGCCACCCAGCGCCGGTCCGACGGCGCGTGCCGCGTTGTAGCCGGCGGAATTCAGCGCCACCGCCGTGGCCAGCCGCTGGTTGGACACGATCTCCGGCGTGATCGCCTGCCATGCAGGATCGTTCATCACCGCGCCGAAACCGAGCGCGAAGGTCAGCAGCACCAGGCTCCAGGGGCTGACCATGCCGTACACGGTCAGCAAGCCCAAGGCCGCGGCGGCGACCACCATCCACGCCTGGCTCCACAGCAGGAAGCGGCGGCGGTCCACCATGTCGGCGAGCGCGCCGGCAGGCAGGATTACCAGGAAGACGGGCAGCGTGGTCGCGGCCTGCACCAGTCCGACCATCATGGGCGACGTGGTCAGGGAAGCCATCAGCCAGCCCGTGCCCATGTTCTGCATCCAGGTGCCGACATAGGAGGCGACGGAGGCGATCCACAACGTGCGGAAGAGCGGTTCGCGCAACGGGCCCCAGGCCGACTCGGCAGCCGGCGGCGCCGCTGCCACCACGTGCAAGCTTGGTTGAGGTTCGGCCATGCTGATGGAAGGGCCCTCGCGCAAGAACCCCATGCTACCTCACCCCCCAGATCACTGACTGTCAAAAACCGAAGTGGTGAGCAGAATTTCTTGGGACGAGAAACGCTGCGGAACATGGATTACTCACCACGAAAGCCAGGCGGGAGGGCACGGCTTCAGCCGTGCCGCAAACGTCCACTATTTCCTACGGCTTCAGCCGCTGAGGCCCTCCTTGCGGGCGGTGGAACGCTGGCAACATGCGATAACACTTTTGTGCGGCACGTGCGTGCACGAGGATCAACCCCAGGGGCTAAAGCCCGCACGCACTGGAACTCCGAGCGGCACGGCTGAAGCCGTGCCCTCCCGCCTGGCCCGCGTTAATGCACTCTGTATTCCTTGTAGAGATCCAGCCGGTTGATCACGCCCAGGATCACCCGCGTGTAGGCCGCATACTCGTAAAGGCTTTCGTCCGAAACCGAGATGAGCGCCGCCCGCCGCGCCTCGCGCACTGTCTCCAGATCGGCGGCACTGAGTGTGGCGATGGCGCTGCGGAGGAACGGCTCATCGTCAGCGATGCCCACCACTGGACTCTCCTTCTTTAGCTCCGCTTCCCTTTGTTGCACGGTCCGCGGCAGTGCGCGCAGCCGCGCCAGCACCTGTTCCCGGGAGTAGGTCGGGATCGCCTTACCGAGCGGCGCGTGATAGGCCATGGCCGCGATCACCTGCTTGCGCGCATACTCGGGCAGGTCGTCGATCCCGGGCAGTCCGGCGAGCGCGCGGTAGCTGTCGCGCGTCATGTTGAGCGCAAGCTGAAGCGCTGCCGCGCCGCGGACGTCCGCTTCTTTCGCCGACAGCAGCGGAACCAGATATTTGTCGGCGTGCTCCGCACTCATGCTCCCGTAGAGAAAGATGGCGCCGGTCGCGCGGTCCACCGTCAGGGAGTGCTCGGCGACGTAGCCGTCCACCTTGGGATACTTCATGTACTTCTCGGCCAGCGCGCCGGTGTCCATGCCGTGCTGCGCCAGCTCCAGCACCAGTTCGACGTAGCCGGCGGTGTTGATCTCTCCCAGGTCGCTGCGCTCGGCGGCGTCGCTCACCACCGCCAGCGACGGCTGCGAATCATCCAGATGCAGCAACAGACTGGCGCCATCGAACAGGAAGAAAGAATCGGCGGTCTCGGACTTCAGCATTCCCCTAAGGCACGCGACGCCGCGCTTGCCCTGGGATTCCGCCAGCTTCCAGAAACGGTCGATCTGCTTTTCCTTAGCGGTCTGCTGTAGCTGGGAGAGCTTGGTGGGGCGGAAGCCGTAGGTCTCCTTCTTGAGCGCCTGCAGCTCGGCGCAGCCTTGCTGTTGCGCGGCGGCCGCGGCAACCAGCAGCAGGAGAGACACGAAAATCGGCGCGGAGCGGCGTGGCTGGCAGGCTGATGGCATCGAACCTCGCGGCGGGGGACTCGGGTCAATGTATCACGTGGTTTGTTAGAATATCGCCGTGGGGAATCCTCTATTAGAGCGCAAGGTCGAGAAGCGTCCTGACCGCGTGCGCCTCCAGGGGCGCATTTTTTTTCTCACCGAAGATCCCGAGCTGATCAAGCGGCAACTGGCGGGCGAAGACCTGCCCTGGGACACCACGAATCCTCAGAACAATCCCAGGCTGCGCGACGACATTTCCACCGACGAGATCACGCCGGCGCACATCTGCTTTTACTTCGATGAGACCCTGGGCGAGTTTCCCTACACCGGCTTGAAGTGCGGCAGCGAGCTGCCCATCAAGCGCGGCGAGGTCAAGCGCGGCGGCGTCGTGTGCGCGGTGAGCGGCAAGCGCCGCGGCAAAGGCTCGAGCCGCGAGCAATCGCCCTACGCCGAGCGCGCCGCCGGCATCCAGCTCGTGATCGCCGAGAACATCGAGCGCATCTACAAGCAGAACTGTCAAAACCTCGGGGTGCTCACCTCCACCGACTTCGGCCTGATCGACAAGATCCGCCGCGGCGAAGAGATCCCGCTCGGGGAATTCACCCGCGGTGAGGACGACATCACACGCCAGATCATCGAGTACGGCGGCCTGTTCCCCTTCAACGTCGCCCGTTTGCAGAAGAAGGTGTTTCTGCCGTCCCTCGCCACGCCAGCGCGCCCGATGACGCTGGCGGAGAAGATCTTTGCCCGCCACATGGTGGACGCCCAGGGGAACGCCGGCGTGCCCTCGGTCAAGCCCGGTGACTCCGGCTTCGCGCGCACCGACCTGCGCTTCAGCCACGAGTACGTCACGCCCATGGCCGCGATCTTCTACGATCACTTGGTCGGCAAAGACGTCCCGGTCAACGATCCCGCATCGATCCTCTTCTTCCGCGACCACCTCACCTTCCTCGACGAGGTGATCTCGCCGGAGAAGCGCAAGATGGGGCTGCTCGACCTCGCCGGCCAGCTCAAGTTCAAGCAGGAAGACTTCGCCCGCGAGCGCGGCATCAAGCTGCACGGCGAGCTGAAGGACCGCAAGGGCTCGGAAGGCATCTGCCACTCCATTATGCTGGAGAGCTACGCGCTGCCCGGCCAGTTGATCGTGGGCTCGGACTCGCACACGCCGCACTCGGGCGCCATCGGCGCGGTCGCCTTCGGCATCGGCACTACCGATGTCTTCAATTCCTGGATCACGAACGATGTCCGCGTGAAGGTGCCGGAGTCGTTGCGGGTCGTCGTCAGGGGAAAGAAGCATCCCAACGTCACCGCCAAGGATTTCATCCTGAAGATTCTCAGCCTCGAGTACGTGCGCAGCGGCAAGGCGCTGGCCAAGGTGATCGAGTACGCCGGCGAGGCCGTCGAGGACCTCAGCGTGGACGAGCGCGCCACCATGACCAACATGGCGGCCGAGATCGGAGGCTTCACCGGCATCGTCGCGCCCGACCGCAAGGCGGTGGACTTCCTGGTGGAGCGCCGCGGCATGGACCCCCGCGCGGCGGAGAAGATGATCGAGGGCCTCGCCAGCGACCCTGGCGCCGAGTACGCGCACATCATCGAACTCGACGCCGCCGAGATCACGCCCATGGTGGCCACGCCGGGTGATCCCGGCAACGGCAAGTACGTGCGCGAGCTGAACACGCCCGTTCCTATCGAGATCGCTTACGGTGGCACCTGCACCGCGGGCAAGAACGAGGACATGGACATGTACGCTGCCGTCCTGGCCGATGCCCTCCGCCAGGGCAAGCGCGTCGCCGAGTCGGTGAAGTTTTACATCCAGTTCGGCTCGCAGGAGACGCGCGACTACTGCGTGCGCAAGGGCTATCTCGAGGTCTTCCACAAGACCGGCGTGATGGTGATTGAGCCGAGCTGCGGCGCCTGCATCAATGCCGGCCCGGGCGCCACCAGCAGCCCCACGCAGGTGGTCATCTCCGCCCAGAACCGCAATTTCCCCGGGCGCAGCGGCCCGGGACAGATGTACCTGGCCAGCCCCTACACCGTAGCCGCCAGCGCGGTCGCCGGGTATATCGTGGAGTACCAGCCGTTGGGGCAACTGGTCTCGGCCTAAGGGCCATTGCGGGAGCGCCTGGTTCGCATTGGGTAATTGGGAAATTTGGTAATTGGGTAATTGAGAGTGGGCCGGGGGAGCCGTTGCCCGGCTTCTCAATTACCAAATTACCCAATTACCAAATTACTCAATTGAAACAGTCCCGTTCGCTGCACGCAGGCGCAGGATAGCCCCAGCTTCTAACCGTCACCTGCTTTGCTGATTGGCGTGGGCTCCATCTGCTAAAATGATTTGTTAAGAAACGCACTCATCAAGCGACTGAGGGGGAAGCAAACGTTATGGCCTATGTGATTGCGGAGCCCTGCATCAACACCAAGGACACGGCATGTGTGGACGCCTGCCCGGTCGATTGCATCCACCCCAAGAAGGACGAGCCCAACTACGCCACCGAGGAGATGCTCTACATCGATCCCGTGGAGTGCATCGACTGCGGCGCCTGTGTGCCGGTTTGCCCGGTGTCGGCCATCTTCGCGCTCGATGACCTGCCGGAGAAGTGGAAGGCCTTCACCGAGCGCAACGCCCAGTACTACGGGCGCTAGCGCGCGCATCGCCGGACCGCCGCGAGGGTTTTTCCGTTTTGAGCAAACGCGCAGTCGCATGAGGCTGCGCGTTCTGCTTGTGTGCCTTTGGCGGTCGATCCGGCCCAGGTTGTCATTCCAAGCAAGGCTTTAGCCTGCGAGGAATCTGCTTTTCACCACCATGAAAGCCCTCGATTCCATCCGCGAATACTGCTTGTCCCTGCCCGGCGCCACCGAGAACATCCAGTGGGAAGACGCCCTGCTGTTCCGCGTCGGCGGCAAGATCTTTGTCATGGTGAACCTGAATCCCGCCGCCGAAGATCGCATCGCCTTCAAGTGCGATCCCGAGACCTTTGCTGAATTGCTGGAACGGGAAGGCGCCCGGCCTGCCGCTTACGTTGGCCGGTTCCAATGGATCGGCCTGCGCGACTTCGGCGTCCTGCCCGCGGCCGAGCTGCGCCAGCTGATCCGCGCCTCGTATGAGCTGGTCAAAGCGAAGCTGCCCAAGAGGAAACCGGCTCAACGTCCAAAACGCTGAACCATCCAGCCGATGATCGCCCCGCCGATTGCCCCGAGAATCAGGACAGGCGCATAGGCTTTGGTGATGACCGCATTGGCCAAGCTGAGCAGAATGCCGATCACCAGCCCGCTGAGCCATCCCGGCCAAGGAAGAGCAATGGCTCCAATCACGAATCCGATGGAGAAGCGGTTGATGAACGCCCCCAGCAAGGCTGCGCGTTTGTCCGGAAAGCTGAGTGGGATCATGGAAGCGGCCGAAAGAGCGCCATAGACGAGGCCGCAGACGGCGCCCAGCGTCAGGCGAGACATGCGGGGGGTAGCAGAACCATGGCCGATTGCAACCCATTTTGGGCGAAGCGGCCCGGCTTCCTTATCCACAGCGCCGTGCATTACAATCGAGTTTTGCGCGGAGCACTCCTGCGGCGCTTGTAATTCGGGCGTTTCATGGCATTGAAGCAGTCCGAGGCGATCGTGCTGCGCAGTTATCCGCTGCGCGAGGCCGACCTGCTGGTCACGCTGTTCACGCGGACGGAAGGCAAGCTGCGCGGGGTGGCCAAGGCGGCCAAGCGGTCGAAGAAGCGTTTCGGCGGCGCGCTCGAGCCGCTCACTTACGTGCGGCTCTACTGGGAAGAGCGTGAGCGGCAGGAGCTGGTGCGGCTCGATTCCTGCGAGGTGTTGGATTCGCCGCTGGCCACTGAGGTGGATTATCCGCGAGCGGTGGCGCTGGGTTACATCGCGGAGGTGCTGGACGACGTGCTGCCCGACCGCGAGGCCAACGACGCCATGTTTCGGCTGGCGCTCTCGGTGCTGGGCCAATTGCGCGCGGGCGCCATCTGGATGCCGCTGACGTATTTCGACCTGTGGTCGGTGCGGCTGATGGGCCTGCTGCCCGAGCTGGGTGAGTGCATCCTCTGCGGGACGGCGCTCAACCGCCATCGCGCCTGGTTCCATCCGCTGGCCGACGGCCTGATGTGCGCCGCGCATAAGCGGCTGGCGTCGTCGGAGATGACGGCGGAGTCGCGCGCCATCGCGGCGGAGATGTTCCGGTTGCCGGTCGAGAGCTTCGCCGGCGCGCCCTGGCCGCGCCAGCGCGCCGCCGACCTGCGCCGGTTCCTGGCGCAGCGCATTGAGCGGCACATCGAGAAGAAGCTGGTGACCGCAGGGATGCTGGAGAAAATCGACTGAAGCTCCTAGCTGCTAGCCTCTAGCTTCTAGCTAGTGGCCAGGAGCTAGTAGCTAGCAGCCGGGGGCAAGTGACACGATCCGATAAGAACACGCCGCCCACTTACCAGGACTTAATCCTCACACTGGAGAAATTCTGGGCCGACCGCGGCTGTGTGGTGCAGCAGCCTCATGACCTCGAAGTTGGCGCAGGGACGAGCGCGCCCGAGACCTTCCTGCGCGTGCTGGGGCCGCAACCGTACAACGTCGCCTACGTGCAGCCCTCGCGCCGTCCCGCCGACGGCCGCTACGGCGACAATCCCAACCGCCTCTACAAGCACACGCAGCTCCAGGTCATTCTCAAGCCGCCGCCGGCCACCGTGCAGGAACTCTACCTGGAGTCGCTCACCGCCATCGGCATTGACCTCCGCCAGCACGACATCAAGTTCGAGGAAGACAACTGGGAATCGCCCACGCTGGGCGCCTGGGGCATCGGCTGGCAGGTGATGCTCGACGGCCTCGAGATCACGCAGTTCACCTACTTCCAGCAGTGCGGTGGCGTCGATCTCGATCCCATCTGCGCCGAGCTGACTTACGGTCTGGAGCGTATCTGCGCCTTCCTGCAGGACGTGGACTCGGTGTACGACATCGTGTGGGCGCGCGATCCCACCAGCGGCCGCGCGGTCACCTACGGCGACGTGCGTCACGCCGACGAATTGCAGTTCTCGGTTTACAACTTCGAGCGCGCCAACGTTGACTACCTGTGGAAGCACTTCGATTTGTTCGAGGCCGAGTGCCAAGAGTTGCTGTCAGCCTACCGCACCATCAAGAAGGACGACAAGACTTCTGGCGAAGCTGTCGCTTGCGAGAAGCGGCGCTTCCCGCTGCTCGCCGCCTACGATCTCTGCCTGAAGTGCTCGCACATTTTCAATTTGCTGGATTCGCGCGGCGCTATCTCCGTGACCGAGCGTGTGGGCGTGATCGCGCGGGTGCGCAGCCTGGCTGTCGGAATCTCCAAGGCCTATCTTGATCAGCAGGGAACTGCCGCCCCGGAAGTCGCACAGCACAAGAAACAGCAAGGAGCCGCCGACTGATGCCCGACTTCCTGCTCGAGATCGGACTGGAAGAAGTTCCGGCGCGCATGATCGACGCCGCGCAGGCGGAACTGGCGCGCCGCGTGGGCAAGGTTCTCATCCGCGAGCGACTCACTTCGAATGGCAAGTTGGAATCATTCTCCACGCCGCGCCGGCTGGGGCTTTTGGCCCGCGGCATCGCCGCATCGCAACCCGATGCAGAGGAGCAAGTTTCCGGCCCATCCTTAAAGGTTTCATTTAAGGACGGACAGCCCACGCAGGCGGCCCAGGCTTTCGCGAAGAAAGTCGGGCTTCCGGTCGAGAAGCTGGAAAAAGTCACCACGCCCAAAGGCGAATACCTGGCCGCGAAAGTTGTTAATCGAGGCCGGGCCGCAGGCGAGGTTTTGGCCGACGCGCTTCCCAAAGAGATCGCCGCGCTCTACTGGCCGAAAAATATGTACTGGCGCTCGAAGAACGAGCGCTTCGTGCGTCCGCTGCGCTGGCTCGTAGCGTTGCTCGATGAAGACGCGATTCCCATGGAACTGTTCGGCATGCCGGCGCAGGCGGGCACGTGGGGCCATCGCATCCTAGGAGGCTCGATCGCCATCCCCCGCGCCAGCGCCTATGAGGAGACGCTGCGCGAGGTGAAGGTGATTGTCAGCCGCAGCGAGCGCGAGCAGCGTATCCGCAAAGCTCTCGACGCCGCGACGCGCACCGTCCCGGGCGCGCGCTGGCGCGAAGATCCCGAGTTGCTCGACACGGTCGTCAATCTGACGGAGTGGCCCTCGGCGATCCTGGGCAACTTCGATCGCGAATTCCTCGACTTGCCGGAGGAAGTGCTGGTCACCGTCATGCGCGACCACCAGAAGTATTTCGCGGTCGAGGACGCGAGCGGCAAGCTGGCGCCGCATTTCCTGGCGGTGCTCAACACCGAGAGCGACCCGGCGGGCATCATCCGCCACGGCAACGAGCGCGTGCTGCGCGCCCGCTTCAACGACGCGCGCTTCTTCTGGCAGACCGACCAGAAGCGTCCCCTGCGCGATCGTGTCCCCGACCTGAGGAAGGTCACCTTCCAGAAGGACCTGGGCAGCTATTACGACAAGACCATGCGCGTGCAGAAGCTGGCCAGCTTGATCTGCCAGAGCCTCGAAGATGCAGGGGTGAAGGTCCGCCCCGGCATCGTGCACAAAGCGGCGCTCCTGGCCAAGACCGACTTGACCACCGAACTGGTGAAGGAATTCACCGAGCTGCAAGGCGTCGTCGGGGGGCTCTACGCTCGCGCGCAGCAAATCGATCCCAACCTGAAGGACGATCAGCGCGACGCCATCGCCACCGTCATCTACGATCAGTACAAGCCGGAATCCATGGAACACCGCGTGCCGAGCACGATCGAGGGCGCCGCGCTCTCCATCGCCGACAAGGCCGATTCCATTGCGGGAATGTTCGCGCTGGGACTGCAGCCCACCGGGTCCAAGGATCCATTTGCGCTCCGCCGGCAGGCCAACGGCATCGTAAAGACTGTCGCCGAGCACAAGCTGCCGCTCAGCCTGCGTCATCTGTGGTCGGACGCGCTTAGCGGCTATGAAGGTTCGGAAGCGAAGAGAGCGTTTGCGGCGGCGGCAGGGCTCGACGAGGCGCTGGCCGGATTCTTCCGCGAGCGTTTGGAACACTACCTGCGCGACGTGCTCGGCTTGGAGTACGACACCGTGAATGCGGTTCTGGCTGCCGGCTTTGATGATGTGGTGGACGCGGTCGCGCGCGCCCAGGCGGTCTCACAGGCCCGTCACTCGGAAGATTTCGAACACATTTCCATCGCCTTCAAGCGCATCAAGAACATCCTCCGTCAGGCCAACGAATCCGGAAAGAAGATCGCGCCCGGCTTCGACGCGCACGGTCTGCACGAAGAGGCGGAGAAGGCGCTGGCTTGCGAGATGGGGGCCATCGCGGCCACAGTCGAGCCCTTGCGCGCGCAAGCGAACTACGGTGACGCCTTGGTGGAGATCTCCAAGCTCCGTCCCGCGGTGGACACCTTCTTCGATAAGGTGATGGTGATGGTCGAGGACGAGAACCTGCGCGCCGCCCGCCTGGCGCTGCTTCAGAACCTGCTGAGAAGTTTTTCCACCATCGCCGATTTTTCCGAGATCGTTACCGAGGGGAAAGGTTCATAATAAAGAGTTTTGGCTTTCAGGCCAGATACGCACTAATCCGCAATCCTGGAGAGGAAAAAATTCCATGAGTACAGAAACGATTCCCGCCCCCGCCCCGACCAAGACTGCCGCTGCCACCAAGTACGTCTACTTCTTCGGTTCTGGCAAAGCCGACGGCCACGGCAAGATGAAAGACGAACTCGGCGGCAAAGGCGCTGGCCTGGCCGAGATGACCAACGCCGGCCTGCCCGTCCCTCCGGGCTTCACTATCCAGACCGACGCCTGCCGCGAATCCATGCGCGGGAAGATCTCGCCCGACGTCGATCGCCAGATGGAAGACGCCCTCAAGCGCCTGGAGCAGCTTCAGAGACAGAAGCTGGGCACGGGCGAAAACCCGCTGCTGGTCAGCGTGCGCTCCGGCGCCAAGTTCTCCATGCCCGGCATGATGGACACCATCCTCAACCTCGGGCTGAACGACCAGTCGGTGGAAGCGCTGGCTAGGCGCAGCAAGAATCCGCGGTTCGCCTATGACTGCTATCGCCGCCTGATCCAGATGTTCGGCAATGTCGTGCTGGATATCGAGAAGAAGCATTTCGAAGAAGTATTCGATGCCAGGAAGAAACAGAAGAAGGTGAAGCTCGATACCGAACTCGACGCTGCCGCCCTGAAGGAAGTCATCGAGGAGTACAAGAAGGTGGTCAAGAAGCACGCCCAGCTGGATTTCCCGCAGGACCCGAAGGAGCAGCTGGTGATGGCGCGCGATGCCGTCTTCCGCTCCTGGAACAACGACCGCGCCAAGCACTACCGCCGCATCAACAAGATCTCCGACGACCTGGGCACCGCCGTCAACGTGCAGGCCATGGTCTTCGGCAACCTGGGCGAAACCAGCGGCACCGGCGTGGGCTTCACCCGCAACCCGGCGACGGGCGACAAGGAGTTCTACGGCGAGTTCCTGATGAACGCGCAGGGCGAGGACGTGGTGGCCGGCATCCGCACGCCGGTGCCCATCTCCGAGCTGCACAAGATCATGCCCGACGTTTACAACCAGTTGCGCGAGATCACCACCCGCCTGGAGAAGCACTACCGCGACGTGCAGGACTTCGAGTTCACCATCCAGGACGGCACGCTGTACATGCTGCAGACGCGCAACGGCAAGCGCACCGGCATCGCCGCCGTGAGGATCGCCATCGACATGGTGAACGAAGGCCTGATCACCAAGCAAGAAGCCATCTTCCGCGTCGAGCCCAACCAGCTCGACGACTTCCTGGTGCCCAAGCTGGATGAGAGCGGCGAAGGTCGAAGTGCTGGCCACCGGCTTGCCGGCGTCACCGGGCGCGGCCGTCGGACAGATCGTTTTCACTGCCGACGACGCCGTCGCCAAGGCCGGCCCGCACAAGAAAAATCCGGTCATCCTGGTGCGCGCCGAGACTACTCCCGACGACATCCACGGCATGGAAGTGGCCAAGGGCATTCTCACCTCGCGCGGCGGCATGACCAGCCACGCCGCCGTCGTCGCTCGCGGCATGGGCAAATGCTGCGTGGCCGGCGCGGGCGACGTGCAGGTGGATGAGCACGCGAAGGAGATGCGCGTCCACGGCGAAGTCTTCCACGAAGGCGACTGGATCTCGCTCGACGGCACCAGCGGCCGCGTGATCAAGGGCAAGCTGGACCAACTCGAGCCCTCGCCCGATGATCCCAACCTGCAGAAGTTCATGAGCTGGGCGGAAGCGTTCCGCAAGCTCGGCGTGCGCGCCAATGCCGACATCCCGCGCGACGCCATCCAGGCGCGCGCCTTTGGGGCCGAAGGCATCGGCCTGTGCCGCACCGAGCACATGTTCTTCGGCGAGGGCCGCATCCCGCACGTGCGCGCCATGATTCTTGCCGACAACGAGAAGGACCGCCGTGCGGCCCTGAAGAAGCTGCTACCCATGCAGCGCGACGATTTCGTCGGCATCTTTCGCGTCCATGGACGGCCTGCCGGTCACCATTCGCACGCTCGATCCGCCGCTGCACGAGTTCCTGCCCAAGCGCGAAGAGCTGATGGTGGAGATCGCGGTGCTCCAGGCCACGAAGCCAAAGTCACCCAAGCTCAAAGAGCTTCGCAAGATCCTGGCCCGGGTGGAGGAGCTGCACGAGTTCAATCCCATGCTCGGGCTTCCGCGGCTGCCGTCTCGGCATCCGCTATCCGGAGATCACCGAGATGCAGGCGCGCGCCATCTTCGAGGCCGCGGTTCAGGTCGCAAAGGAAGGCGTGAAGGTGATTCCCGAGGTCATGATCCCGCTCATCAGCACCGTGAAGGAGATGGCCAACCAGAAGGCGATCGTGCGCCGCGTCGCCGAAGAGGTGTTCGCGGAGAAAGAGACCAAGGTGCACTACCTGGTGGGCACTATGATCGAGCTGCCGCGCGCGGCGCTGATGGCCGATGAGATCGCCAAGGAGGCCGAGTTCTTCAGCTTCGGCACCAACGACCTCACGCAGACCACCTTCGGCTTCTCGCGCGACGACTATCAACAAGTTCCTGCCAACCTATCGTCCAGGAAGGCATCCTCAAGCAGGATCCGTTCGCGGTGATCGACCAGCAGGGCGTGGGCGAGCTGGTGAGGATGGGCATCGAGCGCGGCCGCAAGACCCGTGCCCACCTCGAGGTCGGCATCTGCGGCGAACACGGCGGCGAGCCCTCCTCGGTCGAGTTCTGCCACCGGGTGGGGATGGACTATGTGTCCTGCTCGCCCTACCGCGTGCTGACCGCGCGCCTGGCCGCCGCCCAGGCCGCCGCCGGCGAGGAGCTGAAGGCGGAGACCGGCAGGACTAAGTAACATCCACCACGGAGGCACGGAGAAATCAAAATCTCAGTGACTCCGTGTCTCCGTGGTGTTTATTGGACCTTTTGTAAGCGGGCGATGATTTTTTGGGCGAGATTCTCGTCGGATTCCGACCACAGCAGGCGGGCGCTGACCCCGCAATTCTTCTCCACCGCGCTGGTGAACGCCACCAGCTTGTGCACGTTGTCGCGGACGCGCGCCTCCGCCAGCGGCGTCAGCTTCACATCTTCATAGAGGAAGGGCGTGTCCAGCCCGAAGTCCACCTGCAGGTGGCCTTCCTGCTCGTAGGCGCCTTCGTCGAAGTTCAACCCGTGCGCCACGAAGCTAACCGCGCGCGGCGCGCGCACCCAGCCTGCCGCTTCGCCCGGTGCCCAAAGATCCCACAGGGCCTCGAACTCGTAGGCGTTGTCGTCGTGCAGGAACTCTCCGGCGGTCTCGACGGCATGCTCGGGGGTGGCGTGAAAATCGAACGTCCCCTGGTACAGCACCGGCTCGTTCCAAGATAAGGGATGTACACCCAGGTAGCCGATCCCCGGCCGCTCCGTGGCGAAGGGGAATTGGCGCAGCACGCACAGCGTCTTCGCAAGCATCTCGCTTTCCGAGAAGCTGGGGAACCACAGGCTGAGATACAGACGGTCGGCCATGGTAACGGGACGGCAACCTCACCGCTATTCTACTGGGATGTTGGTCCACCACCCTCTGTGGCCTTTGTGGTTTTCAGTTCTTGGGTTGTTTCTGCCCAAGCTTGGCCGTTCGGAGACCATTTGGTAGAGTAGAAGATTACGGTGTTGTTCCTGCCGATGACCGCGTCCCCGTCGTCTAGCCCGGCCTAGGACATCGCCCTTTCACGGCGGTAACGCGGGTTCGAATCCCGCCGGGGACGCCAACATTCCAAACCACTTGCGGGAATCCCCGTTTTTGGCCAGGGACACAGCGGGGACACATTAACCCGCCCGCTCCTTTTTATCCCGCAGAATCGGCGGCGAAGCGCAGGTTGACTGGCACGACGCGGTAGCCGAGATGGGCGGCGAGCGGCAGAGGGTGCACATCCTCGCGATGCGCTCGATGGCCAGCGGCGGCGCCTTCATGTGGCCTACCACCACGCCACGCAGCAGGCACTCCTGGAAGCCCATGAGCGAGCGTTTCACTATTTCGGGGGCGTGGTCCGGCTGCTGCGCTACGACGACCTGAAGAGCGCGGTGAAGAAGATCCTTGCGCGGGCACCAGCGGATTGAGACCGAGCGGCTGATCGCGTTCCGCTCGCACTGGGGCTTCCAGACCGAGTTCTGCAACCCTGCGCGGCGTGTTCGTGCTATGTGATTCCGGCGAGCAGGAACAGCGGCTCTTTCACACCTCCGACTACCGGGTCGCCGACCTATGTGTCCGCGGCGACCGCAAGATGATGGCCTGTGCCATACGTTATCGCGAAGGCACATCGAACATCGCGGTGATGCAGGCCGACGGTTCAGCGTTGACGGAGGTCACCCAGGGCGATGCCGTTGACCAGGCGCCACACTGGGTGCCGGGATCGCAAAACGAGGTCGTATTCCAGTCGGCGGGTATCGGCCGCAACTCCGACGGTCTGGCGATGGGACTTGCGCCCTTCGCCATCGCCAAGGCTGACATCACGCGCGGCGAGATCACCTGCCTGATGGAGGCTCCCAGGAATGATCTGCTGGGGCCGCAGCTCACCCCTGGCGGCGACCTTTACTACATCCGCCGTCCGTACCAGAATCAGGGCGGGAGCTGGAGCCCCGGCCGGGCTCTGCTCGACCTTGTCCTCTTCCCTTTTCGCCCGCTCCACGCCTTGTTCCAGTATCTGAACTTCTTCACCGCCGCCTACACCGGCAAGCCGCTGACCACGGCCGGCGGCGAACGGCAAAAGGCCGCGGATGTGCGTCAGATGATGATCTGGGGAAACCTGATCAGCGCGGACAAGTCGGTGCGGGGCGGAGGCGAAGACGCATCCGGGCTGGTTCCCGATTCATGGCAGCTTGTCCGGCAGGCTCGCAGCGGGAGCACCACGATCCTGGCCAAGGGAGTGTTGTCGTTCGATCTCTGCGAGGATCAGAGCCTGATCTACAGCAATGGCAGCGCCATTTTCCACCTCGACCATAGCGGGGCCGGGAAGCGCCTTCACCAAGACAAGCTCATTGAACACGTAGTGGCGTGCGACTGAGGCGGGGCGCGCTTCCACGACCGGCAGAGCGCCGGTCTGCTTACCGGGCCGCCTTCAGGTACTTTCTTTCTTTGTTCTGAGCCTTGGCGAGGCGCTTCATTTCCTTCTGCCGCGCCTTGCTGCGTTTTTGGGCGGCGCGCGCTTCCGGACTCAGTTTGACTTTCTGGGCTTTCTTGGCGAAAGCCGGCAGAGCAAAGCTCCAGCTCAGCGCCACCGCCAGCAGGCAGGCCATCAGTTTCTTCAAGAGTGCCCCTAGTGTCCGTTAATGGGACAGAAAACTGTCCTTTAGTGTGTCTCCGCAGGCCAGGACTGCGCAATGCAACCAAGGTGGTAAGCATGGCTCAAAGGTGCCGTCTGCCTCGCTGACTGGATCCTTCTCGCGGTCACAGCACGTTCGTGCCATTTCCTCTAGCACCTTCAGCCCATTGTTGTTGATAGAAAGCCCAGGAGATACTCTCATTGGGAACACTCGACAAAAAAGTGTACACGGCGCCTACGGCAAACGGCCCGTAACAGCGCGCACTAAGCGAGTGTTAATTCGTCGGGAGGAAGTCGTGGGCTTTTTCGGATTGATTGCCCTGTCTGGCACCTGCACGGTAGTTATGAGCAACAACGAACCAGTTGGCGCGATATTTAACAAGCCTTAGCGGCAGGCTGGGCCGGTACGGCTTTCAGAAGCGGACGGTGACTTCGCTGGGGCTGTTCGGAATGAGGAACTGCACGCCGCGCTCGCGGTTCGCGCGCAAGGTGGCATCGAGGTCGAGGTCGTTCAGCGAGATCTTTCGCGCGGTCGGCGGCTTGGTGTAGTCGTACAGGAACGGACCAATGACCGCATACTGCTTGACTTCTTCATGCTGCCCGTTGCGCCACACCAGCAGCGTGGGAAGGGTCGCTTCGGGCCGCGGCTTCTCGCTCGAAGCGGGTAACTCGATAAGTTTCGGTTGCACCACGGGAGCCGGCGATGGCGCGGCCTGGTCCCGTTCTTCGCGGATCACGATGACCTGCGGCTGCGGAACTGCTTCAGGATAAGGCTCGATGAGATCGGGATAGGCCGCGAAGGGAGCGTATCCACCGAGAAAAGTCCGCCTGTGCGCAAACCGCGCGCCAGGAAAGACTCCCCGGCGGAACGGCCTGCGTCCAGGAGCGCCCGTTCCCGGCAGACCCCCAGCCAGCGGCGGGACACCTCCCAATCCGGTGCCTCTCCCCCGAGCCTGGCCGGCGCCCCCCAAACAGAGCGCCAGCAGTGATATCGCGACCAGAAGTGTGCGCACAGCTTGCTATTATACTCCTAAAGTTCGCCGCGAGTGCCGCGATGAGTTGCTGCTCCAGTTTTTGCTGTGGGATAGTGACCCTGTTCTTGCAGACGCCCCGAAGCGATGGATCAGGCAGCCGCAGCGGGAATTCGGCGCTTCGTGAGCTATCGTCGATGAGGATGCCATCAAATGGTGTGGGCCTTCGTTTTGGCAAGTTGGATGAGTTCGGCTAGCCCCTCTCGCCCGACCAGAGTGCGCCCCGGTGATTTCATGGCCAATACACTGAAGTAAAAGGATTGGCTTTTCATGGCGGAGAGAGTGGGATACTATCGCGCCTCGATTCGGCATCCTGCGCTGAATCACCGACATGCCAGCTAAACCCACGCCCTGTGGGAGCTTCGGCGGATTATATACCGTGTATCCCGTGCACGCCGTAGCCGGCTGGCAGCCGGTATAGCGCCGAATCTGGTACCACTTGGTATCACCACGCTTGGTCACTTGTGTAAAAGCGATTTTTCACCAGTAATCTATCCGACGGTGATGTGGGAAACGGACTCACTTCCCTTAATCCTCGAATGAAGACAGAAATCCCCCTCACACAAGGGGGATGGTTGGAATCTGCTATTGGAGCGCAAACACCGCGTGGCCGACCACGTTCCCATTGAAACTGATGTCCACCCGGTACTTCCCAGCGCCCAACGAAGCGGCTGCAAAGGTTGTAGATGTGGCAAGCAGCAATCCGTAAATTCTCGCCGCGCAGGTTTTACCAAGGCAGAATATATACGGGTGCACTTGCGTGGCCCGAATCATCGCCGATGGCCAAAGTCACCATGGCAGGATTGTTTGAGCCGGGAGTCGCTCCTGCCTTGGTGGCAGCGAAAACATAGTTGTTCCGGCCGAGGGGCTGTATTCCCATGCCAAATTTGTTCGCACGGTCAGTGAATGCGAAGCCACCGAACCATGTCCTCTTGAAAGAAGCCGCAGGGATGTTTACGGAGAAGTTTCCGACGCTGAGTTGCACATCCTCTGTGAGTGGCGCGATTCCATTGCTGCTCGCGCCGAGCGTAAAGGTCCCCAAGACCTCAAAGGCATTTTCCTTCTGGTAGACCACGGCTTCTGACCTTAACCTCCTGAAAGGAACCGTGATGGGGGTGAGCAGAAAAGCATGAGTCCAGCCGTTGTGTGCGCCCACCCCAACAATCTGCCCGGCATCGTTGATGCCGCTTGCTCCCTGTAGCTCCCAGCCGGAGCCAGCCGGAATCAGGTTGTTGAGGTCATACATCACGCCGCTGCTGTATAGGAAGGCGTGGGTGGCCGCGTTGCCGGTGGTGCCGGAATAGCCGACCACTTGGCCGGAGGCGTTGATGCCGACGGCCCAGCTGGACGTGCCGCCGAGCGTGCCGAGGTCATCGGTGGCCGGATTAATGGGCCTGTTGGCCGCCGTGCGGAATGCGTGGCTGGCTGCGTTGCCGGTGGTGTCGGCAGTGCCGACCACTTGGCCGGAGGCGTTGAGGCCGTAGGCATAGCTGGACGTACCGCCGAGGGTGCCGAGGTCATCGGTGGCCGGATTGATGGGGCTGTTGGCAGCCGTGCGGAAGGCGTGGTAGGCGGTGTCACCGCTGGTGCGGGCAGCGCCGACCACTTGGCCGGAGGCGTTGATGCCGTAGGCGTAGCTGAACGTGCCGCCGAGCGTGCCGAGGTCATCGGTGGCCGGATTAATGGGGCTGTTGGCCGCCGTGCGGAAGGCGTGGACAGCTGCGTTGCCTTTGGTGGAGGAATAGCCGACCACTTGGCCGGAGGCGTTGATGCCGTCGGAATAGCTTTCCGTACCGCCGAGCGTGCCGAGGTCATCGGTGGCCGGATTAATGGGGCTGTTGGCCGCCGTGCGGAAGGCGTGGCTGGCTGCGTTGCCGGTGGTGGAGGAATAGCCGACCACCTGGCCGGAGGCGTTGATGCCGTCGGCGTAGCTGGACGTACCGCCGAGGGTGCCGAGGTCATCGGTGGCCGGATTAATGGGGCTGTTGGCAGCCGTACGGAATGCGTGGGTGGCTGCGTCGCCGGTGGTGGCGGAATAGCCGACCACTTGGCCGGAGGCGTTGATGCCAAAAGCCTCGCTGAACGTGCCGCCGAGGGAGCCGAGGTCAGTGACCGTGTATTGCTGTGCGAAGCAGACGCTTGCGGCCAACACTAGCCCCAAGCACCATACGACTAAGAGCGTGGTGATTCTTTTCATGGGACGCTCCCCTCTTTGAGTTGTTCTCTTGTTCTCGACATTGGCCGCATCAGGCTTTGCATCAACGCACTTTATTCCCTGCCCACGTCCCAACAGAGAAGGCACCTCACCGCATGGCCCGCAGTCAGTAAGTTCCCACCGGGCAAGTGGCAGCTGAGCAGTATGTGCCCCTTTGAGATGGCAACAATGCCCCACAGGTGGTGGGTGTGGCACGAAAGTGCTATGTGACGGCGTGGAGAACACGACCACAATGTATTTGGTGTTGGGCAGTTCTGGGGGAGGGCTGCCGGAACGCTGCACGCGCCCTGAGCCGAACGGTTCAGGGCGCATGGTTTGATTGAGGTGACCACCGAGGGCACCGGCAACAGAAGACGACGCTAGTCGGGGAGTGGCAAAATCCGGCGGGCCGCACTCACTCGGCGGCTGTGGTTATGCAACTGAATGGGGATCGCGTCACTAGCGTTTAGTCAATCCCAATATTTCGATAGAACGAATGAACTTTTTGCTGGCCCCTGCGCTTGGCTCTGACCCACCGTTTGCCCCACACTAGGTGCAACTCTTATTTCTCGGTCGCACTTCATGTCCACCAGCTCCACCTGATTTCGCCCCGTTGTCGAACTGCTACCGAGTTGTGTGGGAGCGTTCGTGCCGGAAAGGAAGCTTTAGCGTGAGCCACAGGAAGAAAATTTTGCTTGTCGATTGCGATGCCGACTGCCTCATCACTCTAGAGCGGCACTTGGGGACGCCTGCGAGGCGATGGCCCTGCTCGGTTCCCGGCAATTCGACGTACTCTGATGAGGCACGGCTCCCGGACAAGAGAAAGATGTCTTCGCTTTTCACTTCTGGCGGGTGTTCGAAGCCTCCCTCCTCCAGCGGGTGTTGGATGGGGGAGCTACGCTTCGGTGAGGCAATACACAAGTAATCCCGGTCACTGGTGTAAAAGCGATAAATGAGATGGTCCCGCCGCATGACCTTCTTTATGTCACACGCCTCGGATTCAGACACTTGGAAACGGATGCTAACGAAAGAGAGTTTCGCATCGTTGCCCTCTTCCTTAGTTCCCTTGATGGCGGGCCAATTTTTCCGTCAGTTCGCTATCGGAAACAGTTCGAGTAATCGCTTCAAATCTTGCTCGGATGCCTGTTCGAGTATAGTCACGGGTCTATCGCGACCATTGCACGTGTCTAAAACCAGGATTCCCATTGTGCAATCCAAGCGGGCGGCAGTGGCTGGAGCCGCTGGCCTGTTTTGCCTTGGCCTAGCTATCATCCGATTCGTCACGCGGGCGTGGGCATACTAGCAACCATCCAGCATGGCATTCATGTGGAGTGAGAGACCGTGAGCGCCTGCCGGAATGCGTTCGTGATCCTCGCTGTCAACCGGAAAGTAGATCCCCGGCCACATGCAGCGCGATCCTGCCGGCAAATTACTGCGAGATTACCATCTGGGATGTGCTTTGCAGATCTACGGTTTTGCCGGTGACGCTGGAGAGGGGAAGGATGAAGCCAAAGGAATAATCGACCTGCACCTTTACGACGCAGCCCGCACTGTTTGGCGGGAGGTCGCCGCCGTTCGTGCAATCCGTGCCATCGCCGCCTTTGCCCGTCCACGTAGTGGTGGCAGAGACTGCGGCGCTGTCCATGACGGGGGCCACGATACTCCGAACGAAGGTTTGAACCTGTGCCCCAGTCGCGGGGCATCCACCGGGCAGGGTCTGGCAGCCCGCGCCGCGCACACTGGCCCAGCGGGTGCCTTCGCGGGCGGCGTAGGAGACCCAGTGATACGCGTACATGGCGCGGGAGAAATCAAGAGTCCCGAACATCATGAACAGGATCAAGACTCCAACGAAAGCGGCCTCGAGGATCGCTTCGCCCCGCTGCCGCGAAAGATTGTTTCCGTTTGTGGTTTGCCGGCGCATGAAGGCTCTCATTCTAGGAAAGCGCGAAGCGCATCTTGGTCTGGCAGTTCAGGGTGATCGGAGGAAACAGGCCGCCGAAATTGAACATGGGAGTGTAGGTGGCCTTGGTGGTCACCCGGACGAAGCTCACGGCGTGGCCGCCAGGGCAACTGCAAGAGTTGCTGTTTAGTGTGCCGCCGGCGAAGGTCGCTTGATTCGAGCACTCGCAGCCCCACTCAGCGAGGGGATAAGTTGCAACCCAACAGGTCTTCCCGGCGCCGCAGGATGCGGAGACATCCGGCGCCTCGTTCTTAGCCACAGTTGCAACCGCAGCGGTGTTCTGCTGGGTGATGGTGTTTTGAGAGCCGAACTGGGCGGCAACGCGGGCGGCGTTGGCCATCTCGATGCTGACGTAAAATGCGCGGCCGAAGTTAAGCGCACCGAGGAGAAGCGGAACCAGGACTAAGGTCATGACCAAAGCCGCTTCCACGAAAACCGAGCCGCGCTCGGATGTGCGTGCGCTGCGTCCTCCTTTAGCCTGCAGCACGTTGTCGTTCGCTTGCATCCTGATCCTCCCTGCGTTCCTGTTACTGCACGAGTACGGCGCTGCCCTGCCGAAGAGGCGACCCGTTGGGAAGGGAAGCGTAGTTATTATTAAATGTGAAAGTAACAAACCAGCTGATATCCTTCGCGACGAGAAGCGTGTAGGGCGCTCCACAGCCAAAGTTGAAATTAAAGCCGACCGTCGAGTTCGGAAAGTAGTAGGCACCAGCGTTAGATATTTGGCAACCTGGTTGGAAGTTGACATTAGCGTTGAAGCATGCGGACGCCGTGCTACTCCCGAAGCCGCACGACTGCGTGGCAGTATTGTTGCGGTCTTGAAAGAACAGAATTCCGGCGTAAGTGCCCGATGTCGGCGCCGAAAGTTGACAATTTGAGCCGCAAAACGCATTGAAGTCGAAATAGCTGGTGATCGTTCCGTAAGTCGTCACGGCACCGGCTGCAGCAGTGCCGGTGTTGTAGAAGGTGACCCCTCCGCTCGATGCGCCCGCTGAGCCCGAGCTGCTCACATTTCCCGTGAGGTGCAGGCCACCACCAACGATGTTGAACAGCGCAGACGAGCCAGCGCTGCTGTTCCAGTTTACCGCCGAGCCGAATAGGGGATCGTTGTCGGTTATTCCGCCATAAACGTTATAGGTCCCGGCCCCGAATGAAACTGTAGTGCTGCCTCCGAAAGTCTGAGAGCTCAACTGAATCCCGGGCGTCCCTGCTGTCCGGGAAACGATGTAATACGTGCCCGGATTGAATGTTACCGTCGAATTTCGAATGAGAAAGGCGGGGTCACCGGTGGTTGAACCGAAGTATGTGCCTGGGTTCACGGTTACCACCTGTCCCGCCGGTACGTTGGTGATTTGAGTTCCTCCGCAATATACGGGGACTTGGCTGATGGTGGCGGCAGCCGTGATAACGTGTGCTCCTGGGTTCCCACTCCCCGGACAAGTTGGCGGCGGGAGCAGAATGGCCGGCGCCGGCAAGTTCGCTAGCGGGTCTGGCACCGGCGTGGTGATCTTGACAGGTCTTGCCGGTCTGAAACCGGAGCCGCAGGTGCCGCCAAAGCCAAAGCCGGTGGTCGACCCGACGAGTTGAAAGGATGGTGCACAGATCAGACCTAAGAGAAATATGTTCAGGTTTGAATTATCCACGACACCGCAATTTGAGTTAACCACTGAGAAAGTAAGGTTTATAGCGCCACCGGACAAGGTATCGAGGGCGTAGATGCAGTTGGTGCCACCCGCCGCCACCGAGGAAGCCGAGAGCGTGACGTTGTTCACTCCGAAGATCCTCGAGAAAAACGTGGGGACGGTTGTCTTTTGGACGATGGCTTCGACATAGGTCGGATAGGATGAACCCGCGAAGGGACCATTCTGGGGCGGGTTGTTAATGGTCACGGTGATGCCGGGGTCTCCATCTTTGAACCCATTCTCCTGAGAGGCCGCCCGGCCCGCCGTGCAGACCGCCGTTGCGGGGCAGCTGCCGCGTCCGTAGGTGACGTTGATGGCGCCGGCGAGAGCGGCGGCGTCGGCCGCGGTCTGCAATTGGCGCCGGACGTAGCGGAAATATCCCAGATCGATGGCCAGGCCGAGAATGCCAAGCAGCGCGAAGATGCTCAGGGCCACCGTCACCATGAAGTAGCCAGCCTCGTTCCTCCGTCCAGCCACACTGCGAAGATGTGGGTTCATCGGGACACCTCTCTCACCCGCCAAAACCGCTCATTTCCCCCGAAAAGCATATGCCTTTCAGCGGGGGAGACAATGGACCCAAGGTGGTAGGCATGGCACTAAAGTGCCATAAGGTGGGCCGGTGATCCTTGCCGGGGCGAGCTCTCCCCGGGGATGGAAGCGAGCGGCTTAGCGAAAACCGTGGCAGATGGGACAATTGATTTCGCTACTCTGACCTGGCCCCACTTTGGCCGTCCGATTTGGCCCCACCCTAAGCGATAGATCGGCCTACGCTGTCCCTGCCAGCCGGGACGGGGAGGCCGATGGACAGGAGACGCAAGGTGGAGCTGTTTGAACAGATCAGGCGGGAACACCGCTTCGGGGTAGGTACGATCCGAGGAGTGGCGAGGCAGTTCGGGGTACACCGGCGGATGGTGCGGCAGGCGCTGGCGAGCGCGATCCCGCCGGAGCGCAAGACGCCAGCGCGGGCGAAGCCTGGGCTGGGCCCGGTCCTGGAGTTCATTGACGAGATTCTGCGGGCGGACCAGCAGGCTCCGCGCAAGCAGCGGCACACGGCGCACCACCTCTGGGGGCGGATTTGCCGGGAACGGCCGGAGAGCAAAGTGGCGGAATCGACGGTGCGCCATTACGTCGCACGTCGCAAGCAGGAGTTGGGGCTGATGGCGCGGGAGACGTTCGTGCCGCAGGTCTACGACTGGGGCAGCGAGGCGCAGGTCGATTGGTACGAAGCCTTCGCGGAAGTGATGGGCGAACGGCGCGAGGTTTATTGCTTTGCGATGCGCTCGATGGCGGGCGGCGGGGCGTTTCATCGCGCCTATTACCACGCCACGCAGCAGGCGTTCTTGGAAGCGCACGAGTCCGCCTTTGGCTATTTCGGCGGGGTGTTTCGGCGGTTGCGCTACGACAACCTGAAGAGCGCGGTGAAGAAGATCTTGCGCGGGCATCAGCGGGAAGAGACCGAGCGGCTGATCGCCTTTCGCTCGCATTGGGGCTTCGAGACGGAGTTCTGCAATCCGGCGCGGGGCAACGAGAAGGGCGGAGTGGAAGGCGAAGTGGGCTATTTCCGACGCAACCATCTGGTGCCGGTGCCGCGCGTGGAGAGCTTGGAAGAGCTGAACCAGCTTTTGCTGGCAGCCTGCCGCGGCGAGGAACAGCGGCGGATCACGGGCAAGCCGCACACGGTCGGCGAAGCCCTGCGGATCGAGCGCGAGCATCTGCTGCCGCTGCCGGCGGAAGGGTTCGAGTTGGCCGAGACCAGCTTTCCCGTCGTGGATGGCAAGGCCTGTGTGAAGGTGCGCACGAACTGGTACTCGACGCCGCTGAAGCCGGGCACGCGCACGCGCGTGAAGCTGCTGCCAGCCTATGTGGAGATTTGGCAGGAGCGGGAGTGCGTGGCGCGGCACGAGCGCAGCTTCTCGCGCTACGAACAGGTGCTCGATTTGGAGCACTACCTCGATGTGCTGGAGCGGAAGCCGGGCGCGTTGGCGGGATCGAGTCCCCTGCAGCAGTGGCGCGAACGCGGGCGCTGGCCGCAAAGTTTCGACCGTCTGTGGCAGAGCTTGCGAGAACGTCAGGGCCCCCAGGCGGGGACGCGGGAGATGATCGAGTTGCTGCGCCTGGGCAAGCAGCAGGGTTGGGATCGGCTGGAGCACGCGGTCGAGCAGGCGCTGTTGCTGGGATGCACCGATGCGGCGGCCGTGCGGCACCTGCTGAGCTTCGGCGAACTGGCCCATCCCCCAGCGGAGAGCTGCGACGTTGACAGTGAACTGGAACGCTACCAACGTCCGCTGCCGGTCCTGAACGAATATGACTTGCTGCTGGGTGAGGCGATGACCGAGGCGGAGGTGGTGCGATGAAGCCAGCCGCCACCGAAGCTCTGGAACACGCCAGCGTACAGCAGTACTGCCAGCTCTTACGCATGCCGGTAGTGGGCGCCAACTTCGTTCCCTTGGCCGAGCAAGCGGTGAAGGAAAAGCGTAGCCACATTGGATACCTGGAAGCGTTGCTGGCCATGGAGAGCGAAGAACGGGATCGGCGTGCGATTCAGCAGCGGTTGCACGATGCCCGGCTGCCGCGGTTGAAGACGCTGGAGGAGTTCGACTTCAATCAGGCGCCACAGATTCCGGCGGCGAAGATCCGCGAACTGGCCGGGGGCGGCTACATCGAGCGCACTGAGCCCGTGGTGCTGATGGGCGAATGCGGCACGGGCAAGACCCACCTGGCGACGGGCCTGTGCGTTGCAGCTTGCCGGCAGAAGCGGCGGGTGCGCTTCACCACCGCCGCGAACCTGGTGAACGAGTTGGTGGAAGCTCAGCAACAAAACTCCATCCGGCGGGCGCTGGCGCGCTGGCTGCGTTACGATCTGATCGCCCTCGACGAAGTGGGCTACGTGCCGCTGGCAGAGATCGGCGCGGAGTTCCTGTTCCAGGTGATTGCCGATCGCGTCGAGAAGGCGACGTGGATCGTGACCACCAACCTGCCCTTTTCGGAATGGACGCAGGTGTTTCCCAATCCGCGCTTGTGCAAGGCATTGCTGGACCGGATCACCGACCGGGCGCACATCATCGAGACCGGCACCGACTCGTACCGGTTCCGGAGAACCATGGAGATACGACAGAAGAAGAAAGCTTCGTAAAGCGCTGGGCAGGGGCAAGGGGTTCACACGCCACCCCTTGCCCCTGCACCCCCATCCCGGCTCAGGCTGTAGCTGGGAGCAACGGAGAGTTCAGGACCCAGGGGTGGGCCAAATGAAAGCATCAAGGCGGGGCCAGATCAGGTTGCCAAAGGCAACAATCCCAGGTGGTTCCCGGACTACGTGCCGGGGAGCGGTTATTGGAGGGGCGATAGTGATGGTAGAGCTGGCACTCCCGCCGGAAGGCATCATGATGGGAAGTGCAGTAGGTGTAGAGTCCGGCAATGGAGCCGCAAGCCGGGCACCGCCAGCCGTCGCGCTCCAAGATTCGAGGTCCATCACATCCAGCGGAGGAGCCGTTCGGGCGAGGGCTGCGAGGACAACCTCATCGCTCTGTGCTCCGACTGCCACAGAGCGATTCACGGCAACAGGTGAGTCCCCGCCCCTGGCGCAGATCGGAGCGAGAACGTGTCGACAACGTTCACAACGTTCACAACGTTCATTTCGCTGACGCTCCCGGGCGGCCTGTCCGAAGTACATCAACACCGAAATTCTTGGCGTGTGTTTCGTTTCGCGCCAGCGCCGGCTTAGGTGCCCTAGACCAGTCCGTTTCCGAGGAGGTCAGGGCCTGTCCTCCCCGGTAAGTAGCCATTCCATAGTTCTGCCGAACTCGCGCGCAATTCTCAGCAAGATCTCGGCCCCGACCTCGACTTTGCGCCCTTTAGGGACACGTTCTTCGTTCCCCGGAAGCCTGGCCAGAGGGTGAGGGCTAGGTTGCGATGTCCCGGCCCTTCCGGCTCATATGTACGCCGACCGGGTCACCCCGTCGGTAATCTGCACCTTGTTGTCGTACCAGGGCCCGCAACGTCCCATCCGGTTCTGCCCTTTCCCACAGTCCCGTGTATTGTGGCGGCCTCCCTGAATCCTTCCGCAGCAGATCCGCGGTTCGGTCTATCTCGAACTCCACCAGAACTGAGAATGTACCCACTCCGGCAATAACAGACAGATTCAGTTGGAGCATGGTTCCGTGCCTATATTCGTTGGGAATGGCTTTCATACCAAATCCCAGTAGTAGCCCTTCGATGTATCGGCCGCGCCGCAGCACATCCCGGCAATGATGATTAATAACTTCTTCCCTGGGATATGACAGCGCCGTACCCCGAAACCGGTACGCCTCATAGGGTGCCTTAATCTCGCGCGGGTCCGGTAGCCAAGCGAGACTGGGATCTTCCCACGGAAGAGTCAGACGGAAGTCGCGCAGCGAAACTTCCCCACGGGTACAGGTGATGTTTAAGTCGACCGTGTAGCGGGTGCCAGGGCCCTCGTTGACGGCAATGGAGCACAGCCCCAACTGTTCGATAGACAGTGGCTCGTGGGCTCTTTGCCCTTCGTCCCTTTCCACCGGACATCCAGCAGCCCGCAATGCGGGCAGAAGTGCCTCCAGTTCCGATCTGCGATAGAAATGTTTGCACATGTCCTCTCCTACTGTTTTGACGTGCACGACATGCACGACGTGCAGCCGCACAACATTGCCCTAGGTTCTTATCGCTGCTTTTCCGAAAACCTTAGTGCAGTGCGAGCATGACTCGATCCGGTTCGGGACACGATAATCACGGGCTAGCTCGTGCACGCTTTGGCACGTCCTCTGGTCCAGCTTGAGCCCGCGCCCAGCCGCACCAATTCGCTCCGTCTGCAGACCAAGATGTCGCAAGATGTCGCCCACTGCCCGTGGCTCGAGGTTGAAGGCTTCCGAGCGTCCCAACCAGATCGCGTTCGCAAGTTTCGCGACCCCGCTCACCAAGATCTCGGCCTCATTCTGGTGGCAAGCCGCAAGGAGCGCTTCCACGACCACCGACTCCGTTCCCGTCAGGCGCGATCGCTCGATCTGCTTGTCCTGTGCTTTCAATAAAGGCGAGACGGTGGCGAGGACTTCTGGATCATCCGCCACCAACAGCTCGAGGCTGCGCGCAACTTGAGCGGACGTGCCGTTCCGGGACTCCGTCCGCTCGGCGAGTATGCGCGCGAACAGAGCAAACCTGTATCGCAAGAGCACAGGTTGCAGCCGATCGATGAGACTCTGGCGTTTTGCTTCGTCCGCGTATTCCAACGTGCTCCGAGGGCGCACAGAGACGCACAGTCGGCAATCAGTTTCATCGCGATACCGGATCCCACCGCAAATGGCGGTTGAACAGAAGTAATCCACGAGTCCACCGCCATGTGGAATTTGCAGTCCTCGCAAGCTACATACCCGAAGTACGTTCCGGGTTGCCGGGTCGATGGAAGCCACCAGCAGGGTTGGGTGGAGGCTTTCTATGGGCAGCGTGCGCAACGATCGTCGACTGAGTTCGCCCAATAACAGGGACCGGCGGCAGACACAGGCCAGTAGCCGCAGCAGCGCGGTAGCTTCCCGACGTGGTCCAGCGATTGCGACCGCCGGCGCAAAAGGCAGCCAATCAATACCCCAGGTCGCCAGGGCGAAGACGGTAAGCAACCATGTTCCCGTTTCGTCGACGTGACGTGCGAAGAGCTCGCGCAGCGTCCCGCACAGCTGGCTTGTCCTGGCATACTCTCCCGCCCTGGTGGGCAAGATCGGATTCCGGGCAAAGCTCGGTTCCAGCCGCAAGGGTACATACTCGTTCCCGTTGTGCCGGACTCGCGCTGCGATCGTCGCGTTTGCCCCATCCCAGCGCAACAGATTCAATCGCTGGGTGACTGGGTCCCCGACGAGCTCAATGGCAGACCCATCGTCTGACAGCTCGCCTCCGGTCTCCACAAGGCCTGATTGCGATGGCTTCTCAGCCAAAGTCGAACGGCCGGCTTTGCGGTTTGGCTTCCTCGGCCGAACGGAGTCCTTGGATTTCATGACGTCCTCCCGGTCAGCGACACCCGCGGTCAACTCCGGCGCGTGCACGCACGGAAATCCAAGACTGCTACCGAGATCGTTGCTTGATGAACGTCCAGGCCAATATACTCCGCGCTATGCATGGGGGTGCTCCTCGCGTTGCGTAGGTGATGGACTTCAGCGCTCAAACGCCTGTCCCTGGGGTCAGAGGGCGCCGTGAGGAGCCAGTCGGACTCCTCAGGGCAAGGATCTGATCCGTCGGACCCTGGGGATGATCCCGAGCTTAGTCTTGGCGGAAACGAGGGGTGGCCGAGTTCAGGCTACCCTCCTTCCGAGCAACTCTATCGCTGGGCACCCCGAATGCCCTCCATCGGGGCGCTCCCATTTCCCGCTTCGCAGCGGATGTTCACGGCAGAGCCTTAGGGGGAATATCAGGCCCCACTGCCGAAAATGTTGACCGCATCAATGCGACGATAGATTCACTTCGCTGTCTTAGGCCAGGAAATTTTGATTCCGGCAGACAAATCGCCCCATTTCCGTTCACAATGGCTATGTCCACAGGACCACCAACCAGCAACTCGCGCTTTGCTACCTCGCTGACACAAAAGTGGGCCAACGAGACCATTTGCCTGGTATCCATGTCCTCCCGGTGATATTCCGCAGCGAAATAAAGGCCGCCATGGCCACACACCCCGATCGCTTCGTGGTCTCTTTCGCAGAAGGAAGGGCCGATCAGAGACATTGGCCGTCCACGTCTCGGTACATCAAATGACCAGCGCTGAATGAAGGGGACGCTAGAATCCATCCCCGCCAACAGAAAGTCCATAACACCTGAGAAATGCCTGCGTTGATACTCCGTCCGTAGCTCGCGAGCATAGCTCGGGATGCCCATTAAAGCGTCCTGGCCGAAGTCAAACCCTCGTCGGTTGAGGGTCTCTATCAAGCCGAATGCGTCATCCGACCCCGTAACCCCGACAACCCATCTGCCATTGTTCACTGTTCGCAGTTTTGAGCATTTAAATTTGCACAACCCCATCTGGATCCTCGCTGACCGCCAGAGTATCTGCTGCGAGAACCACCGAGTCTGTCCCTTTCAATGCGATCACCAAGGACATACAACACACCTCCTCTCCTCCTCCAATTACGACGCATGCGCGCACGGAAACCCTTGCGATTGGTCGCTGGTATTTCTTGGATTTCACTACACCGCGTGCTGCGTGATACTTCTCGTCCTTAGTTCTTCCTCAACGCGACGATGTTCCTCACGCGGCCTGAACCAGGAGAAGGTTCCCCCGCATGGCTGCGGGTGGGGAGGGCCCGTTAGGCCTTGCCCACAGTGCTCCCCGTAGGCGGAGTATAGCCCATTTTAAGTGCGCGGGGAAAGAATTTCAGTGCGCGCCCTGGGTTGCTTCAGTCCACGCCGGCGCGGCGCTTTATGCCGCCCATCTGATGCTTCTTGCCTTGGCCGGCCGCTCGCCCGTCAGCCCCCCTTCGAGTACACGGCCACCCTCACGTGGACAGCGAGCACTTCGGTCGTGGCCGGCTACGATGTGCATCCTGGCAAAGCATGAATAGGTGAGACCGCTGACCTACAACGTCGGCCTCTGGGGGATACTCTCGGCTTTAGCGCCGGTGCCTCCCTGAGCCGCAGGGGCACTGAAGCGCTAGGTCTCCGTTCCCTTGCGGCGGGAGAGGAAGCGCTGGAGGTATTTGGAGCCTTCTTTGGTGTAAGCGTCCACTCCAATCCTCAGCAGGATTTCGCAGATTTGAGAAACGCTGCGTTCTTCGCGGGCAGCAACCTTCTCCAGCTCCGCCTTCAATTCAGGCACCAAACGGAATCCAAGGAAAGCCTTCTTAACCACATCGCAAACTATACCCATTGAAACTCTAGTTTTACAACGTAAAACAAGGTTTTTGACATGGCTCTTTAGATTCGTTAATATTTGTTTAACATTGTTTGAGCGGAGGGCATATGTCAGGCCGTCGAACCAGCCCAGGCAGCCGAGTCGCGGCACTCATCAGAGGCAATAGCAGATTGGCCAAGCGCTACTGGAACATAACAACGGAGCAGATGGCCACGCTAAGAACACTAACGAGCCAGCTTCAGTTATCCATAGCTGCTGGTGACCTCCAGCTAATCGAAGGCCGTTGGTACGTGACCCACGCGGGCCTCTTGCACCTAGCAACGAGTAACGGCTGCAGTGGAATAGAGGTTCAGCCGGTTCGGGCTTTCTGCAATTCGGATGCTGGCCGTTGGGCGTTCAAAGCCACCGTCTACAAACTGCGCGGCCGCAGAGGCTTTGCAGGGTTCGGTGATGCGGATCCTTCCAATGTATCGCCTCTGGTCCGGGGGGCCGAGATGCGCGTGGCCGAGACCCGGGCGGTCAACCGGGCCTTGCGCAAGGCGTATGGGATCGGCATTTGCTCGGTCGAAGAGATCGGATCCCTGCCCGCTCGCAGTCAGCCCGAGCCGAATGTCCGGAAGCTTCCGCCCCAGCCTGTAAACGGCAACGGCGAACCCAAGCTCCGCGACCAGCTCTGCCTCTTGATCCGCCAACATCGTCTGGATGCCGCGCTAGTCAAGCAATATGCGGCTGAATTCTGCGGCACCAAGGACCTCCGGCAGGCCAGCCGCGAACAGGTCGCGTCCTTTATTAAGCACATCGCTGAATTCGCCGCCCGGGACAGGGAAGAATTGCTCGCCAAGCTCAACAGCTTCGCCCAGCAGGCAGGTGCCGCATGAAACGGCGTTTCCAGGGCCTGGCTTCAACGGCGCAAGCGGGCAGGGAAGTTCCCGATGGCGTGTTCCTGGTCCGGGTCGATCAGGTCCGGTACTCGCGGGAGCGCCAGAAGCCGTTTTACACCGTTCGGTTCTCCGTGCTCGAACCCGAACCTGTGGCCGGGCGCACTTTCTCCGGCCGGATCTATTGCACGACCAAGGCCCTGTGGAAGTTCAGCTGGTTTCTGCGCGATTTCGGCTACGACCCGGAGCTGCTCGGCCGGGATGAGGTGGAAGAAAAGGGCCTCATCGGGCTCCGCGGGGTAGTCAAGCTCTCCCACACCGTAGTGAACGGTCGCACGCTGGTCAACCTGGACGCCTTCGCGCCAGCAAGCGCCTGGGAGTCGATTTCCACGCCGGCCCCTCCCCCGCTGCGCTCGGAGTTGGCCTCATGACCTACAGCTACACCCAGCTCGCCCAGTATCTGGCCTGCCCGCTGCGGTACCGCTATCGCTACCTGGACGGCTGGCAGGAGAAAGAAACCCGAGCCGGGCTGCTGTTCGGACGTACGTTTGAGCAAGCATTGGCTGCGCTGTTCCGCCGTGAAGATCCGGGTTGCGCGCTTTTCGAGGCTTGGTCGCAGTACAAGAACTCTCCTCTGGAGTACCCCAAGAGCGAAACCTGGGATCAGATGCTTGAGCAAGGAATCCACTTGCTCGCGCGATTTGTCCAGGATGACCGGGTGCAAATCCGGAATCCCCGCCGCAATCTGCAGATCAAGTTCACGCGCCCTATCGGAAACGGCAACGAATTCGTCGCATACGTCGATGCCATCGGCCAACTCGACGGAGAACGCTCGGTCATTGACTGGAAAACCACCGGCGCCCGCTACCCCGACCAACCGGAAGGTCTGCTGGCTCTGGACCCCCAACTCGTCTGTTATTCCTGGATCACTGGAGAACCCAACGTGGGCTTTGTAGTCTTCGTGCGCAAGCGGCTGGTGGAGGTTCAGTATCTGCGCGCCACCGTGACCCAGGAGCAACGCGACCGCTTCGGGGAGATGATCGCCAGCACCATTCGGCAGATCGAAGCCGCCCAGTTCCCTGCCCGCAGCGGCATCCGCTTTCCCCAGAACGGGTGCATCAGTTGCTCTCACCTGGGACTCTGTCTGGGAAAACAGGATCTGGTCGACTTGAAGCTCATCCGCCGCCCGGGAGGCGACCTTGGTTGGCTTGACCAACTTGATTTCTAGGGACGCACCGATGCCGCCCAAGCTCAATCGCCGCCGGGCCCTGTTCGTGCTCTCCAAGATCGACGAGATACTCGCCTGGGAGCAGCGGAAAGAGGCCGAGCGCGACACGCGATTCGTAGAACTAGGAAGATACTTGTGCGAGGTGCGGGCAGGCCAGTACTGGCGACTGGAGAACCTCAAGTCTTTTGACGAGTTTCTGGAAAGGCGGTTCCCGGAATCGAGGAGAAAAGCGTACTACCTGATGTCAATACACGAACACCTGCCACCACAAGTCAGGAAGGAACTAAGGAATATCGGTTGGACGAAGGGGAGGGAGTTGGCGAAGCTGGCGCGGGCGGAAGGTCAGCAGTTCGATTGTGCACCCTGGGTGCACAAGGCCCGCTCCATGCCGAGGGAGGAGTTCACGCGGGAGGTGGAAAAGGAACTGACCGGGCGGGATTCCGAACCGAGCGAGCTGATCTATTTCAAGGTCTACAAGAGCCAGGCGCCGGTGATCGAACAGGCGATCGATACGGCGGCGCTCATGCTCGGATCCGACAAGGCGCGGGGGTATTGCCTGGAGATGATCTGCGCAGATTTCCTGGCGGGGGCGCATTTGGAGGACGGAAGCCCCAAGGTTCTGCTGCTATCCATGATGCGGCTTTTCCGGTTGCTACCGGCTGCGCAGAAACAAGAATTCCTGCAGCAGGTGACGGAGGCCGCGTGAAAGCGTCTTTTGGAAAACGCAGCCGGATTCGGTTGGATGCCGATGCCTACCGCAGGCTGCATAAGGAAATCCTCGAAAGAGATGGCTGGCGTTGCCAAGCTTGCGGCTCCATGCGCGGGCTCGAGGTCCACCACATTCAGCGTAGGAGCCGGCGAGGCGAGGATTCCGAGGGCAACCTCATCACCCTGTGTTCTGACTGCCACAGACGGATTCACGCGTGATGGGGTCCCAGGGGCAGCAACGCGGAAGCTGTGGCGTGAAGACGCGGAACAAGATGTGACGAAGCAGTAAAGTGACCACATGTGATAGAATGTAGACTCATTGAGGGCGTCATGAAGGAACGCCGAATCGGCATCCGCGAGCTTAAGTCAAAACTGAGTCAATGTGTTCGTGATGTGAAGATGGGAGCGACGATCGTCGTCACTGAGCGCGGCCGGCGAGTAGCGCGTATCGTGCGGGAGGCGGATTCGCTTGCCGAGCGGATTGACACGCTGAGAAATGCCGGCAGCATCAAGTGGAGCGCTCGTCGACTGGGCCGCGCGAAACCGATCGCTCGGCTGCGCGGTAAACGAACCGTCGCTGAGATTGTTGGTGAGAACCGCGAGTGATCGTCTACATCGATGCCAGCGCTCTGGTGAAACGATACGTGGCGGAGCACGGGTCAAACGAGGTGATCGAGCTGACGGCCAAAGCGGACATTGTCGCGACGTCGGTTGTCAGTCGTGCCGAAGTGGCTGCGGCTCTCGCCCGTGCTGCGCGCCTTGGCGCCCTCGATCACGACGGCGCGCGGCGGGCGCAACGCAGATTCTTACGAGAGTGGCCTAATCTTGCGAGGGTGCCAGTCACCGAACTGCTGGTTTCTCGGGCCGAAACCTTGGCGTGGGACCATGGCCTGCGCGGTTACGATGCCATCCAACTAGCCTCTGCACTGACTTGGCAGGAGTCGATCGGGGAGGATGTCGTGTTGGCGACGTTTGACCGGCAACTATGGGAAGCGGCACCCGGAGCAGGCCTTCAGGTGTGGGCAGAGGACCTCGGAAGATAGCCCATCGGTGGGCAGGCGAGACCTGTTGCACTGAACAACGCAACTGGCCACCACTCCGGACTTAAGGTAGTCATCCCGGCGGTTGCGGGAACCCGCGGAGTCCGATGAGGCCTTTTTCTTCCACCTCATCCCGGCCGAGCAGCTTCGGGTCGTAACCGAAATCGCGCAGAAACCAGCTGAACTTCCACAGCGCCTTGACGCGCGACCCTTGATCGATTATGACGAGACGCCTACCCCCAGTTGCAAGGCTAAAGTTCGATCCGCGGTCATCGGGCGCGGCGGATGGCTTCCGCATTGGGAGAGCAATCGCGGGCTCCGCGCACGTGGGCCAACGCCCGCTCCAGGCATGGCCTTTTGTTACCTTTGAGATACGTCCCGCCACTACGGAGTTATTTTTCTTCCGACACCGATTAAAGCTGACGTGCGGTAGCACTATAATTTTCCCGAGGACGGAGAATCCGACTTGTGGTCCGCCTCGCATCCACGGCGAATTGAATGTGCCTAAGTTGTTGAGTTTGCGTGAAATAGCGGACACCAGGGCCTTCCGGACATGTCCTGCGCGAAGACCGGAAGCACGACCAAAAGCAGCAGCACCAAAACAGCACCCAATCGTTTCATGGCGAATCTCCTCTCAGCTAAATAGGGCTAGGTGGGCAGAACTTGTTTGCTTGGAGAATGCGCCGCGCGCCTTGCGTCAATTCAGGGTTCGACCTGGGTATTACCGTCGTACTCCATCCTCCGTCGGAAGAACGAAGGGTTTACGCGGCACGAATGAAAAACCCTTGTGCCTCGGCTATCGCTTTCAAGGGTAGATCATCAACACCGGCGAACGGCGACTTTGCCCTTTCTCTGGTACCTCCTTGATTTTCGGAGGCAGACGCCGGTGGGCCCAACCCGACTCATGCGCTGTTGAGCTTGTTACTTCGACATCAGGGGGTCTCAGGCCAACTAAAGTCGACCCAACAGCACCAGGATGATCAGAATCACCAGGACCAGCCCCAGGCCGCCGCTCGGGAAGTAACCCCACGTGCGGCTGTGATTCCATCTGGGGAGTGCTCCCACTAGCATCAGAAGCAGGACGATGATCAAAATGGTCATCAGCATTTCGTTTCCTTCCGAGACACCCTGCCATTCCCTGCAAACCAGCGGCTCAGATGAATGCGACCGTCCAAGAATTCACCGCCACCGTGCCGGACGAGCCGCTTGTACGCCGCTTCCTCCACGTTCCGGTCCCTCCATCCAGCAACGCTCTCGTCCTTACTCACGGTGCAGGGGGAACTGCCAATCGCCGCTGCTGGTCGCGCTGGCGAACGCATTCTGCGAAGCGGGCATCACCGTCCTTCGCTGCGACCTCCCTTTCCGGCAGGCGCGACCGCACGGGCCGCCGCCTCGCGGTAGTGCTGAACTGGACCAGCAGGGGCTCCGGGCAGCGATCGCATCGCTGAGGCAACAAGTTCCCGGTCGCTTGTTCTTGGGCGGTCACTCCTACGGTGGGCGGCAGGCGACCATGCTGGCGGCTGCCGAGCCGGAGCTCGTGGATGGGCTCCTCCTCTTGTCATACCCGCTCCACCCGCCCAGACGCCCGACCGAGCTACGGACGGCTCACTTCCCGAGCCTTCGCACACCCGCCCTGTTCGTACACGGTGCACGCGACGGGTTCGGCACAATCGAGGAGATGACGGCTGCGCTGGAGTTCATCCCGACGCGAACGGAATTGCTCCCGGTCACCGGAGCGGGTCATGGACTGCTGACGACGAATCGAAATCGCGAGGAGTTGGCGCGTGTCGTATTGGGTGCGTTCCGAAATTTCATGTACACCGAAAGCACCTGAGCTAACGGTGCAGCACCACAATTCCGCCGTTGCGAGCACGCCAACACGCATGAATTCCAGCCCTCACTGTCCGGGTGGCCGCCGCGCTCCGCGCTCCCGCTCGGACAGTTTCCGCGCACGACCCACACCGGCGAACTTGCAATTTCGCTAAAAAGAAGGCGTCGGCACCTTGCCCCAAGCCGTTTCCGTCGGCAGGCTGCTAACGTCGAGAACGCTGAGGCTGTGCACATCCAAGTCCACCATGAAAGCAGGCGTTCTCGTCGCATTTATGGCAAATGCGTTGGGTGCTTTGGCGACCGAAACGCCCGAGACCTTCACGAAGATCAATCTTCTTACCGAACCGCCGGCCATGCCGTGTTCTGGATGGCCTGCCGGTCCGTAGACGGAATGGTGCCCTCCCCCCAAGTGGCTGAAGGGATGGAACACCCAGTCAGCGAACCTGCCGATTGAGTGGTGCCTCTTATAGAGCTGCCAGTCGCCGCCCGTGTCGGCGATCAGGCCCTGCATGACGTAATCGGTCGGCAGGAAGTAGGCAAGATAAGCCCCGTTTCCCGCCAGCCTCGATTTGACCTCTTCGACCTTGAGTATGTCGCCCATCCTGTGGTCCATCATCGGCTCGTCTTCCGGAAGGACTGCGAGGGCGACAACGTTCGAGCCTGTCCAGAGCGGGAGATGGTTCACGGTGTAGCCTCTCAAGAGAAAAGCCCCGCCGATGGCAAAAGCCGAAACCGCTAGGAACAGCCCAATTTTGCCCCGAGCCGTCGAGAACGAAACCCAGCCTTCGATCCTCTTCGGCAGAAACATGCCCGTCCTCGCCATGTACGCCCTGTACGTTTCCGGGTGTTGCCCCACCATCCGGGCTTCTTCATCTTTGGCGAGCAGGTAGTAGACCAATACCATTGCGAGCCAGAGGACGACGACAAGGAATCTGGGCCACAGGATTGCGAGGCCAATGCCGGCGATGCCCAGACCGAGGTACTGGGGGTGCCTGACCGAGGAATACAGCCCCTCCAAAACAGGTCGTCCCTTTCTGAAAAACTTGCTTGCGTAGACCTGAACTGCACAGACGAGAAAGACCATGAGCCCAAGGGCAAAAAGGACCGAGCCCGTCACCCGTACGGCTTTCAGGAAACCGTTCGGCGGCACCACCATGTGGGTGAAGAAAAAAGAACTCAGCCACTTGGTCGCCCGGTATTTGGCCAACCCGAGAAGAAGGGGATTGAACGCGGAATAGAAGAAGCCTGCGAAAGGGCTGATCATGATCAGGATTTCGAAGCAGATGATGAAGTACAGCACGATGGCGCTCTTCAGGAATGCCTTGCCCTTACCCATTTGGCGGCCTCCTACGCAACTGGCCGTGGGAGCAAGGCTCCCGAGATTTGGGCTTGCCTGCCATGGGAATTCCTCCGCGGTGAGCACTGTCAGCCCACACTCAGTATGCGGCGAGGGCAAAAGGTGAGCAGTGACGGCGGTCACCCCTGCTCCGGGCTCGTTTGAGCGTGAGGGCGAGTTCTTCCGGGCTACGGTCGATGACGCGGCGTATCCGGTAAACCATAAGGCCCTCAGGGAAGGAGGAAACGGTTATGGCACAACACAAGTACGTCTCTTGGGATTCGGTGGAGCTTGAGCACTTGAATCCTCTGCTGAAGCGACAGTTCGTCGTCGGCGAGAGGGTGATGATCGCACGCGTCCTGTTGAAGAAAGGGTGCGTGGTTCCGCTCCACAGCCACTCCAACGAGCAGATCACCTACATCTTGGAAGGCGCTTTGAAATTCGGACTGAACGATGAGGAAATCATTGTCCGGGCGGGCGAGGTGCTCTGCATACCCCCGAATGTGCCGGGACAGCGGCCTGATCGAGCACACCGGGATGGACGAGGAAGCCTACGTCGCGCACTTGGATCAACTGATTGCACGGGAGCACCTCCGCGCCAGCGGGAACCCTGCCGACTGGGCGAACGAATCGTTCGCCTTGGCGAAGGCAGCTTGGGTGAACGACGGCGGCTTGGTGGATGAGCAGTATTACCGCCAGCAGATCAAGGTTGTGGACGAGCGGCTGGCACCGGCGGGCCTGCGGCTGGCTGCTGTATTGAACGAGGTTCTGGGGCACGCCTCGCCGCAGGAGTTTCGACACTGAGACCCACCGAGAGTACATACCTATTTTTCAAATGGGAGATGTGTACAACCACGAGTGGCGCATAATCACGTTTGGGCGCTAAGCTACAATGACATGCAACTGAAGAGACGGGCTAGAATAGCCCATGCGCCCGCTCCGACCAGACTTGTCCTCCATCATCGCCTCGGCGGTCGTGCAGCGGAACCTGCGACCTCGCAATGATCTCAGCGAGCCCGGCTGGACGTTTTGGGAGTTGCGCACCCTCAATGTGCATCGTGTGGTCGGACTGTTAAACGAGTACCGACAGTTCACCGACGCTCACGATCTCGAAGCGGACATTCGGGGAGTCATCTCGCGCAACTTCAAGCGTTCATGGTGGCGCGGGATTGCGTACGGAGTCGTTGCGGAAGTGTCGACAATCTCCTTGAGCCCCGATGACCTGAAGATGTTGGTCGATGTTCGCGAGAACGAAAAGGGCACCCTGCAGTGGGTCATTCTGGTTGCCAGCGATGCTCGCGTCGCTCTGGGCGTGCATACTTGGATTGAAGGATACCTGAGTCCCGTGTACCGTGACACACTTCAGGCGCTTGCGAAAACCGGGTATCAGGTCGCAAGTGCCCAGAAGGAAAAGGACGGCCTGATGAAGTTCCTTACGGCCGGTGCCGACGTGGATGTAGCCCTTCACAGCTTCGGTACCAAGCGGGTCGCCTTTCCTGAGTTCCAAGACCCGTTCGCCGAAAAGGACAAGACACGGTTGAAATCTGAGGGTGATTAGCTTAACCGTTGACCGTAGCGCCTTATCGCTTCAAACTGTCGCGAATGCCTTTTACACTCAACACCGGATCACAAGTGAAAAAGGATCTATGCCAGCAATGACTCCCGTCGTCCTTGCTGCTCTCCCTCTCGCCCTGTTAGGATGCCATCCCGAGGAGCCATCATGCACGCCGTTGACTCCCTCGCAGGAGTTGGCGGCTAGAGCATAACCAATGTCGCAGCCCTTTTAGTTTTCCTGCCCGCTTGTCCAAACCCACACCGAATGTCCTTGCCAAATGGCTGCGCTGGTGCGCACAATTCCCGGTGCAATCGTATCGCCGCAAGCAGTGAATCGGAGGCATGCCATGGCCAAAGTGAAGCAACTCACGGTGGCGCTGGAGAACCGGCCCGGAACCTTGGCTCACATGGCCAAAGTTCTCGCCGATGCGAAGGTGAACATCGTCGCCCTGCTGAACAGCACGGCAGGAGCGCAAGGCTCGGCGCAGGTGGTGGTGGACAACGTCAACAAAGCCAAGAAGGCTCTCGACGGGGCGGGACTCTCGTACACCGAAGGCACGCTGGAACAGGTCGAACTGGCAAACAAGCCCGGCGCACTCGCGGAACTGGCCGGGAAGCTGGCGAAGAAGGGCATCAACATAGATTGCGCCTACGCCACGGTCCACAAGAGCGCGAAGAAGGCGGTCGTGGTGCTCGGGACTTCCGGGCCTACCCTATAAGAAAGCAACCGGATGGCGCTTGGCGGCGCGGCAAGCAAGCGATCGCAGCGCGGGAGAAAGCTAGCCCTCAGCACTCATTTAGAAGCGCCATGAACTCATCCACACTGAGCATGAGCGCTTGCGGATGTAGTTGTGCAACATCGTCTGCCGCAGCGTGTCACCGGGATGAGGTTCGCGGAATGAGACGGTGGTCGGTTGGCTTGTGGGATTGAAGAACGCCCTCGCCGAACCCCGCCCCCCCTTTTGCGAGCGATATCATGTTTTGCGGACAGATGCACGACCCTTCCGGCAAAACTCACAGTCGCATTCTGCTTGAGGGCGGCCAGAATTTACACAGATTGCAGGCGGAATCCCACCTTCCTCATCAGGATGACGCTCACCCGATCGGTAAAGGGTGAGAACCGCCAAGCACTCCCATAAACGACGGAACATCGTGGTTACCTTTCGTCGGGCATTCCGCCTATCGGCAGTACCGCTCCGTCCTGTCCTTGGCCTTCGCCGCAGCCATCATCTGCCATTGCATGTTGCTGGGAGCATCGGCTCCGCCGCACTCCAGAGCATGCACGTGGTCCACCACGTAACCGGGGCAGCGACCTGACGTCTTCCCAGTCGAAGGGCAGGGGTGCTGCCGCATGAAGCCGTCCCTCGCCGCCCTGCTGCGCTTGATCCTGCCGTGGGAGTCGCGCTGGACGCTGGGATGGAATGTGTATCCGGCGGCAAGATGCCCTCGGCGGTACGGCGTCCCGCTGTGAACGGTCGTGGAGCGCCCAGACTTCCCGGAGTGGGATTTCGAGCGGTGGGACGACGAGTGCGACCCGTGTCCGCCTCCACGTTGGGCAGCAAATGCGGGACAGCAAAGGAGCAGCAACAGTGCGATTAGTCGGCGCATTTGCTCAACTCCCTTTCCCGACCAGCCGAACTCCCCAGCGGGTATCGGCGCAGGAGCGTCATCCCGTGGGCCTTGTCAGTATGTGCCCGCCTGAGATGATAACGAATGCCTCACAAGTGGTGGGTATGGCACGAAGGTGCCATGTGAAGGTGGGCAAGGGCGAGCCACAATGAGCAGCGTAGGTATCCGTTTCTGTCCGACCGCATAATGAACCGGGGTAGCATTACGGACAGAAACAACGGAGTTCATTGGAAGGAGGAAGTCATGAAGCGTGACGTGGCGAACCAAACCGGTGGCGAGCGAGAAATCCAGACAGTTGACCCGCAGAAACGGCAGCCTGGGGACCAGTGGAGCCGTTTCCGGTCTGCGCTTCACTCAGCAGAAGCGGACGGCGAGCAAACGGTTGAAGTCCCTCGGCATGGCTTACAAAAGTTCATCATCGTGGCCCTCTCGGCCCTTTTTGGATTGGGAGTCGTGGTCATCGGCCAGGAGTTCGGACTGTACAACCACGCGGCCGCTTACATCTCTATTTTTCAACAGAAGTTTCTGCGATCGGATCAGGGTGCCAGGCGGGAGAGCGATAGTGCTCGGCAGACACAGGCTGCGAGTTCACGACACGGCAAAACTGGACGGCCGGGTCAGGCTGCGTCTCGCGGCAAGGGCTCTGCGGATTCCAACCTCACTCCCACGATTGACGTACAGGTCATCAGCGAGCCGGTCAGACCGCTTCCCCCGTTCGACGCCACGGCAGTGGACGCACGCCGGCGGGAAGTCCTTCAGCCGCGGAACGTGGCGATTAACGTCGACATCGCGCAACCACCGCCTTCAACGCTTAACAGTCCTACAGGACAGCCTGTACTGGCTCCCATCCGGAGTTCGCCCCGGAATGCAATATCGGAAGAACAAACTCGCCTGGTGACGGCAGCTCTTGGGGACGGACAGGGGTTAACGAAAACTGTGACCCTGCGAGGGGTCATAACGCAGAATGGCACAATCGAAGCATTACGGCAGATCAGCGGGCCTCCAGAACTGCTGCCGGCGGCGATCGAAGTTGTCAGACATGCCAAATTCCAGCCATCCAAGTCTGAGAACTTTCCCGCCGAGGTCGAAACCCAAATCACGGTTAATTTCACGGTCCACAACAAGTAACGCCGGCACTGTGTGCAAAGTGTGGGATCTGAGCCGCTCCGGGGGGGTGTCAGCCCAACGCGGGGACTGCCCGCTCGCCTTCTCGCTAGTCGGAGTGATTGCTGCCATCTTCTTTCTTTCGAGGTCGCCCACAGCCAGCAGGGCGCTGGGAACCAGTGTTCCGGCCTCAGTAACGAATGATGCGGAGTTGCTTGTATATCGATGCGGCAAACCAGACTTGGACGATTCGACCGAGAATGACCGTCCGCGCCCACTTATTCCTACCCGCTTCATTGAATACCGAGCAGCAGGTCTAAGGTTTGGATATGTTCCGGGTGGCGATGCGAAGGCTGGTGACCCACCGCCATATCGATGGACACTAGCCGGAGTCGTAGATATCGCGCAAAATACCGCGATTAGCGCTGCGGAGTTGAATAGCACCCTATCGAGCAGGCTGCCGCGCTCCGACGATGGCCCGAAATTCATTGAGGATGCGGGCTTCCATGTGCTGCTCTCCTCTCACGGGGGTACTGCCTGGAGATGATCTGCGCGGATTTCCTGGCGGGGGCGCATTTGGAGGGCGGAAGCCCCAAGGTTCTGCTGCTATCCATGATGCGGCTTTTCCGGTTGTTGCCCGCGACGCTGAGGCAGGAATTTCTCCAGCAGGTAACCGAGGTCGCGTGAAACCGTCCTCAGCAAAACCCCGCCGGATTCGGCTGGGTGCCGATACCTACCACAGGCTGCGCAGGAAGATCCTGGAGCGAGACGGCTGGAGATGTCAGCACTGCGGGTCGATTTCCGGGCTTGAGGTCCATCACATCCAGCGGAGGAGCCGTTCGGGCGAGGGCTGCGAGGACAACCTCATCGCTCTGTGCTCCGACTGCCACAGAGCGATTCACGGCAACAGGTGAGTCCCCGCCCCGGGCGCAGAAAATGCCCGGCTACTTCTTCTCTGCGGTCTTCTTTTCTTCCGGCCTGGGGGCAAAAGTCAGCGAATCCAGGTCGCAGGTGAACTTGTCCTGGTCGAGCTTCGCGTCCTTCATGGCGGCCGTGCAATCGCTCCCCATCTGGCCCTGCAGCTCCTTGAATTGCTTCACCGCGTCGTCGTACTGGCGCTGCAGATTGCTCATTTGCATCTGGAGCTGTTGCAGCTGCCGCTGCGCCTTCAGCAGCTTGATCTGTGCGTCCTGCGGCAGCGGCTTGTTAGGGGTGGCCGGATTGTCGGCTGCGAATGCCGGAATGGCAAGCAGCGCAGCGATTAGAAGCATTCTCTTCACGGGTTGCACCTCTTTGGTCTCGGGGGAAGACTCACTTTATCGTCAACGGCAGGGCTGTTCAAGGCCGATGCGCAAGGCTTCCATAACTTTAGTAACCAATATTTGCCTGGCGACCCCGCCTAATAATCAAGGGGGGCTCCAGCGCAGAGTTCCCGCCGTGGTTACGGGACGGAGCCATACAGCACTGCCGTGAACGCGGCCGGGGAATAGGGTGTCCCCACGTCCAGGCGCGACACGTAGTAGCCGGGGTGCATAGGCACGAAGACGATCTGCACGGCGCTGGCCTGCCCCGGCGGCACGCCACAGTTGCTGCTGGCCACGCTGAACCCGGTCGCGGCGCTGATGCTGGTGAAGGCGACCTGGTACTTGGTGTTGTTGGTGACGGTCAGCGTCTTAGGCGGGCTCACCTAGCCTGCGCTCTGGCTGCCGAACCCCAGGTACCCCGAACTCAGGCTGATCGTCCCGCTGCTATTCCCGCTCCAGGCCGGCAGTACCAACGCCCAGGTCAGGACCAGCCGCCCAATTAGCGATTTCCGGGGATCAGACCTCTCCCCCAGTAAAGATCGCGAACCTAGACTCGCGCTGCCGATCAGTGATGATCACACTCGTGCTCGCGGCCCGTGCACTTGATGACCGGTGGGCCTTCCTTATCGACGACGACGTTGTTGTTGGCATCCACCTTGATGTGCAGCTTCTGCGTCATGGTCATGTCCGGAGTCGGGCCCTGCGCGATCAGCTTGAACTTGTCCGAGGTCCTGAAATCGGACGTTGGCACGGGAGGAAAGGTGCCATCGGGGTCCAGCTTGAGCTGATAGTTCTGCGAGTCCTTGCCCACGTACTTGACGCCGTTGGCGTCCGTCCCGGTCACGTTGTAGTGCGAAGTCCAGTGCTCGTGGAGGTCGCCGTTGGCCTTGGTCTCGCAGTGGAACTCAAAGAAGAACTCCCCGCTCAGAGTGACAAACGCCAGGGGATCGAGATTGCGGCCCAGCGGGTTAATGTCGTAGCCTGGCCGCGCCACGCATCCGTTGTACAGCGTCTCAGTGATCGGCTGATGCAGGGTATAGTTGACGTTTGATTTCGAGCCGGGCGCGGCGCACCCGAAGCCGGGATTCTGTGCCGATGCCGGGACACCGACCACCACGGCCAGCATCGCGAGACCCAAACCAACTGCTAAGCGCTTGCTGAACATTTGACTTCCTCCCTAAGAATTGCGTTACCGGGACGAGATCTCCATTCCCCGCCCGCCTGCGCCGCGCGCAGGAGATTTCACTAGCTGCCGCACTGCGTGCTGTTGTCGGTCACCTGGGCGGAAATATTCCCGCTGGTGTCCACCAGGATGTGCAGCGTCTGCACCAGCGTCATGCTGGGCGCTGCGCCCTGCGACACCAGGTTCGCCTTCAACTCCACTGTCGCCTCGGCCGATTGCTGGCTGGAACTGACGATGTAATCGCTGGAGTCGCTGGCGCTGTAGTTGCCGGCCGTGGTCTGTCCCACCCCGTTCAGGTTATTGGAGGCGGTGATGGTGAAGGTGTTCACGCCGCTGGCGGGGTCGGTGGCGAACGAATACTGGAAGTGCAGAGGGCCGCTCAGCGAAACCGGCTCGCCGGCGGCGCAGGTGTTGTTGGTCACCTGGTTGGTGATCGCGGTGTCGTAGGTGTAGGCCGGCGGCGCGGACTGCGCCCGCGCGGCTGTGCCCATCCCCAGCACCAGCAGCAGCACCGCGAGTGAGATAGTGGATTGCTTGGACCGATGATGCATCACATTTCCTCCGTCTGTCTGGACCGCCCGCTCAGTGTTACCTGACTGCGTTCAGCCTTCAAGATTTTTCTAACCCCCCGGCGTATCGCCGGTCACCACAACCTGGTTACGCTCGTCGCGCGCGGGCTTACCTCGGTGTTTTGCAGCGCGGACACTGAGTCTCGTCCGAGTAGAAGAAGCATCCGCAATTCGCGCACGGCAGGCCGAACAGCGACTGCCGTGAGCGACGCGGCGCCGATCCGCTGGCTGAGGCGGCTATGGCAGCGGCGCCGCGGCCTTCCGTGTATCCCGCCTCATAACCTTGCCGATAGCCCGCTTCCCTGCCGCTGGCCAGACCGGCCTCATAGCCTGCCTGGTAGAGCGCGCCGAACTCGGCCGGCATGGGACGCGTCCCATCGCCGTCAGTAGCGCGCTCCACCCGGAGATCACCGCCGTTGCCTGGTTGATCCATGGTTGCAAGGATATACCGCCGCCAAAACCGGACAATGGCTCGGAGGTTGGAGGCGGATGGCACGTAGGTGCCAGGCATGGCGATGATTTGGCAGACGGTGCACCTGGCTCCTGCAGACCTTGAAATAGATCAGCTCGCTCGGTTCGGCATCCCGCCCGGTCAGTTCCTTTTCCACCTCCCGCGTAAACTCCTCCCTCGGCATTGAGCGGGCTTGGTGCCCCAGGGTGCACCATCGAACTGCTGACGGCGATTAAGAAATTTTCGGAGCGGCAGGGTAAGAGCAAGTGACGAGGAATTTTGTATTCTTGCTGGAAATTCAGTCCGGTGGCCACCGCCGCGGTCTAGCTGCCGCCACCGGCCGGAACCTCCACCACCAGGTTGCTGCCGGCATCCACGATGAAGAGATTGCCCTTTCCATCCACCGCCACACCGAACGGCTTGTTCAGTCCGCTGGCCACCGTGGTCTGGGCGCCGCCACCGGCCGGAACCTCCACTACCCGTTTGTTGCCGGCATCCACGATGAAGAGATTGCCCGCTCCATCCACCGCCACACCGAACGGCTTGTTCAGTCCGCTGCCCACCGTGGTCTGGGCGCCGCCACCGGCCGGAACCTTCACCACCAGGTTGCTGCCGGCATCCGCGATGAAGAGATTGCCCGCTCCATCCACCGCCACACCAAGGGGGAGAATGAATCCGCTGCCCACCGTGGTCTGGGCGCCGCCACCGGCCGGAACCTCCACCACCCGGCTGTTGTTGGAATCCGCGATGAAGACATTGCCCGCTCCATCCACCGCCACACCGGACGGGCTGTTCAGTCCGCTGCCCAGCGTGGTCTGGGCGCCGCCATCGGCCGGAACCTCCACCACCTGGTTGTTGCCGGCATCCGCGATGAAGACATTGCCCGCTGCATCCACTGCCACAGCAGTGGGCAAATTCAGTCCGGTGGCCGCCACCATGGTCTGGGCGCCGCCACCGGCCGGAACCTCCACCACCCGGCTGTTGACGGAATCCGCGATGAAGACATTGCCCTTTCCATCCACCGCCACACCGAACGGCACATTCAGTCCGCTGCCCACCGTGGTCTGGGCGCCACCTTGAGCGTACGCTGCAACCGACGCGCCCAGCAGCAGCAATAGCGCACACACTCCCGCCGCTGCCGCACGGTCACCGGAAAGGGCGCGGCCGCTCGATACGCCAGAGGAAGCAGCAAGTCCTGCAGAAGACCACGGGAAAATGCGGCTAAGTCTCCCAAGGGCCATGAGAATGTCTCCTATTCGGTGGCTCGCTGGGCCCACGTATTCCCCACGGTTCCCTGCGGCGTGATGTTCCAACCGATGACGACCTGACCCTTGCGTCCCGGGGTACTGGTACTGCCGCCCGGGATGTAACTAATGAGCAGCTTAAAAGTATCCCCATACAAGGTGCACAGTCCGAAAAGGGTCGAGGTAAAGGCGTCGTTAAGATTGAAGCGCAGCGTGACACCTGTAGAGGATGCGTTAAAGCCGGGATTCACGGTCGCGACTCCACCGAGATTGTGCACCGTGACAGAGGTATCGCCCGACACCTCGGTGAGGCCGACCACCGATGGACTTGTGATCTCGGTCGAGTTTGTGGAATCGTAAATCTGGATTCCGGCGCTCGTGCCCGTGTTGCATCCAGTGGCCCGGTCGGACCAGCCGCCTTGGACGGAGGTGACGGCCGCGTTCGCCGGGACACCCAGTGTTTGCCAGGTGTAAGAGCCGGTGGGACTCTGGAAGTAGCCTGTCTGGTCGCCGGGCTGAAGGACGGCTAAAGCACTCGAGTCGACGCAAGGAGTGGACGCGCAGTTCGCGCCGGTCGCGGCAGCGCTGTTTGAACAGACCCCGATTCCCCCAACGGAGCAGCCCGTTTGAGTGTATGTCCAGCCGTGGCCGGAGTTGAAGGGCTGAGTGTAGGTTACCTGAGGCGCCGTGATGTTAAAGGCATTGCTCGTGGCCGTCAGCACATCGCTCGTGGCCGTCAGCGTGTAGCCAATGCCTTCCGCGCTGACCGACAGGGTGCTGAAAGTGGCGATACCGGCGACCGCGTTCACCGTTGTGGTCCCGCTCAGGACACCGGCGCTAGGATTCGTGCCGATGGCCATGGTGACCGCGGCGGTGCTGCCCGTGCCGTTGATTACCACGTTGCCGCTTGCGTCCTCGACCTGCACGGTTACAGCCGGGGTAATTGCAGACCCGGCCGTTGTGTTCGAAGGCTGAGTGCCGAAGACCAGCTGCGTCGGTAGCCCGAAGACGGTCAAAGTGGCCGAAGCCGTCCCGCCCGTGCCGCCGTTCGTTGAGCTGACGCTGCCGGTTGTGTTGGGAAACGTGCCCGTAGTCAGAGGCGTGACGCTCACGGAGACGGCGCAGCTAGTGTTGACGCCGACTGTGCCGCCGGTCAGGCTGATGCTGCCGGTGCCGGCGCTCGCCGTGAATGCCCCGCCGCAGGTGTTGGTAGCACTCGGTGTAGAGGCCACCTGAAGATTGGCAGGGAATGCATCGGTGACGGCCACACCCGCCTGAGCCACGGTGTTGGCGGCCGGGTTGGTGATCGTAAGGGTCAGGGTAGAGGTACCGTTCACCTGAGTGGTAGTCGGATTGAACGCCTTTGTGATCGTCGGCGGGGCTACGACGGTCAAAGTGGCTGAGGCTGTCCCGCCCGTGCCGCCGTTGGTGGCGCTGACGTTGCCGGTGGTGTTGTTCTTGTTGCCCGCGGTCGTTGCTTTCACGTTCGCGATGAGAGTGCAGCTACTGCCAGCGGCGACAGTCCCGCCGGTCAGGCTGATGCTGCCCGCGCCTGCCGTGGCCGTGAATGTGCCACCGCAGGTGCTGCTGGCGCCATTCGGAGTCGCCACCACAACACCGGAGGGCAAAGTATCGCTGACAGCCACACCGGTCAGAGCCACGGTGTTGGTCGCCGGATTGGTGATGGTAAGGGTCAGGGTGGAGGTGCCGTTCACCGGGATGCTGGTGGGGTTGAAGCCCTTGGTAATCGTCGGCGCGAGGTTGACGGCCAAGGTTGCGGTAGCGGGACCGTCCGAGCCGCCGTTGGTCGAACTTACGTTTCCGGTGGTGTTGACGTAGCTACCGCCGGCAGCCGCGGTTACGGTTATGGAGAGAGTGCAGCTACCGCCGGCCGCGACGGAATTCCCGGTGGTCAGGGCGAGGGTGGAGCCGCCTGCCGACCCGGTGGATGTGCCGCCGCAGGTGTTGGTGCGGTTCGGTGTATTGGCATTGACGAGACCGGCTGGGTAGGTATCGCTGATGGCCAGGCCGGTCAGAGTGACGGTGTTGCCCGTCGGGTTGGTGAACGTAAGGGTCAGGGTGGAAGTCCCGCCAGGGGCGATGCTGGCAGGCGCGAAAGTCTTGGTGACCGTCGGAGGAAGTTCGACGGGCAGAGTGGCCGTGGCCGTCCCGCCCGTGCCGCCGTTCGTGGAACTCACATTGCCGGTGGTGTTGATAGCGGCGCCGGCGGTGTTGTCGGTGACGCTGCCGGTAATGGTGCAGTTGCCGCTCGTCGGGATGGAGGCGCCGTTCAAGCTGAAGCTGTTGGAGCCGATGCCATTTCCGGTCAAGGTGCCGCCGGAGCAGGTCGTCGTGAGGGCAGTGGAGATGCTCATGCCGGCCGGGAAAGTGTCGCTGACGGTCACGCCCGTCTCGGCGACCGTATTGGCCGCCGGGTTGGTGATGGTGATGGTCATCGTGGAGGTGCCATTCACCGGGATGCCGGTGGCGGAGGAACCGAAGGCCTTGGTGATGCTCGGCGGGGCTACGACGGTCAGAGTGGCGTTGGCGGTCCCGCCGGTGCCGTCGTTCGTCGAACTCACGTTGCCGGTGGTGTTGGACCTGGAGCCTGCGGTCGTGCTCGTGACGCTCACGGAGACGGCGCAGGTGTTGCCAGGGGTGGCGATTGACCCACCGGTCAGGCTGATGCTGGTGGCTCCCCCTGCAGGCGCGAATGTCCCGCCGCAGGTGTTGCCGATGACGGGTGAAGAAGTCACGGCCATACCGGAGGGGAACGCATCGGTGACGGCTATCCCGTTCATCGCCCCGGAATTGGCGGCCGGGTTGGTGATGGTGAGGGTCAGGGTGGAGGTGCCGTTCAACGGGATGGTGGTCGGATTGAAGGATTTCGTGATCGTTGGGGGCGCGGTGACGGTGAGGGTGGCCGTAGCGGAACCGTCCGTGCCGCCGTTGGTCGAACTTACGTTGCCGGTAGTGTTGACGTAAGAGCCGTTGGCCGTCGCGGTCACGTTTGCGGTGAGGGTGCAAGTACCGCCAGCCGCGATGGTCCCGTTGGCCAGGCTGACTGTGGAAGAGCCCGCCGTGGCCGTGAATGTCCCGCCTCCGCAGCCGCTAGTTCCGGCGCCTGAAGGAGTGGCCACCTTCATATTGGTGCTGGGGAAGGTATCGCTGAGAGTGACGCCGGTCAGGGAGACGGTGTTGCCAGCCGGGTTCACGATGGCGATGGTCATCGTCGAAGTGCCGTTCACCGCAATGCTGGTGGGGTTGAAGGACTTGGTGATCGTCGGAGCCACTTCAACGGGCAGAGTGGCCGTGGCCGTCGAACCTGTTCCGCCGTTCGTGGAAGTCACGGCGCCGGTGGTGTTGGTAGCGACGCCGGCGGTGTTGTCGGTGACGCTGCCGGTAATGGTGCAGTTACCGCCCGTCGGGATGGAGGCGCCGCCCAAGCTGAAGCTGTTGGAGCCGACGCCATTTCCGGTCAAGGTGCCGCCGGAGCAGGTCGTCGTGAGGGCAGTGGAGATGGTCATGCCGGCCGGGAAAGTATCGCTGACGGCGACGCCCGACTCAGCGACCGTGTTGGCCGCCGGGTTGGTGATGGTGATGGTCATCGTGGAGGTGCCATTCACCGGAATGCCGGTGGCGGAGGAACCGAAGGCCTTGGTGATGGTCGGCGGCGCAACTACGGTCAAGGTGGCCGAAGCCGTCCCGCCCGTGCCGCCGTTTGTCGAACTCACGTTGCCGGTGGTGTTGGCCTTGGCGCCGCCGGTCGTGCCGGTGACGCTGACGGAGACGGCGCAACTGCTGCTGGCCGGGATTGATGCGCCGCTTAAACTGATCGTGCCGGAGCCCGACGTGGCCCCTGTGACCGTTCCCCCGGAGCAGGTGTTGGTCAGGTTCGGTGTGGCGGCGACCTGAACGCCAGCAGGGAACGTATCGCTGACGGCCACTCCCGTCTGAGTAAAGGTGCTGAACGGGTTGGTGATGGTCAGCGTCAGAGTGGAAGTGCCACCTACAGCGATCGTGGTGGGCGCGAAGGCCTTGGTGATCGTTGGCGGCTGGGCGACCGTGACAGCGCTAGTCATCGTGAACGTGCCACTGGCGCCGCTCGAACAGGTGTCGTTCGTGTAGGCGATGAAGTAGGCGTTGTAGGTGCCCGGCGTTGAGGGCGCTGTGATGTTGAACGTCTCTGTGAAATTCTGATTGCCGAATAAACCAACTGAGTGATCTGGTGTATCAACGCAGGTGACGGTTCCCGGAGCGGTGGTAGAAATCCTCCAACCAGTGGACTGCCAGGTGTCGGTGCCAAAGCCAGTGCTGAGATTGACCGTGACTGAGGCGCTGATCGTCGCGCCCGGCGCAACGGTAACAGAGGATGAACCGTTCAACGTTACCGCAGTTACGGTACGGCTGTCGGTGAACATCGTCTGCGCCTGTAATCCGGAAAGGTTGCCGGTGGCTGTTAGGGTGAAAATAACGTTGACATCGAGGAAGTCCGGAGAGAATTGATTATTGAAAATGTTTCCGTTGGCGTCGGCGACGGCAGTCAGGTCGGGGTGGGTATCAATCAGCGGCGACTCCACAAATTGCAGGGTCACAGTCTCGCCGGGCTGCCAGCCCGAGCCGGTGATGGTTACAATCCCCCCCGGCGAGTAGTCAGACTTGTCCGTCACAACGCTGGCGGCGCCGGTCTGGCACCACGCTGTCCCGACCGCCAAGAGCAGTACGCCAAGAACGATGATCCCTGTCTGAAGTGCTCGCCTCATTGGTTCACCGCCGTCGCGCTATTGGTGAGGGTCGTCGCCTCGCCCAAACTTAACAGATGCGTTGGACGTGTCGTCACTGCCGGCCCGAGGGCGGCAGTGACGACTCCGAAAAAGATGAGCCCTGCTCGAAGCGGCAATCTCATTAGTTCACCGTCGTAGCGATGCACACCGTGGCGCGGGTCGCGGTGGCCCCCGTGAGGACGCCTAAGCCTATATAGTCATTGAGGGGAATCGTCGTAGTCGGAGAACCCGTAATGGTCTGGAAAGTATAGGTGTTCCCCGCGCCAGTGCATGAAAACGGGTTACCCAAGGGAAAGCCGAATTCGGTCAACGTGAGCGTTACGCTGGTGGTGCCCGTGCCGTTCGTCTGGCACGAGAGTGAGTTTGCGGTCATGTCGCCGATGGTGTTGATGAAATAGGTGCCGATAGCGTCGTTGCCGCTGAGAACCGGCGCGGGGGGGCTGGTGCTATCGGAACCGGCGATGTAGCAGATGGTGCGATTGCTTTGAGCGGAGCTGCCGCCGGCGGTGGTGGGCTGCCACTTCCCGCTGGTGCTGCTGTATTGCAGCACCTGGCCATCGTTGGGGAGGGTGCTGGCAACCCCGATGCTCTGAATGGCCAGCGTGTTCCCCGACGTGCCGCTGATGTTGCCGGAGATGGTGTTGGAGAAGGTCTTGATCCCACCGATGAGCTGGTTGGTCGTCAGATCCACGAAGTTCTGCGTCGCAGACCCGGTGCCGCCCTGGGTGATGGGCAGTGGCGCGCTCAGGTGCGTGGCGGCCACCGACGGATTGGGATAAGTGCCGTTCAGGTCTCCACCCGCCGAGCCGCTCGGGGGCAGTGACGTGGGCGCACCGCTCAGGTTGGCATAGGGCACCGTGCCCGCCGTCAGCGTGCCGCTGACATTCACCGCCCACAGCGGCGTGGTGCCGTCGGTGGCGGTGAAGTTCATAAAATTGCCGGTGGGTGAGCTGTCGGTGAAGCGCTTGCCGAACAGCAGATTGTTGCCATCCGCCGCCTGATTGATGATGGCGTTCTTGGCCGTCAGACTGCCCCCCAGTACGCCCGTGCCGTCGATATTGAAGCTGGCGCCGGTCTGCGGGCTGGTGCCGTTCTTGATGTAAGAAGCGCCCAGATCGGGCACGTCGGCGGACACCAGCGCACGGAAGCTGGCCGCGCCCGGCCCACCACTGGCCGGTCCGGCCAGCACGCTGTTGGCGCTCTGATTGGCTACGGAAACCACCGGGTTCTGCCCGCCAGTGGAGGTCAGGATTGACCCATCGCCGGCGACCGACAACACGCCGGTGTTGCTGATGGTCACATTGCCAGTCCCGCCGCTGACCGAGATGCCGGTGCCCGCAATGTTGCTCAGCACGCCGGTGTTGGTGACGGTCGGGTTCTGGGGCGTGCCCCCGATGCTGATCCCGGTCCCGCCCGAGCTCACCGAGAGCACTGGCGCGAAACAGTCCTCAGCGTTACCGCTGGCGTCGACGCCCTGCGCTGCCTGCCCGGTGGCACAGTTAGTGCCGTTGGCCGCCAGCGCGGTGGCCGTGGACGCGTTCCCCGTTGTGTTGTTGCTCAATGTGCCGCTGACCCGCGCAGCCGGAATGATGCCCGCCGTCAGCGTGCCGCTGACATCCACCGCCCACAGGTCGTTGGCGTTGGCGAAATCACGGAAGCGCATCAGGTTGCCCGTCGGGCTGCTGTCGGTGGCGCGCTTGCCAAACAGCAGGTTATCGCCATCCGCTGCCTGGTTGACGACCGCGTTGTTGGCCGTGAGGCTGCCCCCCAAGCTGCCGGAGCCGGAGATCTTGAAGTTGGCGGTCTGCGTCGAGCTGTTCTGGTTCTGGATGAAGTTGCCGGTGATGTCGGTGGGCGTCCAGCTGCTTCCATCGAACTGCAGCACCTGTCCGGTAGTGGGACCGGTGGCCACCACGTTGGTCCCCCGCAGGGCATTGGCGCTGGCCGCCGTGCCGCTGATGTTGATGCCGTAAGTGCCGCCGTCGTTGCGCACCAGGCTGCTGCTATCGCTCAACTGCGTGCTGGCCGGCTGTTGGCAGGTCAGATTGCCGAACTGGTCGATGGCGGTGGCAAACTGGTTCAGCGAACAGTCGGTGGGATTATGGTCGAAGGCCGAGGCCGTGGACGCGTTCCCCGTTGTGTTGTTGCTCAATGTGCCGCTGACCCGCGCAGCCGGAACGTCGCCCGCCGTCAGCGTGCCGCTGACATCCACCGCCCACAGGTCGTTGGCGTTGGCGAAATCACGGAAGCGCATCAGGTTGCCCGTCGGGCTGCTGTCGGTGGCGCGCTTGCCAAACAGCAGGTTATCGCCATCCGCTGCCTGGTTGACGACGGCGTTGTTGGCCGTGAGGCTGCCCCCCAAGCTGCCGGAGCCGGAGATCTTGAAGTTGGCGGTCTGCGTCGAGCTGTTCTGGTTCTGGATGAAGTTGCCGGTGATGTCGGTGGGCGTCCAGCTGCTTCCATCGAACTGCAGCACCTGTCCGGTAGTGGGACCGGTGGCCACCACGTTGGTCCCCCGCAGGGCATTGGCGCTGGCCGCCGTGCCGCTGATGTTGATGCCGTAAGTGCTGCCGTCGTTGCGCACCAGGCTGCTGCTATCGCTCAACTGCGTGCTGGCCGGCTGCAGGCAGGTCAGATTGCCGAACTGGTCGATGGCGGTGGCAAACTGGTTCGCCAAACAGTCGGTGGGATTATGGTCGAAGGCCGAGGCCGTGGCCGCGTTGCCGCTGATGTTGCCACTCACCCGCGCCGCCGGGATGATGCCCGCCGTCAGCGTGCCCGAGACATCCACCGCCCACAGGTCGGTGCCGCCGGCGTTATTGGTGAAGTGCATGAAGTTGCCGGCCGGGGTGCCGGTGTCAATGGCCCGCTTGCCTTTCAGCAGATCGTTGCCGTCCAACGCCTGGTTGATGGTGGCGTCGGCCGTGGTCAGCAGTCCGGTGATGCTCATGTCGCTGCTAAAGGTCTTCTTGCCGGCCACGCTCTGATCGGTCGACAGGTCAACGAAGTTCTGCGTCGAAGATCCCGTGCCGCCGTGGAGGATGGGCACCACCCCGGTGATTGCAATCACCGGGTTCTGCCCGAGTGTGGAGGTCACTACCGTGCCATCGCCGGCCACCGACAGCACGCCGGTATTAGCGATGTTGAACGAGCCCCCCAGCGAACTCGTCCCAGTCACAGCAATGCCGCTACCCGCCGTCACCCCGATGCTGCTGTACTGCAACATCGAATTAGTCACGCTGCCAGTGCTGATCGAGGCACAATTAGCGTTGCCGCTGAGATTGATACCCAGGGCAAATTGTCCGCCGGAGCACTGAGTGAGGTTTGGTCCCTGCAGCGTCGCCGCCGAGCCGCTGATGTTGATGTTGTACATCCCCGGACCCACCTGGCTCGGGCCGATCAGGCCGGTGATCTGCGAGAATGATGTGCCCCAAACAACGATCAATTCCGGATCATGGCTGTAGGTGGTGTCCTCTTTGCTGGAGAACGCGACGGAGATGCTTGTGTCATGGGGTTTTAGCGCAAGGCCGTTGTTCAAAGTTGGGTGGTCGATCCAGTACTGTACCGCGGGGGTGACATCCACAAGGATGTACTCGTACTTGCCCGCAGGGTAGGGGACCGAAATGGGGGTGAGCCCATTGAGCACAGTCCCGGTCGGCGCACTCGCACCCGTGGTGTTGTAGGTGAGGGTGGCTTCCGCCCAATTCGTCGGCGAAGTCACTTCCACGACGTCGAATCCGCCCCCTGCCGCGACCGCGCTGACGTACAGCCTCAGTGTCGCCTTCTGCACCTGCGAGCTTGTGACACCACTCAGGCTTGTCAGGTCGAACCTGATATATGTGTAGCTCGGCTTTGCCCCCCCTTGGACCACCAAGGATGTAGAGGAACCATTAGCGGTGGTCGGGGTAGCCCCAGACACATACGTGTCATCGCTGACCGACAACTGCGCCCAGGCGCAGGGGATGAAAGCCAAGATCAGTGTAAGGACTACAAGCAGACGTGTGCTCGCGGTTTTCATACGTGACTTCTCCTGCGAAGGTCGGATAACGGCAAGGCCCGGGCGCCAGGGCAGGAGGAGGTCGCGACGCGGAGCGCGCTGCCGGTGGCGGTGTTGGCAAACTGGTGTGCGAGAAAATGGCAGGAAGAGATGTGCTGTGATACTGCCCTTTCGGACATCGCGTGCTGGCGACGGCCGCTCATGGTTTCCCAGCCTCAGCTCCAATGAATTGGGGAGGCGCCGGTGTTCGCACAAATTCGTAATCCGCGATCCTGATGGCGATCGCGGGTCGGTCCTTTTCCGTGGCCGACACCACGCCGCGTACGATGTCGCCCTCGCAGCGCACGGTCGCGGGGGGCTCATCGGGGAGGACCTTGGGCAGCGCGAAGCTGAGCTCAATCCTGGTCTTGAGCGGGTGCAGTTGCTGGGCTGTGAACAAAAGCCCGGAGCGGCTAATGTTTCGCATCCTGCCTTCTTCCCAAGTGTCCCCACCTTGCCGGCGGTATCGCAGCGGCGTTGCCAACGCAAAACGCGGAGCCCGTGGCTGTCCTCGCTCGATGGTCTCCCACTGTTCCACGTGTCTCCATCTACTGGTGCGAGCGCAGTGCGCCACCCTCTGGACCCTGCGAGTGTCGAGGATGGGCGATTTCAGCAGCCGGAACAATTGATCGAAGGTGGTAGAGGAATGGCCCGAAGGTGCCAAATCAGGCGGAAAGAAAGAAAAAACTTTGCACTTTAAGACTCCGAGTTGTCCACCAGATGATGGCTGATGGCGTAGGTGGCCAGTTCCAGACGGCTGGAGGTCCCCAACTTGTCGAAGATGTTGGTGAGGTGATGCTTGACGGTGTCTTCGCTGATGGAGAACTTCTGCGCGATCTCCTTGTTGCTGTAACCGGCGACGATGGTGGAGATCACCTGGAGCTCGCGGGGAGTGAGCCCATTTCTGGGGCATTCCCGCTTGGGCGCCGGGGCCATGATTTCCCGCACCAGCTTCACCAGGTCGGCCACGGCCTCATTGCCGATCCAGTACTGGCCGGCCATCACCGTGCGGATGCATTTGAACAGCACCGCGGTCGCAGATTCCTTGAGCACCACGCCACGAGCTCCCAACTTCAAGGCGTCCACGATCTGTGAGTTCTCGATCGCCGCGGTCAGCAGGATGACGCGCGTCGTAGAAGCTGGCTGGTTGGCGAGCTTCCGCAGGGTCTCGAGGCCATCGGGACGCATCGCCAGATCCAGCAACAGGATGTCCGGGCGCAGCTCCTGGACGAGCTGGACGGCCAGGTCCCCGTCGCCGGTCTCACCCTCGACGCGAAAGTCCGGTTCTGCGGCGAGCAGTTTGCACAGTCCATCGCGGAAAATGCGATGATCGTCCGCGACGAGGATACGGATGACGGCACTCTTCTTATTATTGTTGCTTTGCATATGCCTCCTGCGCTTTCGGGGAGGGAATTGAAATCTCCAGCCGGGCACCCTGACCGGGGACGGATTCGATCGTGAGTTCGCCTCCGATGTTGCGCACGCGCTCCTTGATCACCATGGGTCCTTTGCGGCCGGCTTCCAGCTCCTTCAGGGAAAAGCGGCCGGCAAAGTCGAAACCCTGTCCGTCGTCATCGATCACAATCCGGCAGTGCCCGTCTTTGTAACCGAGGCTCACCAGGATGTTGCGCGCCCGGCTGTGCTTTCTGGCGTTGACCAAGGCCTCCTGAACGATCCGGCCCAGCTCGCGAAGTACATTCGGCGGCAGTCTGACCTCTTCCAGTTCGGTGACGAGATTGACGCAGATCCCCGTCTCGCGCCGGAAGCGCTCCACCAGATCGGCCAGGAACTCCACGAACTGCCGCGGATCAAGATTGAGCGGCCTGGTTTGCAGCATCAGCTCGCGCAGGCTGATGATTTCCTGGTGCAGGGCTTCCTGGATCTTCGCCAGCTCGGTCCCCAGCCCGTTGGAGCTGTTCGCAGCTCGACGGCGCAGAACATCCACCTGCATTTCGGTTGCTATCAGCGACTGAATCGCACCATCGTGCAGCTCCCGCGCCACCCGCATGCGTTCCATGGCGCCTGCTTTGGTGCGCAGCCGCCGCAACATGTAGGCGCCGGATACGGCCGGGCTCAGCTGGCGGATCAGGGTCTGCAGGTAACGCAGCCCCGCGAGTTGGCTTCTGCCCAGTTTTGGATTGATCAGGAATATGCGGCCGGACCACTCCTCACCGAAGGTGAAAGAGCCCGCCACAGCCGCATCAACGTCGCGCCACAACGGATGATCCGGAAACATACAGCTCGTACCTTTGACCGGCTTTCCATCAGCGTCGAGGGCCAGCACGCTTACCAACTGGCTGCCGCTGCGGTTCTGCCGCCGTCGCGCTTGCACGAACTCGCCGGCAAGCGGAAAACGATAAATCGGCTCCTGCGACGAATCGGCTTCGAACAAGCGCAGCTTCAGCTCCTGGGGTTCGGCCCCGGACCGGCCTTCCCAGATGTAAAGCCTCTGCCATCGCACCTCCTCGACGGCGAGCACAACCACATCGGCGGCGAAGATGTGAAGCAAGTCGGCGAGCACGGCTTGCAAGCTTTGCTTGATGCCCCGATCGGGACGCACCTTCGCCAGCAGGCGAGCGATGGTGCTGCTTTCCGCCTGCAAACGTTTCTCGCCCTCCGCCAGCAGGCCGATCAGCAAACCCATCGCCAGCAGATAAGCGATGCGGATGACCAGACGGTTGGTTTCGTATTCTCCCTGCACGATCCGGAGGTGCTTGGAGCCGTAACTGAGCGCGATGGCCTCAGACACCACCACCAAAATGGCAATCGCCGCCGTGCCCAGGGTCTCGCGCAATCCCCAGCGGTAGCCTGCAGCCACCAGGACAAACACCAGGAACACAAAGAAGGGACTGTTGGGCCCGTCAGAAAACAGGGCAATGATCGCCGGCCCCAAGATGTCGATGGTGTGGAGGAAGAGCGGAATCTTCGGGTGCCTGAGCTGGGCGCCGGCCCGCAACCACAGCATGACAAGCAAGCCGTAAGCTAGGTAGCCCAGCAGTAGAATATTAGTCAACGTGGCGTAGGTGGCGGGTTCGGTGGAGTCCAGGCGAATGGCGACGAACGACGCAGCCGCCAGGAACACTCGCGCAACGGCGAGAACTTTTTCAACCCGATACTCTTGGTCCCGGGGCCTGATGATCACGAGCCGCTTCGAGAAAATGCCGCCCGCCGAAAACGGCGGCATCACTCAACCTCCCTGTTCATTTAGGTTCCCGGCAAACCCGTGCAGCCGCGTTCCCAACCGCTGAGCCGCTCAGGGCTTGCGCGCAAAAATGGGGAGGAAACCAGTGGGGAGCTTGACGGAGGCTGCAACTGCCTCCCTGTCAAGGGGCCAGCCATCGAATGGCCATCTTGGCTATAGCACGTTCGTGCCCATTACCAGCACTTCCCGGGGCATCGCTTGTAAGCGCAGGCCAGCCAACTACTTCGTGATGAGAGAGCAGAACGTTGGCCGATCCGACGCCGCCGACAATGTGCAAGTCCTTGCACGGCTTTTGCGGATCCGAGTGTTGAGTGGCGTCATGATGTCACCTTGGTGCCATGCCGCTCCGCGCCTTCGTGCCATCGCCCCTGCCAAGAAGTCTCATTGTCCAAGGCTGCGCCACGGAGCGATTATGCTTTGGTCTCCCTCCCCAGAACGCGAGGCCGCAATCTGCGGTTTGGCAGCGAACCATCGCACAGAGACAAGTAACTACCAGCCTCATGAGATGCCACTTTGTCGATGAACGAACTGACTTCTTCGCGCTCCTCGGGCGCAAGCTAGGCAACGATTTTTCCCTGGTCCACGCCCAACTCTCCGCCCTCCAGGACATGGAGCAGAGCGGGGTGTGCGACGTGCTGATCGTCGGGCTGCCCGCTCCCGATTTGCCCCAGTTCGACGAACGACTGGAGTCCCTAAAAAGGCTGGTGCTCAACCAAGCCGGCATTCCCGTAATTGCTTTCCTGTCGACTCATGATCGCCAAGTCATACGCGAAGCCATCGCCGCCGGAGCCTACGATTACTTTGTGGAGAGCAGCCCGCTGGAAGAACTCCGCATCGTGCTGCGCCGGGCAGTGCAGTTGCGCGAACTGAACCAGGAATTGGAGCGGTTGCGAGCGTTGGCGTTGCCGGCGGCCGACTTCGGATGGGTCGTCGGAACCGACTCGGTCATGACCGAGATCCTGCAGTTCGCTTCCAAGATCGCTGCCAGCGACGCTACGGTACTGATCACCGGGGAAACCGGCACCGGGAAGGAGCTGTTGGCCCAGTTGATCCATTCTGCAAGCCCACGCGCGCGTTTTCCCTTCGTGCCGGTGGCCTGCTCTTCTCTTCCCGAGACCCTGATTGAAACCGAGCTGTTCGGGCACGAGAGAGGGGCATTCACTGGCGCCGTTTCCATGCGCCGAGGACGTTTCGAAGCCGCCGATCGGGGCACACTTTTCCTGGACGAAGCCGGCGACCTTCCTTCAGGATTGCAGATCAAGCTGCTGCGGGTTTTGCAGGAGCGCACCTTTGAGCGCGTGGGCAGCAACCAGTCCCGACCCATGGAAGCCCGCATCATCTGCGCCACCCATCGCAACTTGCCACTGCTGGTGAGCTCCGGCGCTTTCCGCGCTGATCTGTATTACCGCTTGAACACCATCGAGATCGAGTTGCCTCCCCTGCGCGCGCGCCGGGACGACATTGTTGTTCTCGCTTATAGTTTCCTGCAAACATACGCAGAGCGACACAAGCGTCCCGCGCGGCGCATTGGACCGGCGGTGATCTCCGTTTTCCGAATGTACCCCTGGCCCGGCAACGTGCGGGAATTACAGCATGTGATCGAGCGCGCGGTGGTGGTGTGCGACGGTCCGGAGATTCGCCTGGAGCACATGCCGCGAGCGCTCTTCAACTGGACCTATGAAGAACGGGACAGCTCCCTGGAGAACGAGGTCCGCAGTTTCAAGCGGCAACTCATCCGGAAGAGCCTGGAGCAAAGCGGCAACAACAAAGCCCAGGCTGCTCGCACGCTGCGCATCTCGCGCTCCTCGTTGCACCGCCTGATCGACGAACTGGAAATCCCCCCACCCCCCTGGCTGAACGAGCAGCCCTCATAGCGGGCACGGTGCAGGGAAAAACGTAATGCTCAAGTCTTCGTCGACGACAGCGCGTTTGGGCCCTCAACTTCCCTCGAGCCAATCCCCCTTGCCCGTGGCTGAGGCGTATCCTGGAGCTCCCACCCGGCGGGAGTACCGTCTTTCCCTGGTGCGATGGTTGTTTCCTTCCCTCACCGACATGATTTTCGTGGTGCTGGTGGCGATGCTGGTTTTCGCGCCGGTGGGTGCCGGCTTGCTCAACGATGCCGACACCGGCTGGCACATACGCAACGGGCAGCACATCGCGCGCACTCTGTCGGTGCCCCACGCGGACTATTTTTCCTACACCATGAGCGGCAAGCCCTGGTATGCGTGGGAATGGCTGTACGACGTAGGGATGGGGCTGCTGGCGGCACGGCTGGGCCTGAACGGGGTCGTGCTGTTCACTGCCGTGGTGATCGCGTTCACGTTCGCGTTCCTTCTCCGGTCCCTGATGGGGGAGGGTGGCAACCTCCTGGTTTCGGCCCTTCTGACGGTGCTGTCGGCACTCTCGGCGCAGGTCCACATGCTGGCACGGCCGCACGTGGTGGGCTGGCTGCTTACCCTGGTATGGGTGCGTCTGCTCTACCGCTTGCAAGCGGGCCGACGCGCGGCCTTGTGGTGGCTGCCGGGGCTGATGCTGGTGTGGGTGAACGTGCATGGGAGCTTTGTCCTGGGGCTGGTGCTGCTGGTGCTTTTCGCGGCAGGGAACTTTTGGACCTACCTGACCAGCCGGGATGCGATCGACAAACAGGGTGCTCGTGGGGCCATTGCCCGGCTGGGGATCGCCGGCATCTTCTGCTCGCTGGCCACCCTGGTGACGCCTTACGGCTACAAGTTGCACTTGCACGTTTACCATTACCTCTCCAACCCGTATTTCATGGACCACATCTCGGAATTTGCCGCACCCAAGTTTCATGGCGGCGCGGAAAAATATTTCGAAGGACTGCTGGTCCTGGCCTTCCTGGCGGCGGTGTTTGCCGCTCGCAAGCTGCGGGCGGTGGACGTGATCCTGGTCTTGTTTGCCGCGTACGCCGGCCTGTACGCGATCCGTAATGTTCCGGTTTCCTCCCTGCTGATCGCCATGGCCATTGCTCCGGCGTTGAGTGAGGCGATCCGCTCCGCAGCGCAGCGCAGCGACTCGCCCGGTCGGGCGCAGCGTGCCTGCGCGCGTGTGGATGCGTTCTCTGCCCGGATGGGCAACCTCGAGGAGGTGTTTCGCGCCCATCTGATTCCCGCTCTCCTCATCCTGGTCAGCTTCGCGCTCGCTCTCAATGGAGGCCGGCTGTTCTCGACTCCGGTGATGGCGGCGCACTTTGACCAGCGGCAGTTTCCCGTGGCCGCCGCCGAATACATCGCCGCCCACCAGATCCACGATCACATGTTCAGCACCGACCGCTGGAGCGGCTACCTCATCTACCGCCTTCACCCGGACACCAGGCTCTTCATCGACGACCGCCACGATTTCTACGGCGAAGCCTTCTTAAAGGATTACTTGAAGGCTCTGGGAGCCGACCTGGGGTGGCGCGAGGTGCTGGACAAGAACGGAGTCACCTCCGTGCTGATCCCGCCGGATGTACCTCTGGCGAATGTCCTGAAAGAGACCTCGGACTGGAAAGTAGCCTACGACGACGGCGTGGCCATCCTCTTTGCGCGGGTAATACCGCCGCCCACTTCCGCCCCGGCCCCGAGCGCCGTGCGATGACGACGCCAGCGGCGAGGGCGGAGCGGCTGCATCGGCAAACGTGTGCCACCGGCACGAGATCAGGGGGACGTTTTGTCTTCTTCGACCGCAATGCCAGTGACGGGTAGCATCACCTGGAATTTGTCGGCCCTCAAGAAGGAGCGAATCGTCATCGTTCTCTTCTTTCTCTCAGGGGCTTCTGGCCTGATTTTTGAGACCATCTGCACGCGTTTGCTCACCTACACCTTCGGCAATACGGCCCACGCTGTCAGCACGGTGGTTTCCGCGTTTCTGGGCGGTTTGGCGCTCGGTGCTTTCCTGATCGGCCGCTGGGCCGACACGCGCTCCGCGCCTCTGTTGCTGTACGGGAAATTAGAACTGCTGGCGGGAATCTACTATCTGCTGATTCCGCGGTTATTCGGACTGTTGACGCAGGCGTATGTCGCGCTCTGCGGCAGGTATCAGTTTGGCCCGACCGAACTGTTGCTGGCGCGGATTGGACTTTCCGCGCTGGTGGTCCTGCCTCCCACGATTCTGATGGGAGGCACTCTGCCGGCGCTAGCTTCCTTCATCGCCACCAATTCCCGCAGCGTCGGTTCGGACATCAATCGGCTTTACTCCTGGAACACGCTGGGAGCGGCCCTGGGGACGCTTGCCTCCACCTATGTGCTGATCGCCTATCTCGGGGTTCCGCGCTCGCTGGCCCTTTGCACGGGAATCAATGTCCTCATTTTCCTGTTTACGATCGTGGTTGGTTCGGATCGCGCCCAGCAAGAGGATGTCCATCCTGCGGAAGTCGCTGCGCCTCCCAACCAAGCCACGGAGCCGGCGCGCTCATTCCCGGGCCTGCTGCCGGTTGCCGCATTCCTGACCGGCGCTCTAGGGCTTGCCTATGAGGTGGTCTGGACCCACGTGCTGGCGTTCTGGGTTGGTAACACTGTGTACGCCTTCGGCCTGATGCTGTTCGTCTTTCTCATAGGATTAGGCTGGGGTGCAAGGGTGGTGGCCCGGCGATGGCAAGAGCCCGCGCGCTGGGGTTTTGCGCTCGCGGCCGCACAACTGCTGCTGGGGCTGACGGTCATGCTGACCCTGCCCTTGTGGGCAAGGATTCCAGCGGTGTTCGAACATCCCGCGGTCGGCCTCGCTATCGGACTGGGCGGATTTGTCGTCGCTCGGGGAGTGCTTTTACGAAGAGAAAAGCGTTTAAACCAGAGCTCACAGCTGCGGAAAGCGTTCAAGGTTCTGCACCTGCTGGCGCTCCTGGCGCTCATCGTCCTCCTCCTCATGTGGAGACGCGATGACACCACGATCTTCCTCCTGCAAGAAACGGTCCGCTTCTTGTGCGCCTTCTACCTGCTGATCGCTCCCGCTTTGCTGCTGGGGATGAGTCTGCCCTTGCTGATCAACCTCTACACGCTGGAGTCACGGCGCACCGGCGCCGCCGTGGGGCGGGTCTACGCCGCCAACACCCTGGGGGCCATTTGCGGATCCTTGCTGGCAGGGTTTCTTGTGCTGCCGCGCCTGGGTTCTCTAGTGACGTTGCGTGCCGCGGCCACCGTGAACTGCGCTCTGGGAGTGCTCTTCCTGATGACGCTGGCCTCACGTCGCACGCCGAAACGGGCCGCGTTGGCCATCGTTTCCGCATTGGTGGTGGCGGCATGCTGGCTGGCTCCAGGAAGCTGGGACGCCCGCCGCATGTCGAGCGGAGCATATGCCTATTTCCAGCCGCTTCCGGTGGATGAGCTCCTGTTCTTGAAGGAGGACATTCAAGGAGGTCTGACCACGGTCGTTCGCCAGGGTTCGGTGAACGTGCTGCTTTCCAACGGCAAGTTCCAGGGTGATAACCAGGGTGAAGTGCAAGCGCAGATCCGTTTTGCTTTCATCCCCATGCTGTTCACACATGACTTCGACAACGCCCTGGTGATCGGTTTGGGTACGGGCAACACCCTGCGTTCCGTCTCCCGTTTTCCCTTTCACCGCATTGACGTGGCGGAGCTGGCGCCGCAGATCGTGGAAGCCTCGCGGCGGTGGTTTCAGGATGTAAACGGCGATGTGTTCGATCGTGATCCGCGCGTGCACCTGCATATTGCCGACGGGCGTAATTTCCTGCTGCTCTCGCCGCGGCGCTTCGACCTGATTACCGCGGAAATCAGCTCCATCTGGATCAGCGGCGAGGCCGATCTCTACAACAAGGAGTTCTATGAGATCTGCCGGGCGCATCTGACGGACCGTGGAGTCCTGCAGCAATGGGTGCAGATCCATCACATGCGGACCCAGGACCTGCTGGTCATCCTGAACACGGCCGCGCAGGTGTTTCCGCACGTCGCTTTCTTCCAGGGGCCGCACCAGGGATTGCTCATCGCTTCGGCTTCTCCTCTGACCGTGGATTACCGGCGTCTCCAGGAGTTCGACAGTGATGCCGGCATCCAGCAGGAGCTCAGGGCGATCGCTGTTCCGAGCACTGCCTCGCTGCTGGGTGAGATGGTGCTATATGGGAACTCCATGCGGGCAGCCCTCGCCAGTCCCTCGCTTGGCACTCACGCCACCAGGGTCTCTGCCGATCTTCACCCCTATCTCGAGTACCAGACGCCGAAAGGCAATGCGCTCTCCTACGACACCATACCGGTCAATCTGCGGTTCCTCGCGCAGTACCGGCCACCACTGCTCCCGCCCGAGCTCCTTCTGGTCAACTTCCCCTCCGAAGACGAGCGCAATCTGATTTACGGATACGTCGAGCAAGCGCGGGGAGATCTTCCCAGTGCTCTGCGCTATTTTGAGCGGGTGCGGGGTGCGGAGCAAAAACGGGCTGTGGTGGAAATTGTTCGCATCCAGGACCGGCTGAGTCCGAACGCGGCGGCAGGAGCTCAGTGAAGTCGATGGGCGCCGTCAACGGTGCTGTTGGCCATCGTCCGCATCGTTTCTTTTGATTCCTGCCGACGCAGGGAGAAGCTTCCCGGATTCACTATCAGGATAGCGAGCAACGCAACAGCCACACCACCGATCAAGTCCACGACGTAGTGCCACTCCAGCAGGAAGATGGCGACCACCATGATCGCGTCATACGCCAGCAGGATCCACAGCATGCGCCTCCAGTGGCGCAGGAACCAGGCCACGATGAGCGGCTGCGCGATATGCATGCAGGGGAACGCGATGTAGTAGTCGGTGTTGATGCGGCTGATGGCCCGGTACTCCCAGATCCGCTTGACGTTCACCAGGAACTGCTTCTGGTAGCCGTAGGTCTGCAGTTGCTGGGGAAAATCCGCGAAATGACGGGCGCAGAGATAGAAGGGACCCTGGCTGGGCCACAGAAAGAACAGCGCCAGCGCCAGGTAGTAGGCCACCATGATGGTGCCGACGAAGCGCAGCGAGGCTTTTCGGCCGAAGCACAAAGCGGAGATCACCAGGCCGGCTCCGATCTGAGCGAACATGCCGTAATAGAAGAACTCCAGGACCTTATAAACCCAGCCGGGCAGGACGCGAAGCGCGGCGTGCGCGATCCCCGATACCGTGGCCCCGAACAGGATGCGGGAATCCATGCGGTTGAAGACTTCGTCGTAAGCGCCATAGAAACGCACGGCGGCGATGACGTTGTTGTAACCGAATACCAGCACGAATCCGAGGAAGAGGTACGCAGCCGGGATAAGGACATCAACGACCTGGCTTTTCGTCTGCCCCGTGCTCCGTCCGTGTTCCACGAACTCCAGGATAGCCGCCGTCAGCACCGTGATGAAGAGAGCCTTGCCCGCGCCCAGAAACACGCTTTCCGCCAGGAAGAAAACCGCCAGGATGCACAATCGTGCTCTCTGCCGTTGATGACGTTCCCACCACGGTTCGAACAGTCGCCCGGGGGCGGCGGCCAGGTATAGCAATACCGCAGCGAAAAGTGATTCCGTGGCCAGGCTGGGCCAATAGAACCCGGCCAACAGCTTCCAGTTGACCCTGACCGGCAGGCCCAATCCATGCAGGAGTAGTGGAAGCGCCGCTGCCAGGATCGCGGTGAGAACAAAGTGCAGATTCTCTCGCCCGCCAATGGATAAGAAGGAACGCCGCCGCGACTGAACCAAACCTACTCGACCGCGGTGTGGGCGGCTGAGAGGGGCCGAGATTTCCGGCGGGTAACTCATTGGCCGAAACCTCCGTTGGCCGCTACCGGCGTCAAAGCAGAGGTTTCTTCGGGCTTGACCGTGGGAAGGCCGGCCGCCCCCTGGGAAAGCGCACTGCCCCTCCACGCATCCACTGCGAGCACACCCAGCAGGCACGACAAACCCACAGGCAGGAGAAACATTGCGGCCACTGGCAGGTTCCATCCATGCTGTGCGACCGAGGGCGATACTAGCGAGATGGCTGCCAGAGCCACTGCAGCGAACCATTGCCAGCCGAGGAGATAGGAGGCGGTGAAGAACAGGTTGCGGACCGCGCGGCTGCGCTGCCATAGAGCTTTCCGGCACTGGAAAAGCCACAGGGCCGCCGGCAACAGGATCCCTAAGTCATAAAAGGGAAACTTGGGCTTGACAAGCAGAGAAGCAGCCAGCACCGAAAGCAGACACGCATTGAAAGCGGAAGAGCCAGCAGGTGCGCGCCGCGACCGCCAGCAGCTCAGAGCAACACCGGCGCCCACAAGAGCGGAAGCCAGCAGTCCGGGGTATTTTCCCAGCAGGGTTTCGAGCAGCGATCGGACGTTGGTGTAGCCGAGGTAGGCGTGCATGGCGGCCCACCAGCGTCCGAACCATCCGGGCAGGATCCACTCGGCCCCCAACCACAGCACGGCCATGCTCCACGCAAAAGCGCTGACAAAACGTTTACGCCGCGCCCAGTCGCCGAGCGCCCACAGTCCGAACCAGGCCACGATGGCCGCGGCGATTTGCGGTTTGATGGTGGCTAGCGCCAGCAGAATTCCGGCCGGCACGTGTCTTTCGCCGGCCACCGCCGCGCACGAAGCCGCGATTAGGAAGAACACCAGCAAAGATAACTGTTCCAGGTAGAGCGCCTCGATCACGGGGAAGCTTCCCAGGGTAAGGAGGGCGATGGCGGCGGTGGTGGTGCGCTCGAAGCGCAGCCCCAGCGCGCGCATCCAGAGAGGCACGCTGGCCGCCGTCATGAGGATCAGCAGGACACGGAACACAGGCCGCAGCATGGGGAACGGCATGGTTATAGTGGGCGCGAGCAGGAATACCACATAGGCCGGGTACGCGAAGCGCTGCTCGTCTTTGGGACGATTGGGCTGCGAGCCGTCCAGTGCCTCTCCGTAGTATCCAATCTGGATTTCACGGGTGACTTCGGAGCTATACGGATCCTGTCCGTGCAAGAGTAGCTCGTGCGTGCCCAACCAACGGGGATAGAGGTCGGACTGATTTCCCCGCGGCGTCTGGTGCAGAACGGATTCCTTCACTTGATAGGGGATCAATACCGCGCGGAAGTAGTACCACATGCTTGCCGAAAGCAGCAGAGCGAGTCCAAGTGTCAGCGCACGGCGGAAGCGCACGATTCACCCCTCACCCTGCTCGAAGCTGTAAGCGCCGAGACGGAATGCTTTCCCCATCTGCACCTCAGCGGCGAACACTCCAAGCAACAAAAACAGAGCAACCGGCCCCCAGAATCCACCATACAACGGCAAAATACAGGCTCGCTCTGCGATAGCGGGCGAGATAGCCAGAGCGACGATACTCAACGCGAGCGCAGAAATCCAACCCCAGGACGCAAGAAATGCGGCCACAAATGAAAACCGTCGAAGGGGAGAGTTGATGCTACCGAGACGCTCCCAGGACGAGCACAACCACACCGCTCCGGGAACTAGCATTATTTGGTCATACATCTTCCATGCGGGCGTAATCAGCAAGGTAGCGGTCAAGACGAGCGAGAGCGCCAGGCCAAAACCCCTAGACCCCACACGCTCGCGCCGCAGCCGCCAACATGTGGTGGTGACCACGGCAATGATTCCCGCCGTGCCAATCGCGCTGCCATACTTGCCCAGTAACATTGTGAGCAGAGATCTGGCCTGGTTGTACTGCACGTATGGGCCGAGACCGTCGCACCATCGTCCAAACCACCCGGGCAGCAACATCTCGGATCCAGCCAAGAGCAAAATCATCGTAATGGCAAAGCTCCACACTAGCTTCGCGCGCAAGCGCCAATCGCTTGCCGCCCACAAAACGAACCAAGCGGCCACTGGCGCTGCCAACTGAGGTTTGATAGTGGAGACTCCAAGCAAGATTCCCGCGATTGCCAATCTGCCGCGGACAAGTGCCGCGGCGGACGCGGTTATCAATACGAACACTACTAAGGCAAGTTGCTGAACGTGCAGTCCATAAACCACTGGAACACTGCCCACGGCCAGCAGGGAAACCACTGCTGCGGTGGCGGCGCCTGCGCGAGAACCCAGCACGCGTAGCCACAACGGTACGGCAGCAATGATGAGTACGAATAGAATGCAGATAAAGATCATCCGCACGATGTCAAATGGCAAAAAGGCAGCCGGCAGAAGTAGAAACACCACGTACAAAGGGTAGGCGAAACGGGTTTCATCCCGAGGGTCACTCGGCTGCGCCGGATCGAGCGGACGCCCCCAGAACCCTGCTTGCATTTCGCGTGTGAGCTCGGGGCTATATGGATCGCGATGATGCAAGAGAAGCTCACGCGTACCGAGCCATCTCGGGTAAAGGTCCGAAGCGTTGCCGTGCGGCCACCCGCGTGCAGCAGCAGCGGCTTGCTGGTGGGGCACAAGGATGAAATCGAAGTAGTACCACGTACTTCCCGCCAACAGCAGGGCGAGTCCGACTTTGAGAACGCGCGTCATGGATGATTTCTGCTTAAAGGTTGCGCCAACCATCAGGGGATGATGCGCCGCTGATTCTCGAAGTGCCGGGCGCCAGCTGCGCGGGTTTCTTTCGGGCCGTGCCGGCGGAAAACAACCTGGGACCGAACAGGCCCACCTGTCGGCGGTATTCCGCATATTCCGGGAACGTGCCTTCCAGCACCATTTCTTCGTAGTGAACACGTGCCGCGATCAGCCCCAGCCAGGCCAGGAGAGCGATGCCGAATGGCAGGGTGAAGTGCCCCAGCCACATGCCCAGGTAAAGCAGCACATAAGCCGCGTAAATGGGATGGCGTGCTACCCGATAGGCGCCGGTCCTTACCAGTTCTCGCGCCTGCGGCTCCAGGCTGAAGGAGTAGCGCAACTGCCACACCGTCCAGATGCCCAACACAATCCCCACCAGCCACACGCAATACCCGATTTTGACCGCCCATGCGACGGGCGTGACACCCACCCAGGACGGGCACCGGGAGCCGGCAAACGCCAGGAATGCAGGCATCAAGAAGGTGCCGCCATAGGTGGCGCATCGCGGTCCCCACCCTGCGAGGCGCGCCTTCGCCGGCCGGCGCACAAGGAACGCAATGCCGAGTACCAGGTCGTGCAGGCAGACCGGTAACATCATGATCGCCAGCGTCGGTGACCGTCGGAATACGGCGCTGGCCAGCAACGCGAAGAAAAGAAAACCAGCCCAATCGCTCCACTGATGTCGCGCCCTTCGTGATGGTGCCCCCAGGATTTTGACCATTGCAGGCACCCCCCTTGGCGTGGTGGTGCAGGCCTGGGGCCATACGTCCGGCCCAGGGCCGGGCAGGACGGTTGCAGGTAAGCGGTTCTGCTCCAACGGGTTTAGCAGATATCTCGCAGGTTGCCAGAGCTGAACCCGGTAAAGCCTGTCTCGAAAGTCGGACGTGTGTCGCAGGAATAGGACACTTCCACCCCGCTGCCGCGGATGTGACCTCGGCCTAAATGAAACAAAACACAAGGGCGAGCCACCCAGTTGCAGCGGGAAACACAGTGCGCCCTAAATTGCCTTGGGAGAGCGTGGGAACAAGCATGTTCTTTCACGAATCCAAAACTCCGGAGAGAACAACAATGATGGAAACCCTACGCAGACTGTGGTCGGACGATGAAGGGCAAGACTTAGTGGAGTACGCGCTTCTCGTTGCCCTCGTCAGCATCGCAGCTATTACGATCCTGGGTACCTTGGGGACCCAAGTCAGCACGGCGTTCTCGGAAGCCGTTTCAGGGCTTACGCCAACACCCTAGCCCGGATTTCTCATTTAAAGCGGTTGCGCCGATCAGCAGGGAATGATGCGCGCCGCTGATTCTCGAAGTGCCGGGCGCCAGGCTGCGCGGGTTTCTCTCGGGCCGTGCTGGCGGAAAACAACCTGGGACCGAACCGGCCCACCTGTCGGCGGTATTCCGCATATTCCGGGAACGTGCCTTCCAGCACCATTTCTTCTTCTTCGTAGTGAACACGTGCCGCGATCAGCCCCAGCCAGGCCGGGAGAGCGATGCCGAATGGCAGGGTGAAGTGCCCTAGCCACACGCAATACCCGATTTTGACCGCCCATGCGACGGGCGTGACACCCACCCAGGACGGGCACCGGGAGCCGGCAAACGCCAGGAATGCAGGCATCAAGAAGGTGCCGCCATAGGTGGCGCTTCGCGGTCCCCACCCTGCGAGGCGCGCCTTCGCCGGCCGGCGCACGCCCAGGACGGTTGCAGGTAAGCGGTTCTGCTCCAACGGGCTTAGCAGAGATCTCGCAGGTTGCCAGAGCTGAACCCGGTAAAGCCTGTGTTGAAAGTCGGACGTGTGTCGCAGGAATAGGACACTTCCACCCCGCTGCCGCGGATGTGACCCTCGGCTAAATGAAACAAAACACAAGGGCGAGCCACCCAGTTGCAGCGGGAAACACAGTGCGCCCTAAATTGCCTTGGGAGAGCGGTGGGAACAAGCGTTCCTTTCACAAATCCAAAACTCCGGAGAGAACAACAATGATGGAAACCCTACGCAAACTGTGGTCGGACGATGAAGGGCAAGACTTAGTGGAGTACGCGCTTCTCGTTGCCCTCGTCAGCATCGCAGCTATTACGATCCTGGGCACGCTGGGGACCAAGGTCAGCACGGCGTTCTCGGAAGCCGTTTCAGGGCTTACGCCAACTGCCTAGTACACCAGGGAACGGCAGGACGTTTACCGACAGCCTGCCGTGATTCCCTCTTGTCGTAAGTCGATGGTAGACGTGTGCGTCTGGACTGTGAGAGACCCATGGCTGAACTACTTCGCAGGATATGGCCGGACGACGAAGCGCAAGATCTGGTCGAGTAGGTGTTGGATCAATGTGGAATAGTGTCTGGAACAGTGTCATCGTCGCTTTCGTGCTGACGGCAGCCTTCGCTGACGTGCGGTGGCGCAGGATTCCCCGGGTGCTTACCCTCACCGCATTCGTCGCAGGCCTGGCCGTTCACTGGGCGCGAGGAGATTTCTGGTCCGCCGCCGCAGCCGCCTTGCTCGGCTTCGCCATTGGCCTGTCTCTCTTCTCCCTAGGCGCCATCGGCGGCGGAGACCTGAAGCTGATTACCGCCCTGGGCGCGATGCTGGGGTTCGGCCCGTGGGCGTTCGCCATGAAGATCGCCATCCTGGCGGCGGTGGCCATGGCTTTGGTGCAGATTATCCGTCGCAAGGTTGTCGTACAGACGTTTCGTAATGTCCTGACCATTCTCAGGACCTGGTTGGCGAGCGGATTCAGGGCCCATCCCGTGATCAACGTACACAATGCGTCCCTGGTTCGTTCTCCCTTCGCGGTCGCCGCCGCAGTGGGGACTCTTTGTGCATTGTTCTGGTGAGCGGGGATTGGCTATGGATCGTCTGGCGGCAGCCAGTCTGTTAAAGGACACGGAAACTAGGGGGAAGAATGAACCGTAAACGGTTGATGTTGATTGGGATTGTGTCGCTGGTCTTGGCTGGATTTGTCACCCTCGTCGCCTACAGCAAACTGCGCCCGGTGGGAATGTCCGGCCAACGCGCGCTCACACCGGTGGTGGTGGCCGATGCCGACCTGGCCCTCGGCTCCCGGATCACGCCCGCTGATCTGCGCGTGGCGGAATATCGGGTGGCCGATCTTCCGGACGGCACCTTCCAGGGCATGGCCGAAGTGGTGGGCCGGGGCGTGATCGTGCCCATCCGCAGGAACGAAGTGGTGCTGGCCGGCAAATTGGCCTCGGCCAAAGCGGGAGCCGGGCTGCCTTCGCTCATTCCCAGCGGCAAGCGCGCGCTCTCCGTCCAGGTGAACGAAGTGATCTCGGTAGCCGGATTCGTGTCCCCCGGCACCCATGTCGACGTGCTCCTCACCGGGCACCCGACGATGCAAGGAGCCCAGGACGTGATGACCACAACGGTGCTGGAAAACGTCGAGGTTCTGGCCGCCGGACAGGAGATGCAGCAGAGCCCGGAAGGGGGCAAGCCGCGGGCGGTCACCGTGATCACGCTGCTGGTGACGCCGGAAGAGGCGCAAAAGCTGACCCTGGCCAGCTCCGAAGGCCGCATCCAACTCTCCCTGCGCAATCCCATGGACGGCGACCGACAGGGTCCGTCCACGGTGAAGAGCGCTGCGCTCTATCACATCGCACCAGCCCCCGAGATCGCGATGGCGAATCGTCCCCGGCCCCCGGCTCGGCCGCTGGTGGTGCAGGCGCCGGCGGTTTATGTGATCGAGATGATCAGGGGTGACAAACGTGATTCGGTCAAATTCTAACAGTATTCCGGTTCGGGCTCGGTCAGGAGAGATTCTCATGAGATTTCGCGCCAGCTTCCAAGCAATCGGCGGTCTTGGCTTACTTCTGTTCTTGCTATGTTCGTTTATCTTGGGCTCACACGCATCGGCTCAGAACCCCGCCGCGTTGCACACGGCGGCTGCAGTTGTTCCTGACGCCGCGGCTGGCGGCTTGGCCAACCCATCGGTTTCTCCGGCACCATCCGCCGCGCCGCCGGCGCAGGAGACCCCGCAGCAAACGCTCCAGAGCGAAGTCCCGTTACGGGTGATGGTGGGAAAATCGGTGCTCATCAACACCAGCGACCGCCTGCGGCGGGTTTCGGTCACCGATCCTGCGGTGGCCGATGCGCTGGTGGTCACGCCTACGCAAATTCTGGTGCACGGGCGCGCCCCGGGGGAAATCTCACTCATCATCTGGGATGAGCAGGAGCACTCGCGCAGCTTCGACCTGCGGGTGGATGTTGATGTCACCGCCGCCGCGGAGGAGATCAAGCAGCTCTTCCCGAAAGAGAGCATCGCGGTTTCGGCTTCGCGCAGTGCCATCGTGTTGTCCGGGCATGTGAACAGCAAGGAGGATGGGGAGCGTGCGGCCCTGCTCGCCACCGCCTATTCCAAGAACGTGGTCAACGTGCTTACCTTCGGGCCGGCCGGAATTCAAGAGGTCAGTCTGGAGGTGAAGTTCGCCGAGATCGACCGCACCGCCTTGACCCAACTGGGGCTCAACCTCGTGTCTACCGGTGCAGCCAACACCTTTGGCGCCCTCAGCACGGGGCAGTTCGGTGGCATCGCCGGCGCCAAAGTTGGCTCCGTTTCAGCAAGCGCGGCTTCCCAGGGCACGGCTCCGGGCAACTCTACGGTGTCCGGCGGCATTGGCACGGGACTGAGCGGTGCGTCTGCCAGCTTCGGCACCAATGACCTGCTCAATCTTTTCCTGTTCCGCTCGGACCTCAACCTGGGTGTTCTGATCAGGGCTCTGCAGCAACAAAACGTTCTGCAAATCCTCGCCGAACCTAATCTGATCGCTGTCGATGGCAAAGAAGCCAGCTTCCTGGCGGGGGGCGAGTTTCCGTTTCCGATCGTACAGGGTGTTGGTGGAGCACAATCCCTCACCATTCAGTTCAAGGAGTTCGGGATTCGTTTGAAATTCACCCCCACCGTCATGTCCAGCGGCAACATTCATCTGAAGGTAAACCCGGAGGTGAGTGCGCTGGACTTCACGAACGCTCTCACCATCCAAGGAACGGTGATTCCCGCCCTCAGCACGCGGCGGGCGGAAACCGAATTCGAACTGCAGGATGGGCAAAGCTTTGTGATCGCCGGTCTGCTCGACAACCGTCTGCAGAGCGTCATCTCCAAGGTGCCCGGTTTGGGCGACATACCGGTTTTGGGAAACCTCTTCAAGAGCAAGAACCTGCAGAGAAACAAGACAGAATTGATGGTTCTGGTTACTGCACACCGCGTCTCGCCCACCACACAACCGCCGCCACTGCCAAGCTTCCCTCAAAAGTTCTTGGAAAAATTGCCGGGAGAAGTTAAGCCCGCCGGAGGCAAAGGGTGAATCGGGCGTACCGCTGTGGGCGGCACGAGATGCAATCGCTGCCCCAATCTGCTGTCTTGATCGTGATGAGGAAGAAGTCATGGCCGAAGTGACGGTAGCCATCGTGGCGACGGAAGACGACCAGAGAACTATTCTGCACATGCAGGTGGACTCCACCGCCATGGGGAAGATCATGCACACCTTCTCCTCTTTCCCGGCAAGCGCTTCCGATCTGAGCGTGCGCCACATACAAGAGGCCGGTGTCGATGTGATCATCGTCGACATCCCCCGGCAGGAAGTAGCGGCCGCCATCCGTGTGCTGGAGTTGCTGCACGCGGAGATGCCCAAAGCCGCGGTTTTCGCCGTCGGAGATGCCACGCAGCCCCAGGCCATCATTGCCGCCATGCGCGCCGGCGCGCGTGAGTTCTTGGAGCGGCCGACCACCACCGCCTCCTTGTTGGAAGCGTTTGTGCGGCTCACCAGCTCACGCCGCGGTCCCAAAGGGCAGGGGACAAACGGCAGTGTCTTGACCTTCGTGAACGCCAAAGGCGGCAGCGGAGCCACCACCATCGCCGTCAATACCTCTCTCTCTCTGCAATCCCAGCAGGGCAACGTGGCGCTGGTGGATCTGGCGCCCCTGGGACATGCCGCGCTGCACCTGAACGTCAAGCCTACTTTCACCATCGCCGACGCCATCCGCAATTCCAAGCGGCTGGATGATGACCTGCTGGAAGGGTACATGACCCGCTGCCGGGGCGACCTGCATTTGCTGGCGGGCGTGAATGAGGCCTTCACCGAGGAGACCTCGACGGAAGCGATTGCCCGTATCTTCGACCTGCTGGTGACACGCTATCGCCATGTGGTGGTCGACGCTTCCACCCGCCTCGACCGCGCTCTGCGCACGGTGTGCGATCTTTCCCAGACGGTCCTGCTGGTGGGCCTGCTGGACGTACCTTCACTGTGGAGCGCGGCCAAGGTTCGAGACTATCTCCTTGATGGTTCCGCCTGTGCCAACGTTGGCCTGGTGCTGAATCGGTTTCGCAAGCTGCCCGGCTTTACCGACGCACAGATCGAAGCCGCCACACAAACCAAGATCATGTGCAAAATCCCCAATCAGTATGCGGCTGTGGCCGCGGCCATCGATCATGGCGCTCCCCTGGTAGGAAAGAACCATTCCGACATCGCCCGCGCCTTCGCGAACCTGGCGCAGATGCTCTCTCGGACGGAGGCTACGGAAAAGCCTAAGACGCGGGCGGGGTCATTATTCGGGTTGGCATAATCATGGCAGACACACAAACCAGTTGGGACCGCTCGCAATACCAGCAGATCAAATCCGAGCTGCATCGCCGGATTCTGGACAAGCTGAACCTGGAACGGCTGGACCGCATCCCCGGCCGGATGGCGCGGGAAGAGGTGATGGCGCTGATTCGCAGCTCCATCAGCACCCACGGGGTGCCGCTGAGTTCCGCCGAACGCGAACGCCTGGCGCGCGAAATCCTGGACGAAATTTTCGGGCTTGGGCCGCTGGAACGGCTGCTGGAGGATACCAGCATCTCGGACATCCTGGTCAACCGCTTCGATCGCATCTACATTGAACGGCTGGGCAAGCTGGAGCGCACCCACCTCTCCTTCCGCGACGACCAGCACCTGATCCAGATCATCGATCGCATCGTTTCCCGGGTGGGACGGCGGGTCGACGAGTCCTCGCCCATGGTGGATGCCCGTTTGCCGGACGGCTCGCGTATCAACGCCATCATTCCGCCCCTGGCGGTGGACGGCCCCTGCCTGTCCATTCGCCGTTTCGGACGCGACGCCCTCACGGAAAAGGACCTGATCGAGAACAAGACGCTCACCCCGGGCATGGCGGAATTGCTGGGGGCGATGGTAAAAGGTCGCCTCAACATCCTGATCTCCGGCGGCACCGGCGCCGGTAAGACCACCCTGCTGAATGTGCTCTCCGCCCACATCCCCCACACCGAGCGGATTGTCACCATCGAAGATGCGGCCGAGTTGCAGCTCAAACAGGAACACGTGGTTCGCCTGGAGACGCGCACCCCCAATATCGAAGGCCAGGGAGCGGTACGGCAGCGACAACTCCTCATCAACAGCCTGCGCATGCGTCCGGATCGCATCATCGTCGGCGAGGTGCGCGGCGAGGAAGCCTTTGACATGCTGCAGGCCATGAACACCGGCCACGAAGGATCGCTGACCACCGTCCACGCCAACTCGGTGCGGGACGCGCTGGCGCGCGTGGAGAACATGGTCTCGATGGCCAACCTGAATATCCCCGAGCGCGCTGTCCGCCACCAGCTCGCCTCCGCCATCCACGCCGTGATCCAGGTGGCGCGCCTGGCCGACGGCTCCCGCCGGGTGATGAGTCTTTCGGAGGTCACCGGACTCGAGGGGGAAATGATTGCCATGCAGGAGATCTTTTGCTTCGAGCGCAAGGGACTCACGGAGGCCGGCAAGGTGCGGGGCAGCTTCCGCAGTACCGGCATCCGGCCCCGCTTCGCGGACCGGCTCGCCGCGGCGGGATTCCCTGTGCGTTTGTCGCTCTTCGAGACCAAGGAAGCTCACGGAAATGACTAGAGAGGCGGAAGCATGACGCTGGCAATGCTGCTGTTGTTCCTGGCCCTCTTCGTCGGATTGCTGGCCCTGGGCACGGGGTGGCTGCAGAAGGGAGAGGGCCGCAAGATGCGCGAGCGCCTGGTGGCCCTGGCGCAGGCGACGCAACGCGCGCCCAGCGAGGACCTGGCCCTGCTGCGCGACGAAACGCTGAGCGCCATCCCTGCCTTCAACCGCCTGCTGGCAAGGTCGGTGCGCATTACCCGCCTGCAGACCTTCCTGTTGCAGGCCGACATCCAGATGCGACCGGGCAAGTTCCTGCTGATGACGGCCAGCCTGGCGGCGGTGACCGGGCTCGTTCCCTCGCTTCTCAGGCTCTGGTGGTGGCTGCCACTGCTGGGGGCGGCGTTCGGTCTGGCCATCCCCTTCCTCTATGTGGCGCAGCGCCGCAAGTCGCGCTTTTTCAAATTCGGGAGCAAATTCGCGGAGGCCATCGATTTGCTGGTCCGCGCGGTACGCGCCGGCCATTCCCTGACCAGCGCCCTGGAAATGATTGCTCAGGAGCTGTCCGAACCGCTTGCCGGAGAATTCCGCAAGGTCTTCGAAGAGCAGAAGTTCGGGATGCCGGTGCGCGACGCCCTGCTCAACCTCGGCGAGCGCGTCCCCCTGCTGGACGTAAAGTTCTTCGTGACCGCGCTCCTGCTGCAGCGCGAGACCGGCGGCAACCTGGCGGAGATTCTCGAAAAGCTGTCTTACTTGATCCGCGAACGATTCAAGCTGATGCGCCAGCTCCGCGTCCATACCGCCCACGCGCGGATGACCATGCTGATCCTCATGTGCTTGCCGCTGGGCTGGGTGGTGATGATGTCCGTCGTCAACCCGCAGTACCTGCAGCCGTTGTACACGGATCCGCTGGGACACAGGCTGATCGCGGCCGCCGTCAGTTTGCAGCTGATGGGCTATTTGCTGATTCGCAAGATTGTTCACATCCGGGTTTGAAACTATGAACTTCGCACTACTAATCGCGTTGTTCCTGAGCATCGCCGTAGCACTGTTCAGCTTCGCGCTGGCCGCGTGGACGCCATCTTCTGTGTTGGGGATGCGGGTTCAGAGTCTGCTGGGGCGGCCGCTGGTGGAACGCAAGAAACCCGACGTCGAGGGACGCCTGGAACAGGTGCTGGAACCCATCAGCAGGGCCGTTCCCCAGTCGCCAGAAGAACTCTCCCGTGTCCGGCTGACGCTGACCCGGGCGGGATACCGCGAGCCTCATCACGTTCAGATGTACTTCGGGATTCGCGGACTGATGGTGGTAGTGGGCGTGGCCGTGGCGGCCGCATCTGGCGTTCTGTTCCGGGCTCCTATTGTGGGCGTGGTGGTCGTCGGATTAGCCTATTTAGCGCCTCGTTTCGTGCTGAAGCGAATGATCAGCCAGCGCCAGCTCGCCATCAAGCTGGGCCTCGCGGATGCGCTCGACCTGGCGGTCATCTGCGTGGAAGCCGGGCTGTCCATCGATCAGTCCCTGATGCGCGTCGCCAGCGAGCTGGGGCCGGTGCACCCCGCCCTGAGCGACGAACTGCAGCTCATGAACCTGGAGCTGCGGGCGGGCAAGCCGCGCGCCGAGGCCTTTCGCAACCTGGCTGGCCGCACCGGCGTCGATGATGTGCAGGCTCTGTCCGCGGTCCTGGTGCAGACCGACCGCTTTGGCACCAGTGTCGCACAAGCTTTGCGGACCCACTCTGATTCGCTCCGCACCGAGCGGCGGCAACGCGCGGAAGAACTGGCGGCCAAGACCGGCGTCAAGATGACGCCGGTATTGGTCCTGTTTATTCTTCCCGCCATCTTCATCGTGACCCTGGGACCGGTGGTGGTGGAGTTAATGCGCAACTTTGGCAAATGAGCACTACTGTTCGATTCACGATTCTGGTTGTCATCCTGCTGATCGGATTGGTTGCTTATGGGTGGAGAGCAGGAACTCTTAAGAAGCGCTAAAGCATCCGCCATGCCGGCATCGCTGCGACAGGCTTACGCCTTCAACCAGACGCGCCAGGCTTTTCTGGCCAGCGAACTGGAAGTGGCCGATACCCATTGGAGCCGCTTGAAAGGATTGATCGGCCGCGGGCCCGCCAACTTCCGCTCCGGCAAAGGGCTGTGGATCGTGCCCTGCCACGGGGTGCACACCCTGGCCATGGGCTATGCCATCGACGTGGTCTACCTGGATGCCGCCAAGGTGGTGGTCCATGTGGAAGAGAGCGTAAAGCCATGGCGACTCACTCCCTTGCGCATGGATGCCGCCACAGTCATCGAAGTGCCGTGCCACACCGTGTGGAGCACCGGCACCAGGGTGGGAGACCAGATCGAGATCGTAGTCGAGAAGGTGGAAGAGATCACTGCATGAGCGAGGTTCCCCAACTGCTGGTGGACTGGGACGGGCGCTGGCGTGGGTTCGTTAGCTCATTTCGCGTGGTGTTTTCCCGTTCTCCCGGCGGGGAACGCGGGTCGTATGTGGCCAGCGGCATCGCGCTCCGCACTCCTTTTGCCTCCCTGTTCCTGCACTGCGCGCTGGTCTTCGCCTGGCTGTTGCTCTCACCCTGGTTTTTCCTCCTGTTCCCGACAACCGTCCCCATCACGCCGCTGCGCATGGTCCCAGGGGAGACGGTCTACTTTTTCCCCGTAGCGCTTCCAGAGATCGGCGATGTGGGCGGAGCGCGCAGCGGAGCTGAAGGCCGGCCCGGCGGCAAGCACGCCTTCCATCCTCTGCAAACCATCCGCATCGCCCGCGGTCCCAAAGCGGTGGACACCATCGTGGATGCTCCCAAGCTCAACTTGCCTCGGACGCGTGACCGCGTCGCGAATCTGCTGGCTTTTTCCGGCGCCGCACCGGCGCCGCCGGTGGATGCGGTCAGCCGGCCGCTACGCCAGACGGCGCTGCCGGGTTCTGCTCCCACGCCGGTTGCGCCGGCTCCCGATGTCGCCGTATCCGCTCCTTTGCGCTCGATGTCCGGCGCGGCACAGTTTCAGCCATCCGCGCCGCCGCCCATTCCGCAGACGGAGATCCGCAACGCGCTCTCCCGATCTGCGCCAGCGGATGCTGTGGTAGCGGCCCCGCCCCTCGACTTGGTCACCCGCGTTCCCAAACTGGCGTTGCCGACGGCGCAAACCGTGCCTCCGGTGGCGCCCCTGGTGGCGCGCAACATTTCCGATGTATTGGGTTCGTGGGCGGCGGACGCGGCCACTGCGGTGGCGCCGCCAAAACCTGCCGAGGCTGCAGGACCTGCCGGAGCCACCGGCAGTGGGCCTGGCGGGGGCCCGCCGGGATCACCAGCCGCGTCGCAATCCGCCAGCGGTACCGCGGGACATGGTGTCTCCTCCGCCGGCCAGGGCGATGGCGCTGGTGGCAGTAACGCCCAAGGCCTGATCGTTTCCTTGAATCCTGGTGACAAACTTGGCATTCCCGACGGCGACGCCAATGGCTCATTGGCCATGTCACCTGGGGGGAGAGACACCGGCGGCCTGGGAGGCTCCGGAGGCGGCGCCGGCCTCGGGCACGGCTCGGGGCCGGGAAGTGGCGCAGCGGGTGTGGGACCAGGTTCGGGCGCTACCGGCACCGGACCTGGGGCCGCCAATGCCGAAGCCGGCATCTCCCATTCCCCCGGACCGGGAGGCGCAGGGCAGGGAAGCGGAACGGTGGCGTTCGTGCCCGGCGTGACCATCCAGGGAGGCGTGATCACCATCCCCAGTTTCGGCTCTGGCTCCGCCATCCCATCCGCAGCAACGATTCCGCCACTTGGGCCGCGGCGGCCTCCGGCAGTGGTGGTGATCGCCACATCGCGGGCGGGCGGCGGATTGAATGCCTACGGCGCCCTGCGAGGCAGCCGGGTTTACACCACCTATATCGACACTCCCATCGGCACCGCCGTGTTGCAGTATTCCGATCCTGCTTCCCATCCGGGATTCGAGATCGATCTGACTCCTCCGGAACCGATGCAGGCGGAACTGACCGCCGACCTCAAGTGCGCGCGCGTGGTCGTCAAGTTCGTGATGGAAAAAACGGGAAAGCTGCGGGACTTCCGAGTACTCGAGTCCCAGGATCCCGAGCTCGCGGCGCGGCTGGTAAGGGCGCTGCGGCAGTGGCTGTTCCGGCCGGCGTTCAAGCAAGACGCAGCCATTGATGTGGAAGCGATTCTGGGCTTCGGAATTACCACCCGATAGGAAGTAAGATGCTTTCGACCATCATAGAACCGGCACTGGTATATCTGCGGGACCGGAAGTACGCGCCTCTGGCCCTGATCAGCTTCGCGACGCTGTACTTGGAAATTGTAATAATTCGCTGGCTTGCCTCGGACATACGTATCTTCGCCTATTTCAAGAATTTTCCTTTACTTGCGTCGTTCCTGGGATTTGGCATTGGTTGCATATTGGCGCCGCGCCAGCGTAACTATTTTCGTTTTGCTCCAGTATTGCTATTCCTCGTCACGGCGGTAATCGGCTTGGCGCCGAGGTGGGGTTATACCCACATCGTTTTCGCAGACCCCCTCGAATACTACTTGCTCGGCACCTATGGCCCGATCAATCCGTTTCGGGTGCTCAAGGGGACCGCTGCCGTGCTTGGGATCTTCGCCCTCATCGTGGCGCTGTTCGTCGCTCTTGGAGAGAGAGTAGGAGAGTACCTGAACCAGGTCCCGCCGTTGGCTGGCTACAGTATCAACGTGGGTTTTAGTCTGGCGGGCGTTTTGTTCTACGCGTTGCTATCTCAGTTAAGAACGGGGCCGGCAACTTGGATTTTGGTCGCCGGGCTGGCTCTGTTTCCATTCTTCCGCAAGGCTCTGAGATTCGCACCATTGCTCGCTGCCATTGTGCTGGCTACGGTGCTACGCCCACAGTCCGTTACTTGGTCGCCATACTACCGCTTGGATGTTGCTCCTCTTTCTTTGGAAAGCAAGGATGGGAAGCACTTTCCCGTCGGCTTCAATATTCAAGTTAACCACGACCTCTTCCAGGGAGCTTACAACCACAGTGATACATTTCTGCAGTCCTTACCTGCTGACGTCCGCTACCAGTTCCTTGATTACTACAACGTGCCGTTCCGCATCTTTGAAGGCCGCTTCCATAAGGTCGCAGTTTTGGGAGCGGGAGCGGGTAACGATGTTGCGGCTGCCTTACGGCACGGGGTGACGCGGGTGGACGCGGTTGAAATCGATCCAGCAATTGTTGACATTGGACGGCAGCTTCATCCCGAGCAACCTTACGCCTCCAACAGAGTACAAGTCCATGTCACCGACGCACGCGCTTTCTTGCGCAATTCCACAAACTCAAAGTACGACCTTATTATCTTTGCGGCCCTCGACAGTCACACCGTATTTTCCTCCATGTCCAGCCTGAGATTGGACAACTATGTGTACACGGTCGAGAGTTTTAGAGATGCACTTCAGCGGCTTGGACCAGACGGTGTGATCGCAGTCACGTTCTACCCTTTCAAGCTATGGCAGATCGAACGTGTTTACAACGCCTTGTGGCGGGCGAACGGGGAGAAACCAGTAGCTGTTCATTCCCTCGGCCGGTATTACAACAACATTGTGTTCCTGGCGGGGCCTGGCATTCAGCGCAGCACATTGTTGCAAGATCCCTACGTAGCGGAGCACAACGCGGAAGGTGTTGTCGGGAACGGCAAAGTCGAGCCTACCACGGATGACTGGCCATTCCTTTATCTGCGAGAACGTGGATTGTCAGGAAACTATCTTTCGATGCTGGCGGTCATCCTGTGTTTCAGCCTGCTCGTCACTCGACGTATTATGCGGACAGGGAACTCACGACCTGACGCGGCAATGTTCTTGCTCGGCGCGGGGTTCATGCTTCTGGAAACCAAGACCCTGGCGAAGATGAGTCTACTGCTCGGGGCCACGTGGACTGTCAATACGGTCGTCATCAGCGCCGTGTTGCTGATGATTCTACTTTCCAACCTCGTTGTCAGCAAACGATGGTTGTCGAGTGTTCCTTTGTGTCTTTTGGCTGTTGTCGCTTTGCTGTTGATGGACTGGTGCCTGAGATCTGACATTCTTACGTTCCTTCCGCGGTCTAACGTCAGCTTGGGCCTGATCGCCTCCTTTTTCGCGCTACCAGTATTCTTTGCGGGCGTGTTGTTCGCGCGTCTTTATCGGGCCAGCGGGACGCCGAGCTCCGCCCTGGGATATAACCTGCTTGGCGCAATGTTAGGAGGCGCGCTGGAGTATAGCTGTACGGCCCTGGGGATCAACAACTTGAATTTGCTTTGCAGTGGGGCCTATGTCGGGGTGGCAGCGGTGATCATTTTCCGGCAACTGCAGCAGCAGCCTGCAGCGGCTCGAATGTTTATTTCGGAAGGGGAAGCTTGAAGCGATTCACTGCTGGTTGCAGCGAACCCTCGGAGTCGCGGCCCTCTTCACGTCGTCATTGATGTAGAAGCGATCGCGTTTGGAATCGATATTCGATTAGGAGGACAACATGGTTAACAATCTGGTAGCCCTGAGCGGCTTAATGGTCTCGAGCACGAGCATAGCGCTCTGGGTGGTGGCCGCGGTTTTGCTGGTGATCATCGTTGTGCGCCGCAAGGCGCGCAAGGCCAAGGAGCAGGGCTGAACGCAGCGGTGACGCCTGACGTCGGTCGCGCCCACGCGGCTCTTGCCTGCACCGGCAAGAGAGGCGGGGCACGCGCCCGCATGGCCGTCCCTGCCTTGCCCTGCGCAAGCGCGGACCAGCAGGCGTAGGAGAGCTCATGGATGGGCAGGTTATTGCCGCCGCTTGTGTGACCCTGGTGGCGGGGCTGTTCGCGGTTGACTATCTGTTCGGCCTTTACGCGGCCGATCCGCGTGGCGTGCAGTTGCTCGGCCGGCGATGGATTGCCAAGCTGGACTTCACCCCGAGTGCGCTGGGCGGCTTTTCCAATGCGCGCCTGGTCCTGGTCAGTGGGCTGGGCCTGTTCCTGGAAATGATGATGATCCGGTGGATATCGTCCGAGATCCGGATCTTCGCCTACTTCAAGAATTTCGTGCTGATCGCGTGCTTCCTGGGCTTCGGGCTGGGTTGCTATTTGTCTCGCCGCCGATGGAACGCGCTGTCCCTCATCGTCCCTCCGCTGCTGATCGCGACGCTGGTGAAGGCCCCGTGGGCGGGGCTCCGGGAACTGGTGCGGATCTTGCCCGCCCTGCTCGGCGCCAGTTCCGAGGTCAACATCTGGGGCGTCCCCGCGCTGCCGAAAGATGCGGGTTCGATCGCGGCACTCGGGGTCGGCGTCGCGCTCACCGTTCCGCTGTTTACCCTGGTCGCACTTTTCTTCCTGCCTTTCGGACAGATGGTGGGCTGGTACCTGGAAAACGCCCGCAAGGGCATCCAGGCTTACACCATCAACGTCCTGGCAAGTCTCGCCGGGATCGCTCTCTACACCGGCCTGTGCTTCTGGTACCAGCCGCCCCCGGTCTGGTTTTTCGTGGCCACCGTGTTGATGGTCGCCCTGTTGTGGCCGCTGAAGTACGTGCGGATAGTCGTCGGTCTCGCCTGGCTCGTCTGCGCTGCCGTCACCCTTCTCGGACCGGGCTCTGGCCGCGTGACCTACTGGTCTCCGTACCAAAAGCTCACGGTGGGGCCGGAACGAGTGGGGAACGAGGTGGTTTCTTACGAGTTGAACACCAACGACAGTTGGTACCAGCACGTGATCAATCTCGCCCCCGGCTTTGTCTCCCGGCATCCTGAACTTTTTCGCAATCAGCCGGTCGAGTGGAACTCCTACAACCTGCCGTACAAGTTGTATCCGCAGCCCGGATCGGTTCTGGTGCTCGGGGCCGGCATGGGCAACGATGTTGCCGCAGCGCTGCGCAACGGCTCCGGGAGGGTGGTGGCGGTCGAGATCGATCCTTTGATCGTCAGCTTGGGGAAGGACCTGCACTTCGAGCAACCCTACCAGTCGCCGCGGGTGGAGACGGTGATCAACGATGCCCGCAGCTACATTCAGAACAGCTCCGAGCGATTCGACCTGATCGTGTTCTCGCTGCTGGACTCGCACACCACCAGCTCGCATTTCTCCAACATCCGCATCGACAATTTCGTCTACACCCTGGAGGCGATGCGGGCCGCCCGGCGCCTGCTCCGCCCGGACGGCCTGTTCATCGTGAAATTCCAGGTCAACACCCCGTGGATCGCCGGCCGCCTGCAGGGGCTGATGGAAGATGCCTTCGGGCGTGCGCCCCTCCAGGTGCAATCCGACGGCGGCTACACTACCTCCGGTCGGTTCTTCATTTCCGGTTCCGAGCCGAGGATCGCCTCGGCGCTCCAAGCTCCCGGGGTCAAGGACTACATCCGATCGCACGGGAACTTCTCCGTCCAGACGGCGCCGGCGACTACCGACGACTGGCCGTATTTCTATCAGCACGAGCCCGGCCTGCCGCTGAGCGTGCTCGCCATCTGCGGCGCGGTGCTGCTGATGTGGACGTGGGCAACCCGCCGCACCAGCCACAGCCCGCTCGCCGTGCAATGGCACTTCTTCTTCCTGGGGGCCGGTTTCCTGCTGCTGGAAGCGCAGATCGTGAGCCAGACGGCGCTGTTGTTCGGCACCACCTGGGTGGTGAACTCGATCGTGGTTTCCGTGCTGCTGCTGCTGATCGTGCTGGCGAATTTCACCGTGGGCGCATTCCCGCGCTTGCCGGTCAAAGCCGCGTACTGCGGGCTTTTCCTCTGCGGCGTTGTCTCGTACGCGATTCCACCGCAGAAATTGTTCTTTGCCTCGCTGTGGATGAAGGCCGTCGTCACCGCCGTCGTGCTCTGCCTGCCGGTGGTTTTTGCCGGGATCATCTTCATCCGCAGCTTTGCCCAGGCGGCGTTCAGCAGTGACGCTTTGGGTTCGAACCTCTTCGGCGCACTGGTCGGAGGGCTGCTGGAATCCCTCTCCTTCTGGTTCGGGATGAAGTCGCTTATCGTGCTCGCCCTGTGTTTGTACCTGGGCTCGGCGGTGGCGCTGCGGGCGCGCTCCCTTGCGGTTGGAGTCCCCGCCCCAAGCGCCGCCGACTAAGAAGCCAGCGCTTGTCCCAGCAGGCTTCCACGGGGAGGTTTTTCGGCCGACTCCGGCTGCCTCCACCACCTGCGGTTGGGCCGAGATCGTGGCGGTGGCGGGGATGCTCGCGGGCGGCGATTCCGCGACCCTCCCGTAAGTACCTGCTCAGGCTCTCTGACTGAAAGTGAGTCGCATGCAGACCGCCAGACCTTGAAGCGGGAGTTCCCCCGCTCGTCCTCAGCGGCAGGCATGGCGGACAAGGGAAAAGGCGCGAGATCGCTCCTTTTTGGATCGCAGGTTCAGTGTCGCCGGAAAGGTTCAGATCCTATGCTGCCTCGTCGCGGATTGCAGCCCGGACCTTGGTGGCGAGCTCCGGCGGGATCTCGCTCATGCCGTGGGCAGTGCGCGCGTGCTCGGCGCATTGCTGCAACACTTCCTGCTCGGTCTCGCCCTGGGCAACGAAGTCGCAATCCACACCCACATCCCGACAATTGACCGTCTTTGCCATCCTGCACCCTCCTGACAAGCTTGAAGGGCAGGCAGTATAGCAAAGCAGAAAATCACGGGCAACCAAGGCGTAAGAGTATTGAGTCTCTTGGAAAATGACCATCTGAGAACTGCTGCTCATTGTCAACGGAGACGGGAGGCCGGTGACAAACGGCAGCTTGTTAGGGTCAGAATGAAATTGAAGCTGTGCGTTACTGTCACCTTCACGACGCTGCCGGGGAAACGGTGATGCAGTCGGGGCAGTGGAGTTAGAAATAGACGAGGCCGAGAGACGAACTGGGTGTTCCGAGGCTGGGGATGATTCGAAGCTCAAGAAACCGAAACAGCGAACGGGGAGTGAACCTGGTGGAGGCTGCCTTCTCGCTGATTGTCTTCCTCCTGCTCCTGTTCGGGATCACGGACTTTAGCCGGGCATGCCTATGACTTCGTCTCCAATGCGGCGCGAGACGGAACACGCTGGGTATGGCTCGCGGCGCGGCGTACAAGGCCCCCATGGACCAGTGTGAACCCAGCTCAGGCGACATCACGACCTATCTCCAAGGCCTTGCGCCTCCGGGGATTCGGTGGGGTAAATGCGACCGTTACGTGGACCCCCGACAAGAATCCCGGTGGCGGCCCGGTATAGCACTAAAGTGCTATCCAGCGGGCTGGTGATCCCTGTAAAGATCCGGCTACTTGAAGCCGTAACAGATGGGACAATCCCAAGTGGTTCCCGGACGTTGCGGCGGGTGGGACCGGTTCTTAGGCGGGCGATAGTGATGGTAGAGCCGGCACTCCCGCAGGAAAGCATCGTGGTCGGACGAGCAGTAGGTGTAGAGGAATTGATCGTACTGCCCGATGTAGGCGACCATGGCCGCCCGCAAGTCCTCCGCCCGGCCCACTCTCACCACACGAAACTTACCGTTGCCGTGCCCCAGCACGTACACTCCCGCCCGGTTCTGGTGCACGGCATACTGCAATACCTGCGCGTTCAGCGGCAGCGGACCGGTTACCCAGTCCGAGAGGGAATCGACGGGTGAACCCGGATAGAGTACCGCCGGTTCCATTGCCTCCGCGGCGTTCGCCGCCAGCCATTCGCGGATGCCTTGCTGGATGATGGGAAGCACATTGGAAAGGGCAACGCCGGCGCGGCCCGAAGCCTCGGACCACACCACACATCCTCTGCCATGAACCGTGCCGCCTCCCGGTAGCTCCAACTCGACCGCCGGCATCAGGTCCAGCTCCAGGTTCCGGGCGCACACCACGCCCATCCCGGCCTGGCTTAGGTCGACCACAACACCCGTACCGTGTTCACCGAAGCTGACGATCGTGGGAGCGGAAGTGGCTTGCCGGACGTGCTGCCTTCTGTCAGGCATGAATCTCCGTGAGGGCCCGTGGTCGGGAGCGGGACCTGGACGGGAGTATTATCCCCAGCGCGACGGTCCGCGGCTATGGCTCTTTAGTGCTATCTGAAACTTGATGTGAATATCAGCAACTATGGTTTTCTCCGCCCGGCCTAAAGGTCGACAATACTCCCATGAATCCGATCAGGTTGGTTCTGTTCGACATCACCGGAACAATCATCAAGGACACAGGTGATATGGTGCGCGCCATGATCATGGCGCTGCGGCAATCTCGCCATTGCGGGCCATCGTCTGAAGAGTCTGGCACGAACTCATGGCTGCGAGGCTCAAGTAGGCGGACCCTTCTCTTGCCATCAGCCTTGCTTCAACAAGCCTGTTTAAGGCCGATTCCAAGTCACGGTCGCTCATGCCCGACTCGGGGAATGTCGCTGCCACATACTCCTTAATCGCACTGAAGGACCGGATCTCGTCGCAAAAAAGGTAAACGCTCCTGAGCGGTTCCTCCAGGGTGGTCAGCGCGCTTTGGCCGGACACCCTGGTGTCCGTCAGCACCAGCTCGTGCTCGCCGTCCTTGGCGGTGAGTTCGCTGCGCCAGGAACTCCGCTGCCAGGCTGCCACCCGGTCAATCATGAACTTGGCGTAGTGGTCGACGGAATGGTTCAATTCGTGATCGAACTCAAAGTAGTAGGCGAGGTTGTTCAGAACCGGCTCGGGGAAAGGATAAACGTAGGAGTAAGCCTTGTGCGCGCGCACGCGTCGCAAGCCATAGTCCTGGGGCCGGGTGAAATAGGGGCTGTGGCGGTCTAAGCGCACGCGCGCGCAAAATTCCGGTGCACCGAGGTGCAGCAGGGAGGGGATCAGGTCCGCCATCTTTTCGTACTCGGCCGGATCTTCGCCCGGGAACCCGTAGAGCATATTCCAGGAAATCGTAATGCCGTACTGTTTGCCCCATTTCATACACTGAAGGTTCTGCAGGAGCGTGCATCCCTTTTTCATGAGGCGGAGTATGGGCGTGCTCAGACTTTCGATGCCCGGCTGCAGGCGGTTGACTCCCGCCTCCGCCAGCAGCCGGAGCTGGTGCTTCTTCAAATTTACCTTGGTTTCATAGTAGAAAGTGAAGCCCAGCTTGCGAGCGGCGAGCTGCGGAAAGAACCAGTCGAGATACTTGAGATCGAAAATGTTGTCGACCACGAAGAAGTCGTGCCCGTACTTCTGCCCCAGCCCCACAACCTCCTGCAGCGCGCGCTCCGCCGACTTGCTGCGGTAAGCCATGGTGGACCCGTTGAGGCCGCAAAAGGTGCAATGCATTTTTGCGCCCCACCAGCAACCGCGGGAACTCTCGAAGGGAACCAGCGGTTCCAGGATCCCGTCCAGTCCGGTGGCCCGGAGCTGGGCAAAGTAGTCGTCGTAAGAAGGAATGGGAAGCGCATCGAGGTCGAAGACCGGAGCGACGATCTTTTGCGGAACCACAGTTTCGCCGCCCTGCCGCATGATGATGCCATCGATTTCACACTTGACGCCGCCATTCAGGATCTGTCGCGCCAGTTGCGGGAAATTGTGATCGCCCTCGCCCGAGCAGACAAAGTCGATGAAACCAAACTGCCGGTGCAGCTCGATTCCCATCTCCGCTTCGCAGTTGGCGCCTCCGAATACGATCACCAGGTGCGGGTAGGCTTCTTTCAGCAGCCGGGCGAAGGCCAGTGCGGCCACGTTCTGCTGAAAAGAAGAAGTGAAACCCACAATGCCATACTGTGACCAGTCGGTAGCTTGCAGACATTCGCGCAGGAATCCTGGCACCTCGCCTCGGACTCTATCCAGGTCTGCGGGCGAAATGGACGCAAGGCATTCCGGGTCATTCGATAGGATGTCACGAATGTATTCGGAATCGCGTTGGAGACGCTCACCGAAGAGGAACCCAGCAAACAGCCAGTCACCGACAAGGGAACAGGGCTCCGCCGAATCGGAATACCGGCGATAACTGTCGAACCCAATGCGCGAGGCGAAAAGCAGATCGAAGTAATACAGATCGCAGGGGATCCCCTCGCGCTTCAGGGCGGCCTGCAACAGGCTGATTCCGATCGCCGGATAAAATGCCGAGGCGAAGGGCATGTTGATCAACGCAACTTTGTCCCCCCTGTCCATCCTCCCCCCTCAAATCTGCCGCTTGGCGGCAGATCCACCCGGAGCCGACGCGCATTCATTCGGGATAAAGCTTCAAACAATTAAGACGCTATGGGGGCCGCCTTCAGATCGTGTCCCCTGGCGGCGGCATGGCCATTTCCGAAATGTGCTGGCCGATCTTTCTTAGAAGTGCGGGAAATCTCGGGTCCGAACGCAGGGGGTCGAGAGCGGGAAGGATATTAACATAACCCACGAGCGGCGCCTTGGTTTCTGCCGCCCGGTCCAGCCACTCGAAAGCAAGATCGGCGTTGCCCAGTCCTGTATACAGGAACACCCAACACATGGGGGTGACGAATCTCTGTTTGGCCAATTGCCTCAGCCGATCGATGATCTGTTCCGCCTCGGCGGTCTGTCCTGAGCGGCCGTAACACGCCCCCAGCAAAGCCAAAACGAAGGGGCTCTCCCGAGCCAGCGAACGCGCTTTCTCAAAGGCGTCCCGCGCCTCGGCAAACGTCGCCTGTTGCTCGAAGAGCCAGCCGAGGAACAGGTGAGCCTCAACATAGTTGGGGTCCAACTCCAGCACTTTGCGGCATTCTTTCTCCGCTTGCTGGTATTGGCGTTGGTAATAGAGAAGACCGGCGACCGCCGTGCTAAAGATTAACGACAGCGGATCGAGCGCCCGGGCACGCTCAATTGCGGCCATGGCCTCGTCCAAGCGCCCGACGTGGGTCCAATATATGCTCAAGCCATAATGGCAGTTGGCGAGGCCGGGATTGAGCTCCACGGCACGCCGGAACTCACGACCCGCCGCCTCTCGGTCCCAGTCGTCAAAGATCAGCACCAGGCCGAGGGAAAGATGCGCCTCCGCCAGCCCGTCGTGGAGTAACAGCGCCTTCAGCGCCGCGGTCTTGGCCTTGGGCCAGACTTCGGAGGGAGCCGCCAGGCTCCAGAAACCGAGGTAGATGTAGCAGTCGGCAAGACCGCAGTACGCCGGGGCATAGTTGGGGTCCAGGCGCAGCGCCTCTTCGAAGTACTGAATGGCCCTCCTGAATCCGTCTTCGTTTTGTTTGTTCCAGCAGTAGCGGCCTTTGAGATAGAGGTCATAGGCCTCGATGTTGTGCGGCTGCAGCGCCGACGCCACCGGACGTTGTCCCTCCATCAGCCTCACCCGCAGCGCGCCCCCCACCGCCAGGGCAATGTCCTCCTGCACGGCAAACACGTCCCGCATCTCGCGGTCATAGCGTTCCGACCAGAGATGGTACCCGTCGTCGACGTTTACGAGCTGCACCGTGATGCGGAGCTTATCCCCCGACTTGCGGACACTTCCTTCCAACACGGCATTGACGTTGAGTTTTTCCCCGATGGTGCGGATGTTCTGAGCCTTGCCTTTGAATTCAAAGGCCGAAGTGCGGGAAACCACACGCAACAGTTCCATGTGACCCAGAGCGTTAATGAGTTCTTCGGTCAATCCATCGCTGAAGTACTCGGCTTCCTGGTCGGAACTCATATTAACGAACGGCAACACCGCGATGGAGGCGATAGCGGCATCGCGCCCGAAGCCGGAGTCTCTGGCAAATGGAGAGGAGGTCGGCCGGGAAACCGGCACCGCTTGCGAGGTCGAGTGCAGCCCGCTGAGCGCCGCCAGCAGTTCCTTCGCGCTCTGGTATCGCAGTTCAGGACTCCTTTCCAAAGTCTTAGAGACCACGTGCTCGAGGCCGGGCGGCACTTCCGGACGCACACGCGAAACCGGGGGCGGGGTGGTCTGCATGATCGAATGCAACAAGGAGAGTGCATTGTCACTGCGAAAAGGCAACTTGCCGGTGAGCATTTCGTACAGCACCACTCCCAGGGACCAGATATCGCTGCGGTGGTCGACCACTTCTCCGCGCGCTTGCTCCGGAGACATGTAGGCGAGGGTACCAACCGCAATGCCTGCGCGGGTGACTCTTGTGCGTCCGGGGAAGAGCGCCAGGCCGAAATCCACGATTTTCACCAGCCCGTCCTCCGCCACAATCAGGTTGGCCGGCTTGACATCGCGATGCACGATGCCACGTTCATGAGCTGCCTGCAGGCCTTTGGCGACCTGCATGGCGATGTCCTGGGCCGCCGCCACGCTCAATCGCTCCGCGGCCATCTTCTTGCTCAGGCTCTGGCCGGCAATGAAGGCCATGGCGATGAAAGTGTGGCCCTCTGACTCGTCAATCTCGTACACCGGGCAGATGTTGGGATGATCGAGGGAGGCTGCGGCCCGGGCTTCGGAAAGGAAACGCTCTTTCCCGAGCTCGTCCTCCAACAGCTTCTGGTTCAAGAATTTAAGAGCCACTACCCGCTCCAGCTTCTTGTCCAGAGCCTTGTAGACCATCCCCATGCCCCCTTCGCCTATGGAGCCCAGGATCTCGTAGTGGGATAGGGTTCTGCCCGTGCTTGGACGATCCGAGAGTGGCATGCTCATCCGCCGCGAATCTCAACTTGAGGGCAATCGATTCTATACCACAGGAAGAATGCAGCGGCTTTGCAGATGGGCTAGGGGTGTGGCAAACTCTATCGCTGCTCGAAAGCCTCAGCGCGGGCGGGTAGGGGTCCCGTGGTTGGATTTTCGTCCTCAGTCTGCCGAGAAACAGGGGAAGCGCTCAGTGCAATCCATTCGCCAAGCCGAACTCGAGGAATCGAACCTGCAGTTCTCAGCCGCGTGGCAGGCGTTCGCCCGGAAAGCCAAGAGCGGGGAGGTTCGAGAGACTCCGGGCCTGACGATTGCTTCCTCGGGCGTCACTTTCCCCATCCTGAACGGAGCTTTCCTCTCCCAGCCGGTCACCGATGCCGCCGATTTTGGAAAAAGGCTCGCTGCGGCGGTGGCTTACTTTAATTCACGCGGCCTTCATTGGATGTTTCCCATCTGTGAGGACTGGGTCAGCGAGGCGGCTCGTGCCGGCGTTCGCGAGGAACTGGCCCGGCGTGGCTTGCAACCGGCCATGGAGTTGGCGGGCATGGTAACGGAGCAACTGGCGCCCCTGGTTCGCTCACTTCCGCAGCTCGAGTTCCGGCGAGCTGGAGACGAGGAGACCCGCATCGCTGTGAGCGAGATCAATGCCGTTGCTTATCAGGTCCCATCCGAGTGGGCTCTGGAAGCGATGAATACCGAGAACTTCTGGCAAGGCGAGATTGCCGGATACGTGGGATACAAGGACGGCAAGCCGGTGACGTGTGTCGGCGTTCTGATCATCGCGGGAGTGCGCTATGTCGCTCTGGTGGCCACCTTGGCCGAGCACCGCCGGCTGGGATATGCCGAGGCGGTGATGCGCTTCGGCCTCGATCAGGCGCGTCAAGCCACCGGCATCGACCGGACGGTCTTGCACGCTACGCCGGCGGGGCTGCCACTTTACCAGCAGATGGGGTATCGGTCCGTGGCGACCTTCACACTCTACTTGTCGCAATAGTTTCTGCCGGTAGAACTTCTTCAAACGCACGGTCAAGCAGGGTAGCGCTCGACATGGCGCTGATGCTGATAACGGCCGACTGCTCCGCCGACAGCGGCAATCGATCCAAAAGCTCATCCAACTCGTCGCGGTGGTGGGGGTCGAGTTGACCGTGTTTGAAAAAAGTCCGGAACGCCTCTCGCGGGAACCCCGTCAGCGCCACGGCTTCCTCCACTCTCTTCTCATCCGGAGGCTGGCCTTCGAGGACCGCTACGTAGCCGAGCAGGGCCACAGGATGGTAGTGGTACATCCAGTAGTACTGCGCGCCCACAGCCACAGCGACCGCCGGGGAGGGAATCCGCTGCAACACTTTGGCGCGCTTCATGCCCAAGACCTCCATATCCTCCAGCAGCCAATCGTCGTGATGCAGTTCCTCCGGTATATGCTCGGCAAGGTACTCCGCCAACTCAGCAGCCACCGGGTCACTAGGAGCGTGTGCACGCGCCAATCCTAAGGCCGTCTCCATCAGGGGCACGCTGGCCCGAATGATGCAGTGCACCGTGAATAACACGTCCGGATAGAGGCGCCTCAGGTCAGGGTGGTTCCAAACTGAGAGAGGATTATCCGCTCGCGGACTCACGAGCGCGATCTTTTCCCTCAGCTCGTGGCTGCGACTCAGAACTCTCATCTGGCGTGCCGCTTCCATGGGCTAAAAGAACCCCAAGCAAAGGCCTGTCACAAACACTTGCAACATCTCGGCTGCGGACCGGCGGCGTTGCACAAGCCGGCGCCCGCTGCGTACCTCTGGTCTCCTGGCTCTCCCCCAGCTAAAGGCAAAGCGGCTTGAGCTTACCCTTTTGCACGGGCTCTCCAAGCTTAGCCTTAACGCTGATCAGGGCGTCTACTTCTTGGTCGGTGAGCTTGTCCAGTTTCGCCTTCTCCTCGGCGGATATCGGCTCCTCCAACAGACCTTCCTTTTTCAGCCTGTCAATATTGGCTTGCGACATGTTCTCTCCTTTCTTGATCTCAAGGCGCCACAACCGGCCGCACCGGGCGGCCGATGTTATTGAAAAATGGGCGGAAATCTTGCAACGGCGGGCCTGCCGCTGTCAATGCCAAATCTTGCTTCCCGGTCAAAACGTGATCTTCAGGCCGAACTCGCAGACCCGAGGGGCACCGAGAGCAAATACGCCTGTACCTAGGCCAACTCGATTGATCGTCCGGTCGGCAGGGGTAGTACCGTTCACCGAGCCGGGTTGGCCGGTTAGCAACCCCGTGAGCATGGACGAGGGGAGGTCGAAGTTGGCGAAGTTGAACAGATTGAATATCGCCACACTCGGCTCCACGCTGATTCGCTCGTGGAAGGTGTGCGCCCAGCCGATCTTCAGATCAAAGGTTCGCAGTCCCCCCAGGCCAACCTCTCCCGGAGGAGCCAGGGGCAGAGTCGGAGCAACCGCAGTCCCTTGCATATTGAGCAATTGGGCCTGGGTGAACAGCCCGGCCGCCACCAGCGCCTGTCCCGCGGGGGTGAGAGTTCCCGCTACACTGTTGTTGTACTGCTGGATGACGCTATTGAGGGAACCGGCCGAGATGCCGCGTCCGAAGGAGCCGACGGCGGTACCGGGCAGAATGTCCTGAACCGTCCCATCACCGGTGAAGTCGGTGCGGAAGATTTCTCCCGGCCCAAGCGCGGTGTTAGGAACCAGCAAGGTCATCGGCAGCGCGCTAAAGATGTGGGAGACCAGGCTCATCCGGAAAGCGTGCGGCAAGTCCGCAATGGCGCCGACCGATAGTTGGTGGGTGCGGTCCAGAGTGGACGGCCCGGTAAACCCCAGAGGATTGCGATTATCCAGTGCGAGATTGAGAAAATCCTGGTCGAAGGCCGCCAAGTTGGTTGGGTTGGGCAACGACGGGTTTGATCCTCCCGGACTGACGTAGCGTGAGAGCGTGTAGGACACCTGGAGGTTGAGGTGCTCCAAGCCAGGCGCCAGGTGATCCGCCTGCTGCAGCAACTTGACCTGCAGCGCGTTGTAAACCGAACGTCCGATGGGGAACAGGAAAGGCAGGGAGCCAGCAGCGGGGTTGATGCCCGGAAAGGCGCAGTCGAATCCCACCAGCGCGACCCCGCAGCGGCCTGCGCCGAGGTCGGTGGGCGAATCCAGCCCCTTGCTCGCGTACGCTACCATAGTGGCGCCATTAGCAATAGCGCAGTTAATCGCCGCAGCGCCCGTCAATGGAGGGCCACAGCCGAAGGCGCTGTTGGTTGCCGCGATGGCGGCCAGCGCGGCATTCCTGTCGAGGAAGCGGGCGTCCCCAGTATGGTTCGGGTCGACCGCCAGCAGGAAGTGAAGCGAAACATTGCGCAAATAGTCGGCGCTGATTACCGTGCCTGGCCGCAGCTCGCGTTGCACGCCGGCGTTGATCTGGATGGAGCGGGGGGTCTGATAATTGGGCGCCAACGGCCACGCTGCCGTAGGAAGGGCGAAGGGACTGGCGATCAGGTTAGCGAGGGAATTGGGGTTGGCAGCATTGCTGCCCACGGCTGCGGCCGTGGATTCAAATTGCTGCTGGAAAGCGGCCAGCACAGGCCCGGCATTGCCGATCGCGACTGGGTTGCCTAATGCACCGGGGCAGCCGCCCGGGGGGACGAAATTGGTAGACCCGTCGGCGAAAACCACCGGAATATCGACGCCGGGGAAGCAGACCACCGGGAAGGCGACAAAGCCGCCGGTGGAGAGTCGCAACCCGCGATCCTGGAAGACGTTTTGCCACAGCCCATTCTCATAGAAGAGGCCAATTCCCGCGCGAAAGACGGTCTTGCCATTTTTCCACGGATCATAGGCCAGCCCGAGCTGGGGAGCAAAATTGTGGTTCGGCTGGCGCACGGGATTCCCCATGCCGGGGAGGACCGCATTCACCGCCGCGATGGCAGGCAGATCACTGTCCGAGCGCCCCGTGTCCCGGACGTAACGCAAGCCAGCAGTCAGGGTGAGGTTGGGCTTGATCTTCCAAGTGTCACCCAGGTAAAGGCCCAGCCTGTTATCCGGACCGAAGCGGCCAGCGGGAAGGCCAAGTCCTGGCTTCTCGGTGAAGTTCCCCAGGCCGTTTCCCATGAACATGAGTTCCACCGGGTAGTTCAGCGGGTTGGACCTGCCGCCGGGGAAGCAGGGATTCCCCGTCGCGCAGAGATCGTCGGCAAATTCCATTTCGGAATCACCCAGGATCGTGAAAGCGGAAGGAGTGAGTGAGAAAAGCTTGGCATCGGTTGCGGTCTGAGTTCGCGTAAAGCTAACGCCATAACGCAGGATGTGCGAGCGCAGGACCTTGTTTCCGTCATATTTGACTTGGTGATTGTGCTGCAGGGTGACTTGCGGGGCGAGAAAGTTCGGTCCGGTCCCCAGCGGCCCGATGTTGATATTCATGGGGAATGAGGCCAGGGGCAGGGACGTTCCCCGCACCGCATCGTTTACATTGTCGGCGAAATTCAGGTAAGAAAAGCGGAAGCTGTGGCTGAAGCCGCCGGTGCTGAAGTCGGCGCCGACGGCGTGCACGCGGGCATAGTTTTTGGCGCGAAACGGCTGAAAGGTGATGGCGCCGAAGGCGGTGGCCACCGCCAGATTCTGGAAGTAGCTGTAGCGATAGAAAAGGCGAGCGCTCTTCAAATTCCAGTCCAACCGGCCCAGCCCCATGCTTTCGCGAAAGGGTGATTGGAAACCGCCGGAGAGGTCGCTGAACGGACTGGGCAGCGGCACCGGCGCCAGCGAATCCTGTTTGGTGCGTTCTCCATCCGCGAAGAAGAAGAGCTTGTCGCGAATGATGGGGCCGCCCAGGTTGCCGCCAAACAGGTGGCGCTGGAAGGGCGCACCGCTGGGGAGCTGCGCGGCTGCCGCACTGTCGCGGAACAGGTCGAACAGTTGGCCGTGGAGCTTGTTGGTCCCGGAGCGCGTGACCACGTTGATGGCGCCGGAGGAAGTCAGCTCCGTGGAAAGATCCAGGGACGACTGACTGAGTTGAAATTCCTGCACCGCGCTGGCCGGGATGTTCTGCGTGGTGGTACCCGTGCCCTCATCGCTGACGTCAACTCCATCCAGCTCAATCCGGGCGGTGCGCCCAAAACGCCCGCCGAAGGATATCGAAGAAAAGCCCGTCTTGGTGGGGTCAAAGTTGCTCCCATCCTGCATCTGGACGCCCGGCTCCAATTGCGCGAGGTCGAGGAAGTTGCGGCCGTTGATCGGCAGACGTTCGATCTGCTCCGTGGACAAGACACCTTGTACGATGGCTTGCTCGGTGTTGACCGTCACCGCCGAGCCGGGCACGTCCACCACCTGGGTTTGCATGCCAATCCGCAGTTTCAGATTGCCGGGCGAGGTTACCCCGACCTGCACCTTCACCGGCATTTCCGTGGTCTGGAAGCCCTTGGCCGCCACCCGGAGCTGGTAGTCGCCGGCAAGCAGCGCTCCGGAGGCGTAGGTGCCGGAGGAACTGGTGCTCAGATGAAGGGCCTGTCCTGTTCCCTGGTTGGTGATGGTGACCTGGGCGCCACTTATCACGGCGTCTGAAGGATCTGTTATCACGCCCTGAATACTGCCTGTGCCGATGGTGGTCTGCCCAAGAGTGCCCAGTGAAACCAGAATTATTAGCATGAGGGTTGTCAAACTGGACTTGAGACTGAGCAGTCGATTGGCAGGGACTGGAGATTGCCCTATCATGGCCGAACCTCAAACGCGGCGTCAGGATGACGGTTAATACGACGAGGCCCGATTTCCTTGGAGGCAGATATCAGCGGCACATGCTACCACAGGAGCATTGCCCCAAGACGAATTGATGCTCGCACTCGGGACCGGCGCAAGTTCGCCTGCCGCACCAAGCTCTAACGACCTGGAGGAACCGGCGGAGGATCTCAAACGAAATGTATTGACACAGGTGCAGCGCTCGCTGTACAGGTCGGCTCCGGCGTGAGTGAACCCAGCGCATTAGCGCCCCTCATTCAGTTCCTGCCAGCCGAGGCATGGAAGATTCTCTTGGTCCTGTTCCTGTCCTTCTTGATCGGACTGGAGAGAGAGGAACACAAGCGCAGCGCGGAGTACTACGCATTCGGCGGAGTGCGCACCTTCCCGCTGATTGGGCTTATCGGGTACTCGATGGCGCTCTTGTCCGGCGATCAACTGCTACCTCTGGCTCTGGGCTTCGCTGTGGTTGGCGCCTTTCTGTGGCTGTCCTATCGCCACAAGCTGGCTACGTCCGAGATTGCAGGCGTGACCTCCGAGATGTCCGGCCTCACCACGTACTTGATAGGAGCGCTTGTCTATCGCGGTCATTTCTGGATTGCCACCACGCTGGTGGTGATCAGCATGTTGTTGCTGGAGTTGAAGGTCGCCCTGGAAGGCGTCACCAAGCGCGTTCCTCCCGAGGAGATCCTCACCTTCACCAAGTTCCTTCTCCTCACCGCGGTTATCCTTCCGGTCCTGCCCAGGCAGGACATCGGTCCCTTCCACATCAACCCGTTCAAGACCTGGGTGATTGTGGTCGCAGTCAGTGCGGTTTCCTATGGCAGTTATGTTCTGCAGACGGTTACCAAGGGACGTGGCGGCGTGATTCTCGCTGCTGCACTCGGGGGCGCCTACTCATCAACCGTTACGACGGTGGTCCTTTCCAAGAGAGCGTCGCAGAAAGAACGCGCACACCTCTTTTCGGGAGCAATCCTCATCGCCTCCGGTGTGATGTACCTTCGTCTTGCTGCGCTGGTGGGTCTGTTTAATCGCCCTCTCTTAGCTCGCCTGGCGCCGGCGTTTCTGGCGCTGGCTGCTTTGGCCATCCTGGGCGGCTGGCTGTGGTCGCACCGGCCTGACCCGAGTTCGGAAGCCATTCACAGGGAATTCACACCGCGGAATCCGCTTGAACTTCGCGCCGCGTTCCTGTTCGCTCTTCTGTTCCTGGCGATCCTGGTGGTCACCCAGTTTGTCCTCATCCATTTTGGCCGGGGCGGAGTGTACACGCTCGCAGCGATCATGGGTTGTACGGACGTGGATCCGTTCATTCTGGGTTTGACCCAATCGGCCGGCACGGCGACACCCCCGCCGGTGGCCGCCACGGGCATTCTGATAGCGGCCGCCAGCAACAATCTGGTGAAGGGAATCTATGCGTATGTGTTTGCGGATCGTCAGACCGGACGTCAGAGCGCCAGCCTCCTGTGGGGGCTGGCGGCATGCGGCCTCTTCCCGCTACTGTGGTGGTTGGCTTTCTAGCCGGCATCCAGCCCCACACCCGGCGCCAAGCCGGTCAACTCGGGCCATATTATGTACGCGAATTGAACGCCGCCCTGCCGCCTCCCTTCGGTCGGCGGAAGAATGACATTTGGTGGCTACAGCCCCAGGTACGCCCGCCGCACTTCGTCCATCTTGGCGACCTCGTCCGACTCTCCACGGATGCTGATTCGACCCTCGGCCAGCACGTAGGTGTAATCGCTCATCGCCAGCGCCAGGTGCACATTCTGTTCCACCAGGACTATGGTGAGTCCCTGCTCCCTCAGGGTCTTCAAAGTTATGAAAAGTTGTTGCGCCAGGACCGGCGCCAGGCCGAGTGAAAGCTCGTCGATCATCAGAACCACCGGCTCCTGCATCAACCCGCGTCCCAAGGCCAGCATCTGCTGCTCGCCGCCGGAAAGGGTGGAAGATTTTTGTTTGCGGCGCTCTTTCAAGCGCGGGAACAAGTCATAGACGCGTTCCAGGTTCTGCTTCTGTCGCTTGCGTGCACGCTTCGAGTATCCGCCCATCTCCAGGTTCTCTTCCACGGACATGTCCGGGAAAAGCTGCCGGCCCTCCGGCACCAGCACCAAGCCGCGGTTGGCTTTGGCGTGCGGGGGGAGCCTGGTCACGTCTTCTCCGTGCAGCAGGACGCGGCCGCCCCAGGCACGCAGGCTGCCCATGGTGGTGCGCAGTGCGGTGGTCTTGCCGGCGCCATTGGTACCGATGATGGTGGTCATTTTTCCCAGGGACACCTCCAGCGAAATGCCCCACAGGACTTGCACCTCGCCGTAGCCAGACTCGAGGTTCTCTAATTGGAGGGCGAGGTCCATCAGTCCGTCCTTGTCAACTTGTCGACGATATCCGGGAAGCCCAAATAGGCTTCCACGACATCCGGGTTGTGCACCACTTCGTCGGGCCGGCCTTCAGCCAGCTTGCGGCCCAGATTAAGCACGACGATCCGGTCGGAAAGGCTCATGATCGCCTGCATCAGGTGCTCGATCATGAACACCGAGATGCCGCGGTCGCGGATCTTGCGTACCAGTTCGATCATCAGCGCGATCTCGGTGGGATTCAGGCCTGCCAACACCTCGTCCAGCAGCAGGAGTTTGGGTTTCGCCGCCAGCGCCCGCGCTACTTCCAACCGCTTCTTGCCAGCGATGGTAAGCGAGCGCGCCGGTATGCTGGCGCGGTCCGCCAACCCAACCTGCTGCAATACTTCCAGAGCCACCGCGCGCGCGGCGTTCAGATCGAGGTATTCGCGACCGAAGCAAGCGCCCACCGTGACGTTGTCCAGCAGGGTCAAATCGTTCAGCGGTTTCACGATCTGGTGCGTACGCGCCAAACCAAGGTGGACCACCTTGTCCGGCGAGCGGCCTGTAATGTCCTTCCCGGCAAACGCGATCGTCCCCTGGTCGGCCTTGTAGACCCCGTTCACGATATTGAACAGGGTGGTTTTTCCGGCGCCGTTGGGACCGATCAGACCCAGGATCTCGCCCTCGGCGATGCTGAAGCTGACGTCAGAAACCGCCACCAGCCCGCCGAAACGCTTGGTGACGCCGCGCACTTCCAGGATGGAGTTCATTCGATCACCTTGCGTGCGCGCGGCGCCAGGCGATAGAGCCAGCCGATCAGGCCCCCCGGCGCGAACAGCACCACCACCAGCAGCAGCCCGCCGGCGATCACCAGGTGAAAGTTGGACAGCGTGGGAGAGGTGAGCAGGTAGGAGCGAAGTGTCTCATATAGGCCCCCGCCCAAGGCCGCGCCCATCACCGTACCTTGGCCGCCGAGCATCAGCATCACGATGGCCTCGATGGATAGCGTCAACTCAAACGCGATCGAGGGATCGATCATCCCGTTCTTATAGAACATCAGCGTGCCGGCAATGGCGGGCAGGAAGGCGGAGACGCTGTAGATGATCGCCTTGTAAACGGTGGCATTGACGCCCAGCACAACGGCGGCGTCCTCGTCCTCGCGGATGGCGAACAGGCCCAGCCCGAACTTGGAATTCTTGATGGCCAGGCTCAGGACCAGCGATAAAGCCATGACCGCAATGATCAGGTAATAGGTGATCCAGAGGGCGCGCATCGGCCCGCCCAGCGGCTGGTAGGCGCTAAAGGATACGTACATGCCCGTCGCGCGTCCCCAGGGGTTGAAATTGGAAACGAACGCGTGGACGGCCTCGAGCACGCCGATGGTGGCGAGCGCAAAATAAGCGCCCCGCAAGCGAAGAATAGCCAGCCCGAAGAGCAGCGCGAAGAGGCTGACGGCCACGCCGGCAACTACGGCGGCAAGCATCAGATTCCAGCCGCGCACCGTCGCCAGGTACAGCCCGACATAACCGCCAAGGCCGAAAAAGATGATGTTTCCGAAATTCACGTACCCGGTATAGCCGATCATCAAGTTGAGATTGCTGGCCAGGATGATGGCAACGGCCACCAGGATGAGGTCCTCGCGCAGAAGAACATTGTTGGAGCGCAACGGAAGGAATACGAACAGCGCCGACATGAGGAGGATCAGCCAAAAAAAGGGCCGTCGCAGGATCATGCCGTTGCCCTCCCGAAAATGCCGCGCGGAAGAGCCACCAGCACCACCACGAACAGCCCGAATTCAATCAGCGGGATCCAACTGACAGCGATGAACGGAGTCAACGCTCCCTCCAGCAGGCCCAGCAACACTCCGGCGAGCAGCGCACCCGCGGGCTTGCCCAGTCCCGCCAGGACGGTGACCACGAAGCTTTTCAGCTCGTAGGCGCCGCCGGAGAGGATGGTAAATGGAAATAGCGTTGACACCAGTGCGCCGGAGGCTGCGGCCAGGGCAATGCCGATCCCGAAGGCGATAGTCAGCACCGCAGTCGAGGAGATGCCCATCAACTCCGCGGCTTCGCGGTTATCGGCGACGGCGCGGATGGCTTTGCCGGGCCGCGTGCGGTACAGGAATAGTTGCAGCGCCAGCGCAATCACTGCCGCCGAGATCGCCGCTGCGATATGGTTCCCGGTAAACGTGTAAGCCCCGAGGGTGATGCCCGGCAGGCTGAAGTTGACGTTGTAGGGGCTGGTGCTGAACAGCGTTGTGCCGATGCCGATGACCATCATGTTCACCGCGAAGGTGGACAGCAGGCTCATCAGTTCGCTGCGGCCAATGACCCAGTGTACCGACATCCAGTACACGATAATACCGAGCACCAACCCCGCCGCGATCACCGGCAGCAACAACAGGTACGCGTTCGTCGCGGCAATGCCGAACAGCAGGTACATGCCGAACATGCCCAGGGCGATCATGGCGCCGTGGGTGAGGTTGATGACATTCATAACCCCCCAGATCAGACTCAGTCCCATGGCGGCCAAACCGTACACCGAACCCACGAGCAGGCCGTCAATCATAGAGGCCAGAATGCCAGACATACCTCACCCTTCGCGGTTGTGGTTTTGGAGCGGAGCCGCACCTATGCTACCCGATGCCCAAGCGGCTTGGCTGAAAACTGGTCAGCGGATCGGATACACGAGATTGGCGCTCTTGCTGGCCAATGGCCACACCACTTGCTTCACCGGCTTTCCTGACTTGTCCTTTTGCCACTGCGCCAGCACCATGCTGTGCCCCACCTGCAAACCATGTTCGTTAGGCGCGGTGGCGAACTTGGTGCGCCCGTAGAACGTGGTGGCGTCCGTCGCGTTCAGCGCCTCAGCCACCTTGGCGGCGTCGATTCCGCCCGCCTTCTCGATGGCGTGTTGCAGCATGAGGCCGGCTGCGTAACCACCTGCCGATTCATAGCTAGGCTCAGCGTTGAACTTAGCCCGATAATCTTTGTCGAACTGTGCCACCGTAGGCCCGAATTGCGGCTGAGCCGTAACTTGCGGTTCCCACTGTGAGGGCACACACACCCCTACGCCGGCCTCGCCCAACTCCACCCATTGCGGGCTGTCCGGAGCCACCAGCAACGTGATCATCTTCAGAGCGGCCTTGCGGGCTTGCAGTTGGCGCGCCAAGGTCGACCCGTCGGCGTAGTGGCCCCCGCCCAGCATTACGGTGGCTTTGGATGCAATTACCTTGTCGAGAATCGCGCTGAAGTCGGTCGTGTTGGGAGCGTAGGCTTCGCTGAAGACCACGTTGAACCCTTGCTGCTGCGCATAGGCCTTCGCCGGGGTCACCACGGCAACGGAAAAGGCGGCGTCCTCGTACACGAAGGCGACCGTGGCTTTCGGGTCCTTGGCTTTCAGCGCGTCTAAGGCAACCATCAGGTACTGGGTGGCGGGCGCGAACATCTGGAAAAGGTACTTGTTGCCGAGTCTGTAGGTTTTTTCTTCGGCCGCGCCCGTGGTGAGCATGATCTTGCCGTATTGCTCCGTCACCACCGCAGCGGTGGCGGTGAGGCCGGATGAATAGGGACTGAACAGAAAGTCGGCCTTGTCCTCCAGGATCATGCGCGTGTAGAGCTGCTGCACGCGCTTGGAGTTGGATTCGTCATCGTAGCTTGCAAACTGTACCTTGTAGCTATTGCCGCCCGCTTTGATGCCGCCGGCAGCGTTGACCTGGTCGCGCCACAGTTCGAATCCGCGGTATTGCTCCAGGGAGTCAACGTTGAGGGCACCGGTCTTGGAAACTGTAAATCCGATGGTGATGGTTTGCTGGCCGAATCCCCCGGTAACCAAAAGAACCAGGACGAATAGAAGCAGAGTCACTTGTTTCACAATCCACCTCGTTAAGAAGACGTTTTCAAAGTGCATCACTGATTCAAAAGGCCGGGCTTGCCGGCCACGACTCCGTCAAAACAAAGCATTGTTAGGGGAATGATGAGCGCAGGTCTGTGACGAACATCACTCTAGCGGGTTAGCGATGCATTGATCGACTGCCAATCAGATCATGCCCTGAATGGCTCCCGTCGCGTCGTCCACGTCTAAGCGTACGGCTTGCGGTGACTTGCCGAGCCCCGGCATCAGCATCATCTCCCCGGTCACCACCACGACGAAGCCGGCTCCGGCGAACAGCTCGGCGTCTCTCGCCGTCAAGGTCCAGTTGCGAGGTGCGCCCAGGACATCCGGATCGTCGGTGAGGGAAGCCTGGGTCTTCGCCATGCAGACGGGCAGATGGCCATATCCTTTTTGCGTAAAGACGTCCAGTTTCTTCAGGGCTGCCGGCTCGAACACGACGTCACCTGCCCCGTAAATTTCGCGCGCAATCGTCCTGGCTTTTTCGCTGAGCGGCAGATCGGGGGAATAGAGAGGGCGCACCGCGGCAAGGGAGACTCTTTCAGCCGCCGCCACAACCTTCTCGGCCAAATCGCTGCCGCCCGCTCCTCCCTCTCCGTAGACGTTCGACAGGGTGCACTCGACTCCCAGTTCGCGGCAGAAGTCACGGATGGCCTCGAGCTGTTCCAGGCTGTCGCTCGGGAACCGGTTGATGGCAACCACCACCGGCACGTTGAATTTGCGTAACGTGTCCACGTGTTTGGCAATATTCTCGAACCCCGCCTGAAACCCCTGCCTGAGCGCCAGTGTGCTCGCGCTCTTTCCGCCGTGCCGCAGCACCGATCGGACGGAAACAATCAGCACCGCGACTGAAGGCTGCAGCCCAGATGAGGGCATCACCAGGTCAAAGTACTTCTCCGCCCCCAAGTCAGCGGCGAAACCAGTCTCGTTCACGACATAATCTGCAAGCTGCAATGCCATGCGCAGCGACAGCACGCTGCTGGTCCCGTGCGCGATGTTGGCGAATGGCCCCGTGTGGATGATGGCAGGTGTGTGCTCGGTCGTCTGCACCAGGTTCGGCATGATGGCGTCGTTGAGCAGCACCATCATGGCGCCCGTCGCGTGTAGGTCCTCCGCACGCACCGCTTTGCCGTCGAAGTCGAGGGCGACGACGACCTGGCTTAACCGTCGGCGCAAGTCCTGACGGCTGCAGGCCAGGCCCAGGATGGCCATGATCTCCGATGCCGCCGTGATCACGAACCCGGTCTCGCGCGCCGGTCCGTTCACCGGACCACCCAGACCGCTCACGATGCTGCGCAGCGCCCGATCATTGACGTCCATCGCGCGCGGCCAGAGAACGTTATTGGTGTCGATGCGCAGCGAATTCCCATGGTGGATGTGAGCGTCCAGCATGGCGGCGAGCAAGTTGTGGGCCGAGGTGATGGCGTGGAAATCTCCGCTGAAATGCAGGTTGATCTTGTCGCTGGGCAGCACCTCGGACTGGCCACCACCGGTAGCACCACCCTTCAAGCCGAACACGGGCCCCAGCGAGGGCTCACGCAGGGTGACGATGGCGGTCTTCCCGATGCGTTCAAGCGCTTGCGCCAGGCCAATCGAGATCACGGTCTTGCCCTCACCGCTGCTGGTCGAAGTCATCGCCGTGACCAGGATCAGCTTTCGACGCGTCGCCGGCCGCGGGGCAGACAACAGCTCCAGCCGCAGCTTGGCAATGTGTTTGCCCCAAGGTTCAACCAGGTTTTCTGGTATGTCCAGCTTCGCGGTTATCTCTCGAATCGGCAGCAGCGCAGAACTCATGACGGTCCCTCACTTCTGGGCGAACGCCTGTTCCACCAGTTTGCCGCTCAACCCACCGATGATTGCCCCAACCACGACGCTCGCCAGAAACGTGTAAACAACTTCAGTCTCCAGCAGATCTCCAGGGATTCCAGCCCAACCCGTGGCCAGCAGACTGGCTGCCGCCACTGCCAACCAAAGAGAGATCGACGTGATGGTCCCCTGTCCGGCGCCCTTTCGTCCGCGCCAGGCAAGGAGCCACGCCGCACCGTAGGCAAACAGAAGGCAGGCCGCTACGCTGAGCAGGTGAGGAGTCCACCACCTGACGATCCGGTGCAGATCGGCCGGACTCAGCCCTAGCGACTGCGTCCAGGACGGGCGCAGCAGGTATTGCGAATGCCAGAGCGCCCCCAAGACCCACGCCGCAAAAGCCGCTGTCAGCACGGGAAGGTGATAGATCCTCTTGGTTTTCGGCAGCACGGCCTCGCCTTTGGTATACGGCGCGGTTTCGAGCGCCTCCGGGATGCATTCCTGGCCGCAATCGGCGCGCATGGGCCAGCGAGTGCAGTCGGCGAGGCGAAAAGCGGGCCTTCCGCTCAATTCGGTTACGGCCGCACGCAGCGCATCGAATCTCACCCCGACCTGCTGGTGAGTTTCGGGGCAGGTGACTGCCCGGCCTCCGCCATAGTGGTTGTAGATTGCCTGTCCCCAGAGCCCCAGCATCAGTAGAAACAGGCAACTGCCAACGACGACGAGCACCAGCCAGAACACCGGCAACATGACGCACCTCCAGGCTCGTTAGCCGCAATGAAGCGGCAGCGAGGGGGCGTTCTTTATTAACAGGTTATTGACCTCTTGTACCTCCGCGCAGTGAGTCGTGTCACCAGAGCTCGTGAGGCGCGGCACACCCCCTCCAGAGCGCACCAAGGCCAGTAATCCAGATCACAGCCTTCCGATGAGGCGACGATTGAAAATTAAGCCTGTGGAGTGTGTCGGAGGGATGCATGTCAACACCTTGGACTTATCGCTTTGCACAACGGACGAAGGTCATCAAGAGTTCGGTGATTCGCGAGTTGCTGAAGCTCACCCAGCGCCCCGAAGTCATATCCTTCGCCGGCGGCCTGCCAGCGCCGGAATTGTTTCCCATCGAGCGATTCCAGCAAGCCTGCCAGCGAGTCTTGGTTGAGAAGGGAGCCTGCGCTCTGCAGTACGGCACCACGGAGGGTTACGCGCCGCTGCGGGAGATGATCGCCCAGAACATGGCTCGTTATGGGGTCGTGGCTGCTGCGGACAACGTCCTGATCACCTCCGGCTCCCAGCAGGCGCTGGATCTGATCGGGAAACTGCTGGTCAATCCCGGCGACCGCTTGCTGGTCGAGGCGCCGACCTACCTGGGTGCGCTTCAGGCTTTCGATGTTTATGGCGCCGAGTACGTCTCGGTTCCCATCGATGACGACGGACTGCAGACCGAACGACTGGAAGAAGCGCTGCGCTCCGGGCCTAAGTTCATGTACATCCTCCCGAACTTCCAGAATCCGGGAGGGGTGACGTTATCGGAAGGACGACGGCACGAATTGGTGCTCCTGGCCGACAGGTACGGCATTCCCATCATCGAGGACGATCCCTACGGTCAACTGCGGTATGAAGGGCAGCACCTGCCGTCCTTGATCGTGGTCGACCGTGAAAACCTGCGGCGCGATGACGGCTATCGGCTCGGCAATGTGATCTATCTGAGCACTTTCTCCAAGACGCTGGCCCCGGGTCTGCGCCTGGGATGGATCGTGGCTCCGCCGGAAGTGATCACGAAACTGGTGCAGCTCAAGCAAGGGGCAGACCTGCACACCAGCACCTTCGTCCAGGTGGTGGCCTACGAGGTGGCGCGCGACGGCTTTCTCGATGAACACGTCAAGAAGATCCGGCAGGTCTATCGCGAGCGTCGCGATGCCATGCTGGCAGCGCTCCAGGAGTTCTTTCCACCGGAGGTCACCTGGACCCATCCCGCGGGAGGCTTGTTCTTGTGGGTGACCCTGCCGGCGGACATCGAGTGTCAGGCGCTCTTCGAGGCGGCATTGCAGCAAAACGTGGCCTTCGTGCCCGGCGACTCTTTCTACGCCACCGGCGATGAGGGGCGTCGTCACCTGCGGCTGAATTTTTCCAACGCACAGCCGGAGCGGATCCGCGAGGGCATCCGCCGCCTGTCGATAGCGGTGCGCAGCCAGATGAAGCGGCCGGAGCTGATCGCTCTGTAAGCCGATTCTCCCGGGAGGGCACGGCTTCAGCCGTGCCGCTGAAGGTTCTGTATTTGTGCGGGCTTTAGCCCCTGCGGACCAGTTCGCAGGCACCACTGACGATTTTATGAGACGGGTTTAGAAGGAGGACACAGTGGAACCGTTCCAGTATCACGTCTTCGTTTGCACGCAGGAAAAGCCGGAGGGTGCGAAGTCTTGTTCCGCCGCCTGCTCCTGGGATGTGCTCGCCGCCCTGAACCGCGAATTGGAGATGCAGGGTGCCGGCGGCGAAGTTCAGGTCACGACCTGCGGGTGCCTGGGGCTGTGCGACGAGGGCCCGGTGGTAATGGTTTACCCCGATGGCGTCTGGTACCGGGGAGTGAAGGCTCCGGACGTGACCGAGATCGTTGCCTCGCACCTGCGGTCCGGCCAACCCGTCTCGCGGCTGGTCTGGAACGATGCCCCGGCGATGAAGGCGCTGATCACGGAACATGGCAACCAGTATCGCGCCATGCTGAAGGCCAGGGAGCAAGCCGGTGTCTTGCCCGACGACATCAACGAACTGATCCGCGGATTCATGCCCAGCCGGACGGTTTTGACGGCGCTGGAGTTGGACGTTTTCACGGCGGTTGCAGGCGGCGCTTCCGCCGACGCAGTGGCCGAGAGGATCCAGGCCAGCCGGCGAGGCACGGAGATGCTTCTCCATGCGCTCGCCGCCCTGAAGCTGCTGCGCAAGGAGAATGGAATCTTCCGGAACACGCCGCTCAGCGCGCGTTTCTTCGCGGACACCTCGCCAGACAGCGCCCGCAAAGCCCTGCTGCACACGGCTAATCTCTGGCAGCGCTGGTCCAACCTCACCGCGTCGGTGCGCGCGGGAACGCCGGCGCCAAGAATGGGTGATGGTGAATGGGTGAACGCGTTCATCGCGGCCATGGACCGCAACGCCCGGGAAAGGTCTCAGGCGGTGGTGAACACCGTGGGAGCGGAGGGCATCCGCCGCATCCTCGACCTGGGAGGCGGGTCCGCCGCATACTCCATCGCCTTTGCCCGGGCGAATCCCGGCGTGACGGCCGAAGTGCTGGACCTCGCCGATGTCATCCCGCTCACCCAGGAGTACATTCGCAGGGCGGGTCTCGCCGACCGCATCCACGCGCGCGTCGGGGATATGCTCCGCGATCCGCTGGGACACCGTTTCGACCTGGTGCTGCTCTCCGCTATCTGCCACATGTTTTCACCGGAAGAGAACCGCGCGCTCTGCCAGCGGGTGCACGCCGCCCTCGCTCCTGGAGGACGCCTGCTCGTGCAGGATTTCATCCTGGAGCCGGAGAAGACCGCCCCCCGATTTGCCGCCCTGTTCTCACTGAACATGCTGGTGGGCACGCGCGCTGGCAGCAGCTACAGTGAGCCGGAGTACGCGGCCTGGCTTACCGAGGCCGGCTTTCGGGACATCCAGCGCGTGCGTTTGCCGGGCCCAGCCGGAGTGCTCCTAGCCACTAGAAGTTGAGGCGTCTAGCAAGCGGGAGCCTGCTGCCGAAATCCCGAGCGCAGCGAGGGATCCGAGGCTGTTGCAGAAAGAGATTCTGCACCCAGCGCCAGTGACCGCAGTCACTGCAAAACGTCTCCGCGCGGGTCAATATAATAGGTGGCAGTATCAGGAAAAACGGATGTCCTGATCGCACGCAAAATCACGCTTGGTTACCGACTTTTCATCTTTCGCCGCCACACTGGAAAGCCGTTGTGGGAGGAGTAGCGTGTCGTTCTCCGGGAGGTGGGACATGGACGGGCTGCGGAAGAAAATCCTGATTCTGGACCACGACGAACGGGTCCTCATTAACCTGGAAAGCGTCTTGGAGAGCGCGGGGTTCGAGACAACCACCACATGGGACATGCAGGAGGCACTGACCCTGCTCAATTGTCGAGACTTCGATCTGCTGTTGCTGGGCGACCATCCCCCGGAAGTGAAATGTGCAGAGCTAGTGAAAGCGCTGCGGTCTCGTCAAAGCCGCGCGCCTTGCATCGTCCTGCATGCTGCCGCGCGCTACCCGTTCGAAGACCAATATCTGCGCTGGCTGGGTGCCTATGCGGTCTTGCCCAAGTGGAAATATCGCGACCTCGTCGCCAGGATCCAGGAGTGCCTGGGGACGGCTGACGCTTCTGGCAAGGTTCTTACCCGGCGGGCTGCGGCTGACTAGGACCGTCGCGGCCCGCCAAAACAGGTTGGAGGACAGCGCCGCAGACTCAAAATCCGTGTGCGCTGAGTGTTGTTATGGTTGAGGCAATTGTCATCATCGTCGCCCTTGGCGGTTTGGAACTCATTCTTTGGTATTTGGATCATCGGCAGCAAAAGCAGCAGATCGAGTTACTGGATTCCATCTGGGCGGAACTGGCCATCAGGAACTCAGCGGAAGAGGAAACCAAGGCGGGACATCGTTCGTAGGCTGGCGGGAAACCAGGGTTTCAATGCCCATCCACGGCGGCGGGCAAGGAGCGACTGAAACCAGCCAACAGGGTCGCGGACGGTGAGTCTAGCAGCTCTTCGTTCGGTCGGGTCGCTACACCTTCTGCAATTCAGTTTCCGACAGGCAGACGCGAATCTTCTCCAGAAGGTTGGGGAACAGGTCTTCTTTGGGAAGGCAGACCTCGATGTCGTTGCCCTCGACCGGACCGTAAGCGGTCACCAGGATGACCGGCAGCTGCGGTTTCTTGTGATGAATGGCCCGCGCCAACGCCAGGCCGTCCATGCCCTGCATGCGCAGATCGGTGATCACGATGTCGAAACTCTCCTGGTCGAACACCTTCAGCGCTTCCGCCGCGTTGAGTGCGGGAACGGCCCGATAGCCTTCCATGCGCAGGATGTCGCAGGTCAACCGGCACAACACTTCGTTATCGTCGACGAACAGAATGGCTTTCATGGCTCCCTCCTAGCCCGCAGCCGCGCTGCTGGTGGCAACGGCGGCGGCTTTGGTGAATGTCAGGACGCCATCAGGCTTCAAGTTGACATCGATGCAGTCACCGGTGATCACCTGGTTCGTTGCCACGAGGTTGGCGAGCGCATAAACGATGTTGCGCTCAATCACGCGCTTCAGATGGCGGGCGCCGTACCTGGGATCGGTCCCTTCCCCAAGCAGCCACTGCTTCACCTCGGAAGAGCAGCGGAACGTGAAGTGAGTCGGGCCTGCGGCCTGCGTGATGCGCTGCTGCACCTTCGCCAGCTCCAGTTCCAGGACCTGCTCGAGGTGCTGCGGCCGCAGGGTGTTGAAGACCACGATCTTGTCCAGCCGGTTCATGAATTCCGGAGAAAACTTCCGCCGCGCCGCCTCCACCGCCGTGCGCCGGATCTTTTCATCCAGGCTGGCATCCACGGCGGTGGGGTGGGCGACGAAGCCCATGCCGCCTTCGATCATGCCGCTCATTTCGGCGGCGCCCAGGTTGGAAGTCATGAAGATCAGGGTCTGAGAAAGATCCACGTGCCGGTTGGAACCCAGGGTAAGACTTCCCCTGTCGAGAATGCCCAGCAGGAGCTGCCACAAGGCAACTGAAGCTTTTTCGATCTCGTCCAGCAGCAGCAGGGAGAGTTTGAGCTTCTCGGTGTGCCACTGGTTCAACGCTTCCTGGGTCAGCACGGGTTGGGTCTCGCCGTGCCCCACGTAGCCGGGTGGAGAACCGATCAGCTTCGCGATCTCGTGGGATTCCTGGTACTCGGCGCAGTCGATCTTGAGAAAAGCGTGGCGGTTGCCAAACAGCGCTTCTGCCACCACTTCGACCACATAGGTCTTGCCCGAGCCCGTAGGCCCCAGGAACAGCAGGTTGCCCACCGGCCGGTCGGGAGGATTCATGCCCACCAGGAACATCTGGTACATCTCGGTGACGGCATCGATGGCGGCATCCTGCCCCACAATGCGGGCGCGGAGGAAGTCCTCGAACTCGCGCGTCGCCTCCCCATGGCGGCTGGCATCGAGCGGACCGGCGCCGGTCGGTTCCTGAGCGGAACTGTCCGCGGTCGCTACCGAGTTTTGCAGTTCGGTGCGCATGAGGCAGTGTTCCTGGGCCCGGACTCCGAGTCTCAAGCGGCTCGCATCCGTGGCAGGGCAAACTGCAGTACGGTTGGCTTCGCCACCCGGGCGAAGTCTTCATAGGCAAGCCGCATCAGTTCCCGGTGCGACCCGGCATTGAACGCGATCTCTTGGTCCTTGGTCAGGGTCTCATCCACGAAAACGTTCATGCCGTAGAGATTGCCGAAAGGAGGCATGGCGCCGGTCTCGCATCCCGGGAAACGATGCATGAAGTCCTTTTCCCCGGCGAGCGTGGCGGTTTTCGCCCCCGTCGCCGCCCGCAGGGCAGCCGAGATCCACCTGGCACGAGGCCGGCAGGACCGCCATGGCCAACGCTTCGTCGATGTTCACGATCACGGTCTTGGCAAGCTCCTGGCCGGGAATGTGGGTCAGCGCCGCGATTCCCTGGGCGGTGTAGGCCACCGAGTGAGTAATCATCGTGTACTTGATGCTTTGACTATCCAGAAGTTCTCTCAGCGTGTTGATTGGCATAATGACCTCCGTGTTGCTTAGGCGGTTGCGACGGTCTCAGGCGGTGATCTGTCTCCCCCCTCAATCATAGCCGCGCTGCCCCGGGGACGGCCAACCGGTGCGCGGCCTCGTGCCCAGCCGCGCTCTCATAGCCCGCAGCGGCGAAGTAGCTTGCCCGATCGAAGAACCGCTCCAGGTTGTGGAGCAGCTCCAGCTCGCCAAGGAGTTCGACTGGTTCCTCCAGCAGGCCTTCACTCTCAAGGTGTTCCCACAGATATTCTTTGGTGAGGATGATAGCCCACATAAACTCCCTGAACGGCACGCCCTGCCGCGCGCGCCGCATGCCCAAGCCGGTGTATCTCTCTTCGATCTCCGACTCGGTCTTGTTCAGCAACCAGTCGCCGAGATTGCGATAGATCTCCTGCACGCGGCTCTTTAATTCGTCGGCAGGCACCTTGCGCAACAGCTCGCTGCATCGCGGCGAAGTCTCGAGGCTGTGCATGAGCCCCTGAGACAGCTTGTCGGCGTGGGCCTCGATCAGCTGGACCAATCGAATCGAGAACACGTGGCCCTCCTTTGTGCAATCCTCACGATTGCAGCTGACTGCAGCTGCAGGATGGCCCTAGGCCATACCCTTTCTTATCTTGAACCCCATTGGGAATCCGCGCAGTGACTGGAATCACTGCCCACGGTTCGGGGCCGGGGTGATGGCCATTCCCGTGCCGTCCAACGTCCGATCTCGGTTGGCCTAGCAGCTATCCTCGTACGGTCAGCACGGGAGACCGCGCCTCGCAAAGGACACGATGCAAAGTCGGCCAGACCAAACGGGTCGACAGCGCCCCAATAGGCGCCTCATGGGCGCCCATCACGATCAGGTCGCTTTTCCTGTCACCAGCCAGTTCGAGGATGACCTCCGCCGCGGAGCCGATCTTGACGACGAACTCGGGCGGCGAGGCCAGAGCTGCGTCCGCCGGCAGCAACAACTGGAACGCGTCGTCTCGATTCTTCGGTATCAGCAGGGGATTATAAGGTTCCACCGCATGCACGATCGTCAATTGGGCCCTGTTCTCTTCGGCGAAAGAAACCGCATACTCCAGGGCGGTAAGCGATCCGGGGCCGAAGTCCGTGGCACAGAGGATATGGCGCAGGTCGCCAGGGAGTTGTGCACGCGATGGCACTTCCGGCCCGACCGCCAGCACCGGGCACGGCGCCTCGCGGATGATCTCCTCCGCCACCGATCCCAGGATCAGCTTCTTGAATCCTCCTCGGCCCTGTGTGCCCAGAATGATGAGGTCGATCTCCCGCTGCCGGATCATCTCGGAGAGAACATCCCAGATCTCTCCCTCTTTCACCAGAGTCTCGTAGGGTATCCCGTTCAGCAGATCGCAGCGGTCCAGGATTGCCATCTCCTGTTCTACCATCTTCCAGTCCGAAACCGGTGGGCCGGCTGCCGGTGCAACCGCCGGTTCCATCACCACGTGCGCCAGGTAGACCTTCGCCTGGTAATGGCGGGCGATGGCGGCGGCATATGGCAGGGCCGCGGCTGAGCGTTCTGAGAAGTCAGTTGGGAACAGGATGTTCTTGAGCGCGACCCGAGCTTTCCCTTCCACCACGGGCATGAGACACCTCCTCCCGCTTTGGTGAGAAATATCTATTCGCATCTTGAGCTTAATATGGGGGACTGGAACGTTGCAGTGATTGCGGTCACCCCGCAGCAGCACAAGCCGGGGCACCGAGAAATGGGCTGCTGCCCGCTCCGGATTCGTGGCGGTCGCCCTGTGAGCGTGGTCACTGCAGCGTTCGTCTGCAAGGGCTAATTTTGTTCTTGATCGCCTATGGCCAATGACTTGCGATTCCGGGAGGTGGAACACACTGCCGACCGCGCTTTCACGGTCCGCGGACGTGACCTGGCCGAGCTGTTTGCACTGGCCGCCCACGCCCTGTGTGCCATCCAGGGACAACCCACAGACACTCAGGAAACCGTCAGCCGGGAGGTTGAAGTTTCAGGCATCGATCGCGAAGCCCTGCTGGTGAATTGGTTAAACGAGATTCTGTACCTTCAGGACGTTCACAAGGAATCCTATTCCCGTTTCCAGGTGGCCGCAATTTCCGAGACCTTTCTGCGCGCATCCGTCCATGGTGAGCCCAATGCTTCGATTCGGCGTAGCATTAAAGCGGTGACCTTTCACGGTCTGAAAATCGAGCGGCTACCGGATGGCTGGGAAGCCACCATTGTTGTGGACGTTTGAATGGCAAGGGAATGGGAAAGCCAACTTCATCCCGCGCGATTACCAAGGCTGATTTCCGGCGCATTGCGGAACAGATCTGGGAGCTGCCGCGTGACTTCCGCGAAGACATGCGCGCCCCGGCCCGGCTCTACGCCGACGAAGCCCTGCTCGAAGCGGCCCTCACGGACAACTCGGTGGAGCAGTTGGTCAACATTGCCACCCTGCCCGGAATCGTCAAGTACGCCATTGCCATGCCCGACATCCACCAGGGCTACGGCTTCCCCATCGGCGGAGTAGTCGCGACCAAGTTGCCCGATGGCATCATCTCTCCCGGGGGCGTGGGTTACGACATCAACTGCGGGGTGCGCTTGCTGGCCTCCGAAGCGTCCGTGGAAGAGATTTCTCCGTTCCTCAGTGAGCTGGCCTCGGCGCTCTATCGCAACTGCCCCAGCGGGGTGGGAGTCCACGGTGAAATCAAGCTGCAGGAGGCCGAGCTCGATCAGGTCTTGGTGGAAGGAGCGCGCTGGGCAAGACGGCGTGGCTTGGCCCGCAACCAGGATCTGGAGCGCACCGAGGAGTTCGGCGCCATGCCCGGGGCCGATCCCGAATACGTGTCCCACAAAGCCCGGGAGCGCGGGCGTGGCCAGCTCGGCACGCTGGGCGCGGGCAATCATTTCATCGAGGTGGATCGCGTCGCAGAGGTTTACGACGAGACCGCGGCCGGGCGGTTGGGCTTGCTCCCCGGCCAGGCGGTGGTGCAAATTCACTGCGGCTCGCGCGGCTTCGGCCACCAGGTCTGCGAGGATTATGTCGCACGCTTTCAGAAGACGGTGCGCGACTTCGGTATCGAGCTTCCCGACCGCGAGCTGGTCTGCGCGCCCTTTGAGTCCGAGGAAGGGCAGCAGTATTTCCATGCCATGGCCTGCGCCGCGAATTTTGCCTTCGCCAACCGCCAGGTGCTGGCCGAGCACATCCGGCGCTCCTTTGAGCAAGTGCTGGCCGGCAAGGTGCCCGCATTCGACCTCCACCAGGTCTACGACATCGCCCACAACATGGCCAAAATCGAAGAACACGAGGTGGGCGGGACACGCATGCAGTTGTGCGTGCATCGCAAGGGCGCAACCCGGGCCTTCGGTCCGGGCTCGCCCGGGTTGCCGGACAACCTGCGCGACCTCGGCCAGCCGGTGCTGATCCCAGGCTCGATGGGCACGGCATCGTACGTGCTGATCGGCACGCGTGGTTCGATGGAACAGACCTTCGGCTCTACCTGCCATGGTGCCGGACGGGTGTGGAGCCGCGCTCGCGCCAGAAAGACGGTGCGGGGCGAGGAGTTGCGGCAGGAGCTGAAGACTCGCGGGATTACGGTGCGCGCCGGCTCCATCTCGGGGCTGGCGGAAGAAGCGCCCCAGGCTTACAAGGACGTCTCGCGCGTAGTGGACGTGGTTGAGCGTGCAGGCATCGGCAAGAAAGTCGCGCGACTCGAGCCCATCGCTGTGGTCAAAGGGTAGCTGCTGCCTCAACGCATGAGGGCGCGAAGCACCGACCGGTTGTCCAGACGGCGCAAACCGGCTTCTGAGGCGGTTTCCAGCGCCTCCTGGAATTCCTCGAGCGTGATGCAGCGGTTGATCTCAGCGTGCTCCTTATCGCTTACCTTGCCCGCGGGGTAGTACTGCGGCATGACGTTGACGTAGCTGTCTGGGCCGAGTTCGCGGGCGATCCAGTGCAGAATCTCGCGCGTGCCGGCAATGTCGCCGGGCATGACCAGATGGCGCAGGATGACGCCGCGCAACGCCAATCCGCTTTCGTCGAGCACCAGCGCCCCGACCTGCCGGTGCATTTCCTTGATGCTGCGGCGGGCCGCCTCCGGGTAATCCGGCGCCCGCAGGTAGCGGCGCGCCATTTCGGGATCCCAGAACTTGAAGTCTGGCATGTAGATGTCCACCAGGCCGTCCATCAGTTCAAGCGAGTCGAGCGAGTCGTAGGCGCCGGTGTTGTACACCAGCGGCAGCCGCAGCCCGCCCGCGACTGCGATCAGCAGGGCTTCCAGAATCTGCGGCACCACGTGCTCGGGCGTCACCAGGTTGATGTTGTGGCAGCCGCGCCCCTGCAGCTCGAGCATCATGGACGCCAATTTCTGGGGAGGCGCGATCTCGCCTTCCACCTGCCAGCTCACCTCGAAGTTCTGGCAAAAAACGCAGCGCAGGTTGCAGCCGCTGAAGAAGATGGTCCCTGAGCCGCGCGTCCCCCGCAGGCAGTCTTCCTCGCCGAAGTGGGGGAAATGGCTGCTCACCCGCGCGTAACGGCCGGAGCGGCAGACCGCGAATTTATCGGCCAATCGGTTAACGTGGCAATCACGCGGGCAGAGCGCACAATCGCCGAGCTTGCCGAGCCCGCGTTCGACGCGCCTGGCGAGCTCACCTGATTCCCACAAATTGAGGTAAGATGGTTGGAAGGCAACCGGAGTCTGAACGGCACGTCCCATAACACTTGTCTGAAGCGATTCTATGCAGGGTGAGCAGCCCGGTTCAATGCCGCCCACGGCCCTTGACCTTCCCGCCCGCGCGCAGCGCTAATCCCTGCGCACCACCGCTTCGATCAGCCCGTGGGGCTCGTCGGTGGGTACGAAGACCTCGTTGTGGTTTTCCATCCCAAACGGCTCCAGATCCACGAGCAGGTGGTGCCTGTTGGGCATGGAGAGCCGGATGGCGTCGATCTCCCAGAAGGCATCCAGCACCGCCCCGGCCATGGCGAACAGCGTGTGCTGCACGGATTCGCTCTTGTGTTCCGCGAAGGTCTGGAGCAACACGCCGCGCACGCCTTCCCAGCAGCGTCCGAACGCGACATCGTGACGGCCGTAACTCCAGTTCGCCTTCACCACGGTCGCGAAGATGCGGTCGCGCGTCTCCTTGAGCGTGGTGTAGCGGTCTTTGATGTAGCCCTCGAATGCCGACTCGTAGCTTTTCAGCACGAGCAGGTCTTCGATCCCAGCCTGGGTGGAATGGCCGGCGCGCGTGGCCGACACCAGCGCGGTGCGCTTCTCCGGCCCTCCGCCGACGAACGCCCAGGGATGCGGTTTGCCCTCCACCGGGATGCGCGCCCAAAGTTTCTCTGTCATCGCCACGCGCACGTTCCTGAGCTGCGAATTCTCCGCCAGGAAGTGTTCCGTCAAGCGCTGCCCGAATTCCTCGATCTCGCCGATCGGCCGCAGGCCGGCCAGCGCATAGACGGTATTCTTCATGGTGTCGGTGGGCAGCACCTTGCGGTTATCGCCGTGGGTGTGGGCCTCCTCGAAGTCGCCCTCGAACTGGATGTCCACGGAGATGTCCTTCAGGTGGTGCGCTTCATGGCCGCGCGTGATCCGCACCAGGCGGACCCGCGATTTGCCGTAGTTGCTGGTCGAGAGCTTGATCCCCATCGCTCAGCTTCCCCGATAAGTGGAGTACCCATACGGGCTCAGTAACAGAGGGACGTGGTAGTGTTGACCGGGGTCGCCGACCGTGAACATCACCTGCACCTGCGGATAAAACGCCTGCTGGTTCTTGGCGCTGAAGTAGGCGGCAGTGTCGAAGGTGAGGCGATAGGTTCCGGCCGCGAGTTGTGAGCCGGCAAGCAGGTTGGTAATCCGCCCATCCTGATTGGTGACGCCTCGGCCGGCGCTCTGCCAGCCGCCGGCTGCTTGCTTTTCCAGCGTGACCGGCACTCCCGCTGCCGGGCGGCCGATGCTCGTGTCCAGCACGTGTGTGGTGATGGTGCTCATAGCTCCAGCATCTTCTCGAGGCGCAGGCCGGTGATCTTCTGCTGCTCGCCGGCGGCCACGCGCAACTCGGTCTCCACATCGTTCTTCAGCCGCTCGCGCAGCAACGCCAGCATCTCCTCCGTGCTCTTGCCGGTCGCGCACACGATGAAGATGTAGCCGAAGCGCGCCTGATAGATGTGGTTCGCGTTGGCAAGTTCGTCCAGCAGATGCGGCGCGGAGTTCGAGACCGACTGCTGCTCCTGTTCCGACCATCGCTGCGCTTCGGCCGACTGCCCGACTGCGGCCTTGCGTTCGCCGATCTTCGGGTGATGGTTGAAGGCCTCGAGCCAATCGCTCTTCCCGACTTTTTCCCAAACCTCGTGCGCGACGTCGAAAAGCTGTGCTGCGTCACGGAAGGGACGCCCATCCGCAACGCGTTGCGCCCACGTGCTCGATCCGAAGCAATTCAGCAGAGCCGCGCGCGCCGCCTCATCCGGCAGCGCATTCAGCCAGCGCAGGCCTTCGGCGATCCTGCCTTCGCTCGTGGGCACTCCGAAGATGCGCAGCCGCGCGACTCCTCCATCGGGATAGATATTGAAGCGCACCTGCGACGCGGGGGCACGGTCAGTGATCTCGAAGCGGTGTACCGAATCGGCCTGCAACAGCGTGCGCGGCAGAACTTCCTTCCAGTCGCGCGGTGAAGCGGCGCTGTCCGCGCCGTTGCCCACTTCCAGGGAGCAGTTCTCGGGAAAATTTCCCTTGAAGTGCGATGTATCCACCTCGACCTGGCGGAGGACGCCCGCGATCCCCAGCCGAATGACCACCCAATCATGTCCCTCGCCGCGCCGGCGTTTGGTCTCCCAGCCGTCGCCCATGTGCGAACTCTTCTCCGGCATGAGCAGGTTCTGCGGCGCGCTGAAGAACATGTCACTGCAGTCCACCACGCGCCCGCCGTTGGCGACCGCCGCCAAGTCGATGCACGCGCCTTCTGCCAGCACCCGTTTCCAATCGGGCAGGGCCTCGCCGTGCACGCGCAGCCGTGCCACCCCGCCATCGGGATAGATGTTGAAGCGCAGATGGGTGTAGCGGTGCGGATCGCCGATCTTGAAGCGGTTCTGCGTGTCGCCTTGCAGGGCCGACTTGGGCAGAACCTCGGCCCAGCGGACCGCGTCGGAACTCAGCTGTTCCACGCGCGCGTCGTCCGCGATCGCGTACGCCTCGATGGAGCAGTGTTCCGGATAATTGCCTTTGAAGTTGCTGGTATCCACCACCGCTCCGCGCAGGATGCCGGGAATCCCGAGTTGCACGATGCACCAGTCGAATCCCGGGGTGCGTCGCCGACGAGTCTCCCAGCCATCCATCCATTTGCCGCGGTCGGTGTACTTTTCCTCGATCCAGACCGGCTTGACCGGGTTCAGCAGGTTCTCCTTGGGCGCGAAGAACTCGTCGTTGGCCGCGAGCACGCGCCCGCCAACGCGCTCGCAAGCGAGGTCAACCAACTGGGTGAAGTCGCTCATGCCTGGCCTCGTTTGAGCACGCGTCCGGCGGTCATGCCGGATCGCCTGCCGGCGGGGTGATGAGTCCGAGGAGAAACTCCTCGAGCAGCTTCTGCGCCACGCGTGTGCGGTAGCGAGCGGTGGAACGGAAGTCGTCAATCGGCTGGATCTCCCGCGCCAGCTCGTCACACGCCGCGCGGACCATTTCCGTCGTAAGGCTTCCCTGCAGAAGCGCTTCGGTCTTGCGGCAGCGCAACACGGTCGGCGCAACGCTGCCCAGCGCGATGCGTACGTCGTTGATCTCGCCGCCCTCGACCAATGCGGCGCCCGCGAAGCACACCTTGGCGATGGCCTGCGCCCGCCGCGTGCCGACCTTGCGATAATGCTGCCGCCAGTTCTTCTTCGTCCGCGGCAGGCGGATGTTCCGGATCACCTCTTCCGGTCGCATGTCCATCTTCTTATAACCGAGATGAAAGCCGGCATAAGGTACCCAGCGCGTGCCGCTCGCCGAGACCAGTTCCAGCTCGGCATCGTAGACCAGCAGCGCGGGTGGAGAATCGGCCGCCGGCGAGGCGTTGGCGATGTTGCCGCCCAGCGTGCCCCGGTTCTGGGTGGCGATGCCGCCGGTCTCGTACGCGGCCCGGCAGAGCAGGGGAAATTCCTGCTGCAGGATGGCCGTCGCCTGCACCTGCCGGTAGGTGATCATGGCGCCGAGCGTGACGTGGTCGTCGGTCAAGGCGAAGCCACGAAGGCCCTTCAGCCGTGCCACGCTCAGGAATTTCCGGTGCGCCAGCTTGCCCTGCTCGAGCAGCACCATCAGGTCGGTCCCGCCGGCGAAGGGTTTCCATTCACCCGGCTCGCGCGCCATGGTCTCCAGAGCCTCATCGAGCTCGAGCGGAACTCGCATGTCGTACGCTGGGAGGTAGGATCTCATGCCCCAGATCCCACGCTCTTTTCGCAGGCCTGCAATACGGCTTCGAAGATCCGCATGTATCCCGTGCAGCGGCAGAGATTACCCGCCAGGCCGTTGCGTACGTCTTCTTCTGTCGGCTGCGCCGCCTGCCGCTCCAGCAGAGTGACGGCGGCCAGGACCATCCCCGGCGTGCAGATGCCGCACTGCGCCCCGCCGCACTCTACGAAAGCCTCCTGCACCGCGTGCAGCGTTTCGCCGGAGATGCCTTCGATGGTCGTGATCTTGCAGCCTTCCACCTGCGCTACCGGCACCAGGCAACTGTTCACCAGTTCGCCGTTGATGAGCACCGAGCAGGCGCCGCACTCGCCTTCGCCGCAGCCCTCTTTGGTGCCGGTCAGGAGCAGGTCCTGGCGGAGCACGTCGAGCAGCCGCGCCATGGGATAGGCCTCGACCGTGCGCGGCTCTCCGTTGACCGCGAAGCTGACTGCGACCTTGCGCACCTCAGGCATGCACGCCCTCCAGCGCTTCCATCAGCACTTCTGGCGTGACAGGGATGCGGTTGACGTTCACCCCGACAGCGTTCTCGATGGCATTCACGATCGCCGGCGCCGGCCCATCGATGGGCAGTTCGCCGATGCCCTTGGCGCCGCCCGGCCCGTGCGCGTAGGGCACTTCCTCGAAGAACACGCGGATGCGCGGCAGGTCGGCGGAAGTCGGCATGATGTAATTGGTCATCTGGCTGTTGACCATCCGCCCTTCCTGCCAGACCACGTTCTCGTAGAGCGCGAAGCCCACGCCCTGGGCTACGCCGCCTTCGATCTGCCCCGTCGCGAGCACCGGATTGATCACCCGCCCGACCTCCTGCACGGCGACGAAATCGTCTACGCGTACTTCGTACGTGGTCATGTCCACCGACACCTCGGCCACGTACACCGCCCAGGCGTAAGCGCCGTACGCGTCGCCACGGTACTTGTCGTCGTCCCAGTAGATGCCAGGAGGAGCGCTGTACTCGCTGGTGAACTTCAGAGCGCCGTGACGCTCGATGAACTGCCGGCACGCTTGCCGGAACTGCTCCGATGTGTATTTCTGCGGCAACAAGCCGCTGGTTAGGAGTTGCTGCCGAATCCCCAGCACCGCCGACTCGACCAGCTTGCCCACCACCATGCAGGTACGCGAAGCCACCGTGGGACCGCTGTTGGGGACGACCGCGGTGTCCGGCTGCACGATCTCGATCAGGTCGTAATCCACGCCCAGGGCCTCAGCCGCGATCTGCGAGAACACCGTCGCCGTGCCCTGCCCGATCTCGGTGCTGGCGGCCAGCACGCGCACGCAGCCTTCCGGCGTGGCTTCCGCCCCGACCAGCGATGCCAGGTACCGCTCGCCCGATCCGGTGAATCCTGCGCCATGCAGGAACGACGCCAAGCCCATGCCCTTCTTCACCTCGCGACGGGGGTTCTCCTCCGCAAAGCGCTTGCGCTTGGCGTAGTAATCGCTCAGCTCGAGCGCGCGTTCCATCAGCCCGGCCATGTCGATTTTTTCCCGGACCACCTGCCCGACCGCCAACGTCTCGCCTTGCTTCACGAAGTTGCGGCGGCGAAATTCCTCGGGAGCGAGGCCGAGGGCTTTGGCGACCTGGTCCATCTGGCGTTCCAGCGCGAAAACGCTCTGCGGAGCGCCGAAGCCGCGGAACGCTCCGTGCGGCGGAAAGTTGGTGGCGACGGCTTGGCTGCGGATGCGCACGTTGGGGCAGAAGTACGGTCCGGCGGCGTGGATGGTCCCGCGCGACAGCACCACCGGTGAGAGCGTGGCATAGGCGCCGCCATCCACCACGAACTCGATGTCCATGGCCAGCAGCTTGCCGTCACGCGTGACCGCAGTGCGGTGACGCGTGCGCGAGGGGTGCCGTTTAGTAGTGGCCGCCATGTCCTCCATGCGGTCGTAGACGATCTTGACCGGCTTGCCTGATTTCCACGCCAGCAGCGCGGCGTGGTCGGCGATCATTGACGGGTACTCTTCCTTGCCGCCGAAGCCGCCGCCGGTCTCGGTCTGGATCACCCGCACCTGGTTCACCGGCAAGTCCAGCAACGTCATCAGCGCGCGGTGGACGTAGTACGGGCACTGCATCGACCCCCAGACGGTCAAGCCCTGCTCCGCGTCGAAGGTTGCGATCATCCCCTGCGGCTCGATGTAGAGCTGTTCCTGGGCGCCGGTCTCGTACTCGCCCTCGACGATGAGGGGGGCGCGGCCCCATGCGCTCTCCACGTCGCCCGACTCCACCAGGAAGGACTTGAAGATGTTGTCCTCGCCCCAGATCACTTGCTGCTTGCCGAGGGATTCGTCGATGGTGAACACCGCCGGCAGCGGCTCGATGTCAAGCTCGACGGCGCGCCGCGCTTCTTCCAGCAGGTATGGGTCCGAGTGCGCCAGCAGAACCACCGGCTCTTCCGCGTGGTTCACCACCTGGTCCGCCAGACACGGCTGGTCGTTGAGGATCAGCGCCACGCAGTTCTTTCCCGGGACGTCCTTGGCGGTGACGATGACGAACTCATCCCAGGGAATGCCTTCGGCGAAGCGGATGCCGCGAATGCGGCCGCGCGCCACCGGGCTGCGCACCGTCGCGCCATAGAGCATCCCCGGCATCACCATGTCGTCCACGTACACGGCGCGGCCGGTCACCTTCTCGCGGCCTTCTTTCCTCGGGATGGACTTTCCAATGATTCGGTCGGCCATGGAGTCGGATTGCATCTCGATCAATAAGGAATCTTGCCCGGTTTTTCCTGCCAGGCTCGGAACGCGGCCAGAGCTTCGTGGCGCAGCATTTGCATCATGGGGATGCTGCGCGCGGCGGGCGGCGACTCGAGCTCGCGATAGATGCGCGAGTCATCGAAGCCGATGGCGGCCGCATCCTCCGCCGTGTTGGCGTAATAAACCTTGTCCGGCCGCGCCCAATAGATCAGCCCCAGGCACATGGGGCAGGGCTCGCAACTGGTGTAGATCTCGCATCCGGCCAGTTGGAAATGCTCGAGCGTGCGGCAGGCGGCCCGTACCGCCAGCATCTCGGCGTGCGCGCTGGGGTCGTTGGTAGAGGTCACCTGGTTGGTGCCCTCCGCGATGATCTCATCGCCGCGCACCACCACGGCGGCGAATGGGCCTCCGCGGCCCGACCTCACATTCTCCAGCGAGAGCGCTATGGCCTTGCGCATGAATCGTTCTTGCACAGTCCTCCCCCCGTGCGCTGAGCGAGTGTACTCCAGCTTACGACACAGGTTCCGAGTTCACAAATATCCAAAAAGGCGGGTAGTGGGTCAGTTTCCGGTCAGCGTTTCTTACGGCCCAGTGGCTGCCCCTGGCTCAGAGGGTGGCAAGATTTCTTCCGAGTACATTACGCAAGGATGACGAATCCAAATGCCGGCAAGTTCAGGCGAACGAATCGTGATCGATCCGCTGCGGTGCCAACCGCGGTTGTGCCGGCCCCGCCGTACAAAAATCGCATGGTTGACCCGTCGCCATGCAGCGTTGAGTCCACAATGACGAAATCGTTTCGCGGCTGGCCCGAGACATTGTAGGCGACCAGCACGTCCTGGCCGTAGAGCAGGCGTGAGAAGGCCAGCGTGTAAGCGGTTCCAAACGGGAAGCCGAAGTGCTGGCCATCACCCGAGATCTGCCGGTAGTACATGCGGCCAAAACGCAGCGGCTCATGGTTACGCATGATTTGGGCGATCTTGGCGATCTCCTGGTAAATGCGGCAGCCAGTATTGAGCACATTCCGGTCGGGGATCGCTTTGTCGAACATGGCCTCACGCATCTGATTGTCGCCGCCCTGGCCGGAAAAGCCCTGCTCGGTCCCGTAATAGATACAAGCGCTCCCTAGCGCGCACAACAAGAACCCTATCGCGCCGATGACTTGCTCGTCCGGGGCGCCGTTGGCGAAGCGTCCAGAAGGTTGCCAGAAGGAATCGTGGTTGTCGACGAACCGGACCAGGTACCGGCCAATTTCGCCGCGGTTCAAGGCCCGCTGCCGTTGTGCCTCTAAGCGATTGAACAGCGTTTGCGGTCCCCTGAAGCCTTTGAGGGCGTCTCGTAAAGGCGCGTTGTTGTCGTCACCGTAAACGCCTTCCGCCAGCCGAAAATCGAGCACGGAATCCAGTCCGAAAAAGACCGTGTCGTTGCCATCTGTTACGGAAGTATTCTGCCCGAGGTACCGATTGTAAACGTCGTCATCGGGAGTAGCGACCTCGCCAAACAGGAAAAACCCACGTTTGCCGAGAGAGTAGGCATACTCGCGGAGGTTCGAACAAAAGCGCGAACAGGCAACCGCGCTCATGTGCTTGACGGCATCGACGCGGAAACCGTCGATATCGGCCTCGCGAATCCAGTAGCAGTGGGCCTTGATGAGCGCGTTGATCACAGCGGACCCGGTGGCATCATCGTCGTTAGCGTAATCCTTCAAGCTGTCGATATCGCCGTGTTCCACCTCGGGGTAGGCGTCGTAATTTCTAATTCGGCCGCGACGGTGATACCAAGTTGGGTCGCGCAGCTCGGTTGGAATTGGGCGGTCATTGCGTCTCCAGAAGCTAAGAGGAAATTGCAGATCATTGAAATAGAGATACGGATCATCGCCCGGGTAAGCCCAGTTGTCGCCCGAGTGATTGATGACGACATCGAGAATGATGCGCATCGGCCAGGCCTGCCCATTTCTGCGGAAAGCGTGCGCCGCGTTGACCAGGTCGATGAGGTCCTGCTTGGTGCCGAAATTCGGGTCTATGTTGAGGTAGTTGTTAATGTTGTATCCGTGGTATGCGCCGGGATTGTTCTCGAACACGGGAGAAAGCCAGATCGCGGTGCAACCCAGGCCGGCGATATAGCCCAAGTGATCGGTGATACCTTTGATTTTGCCGCCGTAAAATCCATCGGGCGTTTGGATTCCCACGGAACGTTTGGGCTGCAGCACGGGCGCCCGGGGTTGGTCGTCATGAAAGCGGTCGACCATGAGGAAGTAAATGAACTCTTCTCGCCATTCGCGTTCGAGAGTGAAGTATTGTTTGCCCGCAACCGGAGTGAGATCGATTTGAGAGATAGACGTGGGGTCAGGCATCGGATGACTCCTCCTTCGCCTGTGGAGTTCGGATGGTCAGTGCGGAGCCGTGGCGGATGTCGAGTGCATTGTAACTGACGCAGGCGCCCAGGGCTGTTGGCGGCAAAAGCTGGCTCGTAATTCCCTCAAATAGCTAGTGACTCGGCGCGTACCCAGCCGTATTGCGTGTTGCTCGGTGCTGCATTGCCGGATTGCCGATAGAGTTCACGCAACCTCTGAATGTAATCGCGAGGCATCGGATTCCGTTTTGCTTCCGGATCCACTCCGTAGATGCGCGCAGCATTCAGGCCCAAAATTTGCCGCTTCACATCGTCGCTGAGTGGTTTCCAACCGAAACGTTTCCGCAAATCCTCCGGCATTTGCAGGCGGCGAAAGGCTTCGATCTGCCACTGTGGCGAGCCCCACCAAATCGAATCCGTACCCCAGAGGACATGGTCGGGACCAAAGGCATCAATGATCATCCCCAGGACGTGTGCGGCGAGCAGCGGGCTAGTCGAGACCATCAGGGCAAAGGTGCTGCCCAGTTCCATGTACACGTTCTTCGCCTCCGGATTTTTCTTTTTCCAGTTGCAGATATCGGAGGTCCAGGGAATGTAGCTGGTCTTCTTGAAACCGCCGGCAGCGGCAGGCAGCGCTTCTTCTGGACCTTTGAAACCGGAGTGATAAACCAGAAAATTGAGATTTGGGAAGTCCTTGGCGGCGCGGGCAACATCCATTGGATTCCACCACTCGGGATCTCCCGGAAACGGCAATCCTTTGTGAACGCAAATGTTCTTGATGCCCTGCTTGCGCGCATACTCTAGCGCCGGGTACGCGACCTTTTCATCGTCCAGTCGCCAACCCTGCTTGCCTTTTGCGCGAGCCACGCCCGTATAGCCCTTCCAGGCATCGATCTTGAGCTTCTCCTGCTGGGCGTGCATGAGTTCGATATTTTCCTGGCCAAGATCAGGGGAGAAGTAGCCGTGGCTGATGACGCGGGGTGAGCGCGTTAGTTCATTGATCCAGGAGCGGCTCTTGTAAATGACCTCGGGTGTGAGGACATCGGTCTCTTCCGATGTGCCCGGCAGGGCGCTGAGTGCCACCACGTCAGTCTCGCTGTCGAGGAACACCTCTTTGATGTAATTCTCCAGACAGGCATCCTCGATCCTGGCTGGACGATCCTTCAGAGCCGGATTCATCTTCCGGGCTGTGTCGCGCAAGCCAACCACGAGGTTGAGGAATTCCTGATCCGCATGCGGAGCCTGCTCAGGCGTAGCGACATGATGAGTTTGCACATCGAAGATGAAAATGTGAGGTCTTATTTCGTTGGTCGCTGACGGTTCAAGCAACTCGGCAGCCTCGACCCGGAAAAGCGCCCGAACACCGTATTCATCGCCGCGAAGGCCAGCGCCATGCCGCATGTGCTCCTTAGGAATTGACGGCGGTCCATTCCCAGACGGCGTGCCAGGCGTTCGCTGCCGGCGACGATCTCTTGTTCCAACCGGCGCTGCTGCGGCGTTTGGGGAATCGGGCGGTACTCTTCGTTGGAGACGACCTGGGTGGGGACGGGCAGATAACGGTCCAGCCATGCATCCAGATCGGACTTGCGAATCCAGCCGTTCTCGGCTGCTGGTTTCGCGGGTGTAGGGAGAGTCTTTGAGTTCGGCATGCTCACCGCCAGGGACGCACTAGTAATCGTCGCCCTCAGCTTCCAGGGCGCGGTCTGTCAGTTCCGCTGCCTCGTGGAAACGGCCGGGAGCAAAATACGCGCGCCCCAGCACGTTCTAGGCCCCTTCGCAATCGGACTTACAGGCAATGGCCAGTTTCGCGTCGCACACCCACCCCGGATAGCACCGGCATGGTAGGCTGTGGGCGGAGCCGAGTCAATGCCGGTTACCGGTGCAGCAGGGTGGGGGGTGGGCACCCCCAGACCACCAACCCTGTCCGGGATAGCCACGTCGGTGTTATTTTCTTAACCCTCCGATGACCCTGCAAAAGATTGGGCGCTACAACATCGCGGCGGAACTGGGGAAGGGCGCCATGGGCGTGGTATACAAGGCCACGGACCCCAACATCGGCCGCACCGTGGCCATCAAGACCACGCGTCTCGACACCCACGGCATCGATACTGAGAGCCTGCTGCAGCGCTTCAAGAACGAGGCGCGCTCGGCGGGCACGCTCAATCATCCCAACATCGTCACCATTTACGACGCCGGCGAGCAGGATGGCGTCTTCTACATCGCCATGGAGTACATCGAGGGCGAGACCCTGCACGCCCTGCTCAGCCAGCATCGCTCGCTGCCGGTGGAGAAAGTCATCGAGATCGTCCGCCAGGTCTGCGCCGGCCTCGACTACGCGCACGCCCACGGTGTGATCCACCGCGACATCAAGCCGGCCAACGTCATGCTGGCGGCCAGCGGTTCGGTAAAGGTGATGGATTTCGGCATCGCCAAGGCCGGCGGCACCATGACCGCCACCGGCCAGGTGCTGGGCACGCCCAATTACATGTCGCCGGAACAGGTGAAGGGAAAGCCCATCGACGGCCGCTCCGACCTGTTCAGCGTGGGCGTGCTGCTCTACGAGATGCTGACCGGCGAGAAGCCCTTCGACGGCCAGAACATTACCACCATCATCTATAAGATCGTCTCCGAGAACCCCATCCCGCCGCGCGAGCTCGATGTCACCATTCACCCTGGTCTGAACGCGGTGGTGACCCAGGCGCTGGCCAAGGCCCCGGAGGAGCGCTATCAGACGGGCTCGGCTCTGGTCGCGGACCTGGAGAACTACAAGTCGTTCGGATCGGAAGCGGGCGCCACCCAGGTGCTCTCCACCGCCGCCTTCGGCGCGGCCGGCGATCACACTATCGTGACACCCCCGCCGGCCCCGGCCAGGCCACCCGCTCCGGATGCGGCCGCGACCGCTACGGTCGCCGCAAAAGCTCCCGCTCCGGCAGCGCCAGCCGCAGCGGCGCCGCGTGCACCTGCGCCGGCCAAGCCGCCAGCCCGGACAACTCCCGCGAAGGGAACGAATACGCGCGTGCTTGCCGGGATCGTCGTGTTGCTGGTGATCGCCGCCATCGCCGGCTGGCGCGTGCACCGCCGGCATCAGCAGCAAGCGCAGGAAGCAGCCTCAATCCAGGCTCCGCCGGCGGTGCAGGAACCTGCGCCACAGCCACCGCCTCCGCCGGCTGCGGAAACGGCAACTACGCCGGCCGAGACGCCGCCCGCGGAGACCACAGCGGCTCCAGAGCCGGCGTCGCCGCAGGCATCGACGCCGCGCGCGGCGTCCAAGTCCAAGGTGAAGCCTGCGGCGGTTCAGCCGGCGCCCGTGCTTCAACCTTCGCCGGCATTGGCTGAAGCACCCTCTACCGGCACCGTGCACGTCACCTCGACTCCGCTCGGCGCCACCGTCACCATCGACGGCAACGGATCTTTCGTCACTCCCTTCGATTCTCCGCCGCTCAAGGCCGGGACGCACTCCTTCAGCGTTTCCAAGTTGGGATGGACCACGGTGCAGCGCAAGCTCGATGTGGTCGCCGGCAAGGCCACCAACCTGGAGGTGTCGCTGGCGGTGTCCGGCGCCGTGGTCGAGGTGCAAAGCGATCCGCCCGGCGCGGCCATTCTGGTGGACGAAAAGCCCACCAATAGGTTCACGCCGGCCAAGCTGGCGGTCCAGCAGGGCGAGCACAAGATCCGCTTGCGTATGGAAGGCTACAAGGACGAGAACACCGTGGTGCAGCTCTCCGAAGGCCAGACCTTCAGCTTGTCTCCGAAACTAGCTCCCGCTAAGGCTTCCAAGCTGAGGCGTCTTTTCGGCGGCGGCGGTTCACCCGAGGACATGGGGACGCTGGAGGTGACCACGCACCCCAACGGCGCGCACGTCACGCTGAACAATGCCGCGGCGGCGCAGACAACCCCCGCCAAGGTCGCAGCCAAACCCGGCAAGTATGACCTCGCCATCATCCTTCCCGGCTACAAGACCGTTCATCGCACCGTCGAGATCGAGAAGGGCAAGACCCTGGGTGTGGATGAGGTCCTGGTGAAGGAAAAGCCCTAGCCCGCGCCATGGCGAGACTCATCATCTCGGCGCCCGACGGCAAGCGCGGCATCCTGGAACTGACCAGGCCGGTCATTACCGTCGGCCGCGGCAATGCCAATGATCTCGTGCTTAACGATCCCAGCGTCTCCCGCTTCCATGCAGTGGTGAAGCAGTCGCCGGAAGGAGCGGTGGTGATCGCCGACCGCGGCAGCACCAACGGGGTGATGGTGAACGGCGCGCGCATCGCTTCCGAAGTCGAGCTGCACAGGGGCGACCGGGCGCGCATCGGGGCGTATGAGCTGGTGTTCGAGTCGGTGGACGATTCGGCGCTCCAGATCCGCCGCGCCGACATTCCCTCGGCCATCGAGAACGTGCTGCGCGGCGGCTCGGCCAGCCAGCCGGTGAAGGTCTCCGATACCGGCGTGGCGCGCGAGTCCCGCGCCACCCTCGAGAAGCTGGAGCGGGAGAACTTCCTGCTGCGCATGCTCTATGACGCCGGCAAGGCGCTCCACGCCAAGCTCTCTATCGACGACATCGCTGCCGAGGTGATGGGACTTGCCTTTCGCGTGGAAGGCGTGGAGCGCGGCTTCATTATGCTTTTCGACGAGAAGGGCAACGTCACCCGCCAGACCGAAGTGCGCTACCGCGTGGCCCCCGGCAAGGAGCAGCCGCAAATCATTCTCAGCCGCTCGGTGCTGGAACGCATGAAGACCGAACTACAGCCCATCCTCATCACCGATCTCTCCGCCGACGAACGTTTTCGCGCCAGCGAGAGCATGATGATCTCCGGCCTGCGTTCCGCCATCTGCGCGCCACTCATCGCGCAGAACCGGCTGGCTGGCGTGCTCTACGTGGACAACCTCAACAAGACCTCTGCCTTTACGCAGGATGAGCTGGATGTGCTCACCGTGGTCTCTGCGCAGGCGGCCGCCGCCATTGACAGCGCCAAGACGCACGCCCAACTCGCCGAGCACGCCATGCAGCGCTCCGCGCTCGAGCGTTTTCTCTCTCCGGAAGTGGTGGAGATGGTCGCCGCCAACCCGCAGGAGGTGAAGCTCGGAGGCGTGAGCCAGAAGGTCACCATCCTGTTCGCCGACATCCGCAACTTCACCGGCCTCTCGGAGACGCTGCCGCCGGAGAAGATTGTCGAGATCCTGAATGAATACTTCACTCGCGTCACCGACGTCATCTTCGATTACGGGGGCACGCTCGACAAATATCTCGGCGACGGTGTGATGGCGGTGTTCGGAGCGCCCATCTCCAAAGGGAACGATGCCGCCAGCGCGGTGCGCTCCGCCATCGCGATTCAGCGGCTGGTGAGCGAAATGAACCGCGATGCTTCCGCGCGCGGCTGGCCGCGCCTGGGCGTCGGGATCGGGGTGAATACCGGCGTGGTGACCGCCGGGAACATCGGCTCGCCGCGCCGCATCGACTACACCGTGATCGGCGACCCGGTGAATGTGGCTTCGCGCCTGATGGCCAACGCCGGCGCGGGCCAGACGCTTATCTCCGAAGACACCGCCCGCGACCTCGGCCCCGCGCCCGAGTTCGCGCTCAAGCGCCTGGCCCCGCTGCAAGTGAAGGGCAAGAGCCAGCCGGTGTCGGTGTTCAGCGTGGATTCCGGACAGGAGACGCGCGAGATACCCGCATCCGCCGTGTAACGCAGGCAGTCGCGCCCGCGCGTGTTTTCGGTCCGTCGGCTACTGCCCGCCGGCGACCACGTTCTGTGTTTGCCCGAATTCGCGCGCCCGCCGCAGGCACTCCTCGGCTCCGGCCACATCCCCCTGCGCCCGGCGAAGCACCGCCAGGTGGAAAAGGCTGCTGACCTCTCCCACCGCCTGGTCCTCGCTGTACTCGAAGGCACGCTCGGCGGCCTGCATCTCGCCCCGCCGCTCGTGGATCACGCCCATGTGGTAGTGCGCCATCAGGTACTCCGGGGTGAGGAGGATCGCTTCTTCGAACTGCTTCAGCGCTTCCTCCAGTTGTCCGGCATGGAACAGCGCCAGCGCTAGTCGGTAGTGGGCGGCATTGTAGTGCGGGTCGATCTCCAGGCAGCGGCGGAAGGCGCGGATCGCCTCCAGCATGTTGCCCTGGTGATACCAGGCCACGCCCAGGTCATAGTGCGCCAGGATGAAGCGCGGCGCCGCCGCGGCCGCCTTCTGGTAATAGCGGATCGCGACTTCCAGTACGCCTTCATGGAAATACAGACTCCCCAGCAAATGATTGGCGAGCACATGGCCGGGATCGGATTCCAGGATGCGCTCCAGCTCCAGGCGGGCTTCGTCGTTGCGGCCCTCGCGTTCATGCATCAGGGCCAGCAGCAATCGCTGGTCCAGGAATTCGTCGCGCAGGAACATGCCGCATTCCACGCAGAACTTGTGGTTGGGGGCGCAACTGGCGCCACACCTCGGACAGCGCTCGACCGAAACCACCTTCCCGTTGCTCATGGCATCCCTCGCCCTGCGGACAGCCCCGCAGCCTCCATTTCACGACGCCGCTCCACCTTGCACAGTGACCGTTGTCACACTCGCCCGTGATTTTCGGTCGCGCGCCCATCCGTCACGCACGCTTGTAAGCGCGGTCACAGACCCCTACGCGCCGCTGCCTATAGTGGAAGGTGCAGGATTATCGCGGGGCTTCGGTCCCGAACGGCCCTCGCGGGAGGCGTGCCGATGTTCGAAGAAGAACTCAAGTTGCAGAAGGAATCGTCGTACTTCATACCGCTGGCGCTGGTCCTGGTGCTGATCGCCGTGATCGTGGGCGCGATCGGCTACTGGGTGGTGCCCGGCAAGAGCTTGTCCCAGGAGCAGGCCGCCGGACTCGTCTCCGCATTCCTGAAGGGAGAGGGGCCGGCCACCGTCCACTTCCACGTGGGCGTGCTGCAGCCCAGCGTGGACGAGAAGATCCGCGATCCGCATTACCGCCTGCTGGAAAAGGCCGGCATCCTCAAGCTGGGCAAGGCCAAGGGCGCCGACATTAGCGTTGCTTTCGCGCCCGAAGGTGAGCGCAAGCTGGCCGCCATCCCCGGAGTGGTGAAGACCAGGAACTCGGATGGCACGGATGCTTACACCGTTCCCCTGGCGGAACGCCAGTTGGCTGCCGTGTCCAAGGTCACGATGAGCGGCCGCGACGTTGCCCACGTGCAGTTCACCTGGAAATGGGCGCCCAACGAGTTAGGCAACGCCTTTGACGCCTCCGGGCCGCTGGTGAAGAGCTTCAATACCTGGGACCGCTCCACGCTCATCCAGAAATACGGCGTAGCGTTTTACCACGTGGAACCCGCCCAGGCGGCATTGACCTTTGTGCGCGGAGACAAGGGCTGGAAACTGGCGGCGGAGTAGACGGTGTAGAGACGTAGCTTGCTACGTCTCTGCGTTTTTGCGAAGCACATTACGCCTGCGCCGGCCTCTCGCGCAAATCCGCCAGCGCCGCGATGTGGTCGGGCGTAGTGCCGCAGCAGCCGCCCAGAATCCGCGCTCCCATCTGCTTCCAGCTTGAGGCCACTTGCAGGTAGCGCGGCGGTGGATATTCGTCGGTGAACATCCACTCCGGCGGGTCGAAGCGCCCGATGTGGGGATACGCTCCCGTCGCCACCCGCGCGTGCGGGAGCAATTCTTTCATTCCGGCGTTGATGTCTCCCGGCGGCGCGCAGTTCAGCAGGATGGCGTCCACTCCCAGCGGTTCGAGCGCGGCGACCATCTCAGCCATGGTCTCGCCGGTGAACAGCCTTCCGCGCTCGTCGCACACGAAGCTGGCCCAGCAGGGAAGGCCGAGGCTCTTGGCGACCTCCAGCGCAGCGCGAGCTTCCGAGATGCTGTTCAGCGTTTCCAGCAGCACCAAATCGGCGCCCGCATCTTTCACTACCCGAAAAATTTCGCGGTACTCGCGTTTCGCCTGTTCGGGCGACGGCGCCAGGTCGGGACGGAAGCACCACTCCAGCGTGGTGATGGCCGCGGCCACTGCGACGGGCCGCCCCGCCGCCGCGTGCTCGCGCGCTTCGATGGCCAGGCGCACCGAAGCCGCCAGCAGCTTGTCGGCACGATCGTCGAGGTCGGCGGCGCCGATCTGCCGGCGGTGCGCCTCATCGCGGAAGTGGTTGTAGAGCGCGCGCCGGCAGAGCTGGAAGCTGTTGGTGCTGATCACGTCAGCGCCGGCGCGGATGTAGTCCTCGTGGATGCCGCGCACGAATTCCGGCCGGCTCGCCAGTTGGTGGTCGGCCCAGGTGACGTTGCGGCGCAGGATCTCGGTGCCGATGGCGCCGTCGAGGATTACCGTCTCGCCCGCCGCGAGCTTAGTGCCGATCGCCTGGTAGCTCATGCCGACTTGGCTCCTTCCCGCCGGGCGTGCAGCAATGCGCCGAGCGCCGCGATGTGCGCCGGCGTCGTGCCGCAACAGCCGCCGATGATCGTGGCGCCCTCCTCCCGCCAGCGCTGGGCTTCGCTGGCGTAACGCTCGGGAGGCCAGGTTTCAGTCTCGCTGAACTGGGGGAAGAATTCGAACTTCCAACTCGGCGGCGAGAATCGCCCGATGTGCGCGAAGCCGCCATAGGGAAGCCGCGTGGCAACTTTAACCTTGGCGAGAGCGCGGCCGATGTCAGCGGGCGGAGCGCAGTTGACCAGCACCGCCTGCGCGCCCAGCTTCTCCACTTCCGCGATGGCCTGGGCCAGCGGCTCGCGGCTCAGCAGCTCTGCTTCCGGCCCGATGACAAAACTGATCCAGACCGGCAGTCCGACGGCGCGCGCCACCTCCGCCACCGCCCGCGCTTCCGCGGTGGTGTTCATACTCTCCCCCAGCAGCAGATCGACGCGCTCTTCGGCGAAGACGCGCGCCAGCTCGAGCTGTTCCGCGCGCGCCAGCTCGAATCCCGGCGCCAGGTCGGGACGGAAGCAGTGCTCGAGCGGCGCCAGCACGCCTGCAATCGCCGCCTGCTTCTCCTTGCCTGCATTGGCGCGGGCCTGTCGCGCCACCCGCACGCTGGTGCGCAGGAGCTTGGGCGTGAGCTCTTCCAGTCCGGGCGCCCCGATGTGGCGCATGTGCTCGCGGTTGCGGAAGACGTTGAGGTAGATGCGGGGATTCAGTTGAAAGGTGTTAGTGCGGATCACGTCGGCGCCAGCCGCTAGGTAATCTCCGTGCAGTCGCTGGACGTGTTCGGCGTCGGTGAGCAGTCCGTGCTTGCGCCAGCGCACGCCGCGGCGCACCAGTTCCGTCCCCATGGCTCCGTCCAGCAGGACGGGCTCGCGGCTCTTCAATCGCGCATCAAGCTGTGGATACATGGCGGCCAAGAGTATACAGCCTGGTCCCATTTTGGGACTGCCCACCCTGCACCCGCCCGGACACAGACAGGACTAAAATTGAAGTTGGTCGGAGGCACTCACATGCAAATCGACCTGAGGTCTGAAGAGCTGGAATTCCTGGTGGAGTTGCTGCACCGCGATTATCAGGAGCTGCGTGAGGAGATCTATAAGACCGAGGACTACCGGTTCAAGGCCGATCTTCGTGCAAAAGAGAAGCTGATCGAATCTTTATTGGCGAAGTTTGAGCCTGCCGGTGTCGCCAGGACGGCGTAGGGACTTAGCGATCGAGCTGCCGGTTCAGTCGTCCGTGGGCGATCCCATCGCCTGTAGGACTTGGCGGATCTGCTCGGCCTGCTGCTTGTCTTCACGGCTCAGGAGCAGGAACTCGGTGCCGTAATTGTATCCGTTACGGTTGCGGACGGTGCTGCGCACGCGCAATGGCTGGCCATCGTAGGGAGGCGTGAATTCGATTTCCACCCGCTGGCCGACCTTCAATTCGACGCCGGCGAAGAGGGCCATACCACCTTCATTCAGCTCCGTGCCCCGGCCGGTGACAATCACGGTCTTGTCGGGCCTCTGGACCACCACACGGACAGGCACGTTGATGCGGTAACGCGGCCAGCGCCGCATCCTCCCGTACCCCGGCTGCGGCATTACGACTTCCGTGGCCATGCCTTCACCTCGTTGTCGATGGTAATCTCCGGTCCTGTGGATGCTCAAATTACTTTAGGTCGGGGTACGGACGTACCGGCGAGCAACCTAATATCATTTCACGATGTGCAGAGATGCCCGGCACCACGGCACCAGCACAAGCACCTGATTTTGTGCGCCGGACTTCGTATAATGGCGAATATGGCCAGAGGTTGGGAAAGCAAGTCCATAGAATCACAGATCGAGTCAGCCGAAACCAGCAACCAGGAGTCCAGCCACCACGACAACCACGACCCGGAGCGCATGCGCCGCCGCCAGGCGCTCGTGCTCTCGCGCAGCCGCGTGCTCCAGCAATTGGAGGTCAGCCAGAATCCGCGACATCGCGAGATGCTGAACCAGGCGCTCGCCGACCTGGAAGCCCAGTTGGCACGGTTGGATTAACGACGAAGCCGCCCGGCGGGCGGCGCTAACTTGCGCTGGTGGAGCCGGTGTGAATCGGCGCGGGCGCAGCGCCCTCGCGGCGCACGCACCCGACTAGCGCCGTGATCGAGAGCACAACGCAGCCCGCCATCACCAGCCCGAACGCCAGCAACGTGGCGTGGCTCACCCCGCCTTTGCTGAGGAAGACGAACCAGCGGTCGAATCCGAGCCCGATGCGGGCTGGTTCATGGCTGCCGAGATACTTCAGCAGGAATTCTGCCTGGTTGGAAAGCGCGTTGTAGCTCAGCCGGTATTCGAACTGCTGGTTGTAATAGCCGTGGCCAACCTCAGCTTCGAGGAAGCTAGTGGCGAGGCCGAGCGCCTGCACTGCGAAACCGGCGATGAAGAGCAACGCCGCAACCGCCCGCGTGTTCTGCCCGGCTTCGGCCAGGACCGGTCCGAGCGCAAGCGAGAGCAGCAGCAGCGCCGGGACCAGATAGCGCGGACCGAAGCAGTATCCGCCTTCCCATTGGGTGTAGCGCGCGAAAAAGCCGAGAGCCATCGGCAGGCTCAGGCCGGCCACCGTCGCCAGGCCGCGATCGCGCCGCCACAGCGCGGAAAGCCCGACCAGCGCCAGCAGAACCGGCGGGGCGAACAGGAAGATCGACTTGCCGGGCGAGAGCAGAAACCCGAACAGGCCCAGGCGCAGCGGAGTCTCGAACCCCGTCACGTGCTTGCCCGCTTCCACCGAGGCAGGATAGCCGAACTGAAGCGGGTTGCCGAAAACATGGTAGTTGTAGGCTAAGTACGCGGTGACAGCCACACTCAGCCCCGCCGCCGCCACCATCGCAGGCTTGAAGCCGGAGCGGCGCTCCCGTACCAGCACAGCGATCAGGAAAATCGGTGCCAGCAGGATGTGCGTGGGCCGCACCAGTACGGCAAATCCCAGAAGCGCCGCGGCGAGCGCCGCACGCCGCGCGGGAATGCCGTCGCTGCGCCCGAACAGGCTCCAGGCTGCTCCCAGGAGCAGGGCACAGGCCAGCGGCTCGGAAAAGAACCAGCCGGAATAGGCGAAAAGCGGCGTCGCCAGCGCCAGCAGCAAGGTGGCCGCCAGCGAGGTTCGCCGGGCGATACCCATCGCGCAGAAAATCAGGAAGGCGAAGGTGGCGGCGGTGGCCGCAAAAGTCGCGCTGCTCAGGGTCATGGCGAATCCGACTACCAGGTCGCGCGCGCTTGCCGGGACCCCGGGCGCTTTACGCAGCGCATACTGCCCGAGCACATACCACGGGGTGGTGGCGAGCGCCTGGCCGGGAGCATAGGCAGCGCGCGGCTGGCCCTGGCGATCGTAGCGTCCGAAAAAAAGGCGAGCGTCGACGGCCTGCGGCACGGCCGTCGATCCGCGCAGCACCAGGCTCTCGGACTCGAACAGCGTCATCACCTCGTCGGTCGTCCGCACGCGTCCGGTGGAGGTCAGCATGAACAGGAAGTTGAGCGAGAGAAAGAGCAGGACCGCCCAGCGGCGAGCCGAAACTTTCTGGGCACTTAAGACCGTGCTGCGGACGACTGCCGGCTGGGGTGCGGCAGAGGGTGCTTCGACGACGGTAGGGCTTGGATCAGGCACTGCGCTGGTTCTATCGCGACTGGTGGAAAACTACAAGCGGCTGGCGTGGTACGCGCGGTGCCCGAAGGGCAGGGACCATTCCCGTTTGGGCGCGGCCGCCGCGCAATCAAGAGCAGTTGAGCTGCGCGATGACGCTCTCCTTACGACGCCTCTTTCTTCTCCGACGATTCGGAAGCGGGCTTGGGCGCCGGCTCCTCTTTCACCGCCGAGCGGAAGCTGCGAATGCCCTCTCCCAGGCTCTTGCCCAGGTCGCCGAGCTTCTTCGGACCGAACAGCAGCAGGGCTATCCCCAGGATCAGCAGGATCTCCGGAAGGCCAAGTTCACCCATGATGGAACCCCCAAGGCAAAGATAATGCTAACAGAGATGCCGCGGGCGGCCAGGCGTCTCCTCTTCTGGGAACCCTTGCGGGCGCGGAAAGTTCTGCGTGTCCTGCCGGTGACCTATGGTGCAGCACAAAGTGATGGGCATCACTGACCCCGGGCCGGGGACGGCATAACTTGGTAACCGGATATTAAGCGGCGATCCGGTCGTTCCACGCCCGCACGGGCGGTGACGACAGTCGGCGAAAGGAGGCCCGCTATGCAGCGGAGATTCATTCTCGCCGTGGGCATTCTCGTTCTTTTAACGGTGACTCTGGCTTGGGCGCAAGTCCCGGCCAGCGCTCCCAAATATGACCTCGGCAATGAAGTGACCATCAAGGGTGTGGTGCAGGAAGTGAAGGATTTCCAGTGCCCGGTGAGCGGCGGCATGGGCGCGCACCTGGTGGTCAAGACGGACAAGGGCTTAGTCACCGTTCACCTCGCCTTGAGCAAGTTCTTGAGCGAGTACGGGTTCGGTTTCGCCAAGGGGGATGAGGTCCAGATCGTCGGCGCCAAGGCCAAGGTCGGCGACGACGAAAACGCCATCCTGGCGCGCAAGATCGAGCGCGGCAACCAGACGTTCACTTTCCGCGACAAGAACGGCAAGCCGCTCTGGTAGCCGGCATGGCGTCCCCGCCCGCTTCGTAGAGACATAGCTGCGTCTCCTCATCCTTTCTCGCCGGGAGACGCCGCAAGCTGCCTCTCAACACATTTGAACCCCTTCCGCCTGTGCGATAGCATCGCTGCGGATGCGAGCTCGCCTCCACGCCCTTTTTTGCCGCCCAGCTTTTCTCCTAGCTGTGGTGGCATTCCTCGCCGCGCTGCTCGTGCAGTCCGGCGAACTGGGTTCCAGCGACACCATGCACAGGCTGCAGGCGGCCCATTCGTTCTGGACCTCCGAGCCGGCGGTCTTTCCCAACGAATACCCGGAATTCGGCTTGCATGGGCGCGGCGGCAAGCTCTACGGGTGGTATGGAATCGGCCAATCGCTGCTGCTGCTTCCGTTCGACGTTGCCGGGACCTTCATCGAGCGGCTACCGCTCTTCTCCGCTTACAGCGGAAACGATCCCACCGTTCGCAACATCGTCGTCACCTGCTGCACGAACATTCTGCTGTCGGTGTTGACCGCCCTGGTGTGCTTCCGCCTGCTGCGGTGGTTCGAATTCACGGTGAACCAGGCGCTTGCCGGGGTGCTGGCACTGCTGTTCTGCACCACCCACCTGCACTACACGCAGAACATGATGGAGAACAACTACATCATGCTGCTGACGCTCACCGGCCTGGCGTTCCAGTACGAGTGGCTGCGCACCGGGAGCCGCCGCGCTTTGCTCATCGGCTCTGCGGCGCTGGGACTGAATCTGTTGACGCGGCTCACCACGGGCATGGACCTGGTGGCGGTCGGTATCTTGTTGCTGCTGGTCTCGTACTTCTCAGGCGTACGTGGGCGGGCCCTGCTGGGGCGAACTATCTCTTACCTGCGAGTGGCCGCACCCGTATATGCGGTGTTCATTCTCCTCGACCGTATCTACCAGTTCTATCGTTTCGGCTCGTTCTTCAACACGTACATCAGCGTTCTCGCGCGCGAGCAGAAGATGCTCAACCCCAGCCTCCCGGCGAACTATCCCTTCGAGACCCCCTTCCATGTTGGCTTTTTCGGTGCCCTCTTCACCCCGGAAAAATCCATCTTTCTCTTTGATCCGCTGTTGGTGTTGACGCTCCTGGTCTCCATTCTTCTGTGGCGGCGCTTCCGGCCTGAGATCAAGGCTTACGTAGCCGCCTTCGTGCTCCTGCTGCTGGCCTACATCTGCTTCTACGCCCGCTACACAGTCTGGAGTGGCGACTTCGCCTGGGGCGACCGCTACGTTTCAACCACGGCGGAACTGGTCGCGTTCATTTCCGTGCCCTTGTTATTGCGACACGGCGCGCAGGTGGGCCGGTTCGTGCGAGCAGTCGGGATGGCGCTGGTGGCGGCGGGCGCCGTCATCCAGCTTGCGTCGGTGGCATTCTGGGTGCCCCTCGAGATCTACCAGATGGAAACCCTCGGCCACCCCACGTTTGTCATCGCGCTGCGCTTCCAGAACATTGCCGCCCTCGCGCTCGGAAAGATGCAGGCCTGGAGCCTTACCAACTACGCCATGAAGTGGGACGAATGGGACTACGTCCACATCACCACCTGGAACTTTCTCCCATTCGTTCTCCAGCGGGCAGGCGCGGCGCCGGCATGGCTGGTCAAGATACTGACCGCAGCGTGGCTGGCCAGCTTCGCCACTTTAGTGGCCGTACTGGAAGCGATTCGCCGCAAAGCGCGCGACCGCGAGTTCGATGAGATCTCCCGCGCGACTGCCGCAAGGGAGTAGGACTTCACTAGCGGAGTATCTGGACAGCACGGAGACTCCCTTACGGGAGCGGCTGGGGGGACCGGATTAGTCTGCCGCGATTCCGGTGACTTCCGGCACGCGCTTGGGCTGGCTTCGGGTGCTGGCGCGGGCCCAGGCCACCACGCGATACCCGAGCAGTATGGCGAGCACGATGCCGTACTCGATCGGCCGATGGATATCTTTCTTCATCGCCCAGGTGAAGTGCACGATGGCCGCCGTGGCGCTCACGTAAATCAATCGGTGCAGCCACTGCCAGCGGCGCCCGCCCAGCCGCTGGATCATCCTGCGCGTCGAAGTGACGGCCAGCGGCAGCAGCAGCACGAACGCGGTGAAACCCATGGTGATGAACGGCCTCTTGTACACGTCCTTCACCATGCTGTGAACGTCGAACCCCTGGTCGAGCCAGATGAATGTGAGAAAGTGCAGGCAGCCGTAGAAGAAGGCGAACAGCCCAAGCATCCGCCGCAGCCCGATGAGCCAGAGCTGTCCCGTGAGTTTGCGCAGCGGCGTGATCGTGAGCGTAACCAGCAGAAGGATCAGCGTCCAGTCGCCGGTCGAGTGGGTGATGGCCTCGATGGGATTGGCGCCGAGGTTCGCCGTCGCCGCCTTCCAGAACAGCCGCGCCAACGGCACCAGGCACAAAGGGAAGATCGCGAGTTTGAGCCAGCCGACGCGCGTCATCTAGAAATACTTTCGCAGATCCATCCCGGCGTAGAGCTGCGCCACCTGGTCGCCGTAGCCGTTAAACATCCGCGTCGGGATCTTCCTGATCGAGGCGAAGAAACCGCTGCCGTCGATGCGCCGTTCCATCTTCTGGCTCCAGCGTGGATGGTCCACCTCGGGGTTGACGTTGGAATAAAACCCGTACTCGCTGGGCGCTGCCTGGTTCCAGGTGTTGATGGGCTGCTGCTCCACCAGCCGGATCTTCACGATCGACTTGGCGCTCTTGAAGCCGTACTTCCACGGCAGCACGATGCGCACCGGCGCGCCGTCCTGATTGGGCAAGGCCTCGCCGTAGAGGCCCACGCACAGGATTGCCAGCGGGTGCATTGCCTCGTCCATCCGCAAGCCTTCAACGTAGGGCCAGTCCAGAACGCGAGATCTCTGTCCCGGCATTTGTTTCGGATCGAGGATAGTCGTGAACTCGACGTACTTCGCCTTCCCCAGCGGGTCCACCTGCTTCAGCAGCTTGCTCAGCGGGTAGCCCACCCAGGGGATCACCATCGACCAGCCTTCCACGCAGCGATGGCGGTACACGCGCTCTTCGAGCGGCGCCAGCTTCAGGATGTCGTCGATGTCAAACGTGCGCGGTTTCTGTACCAGGCCTTCCACCTTTACTTGCCAGGGGCGCGTGCGGAAATCCTTGGCCAGTTCCGCCGGGCCGTCCTTGTCGGTGGAGAACTCGTAGAAGTTGTTGTAGGTGGTCACATCCTTGTACGGCGTGAGCTTTTCGTCGGTGCCGAACGGACCTTTGGCCGTGCTCAGCTTCGCGCCCGCCTCGACTACCTGGGCAGGAGAGCCCATCTCGAGCAGCTTGCGTCCAGCTAGCAGTGACGCACCGGCTGCCGCCGCCCCCGCCATAAACGTGCGCCGGCTCAGGTAGGCGCGCCTCGGTGTGATCTCGGACGAGGCAACGTCGGCAGGCTTCTTGATCAGCATGTTTCCCCCACATCCTTGGTACGTATTCCAGCGGCTGGCGGATTGCGCGCACTCATTAAGACTCGCTGGAAGGCAAAAAGTTTCGTCCATGTGGAGACCCAGCATGCTGCGTCCCCTCGGCACTCTGTAAAGAGTTGTCATCCTGAGTGGCCGAGGGCTCCCGCGCGGGGTCTTCAGCGCGGGAAACGGTCCGCGAAGGATCCTGGTTCGTTGGATACATACTTTTTTCACTCGCGACCAATACATATGAATACAGATTGAACGTGTAGCTAATATCGTATTAAACTGCACATCCTATGGACCTCCTTCGTCCGCGCGACGCCGCCACCGTGTTGGGCATCAGCTATCCCACCGTGAAGCAGTGGATCTATAAAGGCAAGCTGCGCACCGTCAAGACGGCCGGCGGCCATCACCGCATCCCGCAGAGCGAACTCGACCGCTACCTGCACCGCTTGCGCGAGAAGCCGGGCCCGGAGCGGCGCCGCAATTTTCGCCGCATCAGCGGGCGCAACCAACTGGTGGGACGCGTGCTGGAGGTGCGGACCAGCGGGCTGATGGCCCAGGTGAAGCTCTCCATCGGCGGCCAGACCATCACTTCCATCATCACCGCCGATGCGGTGCGCGAGATGCGGCTGAAAAGGGGCGACACTGCGGCTGCACTCATCAAGTCCACCGAGGTGATGATCGTCCGCGTGTGAAGCGGACGTGAAGCCGCATGACGACCTCGCTCCAAACCACCGCCGAACCGAAGACTCGTATCCGCTTTGACCGCAACGAACTCTCTGGCGCCTTCGGCGACATGGGCACTGATTTCCCGCTCATTGCCGGGATGATCCTGGCTGCGGGCCTGAATCCTGCCAGCGTGCTGACCCTCTTCGGCAGCATGCAGATTCTCACCGGATTGCTGTACGGCATTCCCATGCCGGCGCAGCCGTTAAAGGCGATGGCGGTCATCGTTATCAGCCAGAAGGCGAGTGGCGCCGTGCTGTACGGAGCCGGCCTGGCGATTGGCGTGGTGATGCTGGTGCTGGCCGCCACCGGCCTGCTGACGCAGCTCGCGAATGCCGTCCCGAAATCCGTGGTTCGTGGGATCCAGTTTGGACTGGGCCTGCAGTTGGCGACACTGGCGTTGCGGGATTATGTCCCCGCGGAAGGCGCCGGCGGTCTCATCCTGGCGGTGTTGGCCTTTTTTCTTACCCTCTTGCTGCTGGGGAACCGGCGCCTCCCTCCAGCGCCATTCGTGCTCGCATTAGGGCTTGCCTTTGCGCTCTGGTTTCGCGTGCATCCCAGGCTGCTGCTGCAAGGCGTCGGATTCGTTCTACCCGCACTGCATGTGCCCACCCGCCACGATATTTGGGTCGGCTTCTATCTGCTCGCCATTCCGCAGCTCGCGTTGTCGTTCGGCAACTCGATTCTGGCGACGCGGCAGGTCACTGCCGACCTGTTCCCCGGGCGGAATCTCACGATCAAGAAGATTGGCCTGACGTACTCGGCCATGAATCTCGTTAACCCATTCTTTGGCGGCGTTCCGACCTGCCACGGATCGGGTGGAATGGTAGGACACTACACCTTCGGCGCGCGGACGGGCGGCTCGGTCATCATCTACGGATTTTTCTACCTGATACTCGGACTTTTCTTCTCCGCAGCCTTTCAGCAGGTCATTCCTTTGTTTCCGAAACCTGTTCTCGGAATCATGCTGCTGTTCGAAGCCCTGGCCTTGCTGCTCCTCTGCCGCGACATGGCATCATCCATAGCGGATTTCGCCGTGGTTCTCATGGTGGGGCTGAGCGCGGTGGCGCTGCCTTACGGGTATGTGATCGGACTCATACTGGGGCTGCTGCTTCACTACCTATTCTTGAACCGGCTTCGGCGCTTCAGGCGCGAGCAGACGAAGTAGCCAGAGATCCATTCTGCTGGGTTAGGGTGGAAGCAGCTCAGCATCTTACTATCGTCAGGAGTCCCTCACTGTGTGGATGTCGGGGCATTGTTTTCAATCTCCGCCTTAGCGCTGAGAAACTCCTCGCTCCATTGCTTGCCTGAACACTCGGCGCACTCATCTATGGTGTTTCCTACAGCGAAACAGTGATAGCAGGGCTGGCCCTCGTTGCTGGGAAATTTCCCTCACTGCGGACAAGGATCAAACGGCCCAGCTTCGCCGTTGCGGTGCTCCTCATAAAGCTGGTGTTCACAAACAATGCACATTGCATCCTCCAATTCAGTTGAGGCACAAAACTACCACAGAAGGACAACTCAAGGCCATTCTTCCGCTGCATTCTCCGCCACCAGGTTCAATTGGTCGAAGCCTACGAAGACGGGCTCAGGCTGGAGTTGGATGCCGAACTCGCCGAGCACGCGCTGCTGAATCTCGTTCTTCAAGGAGATGATATCGGCCGCAGTTGCGCCCCCGCGGTTGACGATGGCCAGCGCGTGCTTGCGGGAGATGCCCACAGGCCCCCGCGCCAGCCCCTTGGTGAATCCCGCATGCTCCACCAGCCACGCCGCCGCCAGCTTGACCATGCCGTCGCGGGCGGGGAAGTTGGGAATCGGGCCGGCGCGGGCTTGCAGCCGTTCGAATGCCTCGCGCCTCAACACCGGGTTCTTGAAGAACGATCCTGCGCTGCGGCAGTCGTCGTCTCCGGGAACGATAAGCATGGCCTTGCTGAGCCGGATCGTGCGCACCGCTTCCCGCGTCTCCGCCAGGGTTGGCGGGCGGCTACGGCCGGCGAAGTGCCGCTTCAGGTCGGCGTATTCGATGCGCGCAGCACCTCCGGGCGCCAGCGCGAAGGTCACTCGCAAGACGATATAGCGCCACCGCTCCCTAGTGTTGAAGATGCTGGTGCGGTAGGCGAAGCCGGAGTCGGCATTCTCCAGCTCGCGAAACTCGCCGCTCGCGGTGTCGAGCACGCGCACGCTGGTGATGGTGTCGGAGACCTCCTGGCCGTAGGCGCCGACGTTCTGCACCGGCGTGCCCCCGACCGTCCCCGGGATGCCGCTCAAGCACTCGATCCCCGCACAATCGCGCGTCAGCGCGTGGGCGACGAAGCCGTCCCAGTCTTCGCCCGCGGCGGCTTCGAACAGCATGCGAGGGCCGTCGCGCCGCTCCGAGATCCCAGTCAGCGCAATCTTCAGCACCAGACCCGGCCAGCCGGCATCGGAGATGACGAGGTTGCTGCCGCCGCCCAGCACGAACAGCGGCCATCCACGCGTCCGCGCTTCCGCGACTGCCGCGCGCACGTCTTCCTCGCTGCAGGCTTCGACGAAGTAGCGCGCCGGGCCGCCGACTTTGAAGGTAGTCAGCGGGGCCAGCGGAACCTGTTGCTGGATCTGCATGTGGGCCCAGAATAGCAGAGGGAAAACCGCGAAGCACCGGGGTCACGGCGGCGGTTTCTGGGCGATGTAGGCTTTTACCGCGATCTGGTTGGGCTGAATGCCGACCGGGACCATGGTGTGCAGCGCGAAGGGAGCGGGGTTGGCCTTGGTGGTCTTGTCGCGCTTCAGGATTACGGCCACGTCTCCGGCGAGCGCGTCGGCGACCAGCAGGAAGTGCTGGTTGGGAGTGAGCACCAGCGTGTCGGGACGGCTGCCCACCATGACCGTGGCGACGAGTCTGCCAGTGTCGATGCTGTAAACCGCTACCGCGTCGGCGCCGAAGTTGCTCACGTAGAGCAGGGAATTGTCGCTGCTGACGACGGCGTGCGAAGGGTGCGTGCCGATCAGGAAGGTGCCGCCGACCTCGTTGGTGGTGGTCTCGATGACGGAGACGCTGTCGGAATCGAAGTTGCACACGAACAGTTCGCCGCCGTCGGGTTTGAGCGCCAGACTGACCGGCGTCTTGCCGACATCAAGCAGGGTGAGCAAGCTTCCGGACCGCAGGTCCACGGCCGCGACTTGCGACGAGCCGCTGCAGGCGACGAAAGCCTTGCTGGAATCCGGTAGGATGGCCACGTCCCCCGGCTGCCGGCACACGGCGACTGTGCCGCGGACCTGGTTGCGCTCCGTGTCGATGAGCGAGACCGAATCGTGGCCGCGGTTGGAGACCACCACTGTCTTCCCATCCGGCGAGACGCGCGCTACGCCCGGCGCTCCGCCCACGCCCACCGTCGCCAGCACGCGCCGCGCTTCCAGGTCGAGCACTGACACGTTGGCCGAGCCGGAATTGGCTACGTAGCCGCGCTTGCCGTCCGCCGACACGTCAATGAAGTAGGGCGTGCGGTGCACCCCGATGATCGCCACCACCAGGTTGCGCTCGGCGTCGATCACGCTGACGTTGTTCGATTCCGTGTTGACGACGTAGACCTGGTTGCGGGCGGGGCTGGCGGTCACGCCGGTGGGATTGCTCCCCACGGGAATGGTCTTGACGGCGCGGAAGCTGTAGAGGTCGATGACGCTGACGCTGTCACTCTTGCCGTTCGTGACATAGGCGTACTGTCGCAGGTCGGGAACCGGCTGGCGGCGGCAGCCGCCGAGCGCCAGCATGGACAGGCCCGCGAAGGCGGCGGCGATCTGCTTCCTGAGACTCAACGTCTAGCGAGCGGCTGCGGTCGCGGGCGCCAGCTCACGGCGCACCACGGCGGCGATCTGCCGCACTTCCGACATCAACTCGTCGAACTGCTCGGGATAGAGCGATTGTATGCCGTCGGAGAGCGCGCGGTCGGGATCGTTGTGCACTTCGACGATCAGGCCGTCGCAGCCCACCGCCACCGCCGCGCGCGAAAGCGGCGTCACCTTGTTGCGCTTGCCGGTGCCGTGGCTGGGGTCCACCAGGATGGGCAGGTGGCTCAGGCGGTGCACCGCCGGCACCACGCTCAGGTCCAGCGTGTTGCGGGTGTGGTCGGCGAAGGTGCGCACCCCGCGCTCGCACAGGATCACGTTGTAGTTGCCTTCGCACATCACGTACTCGGCCGCCATGAGGAACTCTTCCAGGGTCGCGGCCATGCCGCGCTTCAGCAGCACCGGTTTCTTTGCCCGCCCGGCGCGCTTCAGTAGCGAGAAATTCTGCATGTTGCGCGCGCCGATCTGGATGACGTCGGCGTACTCTTCCACCAGCTCCAGCGATTCGTTGTCGATGGCCTCGGTAACGATGCGCATGCCCCAGCGCTCGCGCACTTCCGCCAGGATTCGCAGGCCTTCTTCGCCGAGTCCCTGGAAGGAGTAGGGCGAAGTACGTGGCTTGTACGCCCCGCCGCGGAAGAACTGCGCTCCGGCGCGATGCACGCGCTCGGCGATGGCGAAGGTCTGCTCGCGGCTCTCCACCGCGCAGGGCCCGGCGATGATCGCCAGCTCCGGTCCGCCCATCGTCGCGGCGCACCGGGGGAAGCGTACCACCGTGTTCTCTTGCTTCACGTCGCGGCTCACCAGCTTGTAGGGCTTGGTGACGCGGATCACCTCGGCCACGCCCGGCATCTCCTCCACGCCGAGTTCCACCTGGCCGCGGTTGCCGGTGATGCCGATGGCAGTGCGCTCCGCCCCAGGAATGGCGTGCGCGCGCAATCCCGCCGCATCGATCTTTTCACAGACCGCACGCACCTGTTCTTCGGTGGCGTGCGCTTGCATGACGACTAGCATGGCTGGACCTCGGAAAGACGCACTAGTTTACCGCAGAGGACGCCGAAAACGCCGGGTTCATTGGTTTCAAGTCGGCAACCGCCGTTTGTGAGCGCACCGAATAACTTCCGTGCGAATCCAATACAAAGGTTTTAACTGGCAAAAGACAACTGACAACTGACAACTGGCAACTGACAACTGACAACTGGTTCTGCATGCCTATCTCAATGGCCCGCGAGCAGGACATCCTGAAGCTGCCGCCGCCCAAGCGGCCGCCGCGACGAACCGCGCGCCGGATCGGCATCCACACCTCGACCGCCGGCGGTGTCGAGAACGCTGCCGAACGCGCCTGGCGCCTGGGCTGCAGCACCTTCCAGATCTTTTCCTCGAGCCCGCGGCAGTGGAAGCCCTATAAGCTGGGACCGAAACAGTGCGGGGAAATGCGCCGCCTACGCGAGAAGTACGACCTCAAGCCGCTGGTCGTCCACGCCAGCTACCTGCTGAATCTCGCCGGCGGCAATCCCGATTTCTACGCCAAGACCATCGCGGCATTTCGTGGGGAAGTCGAGCGCGCACTGGCGCTGTGCGCCGAGTACCTCGTCGTGCATCCCGGATCGTTCCGCGGCGCGAGCCGCGAAGAAGGACTGGGGCGCGCCGCCTATGCCATCCGCGAGGGAACCGCGGGCCTCGACCTGGTCAAGGGCGGTCTGGCGGTCTTGATCGAGAACACTGCCGGCGCCGAGTACTCGCTGGGCGCTAGTTTCGAGCACGTGGCGGCGCTGGTGGGGGTGCTGCGGGAGTACGTCCCGGTCGCTGCCTGCATGGATACCTGCCACATCCACGTGGCCGGATACGACATCGTCACCCCCGCGGGCTACGAGGCCACGCTGCGACAGATCGACGAGACCATTGGCCTCAAGAACATCCCCGTGTGGCACTGCAACGATGCCAAGGCCGCCTTCGGATCGAAGCTCGACCGCCATCAGCACATTGGCCAGGGGACGATCGGTACGGCGGTTTTCAAGCGCCTGTTGAACGATCTCCGTCTGGCGCACGCCGCCTTCATCGCCGAAACGCCCATCGAAAAACCAGGCGACGACCGTCGGAACGTGGAAATGCTGAAGTCGTTGGTGAATCGTTCCCGATCCCGAAAAGCCAAGTAGAGACGCAGGAGGCTGCGTCTCTGCAGAGATGAGGGATCGTCGCTCGTCCGTGTAAAATTAAAAGATTAGTTACGTATGCCGTGACGAAGATGAGACGTTTATCTTTCGTTCTTCTACTATTGATGTTGGTCGGCTGTGAACGGCCAACGAACGTTCGGCTCGAATCTGCAAATGGCATAGCATTTGAAATAACGGGAGATGGAAGCGTCGGCCAACTGACCGTGTTTGGTCCCCGGCACCGCGAGGAGGCGAGTAGCCCCTCGGACCAACGGTTTGCAATCTGGATGATCGAGCCCGTCAATGGGTACCTCAATGGTCCTCGTATCACTCAGCTTAAGAGCGTGACATACGGCTCGGTCCCGATTGGGTACAAACAGGTCATCCCAGCGGACTGGCATTCGCCCGAACCACTTTTGCCAGGAAAGACATACTTGCTAACGATATCAACCGTGGGTGCCACCGGTTTCGGCAGATGGTTTGCAGTGAAAGAACGAGGAGCTGAATTCGTAAATCTCAGTGGCCCTTGCTTTCAGGATAACCGTGGCCAATGGAAGAGAGTCAATTGCTCCGATTGATCTACGGTACAGAGGCCTACGCCTGCGATTGGGCAAAAAACTGTTCCTGGCACCGATCTCATTGAGCCTTATGCCCGAACATTCCGCCGGCACCGAAACCCGCGACCAGCGCTACGATCCGCAGCGCATTGAGCAGAAATGGTCCTCGCGCTGGCAGCAGCAGCCAGAACTGTTCCGCGCGGAGCCCTTCGATTCGCCGCGTCCGAAGTATTACGTGCTGGAGATGCTGCCCTATCCCTCGGGCGCGCTTCACATGGGACACGTGCGCAACTACGCCATCGGCGACGCGCTGGCGCGCTACATGTGGATGAAGCGGCTACAACGTGCTGCACCCCATGGGCTGGGACGCCTTCGGCCTGCCCGCCGAGAACGCCGCCATCAAGAACAACACGCCGCCCCGCGCGAGTGGACGCTCTCCAACATCGCGCACATGAAGGCGCAGATGACGCGGCTGGGCTTCGCCTACGACTGGTCGAAGGAGGTCACCACCTGCCTGCCCGACTACTACCGCTGGAACCAGTGGTTCTTCCTCAAGATGCTACGAGCGCGGGCTGGCCTATCGCAAGAAGAGCCGCGTGAACTGGTGTCCGGAGTGCGCCACCGTGCTGGCCAATGAGCAGGTGGTGAACGGCTGCTGCTGGCGGCACGAGACTACGCCGTCGAGCAGCGCGAGCTGGAACAGTGGTTCCTGCGGATCACCGACTACGCCGACGAGTTGCTCGACGATCTCGACCGCCTTCCCGGCTGGCCGGAAAAAGTCCTCACCATGCAGCGCAACTGGATCGGCCGCAGCGAGGGCGCGCTGGTGGACTTCAAGCTCGACGGCCCCGCCGGGCCGGCCGGCGGCAAGATCCCCGTGTTCACCACGCGCGTGGACACCATCTTCGGCGCCACCTCGGTGCAGCTCGCCCCCGAGCATCCCATGGTCGCCGACCTGGTCGGCGACAATGCCGAGCTGTATGCCAAGGTGGACCAGTTGACGGCCGAGCAGCGCCGCGCCAAGGAAGCCGGCGACGTTGGCGCGATCGAGAAGCATGGCGTCTTCACCGGCCGCTACGCCGTCAATCCCTTCAACGGCGAGAAGCTGCCGATCTGGATCGCCAACTTACATCCTGATGGACTACGGCACGGGCGCCATCATGTCCGTGCCCGCGCACGACGAGCGCGACTTCGAGTTCGCGAAGAAGTACGGGCTCGAGATTCGCCTGGTGATCCTGCCGCGGCGCGAGGGCGAGCCGCGTGAAGCCGGCAAGGACGAATCGCCATGCTCCCCTTCACCGGCACCGACGGCATGTTGGTCAACTCAGGCCCGTTCGGCGGACTCGCCTGCGAAGACGCCATCGCAGCGCATGGCGCAGGATGCCGAGAGCAACGGCTTCGGCAAGGCTGCGGTCACCTATCGGCTGAAAGACTGGGGCATCTCGCGCCAGCGCTACTGGGGCACGCCCATCCCCATGCTCTACTGCGACCACTGCGGCATCGTGCCTGTGCCGGAAAAGGACCTGCCGGTGGTGCTGCCCGAGAACGTGGACATCACCGCTCACCGGCGGCTCGCCGCTGGGCAAGGTCGCCGGAGTTCGTGAACGCGACGTGTCCGACGTGCGGCGGCCCGGCGCGCCGCGAGACCGACACCATGGACACGTTCGTTGATTCGTCCTGGTACTTCTACCGCTACTACCGACCCGACAACGCGACCGCGCCCGTTCGACCGCAAAACGATCACCTACTGGTTCGAGATCGACCAGTACATCGGCGGGGTCGAGCACGCCATCCTGCACCTGATCTACTCGCGCTTCTGGACCAAGGTGATGCGCGACCTGGGGCTGATCGCCAACCGCGAACCCGTCGCGCGCCTGTTCACCCAGGGCATGATCATCAAAGATGGCGCCAAGATGTCGAAGAGCCTCGGGAACCTGGTTATACCCGACGAGATGATTGCGCGTTACGGGGCTGATGCCACGCGCATGTACACGCTCTTCGCCACCTCTCCCGATCGCGAGCTCGACTGGCAGGATGCCGGACTCGACGGCGTCGCTCGTTTCCTCTCGAGAGTGCACCGGTTTTTTTCGCTGGCTCATAAATATCCGGTTGAGCCGCAGGCCGCCGATCGCAGGGTCCTGCGCAAACTGCACCAGACGATCCGCCGGATCACAGAGGATTTCGATGGTCGCTGGCATTTCAATACCTCCATTGCTGCCCTGATGGAGCTGCTGAATCTTGTTTTGGAGGAGCGCTCCGGAGGCGGCGCTAAAGACGAGGTTGCGCTCGAGGGGCGTGCTTTTATCAGCGCGAGCACGTTAAAAGCCTTTCAGCGAAATTTCGTGCTGATGTTGCACCCTTTTGCTCCTTATCTCGCGCACGAGCTCTGGGAGGCGCTGGGCGAGACGTTGAACCTGCTGCGCGCGCCCTGGCCGAAATGCGATCCTGTGCTGGCGAGGGAAGATGAAGTCGAGATTGTGGTGCAGATCAACGGCAAGATCCGCGACCGGCTCTTCGTTTCCGCAGACTCGTCGGAGGAAGAGCTCCGGCGGCTGGCGCTCGCCGCCCCTAAGATCCAGGCCACGCTCGATGGCAAGCAGGTGGTGAAAGCGATCGTGGTGCCGGGCAAGCTGGTTAACATCGTGGTGCGATAGGGAAAGACGCCACGGATTCTCACGGATTAAACGAATGGGTTCCGAGTCTCCAGTCAGCGAAGGATTCCGCAGGGCGTTCCGCGAGCCGGCGATCGTGCTGGCCGAGATTGCCTGGCGCTGGACCTTCGGCCTGGCGGCACTGGCGCTCGCGGCCGGCTCGCTGTTCGCCTATCTGGCTATGCTTCCCGTCTCCAAGTTCGAGCTTCTGGCGCTGCGCGGCCATACCCGCTGGCTGATCGCCGATGCCGCCGGCCACATCCTGCACGGCGGCCCGCGCCTGGTGCGGGTTGTAGCGATCGTGCTGCCAGCGATCTTCATGCTGTGGGTTGCGGCGGCGAGCCTGGGCCGCGCCGCCACTCTGAAGGCGCTGCTCCGCCGCGAAGCCTCCGTGGCGCTGGCGCCGCAGTTCGGGTTGAATTTCCTGCGCGCCGGTGTGGCGCTGGCATCCGTCGTTGGATGCCTCGGCGCCGCCATCCTCGCCGGCCGTGCTGCCGCCGGCCCCGGCGGGGTTCGTCCCGGCGTCTTTCTGGTTATTTTCGGCGCGCTCGGTACGGCGATTGCCCTTGTGCGTTCGCGCGTGAACTGGTTCCTCTGCCTGGGAGCGATCCCCGCCGCGCGCGACGGTCACGACACCTTCACCGCCATCGGCGAAGCTGGCGGTCTTTTCCGCCGCCATCCGGGCACGTTCGCCGGCGCGGGAGCCGTTTTCGGCACCATCCATGGCGTGCTCTTCGCCTTCACCACCGTGGTCTGCCTGCTGGCGCCCTCGCTGGCCGGCAAAGTACCTCCCGGCGTCACGTTGTTCCTCCTGGCAGGGATCACGCTGGCATATTTCGCGGCGGTCGATTTCCTGTACATCGCGCGTCTGGCTGCCTACGTCGCAATCGACGAAGGCGACCGCATGCCGCCGCCCGTAGCCGTCGCACCGGAATCTCTGCCGCCTGCGCCGGAGGCGCCTCCAATGCCCGATCTGCCACCCGTATCCGAGCCAGGATTGCCTGGCCCGGAAGAAGCTACCAGCTAGGAGCTAGTGGCTAGTAGCTAGTAGCCCCTGTCACCCTTTACACTGTTCCCAGATTCTCATGGAAGCGCAATCCATCGTTGTCCTCGACTTCGGCGCGCAGTATTCGCAGCTCATCGCGCGCCGCGTCCGCGAACAGAAAGTCTTCTCGGTAGTCCTGCCGTGCACCGCCTCGGTGGACGAGATCCGCAGCTATGCGCCGGTGGGCATCGTGCTCTCCGGCGGGCCGTCGTCGGTGTACGACGAGGACGCGCCCATGGCCGACGATCGCGTCTTCGCGCTCGGTCTGCCGGTGCTCGGCATCTGCTACGGGTTGCAGCTCATGGCGCACAGGCTCGGCGGCAAAGTCCGCGCCGCGGAGAAGCGCGAGTACGGCCACGCGGTAGTCGAGGTGCTGAACGGGTCGCGCTTATTTCAGGAGCTGCCGAGGGAGATGTCGGTGTGGATGTCGCACGGCGACGAGGCCCTGGAGCTGCCGCCCGGCTTCAAGCTGGTAGCGCGCACGCAAAACGCCGCCGTCGCCGCCATCGAAGATCCCAAGCGCAACCTGTACGCGGTACAGTTCCATCCTGAAGTCCACCACACCCGCCAGGGCACGGAGATCCTGAAGAACTTCATCTTCGGCATCTGCCACGCGCGGCCGGAGTGGACGAACCAGCACTTCATCGACGAGACCGTGGCCTCGGTCCGCCGGACGGTGGGCAACGGCCGCGCCATCTGCGCGCTCTCCGGCGGCGTGGATTCCTCGGTCGCCGCCACGCTCGTGCATCGCGCCATCGGCGACCGCCTCACCTGCGTCTTCGTCAACAACGGCGTGCTGCGCAAGAACGAGTTCGAGAAGGTGCAGCAGAACCTGCGCGACAAGCTCGGCCTCAACCTGCTGGCGGTTGATGCGTCCGACCGCTTTCTCGCGAAACTCGAAGGCGTCACCGATCCGGAGCGGAAGCGCAAGATTATCGGCAACGAGTTCATCGCCGTCTTCGACGAAGAAGCGCACCGCATCGCGCAGCAGCAAGGGCACGTGGAATGGCTGGTGCAGGGCACGCTCTATCCTGACGTGATCGAATCGCGCTCCGTCCGCGGCCCGTCGCAGACCATCAAGAGCCACCACAACGTCGGCGGGCTGCCTGAGGAGATGAAGCTCAAGCTCATCGAGCCCCTGAAAGACCTGTTCAAGGACGAGGTGCGGCGCATCGGCCGCGACCTCGGCATGCCCGAGGAAATCCTGCAGCGGCAGCCGTTCCCCGGGCCGGGCCTGGCGGTGCGCATTGTCGGCGAAGTCACGCGCGAGCGCCTAGAGTTGCTGCGCGAGGCCGACGACATCGTGGTCGGCGAGATCAAGCGCGCCGGGCTGTACACGAAGATCTGGCAGTCGTTCGCCGTGTTGCTGCCGGTGATGTCAGTGGGCGTGATGGGCGACGCCCGTACCTACGCCTACACCTGCGCCATTCGCGCCGTGCACTCCGAAGACGGCATGACCGCCGACGTAGTCGAGCTGCCCTGGGAAGTGCTCAAGCGGATTTCGACGCGCATCGTCAACGAGGTGCGGGGGATCAACCGCGTGGTGTACGACACGACCAGCAAACCGCCAGGAACGATTGAGTGGGAGTGATGTTGATTAAGCAGATCCGACTACTTATTAATGTGCAGTCATCCTTCGCGACCGCCTCCCACCCTGGTAAAGACGGGCGGGAGCCCTCGGTCGCTCAGGATGACATCGAACTTGCAGCTAGCGCCCGGCGCCGACCAGCGCAGGCTCCACTTCATACATCGGGAACCATGACGTCGCGCCCTTCAGCCGCTCGTTGACGTTGTTGATGTTCTTCACGCCCTCGCTTTCCAGCCACTTGCGGAATGCCGGCGGTCCGTCCTTGGCGAACAGCGGGATGCCGTCCTTCCAGGTGGCGCGGCCGCAGAGCACGCCATTGAACTTCACGCCCGACTTCGGCGGCGAGTTCGAGCGACTCGGTGAACTCGGCGTTCGACACGCCGGCCGAAAGATAGATGAACGGCTTGGTGGCCACGGCGGCGGCGTCGCGGAAGAGCTGCATGGCTTCTTTCTTGCTGTAGGCGGTGGGGCCGGCGTAGGTCTTGGCGCCCTCGACGAACTTCATGTTCACCGGCACCTCGACCTTCATCACGTCCACGCCGTAGCGGTCCTTGGTGAACTCGGCCATGCTCGCCTTGACGATCTGCGGCTTCTTCTTGGCGTAGTCGGAGCCCTTCTCATCGAGACCTTCTTCGTAACCGACGAACTCCAGGAAGAACGGAATATCGTTGGCGCGGCACTCGTCGCCGATGCGCTCCACCCAGGCGTGCTTCTGGTCGTTGATCTCCTTGGGATCGAAGGGGGTGTAGTAGAGCAGGATCTTGACGCAGTCGGCGCCGGCTTCCTTCAGGCGGCGTACCGACCAGTGGTCGAGCAGGTCGGGCAGGCGGCCGGGGCCGGTCTTGTCGTAGCCGGTCTTCTCGTAGGCGAGCAGCAGGCCGGCGTTCTTGGCGCGCCGCTTGGAGGCCGGCAGTCCCCACTCGGGGTCGAGCAGGATGGCGCTGGCGTGCGGGGTGAGCACTTCCGTCACCAGCGACTTGAATTCTTCCAGACCGGCGTCGGTTGCGTGCTGGCCGAGTGCCTTCTTCAGCGAACCACGCTGGTCCATGGCGGCGGCGCCGATGACGCCCTTGGGCGTGGACACGGCCTTCAATCCTTTCAGTTTTCCAGGCGTAAGCTTCACGAGATTCCTCCTCTATGATTTCGCGCAGGCAGCGCTATGACGGGTGGTGATGGCCGGGACTCCCAAAACAGTCGGTTATTTTAACACCAGCCCGCCGCAGCGGGCGGTGATGGCGCGTCACTGCCGCAGCAGCAGCGTTCCCAAGATGGCACGTTGCCGGGAGATCAACGACTCCACGCCGTGCTTGGCGAGCTCCGTCATGCGGTGGAGCTGCTCTTCATCGAAAGCCCGCTGCTCGGCAGTGGCCTGGATCTCGACAATCTTCTTGCCGCCGGTCATGACGAAGTTCAGGTCCACTTCGGCGCGCGAGTCTTCCTCGTAGTTGAGGTCGAGCAGGATCTCTCCATCCACGATGCCAACACTGGTAGCCGCCACGTAATCGCGGACAGGCGGGGCGGTTAGCGTGCCGGCCTCGACCAGCTTTTGCATCGCGAGACCCAGGGCGACGAACGACCCGGTGATGGAAGCGGTGCGCGTGCCGCCGTCGGCCTGGATCACGTCGCAATCCATCCAGATGGTGCGCTCACCCAGGCGAGCGAGATCGGTGACGGCCCGCAGCGCGCGCCCGATCAGCCGCTGGATCTCGTGGGTGCGGCCGCTGATGCGTCCCCGGGTCGAGTCGCGGGGCGTGCGCGTCAGGGTGGAGCGCGGCAGCATGCCGTACTCGCTGGTGATCCAGCCCTTGCCGGAGTTGCGCAGCCACGCCGGGACGGCTTCCTCCACCGACGCCGTGCAGATCACGCGCGTGTTGCCGACCTCGATCAGCACCGATCCTTCGGCGGTCGAGATGTAATCAGGGACGATATTGACCGGCCGCATCTGGTCGGGGGCGCGATTGTCGGAGCGAAAGAACATGCTGTTGGTCGTCGGTCGCCGGCCGTGGGTCGTCGGCCGGTGGGATTTTGGTCCACAATTAGCAACTGAAAGTAAATCAATTCTTAGCGGGTGTCCAACAAAGCCGTACTAAACCGCGATGGGTTTGGCCAACGACCGAAGGCCGACGACCGACGACTACCCCATGTCCACGTGCTGCACATCCTCCAGCGCGTGTCCCATGAAGCGCTCGCCGAGGCTGCGGAATTTCTCCACCGAGTCGGTGGCGAAAAACTTCATGCGGGTGGGCTTGCGGCGCTCGGCCCCTTCGGAGGTCTTGGGCGGGGCGACGCGCAGGCTCTCGGCGACGCAGTGGGCGGTCGCTTCCGCCGAGTCCACAATTTCCACCCGCCAGGGCGCGACGCTGCGCAGCAACGGCTTGATCAGCGGGTAATGGGTGCAGCCGAGCACGAGCACGTCGGGGCCGCTCTCGAAATCGTGGAAGACGTCGTCGAGGTAAACGTGGGCGACCTGCTGGGTGACGGGATGCTCCAGCCATCCCTCCTCGATCAGCGGCACGAACAGCGGGCACGCCTTCTCGCAGACCTGCACCCCGCGTTTTTCCAGCGCATGCTGGTAGGCATGACTCTTGATGGTGGCTTCGGTGCCGATCACCAGCACTTTGTTGCGGCGGGTAGCGGCCGCAGCCGATTCCGCGCCGGGCTCGACCACGCCGACCACCCCCACGTTAGCGGCGTTGCTGATTGCGTCCAGCGCCAGCGCGCTTGCCGTGTTGCAGGCGATCACCAGCAACTCGGCTCCGCGCTCCTCCAGAAACTTCGTCGCCGAGACCGCATACTTGGCGATGGTCTCCGGCGACTTCGATCCGTAGGGCAGGCGCGCGGTGTCCCCGAAATAGATGTAATCGGCATCGGGAATGCGCGCCACCAGCTCGCGCAGCACGGTCAGGCCGCCCACGCCGGAATCGAATACGCCGATGGTCACTCGTCTCATCGCAGTTGTTCGAGCAATTGCTCCACCGTGACTACATCATAGAAGCACTCGAGATCGGCATGCCCGGCCAGGGTCTCGCGCTCCTTGCCGTCCACCAGGATCTTCACCCGCGTGACGCCGGGAAGGTTCGCGGTCAGGGTCTTGACCAGCGAGGCGATAGTGAGCGTCTCGACGAAGATGCCCGAGCGATGCCCCTCAGCCAAGGCCGGAGTGGTATCCACCACAGCCGTGTTCCCGTTCACCAGGAAGACATCCTTCACGTCAGCGCCCGCAGGCAGTTCGTGCGAAGACGGCCGCTTCACATACTCACCCACCAGGGCATGCAGGATCTCGCGGCCGCGCTGGGCGGGATCGGCGGGCAGTGCGATGGATGCCTCCTGCGCGCGCACTCTGCCGGGATCATCGTAAGCCAGGTAAAAGGTCACGCGCGAGGGCGGTCCCGCGACCGGCGCCGAGATGGGACGCGTATCGGGCAGGTTCCGCGCGCGCGCCTGCTCGTTGCGGCGCAGGCTGTACAGGTACGCGCCCATGGCGACCACCGCCGCCAGCAGCAGCCCAGTGGCGATGGTGAGGGCGCGCGTCATCGCTCCGCCTCCACCCGCGCCCGCCCCACCACGATGGCCTCGGCGACGGCGGCGGCGATGCGCTGCTGGTACACCGCCGCGTTGACGCTGCCGACGTCGGCCCCGGAAGGCGCGACCTCGATGGCGATGGCCGCCGCGGCCACGTTGTTCAGCGGCTTCACCGGCGCGGAGAGCTCGGAGCTGGGGATCTCGTGTTTGCCCAGCTCCGCTTTGACGATGTCGGCCAGGGCGCGGCTGCTCAGCACGTGTCCCGCCTGCGCCGTGTCCCAGGGCACGAAGCCGTCGGGCTTGCTGGTGGCCGAGTTGATCATCGCCGTGTACACGCGCACTCCACGCCCCAGCGACGCGGCATGCAGGCTCACGTAAACCGCGACACGCGCGGCGTCGGCCATGGCGGCGCGCTGCTCCACCGGGACCGTGACATCGGCGTCGCGCGACATCACCGCGCTGATGCCGTGGCCCTGGAGCTCGCTCCGCAACCGGCGCGCGAAGGCCAGCGTGACTCCCTTCTCCTCCAGCGTCTCGCTCAGCAGCGCCCCACGATCCTCGCCGCCGTGCCCGGCATCCAGCATCACCACGAAGGATGGTTTGGCGGCGAGCGATTGCAGGGTCGGAGGCGGAGGCACGGAGACCGCCGCCGTCGCAGTTCCCGGCGCGGCCGCCGGTGGTGCGCTCGGCGCCTGGCTGGGCGCCGGCACCAGATCGATCGTCTTGCCGCCGGCGGCGAACTGCGCCAGCAGTGGCACGCGTCCTTGCACCACGAGCTCCGCCCGGCCGTTGTTTTCCGAAAACGTGATCGACGACACCAGCGGATTTTCCAGTCTAAGGATATAAGCGCTGGAGACCACCGGGTCGCGCGTGAAGGTCATCTTGAGCCTGCCGGGTTCGGTGCTGATCAGGGGATTGACCGGCGCGCTGAAGTTCACGCTCAGCCCGCCCTCGCGCACATCGGTGGTGAAGCGCGTTGCAGCGCCGCCCAGGAAGAGACGGCGCGCGGCTTCGTGGTACTCCGTCTTGGTGGCGAGCATCAGCCCGAGGATTCCCGGCAGGGCGCGCAGCGGCACCAGCCCGCGATTGCCCTCCAGCACGAATGGCGCCGGCAGCCCGAACCTCCGCCCCGCGACTTTGCCCCGGTTCGAGTCCCGCCGGAACTCGGCTTCCAGGTTATTGAAGCGCAGCTTCCACTTTTCGCCGTCGCTGCCGGCGCTCACGTTGCCGAACGGCTCGAGCGCCTCCAGCAGGGCGAAGTAATCCTGTCCGTTGTGCTCGGAGATAGGCAGAGAGTAGCTGACTCGCGGAGCGTAGATGGAGAGCTGCTTCTCCTCGGCCGAGGGCGCGGGGTCCCCGGCGCGCCCGCCGTTGGCGCGCTGGGGTGGCCGTGCGCTCGCCAGCAGGATGAGCAGCAGGATGGCCACCACGGCCGCGCGCGCCGCGCCGTTCCCGCTCTGACGGTGCTCACTCCAGGGCATAGATGGCCAGCCCGCTCAGCAGCTTGGGATAGAAATCCGTGGACTTCTGCGGCAGAACTTCTCCCGCGAATGCGGTGTCGCGCACCTGCTCGATGCGCACCGGGTTCATCAGGAAAGCGACGTTGGCGCCGTTGCGCACCCGCGCGATGGCCGCGCCCGCGTCGCGCAGATAGGAAATGTAGCGCTGCTCGCGGATGGCTTCCTCGGAGATGCCCAGCACCACCTCCAGGCCGAGCTTGTGAAGGATCACCACGTCCAGTTCACGCTGGTGAGCGGAAAGCTGCTCCAGGGTCTGCTCGACCTCCGCCGGACGGGCGCGCAGGAGAAAGCTGCCGCCGCGGGTCACGGCCACGAGCGCCGTGCGATCTTTTCCCGCCGCCTGTAAGACACTTGCAGCCTGGGCAGCATCGCTCACCTGCACCGGTTCGACGTCGAAGAACACCCGCGCCGATTCCAGGAACTGCTCCTCCTGGAAGCTCTCGAGGCCGGCGATGACGCGGTGGGTGGGCAGGATCACCAGGCCCTCGGCGTACATGTTGATGAAGGTCATCATGACGTGGTCGTAGGCAGCTTCGCCGGGAGGCGGCGCGGCAGGGTCTGCGTCACGGCGCTCACGCTGGTAGTTCAGCGCCGTCTCATAACGGTGATGGCCGTCGGCGATGATCAGCTTGGTGTTCTCCATGCGACGGCGGATGAATTCGACCAACCCGGGGATGGGCCAGAGGCGGTGCCGGACGTCGTATTCGTCGCGCACCTCGATATCGGCGGGATAGCGCGCCACCTTGGCCAGGGCGTTGTCGATTTCGCCGGCCGGGTCGTTGTACAGCATGAAGAGCTGTCCGAAATGCGCCCGCGTCGCGCGCAGAAGGTTCAGCCGGTCCGTCTTGGGTCCGGAGTGCGTCTGCTCGTGCCGGAACACCACGCCGACATCGTAGGGCTCGAGCTGGCCGAGACCGATGAACCCCCGCCCCTCCAGGCGCTTCTCCGGAGAACCGGGGACAGCAAACTCCTGGGCGTAGGCATAGAGCAGCGGATCCTGCTCCTGGATGAAAATGCCGTCCTTGCGCCACTCGGAAAACGTGGCCGCAGCGCGGGTATAGACGTTCTGGCCGTTATCGCCCGGCTCGCGCTTTCCCAGAATGATGCGCACCAGGTTGTAGGGGCTGGCGGCGTAATAGCGCTCCTGCATCTCGGCAGTGATCTTGTCGTAAGGCTGTGTGACGACTTTCGCCAGACGCACCCGGGCGGGATTGTAGCGCAGGGCGGGGAAGGGGAGGATCCTGGCCATGGTGAGGAGAACTGTTGAATTGTAACAAGACGAGAAGAAAACCTGCTCGAAGCTGCCGCCATCTCACAAAGAGCGCTGCGCGCAGAGGTGGGAAGAGGCGGTCGCGCTGTGATACCATCGGTCGTAAAGAGGGTTGGCAAGGTCCGAGCAGGGACCGGGCCTGGACCGATCATCCCGTCCCCCCAAAGGTCAGGCAGCATGTTGGCGGCTGTGTTTCCGAACGCCGGGACGTCCCGCTTGTCCACCAGCCAAGCGAGGCTGGGCCGTGCCGCGCTGATGGCGCTCGTGGCCCTGCTGGTAGCGCTTGCGTGCATGGTTCCCACGGCCCGGGCACAAAGCTCCTCCGAGGATGAAGTCCACATCACGCCGCGCAAGCAGCCGGACGCCCCCAAGGATCCCCGTGACACCATCGACCCGGCGCTGAAGACACATACCAAGCCTATTAAGGTGGACGTGGATCTGGTGCTGGTGCCGGTTACCATCACTGATCCCATGAACCGCCTGGTCACGGGTCTGGAAAAGGACAATTTCCAGGTTTACGAGGACAAGCAGGCGCAAGAGATCCGACACTTCTCCAGCGAGGACGCTCCCATCTCGCTGGGGGTGATCTTCGACATGAGCGGCTCGATGTCGAACAAGATGGAGAAGGCGCGCGAGGCGGTGGTGGAGTTCTTCAAGACCGCCAACCCGCAGGACGAGTTCTTCATGATCTCGTTCAATGATAAACCGGAGCTGCTGGCCGACTTTACGCGCTCGATCGAGGACATCCAGGGACGGCTGATCTACACCGTGCCCCGCGGGCGCACCGCGCTGCTGGACGCCATTTACCTCGGCATGAATAAGATGCGCGACGCGCAGAACAGCAAGAAGGCGCTGCTGATCATCTCCGACGGGGGCGACAACCACAGCCGCTACACCGACGGCGAGATCAAGTCGATGGTGAAAGAAGCCGACGTGCAGGTTTACGCTATCGGCATCTTCGAGGCCTCTCCTCCCACGCCGGAAGAGGCGCGCGGACCGCGCCTTCTAGCCGAGATCACCGACATTACCGGGGGGCGCACCTTCGTCATCGATAACCCCAACGAACTGGCCGATGTCGCCACCAAAATCGGCATCGAGCTGCGCAACCAATATGTGCTCGGCTACCGTCCAAAGAATCCTGTGCGGAATGGGCGCTGGCACAAGATCAAAGTCAAGCTCCTGCCGCCGAAAGGATTGCCGCCGCTCACGGTGTACGCCAAGTCGGGATACTATGCGCCTGCGCAATAGTCTGTTTTCCCTGATTCTGCTGCTTACTTTGGGTCTGACCCTGGGCGCTTTTGCCCAGAATCCGCCCTCGCAGATGCCCAACCACCCGCCGGCCAAAGACGAGGACGAGGCTGCCCCCGCTCCGCCGCCTTCCCATCAGCCCGGCGATACCGTGCAGCGGCCCGCGGGCCAGCCGGCACAGCAGGGCGTGGAGCCGGGCGAAAACGGCACCTTCACCTTCAAGAAGAAAGTCGAAGAAGTCGTGTTGCATGCCACGGTCGTGGACCAGAAGCAACGCCTGGTCACCGGCTTGAGGCAAGACGATTTCAGCGTGTTCGAAGATGGCCGACCGATGCCCATCACTTCCTTCCGTCAAGAAGACATCCCGGTGGCGATCGGGATCGTGATCGACAACTCCGGCTCCATGCGCGATAAGCGCCAGAAGGTGAACCAGGCCGCCGTCAACCTGGTGCGGGCCAGCAATCCTCAAGATGAGGTCTTCGTCGTCAACTTCAATGACGAATACTACCTCGACCAGGATTTCACCTCCGATCTCAACCGGCTGCGTGAAGGCCTGGACCACATCGAGTCGCGCGGCGGCACCGCGCTCTACGACGCGGTGGTCGCATCCGCCGACCACTTGGCCAAGGGGGCGCGCCTGGACAGGAAAGTCCTGCTGGTGGTGACCGATGGCGAGGACAACGCCAGCCGGGAGTCGCTGGAGCAGTGCGTGCGTCGCATGCAGGACCTGAACGGGCCCACCGTGTACAGCATCGGCATTCTGGGCGACGACCGCGAAGCCCGCCGCGCCAAGCGCGCGCTCACGGCGCTCGCCGTCCAGACCGGCGGCGTTGCCTTCTTCCCCAAGGACCTGAACGAGGTGGACAACCTCACCCGCCAGGTGGCGCACGACATTCGCAACCAGTACACCATCGGCTACAAGCCCACCGACCCCAACCGCGCGGGATACCGCAGCGTGCGCGTCGAAGCCCACGCCCCAGGCTACAAGCACCTGGTCGTCCGCACCCGCAGCGGGTACTACGCGGGGCGGGAAAGAGCGTCCAGATAGTGCCTGTGGAGGCGTAGCTTGCTATGTCTCCTTATCGCCCTAATGCTGGAGACGCAGCAAGCTGCGTCTCTACATCGGGTGAACTTATCCGCGATTGACCCCACCGCGCGCAGTCCCTTACCCTAAGCCCAGATGAAAATCACTGCTGCCGCTCGCCTGCGCGTGGCGGAGGACATCACCGATCTGGTCGGCGAGACTCCGCTGCTGCACTTCCGCAAGATCGTGCCCCTCGGGGCCGCCGACATCTTTGCCAAGCTCGAATACCTGAATCCCGGCGGCAGTATCAAGGACCGCGCCGCCATCGGCATCATCAGCCGCGCCGAACAGCAGGGCCTGTTGCGCGAGGGCTCGACCATCATCGAGGCTACGGCCGGGAACACGGGCGTGGGCCTGGCGCTCATCGGCGTCAGCCGCGGCTATCGCGTGGCGCTGTTCGTACCCGAGAAGTTCTCCCAGGAAAAAGTCATGCTCATGCGCGCCCTCGGCGCCGAGGTGACGCGCACCCCGGATGCCGAGGGCATGGAAGGCGCCATCCGCCAGGCTCGCGAGTTGGCCGCCAGCACTCCCGATTCCTTTCTCGCCGGCCAATTCGAGAACCCGGCCAATCCCGACTACCACTATCAGACCACCGGCCGCGAGATCTTCGAACAGATGGAGGGCCGCATCGACGCCGTGGTCATCGGCGCCGGCACCGGCGGCACGTTCACCGGAGTGGCGCGCTTCATCAAGGAGCGCATCCCGGGCGCGCTTGCCATAGCCGTCGAACCGCACGGGTCGATCCTGGGCGGCGGGCCAAAGGGGGAGCACAAAATCGAGGGCATCGGCGCCAGCTTCATGCCCAAGACGTTCGACAAAGCGCTCGCCGACGAGATTGTCATGGTCCGCGATGTGGAGGCGTTTGCGAGCGTCGGCGAACTGGCACGCAAGGAAGGCGTGTTCTCCGGCTCCAGTGGCGGCGCTAACGTTTACGCCGCCGTCCAGATCGCGAAACGGCTGGGCGCGGGCAAGCGTGTGGTCACCATCATCCCCGATTCCGCCGAACGTTATTTATCGAAGGGGATTTTCGACGGCGCGCAATAAGCCGTGCAATCATTGAATTCCTATGGAAAAAAATGAACTCGGTTTCGCCACCCGGGCTATCCACGTCGGCCAGGAGCCGGATCCCTCGACCGGCGCCGTGGTTGTGCCCATCTACGCCACCTCCACTTATGTGCAGGAGGAGATCGGCAAGCACAAAGGTTACGAGTACTCGCGGGTCTCCAACCCCACGCGCACCTGCCTGGAGAAGAACCTGGCGTCGCTCGAGGGCGGGCGGACGTCGCACGTCTTCGCCAGCGGCATGGCTGCTATCAACGCTATGTGCACGCTGCTCAAGTCCGGCGACCACGTCGTTTGCACCAACAACCTCTATGGCGGCGTGCCGCGTCTGTTTAACCAGATTCTGACGAACTACGGGCTGGAGTTCAGCTACGTTGACACCTCCGACCTGCGCGCCGTCGAGCGGGCGATCCGCCGCAACACTCGCATCATCTATGTGGAGACGCCGACCAACCCGCTGATGACCCTCAGCGATCTCAAGGCCATCAGCCCGATCGCGCACCGCCGCGGCGCCGAGTTGGTCGTGGACAACACCTTCATGTCGCCGTATTTCCAGAAGCCCATCACGCTGGGCGCGGACATGGTCATCCACTCCACCACCAAGTTTCTCAACGGACACAGCGACGGCCTGGGCGGCGTCGTGGTCTGCACCAAGCCGGAGCACGCCGAGAAGTTCGCATTTATCCAGAAGGCGGCGGGGGCGATCCTGTCGCCATTCGAGTGCTGGCTGGTGCTGCGCGGGGTGAAGACGCTGGCGGTCCGCATGGAGAAGCACGACGCCAACGGCCGCGCCGTGGCCGCATTTCTCTCCCGTCATAAGAAAGTGAAGAAGGTCTTCTACCCGGGACTGCCCGACCATCCGCAATACGAGCTTGGGGAGCGGCAGATGACCGGTTTCGGCTCCATGATCACGCTCGAGACCGGCTCGCTGAAGAACGCGCAGAGAATGCTGCGCAAAGTGCGCGTCTGTTCTCTGGGAGAATCGCTGGGCGGAGTGGAGACGCTGATTTCCCATCCCGCCACCATGACTCACGCCGCGCTGGGCGAGAAGGGAAGACGCGAGATCGGCATCACCGACGGCATGGTGCGCATCTCCGTCGGCATCGAAGACGTGGACGACATCATCGCCGATCTCGACCAGGCGCTGGCCGCGATATAAGAACTGCACACCGCCGAGGACGCAGAGGACGCCGAGGCTGACAGATTCAAAAAACCTCGGCGCACTCGGCGTGCTCGGCGGTAAATTCGTTGTCCGTGAAACAGGCCCAAACAAGCCGCGAATGGAACTCCGAGGCCTACCACCGGCTCTCGCGGCCGCAGTTCGAATGGGGGCAGAAGGTTCTCGACCGTCTGCCACTGCGCGGCGACGAAACCGTGGCCGACGCCGGCTGCGGCAGCGGCAAGGTGACTGCGGAATTATTGCAGCGCTTGCCGCGCGGACGCGTGGTCGCGATGGACCTTTCGCAGAACATGCTGCAAACTGCACGCGAACACCTTGAGCCGAAGTTCCCCGGTCAAGTGTCCTTCATCACCGCCGACCTGCATGACATCCCTCTCGACGGCGTTCTCGACGGCGTCTTCAGCACCGCCGCTTTCCACTGGGTCCCGGACCACGACCGGCTCTTCCGCAGCCTGTTCCGAGCGCTCAAGCCCGGCGGCTGGCTGGAAGCGCAGTGCGGCGGCGGTCGAAACCTGGCGCGCATTCGGCAGCGAGCAACCGAGTTGATGACCCGCCCGGAATTCGCAGCGTGTTTTGATGGCTGGCACCCACCCTGGCAGTATCCGGATGACATCACCACGGCGGAACGCATGCGTCGCGCTGGTTTCATCGAGGTCAAGACCTGGCTGGAGGAGGCGCCCGCAACCCTTTCCGACGCGCACGAGTACAAGGAATTCCTGGCCACGGTGACGCTCCATCGGCACATTGAGCGCATTTCCGATCCCGCCGGGCGCGAACGCTTCCTGGACGAGCTCGCGCGCCAGGCCGGCGCCGATGTTCCGCCGTTCACTTTGGACTACTGGCGGCTGAACCTGAGCGGCCGCAAACCGAAGAGCTAACCACAGAGGACACAGAGGAACAGGAAAGCGTTTCTCGTTTCTAGTTCCTTGTTTCTCGGCAGAACGATCACCCGATGACCCGATCACCCGATGTCCCGATCCACGGCTTCCCCGATCCACTTCAGGTAATCTTCGCTCCCGGCCTCGATGGGCAGCAGGACGCACTCCGGCAGCTCGTAGGAATGCAGCTCGCGGATGGCGTCACGCACGCGCGGGAACGCCGCCACCGTGGTCTTGATGAGCAGCAGGTGCTCGGGCGCGCTCTCCACCGCGCCCCTCCAGCGGTACACAGAATGGATCGGCCCCACGATGTTGACGCAGGCGGCCAGGCGGCGCTCCACCAGCGCTTGCGCGATCTTGTGCGCTTCTTCTTCCGACCCGGCGGTGCTCAGGACGATGCGCTTGTCCGTCATTTACAATGCCTTGGCTGCAACGCGCTGGAATTCTATATGACAACGGCCATCAAGTTCGGCACTTCGGGCTGGCGGGCGGTGATCGCGGAGGAGTTCACGTTTGCCAACGTGCGCCGTGCGGTCACCGGCATTGCGCGCTACGTGGTTTCCGAGAAGCCGCGTGGTGCGCGCGTGATTGTGGGCCGCGATCCGCGCTTCCTGGGTGAGACGCTGGTCGCGATGGCGGCCGAGATCCTCGCGTCACACGGTATCACGCCGCTGGTGATCGCCGAGCCCGCGCCCACACCGGCCATCGCCTATGAAGTGATTCGTTCGCAATCGGACGGCGCCATCAACTTCACCGCCTCCCACAATCCTCCCGAATACAACGGCATCAAGTTCTCGACCCCGGACGGCGCGCCGGCGCTGCCCGAAGTCACTGACAAGATCGAGGCCGAGATCGCGCGGCTTGACGGCCAGCCGCCCGCAGTCGAAGCCGCCCAGCCCGTCAACGTCGACGTCCGCGCCGCCTACCTGAAGCGCCTCGGGGAGCTGGTGGACTTGGAAGCGATCCGCCAAGCCGGGGTGCGCGTCTGTTTCGACCCGCTGTGGGGCGCGGCGCGCGGCTATCCCGACACGCTGCTGCGCGAGGCCGGGGTGCCGGTGTGGACCGTCCACGACTGCCGCGACGTGCTCTTCGGCGGACACGCGCCGGAACCCGACGACCGTCTGCTTTCCGATCTGCGTCACCAGATGGCCGAGACCGGCTCGAACCTCGGGATGGCCACCGACGGCGACGCCGACCGCTTCGGCATCCTTGACCAGGACGGCTCTTTCCTCCAGCCCAACTACCTCATCGCCCTGCTGTTCGATTATCTGGTGGAAACCCGCGGCTGGAAGAACGGCGTAGCCAAATCGGTCGCCACCACCAACCTGATCAACGCCCTGGCGCGGCATCACAAGGTCGAGCTGCACGAGACGCCGGTGGGCTTCAAGTACATCGGCGAGCTTATCAAGCAGGACAAGATCGTGATCGGCGGGGAAGAGAGCGCGGGGCTGTCGATCCGGCACCATGTCCCGGAAAAAGACGGTATCATCGCCGGACTGCTCGCGGCCGAGATGGTGGCGCGCCGCCACAAGCCGCTGCGCGAACAATTGCAGATCCTATTTGGCAAAGTAGGTTCCTTTTACCCGCTGCGGGAGAACTTCCGCTTGACGCCGGAAGTGAAAGAGAAGTTCACTAGCAAGTTGAAGGCGGAACCGCGCGAGTTTTTCGGACGCAAGGTCGCCGGCGTGGTGCGCACCGACGGGTTGAAGCTCTTGTTCGAAGACGGCTCGTGGGTGTGTTACCGGCTTTCGGGCACCGAACCGGTGGTGCGCGTCTATACGGAAGCGCGGTCCCGTGACGATCTGGCGAAACTCAGCGGTCAGGCCAAGGACTGGATCTTCCACTGATGTACTGGGAGCGGCTGGCAGACTTCATCGCGCAACATCAACTCCTGCTGCGCGCAGGAGCGTGGCTCTATGGCGCGCGGCGCAAGCTGGCGACCGCGGGCATGTCGCTCCTGGTCGTGATGCTGGCCTACCACGTGGTCTTCGGGGCCAACGGCATGGTGGCTTACCAGCACAAGCGCGCTGAAAATCATAGGCTCCAGCAGGACAGCCTCCGCCTGCAGCAGGAGAACGATCGCATCTCCCAGCGGGTTCGCGAGTTGAAGAGTGATCCCCGGGCGATTGAGCGCGAAGCCCGCGAGCAGCTCAAGTATGCGCGTCCCGGCGAAGTGGTTTACGTCGCTCCCGAGCCACCCCCGCAGAGTTCCGCGGCTACCGCCCAGAAGCGCTGAATCCTCGTTACAAATTGATTGCAATCAGGGAACGGTTTTTTGCTTGAAATTCGCCCCCTGGGAAGGTAAAAGTGAATCTCTTCTACGGGGGGGATGTCAGGCTGTTTTGCGAAACCAGCTTGCGGCACGCGCCGCAAGAACCGAGGAGATCCGAGATGAAGAAGTTGCTTGTGGTCCTGCTTGTGCTCATGCTGGTGCTGGTGGCGGCAGCGGTCGCGAAAGAGGCCGCGGGAAGCGCCGTCAATGGCTGGTTGGTAGATTCCAAGTGCGGAGCCAAGATGGCCAACGCTAATGGCGCGGAGTGCGTGAAAAAGTGCCTTGCGGCTGGTGCGAAGCTGGCCTTCGTCCCCGACGGCACGCAAGACGTGCTGATCGTGGACAACCCCGACAAGCTCAAGGGGCATGAAGGTCACCACGTCGCGGTCACGGGAAACACGGACAAAGACAAGAAAACCATCCACGTGGACAGCTTCAAGATGGTGGCCGAGACCGGCGGGATGAAGCAGTAGGCTTCACCTTTCGCGCGAGAAAAAGCGGGCGGCCCGAGCGGCCGCCCTTCATTTTGGAGATGGAGTCAGAAGAATGACTGCCGTGCCAACCACGGCTTGCATTGGCACGAAATGGCCGTTGCCCAGAATAAATACTGTTGACAAATGCTTGGGTATAGGTATAAGTCGTTGCCACCCGAATCAGGAGGGTGAGGAGGATCCTCATGCGACGCATCCTTCCACTGGTGATCCCAATCGTGTTGATTGCCGGCTTTGCTATTGCACAGCAATCAGCGCAGCAACCGCAGTTCGTGAATGCCGATGAGGCAAGATTGGTTTCGGCCCCCGGAGCCCCGGAATGCTACAGCTTCGCCGTCGAGCACGGCGATCCGAAGGCGGGGAGTTCGGTCATGCTAGTGAAATTGGCGAGCGGATGTACTATGCCGATGCACTGGCACTCAGCGAATGAGCAGCTAATGCTCGTCACTGGAACGGCGCAAGTCGAGATGCAAGGAGAGCAGCCGCACACCTTGAAGGCTGGCGGATACTACTTCATGCCCGCTCATCACCTGCACCAGTTGTCGTGCGCGAGCGGCTGCACCTTCCACCGCGCTATGGATGGCCCCATCGACATTCACTACGTTGATGCCGCCGGCAACGAGATTCCGGCGGAAAAAGCCCTGGCCGCTTTCGGCGAGCGTCCGGCCACCGCAATGGCACAGAAATAACCCATCGGCGGGCCATGTAGGCGGGCTGAAGTTGCCGTTCAATAAGAAGAGGGCGGCCCCGCGGTCGCCCTTGGTTTTTCAGCGTAACTTCTACCGCACCACTCCTTCGAGCGGTGAGCTCGCCGTGGCGTAGAGCTTCTTGGGCATGCGGCCGGCCAGATAAGCGTTGCGTCCGGCGATGATGGCGTGCTTCATGGCATCGGCCATCAGCACCGGGTCCTGCGCCGCGGCGATGCCGGTATTCATGAGCACGCCGTCGTAGCCGAGCTCCATGGCGATGGTGGCATCGGAAGCGGTGCCCACGCCCGCGTCCACGATCAGCGGCACGCCGGTGAACATCTCGCGCAGGATACGCAGGTTGGCCTGGTTCTGGATGCCCATGCCGCTGCCGATGGGCGCGCCCAGCGGCATCACCGCGCTCGCGCCCGCGTCCACCAGCCGCTTGGCAACCACAACGTCATCAGACGTATAAGGCAGAACGGTAAAGCCTTCCTTCACCAGAACGCGCGTCGCCTCGACGGTGGCGGCGACATCGGGATAGAGCGTCGCCTGGTCGCCGATCACCTCCACCTTCACCCAATCGGAGAGCCCCACCTCGCGCGACAGGCGCGCGGTGCGGATGGCTTCGTCGGCGGTGTAGCAGCCTGCGGTGTTCGGAAGCAAGAAGTATTTCTGCGGATCGATGAAGTCGAGCAGAGACTCTTTGCTGCGGTCGAGATTCACGCGGCGCACCGCGACCGTAACCATCTCGGCGCCGCTGGCCTCGATGGCGCGCGCGGTCTCCTGCCCGGACTTGTACTTGCCCGTCCCCACGATCAGCCGGGAACGGAAGGGACGGCCGGCAATCACTAGAGAGTCCATGACGCTATTGTAATTCAGTGACGGGAGGCTGCCCCACGCTTTCGCGGCAGCGGCGCTTGTAGCGCCGCCGTCTCCCACCCCAGAGCGCCAACCCCGACGTCTGCCCCTCACTCAAATGTCATTCTTCCGTCGACCGAAGGGAGGCGGGAGAATCTGGCGACGTCGTCTGCGCAACCCAATCCGGTGGTGCCGGCTGTTCCGTCAGATCCTCCGCTCGCCTTCGGCTCGCGAAGGATGACACCTTCAGTGGTGCAGAGAGACTTCGCCCAGCGGGACCTTAATCTGCTGATCGCACCGAACAGCGCCTCAATCTGCGTCCGACATCGCTCACCGCTATTGATCCCTATGTTACCCCCTGAAGCCGATCACCGGTCCTCCTGGATCGGATACCCCCCTGCCCCTGCCCTCAAGCAGAATCAATGACTTAAGCGAAGTGAACCGATGGGATCCGATCGAGAACCGATTAAATAAAGGACTTACACGCAAAAACCGATTGTGTAAGGACTTAAGCCCGTTGCCGGGCGGCTTTCTTGTCAAAGAGCGAAGAGCGCGCCGCAGAGTGGCGTGCAGAGGATGTTATCTTTGTGACAACATCATTAATGATGATATATCAATAGATTCCGGGTGTCAAGCTAAGCCCCTTTTTCGGGGTGGTGGTGCGCCAGATAGGGCGCCTAGATCGGACGCGGCGGACGACGCGGCCCGCCTTCGATCAGGCCTTCTAGCTCTTCGATAGCTTCTCGCTCTGTGCGCCATGCCTGATCTCGCAATTCGTTGGCACGAAGCACTAGGTCGCCGATCCTGTCGCGAACATCTCGGGATGGAAGCGGGATGGGAACTGAGCCCAACATGTCTCGGTCAATCTCGAGAATGACGGAACCGTAGGAATACCTCTTGACGAGACGCTGCCCATAATCGGATGAGAGCCATGCGTACAAGTAGCCCGGACTCACGTCGCTACCTGCAACCACTCGTATGGCGTGCTGGTTTGCTGTCCACCCCTCCATATATGGCGGAATTATCTGCACCCGGCCAATCGTGCCCGAGCAGCTTACGGTGACCATGCCACGCTTGAGCGCGATCTCAGGAAGGTCCTTCGTGTGTGCTCCTTTCGCGAGCCGCTTTATGTCCACGGGGTCAATCTGCATCAGTTGCTTGCTGCTGAACATCGGAATCCCGCCGCTTGGGACGTAGACCCGCTTACGAAACTTTGTCACGGCGCGGATTTCGTACGTCACTCGGGGGTCGCTCATGGCGGCAATCTCCAAGCCGCTCTCCCGCAAGACCTCCTGTGCCGCCTGCGCGACAGGATCATGGAAGTCGGCATCAAACCGCCGCAGAAGTTTCGAGGCCTGGGTGCGGACTAGCACAGGGCCGTGGGTTTGCGGCGACAGGTCCGACAAAAGAGGCAGCTTCAGGAACTTGTGCAGCTTGGCGTCCGCTTCGTCGAGCAACTTGTTGGCATCATCTCGTGCCCGTGAGGCTTTCATCATGCTGCTTCCTATTTGACAGCGTGTCTGCGTCGGCAAATCGGGCACAAGCACCTTTTGGAGATGCTCAGGCTCTATGTGCTGTACAACCGAGCCATAAGAGGCCCGGAGCAACTGAAACCGCCCGAAGCGGCTTCTCAAGAATGCGCCGATGAAAGCGGAGTCTTCCGGTATTGGTGCTCGAAGCCGTATTGCATGTTCGGACAAGGCGCTACCAGCAAATTTTCCGGAAGCAAGCCCCACGTTCCCCACCGTCCCGGAGCGCGAAATGAGCACATCCCACTCGCGTATGAGAAGCTCGTCCAGGTGGGGCGTTAGCTTTCGGCTCAAATAGTTTTCGATCTCCGGGCGCATGCTGATGATGTCGGAACTCGACAGGAACGGCGTGCCGTGATCGGCATCCACGTAGACACGCGAGAAACGTGTCGGCTTGTTTGCAAACGTGGCGAGCCCAGAGCCTCCATAAAGCGCTACAAGGTGGTGCCCCGCCACCCTCATTGCCTGGACGGCATTGCGTGCCTCGATGTTGAAGGCTGCCGCCTCAAACCGAACGCCGTCCGCGATGACCTCTGAAAGGTTTATCGAAGTAGAAAACTTGGGCAGCGGCGAGGGAGGTGTCTTGGCTGCCGTTTTTCGCGGGGTGGCGTTTACCATCCCAAAACCGCCGTGCGCTTCCACTCCAAGAACTCTCTGGCCACAACCGGGGAGTCGTCGTCCAGAGTCTTTTGGCGGGCAATCGGACGCTTCGTGATTTCGCCGTTCGCTGTCTGCTCGAACAAATCGGTCTGTTCACGATCTTCGGTGGGGCTGAGGATTAGCTCTCCGTCTTCGTTCCTCTTGTATGTCGGATTGCCACGCTTGTCGTGGCCCATCGCTGTCACCTGAGCCATGAAAATCTGATAATCCAGGATCTGCCGCTGTATAGCTTCCCTTTCCATATCCTCCTCGGTCTTCCGCTGAAGGATCATGACCGAGGTCTGAGTCCCATTTCCCGGCTGGAAGGTGTCGGGGTGCAGGTCGATGGAGGCCACGAGTCGGCAGTGCGTCATGATCCATTGGCGCACGTATTCGAGCCCCGGAGCGCCGAGGATAGCGTCGGGCAGGACAATCGCCATACGGCCGCCCGGCTTCAGGAATTGCCAGCACCGCTCGATGAAGAGAATTTCGGGCGGCTGGGAGGTTTGGATGTGGTCGGTTGGCTCCCATGTCCCATCTGCCTTGCGCCAGACGTGCCCTAAGTCATATTGGCTGAGCGTCTCGCGGTCTTTTATGGGGAGCTTGGAGCCGAAGGGAGGGTTGGTGGCGATCACGTCGAAGAAGGCGAGATCAGCCGGGCCGCGCAGTTCAGCCGGGTCGATGCGAAGGGCCTTGCTGAACTGCCTGCGGAAATCACCTTCCCACTGATGTGGATGGAGCAGCGAGTCTTGGCGGAAGATATTCCCTGACCCGTCATTGTTCATCACCATGTTCATTTTCGTCGCCTTGACCAAGTCGGGGTTGATGTCGATTCCGAAGAAACAGTTCCCGGCGACTTCCTGAATGCGATCCGACAGAACGCTCCTCATCTCCGCGGGAGACACGCCGCTCGCCTCCGTCTCCGCCTTCAGCCGCCGGATCATCTCGTTCATTGCGATGACCAGGAAGCCCCCGGTCCCACATGCGGGGTCCAACATCCTCTCTTCCAGCTTGATGTCCAACATCTCTATCGCCATGTGCTGGACGTTGCGGGGAGTGAAGAACTCGCCGCGATCGCCGCGCAGGTTGGCCCCTACAAGTTCCTCATAGGCCTTGCCCTTGACGTCAATATTGGTTTTCAGGAAGTAGTACCGCTGGAGTTCGCCGACCACGTAGGCCAGAGAGCGCGGGTTCAGCTTCATCTCGTCGTTCTTGTCAAAGATGGAAGGGTACCGCGCCTTGACGGCTTCGAAAATCTTGCCCATGCGCCGCGCGACGGTCAGCCGTCCATCGTTGCTCGCCTTCTCCTTGGCGGTGGCATAGAACTCAAGCGGGTGCGGTACGTTCCGCTCGTCGTGAATTTTGCAGAAGATCACCTTCAGCAGTTCGAAAAAGGCTGGCTGCTTCTGCATGCCGTCAGTAACATAGATATGGTTGTGACAAATCTTGAACGAGAAGAGAAGGTTGTCCTCTACCGCATATTTGAGCGTTTTACGGCTGGGGCGATCCACCTCCTCCGCCGGGCCGTCCTTCGAGGGAATGTCGTTGGGCTCCTCCCAGGACGTCCGGCGTCCCTCCACCACGCGACGGAACACCGCCTTGAACCTGCCGTTTGTCCACATCCCCCACTCGGCGTTGGGGCACGCGGACATGTAGGACTTCACTTGCTCGGTGCCCTCTTGCTTGTTTGAAGGCTCGACGGTGTCCTTTTTGCATTCGATGATGATGGACAGGTTGTCCTGTGTGTGCGCCGCACCTGCCGGGAATATGGCCAAGTCGATGCGGTGCTTCGCGCTGCCGCTCTTGATCGGGAATTCCACGGCGATCTGTTCACGGGTATAGCCAAGCTCCAAGATGAGCCTACGCTCGATGTTCTGCCTGACGTATTCCTCGGGGGTGTCGTTCCTGATCTTCTGGTCGATGTAGTCGCAAATCTTGCCGTCGGGCAGCGTGGCGACAATCTTTGTCCCCATTCGGCTCCTGTGCGGTCCATTTTCTATGACGCTTGGACGCATTCTCCCATTGTCTGCATCAGCTTGCCATCGGGAAAAACGTTAGGGGGTGCTAATCACGATTCCACGTAGGGGCGAAGCGCTTAGCTGACGCCCACGGTCTCCGAGTTGCTCTGCGTCGCGAACAGAGCCTCGATCTGCGCCCGGTAGCGTTCCTCGATCACTCGGCGGCGCATCTTCATGGACGCCGTGAGCTGCCCGTCGGCTACGGTGAAGTCGTCCGCTACCAGCAAAAACTTCTTGATGCTCTCGTACTGCGCGAGGTTCTCATTCACCCTGGCGACGATGCCTTCATAGAGTGCCCGCACCTGCGGGTCGGCGACGAGTTGCCGCCGGTCGGCGAAGGTGACGCCCTGCGCGCGCGCCCACTCTTCGAGCGCGGAAAACTCGGGGGCGATGACCGCCGCGGCGAACTTGCGCCGGTCGGCGAAGACGGCGGCGAACGCCACCAGCGGACTCGTCTTCAGCGCCAGCTCGATGGGCTGCGGCGCGATGAACTTGCCCCCGGAGGTCTTCTGCAGGTCCTTCTTGCGGTCGGTGATGGTCAGGAACCCATCGCCGTCGAGCGACCCGACATCGCCGGTTTTGAACCATCCATCTTCAAACGCGTTGCGGGTGTCCTCGGGTCTGTTCCAGTAACCCTTGAAGACCGACGGGCCCCGCACCAGGATCTCTCCATCGGAGGCGATCTTGCATTCCAGGTTTTCGAGCACTTTGCCGACGGTGCCGATGCGGTGTTGCTGGGGAGTATTGATGGCGATCACCGGCGAAGTTTCCGTCAGCCCGTAGCCTTCGTGGATGCGGATGCCTACGTCGGCGAACCACTCGGCGAGGTCGCGTCCCAGGGGCGCGCCGCCGGAGATGAAGATCTCGACCCGTCCGCCCATTCCGGCGCGAATCTTGGAGTAGAGCAGGGAATCGGCCAGCTTCCAGCTCGGCGACCCCGGTCGCTTGCCGGCCAGGATCTGGTCGCGATGAGCGCGGCCCACGCGCAGCGCCCAATCGTAAGCAGTGCGCTTGAGCCCCTTGGCGGCTTCCGTCCGCACCTTGTCGCGGATCTTCTCAAACACCCGCGGCACGCCCACGAAGATCGTCGGGCGGACCTCCATCAGGTACTCCGGCAACAGGTGAAAGCTGGGGCAGTAGGCGATGGTGACGCCGTACTGGAACAGCGAGTAATCCACGTGCCGCGCCGTGACGTGCGAGAGCGGCAGGAACGAGATGCCCATCTGCCCGGGCGTGAGCTGGAAGACCTCCAGCGAGTAGGCCAGGTTCGAGACCAGGTTGCCGTGGGTGAGCATGGCGCCCTTGGGCTCGCCCGTCGTCCCCGAGGTGTAGATGATGGTCGCCAGGTCATCCGGGCCGATGGACCTGGCGCGCGCGCCCATCTCCGGGTCACGCCCCGTGTCCGGGTTCACCGGGGCCCCCGGCGCGCCCGGTGTTGGCGCGCTGGGGTCGGAGATCATCATGCGGTGCATGGGGATGCCCTCGGGGATCCCCACGTAGTCCATCACCACCACTTTTTCCAGCGCGGTTTGCGACTTGATGGCCAGCACCCTTTTCAGATGCTCGACGGTGGAGACAAAGATCACGCGCGCGCCCGAGTCCTTGAGCACAGCGACCGTCTGCTCCTCGGTCAGGGTGGGATACACGGGGACATCGACCGCCCCCAGCAGCATGGTGGCGAAGTCCGCCACTGCCCATTCCGGCCGGTTCTCGCTGAGGATGGCGACGCGGTCTCCCTTGCCGATGCCCCACTTGGCCAGCGAACGTGCCGTGCCGATCACGTCGCGGTAGAGCTCGCGCGAGGAGATGGGGATCCATTTGACGGTCTGCTTGTAGAGCATCGCCTGGTCAAGGTTGCGCTCGACGACAGAGAAGAAGATGTCGTTAATGGTCTGGTTCATTTCCGGTTGCCGTGCCCCGCGGTGCTCACGTCTGGCGGGCGGTGCGTTCAAGGGCTTACCGTCAATGTACTTGGAATCTGGCGGCTATGGCAATGCTGTCCCAGGTGCCGTTCGATCCTCCGATCGCTCGTGCACTCCCGCCAGCGCCCGGATAATATATAGGTCCTGCTGCCCGGCCCCGTGGGGGAGGCCGGAATCCCTGCAGCTCGAGAATGCGAGACTCCATTATGTGCAGAACACTGCTGTCCGCCGTGCTCACGCTCGCCCTGCTGGCCGCTACCGGCGGGGCGGCCAGTCCGCCCGACGACAAGCCGGCCGCGCCGCCGATGAAGATCAAGGTCGGCGACATGGCGCCCGATTTCACCCTGCTCGCCTTCGACGGCAAAGAACTGAAGAAGGTCGCGCTACACGATTACCGCGGCAAGAAGAACGTCGCGCTGGCGTTTTACGTTTTCGCCTTCACCGGCGGTTGAACCAAGGAGATGAAGGCCTTCCAGCAGAACATTTCCAAGCTGGAGGCCGCCGACACCCAGGTGCTGGGTGTGAGCATGGACAGCCCCTTCTCCAACTTCAACTTCGCGCAGCAGAACGGCGTCAGCTTCCCGCTGTTGAGCGACTGGGGCGGCAACGTCAGCAAGGAATACGGCCTCGACAAGGAGTACACCATCCAGGGCGCGAAGATGATGTCGGCGCGGCGCGCCACTTTCCTCATCGACAAGGCGGGCAAGGTGATCGAAGAGCAGGTGGACAACGATGCCGTCGATCCGAGCAAGGTGGTCGAAGCCTGCGAACGCCAGAAGCTGAAGGGATGAGCCCGGCCGAAGCCGGAACGGAAACTGGGTTTCCCCGCTACCGAGACACATGCTCCGCAGTCGGACGTTGTGATATATTCAGGCTGCGGGGTGGAGCAGTCTGGTAGCTCGTTGGGCTCATAACCCAAAGGTCGGTGGTTCAAATCCACCCCCCGCAACCAAAGTTCTCATAGAAAACGAGGTAGTTATGGCGGGGCTGCAGGAGCGGCCCCGTCCCTTTTTAGGCCGACTGTCCGTGTTCTCCGACCGTGGTCGCCCCCGATATGCCAGGTCTCAAACGGATGAACACCCTCCCCACTCCGCCCAATAGGCGTGCGGTGCGCAGCGCGGATTGGAGCACGCGGATTTGGAACGTCCCGCCCAGCAGAACCATCCTTGCTTTCCGGGCTCACTGCAGCCTAACGGATGTCCGTCAAGCCGCAGACGACTGGCGATCATCGTGCGAATAATGCTGGTCCTGCGCCGTAACTGATCTGTCGCCCGCGGCACTTGGGGTGGCCAACCGGGATTGCTCGGTAGCTCGACACATCAAGTCGAGCATGTCGCGCACTGAGCAGACTTCAAATGCCGGCTTCAGCTTTGTGAGTTCAAGCAACTCTGCGACTCTTGGCATTAGATTCATCAACCTGAGCTCCATGCCAGTCGCCTTGGCCCACCGCAGCAGAGAGACGAGCGCCCCTAATCCAGCGGCGTCCACAACGGTGATCCCTGCCAGATCAAGCACTGCGGTTCGCATATGTGGCTGACTCAGAAAAGCATTTCGCAAGTGATTTCCATCGTCAGCAGTGATTCGCCCATCACATCGGAAGAGCGTTACGTCGCCCAGGTTCTGGATTGTCAAACTTAGCATCGTCGCTCCTTTTGACGCGTGCTCACTTTCTTAAGCAGGCCGTTGAACCTGCATAGTGCCACTCCTTTGGGCAATGAATGGGGCATTCGTGCCTACTGCGTCTTTTCAGCCCGCCGGTCTTCCGTAGCGCGTTCTGGTCCGAGCCGCCGGCAATGGCCCCTATGATGAGAAAGGGCTCTGCCCCCGACGCGACCGCGTCGGGCAGTGGGGCGTCCGGCAGCTCATGCGACAGATCCTCCTCGCAGGCGAAGAACCGCAAGAACGGTCGGCGCTGTTGCGTGACGTGGTCGCGGATCGCGCCGCGCAGCATCGGATAACAGGCCTCCAGCGCATCGAGGACCAAGCGCTGCGTGGCCTGCCCCTCGATCTCGAGCTTCACCTCGCCTTCGACGTGTGCCAGCGCTCGAAGGTGTGCCGGCAGTATGACTCGGATCATGGCAGCGTCTGGACCTCGACGGAAAGCACGGCTGGAAGATCTCGGACGATGGGGGCCCAACTGTCTCCGGCGTCAGCCGATGCGTACACCTGCCCGCCGGTGGTGCCGAAATACACGCCGCACGACTCGAGCGAGTCGACGGCCATAGCGTCGCGCAAAACGTTCACGTAGCAGTCGCTCTGCGGCAGGCCTTTGGTAAGCGCCTCCCACTCGTTTCCGCCCGTGCGGCTGCGGTACACGCGCAGCTTTCCCTCGGGCGGATAGTGCTCCGAGTCGCTCTTAATCGGCACGACGTAGATGGTGTCCGGCTCGTGTGCGTGAACGTCGATCACGAACCCGAAGTCGGTCGGCAAGTTCCCGCTGACCTCTTGCCACGACTCGCCGGCGTCGTCGCTGCGCATGACATCCCAGTGCTTCTGCATGAACAGCACATCCGGACGTGAGCGGTGCATGGCGATGCGGTGAACGCAGTGGCCGACCTCGGCCGTCGAATCGGGGATGTATTGGGACTTCAGTCCACGGTTGATCGGCCGCCAGGTCTTGCCGGCGTCGTCGGTACGGAAGGCGCCTGCAGCCGAGATGGCGATGTAGATCCGGCCGGGGTCGCTCGGATCCAGCACGATCGTGTGCAGGCACATCCCACCGGCGCCTGGCTGCCAACGGGGCCCGGAGCCGTGGCCGCGCAGCCCCGAGAGTTCCTGCCAACTTTGTCCACCATCACTCGAGCGGAATAAAGCCGCGTCCTCGACCCCCGCGTACACAGTATCCGGATCGGTCAGTGAGGGTTCAAGGTGCCAAACTCGCTTGAACTCCCAGGGGTGTTGCGTGCCATCGTACCACTGGTGTGTGGTAAGGGATTTGCCGGTGTTGGAAGAGGTGTCATAGACGAACTTATTACTTTCGCCCTTGGGCATGCCCTCCGGCGTCGTTGGCATCCCGCCGTCCGGGGTCTCCCACGTCGTGCCGCCATCGCTGGAGCGCTGGATAACTTGCCCGAACCAGCCACTCGATTGCGACGCATAAATCCGATTCGGATCAGTCGGTGATCCCTTGAGGTGATAAATCTCCCAACCCGCAAAGTGAGGGCCACTGATGTTCCACTGTTGCCGTTTTCCGTCCGAACGTCAGGACGAACGCACCCTTGCGTGTGCCAACCAGAACTCGTACCTTGCTCATCCTCTGCTCCTCCTCATCAGCCAAGGTCATCGCAGACGCTTGGGATGTCATTTACAAAAACCGCCAAATGCCCTCCGTTCTTGAGACGGTAATTAATTGCGAGCCTGCGCCCCCGAAGCACGGTTTGTGCACCCCGGCGTCGCAGGCTCGCCCTTGGGCTAGGGTCCAAAACCGGGTCTTAAGCCGCTTTTGGAGGCTGAGCGCGCATTTGTTTCATAAACTGCCGCATGGCAGCGACATTACCCGGGGAGCGGGTTTCAATCCACGCCTCGTAGCGCTGCGCAGCTTTTTCCAGGTGCGCGAGGAACCCCTTATTGACGAAACGTTCCCGGCCTTCGGGGACGATGGCCTTAACGAGCTCCCAGACCCCGAAAAACTCGCCGCTGGTCTCAAAGAACAGGTCCTCGTGGAGCAGACCGTAGTTGAGCAGCGCGCAGGCTTGTTCCCAGTAGCCGAACACCATCATCGCGAGCGTGCCGGCTTCCGTTCCGGGCGCCGCGATCCGCATGGCGTCCTCAAGATTGTCCACGAAGTAGTTCTTGAAGAACCAATCGCGCGCCTGCCGCAGCCGGGCCTCGCGGCGCATGTCATAGAGCTGCAACTGGAGTTGTGCTTGCTCGTGCGTGGGTTTTGTTTCCATGGTCTTTTTTTCTCCTTTTCTTCTGCTTTTTCGAACGACTAGAGACAGAGTGATGCCGCTGATTAATTCTTCGGGAACGCGGGATCTGCCTTCACTTCCAGGATCTGCTTCGTGTGCCGCTCGCTGTGCGCTCCCATGAACAGCAACCATTGGTATGCGTCCATCGGCTGCTTGAGCGGACTCTCCGCGACATGCTCGCGCAGGTCCGGCGTCGCTTCCAGGAATGCAACGGTCTTCGCCCGGCTCTTCAGAAAATGATCGAGGGTCTCGGCCGGGGTCCAGCGGCCCGTGGGCACGACCGGCGGCGGCGCCTGGGCTTTGCGGCTTCGGTCCGGAATCACGGCCAGAACCATGGCGTCGATTTTGGCCGTGTCGCGATCGGCGGCTCCTGGAGGTGCTTTCATTATTTTTTCCGTGACATTCTGGAAAATCAAATCCTCCACCAGGGCGATGTGTTCGAGCGTTTCTGCTACCGACCAGCGGTCGGCTGCCGGCTTGAACTTCATCTGAGCTTCCGAGAGTCCCTTGGTGGCCGCAACCACGCCGTCGCGGGTTTGCTGGAGATAGGCCATACCCCGCTCGCGGTCCGTCTGGGTGAGTGCTTGGCCGAAGGCTGCGCTGCCCAGGAACAGCAGCGTGCAACAAAGCAGTGAGAGTTTCATGTGGCTCCTTCTCGTGATTGGATTGAAAAATCGTTAGGTTTGTGAAATCGGTCTTCTTAACGCCTCACCCAGCGTCAAACTTGGGGAGCAGTGGCGTCGGGTCCCCTTCCCGCCACCGTCGCCGGACTTCAGCGAGGATTTCTTCGCGATTCTTCGCCATTCTCGCGATGAGAGCGCAGGGCGCCCCCGTCTCCTCGTGCCGCGCCCCCCAGATGAGCAACTCCAAAAGCACCGGCGCCAGATCAATCCCTTTCTCCGTCAGCCGATAATTCACTCTTCGTCCATCCGTCTTCTCCACCTCCGCGGTGATGATCCCCGTGGCTTCGAGCTTCCGCAGACGGTCCGTCAGAATGTTGGTGGCAACCCCCTCCCCTGATTCCTGGAACTCCTTAAATGTCCGGAACCCGCGAACCATCAAATCGCGAATGATCAGCAGCGACCAGTGATCTCCAACCATCTCGAGGGAGATGCTCACCGGGCAGCCGGACCTGCGTCTTGGCGTATGCTTCCCAGCCACAGTCGATAGGTTATCAACATCACTTGCAAAATGCAAGTTATATCTGGACAAGGGGGCGTTGACTTTTGCACGAGGCGCTCCCCGCGAAGTTCGGGATTGCCCGGTGAATCGCTCGCGATTGTTCTGGTTCCGTAACGATTGGCGGAAGCGTTTCCTGCAGAGGCGTCCGCGCTCAGGAATTGGCCGAACAGGCTGAATAAATGCATCGCGATGAAATACATAACATCTGGTTCGTGAAGGGACACACACGATGATTCTCGGAATGACGACCTCGACATTCACCTTTGTGCACGTCTTGTTGAGTCTGGTGGGGATCGGCTCAGGATTGGTCGTCGTATTCGGGCTGCTCACCGGGAAACGCCTCGACCGCTGGACTGCGCTCTTTCTGGCTACTACGGTGGCAACCAGCGTGACCGGTTTCCTGTTTCCGTTCCATCAGCTATTGCCGGCGCATAAGGTCGGGATTCTATCGCTGGTAGTGCTCGCGGTTGTGATCCTGGCACGCTATGCCTTTCACCTCGCGGGCGCCTGGCGTCGGATATACGTGATCGGCGCCGTGGTCGCCCTCTACCTCAATGTGTTCGTTGCCGTTGTGCAGGCCTTCCTGAAGGTGCCCGCTTTGAAAGCGTTGGCTCCGACACAGCAAGAGCTGCCATTCCTGGTCGCGCAGCTCGTCGTCCTCCTGGTTTTTGTCGGACTTACGATTCTCGCGGCCAAGAGATTCCACACTCAGCCGAAGCACGCGTTCTGAGGAGCATATTTCCCGTTTGTCCACGTAGTTTGCAGCAGAGAAGAATCACAAACAAGGAGAGTATTTATGCCCACTATCACCACAAAAGACGGCACACAGATCTACTACAAGGACTGGGGCAAAGGCCCGGTCGTAACCTTCTCGCACGGCTGGCCGCTGAGCTCCGACGCTTGGGACGGCCAAATGCTTTTCCTCGCGCAGAACGGCTACCGCGTAGTTGCGCATGACCGGCGTGGCCATGGCCGGTCCAGCCAAGCCTCCTCGGGAAACGACATGAACGGCTATGCCGACGATCTTGCGGCCGTCATCGAGGCGCTCGATCTCAAGGACGCCACGCTGGTCGGCCACTCCACCGGAGGCGGCGAGGTCGCGCGCTATATCGGCCGCCACGGGACGAGCCGAGTCGCCAAGGCCGTCCTCATTGCGGCCATTCCGCCGCTTATGCTGAAGACCGCCGCCAATCCCGAAGGCCTGCCGATGGAGGTGTTCGACAACCTGCGGAGCGGCATCACGAAGGACCGCTCGCAGTTCTACAAGGATCTGGCCGGCCCCTTCTATGGCGCCAACAAGCCGGGCGCCAAAGTCTCGCAGGGGGTTCTTGATCAGTTCTGGCTCTGGAGTATGCAGGCCGGCCTCAAGAACGCCTATGAAAGCATCAAGGCCTTCTCCGAGACCGACCTCACCGAGGACCTCAAGAAGTTCGATATCCCAACCCTCGTGATGCACGGCGACGACGACCAGATCGTCCCGGTCAAGAATCACGCAGAGAAGTCGGCCAAACTTGTCAAGGGCGCAAAGATCCAGGTCTATCCGGGCGCGCCCCACGGCCTCACGGCCACGCATCAGGATCAGGTCAACGCCGACCTGCTCGCCTTCCTCAGGCGTGCTGATCAGGCGGCAGCGTAAAGTGCGAGCTACCCGGTCTCGTGTTGCCGCAAGGCCGGGTAGCCAGTCGCAGTGTGACTCTGGCACCAAGCCGCTGAAGCGTTGCGGAGTACTAGTGTCGCGGTAATCAAACAGGAGGATGTCATGCCCATTAACCCGCGTCGTACCAAGCGCAGCGAAAAAGGATTGCTCACGCCCGATAACAGCGTGGTGGCGATCATCGACCTCCAACCTCAGATGCTCTTCGGCGTCGCCAATTTCGACCGCCAGACCATCATCAACAACAACATCGTTCTCTCGAAGGCCGCGCGCGTCTTCGACATCCCGGTTGTCCTCAGCACGGTTGAGACCAAGAGTTTCAGCGGGAATATGTGGCCGCAGATCCAGGCCATCTTCCCCAACCAGAAGCCGGTCGAGCGCACGACCATGAACTCGTGGGACGACAAGAACTTCGTTGCCGCCATCGAGAAGACAGGCCGCAAGAAGATCGTCCTCTCCGGTCTGTGGACTGAAACGTGCGTCGCCCTTCCGACCATACAGGCCATTCACGACGGGTACGAGGTGTACGTGGTCGAGGACTGCTGCGGCGACGTAAACCAGCTCTCTCACGACAACGCCATGAAGCGGGTAATCCAGGCGGGGGCGAAACCGGTCACCGCTCTGTCGGTGATGCTCGAATGGCAGCGCGACTGGGCGGAGAAGGACACGTACAACGCGGTCATCGACATCGTAAAAGCCCATTTGGGGGCTTACGGCGTGGGGGTCGAATATGCGTACACCATGGTGCATGGCGCTCCGGAGACGAAGTTTCCAGAGTACAGGGTGATCGCTGCGGCGGCGTGATGCCCTGCCGAGGAGTCGATCGAGCGGGTTGGGGGTGGCCGCTAGCCACCGCCAACCCGCACTGCCGCAACGCCTTGACGCGTAGCTTCGATGAGAGTCAAATGTCCGGCGTGGCTTCTCCGCTTTCCCCTAGTCGGCCGTTGGGCGGGAGGTCCTCAGTTGTTCTTCTTGTTGCCATCCCTTCGACAGCCGGGTGTCTGTGATTCGCGCAGACGATTCTGTTGTCAACTCACATGAATAAAAAAATGACCACGGAGAGATCACACATGACCGACATGCGAAAAGAAACAGACAGCCTCTGTGTGGTTGAAGTGCCTGCGGACAAGCTCTGGGGTGCTCAGACCCAGCGTTCGCTCGAACACTTCAGCTTCGGGAAGGATTTGATCCCGCGTGAAATGATCACCGCGTATGCGATTCTGAAGAAGGCGGCTGCCACAGCGAACCATGATGGCAAGCGGCTTGGCGATCTTTTGCTCAAAGATCACTACCCCGAACCTTGTGCGCGACAGCCCAAGGTCAATTGACTCTCGCAAGCTATCTCCCACTGTCAATGAGAACTCGTCATACCAGACACGCAGTCCCTTCGCCCGGAGAGCTTCCGCCAGCGGTCGCGCAATCGCATCCTTGTCTTCGCTGGCGTGGGAGACAAAGACATCCCATTCGTCATCGCCATCGCGCTGGGGTCATTTGTTAAGAAGTAGTTGCCGCGTTGCAGGGTCTACTTTTCGGCGCTGGTCGACCCATCTCCAATCCAAAAAAAGGCAGGCATTAGCGCTTCCCCGACGAGCACCACCCGCTATAACTGCGATCATGCCGACGAGGGTCGCGCGAGACCTGCGGCGACTGGCAGCCCGCTTGGAGCATTGCGCGATCTCCCCGGCTGGAAATTCCCCAGGTGATATCTGCTTGGAAAACTCCGGGGTACTGGCGCAACGCGCCGGGCTGTCGTTTACAAAACTTTACCTACGGCGCAGCGATTTTTCCTTGACAGGCCTACATGCACGGTATTAGTTTCCGTCCCCGTTTCCAGAGACCCGCACTCGGGGGAGGCGGGTCGAGCGCCTCATCTGAAGTTCCATTCTCCAGCGCCCTGCTGGAGGGATGGGGGAAAACCGGTCACTCCTTCATGTGGCATTCCGCCAGCCGGATGCTTCGTGGCGAAATCAGTAACCGCCTGCCAGCGATCAAAAAGGAGCTCCGACCATGGGCGATCACCCAGCGGGTAATTCGACGATGTTCTCCCGCGGTCGCCGCCGCTTTTGTTGCGCTGCGGCCATGACCATTGCCGCCGCCCAGTTCGGCATGTTCGGGTCTGCGGACGCACAATCCAGTAAGGCAAAACCGGCAGATGCGACCACGATTAAGGTGCAGCAGACGGCGCCTGCAGCAATTCGACTACCCATTGAAGGTGAGGTGCCTTCTTCCGGAAGCGCGACCGCATGGCTGAATTCGCAGCCATTAAATGCGCGTGGGCTGCGCGGGAAAGTTGTCCTGATCGACTTCTGGACCTATTCCTGCATCAATTGGCTACGATCACTTCCCTATGTCCGCGCGTGGTCCGAGAAATACAAGGATCAAGGATTGGTCGTGATCGGCGTACACGCGCCTGAGTTCGCATTTGAGAAAAATATTGATAACGTTCGCCGAGCTGCGAAGGACCTGCGCGTCGATTATCCGATCGTGATCGATAACGACCATGCGATATGGCGTGCTTTCAACAACGAGTATTGGCCGGCCCTCTATTTCGTCGATGCACAGGGGCACATTCGACACCATCAATTCGGCGAGGGCGAATACGAACAGTCGGAAGTGATTATTCAACAATTGCTGGCCGAGGCCGGAAACCGCGGCATCGGTCATGGACTGGTTTCAGTTGATGCCCGTGGTGCTGAAGCTGCCGCCGATTGGAGCAGCTTGAAGTCTCCGGAAAACTATGTCGGCTATGAGCGCACCGAGAACTTTGCGTCTCCCGGCGGTCGAGTACTGGACAAGCGTCGCGTTTATGCTGTCCCCGCGGGGCTGAGACTCAATCATTGGGCTCTTTCGGGTGATTGGACGGTGGAGAAACGAGCCATTGTGCTGAACAAGGCCAACGGGCGCATCGCGTACCGCTTTCACGCTCGCGATCTTCATCTCGTCATGGGACCCGCAGCGCGAAGAAATTCTGTCCGATTCCGCGTGTTCATCGATGGACAGCAGCCGGGCGCTGCTCACGGGATTGACGTAGACGACCAAGGCAACGGCGCCGTTACCGAGCCGCGGCTGTATCAGCTGATCCGGCAATCGAATCCCATCGTTGATCGAGAGTTCGAGATCGAGTTTCTCGATTCAGGCGTGGAGGCCTTTTCGTTCACGTTCGGCTGATCCACGGCAGAGGCTATTAACCGGCGACAAAAGGAGATTAACCATGAAACAAACCGAGTCAACCGGAATAGCTCTTGCCACCTTAGCAGCCGCCACTGGCTTCAGCCTGCTCCTGCTCGCGCTGCCCAGCTACGCCCAGACCGTCAACCACAAAAAGACCAGCATGACCGAAAAGGAGACCACCATGACCCAACTCGCCAATGCGCAACTCGACCTTGCCCAGTACACCGCAACACCCGCAATTCGCCCCTTCAGTATCAACGTTCCGGAAGAGGCACTCGTCGATCTCCGCCGGCGCATAGCGGCGACGCATTGGCCTGACAAGGAGACCGTCGCAGATCAGTCGCAGGGCGTGCAGCTCGCGACCATTCAGGAACTCGCGCGCTATTGGGCGACAGATTACGACTGGCGCAAATGCGAGGCGAAGCTGAACGCCTTGCCACAATTTGTAACAACGATCGACGGGCTCGACATTCATTTCATACACGTCCGCTCGCGTCATCCGAACGCCCTGCCGATCATCATCACTCATGGCTGGCCGGGTTCCATTCTGGAACAGCTCAAGGTCATCGACCCGCTCACCAACCCGACCGCCCATGGAGGACGCGCGGAGGATGCCTTCGATGTCGTCATACCTTCGATGCCCGGCTATGGTTTTTCGGGCAAGCCAACGGCCACCGGCTGGGGGCCCGAGCGCATGGGCCGAGCCTGGGCAGAACTGATGAAGCGCCTCGGCTACACCCGCTACGTCGCCCAGGGCGGCGACTGGGGTGCGTTTGTCGTTGACCGGATGGGCTTGCAGGCGCCTGCGGGATTGCTTGCCATCCACACCAACATGCCTGCCACCGTCCCAGCTGACGTCGACAAGGCTCTTCAAGCTGGCGACCCGCCGCCATCCGGTCTCTCAGCCGACGAAAAACGCGCGTATCAGCAGCTGGTCGCGACATTCAAGCAGGTCGAATACGCAAGGATGATGGCGGCGCGCCCGCAAACTTTGTACGGCATTGCGGATTCACCCGTCGGCCTGGCCGCCTGGCTTCTCGACCACAATGATGCTGACGGCCAGCCGGCCGCGGCGGTCGCCTCGGCTCTGAACCGGACCACGAGCGCCACAGGCGAACTGACGCGTGACGAGATCCTCGACAACATCACGCTTTATTGGCTGACGAACACGGGGGTCTCCGCGTCTCGTCTGTATTGGGAATATAAAGGTGGCTTTTTCAACGCCAAGGGCGTCTCTATTCCGGTGGCCGTGAGCGTTTTTCCTGGCGAGCAATATCAGGCCCCGCGGAGTTGGACAGAGCGGGCGTATCCCAAGCTCATCTATTACAACCGCGTGGCGAAAGGCGGCCACTTTGCGGCGTGGGAGCAGCCGCAGCTGTTCTCCGAAGAGGTCCGTGCCGCGTTCCGTTCGCTTCGCTGATCGCCGGAACGGGAGCCGGCGGCAATCGCATCGCCCAATTTTCAGAAACGAGGAGAAGCCATGAAGCGCATTTGGATGGGAGTCGCACTTCTCATAGTAGGAACGATCGCCATGACTCAGACATCGATGGAAAGCAGGTCCGAGGCCGCAATCGGCGGGAGACCAGCTGGACAAGCACAAGAGAAGACATCGGGCGGCGCCGAAGCCGACGCCATCCGGCCTTTCCGCGTCCACTTTCCGGACGAGGCGCTCGCCGACCTGAAGCGCCGCATCGCGGCGACGCGGTGGCCCGAGCGGGAGACCGTCACGGATCAGTCGCAAGGCGTGCAGCTCGCAACGATTCAGAAACTCGCGCGTTACTGGGGGACAGAGTACGATTGGCGCAAGTGCGAGGCGAAGCTCAACGCCCTACCGCAATTCATCACCGAGATCGATGGGGTCGACATTCACTTCATTCACGTGCGTTCGAAACATCAGAACGCGTTGCCGCTCATCGTCACGCACGGATGGCCGGGCTCGATCATCGAGCAGTTGAAGATCATCGATCCGCTGACGAATCCCACGGCACATGGCGGGAGCGCATCAGACGCTTTCGATGTCGTGATTCCGTCGCTGCCGGGCTACGGGTTTTCCGGGAAGCCCACCATGACCGGCTGGGATCCCATCCGCATCGCACGTGCGTGGATAGTGCTGATGAAGCGCCTCGGATACACACGATTTGTGGCGCAGGGCGGCGATTGGGGGAATGCGGTCACGGAACAGATGGCTCTGCTGGCACCATCGGAATTGATCGGCATTCACACCAACATGCCTGCCACCGTGCCAGCCGACGTTGCAAAGGCACTCCAGTTCGGCGACCCGCCGCCGTCCGGCCTCTCAGCCGACGAGAAGCATGCGTACGATCAGCTCGACTTTTTCTACAAGCACGGCCTGGGCTACGCCCAGGAGATGATGAACCGCCCGCAGACGATTTACGGGATCGGGGATTCGCCGGTCGGCCTGGCCGCCTGGATGCTCGACCACGACGGGCGCAGTTACGCGCTCATCGCGCGCGTCTTTGACGGTCAGCGTGAGGGGCTTACGCGAGACGACGTCCTCGACAACGTCACGCTCTACTGGCTGACGAACACGACGGTCTCTTCGGCTCGTTTGTATTGGGAAAGCAAGCTCGCCTTCTTTGCCCCGAAACACGTCGCCATCCCGGTCGCGGTGAGCGCCTTTCCAGACGAGCTCTATCAAGCCCCGCGGAGTTGGACAGAGCGGGCGTATCCCAAACTCATTTATTACAGCAAGGTCGAAAAAGGCGGCCACTTCGCCGCCTGGGAGCAGCCGGGACTTTTCTCTGAAGAGATCCGCGCCGCGTTCCGATCGCTCCGCTAAGCGTGGCCAGCAGCCCTGATTCAGGATGCTTGTCATAGCGCTGTTCTGGGAGGTCTTCCAAGCCGCTCGTAAACCTATTTCCGAGGCTCATAACAGGCAAGAGGCGCCTCTTTTCGCAAAGAGTATCGAACGTCACGCCTTAAGGCGAACGCAATTTTAGACTGCTGATCGGAGGAACATGAGCACCGCAACCACCGCCTCTCCCATCCAGCGCGAACCGGAACTCCTCGGGCAAACCGTCGTCGTGATCGGCGGTAGCGCCGGCATCGGGCTCGAAACGGCCCGACGAGCACGCGCTGAGGGGGCCAAGCTGATCCTCGCCGGCCGGAATCCCGAGCCCCTCCAGCGCGCCGCGAGCGAGCTCGACGCGCTGAGCACCGCGGCCTTCGACGCCACGGATCCTGCTCCCCTCGAGCGGTTCTTCCGTGACCTGCCGACCACGATCGACCACGTGATGGTGACAGCTGGCCGGCCGTACTACGGGCGCCTCGTCGACATGGACTTCGCGCAGGCGCGCCGCGCCCTCGACGCGCACCTCTTGCTGGTACTCCAGGTCGCCCGCAACGCCGCCCACAAGGTGAGACCGGGAGGCACGCTGCTGTTCATGGGCGGCACCGGGGGCCGCCGCCCAGGCATCGGCCTCGGGATCGCGTCGACAGTCACCGCTGCACTCCCCGCCCTTACAGCCAACCTGGCGCTCGAGCTCGCGCCCGTCCGAGTCAACCTCATCGCCGCCGGCTTCGTCGACACACCGTTGTCGGCATCGCTCCTCGGCGATGAACTCGAAAACCGCCGCAATCAGCTTCGCGCCACGCTTCCCATCCGGCGCGTCGTCGGACCGGCCGACGTCGCCGCGCTCGCCGTACACATCATGACCAACACGGCCCTCACGGGCGCGACCTACGACATCGACGGCGGGCGCAGCAAATGAAGATCGTGGCTTCGGATGCCACGATGGTCGTGCTCAAAGACACCGGACCTTGGGTGCTCGAGGAAAAACCAAAGGAGACGACCGCTGCACTGATAAATTTTCTGTAAGAAAAGGCAAGGTGCACACGTGCTCAAGCCAACCCGCGCGGTAGAGAGGATCGGCAAATGGACAGAGTGAATGATGACGTGCTGGATGTGCTGTTTCGCAAAGCGCGCACGCACGGCGCCTGGCTTCCAAAGCCAGTGCCGGACGAGTTGCTGCGTGAGCTGTACGAAGTCGTGAAATGGGGGCCTACGAGCGCAAACAGTTGTCCCGCCAGGTTCGTGTTCCTGCGTTCAGCGGCTGCGAAGGAGCGCCTCCGCCCGGCACTCGCGGCTGGCAACGTGGAGAAGACGATGGCCGCGCCCGTCACTGTGATCATCGCCTACGATCTGAAGTTCTACGAAAAGTTGCCCAAACTGTTCCCACACAACCCGGCCATGCGCGACATCTTCGCAAACAATCCCCAGCTGATCGAGCAGACTGCGAAGCGGAACTCTTCTCTTCAAGGCGCCTACTTGATGCTTGCGGCGCGGGCGCTCGGGCTGGACTGCGGGCCGATGTCCGGCTTCGATAGCGCGAAGGTTGATGAAGAGTTTTTTGCGGCGGGCAAGTGCGAAGACTGCGGCCAGGAGTTCTTTCCCGCCGGCCATGTGAAATCGAATTTTCTCTGCAACATCGGTTATGGCGACACAGCGAAGCTGTTCCCGCGCAGCCCGCGCCTCGATTTCAAGGAGGCATGCAACCTGATGTGATGTGCTGGCAGAACGCGAGTGAGTCATGGGAAAACGTGCGAACGGTGCTGAGATGATTTTATTTCGCCCGATCGCACACTGCGCGCCGGAGGAGAGATGTCTGGGACTGAGCATGTGACGGCAGCGACCCGGACCGTGGACGCCAACGGTGATGGCTATCCAACGAAGCGGACGGCGCTGCTCTTAATCGATCCCTACAACGATTTCCTGAGCGAGGGCGGCAAGCCCCGTCACCCACTAACACGGTGCGCCACGCCTCGTCCTCGCGGGGGGATGCCCGCCGCGGTTTATGCGAGAGATTCTGAATCACTCGTCCTGCACAAATACTCTATGACGGACAAGGAGGAGTCCAATGGCAAGAAGGCAAACTGATGCGAAAACCGGAAACATCAGCGCACAGCCTCGTCTTCATCAACGTGCGCGGGAAATTCAGGCTTACGGAACTGTGAGCCACCTGCTGCCGCTTGAACTCGAGGAGCCCGTACGCTTGGAAATGACCGAACACTTGAACCAACTGCTTGCCGACACGATGACCCTTCGCGATTTGTACAAGAAGTCCCATTGGCAGGTTGCTGGTCCAACCTTTTATCAGCTCCATCTGCTCTACGACAAGCATTACGACGAGCAGGTTGAGTTGGTGGACTCGATTGCGGAACGGATTCAGCTGCTCGGCGGCGTCAGCATAGCCATGGCGCCGGATGTGGCTGAAACTACACAAATCGAACGCGCCCCTCGCGGTCGCGAAGAGGTTCCCGTTCAACTTTCGCGACTGCTGGATGCTCACCAAGTCATCATTCGCGAAACCCGTACACTGGCACGCCGTGCTTCCCAACTTGGTGATGACGGCACGAACGACCTTGTGGTCAGCGAGGTGCTGCGAACCAACGAGCTTCAAGTCTGGTTCCTGAGCGAGCATCTGGTCAACATGCCGTTGATCGAGGCGCAAGAGCCGTCAGTGACTGCCGGAGCGGCGTAGCAGCTCGGCGCCGGCCGAGAGCGACCAGCCGGCCAGACAACACGGGGACTTGAAGGCGGGCACCTGGCCTGACGGCTATGGCCGGCCCAGGGGAAGTTGTGGGCCGCAGTCGCCTTTTATCTCTCGCCGTTTTCCGTCACCGGACGACGGTACGGCGTGGATGGGGGCCACGTGGCGTGATCGTGGGTTGTGGGATGAACCAGGACGGCTGCCGGCGCCGTCTCTGCGTCACGACTTCGGCGATTCAGCTTATGGAAGAAAACCATGTCTACTTGGCCTGCACCCAGCGCGCTCGACGCTCGCACGCAAGCCTTTCCAGTCTTGACTGCGGCGCAGATTAATCGTCTCCGCCCCGGCAGCAGGTTGCGAAAGGTTGAGCCGGGCGAGATCTTGTTTCAGCCTGACGACACGGAAGTCCCTTTTTTCGTCCTGCTTTCGGGAAGCATGGAGATCGCGCAGCCCGACCTTACGGGCGAACGCCCCATAGCCACACACGGCCCCGGTGAATTCACCGGCGAGATCACCATGATCTCCGGGCAGCGCTGCCTTGTGCGCGGGCGCGTTACCGAAGCCGGTGAGTTTCTCGAGATTCCTGCGGACGGGTTACGGTCGCTCGTCGCAAGAGACGCCGAGCTGGGCGAAGTTTTCATGAGGGCGTTCATCCTGCGTCGCCTCGCGCTCATTAGCCGCGGCCAGGGCAACGTCATCTTGATGGGCTCGCGCCACTCCGCCAGCACGCTGCGCCTGCGCGAGTTTCTCAGCCGGAATGCGCATCCTTACAGCTATGTCGATCTCGACACCGACAAGACCTCGCAGGAACTCCTCGACCGTTTTGAAGTCAAATTGGCGGATGTTCCGGTTGTCATTTGCCACGGCCACACCGTGTTGCGCAATCCCTCGACGCAGCAACTGGCGGATTGCCTGGGTTTCAACGTCAGCATTGATACCTCTCAAGTGCGTGATGTGATCATCGTCGGGGCAGGGCCCTCTGGCCTGGCAGCGGCTGTTTACGCCGCGTCGGAAGGTCTGGATGCACTGCTGATCGAAACTAACGCTCCCGGCGGGCAGGCGGGATCAAGCTCCAAGATCGAAAACTATCTGGGCTTTCCGACCGGAGTCTCCGGACAGGAGCTGGCGGCCCGCGCTATCGCGCAAGCGCAGAAATTTGGGGCGAAGATGATGGTGGGCCACGGCGTTGTGCGGCTCAACTGCAGCCATGGGCCATATCAAGTGGTTCTGGATAACGGCAATCGGATCGCCGCACGCGCCATTATCATCTCGACCGGCGCCCAATATAACAAGCCGCGTATCGCGAATCTGAAGAAATTCGAAGGCCAGGGGATTTACTACGGCGCGACCTACATCGAGTCGCAACTCTGCGAAAACGAGGATGTCATGGTAGTCGGCGGAGGAAACTCCGCCGGGCAAGCCGCCGTGTTCCTCTCGCAGACGGCGCATAAGGTGTACATGCTGGTGCGCTCCGGAAGCTTGTCGGAGACAATGTCGCGGTATCTGATTCAACGCATTACCGAGAACCCTGCGATCGAGCTGCATTACCGGGCCGAGATTGTTGATTTGGACGGCGACACCGAACTCGAGCGCGTCACCTGGCGTGACGGCGCGACGGGGGAAACTGCAACTCATGCCATTCGCCACGTGTTCGTTATGACGGGCGCATCCCCAGGAACAGAGTGGCTGAAGGGCTGCGTCGCCCTCGATGACAAAGGCTTCATCCTTACCGGGCGAGATCTGGATGGGGCCGGCGGCAGCGGCCCAACTCTGGCTTGGCCGCTCAGCCGCCCTCCGCAAATGCTGGAAACCAGCCTTCCCAGCGTGTTTGCCGTTGGCGACGTCCGCTCGGGCAATGTGAAGCGGGTGGCTTCCGCGGTGGGCGAAGGAGCGATCGCCGTCCACCTTGTCCACCGCACTTTGGCAGAGACGTGACTTCAGAACATGGGCCCGACTTCGGAGCAGCTTGGATTGCCCGGCAGAAATGAGGGCAGGAGATGAAGATGAATTGCAAACACACCGATCAGATCAGGTTCACGACGACCGATAAGCGCGGGTGCGAAGAGTGTGTGAAATCGGGTGACACGTGGGTCCACCTGCGGCTCTGCCTGTCCTGCGGACACGTGGGCTGCTGCGATTCCTCGAAAAACAAACACGCGACAAAACACTTCAAGTCATCCAGCCATCCTTTGATCCGCTCCATCGAACCGGGCGAATCCTGGGTGTGGTGCTACGTGGATGAGATGTCACCGGGGGAATTAGACGCGGCATAGGGGTTCGCAACGGTGCAAAGTCCGAGCGACAGGATTGCAGCTTGACTGTCTATCGCGTCGAGCAGACCTGACTCGGCGAGTGCCCGCCCTTCCTTTTCTGTCTGCGCGATGGCGAACAGCTCTACCGAAACAGGGCAGAAAGGGCTCGGAAGAATTCTGCCGGCGTCGCGATGCGTTGAGATGTCCGTCGCGCGACCGCCTTCGTGAGATGTTTCGTGTTGTGCGTTGGACTGGGTGTCAAGCAGGCCAGGTGAGCGACAGGTAGGCCGGAGAACCGATCAGGAACGCCACCCGCTGCCGGGGCTTTTCCCGTTTGATTTCCTGCCAGAACTCGAGGGCTTCGCCGGGATTCTCCCGCGGGGCGACCAACACCAGGTGGTAAACGCTGGTCCTCCACAGCGCCAGCGCCTCGGGTATGTTGCTGGCGACGTCTACATCGACCAGGCGTGATCTCATAAAAATGGCCCGCACGCTTCGCGCCTTCTCGAAACTGTCGGCCAAAAGAACTTTCTTCTTGTCGAGGCTTGCAAAGGATGCTGGAGTTTTTTCCGGCACAACCCACCTCTCGATCTTCTGAGAGGCGGACGATTCAAGAAGCTGCTTAGCGATAAGAAGCGAGCGTCTGCCAGAAGGCGCCCCCATCCTAGCACCATTACCCGCGCAGCGGGACCTTATTTGCTCCGGAGAGCGAGAGGGCATGCCCGAATCCGGCACCCCCGATTTATGTGGCGCTAAAGCTCCGCAGGTGATACGCTTTACTTGCGTTAGATTTGAAATCGGTTGTGAGCAGCGCGTGCTCGCTTTACCAGCTAGTATCTGCCTGCAGTGCCCTCCGACTTCTCTCCGGCGTAAATCAAAAGAAAAGGAAAGTAACACCAACATGGAACAAGGAACAGTCAAGTGGTTCAACGACGCCAAGGGTTTCGGCTTCATCAGCCGCCAGAGCGGCGAGGATGTCTTCGTGCATTTCTCGGCCATCCAGGCTAACGGATTCCGTAGCCTGCAGGAAGGCCAAGCCGTTCAATTCAACGTCGTGAAGGGACCCAAAGGGTTGCAGGCGGAGAACGTACAGCTTCTGTAGTTCGACCGTCACAATCGAAAAGGCGCTCGCATCGCGAGCGCCTTTTTTTTTGGGCTCGGTCTGGGTTGCTACCCTTGCTGCGGCAGAGGCAGCGGTTGCGCCAGGCGGAGTTTCGTGAGCACCTGGATCACCGGCCAGGCGGGGTCGATCTCCCACTTTCGCATGCTGAACTTGGATGAAGCCGGGTACTGGTGATGGTTGTTGTGCAGTCCCTCTCCTCCCGTCAGCCAGGCCACACTGCGCAGGTTGGTGGCGGTGTTGTTGAAATTCCTGTAGCCCACACAATGGCAGATGCCGTTGATCACGGCGCTGCTGAAGATATAGGCCGCGCCCTGCACCACGAACGTTACTACGCCCAGCACCGGGCCCAACCAGCCGCCCGCCAGCAGGTGAAAGCCGTACATGAACGCGGCCAGCATGATGCCCAGCCCGAGCCATCCCTGCGACAGCACGGCCTCGGCGCGGGTCCGCGGAATGTCCTGCGTGTACTTGGCGACCACCTCGGGCTTCCTGGCTTCCTGCGCATAATACATGGCGTTCAACAGCAGGACCTTCATCAACCCCTTCAAGTAGGGGCTGTGCGGGTCGCCCTCCTCGTCGGTGAAGTGGTGGTGCTTGCGATGGACCGCCACCCACTCCCGCATGGAGATGCCAGTGAACAACCAGATCTCCACCCGCATCAGCATGGCCACGGCCGGATGCAGCTTCAGCCCCTTGTGTGCCATGGCGCGGTGCAGGTAGATGGTGGTGCAAAGACTGGACAGTTGCATCGAGGCGAACGCTACAAGCAGCGCGACAAGTATCGGAATCAGCATGCTGTGGATTTTCCTGTGCGGGGAAACTTGTGGAGGTTTTTCCCCGGAACTAAGAGATCCCTAAAGCCGGCCAGCGAAGCGAAGGATCTTTCCCCCGCCCACCATTCTAGCAGGTTGCTGAAAAACGGCTTCCCTTTCCACAACTCGGTCGTGGCAGTAGTCGTTCATGCGAGGAGACGATCAGCAGCAAGCCGCGATGCGGACTACGTATCGCCCGCTCAGCCATCGCTCCTGCCGCGCGCGCGTTCGACAGCTTGTTCTCGTATAGAGCAGGTTCAGCTGAAGGATGTTGAGTGGGAAATGGAAAAGCGGCGTTGGCGGAGGAAGGCCTAATCGGATTCAGACGAAGATTCTATGGCGGCTTCCCTTTGGCCCGGTGTATTTGACAACCTGATGAAATGGGGCTAGTGTTGTGTGTGAGCGAGCACCTCATCTCTCTCTTTCAGATCTCCTGAACTAAGTCAGCCCATCTGAAGTACTCCCCTCTTAGCCCACTGCAGGCAACCTGGGAGGTTGACATGTTTACTCGCATCGTTTCCATGCAACTGAAGCCGAACACACAAAGAGAATTCACCGAAAAGTTTGAGAAGGAGATCATCCCGACCCTTAAGAGGCAGCAGGGTTTCCAGGACGAGATGTTGTTCGTCGTTCCGGACGGACCGGAGGTGGTCGCAATCAGCCTGTGGGACTCAAAAGAGAACGCGGAGACTTACAACCGCGCCACCTACCCAGAAGTGCTGAAGATTCTGGCGAACCTGGTCGAGGGAACTCCTAAGGTTCGGACCTATGACGTTGCCTACTCGACGTTCCACAAGCTCGCCGCTCGCGTAGCAGCCTAAGGCGCTCCGGCCTGTTCGGTATGGTTGGGGGCGGCAAAGTCCGCCCCCATCTGCACCGAGAAAAGAAGAAAAGGACCGAGACTCCAAGGCTTACGCACGACCTGATCAAGAAATAGAGGTTTCTCAAATGATTGCGAAACTCATCAAGTGGATTGCTATTGCCGCATTGTTTTTGGCCCTGTTCTGGCAGCCCTTCGCGGAGAACCGGATACTGCTGCAGTATGTGGTCTGGGCCGGAGCTATCATGGTTTTCGCGCAGGCGGTTCGTGCCGGTAAGTACCTCTGGATTGGTTTATTTCTTGCAGTGGCTGGCCTTTTCAACCCCATCCGGCCGGTCGCCCTTTCTGCCAACATATTTCTGGTACTGGTTGCGATCACTCTGGTTCTGTTCATGGTCTCGCTAGGTCGCGGATTGGAGATGAAACCCAGGCTCGCCATCGTTTCCATCACGGACCGCACGCCCGGAAGCGAGTCGCTATGAAGCTGCACGATCTCCAAAATGACCGAGCGCCCACCGGACGGCATCTTGCAGTGGTGGCCACCCCTCCAGTGCGAGCAAACACCGACACCGGGCTCTTGAATGTTAAGGGGGGCTCGATGGAAGACACCCTAAAAGCGGGAACCATCATGATGCAGGCGGGCACGCTCATCCCGGAATCCCTGCGAGTAGAAGTCGAACCGTATTGGCATGGCTGGGAAATGATTCAAGACTCGGATGGCGATGTCCTGGATCGAAAGGTCCGGAGAGCGGGCTGGAACTTCTTCTTCATGGCTGCGAACATTCAGGCAATGGTATGGGGTTGGGAGGGCAAGAAAACCGTACGGAGAGCAGTACAGCGAGTGCTGGGAAAAGTAAAACTATCGAAATTCAATTGCTTGGAAATAACGGAGATCTCTGCTCGACGCTTCCTGGGCCTTCCCTACGTACAGGTTTCGGCTCACTCACGCCATATCCAGGAGACCGCACTTCTACAATCGCTTGCCGAACGAAACCGAGCGGAAGTGGCTTCCGCGTGGTGCATGGGGTAGCGTCAGAAGGGGACGAACCGTGAAGAAGAGTTTTCGAAGCATGCGGAACCGGACCACGGCATCGTTTGCCATCATCCGATACAACTTGCGGACCTATGAGCCGGGTGGCGTCATGGCCATCATTAAGGGGCGTGGGAAAGCCGAGGTGACGGTTCAGCACTTCGAGAGTGGACAGAGCAGAGAAGATCGGCTAGCCGGCTGGGGTTACTTCCTGGAGACAACCGATTTGAAGCCCGGAATGGACCCGCAGAAGGCTACCTCTCTCCGGCAGACGCGTATGGATATCCGCGAATCTGAAGCCCAGGACCTCGCCCTGGTGGACCGGCTTCGATAACCCCGAACCCATAACTTGCTCCAGTTGCAAACTGAGTGCTTCGGACCAAGCCTACCGTGCATCTGGTTGGATAGACCGCGGCGCCAAATCCGTCGACCGCGACCGTCAGGGAGTTTCCCTCTTCAGGATCTGCGGGGGAGCTGTTGCTTCCGAACCTCCACCGTAGGCCGGCGCTCCACTCCAAAACGCGAGTTTCCGGGACAAGACAATGAGAACCGCTGCCAGCTTCTGTTGCTCGAGCGAAACCAAGCTGGCAAGCCAAGCTCGCAGTTCAGAATGGCATCGGCGTAATCGCGCGTAATGGTGTCTGCTGCCATCCGGACGTGGCGCACTTCCAGGCTGCGAAAGTGGTCCGCCGTGAAGACCAGCCCCCCTCGGCTGCCAGCGCCTGCCATAGAAGGAATGTGCGGACGCACAACTCCGTTCCATTTTCGGAGCGAGCCATATTAGGACCTTGACAACCTGGGGCATCGCAAAAACTTGGGCCGCATCCGAGCGAGCTGAAGCATACACTTGCTTCCGATGACGCACGCAACTACATGCTCGGCTCCGCCCGTTTCAGTGTTTCGTCGTTTGACCGAGGCAAGGAAATGTGTTGCAGGGGGCGGCAGCTCAGTAAGCCCAACCGCGCTTAGTCAACCGTCACGTCGTTCATAACCTCCACAGAAATAAATGGGTTAGGTCACAAGGGCCCCTGTAGTGACGGGGCGAAGCTGTAGGTGCACAGGCATGTACCCATTGAGCCAGCCAGGGCCAGAAATAGGCGCTCCGCGTGATGTGGTTTCGGCGAATCACAATTTCCGCTCGGCAGATCTGCAAACTCTCCGATGGTACGCGGTACACACGCGGTCGCGGCACGAGAAACGTGTCCGGCAGCAGCTGGAAGGAAAGTCTCTGGAAGTCTTTCTCCCTATCTACGAGTCCGTCCACCGCTGGAACGATCGCAGTGCGGCGGTGAGTCTGCCGCTCTTCCCCGGCTATGTTTTCGCGCGCATTCGGCTCGCCGACCGCATGCAGGTGGTGACCGTTCCCGGGGTGGTCAGGTTAGTGGGCTTCCAGGGCCGCCCCACTCCGATTCCCGATGCGGAGCTGGCTGCGGTGCGCGATTGTTGCGCGCGCCACATCCGCATGGAGCCCCACCCCTACTTAGTGGTGGGAAGACGCGTACGGATTAAAGATGGACCACTCGCAGAAATGATGGGAATTCTGGTACGCAGGAAAGGCCGGTTCCGCTTGGTCCTTTCCATCAACTCGATCGAGCGATCCCTGGCGGTTGAAGTCGATGCCAACGATGTGGAGCCGGTTGGCTCGTACAGTCCCAAGCTGGTCGCCTGAACCCATCGCGGCCAGCAACGCAGTTCTGAGGATTGCGCGTCAACCACCAGGATGGCGATCCCCACCAGCGATCTCAATCTAAGCTCCGCCGACGCTGCACCCTGCACGGGGCTCAAGGCGAACTTGGTTCCCCGCAACGACCACTCCAGGAGGTCGCGATGCCAACCTCACGATCGGCTAAAGGTTTGAGTTCTCGTGAGAAGGTGATAAGAGCCGCAACGGTGCTGTTTGCCGCCAAGGGCTTCCAGGGGACCTCCACCCGTGACGTGGCCAGGAAAGCCCGCGTCAATGAAATCACTATCTTTCGACAGTTCAAGAACAAGCAGGACTTGTACCTTCAGGTGCTGGACAGCAAGATGGGCGCGAGCGTACCGGAATGGCTGGTCCCGGCCCTGCAATCATCCAACGATCCCGAGAAGGCGTTCCTTTCCCTGGCGGAGCGATTGGAAGAACTCTTTGATCCCATCTTTTTGCGGCTCCTTTTCTACGCGGCTTTAGAAAAACCGGAGCTGCTGCGGAAGCGTTACCGGCCCCATCTGCTTTACTTCTATGAAATCTTGGGCGAACACATCCGCGAGCGAATCGATAGTGAAATTCTCAGGGACGTCGAGCCCTTGCTGATGGGGCGCGCCCTGGTGGGGATGATCGCCTACCACCGCATCGTTTGTGAGCTTTTGGGTGGCCACGACTGTCTGGGATGCAACGTCGAGGGATCGGCAAAGATGTACACCGACATCTGGCTCTTTGGCGCTTCGGCATGGGGAGCGCCCGCTCGTCAACACCGGAGCCAGAGGCCGCCTGAGGTCACAGGAGTCACTCCTTCCTAAAGGCATTCTCAGGATGCCGCCGTGGCGCGCGAGGGAAGAAGCGCCAAACCAATCTTGAAGTGTTCAGAGGCAATATGCGGAATCTCGGCACACGAAATCGCTTCCCGGTAGCGCTCTGCTTGATCGCGGTGGGCTCCGCCCTCTTCATTTTGTCCTGCCAGGGGGTTGTTTGGGCGCAGGACCGGCTCCCGACCCAGGCCGACCAGAGCGGCGATTACCAGGGAGATTTTGCGACGGAAGCCACCGAGCCAGAGGGCGCCGAGCAGGAGGCCCTTCCCGCCGTTCGAATCATTGAACTTCTTCGCGCTCAGCCGGAGTTGCTGGCCGATCTAAGACGAAAGGTGATTGGGTATCTCCAGGAGCAAGGCCGATCGGTGTCGGAGTCTGAGTTTACCGACGACACTTTGTTCCGTCGCATCGAGCAAGATGCCAAACTGCGGGTCTTGTTGACTCGCGAACTCAAAAGTCGCGGGTATCTGAGTCAGGAAGATCTGGATCAGCTAGCAGAGCCGGGTCAGGAGACAACCGCTCCGCCCCTTCGGCGGGGTGGGCCAAGCCGTGAACTGGGAAGTCGCGGGTATCTAAGCCAGGAAGATCTGGAACAGCTGGCAGAACCCAGTCCGGAGACAACCGTTCCGCCCCTTCGGCGGGGAGGGCCAAGCCGGCGCCGCGAAGAGAGAACGAAGCGCGCGATCCCTCCGCCGGTCGAGGATCAAAACCAGCCGGCGACAGCCCGCCGGCCGAATCCCTATCCGAATTTGCCAGCCTTGCGCGACCTCTACAGGCAAATTCCCAGCCGAGCAGCCAGCCTCAGGCGATTCGGTGCGGACATCTTTCTAAACGGGACGGGCAATCTCGACAGTCTGCCGATGGATCTGCCGGCGGGTCCGGATTATGTTCTGGGCCCGGGCGACGGCTTGAACATCAACATGTGGGGTAGTGTTTCCCAAAGGCTTACCCGAACCGTCAACCGCGAAGGCCGGATTCAGTTGCCCCAAGCCGGAGCCGTGGTGGTGGCCGGCCAGACGATCTCGGAAGCGCAAGCCCTGATCCGCGAAGCCTTGAGCGCGCAGTTTCGCGAGGTCCGCGTCGATATTTCCTTGACGCGGCTAAGAACAGTTCGCGTCTACGTGGTGGGTGACGTCGAACGGCCCGGCGCCTATGACATCAGCTCCCTTTCGACGCCCTTGAACGCTCTCTATGTGGCGGGCGGTCCGACCGCCCAGGGCTCGCTGCGCACGGTTCGTCATTACCGCGGCAAGGAACTCATCCGCGAGGTGGACCTGTACGAGCTCATGCTGCAAGGCGTCCACTCGGATGTGCAACGTCTGGAACCGGGAGACACCATTCTGGTCCCGCCGGTCGGCCCCCAGGTCACCGTTGCCGGCATGGTGCGCCGGCCGGCCATCTATGAGCTGAAAGGCGAGAAGGAACTGGCGGATGTGCTCAAGCTTGCCGGAGGTGTGCTGGTATCTGCCACCCTGCGCCAGATCAATGTCGAGCGCATCGAGGCTCACCAACGGCGGGTCCTGCTGAGCGTCAACCTGCCGAACCACGATGACAAGCAAGCGCTGGACCAGGCGCTGGGCAATTCCCACATCCAGGATGGGGATCGGATCACGATTTCGCCGATCCTCCCCTACAGCGACCAGACCGTCTATTTCCAGGGCCACGTGTTTCGGCCTGGGAAGTATCCCTACCATCCGGGCATTCAGATCTCCGACCTCGTTCGCTCGTACCAGGATCTGCTTCCCGAACCGGCGGACCACGCGGAAATCGTGCGCCTGGTGCCGCCCGACTATCACCCGGTCGTCATCGAGTTCAAGTTGTCGGAGGTCCTGACCGGGGATGATCCCATCGAATTGCAGCCCTTCGACACCATCCGCATTTTTGGACGCTACGAAATCGATCCCCCCAGGGTCTGGATTTATGGCGAGGTACTCCGGCCGGGAAAATACCCGCTGGCCAACGGCATGACGGCAGCGGATCTGGTGCGCCTGGCCGGCGGTTTCAAACGCAGTGCCTTCACCCAGACTGCCGACATCGCCAGCTACGTGGTGCAGCATGGCGACCGGGTCCTGACCCAACACAAGACGGTGGAGATCGGTAAAGCGCTCTCCGGCGATCGTGACGCCGATGCCGTCCTGAAGCCGAGCGACGTTCTGACCATTCGCCAACTGTCGGGGTGGAAGGACATCGGGGCGTCGGTGGTGCTGAAGGGCGAGGTGTTGTTCCCAGGCACCTACGGGATCGAGGATGGGGAGAAGCTGAGCACGTTGCTGAAGCAGGCCGGCGGTTTTCGCGCCGGCGCCTATCCCGAGGGTGCCGCCCTGGAGCGCGCGCAAGTGCGCGAACTGGAGGAAAGCAGCCGTCAGGAGTTGATCCGCCGGATCGAGATGGAGGGCGGGAATGTAAAAGTGGCGGCCAACGAGACCGGGCAGGAGCGGACAGCGCTCTTGCAGACCATGACGGAGCAGAAGCAGCACGTTCTTACCGCCCTGCGGACTCAGCCGGCAGCCGGACGCCTGGTCATCAAAATCGCCGGGGACATCGAGCGCTGGCAGAACACCCCGGCCGACATCGAGCTGCGCGCCGGGGATGTGCTCACGATCCCCAAGCGGCCGAGCTTCGTGCTGATCAGCGGCCAGGTGTACAGCCCCTCGGCCGTCACCTACGCTCCCGGCAAGAATGCGGGTTGGTACCTGCAGCAAGCTGGCGGCCCGACCGACTTGGCCAACCGGAAGGATATCTACATCATTCGCGCCAATGGCGGCGTCGTCGGCCAGGGGAGCGGGTCGGGGCTGTGGAAAGGCAATGTGCTGAGCGCCGTTATGCGGCCCGGCGACACCCTCCTCGTTCCCGAGAAGATCATCACCGGATCCAGCGCCTGGAAAAACGCGCTCACGGCGGCGCAGTTTATGTCGTCGATGGCCCTCGCCGCCGCCGCCGTGCGTTCCTTCTGAAGCGATCCTCCAATGCGTCAGTCCAACGCCCCCACAACCAGCTCACGAGCGAGTGCCTGACCTCGGGTCGATGCGCCGGAAGATTAAAGACAGTATCGTGCTCGCGCTCCTGACCATGCTTCTGGTCACCACAGGCCGGGCACAGGATTCTGCGGAGCCACAGGAGGCGCAGCAGGGGGGAGCGGCGGCAGCGGCCTTTGACCGAGGCCGCCACTCGCGGGAACGGGACTTTGCTGTGAACGTGGTTTCGGACCAGAAGGCACTTTGGACAACTCCGTCGCAGCTGCGGCTGGAGGATGCTCGCTGGCTGGTTCCCCTGGGAGCTTTCACCGCAGGGCTGATCGCGAGCGACGCCTCGATCGAGAAGGCGCTGCCCACCAGCGCGACGTTGATCAAGCGCAGCCAGAATCTCTCCAAGTACGGCATGGCTTCCATGATCGGTGCGGCGGGCACTTTCTACCTCTGGGGGCACGTTACCCAGAATGATCATGCGCGCGAGACCGGGCTGCTGAGCGGCGAAGCGCTCGCCAACGTCTTCATCGACACCTCGCTCCTGAAGTTCGCAACTGGGAGAGAACGGCCGCTCGAAGGCGATGGCAAGGGACAATTCTGGCAAGGCGGCCAGTCTTTCCCCTCCGAGCATGCTGCCGCAGCATGGTCGATAGCGAGTGTTGTGGCGCATGAGTATCCCGGGCCGCTAACCAAGCTTCTGGCCTATGGGACGGCCTCGGCCCTCAGCGCCTCGCGCATCGTAGGGCGGGAACACTTCACCTCCGATGCGGTGGTGGGCAGCGTCCTGGGGTGGTGGATCGGGCGGCAGGTTTACCGCGCCCACCACAATCCCGAACTCGATGGAGCCGAATGGGGCACCTTTGTTCGCAGCAGCGAGGCAACGAAGCCGGAGGACATGGGCTCGCCGTATGTGCCCCTGGATAGCTGGTCTTACCCCGCCTTCGACCGCCTGGCCGCGCTGGGTTACGTGCAAACGGGCTTCGCCGGCATGCGTCCCTGGACGCGCATGGAGTGCGCGCGCCTGGTGCAGGAAGCGGCAGGGCTGATCGAGCAGGAGGGGCTCGAAGACGGCGAAGCTGTCCGGCTTTACCGCACGCTCGCCCAGGAGTTTGCGCCGGAGGTTGCTCTGTTGGACGGCGACCGCAGCCTCGGGGCCGAGGTGGAGTCCATCTACACGCGGTTTACGGGAATCTCCGGCACCCCGCTGACCGATGGCTACCACTTCGGTCAGACACTCACCAACGACTACGGCCGGCCCTACGCCGAAGGACTGAATACGGTGACCGGTTTCTCCGCCCGCGCCGAAGCCGGTCCATTCGCTTTCTACGTTCGCGGGGAATATCAGCACGCGCCCGCTTCTCCCCCGCTGCCCGACAATGTGCGCGCGGCGATTGCCGCCAACGACAACATCCCTCTTCTTCCTGCGGCGGCGCCGTCCGACGTCAATCGCTTCCGGTTGCTCGACAGCTACGTGAGCCTCGGGTTCAGGGGCTTCCAAATCTCAGCCGGGAAACAAAGCCTGTGGTGGGGACCGGGACGGGGCGGCCCGCTGCTGTTGAGCGACAATGCCGAACCCATCGATATGGTCCGCCTGCAGCGGGCGTTTCCCTCCAAGCTGCCGGGCATTCTTTCCTGGTTGGGTCCGGTGCGCACCGAGTTCTTCTTCGGCAAGCTGGAAGGGCATCAGTTCCCCCGGAGGCCGTTCATCCACGGTCAAAAGATCAGTTTCAAACCAACGCCCAACCTGGAGCTCGGGTTCTCGCGCACCGTTATCTTCGCCGGTGTGCCCCAACCGCTCACCTGGGGGACCTTCTTTGACAGCTTTTTCTCGACATCCGCCGGAACCCCCGATCTGCGGACCAAACCCGGTGACCGGCGCGGCGGCTTCGACTTCAGTTACCGCATTCCCGGCTTGCGCAGGTGGCTGATCCTGTACAACGACTCCCTGGTGGATGACGACCCATCCCCCTTGGCCGCGCCCCGCCGTGCCGCCATGAGTCCCGGAATTTACCTGCCGCAGATTCCCCGGCTGGCGAAGCTCGATCTTCGGGTCGAGGCCGTGTACACCGATGTCCCTTCCGGGCGAAGCGTAAATGGCCGGTTCATCTACTGGGAATTTCTTTATCGCGACTCCCACACCAACGACGGCAACCTGCTTGGCAACTGGATCGGACGAGAAGGAAAGGGCATCCAGGCGTGGAGCACGTACTGGCTATCGCCCAAGAGCACCATTCAAGTCGCATACCGCAATGCGCATGTGGCCAAAGATTTTCTGGAAGGCGGCACCATCGAGGATTACGGCGCCCGTGCCGACTTGCTGCTGCGGCCTGACTTGAGCCTGACCACCTCTTGGCAGTATGAGCGCTGGATTTTCCCGCTGCTTTCGACCAATCGAAATACCAACTTGACGGCCTCCTTCCAAGTGACGTTCTGGCCGACTTGGAAAAAGAGATAACTGGCTCAATGAGCATGGGACACGAAGTTAAGCTCCAGCGAATCTAGTGGCGAACCATCCCCTAATCACGCCTACCGAGGCTGGCCGCGAAGCCAATCGGGGAGCAGGTCAGCACCCTACTCCGCTCAAGAAGAAGCTCCGCAGTCTCGTCGCCGGCGGGGTACCTGAAGGAGCACAAAAGCGAGCGCCAAAGGCCGCCCACGTTGCAAGCCGCTGGGCTCGATCTCCCGGACCCCTGGCGAGTCCCACCCTCCCGGGCGGTCGCTGGGTACAAGTAGCCTGCGTGCTGGCAGACCTGTCTTGCGTCACTTTGACCCTTGCGATTTTGCTCCCGGCCCGCTACACACCGGGCTGGCTGCGCATCCTGGCGTTGCGTGACGCGAGGGCTTTCACCGCAATCCCCAGGGAATACTTGGTATTCGTGTTCCTGTATGCAGTGCTCGTGGTCCTGTTTGCACAGGCCTACGGGCTCTACGGCACGGCGCGCGACCGCTGCGCGAGCACAGAACTAATACTCGTGGCCAAGGCCGTGTTGTGCTCAACCGCGGTTCTCATGACTGCGATCTACGTATCCGGCACCCAGACAATTTCACCACTCGTGATCGTCGGTAGCGCAATGTTGAATGTGATGCTTCTAAGCTGTTGGAGGGTGGGGAAGCGCAGCGTTGTGGAACGTCGCATTGCGGCAGGGATCGGGGTCCGTAATGCTTTGATCGCAGGGGCCGGAAGAATTGGGAAGGAGATCGCGGAGTACCTGGACAGCAACAAACACCTGGGGATCGTTGTGAAAGGATTTCTCGACCACAACCATGCAGATGATCCCCGTGTGCTGGGACGCATTGAAGATCTGGCTGAGATTGCGAGGGCGCAGTTCATCGATGAAGTCATTATCACCATACCTTTTATGCGCAGGCGTGTGAAAGAGGCGCTGGTAGCTGCCCGGCTCCACAACATCGATGTGAAGATCGTTCCTGAGCTGTACGGTTCGTTCGTCCGCGGGGCAACGTTGGAGTACGTGGGTCATGTGCCGGTGATGAACCTTCGGCGGCAGCCGATCCCTGCACTCGGTCTGATTCTCAAGCGAACCATAGATATTCTTGGTTCCGCAGTGGGATTGGTGCTGCTTTCTCCGCTGCTCGTTGCAATTGCCGTCGCTATCAAAGCGGATGCCCCGGGGCCGGTCTTTTACCGCTCGCTGCGTCTGGGGAAAAAAGGCAAGACCTTCACCTTCTATAAGTTTCGAACCATGATCGCCAATGCCGACGAATTGAAAGGAGCCCTTCAGCACCTGAACCAGCGCCAGGCAGTGATCTTTAAAATTCCCAATGACCCGCGCATTACGCGGCTAGGCCGGTTCTTGAGACAGTACAGCTTCGACGAACTGCCCCAACTGTGGAATGTCTTAAAGGGTGATATGAGCTTGGTGGGACCACGTCCTCCGGTGCCCGAGGAGTGCTCGCGATACAAGCTCGAACATTTTCGCCGTCTTGATGTAACTCCTGGAATTACCGGCTTGTGGCAGATCAGAGGAACGTCGCGATCCCTCGTTCGACAAGTACGTCGAGTCTGACCTCCAGTACATTGAGCACTGGAGCCTGTGGACGGATATCAAGATACTGCTAGCGACCCTTCCGGCGGTACTGCAGGGACAGGGACAGTAAGGTTGTCGCCGTGCTCCACGCTGTCTTCCGCCTTCTCGCCTCTGCCTAAGCTGACATCTATGACATCAACAACCGCAGGCCCTTCTTGGATCTGGCGATTCTGATTCACACCCTGGTTTTTGCCATGAGAGGCATATAGTCCCACTGCTTGAGGAGGGGGATCTGGGGAAGGAGTGACGAGACATCGGAATGAAGGAATCCTTGCCCAATGAGCGGCGAAGTGGCGTCGAGCGTCTCCATCGGGAGCGGTCCCTGGAAATCGAAGAGATCGATCAGGCCGCGCGGCCCGGGCCCCCGGAGATCCTCCGAATCTTCTGGGAACAGCGGCGGTTTCTGTTCCGGGTTGCTGCCTGCGGGTGTTTGGCAGCGGTTCTGAGCGCATTCCTGATTGCCAACCGTTACCAATCGACGACGCGGCTGATGCCTTCAGAGAGCCACGCCAACTCCAGTCGATCGATGCTCGCGACTCTGTCGGCGGGGAACGCCGCCGCGCTCGCCGGCGACCTCATGGGGCTGCGGGGCTCCGGCGCGCTCTTCGTCGGGGTTCTTGGCAGCCGCACGGTCGAAGACCGGGTGGTGCAGGAATTCGAGTTGGAGAAGGTGTATGGAACGCGGTTGAGGGAAGACGCCTGCAAACAGTTGGAAGACAATACGCAGATTTCCGAGGATCACAACAGTGGGATTATCACCATCGTGGTGACGGATAAGGACCCGCAGCGGGCCACTGCCCTGGCCAAGGCTTATGTTGAACAACTCAACCGGCTGGCGGCGGAACTGACCACCTCGGCGGCGCACCGTGAGCGTGTATTCCTGGAGGAGCGTCTCAAGGAGGTCAAGAGGGATCTGGATGCCGCGGCCAAGGACCTCAGCGAATTCTCAAGCAAGAACACTACCCTCGATATCAAAGACCAAGGCCGGGCCATGGTGGAGGCGGCGGCGACCTTGCAGGGCCACTTAATCGCAGCCCAATCGGAACTCGAAGGTCTTAAGCAAATCTATACCGACAACAACGTAGAGGTCCGTTCCGTGCAGGCGCGCATCGCCGAATTGCAGAAGCAACTCCAGAAGTTAGGTGGCCAGAGCGGCAAAGTTCAGACCTATCAGAGCGCGGGACAGCTCTACCCCTCCATCCGGCAATTGCCGCTGCTGGGCGCCACCTACGGGGATCTGTTTCGACGCGTCCGGATCCAGGAAACCGTCTACGAGACGCTCACCAGGCAATATGAATTGGCCAGGGTGGAAGAGGCGAAGGAAATCCCCACCGTGCAAGTGCTGGATGTTGCCAAAGTGCCCCAGCGCAAAAGCGGTCCTCACCGCCTGATGATCCTGGTGTTCGGCACCGCGCTTTCGCTCGCACTAGGAATGCTTTGGCTGCTGGCAGAGGCGCGCTGGGCGGAAGTGCCCTCCGACGATTATCGCAAGCTCGTAGTCCAGGCCGCTGTTGCTCGTATTAGCGCGCCGTGGCGCAGACTGTCGTACCGCCCCCGCAACAGGGTGGATCACTCCCCAGTCCTTGAGAACAAAGAAACCTACGAAAAGTAGCAGCCGGATTCTCCAGGCTTTCGTACTCAGCAGCGAAAGCCGGCAGCGGCGGCCGGCAAGACCCTTCCATGAACATATTTCTGACGCCCGAGTTGGCGGTTTATTACCAGCAGCACCCGTTGGTGCTCATCGACGTAGGAGCGAGCGGGGGCTTGCCGGACCGCTGGAAGCGTGCCGCAGCCTATCTCCGCGCCCTCTGCTTCGAGCCCGATGAACGAGCTTATGCCAAGCTGCGCAGCACCGCGAGTTCCCCGTCGGTAAGATATGTCAACCACGCCCTGCATAAAGAAAAGGGCATACTGGCCCTGCACCTTGCCAAGCAGCAAGCTAATTCTTCAGTGTTCCAACCCAACCAGGACTTGCTCATACGATTTCCCGAAGCCGAGCGGTTCGAGATTCTGCGGACGATTCAGGTGGTGGTTGACTGTTTGGACCGGCAACTCCAGGAAAATGGCGTTTCGGATCCTGACTTCATCAAGGTCGATACCCAGGGGAGTGAGCTGTTCGTCCTTCAAGGCGGGAAACTGGCGCTCAGCAACACCATTTTCGGGCTGGAAGTGGAAGCGGAATTCATCCCTATATATCGGGACCAGCCGCTGTTTGCCGACTTGGACACATTCTTGCGCGGCTTTGGGTTCCAGCTATTTGATCTCCGGCCGGTATTTTGGAAGCGGTCGCACGGCCGCAATGTCGGTGGATCCAAGGGGCAGATCATCTATGCGGACGCGCTCTACCTGCGCACCCCCGAGGCCTTCTTGCCATTGCTGGACCGCATGCCTGACGCGGAAGCCCGCAAAGCCAAGCTCTTGCGGGCCATCTCCATCTGCATTCTTTACGGATACCTCGATTACGCCTTGGAGATGCTCGATTTCGCAGGCAGGGTTTTGTCCGAGGGGGAACGAAGGCTGGCGGAAGAAGCGCTCACCGCGGGGCGCACAGAGCGGGACTGGATCCCGCATTTTCGCGGTCGCAGAAGAATCGCCGATGTATTTCATTTCCTGGGGCGGCTCTTCGATCCCGTGCAAGCCCAGCCTGTGGTTCAGTATTTCCAGGAGAGGGGATGGGCCACTGGTTTGCGGGCCCTGGGAAATTCGGATTCATAGGTAAAGGCAGTCAGTGATCCTCATCGCCATCATCATTGCGCTAACCGGGGCGGCGGCTTTTGTTGGGGATGTATTCCGCAAGCCACACCGCTCGATCTATTTCTATCTTCTCGTCCGGTTTCTTTTTCCCAAGACCCTAAAGATGGATCTGGGCGACGGAGAGGTCATCCTGCTGTGGCGAGCGGCGGAGACCATCCAGTTCTGTCTGCTGCTGCTGCTGGTGGCGGCTAAGTGGAGGATGATCGTTCCCCGGCTCAATATGTTTCCTGCAATTCGCAGCTTCTTCCTCCTGTTCGTTGCTACCTTCGGCATCTCCACCGTTGTGCCCCTGGCTCTCGAGATCGCTGGTATTCGCCCCCGCGGGTTTGATGTTTCCTTGATGCGCGAACTGTTTCTGGCAACCCACTATTTCTTTGCTATCGGCGTCTTTCTGGCCGCCATCATGTTCCTCGATTCGCTGCCCAAGGTACGCGGTTTGTTGAAGTGTCTGGTGGCTTGTGGCGTGGTGGGCTTGTTGGATGTCTTGTTGTTCTATTTCCTGGATCTCTCCCCCACCATCCGCGAAGCGACAACGGGCGCCAGCGGCGGGTTCGGAGGATTAGCGTTCGGAGCTCCTGATCTTCTTGGGCGGGTCGCGGTTTTTGCGTTCTTCGCGGCCCTCGGGCTGGGTAAGCTTACTGGGGCCCGCTTCTATTATTGGTTGGGGGCGTCTTTCTTGCTGCCGGCCATGGCGGCAGCGAGCCGCCCGACCTTGGTCAGCCTGCTACTCGCACTGCTGCTGTATCTGTACATCACGAGCTCTGAGAAGGAAGGGAGAAGGGGTGGTGTGCCCCTCGTGGGCCCCGCCATCTTGCTCATTGGCCTGTTTCTCCCCTGGGGAGTCGCGGCTTTCCAGGCACAAGGAAATGTCATTCACTGGGTCGAGGATGCCACCCGACGCGAAGATTTCTTCAGCCCTGATGTGGGTATTTTCTCTCGTTTGGCGATCTGGTACCGGGCCGCGGATGTGCTGGTAGAGACATTCCCCTTAGGGACAGGGGGTGGAATGTTGCCCTACTACATGGTTCCCACCAAGGGCAGCACTGTGGCTACTCACTTTGGCGCCTTTCTCCCTGCTTACAGCACCACCTTGGTGGAACGAACGTATGAGCGGACTTTAAGTGAGTTGAGCTCGGCGCACAATACCTACATTGAGTTCATGGTGGAGAATGGCTTGGGCGGGATGATCCTCTGCGGCTGGTTTGGCTGGTTGGTGCTGGGCGCGTATAAGCGGCTGAGGGACGGTCAGCACCCGCTCACTGCCCAGGCCAAGTGTCTTTTGGCGGCGATTCTCGCCACGCTGGTCGCCGCCTCGCTGAATGTGATGACGGATTGTACCGTGAAGATTTACTGGTTTTATGCGGTGCTCCTCTACACGGTACAGTTTCTATCCTCTCAGACCACCGTTGGTAATGCTGGGCCCGCAGAGGCTACTCATCCGAGCTGATTCGTTCCGGCAATTCATGCACGGCGTGGGCTCAGGATCTGGCCACTGTACTACGTAGCGGGGATGCTCTTCCGTCGCGCACCAACCGATAAACCATGATTGGCACCGCGGTCCTATCGCTGGATACAGAGCTGGCGTGGGGGTCTTTCCACTTGCGTATGGGTCCTGAACTCATGCGCGCCGCCCGCTGGACCAACGAAGTTGGCATACCGCGGCTGCTTGAGCTGCTGTGCCGCTACCGTATCTCTGCCACCTGGGCATTCGTCGGACACCTTGTCCTCGACGGGTGTTCGGGACATCCCGAGCTCGCTGCCGTTCACTACGACTGGTTTCAGCATGATTGGTTCAGCTTTGATCCCTGCTCCGATGAGTCTCATTCTCCGCAGTGGTATGCCCGCCGGCGCTTCTTGCAGGTGCTGAAGGCGCCGCACCCGCAGGAAATCGGTTTTCATTCTTTTTCCCACGTAGATTTCGCCGACCGGGGAACGCCCCGGCTCCGCGCTGTCCAGGAATACGCGGCCTGCCGGGCGATCGCCGAACAATTCAACATCCCAGCGCCCACTTTCATATTTCCCTTTAACCACCCAGGTTTTCTCCACCAACTTAGGGAAACCGGATTTCGGTATTACCGCCCGCCCGCGGCCAATCGGCTGCCCAGTTGGCCTCGCCTGTCGCGGATCATAGGATTGAGCTACGATTTCCTCCGGCTGACGCCCGCTACGGTTTTGCCGAGCATGGCGGATGGACTGGTCCTGCTTCCGGCCTCGTTGATGCTGCGCAGCATGCGAGGCTGGCGCGGGTTGATTCCAGTTGCTTGCCGGCGGGACCGTGTGCGAAAGGGTTTGCAGTCAGCGGTGCGAACAGGACGAATCTTCCACCTGTGGTTTCATCCCATTGATCTGTACAACCGGAATGACGTGATGTTCGTGTTGCTGGAGAAGTTTTGTGAGGAGGTAAGCCGCCTTCGCGAGCGGGGCGACCTGCGCATTGCCACGTTCGGGCAGGTATGCGAGGAATATGCTGTTTCGCTTGCGGCGAGCCGTTTGTCTCCCTCGGAACGCGTTTCTGTTTTGTGAGTCAGTCGTTTTGCTTCGGGCCGGTATCCAGTCCTAACCCGCCATGAGCGTCAACCCGATCACCAAGCTGCAACGGGCTCGGCATTTCACATGGGCGGAGCTCCAGGTAGGGCAGACAGCGTGCTTTGAGCACTGTTTTTCCGCACAGGATGTGGAGACGTTTGCGGCCCTCTGCGGCGACTTTAATCCCCTTCACACCGATGACTCGTATGCCGCGAGCACCAGTTTTCGTTCGCCCGTCCTGCACGGCCTGCTAACCGCGAGCTTGCTCTCTCGACTGGTGGGAATGCACTTGCCCGGCCAGGACTGCCTGTATCAGTCCCAGGTCCTGGAGTTTGTGGCTCCGGCCTATCCTGGAGAATGCCTGCGCGTGTCGGGAAGTATCGTGGAAAAGAACGATGCCCTGCGGGTATTAGTGATCAAGACAGAGATCAGAAACAGCCGCGAGCGAATTCTGGTGCGTGGCCGGGCACAAGTGGGCGTTCGGGGTGCATGATTCGATGCGCCGCGTGTTTATTGCTTCGGCGGCGAGCGGCATCGGCGCCGCTGCGGCCGAGAGATTTGCGGCCGCGGGATATGCGGTGTATGTCGGCTATGCACGGAATGCGGCAGGCGCGGCCACAACGGTGCAGAGAATCGCCGCCGCCGGCGGTGTGGCGGAAGCCATCCAATGCGATATTTGCCATGCCGCCCAGGTTTTCGCGGCAGCCGACAAGATCTTGCAGGCCGGTCCGCTGCACGTGCTCATTCATTCCGCTTCGGCCCCGATTCCCGACACTCCGGTACTGCGCTCGGACTGGGAAAGCTTCCATCTCCATCTGGAGGTAAGCCTCAAAGGTGCGTTTTCCCTTGCCAAGGTTTTCGTGCCTGCGATGGTGGGCGGCGATGCCTGCATCATCCATGTGTTGAGTTCAGTGGTGGTGGCTACGCCTCCGCCGGGGAAGGCCGCCTATACTGCCGCCAAGTACGGCTTATGGGGTTACAGCAAGACCTTGGCCGTGGAACTGGCTCCCAAAGGCATTCGCGTGAATACGGTGTCTCCCGGATTCACCGACACCCCGCTGACGGCGGGCGTCGAACCGCTTTTGCGCGACGCCATGCGCAAGGCCGTGCCCATGAAAAAATTGGCGGAGCCGTTGGAAGTTGCCGACGTTCTGCTCTTCTTGGCCTCCGATGCAGCCCGCTACCTAACGGGGGTGAATATTCCGGTCTGCGGAGGCAGCTGGATGCCATGATGCTGAGCCTCGAGCAGATTCTCACGTTTCTGGAGACCGCCCACCATCCGGCGGATATCTTCACCGCAACCCTGACCGCGGCCCAGCCCGATCTTGCCGGCAAGGAAGCATGCCGGCTGGTGCTCAGATTCCTGGCTTCCCGGCGCCATCTCGAACCCGAACTCTGTGTTTCTCTGCAGCAATGGGTGATCTCTGCTGTCGAACCGCAGCACCTTCCTTTCTGGTGCGATTCGCTCGCGCAACAGGGGAGCCAGAACGCAATGTGGCTCCGGGCCCAGCTCTTGCTGGAAGCCAAACGGTTCGAACCGAGCGCCGCAGCGTTCCAGCAACTGGCCGCCCGGAACATCGGAAGCTTTCATGAAGTGTGCCATTCCTGGGCCGTGAGTTTGTTGAGCAGCAACCGCCCAGACAAGGCCTACGAAGTCCTGTGCGACTCGATGCGCCGCTCTCCGTCCTACCAGTGGGTGGAACGCGGGGTTCGGCTGCTGAACAGGATCCTGCAACGCTACCGTCCTCCCCTGCGGCACTCGGCTCGTATCGCTGTGATGGGGAGCAGCACCACCCGCCTGATTGCACCAGTCCTGGAGCTGTTTTGCTACCGCGATGGCATTGAGCCTGTCCTTTACGAAGCAGAGTATGGGCAGTTCCGGCAAAACATCATCGATTCGCGATCGGAACTCTCACGCTTCCGCCCGGATATTGTGATTCTGGCTACCCATTATCGCGACGCCCACCTGGAGGGGCATGCGCCGGATGCAGCAGGGTTGGAATCATACATGGCCAGCTTGAAGGAGCTGTGGAACCTATGTACCAGCCGCTTCAACTGCCACGTGATTCAACATAATTGTGATTTGCCGCTCGATACCCCTCACGGCATTTTGGGTTATCAACTCCCGGGCGGGTGCGATCTGCTGCTGCGGCGGTTGAATGTGGAATTGGTGCTGCAGAAATCGCCCGCGGTTTCTATTCTCGACCTCGATCTGATCGCTTCAGAATTCGGAAAGGACCGTTGGTTCGACCCGAGGTCGTGGGTCTTGGCCAAGCAACACCCGGCTCCGGATGCCATTCCCCTGCTCGTCGAACATTACATGGCTCACATACGCTCACTTCTGGGATTGGGGAAAAAGTGCCTGGTGCTCGACTTGGACAACACTCTCTGGGGTGGCGTAGTGGCAGAAGACGGCGTCGCGAACCTTATCCTGGGAGAAGGAAATCCGGCGGGCGAGGCATATCTGGAATTACAGCGCTATTGCCGCGGCCTGAAAGAACGGGGCGTAATTCTGGCGGTCAGCTCTAAGAACAATCCTGCCGATGCCCAGCTAGCCTTTGAACACCCGGAGATGCTCCTTCAGTTGGCTGACTTCGCGGTTTTTCGGGCGAACTGGGAACCCAAACCACAAAATTTGCGTGCAATCGCCTGCGCTCTAAACATCGGCTTGGACAGCATGGTCTTCATGGACGACAGCCGCCTGGAAAGGGCGATGGTTCGTGAAGAGCTTCCGGAGGTGGCGGTCCTGGAGCTTCCCGAAGATCCTTCCTATTTTGTCCGCGCACTGCGCCAGACTCTTTACTTCGAGCAGCTCACGTTCTCCGCGGAAGATCAACTGCGCGCCCATTCCTACCAGCACAACGCCCAGCGGATGGCCCACGCTGCCAGTGCGGCGTCCATGGATGAGTTCCTGGCCAGCCTGGAGATGGTCGCCGAAATGGCCTCCTTTGATGATCTCAATCTGCCCCGCATCGCGCAGTTGATCAATAAGACGAATCAATTCAACCTCACGACGCGACGCTACATGGCTAAGCAAGTCCGCGCCTTTATGACGTCTCCGCAATACCTCACCCTTCGGGTGCGGTTGCGCGACCGTTATGGCGACTACGGCTTGATCTCGGCTCTGATCGGCAAGGTTGACGGGGACGTCCTCGAAATCGATACCTGGGTGATGAGCTGCCGCGCGTTAGGGCGCGGGGTGGAAGCTGCGGCGTTTTCGCAACTGGCTCGACTGGCTCAAGAGCGTGGCTTGCGTGGAATTCGAGGGGTGTTCATCCCCAGCCCCAGGAACTCCATGGTAAAGGACTTGTACGCGCAACTTGAGTTCCGGCCCGTGGAATACTGCTCCCATGATGGAGGAGATTGCTCCTGCTGGCTCTTTGATCTGCGAACGCAACCGATCCGTGGGAGCTGCTTCCTGCAGGTCACATGGGGAGGAGTAGCGACCGCTACGTCGGCCCCGTGATGGAATACCGCATCACCAAAGTGTTTCGCGACATTTTCGACGATGAATCGCTACAACTGCGCGACAGCATGACGGCAAACGATGTTGCCACATGGGACTCGCTCAATCACATCAAGCTCATCCTGGCGCTGGAGCGTGAATTCCAGACCCAGTTCACCCTGGAGGATCTCCAGAACATGCTCTGTGTGGGGGACCTGAAACGAATCTTGCAAGCCAAAGGGGTAGCGTGAGCTTCGCTTTACGGCCGCACACTGGCGCTCTGGGCATGGCCGCGGCTTCGGCGGAAATCCGTCAGGCAGAAGCGCAGGATCGCGGCCAGATAGTTTCGCTTTTGCGAGCGGTCTACGGGGAATTCGATTGCCGGAATGCCGCTGAATTGGGAGAGACCTCTTATTGGAACTGGTTGTTCGAACCGTTCGGGAGCAGGGCGCAGAGTACCGTCGCGGTGGTGAATGGGGAGATTGTTGGCCACATGGCCTGGGTTCCCGTCCCGTTTCGGATGGGCGGCCACGACGGGCTTGGGGCCTGGGCGGTGGACGCGGCTGTACATCGTGAACACCGCCGTCCGGCTCAAGGCTGGCTTTTCTTGATGCTCGCCTTGGCGATGGAAGAGAGGATGCGCACCTGTGGTGTGGACCTGGTGTTTACCTTTCCTCACGAGCGCTCTCGGTTGATCTTTGAAAAGGCCCTCGCTTGGCAAAGCCTCGGCGCCGTGCCCATGTTTGTGCGTCCCATCCGCTGGGACCGGCTCGGCCGAAGGTTGCCTTCCACCGTGCTTGCCCGAGCGGCAGGTGCGATAAGCAAAATTGCCCCCTTTGTGATCCCTGCTGCTCGTCCACGATGGGTCTCTCCCCGTGCGATTGAAATGCAGGATCAGCTTCCCGCAGACGTCCAGGAACTATGGAACGCGGTCTGCGATGAGACCAGGCTGAGTGTTTCGCGCCAGCGGGATTACTTGCAGTGGCGCTATTTTTCCAGCGCGGGACGGAACTACACAGCTTTCACTGCCCGCCGCGGTTCGAAACTCGCGGCTCTGGCCATTACTCGCATGTGCGACGCACTGTCCCTGCGCGCCTGCGCGCTGATGGAGCTACTGGTCGCTCCCGGAGCCGATGATGGATTGAAGGCCTTGTTGCACGAGCTGGTTGGCTACGCCCGTGAACAACAGGCTGACGCGATTATCGGCATCTTTGCGGGTGCGCGCCCTCGATCGACGACGTTGCTGCAGTGCGGATTCATGCGCCTTCCAGCGCGCCTCAATCCCAAGCCTATGCACCTTCTGGTAAAGGCTATTTCCTCGTGGGCAACCGTCTCCGAGCTGCGGGAAATTGGAAAGTGGCGCCTCAGCCTGGGTGATTTCGACGCCTTGTAAGCCGGTGAGTCCTGCGTCCTTGAACGGAGGCTATGTGATAGACCACGATCCGATGCCTCGCGAGCGCCAGATTGTCCTGATCTCGGAAGCGATGTCGGGAGGCGTTCGCGAGCACATCTTGCAACTGGCATTCTCCTTGAAGCAGCGGGGGTGGGACGTGCGTCTGGTGGTGGGGCTTGAGCGTGCGGATGGCGCCTTCCATGCTGAACGTCCCAACCTGGAGAAGGCGGGGATCCCCCTGTATTCGCTGCCCATGCAGCGCAACGCCTTCGTGCCCAGCAACTTGTTGTCGGTGTTTCGCCTTGCCCGTCTTCTGCGTGCATGGCAGCCCGATCTTGTGCACGCGCAGTGCGCCATTGCCGGCGCGGTCGGCCGGGTCGCCGCCATGCTCGCCGGGACGAAAGCGGTGGTCTATTCGCCTCACGGCGGTTCTCTGCATCAGGTCTATGGGCGCCTGGGCGGGATTTACGGGGCGATCGAGCGGCTCCTGGCGCGGCGCACCGGCGCCATTATTCTGATTTCGGACTGGCTCCGCTCCCGCGGTGTCGAGGTAATCCGATGCTCGCCGGAGAAGATGGTGGTGGTGCCGATCGGAATTGATGTCGGCCGATTCCCGCCGGTCGAGCCGGAGCAACGCCAAGCCGCACGCTCTTTCCTCGGCATTGCTCCCCATACCACAGTCTTTCTGTGTGTCGGTCTGCTGCGAAAGATCAAGGGACAGGACCTGCTGGTTCGAGCTTTCCAGCGCGTCTGGCAACGCAATTCTCAATCGAAGCTTTTCCTGGTGGGCGAGGGTGAGATGCGCAGCGAACTGGAGCACCTGGCGCGGCGCCTGGGGATGACGACGGCGGTGCAGTTCACCGGCTTCGTGGACGATGTTTCCACCTACCTTCGCGCTGCCGACATCTACGTTCAACCCAGCCGGGCGGATGCCAGTTCCTACTCCGTAATGGAAGCGATGGTTTCTTCTCTGCCGGTGATTGCCACCGGGGTGGCGGCCCTGCCCGAAATTGTCCAGGATGGGACCACCGGGTTCCTGGTTGCCGCCGAAGATGACGGGGCGATGGCGGCGGCCATGACCCTGCTGGCGGACCGCCCGGAGCTGCGCCAGAAGATTGGGCTCGCCGGACGCAGGCGCATTATCGAGTGCTTTCGCAGCGACGAGATGGTTCGCCGCACGGAGGAGGTTTACCTGAGTTGTCTGGGACTGGCAAACCGCAGAGCCCTGCCGGCCCTCTCCAAACGACCCTCGGGGATCCCACGGTGAAGATTTCTCATAAGCGGGTGTTTGTCACCGGCGCGGGCGGTTTCATCGGCAGCAATCTGGCCGAGCAGTTGGTGGAGTGCGGAGCCGAAGTCCTGGCTTGCGTCCGCTCAAATTCCCGCAATGATTTGGGTTTCCTGAAAGATATCGCCGACGGCGAGCGCATCCGCGTCTGCATCGCCGACGTCCGCGACCTGCAAGCTCTGAGCCGAGCCATGGCCGGGGCAGACGCCGTCCTCCACTTGGCGGCACAGATCAGCATTCCCTACTCCTTCGAGCACCCTTATGAAGTGGCGGAAACCAACACCCTGGGCTCTCTCAACGTGCTTATGGCTGCCAGGAGCAACAACCTGCAAAGAGTCGTGCTGACCTCGACCAGCGAGGTGTATGGTACGGCCCAGTACGTGCCCATCGACGAGCGCCATCCGAAACACGCACAATCCCCTTATGCTGCCAGCAAGATCGCCGCGGACGCCTTTGCAACCAGCTTTCATCTTAGCTGCGATTTGCCGGTGGTGATTCTGCGTCCGTTTAACACCTACGGTCCGCGTCAATCGGACCGCGCCATCATCCCCACCCTGATCGCGCAGGCTCTTACCCGGGACGAGGTGGAGGTCGGCAATACTGCCGCCACACGCGATTTCACCTACGTTAGCGACACGGTCGAGGGCTTCCTCTGCGCGCTTCGGTCCGAGGCCGCGGTGGGCCGGGAAATCAACCTCGGGACCGGCGCTGACATTTCCATTGCCGACTTGGCGCAGAAGATCATTCATCTGGTCGGGCGCAGCAACCGGCTGAAGAGCGTTGCACGCCGCAAGCGCCCTGCTGGCAGCGAGGTTCAGCGCCTCCTCTCCGACAATCGGCTGGCTGGGGAAATTCTGAGCTGGAGCCCCAAGGTGTCCCTTGACGAAGGGTTGGGGAAAACCATCGCCTGGGTGAAGCAATCCCTCGCGCTGTATCACCCCCAGAGCTACGTCATCTGACTTATGGATGCGCTGATCCTTGCCGGCGGAAGCGGTACGCGACTGCGGCCCATCACCTTCTCTTTGCCCAAGCCGCTGCTGCCGCTCGATGGAAAGCCGATCCTGCAATACCTGCTGGAAAACCTGAAGCGGGCCGGCTTGGTCAACGTAGTTCTCAGCGTAGGCTATCTGGGTGAGTACATTGAGAGCTTCTGCGGCGATGGTAAAAAGTTTGGCCTGCGCATCTCCTACGTGCGGGAGTCCACGCCGCTGGGGACGGCCGGTCCCATTGGTCTTGCCGAGGCTTACTGGCGCAATTCCGGCGCCTTCCTGGTCGTGAATGGGGACGTTTATACCACCTTCGACTTTTCGCGTCTCTGGAAGGAACGCGAGCAAACGGACGCCGACCTCATTGTTTGTCATTACGAGCACAAGCACGTCTCTCCCTTCGGCGTGCTGCAATTGGACGACGGCAACGTCACCGGCATCGTCGAGAAGCCGATGACCGTGACTCGCATCAGCACGGGTATCTACCTGGTTTCTGCCCAAACGGCTCGGCTGGTTCCTTTGGATCGGCTGTTTACCATGCCAGACCTGATTCGCGAGTGCCTGGCCCGCGGCATGAAAGTGAAGGGTCTTCCCATCGACCAATTCTGGCTGGGGATCGAGCATCTGCGCGACGTGGAGACCGCCTTGCAGCGCCTGCAGGCCGCCGAAGACGAATTGAATAACAAGACCTTGGAAGCAGCAGCATCGTGAAGTGACGGCCATCTGGGCTGGAAAAGGGGCACAAATCATGCGCATTCTTGTGACTGGCGGTCTCGGGTTCATCGGCTCCCATGTGGTGGACAAGCTGCGAGAACGGGGCTTTAACGTTCGCGTGTATGACTTGAAGAACGGCAGCAGGCCGGAAGGCGTCGAGCTCTATAACGCCAGCCTTCTCGACGTGGAGACTCTGCGCATCGCCATGAATGGGGTCGATGCCCTCTACCACCTGGCCGCGGTGGCGGACGTGAACGACGTGGTCGCTGACCCCTCGTATGCGGAAATGATTAATGTCCGCGGTACCCTGAACGTTCTCGAGGCGGCACGTCGAGCGGGCGTGCGCCGGGTTATCTACGGCAGCACCACCTGGGTTTACAGTGAGTGCCCCGGCGACTTGGTGGACGAAGAGACCATTCCTTTGCCGCCGAAACACCTGTACACCGCCACCAAATTGACCTCCGAGCTTTACTGCCGCTCCTACCAGCAAATGTATGGCATGGAGACAACCATCCTGCGTTACGGCATCCCTTTCGGCCCGCGCGCGCGAGGAAGCACGGTGGTCGCGCTTTTCGTTCAGAAAGCGTTGTGTGGCGAGCGGCTGACCGTGGCCGGCGACGGTTCCCAGTTCCGCAAGTTCATTTATGTGGAGGACCTGGCGGAGGGCAACGTCCTGTCTCTCCATTCGGCAGCACGCAACCGCATCTACAACCTGGATGGCGCCGAGAAGATTACCATCCGGCAGATCGCCGAAACTGTGAACCGCCTTCTTGGACCGATCGCGATTGAGTACGGGCCGCCCCGGCCGGGGGACTTCGGCGGCAAAGAGGTCTCCAGCGAGCGCGCGCAAAGAGAGCTCAGTTGGACCCCGCGCGTCTCCTTCGAGGAAGGAGTCCGCCGCTACATTGAGTGGCTGAAACGGAACAATGCCTCGCAGGTCAGCTGCGGGTGGGCCTCTGTGGATCGGATCCTGGCCGCTCGCACCGCCTGATTGCGCGTGGCTACAGCTGTCTCATGAATTCGTTTCGGAGGGGCGCGGCTTCAGCCGCGCCGCAGTGGGCATTTAGGAGTGTTGTCATCCCGAGTGAAGCGCGAGGGAGCCTTGCGACCGAGCGCGAGCGAGGGATCTTGGGTTTGACAGGGCACGGCTCTATTCAGCACAAGCCTGAACCGGCTGTGCCTCAGGGGCTAAAGCCCAGAAATCGGCGGCTCGGAAACGGCACGGCTAAAGCCGTGCCCTTCCGAGATCCACCATGAGATGGCGCGATAGTTTCTAGACTTTGATCGACCCCTAAAAGAAACCAATCTTCTACCGCCTGGAAAAACAAATCCGCCATGAAAATTCCTATTCTGCGTATTCCCTACACCGACGAGAGTCTGCGCGAGGTCCAGTCCGGAATTGCCGAAGTGCTCAGTTCCGGGCGACTCGTTGCCGGAAAATATGTGGGTGAATTTGAGGAGCGGTTTGCCGAGTTCTGCGGCGCCCGCTATGCCATCGCTACCCATTCCGGAACCTCGGCTTTGGAAATCATCCTCCGGGCCGTGGGCGTACAGGACGGCTCGGTCATTGTTCCCACCAACACTTTCATCGCGACTGCATTCGCCGCTATCAGCGCGGGCGCGCGGCTCATCTTCGCCGATTGCGACCCCGAGGATCTTTCTTTGGATCCGGACGACCTCGAACGGAAGCTTGAGCCCGATACCAGGGCGGTGATGCTCGTCCATATCGGCGGGATCATCTCCGGAAAGTTGGAGATCATCCGCCGGATTTGCGTGCGGCGTGGCATTCATCTCGTGGAGGATTGCGCCCATGCCCACGGAAGTCGCTGGAACGGGGCATCGGCCGGGACCCTGGGCACGGCCGGCGCCTTCTCGTTCTTCCCCACCAAGGTGATAACCTGCGGGGAAGGCGGCATGATTACCACCGGTGATGAGGGCCTCTACCGGGAGGCGGTGATTCTGAGGAACCACGGCAAGAATCCGCAGCGGGCTGCAGCCATTACCGGCTTTGGCTACAACTGGCGCATGAGCGAGTTCAACGCCGTGGTGGGCGTGGAGCAGATGAAGCGCGCCCAGGAGATCATTCGCGAGCGCCAGCAGGCAGCCCGATTCTACGATCAGCATCTGGAGGGAATCCCCGGGCTTCGTGCTGTTCTTCTCCCGGCGGGAGTTGGGTCCACGTACTACAAGTATGTGGCCTATCTGGACAGCTCGATTGACCGGAACGCGTTGAAGAGGACCCTGAGCGACGACTTCGAGGTTCAGCTAACCGGCGAAGTGTACGCCACGCTTTGCCACCAGGAGCCGGTCTGGGAGCAGACCTGCTACTGCGGGCGCCAGCGCAACTCGGACGCCGCGCGTGCCTGCTGCCGGACGCCGTTCCGACGGGCATCGTTCCCCGGGGCTGAGCAAATAGCAGCTCATCACGTCTGTTTGCCGCTGTATCCGGGTCTGTCTCAAGGGGAACTCGAATACGTGGTGGCATCCCTGGAGCAAGCGCTGGCACAAACTGCTGGCCTGGGCAAAGAGCATGCCGCAGTCTCCGGAAGTTAGTGTCGTTGTGGCCACCCACAACATGGCTCGCTTTCTTCCCAAGGCTCTGGGCTCCTTGCTGGCTCAGTCCTTGTCCCGGAGCCGGTTCGAGATCATCGTGGTGGACGACGGCTCCACCGACTCGACCCAAGACGTGCTTTCCCGCTTCGCCGGTCAGATTCGGGTCCTCCGCCAGCCCAGCCGGCGGGGACTGGTTCCCAGCGTGAACCAGGGGCTCAAGCAGGCTCGCGGCCGCTATCTGGTGCGGGTGGACGCTGACGACGAGGTGGCTCCCGACCTGCTGGATCTCGGTTGTCGGTTGCTGGCAGCCAACCCGCGCGCCGCCTGCGTGGTGTCGGACCGCATCGAGGTCCGCCAGGGCAGGCGGGTGCGGAAGAAAGTCAATCCCGGCAACCTCTACACACTGATCGCCTGCGGAACCGTGTTTCCGACTCGGCTGCTGCGCAAGATCGGGGCCTATCGCCCGCTCTATTGGGAGGAGTACGACCTGTATTTGCGCCTTTGCGAACACGGCGAGTTCCTGTATCTCCCCGTTCCCCTGTACTTCTATCGCAAGCACGCCAGAAGCATGACCCACCGGCTGGAAGAGAGACGGCGCGGCTGGCAGGAGTTGCTGGGCCGCTGGGGAGCGGAGACGCTCAGGTCGGCGGGCCCGAATCCGGAACTCGAAGCGGTCATCGCAGAAGGGGCAATCCCGTGACGCAGAAAACGATTGTGATCTCTGAAATCGGCGAAAACCACATGGGCAACTTCGACCTGGCGTTGCGCATGATCGAGGAATCGGCAGCCGCCGGCGCCGACATGGTCAAGTTTCAATCCTACTGGGGCGCGGATGTCAGCGACACGGACCCGGAAAAGGAGTGGTTCACGCGCGTTCAGGTCTCAGACGGCATGCATTTCCGCTTGAAGGAGCATGCCGAGCGATGCGGTGTCGAGTTCCTGAGCAGTCCATTTTCCGTGGAGCGTGCTTGCTTCCTGTGCGAGAAGCTGGGGCTGAAGAAGATCAAGGTTGCCTCTTCGCAAATGCTTTGCCTGCCGATGCTGGATTACATCAGCGAGCATGCCGATACGGTCTTCATGTCCACCGGCATGGCCACGCTGGAGGAGGTCCGGGAAGCGACCCGACATCTGAAGCGGGTCAAGTCGCTGTACATCCTGCAATGTACGACGCAATATCCCACGCAACCCGCCGACGCCAATCTGGCGGTGATCGGCACGCTGCAAAAGGAATTCCCCAACCACGGGATTGGCTATTCCGACCACACCCTCGGCATCCTGGCTCCCCTCGTGGCGGTGGCCCTCGGCGCCAAGGTCATAGAGAAACATTTCACCCTGGATAAAACCCTGCCGGGCACCGACCACGTTCTTTCCGCTGAGCCTGCCGAGTTGAAGGCAATGATCCGTCAGATTCGCGAGGTGGAGCTGCTGCTGGGGACTGCCGTCAAGAAACCCGTTCCCCAGGAGAGAGAGATTGTTGGCATGGTTCGCTCCCGCTTTGCCAAAGTGCCTGCCTAGCCGAGACGTTGAAGCAGCTTTTCCTATGAACATCTTCCGGTACCTCCCGTGCTGGCTGAAGTGGAGCGGAGGATTCGCCGTATATCACCTCCCCTTCTTTGCCGGGCTCCGGACTCAGTATCTGGGGCGGATGTACACCGTGTCCGAAAGGCGAGGCTGGCTGTTCCGGTCTTTCCGCGGCTACGTGTTGGGCAAGGTGGCTTACCGGCAACTGCCGGAATTTCGCACTGCCATTCTCACCGGCGAAGCGGGCCGCCGCTGGGCAGAGTTCTACCGTTCACAACCCGAGGAATACTACCTCGAAGGATTTTCCGGAACCCTTGAAAGCTTGCGAAGAGTTGCTGCAAAGCGACGCCGGTTCACGTTTCCTTCAGATCGGATGTGCCGGCGGCCGTGAACTTGCGATTCTGGCCTCCCGATTTCCCCATTTGAAGTTCTGTGGTGTTGACATTAATGCAGGGGCGATTCAGGAAAACCAGAAGGCTTACGCAGCCGTCAGCAATCTAGAGTTCCGCGTGGCAGATCTGACAGTCTCCGAGTCCTGGATGCAATGGCATCCCGACGTGATCTACTCTTCCGGTTGCCTGGAATATCTTACCGAGCGCGAGGTGGCCGACTTCATTCGTCGCGCACACGAAGCCGGTGTGTCTCGTTTGGTCGTGTGTGAACCCACCGATGCCAACGTGAGGGGACATAGTGCCCCGCGCGGCGGAGCAGCTTTCGCGCACGATTATCGTCACCTTGCGGCACGAGGTGGTTGGCCAAGCATCACGGTGGCATCCGAGCCGCCGGAAAAGAATCTACTCCTCGTTGCCTCTCGGAATGGCGAGGTTGTTCTTCCCCAATCAAACTGATAACAAAAGCAATCTTGGCGCTAGCTTGGCGCTCGAGTAGGTGCTGCTGTAACGCCAGGTTCCGTGCAACCTGCGGCGGGTTGTAAGCAACTGCGACGTCACGCCCACCGGAAATGACTCAATGCCGATGAATAATCCTGTTCTGGTAGCAAGTTTTGCCGACGAAGTTTCCTCCCTGGACTCTCACGTTCGCAATTCGGGCGCGCACAATCGTCAAACCGTTGTCGCCATAGGTTTGGACTATTACGCTCAGCATGCCTTTCGCGCCTTGGGTTACAACTGCAAAAGCACGGAGCCATTTCTAGACAATTCAGCACATGAGTCGGTTTCCCTGCATGCTTCGCGCTTCGCCCGCAACTGGCATCAGAGTTTACCGCGGGAAACTCTCCGGCAACTTTCCCATGACGGCCTCTCGTTCCCGGAGACTCTGGCCTACGACATCGCGCAATTGTTCACCGAGGTTCTGCTTCACATCGAGATCCTCCGGGCCATCATACGACGTGAACGCCCGGATCCACTGATCTTGGTTGACCACTCGTTGGAACCGGTTGAGACGTTCACTATCACTCCGAAGGAACGGTTCCTGTCGACGTTGGCGCAGCAGGTATGCGCCGCGGCTGAAGTTGATGTCCGCTTCGTACCGCCTGTTGCTGCTGTGCGCCGCGTTACGCGCCGGAGAACTGAAATAGCCGCATGGCTTCGCAAAGCCCTGGACATCTACCAGGCCATCCGCCTGGATGCGAATCCGTTCTCTGCCTTCCTAAGCTATGCCCTTCCTGTAGTCCTGAGCGGGAGCGCATTCGGTAGCGCGATATACAACCGCAGGCTCCGACAATACCGCGGTGCCCCAAGAAAGCTGCTCTTTTGGGGCGGTAGCCGGGCCAAGCACTTTCTCTTGGAACGCCTGTACCATGATCCCGACACGGCTATGGTTTGCCTAAGCGAGGACAGGCGCTGGCGCTTCCAGCGTTTTCTCGTTCCACGCGTAGATCCCCGCACTTTTTACGAACACAGTTCCAGCCGCGCCCTTGATGAGGGTCGGGTGCGCGCCCGACTTGCGTGGAACGGGATCGCGCATGATGAGGAGTTTCAAGACAGCCTCCAGTATTGTGACGTGAAGCTCTGGCCAGTTCTGCAGCACCGTTTGGACTATTACATTAATGTTCGCTTCCCCGCCTGCGTAGAGTTTTATGAGGCGACGCTTGCCTTCCTGGAACAGCAGGGCGGCGATGTCCTCGTATCTAGTGTGGACGTTGGTGGATTCACGTCCTGGGTATATCAAGCCGTTTCACGGCTAAGAAAAGAGTCCATCTACTTGTGGCACGGTTTGCTAATACCGCATCCAGGTATCGAGGAAGGCCTGCTTCCAGCTCTGCTACCACTCGGAGCGCGGCACGTAGGGGTGCCCGGAACTGCTACCGCAGAATGGTACGCCCAAAACGGCATTGCCGGGGAACGTATCCACGCGATCGGATTCCCCGATCTGAGATCCGATTACTGCCCCCTTCCGGCAGCCCAGCGCCGGGCGGGTTGCCGCATCCTAGGCCTCGATTGGCGGCGGCCTATCGTTGTCTACGCTACCAGCGTAACCCTGTACGGGGGGAGGAGAGCCTACTCGGAGGAAACCGGCGATGAGATTCTCCGTGCCACTGGCGAAATCCTGGAGGAATTGGCGTCGGATTCGGAGATCCAGGTGATTTTGAAGCTGCACCCGGGGCTGTCCAGACGAGAGTTGCTGCTGTTCGACGAGATGGCAGGACCGTTCCCCAATGCCGTGGTCTGCCAGATGCCCACTCTCGGACAGCTCATCCGCCTAAGCGACATCCTGATCACCTATCAATCCAGCGCCGGGGTTGAAGCCTTGGCGCACGGCAAGGACGTTATCGTCTACAATACCACCAGTCGTTGTAACCAGTACTCGCCCAGTTGCATGAAAGTGGACGACCTGGAAGCCAACTTCTACGTACTCGTGGACCGGCGCTCCGATCTGCGGCTTTGCGTAAAGAAACTCCTCTACGACGAAGCCTTCCGCTCGAAACTTCGCAAGCATCGCAAGGGGTTCGATCCGCTCATCCTGCACAACTGGGATGGCCAAGCGGCGGATCGCGCCATGCTTTTGCTGCAAGAGGCCTTTGCGAGAGTGAACGAAAGTCCAGGGAGTGACGCTTGTCTGAAAACGGTCTCGCTGCCGCATTAGCCGCACCGCCGGCTATCGAGAAGCCGCGTCGCGGAATGGTTGGTAGCACGCTCAGCATGTCGGCCAGCCGGATTTATGGCGCCGTCATGTCGGGTGTCCAAGGCATTTACATCGCCCACTTGCTGGGCCCCCAGCTTTTCGGGGTCTTCAATCTCATCTATCTCATCGGTTGGTACGTCAGCCTGGTGCATTTGGGCTCACGCGACGTCGCCTATCGCGATATTCCGTTCTACCGCGGGCGCAACGATTCGGCCCGCGAAAAGCTTACACGTGACGTTAGCGTCAGCACGGAAATCCTGTGGCGAGGCTTCTCCAGTCTGGCCTTGGCGGTCGCGGCCCTGTGTCTGAAGGATCCTATGATGCGTGCCGGGCTGCTGCTGTGGGCCGTGTCCATGTTTGTGGCTCGACTTTCTGAGCTTTACTCCGTCCTGACTACGGTGGAGCAGGATTTCGTCTTTGTGAGCTGGGTCAACGCAATCAAGCTGACGGTCGTTTTCGCGATTATTGTCCTGACCACTCCCTGGTTCGGAATCTACGGCGTCTTGCTCGGTCCCACCATCGGTGGAGCGCTTTCTGTTTGCATCCTTTCCCGGCGGCATCCGCTTGCCTTTTCTTTCTCTCTGGATCGGATGCAGTTTCTCCGCATGCTCCGGGCGGGCCTGCCTCTGGCTGTGCTTACCTTCGTCTCTTGGGTTTACGTGAATGCCGACCGCAGTATCGTTGCCTGGGTGTTGCCGAGAATCGAGCTTGGCTACTACACTGCGGCGGCGTTCATGGTGCAATTTCTGACCCAGTTACCCGGCGATTTCGTCACAGTTCTCCAGCCGAAACTCTATCGCGAACTAGGGAAGGAAAACAGGCTGGCAGACATCAAGGGACTGGTTGTTCACACTACGCGGGCATACGTGTATCTGAGTGCGCTGGCGATCCTCATGCTCTGGACGTGGTTCCCGCCGCTCATTCATTTGCTGCTACCCAAGTATGAGCCGTCAATTCCAGTGTTGCGCATCCTGAGCCTGACCATCTTCTTTTCATCCCTGCTAGTCGTGCCCTACACCATCCTCTACTCTCCTGGGATTAACCGGCAGCTGCTCTGTGTGGGCGTTTGGGGCGGCTCGGCATTGCTGACCGCGGGCAGTGGCTATGGCTTGCTGCGGCTGGGATATGGTCTGAGCGGTATTGCGGTTGCCAGCGTGCTGGGCCAGGCGATGGCCGCCGCCGCGTTCCTGTTCCTCACGCGTCACTACTATTGTGAGTGGATGGACCAGAAATGGCATTTCTATCTCGAGCTGCTGGCTCCGATTGGCTATGTCGGCTGTATTCTCGGCCTCTTGGGATATTTCGGATTGCACGCTTCGTCGGTACCGGCGTTGCTGGGAGAGAGCGTGCTCCTGGTGGTGGTGTACCTGCCGTGCCTGCTGCTCTTCAACCGCAAGGCTGGGCTGGTGAACTGGAAGTCGTTGCGGGGACTTGTGAACGGCTCGCAGGCCTAGCCCTGCAGGATATAGTGCCAGCTCTCTCGTGAATTCCCCGATAATGCAGAGCGCATCAAGACAACAGCACGCTGTCGGCCGATACACGCTGGAGTATTGGCTGGAAGATGAAACTCTGAATGGCCTGCAGTACGCTGAATATTGGAATGATGAGCTCATCGAAGTCTCGAAGCCTTGGAATATCTTGGACGGCAATTTTGAAAAACTGGAGAAATACATTGGCGGGCTCGGACTGGTCGCGGATCTTGAGGAGTGCTGGAGCGTCCTTAGTAGGGATTTCGGGATTGAGTTGAGGGGGAACGGAATAGATCTGGCAGCCGGAAGTTGCTGGGCCGCCCCCCATTTGCTGGGTCGTACTGGAGGCGGGAAACTTTACTGCCTGGAATATTCAAAGCACCGGCTGATCGACATTGCGCCTAAGGTTCTTGCCCACTATGGCGTACCTCCTGAGAAGGTAGTGTTGGTGCGTGGAAGTTTTTACGACCTGCGCCTGCCAGATCAATCGCTCGATTTCGTGTTCATGTCGCAGGCATTCCATCACGCGGACGACCCGTTGCGGTTACTCCGGGAGGTGCATCGCGTGCTTAAACCACAAGGTTGCGTGATTATCATTGGCGAGCATATAGTGCGGCTGGCTGAGAAATACCTTAAGAACGCCGTCAGGTTCGTCATCTCCTACACCTGTACTCCTGCACTCCAGGAGAAACTCTTTGGCCGCTGCTTTTTGGCGGAGAGGCTTTGTCCTCCCCTTCACCAACTCCTTAGGCCTGACCCCGCTACCGGCGATCATTACTACACGGATCGTGAGTACAGGCGGCTGCTCGCTGCCGGTGGATTCCAGATGCGAAGAATCAAACGCCGGCGGAGCCGGCTGCAGTCGTTTGTGCTGGTCAAGGGCTAACCGGCCGAAGATCTTGGACGAAGAGAGCGGAGCGGAGTATCTGCTGGCGTGAGCATCTTAATCTGCCTCAAGGATCGCAAAGCGTGGGATCGCGCCGTTCGCCGGCTTCGACTGCCGGCGGGCGCCCGAGTCTATATCGCTCCTCTCACCGAGGACGAGACCTTGGTAGATTCCGTCGTCGCGTTTGCTGGCTCCGGTTCGTGTCCGGTGCAGGTATTGCGCTCCCAGGGCTATCGCGAAATCTGCTTACGTGCCCGGGAAAAGCTGATGGCATTCACCGCGAAATGGCCCGAGCAGGTTCAGTGGCGCGGACGCAGTTTTCGCGAACTGTTCGTACACCGCAGGGATCTTTCCTGGTGGTGGCTAGCCGAGCTCTCCCAGCGCAACGGTGATGATCGTCCGACCTTCGGGTGGATGTGCGAACTGGAGCTTCTCCGGGACTTCGTAGAAGGCAAGTCGTTCGACGAAGCAGTCGTCTGTGTGGACAACGTGGACGTCTATGCTGCTATGTGCGCGTTGCTACAGCGCCGCGGGATGCGATTGGTCCCCAATCGGGGACGGCGGCCCTTGCTCGACTGGAACCGCACCTCCCTGGTTTGGCTCATGCGCTGGCGGGATTTTTGGGGAGAACTGTCGCATGTCCTGGCAGTCAAGTGGGCGTGTCGCGGACACTCTCCTCGGCAGGACCCGTCGCCGCGCCGCAGCTTAATCTGGCATTCCTGGTATCCGCTGCAGTGGCTGAACACGAATGGCAAGCCGAAAGATCGTTACTACCTCCATATTCCTGAACTGGCTAAAGCCACGGGACAATTCCGCAGTTCTTACCTGGCCACCGTGCGCGGACCGATCGCACCTTGGTCGGTGGCGCGCGCGGTTCGGCGGCGCGGTGTGGGGGAAGATTTCGACTATGTCCAGCGGTATTCCCGCAGCCGCGACCTCTTTCGCGTGTACTTCGATTTGGGGCCGGCGTTCCGTTATTGGGCGCTGGAAAACTTCAGCCGCCGCTACCGGAACTCGTTCAGCCTGGACGGAATTAACCTCTTTCCGATTCTCCGCCACGACATGCGGTTTTCGTATTTGCGCAACATCCCCCGCCTGCTGGCGACGGCCGAGCAGTTTCGGCGCTTTGCAGCGCTGCGCAAGCCGGATTTCTTTGTCACCTATCTGGAGCTGCATTGCTACGGCCGGGCTGTCATTTACGGGGTGAAAAGCGGTTCGCCGAACACCAGAGTGATCGGGTATCAACACAGCGCCATCACCCCCATGAAGTTGGTTTACAACTATGGTCATGGCGAGTTGCGCATGCGCAACGGAGCAGGAACAGCGCTGGACTCCATGCCTTTGCCCGACCGCTTTGTGGTGCATGGGCCGGCCGCCCAACGCATTCTTGCAGCGGGCGGATATCCTCTTTCCCGGATCGATGTGGCGGGAATAGCCCGCCTCGACTACTTGTACCGAAAACTTCAAGAGCCCCCAGATGCCTGCCCGGGGATGCCCGTTGGGTGCAATGTGGTTCTGGTAGCGACCCCGATCTGGCCCGATCGGACCAGGAGATTGGTTGAGACCGCGATTCGCGGCCTGCGCGATCGGGACGACGTATTCGCGATCTTCAAGTTGCATCCCGCAGGCCGCTCAGAGGAGCAGCAGATTCATGATTTTGCGGCTCAGCATGGGTTCAAGAATTACCGCGTCTGGAACACCGAACTGTACCAATTGATCCGCATGGCAGACGTGTTGTTCACCATCAGTTCAACCACGGGCGCGGAAGCGCTCGCCATGGGTGTGCCCGTCATCCACCTGCAAAGCTCCCGGGACTTGGACCTCAGTCCGTTTTTTGAAGTTCCCGATGCAGCCTTTCAGGTCAGCAATGCTGAGGAATTCCACTGTGCTCTCGACCTCGTGCTGCACCGCAGTCAGGCGTTGGCGGAGCGGCAGAAAAAATGGGCCGAACTCGTCACCCAGACTTTTTACGCCGTTGACGGCAGGGCGGGCGAACGTTTCGTCGAGGTTCTGAGCCGGGAAGTGTCCGGTGATCTCGATTCCGCCAGTATGACTCACGACCTGGAAGTGCTTCAGCAACCGAGCGGCGCTTCGGGATGAGAATCTACGATATTTCTCTGCCTCTTTCGGCAAGTCTGCCGGTCTGGCCGGGCGACCCGCGGGTGAGTGTCACCCGGACCAAGAGCTTCGAAGCCGGTGATGGAGTCAATTGTTCCCACTTGAGTTGTAATGTGCATTCCGGCACGCACGTGGACGCGCCCTTCCACTCCCTTCCCCACGGAAGTACGGTGGAAGAAATGCCACTCGAGCTGATGATCGGGCCTGCCTACGTGGGCTTGGTCCCGGATGCCAAGGCAATACTTCCCACCGACCTCGAACGCCTTAACTTGCCACACGGTATCCAGCGGTTGTTGTTGCGAACCTGTAATTCTCTGGATTGGGCCGGCGGAAGAACGGAGTTCACCCCCGATTTTGCTGCCTTGACACCCGCAGCAGCCAAATGGACGGTCGAGCGCGGCATTCGGCTGCTCGCCGTGGATTACCTGTCGGTGCAACGATTTTCAGACCGCACCCCGGCTACCCACGTCACCTTGCTCGAGGCTGGCGTGGTGATCGTTGAGGGTGTGGACCTGCACCAGGTGCCCGAGGGCAGCTATCAGCTGGTTTGTCTTCCGCTCAGGCTCAAGGCGGCGGAAGCAGCGCCCGCCCGCGCGGTCTTGATCAAGGAATAGTCCATGAGTTCGCCAGAAGCTGTGGCCGTGATTCCCGCCCGGATGGGATCCTCGCGATTTCCTGGCAAGCCCCTGGCGCCCATCCTGGGGTTGCCCATGGTCGAGCATGTGTACCGCCGCGTGGCTCTGTGTCGCTCGCTGCAGGGGGTCTATGTAGCTACCTGTGATCGCGAGATCTATGACTGTGTCCGTGGATTTGGAGGAGAGGCCATCATGACCTCGCCCACGCATCCGACGGCCAGCGATCGGGTGGCGGAGGCTGCCCAGCACATCTCTGCCGGCATTCTGGTCATGGTGCAGGGAGACGAGCCCATGGTCCTGCCGGAAATGATCGATCGCGCCGTGGCAGCAATGCATGGCGATCCGGCTCGTGGTTGTGTGAACCTGGCCAAACGCATCACCGATGAAGCCGAGTTCCTGGACCCGAACACCATCAAGGTAGTGATGGATCGCGAGGGCAACGCCCTGATGTTCTCGCGGGAACCCATCCCCACCCGTCGCTTGCTGGGCTTGGGCGGCATTCATCCCTTCAAACAGGTGTGCATCATTCCGTTCCGCCGACAGACTCTTCTCCAGTACGCACATTTGGAGCGTGGCTTCGCAGAGCTGGCCGAGTCGGTCGATATGCTGCGGCTGCTGGAGCACGGACTCAAGGTGCGCATGGTCGAGACCGAGTTCGACACCCATGCTGTAGACACTCGCGAAGACCTGCAGGCGGTCGAGAAAAGAATGCTGCGGGACCCACTGACTCGCCAATACGCGCCGCAAGACGCCAAGACGGGTGTCACAGTTGCAAGCACGACCAGCTAGTCAACTCGACCCCGCGAATGCTGGCGTCTTCCTCAATTGCCGTTCTGCCTGGGAGGTCGTGGTGAAGGAGCAGGAAATCAGGCCGCAGCAATTGTTCAACCGTTACCTGGAGCTGTCGCGCCGGGATGTCGACGAGTTCTTTGCCGACCCATCTCGGTTTGTGCTCGTACCTTGTCCGGCTTGCGGTTGCGCACAACAGGAAGCGGGCTTGGCCAAGCTTGGCTTCAAGTACGTAACCTGCGCCGATTGCGGCTCACTGTACGTGTCACCCCGTCCGCGCGGGGAGGCCATAGACGATTACTACCGCCGTGGGGAAGCGGTGAAGTTTTGGAGCACCGACTTCTTTCGAGAGACGGCGGAAGCGCGGCGGGAAAAGATCTTCCGCCCGCGAGCGCAACTGGTGGCGAGGTGGGCCAGCTCCTTTTCCCCGGCCGGCGGTCCCCGCCAGGTCTTCGCCGATGTGGGGAGCGGCTACGGCATTTTCCTGGAGGAAGTCTCTCGCCTCGGCCTCTTTGACGAGGTGGTCGGCATCGAGCCGGCGCCCAACCTGGCGGAAATCTGCCGCCACAGGGGCTTTCGGATTCTCGAAAAGCCCGCTGAAAAGGTTGCTCCCGAGGAACTGCGGGCCGGCTTTGTTTCCTCGTTCGAGTTGTTGGAACACCTGTACCAGCCCGCTTGTTTCCTGGCTTCGATCCGAGATCTGCTGATTCCCGGCGGCCTTTTCCTGTTCACCACCCTCACCATCAGCGGGTTTGATCTTCAAGTGCTTTGGGAAAACTCCAAGAGCATTCACCCACCGCACCACCTGAACCTGATTTCGGTGGAAGGCATGGAGCGGCTGCTCCTCGGTTGCGGCTTGGAGGTGGTTGAACTCTGCACTCCCGGCGAGCTGGATGTGGACATCGTCCGCAACATGTTGCACGAGAATCCCGATATTCCCATTCCTCGATTTGCGAAACGTATCGCCCTAAACCCCCGGGAAGAAGTCCGGACAAGTTTTCAGGAGTTCTTGAAGGCCAACCGGCTGAGTTCGCACATTCGAGTCGTCGCCCGGCGGCCCTGGAACGGAGCCGCAACCTCATGAGCACCGGCGGCAGTCTTCGAGATGCAACTCTCAAGCGGCGTGTGCTGGTGTCGGCGCCGTACTTTCAGCCGGTGGTAGATCGTTTCCGAGAAGTCTTCGCCGAAGCCGACATTGAACTGGTGGTGCCGGCGGTCGAGGAGCGGCTGAGCGAAGAACAGTTGTTGAAGCTGGTCCGCAACGTCGACGGCGCGATTTGCGGCGATGACCAGTTTACCGGGCGCGTGCTGGAGGCTGCCCCTCGGCTCAAGGTGATTTCCAAATGGGGCACCGGCGTGGACTCCATCGACCGGCAAGCCGCGGCTCGGCTGGGGATCGCGGTCTGCAATACCCCCAATGCCTTTACCGATCCCGTGGCGGACACGGTGCTGGGTTACATCTTGTGTTTTGCCCGCCGCCTCCCCTGGATGAACCACGACATGCGCCGTAATCTCTGGGTGAAACGGCTCTCCGTTTCTCTGCGCGAATGTACGTTGGGAATCATCGGAGTAGGCCACATCGGGAAGGCGGTCGCGCGGCGGGCAGCGGTTTTCGGCATGCGCCTGCTCGGCAACGACATCGTGACCATGTGCCCGGAATGGCTGGCCGAAGTCGGCATGCGCGCCGTCAGCAAACAGGAACTGCTGCGCCGGGCCGATTTCGTGAGCCTGAACTGCGACCTTAATCCCACCAGTTACCACCTGATTTCCAGGCCTGAACTCGGATTGATGAAATTGACCGCCTGCCTAATCAACACGGCGCGAGGCCCGATCATTGACGAGCCGGCGCTGGTGCGGGCGCTTCAGCAAAAGCAGATCGCCGGCGCCGCGCTGGATGTGTTTGAGAGGGAGCCTCTGCCCGCCGGCAGCCCCCTTCGCTCGCTGGAAAACGTCCTGCTGGCGCCCCACAACGCCAACAGCAGTCCCGTGGCCTGGGAACATGTCCACCAGAATACGGTGCGGCAACTCTTAGAGCACCTCTCCATCCCCGTCTCTCAGTAACTGCCCTCCCGCAATTAGAAGCAGAGATCCCCATGGCGGAAATCGAAACTTCAATTGTGATTCGCGCCTCCAACGAGGAGCGCCATCTGCCCAACCTCCTCAACGCGATCCAGCGCCAGGAATATCGCGACTTCGAGGTGATTGTTGTGGACTCGGGGTCCTACGACGGTACTCCCGAGATTGCCCTGCGGCATGGCGCCCGGCTGGTCCGCATTGCAAGCCGCGATTTCACGTTTGGCTACTCGCTCAATATCGGCATCGGGCGGAGCCGCGGTCGGCTGATTGCCATTGTTTCAGCCCATACCCTTCCGGTGAACTCCTCATGGCTACAGCAACTGATCGCCCGTTTACGCGACCCGTCGGTGGCGATGGTCTATGGGCGGCAGTTGGGAACCGATACATCAAAATTTTCCGAACTCCAGGATTTCAAGCGCACCTTCGGCGACGAGGAACAGAGCAGTGCGCCTTTCAGTTTTTTTGCCAATAACGCCAACTCGGCCATCCGCAAAGACCTGTGGGAGCAGCATCCTTTCGACGAAGTGCTTCCCGGCCTGGAAGACGTTGCTTGGGCCAAGCACTGGCGGGAGCGCCACTTCCAGATCGTGTATGAGCCGCGGGCCGCGATCTTTCACATTCACAACGAAACCTGGCGGCAAGTGCGCCGGCGCTACTACCGCGAGGCTGTCTCGGCCAAGTGGATCGGTATCAAGGCCCCCCGCCATATCCCGCGGGAGGTGCTGAGCGAAGGGAAATATCTGGTATCCGACTTGCTGCAGGCGGCCCGCAGGCGCTGCCTAAGCTCCAAGTGGGACGAAATCGTGCAGTTTCGGTTTCACAAGGCGGCCGGCACCGTCCAGGGGATTTGGGATGGAGCCGCGATCAACGATCCCCGGCGCCGCCAAGAGATCTTTTTCGACAAGTGCTACGAGACCGCTGTCGTTCGTGGACCCGGTCGCGCGGCGCCGGAAGAGCTTGAGCACCCGCCCGCCACGGAGCTGTCTTGCGATACAGCAGCTCCGAGTGTAGATCGTCCCCAACCCAAAGTGTCGGTTCTGATGTGTGTCTACAATGACCAGGAATTTGTCGGCCAAGCCATTGAAAGCGTCCTGGCACAGACCTATCAGGACTTTGAATTGGTCATTGTTGACGACGGCTCAACGGACGGCACGGCCGAGATTCTCACAGGGTATGCGCGGCAGGACGGGAGGATCCGGATCTTTTCGCAAGCGAATGCCGGTACGACAGTCGCTGCCAATTGCGGCCTGTTGCAGTGTCGAGGAGTGTATGTCGCCAGGTTGGATTCAGACGACATTTCCTTGCCTCACCGGCTGGAAGTTGAAGTCAATTTTCTTGATCGCCATCCGGACATAGCCCTGGTTGGTGGTGGAATAGAGTGGATCGATGTTCAGGGTCGGGTCGTAGGTGTGCGGAACATCCGGGCCTCGTCGCCCCAGAAAGTTTTGCGACACCGCTGCATCTACCAGCAGAGTGACGTTATGTTCAGAAGGGAAGTCGTCCTCTCTCTCGGAGGCTACCGCGAGAAGTTCCACAATGCCCAGGATTACGATCTCTGGCTGAGGATAAGCGAGGTTGGCGGCATCGCCAAACTGATGGATGTTCTAGGGCAGTGGCGCATGAGGGGCGGCGGCTACACGCTCTCGCGGGCGAAGGAGCAGGCCCGGGAGGCCAGGATCATCAAGCGCTTCGCGGCACAAAGACGAAGAACCGGTAGCGACGAATACGCCACATTTGTCCCGCCGGAACCGGCGGCGCATCGGGAGAGCCTCGCCGCTGCGCAGTACGATTTGTGGGTGGGCAGCATGCTCTTGCAGGTTTTGCGACCGAAGGAAGCGAGAGCGAAGATCAGGAGCTGCCTCGATGCGGACAGATCCGTATATGTCTTTATTCTTTATTTGCTCACGTTCCTCCCCAAAACAGCTCTGTCTCTGATGTGTTCCGCAAGAAATCTCTATTTGAACAATTTCAACTGAGCAGCCGCTGGTCAAAATTATTCGGATGTTAGGGCGGTGGCTGCGCGGAGCGATTGGCCGGCGTCACTGCCGCGGCAGAATTACGATGAAAGTGGTTGCTACCGTTGAGGCGAGAATGGGTTCGACTCGCCTTCCCGGCAAGACGCTGGCCCCGATTATGGGCCGTCCCATGCTGGAGCTGCTGATCGAGCGGCTGAAACAGAGCCGCTTGCTGAATCAGGTGGTGATCGCCACCACGGTTGACCCATCCGACGGTGTCATCGCGCAACTGGCAGCCCGCCTGCAGGTCGGTTGCTTTCGCGGAAGTGTGGACAACGTGCTGGAGCGCGTGCTGCGCGCCGCTCAGGCCTGCGGGGCCGACCTGATTGTGGAAACAACCGGGGACAACCCGCTCATCGACCCGGGGATCGTCGATCAGCTGATTGCGATGTTTCTCTCCGACAGCTATGACTATGTCAGCAACGATTTGCAAGAGACCTTTCCTGACGGTTTGAATGCCAAGCTGTTCCTCACTAAGACCCTGGCGGAGGTGAATGAGCTCACCCACGATCCTCGGCACAGGGAACATGTTTCGCTGTACATCTACGAGCATCCTGAACGGTATCGCCTGGCCAACCTGGCGGCCCCGCCGGAATTGCACCGCCCTAAGATCCGTCTGAGCGTCGATCTGCCGGAGGACCTGGCGCTGGTGTCGCGGGTCTTTGAAAGCCTGTATCCCAAGAATCCCGCGTTCTCCGCCCATGACATCGTTCGCCTCTTCGACCAATACCCGCAGTGGCTGGAAATCAACGGCCACATTCAGCAGAAACCGGTCCACTAAGGCACTCCCACCCCATGTATCGCGCAGCAATCGTTGGTTGTGGCCGCATCGGCTGCGGGTTTGATGACGATCCCAGGCGGGAGCACGTCAGCACTCACGCCGGCGCCTACGTGCGAACGCCGGGTGTGAAGCTGGTGGCTCTCTCCGACCTGGATGCCGCCAAGCTGGACCGCTATGGTGACAAGTTCCAGGTGCAGGGCCGTTACCTCGATTACAAGGAGATGCTGCGCCGGGAAGCCGTGGACATTCTTTCCGTCTGCACCTGGAGCCCGACCCACCGGCAAATCACGGAAGATGCCGTCGCCGCCGGCGTCAAGGCGGTGTTCTGCGAGAAACCCATTGCCGAAAGCCTTGAAGCTGCCGATGCCATGGTCCGCTGCTGCTCCCAGGCCGGCGTCCTGCTGATGATCGATTGCCAGCGGCGCTTCGATTCTATGCACCAGCAATTGGCTGGACTGCTCCGCGATGGGGGGCTGGGCAAAGTTCAGCAGGTAACCTGCTACTACAGCGGCGGAGTGGCGAACAATGGAGGGCACCTTTTCGATGTGCTCCGCTTCCTGTTCGGCGAGGTCGCATGGGTGCAGGGAACCCTGAGCGAAAATCTTTCGCCCAACCCGGACGATCCCAACCTGGACGGCTGCATGAAGTTCGACAGTGGCCTGCTGGCCGTGGTACAGGCCTGCGATTCCTCCCAGTTCTCGGTTTTTGAGCTGAACATCCTGGCGGCGCGCGGCCGGCTGGCGATTCGGCGATTCGGACTCGAGGTGCAGTTCGAGGAGGTCCGGCAGAGCGAACAGTTCTCCGAAGACCGCGACTTTTATCCTGCCCCGCCGCCGGTCCAGTTGGGGTCCCAGGAGTTCATGCTGCAAGCCGTCGCCCACCTGGTCGACTGCCTCCAGCACCGGCGCCAACCCATCTGCTCCGGGGAGGACGGACGCCGCGCCCTGGAGCTTATTGTGGGAATGCTGACGTCCGCCCAGGACGGCAGCCGGCGCGTGGCCATGCCGCTGGTATCCAGTTCCGTGATGATTCCATCGAGGTGACCTCATGAAAAGCAAGCTGGCTTTGTTCCAGGGACCGAAAATACGGACCATCCCTTTTCCCCCGCATCCGGTGATTGGCCAGGCGGAGAAGGACGCGCTGCTCGAAGTTCTGGACAGCGGCAATCTTTCCACCTTTGTCGCCTCTCCCGGGGAATGCTTCTTGGGCGGCAAGAAGATCCAGCAATTCGAGCGGGAGTTTGCCGAATTTCACGGGGTGAAATACGCAGTGGCCTTTAACTCGGCAACCGCGGCTCTGCACGCGGCCATCGTGGCTTGCGGTCTGCAACCCGGAGAGGAAGTGATCGTCCCTCCCTACACCTTCACCTCCACGGCTACGTGCGCGCTCATGCATAACGCCATCCCGGTGTTCGCCGATATCCAGGATGACATTTTCTGTCTTGATCCCGCAGCGGTGGCGCGAAGCATCAGCCCGCTCACGCGCGCCATCATTCCGGTACACCTGTTTGGCCATCCGGCAGACATGGACGGCATTCTGCGGACAGCCCGTAAGCACAACCTGAAAGTAATCGAGGATTGCGCCCAGGCTCCCGCGGCGCTCGACAAGGGGCGTCTGGTGGGCACCATGGGCGACTGCGGGATTTTCTCCTTCACCGAGAGCAAGGCCATCACCACGGGGGAAGGCGGAATGTTGATCACCCATGATGCCGCCATTGCGGACCTGGCGCGCCTGGTCCGCAACCACGGTGAGGTCATCCTGGAAGGCCAAACCAGCAGAACCTATCGCTCGGCGATGTTGGGGTGGAACTATCGCATGACGGAAATAGAAGCGGCTCTGGGCATTGTCCAGTTCCGAAAATTGGAAGAACTCAACCAGGTTCGCATCGAGCTCTCCAACTACCTGACCAACAAGTTGAGTGGAATTGATGGCCTGGCGGCGCCCACGGTGTATCCCGGCAACAAGCACGTGTACTACATCTACGCCCTGAAGTACGACGAGGCCAAGATCGGGATTCCGCGCGCACTGTTCATCAACGCGCTGCAGGCAGAGGGGATCCCGTTCGATGCTGGCTATGTCCGGCCCTTGTATCTCTCTCCTCTGTACCACGACAAGAAGCCGTTCGCCTTTGAGCACTACAAAGGAAATGCGCGCTACGACAAGGGCCTCTGTCCGGTGGCGGAACGGATGAACGAACGGGAGGTCATCCTGACGCAGATGGCGCGCCCGCCGGCGACCGTCGCCGATATGGAGGACATCGTCCGGGCTTTCCACAAGATCCTCGCGAGCAAGAGGGACTTGGTGCAGAGAGGCGGAACGGCAACGCCGCAGGCGGTGGCCAGTTGAGCCTGCACGGGTGTTTCCAAGGCGCAGCGGCTGGACATCGAATCCAAGGGGCTGTATCCGCATTATCAGCCTGTCCGTGTTCTTGAACTGGACCCGCCCGCAATGCCCCGCGTAGCCCTGCAACGCTCGCGGCGGCCGGTGGGAGCAGGCTTTGTCATCTTATTCATCACAACTTAACGGGGAGGTCGGCGCTCGGGCCGTCCATGGCGGCTTGGTTGTGAGGGAGTTCGACTGTTCACAGCTCCCTACCTGGGACGCTTTCGTCGTCTCCTCGCCGCAGGGAAACATCTTCTCCGAGAGCGTGTGGCTGACGCTGATGGGGTATCCGTTTACGGTGTACGGCTGTTTCAAAGGACACGACTTGGTGGGCGGGACCGCGGTTTTGGAATCGAGCGCACACCTGCGAACAATGGAAAGCCCGCCGCTGACGCCGTTCCAGGGATTCCTGTTGCGCGACAATTCGCGCATGAAGGCAACCGAAGCCCACTCGCTGGAGATGCGGACCGCCGCGGCGCTGGTCGAGATGCTGGAAGCCCGCTACGACCACCTGACCCTCTGCCACCACTACACATTCCAGGACCTCCGCTCCTTCTACTTCAGGGCGTTTGGGCGTCCTGCCCAGTACCAGACGATGGTCCGCTGCACCTACGTGGTGGATCTGCGCGATGTGAAGCGCACCTGGGCCGCTCTCGACGACAAGACCCGCTACGAAATCCGCAAAGCCATGAAAAACGGCTCCGTGGTGGAGGAAAGCAGTGACTTCAACGTCTTCGATCGCATGCATTTACGCACCTTTCAGCGGCAGGGGGTGAACCGCGACATTCCTGCGGAACTTCTGCGGAGGATGTACGAACAACTGAAATCGTGCGGGCGATGCCAGCTGTATCTCGCCAAAAATGCTCAAGGTGCAACGACCTCGGGGGCGGTTGCGATCTGGGACAACAAACGGGCTTATTACATCCTGGGCGCCTCGGAGCCGGAGCATCGTAACGACGGATCCGCTTCCCTGACTCTATGGACGATGTTCGAGAGGATGGCCGAGCGGGGCTCACCCGAAATCGACCTGGTAGGGTGCAACAGTCCCAAACGGGGAGCGTTCAAGGCGGGCTTTGGAGGAGCACTGAAGCCCTACTTCGTGGTGTCCCTCGACAGATCCTAGCAGCGCCGCTCTCCCTCAAGCCTTCTTCCACTCCGGTTTGCGGTAAACGTACATGGCGAAGTTATAAGGCAGATTGTCGTGACGCAGCGTGACGTTGGTGCTCAACTCCTTCATACAGAACGCGAACGTCTCTTCCGGGCTGGTGTAGTTAAGCGTGCTTTCCTGGAAGTTCACGTAGGTTGAGATGGCATTGAAAGCCATCCCCTTCCGCGCAATCGCGAAGCATCTACGCAACACTCCGGTCATGAAACGCCACGGCTCTCGCAGGCGATTGTTGAACAGGCCCGACATGAGGACGTAATCGAACATCTCGTTCACATCATCAGATTCGATGTCCTTCACTTCAAATCGGACATCGGGATATTTGCACCGCGCAAGCGCGATTAAGTCAGGGTTTATGTCGAAACCGGTGTACGTCCCGCGAAAACCGGCCGAGAGCAAGTATTCGCACAAGTCTCCCTTACCGCAGCCGTAGTCGAGAACCGTCTCCCCCTCGAGTGGAGCGATCTCAGTCAATACCTTGAAGCGATATCTCTGCGAATGCCCTGTCCAGGCTACTGCCTCTGGCTGGTCGCCGTACCGGGCCAGCAGTTCCGAATAATTCCGCAGCAAGTCCTGCTTGTCTTCAGGATTCATATTGTCTTTCGCAGAATAATGATGATGCCCACTGGAATTATAGTAGTCTTGACGACCACTACTGCTTGAATACTTGAGCAGTCTACAATTCTCTGCGATATGAAGTGCAATTGCAGGTGCAGTATTCAGCGTGCTCGAGAGATCCGCTGGGGCGGTCATTTCCTCCGCACCTGGCGGAATTCGCTGGCACCGTAAGATATGGTTGTGCATGCTCCGTACAACGCGGTGGTGATTCACGGTCCTGGACGGGCCTCGCTGCAGAAGCTTCCGTTGCCCGAAGTCGGCCCCCGGGATGTCCTAATCAAGGTGGCGTATGTCGGCATTTGTGCCACCGACATCGAAATCCTCAAGGGCGAGCTGGGATACTACAGGAACGGCATGGGGAGGTATCCGATCACTCCGGGCCATGAATTCTCAGGGGTAATCGCCAGAGTGGGCGAGCAAGTGGATGCGCTCGACGAGGGGATGCCGGTGGTCGTGGAATGCATCCAGACGTGTCGGCGATGCGAGCACTGTCGCAGTGAGAACTGGATCGGCTGTAAGGAACGCAAGGAGGTGGGCGTCTTGGGCCGCGACGGTGCGTATGCCGAGTATGTACTGGTTCCCGGTGAGTTCGTGCACTCGCTGCCGGCGCAGACAGACCTTAGAAAAGCCGCATTGTGCGAGCCGGCGGCCGTCGTGTTGAAGGGCCTCCGCCGCTTGGAGCGAGTCCTGGACCCAGGAAACAGAGGAAGATGTGTGGTGGTGGGAGCGGGTGCGATTGGTCATCTGTGCGCCCGCAGCCTGGCGCTGCGCGGATATGAGGTTCGCGCCTGCGACCAGAGTCCCTCCCGCTTGGTCCATTTCCAGGGCTCGACCATTCAAACCTCGACCGAATTGACGGGATTGGAGGAATTTGACGCCATCGTGGACGCCACCGGGAGCCCACAGGCGTTGCACCTGATCCTGGAGAAAAGCCGGCCGGGTTGCGTTCTGTTGCTGCTGGGAATGCCCTACGCGAGTCAGCCGTTCAATTTCGAAACCCTGGTCGGGTATGACAAGACAGTCATCGGCTCCGTGGGCAGCGCAGCCGCTGATTTTCGAGAGGCCATTCACCTGCTGCCGCGATTGGACTTGACCCCCTTCTTGCAGAAAACCCTTCCCTTGGAGCAATACCAGGAGGCTTGGGACCTGTTTCACACACGCCAGTTCTTAAAGGTGATGATGGCAGTGAACCCGAGCTGATCCCAGAGGACCATGCCCGCAAGCCCAGCGACGTCCTCATTGTCCCACCGTTAATCGCCAGCTTCTCGTGGCGGAGTGATAGGCCTATTCGTAGCGCAGGGCCTCAATCGGATCCAGGCGGGAGGCACGGATGGCGGGCACCATGCCGCTGACGAGTCCGACCGCGGTGAGGATGAGCGTGGCCACGATCAGGGTGCCGGGATGAATGATCAGGCGGATGTCCCCGGCTTCCGCATTCTTGGCGAAGACGCTGTATAGGGGGAGCCTTCCGACGGAAAGCGCGACCCCATAAGCGAGGATGACTCCCAACACTCCGCCCATGAAGGTGATGGTCAGGGCCTCGGCCAGGAACTGCACGAGAATGTGTCGCTTGCGCGCGCCCAGCGCCTTCTCCACGCCGATCTCACGGGTGCGCTGCGTCACCGAGACCAGCATGATGTTCATTAACCCGACTCCGCCGATGCCCAGGGTCAGGGTGCCGATGAAGCCCAGCAGGATCTTCAGACCAAGGCTGATGATCTGGAACTGGTAAACCTGGCTCATGAGATTAAACACCCGCAAGGCGCGGCGGTCGGCCTTGTCGAACTTGTGCTGCGTGGCCAGGACCGAGCGCACCGATTGTTCCAGCCTCTCGTAGTCATTGACTTCGTAATTGAACCAGATGGAATCGAGGTAGTGTGTATCGGTGAGCTGGCTCATGGTGGTGAAGGGAACGTAGATGACGCGGTTGATGTCGTCATCGCCTTCCTGCATCTTGGCGGCCAGGACACCAGCGACCTCGAAGCTCATCCCGTTAATGCGGATGCGTTCCCCCACCGCATTTCGTCCGGAGAAGAGTTTTTCCTTGGCCTCGGAGCCGAGCACGGCGGCGCGCGCCCGCCCCATCTGGTCTTCCAGGTTGAAAAAGCGGCCCTGCGCCAGTTTGAGCGCGCGGATGGAAACCACGTTGGCATAATCCCCGCTAACGTTGAAGTTGAAGCTGCGGGTTTCGTACTGGATGCTGGCCTGCTTGCTCGCTTCCGGGGTGATGTGGGTGATCTGCGGGAGATTGGTGGTGAGCAGGTCGACATCGTCCAGGGTAAGGCGGATCTGCGCGCCCGCCTTCTGTCCACCCGCCTGCATCGAGGTGCGCCCCGGGACCACGATCATCAGCTTGGTGCCGAAGTTGGCAAAGATGTTGGTGATGGCCTGGCCGAAACCGTCGCCGTAGGCGAGCAGCATGACTACCGTGGCGATGCCCCACGCCATGCCCAGCATGGTGAGAGTAGTGCGGCGGCGATTGTGCCGCATGGCGCCATAGGCTTCCTGGAGCAGATCACGGAGCATCGCTTCACTCCTGCCGGAGCGCTTCCACCGGCTGCAGCATGGCGGCTTTGCGCGCGGGATAGAGACCGGCCACCACACCCGCCAGCGTCAGGCTGCCAATCGCCACCAGCGCCGACATCGGCACCAGCTTGGGCGGGTCAAAACCCTGCGGCCCTTGCTGCGTGCCCAGCAGCGCCATCAGGCCAGCGGCCAGAGCCATGCCGATCAATCCGCTGACCAGCGTGAGAAGGATCCCTTCCAAAGAAAACTGGAACAGGATGCTGCGGTTGGTAGCGCCCAAAGCCTTGCGCAATCCGATCTCCCGGGTGCGCTCGCTGACCGCCACCAACATGATGTTGATCACCCCGATAGCCCCCAGAACCAGCGTCACCAGTCCCACGCTGCCCAGGAACATGTCCATGGCGTCGAAGATGGTGCCGATCATGTTGGACTCCTGGATGGTGTCCCAGCTCTCGAAGGCGTTGTCGTCCCGGTAATCGAAACCGTGATTGCGGGCGACGATCTTGCGGACGTCTTCGAGTGCCAGCAGGTGCTCAGCCGGTACGCGCGGCTGATAATTAATGAAGGACAGGGCGTTCTGGTGGTTCTCACCCTTAAGCGGGAAGTTGGTGGCCATCACCTGGTAGGGGATGTAGGCCCGCATGTTGGTGGAGTTGTTGTCCCCGCGGCCGACGCGCTGCACGCTGCCGATTACTTCGAAGCGAAGGCCATTGAGCAGAACGATGGCGCCCACGGCGGGCCGCCCGGGAAACAGGTTTCTGGTCATTTCGTCGCCCAGGACGATTACGTTGCGTTTTTGCGTTTCATCCAGGACATTGAGCCAGCGTCCCTCCTTGAGAGGAAGATAACGTATCTGGTCGAACTGGGGTTCCACGCCGGTGATCTGGCCGTTGGCGCTGGCGAACTCGCTGACCGCCCGCACGTCAGGACGCGCCAGCACCGGGGAGGCGTTGCGAACGTGGGCGGCTTCCTTGCGGATGTCAACATAGTCCTGGTAGTTGAGCAGATAGCTGCGCGCGGAGCTCATGCTGCCCTGCACCACGGGAGCCCGCCCGGGGAAGATAAACATGATGTCTTTGCCGAACTGGGACAACTCACGCTTGTTGCCCGAGCGGAAGCCTTCGCCCAGACCTACCAGCAGCAGCAACGATCCCACCCCCCAGGCGATGCCGAACATGGTAAGGAACGAGCGCAGCTTGTGCGCCCACAGGGTGCGGAAGATTTGCCCGAGGATGTCCAGCACCATCCGCATATTGATAGATACGGCGCGCGGGGGATCATAAGTTCCAGGAACTACACCCTTTTCCTTGCGGGCCGCGACCCCCGCACAGAGTCTCAAGAAATATTCTTGACAACGTATTCTGCTCGTGGTACACACGCTTTTCTTTCTAGAGGTCTGGTTTTCATACCTGTTCGCGGATTTATCGAAGCACGATAGGCTCCTCCGACTGCAGTTCGCTGTATCCGGCGATGCCGGCTGCTCCCCCGCATGCCTGGGGACAGTTCAGTCTCGCCAAATCATCCTGGGGAAAGAAAACATGCCACACATCCTGACCACAACCGCCACGCTGGTTCGGTTCAATCGAACGAACCGCAACCGTTTCCAGGTGCGAGTCACGTGAGCCAGGTGCTCAATTGTATCTGGGTGCTCCTGTCACTGTGGGCGTTCGTCCACTGCCTGGGCCGCTCCTCGCGCCGGAGCTCCGCCCGCCGAGCGCAACTGTTCGGACTTCTCTGCGTGCTGGCGCTGCTGTTTCCGGTGATCTCCGACAATGATGACCTGTTGCAGCAGCAGCTATTGAGTAGCCCTGTTTCCCCCGTCCTGAAGACCCTTTTAAAGGTGAAGGCGGTTTGTGAGAACGGAACGGCCCCAGTGAACTCGGCGCATCCTGCCCGGTTCCCGAGCTGGGCCGCACAAGGGCTTATCAACGAACCCGCTGTTTTCGTCTCCACCACGTTCGTCGGCGCCACTGGCGACCGTTCCCCTCCGCGTTTTTCCTGATCCCGTTTTCAATTTCTCTGTTGCGATGCAGCGGATGCGGCTTTTCAAACTCATCAGCTCCAGCACCGCAGCCGTATCCGTCGGCCCTGATGTCTTCCGAACATGAGCCTTGGGGGAAGAAAAATATGCGACGCTTTCTGACCGCCTCTGTAGTGCTGTTGCTGTTTCTACTCGCCACCGGCTCAGACGCGCTGTTGGCGCAAGCCACGAAAACCCCTAGCCAATCCGCCGATCACCATGCGGCTGCCCCGGCAACCAAGGAGGAAGTGGAAGCACTGCGCAGCGCGGTGGCCGCACAGCAGCAGACCATCGAGGAACTAAGGATGATGGTCCAGCAGCTCGTGAAGCAGCAAGCATCGGGCGAGCCGCAACTGGTCAATGCGGCAATTGTCCAGTCACAACAAGGCGGCAAGCCGCTCGCCGTCGCGCAAAAATCCGAGGAGCAACCGTCCAAGAAGATTCAGCGAATACCCGGTGATGAGCTCAAGTTTTCGGTCGGTGGCGGCGAGGTCCAGTTGTACGGCCACGCCGACGTGTCGTTCGATTATGTCGACAATGGCATAACCGCCCAACGCGAGGCAGGCCCCGAAGGGCCTTTGTGCACGTTCTGCAACAATGGCTGGCTCGCCCAAGTGTCCAGCAACCTGTCTTATTTCGGCTTTCGCGGCGAGCGCAAGGTTACCCCGTGGCTGACCGGCATATTCCAAGTCGAAACGGAGATTCCTTACTCGGCGACCCCCGGACCGACCACGGACGCGCAAGTCAAAGCCGGGTGGGGCTCGCGCGACACCTTTGTGGGGGTGAAGGGTGACTGGGGCGCGATCAAGATTGGCAAGGAAGACGCTCCCTACAAGAGAACGAAGGCGCGCCTGGATCCGTTCATCAACTCGATCGGCGATAGCAGAAGCATTATGGGCAATAGCGGTGGCGACAATCGCGCCGAGTTCGATACCCGCATACCGCATGCGCTATGGTACGAGTCGCCCACGTACAAGGGCTTCTATACGACCGTCCTGTTTTCTCCCGGGCAGAACCGCGCGATCGACAATAGCGTCCTCGCGCGCCCGGAACCGAACTGCACCGGGGGGAATGATGCACCCTGCACCGACGGCGGCGCGGGTAACCAATTGAGCGCGGCGGTTACTTACACGAACGGACCGTTCTACGCCGTTGTTGCGTATGAGCATCACGCCAAGGTCAATCGTACGGGCGATGAGGCGCCAGACGCGAACGGCATCATCCCGTCGGTCGGTGTCGCCGATGAAAGTGCCTTTAACGTGGGTGCTCAGTACAGGATCAAGCCGACCCGTACGACGGTGAATTTCATTTATGAAAACCTGAAGCGCTACGCTGCCGCCCTCCCTGGCTTCAGTGTAGACCCTCGCTTCAACGAACGCACCCGGCCTCTCGCTACCTGGTTAGCCGTTACTCAGCAGATAACGCCAAAAGATGACTTCAATGTCGGCTGGGCGCACGCGGGCAGGACACCTGGCGACCCGGGCGGGCAGATCAATCAACCCATCCCAAGCGTGCTCAATCTTGCCGGACCCATCGACAACAGGTCCAATCTGATCGACGTAGGTCTCAAGCATCGCTTCGACAAAAAGATGACAACGTATTTCGTGTTTGCGCGGCAGATGAATCATCAGGGCGCCCATTATGACCTCGGCGCCAACGGACACGGGGCCGTTGTGGATCGCGCGGACGCTGCCGGAAACTCCTTTACCGGCAGGACGCACACCGGGGTTTCAGGCGGACTGACGTACGATTTTTAACAGTCTGATTCGGAGATGCTTCCTCCTGGTGGGCGCACGGATACATCACGGCGCCCGCCAGGTGCCCGGTCGGCGTGCTTGTTTGTATTGAAGAGCTGCCGCTTTCCCCCCGCTCAGGCTGATAATGTCGCATGCACTCCCGCACTATGGCAGGCGAATGGAATGCCTTCGCGCGGGCCCATGCTGCACAGCGATGGCGCCAGCAGTCGGCGGCCATGGGCCGGAACATGACGGAAGCCATCGTCGCGGAAGCGAAGGTCCAGCCAGGCATGCACGCGCTGGATGTGGCCTGCGGTACGGGCGAGCCTGCCATCTCGATCGCTCTCCTTCTGAACGGTACTGGTCTGGTGCTCGGCGTCGACATCTCGCCAGAGCCACTGAAGATCGCCGAACAGCGCGCACGGGAGCGCGGCTTGGTCAATGTCCGTTTCCAGCAAGCCGATGTGCACAGCCTGCCCTTCGCAGACGGCAGTTTCGATCGTGTGACCTGCCGCCTGGGGGTCATGTTCTTCTCTGATCTGGCGCGCGCCCTGGGCGAGATGCGTCGCGTGCTGAAGTCAGATGGGCGCATTACTCTGCTGGCCTGGGGGCCGATGCAACAGCCGTATTTCGAGTCCACCATCGGCGCCATCCTGGGGATGGTTCCCGGCTCCGCCCTGCCCGCCTCCGGCAGACAGATGTTCAGGTTCGGTGAGGCCGGAGTACTGGCGGCAGCATTGCAGGCGGCCGGCTTCCGCGGCATCGAAGAAGAATTCCGGGTCGTACCTTGGAGCTGGCCCGGCACTCCGGAAGAAGTTTGGGAGTACTTCCAGGAGGTGACCGTCCCGTTCCGATCACTGATCGAGGCCATTCCCAGCGGGCAACGCGGGAATGTAAACGCCGAAGTTCTGCGGGCGATCGGACCTTATTACGACGGAGTGCAGGTGAACTTCACTGCCACCATCTGCCGGGCTTCTGCCAGCACAGGGGATAAGTAAGGTGGGACATCATATCCCACCGCCAACCGCCTGCCAGACGGTGTCCAGCACCGTCCCATCCACCCACTTGACGATCGCGACGGGATTTTGCAGCAGGCGCGGACGCTGTGGCTTGCCGCCGCAGATCCTCTCGACTTCACGCTGGATATCCTCGATTCGCCGGATGGGAAGCGGCGAGCCCTTCACTCGATCGAGCAGGTCTTGACGCCGGGGGTTGATGGCGATCCCGCGCTCGGTGACCACCACGTCGATCATCTCGCCCGGGCCGGTCAGTGTCGTGACTTCATCCACGATGACCGGGATGCGGTCGCGGAACGACGGCACCGCCAGGATGGTGCAGCCGGCGAACAGGCAATTCTGCCAGCCGCCGATGCCGTGCAGCAGCCGGCCGTCCGAGTGCGTGACCACGTTGGCGTTGAAGTTGATATCCACCTCGGTTGCGCCCAGCACCACCGCGTCCACCATCTGGCGAAGAATCCCTTCCCGTGGTAGTTGTAAGAGGTGAAGGGCGAGGTGGCGACGTGGCGGGGATCGCGGGCCATGGATTCTACGCCGGCGAGGTCGAAGGTCTGGCCGTCGAGGATGTAGTCAGTCAGGCCTTCGCGCAGCAGTTCCACCAGGTACCGGGTTGAGCCGCCGCGCACGAAGCGCGCCTTCACGCCGGCATCCTTCATCATGCGGCGCAGGTAATCCACGAAGGCCAGCGCGATGCCGCCGGCGCCGGCCTGGAACGAGAAGCCGTCGCGCATGATGCCGGTGTCGCGAATGAAGCGCGCGACGTACTCCGCGATCTTCAGCCGGTCGGGGCTGCGGGTGATCTGCGTAGTGCCGGAGACGATCTTCGCCGGGTCGCCGATCGATGGCGCCTCGACCACGTAGTCCACGTTGTTGCCCTGGATCTGCCAGGGCACGCAGGGGAAGGGAACCAGGTTGTCGGTCACCACGATGACGCGGTCGGCATACATCGAATCGGCGAGCGCGAAGCCGAGCGATCCGCATGCGGACTTGCCCAGCGAGCCGGTGGCGTTGCCGAAGGCATCGGCCGTGGGCGCAGCGATGACGGCGATGTCGATGTGCACCTCGCCGTCCTGGATCGCCTGCCAGCGGCCGCCGTGCGAGCGCAGCACCCCCAGGCCGCGCATCTTGCCCTGCGAGCAGTAGTCGCCCAGCGGTCCGTTCATCGAGCCCTCGATGTGGTGGACGACGCCGGCTTCCATCAGTTCGATCACCGCTGCCTGCGCCGGAAAGGACGCGCTGGGGAACCACATCAGGTCGCGGACGCCCATGCGCGCCGCGGTTTGCAGCGCCATGAGCGCGACCGCGTCGCCATCGCGCAGGTGATGGTGGTTGGAGATGGTCATGCCGTCGCGCAGGCCGCATTTGCGCAAGGCGGTCCCGAGGTCAGGCGCACGCTTGTCGCCATTGGCCGGATAGTCACGCGAGGTGCGGATAGGCGGTACGGCCTTCGATCCCTCCGGTTGGTGCTTCCCAATGCCGGGGAAAGGGACTTGCCTTCGACCGTTAACCTCGGTGGGAACCACACGCCCGGCGGCGTTCTTGACGAGTTCGAAAGCGTTGTTCATGCGCTCTGCAGGCGAGGGCGAGACGCCCTCGCCACCTTGTTTCGGAAGGGCATGGCTTCAGCCATGCCGCTCCTCTGCTTCCAAAGGAACCGGCTTTTTAGCCGCTGAGGGATAGGATCGAGTTCATAGTTACCGCTTGCCGAGCTTCAGCCGGTTTGTTTCGGCGGGCACGGCTTTAGCTTCTCCACTACGTTGTGTCTAGACCCTGGGCTGTGCTGGTCCTGCCCGTCCGCAGCAATCCCATCTGGCGCGCGCGTTCCACTAGCTTGAGCGCACGTTGAACCACCGGCGGGTCGATCATCTTCGAGCCCAGGGAGACCACGCCCAGCCCACGCTGCTGCGCTTCCTCGAATGCAGCCACGATCTTGAGTGCCTTCTCGATCTCGGCCTGCGAGGGCGCGAAAGCCTGGTGGATCACCGGTATTTGCAGCGGATGCACGCAGCCCATGCCCTCGAACCCCAGGGCGCGCGCCGACTCGGCCCAGCGGCCTAGGCCCTCCATGTCGCCCACGTCGCCGTACACGGAGTCGTTGGCCTGTATGCGCGCGGCGTGCGCAGCGTTCACCAGGCGCGTGCGCGCGTAGAGCGACTCGCGGCCGTCCGCGGTCTTCACTACCCCGAGGTCGGCGGTGTAATCCTCGAGCCCGGTGGTGATGGCGACCACCCGCTCGCTGGCGCTGGCGATGGCAAGCGCGTTCTCGATCCCCAGGGCCGATTCCAGGATGGGCATCAGCCAGATCGGCCGGTCGATTTTGCAGCGCGCCGCGATCTGCGTGACTCGTTCTTCCACCGCCAGGATCTGCTCCGCATGCTCGACCTTGGGGATGAGCACCAGGTCGGGTGCTTCGGGGACGACTTCCTCCAAATCTTCGTAGCCGAGCGTGAGCTGGTTGATGCGCACCATGCGCTCGGCGGCGCCAAAGTCCACCGCGCGCAGGGCGTTGCGCACCAGGATGCGGGCCGCGTCCTTCTCCGAGGGATGGACCGCATCTTCGAGGTCGAGGATGATGGCGTCGGGTGCGTGCAGTCCGGCGTTGATGAAATATTTCGGCTCGCTACCGGGAAGGTAGAGCCGCGAGCGGCGCAGGCGGTCGCGAGCAGAAGGCGGCGGCAGCGGCACGGGATGCGGCAACGCGCGCCGGCCTTGCCCGAGCCCTGCGCGCCTTACCGCCGCCTCGATGCGGCCGGCGATCACGAAAGGCAACGCCCCTTCGTCGTGGAGGGCAACGCGGGCGTGATGCACGCCGAGCTCTGCCAGCACCTCCTGGGCCTGAGCGCGAATGCTGTCGCCGTAGTAGGGAGCGACGCGAGACTGCAGTTCGATCTCGATGCCGCCGGTGTTGCGCGGCTCAAAGATAACTTCGAGGTCGGAGCGGACGTCGGCTCCGCAGCGGCCGGCTGCGAAGCACGTCTTGAGGTTCGTTGTACTCGCCACCGTTTCAGTCATCCCTATGCGTGGATTATTCATGAGAGTTCGTGGGAAGGGCACGGCTCGAGCCATGCCGTACTCGCCCAAGGTGTCATTCCGAGCGCAGCGAGGAATCTATGTATTTCACTATTCAGGTTCATGGAAATGATGAGAGCACCTTCTTCAGCCCGCTGAGTCGCTTCCAGCGATTGGTCATCGTGTAAGGGTTTAAGAAATGCATAGATTCCTCGCTTCGCTCGGAATGACACCCTTCTCAGCCGCCGCTACGCGGCTGTCTAATGGGCAGCACCGACTTTGTCGCGCGAGCCGACCGATTGCAGCTTCGCCAAAATCGCCTCCGTCATCTGCGTGGTGCTCGCAGCGCCCTGCGCGATTGCCTTGGGGCCGCCAGGAATCCGCATCATATCGTAGGTCCGCACTTTGCCTTCGCCGACGACGGCGGCGATGGCTGCGCGCACGCGATCCGCTTTTTCGTCCTCGCCCACGTGGTCGAGCAGCATGGCCGCCGAGAGAATCATGGCTATGGGGTTGACGATGGGCGGATCAAGTTCGGCATATTTCGGCGCGGAGCCGTGCGTGGGCTCGAAAACCGCGACCTCATCGCCGATGTTGCCGGAGGCGGCGAATCCCAGGCCGCCGATGAGGCCGGCAAAGGCGTCCGAGATCACATCGCCGAACAGGTTTGAGGCGATGATCACGCCGTAGTCCTCCGGGTTCTTGGTCAGCCACATGGTCTGCGCATCGATGTTGGTGGACCACAGCGGGATCCCGGGGAACTCCTTCGCTACCTGCTTGGCGACGTCCTCCATCATGCCGGAAGTTTCGCGCAGCACGTTCGGCTTTTCGCAGATGGTCACGCTCTTGTAGCCGTACTTGCGCGCCCACTGGAACGCGGCCCGGCAGATGCGCTCGGCCGCAGGCCGCGTGATGATGCGCACGGAGATGGCGAGTTCCTCGCCTTTGACGTTCCCAAACGGCCTAAACTTCGCGTGCGAAGCCAGTGCCTCGCGCACCACTTGCGGCGGGTTGGTCCACTCCACGCCGCAGTAGAGCCCTTCCGTGTTCTGCCGGAAGACCACCACGTTGACCTGCGGCTCTTCAAAGCCACCGCCCGGTTTCTTGCGGATGAAGTTCAGGGGATTGCCAGGAAACCCGATGCAGGGGCGCACGCAGGTATCGAGGCTGAACAACTGGCGCATGGTGACGATCGGGCTGTAGTAAGTGAAGCCCTTGCCCCGCAGCGCCGGGCTCAGTTCGGCGTCCGCGTCCTTCTTCGGCTTGGACGTAATGGCGCCGAAGAGCCCCAGCTTATGGCGCGCCAGCAGATCAACCGTGCGCTCGGGCAGGGCATTGCCTTCGCTCTTCCAGAACTCCCAACCGATATCGCCGTGAACGTAGTTAGCCTCGAAGCCGACGGCATTAAGCACGCGGATGGCCTCGGGCAGAACCTGGTTGCCGATCCCGTCGCCGGGCATGGAGACAACAGTCGGTTTAGGCATGAAGGCAAGACTCCAGGATTGGTAATTTCGTAATTGGTAATTTGTAATTTTCCGTGCACCGGCGCTCACGGCCACCGCAAAATTACCAATTACCAATTACAAATTACCAATCCGCGAAGCGACCAGCTTTTCCACCCCGCCCGCGATCACCAGTGATTGTGGCACGCTGCCCAGGGCGGGGAAGTGGAACAGGTTACCTCGCCACGTGACGGTGCTGGCGGTGAAGTCGATATTGATCTCGTCGCCGGGGATGATGGTTTTCTCTCCGGCCCCGAGTCGCTGGCGCAGGCGCTTCACCAGTTCCGGTACGTCGATGCACAGAAAGCCGTTGTTGAACGCGTTGCGCAGGTAGGTTTGCGAAAAGCTGCCGGCGATGACCAGCGGAATGCCCTTGGCCTTGAGCGCTGTGACTGCCTGTTCGCGGCTGGAGCCGGTACCGAAATTGAAGCCGCCCACCAGCACGTCACCGGAGCGGGTGCTGGCCGCGAACTGGGGATCGTAGTTCTCCATCACCACACGCGCCATCATCTCGGGCGTCATGTCCTCGCGATAAGTGTAGGTGCCGGGGTAGATGGCGTCGGTGTTGAGGTTGTCCTTGGGGATGAACACCAGCCGTCCGCGGACGCGCGCCGGGAAGCCGGGAAGGATCTCGACCGTCTCGGCGCTGGTCTTGCCGCCATCGAACTCGGTGTACTGGCGTTTCAGCTCCCGGGACTGCGTGGCTTCCGGTCCGCAAATGTAGCCCGCGACCGCCGACGCGGCGACCACGGCGGGGCTGGCCAGATAGCATTGCGCCTCGCGCGAGCCCATGCGGCCTTTGAAATTGCGGTTGGTGGCCGAGATGCCGACTTCGCCGGGCTCGAGCAATCCCGTGCCCAGGCCGATGCACGGCCCGCAGCCCGCCGGCAGCGGAATCGCGCCCGAGTCGAGGATGGTCTGCCAGATCCCGCGGCGCTCTGCCTCGTCCTGTACCCAGCGGCTTGCCGGCGCGAGATAGAACTTCACCGTGGATGCGACCTTCCTGCCCCGCAGCACCGCCGCCGCAGCCTCCAGGTCCTCGATACGCGAGTTCACGCACGAAACCAGGTAGGCTTTGTCGATCTTAACGCGCTTGTTCTGCAGTTCCGCCAGCGCGGACATCACCTGCACCGTGTCCGGCCCGGAGATATGCGGTGTGACAGCGCTCAGGTCGAGCACGATGCGGGCGGCGTACGGAGCGTCAGGATCTGGTGACGGCGTAGTCTTCTCGAGGCGCGCCAATTCGCTTTCGGGCAGCCGCTTGTCGCCATCCGCGCCCAACTGCGTCCGTTGCGCGCGCAGCCAGGCGAAAGTGGCGGCGTCAGCAGGGAACCAGCCCACCAGCGTGCCCCACTCGGTGGTCATGTTGGAGATGGTCAAGCGCGCTTCCATCGAGAGCGACGCCACGCCCGGCCCGGTGAACTCGACGGCGGCGTTCAGCACCTCTTCCTGGTTGTAGAGGCCGCACAGGGCGATGATCACGTCCTTGCCGCTTGCGCCCGGCGCCAGCCTGCCTTCAAGTATTACTTTAACTGTTCGCGGGATCTGCCACCAGAAGTCGCCCGTAGCCCAGATGGCGGCGGCATCGGTGCGGACCACCGGCGTGCCCACCGCGCCCAGCGCGCCATACATATTGGAATGCGAGTCGGACGCCACCACGAAGCTGCCGGGCAGGACGTATCCGCGCTCTACCATGATCTGGTGCCCGATGCCGGAGCCGGCAGGATAGAAGTCCACGCCGTGCTCACGGGCGAACGCTTCGATCGCGCGGTACTTCTTCTGGTTGTCCTCGGAGAGGTTCTGGATGTCGTGGTCGAGGGCGAAGACCAGTTGGCGGGGATCGCGGACACGCTTGGCGCCGATGGCCTTGAATTTCTTCATGACCGCCGAGGTGTTGTCGTGGGTCATGGCGTGCGTGGGGCGGATGGAGACGAAGTCGCCCGCGCGCAGCGGACGGTTGGGTCCTTCAGCGAGGTGGGCCTGGGCGAGTTTTTCAACCACGGTCTGGGCCATGTTGGCTGCCGTCCCTGCGGGACTCGGTCCGCTTCTTCGCGCCTCCCCGGCACTTACGTGCCGGGCTTTCCTATGTCGCCCCTTCGGGGCTCGGCGTTCGAGGCACCGGACTCTCTAATTGCACTTTGCGGCACGCCTGAAGGCGTGCACCTTCACAGGCTACATCTACTCCGAAACCGCTCCTGCCGCCGAGACGACCCGCTTTGCCTTCAGCAGCTTCATCAGCTCAGTCACCGAACCCATCTCTTCCAGCTTCCACACTGCTTCCTTCACCCGCTTGCGCGCGGCGCGCGACATCACCGGCCCAGCCAGGGCGTCGAATTTCTCCTCGATCTCGCGGTCGCTGAGCGGATTGCGCGGGTCGCCCTTAGGATAATCCAGTTGCTTGGTGAACTCGCGCCCGTCGGCGGTGCGGATGGTCACGATCACCCGCTGCAGCGCGGGGAAAACCTTCTCGATCTCGGGATCGGCGATCACCTCGACCTTCCGCAACTGCGCCCGGATCTTCTCGTCCATGATCTTCTCCATGGTGAACTGCGCGGGCGTCACCTGGTGGTCCACCAGGGCGGCGGCGATCACGTAAGGCAGCGAGTGGTCGGCGGTTTCCTTGCTGCGAGGGTCGTACTTCGATGGGTCGGAGAGAATGTCGGCGGCGCGGGCGAGCGACCGTATGTGGACTTTCTCGACCTTCTCCGCGCGCAGCTCGTTTTCCTTCATCAGGTCGAGTACGGCGGAGATGGGCGTGTGCGTCAGCGCTTCGGTGGGGAAGGCCTTCATCCCGCTTTGGGTGATGCGCCAGGATTCGCCCAGCCCATCGGTCAGCACATTCAGCTTCCACTCCGGGCCGAAGCAGTGGGTCAGGCCCTCTTTGCCGTCCACCACGTGTTCTGGGCCGGTGTAGCCCTTTTCAGCGAGCAGCGCTGCCAGCACACCGCTCTGGGTCGCCATGGGGTCCACGGTGTTCTTCATCATGGTGAGTTTGCCGGCGGTGACGGCGCCGAGCGTGGCGTGGCGGCTGGCGGAGATGCCGATGGCGTGCTGGATCTGCTCCCAGGGAAGGTGCAGCATGCGCCCGGCAACAATCGGCGACACGAAAGCGGTCAGCGTGGCGTGATGCCAGCCGCGCTCGCGAATGCCGGGGAAGGCTGCCTCGCAGAAGCGGCACTCGAACTCGTGGCCCAGCACCAGGCCGACGATCAGTTCGCGCCCGTCGGCGTTCGCGCGCTCGCCCGAGGCCAGCGCCGCAGGAAAGATGTCGGAAGGATGCGATGGGTCCTGCTTCCAGTAAATGTCGTTGTAATCCATGCAGCGGATCATCAGCGCGTTGGCCAGGGAGGCGGAGATGGAATCGATGCGCTTGCCGGTGCCGATGACGGTGGCCGGGCCGCGGCCGGCGGTTTCGTCGAGCACCGCCAGCGCGATCTTTACGTCATGCTGCTGAAATCCGCCCAGGGCGCAGCCCAGCGAATCCAGCAGGAAGCGCTTGGCCTGATAGACGGCATCGGAGGAGAGCCGGTCGAAAGTCAGATTGGCGGCCCATTGGGCCATCGCAGCGGTGACGGTGCTCATGTCACTTTCTGAACGGCAGATAGCTCATGAAGTCGGCGTGATGCACGATGATGGCTTCCGTCGTGCGCTTGACCAGGTCGCCTTCGGCGGCGTGCGCGGCGATGATGTGGCAAACCGCCTCGGGCACGCCACACTCCATGGCCAGCGCCACCCCGGTGAACGGATGCCGCAGCAACTCGCCGCGCTGGCTCTGTCGCGCCTTGCCGTCCACCAGTTCGTACTCCAGCAGCTTGCCGACATCGGCGAGGATGGCGCCGGCGATCACAGGATCAAGGTCGATCTTCAGAGCTTTGCCGAGGAACTCGATCATCGACTCCGCCGACCGACGCGCGATGTGCACCACGCACCGCTTGTGCTCCATGAACGTCGCCGGGCAGTTGGGTACGAGCAGCGTAAACGGGATGCGGTTGAGATCGTCGGGCTCGAGGAGACTCAGCTCGAAGGCTCGCACCCAGGTGGAGGTCACCTTCTCGCGCAGGTCGCGGTTCTCGATCCACTCCAGTTCCGGCCACAACCGCTCGACTGCTTGACGCAACGCGCTGGGCTTGGCAGCTTGTCCTGGCAAGACGCTGCGCAATTTCTTTGGTTCTCGGCTGCGTCGCGGCATGGTTTACCTCGGAACGACTCCAAAGCCCACATTGTGCTCTGCAGAGACGTGTACTCGCAACCCTGATCGGAATTGTTCAATCCGCCGCGGCGGCCTGCCCGCGCACGGTCTCTTTGGTGTCCTTCTTCCCGTGCAGCTCCTCCCACATCTCCAGCACGCGGCGGCGCAACTCGGCGGTGACTTGCGCGTAAGCCGCTTCCGGATTCTCACCGAGCGGCGGAGGTAGGATTGGGTCGCCGAATCTCACACGTAATCTGCTGAGGCGCTGCGGAGGCTTGCCGCGCGGCCAGGCTTCGTGGAAGCCGTCAATCGCCACGGGATAGATGGGCACGCGCAGGTGGATGGAGAGGATCGCCGCGCCCTTCTTGAAATTCTTGGGCGTGCCGTCAATGCTGCGCTCGCCTTCTGGATAGAGGATGAGGATTTTGCCCCGCCGCAGGCCGTAGGCGCCGGCGCGCATGCCCGCCACCAGGTTGGAATCCGGGTCCACCGGGATCAAGCGTAGCGTGCGCGCCAGCCTGCGCCGCCATCCCCACCCCCAGATCTCGCTGGTGCCCAGGTGGAAGACCTGGCTGTAGACCGGCCACGGCAACAGGCTCAGCACCACGGGCGCGTCCAGGAAACTCTGGTGATTCGGACAGATGAGATACGGCCCCTGCTCCGGCAGTTTCTCCAGGCCGGTCACTTTGAGCTGGCAGGCGTCGCGGCAGAACAGATACAGGAAGCGGCAGCCCACGTACCAGAGCGCGCTGGCGACGCCCGGCGGGCGCGCGACGTTAAGGACTTCAGGATCGTCGGGCTGGGCGGCCAGCACGGCATCCCAGCCCGCGGATTCCTTGCGATCGGCCGCAGTTCCGGCGGCGGCGCGGACCGCTTCCACCAGGTCGCGGACCGTGTACACCTCCGATGCGACCGACTCCTCCACGTGCGAGTTCAGCTCCTGCTCGAGCTCGACCAGCAGCTCAACCCGCTCCATCGAGTCGAGGCCGAGGTCCAGCTCCAGGCTGTCGTTGGGATGGATCTCGCGCTGGTTGTGGGAATGCTCGCCCACGACCCCGAGTGCCCGCGCGACCTCGGGCTGCTCGGACCAGGCGATATCCTCGTCGCTGAACTTGCGACTGGCGGTGGCGGCTGCGCCCGCGCCGGAGCCCTGCCCGACCCGCTGCTGGATCTCGTAGCGCTTCAGCTTGCGGGTGGTGGTCTTGGGCAGCTCGTCCTGCCAGATCTCGTAGCTCAGGATGCGCTTGGCGCTGGGAAGCTGGGCCGAGAGCCCGTCGATGGCAAAGCGGACCACCTCGTTGATGTTGACGATCTTTCGCTCTCGTATCAGCTCGTCATGGGGGACGATCACGGCGTGCAGGCGCTCGGCCTGGGGCTCGCCCGGGCGCGCCTCGAGGCCCAGCACGCAGATTTCCTTCACGTACGGCGACTTGCGATAGTGCGCCTCGATCTCCTCGGGGTATATGTTCTTCCCCGAGCTGAGCACGATGATGTCCTTGCGGCGGCCGGTGATGAAGAGGTTGCCGCGCGCGTCCCGATAGCCGAGGTCGCCGGTGTGCAGCCAGCCCTCGCGGATGACGGCGGCGGTGGCGTCCGGCCGGTTCCAGTAACCTTTCATCACGATGCGCCCGCGGATGGCGATCTCGCCCGCCGGCGGGCCCTCCTCGCGCGGCTCGGGATCGACGATCTTCACTTCCACTCCGGGCAACGGCTGGCCGACGGAGCCGATGACGTTGTTATCGAGGCGAGTGACGGTCGCGCCCCCGCTGGTCTCGGTCAAGCCGTAGGCCTGCAGGACGTCGAAACCCAGCGCTTCCAGCTCGTGTCCGATGGTGGCATCGAAGCGCGAGCCGCCCGTTATCAAGAAGCGCATGCTCGTTCCCAGCGCCTGGTGCGCCTGGCGGAAAAAGAGCTTGCCGAGGTTGACGCCGAGGCGGCGCGCAGCTTTCGAAATCCGCATCAGCAGACGGAACATCATCTGCGCCGGCCAGGAGCGCTGCTTCACCTGCTTCAGGATGCGCTCGTGGATCAGATAGAAGAACTGCGGCACGCAGCAGAACAGGGTGACGTTACTCTCCCGCAGGGCGCGCAGCAGGTCGGTAACGTTCAGCGACTCCAGATACACGACGCGCGCGCCCCGGGCGAAGGGAAGCAGCAGGTTGGCCATCTGCGCCAGCGCATGGAACAGCGGCAGCACACCCAGGATCGCGTCGGTCGGCCCGACCTCGAGCACGGGAAAGACGGCGTCCATCTCGCCCAGCAGGTTGTCATGGGTGAGCAGCACACCTTTGGGGTCGCTGGTCGTGCCGGAAGTGTAGAGGATCACTGCCGGATCGTCGGGGCCGATCTCTGCGGGAACGAAATCGCCGGTACCGGCTGCGAGGAGCGCGTCAAGCGTCGGCGAACCCTGGGCGTCCCCGTCCAGCAGCACCAGCCGCACGTCGAGACCTGCAAGGGCGCGCTCGGCTGTTGCCAGGTGTTTGCGGTCGGTGAACAGACATGCGCTGCCGCTGTCGCGCAGCAACTTGGCGATCTGCTCGGCGCTGAAAGCGGTGTCGAAGGGGACGGCCACGCCTCCGGCAGCAATGGCGCCCAGGTAGGCCGCCACCCAGCGCGGACCGTTGGCCGCCAGGATGGCGGAGCGCGCCTGGCGTGGCATCCGCTGATCACGCAACCAGCGCCCCACCGACTCGCCCATCCGCCGCAACTCGGCGTACGTGTACCGCTCGACTTCAACCGGCTGCCCCGAAAGCGCCGAGTGGCGCATCTCCACGGCCACGTTCTGGGGCCAGGTTTGGACCGACTCCAGGAATCGGCTGTAGAAATTCCCCATTGCCCGCTGACTATACCGGAAGCGGCCTTCCGCCCGCCTGACTTTTGTCCCGCCTACTTGGTGATCACACCACAGGCAATTCGTGGTCCCGCATTCCCGGCGGGATCGCTCTTCATGTCGTCCGCCTTGGCGTGGATCATGAGCGATGTCCCACCATTGGCGAACACCGAATTGGGCACACCCTCGGCGAGCGTCACACGCGGGTCATCAACCGTCCCTTTGGCCGTGCCGTCAGCCTTCACGATGAAGTTGGGCATGTCGCCGGCGTGAGGCCCCTTCTGGTTCTCGAGGCCATGCTGCTTGTTCTCGGGATTGAAATGCCCTCCCGCTGACTTGAACGCGTCCTGAGGCGCCGCGGGATCGGCCTCGCACTTGGCGTTCTGATGGATGTGCATGGCATGCTCGCCGGGCGGCAGGTTCTTGAGGTTATACTTTATCTCGACGCCTTTGCCTTTGGCGACGAGCGTGGCGGTGCCCACGCTTTGTCCCTTGACGTCCTTCAATTCGACGGTCTTGCCGCCTTTGGCCTGGGCCTGCGGCAGCGCCAGGCTGAGCGCCACGGCTGCCATGGTTCCCATCAACAGAATCCTGTTTCGCATGATGGTGCCTCCTGAGGTGATGACAGCGGCACGTAAGATACAGGTTGGGCGCACGTGTGGCAATGACCCGATGGGTGCGACTCTGCCCACCCGCCGGCATCCAATATGGTAGGCTTTCGGAAGAGCTTCGGGTGGGCTTTTCTCGTCCCTCGCTTAAGGACATAAGCTTTTGCTGGACAAGATCTTCGCCAAAGTTTTCGGCACCAAGAACGAGCGTGAGATCAAGCGCTTGCGGCCGCTGCTCGAGAAAATGAATTCCCTTGAGCCGGAGATGCAGCGTCTCACCGACGCCGAGCTGCGCGCCAAGACTGACAAGTTCCGCCAGCGCATCAACGACCGCCTCAGCCAGGTGCAGCTCGATCCCGCGGCCGAGGATGAGAACCGCAGCAGCCATGGTCCCACTGAGCGCGACCGGGCGCTGAAGGAAGTCCTGGACGAGGTCCTGCCCGAGGCCTTCGCGGTGGTGCGCGAGGCCGGGCGTCGCACGCTGAACATGCGGCATTTCGACGTGCAGCTCATCGGCGGCATCGTCCTGCACGAGGGCAAGATCGCGGAAATGAAGACCGGCGAAGGCAAGACGCTGGTCGCCACCCTGCCCGTGTACCTGAACGCGCTCACCGGCAACGGCGTGCACGTGGTGACCGTCAACGACTACCTGGCCAAGCGCGACTCGGAGTGGATGGGCGCGATCTACCGCTTTCTCGGCCTGAGCGTGGGCGTGATCGTGCACGAACTGGACGACGCCGAGCGCCGCGAGGCCTACGCCGCCGACGTCACCTACGGCACCAACAACGAGTTCGGCTTCGACTACCTGCGCGACAACATGAAGTTCGACCTCGCCGAGTGCGTGCAGCGCGGCCACAACTACGCCATCGTGGACGAGGTGGACTCCATCCTGATCGACGAAGCCCGCACTCCGCTCATCATCTCCGGCCAGGCGGAAAAATCCACCGAGAAGTACGACCGCGTCAACCGCATCATTCCCAAGCTCGAAAAGGGCGAGGAGATGGACACTGCGCCGGGCGAGCCCAAGGTGCTCACCGGCGACTTTGTGGTCGATGAGAAACACAAGACCATCACCGTCACCGACGAGGGCTGGGAAAAAGTCGAGCAGTTGCTGGGGATCACCAACATTGCCGATCCCGAGAACTGGGACCTGAAGCACCACGTCGAGACCGCCGTCAAAGCGCACGCACTCTACCGCAAGGACGTGGAGTATGTGGTAAAGGATGGCGAGGTCCTCATCGTGGACGAGTTCACCGGCCGCCTCATGCCCGGCCGCCGCTGGTCCGACGGGCTGCACCAGGCCGTCGAAGCCAAGGAGCGTGTGAAGGTCGAGCGCGAGAACCAGACCCTCGCCACCATTACCTTCCAGAACTATTTCCGCATGTACAAGAAGCTGGCGGGCATGACCGGCACCGCGGAGACGGAAGCGGCCGAGTTCCAGAAGATCTACAACCTCGACGTGGTCGTGATCCCAACCAACAAGGACCTGCGGCGTGTCGAGAACGCCGACATCGTGTACCGCACCGAGAAGGAGAAATACCTGGCCGCGGCCGACGAGATCCAGCAGCTCAACCAGAAAGGCCAGCCGGTGCTGGTGGGGACCACCTCGGTGGAGAAATCGGAGCGGCTCTCCGAAATCCTGCGCAAGAAAGGCGTGAAGCACGACGTGCTTAATGCCAAGTACCATGAGAAGAGGCGGAGATTGTCGCGCAGGCCGGACGCAAGGGTGTGGTCACCATCGCCACCAACATGGCGGGACGCGGCACCGACATCCTGCTGGGCGGCAATCCCGAATTCATGGCCAAACAGGAATGCCGTAAGAAGGGTTTAGCGCAACCGGTGCGCCGTGCGGAAGGTCGACTTGGCGAAGACGGTGACAAGGAAAACGAGATCACTTGGTACTACGAAGGCCAGGAGTGCCGCGTCGACAAGCAAAAGTGGGAAGAGATCGTGGCCCGGCACAAGGCGCAGACCGATGCCGAGCACGACGAGGTGGTAGCCTCGGCGGTCTGCACATCCTCGGCACCGAGCGCCACGAGGCGCGCCGCATCGACAACCAGCTTCGCGGACGCGCCGGACGCCAGGGCGATCCCGGCAGCTCGCGTTTCTATCTCTCGCTCGAAGACGACCTGATGCGCATCTTCGCCAAAGAATGGGTGTCGAACCTGCTGCAGCGGCTGGGCATGGAGGAAGGCGTGCCCATCGAGTCGCGGCTGATCACTCGCCGCATTGAAGCGGCGCAGAAGGCGGTCGAGGCGCAGAACTTCGAGTCCCGCAAGCACCTGCTCGAGTACGACGACGTGATGAACAAGCAGCGCGAGGCGGTCTACGGCATGCGCCGCCAGTTGCTCGAGGGCGTCGATCAGAAAGAACTCATCCTTGAGGACTATGTCGCCGGCATCCTCGCCGAGCTGCTCGACCGCTACTGTCCCAAGGACGCGCACGCCGACGATTGGGACATCCCGAAACTCAAAAACGAAATCTTCACCCGCTTCGGTGTGGACATCCTGGCCGAGGGCGTCGAACCCGGCAAGCTGAACCGGCAGGAGCTGGGCGACGCCATCTTCGACAAGCTAAAAGAGCGCTACGCGGCCAAGGAGAAGCTGATCGGCCCCGAGGCCATGCGCTATCACGAGCGCATGATCATGCTGAGCGTGCTCGACCAGCAGTGGAAAGACCACCTGCTCAGCATGGATCACCTGAAGGAAGGCATCGGGCTGCGCGGCTACGGCCAGCACGATCCGCTGGTGGAATACAAACGCGAGTCCTTCGACTACTTCGAAGCCATGATGCAGCGCTTCCAGGAGGACACGGTGCGGTACCTGTACCTGATGCAGGTGATCGAACCGGCGGCTCAGATAGAGGCCCAGCCGCAGGCTGCCGAGGCGCTCACACCCGGCGACGGCAATGGCCGCCGTCCGCGGCGCGCTTCTACCTCGGTGGATGATTTGGAGGAAGACTTCCAGCGCCGCAAGCGCCGCGAACTCGAACAGGCGCGCATGGCCGGCTCCGGCGATTATCAGCCCGTCCAGCAGGTGGTGCGCTCCGGCGCCAAGATCGGACGCAACGATCCCTGCCCCTGCGGCTCCGGCAAGAAGTACAAGAAGTGCTGCGGGGCGTGACGGCTTATCGCTTTTCTTATAAGTGGTTTTCGGAAGGGCACGGCTTCAGCCGTGCCGCAATCCGCGCCAAAGAGTTGTCATCCCGAACGAAGCGCGACCGAACAGCGTGAGGGAGCGCGAGTGAGGGATCTGCAGTTCTGCTGGCTTAGACAAAACTGCAGATCCCTCGCGTCGCGCTCGCCTCGCAAGCTTGGCTCGCGCTTGCTTCGGGATGACAATTTTATAGATGCGACATTCGGCGTGGCTGAAGCCGCGCCCCTCCGAAACCTGCTGCCATGGAGCGCACCCCGGTGCGGGTTAGCTAAGATATGAGCCGCCCTGGTGCCGGGTTCCGTCTTCGGCCCGGGATAGCGGCGAAGGTCATCTCCTGGGCGGGGCTGCCGGTGCGGCGCTTCCATTCCTCAAACATCGCACCATAGCTGAGCGTGATGTAGCTCGCCTGCGGGATGCCCAGCAGCTTGGCTGTCCGGTCGATCCAGCGCGGCTGGCCTTCGATCTCGGCCACGGTGCCAATAGGCGTCTCATCAATCACCACGTGGCCGTGGCCGTCCGTCCACTCGCTGCGGAACTTCTCATAGCGGAAGCTGGGTGAGAATCCCAGGGCGCGCAGGATGCGGTCGAGGCTCGCGCCGTCGGCGACCGCGGTTTCAAACTCCTGGCGCGACTTGTGCCGCCGAGCCGTGCCTTTCGACTTGTGCGTGAGCGTCCAGCGATCGCCGTATTTCCGCAGCCGCAGGATCTCGCCCCGCCGCCGCAACGGATGTCCCGGCAGATCGTAGAGGACGTTCATCTCGTGCGTGCGGCGCGTGGCCAGCCGGAACCCGGATGCACGCAGCCGGCGCGCGAGCGCCTTGGCGTTTGCCACCAGAAATTTAATCTCGATCTCGCGCATGACCGAAGCACGGAGCTATTAGCTCTTAGCTTTTAGCTCTTGGCTTTGGCAAGCTGGCGCCCAGCCTCTTAACAGCTAAGAGCCAAGAGCTAAGAGCTATTTCTCCCTTGCCACCACGAATTCCGGCGCCCACAGCAGGGCGCGCTTGATCTCCGAGTCGGGAAGATCGCAGATGGCGCTGCGCGCATCGGAGGCGTATTCATGCGCGCGGGCGGTGGCGGCGTCGAGAGAGCCAGAGCGGGTCAGGATGGCAAGGATTTGGTCGTGCGTCACAGAGTGGAACGCGCGTTCGTCCAGCACTTTCTGGATCAGCGCCTTCTCTTCCGGCGTGCACTGCGCGAGCGCCTGGATCACCGCCATGGTCGCCTTGCCCTCGCGCAGGTCGCTGGCTACGGGCTTGCCGAGCACGTCCTCCGAAGCCGTCAGGTCGAGCACGTCGTCCACGAGCTGGAACGCCATACCCAGACTGCGGCCGTAGCGCGCCAGTTTTTCTTCGTGCTCGGGGGAAGCGCCGCTAATGATCGCTCCCAGGCGGGTGCAGGTGGAGAACAGGCAGGCGGTCTTGCGGTGGATCAGGTCGAAATGCTCGTCGAGCGTGATCGAGCGGCCCAGCTTCTCCATTTGCAGCAGTTCGCCCTCGACCATCTGCTGAGTGAGATCGATGAGCACGTCGAGGATCCTGAAGTTGCGCTCTTGTACGGCGATCTTGAACGACTGCATGTAGAGCCAGTCACCGGCGAGCACGCACTTGGAGTTGCCCCAACGGGTGTTGGCGGCGGGGCGTCCGCGGCGGGTGCGGGCCTCGTCGATGATGTCGTCGTGGACCAGCGTGGCGGTGTGGATCATCTCCACCACCGCGCCCAGGCGGATGGCGCCACGTCCGCTGTAATCAAAGAGCTTGGCGGAGAGGAGCAGCAGGGCGGGGCGAATGCGTTTGCCGCCACCCGCGCGCAGATGCTCGCCGATGTCGGTGATCGCCGGCACGCTGGAGACGGTATCGCGCCCGAACTCGCGCTCCACCGCTTCCAGGTCGTCGCGCAGGAGTTCGAAGACCTCCTTCGCCTTCGCTCCGTTGATGGCGGGCGTGCTCACGTCAGTTCGACCTGTAGTTGGTGAAGTGCATGTCGATGCCGAGGTCGGTGTTGCGCAGCAGGGCGATGATCTCCTGGAGCGTGTCGCGGTCTTTGCCGCTCACCCGCACCATGTCAGCCTGGATCGAGGCCTGGACCTTCTTCTTCGACTCCTTGATCAGCTTCACGATCTCGCGTGCCTTCTCGATCGGGATGCCCTGCTGCATGCTGATGCGCTGCCTGACCGTGCTCCCGGCTGCCGGCTCCACAGTGCCGTAGGTCAGCGCCTTCAGCGGCACGCCGCGCTTGACCAGCCGCTGCTGCAGGACGTCGTTGACCGCCTTCAGCTTGAACTCGTCCTCGGAGTGCAGCACGATGGCCTCCTTGCCCTCGAGCTCGATGCGCGACTTCGAGTTCTTCAGGTCGAAGCGCGTGTGTACTTCCTTGAGCGCCTGCTGGATGGCGTTCGAGACCTCCTGCAGGTCCACCTTGCTCACGATGTCGAAGGATTCTGCCATGCCCCCTCAGCAGTCCAATAGATTACCGTGCCCCGCCCTTGGATTGGGAAGGAATCGGCGTTCCGCCCTGGCTCGTTGGAGGGAGATTGAAAAAGCGGCAAAAGTTTTGCGCGGTGCGAAGACCCACCTCCTCCGCCGAGACACCGCGCAGTTCGCCGATCTGGCGGGCGACTTCCCGCACGAATGCCGGCTCGTTGCGCTTGCCGCGGTGGGGCACCGGCGCCAGAAACGGAGAATCGGTCTCGATCAAGATGCGGTCGAGCGGCAGCTCCCGCGCCGCATCGCGGATGTTCTGCGCCTTGGGGAAGGTAACGTTGCCGGCGAAGGAGATCATGAAGCCCATGTCGAGCGCCCCTCGCGCATGCTCCACCAGGCCGGTGAAGCAGTGCAGGACGCCGCCCAGCCCGCACGGCGTCCACTGTTCGGCGAGGATGCCGAGGCATTCGTCCCAGGCGTTCTGACTGTCTTCGGACGGCCGGCAGTGGATGACCACCGGCAGCCGCGCCGCGCGTGCCAGCTCGAGTTGCTTCAGGAACACTGTGCGCTGCACCTTGCGCGGCGAGTGGTCGTAGAAGTAATCCAGTCCGATCTCGCCCCAGGCGATGACCTTGGGATTGCGGGCCAGCGTGCTCAGCTCGTCGAAATCGGCGTCAGTGGCGAGCTTCGCTTCGTGCGGATGGATCCCGACAGTGGCATAAATGCGCGGCTCGCCGGCCATCGTGCGATTGGCGAGTTGGATGCCGCAATCGAGCGAGCCCGGACCGGTGCCGCTGCCGATCGCGACCACGGTCTCGATGCCGGCCTGGTGCGCTCGCGCCAGCATGGCGTCGCGGTCGGCGTCGAACTGCGACATCTCGAGATGAGCGTGGGAATCGACGAACAAAGAAAAACCCTTGCCACGGATTAGCACGGATATTCACGGATCAGGTCAGAAACATAAAACAAGATCCGTGTGCATCCGTGAAAATCCGTGGCTGAATTACTTCAGCCTTGCCCCGACGGGAACGTCTTCCAGAAACCCGACCAGCACCGGCGAGCCTTTCTCGCCCACCGAGGCGGCGACGATCATGCCGTTGGAGTCCAGGCCGCGCAGCTTACGCGGTTGCAGGTTCACGACGATGACCACCTTGCGTCCGACCAGGGACTCCGGCGCATAGGCCTCGGCGATGCCGGCCACCACCTGGCGGACCTCGGTGCCGATGTCCACTTCCAAACGCAACAGCTTGTCGGCGCCTTTCACCTTCTCGGCGACTTTGACCAGCCCGACGCGCATTTCGACTTTGGCGAAATCGTCGATGCTGATGCGCCCGTCGGCGCTGGCTGCGGGAGCGGGCGCTGTCGGCATCGGACTGGCCGTCTGCGTCGGCGGTGGTCCAGCCTGAGCGGCCGCGACCGGCGCTGCTTGAGCTATGGTGCGTTGCTGTTCCGTCTGCTGCATCCTTTCGATCGCGGACTTATCGGCGCGCGGGAACACGGGCTCCACTTTGCCCAGCTTCGTGCCGTGCTGCAGTTGGCCCCACTTCAGGTCCGTCAGGCGGAACTCGGAGATCGCGCCCAGCCCGAGCTGCTCCCAGATGCGCGCCGTCGATTCCGGGATCGCCGGGTGCGCCAGCGCGGTGACGATCCGCAGCGCCTCCGCCGTGGTGTAGAGGATGGTGGCGAGACGCGAGCGGCTGCCCTCGTCCTCTTTTTCGGCCACGGCCCAGGGCTCGTTCTCCACGATGTACTTGTTGACCGCGCCCACCAGCGCCCATGCGGCTTCGAGCGCCCGCGAGAACTGGAAATCATCCCAGAGCGAAGCGAAGTTGGCGATGGTCTCCTCGGCCGCTCTGGCGATGGCGTCGTCCGCCGGGGTGCGCGAACCGCCGGACGAGGGATACGGCATCTCGCCGCGGAAGTAGCGCGCGATCATGGTGAGGGTCCGGCTGGCGAGGTTGCCGAGATCGTTGGCCAGGTCGGAGTTGTAGCGCTGCACCAGCGCGTCGAAGGAGAAGCTGCCGTCCTGTCCAAAGACGACTTCGCGCAGCAGGAAGTAGCGCAGCGCGTCGTTGCCGAGCACGTCGATCATGGTCTCGGCGCGCACGATGTTGCCGCGCGACTTCGACATCTTGCTTTCCTCAAACAGCAGCCAGCCGTGCGCCACGATGGAGCGGGGCAGCGGCAGCCCGGCGGCCATCAGGAACGCCGGCCAGTACACGCAGTGGAAGCGCACGATCTCCTTGCCGATCATGTGCACGTCCGCGGGCCAGTAGTGGGCGAACTTCTGCTGGTCTTTCTTGTCGGGGGAGCCGAATCCCATGGCGGTGCAGTAGTTGCTCAATGCGTCGAGCCAGACATAGATGACGTGCCGGGGATCATCGGGCACCGGAATGCCCCACTGGATGGTGGTGCGGCTGATGGAAAGATCGCGCAGGCCGCTGCGCACGAACGTCATCACCTCGTTGCGGCGCGTTTCCGGGCGGATGAAGTCGGGCTGCTCAGTGTAGAGTTGGAGCAGCTTGTCTTCAAACGCCGAGAGCTTGAAGAAATAGTTTTCTTCCCTGACCGTCTCGGTGGGTCGCCCGCACTCGGGGCAGGGCGCGCCGGAGCCGGCCGCGTCCACGTAAAGTTCGTCGAAGACGCAGTACTGGCCGCTGTATGAGCCCTTGTAGATGTATCCGTGGTCGCGGATGCGGCGGAACATCTCCTGCACGCCCAGCTTGTGGCGCGGTTCGGTGGTGCGGATGAAGTCGTTGTAGCTGATGTTCATCCGGTCCCACAGGCCGCGGAACTCGCCCGCAATGCGGTCGGTGAGCTGCTTGGGAGTGATGCCGGCCTCGGCGGCCGAGCGCTCGACCTTCTGGCCGTGCTCGTCGGTGCCGGTGAGAAAGAAGGTGTCCGAGCCCAGCATGCGCTGGCGGCGCGCGATGGCGTCGCAGGCGATGGTCGTGTACGCGTGCCCGATGTGCGGGCGGGCGTTGACGTAGTAGATCGGGGTCGTGATGTAGAACTTCTCAGCCATTCTGACTTTCTAGATTTCGGAAGGGCACGGCTTCAGCCGTGCCAGTATGCTGTCTCCTCAATTTGTCATCCCGAGTGAAGCGTGACCGAACCGAGTGAGGGAGCGCGAGCGAGGGATCTATGCAAAGGATCGTACGCAACACATCGGCACTAACCCGACAAGACTTCAAATGCATAGATTCCTCGCTACGCTCGGAATGACACCTCACGTGGTTCACTTTGAGTTGGCCTCTAAATACCGCCTTGTCGCTTCCTGCATCACCTGCTTGAGCGGGACTTTGTGCCGGTCGGCGATGCGGCGGCAGTCCTCGTATTCCGGCGCGTAGTTCGCGATCGAGCCGTTCAGGTTGGCGACCTTCATCCGTACTTCGCCCCACGGCGTCTGGACCGCGACGATGCGGCGCGCCAGCGTCTGCCGGCGCTCCTGGCGCATGCGGATGCCGAGCGTGGTGGTCTCGCCAAAGACCAGCTTGGCCAGCCGCGGCGCATCTTCCGTCCGCGCCAAGACGGTCAGCAGCATGCCGGGACGGCCCTTCTTCATCTGCACCGGTGTGCCGAAGACGTCAAGGGCGCCCTCCGTGAGCAGCCGCTCCATCACATAGCCGAAAACCTGCGGATTCAGGTCATCGAGATTGGCTTCAAGAACGGCGATTGTTTCCTCGGGTATGTCCGGAGACGCAGCAAGCTGCGTCTCTACAACGTCGCCGATGGTCAGACGAACCACGTTGGGCTGGCCGGCAAAGTCGCGCGAACCCGCGCCATAACCCGTGGCGGCGATCTTCATCGCGGGGAACGGCGCGAAACGCTGGCACAACGTCTTCACGATGCCAGCGCCCGTCGGCGTGACCAGTTCGGCGTCCACTCCCGAGGAATACACGGGCGCGCCGCGCAGCAGTTCGACCGTCGCGGGCGAGGGCACGGGGAACTTCCCGTGCCCGCACTCGACTGAGCCGCCGCCCACGTTGAGCGGGGAACAGACCCACTCGTCCACGCCCAGGGCCAGGCTGCCGACGGCCGCGCAGACGATGTCCACGATCGCATCCACCGCGCCGACCTCGTGGAAGTGGATCTTCTCCGCGTCGGTGTTGTGGATCTTGGCCTCCGCCTCGCCCAGCGCCTGGAAAATGGCCAGCGCGCGTTCCTGGGCAGCGGGAACAATCTTTGCGCTGCGAATGATCGTCCGGATTTCCTTCAGACCACGGTGAGGATGTTCGTCATGGTGCGGGCGAGACGCCCGCACGACAGCCGGCGAGACGCCGGCGCTACTGTGATGATGCGCATGCTCATGTTCATGCGCGTGCGACACCTGCTCGCGCGGGAGATCTTTTTCGTCTCCTATCCAGAACGTCCACTTTGGTCGCCGAAATTCCGCTGCGGGTGACACGCGAGATCTCCAGGCGCGCCCCGACGGCGAGGGCGGCCACGGTCTCCTCCAGCACGCTCGCGGGCAGACCGGCGTCGAGCAGCGCTCCCAAAAACATGTCGCCGCTGATGCCGGAAAAGCAGTCGAGATAGGCGATGCGCATGCCGCACACTCCGCATGGTTTGCGAGGAGACAAACTTTCATCATAGGGAAGCCAGTGCCTCGCGGTCAAACCGGGGCGCCGAAACGCGTTTGCTATAATCGGTCTTTTCTCAGCGACTTACGAGGGGTCTCCCGAGAGTGCATCTCCGGTTCCAGAAGCGTCTCACCGAGCGCGTGCGGGCTTTCCTGCGGGAAAAATACCAGCTCGAGCTGCCCACGATCGTGGTCGAGCAGCCGCCGAGCACCCAGTTCGGCGAGTACGCGCTGCCGCTTTCGTTCGAGCTCGCCAAAGAGCTGCGCAAGCCGCCACGCAAGATCGCAGAAGAGATCGTCGCCGGTCTGGGCGATGTTCCGGGGTTCGAAAAGCTCGAGGCCGCGGGCGCGGGATACATCAACGCCCGAGTAAACCGCGGCGAACTGGCGGCCTCGCTGGCCGCCGGCCCGGCGACGACGCCGGAGATCCCCGGCAAGATATTGGTCGAGCACACCAGCATCAATCCCAACAAGGCAGCGCACATCGGCCACCTGCGCAACGCCATCCTGGGCGACACCTTCGTGCGGCTGCTGCGCGCCCATGGCCGCTCGGTGGACGTGCAGAACTACATCGACAACACCGGCGTGCAGGTGGCGGACGTAATCGTGGGTTTCCTCCATCTGGAGAAGAAATCGCGGGCCGAGATCGAGCGGCTCATCGCCTCCGGTCCGCGCTTCGATTACACCTGCTGGGACCTCTACGCCCGCGTCACGCAGTGGTACCAGGAAGACAAGGAAAACCTCAAGGTCCGTTTGGACACGTTGCACGCTATTGAGCAGGGGGGCAACGAGCTGTCCGCGATCGCCGACCTGATCTCAACCACTGTCCTCCGCCGCCATCTCGAAACCATGCAGCGGCTGGACATCGAGTACGACTTCCTGCCGCGCGAGAGCGAGATCCTGCACCTGCACTTCTGGGACTTGGCTTTCGAGCAGATGAAGGAAGAAGGCGTGCTGACGTACGTCACGGAGGGAAAGAACAAGGGTTGCTGGGTAATGTCGCGCAGAGGGACGGATGCCAATAGCCTCGATCCCAAGAATCTTCGCGTTGATACATTCAGGGCGCCCGGCGAGAGGGAAACGAATCCCGCTGTACGGATCACGCACGTACCCACCGGCACGGTTGTGACATGTCACGCGGAGAAGTCACAAGCCAAGAATCGGCAGAAGGCCCTAGAGCAATTGGCGGCCATACTCGCCGAGAGCGGTGCGGAGGACGACCAGAAGGTGATCGTGCGCTCGAACGGCACCGTCACCTACGTCGGCAAGGACATTGCTTATCATCTGTGGAAGTTCGGACTGCTGGGACGCGACTTCGGCTATCGCCGGTTCTACCGCTATCCCGACGGCCACGAGTGCTGGATCTCGGCCGAGCAGGGCGAGGCGGATCATCCGCACTTCGGCGACGTCGCCGGGATCTACAACGTCATCGACTCCCGCCAGCAGGACGCGCAGAACAACGTTATCGAAGCGCTGCGGGCGCTGGGCGCCACCGACCAGGCCGAGCACTACACGCATTTTTCCTACGACATGGTCGCGCTGACCCCGCGCTGCGCGCAGGAGCTGGGCTACGAGCTGGCCGAGGACGACTGGGTCAAGCCCTACATCGAGATCTCCGGCCGGCGCGGCTTCGGCGTCAAGGCCGATGACCTGATCGACACCCTGATCGCTTCGGCGCAAAAGGAAGTGGACAGCCGCCATCCCGCGCTGGACAAAGTCGAGCGCACGCGCATTGCCACGCAGATCGCCGCGGGCGCGCTGCGCTACTTCATGCTGAAGTTCACGAAAAACTCGGTGATCGCCTTCGACTTCCGCGAGGCGCTCAGCTTCGAGGGTGAGACCGGTCCCTACGCGCAGTATGCGGTGGTGCGCGCCACCAACATCTTCCGCAAAGCAGGCGTGGAGCCGGAGGCGGCGCTGGCCGAGAACATCGATTACGCGAGCTTCTTTTCAGGCGAGACGGGGAACGAGATCTGGGAGCTCTGGCTCACGGCGTCGCGCTTCTCGCAGGTGGTCGAGCAGTGCATCGCCACCACCGAGCCGGCGCACATGGCCAAGTACGCATTTCAGTTGGCGCAGGTGTTCAACAACTTCTATCACCGGCACCACATCCTGACCGAGCCGGACGAGGGGCGGAAGAAATTCCTGCTGGCGACGGCGGCCGTCGTTCGCCGGGAGCTGATCCGGGCGCTTGCGGTGATGGGGATCAGCGTGCCGCCGGTAATGTGACCGCGCTTTCCGCGGCGTCTGAGCCGCGGGCGGTCATCCTGAGCGGCGCAGCGCCGCGAAGGATCTCGCCGCGGATCAACGCGGATCAACGCGGATAAGATCAAACCAGACGGGCGCTGTGGGTTTTATTGTCAGCGGACTTTATGGGCGTGAGGCGCTGTCTAGATTCTTCGCTTCGCTCAGAATGACAGTGGTCACGTGTGTGCCGCCTAATCCGCGTTCATCCGCGGCGGAGAAGTCACAGCGCCATGTCCTTCACGAACTCCACGATGGAGCGCACGGCGATCCCGCTCGGCCCCTGCGCGATCCAGCTCTTGTTCTCTTCCGTCCAGGCGGTGCCGGCGATGTCGAGGTGGATCCAGGGTGTGTCCTCGATAAATTCTTTCAGAAACATGGCTGCACTGATGGCGCCGCCATGGCGCCCGCCGGTGTTCTTTATGTCGGCGATGCCGGAGCGGATCAGCTCGCGATATTCCTCGTCCAGCGGCATGCGCCACATCTTTTCGCCGGCGCGCCGCTCCGCCTGCTCGAAGCGCGTGTACATCTCATCGTTATTGGCGAAGACGCCAGCGTTCACCCCGCCGAGCGCCACCACGACGGCGCCGGTCAGCGTAGCGGCGTCGATCAGGTGGGTGGCGCCGAGCTGGCGCGCGTAGGCGAGGCCGTCGGCCAGCACCAGCCGGCCCTCGGCGTCGGTGTTGATGACCTCAATCGACTTGCCGGTCATGGCGATCTGCACGTCGCCCGGCTTCTGCGCCTTGCCGGAAGGCATGTTCTCGGTGGCGCAGACGATGCCGACTACTTTGATCTTCGGCTGCAGCAGGGCGATGGCGCGGATGGCGCCCAGCATGGCCGCGCCTCCGGCCATGTCGTACTTCATCTTCTCCATGCCGTCGGCGGCCTTGATGGAAATGCCGCCGGAATCGAAGGTGATGCCTTTACCCACCAGTCCGAGCACCGGCTTTTCCGGCGCCCCCGGCGGCGAATATCGCATCACGATCAGTTGCGGCGGTTCGTCGGAGCCCTGGGCGACGCTCCAGAAAGCGCCCATCTTCAGTTCGCGGATCTTCTCCGGGCCGAGCACCTCGATGGCGAGGTGCGGCGAGTTGACCTCCGCCACCATCTTGCGGGCGCGCTCGGCGAGCATGGTCGGGGTCATGCGGTTGCCGGGCTCATTGACCAGCTCGCGGGTGAAGTTCTGCGACTCACCCATCACGCGCGCTTCGGCAAGCGCCGTTTCGAGCGCGCCGCGATCGGCGCCGGCGGGCGCGAGCAGCGTCAGCTCCTCGATGCGCTGGTCCTTGCGATCGCTTTTGTAAGTATCGGGATCGAAGTTGCCGACGTATGCGCCTTCGACCGCGGCTTTTACCGCATCGGCCGCTCCCGATGCCATGTCCGGCAGCAGGAAGGTCAGCGAGCGGATCTGCTTGGGCTTGAGGAAGCGGACGGCCGTCCCCGCCAGCTTACGCAGTTCTGACAGGGAGAAATCTTTGGCCTTGCCGCCGCCGACCAGCAGCAGCCGGCGCGCTCTCAACCCCTGCGGCCGGTGGACCATCACGGTCTCGAACATCTTTCCCGAAACCTCGCCGCTCGCGAGCAGATCAGAGGCGGCGCTTTGGACGGCCTGGTTGCCGCCGAGCACCACCGGCGCGGGCTTATCCTTTTCGCCCTGGTCCACGACTACGACGGCCAGGCATTCGGTCTCTAGCTCGGCAGGACCCGTGTAGGAAAGCGTCGTCTTCATCATGTCCTCAAGGTGATTGGGTAATTCCGATTGGGTAATTGGGTAATTTCGTAATTGGGTAATTGAACTGCAAACTCCCGGCTGGTTCTGCGTTGCCTTTCACTTGCCAAGTTACCCAATCAACCCAATTACTCAATCTACAGGTTTCCCGACTTTCGGCTGCGGGCGATGGCTTCGCGGGCCTCGCGCTCGGCGGTGCGGCGGCGTTCGGTCTCGCGTTTGTCCCAGAGCTGCTTGCCGCGGGCCAGCGCCAGTTCGACTTTGACCCTGCCATTCTTGAAATACAAGCGGGTCGGGATCAGCGTCAGACCTTTTTGCTGGGTTTGGCCCAGGAGTTTCCGGAGTTCGTCCCTGTGGACCAGTAACTTGCGGGTGCGGGTGGCTTCGTGCTGCGAGTATCCAGCATTCTCGTAGGGCCCGATATGGGCGTTGAGTAACCAAAGTTCTCCGTCCTTCACCAGTCCGTATGCGTCTTTCAGGTTGGCCCGTCCGTTGCGGATTGATTTAACCTCAGTGCCATGAAGGACAATCCCGGCCTCGAACCGCTCCAGCAGGTGATAGTTGTGAGCGGCGGCTCGGTTGACGGCGGCGTCGCGCTCCCCCTTGGCGGTAGGGTCGCGGCGCGGCTGCTTTTCCGGGCTTGGCCGGACCTGGTGCGTGGGCTGGCGTGCCATGCGGACCTGGTCACTCCCCGCAAGAACTAACATGCTAGCACAGTTGAAGATAGCGACCGCAACCGGCTGCTGTACTGGTGCTATAATCTCTGCCTCGCGCCACTCGGAGAAGTGGGTTTAGCCGGAGGATGGACTTTCGTTCTTTGTGTACGAGAGCGGCAAGTCAACCCGACGAAGGAGTCCAATGAGTCGCTTCACACGGGCTGCAACGCTGTTCCTCGCCCTCTTTTTACTGTTCCCCGCAGCCGCGCTTGCTGACCAAGCGAAAAAACTCTACGCCCAGGGCAAAGCCGCTGAGGCCCGCGACAACTACGAGGCGGCGTACGATTTGTACAGCAAAGCCTTCGAGCTGAAGCCGGGCGATATCCGCTACAAAGCCGCGGTCACGCGGGTACGGTTCCTGGCGGCCGCCTCCTACGTCCATCGCGGGCAGAAGCTGCGTGACGACGGCAAACTCGAAGAGGCGCTGGTGCTGTTCGAGAAGGCCTACATGATCGATCCTGCCAGCTTCATTGCGCAGCAGGAGATCCGCAAGACCAAGGCCATGATCGACGCCAAGGCCGGCGGCGGAGGCGCCAAGCCCCAGGCCATGTCGCCCATCCGCCGGCGCCTGGAGAGTGCGCAGGAACCGGTCGAACTGGCCCCCATCTCCAACGTCCCCATCACGCTCAAGCTGACCGAAGACAGCAAGACCATCTACCAGACCATCGGCAAGCTGGCGGGGCTGAATGTGCTGTTCGATCCCGACTACACTTCGCGCCGCATTTCGGTGGAACTCAACGGCGTCACCCTCGATCAGGCGTTGCAGGTGGTGGCCATGGAATCCAAGACTTTCTGGCGGCCGGTCACGCCCAACACCATCTTCGTGGCCAGCGACACCATCGCCAAGCGCAAGGAGCTGGAGCAGAACGTCATCAAGACCTTTTACCTGTCCAACATCTCGCAGCCCACCGAGCTGCAGGACATGGTGAACGCCATCCGCAGCATCCTGGAAGTCAGCCGCATCCAGCAGTTGCCCACGCAGAAAGCCATCGTCATTCGCGGCACTCCCGACCAGGTGGCCCTGGCGGAGAAGCTGGTCAGCGACATCGATAAGGCCAAGCCCGAGGTGATCATCGACGTGGTGGTGATGCAGGTGACGCGCGACCTGATCCGCGACCTGGGTATTTCGCCGCCGGGCAGCGCCAGCGTGGCCCTGCAAGGCGTCAACACCGGCACCACTACTACCACCACTACCGGCACCCCGACCACTACCGGCACCACGCCCAACACACTCAGTCTGAACACGTTCAACAACCTGAACGCCACCAACTTCCTGGTCACCATCCCGCCGGCAACGGCGAACTTCGTATTCAGCAATTCCGGGACCAAGATCATCCAGAGCCCGCGCATCCGCGCCTCCGACAACCAGAAGGCGTCGCTGAAAATCGGCGACCGCGTGCCGGTGGCCACCGGCTCGTTTCAGCCCGGCATCGGCGGCGTCGGCATCAACCCCCTGGTCAACACCCAGTTCCAGTACATCGACGTGGGCGTGAACATTGATATCACCCCGCAGGTGCACGCCAATCGCGAGGTGTCGCTGAAGGTCGTCGTCGATGTTTCCTCCGTCACTGCGCACGTGAGCATCGGCGGCATTGATCAGCCGGTGATCGGGCAGCGCAAGATCGAACACGAGGTCCGCCTGAAGGAAGGCGAAGTCAACCTGATGGGCGGCATCCTGCAAGATCAGGACATCAAGAGCATGAGCGGCATCCCTGGCCTGGGACAGATCCCGATTCTGAAGTACCTGTTCGCCAGCGAGCACACCGAGAAGCATGAGAGCGAGATCGTGTTCGCTATGATTCCCCACATCGTCCGCGGCCAGGAGCTGAGCCCGCTGAACGAAAGGGCGCTGGACGTGGGCACCGGGACATCTATCGAGCTGCGCCGCAAAATCGAGAGCCCGGGCGGCGGGGCTCCGCAGGGCACGGTGTTCCAGCCCCGGACCGGCGAGCCGCGCCCGGCGAGCGCGGCGCAGGCGCAGAATCCGCCGGCCGACGCTCCGGCTATGCCGCCAGGGCCGCCTCCGCCACCGACCAGCCCCTCCGGCCCCGTCGCCTTCACCTTCGATCCAGCGACGACATCGCAGGCGACGGGAAGCACTTTTCCCGTAAACGTGATGCTCAGCGGCGGGCAGGACGTCTTCTCCGTCCCCCTGCAGATCAGCTACGATCCCAAGCTGCTGCAATTGGTGAACGTCTCCAACGGCTCGTTCCTCTCGCAGGACGGCCAGCCGGTGGCGTTGGTGCATCGCGACGATCCCTCCACCGGCATGTTGCAGGTGACGGCCACGCGCCCACCCTCTTCCGGCGGCGCCTCCGGGCAAGGCACCGTGCTGACCTTGACCTTCCTCGCCAAGGCGCCGGGGCAGGCGACGGTGGCGATTACGCGGCCAGGGGCACGCAACTCCAGCGGCCAGGTGCTGCCGGCGTCGGGCGGGCAGGCCAGCGTAACCATCCATTGACGGAATACTGAGTACGGAGGACCGAGTACCACCGAATTGCCGTGGTACCCACTCGGTACTCGGTACTTGGTACTCGGTACTCCGACAGGGGCTGCTAGAATAAGCCTATGCAGTTTTTCCGCCGCGTACACCATAGCGGCCGGCGACCCCGCTGGCAGGCTCGCGTTGAGCGCGGGCGGCGCGGGCTCACGCTGGTCGAGTTGATCATCGCCATCAGCATTCTGATGATCCTCACCGGCGCCGCCGTCCCTATCGTTCGGGTGCAGATCAAGCGCGGGAAGGAGGCCGAGTTGCGCCGCGACCTGTGGGAGATGCGCGACGCCATCGACCACTACAAGGACTTGGCCGACCGCAATGCCTTCCAGATCAAGGTGGGCAGCGAGGGCTATCCCCCCGATCTGGAGACCCTGGTCAAAGGCGTGGACGCGCAGGGCAAGAAGATCCGCTTCCTGCGCCGCATCCCGGTGGACCCCATGACCGGCAAGACCGAGTGGGGGCTGCGCTCGATGCAGGATGATCCCCAGTCCACCTCCTGGGGCGGGCAGAGCGTGTTCGACGTGTACACCAAGTCCAACGGCACAGCCCTGGACGGAACCAAGTACGCTGACTGGTAATGGTGAACATCCCCAAGCGGAAAAAGCGTTCGCGCGGATTCACGCTGATCGAGCTGATGATCGTCATCAGCATCATCCTGATCCTCGTGTCGATCTCCATTCCCATCTACACCAACTCGATCGTGCACGCCAAGGAGGCGGTGTTGCGCGATGACCTGTTCACCATGCGCTCGGTCATTGACCAGTACACGCTCGACAAGCAGAAGGCGCCCCAGTCGCTCGAGGACGTGGTTTCGGCCGGCTACCTGAAGGCCATTCCTAAAGATCCCTTCACCGGCTCGTCCAGTACCTGGCAGACCACTAGCGACGACACCCTGATGGACCCCAGCCAGATCCAGCCGGGGATCACCGACGTCCATTCCGGCGCCAGCGGCGTCGGCACCGACGGCACCGCGTACAGTTCCTGGTGACGTTTCTGTAGAGACGTAGCTCGCTACATCTCTCCTGCGACCTGCTTCCTGGCGTCGTTGCGCCTTCCCGCCCTGCCGCACTACCATGTCCCTATGCCGGTGGAGACGGAAATCAACGCTTACACGCCCATCAAGGCGCCGCGCGGCACCCAGATCTCCTGCAAGTCGCTGGCAGCAGGAAGCCGCCATGCGCATGCTCATGAACAACCTCGACGAAGAGGTTGCCGAGCGTCCGCGCGATCTGGTGGTCTATGGCGGACGCGGCAAAGCCGCGCGCGACTGGCAGTGCTACCACGCCATCGTCGCCGCGCTGAAGGCGCTGGAGAACGACGAGACGCTGCTCGTGCAGTCGGGCAAGCCGGTCGGCATCTTCCGCACCCACGAGTACGCCCCCCGCGTGCTGATCGCCAACTCCAACCTGGTCGGACACTGGTACAACTTGTGAAAAGTTCACCGAGTTCGAGCGCCTCGGCCTGACCATGTACGGGCAGATGACCGCCGGCTCGTGGATCTACATCGGCTCGCAAGGGATCATCCAGGGCACGTTCGAGACTTTTGCCGCGGCGGGGCAGAAGCACTTCCGCGGCGGCTTGGAAGGGAAGTTGATCGTCTCCGGCGGCATGGGCGGCATGGGAGGCGCGCAGCCGCTGGCGGCCACCATGGCGGGCGCGGCGTTCCTCGGGATCGAGGTCGATCCTGAGCGCATCAAGAAGCGCCTCAAGACCGGATACTGCGATTTCATGGTCAACTCGCTCGACGAAGCGTTGCGCATCCTGAAGAACGCTGTCCGCAAGCAGGAAGCGGTTTCGGTCGGACTGGTGGGGAACTGCGCCGACGTGATTCCCGAGCTGGCCGCGCGCGGCGTCCTGCCCGACATCCTCACCGACCAGACCTCGGCGCACGATCCGCTGAACGGCTACATTCCGCAAGGGTTCTCGGTGGAGCAGGCGGCCGAGCTGCGCGAACGCGATCCCAAGGGCTATCTCGAGCGCTCGCTCGATTCCATAGCCCGGCACGTCGAGGGCATGCTGGCGCTGCAGAAGATGGGCGCCGTCACCTTCGACTACGGCAACAACATCCGCACCATGGCCTTCCAGCGCGGGGTGAAGAATGCCTATGACTTTCCTGGATTCGTGCCCGCCTACATTCGCCCGCTGTTTTGCGAAGGCCGCGGGCCGTTCCGCTGGGTGGCGCTTTCGGGCGAGCCCTCCGACATCGCCACCACCGACCAGCTCGTGCTGGACATGTTTCCCGAAAACCGCATTCTGAGCCGTTGGATCGAGCTGGCGCGCAAGCGGATCAAGTTTCAGGGATTGCCGGCGCGCATCTGCTGGCTGGGTTACGGCGAGCGCGCGCAGTTCGGCCTGGCAATGAACGAACTGGTCAAGAAAGGGAAGCTCAAGGCGCCCATCGTCATCGGCCGCGACCACCTCGACACCGGCTCCGTGGCTTCGCCTTTTCGCGAGACCGAGAGCATGAAGGACGGCTCCGACGCCATCGCCGACTGGCCGCTGCTGAACGCGCTGCTCAACACTGCCAGCGGCGCGTCGTGGGTCTCGATCCACAACGGCGGCGGCGTGGGCATCGGATATTCGCAGCATGCCGGGCAGGTCACCGTGGCCGACGGGACCGATGCCATGGCTAAGCGCATCGAGCGCGTGCTGACCAACGATCCGGGCATCGGCGTGGCTCGGCACGCGGATGCTGGGTATGAAGCCGCGATTGAGTTCGCCGACAAGACCGGCATCAAGATTCCGATGGACCGTAGGAAGCGATAATGAGTCGAAGATTGTGTTTGTTGGTGATGGTGTTTGCCACCATTTCGCTCCCTTGCCCTGTGCAATTGTTTCAAACTCCCAGGGCTGTGCGACTAACCGTCTCGACTGACAAACGAACCTACAAGATTGGGGAAAAAATCGTTGCTTATTATCGAGTTCAGAATGTCGGCAAGAGGAAACTCTTTGTGCCCGTCAGGTTTTCCGCGGATTGCCCGCCCAGGGCACGGTTGATCACTGATTTGCAGGACGCGAGTGGGAAGGTGCTGCGCGGCGGATACGTCGGTAGCTGCAGTCCTCGTAGCTTTTCAAGCCGCTTGGAAAAAGTTAAAGCCGACTCGAAACTGCTATCTCCCGAAGAGCAATACGCCCCAGAGGAGATGTTTGACACACAAGGACTAAAACCAGGTTTGTACCGAGTGACTGCGCAGCTCCATGCGTGGAAACCGGGCGACTTCGCCGACGCTGACCGACAAGAGTTGCGCCAATTCGGAGTACCCGTTCTTACAGGTACCTTGAGCTCATCGGTCAGGATAAGGCTCACCCGGTGAGATCAAAGGCTTCAAAGCCGAGCCCGGCGCTTCTCCTCGTCAACATTCGCCAACTCCTCACTTTGCGTTCCTCTACCAAGGGGCCGCGCCGCGGACGCGATCTCAGCGACCTCGGCCTGATCGAAGACGGCGCCGTTCTCTCGGTCGGCGGCAGGATCGTCTCCGTCGGAAAAACCAAAGACGCGCTGAGCGACTCCTGGATCAAGAAGAACCGCAAGGAGATCTGCGAGATCGACTGCACCGGCAAGGTCGTGCTTCCGGGATTCGTCGATTCCCACACCCACCCCGCATTTACCGCGCCGCGGCTGGTGGATTTCGAGCAGCGTATCGCCGGCGCAACCTATGAGCAGATCGCTGAGGCCGGGGGCGGCATCCGCTCCAGCGTGGAAGGCGTGCGCCAGGCGACTCGCGCCGCGCTGGCCGAGCACGTGCTCGACGCATTGAATGCGATGCTGGCGCAGGGCACGACCACGGTCGAAGCCAAGTCGGGCTACGGCTTGAGCCTCGACGCCGAACTCAAGTCGCTCGAAGCTATCGCCGGCGCCGCCCGGCAGTGGCCGGGCACGGTGGTGCCCACGCTGCTGGGAGCGCACGTGGCGCCGCGCGAGTACGAAGGGCGCGAGGACAAGTACGTCCGCATGGTCTGCATGGAAATGATTCCGCGCGCCGCCGCGCGCAAACTGGCGCGCTTCGTGGACGTCTTCTGCGACCGCGGCGCTTTCAATCCCGCCAGCACCGAGCACGTGTTTCTCGCGGCGCGCGAGCACGGGCTGGGCGTCCGCGCTCACATAGGCCAGCTCACTCGCTCGGAGATCGCGCCGCTCGTGAAATACGATCCCGCCTCGCTCGACCACATGGACTATGTCGGCGACGACGACATCGCCGTGCTGGCACAGCAGTCGCAGCTCTCACCCGCGCACCAGACGGTGGCCACCCTTGTTCCCGGCGCCAATCACTTCCTGGGGCTGGGGCGGTTTCCCGATGCGCGCAGGCTGATCGATTCGGGCGTGCCGGTCGCACTCGCCACCGACTACAATCCCGGAACTTCGCCGATCACCAGCATGCCCTTCGTGCTCTCGCTGGCCTGCACGCACATGAAGATGACGCCGGCAGAGGCCATCGCCGCCGCCACCATCAACGGCGCGCACGCCCTGCGCTTGGCCGAATGCAAGGGAAGCCTCGAACCCGGCAAGGACGCCGACCTCGCCATCTTCAATGTCGCCGATTATCGCGAGATCCCCTACTGGGTGGCGGCCCATCGCTGCCACGCGGTCATTGTTAACGGGGTAGAGAGCTAGACCAGTTCCAAGCGCAGACGTACCCGAAAGCGGAACGCTTTGAAGGGGCGCGGCTTTCAGGGGGGCCCCCGGAACGCCCGGTTTTGGCGTTCTGGGGCGGAGCCGCGCCGTAGGCAAGCCTTCCCAATTGTCATCCCGAGAGAGCGCGAGGGAGCTTGGCGACCGAGCGCGAATCGAGGGATCTGCATTTGGATGATCTGCGACTGCAGATCCCTCGCTACGCGCTCGCCTCGCTCGACTCGGCTCGCGCTGGCTCGGGATGACAATTCATGAAAACACCCTTACGGCACGCCTGGAAGGCGTGCCCTTTCAAAGAGCCTGCGTACACCTATTGTCAAGCCACTCTAGCTGCTACGGTTCGCCGCAGGCGCTGCGGATCTCCTGCCAGAGCTCGTCGCGTCCTTCACCGGTGCGGGCGGAGAAGCGCGTGATGCGATCCACGCCGAACTCTTGCTGCAATCCTTCAAGGGCTGCGCGCAGCGTGTTTCTCGGGAGGCGGTCCGCTTTAGTCGCGACCACCAGAAAATTCCGCTGCTTCGCTCCCAACCAGTCCACCAGTTGCTTGTCGCTTTCCTGCGGCGGCACCTTGGAGTCCACCAGGACGATGGCGAGGCCGAGCGTAGGTCGGTGCTCGAGGTAGGGCTCGATGAAGTGCGCCCACTCCGCCGTGACCTCGCGCGGCAGCTGGGCATAGCCGTAGCCGGGCAGATCGGCGAAGAACAGCGCCGGGCGTGGCTTTCCCGGCCAGCGTACCTCGTAGAAATTGATGGTGCGGGTCCGCCCCGGCGTGGAGCTGGTTCTGGCGATCTTGGCGCCCAGCAGGGAATTGATGACGCTGGATTTCCCCACGTTCGAGCGCCCCAGGAAGGCCACTTCCGGCACCGAGGCGGCAGGGAAGTGGGCCTCGTCCGACGCCGCCAGCAGGAACCGGGAGACGACTTTCATGCCACCAGTTTGCGGGTTCCGCTCGCAGGTTGCAACTGGCGGTCCGGGCGAAAATCAGCGCCCAGTGATCGGTGCGGCGTGGGAACGCTTGTCCGGCATGGCGAGGCACCAGCTCGCTCCCGCCAAAAAAAATTCCCTCGCGGCGCGCGAGGGATTTTCCTTTCTGGTAGTGAATCAGGCGGCTTTGGATGCGGCCAGCGTGTCTAGGCTGCGCAGCGTGGAGTACACGATGCCGTCCACGTCGGTGCTGGAGCACATGTCGCTGGCGCCGGCGGCCAGCGCCGCAGCCCACATCTCTTCGTCAGCGACGCGGTGGGTGCACACGATGTTGGTATTGCGGAAGGTCTGGTGCAGATCCTGGAGCTCGGGCAAGCCGACCAGTTCCAGATCCACGATGGCCACATTGGCGTGGTGTTTGGGGATGGCGTCGCGCAGTTCCTCCAGCGAGCGCGCCACCGCCACGGAACGAAAATGGCCATAGAGGGAAGCGGCAAGGTGTTGGGCGTTCTTGGAATCCAACTGGGCTACGACAACGTTCAGCGGTCTCATGGCGATGCCTTTCCTTTGGGGGTAAGAGGCCTGGCATCATGCCAATACCGGGCCGTGGCCGTGCTGCGGTTTGGGACCGCAGGCATGCTTTCTGAACGCGTTTACTTCTTCGACGGGACGCCTTCCCGCGCCTGGCTGGCGCCGAACGGCTCGGGCTGAAGCTTCCCGTTCTGCTTCAACAGAATCTCTACTTTTCCCTCCGCCGCCTCCAGTTCCTTGCGGCAGGAGGCGGAAAGGGCGATGCCTTCTTCGAAGAGCGCCAGCGCCTTTTCCAGGGGCAGTTCCCCCTTCTCCAGCTCATCGACGATCTTCTCCAGGCGCTGGAGGCACTCTTCAAACTTCGGCAAGCTCCACTCCTTGCTTATTGTAGTTCAGGTGCGGGCGCGCGCAGCGCGAGAAAGTTTTCCACAGCGTTCCCACAACGGAACCTCCCCATGACGCACGGCAGCATTTTCCCGGACTGGCACCTCGCAAGCAGCTTCATGTTCACCGCGGATGAACCCGGATCAGCGCGGATTCACACCACGGCGGTGCGGCGCGAGGAGCCCAGGGCGTCGATGACGTTGAGGGCGGCGGGATAGCGTGACAGGGGTGCGCTCACCTGCGCTCCCTGCACCAGGTCGCGGATGGCCAGCAGCATCTCGCGGGCGATGGCCACGCCCGCGGCGCGCGCGGCGTCGGCGCCCTGGCTGCTGGCCGCCGCCATGCGCTCCACGATCGCGTCCGGCACCGAGACGCGCAGCTCGTTCTTCATGAACTCGGCGTTGCGCACGCTCACCAGCGGCCAGATGCCGGCGACCACCGGGATGCGGCAATGCTCGATGCGGCGCAGGAAGTTCTCCAGCAGGGCCACGTCGAACACCGGCTGGGTCACGACGTATTCCGCCCCTGCTTCCACCTTGTATTCGAAGCGGCGGATTTCCTCGTCGAGGTTGGGGACACCGGGATTGGCGCCCACGCCGATCACGAAGCCGCCGGCCGTGCCGATGGGGTTGCCGCCGAGATCGAGGCCGTTGTTCAGATTGTGCACCAGGTTGACAAGCCCGATCGCGTCCACATCGAACACGGCGGTAGCATCGGGATAATTGCCCATCTTGGGCGGATCGCCGGTGATGCAGATCAGGTTGCGGATGCCGGTCGCGCTCGCGCCCAGCAAGTCCGATTGGATACCGAGCACGTTGCGGTCGCGGCAGGTGTAATGCAACACCGCTTCAATGCCGACCTGTTGCTGGATCAGGATGGCCAGCGCCTGATTGCTCATCCGTGCAGAAGCGCGCGGGCTGTCGGGGATGTTCACCGCGTCCACGCCCACGGACTTCAGAAATTTCGCCCCTTCGATCTCGCGAGCGATATTTGTGCCCCTTGGCGGGACGATCTCCACCATGGTGACGAATTCGCCGGCCGCGATCTTGGCGCCTAACTTCGAGCGCTCCGCCAGGGGTGGGCTGGCAACCGCCGATTCTCCCTTGGGCGCGGACGGCACGACGGTGGCCGCAGCTTTGGCGCCGCCCATCCGCAGCGCCGATTTCATCCACCGGATGTGTTCGGGAGTGGTCCCGCAGCAGCCGCCCACCAATTGCACACCCGCCTCCAGGAACTGACGGGTGTATTCCGCCATGTATTCCGGCGAGCACAGATAAATGTTGCGGCCCTCGACGGCGCGTGGCATGCCGGCGTTGGGCTGCGCCGAAAGCGGCTTGCTCGTCACCCGGCGCACGCGCTCCATGGCGTCCAGCATGGCCACGGGACCGACGCTGCAATTGCAGCCCACGACGTCGGCATCCCATTCGGTGAGCTTCGCGGCAAAAGTCTCAGGGCTGGAGCCGTCGAGACAGTTGCCCTCTTCGTCGATGGTCACCTGCGCCACCACCGGTACCGCCGCGTTCACCTCGCGGGCCGCGAGGATGGCCTGATGCAGCTCGTCCAGGTATCCCATGGTCTCCAGGATCAGAAGGTCCACGCCGCCCTCGACCAACGCAGCGATCTGCGCCATGAAGGCCGCTTTCGCCTCCTGGCGCGAGGTCTTGCCCAGGGGCTCGATGCGGATGCCCAGCGGGCCCACCGATCCCGCGACGAACCCCTGCGTGCCTTTCTTCGCCGCCTCGTTCTCCACCGCTTCGCGCGCCACCCGCGCCCCGGCAAGGTTGACTTCGCGTACCTGCTGCCCCAGGCCGTGGCGATCCAGGCGGTAAGCATTCGCGCCGAAGGTGTTGGTCTCGACCACTTCGGCGCCGGCCTGCAGGTACTCCTGATGGATGCCGCGAATCAGGTCGGGCTGCGAGAGGTTCAGCTCGTCATAACAGCGGTTGATGTAAATGCCCTTGGCGTAGAGCAGGGTGCCCATGGCGCCGTCGCACAAAATGGGCGCCTGCCGCAGGCGGGAAAGAAAGTTGTTGGCCATGTGCAGTCAGAATATCGAATCTGCGCTCCAGAAACCAGCAGTGTCGGGGTGCCCGATACTTCCCCGTTTTTGGGAAGTGTGGGGATTTCTATAAACACCCTGGCTTTTGCCAGAGACGGCCTGCCAGACTGAAACGTGAAAGGTGAAGGGGCACAGCTTCCAGCCGTGCCATAAGGACGCCCTCCTAAATTGTCATCCCGAGCGACGCGCGACGTGAGCTTGCGAACGGAGCGCGAGTCGAGGGATCTGCATTCGAATTATTCCTTGTGACTTCAGATCCCTTCGCCTCGCGCTTGCCTCGCCGGGCTCGGCTCGCGCGTCGCTCGGGATGACAAATTTGGAGAGCGGCGAACGGCACGCTTGGAAGGCGTGCCCCTTCACCAGTTGTGGAATCACGCGAGTGCCTAGTCGCTATTGTGCCGGCGTAGTGGCTGCCACCTTCTCCGTGGCTTGCTTATCGTTGACCCGCGTCAGGTAGGGGAACACGGGCGTGACCTCGAAGAACATCTTCTCGCGCGCCGAGAGCAGGGCCACCGGTTTGGCCTTCGACATTTGGGCGCGGTCGCTCCAGGGGTCCACCTTGATGCGCGCTCCCATGGGCAAGGCGGCGATCTGGTCCAGCTTGTTCATCTCCAGCGCCGGCGCGGAGGCGATCAGGTCGGACATGCGCGTGCCCGTGCCCAGCGTCAGGCCGTTACCAAGGTGGGCGTGGATCAGGTTGGGCAGCACCGGGGCCCGCTGCTGCAGCACCCGCAGGAACAGCCCGGCATTCGCCAACTGGTCCTTGTACGGCGAGTTCTTGAGCAACTCCAGCGCCTTGGCGTCCGCCGCCTGTTCCTGGTCCGGCGGATGGCTCAGGGTCAGCTTGGTGAAGGTCTGCTGTTCGGCGAAGAGCATCTTGTCGGTGAAGCCGTACATCGGGTTCTCGCCATGGGCCAGCAGGATGTGCGACATCTCGTGCGCCAGCACGGCGGCCAGCGTGGCCTCGTCAGGCAACACGTCGAGCAGGCCGCGGCTCATCACGATGGTGTGGCCGACGCTGAACGACTCCAGGGGCGCGGTCAGCAGCACCCGGCAACGGATCTCCGGCTGCAGGTCGATCTTGTTGGTGACGGCGAGGTTGGTCACCACCGTGTCCAGCACTTTGTCCACTTCGCCCTCGCGCGCCAGCAGGCCGACGAACTCCAGCTTGTCCAGCACGTTTTCCTCGGACTGCCGCGCCCACATGCGCTTGGCCTGCACCGGCGACAGGTCCTGGGCGTTGTCGCTCTGATCCTTCACCGTGGGCGCCGGCTCCACCAGCACCTGCGTCAATTCGTCCTGGCGCCCCCGGCTGTGCACGTTGTAGGCCCAGAACCGGGTCTGCGCCTTGAACGACAGGCGCTTGTGCGGCCTGGAGTACTTCAGGTCCGACTCTTCCGAGTAGGTGTAGGCGGGCAGCCACAGGTTGGGCCCCATGTTCAGCCGCCAGCTATCGAAATGGAAGTAGTAGCCGAAGCGCGGCCGCGGCGCGAAGGTGCCGTTGAAGCGGACGATGTTGTAGTCCTGGTCTTCCACCCACAGCCGTCCCAGGAAGCGCCCCTGCCCCGTGTTCTTCCGGGGCACCAGGTCGAACACCAGGCAGCGCACGTCGCCTAAGAACTCGCGGCGGATGAAGGTGAAGTCGTAATGCGCGGTGTCCAGTTCATTCTCATCGGGGGAGATCACGGCGAAGCCGGCCGGGTTATATTTCATCCCGGCCAGGGGCCCGAAGAGGCGGTGGAACCAGCCGCTGCGGTCGGGGACGAAGCTGGCGGTGGTGAAGCCGCGGCTCAGGTCCAGCCGCCCCAGAAAATAGGTGTCGCCCGAGGGCACTTCGCCCAGTTCAGCATCGGGCTTCATGTCCTGGATATAGGTTTCCACCATGGGAGTGTAATTGCGCATGCTTTGCGCAAACTGCGTCTCCCGCTGGTTGATGCGGCTGATCACCTGCTCGAACGAAGTCGGCTGGCCGGCTCCGGCCCACGCCGGCGCCGCCATCACCAGCAACAAGAAGCTCGCGATACCCCATCCTGATCTGCGCATAACGACCTCGGTTCCCGTCCTCGAGCGGCTGAAGTGCCCGCTTACGCCAACTGGAAAATGATGTGCAACGTGGCGTTCGAATCCACCGACTTGCCCTCGCGCTGCGCGGGCTTGAACTTGATCTGCTCGGCCGCGCGCATTGCCTGCTCATCCAACCCATGCCCCAATCCCTGCAAGATCCGGATCACGCGTACTTCGCCCGTGGCCGTGAACAGCACCTCCAGGCGGACTTCGCCTTCGATCTTCAGCTTGCGGCCTTCCTCGGTGTAGTTGGGTTTCGGCTTGGCCAGGATCTCGACTGGCGTGGCGGGCGATTCCTTGGCCACCGGCTTCTTGGGCTGCGTCTCCGCCGCCGGGGCGGAATCGGCGAAGCCGGCCGGCTTCACGCTTCCGCCTCTATTTCCCGTTTTGGGACTGCCGACCGCAACTCCGTTCCCAAATCCGGCACTGGCTACCACTCCGGGAACCCCGTTGGCGCCGCCCAGGCCATTGCCGCGCCCCGGACCTGAGGGCAGGTCCCAGGAGCCGAAGGCGTTGATGTTCACCCCGCGCCCGTTGCTGGCGCGCGCGGGAACGCCGTTGGGATCGCCGAAGCCGCCGGTCTGCACCTGTGATGCCGGGCGGTTGGTGGTCGGCATGGCCGAACTGCCGGTGGAGAACAGATTGGTCGCCACCACCTTGACCACGGAGCGCCCCGCGGGCAACTCCGGCAGGCGTCCGGCCGAGTTCTTCAGTTCCGGCGCCTGGATCTCAGCTTCCCGCTTTTTCGGCTTGGGCAGCGGCGGCAGCACCAGACTGGACACCACCGGCGGCTCCTCCACCGCCGGCTTGCTTATTTTCGGCACCAGCCGCGGATTCACCGGCTGGGGATGGTGCGGCACCGGAGGCTCATACGGCACCAGACTGGTGATCATGTAGCGCGGGGGGAGTTCGAACCGAGCTGGGTACAGGAGGTTGAGGTTGATCACGACGAGCAGCGCCAATGTCTGCACGCCATAGCTGGTGAGAAACAGTGTCCAGCGCGACTTTGGCTCAGGTAGCGGACTGAACAATACCTTCATGCGTACTCCAAACTGCGCGGTTCGCCGTCAGAGCAGCCGCCCCTCACACCGCATGTTGTTGGGAACAGCAGCTTAGCACTGTTGTCCGGAACTTTCTTGCGGTTGTTTTGTTAACTTTTCTGGTGCCCAGCCCATCTGGCACCCTGAACCTCCTTGGGCTGAACCGGACGGCTATACCCCTGCAATTTCTGGGCCGAGTTGTAAGGTCAATACCTTCACCAAACCAGCGCTGCTGCTTGTGCTTAGCGGGGCCCATTTTGGGAAAACCACCAAGTGCAAAAAAACTGCGGAGTCCGGTCCTTGGAAATTCGGCCAGAGCTCCGCAGTTGTTCTGCGATCTTACCACTACTCCCGAAATCCCGGTACCGCCTGTGATCTAGCGTGGAACGATCAACTGCCGGTCCAGTTGCACTTCCAGTTGCGTGCCCTTGTCCAGCTTGAAGTTGCGGTCGGTGAGGATGCCGGCGCCCAGGCCGACGCCCGCTCCCGCCGCTGCCCCGATCGCCGCTCCCTTGCCTCCGCCCGCAGCCGCGCCGGCCAGGGTCCCGACCCCGGCCCCGACGACAGCCGCTTCGGCGGCGCGTCTCTTATCCACTCCCGGACGCTCAATCTCGCCTTCCCGTCCGGTTTCCTGTTTGACGCCGTGTTCGCCCGGTACGCCGGTGACGGTGGCGGCCAGCGGCACCCATCCGTGCCGGGTCTCGATCTGGTCGAAGCTCAGAAGCAGCCGTGGATGCAGACCCTGCTCCACGTCGCTGACGTGCCCCTTGATCTTCTTGCCGCGGGGAATCATGGAGCCGTCGGGCGCCACCAGGTCTTCGCCCAGCTTGACCTTGAAACGTTTGCCGCGCTCCAGCTTGCCGGTATCCAGTTTGTCGTCCAGCACGACCAGGAAGCGGGTGCCTTCCGCGATGGCGTTGGGATGGTTCGCGTAACGGCCGGTGTCCGGATAGGGATTATTGCGGTACTGTGCCACCGCCAGCGGTACGCTCAGCAGCAGCGCTACCATGGTGAGGCTTGCCAGCTCTTTCCTCATACACGAACCCTCGGTTGTGCAATTTGAACTTGTAGAAGCTTGGATGTGGGCAGCGGCGGAAACGCTGCCCCACGCAGGCGGAAATCGCACCCCGGCGGGACATCGCCTGTCGTAACCGCCCGGCGGGCTGCAACTCTACTGGTGCAAGCGGGTTCTATGCGATGATAAGAGCAGGGGTGCGGGAGAAGGAGATCGGCGCCATGCGCAGATGGTATGTGCCCCTGACCATGCTCGGTCTGGCCGGTTTGGGAGCTTTGATCCTGACTCGACGCGGCCGCCAGGCGCTACGCTGGCTGGCGGAGACCTTCGACAACGCGCCCGACGCCTGGTTGCAGTGGAACGAGACGACCCAGCGTGAGTTGGAGCGCCTGCGCGCCGCGGTCAATCAGCTCGCTGATTCCCTTGAGACTGCCCGCTGACCAGTCTCCGCGCCGCTCCTAGATCATACCGTCGCCCGCAGCCTCGTCTTCGCGGGCGAGTGCCGCGCCACTCTCCAGCGCAATGTTTTCCAGCACCGCTCTCACCGGAACCGCCTTGCATCGGCGAAACCAACTGTGCAACCGGTTTAGTCGCTGCCGGCGCTGGCCAGTTGCGGGACTTCGGGGACGCGGAAGACCTGGGAATGTACCTGCACGCGCACGCTCTCCCAGATGCTCTCCGGCATGTTGAGGAAGACCTGGACGATCACAGGATCGAACTGCCGTCCCGCCCAGCGCTCGATCTCCTCGCGTGCGGCCTGGTAGCTCTGGGCGGCGCGGTAGGGGCGGTCGCAGGTGATGGCGTCCAGGGTATCGGCGATGGCGAAGATCCTGGCCCCCAACGGGATCTCTTCACCCTTGAGGCCGCGGGGATAGCCGGTGCCGTCCCAGCGCTCCTGGTGGGCGTAAACGATCTCGGCGGCGTCCGCCAGGAAGGGGATCTTGCTCACCATTTGGTACCCGCGCAGGCAGTGCTCGCGCATGATCATGACTTCTTCCTGGGTCAGCGGCCCGGGCTTGCGCAGCACGGAATCGGGGATGGCCATCTTGCCGATGTCGTGCAGGAAGGCGCCGCGCGCGATCACGCGGATCTCGTCATCCTCAAGACCCATGGCCCGCGCGATGGCGATGGTAAACGCCGTGACCCGCTTGGAGTGTCCTTCCGTCTCCGCGTCCTTCAGGTCGAGGGCATCGCCCAGGGCTTCCAGCGTTATGTCGTAGGACTTCCTCAGCTCCGCGTTGGTGCGCTGCAGGTCGGTGTTCACCTGCCGCAATTGCGCCGTCTGCTCCGCCACCCGTGATTCCAGGTGCAACTGGAAGGCGCGGTTTTCCAGCCTCAGCCGCCGGTTCTCCAGCGCCCGACTTACGGTGTTGAGCAACTGGTCGCGCTCGAAGGGCTTGAGCAGGTAGTCGTAGGCGCCGTTGCGGATGGCGCTCAAGGCCACGGAAAGATCGCTGACTGCCGTCACCATGATCACCGGCATTTCGGGGAATCGTTCCTTGGCGCGCTCCAGCAGGATGTCGCCCTGCATCTCCGCCATCATCAGGTCGGAGAGCATCAGCTCGAATTCCTCGCCGGAAGCCAGCAGCTCAAGCGCCGCGTTTCCGGATGCGGCCGGGGTGCAGCGGTATCCCGCTGTGCCCAGCATCGAGCACACCACCTCACGGATGGACTCCTCGTCGTCCACCACTAGGATGCGCTCATGGGTCGCTGGATCCCGCACCGCGGGCTCATTGTACACGGTTTACCTTTAAGGCATCCCCCAAAAACTGCCGCCCCGGAAGCGGGGACGTTCCATGCTATACAACAAGCAAGAGATGATTGCGCGTGCGCTGGCGCCTTTCGACGGAGACCTGTTTGCCGCAGTCTCGGTCGTCTTCATGCTGCTGGGGATCGCTTTGTTGCTGTACCGCAACTTCCGCGAAAAGTATCTTCTGCGCTCGCAGCAGCAGTGGACCGACACTCTGGATTCGATCGCAGACTGCATCCTGGTGCACGACGACGCTTGCCGCATAATTAAGGTGAACCGGGCCCTGCTGAAACGGCTGGGACGCGAATCCGCCGCCGTGCTCGGCCAGCCCTGCGAGGCTGTGCTGCCGCGCCTGCAGCCGTGGCAACAGTGTCCGTACTGCGGCCCGGGGTCTTCCAGCCGGGGTGAGGCTACCGATCCTGCGCTCGGCGGCTTCTCCCAGGTCTCCACCTCAGCCTACGTGGAAGCCGAGAGCGGCCGCCGCGGCACCATTCACGTGGTCCGGGATATCACCGAGCATCGCGCCGCCGAGCAGCGCTACCGCCTGTTCTTCGAACGCGTCCAGGAGGGCGCCTTCGTCTCCACCCCGGAGGGTAAGCTGCTGGACTGCAACCAGGCGCTGGTGCGCATGCTCGGCTACTCCAGCCGTGAGGAGTTGCTGGCGGTGGACATCACCCGCGACCTCTATCTCTCGCCCCAGCAGCGCGCCCACGTCCTCCGCCACATCGAAGACCAGGACTACATCCGCAACTTCGAGGTCACGCTGCGCCGCAAGGACGGCACTCCCGTTCACGTGCAGGAAAGCAGCTTTGCCCTCCGCGACAGCGTCGGCGCCGTGGTCCGCTACCAGGGTTTCCTGCTCGACGTTACCGAGAAGCAGCGCGCCGAAGAAGACATGCGGCGCCGCAACCGCGAGCTCTTCGCCTTGAACTCCATCGCCATGATCGCCAACCACTCGCTGGACTTGGAGGAGATCCTGCGTCTCACCTTCAAGCAGGTGGTGGAACTGTTCCACGCCGATACCGGGTCCGTGTACCTGTTCGACGAAAAGGGCGGGACGGCGCATCGCCGCGCCGCCTGGGGACACCTCAGCCAGCCGCCGCTCCTCGAGGTGCAGGTCTCGGAGGAGTTCTGGGAGCGCCTGCAACGGACGCGACCGCCGCTCATCACCCGGCAGCACCTGCCGGAATTGCCGGAAGCGGTCTCCGAGCTGGTGCGCCGCGAGGGTCTCCGGTCCTGGATATGGGTGCTGCTCTGGACTCAGGACCGCGTAGCCGGTGTGCTCGGCATCAGCAGCCGCACCTCGCGCGAGTTCACCGCCACCGACGAGAACCTGATGATCGCCATCGGCCGCCAGCTCGCCAACACCATCGAGAAGGTGCGCCTCTACGAGGAGACCCGCCGCGCCTATGACGACCTCACCCGCACCCAGGAGCAGTTGCTGCAGAGCGAAAAGATGTCGGCGCTCGGGCAGATGATCTCCGGCGTCGCCCACGAGCTGAACAATCCCCTCACCGCCATTCTGGGATATGCGCAGTTGCTGGAAGACGAGCCGCTCGAACCCCGCCACCGCGAATACATGGAAAAGATCTTCAAGCAGGCGCACCGCACCCACCGCATTGTCCAGAACCTGCTGTCCTTCGCCCGCCAGCGCAAGGCTTTCAAGCAGCTTCTCGACCTGCGGCGCGTGCTGGAGGACACTCTAGCGCTGCGCGATTACGACCTGAAGGCGAACAACATCATCATCGAGCAGGAGATCCAGCCCGGCCTGCCGCAGGTCTTCGGCGACGCCCACCAGCTCGAGCAGGTTTTCCTCAACATCGTGAACAACGCTCTGGACTCCATGCTGGAAACGGCGTGCGGCGGGCGATTGCGGCTGCGCGCCTTCCTGGAACACAACCAGGTTGCGGTCGAGTTCCACGACAGCGGCCCCGGCATCCGCGATCCCAAGCGCATCTTCGATCCCTTCTACACCACCAAGCCGGTGGGCAAGGGCACCGGCCTGGGGCTCAGCATCTGCTACGGGATCATCAAGGCGCACGGCGGCGAGATCCTGGGGCGCAACCATCCCCAGGGCGGCGCCGTCTTCCAGGTGCGTCTTCCGGTGGCCGACGAGGCCGTCGAATCGCAGGCGGTTTCGCGGCCGGTCTCTTCCGGGGTGCGGCTGCGCGGGCGCATTCTGCTGGTGGATGATGAGGAACCCATCCTCGAGCTCGAACGCCAGGCCTTGGCCTACGCGGGCGCGGAGGTGGTCGGCGTGACCAACGTCGGGGACGCTATCGCCCGCTTCCAATCGGAGAGCTTCGATGCCGTCATCGCTGACGCTGGCATCGCCGGCGGTTGGACCGCGGCCGACCTCCACCGCTGGATCGCCATCAATCGTCCCGGACTGGAAAAGCACCTGGTGCTGGCCGCCTCCAGCCCGGGCGATCCCGAACTGCGCCTCTTCGTCGAGCAGACGCGGACGCTGTGCATCGCCAAGCCCTTCACCGTTCCCGAATTCCTCGACCTGGCGCGCCGCGCCCTGCAATCCCGCGATGAGGCGAGGGTTACAGAGCGCTCGGCAATTTTTACCTAGGGGCTGGTAACAGTGGGCATCAGGATTCCAACCAAGGGTATCGCCATACCATAGCCGCAATGTGGGTACCCCTCCCTCGCGGCCGGCTTTCTCTATGTATTTCCATGCATCTCCGTTGGAATGTAAAGATTTGTGACAAAAGCGCGGCTCCCGCCGCCCCCTCCCTCATTTGGGCAGGGAGATTGCACTTCAGAGCCTGCGGGGTGCAAGACCAAGCCTCCGTGCGAGGGTCTTGGGAGTGGGTGGCCGGGGCCCCGTTCGCTTCCGGTTGCCACCGTCGTTTCACCACCGAAACTTAGGGCGGCATCGAGGGTTCAAGGAATAGAGGGCCACACTCGGGTGCGGGAATTTTCTGTCCCGATTTTGGCTGGTGCCGGTTCCGTGCTGGAACCAGGCTATGTGGACGAAACAAGCGCGGCACGAAGGGGTTTCTGGAGCGCTTATAACTATCTGACCGGCGCGCGCAGGGCCGAACGCGAGCCGGTCATCAACCGATTGGAAAAGGGGGCCGCATGGCAGCGAGCATCCAGGAAGCAAAGCTCACCGGTTTTCCCGCCTGTGCTTCCAGGCCGGAAGCGCGCGTTCGGGCGTACCAGGAGGCGTTCGAGGAGAACCGCCATCGCGTGTACTCCCTCGCTTTCTGGATGACCGACAACGAGCTGGTCGCCGAGGAATTGTCGGCCAACACCTTTTGCCGGGCTTTCGCGCTCAGCCCCGATCCCGACGCCGAGAGCGTGGACCGCGCCCTGGTCGCCGAGTTGCGCGAACTGATGCCGCTGGGCTCGCTCACCTTGCGGTGTGCTCCGTGCTCGCAGGTGGTCGGGTTGCGGCGAAACGCCAAGCGCGTGGAGCTGGAGCGCGCTGTGGTCCAGTTGCCGGCTACCGAACGTATGGTTTTTCTCCTTCATGATGTCGAGCGCTACGATCACGCTCGCATCAGCCGCATCCTCGGGCTCAGCGAGCAGGAATCCGCCTGCGGACTGCACCAGGCCCGGCTGCGGCTGCGCGAACTTCTTGCCGCCATGGCCTAGCTTCATTTATCTCCTCTCTCCATTACCTTGCCCCTCGCACGAGGGGCTTTTTTTGAGGGAGCAGTACCGAGTACCAAGTACCGAGTACCAAGTACCAAGTACCAAGTACCGAGTACCAAGTACCAAGTACCAAGTACCGAGTACCGAGTACCGAGTACCGAGTACCGAGTACCAAGTACCGAGTACCAAGTACCGAGTACCAAGTACCGAGTACCAAGTACCGAGTACCAAGTACCGAGTACCGAGTACCGAGTACCAAGTACCAAGTACCGACCGAGTACCGAGTGCCTACCTACTTCCTCCTACTCTGCAGTCCGGCCCGTAAAACCTTTTTGCACCGCGTACGTCTGTTCAGGTAGTTGCCAATCACCTCACCGAAGTGGGTGCCGTCGTCACTCCGGCGGCCGAAGCCGCATACGAACGGCGCCCACTCCCTCCTGCTCGGTACTTGGTACTCGGTACTCGCCCCGGTACCTGGATAGTCTCTGGCCCTGACCAAATCCTCACGGTAGGCTTTCCCCGGGGTGGTGTGCCGCGACGGCACACTCCGAAGGGAAGGCGCGCTACGATTCTGAACCAGACAAGACGCAGGTCAGGGCCGGCGCCGGCGATCGCCCTGCTGATCGCGGCGGCGAGCGCTGCCGTGCCGGCTTGCGCGCAGTCGTCGCTGCCGGGAGGGAGGCAGCCCGCACGTGCGCTCCCCGCCAAGGTGACGAGCCCGGCCAGACTTGCCACTGTCGGGCGGTGGGCCGTGCTGCGCAACGTCACCATCTTGCGCGGCAAGACTTCGGTGGAGGTTCACATCGAAGCCAGTGGTCCGGTAAAGCCGGTGGCCAGGATGTTTTCCCAGCCGGAACGCATCGTCGTCGATCTGGCCGGGGTGAGCTACGATGGCAGCCGCCGTCTTCCCGTCAATGCCGGAGGTGTGGAAGGCGTGCGCATAGCGCTGTTCAAGGTCGATCCTCCCGTGACCCGCGTGGTCGTGGACCTGGCCCGCCGGCACCAGTACCGCTTGCTGCCCGCGGGCCGCACGGTGATCCTCGCCATCGTTACCAGCCCGAAACCGGCCATCGCGGCGCAACCTGCGGCGCCGAAGGTGGCTGCCGGGGCGGCGGCGAGCCCCGCTCCGCCCGCAGCGGCCGCGCTGCCCGCGTCGAAGACTCCGCCGGAAGCGCCGGCGCGAGCGCCGGCCGAACCTGCGCCGATCCAAGCAACACAATCATCCGAGCCGGCGGTCGTGACCGCGCTCCCCCAGGTTGCGGCCATCGCCGTTCCCTCCAAGCCAGCCCCGGTGCCGGCAGTCACGGAGGAGGAGGGAACCACTCCCCATCAGGCCGCCAAGGGCAACAAGCCGGGCTTGGTGCGCAGCGTGACGGTGTTGCGCGGGAAAGACGCCATCGAGGTGCACATCGATGGCACCAAGCCGCTGCGAGCCTCGGCCTCGACGCTCAGCCACCCGGAGCGCATCATCGTCGATCTCGCCAATGTGCGCCTGGACCGCCCGCGCCGCATCCCGGTCAACGCCGCCGATGTGCAGGCCGTACATTGTTCGCTCTACTTGGTGAACCCGCTGGTGACGCGCGTGGTCGTGAACCTGGCCCGCGCCCATCCCTATCACCTGCTGGCTTACGGCAACTCGCTCATCGTGAAGATCGAGACGGATGAGATAAAGGCCGCCGGCTCCCCGCCGGTGCGGTAGCGGTATCGGTATCGGTTCGGATACCCCCTCCCCCTGCGCCTCTTTAGAATCATCAATTTACGTTGTGCTAACCGATTGGAACCGATTATCTAAAGGACTTACACGTAAATACCGATTCGCAAAAGAGTTAGAGCATTTCCCGAGCTTGGTGTGCCCGGCTTCGTGTCAGGGCACGACTTTCAGTCGTGCCGTTAAGGCTCGGCCGGAATTAACAGAACACCAAGATCCTTCGCTCGCCCTCCCTTCGCGACCTCAGGTCGGGCGTCGCTCAGGATGACAATCTCGTTAGGTCTCGTTCGGCACCCTTCGACTTCGCTCAGGGCAGGCTTGAAGTCGTGCCCTGACACGAACCTGGGGCACACTGAATGCGGAACGGGTCTAGCTGTCTGAAGCCTCGGTTATATCTACAAGAGAATTATAGAGAAACATAAATATCATAATAAGCGGAGTGTGTCAAGAGAATTCGCAACCCTCTCAATCCTTGTAATACATAATAATATATGTTATGTTTGCGGCATTATGAGCAGCAGCAAAAAGACCATCAGCTTCCGCGCCGACGCCGAAAAGATCGACGCCCTCGATTCACTGGCCGCCGCGCAGGACCGTCCGCGCAGCTATCTCATCAATGAGGCGATCTCTAATTACATCGAGCTGCACGCCTATCAGGACGCTTTGGTTCGCAAGGGACTTGAAGAGATGCGGAAAGGGCGCGTCGTAAGCCACGAGGAGGTTGTCAAGCGGCTCAAGAGGACCAGGCGTGCACGCCCATGATCGTATGGACCGAGCAGGCGGCCCGGCAACTGGAGCAGGCTCATGATTACATCGCTTTATCCAGCGGCGAGGAAGTTGCCGCCCGGATCGCGATGCCCATTGTCGCCAGCGTTCAAGGGCTTGCCGCTTTCCCGATGTCGGGCAGACCGGGACGGGTGCCGGGCACCCGGGAACTGGTCATTTCCAATGGCCCCTTGATCGCCGCCTATACCATCGAGAAGACCCGCATCGTAATCCTTGCTCTCTACCGCGGCGCACAACAATGGCCGGAGGTATTGTGAACCCGCGGACTGGCAGACAGGCTGGAGGCGGTTGAGGGGTGGGGCCTTTCGACCCGCTGTTTTTTGTCAATCAAATGTCATTCTTCCGCCGACCGAAGGGAGGCGGGAGAATCTGACGATGTCGTCCGCGCGACCTGGTCTGGTGGTGAATGCCTTCTCGTCAGATCCTCCGCCTCGCCTTCGGCTCGCGAAGGATGACATCTTCAACCGAGCGGAGAGACTTTGCAACGCGACGGGCCTCCGAGATCTGTGGTGCTGTTCTTACGCCCGCTTCGCGGGCTTAACGTTTCGTACCCCTGCGTTCCCACGGCTTACGCCGTGGGCTACCTTCTTTTGCACGCTTCGCGTGCTCGCCCTGACCTTGCAGGGGCGCACACTGCAGATGCGGGAAGCGCGCGGAGCGCGCGACAGAACATAGCCCACGGCGTGAGCCGTGGGTTTGAAGGGGAAAGGGAGCAAAGCCCGCGCGAGCGGGCGTAAGAGTTGCGACACCCACCCTTGGCAAGAGCGGCCACGGGTAGGGCACCCACCGTATCGATTAGGTGGGCCGGGTGCCCCACCCTTCGCGGTTTTCGAAGGGTGGGGATTTTGAACACCCTCACACTTGGCGAAAACGGGCGGGTGGCCGGCCCGACGAGCCGCGGACCCCAAGAAACTCAAGGCTGCCCGTCCTAGCTTCTTTTGCTAGGGCGGGGCAGTTCCAATAGCTTCGCCATCCGAGCGAAGGAAGCTCGGGTGCGGCACCCTCATTAGTCTTCTTTCTCCCATGGTACCTTCCGCAGCCGCCTTGGCTCCGCAAAGGCTGCGGGTGACTCTACAAACGCTGGCCTCTCCTTTTTCGCCGCCTCTGCGCGCTGCCTCGCCCAGCCTTCCTTATTGGCCTGGCGGCCGCGGGCGATGCCAAGCGCTTCTGCCGGGACGTCTTCTGTGATTGACGACCCCGCGGCCACGTACGCGCCCTTGCCGATGCGCACCGGCGCCACCAGCGTGGAATCGCTGCCGATAAAAGCGCCGTCTTCGATGATGGTCTGGTGCTTGCGCTGGCCGTCGTAGTTGCAGGTGATGGTGCCCGCGCCCACGTTCACGTTTTCGCCGAGCACGGCGTCGCCCAGGTAGGTGAGGTGGTTGGCTTTGGAGCCGCGGCCGATCTTGGCTTTCTTGGCCTCAACGAAGTTGCCCATGTGGACTTCTTCGGCGATGTCGCAGCCCGGCCGCAGGTGGGTGTAGGGACCGAGTTGCGCGCGCGATTGTATGCGCGAGCCTTCGAGCATGCATCCCGGCTTGATCCACACGCCGTCGCCGATCTCGCAAACGCTGATGACGGAATACGACTGCACGCGGCAGTCGGCGCCCAGGCGCGTCCGGCCCAGCAGTTGCACGTAGGGCTCGATGACCGTGTCCGCACCGATCTCCACCTCCATGTCGATCACGCAGGTGTGCGGATAGTAGATGGTGACGCCTTGCTGCATCAGGTCGGCGCACTTCCAGGCGCGCAAGCGCGCGTCCAGCGCGGCCAGTTCGGCGCGGGTGTTGCTGCCCAGCACCTCGTGGGGATCGCCGGCCGTGCTCGCCACCACGCGTTCGCCGGCTTTCACCAGCAGCGCCGCCATGTCGGTGAGGTAGTACTCTTTGTGCGGATTGTCGGTGCCCAGGCGGTCGATGTAGCGAAAGAGCGGCTTCACCGCGAAGACGTAGATTCCGGAATTGATCTCGCGCAGTTCGCGCTGGGCGGGCGTGGCCTTCTTTTCTTCCACGATCGCGCGCACCTCGCTACTGCCGGCGCGCCGCCGCACGATGCGTCCGTATCCCTGCGGGTCCGCGACCTCGGCGGTCAGGATGGTCATGGCCGCTTTCTGCGCCAGGTGGAAGTCGCGCAGCTTCTCGAGGGTCTGCCACCAGATCAGGGGCACGTCTCCGGAGAGCACGATGACGTGGTCGTAGCCGGCGAGCGCCTCGCGCGCCACCATCAGGGCGTGGCCGGTGCCGCGCTGCGGCTCCTGCACCACGAAGTTGATGCCCATGCTGCTGACGGCGTCGCGCACCCGCTCGGCCTCGTGTCCGATGATGGCGTAGATGTCGCCCGGCGGCACCACCCGCGAGGCCGCCGCCGCCACGTAGGCCAGCATGGGCTTGCCGCCCACCTGATGCAGCACCTTGGGATGCCGCGACTTCAGGCGCGTGCCCTTGCCCGCCGCCATGATGGCGAGGGCGAACTTGGGTTTGGTTTCGGTGCTGACCTTGGGAGTCTTCCTGGTCTTGCGCATCAGTGGGCTATCTTAACTCGCTCGCCGCGTGCGGAGTTAGTTCGGGAGGGTCCGTCACGCGGCGCCCCCGGCGGGATGCGGCCTGCGGCCAGCGCCAGCAGGTCACGCGCGACGCGGTCGGTGGCGTGGCGCGCGACTTCGGAGGTCTCGTCCAGATAATCGCCCTTAATCGGCCGCACCCCGAGCTGCTCGATCTCGTCGAGATCGTTCACAATCTGCGCCGCCCCTTCCAGCGCGTAGTTCGCTTTGAGCGCTTCCGAGACCGGCGTGCGGTTCAGCAGCGCGTAATCGAAGATCCTGTGCCCGGCGGTGTGCTTGTAGATGGCCTTGATGTGGTCGGCGGCGCTGAGTCCCAGGCTTTCGTTGGACTGCGTCATCAGGTTGCAGACGAACACCTTCACCGCCGGCGAGCAGGCGATGGCCTCGGGAACTCCGTGCACCAGCATATTGGGGATGAGGCTGGTGAACAGCGACCCCGGCCCGATGGTGATCAGGCCGGCCTGCGCGATGGCCTCCAGCGCCTGCGGCAGCGGCTGGGGATCGGCGGGCACCATGTGCAGGTCCACGATCCGCCCCGTACTGGCGGTGATGCGGGTTTCGCCCTGCACGCGCGAGCCATCGGCCATCAGCGCTTCCAGAGCTACATTGGCGGTGGTGGCGGGATAGATATGGCCCCGCGTGGCCAGCACTTCCGAGGAGAGCTTGACGGCCTGCGCGAAGTCGCCGGTCACCGCCGTCAGCGCCGCCACGAACAGGTTTCCGAAGTTGTGGCCTTCCAGCCCCCGGCCGGAAGCGAAGCGGTACTGGAACAGGCGCGAGAGCAGCGCCTCGTCCTCCGACAGCGCCACGATGCAGCTGCGGATGTCGCCCGGAGGCAGGATGTTGAACTCACGCCGCAGCCGCCCGCTGGAGCCGCCGTCGTCGGTCACCGTGACCACGGCGCTCAATTCGCCGATTACGCTCGATCCGGCAGCCGGCGCGGTTTCTCCCGGTGACTTAACGTAGCGCTTCAGCCCTTTGAGCAGCGTGGAAAGGCCGGTGCCGCCGCCCATCGCTACCACGCGCAACGGTCGGACGTCCGGCGCAGAGTCGTTCCCGTTCCTGTTCTCAACGACCATATCGCTTCTGTCTATTATCGCTCTCTTGCCGGGAGAGAATCCGCAGCAGACTCATCTCGGCAACGGGGGAGTAAACTCTGTCCCCGGCTCAGGGTAAAGCAGCTCGGTGAAGCGCGGATCGTCCGCCAGGTTGTGGAAATCGGAATCGTTGCGCGCCTGGAAGCGCAGCGCCGGGTTCAGGCGGATGGCTTCGTCCAGGTGGCGGAGCGAGTCCTCAACTTTGCTGGTCAGGCAGTCCAGCACCGCCAGCCCGTAGAGTGCGTAGTCGGCCTTGGGATTCTGCTTCTGGATCTTCTCCAGGTGGGTGCGCGCCTCATCGTACTTGCCCTGGTTCATCAGCGAGACCGCGAAATCGTAGTGCTCTTCCGGGGTCTTGAAGGAGGTGCTGGCGTGCGCCATCTGCTGATGGCAAAGCTTCAGGTGGACGGCGGCGCGGTCGGCCAGCTCGGTCGAGGGTCCGTCAATGACTTTCTGCAGCAGCCCCTTGGCACGCTCGAATTTGCGCTCTTGGATGGCCTTGAGCGCGGCCTCATAGTTTTCCACAGCCTGTGCAAAACGCGGATCTTCCAGCAGCGGGGGCTTGGGCTGGGGGCGCGGCGCCATCTCCAGGACACGGCCTCGGGAGCTCTTAGCAGCCTTTCTTTTCTTGCTGCTAGAGACGGAACGCTTAACTTGTCCTGCACTTTTTTTCTTCATCGGGCTGTGGGCTCACCGGGATTCCGGCTGCTTGAGCCTTGGTGCCCTGTGGAAATCCTCTAGCCGCCGCCCTCTTCCCCGGGGGAGCACGCGTGTTTATACGCACAAAGTGGGACAGGCGTCAACTCGTCGACAAGTACCAAGTACCAAGTTGCAAGTACCAAGTGGCGCGCCAAGTGAGTTTTGGCTTCTCAGTACTCGGTACTTAGTACTCGGTACTTGGTACTAGTCAGAGGCAGCCGTTTGCAGATCCAGCTTCTCCCATTCGCCCTTGATGATGCCGGCGCGGATCTGCGCCGCCGTCTTGCCCGCCTTGTGCTGCTCGTAACTGTAGAACAGCTCCTTCATGCAGGCGGCGCAATGGGCGCCGTGGGTGGATTCGAAGCAGCTATGCAGGCTCTTGTGTCCCACCGAGCGGTCGCAGCGGCAATAGCAGGGTTGCTGATACCACCGCCAGGATCAGGGCACGCTTCATGAATCCACACCCCCAGGTGCCATTCTACCGGAGTCTCTACCCTATTCAGATGCTCTCCCACGGCCCACGGTTATAGACCTTGGCGTTACCTTGGTGCAGAGTGACCTTATTGGATCAATGACCCGATGACCCGATCTCCCGATGACCAAATGGCCCCCGACAACTCTGCTCTGTATTCTCTGTATTTCCGTATAATGGGGAGCGGGATGAGCAACGGCGCGATACCCAACCTTGCGGAACCCGTGGCTGCGGCGAGCGCACCTCGTTCGCGCCTGCGTTCGTTGCTGCGCAGTTGGACGCGCGACCTGGTCATTTCGCTGGCCATCTCCGGGTTCATCATCCTGTTCCTGTATCAGCCGGTGAAGGTGGAAGGCACCAGCATGCTGCCTGGCTTGCAGGACCAGGAGCGCATCTTCATCAACAAGTTCGTGTACCGTTTCGAATCGGTGGCGCGCGGCGACGTGGTCGTCTTCCGTTATCCCCGCGATCCGGCGAAGAGCTACATCAAGCGCGTGATCGGCGTCCCCGGCGACCACATCCGCATCGAGCGCGGACGGGTGTACGTCAACGGCCGCCGCCTCACCGAGGATTACGTTCCCGGCGGCTTCATCGACGCGCGCTCCTATCCCGAGATGGTGGTGCCCGACCACGCCTACTACCTGCTCGGCGACCACCGCTCCATGTCCAACGACAGCCGCGAGTTCGGACCCGTGGACGAGTCCTGCATCTACGGCAAAGCCGTTTTCGTCTACTGGCCGGTGGGCAAGCTGGGCGTGCTGCGGTAGAAACCAGTTTCCAGTTTTTCCAGTTTCAAGACAGAAGTTCAGACCATGGCTCGAAACTCGAAACTTGAAACTCGAAACTTCTGCTAGAATCTGAAAAATCCACTCCCTGGAGTACGAATGCAGGCCATCCTTGCGCTGGAAGATGGACGCATCTTCCGCGGCAAAGGCTACGGTGCAAAGGGCGAATGCTACGGGGAAGTTGTTTTTAATACCTCCATCACCGGCTACCAGGAAATCTTCACCGACCCCTCTTACTGCGGCCAGATCGTAGTCCTCACCAACCCTGAGATCGGCAACTACGGCACCAATCCCGACGACGCCGAGGCCACGCGTCCCTACATCGAGGGACTGGTGGTGCGCGAGTTCTCGCGGGTCAGCTCCAACTGGCGCTCGCAGCAGGTGGCCGACGAGTACCTGGAACGCTACAAGATCCCGGTGATCTCCGACATCGACAGCCGCGCCCTGGTGCGCCATCTGCGCGACCGCGGCTGCCAGCGCGGGGTCATCTCCATGCTGGAGAGCGATCCCGAGAAGCTGGTGGCCAAGGCGCGCGCTCTCCCTAAGATGGAGGGCACCGACCTGGCGAAAGTCGTCTCTACCACGCAGCGCTACCTGTGGCAGACCGGCGAGCGCTCGCACGAGCCCACCGAGGTGGTGGGGGTGAAGGACGAGGCCCCGCGCTTCCACGTGGTGGCCTACGATTTCGGCATCAAGCACAACATCCTGCGCAAGCTGACTTCGGAAGGCTGTGGCGTGACCGTCGTCCCCGCCGAGACCAGCGCCGAGGACGTGCTCGCGCTCCATCCCGACGGCGTCTTCCTCTCCAACGGCCCCGGCGACCCCGAGCCCGTTACGTATGCACAGGAGAACATCCGCCGGCTGATGGGACGCGTGCCCGTCTTCGGCATCTGCCTCGGCCACCAGCTCATCGGGCTCGCCCTCGGCGGCAAGACCTACAAGCTGAAGTTCGGACACCACGGCGGCAATCATCCGGTGAAGCAGTTGCGCACGGGCAAGGTCGAGATCACGGCGCATAATCACAACTTCGCCGTCGATCCCGACTCGCTGAATCTGCGCGACGTCGAGCTGACGCACATGGACCTGAATGACCAGACATTGGAAGGCCTCCGCCACCGGTCGTTGCCGCTGTTCAGCGTGCAGTACCACCCGGAGGCCTCTCCGGGGCCGCATGACTCGCATTACCTGTTCAAGGATTTCGTGAAGATGATGGAGGAGTGGAGGGGGAGATGACGGCGCTCGCGCGAAACCGTATTCCTAGCTCCAAGCATTTTCGTGAATTGTCATCCCGAGCGAAGCGAGGGATCTGCAGTTGAAACGAGAGCCGCAGTATTGCGTGTACATCATGGCTAGCAGGTCGCTTAATCTCTATACAGGCATTACAAACAACCTTTACCGCCGTGCGCTCGAGCACAAGCGCGGCGAAGTGGAAGGATTCACGAAGCGGTATCGCATCGACCGTTTGGTCTACTATGAGATGTTCAGGTACGTCGGGAACGCGATCCGTCGCGAGAAACAGATCAAGTCTTGGACTCGCGCCAAACGACTCGCGCTGATCAAGTCCACGAACCCGGCCTGGCAAGACTTAGCAGAGGATTGGGGCAAGCCTGTCAAACTGCAGATCCCTCGCTTCGCTCGGGATGACAATCCTAAAGAGAGTCGCAGCGCGGCTGAAGGCGCGCCCCTTCAAAACGAATCTCAGGGGCTAAAGCCCACTTCTTGTTCCAACCTTGACAGGACGCCTGAAGGCGTGCCCTTTCAAAGCGAACCTCAGGGGCTAAAGCCCAAATCAATTGCGCAGTCTAGCGGCGCAGCTAAAGCTGCGCCCCTTCAAAGCACGGGAACCGACGACTAACCGATGCCACGCCGTACTGACATCTCGAAGATCCTGATCATCGGCTCCGGGCCCATCATCATCGGGCAGTCGGCGGAGTTCGACTACTCCGGCACGCAGGCCTGCAAGGCGCTCAAGGCCGAGGGCTACGAAGTGGTGCTGGTGAATTCCAACCCGGCCACCATCATGACCGATCCGGAGATGGCCGACCGCACCTACATCGAGCCGCTCACCAAGGGCTATCTGGACGAGATTATCCGCACCGAGTCGGAGCTCTCCGACGGCCGCGGCTTCGCGCTGCTGCCCACGGTCGGCGGCCAGACTGCGCTCAACCTCTCGGTCGAGCTGGCTGACGCCGGGGTGCTCGACAAGTACGGCGTCGAACTGATCGGCGCCAAGCTGGAAGCCATCAAGAAGGCGGAAGACCGCCTGCTCTTCAAGGACGCTATGCTCGCGCATCGGCCTGGAGTCCCCGAAATCGGCGCTGGTCAACAATCTCAAGGACGGCCTGGAGTTTTCCGGCAAGATCGGCTTCCCCGTGATCATCCGCCCGTCGTTCACGCTCGGCGGCACCGGCGGTGGCCTTGCCTACAACCGCGAGGAGTTGCTGGACATCCTGGCCCGCGGCCTCGATCTTTCGCCCGTGCACGAAGTGCTGATCGAAGAATCGGTGCTGGGCTGGAAGGAATTCGAGCTGGAGGTGATGCGCGATCTGGCCGACAACGTCATCATCATCTGCTCCATCGAGAATTTCGATCCCATGGGCGTGCACACCGGCGACTCCATCACCGTGGCCCCGGCGCAGACGCTCACCGACCGCGAGTACCAGGCCATGCGCGACGCTGCCATCGCCGTCATCCGCGAGATCGGCGTCGAGACCGGCGGCTCCAACATCCAGTTCGCGATCCATCCCACCACCGGGCGCATGGTGGTGATCGAGATGAATCCGCGCGTCTCGCGCTCCTCGGCGCTGGCCTCGAAGGCCACCGGGTTTCCCATCGCCAAGATCGCCGCCAAGCTGGCCGTGGGGTACACGCCTCGACGAGATCCCCAACGACATCACGCGCAAGACGCCCGCCTGCTTCGAGCCCACGCTCGACTACGTGGTGGTGAAGATCCCCAAGTGGCAGTTCGAGAAATTCCCTGGCGCGGACGAGACCCTGGGCCCGCAGATGAAGTCGCGTGGGCGAAGTAATGGCCATCGGCCGCACCTTCAAGGAAGCTTTGTTCAAGGGCATGCGGTCGCTGGAGACCGGCAAGCGCGTGGGCTCCGAGTCCATCGAGCCGCGCATCCTCACCCAACGCCTGGTGACGCCGCACCCCGAGCGCCTCACCTACCTGCGCTATGCCCTGCGCCAGGGGCACACGGTGAAAGAGCTGGCGCGCATGACCTCCATCGATCCCTGGTTCCTGCACCAGTTGAAGGAGGCCACGGATTTTCAGGCGGAGCTGGAAAAACATCCTTTCGAGTCGGTGCCGCCGGAGCTGGTGCGCGAGGCCAAGCGCATGGGGTTCTCCGACGCCCGCCTGGCCGACCTCTGGCGCATGGCGAACGGCAAAGGCGCGACGGAGAAGGTTCGCCACTTCCGCAAAACGCACGGGATCACGCCGGTGTACAAGCGCGTGGACACCTGCGCCGCCGAGTTCGAGAGCTACACCCCGTATCTCTACTCCACCTATGAGTCCGAGGACGAAGCTGAGCCCACGCCGCGCAAGAAAGTCATCATCCTGGGCAGCGGCCCCAACCGCGTCGGGCAGGGGATTGAGTTCGACTACTGCTGCTGCCACGCCGCCTTCGCGCTGCGCGACGACGGCTACGAGACCGTCATGATCAACTGCAACCCGGAGACGGTCTCCACCGACTACGACACCAGCGACCGCCTGTTCTTCGAGCCGCTGACTTTCGAGGACGTGCTGGCGGTTTATGAACATGAGGCTGCCGGTGGCGCGCCCATCGGTGTGATCGTGCAGTTCGGCGGGCAGACCCCGCTCAACCTGGCGCTGCCGCTCAAGGCCGCGGGCGTGCCCATCATCGGCACCTCGCCCGAGTCCATCGACCTGGCCGAGGACCGCAAGCGCTTCGGCAAGCTGCTCGACGAGCTCGAGATCCCGCAACCTCCGGGCGCTATGGCCACCAGCATAGAGGAAGCGGTGGCGGGCGCGAATCATGTCGGCTATCCCGTGCTGGTGCGCCCCTCCTACGTACTGGGCGGCCGCGCCATGGTGATCGCCTACGACGACGAGACCGTCATCCACTACATGAAGGAGGCCGTCGAGTACTCGCAGGAGCGCCCCGTGCTCATCGACCACTTCCTCGAGGACGCGACCGAAGTTGACGTGGACGCGCTCTCCGACGGCGAAGACGTGGTCATCGGCGGCATCATGCAGCACATTGAAGAAGCCGGCATCCATTCCGGCGATTCCTCCTGCGTGCTGCCCGCGGTGGACATCCCCGAGCGCCACCTGGCCACCATGCGCGACTACACCTTCCGCCTCGCCCGCGCGCTCCAAGTGGTGGGGCTGATGAACACCCAGTACGCCATCCACCGCGACAAGGTGTACGTGCTGGAGGTTAACCCGCGCGCCTCGCGCACCGTGCCCTATGTTTCCAAGGCCACCGGCGTGCCCCTGGCCAAGATCGCCGCCCGCCTGATGACCGGGCGCAAGCTGCGCGAGTTCCTGCCGGAGTACATCGAGCGCGAAGCCGATCTCTCGACCGGAAGCGGCTATTACGTCAAGTCGCCGGTCTTCCCCTGGTCGAAGTTCCCGGGCGTGGACACGGTGCTCGGTCCGGAGATGAAGTCCACGGGCGAGGTGATGGGCGTGGCCGACAATTTCGGCGAAGCTTTCGCCAAGGCGCAGCTCTCCGCCGGCCAGAAGCTGCCGCGCAGTGGCACAGTGTTCATCAGCGTCACCGACCAGGACAAGCCGCAGGTGGCCGCGCTCGCACAGCGCTTCCTCGACCTCGGCTTCCGGCTGGTGTGCACCCACGGCACCGCCGACGTGCTGGCCGCCAAAGGCATCATCACCGAGCGGGTTTACAAAGTGAAGGAGGGCCGGCCCAACGCCGTGGACCTGATCAAGGGCGACAAGATCCAGCTCGTCATCAACACCCCACGCGGCCCCGACCCGTATTTCGACGAGAAGGCCATCCGGCGCGCGACCGTGACCCACCACATCCCGTGCATGACCACGCTCTCGGCAGCCCGCGCCGCCGCCGAAGGCATCGCCGCCATTCAGCGCGAAGAGATCAGCGTCCGCGCCCTGCAAAGCCTGCAGGCCGAGCGCGTGGCGCTGACCTAGGTTGGCCATGCGATTTCCCGCCGGCTGCGCTCTTATGATCGAAAGGATTACCCAACCATGAGAACTTGCTTTCGCACGCTGTTGCTGATCGCAGCCCTTGCACCCATGCACGCACCCGCGCAGGCGCCGCCAGAGTGGAAGGATGATCTCGCGGATCACATGGTTGGCACTTGGAAGATCGATGGGCAGGTGATGGGTCGCGAGGCTCACCACGACGTCCAGGCGGAGTGGGTGTTGAATCACCAGTTCTTGCGCATTGACGAGAGGACCGCCACGAGCGCGCCCGCTTCCGAGCGGCGTTACGAGGCCATCTGGTTCCTCGGCTACGATGCCGTCAGCGAGCGCTACGTGCTGCACCTGCTCGATGTCTTCGGCACGCGCTACTCCGAGACCCTCGGCTACGGCACGCGCGACGGCAATGCCATCCGCTTCGTCTTCGAGTATCCCGACGGCCCCTTTCACACCACCTACCACTGGTCGCCCGAGACCGGCTCCTGGCAATGGCGGCTCGAGGAGAAGAACAAGGAAGGGAAGTGGATAACCTTCGCCGAGTTCAAACTCACGCGGGCCTCGCCGAAACCGTGATTCCTGCCTCTGTCCCAGCGCTATACTGAATGTTCTAATACCGCTACAGCTAGTAGCTAGAAGCTCGTAGCCAGGAGCTGATCATGCTTCTTCAGGGCATTCTTCCGCCCATCACCACTCCCTTCTATCCCGACGGCAGCCTGTATTTCAAGAAACTGGAGCACAACGTCGAGCGCTACTCCAAGACGCCCGTGGCCGGCATCGTGGTGCTGGGCTCGACCGGGGAGTCCATCCTGCTCAGCGACCAGGAGCGGCGCGAGGTGTTGAAGTGCGCCCGCGAGCACGCCGCGCCAGAGAAGGTGCTGGTGGCCGGCGCCGGCATCGAGTCCGCCATCGAAACTCTGCGCCTCACCGAGTACGCCGCTTCGCTGGGCTACGATGTCGCCATGGTGCGCACGCCCCACTACTACAAGCGCCAGCTGCTCCCCGCCAACCTGCTGGCCTTCTACCGCACCGTCGCTGACCGCTCGCCGCTGCCCGTCATCATCTACAACTTCCCGCAGGCCACCGGCTACGACATCCCGGCGGAAGTGGTGATCGAGCTCGCCGAACATCCCAACCTCATCGGCATCAAGGAATCGGCGGGCGTGATCGAGAAAGTGAAGAAGATGGTGGAGGGGACGCACCACATCCAGCGCACGACCACAGTCACCGAAGTCTTCAATGCTGTGACCCCGCGCATGCTCGCCGCGGGCTCAGGAAACGGCAGCTCCGACGTTGTTCCCACGTCGTCGCTGCTCGGCGGGACCGCCGTCGCCACGCCGCCACGACTGAAGACCCGCAGCAAAGAAGTCGGATACCAGGTGCTGGTGGGCTCGGCACACCTGCTCAAGGATTCGCTTGACGTGGGCGCGGTAGGCGCCATCCTGGCCTTCGCTTGCGCCGCTCCCACCGCCTGCTACGAGATCTACGCCGCCTGGAAGGAAGGCGACATGGAGCTGGCGCGCGAGAAGCAGGCGCGCATCGTTGAGGCCTCGCTCAAAGTGGGCGGAGAGCTCGGCATCCCCGGCATCAAGTACGCCATGGAGCTGAACGGCTACTACGGCGGGCCCGCGCGGCTGCCGCTGTTGCCGCTGGGCGCGGAGCAGAAGGCGGAAGTCGAGCGCCTGATGGCCGGCATCCGCAACTGAAGTACCGAGTACCCAGTGCCGAGTGTCCAGGACTGCTGTCCCCCTTGACTCCGCTCGCGCGGCAGCCTATGATATGCGCACTCGAACGAACGTTCGGTAAAGGAGTGGGGCCTTGGACCGGATGTCTTCTCCTCGAACCGCTGTTGCCCATCGCCGTCCGCGCTCGCTCGGCCGCCACGCCAGCGGCTCGCGCAAGCGCTTCGACCGCCGCTTGGGCGAGATCCTCGACCACGCCACCGCCGTTTTCTGCGACAAGGGATACGAGGCCGCCTCCATGCGCGATCTCTCCCGCGCCACCGGCATGTCGCTCGCCGGTCTTTATTACTACTTCGAATCCAAGGAGAAGCTGCTCTACCTGATCCAGAAGCACGCCTTCGAGACCATCCTCGCGGGCCTGCGCAAGGGCCTGAAAGGCGTCAGCGACCCCGAGCAGCGAGTGCGCGTTTTGATCCAGAACCATCTGGAATACTTCCTCGCCAACCAGAGAGCCATGAAGGTGCTCTCGCACGAGGACGAGGTCCTGAAGAACAGCTATGGCGCCGAGGTGCGCGCCATCAAGCGCGAGTACTACCGCATCTGCCTGGGGCTGGTGGAAGACTTGATGCGCGCGCGGGGAGTAGACTACCACCCCAGCGCGCCAAAAGCGGGCGCGCCGGGGACCCCGGAATTCTCCGGCCGTATCGCCGTGCTCAGCCTGTTCGGCATGATGAACTGGATCTACACCTGGCACAACCCGCGGGTGGATGCCGACGCCGGCGTCCTCGCCCGCCAGATGGCCGACATCTTTCTTAACGGCGTGCTGTGCAGTTCGCCGAAGAAGGCCCGCACGCGCCCGAAGTGAGGGGAAGGTTTTTCAATCACCCGATGGCCCGATCACCCGATGACCCGATTTTGATATGAGGAGCTAAGCCTGATGGCCACCACAACCCAGCCCACCACCGAGATCCGCCCGCTTATCAACTATCGCACCGAGGCCGGCATCGCCGTCATCGAGATGAACGATCCTCCGGCCAACACCTACACCCACGAGATGATGCGCCAGCTCGACGACGCCATCCTGCGCGCGCGCATGGCGAACGACGTGCACGTCATCGTGCTCACCGGCGCGGGCGAAAAGTTCTTTTCCGCCGGGGCCAACATCAAGATGCTCTCCAGCGTCGATCCGACCTTCAAGTACTACTTCTGCCTGCACGCCAATGAGACGCTGTTGCGCCTGGAGCACACCCCCAAGCTGGTGATTGCGGCGCTGAACGGCCACACCGTCGGCGGCGGCCTGGAGATCGCCATGGCCGCGGACATCCGCATCGCCCGCCAGGACGCGGGCAAGATCGGCCTGCCCGAGGTCAACCTGGGCGTGCTCCCCGGCACTGGCGGCACCCAGCGCCTGTCGCGGATGATCGGCAAGTCGCGCGCTATCGAGCTGATCGTCACCGGCAACACCTTCACCTTCGAGGAAGCGAAGGAGCTGGGCATCGTCAACGACATTTACGAGCGCGAGAACTTCATGCAGAACGTGATGGAATACGCGCGCCAGTTCTGCCCGCCGAACAAAGCGGCCAAGGCTGTGGGACGGATCAAGCGCTCGATCCAGACCGGATGGGAGATTCCGCTGGAAGCGGCGCTGGCCCTGGAGCGCGAGAATCAGCAACTCTTGTTCCAGTCCGACGACGCCAAGGAAGGCTTGAACGCTTACGTCGAGAAGCGCCCAGCCACCTTTACGGGGAAATGACATTGAGAAAGCCAACCACAGAGGGCACAGAGGATCACAGAGGCAAGACTTCTGTGTGCCTCTGTGTCCTCTGTGGTTAAAGGTTTTGTGATGATTGCAGCAGAAAAAGTAGCGATCAAGCCGGGCAAGCTTCTCATCAACGGCGAGTGGGTCGAAGCAGGGAAGACGTTTGACACCATCAACCCCGCCACCGGCGAGGTGCTGACCCAGGTCGCCGATGCGAGCGCCGCCGACGTCGATCATGCCGTCGCCGCTGCCCGCGCCGCCTTCGAGAAGACCGGCAAAGGCGCATGGCGCTCAATGTCCGCCAGTGAGCGCGGACGCCTGCTGTGGAAGCTTGCCGACCTGGTCGAGAAGAACATCGAAGAGCTCGCCGAACTCGAGACCTTGGACAACGGCAAGCCCATTTTCGAGTCCCGCTACGTGGACATGCCCATGGTCAGCGACGTCTTCCGCTACTACGCGGGATGGGCTACTAAGATCAGCGGCGAGACCGTCAACACCTTCGAGAACGCCTTCACCTACACGCTGCGCGAGCCGGTGGGCGTGGTGGGCGCGATCGTCGCGTGGAATTTCCCGCTGCTGCTCGCGTCCTGGAAGCTGGGGCCGGCCCTGGCCTGCGGCAACACCGTGGTGCTCAAGCCTGCGGAGCAGACGCCGCTCACCGCGCTGCGCCTGGGCGAACTGGCCGCGGAAGCTGGCTTCCCCGCGGGCGTGCTCAACATCGTCACCGGCGGGCCCGAGACCGGCAAGGCGCTGGTCGGGCATCCCGGCGTGGACAAGGTCGCCTTCACCGGCTCGACCGTTGTCGGCAAGGAGATCATGCGCTCCGCCGCCGACACCCTGAAACGCGTGACGCTGGAGCTCGGCGGCAAATCGCCCAACATCGTCTTTGCCGATTCCGACATCGACTCCGCCGTGAAGGGCGCGATCAACGGCATCTTCTACGGCAAAGGCGAGGTTTGCTGCGCCGGCTCCCGCTTGTTCGTCGAGAGCAAGGTGCAGGACGAGTTTCTCGGCAAGCTGGTCGAGCGCACCAAGAAACTTCAGCCCGGCGACCCGCTCGATCCCAAGACGCGCCTGGGCGCCATCGTCAGCCAGCAGCAGATGAAGCAGATCCTGGGCTACATCGAAGCGGGTAAGTCGGAAGGCGCGCAGCTCATTGCCGGTGGCAAGCGCGCCACGGTCGGCAACGGTAACGGTTTCTTCGTCGAGCCCACCATCTTCGGCGGTGTAAAGAACGACATGACCATCGCCCGCGAAGAGATCTTTGGCCCCGTGCTGGCGACGCTCGCCTTCGACGATGTGGACCAGGTCGCTGAACTTGCGAACCAGAATCCGTATGGACTCGCCGCCGCGATCTGGACCAAGGATATCAAGCGAGCGCACGCACTCTCGCGCCGCCTGAAAGCGGGCACGGTCTGGATCAACACCTACGGCCTGATGGACGCGGCGCTCCCCTTTGGCGGCTACAAGCAATCCGGCTTCGGCCGCGAGCTGGGCGCGCAGGCCCTGGAGAGCTATACGGAAGTGAAGACCGTCTGGCTCGCGTTATGAGTTTTGTCTTGAAACGTGAAACTTGAAACGTGAAACGTAACTGGCAACTGACGACTGGCAACTGACAACTGAGGTCTTATGCCTGGCAAAATTCACAAGATCGGCACTTTTAGCGACTGGGTCGGACTCTTCGAGGAATGGCGCGTGGAGATCGGCGTCAACCCACGCGAGATGCAGGAGTTCAAGTTCGAGACGCTCTACGGCGCCATCGAAGAAAAAGAAATCCAGTTCGGCCACTACAAGGGGCGCCCCAAGTGGGAGACGGTCCGCCAGATCCCCACGCAGAACATGCGCGACGCGCTGCTCAACATGATCGTCTACCAGGGCGACACCGAGTTTGCCTCGGTCGAGCAGCAGCGCTTCCTGTTCGAGACCGCGCCCACCGACTGGGACCGCCGCGCGCTCACCCGCATCATGATCGAGGAGATGCGCCACGGCTGGCAGATGTGCGCCCTGCTGATTGAGCACTTCGGCTCGACCGGCAAGATCGAGGCGCAGAAGATGCTGGAGCGGCGCGCCTTCGAGAACCGGCGCCTGCTCAACGCCTTCAACGAAGAGGTGGACAACTGGATGGACCTGTTCGCCTACACCGACTTCGTCGATCGCGACGGCAAGTTCCAGCTCCAGATGCTGAAGTACTCGGGATTCGCGCCGCTCGGCCGCTCCGTCTCCTACATGCTGCGCGAGGAGGCCTTCCACATGGGCACGGGCGACAGCGGCCTGCGCCGCGTGGTCGAGGCCGGCGTCGTGCCCGGCTGGCTCATCCAGAAGTACCTCAACAAGTGGATCTCGGAATCCTACGACCTGTTCGGCACGGATCATTCCTCGTCGGCGCACTGGGCGTATGTGTGGGGGATCAAGGGACGCTACGACGAGCCCAAAAACGAGAAGCAGCCTGACCTCGACGACATGAACGACTACAACCGCCACCTGTATCACGACGAGGTCGCCGGCTTGGTGGCGCACTTCAACAACGGATTGAAGCCGGGCGAGCCGCGGCTTTACGCGCCGGACGTCCATTTCAACCGCACCATCGGCCGCTGGGCGGGCAAGAAGCACCATCCCCAGACCGGCGAGCCGATGGACGACAAGGCGTACGACCAGCAGGTGAGCGAGTGGCTTCCGACCGCGGCCGACAAGAAGCTGCTGAAGGAGACCCTTGCTAACGAGAAGAAGTGGATTACGCCGCGCACCGGCGCCCGCGATCCGTTCGAGACCATCGCCGAGCCGCGCAAAATGGCCATTAACGTTCCCTGATTAAGGATTGTCATCCCGAGCGAGGGCCGCGCTGTTTGCGGCCCGAGTCGAGGGACCTTGCGGTTGCTTTTGCCGATGACCGACGACCCGATCATGACCGCGTCCGCCATCCCCGAAACCCGCGCCGCCTACACCCTCGGCGAACTCATGGTCGCCGCCGCGGCCCGCGAGATCCGTGACGGTGAAGTGGTCTTTGTCGGCATGCGCCTGCCCATGATCGCCTTTGTCGTGGCTAAGAAGACGCAGGCGCCGGGCGCCATCGGCCTATTTGAGAACGGCGTCATCCGCTCGACGCCCTCGCCCGAGCTGATCTACACCATGGCCGATCCGCCCAACCTGCTGGGCGCGACGCAAACCGGGGACATGCTCACGGTCATGTCGGTTTTGCAGTCCGGCCGCGTGAACCTCGGCTTCCTGGGGGCGGCAGAGGTGGATCGCTTCGGAAATCTGAACACTACGCAAGTGCATGCGGGAGGGCACGACTTCAGTCGTGCCGATCAGGGCGAAAAGAACGAAGGGGCTTCAGCCCCTGGGGAAAAGATCATCCGCTTGCCCGGCTCCGGCGGCGCCTGCGACATCGCCTCGCTTGCGCACCGTTTCGTGGTGCTCCTGGAGCACTCGCGCCACCGTCTGCCCGAGCGCGTGTCGTTCATCACCAGCCCGGGCAATGGCGACGGCCGCGGATGGCGCCAGCGCGTCGGGCTGCCGCGCGGCGGCCCGGCAGCGGTGATCACCACTAAGGCGGTGCTGCGCTTCGGCGATGACGGCGAGGCCTATCTGGACACGATCCATCCCGGCGTCACTCGTGTCGATGTGCTGGCCAACACCGGCTGGAACCTGCGCGTCTCGCCCGACGTGCGCGAGACGACGCTTCCTAGCGCTGCCGAGTTGAAGGCCATCCGGGAGTATGACAAGGAAGGGTTCTGGACGAGTTGACCGCGCATTCGCCACAAACCGCCTTCGCCAAGATCACGCTCGAGCTCGCGCCGCCGGTAGCGTGCCTCGCGCTCGCCAATCCGCCGGTCAACGTCATTGACTTTCCGATGATGGACGAACTCGTGGCCGCCCTCGAACAGATCGAGCAACGCGCGGACATCTCCATCATCGTGCTGGCCGGTACCGAGCGCGCCTTTTCCGTCGGCGTGGACGTCAAGGCGCACACGCCCGACCAGGTCCCTGAAATGCTTGGGAAGTTCCACTCCGTGATCCGCTCACTGCTGGCGACCAGGAAGCTGACCATTGCCGCCGTTCGCGGCAACTGTCTCGGCGGGGGCGCGGAGCTGGCGCTCGTCTGCGACCTCGTTTACACCTCGACCGCCGCCACCTGGGGTTTTCCCGAGATCGCGCTGGCCTGCTTCCCGCCCGTGGCTGCCGTCGCGCTCTCAGCCGTCGTGGGACAGAAGCGCGCCGCCGACCTAGTGCTTACCGGCCGCACCTTCAAGGGCGACGAAGCCGCAGCCATGGGCCTGGCCAATGCCGCCGTCGCCGACGCCGACCTCGAAGCCGAAGTTCAGAAGGCGGTCGCGCGTGCCGCGAAGCTCAGTCCAGCGGCCCTGGCGATGGCCAAGAAAGCGTTCTACGCCTGGGACGCAATCCATCTGGACAAAGGCCTGGCCCGTGCCGAGAAGATTTACATCGACGAACTGATGGCCACCGAGGACGCGAAGGAAGGCATTCAAGCGTTCGTGGAGAAGCGGCCGCCGGTGTGGAAGGGAAAATGAGGTCATCAGCGCCTAAATATCTGTCACCCCGAGCGAGCGCTTCAGCGCGAGTCGAGGGGCAAGGCCTTTGAACTATGCAGGACCGTCGCTATTACGTTTACATCATCGCGAATGCCACCCGCATTCTCTATACCGGCATGACCAACAATCTGGTTCGCCGCGTGTGGCAGCACAAGAGTGGTGAGATTGACGGATTCACCAGCCATTTTCACGTGTGCCGGCTGGTGTATTACGAGAGCTTCGACGACGTGCGCAAGGCGATCAACCGGGAGAAGCAGATTAAGCGCTGGCGTCGCGAGAAAAAGATCTGGCTGATCGAGCGAGTGAACCGGAACTGGAAGGATTTGAGCGAGGGGTGGTACGAAGACAACAGCGTTGCCCCTCGACTCGCGCTGAAGCGCTCGCTCGGGGTGACAAATGAGGACGGTACGGAAGCTTTGAAGGACAACAACAGCGTTGCCCCTCGACTCGCGCTGAAGCGCTCGCTCGGGGTGACAAATGAGGACGGTACGGAAGCTTTGAAGGACAACAACGGCATTGCCCCTCGACTCGCGCTGAAGCGCTCGCTCGGGGTGACAAATGAGGACGGTACGGAAGCTTTGAAGGACAACAACGGCATTGCCCCTCGACTCGCGCTGAAGCGCTCGCTCGGGGTGACAAATGAGGATGAGTAAACAAACAACCATGCGGCAGGCCATCGCCGAGCTGGTTCCCGACAGCGCTTCCATCGCCCTCGGCTTGCAGATGGAGCAGATGATCCCCTTCGCCGCCGGGCACGAGATCATCCGCCAAAAGCGGCGCGGGCTCACGCTCATTGGGCCGATCTCGGACATTCTCTTCGACCAGCTCATCGGCGCGGGATGCGCCGAGCGCGTGATCGCCGCCTGGGTGGGCAACGTCATGATGGGCTCCGCCTACAACTTTCGGCGAGGCGCCGAATCCGGCCAGCTCAAGATCACGAACCTGACCAACTTCGCCGTCGCGCTCGCGCTCCAGGCCGGCGCCATGGGCGTGCCCTTCCTGCCCACGCGCACTGCCCTGGGCACCGACCTGGCCAAAGACAACGAGTTCTTCACCGAGTTTCAATCACCCTTCACCGGCGAGAAGCTGCATGCAGTGAAGGCTCTGGTGCCCGATGTGACCATCGTCCACGTGCAGCGTGCCGATCGCGAGGGCAACGCGCACTGCTGGGGCGGTTTCGGCGTGATGCTCGAGGGGGTGCGCGCGGCGAAGAAGGTGATTGTCGCAGCCGAAGAGATCGTCGAACCGGAGGTCATCTCGAGCGACCCGAACCGCACCGTGATTCCCGGTTTCCTGGTGACAGCGGCGGTCGAGTGCCCGTGGGGCGCGCATCCTTCGCCGGTGCAGGGCTATTACAATCGCGATAACGCGTACTTCCGCCAGTATCACGAGCAGACGAAGACTCCGGCAGATCTCGCCGCGTGGCAGGCGCGCTGGGTAGACGGTGTGAAGGACCGGCGCGAGTATCTGAAGCTGCTCGGCGCGTGCCGCCAGGAGGAGCTGACGGTGAAGAAGCACGCGTACGCCGCGCCGGCGGATTTTGGATATTGAAGCTCCTAGCTGCTAGCCGCTAGCTTCTGGCTAGAAGCCAGTAGCCAGGAGCCAGTAGCTGTTGCGCATGAAAAAAGAGCTTATCGAACTGACAGTCAACGGCCGTCGGCACGAGCTGGCCATCGAGCCCAGCAAGCTGCTGCTCGACGTGCTGCGCCAGGACCTCGGCCTGACGGGCTCGAAGCGCGGCTGCGACGATTCTTCCTGTGGGGCCTGCACCGTGCTGGTGGAGGGCGTGCCCATGATGTCCTGTACGCTGCTCGCGGCCAGTTGCGAGGGCCAGGAAATCACCACGGTGGAAGGCGTGGCCGAGCACGGCGCGCTGGCCGCCATCCAGAAGGCCTATGGCGATTGGGGCGGCGCCCAGTGCGGCTACTGCACACCCGGCTTCATGATGACCGTGAAGGCGCTGCTCGCCGCCAATCCTGATCCGACGGAAGACGAGATCCGCCATGCGCTGAGCGGCAATCTTTGCCGCTGCACGGGCTACACGCAGATGTACGAGGCGGTGAAGGCGGCCATTCAGGCGGAGCAGGAAGGCACGAAGCAGGGAGTAGGGAGTAGGGAGTAGGGAGTAGGGATCCAAGCTAAAAGCCAAGAGCCAGCAGCCAGCAGCTAGAAGCTAGAAGCTAGAAGCCAGTAGCTATGAGCGACTTTTCAATCATCGGCAAGCGGATTGCCATGGTGGACGCCGCCGGAAAAACCACCGGCGCCGGGAAATACACCGACGACCTCACGCTTCCGGGCATGCTGATCGGGAAGATCCTGCACTCACCCTATCCGCACGCGCGCATCAAGCGCATAGACGCGAGCCGCGCGCTGGCGCTCGAAGGTGTGGTCGCGGTGGTCACTGGCAAGGACGCGCCCAACAAGTACGGCATCCTGCCTGTCGGCCACGACGAGACCGCGCTGGCCGTGGATAAAGTCCGCTACGTGGGCGACAACGTGGCCTGCGTCGCCGCCGTGGACGAGCCCACCGCAGAAAAAGCGCTGGAGCTGATCGAGGTCGAGTACGAGCCGCTGCCTGCCTGGTTTGATCCCGAGGAGTCGATGAAGGCGGAGCGTGACCTTATCCACGAGAACCGTCTGCACAACCTCGAGAAGGACTACCACCACGTCTTCGGCGATCCCGAGAAGGGTTTTGCCGAGGCTGACTGCATCCGCGAGGCGCGCTACATCGCCAACGAGGTCACGCACGCCGCCATGGAGCCGCACTCCACGCTGGCCGCGTTCGAACTCGACTCGCACACCGGCGCGCTCGGCCGGCTGACCGTCTGGTCCTCGACGCAGGTGCCGTACTACCTCCAACACAAGCTCTCGCTGGTGCTGGAGATGCCCATGTCGCAGATCCGCGTTATCAAGCCGCTGGTGGGCGGCGGCTTCGGCGGCAAGAGCGAGGTCATTCCGCTGGAGATCATCGCCGCGGTGGCCGCGCGCGCCGCGAAAGCACCGGTGAAGATCACCTACACGCGCGAGGAAGTCTTCTGGGCGCATCGCGGACGTCCGCGCACCATCATGGACATGAAGATCGGCGCCAGGAAGGACGGCCGGCTCACCGCGGTCGCGGCGCGCGTGGTGCAGGACGGCGGCGCCTACTGCTCCTACGGCGTGGTCACCATCCTTTACTCCGGAGCGCTGCTGGGCGCCATCTACGACATCCCCAATGTGCGCTGGGATGGCTACCGCGTGCTCACCAACAAGCCCGCGTGCGGCGCCATGCGCGGACACGGCACCGTCAACGTGCGCTTCGCCTTCGAGTCGCAACTGGACGAGATCGCCGCCGAGCTCGCGCTCGACCCCGCCGAGATCCGCCGCATCAACCTGCTCAAGCCGCCGTGCATCACCGTCAACAACCTGCGCGTCACCAGCTACGGCCTGCCGGAGTGCATCGAGAAAGTTGTCGAGCGCTCGGGATGGAAGGACCGTCTTGGAAAATTGCCCCGTGGGCGCGGGCTGGGCATCGGCTGCTCGCACTACGTTTCCGGCGCGGCCAATTCCATCATCCGCTCCGACATGCCGCACTCGACGGTGAACATCAAGATCGATCGCGACGGCGGCGTGGTGGTGTACACCGGTGCGTCGGAGATTGGCCAGGGCTCCGACACCATGACCGCACAGATCGCCGCCGAAGTGCTGGGCTGCACCTTGCAGCGGGTGAAGATCATTGCCGCCGATACTGATCTGACGCCCATCGACATCGGCTCCTACTCCAGCCGCGTCACCTTCATGGCCGGCAACGCCACCCTGCGCGCCGCCGAAGAAGTGAAGAAGCAGATCGCCTCCGCCGCCGCGCGCAAGATGAACTGCGTTCCCGAGGACCTCGTCTTTCGCGATGACCTGGTGTTCAAGCGCGGCTCCTCTGTGTCCTCCGTGCCCTCGGTGGTTGATTCCGTCGTCGCCGGCCGCGTCGAAGGCCAGATCCTGCGCGGCTCGCTGCAGCAGAAGCGCAAAGAAGAAGCGCCGAAGGACTGGATGACGTTCGAGGAAGCCGTGGTCGCGGCCATCGACTTCCACGGCGCGCTCACCGGCACTGGCTCTTATGCGCCTCCGGCGGAAGCCCGTGGCGGCAGCTTCAAGGGCGGCGGCGTCGGCCCCTCGCCGTCTTATTCCTACTCCGCGCAGGTGGCCGACGTCAGCGTGGACGAAGAGACCGGCGAAGTCACCGTGCACAAAGTCTGGGCGGCGCACGACTGCGGCCGCGCGCTTAATCCCGTCTCGGTCGAAGGCCAGATCATCGGCTCGGTGTGGATGGGCCTCGGCCAGGCGCTCGAAGAAGAGATGATCTGGAAAGACGGCCTGCTGATGAACCCCGGCCTGCTCGAGTACCGCTCGCCCTCGGCCATCGAGTCGCCCGAGATCGAGCCCATCATCGTCGAGAGCATCGATCCCGAAGGCCCGTTCGGCGCCAAAGAGTGCAGCGAAGGCTCGCTGGCGGCTACGATCCCGGCGATCGCCAACGCCATCTATGACGCGGTCGGCATCCGCCTGCGCGAAGTGCCCTTCACACCCGAACGCGTGCTGGCCGCGATACGCGCTCGCGACGCTGCCGCGAAAAAGCTCGACCTGACCGAAGGCGTTGACCCGACCGCTCCCACGCGTTTCCGCGAGCATGGCGGCGCGCTGTGGTTCAAAGGCAAGGGACCGACCCGGCATGAGCTGGATCCTGCCCGGCGCGCCGAGCAGCTTGCGGGAGGTGACGATTGAGCCTCCCGGATTTCAAACTGCTGCGCCCGCGCACCCTGGCCGAGGCTGCTGACTTTCTCGGTCGGCACGCCGACCTGCAAATTGTTGCCGGCGGCACCGATCTCATCCCCTCGATGAAGCAGCGCCTGTTCACCCCCGCCTACGTGATGGACATCCGCCGCCTCAGGGAACTGCGCGGCATCCGCAACGTCTCGGGGCAGGGAATCGAGATTGGCGCCCTGACTACGCTGACCGAGATCGAGCGCTCCGACCTCATCCGCCGCGACTATCCCGTGCTGCAGGAAGCCGCGAAGACCGTGGCTTCACCCATCCTGCGCAACATGGGCACGCTCGGCGGCAACATCTGTCTGGACACGCGCTGCCTCTGGTACAACCAGTCGCTCACCTGGCGCACCTCGTGCGGGTTCTGCATCAAGAAAGACGGCGACCTCTGCCACGTCGCGCCCGGCGGCTCGAAGTGCTGGGCGGTCTTCTCCGGCGACACGCCTCCCGCGCTGCTCTGCCTCGAGGCGGAGTTGGAGATCGCCGGCCCCGCGGGCAAGCGCCGCCTCGCGCTGCGCGACTTCTACACCAACGTCGGCGACGCCCGCATGAAGCTCGCCAGGAACGAGATAGTGACGCGTGTCTTCCTGCCGGAGCGCACCGCGGGATACCGCGGCGTTTACCGCAAGCTGCGCCTGCGCGGATCCATCGACTATCCGCTGGCCGGCGTGGCCGTCGCCCTCAAGCGCTCCAACGGACCCGTGGAAGACGCGCGCGTCGCCATCACCGCCGTCAATCCTGCGCCGCTCCTGGTTCGCGGCGTGGAGAAGGCACTGGCCGGAAAGCCCGTGACCGAAGAGACTGCTGCCGCGGTCGGCGAACTGGCCGCCCGCACCGCGAAACCCTTGACGACATCCGGGCTCACGCCCGAGTATCGGCGGGAGATAATCCGCGTGTTCGCTAAGCGGGCGGTACTCGAAGCAGGCAAATGAAACCGCGGAGGACCCGAGGACGCAGAGCTGCTGAACATGCTAAGGTGAATGGCCAACGACCGACGACCAACGACCGACGACTGCCTTGATCACCGACTGCCACATCCACATCCAGCCCATGGAGATGTTCAACCCGGGGGCGCTGGCCGCCATGAAGCGCAAGCGGCCCAACTTCGACCAGATCTCGGAATTCTGCCGCTCCCCCAAGGCGTTCCTCAAGCACCTCGACGCCTGCGGCATCGACCGCGCCGTGCTCATTAATTATGTGGCGCCCGAGGTCATCGGCTTCACCCCCGAGGTCAACGCCTTCGTCGCCGACTACGTCAAGGAAGATCCGCGCCGCCTGATCCCGTGCGGCAGCCTTCATCCCCGCCACAGCACCAACTTCATGGCCGACGTGGACCACCTGCTCCGTCTGGGCATCCGCATGATCAAGGTCCACCCGCCGCACCAGTTGCTCTATCCCAACGACTACCTGCACGGCGTGAAGGAGCTGGAGATCCTCTACCGCGCCGCCGAAGCCAACGGCGTGCCGGTGATGGTCCACACCGGGACTTCGATCTTCCCGGGCGCGCGCAACAAGTTCGGTGACCCGATCTACGTGGATGATGTGGCCGTCGATTTCCCCCGTCTGAAGATCCTGCTGGCGCACGGCGGCCGTCCGCTGTGGATGAACACCGCGTTCTTCCTGGTGCGCCGCCATCCCAACGTCTACCTGGATATCAGCGGCATTCCGCCCAAGGCGCTGCTGAAGTATTTCCCGCGCCTGGAGGTGATTGCGTCGAAGACCGTGTTCGGCACCGACTGGCCCGGGCCCGGCGTCCCTGACATCAAGCGGAACCTCGACGACTTCCGCGCGCTGCCGCTCTCCGACGCGACCAAAGAGCAGATTCTCACCAAGACAGCGCTGACGCTCTGGCCGGCGTGACAATGGCTCGTCCCTCCGGGACTGGTTTCTGGCCCGCCCTTGATAGGAAGTGTCATGCCGAGCGTAGCGAGGCATCTATGTATTTATTCGAAAAGAAAAAGCATAGATTCCTCGCTCCGCTCGGAATGACACTTGCAGCTCTTGGCGCGTTCAAATCGCCCGATGACCCGATCACCCGATCCTCAATGGCTCAATGACCCAATGAGTCAATGAATCAATAAAAAAGGGGAGCTCGGCTCCCCAACTTGAAACTCAAAACTCGAAACTCGAAACTGGTCCTACTCTCCCGCCACGCCCGCACTGCTCATCATCACCGGACGGTTAAGTTCCAGAAAGATCTCGGTTCCGGCCGGCAGTTCGGCGGAGTGTTTCTTGGTCAGCCAATGCGCGGCGACGACGCCGAAGCCCAGGCCTCCGCCGAGGAACAAGCCTTTCGCTCCCGCCGCCAAGGTGCCGATCACGGCGCCGGCGCCGGCCCCCGCGGCCAGTTCGGCATTGTCGCGCCCGGTGCGTCCGGCGCCATGGATCCTGCCTTCATCGTCCACCGTGGTGCGGGACGACTTGGCCGTGTCCATCACGGTTGCGGTGATCAGGTATTCGTTGCCGTTCGGCATGACGATGCGGTCCGGCAGCAGCGCGATGGTGGGCTTGCCCGCGATGCGCCGCGGCTCGCTGAGTTTGGTCACCCGGCCGGTCACCGACGCGCCCACCGGGACCATGGTCTGGCCGTTGACCACCACCGCCTCAGTCAATCGTCCGGAGAACACATCGCCTACCTTGCTCCTGTGGGTGGAAAGCGGTTTCTCCAGTTTCATACGCAGGCCGGTTCCCGCCGGCAACGACGCGCCCTGTTGCGCCACGGCTGCCGCTGCCAGCAGCAGCATCACCAACGTCACGCCCAACCTCCTCTTCATCAGTTCCTCCTCGACCCTCGATAATCAGTTAATGACTCAATGACTCAATGAATCAATGAGTCAATCGCTCAATCCCGCTGCTTGATTCAATGCGCGCAGCATGGTTCCCACGTCCGCCCGGTCTTTCTGGTCGGAGCTGACATACACGAACCGCAAGATGCCCTTGCGGTCCACGACGAAGGTGGCTGGCCGTGCGATGTTGAAGGCATCATGCGCCAGTCGGTGATAGATGCCATAGGCCTTGGTGACCGTGCGGTCCTCGTCTAGCAGGAAGGGAAAGCTGATGGGATGCTCGGCCAGATACTTCTCCGGCTTGAACAAGCCGCCGCGCTTCTCGGCCGCGATGTACAACAGGCCGCCCGTCCGCTCGATCTCGTCCTTGTGTGGCTCCAACTGGGCCATGCGCTTGACGCAGTTCGGTCACCAGGTCCCTCGCAGGAACTCCAGAATCACCGGACCGCGCGCCAGTACCTGGGGGAGGGAATAGACCTCGCTGCGATTGGCCGCCGCGAGCGTGAATTCCGGCGCTCGGTCGCCGATCCTCAGAGTTTGCGAGGAACCCGGCATCCAAGCCCGACTCTAAGCCAGCCGGTGATGCCGGACAACACGGGAAACCAAAACGGGAACCAGCTAAGGCACGTGAACAGTCGGCTTCGCCAAGCCGGCAACAGGCAAGCAGATCAGTGTGGGCAGGGCTCTCGCCCGCCAGGCTTCGGCGTTGCACTATAATCGCGGGTCGCTATGGGCAAGACGAGATCAAGGATGTCATACCGGAACGACGTGAGGAACTTATGATCAATACCAGCATTGGCGAGATTCGCGCCCGCGAGATCCTCGATTCCCGCGGCAATCCTACCGTCGAAGCCGAGGTTTACCTCGCCGACGGGGCCATGGGACGCGCCGCCGTTCCCAGCGGCGCTTCCACCGGCGAGCACGAAGCGGTCGAACTCCGCGATGGCGACGGAGCCCGCTACAAGGGCAAGGGCGTGCTCAAGGCGGTGGAGAACATCAACGGCGAGATCGCCGATGCGCTCTCCAACATGGACGCCTCCGACCAGCGCGCCCTCGACGACAAGATGATCGAGCTCGACGGCACCGAGAACAAAGGACGCCTCGGCGCCAACGCCATCCTCGCCGTCTCCATGGCGGCAGCGCGCGCCAGCGCCGCATCACTCAAGCTGCCGCTCTACCGCTACCTCGGCGGAGTCAGCGCCAATGTGCTGCCGGTGCCCATGATGAACATCCTCAACGGCGGCGCGCACGCCGACAACAACGTGGACTTCCAGGAATTCATGGCCATGCCCGTGGGCGCTTCGTCGTTCGCCGAAGCGCTGCGCTGGGGCGCCGAGGTGTTTCATACCTTGAAAGGCGTGCTCAAGAAGCGCGGATACAACACCTCGGTCGGCGACGAAGGCGGCTTCGCGCCCTCGCTCAAGTCTAACGTCGAGGCCATCGAGGTCATCCTCGAAGCCATCCAGAAGGCCGGCTACCGTCCCGGCGAGGATATTGCCATCGCTCTCGATCCCGCGGCCAGCGAGTTCTATCAGGACGGCAAGTACGTTTTCAAGAAGTCGGACAAGTCGGCGAAGAGCTCCGAGGATATGGTGCGCTTTTGGGCCAAGTGGGCGAGAGACTATCCCATTGTTTCGCTGGAAGACGGACTATCGGAAGAAGATTGGGACGGCTGGCAGAACCTGACCAAAGAGCTTGGCGGCAAGATTCAGCTCGTCGGCGACGACATTTTCGTGACCAATATCCGGATCTTCGGCGAAGGCATCGAGAAGGGAATTGCCAACTCGATTCTCATCAAGCTCAACCAGATCGGCACCGTCAGCGAGACGCTGGACGCCATCGCGCTGGCCCGCCGCAACGGCTACACCTCGGTGATCTCCCATCGCTCGGGCGAGACCGAGGACACCTTCATCGCCGACCTTGCCGTCGCCACCGGCGCCGGGCAGATCAAGACCGGCTCCGCCTCGCGCACCGACCGCATCGCCAAATACAACCAGTTGCTGCGCATCGAGGATGAGTTGGGCTCCGGAGCCCGCTTCCTGGGCTTGAAGGCCTTGAACTACCACGGCGAGCTGGCCACCAAAGTAGGCGCGTGAAGGAGCAAACTATGAAGCGGATGATTGTCCTTGCATTTGCGCTGGCCCTATCGCTGAGCGCCGTCGCCCAGCAGGCGGCGTCGGGCGATCAGCCGGCCACGCGCGAAGACGTTGTGCGCATGCTGGACGCAACCGGCATGCGCCAGCAGTCCCAGCGCATGCAGACGATGATGTTGCAACAGATGAAAACAATGTTCCCGAGCTTCGACGATCCGCACCTAACCGCGGAGCAGCGCGCCAAATTGCAGGAAATCAACGATCGCATGCTGGCTGACGTGATGAAGGCATACTCCGTCTCTGATGCTCTTGACGATTTGGTGCCGCTGTATCAGAAATACTTCACCAAGGATGATGTTGGCGCTATCACCACCTTTTACTTGTCGCCGACTGGGCAGAAATTCCTGGAGAAGATGCCTGAGATCATGAGCGACTACATGTCGACTCTAATGCCAAAGGTGCAGGAGAGGATGAAGCCGATCATGGAGAAATACCAGAAGGAGATGGAAGAGGTGACCAGCACGGCGCCTCACTCGCATGCCCCGCCTACAGAGCCCAAGAAATGACTCTCCGTGCCTTTGTGTCGCGCTGGTGAAACGACATCATGCCTAAACCCAAGCCACTCGTCCTCATCATCCTCGATGGCTGGGGATACGCGCCGCCCTCGAACGCCAACGCCATCTCGCTGGCGCGCAAGCCCACCTACGACCAGCTTCTGCGCGAGTATCCCAACACCCTCATCCACACCAGCGGGCGCTACGTCGGGCTGCCCGACGGGCAAATGGGCAACAGCGAAGTTGGCCACCTCAACATCGGCGCCGGTCGCGTCGTGTACATGGACATCACCCGCATCGATCTGATGATCGAGAACGGGGAGTTTTTCTCCAACCCCGAGCTGCTGGCGGCGATCAAGCACGCGCGCTCGGGCGGCCGCCGCCTGCACCTCTTCGGGCTGCTCTCCGACGGCGGCGTGCACTCCTCCCAGGAACATCTCTACGCGCTGCTGCGCATGGCCAAGCAGAACGGTGTGGACCGCGTCTTCGTCCACTGCTTCATGGACGGCCGCGACACGATGCCCACCTCGGGCGCCGGCTACATCGAGCAACTCCAGCAGAAGATGCGCGAGTACGGCGTCGGCAGGATCGCTTCGGTCGAAGGCCGCTACTACGCCATGGACCGCGACCGCCGCTGGGAGCGCATCGAGAAAGCCTTCGCCGCGATGGTCGAAGGTAAGGGCGAGGCCGGCACCTACGTCGATCCCGTGCAGGGTGTGAAGGACTCGTACAACAAGGGCGTGACCGACGAATTCATCCTACCCTTCGTCTGCGTAGACAACCACGGCGAAGCGCTGGCCCGCATCCGCGACGAGGATGCCTGCATCAATTTCAACTTCCGCGCCGACCGCGCCCGCCAGATCACCCGCGCGCTGGCGCGTAAGAGCCATCTTTCGGCGCAAGATGGCCGCGAGCTGCCGGGCGCCGAAGATCTCGACCGCACGATTCCCCGCGGGCGCGTCCCCGCCAGCCTGCACTACCTGTGCATGACCCGCTACGACAAGCAGTTCACGCTGCCCTACGTGGTGCCGCCGGAATCGCTCGCCAACATTCTGGCCAACGTGATGGCCAACCTGCACCTGCGCAACCTGCGCGTGGCTGAGACTGAGAAGTACGCGCACGTCACCTACTTCTTCAATGGCGGCGTGGAGCAGCCGTTCCCCGGCGAAGAGCGCGTTCTCGTGCCTTCACCCAAGGTGGCGACGTATGACCTGAAACCGGAGATGTCGGCCAGCGGCATCGCCGACGCCGTGGTCAAAGCGGTGAACGATACCGCCTTCGACGTGATCGTCGTGAACTTCGCCAACGCCGACATGGTGGGCCACTCCGGTAAGATTCCGCCCACCATCCAGGCGGTCGAAACCGTGGACGCCTGCCTGGGCCGCATCTACACCGCCGTGCGCCAGAAGGGCGCCGCCATGATCGTCACCGCCGACCACGGCAACGCCGAGATGATGATCGATCCCGCCAGCGGCGGCCCGCATACCGCGCACACCACCAATCCGGTGCCGCTCATCATCGTCAGCGATCAGGACAAGAAGTTTGGCCTTCGCCCCGACGGCGCGCTTCAGGATATTTCACCGACGGTGCTGGGTCTGCTAGGAAGTCCGCAACCGAAAGAGATGACAGGCCGCGACTTACGTGTGCCGATGGACGCTGGCGCGCAGAAATGAAAACCGCAGAGGACGCAGAGGACGCCGGGCGAATCGATTAGAATCGCTGGTTTCCAATCCGCGCTGATCCGCCCCTCGACTTCGCTCGGGGCAGGCTATCCGCGGCGAACATGAAATTACTTATCCTGATCCATCACCCCTTCGCTCTCTGGAGCGCGCCCGAGTGGCTGGGCGAGCGTATCCGCCGCGACTTCCCGCAGACCGAGGTGGACCAGCGCAACACCTACAAGGATGTGGAGGAGCACATCCGCGACGCCGAGATCTTTTTCGGATGGTCGCTGCGCGGCGATCAGTTCCGCGCTGCGAAGAAGCTGCGCTGGATCCATTCCACCGCCGCGGCGGTCCACCAGTTGATGTCGCCCGAACTGCGCGCCAGCAACGTCATCGTCACCAACGCCCGCTCCGTCCACGGCCCAGTGGTTGCGGAGCACGCCATCGCGCTTATGTTCGCGCTGGCCAAGCGCCTCCCAGCCGCGGTGCGCTACCAGCAGCAGCAGGTGTGGGCGCAGGAACAAATTGCCTACCAGCCTCCGCGCCCGAGCGAACTCGCGGGCTCGACCCTGGGCCTCATCGGCTACGGCGCGATCGGCACGGAGATCGCCCGCAGCGCGGTCGCTTTGGGGATGCGCGTCCTGGTCGTCCGGCGGCATCCGCAGAAGGCAAGCGTGGTGGAGCTTGGCTTCGAGACTTGCGGCCTCGACCGCCTCGACGAGGTCATTGCGCAATCTGACTTCCTCGTGCTCGCCGCCCCGCTCACCGAGAAGACGCGCCACATCATCAACGCCGAGCGCCTTGCCCGCATGAAGCCTGGGGTGTACCTGATCAACGTCTCCCGCGGCGCGCTGATCGACGAGGCGGCTCTGACCGACGCTCTGCGCAACCGTCGCATCGGCGGCGCCGCCCTCAACGTCTTCGATCACGAACCCTTGCCCGCCGGCTCGCCGCTCTGGGAGCTGGACAACCTGCTGATCACCCCGCACACCGCCGCCACGTCGGACAAGATGTGGGAGCGCCACTACGCGCTCATCAAGGAGAACCTCCGCCGCTATCTCGCCGGCGAGCCCCTGCTGGGGCTGGTGGACAAGCAGGTGGGATACTGAGATTGGGTCATTGAGCCATTGAATCATTGAGCCATTGTTCCCGACTCCTGACTCCCGACTACTGCAGCAGCGGTCGGAGCGCCGCCTGGAAGCGCGCGATGAAGTGTTCTTCCAGGAAATTCTCTTCCACCCGCTTGCGGGCCGCGAGTCCTAGCGCGGTCGCGTATTGGGAATCGCCCAGCACGCGCACGGCGGCTTGGGTGATGGTGGAAGCCAGAAGGTCGTTGACCAGAATCGCGCTGCCGTTGGGGAAGAGCTCGCTCATCACCGTCCCGGCCAGCCCCAGCACCGGGACACCGGCGGCGGCCGCCTCCACGCCTGCGAGACCGAACCCTTCCTGCTTCGAGGGAAAGAAGAACAGCCGGCTGCCGGCGTAGAGCTGGTCGCGTTCCGCATCGCTCAAGCGTCCGAGGAATTCGACTCCGGCGATCTGCTCCTGGGCGACGCGCCGCCGGAGGCGCGCCTGATCATTGCCGCCGCCGGCGATGAGCAGCCTGGCATCGGGGATGGATTTGCGCACTTCCGGCCAGGCATCGAGCACGGGGTCGTGTCCTTTGAGGCGCTCCACCGATGCCATCCGCCCGACGATCAGCCCCACCGGCGGCAGTTCGCCCACCTGCACCGCAGTTTCGCGCCGGGGCACGCCCAGCCAGGTCACTTTGACTTCGGGCAGCCAGGGGTTGACGGAGCGCGCTGCCGCCACCGTCGCGGCGGAGTTGGAGAGCAGGATGCTGGCCCGCAGCAGCGCCTCGCGCCGCCGGGCGACCAGCGGCTCCCACACCTCGATGCCGTGCAGGAAGACGCCGTATGGCACTCCCCGCAGCCGCGGCAGCAGGTTATGGATGGCGGCCAGGTGGACGTGCTCGTAGAAGATGAAGTCGGGACGGTTCAGCGAGGCCCAGAGCCCGTGGGCGGCGAACATCCCCTTGCGCAACGGGCGCGGCAGGGCGACCGGATGCCGCCACAGCGCCACCGCGTGCTCGCTGGCCAGCGCCTTCAGGATCGATTGCGAAACCACGCCGATGCCGCCGTGCGCCGTTCCTAACCCGGAGGTCACCAGCACAACTTTGCGGCGAAGGCGCGCACTCATGGCACAATGGGCATCACTGGTGCCACGAGAGTACCACAACTCATTCGCGAGCCTTCCCGCATGAAGGTTCTGCACGTCGTGCCGTCGTTCTATCCCGCCTTCAACTACGGCGGCCCCATCACTTCCGTGTACGAGCTGTGCGCGGGACTGGTGCGCCAGGGCTGCGAAGTGCGCGTGCTTACCACCGACGCCAACGGCCTGGGGGCTGTGCTCAATGTGGCCAAGGACACTCCGGTCACGCTGCCACCGGGTTTGTCGGTTCGCTATTGCCCGCGGATCTTTCGCCATTCCGTCTCTCCCCAACTGCTGCGGCTGCTGGTGCCGTCGATACGCTGGGCGGACCTGGTCCACCTCACCGCGGTTTACAACTTTCCCACGATCCCCACGCTGGCGGCGTGCCGCTGGCTCAATAAGCCGCTGGTGTGGTCGCCGCGGGGCGCGCTGCAACGCTGGCCAAGCTCGCGGCGGCCGGGGCTGAAGGCGGGATGGGAGAACGTCTGTCGCCGGCTCGCTCCTGGCGGCATGGTCCTGCACGTCACCTCGGCGCAGGAAGCCGAGGAGAGCGTAGCGAAGTTTCCCCGCGCCCGCGCGGCGGTGGTCCCCAACGGAGTCGAGCTTCCGCCGCGGCTCGAGCACCGCAATGGTTCCGGACGATTGCGCCTGCTGTTCCTCGGCCGCATCGATCCCAAGAAGGGCATCGAGAACCTGCTCGCCGCTTGCCGGCGCCTCAGCAACCTCGACCAGCCGTGGTCGCTGACCATCGCCGGGTCCGGCGACGCGGCCTACACCGCCGGCCTGGAGGAAAACGCCCGCACTTTGGGATTGCGCGAACAGGTCAGCTTTGTGGGTGAGGTGCGCGGCCAGGCCAAGGCCGATCTCTTCGCCGCGAGCGACCTCGCCGTCTTTCCCTCCCACACCGAGAATTTCGCCATGGTGGTGGCCGAGGCGCTGGCGCACGGGGTTGCGGTCATCGCCAGCAAGGGCACGCCGTGGAGCGGCGTCGAAGCGCACGGTTGCGGTCTCTGGGTGGAGAACGATCCCGCCACCCTGGCCGCCGCCATCGCGCGCATGAGCCGCATGCCGCTTGGCGAGATGGGTGAACGCGGCCGCTGCTGGATGGAGGAGGAATTCGCCTGGGAAACAGTGGCGCGGGAGATGCTGCGACTTTATGGTAAGCTCGTGCTCAAAGAAGAAAGTGCTCCCTGACTCCGGAACTTTTTTGTTGCGCTCTACCACAGGCCAAGCGCGTCGCGCGCTTTCCAGCACGTTTCTGCCGTTTCCTCATCCCTCACAAGGAGTCGTGACCGACTGAATGTGCGGGATCGCGGCATTGCTGGGGAAGCACAAGCCGGAATGCGCGGCGGCCATGGTCCGCACCATGAACGACGCCCAGGCGCATCGCGGTCCCGACGACCAGGGCGCCATCGTGCTGCAGGTCGGCGACGGGATCGTGGGCCTGGGCAACCGCCGGCTGGCCATCCTCGACCTGTCTCCGCACGGGCACCAGCCCATGCACAATCCCGACACCGGCGACGTGCTGGTGTACAACGGCGAGATCTACAACTCGCCTGACCTCCGCCGCGAGCTGCAACAAGCGGGCTTCACCTTTCGCGGCCACAGCGATACCGAAGTGCTGCTGCGCGCCTACCAGCGTTGGGGCGTGGATTGCTTGCCGCGTCTGCGCGGAATGTTCGCCTTCGCCCTCTGGGACGCGCGCCGCTCGCGCCTCCTCATCGCGCGCGATCATCTCGGCATCAAGCCGCTCTACTACGCTGCGCGCGAAGGTGAATGGTTCGTGTGCGCGTCGGAAGTCCGCGCCCTGATGAGCAGCGGGCTGGCGCCGCCGGTGATCAGCCAGCGCGCTCTCGCCGGCTATCTGGCGTACGGCGCCGTGCAGGAGCCGCTCACCCTGTTCGAAGGCGTGTTCACCCTGCCGCGCGGTTCGTGGAAGGAATTCGACAACCTCGGACGCGTGACCGCCCAGGGCACGTACTGGCAATTCCCGCGGCCGGAGGGCGAGCGCCAACGCCGCGTGGAGGAAGTGGCGGAAGAAGGCCGCGCGCTGCTCGAGCAATCGGTGCGGCGCCACCTGCTCAGCGACGTGCGCGTGGGCATCTTCTTGAGCTCGGGTCTCGATTCCACCGCCATCCTGGGCATCGCGCGCCAGTTCCAGAGCGCGACCGAGCACCTCAATGCCTTCACCGTCTCTTTCTCCGATGATCCCGAGTACGACGAGGCGGCCATCGCCCGCGTCACGGCAGCGCGCTTCGGCGTGCAGTACCACGAATACCCGGTGGAGGCATCGACCGCGCTCGAATGGATCCGCGACGCCCTCGGCTCCATGGACCAGCCCTCGATGGACGGCTTCAACACCTACATGGTGGCGCGGGCGGTGCACGAGCAGGGCATCATCGTGGCGCTGTCCGGCATGGGCGGCGACGAACTGTTCGCCGGGTACAACAGCTTCCGCCGCGTCCCGCGCCTCTACCGCGCGCTGTCGTGGATGTCGTCGCTGCCCCCAAGCTGGCGGGCGGCCCTGGCGCGCAACCTCGCGCTGCCGATGAATTCGGTGGTCCGCTCGAAAGCGGCGGACATCGCCGCCGCCGGCCCGGATTTCCTCGCCATCTACTTCCACACCCGCCGCCTGCTCTCCGACCGGAGCCTGGCGCGGCTGGGACTGGAACCTTCGGAGCTGGATCTGTCGCCGAGCTACCAGGTTCCGGAGCTGAGCTGTGATGGGTGGGTGGCGTCCTCGGACCCGGTGGCTTCGGTCGCGCGCCTGGAGTCGGCCTTCTACCTGGAGAACGTGCTGCTGCGCGACAGCGACGTCTTCGGCATGGCCAACTCGCTCGAGATCCGCGTGCCCCTGCTCGACCTCGACCTGGTGGACTGGGCCTTCCGCCTGCCCAGTGACGTGCTGCTGCCCAAAGGCGCTCCTTCCAAGCACCTGCTGCGCGCCATGTGCGCCGGCCTCTATACCCGCGCGCAGATGGAGCAGGGCAAGCGCGGCTTCATGCCTCCCATTGGCCTGTGGCTGCGGGGGCCGCTGCGCGAGACCATGGAAGAGAGCTTGCGTTCGCTGGAGAACTCCGGCCTGATCGATCCCGCGGGGATCGCGCCCATCACTCAAACCTTCTTACGTGAACCCCGGAGCCCGGCATGGTCGCGGGTCTGGGCGATGGTGACCTTGGGACATTGGTTCGAACAGCGCCAGTCGGTGCCGGTTGGGGTCGAATGAGCGGACGCGAGCCCTTGGAGCAGGCAGAATGACACTGGTTGAGTCCCAGCAGACGCAGTTGCTCTCGCCCGCCTGCGACACCGTCCCGGTGACGGTCGTCTTTCTCACCTTCAATGAGGAAGCGAACCTGGCAGACTGCCTGGAAGCGGTGGCGGGATGGGGGCGCGAGATCTTCATCGTCGATTCCGGAAGCACCGATGCCACGCTCGAGATTGCCCGGCGCTACGGCGCGCAGTGCTTCTACCACCGTTTCGAGCGGCACACCAGGCAGTGGAACTGGGCGCTCCGCAACCTGCCGTTTTCCTGCGAGTGGGCTTTCTGTCTCGATGCCGACCAGCGGCTCACTCCCGAACTCAAGCGTGAAGTCGCGGCGCTGTTGCAGGGAGAAACCGGCGGTCCTCCCCAGGAGGTAGACGGCTATTACGTGAACCGCCGGCAGATTTTCCGCGGCCAGTGGATCAAGCATGGCGGGTACTATCCCAAGCCCCTGCTGAAACTGGTGCGGCACCGCAGCGCCTGGTGCGACGAGAACGAGCTGCTCGACTCCCGCTTCTACGTGCAAGGCGCAACCGCCCGGCTGCGGCACGACCTCATCGAAGACAACCGCAAGGAAGACGACATCTCGTTCTGGACGGCCAAGCACATCCGCTACGCCGAACTGCAAGCCCGGGAAGAGCTGTTGCGGGATGACGGACTTGCCCAGTGGAACCTCCGGCCTTCCTTCTTCGGCAGCCCCGACCAGCGCAGCCTGTGGCTGCGGCAGTTGTGGTACCGCCACATGCCGCTGTATGTCCGTCCGTGGCTCTATTACTTCTACCGTTACTTCTTGCGTTGGGGGATTCTGGACGGCAAACAGGGATTCATCTTCCATTTCCTGCAGGCCCTTTGGTTCCGTCTGCTGGTGGACGTCAAGATCGACGAGTTGCGCCGCACGCAAGCTGCGCAGCGCGACCGGGCCGGCGCTCAGATGGGTTCCGGCTGACCACGAGTCAAGAAAGGGGTGTCCGGTTGTACATCCTGGGAATCAACGCCTACCACGGGGATGCGTCGGCCGCGATCGTGCACGATGGCATACTGGTGGCCGCGGCGGAAGAAGAACGGTTCAATCGCAAGAAGCATTGCGCGGGCTTTCCCACCCTGGCCATCCGCTATTGCCTCGACGCCGCCGGCATAACCGCTGCCGAGCTCGACCACGTCGGCATCTCGCGCGATCCTTCGGCGCACCTGCACAAGAAGATCCTGTTCTCGATCACGCGCCTCTCGGGACTGTCGGGGCTGATCGCCGCCCGGCTGGCCAACGCCGCCAAGGTGCGCAACCTGCGCGAGGAACTGGCGCGCTCTCTCGACCTTCCCGCCGACTCCTTCCGCGCCCAGTTTCACAACGTGGAGCACCACAAGGCGCACATGGCGAGCTGCTTCCTGGTTTCCGGCTTCGATAAGGCCGCCATCCTCTCCATCGACGGCTTCGGCGACTTCATCAGCACCATGTGGGGCTACGGGGAAGGGAACCGCATCGAGGTTCTGGGCGAGATCGAGTATCCGCATTCCGTCGGCATCGTGTACACCGCCACCAGCCAGTATCTCGGCTTCCCCAAGTACGGCGACGAAGGCAAGGTGATGGGCCTGGCGCCCTACGGCAAGCCGAGGTTCATCGAGCAGTTTCGCGACATCGTCCAGAGCGAGCGCGACGGCCGCTTCAAACTGAATCTCGACTACTTCCTGCACCACTCCGAAGGGGTCGAGATGAGTTGGGAGGAGGGTTCGCCCACCATCGGCCGCATCTTCTCCGATAAGTACGTCGAGACCTTCGGCCCGGCGTGTCACAAGGGCGAGCCGCTCACCTCGCATTACGAGGACATCGCCGCCTCGCTGCAAGCGCGCCTGGAGGAAGTCGGCTTCCACATCCTCCAGCACCTGCACCAGAAGACGGGAAGCAAGCGCCTGGCGCTGGCCGGCGGCGTCGCCTTCAACTCGGTGATGAACGGCAAGATCCTTCTCCACACGCCGTTCGAGGAGGTGTACGTGCAGCCGGCGGCGGGCGATGCCGGCACCGCGCTCGGCGTCTGCTACTGGATCGAGAACGTCATGCTGGAGCGGCCGCGCCGCTTCGTCATGGGCCACGCCTACACCGGGCCGGAATACAAGAACGGGCAGATCGAGCGCGTCGTGCGCTCCAGCGGGATGAAGCACCGCCTGCTCGACGATGCCGAACTCACGCGCGCCGCCGCGCAGGCCATCGCCGACGGCAAAATCGTCGGCTGGTTCCAGGGACGGATGGAGTTCGGCCCGCGCGCCCTGGGCAACCGCAGCATCGTGGTGGACCCGCGGCGCCCGGAGATGAAGGACGTCCTCAACGCGCGCATCAAGAAACGCGAGCCCTTCCGCCCGTTCGCGCCCTCGATCCTGGAGGAGCGCATCTCGGAGTACTTCGAGCAGACGCATCCCGCGCCCACCATGCTGATGGTCTATCAGATCAAGCCGGAGAAGCGCGCCGCCATCCCGGCGGTCACGCATGTGGATGGCTCCGGCCGCCTGCAGACGGTTTCGCGGGCGAGCAATCCTCTGTATTACCAACTGATCCGCGAGTTCGAGCGCATCACCGGCGTGCCCGTGGTGCTCAACACCTCGTTCAACGAGGACGAGCCCATCGTCTGCACCCCCGACCAGGCCATGGATTGCTTCCAGCGCACGCGCATGGACGTGCTCTTCCTCGGCAACTACATGGTGGAGCGCTGATGGCCGGGAGCGCGCAGGCGACGCAGGCCCCAGTGCACGTATTGCCCGCGGTGGAGAAGCCGTATGCCGTCCTGCTGCTGCCGGCTGTGCTCAACGGCGCGCCGCCGCAGAAGCAGGAGTTGTTTCTGCCGCTGACGCTGGCGTACCTGCTTTCGGCGCACATCGCCTTTCAATTCCCCTTGCGCGCGAACGCGCTGCCGCTGGTCGAGCGCGTCTTCGACGACATCCTCCACGGCTTGCCCAAAGAAAGTAAGGGCATTTGCTACCAGAGTGTGGACGGCCTGGAGCGCGCGTCGGTGCTGGTGCCGCACTCGTCGCTGCTGTTGACCGACGACCGCGGCCTTGAGGAACTGGCGGGCCGCGACGGCTTGCCCGCGGCTGTGCTCTCGAAATCGGAAGGAAACACGAATCTTCTCCGCTTGCGCAACCTGGAGAAGATCGACGACCTCGGCTTGCGGGGAAAGCTGGCAGGCTGTGCCCAGCTCATCAACGTGCAGTCGGGCGGCTTCATCACCGAAGGGCACTTTTCGCTGTCATGGTGACACCAGAGGAAGAACGGCTTTGAAGATCCTCATCCTCAACCAGGCCTTCTACCCCGACGTGGTCTCGACCGCGCAGCACGCGGGCGATCTTGCTGCCTCACTCGTCCAAGCCGGCCACCAGGTCACCGTGCTGGCTGACTCACGCGCCTATGACGACCGCGCGCGGCGTTTTCAGTTGCGCCAGAACTGGCGCGGCGTGCGCATCATCCGCGCGCCTTCCACCGGCTTCGGCAAAGCCGCCCGCTGGCGGCGCGCTGCCGACTTCGCCAGCTTCCTGCTGAGCTGCGCCCTGCGCCTCATGTTTCTGCCGCGCTTCGAGGTGGCGATCGCCATGACCTCGCCGCCGCTGATCTCGTTCCTGGCGGCGCTGATGGTTCCGCTGAAGGCGCGCAAGCTGATCTTCTGGTCCATGGACCTGAATCCCGACGAAGCCATCGCCGCCGGCTGGCTCCGTCCCGAGTCGGCGACGGCTCGTATCCTGCAGCGGCTGATGCTTTACAGCATGCGCCGCGCCCAGCGCATTGTCGCCGTGGACCGCTTCATGCAGGAGCGCATCCGCGCCAAGGGCATCGCGGCGGAGAAGATCGCCGTGCTTCCGCCCTGGGCGCACGACGATTGGGTGCGCTTCGACCCGGAGGCACGCCAGCGTTTTCGCGCCCGCCATGGCTTGTCAGAAAAATTTGTGGTGATGTACTCCGGCAACCACAGCCCGTGCCATCCGCTGGACACGCTGCTGGCGGCGGCCGGGCGGCTGGCCGGGCATCCGCAGATCGTTTTCCTGTTCGTGGGCGGCGGCAGCGAGTTCCGCAAGCCGCTCGCGCTCCAGCAGCGCGGGGCGACGAACATCCGCTGCCTGCCGTATCAGCCGCAGGAAGAACTGGCAGGCTCGCTCTCCGCTGCGGACCTTCACGTGGTGGTGATGGGGAGCGCCTTCGTCGGTATCGTGCACCCTTGCAAGGTGTACAACATTCTTGCTGTCGGTGCTCCGTTCTTATATATTGGCCCGCAAGAGAGTCACATCACCGATCTGGTTGCCGACCTGCAAGGCAACGGCTCGGTTTTGGTTTCGGGACACGGGGAAGTGGATAGTGTCATCCGGGAAGTCCTGCAGGCAGCGCAGCAGCCCAGCGCGGACAGGTCTTACGCCCGTGAGTTCGCCCGCCAGTTCTCCCGGCAGGCGCTAGTCCCGCAAATGATCCGGGCGCTGGAAGCGATGGCCGCTGAGTTCCCCGGAACCGCGGCTGCCGCCCGCGTCTCCCAGCCGCGTCATTCCCCATAGGAGAAGGTGGACTTTGCCGAAATCTGCCACCAAAGTTCTTGTGACCGGCGCCGGGGGCTTCATCGGACATCACCTGGTGTCGTTCCTGCGCCGTGAGGGATACTGGGTGCGCGGGGTGGACATCAAGCATCCCGAGTTCCAGCCCAGCGACGCCCACGACTTCCAGCTTCTCGACCTGCGCCGCTGGGAGAACTGCCTGCGCGCCAGCGAAGGCATGGACGAGGTTTACGCCCTCGCCGCCGACATGGGCGGCATGGGATTCATCTCCTCCAATCACGCGCAGATCCTGCACAACAATGCGCTCATCAACATCCATTCGCTGGAAGCCGCGCGCGTCAACCGCGTGAAGCGGTACCTGTTCACGTCCTCCGCCTGCATTTACCCCGAGTACCTGCAGACCGAAACTGATTGCCAGCCGCTGAAGGAAGAAGACGCCTATCCCGCCGCGCCCCAAGACGCTTACGGCTGGGAGAAGCTGGTGATCGAGCGGCTGTGCACGCATTACCGCGAGGATTACGGGTTCGAGACCCGCATCGTGCGCTTCCATAACATTTTCGGGCCGCTGGGCACGTGGGAGGGCGGGCGCGAGAAGGCGCCGGCGGCGCTCTGCCGCAAGATCGCGCACGCCAGGCTCACCGGCAATCACGATATCGAGATCTGGGGCGATGGCGAACAGACGCGCTCCTTCTGCTACATCGACGATTGCGTGCTCGGCCTCTACAAGCTCATGCGTTCCGATTTCGGCGAGCCTCTCAATCTCGGCCAGGACCGCATGGTCACCATCAACCAGTTGGCGGACATGATCGCGGCCGTCGCTGGCATTACGATCCGCAAGCTGCATGTGGCCGGGCCGCAGGGTGTACGCGGGCGCAACTCCGATAATTCGCGCCTGCGCCAGGTGCTGGGGTGGGAGCCCGGCATCTCGCTGGAGGAGGGTTTGGCGCGCACCTATCCCTGGATCGAGCAGCAGGTGCGCAAGTCGGTGAGCGTGGCGGTCGCGACCTAGCACAGATTCGTTGTTGCGCATCCGGATGTGAAGGGGCACGCCTTTCAGGCGTGCCATACAGGGAGCTGAAGACTCGGCTTTAGCCGCTGAGAAAATTTCCCTCAGGGCCTAAAGGCCGGGTCGAGTGTGCCCTTTCACAGGATCTGGAAACATCATTGTGGACCCACTTCGGTCCGGGGGAAGGTTCGAAGGTTACTCCGCAGGTACGCTCCACGCTTCTGCCGGGAAACTGGAAGCGAGAAAAGAGAAACTAAGCAGTAGAGAGACAGATCGCCATTTCGTGCAGTTGGGCATTTCGCCGGTAGGAGAGTGCCGTTGAAATCATTGGGCCTGACGTACTGCGCGACCTTTATCGTATCTCTGCTGATTTCCTTCCTGCTGACCCGCTACGTCCGTGACCAGGCCCTGAGCCGGGGCTGGAAAACCCGGCGGGTTCGCGAGCGCGACGTCCACACCACGCCGATCCCGCGCCTCGGCGGCATCGCCATCTTCCTTGCGGTGATCGCAGTGGTGGCCGTGCTGATGGCGTTCTCCCGCTTCGGCAAGGCCTTCGATCCGCGCCTCATCCTCAGCATCCTGTTGCCCTCGCTGATGATCTTCCTGCTCGGCCTCTACGACGATCTGTTTTCCGTGGGGCCGTGGGTGAAGTTCACCGTCCAGATCATGGCGGCGGTGGCGATCTTCCTGGCCGGCTTCCGCGTCATCGAGCTGCCCATCCTGTTCGGCAACCACAGCCTCGGCTTCGCGGGCTCCCTGGCCGCCACCGTCTTCTGGGTGCTGCTCATCACCAACGCCTTCAACCTGGTGGACGGCTTGGACGGTCTGGCCGCTGGGTCGGCGCTGTTCTCGACCTTGACGGTGGTGGTGATCTCGCTGATGAACGGCCGGGTGATGATCGGCCTGATCGGGCTGGCGCTGGCCGGCGCCATTCTCGGGTTCCTGCGCTTCAACTTCAACCCTGCGACCATCTTCCTCGGCGACTGCGGCAGTCTGTTCATCGGTTTTGTGCTCAGCGTGCTGGCGCTGGTGGGCGCGGGAAAATCTTCCACCGTGGTGGCGGTGGCGATCCCCGTGGTCTCCTTCGGCCTGCCCATCCTGGAGACCGGCATCTCGGTGGTGCGCCGCTTCCTCAGCGGACAGCCCCTGTTCGCTCCCGACCGGCACCACATCCACCACAAGCTGCTGGAGCGCGGCCTGACCCAGCGCCAGGTGGTGGTGATCCTCTACGGTGTCTCCGCCGTCTTCGGCCTGTTGAGCGCGCTGTTGCTCTACCCGGGCGGGCCCACCGTCGGGGTGGTGCTGTTCGTGATCGGTGCCGGCATCTGGCTGGGCGTGCAGCACCTCAACTATCCCGAGTTCTTCGAACTGCATCGCCTCGCGCGCCGCACCCTGGAGCAGAAGCAGGTCATCGTCAACAACCTGGCGTTCCGCCGCGCCACCTTACGTCTGGCCAAGGTGGAACGCCTCTCCGAGCTCTGCCAGGTGCTCGAGGACACTTTCCGCGGCAACGATTTCGACGGCTGCGAGCTGCGCTCGGCCACCCTGGCCGGTTCCCACGCGACGCTCTTTGGCAACGGCGACTCCGACGTGCACTTCACCTGGGGCCGGGTGGGCAGCACGTTCTTGGTCCCCGCGTGGAGCATGTCGCTGGAGCTGAGCATGCCCGGTTCCGGCCGCCATGGGTGCCTCGTGATCTACAAGCAGTACGCGCCCGACGCGTTGCAGGTAGACATCAATCTCCTTCTCCAGGAGTTCCGCACGGTGCTGGCGCAGGTGCTGAGCCGCGCTTTGGCGGGCGAGATCGAAGAACAGCCCGCCACCGCTGACGCCGTGGCCGCTGCTGCCAACTCCAGCTTGCAATAAACGGTGGAATTCCGCTGTGGCGGCAACCAACCGGGCGCGGAATCTGAGTTCCGCGCCTTTCGTGTTGCCGAAAGCCGCGTTCCGCAAAAGCGCTGTCCGTGGTAGAGTCGCAGAAGGTAAGCGGCGTGCCCAGGCGATGGTCTTTGGCTAAGGATCCCGGGATCTCAGTGATCGAGTTTCTCGGGGAGCGCTCGCTCGGCGGCGTGCTTATCCGTGCCGGGTTCGCGGTCGTGCTATCGGCCGTGGCACTCTGGCTCACCCTCAAGCTGCCGCCCTACCAGACGCAGATCTCCTACAGCTTCTTCACCGCCGCGGTGGCGGCCAGCGCCTACCTCGCGGGCTGGAGAGCCGGCCTGCTGACCACCGTCCTCACCGCGCTGATCATCGCCTGGATGCTTCCTCCCCTGAACTCGCTGGCCATCGCTAACCGCGGCGACACCCTGCGCTTTCTGAGCTTTGTGTTCACCGCCGTGGTGATCTGTCTCATCATCGCCTCGCTGCACAGCAGCCGCCAGGCCCTGCGCGACGCGCGCGACGCCTTGCGCCTCAGCAAACGCCGCATCGCCTACGTGGAGCGTCACGCCAAGGTCTGGACCTGGGAATACGACGTGCGCAGCGACCGCGTTAGTTGGTCCAACCTGTATGGCAACAACATCAGCCGCCGCGAACAGTCGCTGCGCGACTGGCTGCAGATGGTCCACGAAGAAGACCGCGAGCAGGTCGCCGAGGCCATCCGGCGCGCGGTACAAAGGGGAGAGTTTGAAGCCCGCTTCCGCATTATGCTGGGCGATTCCCAGCCGCGTTGGCTGCTCGGCCGCGCCCAGCTCGTGCTGCTCGACGGCCAGCCTGCCGCCCTGGTCGGCATCAACATGGATGCCTCGGTGCACGGCGATGCCAATCCTGCGGCCATCCCCCAGCCGCCCGCCGCCGCCATCCGTTCCTAGCACGGTTCCAAGCTGCTTTATCCCGCCGCTGTTCGTGTCAGGGCACGACTTTTAGTCGTGCCGAAAACCCATGCGCGTGACTCGGATGCCGGCTCCGAGGAACGGCGGCCAGGCATTGATGGTGCGCAGCAGGAGGCGTTTCTTCATTTGCGGGAATCTACTCTGCGCGCCCGTTGCGTACCAGCTTCAGAAACTCGGCGTGCACGCGCGTGTCGTCCGACAGTTCGGGGTGGAAGGTCGCCGCCATGATCTTGCCCTGGCGCACCAGCACGGGATCGTTCTTCTCGCGCGCCAGGACTTCGACCTTCGGCCCCACGCGCTCGATCCTGGGTGCGCGGATGAAGACCATCTCCAGCGGGCCGCCGGGCAACTGGGTTTCGCCCTCGCCGATGAAGCTGTCCACCTGGCGTCCGTAGGCGTTGCGGCGGACGGAGATGTCGAGCGCGCCCAGGCTCGTCTGCGGCGGGTCTGCGACTTCGCTGGCCAGCAGGATCGCGCCGGCGCAGGTGCCGAAAGCGGGCTTGGCGCGGACGAATTCGCGCAGCTTCTCCAGGAAGCCGCCCTTCTCGAGAAATTTCAGAAACGTCGTGGATTCGCCGCCGGGGATGACCAGCGCATCCACCGAGTCGAGCTGCTCCGGTTTCTTGACCAGCACGACCTCGGCGCCGAGCTGCTCCAGCCGGCGCCGGTGCGCGTCGAAGTCGCCCTGAATTGCGAGAACGCCGATGGGCATGGCTTTTAGCTCTTGGCTCTTAGCTCTTAGCCATTAGCTCTTGGCTTTGGGCCGTTTGGCACGGTGCGGACCAAGAGCTAAAAGCCAAGAGCTAAGAGCTAAAAGCTAAGTGCTGCTTCACCACCCTCGCGTCTGCAGCAACTGTTCCGGAGCGAGCGTTGAGACCGACAAGCCCTTCATCGTCCCCGTCAGCTCTTCGCTGGCTTCGAGCAGAATCTTGGGATCGTCGAAGTGGGTGGTGGCCTTGACGATGGCGCGGGCGCGGCGCTCGGCTTCGTCGCGCTCCTGCGGATTGGCGAGGTCGAGCGGCGTGGCTTTGTCCTTCATGAAGATTCCCGAGCCGACGAACACGGCCTCCGCGCCCAATTGCATCACCAGCGCGGCGTCGGCCGGCGTGGCGATGCCGCCGGCGGAGAAATTCGGCACCGGCAGCTTGCCTTCGCGTGCCACCAGGCGCACCAGCTCGAAGGGCGCGCCCCATTCCTTGGCCTTCGCCATCAGCTCGTCTTCGCGCAGGATGGTGAGCAGCTTCATCTCGTGGACGATCTGGCGGATGTGCTTGACCGCGTGCACCACGTCGCCGGTGCCGGCTTCGCCCTTGGTGCGGATCATGGCCGCGCCCTCGGCGATCCGCCGCAGCGCCTCGCCCAGGTTGCGCGCGCCGCACACGAACGGCACCTTGAAGGCGTGCTTGTCCACGTGGTGCTCTTCGTCGGCAGGGGTGAGGACTTCGGACTCGTCGATGTAGTCCACGCCCAGGGCTTCCAGAATCTGCGCTTCGGCGAAGTGGCCGATGCGGACCTTGGCCATGACGGGAACGGAGACGGTGGCCATGATCTCGCGGATCGTGCGCGGCGACGCCATGCGCGCCACCCCGCCCTCGGCACGAATCTGCGCCGGCACGCGCTCCAGCGCCATCACCGACGTCGCTCCCGCCTTCTCCGCGACTTCCGCCTGCGCGGCGTTGGTCACGTCCATGATCACGCCGCCTTTCAGCATCTCGGCCAGGCCGGTCTTCAGACGCAGCCCGCCGCTACCATTGGTGTCCGACATACGCTTCCTCTTCGCCCTGAAGTTTTCGCCGTGGGGGGACGCTTCTATTCTACAGCTTGCACCGCTCCCGTAACACCCACCACGGAGGCACGGAGACACGGAGGTTGGTGAAATCAATTCCTCCGTGCCTCTGTGTCTCCGTGATTAGCTCTTGTGGTTCAGATCTCGTCGCTTCTCCGCGCGCCTGCGGCCGTTGGGTGCGATCGTGAACTGCTTGAGCAGGCTCGCCCGCTGGGCCTTGGTCAGGTATTTGGCGAACATGCGGTGTGGGTCAATGGCGATGAACGTCCCCTGGCTGCGCGCCAGCACCTTGCCCGCCTGATTGCGGACTTCGGCCACGTTGATGTGCCGGCGCCCGCGCACGCTCTTCTCCCATCCCACCGCCACCAGCGGCTTGCCCAGCGGCACCGGTTCCACGTACTCGACCGTCATCTTTGAAGTCACGGCAATGACGTGGCGGAGCTTGTTCACCTTGCCCATGGCCTCGTCGAGGATGGTGGCGATGATGCCGCCATGCGCGTGCTTGGGCGGTCCCCAGAAGCGGTCCGACAAACGGAAGCGGCAGACGAAGTGCTTGCCATCGTCGTCGAGGAAGAACTTCAGGTGCATGCCGTGCGGGTTGTCCTTGCCGCAGGCGAAGCAGAAGTTGCGATGGCTGATGCGGAAGTGCTTGGTGTCGTGTCCGGGGGCGTGTTTGGCCATGGCGTTACTTTATGTGACTCCACGATTCACCTTTGCGATGCAATTCTGTATAAATGACCGTCTCGCAGCAAGAGGGTGTCATTCCGAGCGCAGCAAGGAATCTATGTTTTTTTGCCGGAAAATACATAGATGCCTCGCTCCCCCACCCCAGCGCGCCAAAACCGGGCGCGCCGGGGACCCCGGCTCGCTCGGCATGACACCTCTAGGGTTTGCTGGGGTGGGGAGCCAGGAATCAATGCATTCTTACTACGTCTACATCATGACGAATCGCTCGAAGACACTCTACACCGGAGTGACCAGCAAGTTGGAGAAACGCGTTTTCGAACACAAGAACGGGCTGACAGGCGGATTCACCAGCAGGTACAAAGTGGACCGGCTGGTTTACTTTGAACGATTCGGTCACATTCGGTCGGCAATCGCACGCGAGAAGCAGATCAAGGGTCTGAGCAGGTTGAAGAAGATGGCTCTCATCGTTTCCATGAACCCTGAATGGAAAGATCTAAGCGAAGGCTGGTACGACAGACACCGGTATCAACCGGACGACAATGCAAAGACGAAGGCATAGATTCCTCGCTGTGCTCGGAATGACACCTCGATCCAGACGGCGAGCTATATGTTGAACGAACCGTAAAGAAGTGTCATGCCGAGCGCCGCGGGGTTTTGCGGCGCGAGGCATCTATGTATTTCGCTTTTTCGACCAAATGCATAGATTCCTCGCTGCGCTCGGAATGACACTCCAGGTGGGATGGATGCTGGAGAAAACCTTGAAAACGATTTGTGCCCTTGTCCTCTGCCTGATCGCACTCTCCTCCTTCACCGCTGCCCAGTCCAAGAAGTCCCCGGCCAAGCCGGCGGAAGAGAAGAAGGACGAGAAGCCCGCGCCCATGTCGTCCGAGACCTTCAGCGGCCTGAAGCTGCGGCTGATCGGCCCGGCGCTGACCTCCGGCCGCGTCAACGCGCTGGCGGTGGATCCGCGCAATCCCTCGCACTTCTACGCGGGCGTGGCCTCGGGCGGAGTGTGGAAGACGGACAACGACGGTACCACCTGGACCCCGGTCTTCGACAAGGAAGCCTCGTACTCCATCGGCGCGGTCGCGCTCGATCCCAAGGACCCATCCATCGTCTGGGTGGGCACGGGCGAATCGAACAGCCAGCGCAGCGTGGCATACGGCGACGGCGTCTATCGCTCCGAGGACGGCGGCAAGAGCTGGAAGAATGTCGGTCTCAAGAAGTCGGAACACATCGGGCGCATTGCCATCGATCCCAAGAACACCAACACGGTGTACGTGGCGGCGCAAGGTCCGCTGTGGGCGCCGGGCGGCGACCGCGGTCTCTACAAGACCACTGACTCTGGCAAGACCTGGAAGAAGGTTCTGGAGATCAGCGAGAACACCGGCGTCACCGACGTGGTACTCGATCCGGAGAATCCTGACGTCATCTACGCTGCCGCCTATCAGCGCCGGCGCCACGTCTGGACGATGATCGACGGCGGCCCCGAGAGCGCCATCTACAAGTCCACCGACGCGGGTGCAAGCTGGAACAAGCTCAAGAGCGGCCTGCCCACCGAGGACATGGGGCGCATCGGCCTGGCGGTTTCGCCCGTCGATACCAACGTGGTCTATGCCCAGGTGGAAGCGGCGAACGGCGCCGGCGGCATCTTCCGCTCGCAGGACCGCGGCGCCACCTGGGAGCGCCGCAATCCCTACGACGCCACCGCCATGTACTACTCGCAGATCATCGCCGACCCGCGCAACGTGGACCGCATCTACGTGATGGCCGTCTTCCTCCAGGTGTCGGACGATGGCGGCAAGACGCTGCGCCGGCTGGGTGAGCGCGACAAGCACGTGGACAATCACGCCTTCTGGCCCGATCCCTCCAACCCCGACCACTACCTCGACGGCTGCGACGGCGGCGTCTACGAAACCTGGGACCGCGCCGCCCACTGGCAGTTCAAGGCCAACCTGCCGGTCAGCCAGTTCTACGACGTCACCGCGGACAACTCGCAGCCGTTCTATTACGTGTACGGCGGCATGCAGGACAACAACACCTTCGGCGTGCCCTCGCGCACGCGCAACGTGAACGGCATCGTGAATTCGGACTGGTTCGTCACCTTCGGCGGCGACGGCTTCCGCACCGTGGTCGATCCCGAAGACCCCGACACCGTCTATTCCGAGCTGCAGTACGGCAACCTGGTCCGCTATGACCGGCGCACCGGGGAGCGCACCGGCATCACGCCCATGGAACCCAAGGGCGCCGAGCCCTATCGCTGGAACTGGGATTCGCCGCTCATCATCAGCCCGCACTCGCACACCCGCCTATACTACGGCGCCAACAAGCTGTTCCGCAGCGACGACCGCGGCGACACCTGGCGCGCCGTCAGTCCTGACCTCACCCGCCAGATCGACCGCAACAAGCTCCCGGTTATGGGCAAGGTCTGGGGCGCGGACGCGGTCGCCAAGAACGCCTCGACTTCGTTCTACGGCAACACGGTGGCGCTCGCCGAATCGCCGCAGAAGGAAGGGCTGATCTACATCGGCACCGACGATGGCCTCATCCAGGTGACCGAGGACGGCGGCGAGCACTGGACCAAGCACGAGAAGTTTCCCGGCGTCCCCGACAACACCTACGTCAGCCGACTGGCAGCGTCGCGCTACGATGCGAATACGGTGTACGCCGCCTTCGACAATCACAAGAACGGCGACTTCAAACCCTATCTCTTGAAGAGCACCGACGCCGGGAAGAGCTGGACCTCGATCGCCTCGAACCTGCCGGAGAACGGCCCGGTACTGGCGTTCGCCGAAGACCCGGTGAATCCCAAGCTGCTCTTCGCCGGCACCGAGTTCGGGCTGTGGTTCACCATCGACGGCGGCGGCAAATGGATCCAGCTTAAAGGCAGCTTCCCAACCATCTCGGTGCACGACATCGTGATCCAGGCGCGCGAGGGCGATCTGGTGGTGGGCACCTTCGGCCGCGGCATCTACATCCTCGACGACCTCAGGCCGCTGCGCGTGCTCAAGCCCGAGGCGCTCGATGGGCAGGCGGTGCTTTATCCGGTGAAGAAAGCGTTGCTCTACGTGCAGGCGCAGCCGCTGGGCGGGCGCGGCAAGGCGTCGCAGGGCGCGGCGTTCTACACGGCGGAGAATCCGCCGTTTGGCGCTGTCTTCACCTATTACTTGAAGGATAAGCTGAAAACACTTAAAGAGAAGCGTCAAGAAGCGGAGAAAGAAGCCGCCAAGAAAAACACCGCCGCGCCTTATCCCACGCCCGACGAGTTGCGTGCCGAAGCCCAGGAACCGGCGCCGGCCGTGTTCCTCACCGTGGCGGACACGAGCGGCAAGCCGGTGCGACGCATCAGCGCCACCAATGCCCAGGGCATGAACCGCGTTGCCTGGGACCTGCACTATCCCGCGCCGCAGTTGCCCAAGGAGGGCGAGAAATCGGAGCAGGAAGAAGACTGGTCTCCCTTGCCGGTAGGCCCGCTGGTGATGCCGGGCCAATACCAGGTGACGCTCGAGACCCGCATCAACGGCGTTTACACGCAGGTGGGCGGGCCGGAGAAGTTTGCCGTCGAGCCGCTGGGCGCGCGCAAGATGCCGCCGGAGGACCGCGCCGCCCTCACCGCCTTCCAGGAGAAGGTGGACCGTCTCTACCGCGCCGTGGCCGGGGCGCTGAACACCGCCGACGACCTCAAGTCGCGTGTCGGCAAGATCCAGTCAGCGTTGCAGCAGACCCCGACCGCCAGCGAGCAACTCAGCCAGACCGCCGAGCAGCTCCAGCAGCGGAATCTCGCGATCCTGCGCAAGTTGCGCGGTGACACCGTGCTGCGCGATCGCAACGAGAACACCCCGCCCTCGATCGACGACCGCGTGCAGACGATTATGCAAAATGAGCGCATGTCCAGCTCGCCGCCGCCACGCACCGATCTGGACGGGTACGCCATCGCGTCGGAGGAATTCACGGAAGAGCTGGGCAAGCTGCGCGCCATCCTCGAGCAGGATCTGCCCAAGCTGGAGAAAGCCATGGAGCAGGCGGGCGCGCCCTGGACGCCGGGAAGGATTCCGGAGTGGAGCGAGAAATGACATCGGGTGATCGGGAGATCGGGTGATCGGGTGATTGACTGCTTGAGCCCGTGCCCACGTGGTGACGGGCGCGACTGGCGTCGCGCTTGAAGCCGCGGCGCGGCGCACCTACAAGCGCAGCACGACCTTCCCAAACGTCTCGTTGGATTCCAGGCGCGCGTGGGCGGCCTGAACCTGGTCGAGGGGAAATTCGCTGTCGATGATCGTGCGCAGCACGCCGCGCGCGAACAGCGGCGCCACCTCCTGGGCGAAGGCGCGGGTGGCCATGATCTTCTCCTCCAGCGGGCGCATGCGCAGCGTGGTGCCGCGCAGCGTGAGGCGCTTGGGCATCACCGCGCGCAGGTCGAGTTCGGCGGTGGGCCCGGCGGACTGCGAGATCATGATCAGCCGCCCATGCGGGGCGAGCGCGCGCACGCTGGCCGTGACGTAAGCGCCGCCGACGCAATCGAGCACCACATCCACGCCCCGCTTCGCAGTCCAGCGCTCGACCGCGGGCGCCAGCGCCGAGAGCGAGGCATCGAGCGGGACGCCGTCTTCCATGCCCAGCTTGCGGGCGCGGTCGAGCTTGTCGGCGGTGCGCGAGGTGCCGTAGGGGACCGCGTTCATGGCCCGCGCCAGTTGCACGGCGGCGATGCCGACGCCGCTGCCCACGGCGTGGATCAGCACGGTCTCCGAGGGACGCAGTCCGGCCTGCTTCCACAGCGCGTCGTGGGCGGTGATGAACACTTCCGGGATGGAGCCGGCTTCGATCCAATTGAGATTCGCCGGGACCTCGGCGAGCGCGCGCTCGTGCGCGATGAGGTACTCCGCATAGCAGCCGGCGGCGGCGATGCCGAAGACGCGCTGTCCCTTCTGCCACAGGCGCGCTTCGGGTCCGAGCTCGGCAATCTCGCCGGCGAACTCCATGCCGGGGATGTCCTGCGGCGAGCCGGGCGGCGGCGGATAGTGTCCGCGGCGTTGCAGGATGTCGGCGCGATTGAGGCCGGCGGCGCGCACGCGGACCAGGACCTGGTCGGCGGCAGGCGTGGGCGTGGGGACTTGGCGGACCTCGAGCACTTCCGGCCCGCCCGGGCGAGTGATGATGGCGGCGCGCATGGTCGAGTATTAGTTGCGCGAAGCAGGGATGAAGTTTCAGGAAAGTAGGCGCTAGGTTGATTCGTATCAGGGCACGGCTTCCAGCGCCGCGATCGCCAGCGCCGCGAACAGCCTTCATTTACAATGTTCGCCTGGTGCTGATAAGCGGCGCGCGATACACGTCACTCAGGCGTGTAACGGACGTCACCGACGATGACAGGATAAAGATGCCGAAATGCCTCCGGCATGTTTGTACATATTACACGATAGGGCTAAAAGGAGCACGTCGATGAAAAGAATCTTCTCGCTAATGGTTGTGATTCTCTTGGTTGGCCTACCTGCGTCTGCCCAAAAAGACGAAAACAAGCGCATTACGAATGCCGGCAAAGTGATGGTTGAGATTCTCAATGTTCCCGACGATCTTCCGAAGGATCTTCTGGACAAGGCGGAATGCGTCATCGTTCTGCCTTCGGTGATGAAATTTGCAATCGGGTTCGGGGGCAGTTACGGTCGCGGCGTGATGACTTGCCGGAGCGGCAAGGATTTCAGGGGACCTTGGAGTGCGCCTTCCATGATGGCGCTCGAAGGTGGAAGTTTCGGCTTGCAGTTGGGAGGCCAAGCGACAGACTTTGTCTTGTTGGTGATGAATCAGCGCGGGGCTAATTCTATTCTCACCAATCAGGTCAAGCTCGGGGGCGACGTGGCTGCTGCAGCCGGACCGAAGGGCCGCGACGCTGCAGCCTCCACTGATGTCACAATGCGAGCAGAAATTCTGTCGTATTCGCGTTCGCGAGGATTGTTCGCCGGGATCTCTCTAGAAGGCTCAACTCTCCGCCCCGATAACGATGGCAACGAGAGGCTCTACGGAAAAGGAACCACCGCGAAGGACATCGTAATCAATAGTGCGATTCGCCCGCCCGCCTCGGCGAAATTGCTCCTTGCCACTCTGAACAAGAAGTCTCCGAGGAACAGGTCCGGTAAGTAGGGATCAGTGGCGCAACACCGTGGAGCAGGCCAGACGGGTCTGCCTGCGAAGGAGAAGGAGGTCAACAGCTCATGCCTTTACTTCAAATACTGATAGTTCTGATCGTGGTGGGTGTTCTGCTTTGGCTGGTCAACCGCTTCGTACCAATGCAGGGAACGATTAAGTCCATCGTGAATGCAGTCGTGGTCATCGCTGTGGTGTTGTGGCTTCTGAACATTTTTGGACTTTTTCATTCGCTCTCCCGCATCCACGGTAGGTGAACCTGAATGAATGATCGCGGGAATATCCGCATGTCGTCTACCAGAGACAACCACCACAAACAATAACCGCGCCCGACACGCCGAGCGAAGGGCGCATGAACTCACCGTAATGGAGGCAACACTCATGAAACCAGTTGGTCTTATCAGCACGGGAGTTCTGCTCCTTCTTCTCGGAGCCGTTGCTCCCACGTACGCACAGCAGGAGCAACGTCAGCAAGAGGTTAAGCCCCCGAAACAGGAGCAGCAGGCTAAGCCTGAAAAACAGCAGCAGCAGCAGCAGGCCAAGGGTCAGCAGGAGCAGCAAAAGAAACAGCAGCAGCAGCAGGCCAAGGGTCAGCAGGAGCAGCAAAAGAAACAGGAGCAGCAGCAGCAGGCCAAGAAACCTGCGCAACCTCAGGCAAAACCGCAACAGAGCTACGGCGGCGTCTATCACGGCGGCGTCCAGCCCACCGGCCCTGCCTATGGGGGCGTCCACCATAGCGGCGTCCCACAACACCAAGGGCAGGTGCGCAGCGGTTTCGGCCAGTCTCGCGCCAGTTCGTGGAATAACGACCACCACACTTGGGGTCAGCGCGGCGGCTATAACGGCTACCGCGTACCTCAAGACCGCTTCAGGCTCTACTTCGGGAGTAACCACTACTTCCGCATGTACGGCCTTCCGATGCTCTTCGTAGGCGGGTATCCACGCTTCCAGTACGACGGCTATTGGGTCACATTCGTTGATCCGTGGCCGGAAACGTGGCCTGAAAATTGGTACGAAACCGACGACGTATATATTGATTACACCGACGATGGGTACTACGTATATGACCGCATGCGCCCCGGCCCCGGGATCGCAGTCACCATCGCGTTCTAATGAGATAGAAGGGAAACGGGGTCAATTATTGAGTCCTGTATAAATAATGTCCTATGAGAGGCGCAAAAAAAGAGGACTGTGGCGGAGGAAGGAACGGAGCAGCTCGGGCTTTCCTTGGAGAGACCGTCCGCTGTGACGTGTCCGGAGGGCCAACTCGTACACTTCGGGCACGGCGACATTGGCCAGCGGATTCATCTTCCAGAAGGACCAGACGTACTCTACCGGGTTCAGTTCCGGAGCGTAGGCAGGAAGAAAGAAGGGGTGCAGGTGGGGCACGGTGGCCAAGTACGCCGTGGTCTTTTTGGCGCGATGGGCGTTCAAGCGGTCCCACAGCAGGCAGCAACGGGTTTGCAGTTCCTGATCGAGGATCCGCAGAAACTGAATCGCCAGCGTGGCATCGACCTCTTTGCCGGGATGCAGGCGGAAGTAGAGTCGCACCTGATGCCGCCGCGGGGAAACGCACAAGGCAGCGATGGCGGAAACCTTCTTGTGGTGGCGGCCACGCTGGTAGAGCACCGGGGTCTGCCCGCACGGCGCCCAACTGCGCCGCACCAGCGGGGCCAGCAAGAAGCCACTTTCATCGAGAAAGACCAGCCAGGCCTTCAGCCGGCGCGCTTTTTTTTAATGGCGGGCCACTCCCGTTGCACCCAGTTGGCGATCGCTGCCTCGTCCCGCTCCAGTGCCCGCCGGGCGGGCTTCTGCGGGCTGAACCCCAAGGCGTGCAGGAGGCGGCAGACATGGTCGGGGTGATAGCGGACCCCGAAGCGCTGCTGAATCAACTGCGCCACCCGGGGACAGGTCCACAGGTCGGTGGGAAAACCCGCCGCCTGCGCCCCCCGCAGCAACGCGCGTTCCAGTTGCTGGCGGGCGCGGGAACTGAGTCGCGAGGGGCGTCCGGCGGCGGACTGCGCGCGCAACGCCTCGCGGCCCTGGCGACGCGCCGCGGAGTTCCAGCGCCGCACGCTGCGGCGATCCACTCCGACTCGTTGCGCCACCTCGACCGGGCTCAGGCCTTGTTGGAGCAGAGCCAAGGCGCGAAACCGACGCCGTTCCAGTTCCTCCGGACTGCCGCTAGGTCGCATGGGCCACCTCGGAGGCAGTATAGGACATTATTTATGCAGGAGTCAATAGCCCAGGGCGGAAGTGTGTGCGTGAGAACTCACTTGTTTCGCACAGGGGAGATGAGGCAGAAGGAAGCATGAGCCGATATCTGCCGTACAGCCCGGATCAAGCGTACCTGCTGCCGCCCAGCGTGAAAGATGAACTGGGAGGCGATCACCTGTGCTTCTTCGTGCACGAGGTGGTGGAGTGGTTGGAGTTGAGCGTCTTCGAGGAGCAGTACAGCGAAGAAGGCGGGGCGCTGTATGCGCCCGAGCTGATGTTGAAGGTGTGGCTGTACGCCTACGCCTTGGGGATCACGTCGGCGCGGCGGTTGGAGCAGCGCATCCGCGAGGACTTGGCGCTGCGCTATCTGGCCGGAGGAGCGAAGCCGGACAACTGGGCCCTGAGTGCGTTCCGGCGGCGGCATGGGCGGGCGCTGAACGACGCCTTCACGCAGGTACTGGAGTTGGCACAGAGGTGGAAGCTGGGCAAGTTGGGTATGGTGGCCGTGGACTCGACCCGCATCCGAGCCTGCGCTTCGGGCGAGCGCATCGATACCGAACCACGCCTGCGCAAGGAGCGGGCGCGGCTACGGCGGCAGGTGCGGCGCTGGCAGCAACAGTGCAACCAGGACGATCACGACGAAGGCGCCGGGGCCAAGCTCCCGCAGCAGGCGGTGGAACAGTTGCAGCAGCGGCTGGCCATCATCCCGCGGCGGCTGGAGAAGCTGCGCAAGAGCGGCACCGCCAAACTACCGCGCACCGATCCTGAGGCCCGTTTGCTGCGCAGCCGTGAGGGATTTGTGGTGGGCTACACGGCCGAGATCGCGGTCAGCGAAGATCATTTAATCCTGGCGCAGCGGGTGACGCAGAACGCGCACGATGCGCACTCGCTGGTGCCGCTGGTCGATGAGGTCACCCGCCGTTGTCGGCAAAAGCCGCACCGCGTGCTGGCTGATGCTGGCTTCTATGCGAACGTCAATGTGGAGCAGTTGGCGGAACGTGGGGTAGAGGCCTTCGTGCCCGATCCCAACCTGGCACCCTGTCTGAATCGAGGGCAGCCGGTGCGGGATCCATCGCCGCCACCCACGAGCCCGCACCTGTGGGCGATGCGACAGAAGCTACGCAGCCCAGCGGGACGGCAGGTGTATCAACGCAGAAAGGCGCTTGTGGAACCGGTGTTCGGGGTACTGAAACAACAGCGCGGAATGCGGCAGTTCCGGACTCGTAGTCTGGTCAAAGTGGCGGCGGAGTTCACCCTCGCCACTCTGGCCTACAACATCACCCGGCTGTACGCGATGGTGTAACCAGGCAAGCAGCCCTCGGGACGGTCGAAACAGGGAGAAGAATCGGAATATCGAGTCTACGTGAGAACGTGACGGCGTTCTCACGCACACACGGAAGCCCTGGGTAAGCAATCAAAATGAATTCCGAGCCCCGGAGGGGCGACACGGTTTGCGCTGATTCGGCGCGGCTGGAAGCCGCGCCCTTTCAAAGCGGTACAGAATCTCGTGGGTAATCCAGTTTACGTGGTGGGCTAACCTATGCCGCGCCTACGGCGCTGGTGCATCGGGGTTCCTCCGCGTCCTCGGCGTCTCGGCGGTTTTGTTTTTCATCCGCGGCCATCCGCCCCTCGACTTCGCTCGGGGCAGGCTAACACTCTTCATTTACAATGTTCGCCTAGTGCTGATGAGCGGCGCGCGGTTGGAATGCTGATGGTGAAGCCTGCTGTCCTGATCCTCGGCGACGACCCGCTACACCTCAAGATCTAGTCCGCCGCAACGCGTCATTGCTTGCGGCGCTCAAACGCACGGGCGAGGTGCATTCTCCGCCACGACGAGACAGTTCTTAACGGACCTGAAGGGCATTCGATTGCGCCACCAGTGCTCAAGCGTCCCGCCGCCTGCCATGCCGCTTGCCCGTGGCAGTTTCCCTAAATGCCTTGTCCAAGGTTCCCATGCCATACCCAGCCGGCGGAAGTGGGTCGCCGGGGCCGGAGTGGCGACGGGGCTGGCTTATAAAGACGCTTCCGCAGGCACGCCCAGCGCGGCCAGAGCGGCGCGGGCTTCGCGCACGCCCGACTGGATGTTGGGCTCCAGGTCGAGATGCGGGATGGGCGATCTCGCCACCAGCTCGTAGAGCTTTATAGCATCCTGCGGCCGGCTCAGACGCTTCAGGCAGATCCGGGCAGCGGCCAGAAGGGCCGCCAGCGACTGCCGTTCCGAGGGGTAGGCGGCGGCCAGCTTCTGATACTCGCTCAGGGCGCGTTCAAAGGCGCCTTCCCCCTCGGGGACGCGGCAGAGGTCGAGCCAGGTCTGGGCCGGCAGCTTGTCGCCGCCCTGGTGCAGGAATTCCTCGTAGTCCTGCCACGCCGCCTGCGGCTGGCGCGACGCCAGATGCAGGGTGCAGAGCCGCACCGTGGTCGCGAGATAGACCGGGATCTCGCCCTTCCGCCAATGGACCTCGCGCAGCAGGCTGCAGGCATCCACCGAGTCGGGCTTCCTCGCCAGGTAGTTTGTCAGGATGGGCAGGGCTTGGTCGAACTGTCCGCTGGTCACCATCTCCGAGGCCTGCAGGATCTCGGGGTCGTTCTGCCAGCTCACCTGCTCTTCGATGGCCTGGTTCATCTTGTGCTCGAGGCCGGAGTAGCGCAGTCCGCAGGCCGCCACCGCGCCGAACAGGAAGCCGCCCACGTGCGCCCAGTGCGCGGTGCTGGACATGTGGCCGAACAGCGTGCCGTAGAGAACCTCCATCAGCAGCCACAGGGGCAGGAGCGCATAGGCCGGCGCCTTAAACGTATAGCGACGAAACATGAAGATCCACATCATCTCGATCTTCATCCGGGGGAAGCTCACCAGGAAGGCCCCCATCAGCGCGGCTACGGCGCCGGAAGCTCCCAGCGTGGGCACGATGCTGCCGGGGTTCAACCAGGCATGGAACTGCAAGGCCGCCGCCCCGGCGGCGAGATAGAAGACCGAATACACCCAGCGGCCCCAGGCGTCCTCGAGCACGAAGCCCGCCAGCCACAGAAACCACATGTTGCCGATCAGGTGCAGCCAGCCGCCGTGCAGGAAATTGGCGGTGAGGTAAGCGAGGGGCTTGGGATGCGCCGGAATGAACGCATACTGCTCGGCCAGCGCAGCCGTGCTCAGCTTGCCGTACTGGTCGGAGAGCGAGTCCATCTCCTGCTGCAACTCCGAGGGCTCGTCCACCAGACGGATGTGGGCGTCCCAGGCGTCGATGATCTTGTGGTTCGGGTCCTGGACCTTGGCCCACTCGTTGGGGTTGTGGTCCTTGAAGCTGGTGACCAGTTCCTGCTCCTCGGGCGTGAGGTTCAGCTCGGGGTGGGTGGCGGCCAGGATCAGGATGTGGGCCTTCACCTTGCCCAGCTCCGGCGCCTGGCGGGTGAGCGCGTCGTGGGTGGCGAGAAACACCACCACGTTGATGGCGATCAGCGCCAGGGTAACCACCGGCCAGCGCCGCGCCGACATGTTGTCATGCCGGATGGGAATCAGCATTCCGTGTGACCTTCATTAATTACAGCAAGATGCCGTCTAGCTTAGGGGAGTCCTGTGCCCGCTGCCAGATGACCAGGGGTGGGGGAACGGAAGTAACTTGAGGCGTTTTGCGGGCGTGAGCGAAGCGGGGTCCCCGGGACGCGCCGCCCTTGCGCGTACTGGGGTGCGAGCGGGAGCCCGCAGCCGAAATCCCGAGCGCCACCCGGGGTCCCCAGCAAACCTGCTTTTGGTTTGCTGGGGTGGTGGAGCGAGGGATCTGGGCGTTTTCCGCGGCCCATTCGACAACTTCGCTTCGCTCAGTTGCTCAGGGCAGGCTAAAGGCTGAGCCGCGGGCCGAGATCCCGAGCGCGAGGGATCCGACCTTCCGGCGGATCGGCTGCGAGCGGGTGTCCCATGCTCCCCGTCTTCGAAGTCAAAAAGGGAATTCCCATGGATGAGACTTCTCCCATGAAAGACACACCGGCGGCACTTTTTCTCTTGGCAACTATTCTCCTTGCCATTACTTGCCGATAGGGTTGCTGGGGAGGGCGACTGGCAGCCGGGTTCGAGAGCCTCGCTGATATTTGAGGGAAAAATGAAAGTCTTAGTTGCGGACGAAGACATTTGTTGCCGCTACATGATCCTTGAGACTCTGGCGCCAACCAACCTGGAGCTTCTCTCTGCGAGCAATGGGGAGGAAGCCTGGGAGCGCTTGAAGGGGAACGATCCGCCGCGCCTTGTTATCCTCAGTTGGACTTTGCCCGAACTCGACGGACTGGAGATTTCTCAAAAAATCCGCCGGGCAAAAGCGCCGGATTATACCTATGTCATTCTGCTGAGCACGCAGAACGGCAAGGCCGCCATGTTGACCGCCTTTGAGGCGGGAGTGGATGACTATGTCGCCAAGCCGGTGACCCGCGAGGAGATTCTTGCCCGAATACAGGTGGCACGGCGATTCCTGGAGAAAGAAGATCGCCTCACCATGATCACCCAGCAATGGCGCACCATGATCGACAGCCTTCCCTTCGGCTTGGCTTGCCTGGGGCGGGAGGGGGAAATCCGGCGCGTGAACAAGGTCTTTGTGGAGCAGCTCGGCCTGGATTTGAGGAGCATCATCGGCAAGAGTCTTCGACCTACCGTGCTCCACCGGATCGAGGACTACCGGCAGTTGCTGGACAACATGCGGCGTTCGCAAGACTTTGATGGGCTCGAAATGCAGATGATGCATCGCGACGGCAAGCCCCGTCGCGTCATCGTCTGGGGAAGACCGGTGGAGCGCGCGGGCGAACTCACATTCCAGATCATCACCGCCGTTCAGCCCTAGCCCCGGCGCCGGCTGGAGACCGTGATCGCTTTCCCGGCCACTTCATTCCTGCCAGCCACCGCGCCCAACTCGCTTTTCCCACTGCTTTCGGGGTAATGTCCCCGCGAGTTTGTCCTGCCCCGGGAAGAATCCAGATTGTCCCGGGAATAAAGCCTCACTTTCCACGTTATCAATATTGCATGTGCGAAAAGCCGCCCGCTGAATGTTGTGGTCCGAATGAAAGGAAGAACCAGAAGGCCTATGAAGAATCTATTGACGTGGCTTATGAATCCCCCCACTACGGGTCCCAGGTCCACGCTGCTGCTGAGAGTGATGGCCGGAGGCGTGTTTTTGTGGGAGGGCATCCTGAAGTTTGTTTATGCCAATCAGGGAGTGGGACGATTCACGAAATTGGGTATGCCATTTCCTCATTTCACGGCCAGCTTTGTCGGCGGCCTCGAGATCGTTGGGGGACTGCTGCTGCTTTCCGGCCTGATGACGCGGCTGATTGCCATTCCGTTCATCGTGGAGATGATCGTGGCGATCCTGTCGACGAAGATCGCGCTCTACCTCGGGACCTCGCCTTTGCCGCTGCCGCCAGCGCCGCCGCGGGTGGGGATGTGGGCGGTCTTGCATGAGGTCCGATCCGAGTATGCGCAACTGCTCACCGCGGCCTTCCTGCTGATCAACGGCCCGGGGAAATGGTCCCTGGATGCGCTCCTGCGCAAGGACTAAGCAATTTAAAAATCTGACGCGTCGCCGGCCTACTTGGGCTCCAGCTTCAGCGAGGCCGAGTTGATGCAGTACCGCAATCCGGTGGGGCGGGGGCCGTCGGGAAAGACATGGCCGAGGTGGGAATCGCAGCGTGAGCAGGTGACCTCCACCCGCCGCATTGCGTGACTCGAGTCCTCGTGACTCTCCACGCGCTCTGGCCCGATGGGCTGAAAGAAGCTCGGCCAGCCGCTTCCGGATTCGAATTTCGTGTCGGAAGCAAACAACTCTTGTCCACAGGCGGCACAGTGGTACACCCCCGCCGTCTTGGTGTGGGCATACTCGCCCGTGAATGCGCCTTCGGTGCCTTTCTGGCGCAGGATGTGGAATTGCTCCGGTGTCAACTCCCGCCGCCATTCGTCTTCCGGTTTGCTGATCTTTTCTGGCATACAGGATTGGATTACGCGGTGGTGGGATACGGTTCGAGATTAGCGAGGGATGTGCCGGTCCACTTCAAAAAAAGCCTCCGCCAGCCATTGGGTGTTCGTGTAGCATCCCGTCTGCGGAAAACTTTTAGAAGAGAATCCTTGTGCAACGGAGAGCAACATGAGCGACAGCGTCTACAAAGTCATTGAACTGGTAGGCACCAGTACGGAGTCATGGGAGCGGGCTGCGGCGGCTGCGGTTGAGACCGCGGCAAAGTCCCTGCGCGATCTGCGTGTGGCCGAAGTCACCCAGTTTGACATGCACCTGGAGAATGGGAAGGTGCTGTTTTACCGCGCAAGAGTGCGTGTTTCCTTCAAGTATCATCACGAGCAGGACTGAGCCAGGACTTCTTCGAGTCTCTCGTCCGTGAAGTTGCGGGCCATCGCCTCCAGCTCCCGCTCGCAGCGCGCCATGTTCTTCTCCATCACGCGGCACAGCTCGGCGACGGCGTGCGCTTCCTCGGCGGTCGCCTGCTTGCTCAGCACCATATCCACGGTGTAGGCCAGCACCTCCTGCAGGCTGAGCCCGTCTTCGGGAAGCGGCAGCCCGTGCACCGACATATAGAGCGTGTGCCAGCGGAAGTGCCGCAGACACTCGTCGCCCTCAACGGCCGGCGATTCGCACTGCCGCCCATCGGTGAGCAGGCGGCAGCAGCGACGCACGTTGGGCTCAGCCGCGAGCTTCGCGAACGGAATCTCGACCACCTCTGGCTTCGCCACCGTGGCCCGCTTTATCGCCTCCCGTGTTGGCTTGAGAGCGTTACTTAGCTCCCAGAACCGCCGGCGCTCCTCCGCACTCATCATGGTTATCATCGCGATTGTCCCCTTATTTTCAGTATGACCGATTCGCGCCTCCCGCAGTGCCACCCGGCCGCACCTGGAAGTGCTTTGGATACAATCAGCTCCGGACCGAGGCTCATTTGTCCCTCTTGACAGAAATGGACGGGTTGAGCGCCGCCGCGAATCGACGCGGCTCAAAACCAAACCGCCGAGACGCCGAAGTTGAGGCGCTTAGCGGGCGTGAGCGGCACCGAGCGTAGCGAGGGAAGCGGGAATGAGCCGAGGCCGAGCACGCGAGGCCGAGCCCTGAGCGAAGTCGAAGGGCCGCTGCCGAAATCCCGAGCGCAGCGAGGGAACACCGAGGCCCGGAGAGCCGAAAGAAAGTAGCCCCGGGCGTCAGCCCGGGGTATGTAATCAAAATGAGTTCCGAGCCCCGGAGCCTGGATTATTCACGAGCGAAAATCCCTTGGAATTGTCATCCCGAGCGGGGGCCAGCCCAAGAACGCATCCAGCCTCCTCTTGGCTGGATGCGCTGGCTGGCCCCGAGTCGAGGGATCTTGGGGTTGAGAGGCGTGGTCCAACTCAAAACCAGGATCCCTCGACTCGCGCTCCCTTCGACAAGCTCAGGTCGCGCGTCGCTCGGGATGACAGTCTCGTTAGGTCTCGTTCGGCACGACCAAGGTCGTGCCCCTTCACCTCTATGAGCCAACCCCGTTAGCAAAGGACAAAAACCCAAACCGCCGAGAATGCAAGGCCCGGAGAGCCTGCCCTGAGCGGAGTCGAAGGGGCCGACAGAAAGTAGCCCCGGGCGTAAGCCCGGGGAACGCGACAAAAATCGACCCGAGCCCCGGAGGGGCGGCACACAGCCTTATCTTTTGAACTGCCTTCGTACCGCCAGCAAGAACAATGCAACCAACGTCGAGGTCAGGATCTGTTCTGCCACCTCCAGCAGAGGATCTCCCCAGGGATAGCGGGGCTCGTAGCTCAGGTCTTTGCGAAAGGCGGCGACGGACAACGTGCTCACAAAGCTGTGCCCCACCAGCGCCAGCCGCGGCCACGGACGCTTGTCGCCGCTGCCCCACAACGGATGCCAATACGTTAGCAGGGGTCCTGCCGTTTGTGCGGTGACCCGCCCTGGCTCCATTACCGCCGCCCGGTCTCGCGTGATGTCATAGCGCAACCCGGCGACGGGATAGAGCAACGCGAAGACCAGCAACACCAGCAGCAGCCACAACACCGGCCTGACGTAGCTTTTGCCGTACTCACTGGCGTACTTGTAGAAAGCGACCAGTCCCCACCGTGGATAGCCTGCCCCGAGCGAGGTCGAGGGGGCGACACCTGCCTTGAAAGGGCGCGGCTTCGAGCCGCGCCGTCCGTGCTTTGCTGATTTGTCATCCCGAGAGAAGCGCGAACTGAGCTTGCCGAAGCGAGCGCGAGTCGAGGGATCTGCAGTCAGTGGTGGAAGCACAGGGGCTTCGGGTCCTGGGTGTGTGATCAGATGAGGAGGGCACAGAATTAGCTCTTGGCGGCCTTGGCAGCGGTTCCCAAAATCTCCGCTACGTGTTTCAGCGTCTTCTCAGTCACACCCGATTTTTTTTCACCATCGAAAACCTTGTCTGTGGGCGGGGTGAAGACATTTTTCACCGAATCGATAACGAAATCTGTGTACTTGCCTTGGTCTGCCGCTCCGTCGTGTGCCAGAATGGAGTGCACCAACTCGCGGTAAGGGTTTAACGAAACTGAGATGCTGGATTTAAATGCGTACTCTTCCTCCAAACGCCGTTCCCTGCTGTACTGAACCGTGCAGAAAGTAATCAGGAACCCGAGTGGCACGGTAAGTGAGAGCTTCACCCAGAATGCGAAGCTGTGGGCAGTGTAATACTGAGCTTCGTGTGCTATCCACGCGGTCACCATCGCGGAGACAACCACCAGAACAAAGATGGCATATTTCCAAAAATCCTTGGCGCCTACGATTTCATTCTGGCGCGCTTGGAAAGCCCCGAAAAGCCTGAAACCTGTCGCTTGCTCGATTTGTTCTTTTATCTGTTCCTTCAGGTTATTCAGTTCAGTAATCAGCGCCTCAGTCTTCTTGTGGTTCGCCTCTATCGTTCCTTCCGACCGTTCTGCGAGCTTGCTCTCCACAGCCTCAAGTTTTTGTTGAGCATCGCTCACTAGGTTTAGACATGTAGTGCCAGCTTGTTGCAGCGTCGATTGTAGTTTTGCCTCAACATCCCCCTGAAACTTCGCGACTTCGGCTTTAGTGTCTGTGGACAGTTTCGCCACTGTTTCATTCGCCGTTGAGATTGTCCCATCGACCTTCGCCGCCAGTTCACTGGCCGTCGTGGTCGCAGTTTTCTGGAGAGAACCGATTGTTTCCTGAACCTTCAGTGTCGCGTCATCAGCAAGCTTCGTGAGTCTAGATTCTGACGTCTTAATCAGATTGGCCGCATCTTCGTTCGTCTGAGTGATCTTCCGTCGGTACTCGTCTACGTCCGCGTAGAACTTTCTGATGCTCGCATCAAGCGATTGCAGTTCATTACTTGCTGTCTTGACATTGGAGGTAAGCTCCCCGCTTTGTTTCTCGTGCTGCTGAATGGTCGCATAAAGAACGCTGGTCTTGCCTTCATTATCCTTGACCTGTTCTAGAAGGCTGGTGGACGCGGCGGTGTTCTGCTTGACCTGTTCCAACGATGCAAGAACCTCCGCCCTCTTCTGCTCGACCTCCTTGGCGGCCATCCCTGTCTTTTCGGCTGCACGTTGCGCGGCGTTGAGTTCGTTGATCGCTTTGGAGATTTGGAGTTCTTGGTTCTTGATCTGGTTTAGCTTCTTCTGATAGCCGAGAACCTGGTCGGATAGGTTGTGAAGGCCGTATTTCCAAATCGATGTATTTAGTGTCTCAATGCCGGTAGTCAGATTCACTACTTCATCTACGCCATTGGTCAGGCCCAGGAGGGATTTCGAGATGCTCTGGAGGTTTGAGAGTATCTCCCTTTGAACAGTGAGAGGAAGCTGAACGAGTTCTTGCTTCTCGATAGCATCTTCCAGGATTACCCGCGCAGATGTCAGGTTGATGAAACTTTCCTCAAGCGGAACCAACCCCCGATTCGGGTCGAAGGCGGACTCCTGACATTTTGCTCGTGCCGCATTCAGGGCTTCCTCAGTCAGCGTTGTGCAGACCGACCATATCTGACCGAGAAATTCATCCTTCGGTATCGTTGTCCCCACGGCGCTCATCTGTCCCTCCTATCGCGACCCGCTCCCTACATGCTGCCTATTTGCCTTTTCTGCGAAGAAGCTCAGTCAACGAATCCGCACCGGTTTCGCGCAACACAGTGCCGAGCTTTGCATCGCTCCGAAACACCTCGGCAAATTGATCTCCGTATTCATGACGAAGGGTCCCAACCAGCGTGTCAGACCGCTTCCGACGAATTGTGCCGTTATCATCGCGGCAGCGGCTGTCCAAGCCCCTGTCGCAGCCATTTCGAGCCATTGTTGTTCCCTCCATATGGGTTCTCGTAGTTGGTCGGCTTAGCTGGAACCGCAGGCGGGGCAGGCACCGCAATTAAAGTTGGTACGACCAATCTAAATGTGGAGCATAATATACCTGCATATTGCGGCTGTCAATAGGGTGACCCAAGATATTGTGTGACTGGTTAGTTTACAGTCGGGACGCTGGCGGCGGCCGACACGGCTGCGCCGACCTCCTGATCCGAGGCCGGTTGGTCCCTACGGCTGAACTTCGCTCGCGCTCAGTCGCGAAGCTCCCTCGCGCTCGCTGAGCTATCAGGCTCAGCGGACCCACCACTCACGTGGTGGGCTAACCTATGCCGCGCCTACGGCGCTGGCGCATCGTGGTTCCTCGGCGCACTCGGCGTCTCGGCGGTTTGGTTTTGATCAGAAAATCGAGATCATTCACCGCGACGCGCTTCCGCTTCCGCCAGCCAGCCACGCCGTAACTCTTCCGGCGGCACGCTCGACAGGTAGGGCTTGATATCGAGGATTGGCGTTCCGTCGAGCATATCGACGCCACGGACGTGCAGCCGGCCGCCGTCACGGCGGAGGAGTTCGACGGCCGTGAGGCCAATGGGATTTGGACGTCGCGGGGAGCGCGTCGCGAACACGCCGTGCGGCCGGTCGTCGCTCGGCGGCGTGCCCAACAATTCGAAGCCTTGGGCGCGATCAAATACCCAGAGGACAATCAGGTGGGAGAAGCCTTCGATGTCTGTGAGCCCAAGCTCGAACTCGGGCAGGATCTCCAGGGTTCCGGCCGCCTCGTGCTTAGCGCCGAGTCCTTTGGGGATTTCCCTGGTTTCGTTGAAGGGACTCCGCACAAATCCGATGGGACGCGGGGTAAACATGAGCAACATTATTTCAGATTCTTCGCCGCGGATTCACGCTGATAAACGCGGATCAAGACCAATCCTCCGGGAGTATCCGCGTCAATCTGCGGCGAAAACAAAAAAGCCCCGCGCTCACGCGCGGGGCTCAAATGCAGATCCCTCGACTCGCGCTCCCTTCGACAAGCTCAGGTCGCGCGTCGCTCGGGATGACAATCTGTTTGGGGCCGGGCTACGGCGCAGCTAAAGCCGCGCCCCTTCAAATCTCCGCGTCCTCGGCGTCTCGGCGGTTTGGGTCATCCGCACCCCCGTCAGAAGTTTTCTGAATCAAAAATAGATGTATATACATCTTTATTCCTTATGACGAGACAGATATCGTCCCCTGCTGCTTTGCCGTGCCTGTGCACCAATGTCCGGCGGGCGGCGCGGGCCCTCACGCAGCTCTACGACCAGGCCCTGCGCCCGGCGGGGCTGCGCGCCACCCAATTCACCGTTCTGCAGGCGCTCGACCTGGCGGGAGAAGTGTCGCAGGGCGAGCTGGGCCGGCTGCTGGTGATGGACAGCACCACCCTGACGCGCACGCTGCGGCTGTTGTCGTCGCACGGCTGGATCGCAGCCCGGCCGGGCCAAGACCGGCGAGAACGGCGGCTGCGGCTCTCGGCAGCGGGGCGGCGACAGCTCGCACGCGCCATGCCACGCTGGGAACGAGTGCAGGCGCGGCTGCGCTCACGCACCGGCGAGCGGCGCTGGCACGAACTGATGGCCGCGTTGGTCGAGCTCTGCGGACGGGTCCTTCAAACTGATTAGGAGAGAGGTTATGACGAGCTCAAGAAATTACGCACGCATCGTGGGAGTGATCCTCGCGCTGTGGCTGGCGGCATCGATCACCGCGTCGGCCCTGGGAGTATTCGCTTCCGAGTCGAAACATTCCTTTCACGCACCCCTGCCTCTGGGCCTGGCGGTGATAATCCCGATTGCTGTGTTTCTCACCTGGATGGGTGTCTCACACGGATTCCGGCAGTTCGTTCTGTCGGTGAACGTGCGCACGCTGACCACGATCCAGGCGTGGAGGCTGGGAGGGTTCGTCTTCCTGGTGCTCTATGCTCACGGCATCCTGCCCGGCGCGTTCGCCCTTCCGGCGGGCTGGGGGGACATGGCGATCGGCGCCACCGCACCGCTGGTCGCCAGGTACCTGGCACGAGAGAGCCGGCGGACGAGCTTCCTCCTGTGGCAGGGGCTGGGGATGCTTGACCTGGTAATGGCGGTGTCGCTGGGGGTGCTGAACTCGGCGCCGCTGCGGATCTTCGGGCACGGTGTCACCACCGAGGCGATGAGCACGCTGCCCTTGAGCGTGATCCCAACCTTTGCCGTGCCGCTGCTGATGATCTTCCACTTGACCGCGATCGCGCAGGCGTGGCGGTGGGAAGCCGGCGCGGCCGATGCGACGGAGCATCGGTCTCCGATCGCCGCGGTCTAGATCCGCGGGGGGGAATTTGTGAAAGACCCACCCCCCGTCAACAAAAAAGGCCCCGCGTTTCCGCGGGGCCGCATTGCATTCTCCCTCGACTCGGGGCTGAAGCCCCTCGCTCGGGATGACAGATCAATTGTTGACAAAAGCCAACAGCTAGAAGCTAAGAGCTAATAGCCGCCTTTAGTACATTCCCCCCATGCCGCCGTGGCCGCCGCCGGGCATGGCCGGTTCCCTCTTCTCTTCCGGGATCTCCGACACCAGGGCCTCGGTGGTCAGCATCAGGGAGGCGATGGAGCCGGCGTTCTGCAGCGCGGTGCGCGTCACCTTGGTGGGGTCGATCACGCCTGCCTTGACCAAGTCTTCGTAGTCGCCGGTCAAGGCGTTGTAGCCGAAGTTGGGGCTCTTCGACTCGCGGATCTTGCCCGCGACGATGGCGCCTTCCTCGCCGGAGTTCTCGGCGATCTGGCGCAGCGGCTCTTCCAGCGCCCGCTTCACGATGTTGACGCCGATCTGCTCATCGCCCTCGAGCTTGAGCTTCTCGAGCGCCGGGACGCAGCGCACCAGGGCCACGCCGCCGCCGGGCACGATGCCCTCCTCGACGGCCGCGCGGGTGGCGTGCATGGCGTCCTCGACCCGGGCTTTCTTCTCTTTCATCTCGGTCTCGGTCGCGGCGCCGACCTTGATCACCGCCACGCCTCCGACCAGCTTGGCCAGCCGCTCCTGCAGCTTCTCGCGGTCGTAGTCCGAGGTGGTCTTGTCGATCTGGGCGCGGATCTCCTTCACCCGGCCCTCGATCTCCGCCGTCTTGCCGCGGCCTTCGACGATGGTGGTGTTGTCCTTATCCACCGTAACTTTCTTGGCGCGGCCCATGTCCTGCATCTGCACGTTCTCCAGCTTGATGCCGAGGTCTTCGGTGATGGCCTTGCCGCCGGTGAGGATGGCGATATCCTGCAGCATGGCCTTGCGGCGGTCGCCGAAGCCGGGAGCCTTGACGGCCAGGGCCTGCAGCGAGCCGCGCAGCTTGTTCACGACCAGGGTCGCCAGGGCCTCGCCCTCGACGTCCTCAGCCACAATCAGCAGCGGCTTGCTGCTCTTGGCGATCTGCTCCAGAAGTGGCAGCAGGTCCTTCATCGAGCTGATCTTCTTCTCGTAGATCAGGATGTAGGGATCTTCCAGCACCGCTTCCATGCGCTCCGGATCGGTGACGAAGTAGGGCGAGAGATAGCCGCGGTCGAACTGCATGCCCTCGACCACTTCGAGCTGCGTCTCCAGCGTCTTGGACTCTTCGACGGTGATGACGCCGTCCTTGCCCACCTTCTTCATGGCCTCGGCGATGATGTTGCCGATGGTTTCGTCGTTGTTGGCGGAGACGGTGCCCACCTGGGCGATCATGTCGCCGGTGACCTTCTGCGAGAAATCATCGAGCACACCCTTGCCGCGGTTGCCTTCCTTGTCGGGCGTGCCGCAGAGGGTGGTGATGGCCTTCTCGATGCCGCGCTTCAGCGCCATGGGGTTGGCGCCAGCGGCCACGGTCTTCGCGCCCTCGCGGTAGATGGCCTGGGCCAGCACGGTGGCCGTGGTGGTGCCGTCGCCGGCTACGTCCGAGGTCTTCGATGCCACCTCGCGCACCATCTGCGCGCCAATGTTCTCCAGTGCGTCCTTGAGTTCGATTTCCTTGGCGACCGTCACCCCGTCCTTGGTGATGGTGGGGGAGCCGAATTTCTTCTCCAAGACCACGTTGCGGCCCTTGGGACCGAGCGTGACCTTGACTACGTCCGCCAGGATGTTGACGCCGCGCAGGATCGCCTGCCGCGACTCTTCACCATGTACAATCTGCTTTGCCATTGGTTATCTCTCCTTGTGAAACTTTTCTTTGGGCGCTGGGCGCCCGGATGTGTTGGCGTTTTCGCCCGGGCTGGATTCGTGGCTTATCGCCGCGCTCCCGCCTTCTCGCGCTCAGCCGCCTTGGACGCGCCCACGATGATGCCCAGGACTTCGTCCTCCTTCATGATCAGGAATTCCTCGCCGTCGATCTTGACCTCCGTGCCGGCGTACTTGCCGAACAGGATGCGATCGCCGTGCTTGACGTCCAGCGGGAAAACCTTGCCGTCTTCGTTGATTTTGCCTTTGCCCACGGCGATCACTTCGCCCTCTTGCGGCTTCTCTTTGGCCGTGTCGGGGATGATGATGCCGCCACGGACGGTTTCCTGGTCCTCGATCCGCTTGACCAAAATGCGGTCATGCAGGGGAGTAAACTTGGTGGCCATTCTGATGCGCTCCTTTCATAACTCATGTATTGTCTGTTACTTGGAGATTGTGGTTGAGTTTACTGCCTGGCATTGTTAGCAGTCATCAGCCACGAGTGCCAATTGTAGAAGGGCGCCTCGCTTCGTGTCAAGAGGTGAGCGGGAAGAAATCCGGCGGCCAGGTAGGGTCAATGAGCCGGATGCACGCAATCCTATAATTACATTATACCAGTTTATCCATTCACACAGTGCCAGGGGCGACAAGGGCTGCGGACGCCAGCTCTACACCGTGCGCGAAGATGATTTCTTGCGGCAGTTTTCGCAGACGCCGTAGATCTGGAAGGTGTGGCGGGTGGTGAAGTAGTGGTGTTTGCGGCCGATCTCCTGCTCCAGGCGGCCGATCTCGGGGGAAAAGAACTCGACCGAGCTGCCGCAGGCGGTGCAGACCATGTGGTGATGGCTGCGGCGGTTGTACTGGTGCTCGAAGCGGGCGACGCCGTCGTGGAAGGCGACCTCGCTGGCCAGTCCGCAGGCGGCCAGCAGCTTGAGCGTGCGATAGACGGTGGTGATGCCGATGCGCGCGTCTTTCTTCTTCACCAGCCCGTGGAGTTCGTCGGTGGAGAGGTGGGCGCGGGTTTCCAGGAAGGTGCGCAGGATGGTGTCGCGCTGGTCGGTCAGCTTCAGCCCCACCCGCTTGAGATGGGTGTGAAAGATGTCCTCCGCCTCGCGCATGGATTGGGGCGAGATGATGGCGTGATCGTCGATGCGCTTCTGCAACATGTCTCCACGGAGAGGGCGGAAGCATAACACGCTGCGCGCGGGGCCCTCGTATAAGCCTAACACCGATCCAAAGAGACGTAGCAAGCTGCGTCTCTACAGCGGCAGATCGCCCGCCCCGAACCAATTGCGCCAATAATCATTTGCCGCGGGCTGGCATATCATGCGGCCAGAGGGAGATATATGGGCGCGAGTCAGGATGTCGAGATCAGCTTGGGAACGGGACGGCTGCTGGGACTGTTCTTCGCACTGGTAGTGGTGTGTGGGATCTTCTTCGGGCTGGGATACACGCTGGGACGCAGCCTGGGCCCGACGGCCATGACGGCGGAAGCGGCGACACAGGCGACGAATGCCGCCAAGCCCAAAGCCACCAGTGGCGCTCCGGCGGAAGCCGCCAATGCCGCGCCCGCCAACGACCTGACCTTCTACAAGACCGTCGAGCAGAAGGATGCCAACCCGCAGCTCACGCCACCCACCTCGGCTCCTGCCCCAACTCCGGCCGCGAGCGCGCCGGCGCCGGAGACGCCGCATGCCGCCGCCTACGTGGTCCAGGTGGCGGCGGTGAGCAAGAAGGAAGATGCGGAAGCGCTGGCAGGCGCCCTGCGTAAGAAGAATTATCCCGTCTTCCTGGCCGGCAACGCGCCGGGCGACTCCCTGCTGCGGGTGCAGGTGGGGCCGTTCAACGATATTAAAGAAGCGGAAGCCATGCGCAGCCGCCTGGCCGGCGAGGGCTATAGCCCGATTGTGAAGAAGTAGAATTTGTAATTGGTAATTTGTAATTGGTAATTTGTAAATTCAGACGCGCGTCGCTGGCGCAAACCCTCCACCCATCCCAAATTACAAATTACAAATTTAAAATTACAAATCCGAATCAAACCGCTGCTCTCTGAACGGATCCCCATACATGTGATACCCGTTTTGTTCCCAGAAGCCGGGCAGGTCGCGGTCGAAGAACTCCAGGCCGCGCACCCACTTCACTGATTTCCAGGCGTAGAGGTGGGGCACGATCAGCCGCAGCGGATAGCCGTGCTCGGGCGGGAGCGGCTGGCCGTCGTGGTGAGTGGCGAACAGGACGTTGTCGCGGTCGAGGTCGGCCAGGGGCACGTTGGCGGTATAGCCCTGCTCGGCGTGCACCAGCACGTAGGCGGCGCGCGGCTGGAGCTTCACCAGCTTGAGCACATCGCGGAAGAGCACGCCCTCCCAGCGGTTATCGAAGCGGCTCCAACGCGTGACGCAGTGGAAATCGCTGGTGACGGTGGATTTGGGCAGGCGGTTGAATTCCTCCCAGGTGAGCCGCACCGGCTGCTCCACCACTCCGGCGATGCGGAAGTCCCAGCGCGCGGGATCGAAGCGCGGCACCGATCCTTCGTGCAGCACCGGCCATTTCAGGGTGGCGGCCTGGCCCGGCGGCAGACGGCCTTCCTCCAGCATCTTGCGCTCGAGTTCCTTGCGCTCGTTGCCTGCGAAAAGCATCGGGCATTGGATGTGTGGGGAGGGAGAAAGTTTCAGGGGGAGCAGTCAGCTCGTATCAGGGCACGGCTTCATTGAAACCAGCATTGCGGACTTGGATTTCTTAATAACCGCCCTTGCCGCACGCGCGCGGAACCATCCGTCCCACCCAAAGTGTCATTCCGAGCGAAGCGAGGAATCTATGTATTTTGACCATTCAGGACTTATGGGAACGATGAGCCCATCTTTCTCAGCCTGCTGACTGCTGCCAGCGATCCGTCATGATGTAGGTGTCAAAAACAAAATGCATAGATTCCTCGCTTCGCTCGGAATGACACTCCTCTTAATGAGCGTTGCCGCACGGCCTGAATTCGTGCCCTGATACGAACCAAGGCGCTGACTGCTACCTGGCGATCGAGGTAAACAGGGGCGACTGCAACAGCGACTGGAACTTGTCGTCGTCAGCCTTGAAGTGGACCAGCAGGTGTTCGCTGTCGTTGTCCACGGTGACGTTGTCGAGCGCCATCTTCTCCACCCCGGTGGCGTTCATCTTCTTGAACATCATGCCAGCGCGCAGCAGCGACGACATGGTGGCCGCGGTCATGGAGTCGGAGGTCAGCACGTTGAGGTCGAACTTGACGCCGTGGGTGAAGTCCATAGTGTAGATGGAGCCCAGCAGGCGCTTCTTGACGGTATCGTAGTCAGCCAGGCGGGCGGCGTCGCCCAGGGCGGAGCGCATCATGTTCTGGGTGCCGGCGGCGTCGAGCACGCTCCAGACGGCGCCCCCCGAGACCGAGCGCACCAGGTCGGACATCTGGCTGTTGGAGGCCAGGCTCTCGGCGTTGCCGTCGCGCGCATCGAGCGAGGCCGCGACCGCGGCGTTGTCGCCGAACAGCATGGTGAAGTCATCCAGGAAGGTGACCTGCATGCCGCCCGACATGGGGTAGAGGAACGAGGTGTGATACTTGGTGGGCTTGATCTTTTTCGCCCGCATGCGCTTGAGGACGGCGGCGCGGCTGAACTGTCCCTGGGCAATGCCGATGACGCGCAGCCCCTTTTCCTGGGTGCGGAAGGAAGCGAAGGTCAGCGAGTCCACGTCCTTGTCGGGATTGACGCCCACGCCGCGCAGCGCCGACTCCAGTTCTTTCAGATTGTCGGGCAGCACCTTCGCCTTCAGCGCCAGGGCGGTAGGCGAGTCCGCGAGCTGGCGGTAGTCCACGGTGATGATCTGCTGCACTTGCGACGGAATCACCGTGCCGGCAGCCGTGCCCAGCGCCGCTCCCCATCCGGGGACGGCAAACAGCACCACAATAATGACGATGAGAAACGCCGTGCGCTTCATAGCAAGCCTCGTTGGGGGAGAGACATCCATCCAGATGTTGGCGCGGCAGCTTTGGTTGGTTCGGCGACGCCGCCTGCAACAAAAGAGTACAACATCTTAGCGGAATCGGAACATCGGCAGATCGGGTCGTTGGGTCATTGGGCCATTGACCGGATGTCATTATGGGATCATTCGGGGGCGGGCGCCCCCTTTCTCATGTCATTCGACTTAGCCATCATCGGCGGCGGGCCGGCGGGGACGGCGGCGGCCATCACCGCGGCGCGCCGTGGGGCGCGCGTGCTGCTGCTGGAGCGCGGACGCTTCCCCCGCCACAAAGTCTGCGGCGAATTCATCTCGCCGGAGGGTGTGGCGCTGCTCGCGGGCCTGGGCCTCGACGAGCTTGTTTTTCGGGCGCCGCGCATCGCGCACGCCCGCATCTTTGCCGAGGCCGCGGTGGCGGAAGCCGCGCTCTCGCCGGCAGGGGCGGCCATCTCGCGCTACGAGTTGGACGACGCGCTGTGGCGCCGGGCGACCGCGGCCGGCGCCGATTCCCGCCAGCAGGTGGAAGCGCGCGCCATCACCGGCACGGGACCCTTCGTTATCGAAACTACGGCAGGCGATTTCAGCGCGCGCGCGGTCGTCAACGCCAGCGGACGTTGGTCGAACCTGCGGCGCAGCCGGCTCGCCCGGCGGCAGCGGGAAAAATGGGTGGGCTGGAAGGCGCACTTCCGCCAGGCTGATCCCGCGGCGTCCGTGGACCTGTACTTCTTCGCCGGCGGCTACTGCGGGGTGCAGCCGCTGGGCGATGGACACGTGAATGCGTGCGCCATGGTGCGGGCGGGGAGCGCCAATTCGATGCAGCAGGTGCTGGCGCTCCAACCCAGGCTCTCGGAGCGCAGCCGGGCGTGGCAGCAGGTGTCGGAGACGGTGGCCACTTCGCCCCTGGTCTTCGCGCCTCCCCAGGCGGAGGAGGGCGGAGTATTGTTCGCGGGCGATGCCGCCGGGTTCATCGATCCCTTCGTGGGCGACGGGATTTCGCTGGCGTTGCGCAGCGGCACGATGGCCGCGGCGGCGCTGGCAGGGAAGAGGTCGGTCGGCGAGGCGGCCGCGATTTATCGCAGCCAGTATGAGCGCGAGTTGCGTCCGTTGTTCCGCAATGCGGCATGGTTGCGGCGGCTGGCGTCCGTCCCGCGCGCGTTGCATCGCCCGGTGATGGCGATGTTGCGATCGCCAAGGGTGACGTTGTTCCTGATCGGAAAAACGCGCCGCGTGAGTTGAGGTGCCGCTCCTGCGGGGCTGGGATCTTCTAAAAACGCCTCACCCGGAACTTAACCTGGATTATTCATGAGCGAAAACAATTTGGAACTGTCATCCCGAGCGAGGGCCAGCCCAAGAACGCATCAAGCCCGCTTTTGGCTTGATGCGCTGGCTGGCCTGAGTCGAGGGATCTTGGGGTTGGGAGGCGTGATCAACTCAAAACCAAGGTCCCTCGCCTCGCGCTCCGTTCGCAAGCTCACGTCGCGCTCGCTCGGGATGACATTCAAGAAAAAATGAACTCTCGGCGCAGCTGAAGCTGCGCCCCTCCGAAAGACGAGCCAAGAGCTAAAAGCCAAGAGCTAAGAGCTGCCCTTACCGTATTACCAGCACTTCGCGGACGTTGTCGCGGGCGAGGAAGAACTTGATGGACGGGAAGTCGCGGAAGAGGTTTTCGATGTGGCGGTTGTTGAAGACGCGTTGCAGGCGGAAGCGGGGCCCGGGCTGCAGGTCGAGCGTGTCTTCGCCGGCGATGTGATAGCGGTAATAGGGGGCGTCGGGGCCGGCGTCGCGGGTGTGGAAGAAGGCCAGCAGGATGCCCTTGGGCCGCAGGAGGCGGTGAATGCGGTTCACCATGGGCTTGACCAGGGCCTCGTGCAGGTAGTCGGGCGTGTCCCAGCACAGGATGGCGTCGAAGGGGGTGGTGGGGTTGTACACCAGGTTCTCGGCCAGGAAGCGGTCGGCGTCGCGGGTGGAACGGCCCTCCTCGGCCGGCACCACCAGCGAGGGGTCCTCCGACTCCTTCAGCACATCCTCGTTATAGACCTTGTGCCCCAGGCCGGTGAGATAGGCGATGTTGGTGGGAGAAGTGGGGCCCAGGTCGAGGATGCGCAGGCCCTCTTCGCCCTCGATGGCGTGGTTGAACTCCGCCAGGCCGCTGGAGCGGCGGCGCAGGCGCTCACCCGGCTCGGCCGCCGGCAGGGCGGTTGCAGCTTCGCTTCCCCGAAACAGACGGAACAGGTGGTGCGTCACGGAACTCATGTACTGCTGGACCCAATTCTACGCCAGGGCCGGACTTCAACTTTTGCTTGAAGGATCCCGGTATCACTTTTTCTGTTCGACCAGCGAAGCTTCCGCAGTGGCAGAGCCGGCAGGTGTTGCGGCAAAACCGCTGGCGCTGCTGGCGGCGATCGCCCCTACGGTCTCGCGTTTGGGCTCGGCTTTGGCGGCTTCGCGCTGGGTGTCGAGGGTGCCTTTGAAGACGGCGCCATCCTCGATGACGATGCGCTGGGTGACGATGTCGCCGCTGAGCACCGCGCTCTTTTTCAGTTCGACGCGCTCCCTGCCGTGGACGTTGCCATTCAACTCCCCGTGTACCACGATGTCGCGCGCGTTGACGTGGGCCCGCACCTTGCCATGGGGGCCGATGGTGAGGTGATGGTCGTGCAGTTCGATGCTGCCTTCCACCTCGCCGTCGAGATAAAGGTCCTCGCTGCCCGAGAGCTCGCCCCTGATCACTACCGACTTCCCGATGTGAGCGACCTCAGCGCCTGCGCTGTCTGCCGGTCTGGATATTTCCATGGCAATCTCCCCGCCCGGGCGGGCCACACCCATGCCTCCTCTCCGCCCGATCAATGTCGGAGGGCAGCATTCCGAAGAACTATACCCTCTCCGCCGGACAGGCAGCAAATGGGAATTTGGCCACGGCGTTGATGTTCTAGGGTCATCCGCCATCGGAGGCCCACGGAACAGGGAGGCATGGGAATGCTTACGCAGGCTGCCGGCCTGTGGCATCATTTCCAGGAAAGCAACACCTCGGACGCAGGGGGCGTCTAAAGTCAAGAAGCTTGCTTGTATGAGCATCGTCCAGAGAACGCGGATCGCAGCCTGGGGCTGGTGGGTGTTGCTGGGCGCGGTGGCGGCGGCCCAGCAGGCGCCGCCGCCGGCCACGCCCCAGATCCCTGCCCAAGAGCTGGTGCGGCGGGTGATCGCCAACGAAGAGAAGGCCAACATGGAGAACGTGCGCTTCCTGTACCGCCTGCGCACGGAGACCCCCAAGGCCGGCGCCCTCACCAAGGAGCTGGTCGAGACCAACGACGGCGTGGTGGCGCGGCTGATCGCCGTCAACGACAGGCCGCCCACGGCCGAGGAGCGCCAGAAGGACGACGAGCGTCTGCAGAAGCTGGCCAGCGATCCCCAGGCGCGCGCTGCCAAACAAAAACAGCAGAAGGAAGACGAAGAACGTACCAACAGGATGGTGAAGGCGCTGCCCGACGCCTTCCTCTATCAATACGACGGCTTCGAGCCCGACAAGAACGGCCAGGCGATAATCCGGCTGAAGTTCAGGCCCAACCCCAACTACGATGCGCCCAGCCGCGAGCTGCAGGTCTACTACGGCATGGAAGGCACCATGTTGATTGAACCCAGCCACGAGCGGCTGGTCAAGATCCAGGCCCGCCTCTTCAAGGGGGTCAACTTCGGATGGGGAATCCTCGGCCACCTCGATCCCGGCGGCCGCTTCGAGGTCGAGCAATCACGCGTGGGCGGCGACCGCTGGGAGGTCACCGAGATGCGCCTGCGGTTCACCGGCAAGATTCTGCTGTTCAAGAGCCTCAATATCAACGAGCTCCAGACCGCCTTCGACTACCGCCGCGCGCCGGAGAACCTGAGCTTCGTCCAGGGCATCGAGTTCCTGAAGAAGCAGCCGGAATTCTTGGCGGAAAAGCAGAAATAGCAACAGGAACGCTTTGTTATCCCGCTCGGGTTGGTTCGGGGCCGTTTGCCTCCTGCTCGCTTGGTTTCTTGGCAGCTATCGAGCCAAAGTTCTTTCCTGCCACAGGCAACGATCCCGGTCGCTTGTGTGAAAGCCTGTTTTCAACAACTATCCGCCGCCGCTCGTGGCGATGGCGGTAAGCTGGTATCGGGGGTGTTGGCCGAGTGACTTGCGCGTTGGGATCTCGGATTCCTGATTCCTGATTTTCTCTGTGCGGCCCGCGGTGACTCCACCGCCCGGCAAACCGGCAACTAGGAATCGGAGATCACAACGCAATCACGATCAGGCGGCCTTGCCGCTGCTAATCTGGAACACGCTCGAAGTCTCAAGGTAGTAATGCTCGATGTGTTGCTCCTCAAGGAAAGGCTTCAGATCCAGCAGCGGAGCACTGATCTTGTAGAACTCTTGGGAATCCGACTTCGTCCTCCAGACAGCGACAACGAGCGCGTGGTCAGGACGATCGTCCGAGATGAAGGTGAGCAGGTCGACAAAGCCGGTCTGGTCCTTGTAAGCGCTTCGCAGTTGACGTGCAGCTTCCAAGAACTCTTCTTTCTTCTCCAGCTTCAGTGTGCAACTCATCATACGTGTGAACATTGGGATTTCCTCCGCGAGGTGTGATCATTGGCGATGAGTTTTGTCACGCAACCCTTGCGACCGCCACCTCGCATCAGCACGGCGACAAAAGAGTCGCACAACGGGTGTTGCGTCGAACCCCCTGCAGACGACCCGCGGACAGGGGTTCGTAGCCGTTGCTAGCGAAAAATCGCCATCTCCAAAAACACTCACTGCTGGCTATTTGGGCGCGGCAGCCGCAGGCTTGCAGGTGTCGGAGACGTGGGTGATCTTACTAGCCTTGAACACCGGAGTGGCCCCCTCCGTAGGCGTGCCGGTCAGCGTCACCTCGTGGCCGACGTGCGGCTTCAGGTTAAGTACTTTCGTGACGGTCACGTCGTACTTCTTGCCCTCCGCCGTAGTCAGTGTGAATTTGTCATTCGAACCGAGACATCCAGTGACGGTCTGCTCCTTGTCCCCCGCTTTACCGGACGTGCTCGTAAACACCACCGCAACAGTCAACAGCAGTAACAACTTTCTCATAGCTTTCTCTTGTTTACCATGGGTTGGTTCCACAACAGTTTGTGGCGAGGCGCGGATGCGGAGTTGCCCCGCTCTCGCTTCGCCTGTGCGTCGGGAATCTGCGCCTTCGGTTGCACGAGTCCATAGAGCCGGAATTTCGTTTTTGACCTCGAAAACGGCAACCATTGTACGCCCAAATCGCCTGCTCCGACGTTGTTGAGACGATTTTCATCTGGAGCGCCCCCAACGGTACCTTGAGGCTGAGCCGCCAAACGACGGCTCGGTTCTGGGCGAATGGTCGCTACCCGGAAACTGGCCGAGCGGGAACCGCCTTCCCTAACATTTTGAGCCATCCCCTCGGATTACTTTCGTAAAATCGCTTTTACACAAGCAACCGGGTTACTTGTACCGGGGTGCCGTCCCGCAAGGGACGGCACCCCAGCGTGAGCCTGCGCTCTATTCCTGCAGCGTGGATGGTTCGTTCTCCGGCGAGCGCAAGAGGCGCTCGACCGAATAGGGCAGGCGGCGGGAAGGCTCGTGGTAATGGCGGGCCTGCATCTCGCCCAGCAGGCCGAGGGCGAGCATCTGCACCCCGGCCACGATCAGCACGGCGGAGAACACGATGAAGGGCGCGTGCTCGTCGATGACGTCCATCATGGGGTGCATGAACTTGAGCACGGCGAGCCAGGTGGCGACGGCGCCGCCGACCAGGATGCCGGCCATCCCCATGCTCCCGAAGAAGTGCAGGGGGCGCGAGAGGTAGCGCAGCAGAAAGCGGATGGTCAGCAGGTCGAAGAAGACGCGGAAGGTGCGCGAGATGCCGTAGTGCGAGTTGCCGTGCTCGCGATGGCCGTTGCGAATGGGCACTTCGCAGATGGTGGCGCCGTACCATGACGCCAGCGCGGGGATGAAGCGGTGCATCTCGCCGTAGAGCGGGATCTGCTGGATAACGTCGCGGCGGTAGGCCTTGAAGGTGGTGCCGAAGTCGTGGATGCCCACCCCGCTCAGCTTGGCCATCAGCCAGTTGGCGCAGCGCGAAGGGATGCGGCGCATCCACAGGTTGTCCAGCCGGCGCTTGCGCCAGCCGCTGACGATGTCGAAGCCCTGGGAGAGTTTTTCCAGGAACCTGGGGATGTCTTCCGGGTCGTGCTGCAGATCGCCGTCCATGGCGATGATGTACTCGCCCTGGGCGTGGTCGAAACCGGCGGCCAGGGCGGAAGTCTGGCCGAAATTGCGGCGCAGCTTCACCACCACCGCCCGGCTGTCCACGGCGGCGATCTCTTCCAGCAGGCGGAAGGTGGCGTCGCGGCTGCCGTCGTCCACGAAAACCAGCTCAAAGCTCTCGCCCGCCGCTTCCATCACCGCTTTCAGGCGGTCATAGAGGATGGTGACATTCTCCTGTTCGTTGTGGAACGGGACCACGATGGAATATTTGATCATGGGCAAGATGTCGCGATTATACCCCGCCGCACCGCGCCAAGCGTGTGTAATCACGGTACTGCTGGCGGGGCGGGTTCGCAAGAGCCTGCGGGATGCCTTGGGAGGAACGGCCGCCAACCCGATCCCGGGGGGTGTGACGTTCATCACTTTTGGGTGTGACCCTCGCCCTAGGCCGGCGGGCGGCCGGCGCGGTCTCATTGGCGCAGGCCACGATATGAAAATGTGGGGTGACCGATGTTGAGCTGCGAAACCGATAGCGAGCGAGTCACGGCCGAGATCACCACCAGCGACGTGCTGCGCATCGCCCGTGAAGTGGGCATGCCGGTCAGCGCCAAGGAAGCCGAGCTTTTTCTGCGCGACGGCGCCCGCGCCCACCGGATGTGGAAGCAGATGATCGAGGCCGGGCGGCAATATATCGCCGAGAGCCTGGAAGCCCAGCGCTGCGACCTGTGGTGGAGCGAGATCTCGGGCGAGCCGGGTGACGCACCCGAGGAGTACGACGCATGACCATCCTATGGTCGTTGCTGGCAGTGCTGTTCGTGCTGGCGCCCACCTTCATCGGGGTGCTGGTGTGGACGGAAAGACCCAGTCGCCAGTAGCCAGTCGCCAGCAGGCGACGTGTCACAAGCGGACATCCATCCCCGCGCCGGAGGTCCCGCACCCGGTGTGCGCGGATCACCTTCTTGAGGGATACTAGGCATAACCAGGCACCGCACTGCTGATCATCGTGAGGCACGCATGACTATGCTTACTGCCAAGATCCCGCCCAAGGCGGGCGCGGGAAAGATCGTGATCGATCCCGCACACGACCTGCTGCGGGAGGAACGCCATCCGCTCGATTCCATTTTTTCGCCCAAGAACGTGGCCGTCATCGGCGCCACCGAGCGCCAGGGCAGCGTGGGGCGCACGGTGCTGTGGAACCTGATCAGTTCGCCCTTCGGCGGCACCGTGTACCCCGTCAATCCCAAGCGGCCGAGCGTGCTGGGCATCAAGGCCTATAAGGATATCGCGCGAGCTGCCGGAAAAGCCGGACCTGGCCGTGGTCACCACCCCGGCGCCCACCGTGCCCGGCATCATCCGGGAGTGCGGTCGAGCTGGGCGTGCCCACGGCGCATCGTCATCTCCGCCGGCTTCAAGGAAAACGGGGAAGCCGGCCAGGAGCTGGAGCGGCAGATTGCGGAGATCATCCGCGGCAGAATGCGCATCATCGGACCCAACTGCCTGGGCGTGATGAACCCTGTCGGCGGGCTGAACGCGACCTTCGCCAGCGCCATGGCGCGGCCGGGCAACGTGGCCTTCATCAGCCAGAGCGGCGCGCTGTGCACCGCGGTGCTGGACTGGAGCTTGCGGGAGCATGGTGGGCTTCAGCGCATTCGTCTCCATCGGCTCGATGCTCGACGTCGGCTGGGGCGACCTGATCGACTACCTCGGCGACGACCCGCGCACCCATAGCATCGTCATCTACATGGAGTCGATCGGCGACGCGCGCTCGTTCCTCTCCGCCGCGCGCGAGGTGTCGCTCACCAAACCCGATCATCGTCATCAAGGCCGGCCGCACCGCGGCGGCCGCCAAGGCCGCCGCCTCCCACACCGGCTCGCTCACCGGCAGCGACGAGGTGCTCGAGGCCGCCTTCCGCCGCGTGCGGCGTGCTGCGCGTGAACACGATCGCCGACCTCTTCTACATGGCGGAAGTGCTGGCCAAGCAGCCGCGTCCGCACGGGCCCGCGCCTGACCATCCTCACCAACGCCGGCGGCCCGGCGTGCTGGCCACCGACGCGCTGATCACCGCTGGGCGGCGAGCTGGCCGAGCTGTCGCCGGAAACCATGGACGCCTTTAACAGCTTCCTGCCGCCGCCCTGGAGCCACAACAATCCCATCGACATCCTCGGGCGACGCCGAGCCCGAGCGCTACGCCAAGGCGCTGGAGATCGCGGCCAAGGATCCCAACAGCGACGGCATGCTGGTGATCCTCACGCCGCAGGCCATGACCGATCCCGACCCAGACCGCCGAGCAGCTCCGGCCCTACGCCAAGCTCGACCGGCAAGCCGGTGCTGGCCAGCTGGATGGGCGGCGCCGATGTCGCCGCCGGCGAGGAGATCCTGAACCGCGCCGGCATCCCGACCTTCCCCTATCCGCGACACCGCCGCCCGCGCCTTCTACTACATGTGGCGGTACAGCCTACAACCTGCGGGGCCTGTACGAGACGCCGTCGCTGCGCTCCGAGCCGAGCCAGGGGCACGACCGCGCGCTCGCCGACGGCATCGTGCGGAGAGTCCGCGACAGCGGGCGCACCATCCTCACCGAGTTCGAATCCAAGCAGCTGCTGGCCGCCTACGGCATTCCCACGGTGCGACACCGAGATCGCCGCCAACGCCGACGAAGCCGTGCGCCTCGCCGGCGAGATCGGCTATCCCGGTCGTGCTCAAGCTCTACTCCGAGACCATCACCCACAAGACCGACGTGGGCGGCGTGCAGCTCAACCTGAAGGACGCCGATGCAGTCCGCGCTGCCTTCGACGAGATCGAGCCGCCGGTGGCGCGAGAAGGAGGGCGCCGAGCACTTCCTGGGCGTCACCGTGCAGCCGATGATCAAGCTCGACGGCTACGAGCTGATCATCGGCAGCAGCATCGACGCGCAGTTCGGCCCGGTGCTGCTGTTCGGCGCCGGCGGGCAACTGGTCGAGGTCTTCAAGGACCGCGCCCTGGCCCTGCCGCCGCTCAACTACCACCCTGGCCCGGCGCATGATGGAGCAGACCAAGATCTACACGGCGCTCAAGGGCGTGCGCGGTCGCACGCCGGTGGACCTGGCGGCGCTGGAACAGCTGCTGGTGCGCTTCAGCGAGCTGGTGGTCGAGCAGCGCTGGATCAAGGAGATCGACATCAACCCGCTGCTGGCCTCGCCGGAGCGCTTGCTGGCGCTCGATGCGCGCGTGGTGCTGCACGGCAGGGAAGTGGCGGAAGACAAGCTGCCGCGGCCCGCCATCCGGCCGTATCCCGCGCAGTATGCCGGCGAGTGGACGATGAAGGACGGCACGCCCGTGACCATCCGCCCGATCCGTCCCGAGGATGAGCCGCTGATGGTCAAGTTCCACGAGACGCTCTCCGAGCGCAGCGTGTACATGCGCTACTTCCAGCCGCTGAAGCTGAGCACGCGCACCGCGCACGAGCGGCTGACGCGCATCTGCTTCATCGACTACGACCGCGAGATGGCGCTGGTGGCCGAGCGCCGCCATCCCGCCGGCGGCGAGCCCCGAGATCCTCGGCGTCACCCGCTTGAGCAAGATCCACGGCACCGACTCGGCCGAGTCGGCGGTGGTGATCCTGGACGACTTCCAGCACCACGGCCTGGGCACCGAGTTGGTGCGCCGCAGTATTGAAGTGGCTCGCGCCGAGAAGCTGAAGCGCGTCATCTCCAACATTCTTCCGGAGAACCTCGAGATGCGCGCCGTGTGCCAACGGCTGGGCTTCAAGCTCCACCACGAGATGGAGGACAACGTCGTCCGCGGCGTGCTGGAGCTGTAACGCCTAGGAGCAATGCGGATTCAGAAGTGCGGCAAGGCACCATCAGGCGGCTGGACAATACGTACAGGGATGCTGTACGCTTTGTTGGGTGACAAATGCTATGCCTGTCGAGACTACCTACACGAGCTTGCGGGCACGGCTGGCTTCGGTCCTGGACCAGGTTGCCAACGATCAGGAGGTTGTGATTGTACGGCGCCGTGGCGCCAAAGACGTGGCCCTGGTTCCAGCGGAGGAGCTGACAAGCCTGATGGAGACCGCACATTTGCTGCGCTCCCCAAGGAATGCTCAGCGGCTGCTGGCGGCGCTCGAGCGGGCTACACGCGGGAAGGGCAGGCCGGAATCGGCGGACAAGCTGCGGCGGGAGATGAGGCTTGGCGCGGCCCGCTGAGCGCCAGGCTGTGTTCCACCTGGAGTTTCGGGAGGACCTGAGATACTGGGTGAAAACCGACCGGAAAGCAGCGCTTCGGATTCTGGAACTTGTGGAAGGGGCGATGAAAGATCCGTTCAGCGGTATTGGCAAGCCGGAGCCATTGAAGTTCGTGCTCGCAGGCTGCTGGTCGAGGCGGATCACCCAGGAACACCGGCTTGTCTACCGGGTCAGTGAGAATCGAATCGATTTTCTTCAGGCACGTTACCACTACTAAAGGCATTGCCGTTTTGAAGGGGCACGCCTTCAGGCGTGCTGTAGAGGGCAGGTATAAACCCGGCTTTAGCCGCTGCGGGACAATCCCCCAGGGCCTAAAGGCCCGTTCATTTGTGGCGATTAGCGGCACGGCTGAAGGCCGTGCCCTTTCAAAGCCTGGGCACATCCACTCTGAAACTGGTCTAGCCGGCCACCAGCGTCCTGGCCATCAGCCCGGCTTCGCTGGCGATCTTCTCCAGCTTGGCCCGGTTCTCTTTCTTCATGGGGCAGAGTGGCAGGCGATAGACTTCCTCGATCCGCCCCATCATGGCCAGCACCGCTTTGACCGGGATGGGATTGGACTCGATGAAGTTGGCCTGCATCAGCGCCAGGTATTTGCGCTGGATGCGGCGGGCGGTGTCCCACTGATTGGCCAGAGCCGCGCGGGTCAATTCCGCCATCTCGTGCGGGATCTCGTTCCCGGCCACCGAAATGATTCCCACGCCGCCCAGGGCGATGACCGGCAGCGTCACCGCATCATCGCCGGAGAAGACCAGAAAGCCTTCCGGGACGGCATTGCAAACGTCGGCGATCTGCCCGATGTTGCCGCTGGCTTCCTTCACTCCAATGATGTTGGGGATGGCGGCCAGCCGCGCGAGCGTGGCCGGCTCGAGGTTGGCGCCGGTGCGCCCGGGGACGTTGTAGAGGATGAGCGGCTTGGCCGCCGCTTCGGCGATGGCCTTGAAGTGCAGGTACTGCCCTTCCTGCGTGGGCTTGTTGTAGTAGGGGCTGGCGGTGAGGATGGCGTCCACGCCGCGGCGCGCGGCCACCGTCTGCGCCTTCTCCACCGCATCGCGCGTGGAGTTGGAGGTCGCGCCGGCCACGATGGGCACACGTCCGCCCGCGACTTCGATGGTGATGTCTATGACCCGCAGCCACTCCTCGCGCGAGAGCGTGGGCGTCTCGCCGGTGGTGCCGCAGGGCACGAGAAAGTCGATGCCCGACTCCACCTGCCAGGTGACCAGCGCCCGCAGCGCCGGTTCATCGATGGAGCCGTCTTTGCGAAACGGGGTGACGAGAGCAGTGCCGCATCCGCGCAGTTTCATAATCGAAGAATGATACTGCACCGGGCGGCACGACGAGACAAAAAATGCGGGCGGCGGCAACGGGCGCGTTGTCCAGAAAGCCGCTTCTCACCCGCCTCTGAAGCCGACAACTTGCTCGGAATCTATTTTCTCGCTTTGCCTATGCCCCCTTTTTGAGTTCGTGCCTCTTGGCCGGCTGATACTTACCGGGCACAGTTTTCGCGGCGATGGCAAGACGGTTCCAGGCATTAATCGCGGCCACGGCCAGAGTCAGGTCCGCCAGTTCTTTTTCGCTGAAGTGCTGGCGCGCCTCTTCGTAAACTTCGTCGGTGACATGGCCGTTCTTGATGTCCGTGACCGCTTCCGTCCAGGCTAAGGCGGCGCGTTCGCGATCGCTGTAATACGGCGATTCCTCCCACGCGTCCAGTCCGTATAGCCGCTGCTCCTGCTCGCCAAGTGCGCGCAGGTCCTTCCAGTGCATATCAATGCAGTAGGCACAGCCATTGATCTGCGAGGCTCGCAACTTGATCAAGTCCATAAGCGATTCTTCGAGCCCGCATTGCTGGAGATATTTCTCCAAGCCAAGCATGGCCTCGTATACGCCGCGGCCAACTTTCAGATAGTCGATTCTCGGTTCCATGAGTCTTCCTCCGTGAGACACCGATCTGGATGTTCTGGCAACACCGATGGATGCAAAAGCGAGAGCTGCTGCGGTTCGGTGGCGCCTGATGGTCGCGGATGAGAAAAGGTTTCGTCTCCGCGTGAAGTGCAGGTTCGCGCGGCGCGATCGTGCTAACGAAGCCCGAGCAGAACAGCAATATACTGGCGCACTTTGTTGACTAGCCTGGGCTCAGCCCTGGAGTGGAATTTCGCTTTGCGGCCAGCCCAATCCATGCTCTTTAACTGATCGACGAGAACCGCACCCTCTACCTGGCCGACGGTGACCGGCAGGGCGAAAGGATAAGGTTTGCGCCGGCTCGTCAACGGACAAACCACGGCCAGGCCGCTGGCCCGGTTGTACCGCTGATCGGTAAGCACCAAAGCAGGCCGTCGCCTGGCCTGTTCGCGGCCGACTTGGGGATCGAAATCCATCATCACGATATCCCCAGCTTCCGGAACGTACGGGATCACCATTCAACAACTTCCTTCCCCACTTCCGCGCCGGTCGGGATTTCGGCGTAGCGGTTCTCGGGAGTGATCTGGGAAATAAGTTGCGCCAGGGTAGGTATCTTGCTTGCCCGGCGCAGTTCGACGTGCCCTTCGGCGGCGGCTTCGATCTCCAGCGAATCACCTTCCTTCAGCCGGGCTTTCTCAGCCACAGGCTTGGGAATGCGAACGGCAAGGCTGTTGCCCCACTTGACCATCTGTGCCTTCATGAACGGACTCCTTCCGAAGATACACAGTATAGCAAATGTATCTACACTGTCTACACCGAGGGGGAAGCTTCCGGCCGCCGACGCTGATCGCGCTGCGTTCTTTCGGAGGGGCGCGGCTTCACGGGGTCCCCGGAACGCCTGGTTTTGGCATTCTGCGGCGGAAGCCGCGCCGTAGCAGCAACAAAATGAAACTGTCATCCTGAGGAAGCGCGACGGAGGCGCAGCCGACGGAGCGCGACGAAGGACCTTGGTGTTTTCTGTCGTGCCTTAGCTAATCGTGATCGCGAGTCACTGGATTCCAGCGTCCATCGCTATTGCTGTACCAGTTTCTCCACGTAGCGGGATCGTGCGGCAAGCTCTGTCCGGTAATGTCCCGCAGCGCCTGGTAGACCCACTTCTGGGTTTCGGGATCCAAGGAGCGATCGTCGGTGAAGTCGAGCAGGCGCGGCACCGCCCGGCGGCGCTGCTGCTCGCTCAGCATGCCGGATTGCGCCAGCCCGCACGCCGCCCGCTCGCGGATCATCGGCGAAGGGTCGTCGTGGAACACCTGCAGCAGGGGAGCGATGGTCGCATCCGTCCCCAGGTAAGCCAGCCCCTCTACCGCCCAATAGCGAATATTCTCGTTGGAATCGTGGATCGAGCTGGCCAGGATCTCGAAGGCACGCTCCGGCTGGATGCCGCGATTTCCCAGCAGCCCGATGTCCCAGAGCGCGTTGGCGCGCGGCCCCTGCTCCCCGTTGCGGGCATCGGGCTCCAGCCGGTCGACGGTCGCCGGGCTCTTTTCCAGATTGCGGGCTGCGATATCCACCTCGATGGCCGCCGCCCGCACCCGCAGATCGTCGGAGTTGAGCGCCGTGGTGAACAGGTTGTGTAACCGGTCATTCAGGAAGACCTGCCCGCGCCAGCCGCCCACACGCGCCGCGATCTGGTCGTTCGCTCCCCGATAATGATTGATCGAGCGCTCCAGCAGCAGCTCCGCCTGGCTTTGCGGGCTCATCTTGTCGAGCACTTCGATCTCATGTTCGGACAAGACGGCCGCCGAAGCCGGCTCCGGCTTCCCCTGCAGGCTGAGAAGTTGGGATATTTCCTGCCAGGCCGCCCGTGCTGCCGGCGTGCGGAAGAACAGGAGCGCTAGCACTGCCGCGGCAACTGCGACGCCCAGCACCCGCAACGGTCGATTGCGCGGGACTATTGGCTCCGGCGAAAGCGGACCCGGTTCAGGCTGGCCCGGATTGAGATCGGTATTCATGGTGGAAAGTATGGGATGGGTCACGGGCGTGGGAAAGATAACCTTGGTACACCCAATGTAGTTCCTTGGGATAAGAGGCGGTTCCCGCCCGCTCCGCTAGACGCCCGATGCGACGCCGGCGACCGGAGGCGGCAACGCCGCGACCGCTTTTTCGCTGAGCATGATGGGGAGGCGGACCTCGAAGGTGGCGCCGCCCTCGGGCCGGTTGTGACACACGATCTTGCCGTGGTGCTCCTGGACGATGCCGTAGGCGGCGCTGAGTCCCAACCCTGTGCCCCCGGCGCCCTTGGTGGTGTAGAAGGGATCGAACACCCGCTCCGGCTCCTTCAATCCCACGCCGGTATCGGAGAACTCGATGACCACTTCGTTTTCCTCGGCGCGGGTCACGACGCGCAGCACCCCGCCGCCCTGCGGCTCCATGGCATCCACGGCGTTGCGCGAGAGGTGCAGGAAGACCTGCAGCATCTGGTTCTTGTCCGCCGAGAGGGTGGGCAGCTTCAGTCCCAAGTCCATTTCCACCCGGATCTGCCGCCGCTGCATGCGCGTCTCGCTGAGCTTGATGACGGTGTGCAGCAGCGCGTTCACATCCACCACGCTCTTCTGCCCGGGGGTTTGCCGCGCGAAGTCCAGCAGGTTGGAGACCAGCTCCTTGGTGCGTTGCGCCTGCCGCCGGATCTTCTCCACGAAGTCCTCCTGGGAGGGCGTCAGGTTCTTTTCCAGGGCGAGCATCTCGGAGAATCCCAGGATGGCGGTGAGCGGGTTGTTGATCTCGTGCGCGGCGCCGGCCACTAGTTGTCCCAGCGAGATCAGCTTTTCCGACTGCACCAGTTGCTTCTGCAGGCGCTTGTAGTTCTCGACAGATTCTTCCGAGCGCCGGAGCAGCGTCGCCAGTTGCCGCGTCAGCAGGTGTTGTTTCACGAACACCAGCGCACCCAGCAGCAGCATCGCCACCAGCGAAACCAGTATCCGGAAGTGGCGCACGCTGGGCGGAGCGTCGCCCTTGAACTCCTGCCACAACGCCAGCAAGGGTATGGAGAGCACGGCCGCCATGGCCAGGCGCGCTGCCCACGGGCTGGGCGCCGTCTGCGAGGGCTGCGCCTCCTCCGACGTCCTGGTCTGCCCGCCCACCACGCCCACCCACACGAAGGCCGCCATGGAGGCGACCAGCGGGATGTCGTACACGCTGCCGGTGTAGTAGCGGTGCAGGTCGATGGCGACGTCGGCGGCGTAGAAGGCAAACCCGTAGAGCAGCGCCGCGCCCATGAGGTTGCCGTATATCGTGCGCCACCTATCCCGCGTCTTCAGCCACAAGATTCCCACGCCCGCCAGGAACAGCAGGTGCTCGGCCAGGTAGAGCGTGTTGAAGGCGTTGCCATAGCGGGTCACGTCGAAGGCCACGTACTGCCAGGGAATCACCGCGAACACGTAGAGGTACAGCCACCAGAACAGCAGCAGCACCACGTCGAGCGAGCTCAACTGCAGCGAGCGCTTGTCCTGCGCCGACTGCATCTGCAGGGTCAGCGCCCCCATCATGGGCACCAGGTGGATGAACACCACCACGTCGCCCAGGAAGGGGTTGGGGACCTCCTGCCGCGCCAGCACTTCGTAGTAGGTCCACAGCAGTTGCGAGGTGGCCCACAGGCCGAAGCCGGCGGTCATGAGTCCCCAGAAGAAATGCGCCCGTCCGCGAGTCCTGGCGGCGTTGCGGTACATCGCCACCGTTCCGATCACCAGCAACGAGGTCTGGACGAAATCCCCGAATACGGTGAGGGCATAACTGGGAGGCGCCGCCAGCGCTACGGCGGTCTGCGCCAGCGCCAGCGCAAGGGCGCTCCACACCACGAGGTTGTCCCGGGTGATCTTCATTGGGGCAACCCTGATTATTCCGCCTTGTGGGGTTTCTACAAGTTACTGAGGTACCGCGACGTGCCGGATGGGGAGCGCCGGCTATTTACTTCCATAGGTTTATCTATCGTCGCGCCCCTACCAGCGCTTCTTCATGGCCTTGGCGAATTTCTCTGCCGGCAGAGTATTGAGCACGTCGGACCTGGTGAGCCACGCGCGCCGCGCCTGCAGCACCCCGTACTTGATCTTCTCCAGGTGCGAGGTGTGGTGGGAATCGGTGTTGATCACGATCTTCACCCCGCGCTCCTTGGCCATGCGCAGGTGCAAGTCTGACAGGTCCAGGCGGTCAGGATACGAGTTCAGCTCCATGGCGACGCGATGCTCGGCGGCCGATTTCAGTACCGCGTCCATGTCGAAATCGTAGGCGTCGCGGCGCAGCAGCAGGCGGCCGGTGGGATGTCCCAGGATCGACACATGCGGGTTGGCGATCGCCCGCAGCAGCCGCTCCGTCATCTTTTGCGGCTCCTGGTTGAAGTGCGAATGCACGCTGGCGATCACCACGTCCATCTGCTCCAGCACCGAATCGGAGAGGTCGAGCTCGCCCTCGGCCAGGATGTCCACTTCAATCCCGGCGAAGATTTTGATCCCCTCTACCTTGCACGCGCGGATTCGCTTGATGTGCTCGAGCGCGCGCTGGTCGTCGAGCCCGAAGGTCATAGCCAGGCTTTTGGAGTGATCGGTGATGGCCATGTACTTGTACCCGCGCTGGCGCGCCGCCTCGGCCATTTCCTCGATGGTCGAGCGCCCGTCGGTGGTGTTGGTGTGCATGTGCACGTCGCCCTGGAGGTCGCGCTCGGTGACCAGCGCCGGGATGGCGTGCTTTTCCGCCAGCTCGATCTCGCCTGAGTTCTCGCGCATCTCCGGCGGGATGAAGTCCAGCCCGAGCTTGCCGTAGATCTCTTCTTCGGTTCGCCCGGCCACCGGCTTTTCGTCCTTCAGCCGCGCCAGCGAGTACTCGCTCAGGGTGTAGCCCAGCTTCAGCGCCCGCTGCCGCAGCGCGATGTTGTGCGCCTTCGACCCGGTGAAATAACACATGGCCGCGCCGAACGACTCCGGCGCCAGCAGGCGCACGTCCACCTGCATGCCGCTGCGCAGCTTGAAGCTGACCTTGTTCTCGCCGCGGGCGATGGTCTCCAGGATTCCGGGGAAGGCGAGGATGCGGTCGATCACCGCCTGGCGCGGCTTGTCGCTGGTGCAGCACTTGCCGGTGACCAGCACGTCCAGGTCACCCACGGTCTCGCGCCCGCGCCGCAGCGAGCCCGCCGGCGTCACCGCATCCATGCCCGGGATGCCGCCCAGGTGCTCGATCAGTTTTTGCGCGGTGCGGTCGGCCTCATCCAGCAGGAAGCGCCCGGAGATCCTGCGGTACTGCTCGATGGCCTTCAGGATCTTCTGCTCCTGCTTCTCGCCCATGCGCGGCAGCTCGCGCAGTTTGCCTGCGCGCGCCAGCTTCTCCACCCCCGCCGGGTCGCAGATCTGGAACGTGTCCCAGATGAGCGCCACCGTCTTCGGCCCCAGGCCGGAGATCTTCAGCAGATCGAGCATCGCGGGCTGATACTTCGCGAGCAGCTCGCTGTGCATCGTGAGCTTGCCCTCGCGGAAGATCTCCTGGATGTGGGTAGCCATGCTCTTGCCGATGCCGGGAATCTCCAGCAGCTTCTTGGTCTCGTCCACCAGCTCGGAGATGGGCGTGGGCAGCGACTCCAGCGCCTGCGCCGCGTTGCGGTAGGAGCGGATGCGGAAGGAATCGTCGCCGCGCACTTCCATCAGGTCAGCGGTCTCGTACAGGATGGCGGCCACGCTTTTGTTGTCGAAGGTCGGCATGGTTGGTTAGATTTTAGTCCCTGGGCGCTTCCAGTTCAGCTCAGCTTCCTCATTCACCCGATGACCCGATGACCTGATTGCAATGGCTCAGAAGTCCTCTCATAATGAACCGTTTTGGTAAAATGCTGATTCCCTCAGGGGCTAAAGCCCGCATTATTCGCGGCTTTGGGCGGCACGGCTGAAGCCGTGCCCTCCCGAAAACCATTTATGAGATGACTTCTCAATAAAAAAGCCCAGCTTCCTGGGCTGGGCGGCGAGAGAGGGTGCTCGGGGGCTCTTATGAAGCGACTTTGGTGACCTTGTCGGCCTGCGGGCCTTTCTGTCCCTGGACGATCTCGAACTCAACCTCGTCGCCTTCCTGCAGGCTCTTGTAGCCTTCCGACCCGATGGCGCTGTAGTGGACGAACACGTTGGGTCCGTCGTCGCGTCCGATGAATCCATAGCCTTTGGCGTTATTGAACCACTTCACTCTTCCTTTCATGCGTGCCAACTTTTTCTCCTTCGCGTTCGGGGCCCCGTACCGTTGGCGCGCTGTGCCTTGGCAACGGTCTCACCCGTGCTGAGTTCTACCGCAACAGGTGTGCCGACGCTGCTGCTGGCAGGGAGAACGGAATCTTCGTCCGATGGGCAGGATCGTCCGCGACCTGTGGCTGCGTTACATAGAATTTTCCTCCCGCCCGGCTCTGTTGTCAAGGTAGTTACGCTACAACATCGTTAGACGATACGTCATGAAAACCCGCTCCTGGTGAGGATTTGGGACTGGCTCAGCGCCCGAGGCTGCGTTCGTACCAGAGGATGGCGGCGATGGTCTTGCCGTCGCGGAGGGCGCCGTTCATGGCCATCCGCACCGCGCGCCCAAGAGGGAAGAAACGCTTCGAGATCATCTCGTCTGCCTCCGGCTGGGCCACTCCCCGGGCAAGCCCGCGCGCCAGGTAGATGGCCATGGTCTCGTCCAGGAATCCGGGGCTGGAATAAAAGGTGAGGGCGTGCCGCCACTCGCGGGCGGTGATGCCGGTCTCTTCCAGCAGCTCGCGCTTGGCGCCGGCGAGCGCGCTCTCGCCATGGTCGATGCGCCCGGCGGGCAGCTCCCACAGCGGACCGCCCACGGCGTGCCGATACTGCCGCGCCAGCAGCACTCGCGGCTCGCGCCCGCGCTCCTCCACCGCCAGCACCACGACCGATCCCTGGTGCCGTACCATGTCCCGCCGCAGCGGCTTGGCGATGCCCGGCTCGCGCACGTAGTCGGTGGTGACGTTGAACACCGGCCCGCGATAAACCGTCTTCGACGAAACCACCCGCGCCGGGCTTTTTTTGCTTCTGCTCTCTTTCTTCATGGTGAGACTATAAACGACTGCGACATGCGAACGACCAACGACTACCGACCAACGGCTATCGACCGACGACGACCCTCCATCACTCTCGTCGGCCCCGGCAACCTGGGGCGGGTGTTGGCGCTGGCGCTCCATGCCGCCGGGTACCGCATCGATGAGGTGGTTTCGCGCGACGCTCCCGAATCCCGCAAGCGTGGCCGCGCTCTTGCCCGCCAGGTGGGCGCGCGGACTGCGACGTATGCGGACGCCCGGCTCGCCTCGGAGATCGTCTGGCTATGCGTGAGCGATGACGCCATCGCTCCCACCGCCTCGGCGCTGGCGGCACGCGCGGACTGGAACAGGAAGATCGCGCTGCACTCCAGTGGGGCGCGCAGCAGCAGGGAATTGGAGCCGCTCGGCCGGCGGGGCGCCGCAGTCGGCTCGCTGCATCCCATGCAGACCTTCGTGCGCACATCACGAGCCACGCTGGCCGGTGTGTCCTTCGCGGTCGAAGGCGATCCCGCTGCCGTGCGTGCCGGTCGCCGCGTTGCCCGCGATCTCGGCGGCAGCGTCTTCACCATCCGCCCCGAAGCCAAAGTGCTCTACCATGCGATCGGCTCATTCTGTTCTCCCATGATCATCGCGACCCTGAGCACGGCGGAGCGCATCGCCCGCGCCGCCGGCATCCCGCCCGCCGCGGCGAAGCGGATCATGCATCCCATCCTGCAGCAGACCATCGCCAATTATCTGGGGAAAGGCCCGGCCGCGGCCTTTAGTGGCCCTATCAACCGCGCCAACGTCAACACCATCCGGAAGCATCTTGAAGCGTTACGCGAAGTTCCCGGCGCGCGCGACATCTACCTGGCGCTGGCGCGCTCCGCCCTGCGCATACTGCCGGTGCGCGACCGCGGGGCGGTCCGGAAGGTTTTGGCTGAGTGCTGATTGTTGACTGCTGAGTGCTACCCGAAGATGTGTCCCATCTTCTGCTGCTTGGTCTTTAAATATGCCTCGGAGTGGGACTGGGCTTCCGCCACGCAGGGCACGCGCTCGACAACCTTCACGCCCGCTTTCTCCAGCGCCTGGACCTTATCCGGATTATTCGATAGCAGCCGCACCTGCCGCAGGCCCAGCGCCTTCAGCACCTCGGCCGGCAGGGCGAACTCGCGGTGGTCGGCCTTGAAGCCCAGTTTCTCGTTAGCTTCGACCGTGTCGAGACCCTTGTCTTGCAGTTCGTAGGCTTCGAGCTTGGCCATCAGCCCGATGCCGCGCCCTTCCTGCTGCTCGTAGACCAGCACGCCGCGACCGGCGGCGGCGATCATCTGCAGCGCCATCTCGAGCTGCTGCTGGCAGTCGCAGCGCAGGGAGCCAAAGACGTCTCCGGTCAGGCACTGCGAGTGGATGCGCACCAGCGGCGGCTGGGAGTGGATATCTCCCATCACCAGCGCCACCGCGGTTTCCAGGCGGCGCTCCGTCCCGCCCTGCGGCTGGCCTTCGAAGCCCATGATGCGGAAATGTCCCCAGCGGGTCGGGAAGTCGGCATCCGCCAGCTTGCGCAGGTTGTAAGCGCCGCTCACGCATTGATTATTACATGGCGTGGTTGTAATGGAGCTCGCTCCTTTGCGGGAAGAGGCCCAAGAACGCCACGGATTCACACGGATGGGCACGGATCTGCACTGACGCTTTCCTTTGATCCGTGAATATCCGTGGAAATCGTGGCTAAGGAAGTCGTTCGCTTGCTTCCTCCTGCTTCCTGCCTCCTGCTGGCTGCCCCGTGCTACCCTTTTCTTCCGCGTGGACTCGCGTTTCATCCTCGTCACCCTGCTGGTGAAGCTGGGCGTCGCCGCCGCCGTCGGCAGCGCCGTGGTGCGCTCCCGCTACTTCAAGGAGCTGCTGTTCCAGGAGGAGCGGAACTTAGCCCAGAAGATGCACCTGGTGCTGTTCATCGTGACGCCTTTCGCGCTGGGCGTGCTGGTGCGCGTGGCGGTACGCAATTTCCAAGCCGCCGACCTCTCGGTGGAAGCCGCCATCTTGCTGGGGGTGATCGGCGGACGGGTGGCCGGCGGCGTGGGCGGTCTTATCCTGGGCCTCGCCGCTCTCTACAACGGCGAACTGGCCGCGCTCCCCTTCGACACGCTGGTGGGCCTGGCGGCCGGCATGTTGCGCAACGCCGCTGCCGACAAGGAAGACATCTGGGCCTTCTCCCCGTTCCTGGATCTCAGTCTCTACCGCTGGCTGCGCCGCAACGTGCCACGTCCGCGCATGGACTGGCGGATTCTGTTCTTCCTCTTTATTCTGGCCACGCAACTGGCCCGCATGGAGCTGGGCCGGGCGCTGCCCCGCCACTTCTTCTATATCCCCGCTCCCACCTGGGCCACGCTGCTGGCGATGTACGCCACCACCGTGGCCTGCGTAGCCATCCCGCTGAAGATATGGAACAACACCCGCATCGAGATGAAGCTGCAGGTGCAGGAGCGCCTGCTGCTGCAGGCGCGCATGGAGGCGCTGCAGAGCCAGATCAACCCTCACTTCCTGTTCAACACCCTGAACTCCATCGCTTCGCTGGTGCGCTTCGATCCCGACATGGCGCGAGTGCTGATCGTGAAGCTAGCCAGCATCCTGCGCCGGCTGCAGCGCAAAGGCGACGCCTTCGTCCACCTGCGCGACGAGGTGGAGTTCATCGACGACTACCTCGACATCGAAGTGGTGCGCTTCGGGCGCGACAAGCTGCGCGTCATCAAAGATCTCGATCCCGCTACGCTCGACATGATCGTGCCCACCATGGTGCTGCAGCCGCTGGTCGAAAACTCGATCAAGCACGGACTGTCGCCCCGCATCGACGGCGGCAGCATCACCCTGCGCAGCCGCCTGTCAGAGGGATTCCTGGTGGTGGAAGTGCAGGACAACGGCGTGGGCATGCCGCTGGCGGGCGACAGCGCCATCGTCGAGCCCGGCGCCGGCATCGGCATCTCCAACGTCGCCGAGCGCCTCAAGCTGCTCTATGGCGATGCCGCCACCATGACCATCTCCAGCGCCGACGGCCAAGGCACGCGGGTGGTGCTGCGGGTTCCGGTGCTGATGGCGGTGGACGCGGGCGAGGCCGCCGGCGCCGTCGCCTACGAAGTCCGCTCCAGCACGCAGCGGTAGAAGTTCTCGTATTCGGGAATGATCTTGGTGGAGCAGAAGCGGGTCTGCGCCGCGATGCGCGCGCGTTTGCCCATCTGCCGCAGCTTGCCCTCGTCGGAGAGCAGCTCGATGGCCTGCCGCGCCATGGTCTCCACGTCGCCGACTTGCGCCAGCAGGCCGGTCTTGCCGTCGTCGATGACCTCAGGCACGCCGCCCACGCGCGTGGCCACCGTCGGCACCTCGCACGCCATGGCCTCCAGCGCCGCCAGGCCGAACGATTCCAACTGGCTGGGCAAGAGCATCAGGTCGGCGACGGCCAGCTTCTCGTGCACCCGGTCCTGCTTGCCCAGGAAGTGGACGCGCTCCTGGATGCCCTTGCGCCGCACCATCCATTCCGCGGTCGAACGCTCCGGGCCGTCGCCGATCATCAGCAGCCGCGCCGGCACTTGCCTCTGCACCTGGTCGAAGATCTCCACCACGTCGGGCACGCGCTTCACCGGACGGAAGTTCGACAGGTGCACCAGGATGCGTTCGTCCGCATGCGCGTACTCCGCCCGGTGTTTCTCGATCTCCGGGTCGCGGCGGTAGAGGTCGCAGTTCACGAAGTTGTAGATCACCTGCACCGGCTTCTTGATGTCGAAGACCTGCAACGTGCGCTCGCGCAAGTAATGCGAGATGGCGGTGACGCCATCGCTCTGCTCGATGGAGAAGCGCGTGATCGGCAGGTAAGAGCGGTCGGTGCCTACCAGGGTGATGTCGGTGCCGTGCAGGGTGGTAACGAAGGGCAGGCGCCGCCCGCCGTTGGCCGCCAGCATCTGCCGCGCCAGCAGCGCGCTCACCGAGTGCGGGATGGCGTAGTGCACGTGCAGCAGGTCGAGGCTGTAGATCTCGGCCACTTCCGCCATGCGCGTGGCCAGCGCCAGATCGTAGGGCGGATACTCGAACAGCGGGTAGTTGGAAACGTCCACCTCATGGAAGTGGATATTGGCGCGCTCGGTGTTCAGCCGAATGGGCTGCTGGTAGGAGATGAAATGGACCTCATGGTCGCGGTCCGCCAGTTCCATCCCCAACTCGGTGGCCACCACCCCGCTGCCCCCGTAGGTGGGATAGCATGTGATCCCGATCTTCATGCTGCGCTTGAAGGATTAGACGGGCCAGCGGGCATTTCGGACTCATATTCCGAGCAGATCTGCGTACGAGATCAATTCCACCCCTGCCGCTTCGATAGCTCGTCGCGCCAACGGCGAGGTGAGCACGCGCAGCTCCTGCTCCCGCGATTCGCGCAGCCGCGTCCTCACCGCCCGCAACTCCGCGTCGCAATATCCCGGATGACAGACCAGCTCCCAGGTTCCTTCCGGCAGCGATCCCACGATGGCCGCGAACAATTCCTCGTCGAGCGCGCCCGTCACCAGTATGCCGAAGGTGCCATCGGTGGTAATCATTCCCGCTTCCGCGACGGTCTTGCGGAACTCCTGGCTGAAGCGCCGCAAGAGGCTTAGCTCCGAGTACCTGGTCCACAGCCGCGGACGGCGCGCGAGGTGCGCCATCGCCAGCGGCTTCAGGGGCGCGAAGGGATTGCGCACCGCGCGCACGCCACACGCCTTCGCCGCACGCAGCATCGGCGCCAGCACCGCCGGCAGCAGGTGCACGTGCTTGTGCGAGTCCACGTGCGTCACGCGCAAGCCGTTCTGTTGGATCTTGTGGATCTGCGCCTCGACCTCGGCGGCGATCTGGTCCTCGTCCAGGCGCTGGCGGAGCGCTTGCGCGGCGAATCCCAGCCAGCCATCACGGAAGCGCGCATCCCTCCCATCCGCAACTATCAGGCTGGAGACATCCTGGGGCGCGAGCAGAGGCGCGCCGTCGATTAGCACGACATGGCAGCCGACGCTCACTCCGGCCTGGCGGGCGCGCGCCACCGCATCTTCCACGGCGCCGGCGTTGGCCATCATGGTGGCGGAGGTGACCACGCCGCGCTGGTGCGCTTCCGCGATGGCGCGGTTCACCCCGGCCGTCAGGCCGAGATCGTCGGCATTGATGATCAGCCGTCGCACGCCGCCAGTGTATAGCGGGCAATTAGCAATTGGCAGTTAGCATTTGGCCGTTGATCGCCGGACGTTATTGATCGGACATTTTCGAAATGTTCTTTATGAGCGCGTAGTCGGCCTACCGGAAACTGATCCACTGCTCAGCTATCTGTTCACCTCACTTCAAACCGTCCACTACATAGAGGTCAGAGAGCATCCGGCGATAGCCATAGACGTAAACCTTTCCGTCAGGCGTGGGCAGAATGGGGCCGACGTACTCCACCCCCGCGGGATCGGGAGGCATGAGTTGCTTCCAGAGTGTCCGTTGACCGGTATCGAGATTCAAGCGGTAGACTTTGGCGGGGAGGTCGCTGGGGCGGTAGACGTAAACGACATTGGCATCCGTGCTCCAGCCAACCGGTACTTCTTCATCGGCTAAACCTCGAATCGGACGAGGTTCGCCGGCGGGAATAGGATACAGGTAGCCCTTGCCGTCCGGACCGACGGCCGCGACGGCTCGACCATCCGACGACAGTGAAAACGTGAGTGAGTCAGTTCCCTCAGGAGTGATGGGCTGCGGATTTCCTCCGTCCAGGTCTTGCACGTAGAGCCGCGCACCGTGGCCCGCTTCGTTACCAGACAACAGAAAGCGCTTGCCATCGGGAAACCACGCCGCGCGCGCGGTATTGATTTGACTCAGCGCGCCATGGGGGAGGGCTCGGGACTGTCCGGCCTTCGTCGGCAGGAGAAAAAGATCCGTGAGGGCATCCGGGCGCGTGCAGAGAACCCATTTTCCATCCGGCGACAAGGCCAACGCCGAGCCATCGCCAAGACGGACCGCGGGCGAACCATCCGTTCTTCTCAAGTAAACCGCATAGCTGGGCCCGCCCGCCTCCCCTTGTTCGACAAACAGCAGGGATTTGCCGTCCGCGGAAATGTCCGCCGGATAGGACCAGTCAAGCCAGGTAAAGTCTCGCTCCGATGGCGCGCCCGGAGCCAGCACAGTCATCCCGCGACGCCAATTGTCACGTGTCAGCAGAACGCGGCCGTCATGCCCGATGTCCTGAAGCGTCAAATCTCCGGGCACGCGCGCAACCATCCGCTCCCGCCCCGAAAGGTTGACGGCACTCAAAGCGCGATCAATCCCCACCTGGACCGCGGTGAACCATACCTCAGCACCGTCCACGGACCAAGCCAGACCCATCGCGCCCCCAGTCTGCACTCTGGAAAGCATTCGCTTGTTTCCTGCAACATCCACGAGGGCAACTGCACCGATGGTATCGCCTTGCAAGGGGTGGTCCACGAACGCAATGGAGTCGCCTCTGGGGGAGAACCTTGGATTGCTGATCCAACCACCGGTCTCGTACAGGACCTTCCCGATGGGGTATTCCAGGCGATTGCGGCCCCCCACCTCGCGCACCACGGCCAGAGCTGTGCCACCGGGAGACCAATCAGCCCATTGGACGTGTTCCAGAACCTCGCGTGGAGCTCCACCCACCAACGGCACTCGTGCCAACGTGCCGGTATGGGACATCGACTTGAACTGCCGGCTGTTAAGCAGTACGGCGATCTCTCCGGTAGGCGAGACCGCCAGGATCTCGGCATCAGCAAGCCCCAGCGAGCGCGACTCTGGACTCTCCGGGCGTGTGGTGAAAACCTCAACCGGTGTGCCCTCCCAAGCGGCGCTGTAAATGACGGTTTGCCCGTCGGGAGCGAGCCTTGCAGTGCGAATTGTTCCCCGACGAAAGGTGAGCAGGTGGTACAGGGGCGAGGGCAACCTCGCGGTTCGCTGGCCGAGGAAGAACGTGGCCGCCGCCAGGGCCAGCATTACGAAAATTACTGCCGCAGCGACCCACCTGCGACGACTCGTTGTAAGTAAACCAGCGACCTTGGCGTCGGCTTCGCCCGGTTGCTGCGATGCGGCCGGACCGACTGTGGAAGCAGCGGTCGCTCCCGTCGTGCCTGCAGAAGCCAACATGCGCTTCAGGCGTTTCAGATCGTTACGCGTTTCCGCAGCAGTCTGGTAGCGCATGTCCAGATCTTTATCGAGTGCCTTGTCGATAATCTCCTCCAGCTTGGCAGGCACCCCCGGGTTTAACTTGGACGGCGCCACCGGGGCGCGTTCCAGGATGGCGTTGAAAATCACCGCAGAGGTGCTGCCAGCGAACGCTCTCTGCCCGGTAGCCATCTCGTAGAGCACGAGACCGAACGAAAACACATCCGTGCGCGCGTCGAGGTTTTCGCCGCGAGCCTGCTCGGGCGACATGTAGGCCACCGTGCCCACGGCCGAGCCTGGACTGGTTAACAGCTCTTCGGAAATAGCTGTGGCGGTTGCTTCCACCCCCGGCTTGCGGCTTTCCCCCAGCTTGGCCAGCCCGAAATCCAATACCTTGACCTGGCCCCGCTGGGTCAAGAAGATGTTGGCGGGCTTGATGTCGCGATGGATGATGCCTTTGGCATGGGCTGCATCCAGCGCGTCGGCAATCTGGATGCCCAGTTCCAACACCTGCTCCACTTTCAGAGCCTTGCCCTCGATGCGGTGTTTGAGCGTCTCACCTTCGAGTAGTTCCATAGCGATGAACGCCTGCCCGTCCTGCTCGCCAATGTCGTGAATCGTGCAAATATTGGGGTGATTCAGTGCGGACGCGGCTTGGGCTTCGCGTTGAAAGCGGGCCAGTGCCTGCGGGTCACGAGCCACCTCCTCCGGCAAGAACTTGAGGGCGACGAAGCGATGCAGCCGCGTGTCCTCGGCTTTGTAGACCACACCCATCCCGCCGCCACCCAGCTTCTCGACGATGCGGTAATGCGAGATGGTCTGGCCGACCATGGCGTGATCCCCCCAGCGGCTGACGGTTCGCGCATCTTAGTCGGCGCTGGCTGGCACGTCAACGGAGCAAACGCCCGGTTCCGCAGAATATGAAACCTTTCAATGTCCGGGTGGCGATCGTGGAACCCGGCATCATCGAAACCCCGATGGCGAAAGGGCTCGCCAAACCGCCCGACTCGGCTTACCGACAAGTGCGCCGTTTCGCAGGCATGTTTGTTGCCTCGCTGAAGAACCCGGCTCCGCCTTCGCTGGTAGCGCAGAAAATCCTGGAGCTCATCGACAGCGGGACCTGGGTCCTGCGGCATCCGGCCGGACCCGACGCTGTCCCGTTTCTAGAGTGGCGGGCTGCCATGACGGATGAAGAGTGGGTCGACTGGGGCGCCATGGACGACGATGCCTGGTACCAGCGCGTCGAGCGCGATTTCGGGCTGGACGCGCGTCCCAAGACTTGAGGTTGTCCCGACCCCCGCAGCACTGCCCGCAGGAAGGTTATACTGCCCTTGCACCCGGCTGTGGGCGGTTAGCTCAGCTGGTTAGAGCGCCTCCCTTACAAGGAGGAGGCCGCAGGTTCGAGTCCTGCACCGCCCACCAGGTCTAATGTTGATTTTATTGTTAGTGAGGTCCCTCGCTGTGCTCGGGATTTCGCCTGCGGGCTCCCGCTTCGCTCACGCCCGCAAAGCGGCTCAAGTTCGAGTCCTGCACCGCCCACCATTCTCATGCCGTATCCAGGATTTCTTGAGTCCCGCACTGGCCAGCAAACTTTGCCTGGTCCAACTCGACGGGGAATGAGGTCCTTCACCCATCGTCCGCCGAGCGGCCATGAAAACACAGGCCGCCGGAGATGGCGGCCTGCGGTGAGGGGAGCGTATCTGAAACACCTCTCAGTGATCCTCGCCGTCCTTGAACAGCGACAGGTGGATGCAGTCGCCCATGTGTACGTAGCCGAGGTCGCCAGGGTGCAGATGGTCGCCGGAGTCATAGATCGGGAGCATTTTTTTGGGGTCATTCGGGTCGGCCAAGCACTTGTCAAAGTCGACCACCGCGTCGAAGGCACCGCTCGTGCGGATCCAATTGTTGATGGCCTCGTGTTTTTGCCATTTCTCCAGCGTCCAATTGTCGTTGGTAAAAAATGACTGCCACCAAGGTGTCAAGGTGCCACCGTAGATCTTGATCCCTGCCGAGTGCGCCCGAAGGATCATCTGCTTGTAGCCGCTGATCACGTCATCGGCAGTCACTAGCGTGGCGGGATTATCAGGCGGTGGCCCTGTATTGCGAAGGTCGTTGACCCCCAGGAGCACGATGACGTGTGTCACGCCCGGCGCGGCGATCACGTCGCGGTCAAAGCGATGCTGGCCGGAGTCGTTCGCGCCGATTACCGCTGAAGTGGAATCCCAGGTAACCTTGTCGCCGCCGGTGCCATGGTCCAACACGCCCATTTTGTGATTGCGGTGCCCGGTATTGAGCCGGCGGGCGAGTTCATAAGGCCAGCGGAAGTTCGTGTCCTGCGTAGACACGTTGGCATCCGTGATGGAGTCGCCCAAGGTGACGATCGCTCCGGTCTGCTCGGAGGCCAATACTTCCACGGTGTTCAAAAAGTACCACGATACCGTAAGAGCCGTGTTGGCCGGCATCACGGTGGCTGCGGTCAAGTCGCCCGCACCCGCCGCGGAGATGTAGCTCGTCTGCTTCGCCGTGCCGTGATAGGTGACGCTCGCCGGGACAGCGCCAGGCAGGTAGAAGCTCACCGCTAAGTCCGCTAGCGGGGGGACGTCAAGCTCGACGGGATCGCTCACCGCCAGCGCGCCGCCCCAGACAGTGGTCGATGTCGATCCTCCGAAGGTGAGCACCCGATCTGACCCGGGGACGATGGCAGAGCCGGCGATCGTGGAGCATGTGCCCCCGGGAGGGGGAGGTTGAACGGCGGGGGGACCTGGATTATACAAGTACCCCGGATATATCACGGTGCAGGGAGCGCGGAGCGCGATGTGGGCCGCGCCGATAACCAGCGGACCACCACCCGAGGCCGTCGCAATGCCGTAAGCGTTGGAGAACCGCACGCGAACCTTATGGCCGCCGATGCTGGTGTGGACGATCATGCGCAGGGTCTGGTTACTGAATGAAACAGAGGTGGTCGCCTGCGGACTGGTGGCCCAGGTGCCGACCCAATGCCTGTCGTGATGTCGGTCACGGTCTTCATCATGTCGGTCTTCGGCGAGAGCGGTCGGATTTACAACGAGGGCAACAAGGGTGAGGGCTAGTGCCAGGATAATGGTGGACGATCTCTGGCGCAGACTCGGTCCAATCGCAACTGCTTCAGCATTGCGTGTAAGCATGGTGATTCTCCTCTTGGTTAGCAACCGCTGGTTACGGTTGCGCGTGATGACATAGCTTGCGGTCTCTTGAGAAGGCCAATTTGCTCGCCTCCTTCCTCTTTGCGGTTGGCTGGAAGCCGCCGCAGTTCCTCTGAGAGAAGAAAGGAAACGGGAACGACTCAACTCCGGAGACCGACTCAGAGTGTGGGGCCTGGGTGAGAATGAAGCCGGAAAGAAAAGTGCGTGCTCTTAGAAGAAATGACGGGCGAATGTTCCGCGCTTTGTGATCATCCGTCTGTGACGGTGATCACGGTTTGGTGTGACCCGCGGGGCCGACCTGCTATACTGAGAGTAATCCATCCCGCGCTGCGGGGACGTAGTTCAGTTGGTTAGAACGCTGCCCTGTCACGGCAGAGGCCGCGGGTTCGAGTCCCGTCGTCCCCGCCATTTTCCCTTTAGGTCCCTCGCTGCGCTCGGGATTTCCCCTCGGCTCCGCTCGGGGCAGGCTCTGCGGGCTCGGGTTTTAGCCTGCCCTGAGCAGCTGAGCGAAGCGAAGCTGTCGAATGGGCCGCGCAAAGCGCCTCAAGTTCGAGTCCCGTCGTCCCCGCCACACTCACCCGGTCCTTCGGTTCGCTCAGGATTTCGGCCTGCGGCTCAGCCTTTAGCCTGCCCTGAGCAACTGAGCGAAGCGAAGTTGTCGAATGGGCCGCGCGGAAAGCGCCTCCACGTCACTGGTTGACCGTCTGTGGTCAGTGACTGCGGGAGAAGTGCTCGTGCGCGATCCGCCACCGCTTACCCCGCCATATGAAGACGTGGCTGCCACGCCCTTCCACCCGATGCCCGGGCGAAAGTTCCACCACCCAGTAAAAACTGACCACGGCGGCTCCATCGAAGACTTGCACGCGAGGCTCTGCCATGCGATAGCGGACTCGTGGCGACTGATCCAGGTAATGCTGAAAAGTCTTCTTCAGCGCCGCCCGGCCCGCAATGCGCTGGTGGCGGGTGGAGGAGAAGCCGACAAAGGTGGGCTCGAACTGCTCGAGGAGTGCCTTTAGGTCGCGGCGGTTGAAGTCCGCTACCTGCTGGCGCTCCAGGCGAAGAATCTCACGTTCCACTGCCGTCATGTTGGTGATCTCCGTCCTAATTTCTCGCCGCTTCCAACCCCAATCGTACTACCGGCAGCCCTCGATGTGACCAGGATTCCAGCGATGGCGGCAGGCTGCAATTGGCCTGATTTCCATGGCGGACGGCTGCACGCGCTGGCACTGGAGGGGACGACAAGAGTGGACATGCCGTACCGTATGGCCGCCAATCCGGGAAGGACTTCCCGCTCAGGGCACCACCCGCACGCGGATAGTGGGAAGGATCCCTTCGATCCGGCTGACGATCCTGGATGAGAGCGGCGGGGCCTTGTGCGCGGCCTCCCGCGGCTCGGCAGCGCGGAGCTCGACCATCTTGCCCACCACTGCGGCCAGCACCAGCAGGGCGCCCAGGTCCTGTTCGTCGAAGGCGCCGAGTTCGCTGGACGAAATCTGCAGGTGGCCGATGATCCGTTCGCTTTCATAGATGGGCGCCGCCACCGTGGCGCGGATGGGCAAATCCTCGCCCACGGAGGAATGGATCGGGCGCTTGCCGGGTACAGCCAGCGTGATGGCCACACCGCGGGCGCCGGTGAGCATGCGCGCCAATTCCGCCATCAGGTCCAGCGCGGCCTGCCAGCCGCCCGCGATGCTCATGAACTCCCGCGCCGCGTTCAAGACCCCGTTCTCTGCCATCCATTCCCGCAGCCGGCGCGCCAGAGATTCGGAGAGCCCGGCAAACCGTATGCCCGCTTCCGCCGAATCGTTCACCCAGGCCACCACGCCGGAGGTGTGGACCGGCTCCAGCGATCCCGGCAGTTGGAACTTGAGCCGGAGGGTTGCGCCCGGCTCGACCGGACGGCCCAGCGCCTGCACCCGCATCCCGCCGGTGCCCAGGTTGACCACCAGGGCGGCGTTCCTGGCATTGATGTTGACGGTGGTGAGGCGGTGCGCCGCCATCCCTATGCGCACATGCCGGCGCCGTTCGGGGGCGTGGGCGGAACCTTCGGCGGTGGCCACACCGCGGGCGATCTGGCGCACAGGGAACCCCGGCAAACCCGCTGTTGGTTTGCTGGCGTGGGGGAATGGCTCGGACAAGGTTTCGAAGGCCAAGCGACTCGCTTTCCCGCAAGAAGGCTCACGCGCCCCGCCGCTTCGGACAGGAACCGTGGCACACAATCTGCTTAAAGATTCAGGCGAGGCTCTTACCGCTAAGCTACTTATTTTACGCGGTTTGCTACGGCCATATGGGCTTGGTATCGGCAGCCGCTGCGACCGCTGCCGGCTTGGCCTGCACCGTGGGATAGGTCCGCACCGGGGGCGAAGCCACCAGCACTTCCGCCGCCAACTCCTCCTCCAGCAAGGGAGCCACGACGCGCAGCGCCTGCAGTTCCTTCTTCAACCGCTCGATCTCCGTCTCCTTCTGCCGCAGGACTTCATAGATGTTTTTCATAGCTTGCCTCAAAGCACACCGGGAGTCGCACAAACTTCGGGATTCGCCACTTGTACTCTGGTTGAGGGGCGTTGTCAAAGTGGATTTCAGCGCGGGTTCCCTTGATGTCAATGAGAACCTGTCTTTAAGAGTGCTGTCATCCCGAGCGCGAGCGAGGGATCTTGGTTCTGTTTAAACGAAACCAAGATTCCTCGGGGCTAAAGCCCCTCGGAATGACAAAAATAAGGGCTTCGGCGGCACGGCTGAAGCCGTGCCCTCCCGAAAACCATTTCGTGAGATGTTTTCTCAATGACTCACTGGTTCAATCCCCCCTGGCCTCGCACGAGTGCGGCGGCGCGTTCCCGGGCGCGTTGCGCATCCTGGGAGCGCTGCTCGCGGTCATACAGATTGGCAAGCTCCAGCCAATCGCCGACTCGATCCGGAGCTAGCCTGACTGTCTCTTCCTGAAACGAGATCGCGCGTTTCCAGTCTCCCAGCTCGCTCCAGGCCCTGGCGCGACCGTGCGCCAGATTGGCCAGGAAGTTGTTGTCGCTGGGCCTTGCCGCTTGAGATTGCGCCCGGTCGAACGCCCGCAGGGCCTCGCGCGGCCGGTGTGCGGCAAGCTCGGCGTATCCCAGCGAGAGCAACTCGGGATCGGGTCGGCGCACGAGATCCGCCGCGCGCTGCCATGCCTTGATCTCATCCTGCAACCGGCCTTCCCGATGATAGACCGCCCCCAGGCTCGACCAGGTGGATCCGTTCACCTCCAGCGCGGCTGACCGGAGATATTCCTGCTCGGCGTTGCCGAGATCGCCCGTCTCCTCCAGCAGATTCCCGCGCAGGAAGTGAACGAAAGCGCTGTCCTCGAAAATGCCCAGGGCCTTGGCGGTGGCCGCGAACGCCTCGGAGTTCCGCCCCAGCGCATGCAGAACCGCGGCCGCGTTGGCCCATTGGTTGAACGCCTGGCTATCGTGACCTTGGGGAGCGGCCCGGGGCAGGGAAGTCTTGGCGCAGTCGATCTCGAAGCGCTGGATCAGGCTTTCATTCTGCGGGCTGCGCCGCACAAAGACGGCCGAGACCTCGTCCAGGTACACCGGCCGCCACGTGGCGCTGGCGCAGAATTGCCGCAGCACCGGAAACAGGTCCACCCCGTTGTACCGCGCCAGCGGCACGATGATGGCATTGATGCCGTACTGCTCGGCCTCGCGCTGCCACTCCGGCGACTCCGGCGGAGTCGCCATTAGTTGCTGGTTGCGCGCAAACAATTTCGGGCCGAAGGGAAGGGCGCGCCCGTCAATGTAGTCCGGATACTTCGGGCCCAGCCGCCAGGTGAGATATCCGCCTTCGTTATAACTGTTGAAAATGTGCCCGCGGATGTTCTCGCGCTCGATGAACGCGGCCGCGCCCTCAGGGAACCACCACGACAATCCCGCGCCGAAGGTGCTCAGGTTGGTGGTGCCGAGGTAGCTGCGATTGCTTACCAGATCGGCCGCGCGCAGGCAGGCCAGCCCCACCACGCAATACGCCAGGCCGATGACGGCGATTGATCCGAGCCGCGTCTGCCTGATCCTCTCCCACCGGCCGGCGAGTGCCGAGGCGAGCACCGCTCCCCCGACCACCACCACCACTTCGGCGAATAGAGCCTGGAAGCGGATGTGCCGGATGGCCAGCAGCGCCGCGCCGGTCACGAGCACGGCCGCTCCCAGTTGTCGCCGCCACAAGGCGAGCGCCACAGCCACGGCGGCGACCAGCAGCATCACGTAAAAAGCGCCGTCAGGACTGCGCAGGGAGAAGCTCATGCTGGCCAGAGTCCAGTTCAGCCGCGCCGGAGCCCACTCCGTGATCCACTGCGAGTGCGCGGCGGTGGCGCGCTCCTGGCGCAGCAGGGCGCGATAGATTCCCGCTCCCCAGGGATTGACCGCGGTGGCAGCGACGGTGGCCATCAGCCACGGCCAGGCGTAGCGCAGCCGATCCGCGGCCGCCTGGCGGCGCTCCGGCCACACCATTTCCAAAGCTTCCACCAAGATGTATCCCGCGACCAGCGCCAATCCCGCCACGAATCCCAGGTGAAGATTCACCCAGGCGATCATCAGCACGGGCAGGAGCCACAGGCGAGCCGGGGTGCCCAGCAAACCCGGTTTTGGTTTGCTGGGGTGGGGAGCGCGACCGCTCTCATGCTGCCGCCACAACACAGTGAGGAATGCGGCGAACAGCACCGTGGTGAACATCTCGGCACGCGGCGCGGTTCGCAGCGCGATCATGGGGATCGCCAGAATGGCCAGCGCGGCGAGCATCGCCGATCGTTTCCAGATCAGCAAGGCGACCGTCGCCACGCAGGCCGCTGCTCCCAGCCACGCCAGCAGCGCATACTTTCCGACAAGATACGCGGCGTAGAAGAACAGTCCCGCGCCCACCGGGTAGATCCAGGGCTGCCCCGGTGCGGTGTAGGAGAAGACGTCCGTCGAGGGGATTTGACGGTGCTGAGCGACCCATCGCCCGGTTGCCAGTTGCCAGCCGAGATCGTAATCCATCACTGTGCGCAGGCCGGCCAGCAGGGCATAGGCCAGCGCCACCACAGTGAGCACGATGAACAACTGGCGCGCCAGGTCGGGGTTCGACGCGGGGCTCGCGGTGGTGCGCCGCTTGCGGCGCTCCGAGTTTGGCTCGGGTTTCGTGGTGCTCCACGATTTCGTTGTCTAGAGGCGGGTCATTCTACATGACCGGCTGGCCGACCTTTCTGCTTTGAAGGACGGCAGGGGGAGATTGAATCAAGCGGCAAAGAACGCGGGCGTGACTCAGACGGAAAAGAGTCTCCTTGCGGTCGTGTTGCAGGCTGGAGGGGCCGGGCGGATTCGAACCGCCGACCTAGAGTTTAGGAAACTCTTGCTCTATCCAACTGAGCTACGGCCCCGGTGAAATCAGCTTAACACGTAGCCCGGCCTGCACACACCCTGTCCACAAATCAGGGGCGCAGCGTGCCTGCCCCTACCCGCCGGATTGCGCGTTGATCCGCTCCGCTGTCTTGTAAGCGTCAACCATGCTCCAGATCCAGAGAATCGGGGTGGTGATGAATCCGATAAACACCCACATCAGCACAGCGGAAACCACGTACGCGAACAGGAACGCCAGACCTTTACCGATCTGGCCGTTATAGAGTTGCCCCAGTCCGGCGACGAAGAAGGACAGCACCACCGCCACGCCCGGGCTTTTTGCCGGCTTGATGACAATAACCTGCGGTGCGGGAGCAGTTCCGGCGGCGGCGCCGGTTGCCTGTGCCACAATCCCGCCCTGGGCGGTTCCGCACTTCGGGCAAAACCTGGCGTCCCCGATTTCGAGTCCGCATTTACTGCAATACATGGAAGGCCTCCTTCGCGAACTGGGGCAGCCTGGGGCTCGCCGCGCAGATTCTACTCCGCACTGGATGAGTGTCAACCGCGCCAACTGAGCAAGCGCTCCTCGTACCGGCAATTAACTTCCGTCCAGTCGAATCGTGCGACCTCTCGGGGCGCACGCTTCTTCCGGCCGGTTGTGGTAAGATTGTCTTACCATGGAAACTCGAGTTTCCACCAAAGGCCAGGTTGTCCTGCCCGGGCCGATTCGCCGCAAACTTGGGCTCCGGGCCGGCGATCCGCTCGAGGCAAAGGTGCAGGGCGGACGCATCCTGTTAACCCCGCGCAGAAACCGCCCGCCAAAAGTAAGGATTGTGACTGATCCGCTCACCGGCCTGCCGGTCCTGAGCGTGGGTGCGGAGGCCCCGCTGTTGAGCAGCAAGCAGGTCGAAGAGATACTCTCGAACTTCCCATGAAGTATCTCTTGGACGTGAATGCGCTGGTAGCCTTGGGCTTCCTAGAACACGAATTTCACGAGCGGGCGGCTCGCTGGGTGCAGGTTCTGGCGGCGAAGGCAGTTCCGCAACTGGCAACTTGCTCGATTACAGAACTTGGTTTCGTCCGGGTCCTCGCCCAAGCGCCCCAGTACGGACTGGCCATCTCACAAGCCCGCAACCTTCTGCTCCGCCTTAAGACAACGAAGACGTTGAACGTCACATTCATCCCAGACGCCCATGATATTTCGCTGCTTCCCGGCTGGGTCAAAACTCCGAAACAAATTACGGATGGCCATCTCGCGCAACTCGCCAAAGCGAACGGTGCGATGCTTGCAACTCTGGAGGGCAGAATACCAGGGGCATTTCTGATTCCCGCGGAGCGGTGAATTCGAGTCTGCCCAGGGCATCCAGCTATCCGATCCAGAATCAGACATCACATGGGGCGGGCATCTAGAAGCCATCAGCCATCTCATAATGAACCATCTCAGTAAAATCCTGATTCCCTCAGGGGCTAAAGCCCGCATTATTTGGGGCTTGGGACGGCACGGCTGAAGCCGTGCCCTCCCGAAAACCATTTATGAGATAGCTTCCTACTGACTTTCCAGAACTTCGCGCCCGTTCAAGGGCTGGGTCGGGCGAGCGTTGTGCGGATAGACCTTGGCGAAGGCGGCTACTTCCTCAGCCGAGATCTGGGCGGGCGTCTTGAGCACGAACCAGGTTACGTGCTCGCTGCAGGGCGACGTGGTCAGCGATCCGGGGAAGGTGTAGTAGCCGGTCGCCGGCGGCAGCAGGGCGGCGGCATTCACTTCGACGCCGGAGACTTCCTCTTCCTTTCCTTCCGGGGCAGGTTATCCCAGATCTTCTGGATCATGCCGTTAGCGCTTCCCGTCTTCAGCAAGACAGCGACCATGGCGAGGTGGCCGTCAGTGTCGGAGTGCACCAGGTGGGCGACCATGTCCTGGGGCTTGCCGTTGATTTGTTCTTCGCTGGGATGGTGAAAGTGAAACTGGTTTCAGTCTGGTGCGCGATTGGAAACAATGGAAGCGATTGAATCCGCGGGGGCCCGAGCAAAAATCTCGCTTACTCGCCCAGCACCAGCACGACGAAGGCGCGGTGGCGCGGGAGGCGCGCGATCAGTGTGCGTTAACCCCGCAGTGCAGCGCCTGCCATTCGCGCAGTTCCCTCACCTCGCGCGCCAGCAGGTCGGCGGCCTGGAAGCACAGGTCGTGGCGCTGGCGGACCAATTCCAGCGCCCTTTCCCGGTCCACGAAACCGAAAACGCACTCCTCCAGGGCTTCGGCGGTCAGGCTGTAAGGCTGGCCGGAGAACAGCGCCGGCAGGCCCAGCACGTATCCCGGCCCGATGGTGCGGTAGGGCAGCCGGGCGTGGCCGTCGTGCGAGCAGGCGGAGAGGCGGACCTGGCCGCGGCGCACTACCAGGACACCCTCTCCCGGCTGTCCTTGCCGGAAGAGGATCCCGCCCGGAGGGCAGCTATGCGAGCTGGCGATGGCGTCCAGCGCCTTTGCCAGCTCGCGGACGGCGTCGGCATGGATGTCGTAGTCCGGCTTCAAGGTGCGAATCCCCCAGTTTCGCACCCATACTCCTCTCCCCCTCGCACGCATAGCAGTGATGCAAATCACAACAGTGAGTGATCTACCCAAGGCAGGCCCCGCGATTACAAGACTTTACCTTTCCTTGACGCAATCTTTACCCGCGCCCGCGGCCGTCTGGGTTATTACAGTCAGGGTCCAGGCGGTTATGAACTCGCTCTTCGAAGTCGTGCTGTGGGGTGCGCCGGCGATCCTGCTGAGCTGGGGATTGCTGCTGGCGCTGACGTGCGTGGTGGTCTTCCGCGACGACCGCTCGCCACGCGAAAAACCTCGGCGCTCTGGGGTAGTGGGAGCGGGGGTGTGAACCGCCTGGACATAAACGGAGGCAGGGCCGTGCGAGCCAAAAAGAACCCATTGCGGGCTGCGTGGAGTGTGGGGCGCGACATGGTCAACTTCGCAGCCTGTGCGCTGGTCGGCAACCCGCCTCAGCTCTCGGTCATCGTTGCGTCCGCAGCTCTGGGTTTCCTGCTGGGCCTGCTGCCCACGCAGCCAGCCTGGAGGCTGCGGCTGGATTAACCTCGCGCCCTGGACTGGAGTTTCGCCTATGCCCCGCATCATCTGCATCGATCCCGATATCGACCGGGCCGAAGAGCCGGTTGAAGTGCTCCGCTCCGCCGGTTATGAAGTGATGCTGGCCTTCAGCCCGGAAGTCGGAATGGCGCTGGTGCGGCTGTTCCCGCCGGACATCGTGCTGCTCGATTCCGATCTTGTCGAACGGCTGGAGCCGCAGATACGCCAGGCGTGTCCCTCGGTGCCGGTGGTGCTGACGGGAGAGAAGCCGGTCTCCGTGGAAGACTTGGAGTGGCTGACCAGCCATCCGCGCGCCGGAGTGCGAGACCAGAGCGCCCGCCACCTGCCGCACTGAGCCCTGGGTTTACCCGCGGCGGACGCGCCATCACCGGGCGCCACCACCTCACTCGCCATAGCGTCCTCGAGCGCCGGCCAGAAACTGCCGGTTTCGCCGCCCCGGGGGATAGCCGGCACCGACGGGGATGGACAAATCCGCGCTTGACAGCGTCCCACAATCCTCTAAGCCCCTGTAAGAAACAGGGGCACTCGCAAGAAATCGAGTGCGTCCCGTTCTATTACCGAAGGGGCACCAGCCTTGGAATTCCCCCGCATCCAGGATAATTGTCCCCGTAAGCTCAAGTTCATCGCTCTTTCTGGAGGCTCATCTATGCGGCTTTGTCGGACGCTCGCCTGTCTGGTGACTCTTTTTCTATGCTGCCCCGTCGCACTCTTTCCGGGTGATCAAGCGGACATACCAGATCCCGCCCCGAAAACCGTCGCCGTTGCCGCGTTCAAGAACGGCCTCGCGTTCGTCGTTCGCCATGGCGAAGTCCGCCTTCAATCCGGTACCGGCCGCATCGCTCCCATCCCCAACGCCACCCTGGGGACGCTCTGGCTTTCGCCCGACGATCCGGGCGCGAGCCTCGATGAGATCGTCTCCTATCGCTACATCGTTACCGGCGAACGCACCATCGCTTCTCTCGGCGAGGTCCTCCAGGCCAACGCGGGCAAGACGGTTACGATCACCTACAACATGAAAGAATACACCGGCGAAATCGTCGGTCTCCGAGACCAGGAATCTCTTTCCCCTGATCCCTCCGTTACGCCGGACGTTCCGCGCGTTGCCGCTTCTGCTCCTCCCCCCGCTCGCACGCAATATCTCCTTCTCAAAGTGAACCAGCGGCTGCTGGCTCTTCCGCTCTCTTCCATCTCCCAGGCGGCTCTCCCGGAAGACACCCTGTTCCGAGAAAAATTTGAACAGCAGCGCCAGGCCTTGCGCTTCAAAGTGAAAAGCGTCTCGAGCAAGAGCAGTCTCACCATGGGCTATCTCGAGCACGGTCTCGGCTGGACGCCCTCCTACTTGATCTCCCTCACGGACGACAAAACTGCACAAATCACCATGCAGGCCGTCGTCGTGGACGACGCGGAGGATCTCAAGGACGCCGATGTCTTCTTCGTCGTCGGCGTTCCCAACTTCGCCTATTCCAACACTCTTTCGCCCATGAGCCTGCAGCAGTCTCTTCTCGACTTCATGAAAGACGCCGAGCGCCGGGACGGCGGCAGAAATCTGCGCTACAGCAACGCCATCGCCGGGCAGTTAGTCATCGGCGCCGATGAGCGAAGCAGCTTTCCCCGTTCGGAAGCTTCCTTTGCCAACACCGTCGAAGAGCTCTCCGGCGCGCCCGAAGAAGACCTCTTCCTCTACACCCGCTCCGGTGTCACCCTTGCTCGCGGCGAGCGCGCTGCCTACAACGTCTTTTCCGCAACCGTCGGTTATGAGCACATCTACGAGTGGGAAGTGCAGGACCAGCCCCGCGTGGACGGCTTTGGCAATGTAATCCAGCCCAATTCCAACGCGCCGGATGCCGCTGCGCTAAACAGCATCTGGCACTCCATCCGGCTGAAAAACTCCGCCAAAGTGCCCTGGACCAGCGCTCCTGCTCTGGTCATCTCCGGCACGAAGCCCGTTTCTCAGGACACGCTCCCGTACACTCCCAAGGCCGCGTCTTCCAATCTCAAAATCACCGTCGCCACGGATCTCCGCTCCAGCCACGAAGAACGCGAAATCGCCCGCCAGCAAGACGTCCAGCGCCGCCGCGGCTACAACTATGATTTGGTCACTGTCGAAGGCATTCTGAAGGTCAAGAACTACAAGACTAAAGAGGTCCACCTCTCTATCGGTAAGACCCTTCGCGGCACCGTCGAAGTTCAGTCCGACGGCGGCAAGTCCGTAAAGCTCGGCGAAGCTATCCAGACCGATAATCCCATGTCCCGCCTGACCTGGGAAATCACTTTAAAGCCGGGTGAAGATCGCGCGGTGTCCTACCGCTACAAAGTTTGGGTACGGGTGTGACTTGAGGACAATCGTTGCCGATTTAGCCGGATTAGGTGATTCCGACTAAGGTCAGTGCGTTCGGTGTCGAGCGATGAGCCAATGCGCGAGGGTGAGGGGACAGCCGTCATCCTCTACGACGGGGTGTGCGGACTGTGCAACCGCGGCGTGCGGTTCGTGCTGAAGCGCGACCGCGACGGCGTCTTCCGGTTCGCGTCGCTCCAAAGCTCGACAGGCCGGGAGATTCTCGCGCGCCACGGGATCGCGCCGGACGCTCTGGACACGTTCTACGTGGTGCGGGAGTTCGGGCTGGTCGGCGAGCGCGTGCTCTCAAGGTCGTCTGCCGCCGTCTACACGGCGGCGAGGCTGGGCGGGGTTTGGAAGTCTGCGACCATGCTGCGGGTCCTGCCGCCACGCGTCCGCGACTTTGTGTACGACACGATCGCGCGCCATCGCTACCGCATGTTTGGGCGGTACGACACCTGTCCGCTGCCGGAAGCGCGGTACCGGGGCAGATTCATCGACGCGCAGAATGATGTGCCCGGCGCGTAGAGACGCAGCATGCTTGCAAAAAGACCCACTCTTGGCAAAACCGGCCAAGGGTAGGGCACCCGCACCCAGGACCCTCGCAGTGCGTCAACCGTGAGCCGGGATGGAATACGGGCTGCCTCACCGCTAAAGACAAAAGAGCCCAAGCCGTTGGCTTGGGCTCTTCGAAGGACGCACAGGTGAGTGGCTACGCGGCAGCGGTGGCGGCTTCGTCGAGGATCTTGGCCGCTCTGGCAACGTCCGCCACCCCGCAGATGAGCAGCGGATGGTTGGTCCCCGGCTCGATCCCGACGTAAGCGTAGTCGATGTTGATGTTGGCTTCGCCCAGCCGTGACGCCACCCGGGCCAGTTCACCCGGCCGATGCGTCAGCCTGGTCTGCGCCACCTGGGTTTCGGTGTAGGTCACGCGCTGGCCGTCCAAAACCGTTTTAGTGGTGGTGGGGTTGTCCCCCACGAAGCGGACGGTGCTCTTGCCCTGGTTGGGGAAGGACTGGAAGGCAAGGATGTTCACTCCCTTGTCAGCCAAAGCCCGGCACAACTTTCCCAGCATGCCAGGCCGGTCTTCCATCTGGATGGTGAATTCTCGTGTGGTTGGCATCAAGTCACCTCCATCTGTTTGGGGCACATGAGCAGGTACTTGCGACCCCAAATCAAGGAAATGCTACTCCCCCTGGCGGAGGCTTTCAAATCCTGTTCTCGAACCCGGCGCTCTCGGAAATGTCAATGGGAAGTTGGGGCGGGACCGGTCAGCGCGGCGAGGCGGCGCGGCATAACTTGGCGACCAGCCAGATCAACACGCCAATGCCGAGGACTTCCAGCGGCCCCGGCGGGAAGAGCACGAGACGGGCGATCTCGGCGGAATGGTGGGCGACGGCGTAGGCCGTCCAGATGATCCCTCCACCGGCGACCACGCTGCCGATCTGCTCCGCCCTGCGGACGGCGAGGTTCTCCTTGCCGGCGCTGGAGTTGACGTGAACGGGCGCGTAGGCGACCGGCGTCGGCTGATAGTAGCCTTCACGTTCCTGCGGCCAGGGGTCTTTTTCGCGCTGCGCGGTGGGAGGCATGAGCAAAGCCATTCTAGGCGCAACCTGGCCGCGTCTGAAGTTACCAAGGTAGTTGTACTGGTATTCTTGGGTGCGCTGCCCCGGGATAACCGCGGGCAGGATCGATGCTGCCCTTCAAGCTTGTCTGCGCACCCAGTTTTTACCTGCCGATCGGGCAGAGCGTGTTCCCAGTTTCGAAATACCGGCTGATGTGCGGGCGCCTTCTTGAGCAGGGGATCGCCGGGCCCGAGGACTTCGTAGAGCCGGCGCCAGCCAGCGATGAAGATGTCCTGCTGGTGCACACGCCCGAGTACGTGCACAAGCTGCGTACGGGGACTCTATCCGAGAGCGAAGAGTGGCAGCTTGAAGCTCCTTACTCCCGCGAACTGGTTGCGGCGTATTGGCTCTGCGCAGGCGGCACCATCCTGGCTGGCGATTGCGCGCTGCGCGACGGAGTCGGCTTCAACCTCAGCGGTGGCTTTCATCACGCCTTCCCCGACCACGGCGAGGGCTTCAACTTGATTAACGATGTCGCGGTGGCCATCCGCCGCCTGCAGCAGGACGGAAAGATCAAGACCGCGATGACCGTGGACTGCGACGTTCACCACGGCAACGGCACCGCCGCCATTTTCGGCATCCAGAATGCCGCGCCGTCGCCCCGGCCGGAGCGCCTGCCCTACCTGCGGGAGTCGCCTGCCCGCGATGTGTTCACCATCTCCCTGCACCAGGAGAACAACTATCCGGCATGGAAGCCCCCGTCCGCGATTGACGTGGGTCTGCCGGATGGCATGCGCGATGATGAATACCTCGCTTGGTTGCAGAAGGCCCTGGCCTCGGGTTTCGAGCGGTTTCAGCCCGATCTGATCTGCTACTTGGCCGGGTCGGACCCTTACCGCGAGGACTTGCTCGGAGGGCTGGCGCTGACCATCGAAGGGTTAAAGCGCCGAGATGAGTTCGTCTTCCGCACGGCTAGAGCGCGTGGAATCCCGGTGCTCGCTGTGCCGGCTGGCGGCTACGCTTCTGACGTGCGCGATACCGTCACCATTCACTGCAACACAATAGTAGCGGCGATCCGGCACTCGTGAACGCAGATACTCGCATCGACTTTACAATTTCCATGTAACGGTGCAGGATGACCGTGCCCACCCTGCTCGCCAAAGGCAGGCGAGAAGAGCCTGCCCCGAGCGAAGCCGAGGCAAATGGGGCACCCGCATCTAGAGTTGAGGTATGTTTTCAAACCGAAAGGCTGGACGCCATTCGCTCCGCTGGGAGTGCGGTGAGAGGGAAATCCCAGCGTAAAGGAGAAAATATGCGGACGTTAAACACGATCTTCGCCGTCGCGGTATCGCTATTCGCTATCGCGGCCACAGCCCATGCTCAGCAAGCAGCCACACCCCATCCTCAGCAAGGGCAGATGTCGGACTCCGATTACATCGCTCAAGCTCTGTCCGCGGCTCCCGAAGCGGTCGCCAAGGGAGCAGCCGTCGTCCGCGCGGGGAAAGACGGAAGCATGCGCTCCCTCCGCGCCGGAAATAACGGATTTACCTGCATGATCATGGGCACTGACAACAAGATGTGCAATGATCGCAACAGCATGGAGTTTATCGATGCAGTGATGAAGCACGTGCCGCCGCCGAATAAGGTGGGGATTTCGTACATGCTGGCGGGGGACGAGGGAGCGAGCAATACCGATCCCTATGCTACAGGCAAAACCGCCGACAATCATTGGGTCGTCACCGGGCCGCACATCATGCTTTTCGGTCCACCCAGCAAAGCGTTGGGCTATACGGAAGCTAAGGACCCCGATCCCAGTAAACCGTACATGATGTGGGCGGGCACACCCTATGAACACGCGATGATTCCGGTTGCTTCCTCGAAGTGAGCATCAACGAAATCGCGTCCGTCGCAAAAAATCGCGATTTACATAATCCTCAAACTTGGAGGTGTCATAAGAAACGCCCCATTCTGTTCCTGATTGTCCTAGCGATCTCCTCCGGATCGTTTCTCGCGGCTCAGGAGAAAACATCAAACTCGGAAAAACTGGGAAAAGTTCACTTTCCTGTCTCCTGCACGCCTGCAGCTCAGCAGCAATTTGATGTGGCCGTCTCCATGTTGCATTCCTTCTGGTATCCCCAGGATTTCAAGGCGTTCGCGGAGGTCACGAATGCCGACCCGACCTGTGCGATGGCGTACTGGGGAATGGCCATAAGCCGTCGTACGAATCCGCTCGTTGGCGCACCCAACCGTGTAGTTCTCCAGGAGGGACTGGATGCGATTGCAAAGGCCAAAGCCGCCGCTGCTAAAACTCAACGAGAGCGGGACTACATCGGGGCGATCGAAACGTATTACAAGGATTGGGAAAACCGCGATTACCGGACGCGAGTTCTGGCGTATGAAAGCGCAATGGAACAGATGTACACGCGTTATCCTGAAGATTCCGAGGCTGCGATTTTCTACGCGCTGGCTTTGAATGAAGCCGTTACGGTCCTTCCGCCTGATAAGAACTACACCCGGCAGCTGAAGGCCGCAGCGATTCTAGAGAAAGTTCTTGCTCAGCAGCCGGAGCACCCGGGGGCACTTCATTACCTGATCCACACCTACGACTTTCCGCCATTGGCGGCTCGTGGGCTCGATGCGGCACATCACTACGGTGGCGTTGCCCCCTCGGCTCCGCATGCACTCCACATGCCGTCTCACACTTACTCCATGTTGGGAATGTGGCAAGAGTCAATCAACGCAAACCGGGCCGCCTTGAATGTTGCTCCGAGTTACGTGCATGCCATGGATTTCATGGTGTACGCCTATTTACAAGGCGCACAGGATAGCGAGGCAAAGCGTCTGCTGGAGCAAACTGCGGCCCTGCAAAAGACACAGCCGGCTTCGGCGGCTGCTGGAGCAACGGGGGCGGTACTGGCTGGATACACCGCTTTCGCCGCCATCCCAGCACGCTATGCCATTGAACGAGGTGCGTGGGCTGAGGCTGCGGCACTTGAACCTCACCCCACCACGCCGGTAGCAGACGCCATCACCTACTTCACTCGTGCCATGGGTTCTGCCCGCAGGAGCGAACTTGCCAGTGCCCGAAAGGAGATTACCCAATTGAGGCAAATCAAGGATGCATTGGTGGAATCGAAACAGGACTACTGGGCGGAGCAGACGGATATCCAAGTGAGCGCGGTGTCTGCATGGGTGGCATACGCGGAGGGCAAAAAGGCTGAAGCTGTGAAGATGATGCGGTCTGCCGCGGACCGTGAGGACGCCGGCGAAAAGCATGTTGCCATGGAGAACCGGTTATGGCCAATGCGCGAACTTCTGGGAGATTTGCTGCTTGCCATGCATGAGTCCGCGCCTGCCCTGAAGGAGTATGAGACCTCCTTGCAGGCAGCACGAAACAGGTATCGCAGTTTTTACGGTGCTGCCAAAGCTGCCGAGCAGTTGGGAGATCGGGAGATGGCGAAAAGCTACTACCAGAAGCTCTTGACTCTGTGCACTCACGCCGACACTGAACGGACAGAGCTGGCAGAAGCGAACAAATATCTGGCCCAAAAGTGATAGCGCCTAGCGCCGAAGGTTAGGCTGAGGCGATCACCCGGTTCGCACTCTCCCGTAGGCTTTGCCAAGACCGGCAACCTCGCGGGCCGCCCACTCGGAACTGGAGAAGTTGCAGGCGATGCGCCAAGCCTGTGCCTCGGCGATCGTTAATCCTTTTGGGTACGGAGGAGGTTGCTATGGGTGGCAAACCAGACGTTCCCATCCCCGAACTGAAGCTTGATACAGAGAAAACGGCACAATGTTTCTTGAAACGGCAGGAGAGCAGCGATGTCATCATCTGTGAGAAAGCACGCGAGCGGAGGGGTTGCGGGCGATCAGCCTTCCGTGCCCGCGCCCTCGTTTGCCGAACGAGGGCGCACTCTGATGTACCTGGGCCGGATCGGCAGCCTCTCGACCCTGTCGCGCAAGCAGCCGGGGTTCCCCTTCGGCTCAGTGATGCCGTACGCGCTGGATGAGCGCGGGCGCCCCATCTTCCTGGTTAGCACCATGGCGATGCATACCCAGAACCTGCAAGCAGACCCGCGCGCCAGCCTGTTGGTGACCCGAGCTGACGGGGAAGGCGATCCCCTGGGCGCGGCGAGAGTCACGTTGATGGGGAATGTTCTGCCGATAGCGGAGCCGGAGGTGGCGAAGGCGCGCAAGCTCTACCTGGCGAGCTACGCGAACAGCAAATACTGGGTGGATTTCGAAGATTTTTCTTTCTATCGCATGGACGTGGTGGACGTTTACTACGTGGGCGGGTTCGGCGTGATGGGCTGGATCTCTGCTTCGGAGTACGAGCGGGCGCAACCCGACCCGCTGGCGGATGCTGCCGCCGGGATCGTCCAGCACATGAATGCCGGCCACAAGGAGGCCCTTATTCTGCTGGCACGGGCATTTGCCGGCATCGAGGCGCAGCAAGCGGAGATGATTTCAGTGGACCGCCTCGGTTTTCAGGTGCGGCTGAAAACCCAAGATGGCGTGCGCGGTGCCCGGATCGCGTTCCTGCGGGAAGCGAGTGATCCGGCCGCAGCCAGAAAGGTTCTGGTAGAGATGGTGCACCAGGCGCGGCAACCATAAAGAATTTCGGTATGTCAAAGATTGACATCCTAGTTGCTTCTTGGGTATAAGTGATGAAAGAGGGCCTTTGAGCGCAGGGGCTACCCATGGACCAAATGAACATCTCGATTACGGATCGCCTTGCGGGCTACGTTCGTAGGAAAGTGAAAAGCGGGCGCTACAACAACGCCAGCGAGGTGGTCCGCGAAGCGTTGCGCCGCATGGAGGATGAGGACGCGCGTGCTTTACGGCTGGCAACGCCCACCGCCGAGGACATCCTCACAGACCTGACGGCGGAGCAAATCAACGGAATCCGCCAGCGCGTCCGCGCCAGCCTCGAAGGCATCGCGGCCGGTGCATTCGCCGAATACGAAGGCCGCGAGGGATTGCAGAAGCTTGCCGATGGAGTGAAGGCGAGGGGACGGAAGCACCTGGCCCGGCAAGCCCCTGGCCAGTAATGCGCTATCGTGTCAGCAGGGAAGCGGAGCAGGACCTCGACGAAATTTTCCTCTACTGGGCTGAGCGTGCAAGTCCGGAAGCTGCGGGGCGGGTGATTGACCGCATCACGGAACGGTTCTGGCTGCTCGGCGAATATGCGGATGCGGGGAAGCCCGCCGACGACATCGCCGCCGGCGTGAAGTGTTTTCCGGCGGGAAAATACCTGATTTACTACCGCGAGACGCGCCGGGGGACGGACATCCTCCACGTTTTTCACGGCGCTCAGGATCAGAGGCGGGTCTTCCGGAAGTAAGCTCAAATCAGGTCCAGTGCCATTCTTAGAGCGCGGTTCATGGCGGCGAGCTTGGACGGTGAAAGCGATCCAAGGTAGTGCGTGAGATCGCTTTTGCGCAGACTCAGCAAGTTGTCGCACATGATCCAGCTGGGATGCTTTAACCCCTCATCCCGGCCGACGGCAACCTGAGTTGACAATCCTTCCCCGCGGGTAAACACCGGTGCGCAGATGAGCGTCGAGAATCTGGAGTCAATGAGTACCTGGCGACTTACAACTACAAAGGTCCGATAGGATTTAGGATCGCCACCCGGCTTGTACACACGATAAAGCTCTCCTCGCTTCACACTTGCTCCAGAGAAATCATTCTTCGGGCGCCTGGTACTCCATGACCTCCGCCGCCTCGGAATTGAGCCGATCGGCGGCCTCGTTGATGCGTTGCAGATCACGGGCCTGGACGGCTCTGCGCTCGCGCGCCAGCAAGTATCTGCGGAGCACGCGTTCAATGAAGGATGAACGGGAGTGCCTGGATCCGGCTAAGCGGTCGATCCTGGCCAAAACCTCCCTCGATAGTGTGATCGAGGTCTTCCTTTTCATACTACTATCATACTACCTCGAAGAAGAAGGAAGCAAGACACGTCGCAAAGCGGGGGGTGCCCCGCCCTGGTGTCTCCCGATGTTGCAGACACAGGGCGGGATGCTTCCGGTTGCTGGTGCTGCGAATCCGTCTGTGCGCGATTATTCCTGGACTACGACAAACATAATGGCCCTCAACCGAGGGTAAGGTCGTGCCTGCCGCCGGGCAAAGAAGCATGGTGGAGGCGGCGGGAGTCGAACTTGAGGCGTTTTCCGCGGCCCATCGATGCGTTTGTCCAGAACTAGCGCCAGAATAGCGGCAACCCCACACACCTGCTACGGGAAATCGTCTGCAGGGCAGGCCCCAGCGAACCCAAAGCAGCACTGGCCCGCTCGGGGGCTGACCTTCCAGTAGCCGGAGGCCGCCAATCCCTAGTGGTTGGCCATGGGAGAGACAAAACGGGCGGCGACCCGCCAGTTGCCCTGATTGACCTCCCAGAGGTCGACGATGAAGAAATCGCCGCTGCGATCAGCCCCTGCGGCCGTCGCTTTTCGCGATTGAACGAAGCTGACGACAGCGTTGCCCAGGAACGCGCGGATCACCATGTCCCGCGCGCTGAATGAGTCCAACTTGTAGTTGTTAAGGGCATCCTGCATCCAATCCGCGCGCGGCACATCGTGCCCGGGATCGGTGGAGCGGCGCTCGATGAACTCCGGCGCCAGCAGGGCGTCCAGCGCGGCCTGGTCCCTCTTCTGCACCGCCTGCATCCAGTCGCGTTCCAGCTTATTGAACATCTCCATGAAGCTGTGCGCATTTCTGGGCCGAGCGTTCGGATTCGGGCGTCGAAGTTTCCGCCTTGTGTTTCTTCTGGGCTTGCGAGGGCAAACCCAGGCACAGCATGAGGGCGAACAGAAGGGCCTTTCTCATGAAGTCCTCCACTGCGGCAAAGCCGGAAGCCAAATAGAGCACCAGCTCCTCCTCAGCTGCGCGCTGGAGAAGTTCTCAGCGCTGAGCTTTACAACCTCAGTGGCCCGCCGCTCCGTTGGCGCAAGCTTTTGCGTATTTATGAAAAAAGCTTTCGGCACGGGCTGGCGATTGCTTCCGCTTCCGGCGGGCCTGAAGACCTTAATTCATTTCCTGTCAATGCGTCGGAGCATATCCCGCCGGCCCCGTGTGTGGAATTATAAATGCTTGAGCCGGAGCCCCGAGTGGGGTAATTTCCTCCGTGGTCTGGCGCTCCTGAACCGCCAGGGTCTGTGGGGCTGCCTGCCCAGGTCACAATCCGTCTTGAGCGACAGGGGAAAAATGAGCCCACGACGCGCACTAACTCTCGCCGGTCTGTTGTCAATTTTGCTGTGCCTGACGGCGGTACCTTCAGCCGACGCCCAGGTGTCGGTTTTGACCCAGCACAATGACCAGGCGCGGGACGGGCTGAACGCCAATGAGACTTTTTTGACGCTGAGCATCGTCAACACCAACAGTTTCGGCAAGCTTTTCAGCCTGCCGGTGGATGGATTCGTTTATGCCCAACCGCTCTACGTAGCTAACGTCGCCATCCCCGGGAAGGGCACGCACAACGTCGTCTATATCGCCACGGAACACGACAGCGTTTATGCCTACGACGCCGACGGCCAGGTGTCCGGACCGCTCTGGCAGGACGGCTTAGCGTCGCTTGGCTGCCCCGGCGGCTGGACCTGCACCTCGGTTCCTGCCAGCGCCAACCCTAATACGATGGACCTGCTTCCTGAAATCGGAATTACCAGCACCCCCGTCATCGACTCGGCCACCGGCACGCTATACGCCATCGCCAAGACCAAGGAGGTCTCCGGGGGCACCACCAACTACGTGTACCGCCTGCACGCGCTTGACATCACCACCGGCAATGAGCGCCCCGGCAGCCCGGTCCTGATCCAGGGTCAGGTACCAGGCACGGGAAACCCCAACAGCGGTGGAAATCTGCAATTCAGTCCCCAGTACTCACTGCAACGTACGGGCTTGACGCTGGTTTATAACGGCAGCATTCCGGTGATTTATGCCGGGTTCGGTTCCTGGGGCGACAACGTCAATTGGCACGGCTGGATCTTCGCCTATAGCTACAACGGGACCGCGTTCTCTCAGGTCTCGGTGTTCTCGGTCACTCCGGACGGGACCGAGGGCCAAGCCGGCGTCTGGATGGCTGGCTCCGGCATGGCTGTTGACGCGAATAATTATCTTTATCTGAGCACCGGCAATGGTGCCTTCGACGGAAGCAGAAATTTCGGCGACTCCTATCTGAAGCTCGCAACCCCAGGGCTGACTATACCCATGAATGGTTACTTTACCCCGAGTAACCAGTTGACGCTAGACCATACGGACCTTGATATCGCCTCTGCCGGCGTCACCCTGCTGCCCGACAGCGCCGGAACGTTGCAGCACCCGCACATCATGATCGGGTGCGGCAAGAATGGGACCGTTTACGTGCTCGACCGCGATAATCTGGGAGGCTTCAACTCTGCGGGCGATACCCAAATCATTCAGGAGCTACCCAATCTGCTCGGCGCGCCCTGGGATGGCAGCTCTTACATAGAAAACTGTTACAGCACGGCAGCGTACTGGCAAGGCCACGTCTATTTCGGCGGCGTCCGCGACAACGTGAAGATGTTCAACTTCAGCAACGGCAAGCTATCCACGTCGCCAGTATCGCAGTCCGCTACCCAGTACCAGTATCCCGGCGCGACGGCATCCGTCTCCGCCAATGGCTCCACCAACGGCATCGTGTGGACCATCGAAAACTCCGGCCACGGGATTACGGGCGACAGCACCGGAACCCAAGCCATCCTGCACGCTTACGACGCCACAAACCTCGCGAGCGAGTTGTATAACAGCAGCCTGGTTCCGTCCGATAACGCCGGAATGCCGGTCAAGTTCCCTGTGCCCAGCGTCGCCAACGGGAAGGTGTACGTTGGGACCCAGTCTTCAGTTGCGGTGTACGGTCTGTTCGGTAACGTGTCGCAGGCCCCGGCTCCATCCTTCAATCCACCCGGCGGAACCTATGCGACCGGCCAGTCGGTCATGCTCATGGATTCGCTTTCCGGCGCCACGATCTACTACACCACCGATGGTAGCGCGCCAAGCACATCTTCGACTGTCTATACCGCGCAATTCGCCCTCAGTGCCAACACCATCGTCCGTGCGATGGCTGTAGCTCCCGGCTATCGCAACAGCGTTATCAGCGACGCTAGCTACATAATCGGAACGCCCGCCCTGAAGATTGTGCAGCAGGCGGAGACCTCGGCGGCTTCAGGAACAAGCACACTTTCGCAAGGCTTTCCGTCACCCAGCATCGCAGGGGATCTAATCATCGTCGGGGTCAAGTGGGGTAATTCAACGATTTCTGTCTCGTCGATCAGCGATAACCAGGGCAACACCTATACGAGCGCCATGGGCCCGACCAACTGGAGCAGCAACAACAAGCGTGCCCAACTCTTTTACGCCAAGAATATAAGTGCTGGAGCGGCCCCGATTACCATTGCTGTGACACTCGCAGCGAATTCAACCAGCACATTCCACCTTTACCAGTTCGAATACGCCAACGCGGACACCACCGCCCCGCTCGATGTCACCTCGGCAGCCATCGGCACCGGTACGAGTCTTAACAGCGGCTCGCCCACCACCAATTACGCCAACGAAACGATCTTTGGGTGGGCATTCTGCGACACCGGCACACTGACAGCCGGGACGGGATTTTTCGCAGAAACCACATATAACGGGAATCTGGCCGAAGATAAGAACGTGACCACGACTGGCAGTTACAACGCGTCGGCGACCAATGTCAACAGCGCGAACTGGTTCATGCAGATGGCAGCCTTCAAGGCAGCGGGAGGGACCGGTACGATCACGGCCACGGCAGGCACGCCGCAGAGCACCACGGTTTCGACGGCCTTCGCCACCGCCCTGCAGGCGAAGGTGGTGGACGCTAGCACCAATCCGGTTGCGAACGCCACGGTGACGTTCACCGCTCCCACTTCCGGGGCGAGCGGAACCTTCGCCGGCACCGGCACCAACACGGCAACCGCCACCACCAATGGCTCGGGGGTGGCCACCGCGCCCACCTTCACGGCCAACGCCGCCGGTGGGCCCTATACGGTGACGGCAACAGTGGCAGGCGTTGCCACGCCCGCGAACTTCTCGCTCACCAACCTGACGGCACCGCCGGCGGCGATCTCGGCCACGGCAGGCACGCCGCAGAGCGCCACGGTTTCGACGGCCTTCGCCACCGCGCTGCAGGCGAAGGTGGTGGACGCGAGCACCAATCCGGTTGCGAACGCCACGGTGACGTTCACCGCTCCCACTTCCGGGGCGAGCGGAACCTTCGCCGGCACCGGCACCAACACGGCAACCGCCACCACCAATGCCTCGGGGGTGGCCACCGCGCCCACCTTCACGGCCAACGCCACCGCCGGTGGGCCCTATACGGTGACGGCAACAGTGACAGGCGTTGCCACTGCAGCGAACTTCTCGCTGACCAACCTCGCTGCCACGGCGGCTATTTCCCTCGTGCAGCAGGCCGAGACGTCGGTGAACTCGGGAACCATGACCCTGTCACAAGCGTTCCCTGCCGCCAGCAACTCAGGGGATCTCATCGTGGTCTGCGTGAAGTGGGGCAATTCAACTATTTCTGTCTCGTCGATCAGCGACAACAAAGGCAACACGTATACGAGCGCCATGCCGCCGACCAACTGGAGCAGCAATAGCAAGCGTGCTCAACTGTTCTACGCCAAGAACATCGTGGGCGGTGGCACCCCGATCACCATTACCGCAACTTTGACGGCGAATTCAACCAGCACGTTCCACCTGTACCAGTTCGAGTTCGCCAACGCGGACACCGCCGCTCCGCTGGATGCCACCGCGGCAGCCATCGGCACGAGCACGGCCGTGAACAGTGGCTCCGCAACCACGAACTACGCCAACGAAATGATTTTTGGGTGGGCCATCGCTGATACCGGCACACTGACGCCCGGCACAGGTTTCACCTCCTTAACTACATACAAAGGGAACTTGGCCGAAGATAGGAACGTGACCGCGACCGGAAGTTACAGCGCGTCGGCGACGAACAGCAACAGCTCGAATTGGTTCATTCAGATGGCAACCTTCAAGTCCCAGTAATGAGCGGGCAGCGGCGCCATCGTACGTTTGGCTGACCACGGACACTTCCTCCATGTCATCGAGGAATTTCAAAAAAGATGATCCATGTGTGAGCATCGGTAGCCGGTCGAGGTCGCCGTTAAGGCGGAAAATTCGCGGCCCATTCGACAACTTCGCTTCGCTCAGTTGCTCAGGCCAGGCTAAAGGCTGAGCCGCGGGCCGAAATCCCGAGCGCAGCCAGGGACCTCAGAAAGGTATGGTGGAGGCGGCGGGAGTTGAACCCGCGTCCGAAAATGTTACTGGCCAAGAGAACTACATGCTTAGTCGGGTTCCCGCTTCCGGCCTTCGCCGGAAACTTTCGCAACCCGCGCTCAGAACCGACAAGAAACGCGGGCCACTAGCCCGATGATCTCGCCTCGAGCACACGGGCCGAGCGCCCAAGGCCAGTCCGCTGTGTGACGTCCTTCCGCAACCCGCGGACGTGGCCGCGGAGGACGGCTACTTAACTAATTAAGCAGCGTATGCCAGCTGTGTGTTGGCAATTATCGTTTTGCACGCGATTACGGGTGTGTGCACCCCGGCATGCCTCTTGACCGCAAGCATCTCCGTCGAATCCGTGGCGCCCCCACGGTGGCGACAGTGGCGCGTTCTGCGCCCTTCAACCCCAGCACGCGAAAAGCGCGCGTGCCGGGGACCCCTTGCGGCTGGTCAAAGAACTACTTCCACGTTAGGAGCGAAGCCGCTGGAAGTCAACTACTTATTGGATGCCGGGAGGGACACGGAAGACTCGCCAGCCAGCCGCCAGGATGGCCGCCATCCGCGAAGATCCGCGTTAATCCGCGGCGAAAGGATTTCCAGCGATGATGCGCGCCCAGCCTGAATTGCGCCCCTACAGCTAGGGGAGGGTCAGAGCAGGCCAATTTTCCGCATCTCCCCCGTCCGCGCGACATCCAAATGAAGGTTGTTCCGTCTAACCGCTGGGGGCGAGAGAGCGCGTGGCGCCGTCACACTGTTTATCGTTCCAGCAGGTCCCACACAGCACCCGCCTGTTCCTCGACTACCTCTACCATTTCGATAAGGTGCGGCGATTCTTTCCGCGCGCGCCCTTCTCCCGCGACTGGCTGCAGGACGAGGTCTCGCGTCTGCACTACGACGCGACGCGGCGGGAGCGGGTGGCGGCGGTGCTAGAGCGGCAGAACCGCGCCTGGGGCGCTTCGCAGGAGACGCGGGACAACATCGCGCGCTTCCGTGCCGGCGCGGCCACGGTGGTGACCGGGCAGCAGGTGGCGCTCTTCGGCGGGCCGCTGTTCTCCATCTACAAGGCGCTGACCGCCATCAAGCTGGCCGTCGAGTTCACCCGTGCCGGCCAGGAGTGCGTGCCCGTTTTCTGGCTGGCCACCGAAGACCATGATCTCGCCGAAGTGAATCACGTGACCCTGCTCGCCGCCGACGGATCGCTCGCGCCCTTCGCCACCGAAGCCCACGGGCCCGAGGACGCGCCCATGAGCGCCGTTCGCTTCTCGCCCGAGATCGAGGCGCGGGCCGAGGAGGCGGCGCGCCTGCTGGGCGATACCGACGCCGCCGGCTTTCTGCGCCAGAGCTACCGCGCGGGTGAGACCCTGGGTAGCGCCTTCGGCAAGCTGTTCTCGCGGCTGTTTCAGCATTCCGGCGTGATCCTGATCGACGCTTCTGACCCTGAGCTGCACGCGGTCGCCGAGTCGGTGTATCGCGCCGCCATCGTGGCGGCGAAAGATCTGGACGACGCGCTGCTCGGGCGCAGCCGGGAGTTGGAAGCCGCCGGCTACCACGCGCAGGTGAAGGTGACGCCGTCCTCCACGCTGCTGTTTGCAATGAAAGACGGGAGCCGCGTGCCCATCCATCGCGCCAACGGGCAGTTCAGGCTGGCGGGGGAGAAGTTCGATCAAGACGAACTGCTGCGGCGCATCCGCCAGCGCCCGGCGGAGTTCAGCGCCAACGTGCTGTTGCGGCCGGTGGTCGAAGATTACCTGCTGCCCACGGTGGCGTATGTCGGCGGGCCGGCAGAGATCGCGTATTTCGCGCAGGCAGCGGTGGTGTACGAAGAGCTGCTGGGCAGGGTGACGCCCATCCTGCCACGGCTGAGCGCCACGCTGGTCGAGCCGCGCATCCAGCGTCTCCTGGAGCGCTACGGGCTTTCGGTGGCCGAGACCTTCCTCGATCCCGAACACCTGCGGGTGCTGATCGCCGAACGCGCGCTGCCGGGCGACATCAACGCCAGCTTCGATGCGGCGATGCAATCGCTCGACGCTTCGCTGGCGGCCATCCAATCGTCGCTCAAACACCTCGATCCCACACTGGTGGAGGCGGCTGAGCGCGCCGGCTCCAAGATCCGCTATCAGCTCGACCGCCTGCGCGAGCGCGCCGCCCGCGCCCAGTTGCGCCGCAGCGAGGAAACCGCCGCCCACGCCGCCGCGCTCAGCAACGCGCTCTTTCCGCAAAAAGAGCCCCAGGAGCGCGTGATCGGCGCGATGTCGTTCCTCGGGCGCTACGGCACCCAGTTGCTGCTCACGCTCTACGACGCTGCGAAGACGGGATGTCCGGACCATCAGGTAGTGTATCCTTAGCTCTCTTGGCTCTTGGCTTTGGGCTTCGGGGGCAAGAGCTAAGAGTTAAGAGCTAAGTTGAATCCCTTCCGAGAACTGGAGTTCATTGAATACAACGGCACCATGGGGATTTACAGTTCCCCCGTGAACGTGTCATCCTGCACGACATAGTGGAAACGCCTGAGAGGGAATAGAGAATGCGCGCTTGATGGTTCACCTTGTAAACCCAAGTGATGTGTCGTTCGGAACGGCAGTCATTACTCCGCGTTGGCTGTACGTTCTCGCCGCTGCGACCCCGAAGTGTTATGGGGACCCAGCGATCGTGGATGAGACTCTCGTCCGGGTTGATCCGGCCCGCATTCGGCCCGGCGACGTGGTTGGCATAGGCGTGCATACGGCGAACGCGCTTCGCGGTTACGAGATTGGGAGAATTGCCCGTGACCGCGGAGCTTACGTCGTCTTCGGGGGAATTCACGCGACTTTATATCCGGAAGAGGCCGTCGAACTCGGCGGCGCCCACGCGGTTGTCCAGGGCGATGGCGATCAGGTCTGGCCCACGGTCCTCGCAGATTGTAGCCACGGCGCTCCCAAGCTGACCTATGCAGGCGGCCGTATCGAGGCGAGTAAATTTTCTCCAGCACGCTGGGACTTGCTCCCGCGTAACCGGTACATGTGGGCCTCGGTGCAAACCGTTCGAGGCTGCCCCAAGCATTGTTCTTTCTGTTCCGTCTGGCGCACGGACGGCCAGCGTCCCCGCCAGCGTTCTTCCAATGCCGTCATCGAGGAAATTGTCGAATTGCGCCGGCTGGGCTTTTGCTTCATCGCGCTTGCCGACGACAACTTCTATCCGGTAACCCTCAGTGACCTGCGTCTGGCGGCCCAACAGCACAACTCAACTCGTCTGCATGAGCTTGAATCGCTGCGCGCGGAGCGCTTCGAACTGATGTCGCGTTTGGCGAAGCTTCCGCCCGACATGTGCTTCTTCACTCAGATCACGATGGAAGCCGCGGAAGATCCGGAGTTCCTCGAGGCCATGAGGGCAGCGCGCATCATAGGCGCTTTGGTGGGTGTGGAATCCGTCACCCCGGAAGGTCTCAAGGACGTTTACAAGGATTTTAATCTGGCTGGTGAGCACTTGGTTCAGCGTCTTCAAACCTTCCGGCGCCACGGTGTCCATGTCCTCGGATCCTTCATCTTTGGCTTGCCCAGCGACACTCCCTCCACGTTTACGGCCACCGCCGATGTGGCAGACCGGGCCGAACTCACCTTTGCGCAGTTTGTGATGCTCACGCCATTTCCTGGAACGGTTGACTTTATCCGCTGGGAAAAGACTGTGGGAGACGCGCCTGAAACTATTGCCGGTATACCCATCACGCGACGGTGGCTCATCCCCACCGCTCTTCGTCCGAAGCTTTTCTGGCCGCACCCGGTGATGTCGGCCGAGGACATCCGCCGCCAGACCCAGGCCGTATGGGACAAATTTTATGCTTGGCGTTCCATCTGGAAGCGCTCTCGGTTTATCAAGTCGCAGCGGGGGCGCCTGGCTTTTGTACTCATTTCCAGGATCTACCGGCTCATGTATGCCGATACAGGCATTGCGACCGACAGCGCGAGGAAGTCTTCTTCGGCGCGCTGGGCACGCTGGCTGGCGAGGCCCTGTCGACGCCTGTTTTCCGGCCGACCCATGCCACACCTCCAAGTTCCCCAGGCAGACCAGGAGATGCAACCCGTTGCCGCAGATTGATAAGACGCTGCACACCGCTTGAGCGTGCACAGTTCCTCGACGCGCGCTCGGGATGACACATACGAGAATAAGCCAGGAGCCGACCCTCAAAACGCGCTATCATTTCCTCAGCATGGCCAAGGCTCCCAAACAATTCGAGGTCACCTGCCCGTGCTGCAGTGCGGTGCTGAAGGTGGACGGCGCCACCGGGGCGGTGATCGCGCACACCGCGGCGGTGCGTCCCAAGACCTTCGCCGACATGGACGAGGCCGCCCGCGCCATGAAAGAGCAGGACGCCCGCAAGGAGTCCATCTTCCGGCAGTCGGTCGAGGCCGAGAAGCACAAGTCCGTCCTGCTGGACAAAAAGTTCCAGGAAGCCCTAAAGCGCGCCAAAGAAGCGCCCGACATCTCGCGCGTGCGTGACATCGACCTCGACTAGCCGCCCGCTGCTCTTGGGCCACCGCGGCGCCCGCCGCTACGCGCCCGAAAATTCGCTCCCCGCCTTCGATCTCACGCTGGAACACGGCTGCGATGGCTTCGAGTTCGAACGTGCGCCTCACGGCCGACGGGAGATCGATCATCTGCCACGATCCCAAGCTGGCAGGCCTGGAGGTGGCGCGCAGCACCTACACCGATATCTACCCGCAAGCGGGCGCCCCGTGCCTGGAGCACGTGCTGGCGCGGTTTGCCTCGCGGGCGTTTCTGGACATTGAATTAAAGGTCGCGGGCCTGGAGGACGCGGTTTTCGCCTGCCTGCGGGAGAGCCCGGCGCGGCGCGGATACGTGGTGTCGTCGTTCTTTCCGGAGGTAGTCAAAGCCGTCGCCGAGCGGGGGCTGGTGACCGGGTTCATCTGCGACACGCAGCGCGAACTGGCGCGCTGGACGGGCCTTCCGGGCCAGTACGTCATCCCGCATTACAAGCTGGTGAATCGCCGGCTGGTGGAAGAGATACACGCCGGCGGGCGCAAGGTGTTGGTCTGGACAGTGAACGACGAGCGCCAGATGCGCCGCTTGGCTGACTGGGGCGTGGACGCCATCATCTCCGATGACACGGCACTGCTCGCAAGGACATTCCCGTGAAGCGCGACAGTGCAGAACTCCCCCACGTCTGTCATCCCGAGTGGCTTCAGCCGCGAGGGATCTTGGTTTAAGTTAAAACCAAGATCCCTCGCTCGCGCTCGCCTCGCCGAGCTCGGCTCGCGCTGCTCGGGATGACAATTCAGGAGAACGGCAGACGGCACGGCTGAAGCCGTGCCCTCCCGAAAAGCGCTTGTGAGATAGCCTCTCGCAACTCGGTACTCGCTACGGACGTGTCATCTTCTCCGGACGCACGAGCTGGTCGAACTCCTCGCCCGTCAGGAAGCCCAGCTTGAGCGCAGCCTCGCGCAGGCTGCTGTGCTCGACGTGCGCGGTGTGCGCGACTTTCGCCGCCTTGTCGTAGCCGATCTTGGGCGCCAGCGCCGTCACCAGCATGAGCGAGTTCTTTACGTACCAATCGACCCTCTCGCGGTTCACCTCGATGCCGTTGACCATGTACTCGACGTAGCCGTGGCAAGCGTCGGCGATCAGCGTGACCGAGTGCAGGAAGTTGTAGATCATCACCGGCTTGAAGACGTTGAGCTCGAAGTTGCCCTGGGAGCCGGCGAAGCCGACCGCGGCGGTGGCGCCGTGCACCTGCACGCAAACCATGGTCATGGCCTCGCACTGCGTCGGATTCACCTTGCCCGGCATAATGGAGGAGCCCGGCTCATTCTCCGGAATCGTGAGTTCGCCCAGCCCGCAGCGCGGTCCCGAGGCCAGCCAGCGGATGTCGTTGGAGACCTTCATTAAGGATGCGGCCAGCGTTTCCATTGCGCCTTGTGCGAAGACGATCTCGTCGTGAGCCGAGAGCGCGGCGAACTTGTTGGGATGCGAGCGGAAGGGCAGCTCGGTGAGTTCGGCGATCTTCTTCGCAGCGCGCTCCGCGAACTCGGGATGCGCGTTGAGCCCGGTGCCCACCGCCGTCCCGCCGATGGCCAGGTCATACAGCCCCTCGAGCGCCTGCTTCAGCCGCGTAATGTCGCGATCCAGCAGGCTGGCCCATCCGCCGAACTCCTGCCCGAGGGTGAGCGGGACGGCGTCCTGCAAGTGGGTGCGGCCGATCTTCACCACGCCGTTGAACTGCTTGGCTTTGGCGGCGAGGGCGTCGCGCACGCCCTGGATGGCAGGGATCAGCGCCCGCGCCACCCGCTCCGCCGCCGCGATGTGCATGGCCGCAGGGAAAGTATCGTTCGACGATTGCGACATGTTGACGTGATCGTTGGGATGGATGGGCTTCTTCGATCCCATCTCGCCGCCGGCCAGCTCGATGGCGCGGTTGGAGATGACCTCGTTCACGTTCATGTTGGTTTGGGTGCCGCTGCCCGTCTGCCAGATGCGCAGCGGGAACTGGTCGTTCAGCTTGCCGGAGATCACCTCGTCGGCGGCCTGGACGATCAGCTTGGCTTTGTCGGCCGGCAGCTTGCCCAGGTCCTGGTTGACCAGCGCGCACGCCTTCTTCAGGATGCCGAAGGCGCGGATCAGTTCCGGCGGCATGGTGTCGCGGCCGATGTTGAAATGCAGCAGCGAACGCTGCGTCTGCGCGCCCCAGTAAACATTCTCCGGCACCTCGATGGTGCCCATGCTGTCGGATTCAATGCGGGTGCGGGCGGTAGTCATATCGATTGCAGTAGCCATGGCGTGCTCCTATGAAAGGCAGTAGGACTGTAGGAAACATACGATTTTACGCCTTGCACGCATACTGGGATGAAGTGAATTATGCCTTCCGGGTGGAAGCGCTGACGATCCCCCGCAGCGTACCCGTCGCGGCAGCGACATCACGAATTTAGCCCGGCGATTTATCGCCGGGTGTCGGTGGCGTAGGATCACGAGTCCCGTAGGGACGACTGAACCATCGGTTCACACGTGTGTCTGGGCGCTCGTGCATTTCCTTTTTTTCAGGCAGGAGCCGGGGATAATTTCAGCCGCCCCTACGGGGCTGGGGCTGATTCTGCCTGGCTGCCCGGCGATAAATCGCCGGGCTAAACTCGTATCGTCGCTGGCGCGACTGCCTGCAAGGGCCTGCTAAGAGCCTTCACGAAGACGAAATGCCCGCGTGAATGTCATCCTTCGCGAAGTTGAGGCGCCTAGCGGGCGTCCGAGCCCGCTGCCGAAATCCCGAGCGAAGCGAGGGATCCGCCGAGCGGAGGATATGACGAAATGGCTACACTACCTCCACTGGTGGCGCTGGCCGCCACGTCAGATTCTCCCGCCTCGCTTCGCTCGGCGGAAGAATGACAGCTCAATGAAGCTTCTCGGTACTCGGTACTCGGTACTCGGTACTGAGCGTGCTGTATCGTATCTTGGATGGTTACCAACGACATCTTCGACGTACTCGTCATCGGCGCCGGGCCCACCGGCCTGGCGTGCGCCATCGAAGCGCAGCGCCGCCGGCTGAAGACCGTGGTGATCGACAAGGGCTGTCTGGTCAACTCGCTGTTCCACTATCCCGCGGGCATGGTGTTCTTCACCACGCCGGAGCTGCTGGAGATCGGCGACATGCCGTTCACCAGCGCCCACCAGAAGCCCACCCGCGAGGAAGCCCTGGAGTACTACCGGAAGGTGGCGCAGCACTACCGGCTCGATGTCCGCCAGTACCAGCGGGTGGCGCGCGTCGAGGGCCAGGACGGCGGCTTCCGCATCACCGCCTTCGACCAGCACGAGCGGCCGCTTGACTACCGCACCCGCAAGCTCATCCTCGCCACCGGCTACTACGATCTGCCTAACATCATAGGGATCCCCGGAGAAGAGCTCCCCAAAGTGACTCACTATTACCGTGAGCCTCACCCCTATTCCGGTTGCGACGTGCTGGTGATCGGCGGCGCGAATTCCGCCGCCATCTCCGCCCTCGACCTCTATCGGCACGGGGCGCGCGTGACGCTCGTGCATTGTCGCCCAAGCATCGACGCCGGCGTGAAGTACTGGATCAAGCCCGACATCGAGAACCGCATCAAGAATGGCGAGATCAAGGCCTACTTCAACTCCCGCGTGAAGGAGATTCGGCAGGACGACGTGCTGATTGAGACGCCTGAGGGCGAGGTGCGCGTGAAAAACGATTTCGTACTCGCTCTCACCGGCTACCATCCTGACTTCGACTTCCTGCGCGGCCTGGGCATCCGCCTGGCGGAGGATAAGTGCCGCCCGCTATGCGATCCGCAGACCCTGGAAAGCAATGTCCCCGGCATATACCTGGCCGGGGTGATCGTGGCCGGCTCCGCCACCAGCGAGATCTTCATCGAAAACGGCCGTTTCCACGGCCGCCAGATCGCCCAGGATCTGGAGGGCAAGCTGCGCGCATGAGATTGCACCATATTCGGTGCAAAGCTTTTCGTTAAACCCGGGGGCTGCTTCGTGCGTCTAATCCGGTGGGAGAAGGAGTTTCCGGGTAGTGGGCCAGTCGAACACTTTCCCCGGTAACCTTGAATTCCGAGTGGGAAAGTAGCAGAATTTGTCCAGACCGAGCCAGGGTAGGGTAATAAGCAAGTTAACAGGCGAGATGGCCATGACCAGCCAGGGAAGCCAAGGTGCGTGCAAGCGTGCGCTCGCCGGAGTATTGGCATCGCTGATCGCGGTATTGCCGTTGCTGGCGGAAGGGCCCCCCGAACCTCCCACCGCCGGGCAGGTCACCGCCATCGTTCCCGCCGCCGAGCGCAATAATCGCGCCCTCAAACTCAAGCAAGAAGTGGATTGGAACGACTTGCTGCGCACCGACCGCTCCGGACGCGCGCGGCTGAGTCTGCGGGATGGCTCCATCCTGAGCCTCGGCTCGAATAGCGAAGTCAAGGTGATCGAGCACGACCCCGCCGGGCAGCAGACGCTGGTGCAACTGAATTTCGGGAAAGTTCGCAGCCGGGTGGTGGCCATCAGCCAGCCCGGCGGGCGCTTCGAAATGCGCACGCCGCTGGCCGTGATCAACGTGCTGGGCACCGATTTCTTCACCCAGTACGACGCGCCCAGCAATACCTTCCGCGTCATCTGCTACTCGGGCAGCGTGAAGATCTCCGGCGCAGGGAATTTTGAAGGCAAGAGTGAGACCATCCAAGCCGGCCAGATGCTGGAAATCGGTTCCTCCCGTTTCGGCGCCCCGCAGGCGACGCTGAACGCCATCCAGCAAGACAGCATTGCCGAGACCACCACCGAGGGCGCGGGTGCCGTCAACGCCGATTCGCACCTGCTGCGCAACGTGCTCATCGGCGCAGCCGCGGCCGCCGCCGGCGTGATCGTGGGATTGGTCGCGAGCGGGGGTTCTTCCGCCACCAGCACTTCGACGAGTTCCGGATCCAAGAAGCCCCCCAACCAGTAGTAGCCAGTCTCGACGCGCCGAATCAGAACCCCTTCGAGACGCGGCGGCGGCCACGTTCAGAAGGGAATGTCTTCGTCGGTGATCCCGGTCGAGTGAGCTGGCGCCGGTTCGGGCTCGGGCGCGCGCTGGTCGAAATTGCCCCCGGTACTGGCCGCACGGGAAGCGCCTTCGCCATCGCCGCGTCCGCTCAGGAGCACCAGGTCGTTGACGACGATCTCGGTGCGATACTTTTTCTCGCCCGTGTTCTTGTCGTCCCAGGAGCTGGTGCGCAGGCTGCCTTCGACGTAGATCTTGCTGCCCTTCTTCACGTACTCACCGATGATCTCGGCGGTGCGCTGCCAAGCCACCAGGTTGTGCCACTCGGTGCGGTCCTGCCATTGGCCGGCCTTGTCCTTGTAGCGCTCGTTGGTGGCCAGGGAGAACTTGGCGACCGGGGTGCCGCTGGCCGTGACCTTCACCTCGGGATCCTTGCCCAGGTTCCCGATCAGGATGACCTTATTGACGCTCTTTGCCATGGGGAGACTCCTAAGTAGGGCGCTTGGGAGACGCAACTATATCAGCCGGGGCTCGGGAGTTGCCAGTGGCCGGTTGCCGGGGAGAAATTTGGCCTTACCATAGGGCGGAGTTGCGATTTTGGACATCTACATCCACTTTCTGTAAGTACCTGAAATCTCAGCATATCCGTCCCGCTCAGAGGACTTCTGTCTCCCTTGAACCACGAATTTTCGCCGTTCGCTACAAAGCGGTTAAGAGCTTCCTGTCCGTCAGACAACAATGGGTGCTCAAGTGGGGGCTCTCAGGTCAGCCCGTCAGCCGGCCACACGTGTATTCGCGTGGGCGCGCCTGTTACGCGCTCGTCAACCGCAACAGCGTGGTTCACCAGTGAGGGAAATGAGATGAGCACTTCGACGCATCCCCCCGCACCGCAGGGTGGATTGGTGCAGATCGCTTCGTTGGAAGAGCTGATTCAGCAGCGCGTGGCCGAGGAGCGCGCCCGCCTGGAGAAGGAAGCGGGCATCGTCCACAAGGAGGTCCACCGTTTCCATAAGCCCATAGAGCGTCCGTTCACGGCCGACCAGCGTCCGCGCACCACACTGCTGTTCGGAGGCCTCACCTGGAAACACGAGAAGCTGGTGCATGGCGCCATCGAAGGCCTGGGATACAAGTGCGAGGTTGTGCCCACCCCCGACGTCAAGGCCTTCCAGCTCGGCAAAGAGTACGGCAACAACGGCCAGTGCAACCCGACGTACTTCACCGTCGGCAACCTGGTGCAGTACCTACAGGCGCTGGAAGGGTCGGGCATGAAGCGGCAGGACATCATCGACAACTACGTCTTCCTGACCGCCGGCGCCTGCGGCCCGTGCCGCTTCGGCATGTACGAGGCCGAATACCGGCTGGCGCTGCGCAATGCCGGTTACGACGGCTTCCGCGTGCTGCTGTTCCAGCAGGGCGGAGGGCTCGACCAATCCGGCGCCGAAGCCGGCCTGTGCATGAATCTCGATTTCTTCCTCAACATGCTCAACGGGCTGAACATGGGAGACTGCATCAATGAGGTCGGCTATAACGTCCGGCCCTTCGAGGTTGAAGCCGGCACCACCGACGCCCTGCTGGATGAAGTCGTGGACTACATGCACGAAGTGCTGAAGAAGAAGTCGCCTTGGCAGGTGGAGGACAAGCTGGGCAGCATCGCCAACAAGATTCCCATGAAGGGGATCGTCAACTACCTAGGCAAGTTCCTGGAGCAGCTCTACAGCGACGACTACGTCCAGGAGCTGCACCACGTGCGCCAGCGCTTCGACTCCATCACCGTGGATCGCCTGCGGGTGAAGCCCATCGTCAAGGTCACGGGCGAATTCTGGGCGCAGACCACCGAGGGCGATGGCAACTTCAACATGTTCCGCTTCCTGGAGCGCGAGGGCGCGCAGTTGATCGTGGAGCCCATCGGCACCTGGATCAACTACCTGATCCACCAGGCCATCCAGGAAGCCAAGGACAAGCGCGGGCTGGAGCAGGGCGCGATCCTGCCGCCGGCGTGGCGGTTGGACAAGCACGCCAAGATCGAGCTCAACCTGCGCAACAAGATCATGAAGCTGCGCGCCGCCGAGCTGATCTTCCGCCGCGAGTACCACAAGATCGTGGAGGCGCTGGGCGGCGTCGGGCACAAGCTGGTGAGCCAGTACGAGCTGCAGCGTGTGGCGCATCCCTACTACAACACGCGCGCCGCGGGCGGCGAAGGCCACCTCGAGGTGGCCAAGAACATTTACTACTCCAACCACGAGCTGGCGCACATGGTGCTCTCGCTCAAGCCCTTCGGCTGCATGCCTTCCACGCAGTCCGATGGCGCGCAGTCGGCGGTGGTGGCCCATTACAAGGACATGATCTACCTGCCCATCGAGACCTCGGGCGAAGGCGAGATCAACGCCCACAGCCGGGTGCAGATGGCGCTGGGCGAAGCCAAGGCCAAAGCCAAGCTGGAGTTCAAGGGCGTGCTGGAGAAGATCGGCAAGAGCGCCGATGATCTGCGCGCCTACGTCAACGATCATCCCGAGATGCAGCGCGCCCTCTACAAGGTGCCAAAGTACAAGGGCGTGATCGGCACGGCGCCGAATTTCGCCATCGACGTGGCCGGGAAGATGGGCGTCAGAGTTCCGTACCACATCGACGCTCACTGATCCTGTAAGCGCGTAGAGACGCAGCATGGAGCCGGCTTCTTCAAGAGTGTCATCCTGAGCGACGCCCGAGCCGAACGCCCGGGGTCCCCAGCAAACCCGCTTTTGGTTTGCTGGGGTGGAAGCGAGGCGAGGGCGAGCGAAGGATCTATGTATGGTTATGCGAGCCCATGCTGGCGGGAGAGACTTAGCAAACTTTTGTGCGCGAGAAATGACACTGTCAAGATCCTTCGCTTGCGACCGCGCGGCCCAGAAGACGGACCGCAAGAAAGAAACCACGCGGTCGCAAGCTCAGGAGGACAGCACACGTAACGGGAACGACATATGGGGTGCAAATGCCTGGGCTGACCGACAAAGCGGTTCCTGACAAGAAGTACGACCTGCTGTGGATGGGCATCGACGTTGGCTCGACCACCGTCAAGGTCATCGTGGTGGACGACGCGACCGACCAGATCCTGTGGCAGGACTACCAGCGTCACGACACCAAGCAGCCCGAAAAGGCGCTGGAGATGCTCAAGGGCATCGAGGCTGACCTGCCGGGCACGCCGCGGGAGAACTACCGCGCCTTCGTCACCGGCTCCGGCGGTTCGACCGTGGGCAAGCACGTCGGCGCCAAGTTCGTGCAGGAAGTCAATGCCGTCTCGCTCGCCGTCGAGAAGCTCTATCCCGACTGCGGCTCGGTGATTGAACTCGGCGGCCAGGACGCGAAGATCATCATCTTCAAGGAAGACCCCGAGACCGGCAAGAAGAAGAAGCTGCCCTCGATGAACGACAAGTGCGCGGGCGGCACCGGGGCGGTGATCGACAAGATCAACGCCAAGCTGCGGATTCCCACCGAAGAGCTCTGCAACATGGGCTACGAGGGGCTCCGGCTGCATCCGGTGGCCGGCAAGTGCGGCGTCTTCGCCGAGACCGATATCAACAGCCTGCAGAAGCAGGGCGTGCCGGCGCCGGAGCTGATGGCGTCGCTGTTCGAGTCCATCATCCAGCAGAACCTCTCGGTACTGACCCGCGGCAACACCCTGCGCCCGACGGTGCTGCTGCTGGGCGGTCCCAACTGCTACATCAAGGGCATGCGCGACTGCTGGAAGTCGAACATCCCCAAGATATGGGAAGAGCGTAATTACCCGCTGCCCGAGGGCGTCGATCCCAAGGACTTGATCAAGACGCCGGATAACGCGCAGTATTTCGCCTGCATCGGCGCCATCGAGTTCGGCAAGGCGGAAGACCCCGGCGTCGGCGCCTATCTGGGTTACTCAAAGCTGGAGTGGTACATCACCGAAGGCCGCAGCATCGAGAAGGCCAAGAAGGGCGGCGCCGCGGCGCTGGCCAGGACTCCGGACGAGTTGTCCGCATTCAAGGAGAAGTACAGGAAGCCTCCGTTCACGCCGGCGAAGTTCGAGCCTGGGCGGGTGGTGGAAGGCTACATCGGCATCGACGGCGGCTCGACATCGACCAAGGCCGTGCTGGTGGACAAGAACCGCAACATCCTGTGCAAGACCTACCAGCTCTCCAAGGGCAATCCCATCGAGGACACCCAGGACGTGCTCGCCAAGATCGCTAAGCAGGTCACCGACCAGGGCGCGACGCTCAATGTGCTCGGCGTCGGCACCACCGGCTACGCCAAGGACATTCTCAAGGATGCCGTCGGCGCCGACGTGGCGCTGGTCGAGACCGTGGCGCACACCCAGGCCGCGCTGCACTTCTACCCTGACGCCGACGTCATCTGCGACGTGGGCGGACAGGACATCAAGATCATCATCCTCAAAGACGGCCGGGTTAAGGACTTCAAGCTGAACACGCAGTGCTCGGCCGGCAACGGCTACTTCCTGCAGGGCACCTGCGAGGCCTTCGGCTTCAAGGTCGAGGAGTTTGCCGACATCGCTTTCAACGCCAAGGGATACCCGCAGTTCGGTTACGGCTGCGCCGTGTTCATGCAGTCGGACATCGTGGACTTCCAGCGCCAGGGCTGGAAGCCGGAAGAGATCATGGCCGGCCTGTGCAACGTGCTGCCCAAGAACATCTGGCTGTACGTTTCGCAGATTCCCAACCTCTCGGCCATCGGACGGCGGTTCATTCTCCAGGGCGGCACCCAGCACAACCTGGCGGCGGTGAAGTCGCAGGTGGACTTCATCGAGTCGCGCTTCAAGGGCAAGGACGTGCAAGCCGAGGTCATCGTCCACCAGCACTGCGGCGAGGCCGGCGCCATCGGCTGCGCCTTCGAAGCCGTGCGCCTGTGGGAGAACGGCAAGCAGACGGAGTTCATCGGGCTCGACAGCGTGGCCTCGATCAGCTTCACCACCACGCGCAGCGAGGACACGCGCTGCTACTTCTGCAAGAACAAGTGCCTGCGCACCTTCATCGACGTCAAGACGGCCACTCCCAATCCCAACTACAAGCCGCCGGTCAAGACCAAGGTCCCGCTGGCCGCCGGCGCCCAGCGCCTCATCATCGCCACCTGCGAAAAGGGGACGGTCGAGAACGTCGAGGAGATGCGGGTCATCAAGGGCAGCATCGACTCCATCAAGAAGGAGAATCCCAACCTGGTGGAGGTCGCGGCCAAGACGGCCTTCAAGAGCTACGAGCCGCCGGTGGTCGCCGATCCGCTGCCCAAGTACCAGATCACCAAAGCGCAGAAAGACCGCACCGCGCTCATGAAGCGCCGCGCCGAGTTGAAGATCGGCATGGCCCGAGCCCTCAACATGTACTCCTGCGGGCCGTTCTTCACCGCCTACTTCGAATCGCTGGGCCTGAAGGCCGAGAACCTCATCTGGTCCGAGTACACCTCGGAGCAGCTCTACAAAGAAGGCGCCAAGCGCGGGGCCATCGATCCCTGCTTCCCGTCGAAGGTGGGAATCCCGCACGTCCACAACCTGCTCTACACCATCCATCCCAAGAAGCAGTTGGACGTGGTCTTCTTCCCCATGATCGACGTGCTGCCCAGCTTCCTGAAGAACACCCAGGCCAGCCGCGCCTGCCCCACCGTCACCGCTACGCCGGCGGCGGTGAAGGCTGCCTTCACCAAGGAAGGCGACCTCTTCAAGGAGAAGGGCGTCATCTGGATGGACACGCTGATCGATCTGTACGACCTGACGATCTGCTCCCGCCAGATGTACACCGACTGGAAGGACATTCTCGGCCTCGGCGAGGAAGAGAACTACCGCGCCTGCGAAGAGGGCTTCAAGGCGATGGACAAGTTCTACAGCTCGATGCGCGACCAGGCCCGCGAGATCCTGAATCGGCTCGAATCCGAAACCAAGCTGGGCATCGTGCTGCTGGGGCGGCCGTACCACCACGATCCCGGAATCAATCACGAGATCCTGGAAGAATTCCAGAAGCTCGGGTACCCGATCTTCTCGCAGGATTCGCTGCCGCTCGACGACGAGATCGTGTGGAAGCTCTTCGGCGACGACGTGAAACTGGGCCTCATCGAGCACCCGCTCGACATCACCGACGCGTGGAAGAACTCGTATTCCGAGAACACTTCCCGCAAGGTGTTCACGGCGAAATACATCGCGCGTCACCCGAATCTTGTGGCCTTGGAGCTCTCCAGCTTCAAGTGCGGCCACGACGCGCCCATCTACACCGTGGTCGAGGAGATCGTCGAGCACTCCGGCACGCCCTACTTCTGCTTCAAGGACATCGACGAGAACAAGCCGACCGGGTCGATCAAGATCCGCGTCGAGACCATCGGCTACTTCCTCAAGCGCTACCGCGAAGACATGGTGCGCAACCGGCAGAAGTCGCAGACCGTCGCGGAGAAGCTGGAGCAGTTCGAACGCCAGCTCCGCCGCGAGTTGAGCCTGGCCGCCAGTTTCGGGGCCCGCGCTTCGTCGTGCGGCACCGAGATGACAGCCCCGCCGGAGCTGATCAGCATCCAGCCGCTGCAAGTGCCCAGCGAACTGGCACAGGTAGGCGGAGACTGAGCACAATTGGTAATTTGGTAATTTGTAATTTGTAATTGAGAGACAGTAGAAGGGTGTTTCCCAATTGCAAATTACCAATTACTAATTACCAATTGCTTCACTTCGCAATTCACCCTCCTACGCCTTACAATCATTGTTCCTAGGCGGATGGCACGCGCTCATGATGGAAGCCGACAAGGTCATGTTCGAGATCTACCGGGAGAGCACGTACACGGGCAAATACCAGGTGGTGTATTTCACCGAGCTGAACGAGCACAACAAGGAATACGAGATCAACCGCGCCCTGTCGGGCGAGCACTTCTACGACGGGTTCATCAAAAACTATCGCAAGGACGAGGCCAAGGAGATCATCGACAGCCTGCTCAAGCGTTTGAACGACGGTGAGAAGCTCACGTCCGGCGACATCGAGGCCGCACTGGCCAAGCATCTGCCGGACGCCAAGTAATTTTCTGTATGCTGTCATCCTGAGCGACCGAGGGCTCCCGCCCGCTTTATCCAGGGAGGGAAACGGTCGCGAAGGACCTTGGTCCTAGGCATTTCCAGAGCCGGTGTAGCCACAGCAAAACCAAGATCCTTCGACTCGGGTTTCCCGCGCTCTGCCCCAGCACGCCAAAACCGGGCGTGCTGGGGACCCCGAAAACGCGCGGGAGCCCTCCCTCGCTCAGGATGACAGAGGCTACACTAGATGGAACTGCTGCAAGACTCCAAATCGCTCTTGCCGCGCGGCTTTCAAACGATTAGCATCCAAGCACCTGGGGATCAGCTAACAATGTCCACGCAAGCTCCCGGCATGGTGCCGGACGAACTCAAGTACGAGCCCAAATCCAAGGGCACGCTCACCGCGCGCCGCAAGAAGCCGAAAGAGCTGGCGGTGATCACCGAGTGCTGCACCGGTTGCGCCGGCTCGCCCGCCTGCGTCGAGTACTGCCCCATCGAGGACTGCATGTTCTGGGTCCCCGACGAGGACCATCCTCCCTTCGGCCGCATCCAGGTGGATCCGCTGCTCTGCATCGGCTGCAAGAAGTGCATCAGCAAGGGCCCCGACGGTTGCTTCCTCGACGGCTGCCCCTGGGACGCCATCGTGATGGTCGACACCACCGAGGTCGAAAAAGAAGTCGGCGTGATGCCGTACTGAAAAGCAGTTGCCAGAGGCCAGTTGTCAGTGGCCAGTTTGAAGGACAGCGCTCAAAAACCGCGAGGAGATGCGATATGGCAGACAACTGTGCCGAACTCAAGGGGACATTGCGCGGTGAGCTGATTCAACGGGGCGACGCCGGCTACGAGGAGGCGCGGAAGCTCTATAACGCCATGATCGACAAGAAGCCGCGCCTGATTGCACGCTGCGTGGACGTGGCCGACGTCATGGCGTGCGTGAATTACGCGCGGGCGAACGGCGTGCTGCTGGCGGTCCGGGGCGGCGGGCACAACGGCCCGGGACTGGGAAGCTGCAACGACGGCCTCGTGATCGACCTCTCGCGCCTGCGCGGCGTACGCGTGGATCCTGCCGCCAGGACCGCGCAGGTGGCGGGCGGGAGCGTGTGGGGCGACGTGGACCACGCCACGCACGCGTTCGGGATGGCGGTCCCGTCCGGCATTGTCTCCACCACGGGCGTGGGCGGGCTGACGCTGGGAGGCGGCATCGGGCACCTCTCCCGGCGCTGCGGCCTGACCATCGACAACCTGCTTGCGGTGGACATGGTCCTGGCGGATGGAAGTTTCATCACCGCCAGCGAGGAGCAGAATGCCGACCTGTTCTGGGCGGTGCGTGGTGGGGGCGGGAATTTCGGCGTGGTGACCTCGTTCACCTTCCGCACCCATCCTGTCCACACCGTCACGGCGGGGCCGATGTTCTGGGCGCTGGAGGAGGCGCCCGAGATCATGCGGCGCTATGAAGGGTTCATCACCGATGCCCCGGACGAGATCAACGGCTTCTTCGCGTTTATGGTGGTTCCTCCGGTGCCGATGTTCCCGGAGAGCCTGCACATGCGCAAGGTCTGCGGCGTGGTGTGGTGCTCTACCGCCGACCCGGAGCGCACCAACACTCTGCTGAAGCCGACCGCGACTTGGCCCAAGACTCTGCTCACGGGCCTCGGCCCCATGCCGCTGCCGATGTTGCAGAGCCTGTTCGACGGGCTCTACACCCCCGGCCTGCAGTGGTACTGGAAGGCCGATTTCGTAGATCATCTGAGCGACGAGGCAATCGCTCGGCACGTGCAGCACGCCGCCAACCTGCCCTCCATGTTCGCCACCGTGCACCTTTACCCCATCAACGGCGCCGTGCACCGGAAGAAGAAGCAGGACACGGCGTTCAGCTACCGCTCGTCGAAGTGGGCGGAGGTGATCGTGGGCGTGGATCCCGACCCGGCCAACAAGGACAAGATCATCCGCTGGGCGCGGGATTACTGGGATGCGGTGCATCCCTACTCGGCCCCCGGCGCCTACGTGAACTTCATGATGGAGGAAGGCGAGGCGCGCATCGAAGCCACCTACGGCGAGAACTACGCCCGGCTGCGGCAGGTGAAAACCAAGTACGATCCGCGCAACTTGTTCCGGGTGAACCAGAACATCGCTCCGGCGTAAGGCGGCGGAAGAAGGGCGTCGCTCACGGTTTCCCCAGGAGATCCAGCATCACCGCCGTTTCCGCTTCCATCGCCGTCTCGAGCGTCGGCTTGAGGTCAGGGGCGAACAGCGAGGAGTGCAGCGAGGGCAGGCGCGTGCCGGAAGCCTTGGCCTCCTGGTATTTGGCAGGATTGACCGCGCCCACAAAGAACATCATCGCCGGCACGCCCGCCTTGCCGTACTCGGAAAAATCTTCCGCCACCATCTTGGGCGGCATCTCGACTACTTTGTCGTTGCCGAGGCGGCGGCGCAGCGCGGCCACCACACGCTCGGTCAGTTGCGGGTCGTTGTAGACGGAGTCGGACGCATCCGAGTATTCCACGAGCGGCGGCTTGGGCGCGCCGCCCGCTTCCGATTCCGCCTTGGCGATGCGCTCAATCGACGCCAGCAGGTGCTTGCGCGTTTCCGGCTTGTAGGAGCGCACGGTCAGTTGCAGGTGCACCTGGTCGGGGATGATGTTGTGCTTGGTTCCGCCGTGGATCGAGCCCACGGTGATGACGGCCGGGTCGCGGGGATCGAGCTCGCGCGAAACAATGGTCTGTAGCGACAGCACCGTGCGCGCGGCGATCACGATGGGGTCCACCGTGGTCTGCGGCATCGCTCCGTGGCCACCCTTGCCGTAGATGGTGATGTCCACGGAGTCGACGTTGGCGTGCGAGTAGCCGGGGGTAAAGCCGACGGTGCCCGCGGGCAGATCGCTGTCATCGTGGAAGGCGATCACGTAATCCGGCTTGGGGAAGCGCGTGAATAGGCCGTCCTTCAGCATGGCGGCGGCGCCCCCGACGCTCTCCTCCGCCGGCTGGCCGATCAGCACCAGCGTTCCGCGCCACCGGTCGCGGGCTTTGCTGAGCAGCGTGGCCGTGCCCATCCATGCGGACATGTGCACGTCGTGACCGCAGGCGTGCATCACCGGGACCTCGACTCCGGCCTCGTCGTGCGTGGTCACTTGGCTCGCGTAGGCCAGACCGGTCTGCTCTTTCACCGGGAGCGCGTCCAGCTCCGTGCGCAGCATCACCGTGGGACCGTTGCCGTTCTTCAGGACTCCCACCACGCCCAGCCGGCCGACGCCCGTGGTCACATCGAACCCCAGCTTGCGCAGACCTTCGGCCAGCGTGGCCGCAGTCCGCTGCTCGTGGAACGACAGCTCCGGATGGCGATGCAGGTCGATGTAGAGGGCTTCGATGTGCGGCAGGATGGCGTCCACCGCCGCAGTCGAGGCCGGCGACTTGTCGGCGTCGGCGGCAAAAACCGGCGCGGTCACAACGCACAGCAGGATGGCGCAAATGCACGCTTTCACGGGACCTCCGGGAAAATCTACCACGGAGGCACGGAGACACAGAGATTTGAAACTCGTTCCTCTGTCCCTCAGTGCCTCCGTGTCTCTGTGGTTGGTGTTTGGGCACGTACTTTACTGAAAGCCGTCCGCAAAATCTAGCGCCCGGCGCGCTCCTGGATGGCCTTCTCCGTCTCTGCCGCCTGCTGCGCGATGCGCTGCGGAAGATCGCGCGGCGGGTTCTTGTAGGGCGCGATCGCCGGCAGATCATCAGGCTGTCCGACGGCGTAGAGCGCGCGTAGCGCTTCCCATACCTGGTTGGCGCCGGGGTTCAACACCGCGAGCTGGGCGCCCTGCGCAACGTCCGCTCCTGGCTGCGCCTCGATCGCGCGGATGTGCCCGGAAATGGGCGCGCGGACCTCGACCAGTTGGCCGTGGTTGTCCAGCTTGACCAGCACCGTGCCGTGATTCGCGGGCTCGCCGGAGCGCGCGACGGCAGTGACGCGGCCGGCGGCGGGTGCGGTCACCGCTAGCGGCTTGAGCATGGCAACGATCTGCGGCCGCCCGCTGGCATCACCGAAGCGGACCAGCGCCAGCGCCGCGTTGCCGCGCACCAGCGGTGAGGGGTCGGAGAGCATCTTCAGCAGCGCCGCGTGGAATTGCTGGTTGGAGTTGTCCTGGCCCATCACCCAGGCGTCGGTGTTGCGGACCTCTTCAACGGGATAGCTAGCCAGGTGCACCAGCTCCGCCGACCACTGTCCGATGCCGCGATCGCCGCGGTTCATGCGCTCCCCGATCTGCACCAGCGCGTGCTGGATGTGCCGCGGCTTATGATCGTCGCGCAGATATCTGGTGATCTCCTGGTCACTCAGAGGACGCCCGAACCAGGTGCCGCGCCAGAACAGGAACGGCATCAGCACGATCAACCACGCCACCAGGTAGAACAGGATCTTGGTGCGCCGCGGCATGGGGGCGCGCTTGCGCGTCTGCGTTGACTGTTCCGGTTCGGTCATTGACCCTAAGCTCATCTGGTGGCCTCTAGCTACTAGCTCCTAGCTTCTAGCCAGAAGCTAGAGGCTAGCAGCTCGCAGCTCACTCCACATCCGCGTCCAGCACGCGCTCCTGCTCCAGGTAGTGCGCCATGGCGTATTGCGCCAGCAGCGGATCGCGCACACGGATGAGCGCTCCCCGCCATTCTCCCTTCGGGTGTGGCGCCGTGGGCGGATGCTTGCACTCGCCGCTCGTCCCGTATTCTGAGCCGAAGGCGACACTCTGAATCTCGTCGAACTGGTGGATCTTGCGCCAGGCGTCGTCGCCCACCGTGCCGCCGATGTCGATCTTCAGCCGGACGTTGGGCATCAGAACCCCGCGACTATTTTCGGCGCTGCGTACAGGTGATACAGCATGACGTAAATCACCACGCCGGTGACCGAGACGTAGAGCCAGATAGGATATGTCCAGCGCGCGATCGCGCGGTGGCGGTCGAAGCGTGCCCGCAGCGCGCGCGCCAGAGTGACAATCACCAGCGGCACCACCACCAGGGCAAGCGATGTGTGCGAGATTAGGATCGCGAAATACACGGGGCGCACTAACCCCTGTCCCTGGAAGCGGACGCTGCCCACGTGCGCGTGATACCAGAGATACGAAACCAGGAACGCCGTGGAGCAAACGACGGCCGCGACCATGAACGCGCGGTGCGCCGCGACGTGCCCGCGCCGGATCAGTGCGCGGCCGGTCGCGATCAGCACGGCGCTGGTGCCGTTGAGGGTCGCGTTGATCACCGGGAATATGGTGTAGTCAGTCATTCAGGATCAGTACCGAGTACCAAGTACCGAGTACCTAGTACCGAGTTGCGAGTACCGAGTACCCAGTTTGCAGCGCCGGCTTTTCTCGGTACTCGGTACTGGGTACTCAGTACTCACGCTGCCGGCTTCGTGCTCCGGCGATTCGCCAGCAGAAAGGCGACGGCGAATACCACTGCCGAAAACACGGCCAGCACGGCGATCGAAGACCCGAGCGGGAAGCGCGGGCTGGCCATCGCCGGGAACAGCGTTGCCCGCAAAGCCTCGACCCCATAGGTCAAAGGATTGACCAGCATGAGCACGCGGATCCATCCCGAGGCGCCGGCCATCGGGAACAGGGCACCCGAGAGCAGCCACAGCGGGATCAGGAACAGATTCACCACCGCGTGGAAGCCCTGCGCCGATTCCATCCTCCAGGCCACCGCGAAGCCCAGCGACGTGAGGCAGAACGAAACCAGGACCGTGATCAGCACGATCACGCCGAACTGCGCCCATCCGATGTGCGCGCCCACCGCCGGCGCGAATACCAGGAAGATCAAGCCCTGAATGGCCGAGAGCGTGGTCCCGCCCAGCACCTTGGCCAGCACGATGGCCGAGCGGCTGATGGGCGCCACCAGCACCGAGAGCAGGAAGCCTTCCTTGCGGTCTTCGATCACCGACATCATGGTGAAGATCGAGGTGAAGAGCACGATCATGATGAGCGCGCCGGGATAGAAGTATTCCAGGTAATGCTGGCCGCCGGCGGCCGAGCCGGAGCGGAAGGAGGTGCCGAAGCCCGATCCGATCACCAGCCAGAACACCAGCGGCGACAGGATGACGCCGATGACGCGGCTGCGCTGGCGGTAGAAGCGCACCAGCTCGCGCCACCACAGCGACGCGACCGCGAGCCAGGCGCGGCTGCGGACGGGATGCGCCCGCTGCGTGATGGCTCCGATGGTGGCGGTTTGCGCCATAGGTCTAGGGTGCCCCGCTCTCCGGACCGGTCCAGAAGCGGTGGCCGGTGCGGTCGATGAATACGTCCTCCAGCGTCGGCTTGCTGACGGAAATCGAGTCGATCTCCCCGGGAAAGGCCTCGACCACATCGGTGACGAAGCGGTGCCCGTGTTCGCGCTCCAGGCGCACCCTGCCGTCGATCACGTTGCAGGGGCCGCCGAAGCGCTCGGTGATGCGCCGCGCCAGCGATTCCGGATCGCGCGCTTCCATCACGATCACCTCGCCGCCGATTTCGCGCTTCAGCTCTGCTGGAGTCCCCAGCGCGACCAGTTTACCCTCGTTGAGGATCGCCAGCCGGTCGCAGTGCTCGGCTTCTTCCATCAAATGCGTGGTCACGACCACGGTCACGCGCTCTTCGTCGCGCAACATCTTCAAGTAAAGCCACAGGTCGCGGCGCGCGCCGGGATCGAGTCCCGTCGAAGGCTCGTCCAGCAGCAGGACCGAAGGGTGATGCATGAGTCCCTTGGCCAGTTCGACGCGGCGCTGCTGTCCCCCGGAGAGGGTCTCCACCCGGTCGCGAGCGCGGTCGGCGAGGCCCACGCGCCCCAGCATCTCCGCGATGCGCCGCTTGAGCGCCTGGCCGCTGAGGCCGTAGAGATGGCCGTGGTGGCGCAGGTTCTCGGCGGCGGTGAGCTTGGCGTCCACGCTGGCGGCCTGGAAGACGACGCCGATCTCGCGTCGCACCTGGTTGGGCTCGCGGGCGGCGTCATGACCCATGATCGTTGCGTGCCCCTGGGTGGGCAGCATCAGCGTGGAGAGGATGCGGAACAACGTGGTCTTGCCGCTGCCATTGGGGCCGAGCAGGCCGAAGATCTCCGCCGGGCGCACGTCAAACGACACGTCGTCGAGCGCCGGCCGCTGGTCATAGCGGTGGCCGAGGCGCTCGATCCGGATCACCGGGGATTCCGCGCGTACGTCCTGCAAGGCGGGGACGGATTCCACGTCAGGCAACGGCATTGAGCATCATCAGCGCGAACAGCAGCGGAAGGTAGAAGACGCTGGCGATCAGCACCTGCCGCGCTCTCTGCTTGGATCGCGGCTTGCCGGGCGGCATCGCGAGCCTCGCCAGGCGCACGCCGGTGGCGAGGAATCCGAGGCCCAGCGCCAGCGCGCCCGCGAAGTACAGCCAGCCCGCCATGTGCAGCAACGTGGGCGCCAGGCTCACCGGGATGAGCGCCGCCAGGTAGAACAGGATGGCGCGGATGGTGGACCTGCCGTCCGAGTCCACCACCGGCAGCATGCGGATCTCCGCGTTCTCGTAATCCTCACGATAGAGCCAGGCAATGGAATGGAAGTGTGGAAACTGCCAGAAGAAAACGATGGCGAACAGAATAAGCGCTTCGACTTCCAGCCGGCCGCGCGCCGCCGTCCAGCCCAGCACGCCCGGCATCGCTCCCGGGAAGGCGCCCACGAAAGTGCACAGCGGCGAGATTTTCTTGAGCGGCGTGTACAGCCCGAGATAGGCCACAACCGTGGCCAGCGACAGCAGAGCCGTTCCCGCGTTGGCCATGTACCAGAGGTAAATCACTCCGCCGGCGGTCGCCAACAGCGCCACCGCGACGGCATGACCCAGCCCCATATGGTTCGCAGGCAGAGGACGGTGCTGTGTCCGCCGCATGAGCGCGTCTTCGCGGTGCTCGATGATCTCGTTGAACGCCGCCGTTCCGCCGGAAACCAGTCCGATCCCCAGCAGGGCGTGCAGCAGGCCCCATTGCAGCGAAGACGTGCCGTTCTTGAGGGAGCCAAGATAGTAACCGCACCAGGCGGTCATCACGATGAGCGAGGTGACGCGCAGCTTGAAGAGTTCGGCGTAGTCCTGAAGCAAAGCCGTCACGCCGCTGCGCGGGGCGAGGAGCGGCTGCGTCGCGGTGCTCATGCCACCACCTTGGCGGACGCCGGATGCGCCATCACCGTTTCGGCCTGTGGCGAGGTGTGCCGGTAAGCCTGGAGCGCCAGCACCACCGCGGTCGCCAGCACCAGCGCGCCCACGGCGACATGCGCGACTGTCGCCACCACCATGCTTAGCATCGGCTGCGCCGCCACGTTGCCCCACTCCACGCGGGTGAGATATGCCCCGAAGCCGAGTCCGAGCTGAACCAGCAGCAGGATTAGCAGCGCACGCGCCGGCCGCCGCAACTGCGGCACGGCGGAATGCTCGGCCAGGATGCGCGTGGTGGTCCACAGCAAGAGGACGGTTACGACCACCGCGCTGATGAGATGCGGCAGCAGCTTGATGCCGGAGTGGCGGAATGCCGCCCCCAAAATGAGTTGCAGATAGACCGAGATCGCGGCCAGCGTAGCCAGAGTCCGCAGCCCAGGCCGGTGCTTCTCGACCGCCAGGAGCGGCGGCGCTTCCATCCACTCGCGGCTTGTAACCATCATCATGATCACGATCAGGCAGAAGAAGCTTTGTCCCAGCGTGGCGTGGGCGGTCGAAACCGCCGGCGGCAGGTAGAAGAGGACCGTGAGCCCGCCCAGAACGCCCTGGGCGATCACCGTGCCCAGCGCGACGATGCCCAGCTTGCGCATCCAGGAGCGGCGCTCGGCACGCCAGGTCCACACGGCGAGGACGATGGTCAGGAACCCAATCAACTCCGCGATCATGCGGTGCCCGTGCTCGAACTTCACCCCGCCGACCATGGGCGGGATGCGATAGAGCGAGCCGAAGGTGGTGGGCCAGTCGGGCACGGAGAGCCCGGCGTCGTTGCTGGTAACCAGCGCCCCCGCCGCGATCAGCAGCAGGGTGCCGCAGGCCAGCAAGGTGACGAACCGATGGTGCGCCCGGTTGTAAGGCGTGGCTGCCAAGTTTAGAAACCGCTCCCTGGGATCAAAGATATGTAACTGATTCTGCTGCCATGGTCTGCGATGAAACCTTTGTGCCGAGCTTCAGGCGCGAAGCCCGCCCCTCCCACATCCCGATTCAGTGTATCAAATAAGACCAAGATCCCTCGCTTGCGCTCGCCTCGCAAGCTCAGCTCGCGCGGCTCGGGATGACAGATCGAAAAGGGTGTAGAGGCGCACCACCCTACAGGGTTGTCTAAATTAGCCGCAGCTCCCACCCTCACATGGATGTCATCCTGAGCTTGCGACCGCGTAGTTTCTTGTTTGCGGCCCGTTCTTAGGGCCGCGCGGTCGCAAGCGAAGGATCTTGGTTCTGCCATTCCTGCGCATGAACGTCTGCTGAGTCTCCTCTACCAGCATGGTGTTACTGCCCGCCGGCTCCGCCCATCCCCGCTTTGAAGGTGAAGTTCTGGCTCTTGCTATCCTTGGCGGCGACGGTCACGGTCTGATCCACCTCGCCGTACTTCTCATGCACGACGGCGATGGTGTAGGTCCCGGGCGGCAGTCCCTTCAGCTCGTACTTGCCGTCCTTGCCGGTGACCGCGAAGAACGGGTTCTTGACCACGCCGATGTACATCTTCATCCACGGGTGCTGGTTGCACTTCACCGGGATCAGCACTTCCTGGCGGGCGAAGTCCTTGGCCAGGGGCGCGCCCTTGGGCGGCTGCGATTCGTTCCACTCGCGATTGTCCTTGGGCGAGGGATGGATGTTGTGGGTGGTGTTGTCGCTGTTGGCGATCTGCACCGTCTGCCCGGCCATCACGCCCAGCACGTGCGGATGGTAGCGGCAGCCCTGCTGGTCGAGTCTGACGGGATCTTTGGGAACGTCGAAAGCGTAATTGCCCAGCCCGTCCTTCACGTAGATGAACACGTTCGCCAGGTTGCCGTTGTCCACCACGACGGTTTCGGTCTCGTTGGCGCCCTTGCAGGCGGGATCCTGGCTCATGTCGAGCTTTTGCGCCTTGGGCACGGCGCCGTCGAACTTCACCGTTCCCGAGACCGTGGCCACGGTGGCGGGATCGATCTTGGCGGCGGGAGCGGCGGCCGCTGCCGGTTTCGAGGTTGCTTGCTCCGGCGGAGCTTCTTTCTTGCCGCAACCGGCGACCAACATCAGCCCCACGACGAGCAGCGACGCGACGTACGTCCTCTTATTCATATAGTCCTCGCATAGTAGTGTTCCGAACTGCCGGACAAACCTGTCATTGTACTCCTGCCGGCGTGGCGGCCGCTGGTTTGCGGCTGGACGCCTTCTTGCCCGCGGGCGCGCGGCCCATCCGGCTGGAGACACGGCGCTGCTCCTCCGGCGTGAGCTGGAAGATGTAGCGCACCAACAACTGGCGATGGTCCTTGTCGTAACCTGCGAAGGCAGGCGGCGTGGGACCGGCGAAGACGTAATGATCGCCATCTTTGCGGAACAGGCCCGAGGGCATGGACGTTCCCGGGCTGATGCTCTGCGGGTCGGTCATCCAGCGCTCGGTCCAGCCCGGCTTCAGGCGATCCTTGGCCAGCAGGAAATTGGGCGCGGTGGCGGTCTTGTCGTGGGCCGCATCGCCGGTGGCGTGGCACTTGAGGCAGGGCGCGGCGGTGCTGGTGAACAGGCTGCGCGCCAAGTCGGTCTCTTTGGCAGTCAGCGCCGGCAGCCGCTCCGGGGTGTAGGGCATGGGTTGCTGCGAGAGCGCCTGGAAGAAGCGCACCAGCTTGCGCCGTTCATTGTCGGAGAAAAAGAACGTGGGCATGCGGATCTTCAGATAGGGCCGCACGCCGTTGCGGTGGTTGTCCGTCGGGCTCAGCGCCGGGTTGGCCAGGAAGCGCATCAGCCATTCAGGATCGACGCGCGCGCCCTCGGTCAGCAGCTTGGGCGGGAACTGCTCCTTCCAGTCCGGATCCTGGAAGCGCCGGACGTTCGACCACGAGGTCGGCTGGCCGGGCGTGAACTGGTGGCAGCCCACGCAGTTGTACTTGCGCACGATCCACCAGCCTTCCTGGATGTCGCGCCGCCAGTCTTCCGGCTTGTACTGGTAGCTGGTGGGCAGGGAAGTCTCCTGGCTGCCGAGCAGAAAGGTGACCAGCGTCTGGATCTGGCGCTTGGTCAGGTGCGGATCGGGCATGCGCAGCTTCTCGGTTTCTGCCTTCATCATGCCCTGGTCATAGATGTTGGGCATTGCCAGCTTGTGCTCGAAGAAGCCCTTGTGGTTGTACCAGTCGCTGGTGGCGGGGCCTTCGGGCAGGCGCGCCTGGATTTCCTTGTCGGTGATGACCTCCTTGCCTTCCTGCGCCTTCTTGGTGTGAAGAGCGAAGTCGAGACGCTCGAGCGGCTTCGAGCCTTCCACCGTCAGCTCGGTGCCGATGCGGCCTTCATCCTCGAAGCCCGCGATCTCATGGCAGCCGGCGCAGCCGAAGTGGCGAACCCACTTCTTGCCCTCTTCCTTCAGCTTGGGGTCGTCCATGAACGGCGCCTCGGCATAGGACGCCGGGTCCTTCTCCCGCTGCGTCATCAGATAGGTGGCGATGTCGGCGACTTCATCGTCGGCGAGGCGCAGGTTGGGCATCACCGTCATCTGCTCGCACCTGCAGCTCGTGGCCGTCGTTGGGGCAGGTGGAGTGCTCGAAGTCGAACTGGTAGGGCAGGTTGTGCTTGGCGTAGTCCTCCGGCCCGATATCCTTCTTCTCGTACGGACAATAAGGACGCGTGCGGGTGCGCGGGTTCTTGATCCAGCGGAACAGGTAATCGTAGTTGACCTTCTCGCCCACGCGGGTGAGGTTGGCGGCGAAGTCTCCACCCTGCATCTCCGAGCCTTCGCCGATGGAGTGGCAGCCCAGGCAGCCGCGCGTCTCGAACAGTTCTTTGCCGCGCGTTGCGTCGCCCTTGGGGGCTGCCGGCAGTTTGTCGGTGAGCGCCATCTGCCACAGGTACGCCGAGATCGCCTTGATCTGCTCGTCGTTCAGGCGGAAGTTCGGCATCTTGGTGGTGGGGCGGAAGTCGGTGGGCTTGTGCAGCCACACCGGGACCCAGTTCTTGTTGAGCTTGGTGCGGACCTCTTTCAGGTCGGGCCCGATCTTCTTCAAGTCGCGCAGCCGGTCGCGGGAGCGGAAGTCGAGCTGCTCGATTTGTCCGGAGATCCTGCTGTTGGCGACCTTGAGCGCCTCAGCTTCGCCGTAGAGCCGGTTGGCGGTGGCGTTGTCAGGCGCGTTGTCGGCCTGCTTGGTAACCAGGGCCGCCTGACGCAGGTTGGCCTGCTGCTCCTCTTCTTTCTGCTTGATCTGCTGCTGGACGTTGAGCAGGTCTTCGGGCTCGCGGTCGTAGCCTTCGTAGCGATGGCAGCCGTTGCAGCCGCGCTGCCGGAACAGGAACTTGCCCTCGCTGATCACCTCTCCGACGCTGCCGGTGGTGAGCGAGAGCATCATGTCGGCGGCGTGGCAGGTCTGGCAGCCGGATTCGGTGTTCTGCCTGGCGAACAGCGGCCACAGCCAGTGTTCGTAGTCGCCGTGCCCCTTGGTGACGCTGGTAGTGGCGCGCCCGTTGCCCTGGTGGCAAGGCGAGCAGCCGAACTTGTCGGGATCGTGGATCTGCAGCAGCTCCTCATCGGGATGGCTGACGAAGGCGCGCGCGTACTCGTCGGGCTTGCCGCCTTTGACGGCCATGCTGGCGGGGGTCAGCTTGACCGGCTCGCGGATGCCCATGTGGCAGGACTCGCAGCGGTCCACGATGTTGGCCGAGGCCACATTGATCTGCACGATCTTGGTGTCCCAGTCGGCAGTCTTCTTTTGCAGACCGGCGATCTGTTCCGGGGTCAAGCTCACCAGATGTTCCTTGAGGTAATCGTCGCGCTTGGTTTTGGCTTCGTTGACCGGTTTGAGCAGGTCGCCGAGCTGGGCGTTCAGGCGCGCCTTCTCCTCGCGCAGGCGGTTGTATTCCTCTTCCAGTTGTTCGAAGTTGAACTTCTTCTTGCTACCGTCGGGAAATTCCACCGTGAACTGCTGCGCTTTGTACTTATCGAGATCGCGCTGCTTGGATCTCTTGCCGCTCTCGCTGTCGTCGGTCTCGATCTCGTACACCTTGGCGTTGACCCAGGCTCGCGCGTCGGTGAAGACTGTCTGCACATCCAGCAGCCGCGCCGAAACTTCCTTCAACTGCTCTTCGACCCTCTTCATCGCGGGTGTGGCCTGCTTCTCGGCGGCGTCGGCAGCATCGGCCAGCTTGCGGTACTCAGGATCGTTCTGAACCTCTTTCTCTGCCTGTGCGGATTGCGAGCGCGCGCTCTTCAGGAACGCGCCATAGCGCTCCTGGAACACCGCCTGGTACTTCTTCCAGGGCCGCTGGCCGTAGGCTTCGTCCCACAGCGCCCAGAACAGCGAGGCCACCAGCAGCAGGATCGCGACCAGGTAGTACAAGGCGTAGGATCGCGTGACGATGGGATCGTGGTCTGGCGTCAGTGGTTCAGCCACGATGGTCCTCCGTTGCGGAAGAAAAGCAAATTGCTCGCAATAAAGACACGACGTGGACCAATGTGAAGCGGAGCAGTCTTGAAAGGGCGCGGCTTCACGGGGCCCCCGGAACGCCCGGTTTTGGCGTTCTGGGGCAGGAGCCGCGCCGAAATGGCAGGATGAATTGTCATCCCGAGCAAGCGCGAGCCGAGCTGCCGGGGTCCCCAGCAAACCCGGTTTTGGTTTGCTGGGGTGGTCTGGCGAGGTGAGCGCGACGCGAGGGATCTGCTGTTTAGCTTCAGCCGGCCGAACTGCAGATCCCTCGCTTGCGCTCCCTCACTGCCGTGCGGTCGCGCGTCGCTCGGGATGACAACTGTTTGGGGCAGGTTGCGGCACGGCTGAAGCCGTGCCCTTTCAAGACCGCCGCTCCATGTCGGCTTCTCTCCACATCCGGTCGAGCCACTCGGAATGACAAACGAGATGTTCATATGTTGAACCACGGCGTAATCCACACGTACTTGATGTGAAACAGCAGGCGGAAGAGCATCTTGATGGGCAGCGCGATCATCATCAGCATGAAGACTGCCACCATCGAATACTGCAGGATGCTCATGCGGGCGAAGTCCTTGGCCATGAAGCGGCGGAAGAGCAGAGTCAGCGCCAGGCCTCCGGCGGCGAAGTAGCCGCCCACGACGATGGCCCCGAAGATCCCCTTGCCCAGGTTCGAGGTGATGCCGAATATGTCCGGCAAGTCGCGGTTCACCTCGTAGATCAAGCGGCTGTGGTCCCAGGTCTGTCCCGGCCAGAACCACTGCCAGCCGGGGCCGCGGATGAAGGTGCCGATGAGGATCATGGCCACCCACAGCAGCAGGAACCCGAAGCCGAACGTGGCCAGCGCGAACTTGCGCTGCTTGATGGTGTAGTAGCCCGCGCCCAGCGGGTTGGTGTCGATGTAGGGGATGATCATCAGCCCCACGATGATCAGCGTGGGCATCACCACGCCCGCGATCCAGGGATCGAAATACACCAGCATCTCCTGCAGCCCCAGGAAGTACCACGGCGCCTTGGCCGGGTTCATGGTCACGTTGGGATTCGACGGCTCCTCCAGCGGCGCGTTCAGCGTGATCGACCACACCATCAGGATGATCGTCACGATGATGGCAGCCAGGAACTCAATGCGCAGCAGGAACGGCCAAACGTGGATCTCCTTCTGCCATCCCGGGCGGAAGGGCCAGGTCTTGCGATGATGGGTCTTGGCGAGGGCGGGATCGGTCTCCAGTTGCTCGATGAGCTGGTCGTTGGCGCGCGCCTGCTTGACCCCGAGATAGATATAGAAGGCCAGCAGCGGGATCAGCGCCACGATGGGCACGTTGTCCGGAGTGGAGACGATCTCCCAAAGTTGATGCCAGTCCATGTGTCAGCTCCCTGGTAGCTGCGAGCTACAACCCGATTTGAAGGGGCGTGGCTTCAGCCGCGCCGCAGTCTGCCCCATAAAATTGTCATCCCGAACGACGTGCGACCGAACGCAGTGAGGGAGCGCGAGTGAGGGATCTGCAGTTATGCGGGCCAGCAAAACTGCAGATCCCTCGTTCGCGCTCAGTCGCCCGCCGTGGCGGGCTCCCTCGCGCTTCGCTCGGGATGACAATTTCATAAATATCCTCTTTCGGAGCGGCTGAAGCCGCTCCCTTTCAAAACTGTTAGCAAGCTGCTGGGGCATCACTCACTCCCCCGCCGCTTTCGCGCCTCTTCGCTGCTTGTCGGCTTCCGCCGCCAGCATCACCGGCGCTGGTCCGCTGATGCCGCCGTCCTTCCGCACGCGCCAGAAGTGCACAATCATGAAGATCGAGGCCACGATAGGGATGCCGATGCAGTGCCAGATGTAGGAGCGCAGCAGGGCATTGGCGTCCACGATCGAGCCCCCCAGCAGCCCGAAGCGGATGTCGTTGTACGGCGTCATGTGGAGCTGCGGGCCGAAGGGGCCTTCATGCCCCAGGAGCGGCGTGGCACGCGCCATGTTGGTGCCCACCGTCACCGCCCAGAATCCGAGCTGGTCGTCGGGCAGCAGATAGCCGGTGAAGGAGAGCAGCAGCGTCAGCACCAGCAGGATCACGCCCACCGTCCAGTTGAACTCGCGCGGCTTTTTGTAGGACCCGGTCAGGAACACGCGGAACATGTGCAGCCAGACGGCAATCACCATCAGGTGGGCAGCCCAGCGGTGCATGTTGCGCAGCAGCTTGCCGAAGGGCACGTCGTGCTTCCAGATAGAGCACGTCGCGGAAGGCCTGCACCTTGCTGGGATGGTAGTAGAACATCAGGAGCACGCCGGTGAAGGTCAGCACGATAAACAGGTAGAAGGTGATGCCGCCCATGCCCCAGGTGTAGCTGTAGCGCACGGCGTCGCGGTTGATCTTGGCCGGGTGCAGGTGCAGGAAAACGTTGGAGAGCACGCCCAGGGCGCGATTGCGCGGCGTGTCGTCGTGCTTGTGACGGAAGATGGAAGTAAAGACCTGGGTCTTGGTCGGGTCTTTCAGGCCTTCCACCTGCTCTTTGGCCTTGGTGACGAGGTCCGCGTTGATGTCGCGGATCTCCTTCATCAGGCCGGCGCCATTGCCGCCCGCGCCGTTGGCTCCGGCCGGCGGCTTGATATCTTTCAAGTCCTTTTCGTCTGCCATTACCCCACCACTCCTCTCGGTCGAGACCCGCCGCGGCGGGCGGCCGCGCCTGGCGCGGATTACACGGGCAAGAACGCGCCCGTATCATCGAACTCGCTGCGCTGTCCCTTGGGCCAGTGATACAGCTTGGAAGTGTCCACCAGGATCTGGCCGTCGGGCGCCAGGGCGATCTGCGCGCGGTCCATGGGACGCGGCGCCGGGCCTTCGAAGTTCACGCCTTCGCTGTCATAGCCCGAACCGTGGCACGGACACTTGAACTTGTTCTCCGCCGCCTTCCAGTCGGGCGTGCAGCCCAGATGGGTGCAGCGCGCGTAGATCACGAACAGGCGGTCGGGGGTGCGGTCCACCCAGATGCGGTACGCCTGCAGCCACTTCTCGGTGACACCCAGGCCGTAGTCGGTGGGATATCCGATCTTGAACACGGTGCTGGGCTCGAACAGCGTGCGCGGCAGGAAGAAGCGGAAGAAGGCCAGGAACCACGCCGCCAGGAACGCCGCCACGCCGGCCCACACCAGGCGACGGCGGCGCTGGTCGACTTCGGTGTTCTCCGGTCCGACGGCGGCGATTCCGCCGGCAGCCACGGCTTTCGAAGTCCCGACGGCAGGCGTGCCGACGTAGCTCGTAGCAGTGCCTTCACGCACGACTGGCGGAGCTGCCGGTACAGCCGCTGCCGCAGGACGCGCTGCCGGAGGTGCAGCCGCAGGAGCCGCAGCCGCAGGACGCGCGGCCGGAGCCGCTGCTGGAGTAGCCGGCGCGGCGGCGGGGGCGGCTTCACCGAGTAGTGCGGCGACTTCCGCATCGGTCAGCGGCGCGAGGTTCGTGCGCTTGCGACGCGCCTGCTCGGCCGCGATCGAGGACCGGCTCCACTTGCGTCCGCCGGCCATCATTTCAGCGACCTCGGCGCTCACCGCTCCCGCCGCTGCTGGCGCAGCCGCCGCGGGGGCTGGCGGGGCCGCGGGTGGCGTTGCAGCCGGAGCAGCAGGCGTGGCCGCCGGAGGTGCGCTCGCTGCCGGGGCGCCTTCGCCACGCTCCCAGGGCATGGGCTCACCCGCCTTAAGGGCGGCGATGTCCTCTTCGGTCAACTCTGGCAGCCCCGAGCGCTTGCGGTAGGCCTGCTCCGCGGCGACGGCGGAGCTGCCCAGCGCCTTTCGCGGCGGCGGGCCAAGACGTCCGAGAACGCCCACTGCCGTATTCGATTGCTGATCTGCCATTCGTCCTCACCTGGATGCCGCTAACCGGCGGCCAGAACTCGCTCTTGTCTCACGCCTGCGGCGTCAAGTACAAGGTCTGCCAGGGCGCGGATGAACGCCGGCGAATCGTTCAGCCCCGGCGTCATCTCGAAGCGGCGGATGCCCAGCCGCGCCGCCAGTTCCCGCGCCACGTGGTCGATCTCGCCCAGGGTCTCGACGTGGTCGGAGACGAACGAGATGGGCACCACGCAGACTTCTTCGGTCCTTTCCTCTGCCACCTGCCGCAGGGTGCCGCGCAGCGTCGGCTGCAGCCAGCGGCTGGCCCCGACCTTGCTCTGATAGCAGAGCCGGTGACCATTCGACCATCCGCCACGCTCCATCACCAGCGCTACCGTTTCTTCGATCTGCCGCTGGTAGGGATCGCCGCGCTCGACCACCGCGAGCGGGACGCTGTGCGCGCTGAAAATCAGCTCGGGCCGCGACGGAACCTCGAAGCGTTCAAGCGTGCGCCCGATGGTCTCAACCAGCGCCTCGAGGTAGCCCTGGTGGCGATAGAACTCGGTGACAACGTGCACGGGAGCGCCGTTCGGGCGGAACCTGCGACTCCACTCATTCAGGCTGCTGCCCGTGGTCGTGCTTGAGTACCTGAGGATAGAGCGGCAGCAGCACGATCTCATCGCAGCGGGCGTGCTCCAGCGCCGCGACCGCTTCTGCCGTGAAGGGATGCCAGTAACGCATAGCGACGAAGCAGCGGGCATCGAGGCCGCCGGCTTCGAGCTCGGCTGCGAGCGCCCGCGCCTGCCGCTCGGTGAAACGGCGGATGGGCGAGCCTCCGCCAATGGTGGCGTAGTGGTGCCGCACTTTGTGGGCGCGGGTGCTGGAGATCAGCCTGGCTAGCGGCTTGCGCCCGAGGCGAGCGAACGGAAAATCAATGATATCCGGGTCGCAGAACAGATTGTAAAGAAAGGGCTCGATCGCCTCGAGTGTGTCCGGACCACCGAGTTGAAACAGCACCACGCCTAAACGGTTAGCCTTCATTCCCCCACGGTCCCTGAGAGTGGGCAGCAGTTTAAATAATGGAAAGCGGCGGCGTCAAACTTGAGCCGCTTTGCGGGCGTCCGAGCCCGCAGGCGAAATCCCGAGCGCAGCGAGGGAGCTCTGCATCTGTTCTCTGCCCCATGCTGGCAGCGAAGGGAGCAACCGTTCATGGGCGAGGAATAACCCTCGCCGTTCGGCGCGGCTCAAGCTGCGCCCCTCCGAAAGAACCCATCTACACGCGCTCGGCTTCGACCGGAGCCGCCGCTTCCTGCATGGCTGCGATCATGGCGTCGGCGAACTGGGTGGTGGAGGCGCTGCCGCCGACGTCGCGCGTCAGCGTCTTCCGCGCGCGATACACGCGGTCGATGGCGGCCTTCACGCGGTCGGCGGCTTCGTCCTCGCCGAGGTGGCGCAGCATCAAGACGCCGGAGAGCAGGACGGCGGTGGGATTGGCGATGTCCCGTCCCGCGATGTCGGGCGCCGAACCGTGCACCGCCTCGAAGATGGCGCAGCGATCGCCGAAGTTGGCTCCCGGCACCAGGCCGAGTCCGCCGACGAAGGCTGCGCACAGGTCGGAGATGATGTCGCCGTAAAGGTTCTCCAGCAGCAGCACGTCGTACTGATAGGGATGCATCACCAGTTGCATGCAGGTGTTGTCCACGATGTGCTCGCCGTAGGTGATCTCCGGGTATTCCTTGGAGACGTTGCGCGAGCAGCGCAGGAAGAGCCCGTCGGAGAGCTTCATGATGTTGGCCTTGTGGATGGCGTGGATCTTCTTGCGCCCGTGGCGGCGCGCGAATTCGAAGGCGAAGCGGGCAATGCGCGTCGAAGCCTTCTCGGTAATGATCTTCAGGCTCTCCACCACGCCGGGCACCACCTCGTGCTCGATGCCCGAGTACAGCCCCTCGGTGTTCTCGCGGATGATGATCAGGTCCACGCCGGGATAGCGCGTCGGCAGGCCCGGCAGGTTCTGGATAGGGCGAAAATTGGCGTAGAGCTCGAAGCGCTTGCGCAGGGCCACGTTGATGGAAGGGAAGCCGCCGCCGATGGGCGTCGTGACCGGCCCTTTCAGCCCCACGCAGGTGCGCTCGAAGGACTCGATCAGCGCTTTCGGGATGTACTCGCCATGCTTTTCATAAGCGTCGGCGCCCGCCTCCTGGGTCTCCCATTCGAGTTTTGCCCCGCTGGCATCGAGGATACGCACCGCCGCCGAGGTGACCTCGGGTCCGATGCCATCGCCGGGAATAAGGGTGATTCTGTGCACCTGGATTTCCTTAGAGACTCTCTACGAGATCCCTCGCTGCGCTCGGGATTTCGGCAGCGGGCTCCCGCTTCGCTCACGCCCGCTAAGCGCCTCAACCTCGGGGCCGATGCCGTCGCCGGGGATGAGGGTGATGCGATGCGCCATAAGAACCGCTATTAGCTCTTGGCTCTTGGCTTTTGGCTAAAGGCTAAAAGCCAACAGCCAAGAGCCGCCCGTCCTCACTTTTCACTTTTCGCCGCCCGCGCCGCCGCCGGCTCCTTGGTCTTCAGCAGCCCCTTCAGTTCGGCCATGAACTCCCCCACATCCTTAAAGTCGAGGTACACGGAGGCGAAGCGCACGTAGGCCACCTTGTCGATCTTCTTCAGCCGCGCCATGATGAGCTCGCCGATGCCGCTGGTCTTGGCCTCGCGTTCCGGAGAATCGATGACCAGGCTTTCGGCCTCGTTGACGATCTGCTCCAGCTTGCCCATGGAGATGGGCCGCTTTTCGCAGGCGTGCAACAGGCCCGCGAGCACCTTCTGGCGGTCGAACTTCTCGCGCCGCCCGTCCTTCTTCACCACCATGTAGGGGATCTCGTCGATGCGCTCGTAGGTGGTGAAGCGCTTGCCGCACTTCAGGCACTCGCGGCGGCGGCGGATGGACTCCGCCTCCTTGCTCTCCCGCGAGTCCACCACCTTGTCATTCGCAAACCCGCAAAAGGGACATTTCATGGTGGATTGAGATTCTTGTACGTCTCGGGAACCTTTGCAGACCCTGACCTCATTCTAACAGCCGGGAATTGAGTCATTGATCCATTGACTCATTGATTCATTCCTGCGGCGGTTAATGAATCAATGGATCAATGGATCAATGGATCAATCTCAGGTCTCCGCTTCCTGTTCGCTGGCGCTTTCCTGGCTTATCTTGGTGAACGACACGTGCTCGCGGTGGGCCAGGAGCAGCCCCGCAGGGATCACCACCATGAAGCAGACCAGCCACAACATGATGCCGCAACTGACCGCCATTTCGCCGGGAACGCTGAAGTAGTGGCTGATGCCGCCGATGGTGGCCGCCTGCATGCCGCCTCCGATCGCCGGCAGTTGCACCAGGGAGCCGATCATGCTGAACCCGATGATCAGGACTACGTTGGAGACTGTGAGTTCCCGCAGCGGCGAGGGGTAGGCGTGCATCACCTGGCGATAGGCGACCGCGATCAGGAACCAGATCAGCAGGGAAAGCCCAGTCACTTGAACGAACGACCCCAGGTCGTGGATGGTGTTCAGGCCTTCACTAAAGGCAAATACCTTTTGCTCGGCATGGTGCGCCAGCTTGGGGGCCCGGGCCGCGAACCGCTGGTGCACCCAGCGCGCGACGCCGGCGGCATTGCGCCGTATCACGAACAGGCCCGCGGCCAGAGCCAGCACCAGCATGATCAGCAGGACCCCGGCGATCAGGAAATCGTGGCGGTGTCGCTCCAGCACAGGATAGAGGCTGAAATCCATGGTGAAGATGTCGATGGTCATCAGCACGGTGAAGGAGCCGATATCGAAGATGCGCTCCACCGCCCACACCGCAATCTGGGACGACATGGTCAGCCCTTGTCTGCGCGCGATCAGGTAAGGGCGGGCGAACTCCCCCGGACGTCCCAACAGTGCCAGTCCGGTGAACCCGATCACGGTGGGCGCAATCAACTCCTGCGCACTGGCGCGGCACACCGGCCGCAGGAACACCGCCCAGCGCAACGCCCGCAGCAGGTAGGTCAGATAGATCAGTCCCACCGCGCTCAACAGGTACAGCTTGCGGGTGTCGGCGGTCTGGTCCCAGAATACGTCCCAGTCGAAGTGCCGCCATTCGCGGAACTGCAGGTACACCAGCCCCGCCAGCACCGCCACCACTACCGCCGATACGACAATGCGCTTCCTGGTCATCCCTGTATTGCGACGCGGCCGGGGTACGCCGCGCCGGGTCGGGGCTCGCGTACGGGCAACGCCAAACTAACTGACGGCGCACACCGGGTCAATGGCACCGCCGGTGCGGGAGCTTGTTTCTAGTTGGCGACGGGAGCTGCGGGCTTCTGGGACTTGGCTTGCGGCTTGGTCTCCGCCGCCCGCCTCGTCTTCCGCGTCCTGGCCGGCGCGGTCGCTGCCTTGCCGTTTTGACTGCCGGCTGCGCGTGCCGCCAGCTTGGTACGGTTGAAGTCCTTGATCACGCGCGCCACATAGGCGTGCGTCTCGCGATAGGGCGGCACGCCGTTGTACTGCGCCACCCGCTGCGGGCCGGCATTGTAAGCGGCCAGGGCTTTGGCCATGTCGTTGTGGTAGAGCTCCAGCAGATCGCGCAGGTAGCGGGTGCCGCCCTCGATGTTCTCGCCGGGGGCGAAGGCGTCCTTCACACCCAGCTGGTTGGCCGTTTGCGGCATGAGCTGCATCAGCCCTTGCGCGCCTTTGGGCGAGACGGCGCGCGGATTGAAGCCGCTCTCCGCTTTGATCACGCTGCGGATCAGGTCCGCATCGACTTGGTGCTGGTCGCTGGCTGAGCTCACCCAGCGGTCCACGTTCTCGGGTGTGGCTGCCTGCGCCGCCGGCGGGGGCGGGGGCAGCGGGACCTCCTGGCGCTCGACGGAGACGATCTCTTGCGTGGGCACGTCCACGAAGCCGGTGCTGGGATTGCGGGAAAGATAGAGCCGGGTGATGCCCTGCAGCTTTTCCTGGTGATCGTGACGTATGGTGAAGCCGTTGCGCAGGACCGCGTCGTAGACCACTTGCATGCCCGGGGAGGCAGCCTCGGCGGCCCAGGCGGCGGTCGCCAAGGCGGCCAGCAGCAGCCCGCGTCGGAGAAAATTTATCATGCGGTTGTAGAGACGTAGCTTGCTGCGTCTCCTTCTCTCAAAAACCCCAAGATGCCTCGACTCGCGCTCCCCTCGCCGAACTCGGGTCGCGCGTCGCTCGGGATGACAATTTCAAGGGAGTGCTTTTCGGCACGGCTAAAGGCCGTGCCCTGATACGAACCTATCCGAACAGCACTTCCTCCACCGCCGCCGCTACCCCGCTCTGTTCGTTGGAGAGCGTCACCCGCCAGCCGTTCTGCTTCAGGTCTTCGCGGGCATTGCCCATGATAACGGGTACGCCGGCGAACTCAAGCATTTCAATGTCGTTGTAATTGTCACCGATGGCCATGACCTCTTCCCGCCCGAGGCCGCGATGGCCCGCCCAGCGCTCCAGAGCGTGTCCCTTGGAGCAGCCGTGGTTGAGCACGTCAATGATCACCAGGTCGCGGGCGTCGTAGCGGGTCTTCAGCACAGTGATGCGGTCCGCCAGGTGGGCCGCCCGCAATCGCTCTTCCGCCACCTGCATGCGGGCAATGGTGCCGCAGAACATGGCCTGGATAGGATCGGTCACCAGCGCCCGCTCGATGGGCACCACGAACTCGATGTATTCGAGGTTGTTCTCGACCCAGCGCTGGATGTGCGAGGTCAGCTCATCGGTGCGCTCGAGCGCCAGCGCTCCTTTGCCCTCGCGGTCGAAGGTGACCACCAGGTTGCCGCGGAAGGGCTCCATGTGCGCGATCAGATCGCGCGCCGTCCCGGCGGGGAGCAGGTCGCGGTGGAAGAGTTCGCCGCTGACCGAGCGGGTCACGGCGCCGTTCGAACTGATGAGCCACAGGTCGAATCCCAGTGACTGGGCGATCGGCAGCGCGAACTGGTGGCGTCGCCCTGTGACCAGCACGATCTCTACTCCGGCTGTGCGCGCGCGCGTCAGAGCGACCAGATTGGCGGGAGAGATCCGGAATTGCGGATCGAGGAGAGTGCCGTCAATATCGATCGCGAGCAGGCGGATGGGCGGCTTCACTGCCACGATTTTAGCCTGTAGAGACCTAGCTTGCTACGTCTCTTGTCGGCGGGACCTGGCATGTTGGTTTGTTACACTGCCCGGTCATGGCGAAGATCGCCTTCCTGGAGTGCTCGAAGTGCGGCGCGCGGCTCTCGGCGGACGAGCCGCGGACCATCTGCCCCCAGGATGGCGGCTCGCTCTATGTGCGCTACGACTTGGCGGCGCTGCGCGGTCGCTTCACGCGCGAGATGCTCGCCGGCCGCGTGGCCAGCATGTGGCGCTACGCCGAGGTCCTGCCCGACGCCGACCCTGTTTCTCTGGGAGAAGGCTTCACGCCCATGCTGCGCAGCCGCCAATACCCGAATGTCCTGATCAAGGACGAAGGTCTGAATCCTACCGGCACGTTCAAAGCGCGCGGGCTGTGCCTGGCCGTGACCATGGCGCGCGCCTATGGCCTCGGGAAGCTCGCCATCCCCTCGGCGGGCAATGCCGCCAGCGCGCTTGCCGCGTACGCCGCCGCGGCCGGCATCGAAGCCCACATCTTCATGCCGCGCGATGTCCCCCAGGCCAACCTGGTCGAGTGCCGCACCTACGGCGCCCAGGTCACTCTGGTGGACGGACTTATCAGCGACTGCGCGCGCATGGTCGCCGAGCGCAAGCAGGCCGAGGGCTGGTTCGACATCTCCAGCCTCAGGGAGCCGTTCCGCGTGGAAGGTAAGAAGACCATGGGCTACGAGGTGGCCGAGCAAATAGGATGGGAGCTGCCCGATGCCATCGTCTATCCCACCGGCGGTGGCGTCGGCCTGATCGGGATGTGGAAGGCCTTTGAAGAGATGGAGACCTTAGGCTGGATCGGCAAGAAGTGGCCGCGTATGGTGGCTGTGCAGTCAACTGGTTGCGCGCCCATCGTTAAAGCATGGGATGAAGGCAAGGCGGTCTCCGAACCATGGACCGGAGCGGCGACGTTGGCGGCCGGCCTGCGCGTGCCCAAAGCTTACGCCGATTACCTGATCCTCGACATCGTGCGCAAGAGCCGGGGTACCGCCATCGCGGTCACGGACGCCGAGATCCTGGATGCCCTGCGCGCCTGGGCCACCGACGAGGGCATCTTCGCCGCTCCCGAGGGGGCGGCCGCGCTGGCCGCCTATCGCCGCCTGCTGGCCAGCGGATTCTTCAAGCCGGAGCAGAAAGTCGTGCTGTTCAACACCGGCTCGGGCCTGAAGTACATTGAGGTGATCGCCAGGTATGCCAGTGCCATCGGCAAACCTCAGCCGCCATCGCGCACTATAGGCGGCATCATCGGGCCCTATTGACTTGCAGGAGGGTGCTGTAAAGAACCATCTCGACCTTGCCCACGGAAAAGCGCGGCGCGAAGGGCGCCTCCGCAGCCGGGCGGAATTGCGCCTGGCGATCGCCCAGGGAGCGGCCGACAACCAACGGCCGGCCCACGAGCTGAACCTCGATTCCCAGCTCCGCCAGTTGGTGGGCGCGGCGGAGTAGAGCGCTGTCAGAGATCATCACCCATCGCGCTTATTGCCCTAGGATCAACGGCAGACCGTTCTTGCTGTTGCCTATCACCACGATCTTGCTGTTCGGGCTCCGCGCCAGCGCTTCCGTGGCCTCGATTCCCTTCCACTGCAGCAGCGCCGGGCTGATCCCCTGCGAGACGATCTGCTGGAAGTCGTGGATGCCCTGTGCCTCGATGCGTTTGCGATCCGCCTCCTGCCTCTCCTTCTGCAAGCGGAAGGACATGGCCAGCGATTCCTGCTCCGCCTGCTGCTTGGTTTCGATGGAAGCCTTCAGCGTGGCAGGAAGCTGGATGTCGCGCAGCAACACGTTCTCCACCTCAACGCCGCGCTTCCCCAGCTCGCGTGTGAGCTGGGCGTTGATCTCCTGCGCCACCTTCTCGCGTTCCCCGGTGTAGAGCGCATTGGCCGAGTGCGACGCGGTAGCCTCGCGGATGGCGGCGCGCAGGCTGGGCTCGACCAGGGTCTCGACATAGTTGGGCCCGATGCGCTGATAAAGATCGGCCGCCTTGCTGGGATTCAAGTGGAAGAGCAGCGAGGTATCGAGCGCCATCACCAGTCCTTCGCTCGAGGGCACACTGGCCGACTCCTTGATCTGCTCGGTGCGGATGGACATCACGTTGTTGGACTTGAAGGGGTTCACCAGGTGCATGCCTTCAGGCAGCACTTCCCCGGTGACGCGGCCGAACAGGGTCAGCACGCCCACATGTCCCGCCGGCACCTTGGCCACTGCCGCAAACAAGCAAATCACGATGAAAAGCCCGGCTACCCCTATCGCCAGCAGGCGGAAAACCGGAAACCCTCCGCCCTCGATCACTCGGTCCTTGCCGAATCCGTAGTTCGTCATGACGTTCGCCTCCTGTCCGCATTGTATGGGCAGGGTCAAACGTGAACGTCACCGGTTGGGGGCGCGCTTGCAGCCGCCGGCCCGAAGGGGGATACTGTCGGGCCACCTGCGGAGGTCCTCATGCAGCATGCTTCGGGTTTCTTGAAGTTGGTCAACGACGCCAAGACGCGCGTCCGCGAAACCACCGTGGATGAGGTCAAGGCCAAGCTCGACGAGGGAGAGAAGTTCGTGCTGATCGATGTGCGCGAGGAAAGCGAGTACGCCAAAGACCATCTGCCGGGTGCAGTCCATCTGGGCAAAGGCATCATCGAGCGCGACATCGAGCAGCGTGTCCCCGATCCCGAGACGCCGATCGTGCTCTACTGCGGCGGGGGCTTCCGCTCCGCCCTCTCCGCCGACAACCTGCAGAAGATGGGATACACCAACGTCCTCTCCATGGACGGCGGCGTCCGGGTGTGGCGGGAGAAAGGCTTGCCGCTGGAGAAGGGCTAGAGGGCGCGCCGCACGGCGGCGCGGCGCGGGGTTGGGAGCACGGCCAGGCCGCGGGCCCGCATCGGTTGGCGGCGCTTGCGGCGGGCATCCAACTCCAGCATGCGCGCCAGCAGGGTCAGCCACATCCGACCCTCTTCCCGATCGGCTGCCGCGGCCATCTTGCGCAGCACGGCCGCGTCGCGGCGCGCGATGGCATCGTGGATCTGTTGTCCCCGTTTGTCGTTGGCCACGGGTGGCGCTCCTATGACCTCAGGCCCAGGACACGAGGCGCAAGGATACGCTTGCACCGCAAGTGATGCAAGCCCATTCTTGGTGCAACTGGCGCTTGGCTGGTTGACGTTGCCGCCATCCCCGGAGGTTACCTCTGAGTAACGCACATGCCCGTATCCAAGACGAGTGCCAGATAAAGAGAATTGGCGGAACTTTCATGTTGGACCCTGGCACCTGCGGGCGGAAGAATTTATGAATCCGGCACAGTGGGCGATTGTGCGGATCAGGTCGACGGCGCTGAAAGCGCCGCTGCGGGTGCGAGTCGCTGGCGGGATAGACCGGCCTGTCTGGCCTCGCTGCTGGCTTCCTGCGTCAGGTCGCGCATCCCGAGCTGCACCCCGATCTTCTGCAGGAATTCGTTGGGGGGAAGGCCTCCGGCGAAGATCCACACGTAATCGTTGGAGATCTCTTGCGCCTGGCCGTTGACGTTAAGGACGACGCTCTCCGGTTTGAACTCCACCGGCGTGGAGTTGAACAGCACCCGGACTTTCCCCTTGCGGATACACTCCTGCATCCGCTGCGAATTCCGCTCTTTGATGCGGCTGAGGGAGGCTTGCCGGTAGGAGAGAGTCACCTGGTTGCCGCTCTGGTGGGCCAGCCCCATGGCTGCCTCGACGGCACTGTCGCCGCCGCCCACCACCAGGATCCTCTTGTTGGTATAGGCCTCGGTCTCAATCAGACGGTACATCACCTTGGGCAGTTCCTCGCCTTTGACCCCGAGCTTGCGGGGAGTGCCGCCCCGGCCCAGCGCCAGCACCACCGCGTGTGCGCGATACTGGTTCTTGCTGGTAACCACGGTGAAGATCTCGTCCGCGTCCTTGCTGATGTCTTCCACTTTCTCGCCGGTGCGGGGTTTGAAATCGGCCCGCTGCAGCACGGTGTGCCAGAAGGCGAGCAGGTTTTCCTTGGACAGCTCCGTCTTCCTGAACTTGCCGTAGATGGGGAATTCCACCGGACTGGTAAGCACGAGCTTCTGGCGCGGGAACTTGGCCACCGTGCCCCCGATTTCATCCTGCTCCACGGTGACGTAGTGGAGATGGTGTTCGATGGCGCGCAAGGAGGCGCTGATCCCGCCGGGACCGGCGCCTACGATCAGTACGTCGAAAACTCCCGGCGTGGAGCGGCGGGCGACGATCCTTTTGGCGATAATGTCGATGCACTGCCTCCCCTGGTTGACGGCATTCTTGATCAGCGCCAGGCCGCCAAGTTCCCCGACGATGAACAGGTTGTGAACACTGGTTTCGTACTCTGGCGTTAGGAACGGCATGTCGGCGCTCATGCTGGGATCGGCCATCACCATGGTGATGGCGCCGACGGGACAGGCTTCGGCGCAGAGGCTGTGGCCGATGCACTTGTAGCCGTTGACGATGACGGCCTTGCCGCCGAAAACAGCCAGCACGTCGCCCTCAGGGCAGACTTCCGTGCAGGTGCCACAGCCGATGCAATTAGCGGTGTCGATGTGCGGATGCTGTGCGCGTGGCCCCTCGGAGTGCAGGTTCCACTTCTTCGCAGCTTCGCGGGCCCGCGCTTCCTTCTTCTTCAGACTCCGGATGTAATAGAACAAGGGAACGGCAATGACCAACGCGCAGAAGAGATAGGTTATGAAAGAGTCAGTCAATCCCCCAAAATGCCGGAGGCTTGCGACGGCCCACACATCAACAAAAGCCAAACGGCAACCCCCTACCACCATACGTAACCCATCATGGTGACCACGGCGATGTGGATCACGGCCAGGACTGCGAACGAATAACTGAATGGCCGGTGGATCACGTGCCACAGGTGAAACACCCGCTCGGCGCGGGAAAGAAAGAGGATGCGCTTGCTGAGCGCGGCCTGGTCGCGGGCGGCATCAATGGCCAATTCCAGTTCCAGGTGGCGCGTCCGCAGCAGGCCCCCGAAGGTCGTGAGTTTCTCCGCGAAGCCGATCGCATGGCGGCGCAGGCGCGCCACCCGGAACGGCCGAACCATGTCGAGCACCATCATGTAGCCGACGGCAACCAGCAGCGGCATCCTGGCAACCAGAGCGGCGCTGGGCAGGTGGAGCAGCGAACGCAGGTCGGCTGTGGGCAGCACCCTCTGCGCCGCCAGTCTCTGCGCCAGGACCGAGTGCTGCTGCCGGAGTTCCGACATCGAGACTTCCGCCGAACTCACCCGGCGGGGGATCTGCGCGTACACGTAGCGTCCGATCACGCCGCTCAGGGCCACTGCGGTCATGATCCAGAACGCCATCCCGGCCAAGCCCTGGAACTTGAACGAGGAATGGAAGGCGATCACGAAAGGCGCGGTGAGGCCCAGGAGCACGTGGAAATCGAGCCAATGCTTGGAGCTGCCTTGCCGTGCCAGCCACTTCCAGCGTTTACGGAGCGGGTACAGGAAGATGGCGCAAAACATCAGCAGACCGAAGATGCCCAGCTTGAGGCCGATGGCGCCGCTCGGTTTCAGGGCAGCGTGCTTGGCAGACAGCGGACGGTGGGCGGCGTCGAGCGTGTAGTAATCGAGACCATAGATCGCCAGGGCCAGGACCAGCGTGATCGCCAGCAGATATAAAGCGCATAAGCGCCAGCGATGCGGCCGCTCGTGGTCCACCGCAGGCAGGACGGCGGTAGCAATAGTGGCGTTCATTTCTTGATCGTACTTTCGTTGACGCTCTCCTGGGTGCTGACGGAGAAGCGTTTGTAATCGCTGAAGCGGTGCGTGTTGCGCCAATGCTGGCGCGCCGTTTCCACCTCGATGGTGGCCGTCACCGGCAGCCAGGGAGGCTTGCCGGCATCGTGGAACGATACGGGCGCGTACTCCACCTCGCTGCGCAACGAGTGCAGACCGAGGTCTTCGATCCCAACCGGGATAGCGGAGATCATCCGCGTGATCGCCCCGGAGGCGGGATCGATCCAGGCGTCTCCTTCCAACTCCAGGGGGTACTCCCGCCCACGCAAGGACAGCGCGGTGGGCGAGCGTGTGCCGCGCACATGGCGGAAGTGCACCTTGCGCACCGGTTTGCCATTGGCGGTCTCGTCGCCCTGGTCGCGGAACTCGAAGCTGTTGGCGTAATACGGGTGGAAGACCAGGAAACCCATGGCGAAGCCGTTGGTCACCAGCAGCGGGACCTGTTTCTTGTGCTTCGCCTGCTCCTGCTCGACCCGGGATTCGTCCAGCGTCAACTCGCCGCCGGCGTTGCTGAGAATAACGAGGTAGTCGTAGGTGGAATCCGCTTTGTACTCCACCTTGCCCTTCTTGCCGAGCTTCTCCTGGGTAACGCGCTCGGTGCACTTCACGTCCGAGAACTCATCCAGCAGCCCCGACACCAGGCCGGTGGTGCGGGAGAGAAAGCTGTCGAACGCAGCCGGTCCGGCGGCGGCGCACAGCGGCGGCCGCAGCGTGACCGCCAGCAGAAAAGCCAGAGCCAGTTGCGCTGTCATCCTCATCAGCGGTGACTCCTCCTGTTGTCGAAGCGATAGCCCAGCATGGTGAACCACTGGTCGTAGCTCATCATGGTGCCGCGCTGCAGGGTGAGGCCGCCGCTGACGAAATATCTGGCGCCGAGATTCATGTCCATCATGGAGGTCACGAAGCGAGAGCTGTTGTCGCTGGTGGACGACGAAGTAAAGTTCTGCTGGCCGCCCAGCAGCTCAAAGTGGAACCTGTCGCCGAAGTTGCGCGACAGGGAAATGACTTCATACCGGCCATCGCCGAAGGAACTGTTGAAACGCGAGTAGTGGACGTCGGCGCGGATGCCGGTGCGCCAGATCCGGTCCACGGTCACCCCGTACATCTGGTTGATGGAGCTGCGGACATCGCCCGAGCGGGAACTGGCGCCCAGTGTGGTGTACACGGTCACGTGGCGGACGATTTCGCCGCGCACGCCCGCGCTGAAGCCCTGGAACAGGTATTTGTCCAGCAGTCCGGTGCCGATCAGATTGGGATCGAAGGTGGGTACGTCCCGAAAATAATTGTGGTTCAGGTCGAAGGACAGCCGCTCGATCGGCTGCACGCGAACCGTGAGGAAACTGCGCGCGAGGCCGGTGCCGGGAGAAGGAACCGCGGGGTTCGCGGGAGGCTCATCCACCTGCGCGGAGTCGTAGACTGAGATGATGCGCTTATAGAACAGGCCGGTTTCAACGAAGCCGAGCGGCCGGTCGAACTGCCCATAGACCGTGCTCATCGCAGCCCCGACGGTGCTGGTATAGCGGAAGCTGTCGAAGCTGCCGCCCTCGAAGTTCACGAACGTGCCCGCGAGGCGGCGGCCCGGCTCGTAATCCCAGGAAGCCGGGTCGGGAGCGGAGCCGCCGAAAACCCCGGCGGTAACGCCCTTATGCAGGCGGCGCCCGAAATAGCCGCCGTCGATGGTGTCCAGACTCGGAGCCCATGGCAGGTAGAGGCGTCCGAATCCCATGACCCACTTGGAATTGGGGTTGTCGTAGGTCATGCTGAGGGTGTAGGTGCGGTCGATCAGCTCCTGCAGGGTGGGCTGCATAGTGGACGAGCGCGATAGCAGGCGCCCGCGCCAGTACCCGTTCAGATTCCAATACGTGCCACCGATACGGGTGATGTCGGCCCGCAGCACCAGTCCTACCTGCGTGCTGCCCAGCCCATCGCCGCTGCGGATCCCGCCGTAGTCGAAGCCGATGCGCCCGCGCGCCCGGTTCACCGAGGGCATGGGCAGACGCGGCACTTCCGCGCGCGCTTCTTCTTCCAGGGGATCGCCTTCGGTGAAGGTGACCACCTGAGGATATTTGCGGGTGCTGCTGAGAGTGCGCTGCGCGACCAGAGCGGCCTGGTCCGCGGCGGAGAGATAAGCCAGATCCCCCTTCTTCACCTCGCGGGCCGGCGATTTGATCTCGGTCACCGCCGAGGTCTCGGCGACCGAGATCACCTCCAGCCCCGCCACCACTTTCTTGCCCCCGTCAGCATCCGAGCCTGCCGGTATGGAGCCGGCCGGAGCTTCCATGGGAGCGGTTCCGGGCAACGAGGCCTTGACGTCGTCTTTGATCTCCAGCTTCATGCCTTCGGCAAGCCCGGAACTGCGTCCGCCGTCGAGATAGGCTGCCCCCTGCGTCACGTACCTAACGTTGAAGACCACACGGAGGTCTGAGTTGGGTACGCGCAGCGTAAGCGCCGGTGGAGCGGCGTTGGCAGATTCGATCGTCGCCCGGTTCGCAGCCTGCAACTGAGAGGATCGCCCGGTGGAACCTTGGACCGGACTCTGCTGCTGGGCCTTCGAGTTCGGCGAATTCGTCGTGGGCGCGGGAGCCATCGCAACCGCAGGATTGTTCTGCGACAGGTTGGGCGCCGGATCGCGCTTGCTCAAGGCGCCCACCAGCGGCGACACGCTTCCTCCGCTCGCGGGAACGACGCGCCGCGCCGCCGAACTCCCCGCGCTGACCGCCAGCACGATCCTGGTTCCCTGCACCTGCAGGCCGTGGGAATGGGCCTGGCCCGGCTCCAGGTCAATCACTACGTCGGTCTCCGGGGGATCGCTGGAATGGAGTCCCATGCGGACGCTTTTCACGCCGGCCGTGCCCACCGGGATCCGCTTCTGGCGCGCCTCCGACACCGTGCCCGGCAGGACCAAGACGAGGCGCTCGGGGGCTTCCGTCGTCTTGACGATGGGCCGGACCGGCTCGGTCAGGGTGATCTCGACGCGAACAAAGCCGTTGTCACGGACGACGCGGATATCGACGACCGCAGCCGACTCTCCGGCTGCAGACGCAGCCAGCACCGGCAGCAACAAGAACGAAAGCACCCCGAGGGGAAGACTTCTCATTCGCTTACATCCATCTGTAATGAACCATCGGGCCCGGTTGCTACCGAGCCTGGGAAACCTTCAAAAGCACGCACAATCTGCATTGCTACCCCGCCCGCCCGCCGGGGTGGCATTGATAACAGTTAGCGCTGTTCCACACGTAGTTCCTCACCCCCTGATGGCGCTGGTTGGTGGTCGCCTGCGTATGGCAATTGGTGCAGGTGAAGACGGCGTAGTTACTCGAATTCGTATGGCAGGTGGAGCACACCCCTTGCGCGTTGCCGTGATTCGTCGGGAACCAGGTGTGATTAAACGTCGCTCCAAGCCAGGAGGTAGTCGTGTGGCACGTCTGGCAAGTAGTCGGGAACCCGGCCGCAATGTGATTCGGGTTGGTCGTGCTCTGGTAGACGGCCTTATGGCACGAGTAACAATCCGTGGGCACGGTGGTGTAGTTGTTGTTCACGTGACAGTTGGCACAGGCCACCGTGGTATGGGCTCCGGTCAGCGGGAAGGGCGTGTTGTTGTGGTTGAAAGTGGCGTTGGTCCAGGCCGTGGTGTCATGGCACATTTCGCACGTGGTCGGGAACCCCAGGGCGACGTGGTTCACCGGACTGAGCGCAGTCTGGTAATTCGAAAGGTGGCAGGTGACGCAGGCCGTGCTGCTCAGCTTGTAGTTGTTGTTGACGTGGCACTGTGTGCACTGCAGCGTGGCGTGGGTGCCGGTGAGGGCGAAGCCGGTGGTGGTGTGATTGAACTTGCCGTCCGTCCAGACCACGGTGCCGTGGCAGCTATCGCAGGTGGTGGGGAAGCCGGCCGCAATGTGGTTCACCGGACTGACGGCATTGTTGTAATCGGTCTGGTGGCAAGTGACGCAGGCCGTGTTCGTCAGCTTGTAATTGTTGTTGACGTGGCACTGCGTGCACGGCGTCGTCAGATGCGTGCCCGTCAGCGCCCAGCCGGTGGTCGCGTGATTGAACTTGCCATTGGCCCAGACCACGGTGTCGTGGCAGGTCTCACAGGTGGTCGGGAACCCGGCCTGGACGTGGTTCACCGGGCTGACGGCGGTGTTGTAGTTGCTCAGGTGGCAGGTGACGCACAGCGTGTTGGCGCTGGTCAGATTGTAGTTGTTGTTGACGTGGCACTGCGCGCACGGAGTGGTCGTGTGCGTCCCGGTGAGCGCCCACCCGGTTGTGGAGTGATCGAATCTGCCATTCATCCACGAGACCGTGTCATGGCAGTTCTGGCAGGTGGTGGGAAAACCCAACTGGACGTGGTTCACCGGGCTGACGGCGGTGTTGTAGTCGTTCTGGTGGCAGGAGACGCAGGCGGTGTTGGCGCTGGTCAGGTTGTAGTTGTTGTTGACGTGGCACTGCGCGCACGGCGTCGTCGCGTGCGCGCCCGTCAAGGCGAAGCCGGTGGACGTGTGGTCGAACTTGCCGTTCATCCACGAGACCGTGTCGTGGCAGTTCTGGCAGGTGGTAGGGAATGCCAACTGTACGTGGTTGATGGGTGTGACGGCGGTGTTGTAGTCGGCTTGGTGGCAGGAAACACAGGCGGTATTAGCGCTGGTCAGGTTGTAGTTGTTGTTGACGTGGCATTGCGCGCACGGCGTGGTGGCATGCGCCCCGGTGAGCGCGAAGCCCGTAGTCGTGTGGTCGAACTTGCCGTTCATCCACGCGACCGTGTCGTGGCAGTTCTGGCAGGTGTTGGGGAATGCCAACTGCACGTGGTTGATGGGTGTGACGGCGTTGTTGTAGTCGGCCTGGTGGCAGGAGACGCAAGCCGTGTTGGTGATGCCGTAGTTGTTGTTGATGTGGCATCGCGCGCACGGCGTGGTGGCATGCGCGCCGGTCAGCGGGAATCCCGATTTGGAGTGATCGAATTGCGCCGGCTGCCAGGCGCTGGTGTTATGGCAGGTCTCGCAGGTTTGCGCGAAGCCCTGCTGTACGTGGTTAGGATTGGTGGTCCCCTGGAAATCTTTGAGGTGGCAACTGACGCAGGTCGTGACCGTTAGGTTGTAGTTGTTGTTGACGTGGCACTGCGAGCAGGCCACGTTGGCATGCGCGCCGGTCAGCGTCCAGCCGGTGGTCGAGTGATCAAACTTGCCATTCATCCACGAGACCGTGTCGTGGCAGTTCTGGCAGGTGGTGGGGAAGCCCAACTGCGTGTGGTTCACCGGGCTGACGGCGGTGTTGTAGTCCTTCTGGTGGCAGGAAATGCAGGCAGTGTTGGCGCTGGTCAGGTTGTAGTTGTTGTTGACGTGGCACTGCGCGCAGGCCACGGTGGCGTGCGCTCCGGTCAGCGTCCAGCCGGTGGTCGAGTGGTCGAACTTGCCGTTCATCCACGAGACCGTGTCGTGGCAGTTCTGGCAGGTGGTGGGGAAACCCAACTGGACGTGGTTCACCGGCGTGGTCGCGTTGTTGTAGTCGGTTTGATGGCAAGTGACGCAGGCCGTGCTGGTCAGGTTGTAGTTGTTGTTGACGTGGCACTGGCTGCACTGCAGGTTGGCGTGACCGCCCGTCAGCGGGAACCCGACCGAGGTATGGTCGAAGGTCGCCGGCTCCCAGGCCACGGTGGTGTGGCACTGCTGGCAAGTCTGCGAAAAATTTAGGGCAACGTGACTAGGGTTGTTGGCGGACTGGAAATCTTTGAGGTGGCAGGAGACGCATGCCGTGTTGGTCAGGCTGTAGTTGTTGTTGACGTGGCACTGTGCGCAAGCGACCGTGGCATGCGCGCCGGTCAGGGGGAAGCCGGTCGTGGAATGGTTGAACTTTGCGTTGAACCAGTTGTCCATCCCATGGCACTGCTCGCATGATGCGATCGGGAACGCGGACTGGTTGGCTGCGTGGTTAGGATTCGTCGTCTGCTGATAATCCCGGGCGTGGCAGGAGTAGCACTGGGCGGAAAGCCCCATGTACTGGCCCACGGCCGCGCCCTTGTGGCAGGCCTGGCAATCCAGCGCTGCGTGCGCTCCCATCAGCGGAAAGCGATTCTGGTGGTTCTGCACCGCCTGGATGGAAACATCCCACCCCTTCACCGTATGGCACTGCTCGCAGGCCGCACCCATCTGGCGGCGGTGGATGTCGGCATGGCAATCGGCGCACTTGCCACCCACGTTGGTGAACACCGGCTTGGTGTGGCACTGCACGCAGGCCACGTTCTGGTGCATGCCGCGCAAGGGATAGCGGGTCTTATTGTGGTCGAATTCCGGGATGGCGCGGATCGGCTTCCACGCCGCCGCGGTATGGCAGTTCTGGCAAGGGATAGCCAGATTTCCGTGTGGGCTGCGCGTGTTCACGTACCCAGGCTGCTGGGCTGCGGATGGAAGCGCGCCCGCAGGCATCAACATCAGCCAGAATAGGACTCGCAACACTACGTGAGTCGGCACTGCCCCTCGTTTGACCAAGCCGGCAACTGTCCAGGCGTAACTGATAACTGATGTGGAATTTCTCAACACCTGGCACGCGCCGTGCCATTGAGCTTAGCTGAACAGGTACTGCCCACCTACATTACGTAAGTGGTTCTTGGCGCTTGTTCTGCAGGCCAGTATGCAGATGTGTTGATTGCCAGGGTGGGGCGTGAGATTGAGGCTGCCACCTTGCAAGTTGTACCCGCTTCTTGTAATTGCTTCCTAATACAAGAGTTAGCGCTGTCTTCTTTCTGGTGCTGAGAAATTCAACAGGCAAGGCGTTCACAGAGCAAGATCCTCTCTGCACGGTGGATTGAGGGCCAGTCGCCGAGCCAAGGCGGAATCTAGTTCTTCACCGTGGGTCCGTGGCAGGCGGCGCAGTCTTTTGGGGTGGGCTTGTAAAAGAGCACCGGCTTGCCGGCGATCAGCTTGGTCAACTGGTGGCATTGTCCGCAGCGGACGTTGCGGTGCGCGCCTTGCAGCGAAAAGGTCGTCCGCTTGTCGTGGTCGAACAACGACGGCTTCCAGCGCATGCTGTTGTGGCAGTCGGCGCAGGGGGTGATCCGCTGGGCATTGGCAAACTGAGCGCCGTGAATGTCCTCGTGGCACTCCTCACATCTCTTGGGCGCGATGCGGAAATCCACATTGGTCAGCTTGGTTTCGAGCCCCGGAGGCTTGTGGCAGGCTTTGCATTCCACCGCGCGATGCGCGCCCACCAGCGGAAACGCTGTCGCGGAGTGATCGAAGCCCTGCAGGTCTTTCCACGATTTGGTGGAATGGCAAGCTTCGCAGCCGGCCGGGTCGCGGTTCGGTCCCAACCTGGCCATGCGCTCGCGGAACTGTCCTTTGTGCGGATCGGCGTGACACAGCGTGCAGGAGCGGTCCTGCCAGTGATACACCACCACCGGCTTGGGCTGGGCCGGGGCGTAGGCTGCTGATTTGTGACAGCCATTGCACGGGACGGCGATGTGGCTTCCCGTCAGCAGGAAGCGCGTCTCCTTGTGGCGCGCCAGTGTAAATGTCGAAGGCCGCCAGCCCACCAGCGTGTGGCAAGGTTCGCAGCGTTTCAGGTGGGGAGCGGCGGCGAACTGTCCCTGGTGCTCGTCGCTGTGGCAATCCAGGCAGCGCGCGAACTTGACCTTGTACAGCGTTTCCTTCCCTTTCGGGATGTGACACTTCGCGCAATTGACCGCCGCGTGCTTGCCCTGCAGCGGATACGCGCTGGCCTGGTGCTCCTTCAGCCCGAAGGTGGAGGGCTTCCAACCGTCCAGGTTATGACAAGCCGAGCACTCCCCGGCGTCCTTCCGTTTGGCGAACTGACCGCCGTGCGGATCGGGCTTGTGGCAATCGGTGCATTTGGCGAACGGCAGCGGCTTCTTGAAATCGCCTTTGGCATGGCAGGCGCTGCAGGCCACGGTCTGGTGCTTGCCCACCAACGGGTACTTGGTCTTGGAGTGGTCGAATCTATCGGCCAGGGTGGTCGCCGGCACGCGCTTCCAGTTGGCGGTGGTGTGGCACGACTCGCAAGTCTGTGGAGCGAAGCTGCCATGATGAGGATCGGCGTGGCAATCCGCGCACTTGCTGAACGGCAACCCCACCCATCGCGGCTTCTGGTCGGGGCCCGGTGTGTGGCATTTTTCGCAGGCGACCTTTTCATGCAGCCCGGTCAGCGGATAACGCGTCTTGGCGTGCTCAAACTGGGGCGTGTGTTTCCAGTCGTTGAAGCTGTGACATTGGGTGCAGTTCTGCCCCAGGCGCCCCTTGTGCGGGTCCTGATGGCAACTTGCACATGCCTGCGAGAGACCAAGGAAGGTGCGGTTCAGGTCCTTCACCTTGATGGTCGCGCGCTCAGCAGCGGAAATATGTTCCGGTTTGTGGCACTTATCGCAGGCCAGGCCCGCGTGCTTGCCCAGCAGCGGATAGCCAGCCTTGTTGTGGTCGAAAACCTGGGGTCTGGGGTCCCAGGTGGTCATGTTGAAGTTTTCGCCGTTGTGATCGGAGTGGCAGCGAACACAGTCCTGGGACGCAGGCTTGGTAACCAGATTGGGATGCAGCCCGCGGCGCGCCGCCATGCGGCCGGCGATCTCGGTGTGGCATTCCAGACATTTGAACGTGGCTTCGCCCGTTCCGAACTTGTGGCAGGCAACGCACTGGGTGGTGCCCTCCAGCGACTTGTGCGGTTTCGCAAGCGGGCCGGGCGAGATCTGCGCCAGCAATGGCCTCGCGCAGAGGACGATGAGAACCAAGGCCCAGCGCCGCGTGAATTTACTGCCCTTTTCGTTCAGGAATGGCAATCTTCGACACCCTCGCAGCGAAGGTCACGGCGCTCTTGAATCTCAAAAGGCAAGTTGGGCGGAGTCTAGCACACGGGGCGAACCTGAAACTGTGATGCCGTAGCACAAAAGCGTTTAGCCGTTGGGCATCAGAGCAAGGCCTTCAGAGATTGGCCGCGGCGTCAGCGGGAGCCTGCGCTTTCGGCTTCGGCGATCGAGGAGTAGAGTGAGAAGAATTGCAAAACCCTGGTGACCTCCAGCGCATCCTTCACCCGCTTGTCGACGCCCACCAAGGCTTCCGCGACGTACCCAGCGACACTGCGGTTGTGTAATCGCTTAACCGGAAACTGGCCGAACGGGAACCACATCCCCCCTAGCCCTTTGCGCCATCCCCACGGATTACTGTCGTAAAATCGCTTTCTCACAAGTGACCGGGTTGCGAGTGTAAAGGGCTGTTGCAGCCGCTCCTAAGCCGCTTGAACTCGTTGCAGCCGTTCCTCGGCCTCCTGCCGCTGGGCCTCAGCCTCGGGTAGCAGCTTCTCCAAAGTCTCTGTCTGCGCGCGCAGCCGCTCCGTCTCCCGTTGAAGGCGGTACAGCTCTGCGTGCATCAGCACCTGGCGGACGGTCCAGCCGAGGGCGGGCCCGCGAGCCGAGATTCCGAAACCAATTGCAGATCATCGTTAGGCAAACTCCAGCTCCCGCCAGTTGTGGGTTCCGATTGGGTTCCTCTTTCGGAACCGTTTTTGGTGTTTTTGGAAATGGAACCGGAGTTCTTAAGTCGCTGGAGAGAATGGAGAAAAGATGGTGGAGCTAGTCGGGATCGAACCGACGACCTCATCGTTGCGAACGATGCGCTCTCCCAGCTGAGCTATAGCCCCACTAGGCCGGCCCAGTCATTCTAGCAGACAACTTAACGCGCTCCGGCGCGGAGGAACCTAATGCCCGCCGACGCGCCTCGTCAACCCGCGAGGCCTCGGGCAGACTGCCCTGAGCAAAATCGCGAGCGCCGCCGCCCCGGCCAGCGGCCGCTGCCACCACCTTGTCCCCCTCGTTGGTAACCGGTGCCGCCTGATTCAGAAAAGAGCCCCGCGGGGTTGCCGCAGGGCTCCCGTGTAGCTCCCGGCGCCGCCTTCGCGGCGCCGGGATTCAGTGGAGTTGAAGAACATGGCACAGGGCCCCGGGCCCGGCTGCTTCTCAGATGACCACCAGCGGCCGCATCATGTCGTGCTCTTCATGTTCCAGGATGTGGCAATGCCATACGTACTCGGCTCCCTTGATCCCATGGCTAGCCTGGAGCCTTGGACTCGGAGGCGCTCCGGTTGGCATGTCGAACTTCATGTCCACCGTGACCACCTCGCCCGGGTTCATCCGCACGGTCTCCTTCCAGCCCTGCTCGTTGGCGTCGGGCGGACGGGCAGTGCCAGGAATTGCCCGGAGTGGCAGAACGGGGACAGTGTCACCATTAGAATCAGTCGTAAACGCCCACTGCTCCCGTTTCCTGATCACGACGTTGACCAGGTGGAAGTGCATGGGGTGCGTGTCTCCGGTGAGGTTGTAGATCTGCCAGCGTTGGACCTCGCCCTTGTGCGCGATCTCCGTCGGAGCGGACAAGTAGTCTACCCCGCCGCCGGCGGTCACACCCAGCACCTGCCGCAGCCGCCCATAGCTATCAAAGTCCTCGTTCAGGGTCTTGACCTTGACCCCGTCGTCGGGTTTGATCGCTGTCGAGGGTTGGGTGACGGCGAACGTGGTGGGCAGAGCCGCCTTCAACGTGGCCACCGTGTCCTTGAATGACAACTCCTTGATCCGCCCGGTGGTGTCCACCTCGAACCGCATGAGAATTCTGGTGTCCGGACTCTCTCCCGGAGTATGGCGGTCGAAGAAGTCGTCGCCGCCCGGGAATGGCGCCGGCGCATCATTGTAGAGGATCAGCTTTTGGCCCTCGAAGCCCCGGAAATCGATAATCACATCTGGCCGTTCCGCCGGAGCCATCACGAGGTTGTAGCTGATCGGGTTGCCGATTGTCGGGTCATTGGGGTTGCCATTAAGTCCCGTCACTTTGTAGGCCATGACCCGGTTGCTGTTCTTGTTGGTGCCGTCCTTGCTGAATACCGCGGGCGACGGCAGGAACCCGGCCTCGTTGCCGATCTGGATGAACGCCGGGCCTGGCGCGTTGGTCGGTGCGCCGGTGAGCGGGTTCAACGTTATGCCGTCCGGACTGCCGTCGGCAACGTACAGTTGCAGGTTGTAAAAACGGGCCTGCGAACCGTTGAGGAAGCGGAAACGGAATCTCCTGGGGGGCAGCGGCCCGAACGTGGGATAGGGCGCGCCGTTTACCAGGATGATGTCGGAGAAGAACTCTGGTACGGTAGAGATGGGTGGCGGTCCTGTACCGGGACCTATCTCCCACCGTTCGCTGTCGTATTCCCACGGATACCACAGGCTGCCTTTTACTGCCCGTCTCACAGGATAGTTTTGGTCCGAGTCGGGGTCGAAAAACGACTTGTCTTGGACCACCAGCGGAATTCCCAGGGGATAGCCCGGGAAGTTGGGGAGCACGCCGCTGTTAACCAGCAAGGTCTCGGCATCGTCGGTGATCACGTACGCGGTCGCCATGCCGGCAAACGCATTGATGCGCGTAAGACTGTAGGCGTGGTCGTGATACCAGATCAGCCGTGCGCTCTGGTTGTTGGGATAGTCGTAGGTAGCCGACCCCACCTTGGGGCCAGTCGTGGGCCCGTTGATGAAGCTCGAGCCATGCACGAAGCCGCGGTGGTTCGCGGGATTCGAAAACCAGCTGAATGGCCCGCCATCCATGTCCCACCTGACAGCACCACCGTGCAGGTGGATGGCCATCCGGTCCGTACGTCCACCAGTGTCAGCCCCCATGTCGAGAGTTGGATCTACGGGCAGAATGTGGCTCGGCGGGAGCTGGTTGGTGACCCTGAGCTTGACAGGCCGGCCTCGCTGAGCCACGATCACCCCGCCGAGGTATCTGCTATCGGGCGTGATGGCATCGGCGTAGCCCCAGAACTTTGTAGCCGGGATGGCCGAGTGCACCTGCTGGGTAAACTGCTTGGCAACGATTTGGTAGTAGTCGGTGCCGGGGAACTTGGTTGTATTCGGGGACAACACAGGGATGTAGTTCCCGAAGTTGTTTGCCCCACCCGGGCCTAATCCAGGCAATGTCGCCAGGAATTTTTTCACTCCGGTGGGGCTTTGGTTAAATGGCCATGCCCGTCCCCGCAGCAATAGCGCTCCGGTTCCGGCCATGGCGGTCATCTTTACGAATTCTCGTCGATTCATGAGTCGGCCTTTCCGGCGTAGGCAGGGGGACGAAATAGCGCGCCTTGCCTAGACCAAAAACGAGTACCTTGAGTTGTGCGGATGAAGGGCAGGCACTTCGCCGGACACGCCAGCAGGGGGACGGCTCAGCAAAGCGGCGCTTGCGACCGCAGGCTCCTTGTCATGCGGGCGTTTCCCCGCCGGGGCGTTAACTTGTCAGGGGGAGCAAACGTGTCCGAAGTGCGCTGTCCTCCTCCGTTTGCCAGTTCCGCCGGGGACAACTCCGCCAGAGGTCCGGCGAACTGGGTTGTCGAAAAGCCTGGGGACCCGGGAGCCTTGCGACAGCGGTGCCGCGGGGGATGAGCAGTAGGAGAATTGCAGTTCGCTATCGCAGCTCTGAGATACCGCGGATGCACAGGCGATACAGTGATATACGTCACGCTTTCCCGTGACGCGTGACCCACGAGGAGTGACCATGGACCACCGACTGCTTCTCCGCGAAGCTCTGGCCGAGGCGAAACTCGGGTGGAAGGAAGGCGGCCTGCCCATCGGCTCGGTGCTGGCCGATGCCAGCGGCCGCATCGTGGCGCGCGGCCACAACCTGCGGGTGCAGACCGGCGATCCCACGGCGCACGCCGAGGTGGTCACGATCCGCAACGCCGGGCGCCGCCGCGACTGGCCGCAGCTCACCCTGGTCAGCACGCTCAGCCCCTGCATCATGTGCACCGGAACCAGCCTGCTGTTTCGCATCCCGCGCGTGGTGATCGGCGAAAATCGCAACTTTCTCGGTGCCGAGGCTTTGTTTGCCCAGAACGGCGTCAGCGTGAGTGTGCTCGATGATCCCGAGTGCATCGCGCTGATGCGAAGCTTCATCGCCGAGCACCCCGATCTGTGGAACGAGGACATCGGCAAGTAGCTGGGCTGGGCCCCCTCGACGAATGATTTCACCACGGAGACACGGAGGCACGGGGGATTCCGAAACAACCCCGCTCCGTGTCTCCGTGCCTCGGTGGTGGATTTTCCGCTCAGCAAGAAAGGCCCGCATCTCTGCGGGCCGTGGTCATTGCAGTTGCGCCCACGCCGCAGGCCCGTAGGGCCGTTCCAACGTTAGCCCAGGACGGAAGTGTGTGCGTGAGAACGCCGTCACGTTCTCACGTAGACTCGATATTCCGATTCTTCTCCCTGTTTCGACCGTCCCGAGGGCTGCTTGCCTGGTTACACCATCGCGTACAGCCGGGTGATGTTGTAGGCCAGAGTGGCGAGGGTGAACTCCGCCGCCACTTTGACCAGACTACGAGTCCGGAACTGCCGCATTCCGCGCTGTTGTTTCAGTACCCCGAACACCGGTTCCACAAGCGCCTTTCTGCGTTGATACACCTGCCGTCCCGCTGGGCTGCGTAGCTTCTGTCGCATCGCCCACAGGTGCGGGCTCGTGGGTGGCGGCGATGGATCCCGCACCGGCTGCCCTCGATTCAGACAGGGTGCCAGGTTGGGATCGGGCACGAAGGCCTCTACCCCACGTTCCGCCAACTGCTCCACATTGACGTTCGCATAGAAGCCAGCATCAGCCAGCACGCGGTGCGGCTTTTGCCGACAACGGCGGGTGACCTCATCGACCAGCGGCACCAGCGAGTGCGCATCGTGCGCGTTCTGCGTCACCCGCTGCGCCAGGATTAAATGATCTTCGCTGACCGCGATCTCGGCCGTGTAGCCCACCACAAATCCCTCACGGCTGCGCAGCAAACGGGCCTCAGGATCGGTGCGCGGTAGTTTGGCGGTGCCGCTCTTGCGCAGCTTCTCCAGCCGCCGCGGGATGATGGCCAGCCGCTGCTGCAACTGTTCCACCGCCTGCTGCGGGAGCTTGGCCCCGGCGCCTTCGTCGTGATCGTCCTGGTTGCACTGTTGCTGCCAGCGCCGCACCTGCCGCCGTAGCCGCGCCCGCTCCTTGCGCAGGCGTGGTTCGGTATCGATGCGCTCGCCCGAAGCGCAGGCTCGGATGCGGGTCGAGTCCACGGCCACCATACCCAACTTGCCCAGCTTCCACCTCTGTGCCAACTCCAGTACCTGCGTGAAGGCGTCGTTCAGCGCCCGCCCATGCCGCCGCCGGAACGCACTCAGGGCCCAGTTGTCCGGCTTCGCTCCTCCGGCCAGATAGCGCAGCGCCAAGTCCTCGCGGATGCGCTGCTCCAACCGCCGCGCCGACGTGATCCCCAAGGCGTAGGCGTACAGCCACACCTTCAACATCAGCTCGGGCGCATACAGCGCCCCGCCTTCTTCGCTGTACTGCTCCTCGAAGACGCTCAACTCCAACCACTCCACCACCTCGTGCACGAAGAAGCACAGGTGATCGCCTCCCAGTTCATCTTTCACGCTGGGCGGCAGCAGGTACGCTTGATCCGGGCTGTACGGCAGATATCGGCTCATGCTTCCTTCTGCCTCATCTCCCCTGTGCGAAACAAGTGAGTTCTCACGCACACACGGAAGTCCTGGGTGGTCATGCGACCCCGGCCCGAGTCCCGACGGGACGAGCCAAGCTCATGGCCCGTCCCGCCGGGACTGATTTTTTAGGGAACCAGTTACCCAGCGATGAATCGCTGGGCTAATTTCGATCGGCCCTACGGGCCTGGAATCTGGCGGGGGTCCGCTGCGTCGCCCCACAAACAATGATTCCTTCGGCAACAGTCCTCCTCCGTGTCTCCGTGCCTCGGTGGTGGATTTGTGATCGCGATTATTTCCGATTTGAGATTCGTTGCTTGCCAGGCGGGAAGCGCCGGCGTTTATTTTTTTGCCCGCCTGCCTTAGGCTAGTGATCGCCTGACAAGGAGAGCTGCATGAGAAATTTCATCCGTGGCATGATCGTGGGCGCGATTGCGCTGGCGGCGGGGGTGTACGGCTATGCGCGGTTTGGGTTCCTCGACCTGCGCGCCGACCGGAGCCCATCGGCTTTGGAAGAGCGCATCGCGGGGAGCGCGATGGATGAGTCCACCGAGCGCCACGCTGCCCAGCAGAAGAATCCGCTGCCGCCTACCGAGGAGAACCTGCTGGCGGGCGCGCGCCTCTATCGCGACAAGTGCTCGGACTGCCACGGCAGCCCCGTCAACCCTAACAGCGACTATGGACGCTTCTTCTATCCCCGGGTGCCGCAATTCATGAAGCAGGCGCCCGACATGCCCGATCACGAAAACTTCTACATCATCAAACACGGGGTGCGCTGGACGGCCATGCCCGCCTGGGGCAATGTCATGACCGACAGCGAGATTTGGCAGGTGGTCACGCTTTTGAGCCGCCTCCAGAAGCTGCCGCCCCAGGTCACCGAGGAACTGAAGAAGCCGGTCGCGGCGAAGTAGCCGAAGCTCACGGGGACTCCCCGGCCGCCCGATCAGTGTGGCCGGCGCCGTCGAGCCCGACCAGTTCGGCGTGCGCTGGTGGCTCCACCGCCAGTGGGCCAAAGTGACTCTGGGAGAATGGACGCGCCTGATCTGGTGGGAGTGCGTGGATCGCTGGCGCTAACCTCTGCTAACGCCCCGCAAGGCTGCCCGTCTAATCCGCAACCGCGGGAGTGGACCTCAAGCTTCTTACATCTCTGCTGCCCTCCAAAGGAGGATCTCGGTGCGAAACAACCGTCCCGTTTTTCTGCTTGCCGTGGTGCTGCTGGTTGCGGGTTTTTGCGCGGCACAGTCCCTGGTGCTGGACCTGCCGCGGCCGAGCCAGCACGCCGTGGTGTCACAGCGCCTCGGCATCACCGACATCAGCATCACCTACCACCGTCCGCTGGTGAACAACCGCAAGGTGTGGGGCACGCTTGTCCCCTACGGAGCGGTGTGGCGCGCCGGCGCCAACGAGAACACCACCATCGCCTTCAGCGACCCGGTGATGGTCGAGGGCAAGCCGCTGGAGAAAGGTACCTACGGCCTGTCCATGATCCCCACCGAGAATGACTGGACCATCATCTTCTCCAAGAATTCCACCTCCTGGGGGGCCTTCACCTACGACCAGAAGGAAGACGCGCTGCGGGTGACGGTGAAGCCGCAGACCTCCGACTTCCACGAGGCCCTCACCTACGACTTCGACCAGCTCAAGCCCGATTCTGCCCTAGTCACGCTGCGCTGGGAGAAGGTCGCGGTGCCGTTCAAAGTCGGCGTGGACGTGCCGCAGGTCGTCGAGCAGAGCCTCGCGAAGCAGCTCCGCAGCCTCTCGCAGTACACCTGGGTGAGTTGGGACGAAGCCGCCAACTACCTGCTCGACAACAAGCTCGACCCGCAGCAGGCGCTGAAGTACGCCGACAACTCCATCCAGAACGAGGAACGCTTCGAGAATCTGGTGACCAAGTCGCGCGCGCTCGAGCGGCTGGGCAAGAAGGACGATGCGCTGGCGTTCCGCAACAAGGCGTTCGAGAAGGGCACTCCGTTGCAGGTCCATCTCTACGCCCGGCAGCTGCAAACCGACAAGCGTCAGGACGAAGCCTTCACCATCTTCCGCTCCAACGCGCAGAAGAACCCTAATGCCTGGGTCGTGCACACGGGAATGGCGCGCGTCTATTGTGGCGGCGGCGACTTTGACAACGCCGTCAAGGAAATGAAGCTGGCCGTGGACGGCGCCCCCAACCCGCAGCAGAAGACTTACCTGGAAGGCCTGGTGCGGCGCCTGGAAGCCAAGGAGGACATTAACAAGTAGAATTGGTGATTGGTAATTTGTAATTGGTAATTTGTAATTTCACCAAGGAGGCACGGAGGATTTCGCCACAATCCTCCTCCGTGTCTCCGTGGTGCGTTTCTGAACATCTCTTCGAGACGTGGTCATTGCAGTTGTGCCCACGCCGCAGGCCCGTAGGGCCGAATCAAATTAGCCCAGCGCTTCCAGCGCTGGGTAACCGGTGCCTGAAGAATTTAGTCCCGGCGGGACTCGTCCCGCCGGGACTCGGCCCGGGGGTCGCATGACCACCCAGGACTTCCGTCCTGGGCTAACGTTGGAACGGCCCTACGGGCCTGCTGCCTCCGCAAGCAAAAAGGCCCGCATCTCTGCGGGCCTCTGATTCCAGATTGAAATCATCTATTGCTGGCTAAACGGTTTGTTCTGGTGCTCGGCGACGATCTTCCTGGCGTTGTCGGCCAGGGCCTTGGCTTGCGGCAGCAGGTCGAGCGCCTTCAGCACCTGCGGATCGGTTCCCGCCCGCACCCGCAGCCCTTCCTGCTGGCCGAACTCGGAGATGAACAGCTCGCTCTTGATGTTGCCCTTGATCCAGTCGGCGTTCTCGAGCAGGTCGCCCTGGGTGTAGGCCACCTTCTGCTCGTCGAGGAACTTGTGGAACTCGCTCATCACCTGGTCGTCCACCTCGAAGCTGTGCGAAACGTGGCGGCTGATCAGGTAATGCTTGGCGAAGTTGAAGAACACGTAGTGCTGCAAGAGCGAGTCTTCGAACTTGTTGGTCTTGGGCGTAGTCACCTTGACGTCGGGCGAGATGCCGCCGCCGCCATACACCGTGCGGCCGCTGTCGGTGAGCTTCACCTCGTGGTTGCCGTTATCGGTCTCGCCCTTGTTGTAGTAGTAGTCATAGAGCGAGAGGCCAGTGTAGTCGCGCTGGATCAGCCGCCCGCTGGGGGTGTAGTACTTGGCGGTGGTGAGCGCGAGGCCGGTGTTCTCCGAAAGCGGATACACGGTCTGCACCAGCCCTTTGCCGAAGGTGTTCTCGCCCACCACCAGGCCGCGGTCGTGGTCCTGGATGGCGCCGGCGACGATCTCCGCCGCGGAGGCGGTCCCGCGGTTCACCAGCACCACCAGCGGATAGTCCTTGCCGCCGTTGCCGTGGCTCGCGCGATACACTTTCTCCGCCGAGGCGCGCCCGTGGTGGGAAACGATCACCTGTCCCTTCTTCAGGAACTTGTCGGCCACGCCTACGCCCTCGCTCAAGAGCCCGCCGGGGTTCTGGCGCAGGTCGAGGACCAGGCCTTTGAGGTCGCCGAACTGCTGCAGCGCCTGGCCGACTTCGGTGTCCGTGGTCTCGTTGAAGCCGGAGACGTGCATGTAGCCGATGCCCGGCTTGATCATGAAGTGCAGGTCCACGCTGGCGCGCGGGATCTCGTCGCGCACCACGCTGAAGTCCAGGGGCTTGTCCGCGCCCTCGCGCAGGATGGTGATGCGCACCGTGGTTCCCTTGGGGCCCTTTAGCATCTCGGCCACTTCGCTGGTGGTCAGGTTGTCGGTAGGCTTGCCATCCACGGCGACGATCACGTCGCCCGGGCGGATGCCGGCGCGGTAGGCGGGCGTGCCCACGAAGGGCGCGATCACGATGACCTTGTTGTTGCGCGGACCCACCGTCATCCCCACCCCGTAGTACTTGCCGCGCTGCTCTTCCCGCAGTAGGGCATAGGACTTGGGATCGAAGAAGTTGGAGTGCGGATCCAGCACCCGCAGCATGCCGGGGATGGCGCCATTGTAGATGGCCTTGTCCGGATTCACCGGCTCGGCGTAGTTCTGCTCCACGATGTCGTAAACCTGGGTGAAGGTGCGCAAGCTGTCGCGGACCTCGGCATCGCTGCCGGGAGCGGTCGGGCTGACCTTCTGCCCGAACAGGGCTCCCAGGAATCCGCAAAGAACGAGAACGAAGACCACAAGGAAAACAAAGCGACGAGAACCTCGTGCCATGATGCTGATACCCTCGAGCGCGACTCCCCACCTGCGGAGTGAGCGATTAGGCGCAGTATAACACGGCGACTTTCTTCGTCCGGAGGGCGAAAACAGCCCCTCCTGACGTCCAAAGTACACACCCCATCCTGCACCTTCCTTAGGATGCGGGAATCAGGGTCTCCGCTGCGCACAACCTTACTATCGCTGCAATGTGGTCGGCGCCAAGCCCGTTCCCTTCCGCGGAGGCCCGGGAGGAGTCTCGCCGGAGTAGACCGCTGGTTCGCCCAGGCTGCCCCTGGGCGGCAGGTGCCGGAGGTAGTGCACGATCTGCCATATTTCGTTGTCGTTCAGTATGCCTCTAGACGCTGGCATGCCAGAGGGATACAGGCCATTGTCAATTACCCACTTTAACTGTCCATCGCTGTAGGACTGGACTTGGCGCGAGTTCAGCAGCGGTGGCGGTGGCGACATCCGGTCGGCGAAGGGCACGCCCGTGTTTTGCCCGTCGAGCCCATGGCAGACCAGGCAGTAGTGGGAAAAGTTCTCCTGGCCAGCGCGGATGTTGGCTTCGGTCGCGGGCAGGGGATTACTCTGGTGCCTCCCGCCTACGGTGAGGCGATGCTTCACCTGGGTGGCGAGCGCGGTTTGGCAGATTTATTCCCGGCAGAACAGATTGAGCTACTGAGTTATCCGGTCTGGGCCGTTGTCAGGCATGTTCGGCGACTTAGGCACCCGGAGGGCCCTTGGCGGGGCGACGCCGCACTGGAAAATGATGAGAGGGCTACTTACTGCCGCTCGCGTGCCGCTTCAGCGCTTCCCGCCGGAAATAGGGATCCAATCTTTGCCGGAGCTGCAGCCGCGCCCGCAACAAACGTGCCTTGACGGCGGTGACGGAAAGGCCCAGCGCCTCGGCCGTCTCTGCCGTGGAGAATCCCTCCACATCGCGCAGCAGGAAGACGGTGCTGTAGTGCTGCGGCAGTCCGGCGAGCGCCCGCGCCAGGATGGCGCGCAGCTCGTTGCGGCTGTAGAGCTGCTCGGGATCGGGCCTCCAGTCCGCCACTTCTTCGGCGAGCGCGCTGGGATCGTCGGGGTCCTCCTCGTGGAGGGGGACGGCTTCATGCCCACGGCGGCTGCGAATCCGCATCAAAGCCGTATTCACCGTGATCCGCGTCACCCAAGTGGAGAAGCGCGAGCGTTCCTCGAAGCGCTCTAGGTTCTGGAAGGCCTTCAGGAAAGCCTCCTGCACGACTTCTTCCGCGTCCTCGCGCGAGCCGGTGATGTGCTGCGCCACGCGGAACACCATGCCCTGGCTGCGTCGCAGCAGCTGCTCGAAGGCGCCCACGTCGCCCTCTTTTGCGGCGTGCACCAGCGCCATTTCGCTGTCTTCTGCCAGGTGGACGCCCGGCGCGTACGCTGCGTTTGCAGTGGCTTCAGTGGCCGGCATCATCGAATGTGCTCACCTGTCCTGGAGGACCTTCCTTTAGGATTCCGCTGTTGTCCAGGTACACCGTGGCCGCGTAGGCGTGGCGCGGGATCGAGTTGACGCGCACGGTGGTCACGATCCGCCGCGGTCCGGCCGTGCCTTCGTTGACCGGCACTTCCGCCAGGCGCGCGCCCGAATCGGCGTCGTAGAAACGGATGGCCTGAATGCAATAGCTGGCCCGGCTCAGCCCGCACGCGGGATAGCTGGAAAAATTGAAGCTCGTCACCAGGTGCATATCGAGCGTGCCGGCGTGCCTCTCCGCGCCCAACCACGCCCGCAGCAGGAACATCACCGCAATTACGATCAGCAACGTCTTTTTCATCACTGCTTTCTCTAGCCACAATTGGCCGTTCAACAATTAGACGGTGAATCGTCTGAATGGCTGCCTCTGTTGCTCGTAAACTTTTCGTAACTAAATTTGTTCCGCCTCGCGCTCCGGAATAATCAGGCCGTTTTCCGGTTAGCACCGTTGGGTGGCGAACACGCCACAAGGGGAAAAAAGGAGCAACCAACGATGCGAAACGCATTTCTGATTACCGCAGCCCTGTTCTCGCTGGCCACTGCTGTTACGGCAGCCGACCAGAAGAAGGACGCGCAGCCGCAATCGCCGCAAACCGAACAGACGCAGGTGGCGCGCTATGACGCCGACGGGTCCAAAGACTACGCTTCTTCCGCGAAGAGCGACCGCAAGCCGAAAGCGTGGGAACATTCGAAGCCGAAGAAGAACAAGCAACAGGACGGTCCGGAAGGCGATCCCCAGGCCTCGCAGAATGAGGTGGAGTACGGCGGCGCCGGATAATGTTTTTCAGCCGCGGCACAGAGGAGCTCAGCGCAAGCTGAGTTCCCGTTTTTGCTTGCTGCGTCCCCACCCGGCCGGCGCAATCGAAAATGTTAGGGGGAATAAACGCGGCCTGTTTCTGTTCTAATACTTGGCGCCGTGTCTGCGCATGACACCAGTGCCGGTTTCGAAGAGTTGGCGATGCCGCTCTTCGATTCGCTATACAACTTCGCGCACTGGCTTACGCAGAACCGCGAGGAAGCGGAAGACCTGGTGCAGGAGACCTACGCCAAGGCGCTGAAGGGGTTCGGCTCATTCCAGCCGGGGACGAACTTCCGCGCCTGGATCTTCCGCATCCTACGCAATACTTTTCTGACCTCGCGCACCGGGCTGGCGGCGACCAAGACCGTGCCGCTGGAGAGCGAGGGCGAGGAAGAGCAGACCGTGGCCGTGGCCCGTGACACACCGGAATCCATCCTGCTCGAGCAGGCCGGCCAGCAGCGAGTCCAGGCCGCGCTTGAGCAGGTGCCCGTTATTTTTCGCGAAGTGCTGCTGTTGTGCGACGTTGAAGAGATGAGCTATCAGGAGACCGCAGACACTCTCGGCGTTCCGATCGGTACCGTGATGTCGCGCCTTTACCGGGCGCGCAAGGCCCTGCGGGCGGCGCTGGAAGGGAAGATGCCGGAGGCAAAGCATGCCTGACGATCGCTGGCAGCCCAAGCTCGACCAGTACCTGGATTCTGAGCTTTCCGCCGAGGAGATGCGCGGCATGGACGCGCACCTGCGGGAATGCCCGTCCTGCGCCAGCGATGCTCTGCGCCGTGTGCAGCTCAAGCGCGCCACCCGCCTGGCGGGCCAGCGCTATAGGCCCAGTGCGGAGTTCCGCCGCCGCATCGAGAAACAAGTGGCGGCGAAAACCCGTCCTGCGCGCCGCTGGCTGTGGATGCCAGCCCTGGCCGTGGCCGCCGTGGTACTCCTCGCCACGGTTGTTACCGTGGGCCGCTGGTACGAGCGGTCGCGCTCCGAGCAGTTGCTGGCCGAGTTGGCCGACCTCCACGTCGCAGATCTCGCTTCTCCCACGCCGGTGGATGTCGTCTCCTCTGACCGGCACACGGTCAAACCCTGGTTCCAGGGGAAACTGCCGTTTACCTTCGACCTGCCCGAGCTCCAGGGTACAGGCTACTCTCTGGTGGGCGGGCGCATGGCTTACCTCCAGCACGAGCCCGGCGCTCACCTGCTCTATGACGTGGGCGCGCACCACATCTCGGTCTTCATCTTCCGCGACCGCCCGGAGATCGAGCGCGCGTTTTCCGCCCGCGATTCCACCAGCCGCGTGCTCTCCTTCCAGGTGCAGTCGTGGGCGGCAGGGGGCTTGCGATACTTCGTGTTCGGCGATGCCAGCCCGGAGGCCATCCAGGGCCTCAGCCGCCTGCTGAAGCAGGCCGGCGCCTGACCCGGTTTAGCCCTCCCAACGCGCTCTCCCCCGGATTGGCCGCGCGCCCGCGAGCTAGTATCATGTACCCATGAACCTCGGCTTTCCGGAGATGCTGTTCCTGTTTCTTCTGGCCCTGTTGTTGTTCGGGCCGAAGAAGCTGCCGGAGATCGGCCGCCAGATCGGCCGCGGCCTGGCCGAGTTCAAGCGCGCCTCCAACGAGCTGAAGGGGCAGCTGGAAAACGAGATGCGGCTGCTCGAATCCGAAGATCGCGAGAAGAAGATCTCGCCACCACCTCCGCCGCCTCCGGACAACACTGTGGCCGCCTCACCGGAGACCGGGTCCGTATCTCTCGAGAAAACTCTCGCAGCCCTGGCCGCCGCCGGCCCGGGCGGTGCCGGAGGACTGGATGATGCGGTGCCCGCCGCGGGCGGTCCGCCGGCTGCCGCGCCCAATCCCAGTCCCGAGCCCCATCCCTCTCCCGGTCCCGGAGTAGAAGGTGCCTGAGACCGAGAACGAGACGGAATCCAGGCAAGAGCTCACCGGCATGAGCTTCCTGCAGCACCTGGAGGAGTTGCGGCGCCGCATCATCTACTCGCTCTTGGGCGTGGCGGCGGGCTTCTGCGTCGCCTGGTGGTACCACGTGCAGATCTTCGGGTTCATGCAGAACCCGATCATGACCGCCCTGCACGCCCACAAGCTCGACGAGAAGCTGGTTTACCTGAACCCCACCGAACCCTTCAACATGTACTTGAAGGTGGCGCTGATCGCCGGGCTGTTCATCGCCTCGCCGTTCGTGCTCTACCAGGTGTGGGCCTTCATCGCGCCGGGACTTTACCGCAACGAGAGGCGCTACGTTCTGCCCTTTATGTTCTCGACCGTGGGACTGTTCGTGGCGGGCGGAGCTTTCGGCTACAAGATCGTGTACCCCGCCGCGCTTGACTTCCTGATCGGTTACAGCTCGCAGTTCCAGCCCATGATCACCATCGGCGAGTACACCGACCTGTTCCTGGTGGTGGTGGCCGGCATGGGGATCATCTTCGAGATGCCCATCCTGGTGTTCTTCCTGTCGCTGTTGGGGATCGTGAGCGCGGGCTGGATGTGGCGGAACCTGCGCTACTGCATTCTGGTAATCTTCATCATCGCGGCCATCGTGACCCCCACCACCGACATCCTCAACATGTGCATCTTCGCCGCGCCCATGGTCGCGCTCTACGTGCTCAGCATCGGGATCGCCTTCCTGGTGCACCCCAAACAGCGCAAGGCGCGCGCGGCCAAAGCCAAAGCGCAAGCATGATCGTCCCCGACTCCCCCACCCCAGCGCGCCAACGGCGGGCGCGCCGGGGACCCCGAGACTCGCGGCGAAAGTGGCTGGCGGCGGCCGTGCCCGCGCTGCTGATGCTGGTGCTCGCCCCGCTGGCCCTCAAGCGTCTGGGCCGGCTTCCTGAGACGCCGCCCGCAACCCAGGCCGCAGCGCCGTTGCCGGAGGCTGTGCCGGCCAGTACCTCCGCGTCGTCCGCGGGAGAATTGCCGCACATCAATGCCGCGCGCGCCATGCAGTACGTGCGGGAAGTGGTCGCCTTCGGACCACGTCCAATCGGCAGCCAAGCCCACAAGAAGCTCGAAGCCTACCTGGTCGCGCACCTGAAGGGTGTGACCGTCGAGCACGACGATTTCACCGCCTCGACCCCGGACGGCAGTTTCCCCATTCACAACATCATTGCCAAGTTTCCCGGCGCCAAGCCGGGGGCGGTGGTCATCGCCACGCACTACGACACGCTGATGCGCGTGAAGGGTTTCGTCGGCGCCAACGACGGCGGCTCCGGCACCGGGCTTCTCCTCGAACTCGCCAACCAGCTCCGCGGCGCCAAGCGGAACGGGTACAGCGTCTGGCTGGTGTGGCTGGATGGGGAGGAAGCGGTGCGCCAGTGGTCCGAGACGGACAGCCTCTACGGCAGCCGGCATCTCGCCGAAAAGTGGCAGAAGGACGGCAGCATCAGCCAGGTGAAGGCCTTCCTGCTGGCCGACATGATCGGCGATGCCGACCTCAACATCGATCGCGACCAGAACTCCACGCCCTGGCTGGAAGACCTGGTCTATGAGGCGGCCGGCAAGCTCGGCTACCAGTCGCATTTCTTCGCGCGCGGGCTGGCGATCGACGATGACCACCTTCCGTTCGCCAAGGCCGGCGTTCCCGTCGCCGACCTGATCGACTTTGACTACGGCTACAACAACGTCTTCTGGCACACGCCCCAGGACACGCTGGACAAGCTCAGCCCCAAGAGCCTGGGGATTACTGGCGATGTGCTGCTCGAGACCGTTCGCCTGCTCGATCAGAAATAAGTTGGCGTTCTCCGCCCGCTCGATGGCGACCAGCGCCACCCGCTGCCCGCTGCGACTCTCCCAACAAGCTGCGCTTGTCTGGGCACCCGGCTACACTGCGGCTTGATCTGAGGGTAAGCCACGTTCGCTTATCGGTCGTAGTTACTAAAGAGCCTCTTGCGTAACCGGTTGCCGCTCAGTCAGAATGCGCGGCAACAAAGGAACTGTCATGAAAACAACTGTCTTCGCCGTCCTAGTCCTATGTGTCGCTGGCTGCGCCGCGCAGGAGTTGCAGCCTGCTCAAGAAGCCGCTAGCCCGAAACTGCTCAAGGTATTTGTTCAAGGGAACAATGCGACCGCGCGGGAGTTGCGGCGCACCCTCAACTGGAACGCCGACCACCCCAAGCAAGTTGAAGAGTACAAGAAGAAGCACCCAGGCTATCAATACCATCCCTGTTTCGAACTGGTGAACAATCCCAAGGACGCCGACGCAATCTTTGAAGTTGCGCCCGAGCGCAACAGTGGCGGAACCGGCTTTCATCCCATTTACACTTCCACTGCGGCGCTCACCCGTAATGACGGCACGCTCCTCTGGGAGGGTTTCGATGAGGAGGTCGGCGGTGATCCCACATTGTCGGCGGCTAATCTTCTCCGCAGCGCCGCCAAGAAAGCGTGCCAACCATGAAAAAGGCCATGTTCACTGTTGTTCTGCTATCCGCTGGCCTGTGTTGTGCAGAAGAACCGATTCGATTTCGTAAGGCCTACCTCGGACAACCGCTGTCTGACTATGCCGATTGCTCATCAGGCAAAGCCAAGTCGCTACTGGCTGGCTACCGAACTCATGGAAAGCTCTGTCAAGGAAAGCACGGCTTCGTGTTCCATACCAAGGTCAGCGGGCTTTGGAACCCAAGAGAAAGCGGCGAGCGGCTGGAGTTCGAGGATCGGACTCTGTACAAGATAACCATCTACGTTCCGAATGACGATTGGGCTAAGGTTCGCTATGACCTCTCGGAGAAACTGGGCGAGCCCCTGAGCGAAGTGCCGCAGACGTATCAAAACCTGCTCGGTGCGCGCTGGGAGTTCAACCAGGGTTTTTGGCGCAAGGGCAACGTTGTTGCGTACGCTGGAATGAAGGTGGACACCATAGCCCCTTGTGGCGGCATCAGCGCGCTTGCGAAGCCCCAGGGCGTGCCGTGCTCTGACAACATCCGAATTATCATCACGACACCTGAGCGGGCTGGGGAACCTGACACAAAACCGAACAGCTTGGACTAGGCTCATGCTCTTGCGCGATCCTGAGGGGTGGTTCTTGGTTTCCTCACCCCAAGCAGGTGCTTTCTAACGCATGAATAAGTGTATTGCTCAGCGGCACGGCGGCGCAGGATCTCATACAAAACTCAACGTTCCAAGCCTCTGGTCGGTAAGCTCTCGAACGAGTGTTGACTAGCATGATGCCATTGAGGCGGGCCAGACAGGGCTCTTTCGTTTTATGGGCGACTTCATCGTACTCACTGACCGCAGACCCCGCCATCAATTCGAGGGATTCACTGCTGCTTTCAACTACAAGAATGTTAGGAGCACCTTCCATATACTGTCCCAGCCTCGCCTTCTTAACCGCTACCTGACAGATTTGCTGCCAGGGTGAAACCCGTTCCGTTGCCATCATATCCCCAACTGGCACCATAACGTCAATATCACTAGCAGCACGCATTGCTTGTTCGTCCAGTCTGTCCTGTTTCTTCTCACGAAAGTGCTTCACCTCGGCGTACAGTAATTCTCCGTTCAGGCTGAGCCTGAGGTCAGGACTGTCCCGAAACCCAACTCGCCAACCGTGATTTAGGAACATCAAGGCCGCTTGCCCCTCAAAAAGCAAGTCATCCAATCTTTCTTGGTTCCTTGGGTTTGCTCTCAGCTTCTGCTCATATTCGTCAACTTCCGTGGCTCCCTTGGTCCTGAGTAGAGACGTGTGATCGTCTATACAAGGGCTTTGACTCATTGCGTCAACCGTTCTTATCCTACCGTGCGTAATGTGCTGTCGCGCCCGAATCTCTGGCTGCGAGAGCCTGAAGGATATTGAATAGAAACCAGCCGCTGTCCTGCAAAGCCCGTGTTGCCTCGGCAGTAGGGGCTTGTTGAGGAGCGAAGATTTGTTCTCGCGCGCCGTTTCTACAGATGCCGACTGCATCGGAATATGGCTGGAACCGGATGATCTGGTTGTACGGAAGTCGGAAGTTGATGCCCTTCTCGGTGCCGCCGAAGTAGATTGCCCGCGTAGTTATCAGGAAAACGCCGTAGTCCACATCTTGCAGCGACGTAGACTCCACTGCGTGACCGCGCATCCCACCGAGGCGATAGTAGAGCCCGCTCGCGACTCGCACACTCACGCCGCTGTAACCGCCGACGTACGACTTGGTTGTGCGCTCCTCCCTCACTAGGACATTTGCGATCCCATAGACGGGAATTTCTCCGGCTTGAAGCTGAAACTGTATTGGGCCTTGGTATGGCTCTATCTGGCCGTTGAGGACAGTCCAAATCAGAAAGCTGAAGCACATCGCCCAAGAGCCTGCGGTCTTGAACCTTATCTCCTCGTCAGTGAAACCAGCCGCTCGATAAATATCCATCATCGAGGAAAACTCTTCGGGACTGATTGGCTGTGCTTTACTTCGCTCCTCAGCTCCTTGGCTCCAACCCTCTTTGATTGCGGCAAGGGCTTCCTGCTGTGGGACGTGCCATTCGCGGATCATTGTTTCGACTTTTGCCTTGATAGCCTCATACTTTTCGCCCAGCGATGTGACAGCCTGAACGGCCAGTCTTACTGTTTCAATTCCTTCGGCTGCTTTCTCAATGCAGGTCTGGTGTGAATCGCTGAACCAACCTGCTCTTTGACCGCAGTACCGGCAGAGAGCCATTTGGTTCTCCCTCCGTTTCTGAAGAGTTTATTTGTTTCATTCAATATGCTTGAAAGGTAATGCCATCTCCTGTCATCTCTGCCACTCTGTGAGGAAGCGTCGGATTCCTGAATAGATGGCGGCCTATTTTCGCGAAATCGTAATCGCTATGGAAGTTTTGGTACGACCAAAGCCACAGGTCTGCTGCCTCTAGGGGTCGGTCCTTGCCTTTGGGCGAAAATGAATGTGCACGATATCGGAATGCTCGGCGCAGAAGCTCTTGCGAGGACACTTCATCCATGATGCGGGAGATTTCTTTTTGAGCTTCATTTCCAGCCTCAAAAAAGTATGCGATTTTCCCATCATAACTTGCATCCGTGGCCCACTTATCAAGGAACATGAGACACTGCAAGGTGCAGATTCCGTACCTGCTGCCTATCAATTTGGAGATGCTCGGGTTGTCGGCAATCCACTCCTCACGGATTTGTCCCTCCATTTCAGCGGCGAAACCGAAATGTGCGGTCTCGCAAGTCAATCGGACGCAGTCCCCAAACAGAGATTCGCGTTCTGGTCTACTAAGGTTTAGAAACGGCGATTTGGAATATGGGAAGGCACACTCCGATGCATGAAAATAGGTGATGCCGAATACCTTCAGTGGCTCTAGCCGTTCGTTCCATTCTTTAGTGAAGCGTTCCGCTTGAGACTTTCCGAATAGATATCCGCCGACACAGGTGAGCCGTTTCTGGATTCGGTTTACTGTGCTCTCATCAATGAAGGCCTTTATCACGGCAAGCATTCCTTTTTCTTCGCCGAACACCAGTCGAGCAATGTGAAACACAATGTCCACATCATCCGCATCCTCTTCAGTATCCTCCCGCTCTCCTGATTCGGTAAGTAATATTCTTGGGCGGGGCGCCCTTTCATAATGCGTGGCCCACACCAGCTCGCCTGAACAGAACACCGGGGTGCCCGACACGTGCCGAGCACGTGTGGGAAGATTCTATCCCGCGACGGCATGCCGATCCGTCCCGTCGAGCTGTACTCCTCAGAGTTCACGGGACGCGATTTTGCAGGACCGAGGGGGAGGGGGGTGGGAGTGACATCCGAGTAACTGCTCAGGGCTCTGCGCATCTTGCCATCGATTTTGGGGCACCCAGCACGCCGATCACGTTTCAAGTTTCAGTTTTGACGTGTGCCGGCTTCTCCGCTGGTACCGCGAAACCCACTAGAAACGGAAGACGCGAAACCCGACACTGCCTTCATGCAGCTTTCCCTCGCCGACTGGCTGGTCGTCCTCGCTTATTTCGCCGTCAACTTGGGAATCGGGTTCCTCTACTACCGCCGCGCCAGCGGGAGCGTGAGCGAGTACTTCATCTCCGGACGCGACGTTCCCTGGTGGCTGGCCGGCACCTCCATGGTGGCGACCACGTTCGGCGCCGACACTCCGCTGGTAGTCACCGGCATCGTCTACCGCTACGGCATCGCCGGCAACTGGCTGTGGTGGACCATGGCGCTCAGCGGCATGATGACTGTCTTCTTCTTCGCCCGGCTGTGGCGCCGCGCCGGCGTGCTCACCGACATGGAGTTCGCCGAGCTCCGCTATGCCGGACGCCCTGCGGCCTTCCTGCGCGGCTTCCGCGCGCTCTACCTCGCGCTCCCCGTCAACACCATCATCATGGGATGGGTGAACCTGGCGATGGCCAAGATCCTCGAGCTCACCCTCGGCGTGAAGCGCCTCCATGCCGTCATGTTCTGCCTCGGCATGACCGTGCTCTACACCGCCATCTCCGGCCTGTGGGCAGTGCTGTGGACCGACCTGCTGCAATTCGTCCTGAAAATGGGGATGGTGATCGTGCTGGCCATCTTCGCGGTGCGCGCCGTCGGCGGCATTCACGGGCTGACCTCGCGGCTCGCGGCGCACGACGCCTCGACCGGCTCGCAGTCGCTGGCCTTCGTGCCTGACTGGACCTCGGGCTGGTTCCTGATGTTCCTGGTGTACCTGAGCGTGAACTGGTGGGCGAGCTGGTATCCGGGCGCCGAGCCCGGCGGCGGAGGCTACATCGCCCAGCGCATCTTCTCGGCGAAAAACGAGAAGCATTCTCTCGCCGCCACGCTGTGGTTCAACCTGGCGCACTACGCGCTGCGGCCGTGGCCGTGGATTCTGACCGCGCTGGTGGCGGTGGTGCTCTATCCCGGCCTGCGCGACCCGGAGGTCGGCTACATCCAGGTGATGATCCGGCATCTGCCGGCTAGCCTGCGCGGGTTGATGCTGGCCGGCTTCGCCGCCGCCTACATGTCCACCATCGGCACGCACATCAACCTGGGCGCGTCCTACCTGATCAACGATTTCTACCGCCGCTTCATGAACCGCAATGCCGGCGAGCGGCACTACGTACGCGCCTCGCGCCTCGCGACCATCGCGGTGACGCTGCTGGCCGCCGCCGCGACCTACTGCATGAGCTCTATCGAGGTGGCGTGGAAGTTCCTGATCTCCATCGGCGCGGGCGCGGGCCTGGTGTTTATGCTGCGCTGGTTCTGGTGGCGCATCAATGCCTGGTCGGAGATCAGTGCCATGAGCGCGGCGGGGATTTCATCGCTACTGCTGCAATCCAGAGTGGCGACGGGCCTGGTCGAGCGCCTGCGCGCCCTTGATCCACAGTTGCCCACTGGCCCACTGAACGCCGCCGATCCCCACGGCTTTGCCTGGCTGATGATCCTGACCACCACGTTCACCACGATCACCTGGCTAGTGGTGACCTTTCTCACGCCTCCTGAGCCTGCCGCCAAGCTGCGCGAGTTCTATCAGCGCGTGCGTCCGGCAGCCGCCGGATGGCGCGCTGTGGCCGGCCTCGAGCGGCAGCCGGCGCGGCAGAGCCTGCTGTGGTCCGCCGCCGACTGGATCGCGGGCTGCGGTCTTATCTATGCCTCGCTGTTCGGCATCGGCTATCTGATCTTCGGACACGCGCGCACCGGGATCACGTTGCTGACGACGGCTGCCGCGTGCGCGGCCTTCATCTTCTGGGATCTGGGCCGCCGCGGTTGGGACGTGCTGAGCGGGGAGAAGTAGCGCTCAGGAGTCAGTCCGAGACTCAGAGGGCTTGGGAAGGGGACAATAACCAAGGCGGCATCTCGCCGCCAGATGTTCGCGTATGCCGAATGCTGTGCTGCCCCGAACACATACACTTATTTCTCACTGGCGGACGGAAGGAAGTTGTACGAGAGCAGTAGGGACTTGTCTCGCGATGAAATCGTAAAGCTCCACTAGCGAGAGGAGTCAGCACTCAGAAAAAGATCAGTCGCGCAGCGACGACTGACTGTAGCCCGGCACGAAGTGCCGGGTTAGCGGCCAATTCACACCTCTCCGTCCCGTCAGGGACGACTGAATTCACGTCCGCCGGTGGACGCCGCTGAACGTCGGCTTGCGGCTCTGGCTTTACAATGGCCTCGGCATGCCTCCCAACTGGGTCTTCTGGGTGGTCTTCAACGCGTTCGTGCTGTTGATGCTGGTCCTGGACCTGGGCGTCTTCCACCGCAAGTCGCACGTCATCCGCTTCAAAGAAGCCATCGCCTGGACCTTCGTCTGGATCTCGCTGGCCGGCCTGTTCGCCCTGATGGTGTATCTCTTCGGGCACCACATGGTGCCCAATCCCACCCGGCCCAACTCCGAGCTGGCGCTGGAATTCGTCACCGGCTACCTGATCGAAGAATCGCTCAGCGTGGACAACCTGTTCGTCTTCCTGCTGATCTTCCGCTATTTTCGTGTGGACCGGCTGCACCAGCACACGGTGCTGTTCTGGGGCATTCTGGGTGCGCTCATCATGCGCGCTGCATTCATCATTGGCGGCGTGACCCTCATCAACCGCGTGCACTGGATCATCTACCTGTTCGGTGCCTTCCTCATCTACACCGGGATCCGCCTCTTCAAGCAGCAGGAGACCGATATCCATCCCGAGAACAACCCGGTGCTGAAGCTGTTCCGCAGGTTCGTCCCCATCTCGCAGCATTACGAAGGCCGGAAGTTTCTGGTGAAGCGCGGCGCCGAGTGGATCGCTACGCCGCTGGCGGTGGTGCTGATCGTGGTCGAGACCACGGACGTGATGTTCGCGACCGACTCGATTCCGGCGATCCTGGCCATCACCCGCGACCCCTTCATCGTGTACACCTCCAACGTATTCGCCATCCTCGGCCTGCGCTCGCTCTACTTCGCCCTGGCGGGCATGATGGAGGTCTTCCATTACCTGCATTACGGGCTGTCGGTGATCCTCATCTTCATCGGGGTAAAGATGCTGGCATCGGAGTATTTCCAGATCCCGATAGGCGTGGCGTTGTCGGTGGTGGGAGGAGTCCTGGTGATCTCGGTGATCGCTTCTCTTGTTTTCCCGAGGAAGCCGGCGGAGTCGTAATGCCTGTCGTCAGTCGTCGGCCCCTACTCGAACCGGATCGCATCCCCGCGCACGACCGAATGCTTCTTGAACCGGGCATCGTTGTGGGAGGGATAATCGAGCCGATAATGCGCGCCGCGGCTTTCCTGGCGGGCGAGGGCGGAGCGCGCGATCAGCAGCGCCGTCTGGAAGATGTTGTTAGCCTCGCACTGCCGGCGGCCGGTCATCGCGGGCAAGCAGCCGCGCCATTTTTCCAGTTGCTCGATGGCTTCGCGCAGGCTGGCGCCACTGCGTACGATGCCGACGTTCTTCCAGGCAAGGTCACGCACCGCGCGGATGAACTCCTCGGCGCCGCGTCCTTCCCGGGTCGCAGGATTGTCTCCTGCCAGCTTGCAGGTTTTGGAACGGCCGTGGTTCGGCGTGGCCTGCGCAGAGGGAGTTTCTTCCCGGATAGTCGCGCCGGCGCGTGCGCCGTACACCAGGCCTTCGAGCAGTGAGTTGCTGGCCAGCCGGTTGGCGCCGTGCACGCCGGTGCAGGCAGCCTCGCCCGCGGCGTAAAGCCCGGGCAAGCTGGTGCGCCCATGCAAGTCCGTTCGCACGCCGCCCATGGCATAGTGCGCCGCCGGCCGCACCGGGATGAGGTCGGTGCCGATGTCGATGTTGTATTGCAGGCAGGTGGCGTGGATGCGGGGAAAGCGCGCGGCCAGATGGCTGGGATCGAGATGGGTCAGGTCGAGGTACACCACCGGGTCGGCCAGGCGCGAGACCTCGAGCTCGTGGGCGATGGCGCGCGCCACCACGTCGCGCGGCGCCAGCTCCGCCATCTCGTGGTACTTGGGCATGAAGCGCTGCATCTCGGCGTTGCGCAGGCACGCGCCTTCTCCGCGCAGCGCCTCCGACAACAGAAAGCGCGGCGCCTTCTTCACGTAGAGCGCCGTGGGATGGAACTGCACGAACTCCATGTCCTGGAGCTCGGCGCCGGCGCGGAAGGCCATGGCCACGCCGTCGCCGGTGGCCACCCCGGGGTTGGTCGTCTCCCGATACACCTGTCCCAGGCCGCCGGTGGCCAGCAGGACAGCATGCGCGTGCACCTGGCGCGCCTTGCCCTCTTCGTTCATGACCCGGATGCCGGCAACGCGCCCCTCGCGCACGCACAGGTCGGCGGTGAATTCCCACTCCCACAACGAGATGTGCTTCAGGCTGGAACGTCTTGGCATAGAGGGCGCGCCCGATCTCGCGCCCAGTGGAATCGCCGTGGGCGTGCAGGATGCGGGAGCGGCTGTGCGCGCCTTCGCGGGTGAAGGTGAGCTTGGTCCCTTGGCGGTCGAACTCGGTGCCCCAGTCGATCAGCTCCTGAATGCGAGCCGGCCCTTCCTCCACCAGGACCTTCGCCGCTTCGGGATTGGAGAGCCCGTCGCCGGCATCGAGAGTGTCCTGCAGGTGCAGGCTGATCTCGTCCTCGTCGCTGAGCGCCACCGCCACGCCGCCCTGGGCGTACTGCGTGGCCGACTCGGTGAGCTCGCTCTTGGCCAGCACCAGCACGCGCCCGGCGGCGGCCAGTTCGATGGCGGCGCGCAGCCCCGCGACACCCGCGCCCACCACGATGTAATCGGTCTCGGCCGGCACTGCCTTCATAAACAGGTCATGTTACCACGCAGCCTCAGCGGGGCCCCCAGCACGCACCGCCTTTGCGCGCGCTGGGGTGGAGCCCCTCCGATTTCCGCGCCGGTGGGCTATCATGGAGGTTTACGTGAAGACCGTCACCATCGCCGTGGAGCCCGCCTACGAGGCCCGCATCGAGAACGGCCTGGTGCGCCACACCGGGGCGCAGCTCGCCCAGCTGCGCGCCGGCGGCAATCCCTCCGTGTTTGTGATCACCAACGCTGCGGTGCGCAAACACTGGGGAGGCGCGCTAACCGATTCGCTCAACCAGGCGAAGCTCCGGTTTCAGATCCTGGAGATGGGCGACGGCGAGCGCTACAAGACCATGGCCACCATCGAAGAGCTGGCCACGCGCCTGGTCGAGCGCGGGGCCGACCGCCGTTCGCTGATCGTCGCCTTCGGCGGCGGCGTGGTGGGCGATTTGGCCGGCTTTCTGGCTTCGATCTACATGCGCGGGCTCGACTTCGTTCAGGTCCCGACCACGTTCCTGGCGCAGGTGGATGCGGCCATCGGCGGCAAGACCGGCGTCGACCTCCGCGCCGGCAAGAACCTGCTGGGGAGCTTCCACCAGCCGCGGCTGGTGCTGATCGATCCCAGCGTGCTGGGGACGCTGCCCGAACGCGAGTACCGCGCCGGCCTCTACGAAGCGCTCAAGTGCGGCGTCATCCGCAACCCGCAGATCTTCGATTTCATGGAGAAGGAGCGCGAGGCCATCCTGCGCCGCGATGCCTCCGCGCTGGAGTGGCTGATCGCGGAATGCGTCGCGGTGAAGGCGGCGGTGGTCGCAGCCGACGAGCGCGAGTCGGGCCTGCGCCGCATCCTGAATTTCGGACACACCATCGGCCACGCACTCGAGGCTGAGACCTCCTACCGGCAGTACCTGCACGGCGAGGCCGTCGCCTGGGGCATGGTGGCTGCCTCCATGATCGGCGCGGGATTGCAGAAGACCGACGCCGAGACCGCGCGCCGCATCATCTCCGCCGTGCTCGCCTACGCGCCTTTGCCACGGGTGACGGCGCGCAGCAAGAACGTCGCCCGGCGGCTGCGCGCCGACAAGAAGACCGTCGATGGCGCCATCCACTTCGTGCTTCCCGTCGAGATCGGAAGGGTGGAAATCGTGAGTGACGTCCCGGAGCGCGCCGTGCTGCACGCCATCGACGAGTTGCGCACCCTCTCGCAGGTGTGATCTTGGCCGCACCCGACAAACCCGTCATGGCTGGAGCCGCACCTGCGGGCGCTCACGACCAGCAGGCGGCCGCGCGGGCCGTGCGCGAGATGTTCACCGCCATAGCGCCCCGCTACGACCTGCTCAACCACCTGCTGTCGATGAACGTGGACCGCCTGTGGTGGCGCCGCGCCGCGCGCACCTTCACCCACATCCTGGAGCGCCCCGACGCTTGCGTGCTCGACCTGTGCTGCGGCACCGCCGACATGGCGCTGGCGCTGCGCCATCGAGCCGCGGGCTCCGCCACGATTTTCGGCGCTGATTTTTCCCATGCCATGCTGACGCTGGCAGGGCGCAAGGCGCGGGACCGCGTGGAGCTGATCGAAGCCGACGCGCTTTGCCTGCCCGTGCGCGATGCGTGCTTCGACCTGGTCGTCTCCGCATTCGGCTTCCGCAATCTCACCAACTACGATGCTGGCCTGACGGAGATCTTTCGCGTGCTGCGCCCGGGCGGGGAAGTGGGCATCCTCGATTTCGGCGAGCCCAAGGGAGTGCTGGGAAAGGTTTACCGCGTGTACTTCCGCCGCGTGCTGCCGGCAATCGGGACCATCATTTCCGGCGTGCGTGGACCGTATTCGTATCTGCCGGCATCGGTCGAACGCTTTCCCGATCCTCTGCAGATGCTGGAGCGCATGCGCGCCACCGGGTTCCAGGACGTTAGCTGGACGCCGTACACGTTTGGGATCGCGGGGCTGTATCGAGCGGCGAAGCTGTAGAGACGTAGCTTGCTACGTCTCAGACTAGGACCAAAAACAGGCGCGACTGCGTCACGCCCGGGCTGGCGAGGGCGCCCGCACGTCAGCTTAGAACGCCTTCTCCGAGACGTAGCGAGCTACGTCTCTACAGCTGGGGCTTCGATGCAGTCGCTTCGATGGCATGCGCTGCCGCCGGGCTGAACTTCTGCTTGAAGCTGTCGGCCAGCGCCTCTTCGATGTCGTAGCGGATCACCCCCTCGTAATCCTTCCCTAAGAATTCCCGCAGGCGCCTGGTATCCATGAGGTAGGTGCCGGTGAAATAGGGAACGGCCGCGGCGGGCACGGAGGAGAGGCCCAGCTTCCACGCCAGGCTGAGCGCCAGGCGGCAGCCGAGCTTGCCCGGCAGGCGGATGACCCTGGTGCCGGCGATCTGCACGCAACGCTCGAAGGTGAGCGCCTCGCCGCGTCCGGCTACGTTCAGGATGGTGAGAGTCCGCGCCACATCGCGCTGCCGCAGGATCCACGCCGCCAAGCGGGCCATATCGTCCACGTGCAGGTACTGGAAGCGGGTGTCGAGATACTTGCGGCCGTAGGGGATCAGCGCCGGCAGCTTCCGTCCGCCCTGCTCCATCCAGCGCCCCAGCCGGCCCTGCCCGTAGGGCGTGCCGCGCAGGATGTTGATGAGGTAATTGCGCATGCTGGCGCCGGCGAAGATGTGTGGCCGCAGGATGTAGGTGCTGCAGGCGCCCATGGACTTGGCGCGCGCCTGCGCCACCTGGTCGGCCTCACGCTTGTGGATGGCGTAGGGCAGCGTGTGTCCGGCCAGCGGATGGTCCTCGGCTGCCGGCGCGGGGAGGTCCGATCCGTAGGCCGCCACGCTGCTGACATAGACGAACTTTTTGATCACTCCGCCGTTGCGGTTCACCACCGAGATGGCTTCCATCACCCGCGCCGTGCCGGCCACGTTGATGCGCCACATGCGGTCCACGTCCAGCACGCCGGTGCGCAGGGGATCGATGACGAAGGCCAGGTGCACCACCGACTGCGCTTCCGTCTTGCGCAGCAGATCGATCAACTCGCGGCAGGAAGGTTCTTCGCCCAGGTCGATGGTCTGGAATTGGAATGAGGGATGGTTGGTAAAAACGGATTGGTCGCGAACCGGATGCAGGTCCAGCCCGCAGACGTCGAACTCGGGGATCTCGCGCAGCAGGCGCACCCCCAGGTTACCGGCTACGCCGGTGACCACGACCGTCTTCTCGGGTGCGGACATCCCTTACTTGCTTTGCGGCGGGCCTGGAGGAGTCGGCTTGGGCGCCTCGGACGTGCCTGGAGGGGTTGCCGGCTGTGCCGGAGTCGCGGGCGGAGCCGGGGCCGCTGCCGGTGTTTGCGGCGACGGCGCGGGCGGAGCCAGTTCTCCGCCGGTCGCCGGCGGAGCCTCGCTCCCGAAGTACTCATCGTTGAACGCCGGCTGCACCGAAGTGCGCAGCTTCTCCATGCTCTCGCGCACGCGCTCCCGCGCCAGCGTGCCCTTGATCTCCTCGCGCACCTTGTCCAGCGGGACCTCACCCTTGCTGACTAGCTTGTAGATGTAAAACCCGGAAGCCTCCTCGAGCGCGGGCGAGACTTCACCGGCTTTCCGGCCAAACACGGCGTCTTCCTGCTTGGGCGGAAGGGTCCCACGGCGGCGCTCCCCGATGTCCACGGGCGGCGGCGTGCCCTTGCTGCTGGCGGCGGTGAAGGCTTCCTTCTGGAGCTGGTCGAAGTCCTCACCGGCGGCGGCGCGCTGCTGGATCTTCTCGGCCAGGGCCTTGCTCGCGGCTACGTCAGGCGGCTTGCCCTCCTCGGCCGCTACCATGGGAATGTAGATCCGCAGCAGCTTGGCCTCCTCGTACTGTGCGGCATGTTCCTTGTAATACTTCTCAATGTCGGCTTCCGGGACTTCCGCTTGCTTCTGCTGCATCTCGCGCGAGTAGGAAGTGGCCAGGATCTGCAGCTTCGAGAGCCGGATCTGTTCCTGCACTTTGGGTTCTTTCTCGACGCCGGCCTTGGCGGCGGCGTTGGAGATCACCAGCAGCTCGACGTACTGCTGCGCCAGCATCCGGCGTTGCGCGGGCTGCAGGTTCGGCCGGACCGTGTCGATCAGCAGCTCCAGTTGCTTCCTGGTGATCACCGTCTCGCAGGGTGCAGGCTTGGCCGCCGCAGACTCCCCGGCCGTCTTGCTGCTGGCGGCCTTAGGCGCAGGAGTCGAGCACAGCCCCTTGATGGCGATGACGACCGCATCCGGCGCCACTTCCTTGGATTCTTCCGCTTGCTGCTTGGCTGAGAGCGACTTCGTGCCCGGTGCGGCCTGGCTGCCGGGTTTTGCTCCCTGGGTGGGGGCGGTTTTCGGGGTGGCGGCGGTGGGGGCTTGCGGGGAACCCGTCTGTCCCGCGGCCAGAAGCCAGCCGAGGCAGATCATTAGGATCAGCATGAAAGAACGCATTGGGCACTTCACTCCTTAGAGTCTCTGGTCATGCTAGCACAAGCTCCCGTACATGGCGGGCCGCGCAGGCCCGCACTTTGCCTTCGGCACCACAAGCGTAAAATGTCTGGGGATGGCGACGCCCAACCTCAGCGCCGGGGCCAGCGAGATGCGCCTGGAGAAGCGCGGGGTGGCCTTCAACTCCGTGCTGGCGGCCACTGCCATCACCGCGTTGAAGATCGTGGTCGGCATCACCACCGGCAGCCTCGGCATCCTCTCCGAAGCCGCGCACTCGGGGTTGGACCTGATCGCCGCCGTCATCACCCTGTTCTCGGTGCAGGTTTCCGACAAGCCCGCCGACGCCGACCACCAGTACGGCCACGGCAAAGTCGAGAACTTCTCCGCCTTCCTCGAGACCGGCCTGCTGCTGCTGACGTGCGTGTGGATCGTGTACGAGGCCACCCGGCGGCTGTTCTTCCGTCACGTGGAGATCGAGCCCAGCCTGGCCGCGTTCCTGGTGATGTTCGCGTCGATGGCAGTGGACTGGTGGCGATCGCGCGCGCTGAAGCGCGTGGCCATCAAGTACGACAGCCAGGCTTTGCAGGCCGATGCCCTGCACTTCTCCACCGACATCTGGTCGAGCGGCGTGGTCGTCCTGGGCCTGGTGCTGGTCGCGCTCGGCCACCGCCTCGAGATTGGCTGGCTGCGCGACGCCGACCCCATCGCCGCCCTGTTCGTCGCCGGGGTAGTTGTGTACGTCAGCTCGCGGCTGGCCCGCCAGACCATCGACGCGCTGCTGGATGCCGCTCCCACGGGAGCGCGCGCGCGGATCATCGGCGAGGTGGAGCGCGTGGAAAGCGTGCTCGACGTGGACCGCGTCCGCATCCGCCGTGCCGGCAACCGCTATTTCGCCGACCTCTCGGTGGCCCTGCGCCGCAACGTCACCTTCCTCAAATCAGGACAGGTGGCCGATGATGTGACGGAAGCCGTCCACCGCGTCCTGCCAAATGCCGACGTGGTGGTGCACTCGATTCCCCGCGCGCCTCGGGAGGAGAATCTTTTCGACCGCATCCGCGGCGTGGCCGCTCGCAGCAACCTCAACGTGCACGACGTCAGCGTGCAGGACCTGGGAGGCTCGCTGCACGTGGAGCAGCACCTGGAACTCGACGAGCGCATGCCCTTGAAGGACGCGCACGACCTGGTAACCCGCCTGGAAGGCGACATCCGCGCCGAGGTGCCGGAGATCTCCTCCATCCTGACCCACATCGAGAGCGAGCCCGGGCACATCGAGACCACCGACGAGATCCGCGATCCCGCGCTCGAGGGCCGGCTGCGCCGCATCGCGCGCGAGTTCCCCGAGGTCCTCGACATGCACGAGGTCACGCTGAAGAAAGCGGGCAGCCACATCAACGTCTCCTGCCACTGCACCCTTCCCGACAGCCTGCCGCTGGCGCGCGTGCACGACATCTCTACCGAGCTGGAGATCCGCTTCAAACAGGAAGCCCCCGAGCTGTTCAAGGTCCTCATCCACACCGAGCCGCAGACGGACAACCGGCGGTAGATCGGGTGATCGGGAGATCGGGTCATCGGGTCATGTGAAGAAAAAATGCAGCCCCCGCCTGCGCCGCGTCGTCAGATGGGCTTGTGGTGGAAAGCCTAAAGCGAATCCTTTTGTTCTGCCAGCCCGGCTGACCTCCGTGCTCCACGGCGCGAGCCTACCTCTCGGCGAGAGGCATTCCGTTCGAAGAACGCGACGTGAGCGATGATTTCTCGGCCGTCCGCGAGCTGGTGGAGACTTATCACAGCCGGGCGACCCCGACCGTAGTCATCGGCGACGAGGTGGTCATCGGGTTTGATCCGCAACGCATTGATGAACTCCTCAGCTCCTAGCCATCCCCTGCGCGGATACCTGTCAATCGCGGCCGCGGCGCTGTGCTGGGGCGCCGCCGCAACCCTGGGGAAAGCCGTGTTCACCGGCCGGCTGCTGGCCGGATCGCAGGCCTTGCGGCCCATCGACCCGCTCGTTCTGACGCAGACGCGGGTCAGCTTCGCGCTCCTGATCCTGGCGCCACTGGTGCTCCTGCGCGGCGGCCGGGCCGCGCTCTCGCTTCCTCCTCGCGACGTGCTCCGTTGCATCGTGCTGGCGGTTGTGGGTGTTGCCGGTTCCAACTACTTTTACTTTTACGCTATCGCCAAGACCACGGTAGCCACGGCCATCATCCTGCAGTACACGGCGCCGGTGTGGGTGCTGCTGTACCTGGTGGCGCGGCGGCGGCAGCGCGCGACCGCGCCGCGCGTGATCGCGGTGGCGGCGGCCGTCGCCGGGAGCGCGCTCGTGGTCGGCGGACATCTGCGGGCGAACCCCGCCGGGGTGGCCGCCGGACTGGGCGCCGCCTTCTCCTTCGCCTTCTACAACCTGTATGGCCACAGCCTGCTTGCCCGCCATGACCGCTGGCGCGTGCTGCTGTACACCTTGCTGGGCGCGACCCTCTTCTGGCTGCTGGTCAACCCGCCTTGGAAGCTCGTGGCGGCCCGCTATTCCGGCCGCGAATGGGGTTTCCTGCTGGTATTCTCGGTGCTGTCCGTGCTCCTGCCGTTCTCCTTCTACTTTGCCGGATTGCAGTATCTGGACGCGACGCGCGCCATCGTCACCAGTTGTCTGGAGCCGGTGTTCGCCATGGTGCTGGCGGCGGCGTTCGTGGGCGAATCCTTGCAGCCGGTTCAGGGGGTGGGGATCGCCGTCGTGCTGATCGCCACCGTACTCGTGCAGCTCACGGGCCGGCGCGGCGGAGAACGCCCCACCGGTGTCCGTGCGTCGATGGTGGAGTGATCATGGGAGACCGCGGCAGCGTCATCCGAGAGGTGCGTGAGACCCGGGCTACACCCGCGCACCACCGGCACGCCCTTCGCGGCTATCTGGCGATCATGGCCGCCGCCTTGTGCTGGGGAGTTGCCGCCAGCCTGGGCCGGGCAGTCTTCACCGGACGCCTCCTCGGCGGATCGCATGCGCTGCGGCCCATCGACCCGCTCATCCTCACACAAACGCGCATCAGCTTCTCGTTCCTGATCCTGGCGCCGCTGGTGCTTTGGTTGGGCGGCCGCTCCGCCCTCGCCCTGGGGAAGAAAGAAGTGCTGCGCTGTTTCGTGCTGGGGATCGTGGGCATGTCGGCGGCCAACTTCTTCTACTACGTCGCCCTCGCCAGAGACGTTCGTGGCCACCGCCATCGTCCTGTTCTACACCGCGCCGGTGTGGGTGCTGTTGTATCTGCTGGCGCGAGGCAGGCAGCGCGCCACCGTGCGCCGGGTCAGCGCGGTCGCGGCCGCGGTGGTGGGCTGTGGGCTCGCCATCGGCATCGGCGGACCCGCGCATTTGCGCCTGAATGGCCTGGGACTGGCCGCGGGCCTGCTGGGCGCCGGCGCCTTCGCCTTCTACAACGTGTATGGCCACAGCATCCTGGCGCAGCATGAGCGCTGGCGTGTGCTGGTGTACGCTTTCTTCGGCGCCACCCTGTTCTGGATGATCGTGAACCCGCCCTGGGCCATCGTCGCGGCGCACTACTCGGCCAGGGAATGGGGCTTCATGATCGTGTTCGCGGTGGTCTCGCTGCTGCTGCCGTTCTCGTTCTACTTCGCGGGACTGCAGTACCTGGACGCCACGCGCGCGGTGGTGACCAGTTGCCTGCAACCGGTGTTTGCCATCCTGTTCGCGGCGGCGTTCATCGCCGAGTCGCTGCACTGGCTGCAGGCGGTGGGGATCGTGATTGTGCTGGCCGCCAGCGTGGCCATCCAGGTCCCAGACAAGCGCGGCGAAGCGCTCACGGATGTGCGGCTGTCTTTGGCGGAGTGAGCACCCGCAGGGGCCGAAGCCCGGCGCTTCCCCCCGGCGGCGATCTGCAAGCGGCCGGCGCGCACGTCGGACTCCTGGATGTAGATCCAGTTATCTTCGATCAACCGGCGGAGCAGATTCTGTCAGGTGGGTTTTCCGAACGCCCAGCTTTCCGCAGGCTGTTGCCCGCTATCTTAGCCTGGAAATGCCTTACGGTTTCGTACAGGAAATAGACGGAAAGAATGAGCATTTCCGGTTCTATCGTGTGGCGATAACGCACGCTGACGAAGGTAAGGTAGTACGGCGCTGGATATAGGAGCAGAAGCCCAGCAGCTAATACTGAGCCTGGAACTTTCTGGCCGATGGCCAGAACCAGCCCCCACAATGCAAGCAGCGACAGAGGAAGGAACATCCACGGCCGCCACTCATCAAATGCCAGGTAGTTCAGCGAAGTTCCATCCCAGAAGGTGGTGAAGCGGCGGAGGCATAGCTGGACAAATTCGCCGGGATACCGGCGGACAAATTCCATCCCTTGCCGCGCGTGCTCCGCCACAAACGCCTGCTCCCCCAAGCGCAGATAATCCGCCAGGATGCGCTCGTTCTGGGTGGGATGTCGCTTGAACCAGCCGAGACCATTGCTACCAGGGTAGTTGCCGAGATGAAATTCAAAGCCCAAGTTGCCGCGAATAAATACGGTCTCGCCGAACACCAGACGATTTCGAACCAGCCAGGGCGCCACAACGACGAAGCAGCCCAAGACTGCTATGGCCATCAGGGGAGCAATTTCCCGCCACTTGCCCCGCAGGTGGTAGGCCAGCCATACCGCCGACGCCGGCAGAAAAGCGAGCAGGGCAGGATTGGTCAATGCAGCGATGCCCCAAAGCAGACCCAATCCCAGCCACTTCTTCCAGTTCGTGGCGTGCCTTACCTCCAGGGTACAGAGAAAGAGCAGGCTCATCAGCAGCGCTGAGAGGCTCATGTCCCACACCCAAGTGATGGGCCAGCGCATGAAGAAGGGAACCACGGCCCACGTCCATCCCGCCCACAATCCAACCTGGCGACCGACCGTCCGCTCGGAAATCAGGTAAATCGTTATGCAAGTGAGCGCGGAAAACAGGCTATTCATGACCAGGATTGCGATGGCAGACGCGACCGTGAACACCCCCAGGACCTTGAAAATGGCGGCGCAAAGAAACGGGTAAACGGGGGCAATCCACGCGGTCGGCCCGCTGGCCACACCGAATGGAGAAGAGAACCCGTTTCCGGTCGCAATCGAGGCGGCGATGCTGCCCGTTTCGAATCCAAAGGCGAAGGTACTCGGCATGGGAAGCTGGGTAGTAGGGAACTGGAAAGTGCGCGCGTAGAGCAGGAGTGCAACCCGATAAAGAAGGGCTGCCGAAGCCATCCATACGTACGGGGCGACTCGCAGCCGTGGTAATGCGAAACTCTCGGTGGGGACGGGTAAGGACGTGGTTGCGGAATCCATATCAGTTTTGGGCTGAATCTGTCGTCGCCATCGAAAACTGGCCCGAGTGTACGTGATGCATTCATGTGGCGTAAATGGGCCTATGCACCTTCGTTACCCGCGCTGTATCAATGGAGGTACCCAGGCGACACCAATCTCCGGAATAATCTGATTACCGTGCAGACGTTCCCCGCGTTGGCGCGGATAAATTCGGTCTTCACAGATTCTGGGAGGGAATGCGGCCGCCGGGCCGTTAAAGACAGGCATGTCGGTAGACTTTACTCTGAACCAGCAGGACTGGGGTGATGATCGCCCGGAAGTGTCCGTTGTCCTGCCCTGCCTGAACGAGGCGGAGACGCTGGCAATCTGCATTGATCAGATTGAAACGATGTTCCGTAACCACAATATCTCCGGGGAGATCGTGGTCGCCGACAACGGCAGTGTGGATGGATCGGTAGAGATCGCCGCCGGCTTAGGTGTTCGCGTTGTCCGCGTCCCTCGCAAAGGATACGGCAGCGCCCTGATGGGCGGGATCAGCGCCGCGCGCGGCAGATATATCGTCATGGGCGATGCCGACTGCAGCTACGAGTTCGGAGATGTACCGCGATTGCTGGAGAAACTGCGCCAGGGAAGTGATCTGGTCATGGGCAATCGGTTCCTGGGCGGCATCAAGCCCGGAGCGATGCCAGCCCTGCACAAGTATCTTGGGAATCCCGTTCTCACCTGGATCGGGCGGTTGTTTTTCAAGGCTCCCTGCGGCGATTTCCATTGCGGTTTGCGCGGCTTCAGCAAGGCGGCGTATGGATTGATGGACCTTCGCACCACGGGCATGGAATTCGCCAGCGAGATGGTGGTGAAAGCCACACTGTTCAAAATGCGGATCGACGAGGTGCCCACCACGCTTTCCCCTGACCGGCGCAATCGTCCTCCGCACCTCCGCAGTTGGCGCGACGGATGGCGGCACCTGCGCTTCCTGCTCCTTTATAGTCCGCGCTGGCTGTTCCTCTATCCGGGACTGGTCCTGATCCTCTTGGGGACAGTCACGGGGCTGCTGCTGCTGCCTGGGCCCAGGACGGTGGGCGGCATCCACTTCGACGTGCACACGCTCCTCTATGCCGCCATGGCGGTGCTGCTGGGGTTCCAGTCTGTGGTCTTTGCCGCTTTTACCAAGGTGTTTGCGATTTCCGAGGGCCTGCTGCCGGAGGATCCCCGCCTGACCAGGTTGTTCCGTTTCGTCAAGCTGGAGACGGGTTTGGTTGCGGGTTTCGCTCTGATCGCCTTCGGGATCGCGACAACCGCCATGGCCGTTGGCTCCTGGGCTTGGTGGCGTTTCGGGCCCCTGGACCCTGTGCGCACGCTACGCATTGTGATACCCGCTGCGTTCTCCCTGACGCTGGGTTTCGAGATCGTATTGTCCAGCTTCTTCCTGAGTGTCCTGGGGATGAAACACAAGGGGGCCACCGCCTTCGAGTTGCGGTCGGAAACGCTTGCTTCCACCTTTGTCCCAGAGTGTCTGAACCGTCCTGAAAACGCGCCCGTGAATAGTTTTGAGCGTTCTTACCCCATGTCGGAGAATAGGTAGGGACTTCACCATTCTGATTTTCGCAAGCCATATGTGCGTGTTGCAGCGAAGGGTGATGCGAACTTATGTCTGAGAAGTGGACCTGGCTTATAGTGCCGGAACTCTATCGAATCGAGTGGGTCTATCTTGGCGCACTGATCTTGTTAAGCTGTCTGCTGCCGAGACGCTCGCTGATCTTGAGTTCCGTCAACCGGGCGCTACGCCGGCTTGCCAACAGACGACGCGCCGCGGTTCTGGCGACGGTGCTGGTGGTTCTTCTGGGACGGTTGGCGCTGATGGGCAGCCTTGGCATCCCCAGACCTGGGGTACACGACGAATTTGGCTACCTGTTGATCGCCGATACGTTCGCCCACGGCCGCATGTCCAATCCCACGCCCCCGAATTGGAAGCCATTGGAAGCCTTCCACATCATGCAGACTCCCACCTATCAATCGCAGTATCCAATCGGGTATCCGGCATTGCTTGCTCTAGCCCAGGTCGCTTTCAAGAATCCCTGGTGGGCCGTGTACTTGACCACGGCGTTGATGTGCGGGGCGATCACCTGGATGCTTCAGGCCTGGCTGCCGCCTTATTGGGCTCTGATCGGCGGTCTATTCGTGGCACTGCGCTTTGCACTGTTTAGTTATTGGATGAACAGCTTGTGGGGAGGGTCACTGGCGGCCTTGGGCGGCGCCCTCGTCTTTGGAGCGCTTCCCCGAGTGACGAAGCGCTTCGGACGCGCTCGCTTCTTCCATGCCGATCCGATCCTGGGCGCCAGCATACTCCTGGCCGTCGGTTTGGCGATGCTGTCTAGCACCCGGCCATTCGAGGGCTGCGTGATTTGCTTGCCAGTAGCCGCCGTCTTCCTGCAATGGCTCCTGGCACAGCGCGGAAACTCATTGCGACACGCGGTATGGCATGCCCTCATGCCGTGCGTCGTGGTGTTAGGCGCAACCGCAGCGATCACCCTCTATTACCAGTACAGAGTGACGGGCCATGCGCTGGAATCTCCCTATAGTGCGGCCATAAGGCAATTCCATCCCAACCCGCCCTTGATTTTCCAGAAATCCAGGCCGGCGCCGCACTACGATCATGTGGAGATGCGGTTCGTTTACCTTTATTACGAAGCGCAGATGCACGATCCATACTCGTACCTTCATGCCCTGAAAGAGCGGATGAAATGGTACTGGCAGTTCTACATCGGGCCGCTGATGACCTTGCCGTTGTTTGCCAGCATGCTCACCGTGCGTGACCGCAGGCTCAAACTAGTGTGGGTTAGCATTATTTTCCTGGCCGTTGCTGTACTCGTAGAAAACTGGACTCAGGTGCACTATGTGGCCCCGGGTTTTTGCCTGTTCGTGCTTCTGATGCTGCAGGGTGCAAGGCGGATAAAGGGAGTTCGTATAGGCAGTTATGCCGCTGGGGCGCGAATTGTACGAGTCTTGCCCGTGGTTTGCCTTTTAATGCTGGGACTGCGAGCTTTTGCTTTCAGCGAATCGGATGAGGCACAGGGGGTTCGCTGGCCCCCGAATTGGTCGTACAGCTCGCAGCGGGTTCACAACCGCGAAGAAATTGAAGACAAGCTGAGCAGTTTACCGGGACAGCACCTTGTCCTGGCTAGGTACCGCTATCCCTTCCACAATTACAATAATGAGCTGGTTTTTAACGGTGCAGACATTGCCGGAAGCAAGATCCTGTGGGCAAGAAGCATGGACGTCAAGCAAAACTGTTCCTTTGTGCAGACGTACCGGGGTAGGAGGCTGTGGATAGCTGACGAGTGGGGGGATCTCACAAGATTCTTGCCTGCTACGGAAGCGCAGATATGCGACCCGCTGAACCCGCTATACGAACCAAACCAACCTCCGGAGTATTATTCTAAACGAGCCCCTGCACCCGCGCGCGCTGCTAACACAACCTCAAGCGCTGCGACAATGCGCCACACGCAGCTTCACGAATAGTGCCCCACGAATCCTATGTGTGCCGAACGCCGTGGCACCTGCGCCTCAGCACTCCAGTTGTTCGCGGGTGAGCTTCATGCCTTCGAGGTTGCCGAGCACGGTGACGGCGATTTTGTCGCCGTGGAAGAAGTCGTTGGCCAGCCCCACCAGTTCTTCGGTGGTGACGGCTTCGATGCGTTCGATGATCTCGTCGAGTCCGAAGAAGCGGTCGAAGTACATCTCCTGCCGCGCCAGGTTGGACATGCGCGCGGTGGTGGACTCCAGGCTGAGCATGAGCGAGCCCTTGAGCTGCTCCTTGGTCCGGCGCAGTTCTTCGTCGCTGATGTGGTTCTGCTTGAGGTCGCGGAACTCGTTCACGATCAGCTCCACCACCCGCGGCGCCGATTCCAGCGAGGTCCCGGCATAGACCGACAGGCAGCCGGTATCGCGATAGGGGTTCAGCTCGCTATAGATGGCATAGGCCAGACCTTGGCGCTCGCGCACGTTCTGGAAGAGCCGCGAGCTCATGCCGCCGCCCAACAGCGTGTTCAGGATGTAGGAGGCATACCGCTTCTCGTGCGAGATGGGATAGGTGGGCACGCCCACGCAGATCTGCACCTGCTCCAGCGATTTTTTGTTGCGCAGGATGATGCGCGCCGTTACCTCGGGCACGGAATCGTGGAAGCCGTTGGTGGCCGGCTTAAGGTGCTGGAAACGCTCCCCCGCCAGCTTAACGAAGTGCTCGTGGTTGATGTGCCCGGCGGCGGCCACGATAAGGTTTCCGGGCGTGAAACGCTTGCCGTAGTAATCCAACACCAGCGGCTGCTCGAAGTGGCGGACGGTTTCCTTGGTCCCCAGGATGGGCTTGCCCAGCGGGTGGTCCTTCCAGAAGTTCTGGGTGAAGATCTCGTGGACGAGATAGTCGGGGCTGTCCTCGTCCATCTTGATCTCTTCCAGGATGACACCGCGTTCGCGCGCGATGTCCTTGGCGTCGAAGACCGGGTGCAGCACCAGGTCGCTGAGCACGTCGAGCGCGATGGGCAGGTGCTCGTCCAGCACTTTCACGTTGAAGCAGACGCACTCTTTGGCGGTGAAGGCGTCGAGGTTGCCGCCGATGGAATCGATCTGCCGGGCGATGTCCTCGGCGGTGCGGGTTTCCGTCCCTTTGAACACCATGTGCTCGAGGAAATGCGAGATGCCGTTGTGCTCGGTCTGCTCGTGGCGCGACCCGGTCTTCACCCAGATCCCGATCGACACCGAGCGGATGTGCTGCATCTCCTCGGTCAGCACGATCAGACCATTGGGCAACACTTCGCGCCGGATGTCGCGCAGTTCATCCACCATAAAATCAATGCCGAAAGCAGGCTCGGGTAGGGCCGAAAATCGACTGGATAGATTCTTACACACTGGGACCGCTCCGAATGACGAATATACAGCTTGTATAATGAACAACTTACGAACGCGGGTCAGAGCTGGGGCGGGGAGTACGCCGGCCCCGGAGGCGTTTTCGAACTCCTGGTATTGGATGCATGGCTGCCGCTCGACAACGCGAACTTTTAGGTCTTGATATTCAAGAACTTACCATTTTGGTCCAGGATGCCGGCGAACCCGGCTACCGCGCACGGCAACTGTTCGAGGCCATCTATCGCCAGCGGGTTGGTTCGGTGGAAGAGATCTCGACGTTGCCGCTCGAGCTCCGGCACGCGCTCGTGGAACGCGCGGTCACCGTCGGGCAGCCACGCATCGAGAAGCAATACGTGTCGTCCGACGGCACCATCCGTTATCTGATCGCCTTCTCCGACGGGCAGAGCGTCGAGACCGTGTGGATGCCCGAAGGCGACGGCGGCGAAGCCGGCGATGAAGTACCGAGTACCGAGTACCAAGTACCGAGTCGCGAATCTCCGTCGTCTGTACTCGGTACTAGCAACTCGGTACTCGGTACTCGGTGGGATCGCGCCACTATCTGCGTTTCCAGCCAGGTGGGCTGCGCCGTCGATTGCCGCTTCTGCCTGACCGCGCTGCTCGGTCTGCGGCGCAATCTTTCGGCCGGTGAGATCGTCGGGCAGGTGGTGGCGGTGCTCAACGACCGCGGCGTCGCTCTCGATCGCGACCGCATCAATCTGGTCTTCATGGGCCAGGGCGAGCCGTTCCTCAATTATGACAACTTCATGAAAGCGGTGCGGCTGCTGGTGGATGGTCTCGGCATCGCGGAATCGCGCATGACGGTCTCGACCTCCGGCATCGTGCCCAGGATCTACGATTTCGGGCGGGAGCCTGTCCGGCCCAAGCTGGCCATCTCCCTGAATGCGCCCAACAATGAATCGCGGCGGGAGCTGATGCCGATCACGCGCAAGTGGGACATGGAGCAACTCATGGCCGCGGCGCGCGCTTTCCCGCTGCGCCTCCGCGAGCGGCTGACCTTCGAATACGTGCTGCTCGACCAGGTGAATGATTCCGCCCAGGCGGCACGCGAAGTGGTGGAGCTGGTTCGCGGCATTCGCGCCAAGGTCAACCTGATTGCGCTGAATCCCGGCCCCGGCATCGACTTCCGCACTCCGGCGGAAGAGCGCGTGCTCGCCGTTCAGCAGGTGCTGGTCAAGGCGGGCATCCCCACGTTCATCCGCCGTCCGCGCGGACGCGACATCTACGCCGCCTGCGGGCAGTTGAAGTTGTCCGTGACTTAGTACCGAGTACCGAGTACCAAGTACCAAGTACGGTATTCTTTGGGCGAGCGACCCGTGCAGCCCGTCATCCGCGATTACCGCCGCGAAGATTTCGAAACGCTATGGAAGATCGACCAGGCGTGTTTCGCGCGGGGGATCTCCTACACCCGCCGCGAGCTTGCCTCCTACATCGGCCAAAAACGCGGTTTCACGCTGGTGGCGGAGCTCGGGGGCAAGATCGCGGGCTTCGTGATCGTGGACCGCGACCGCCAGAGCCAGGCGCACGTCATCACCATTGACGTGCTGCCGGAGGCGAGGCGCTCAGGGCTGGGCTCGCGCCTGATGGCTGCGGCGGAAGAGCGCCTGCGCGCTTTGGGATGTTCGGTAGTGTTCCTTGAGACCGCGGTGGACAACGCCGCCGCGCTCGCCTTCTACAAGCGGCACGGGTACACCGTCGTCCACACCATCCCCCGCTACTACCTCGACAGCATCGATGCGCTGGTGCTCTCCAAGGAGTTGACCGCGTAGAACTCAGTACTTCGTACTCGGTACTTGGTACTCGGTACTCGGTACTTTGTCCAACTCGGTACTCGGTACTTGGTACTCGCTACTCGCTACTCGCTCCCTGTACATTGGTGCGGGTGAAAGTCGCCATCCAGGGCGAAGCCGGCTCGTTCAGCCACGAAGCGGCGCGGCAGATGGCGCCGGGCTGCACCGTGGTTCCGTGCGCGGCCTCGGTGGACGTTTTCGAGCGCGTCGGCTCGGGCGCCGTCTCCTGCGCCGTGATCCCCATCGAGAACTCGCTGGCCGGCTCGGTGGCGGAGCACCTGGACCTGCTGCTGGCGTCAGACGTTTTCATCCAGCGCGAATTCCGCCTGCGCATCCAGCACAACCTGATCGCAGCGCCGGGGGTGAAGCTGGCCGAGCTGACCCGCGTCTTCTCGCATCCCGTTGCGCTGGACCAGTGCCGCGATTTTTTTCGCCGGCGCCGCAAGATCGAGGCTGTGCCCTTCTACGATACTGCCGGCGCGGTGAAGCACGTGGTCGGCAACCAGCTTCAGCATGCGGCTGCGATCGCCGGCCGGCAGGCGGCGGCGGAGTACGGCGGCCGCATCCTCCAGCGCGGACTGGAGGACGACAAGCAGAACTTCACCCGCTTCTTTCTCATCACCCGCAGCCGGCGCGTGCTGGCCGGCGCCAACAAGACCTCGGTCGCCTTCTCGCTGAAGAACGTCCCCGGCGCGCTCTTCAAGGCGCTGAGCGTGTTCGCCCTGCGTGACCTGGATCTGAGCAAGATCGAGTCGCGCCCGGTGCGCGGACGCCCCTGGGAGTACCATTTCTACGTGGATGTGCTCCACCAGCGCGGGCAGGCGGCCGCCGCCGAGAACGCGCTGCGCCACCTGCGCGAGATTTCCCACTTCGTCAAGGTGCTGGGGACGTATCCGGCGGCGGGATAGCCTCGCCACGTGGCGCCGGCGTCTCGCCGGCACGGCTCTTACAACCGAGAGACGCAGCAAGCTGCGTCTCTGCACGGTCGTCTTGTTTCGGAGGGGCTGGTAAGGAATCACAGACCTAAATAGTTGGAGCGAGTACCCTGTACTCCTGGTAGCTGGCATCTTACTGCTGGGATCGACTAAAATCCGGCGCGCGCGGCGAGGGCGGCGCTGCATCCTTGCGGTCCCCAGGTTCATCAATTGAAGAGCACTTTTTCTCAGTGATTCGCACTCATAAGGAGCTCCATGGCAATCGAAGCGCGTAATGAAGATCAAGTCCAGTCCGGCCAGGAGCAGTCAGCGCGCGGGCTGCCGGTGTTGCCGGTGCGCGACACCGTGTTGTTCCCGCATGCCGTGCTTCCTCTCACCGTAGGCCGGGAAACCTCGGTGAACCTGATCAACTCGTTGGGGGAGGACAAGACCATCGTGGTGGTGGCCCAGCGCGAGGCGCGCATCGACAACCCCCAGCCCACCGACCTCTATGGCATCGGCACCCTGGCCACCGTGCACAAGGTGGTCAAAATGCCCAACCAGAGCCTGTTTGTCTTTACCGAAGGCCTGGAGCGGGTGCGGATGACGGAGTACACGCAGCTCAGCCCCTTCCTGCGCGCCCGCACGGACACCATCCCGGAGGCGGAATTCCGCAAGACGGCGGAGGAAGAGGCGCTGCACCGCAACGTGCTCACGCTGTTCCAGCAGATCGTGGCCACTTCGCCCACGCTTTCCGACGAGCTGCAGACCGTGGCCATGAACATCGACGACTCCGGCCGTCTGGCCGACTTCATCGCCTCCTCGCTGCCCTCGCTCGCCACCAAGGACAAGCAGGAGCTGCTGGAGACCACCGACATCCGCGTGCGCCTCGACCGCATCAACCGCCATCTGGCCAAGGAACTCGAGGTGCAGCAACTGCGCAGCAAGATCCAGTCCGAGGTCCAGGACCAGGTGCAGCAGACGCAGCGCGAGTACTACCTGCGCGAGCAGATGAAGGCCATCCAGAAGGAGCTGGGCGAGCAGGACGAGACCACGCGCGACACCGAAGAGCTGCGCGCCAAGATCGACGCCGCAGGCATGCCGGAAGAGGTCAAGAAGGAAGCGCTGAAGGAGCTGACCCGGCTCCAGCGCATGTCGCCCATGGCCGCCGACTACTCGGTCACGCGCAACTACATCGAGTGGCTGGTGGTGCTGCCCTGGGCCAAGTCCTCGGGCGTTGAAGTGGACATTAACAAGGCGCGCGACGTGCTCGAAGCCGACCACTACGACCTGCAGAAGGTGAAGGATCGCATCCTCGACTACCTCTCGGTGCGCCGCCTGAAGCCCACCATGAAGGGGCCAATCCTGTGCTTCGTCGGGCCTCCGGGCGTGGGCAAGACGTCGCTGGGCAGGTCGATCGCACGGGCCCTGGGCCGCAAGTTCACGCGGCTGTCGCTGGGCGGCGTGCATGACGAGGCCGAGATCCGCGGTCATCGCCGCACCTACATCGGGGCGCTGCCGGGGCAGATCATCCAGGGCATCCGCCGGGCCGAGACCAACGATCCCGTCTTCATGCTGGATGAGGTGGATAAGCTCGGCCGCGACTGGCGCGGCGATCCCTCCTCGGCGCTCCTGGAGACGCTCGACCCCGAGCAGAACAACACCTTCCGCGACAACTATCTGGACGTGCCCTTCGACCTGTCGAAGGTGCTCTTCATCACCACCGCCAACCAGCTCGACCCGGTTCCCGACCCGCTACGCGACCGCATGGAGATCATCGAGCTGCCGGGTTACACCGAGGACGAGAAGGTCCACATCGCGCAGCGTTATCTCGTGCCGCGACAGATCGATGAGAACGGGTTGAAGGCCGAGCAGATCGAGTTTTCCGAGGAGTCCATCCGCCGCATCATCCGCCACTACACGCGCGAGGCCGGGGTGCGCAACCTGGAGCGCAACATCGGCACTCTCTGCCGCAAGCAGGCGCGCCGCATCGCCGAGGGCAAGCCCGACAAGCTGGTGGTCTCCAAGGAAGACATCAAGCAGTTCCTGGGCGGCGAGAAGATCCGCGTGGAAACCGAGATCGCCGAGCGCACCAAGCGCCCCGGCGTGGCGGTCGGCCTGGCCTGGACGCCGACCGGCGGCGACGTGCTTTTCGTCGAGGTCAACAAGATGAAGGGCAAGGGCAACTTCACCATGACGGGCCAGATCGGCCAGGTAATGCAGGAGTCCATGCAGGCGGCGCTGACCTGGGTGCGCTCCCACGCGCAGGAGCTGGGAGTCTCCGAAGACTTCTTCTCCGCCCACGACCTGCACATTCACGTGCCCGCGGGCGCCATCCCCAAGGACGGCCCCTCGGCGGGCGTCACCATGGTGACGGCCATCGTCTCCCTGCTCACCGACCGCTCAGTGCGACCGTACATGGCCATGACCGGCGAGATCACCCTCAGCGGCAACGTGCTGCCGGTGGGCGGGATCAAGGAGAAATTCCTGGCCGCCAAGCGCGCCGGCGTCCACGACATCATCCTGCCGGGGGAGAACAAGATGAACGTGGAGGAGGACATCCTGCCGGAGCAGCTCGCGGGCGTGACAGTGCACTACGTCAACACCATTGACGAAGCTCTCGCCGTCGCCCTGCCCTCCAGCCCCACCGAGGAGAAGAAGGACGCGGAAGAGCGCGAGCAGCATTTGCAGCAGGTCCCGGCGTAACAGATCGCCGTAATCGCCGATATCGCCGGGATCGCCGAAATCGACGGATTGCATGACCAGATCACGGCGATTACGGCGATCCCGAAAAGCGGTTATCCTGTACCCATGCAGGTCAGAGTGCTGTTCTTCGGCGCCTTGCGCGACCTGGTGGGCCGCAGCAACGATGCCCTGACGCTTCCCGAGGGTGCGCGCCTCTCCGACCTGCTGGCCCACTACGAGTCTGCTGTCCCGCGGCTCAAGGATTTCCTGCCTGCGATTGCGCTTTCCATCAACCAGGAATATGCACCGCCAGGCGCGGCCTTGCACGATCAGGACGAGGTTGCTCTGCTGCCACCGGTCAGCGGAGGCAATGACGACCGTCAGCTTGCCGCTCACGTCGCGCTCGTCCGCGAACGCATCGCGACCGAGACCGTGCTGGCCGAGATCAAGCAGCCCGAGGATGGCGCCGTCGTGGTCTTCGAAGGCATCGTGCGCGACCATACCCGTGGCCGCCGCACTCTCTATCTCGACTATGAGGCTTACGAGCCCATGGCGCGCCGCAAGCTGGAGGAACTCGCCGCAGAAGCCCTGGAGCGATTTGAGGTCCGCGAAGTCGCCCTGGTCCATCGCCTGGGACGCCTCCAGCATCGCGAGACCAGCGTGCTGATCGCCGTGGCCTCGGCCCACCGCGCTGCCGCCTTCGAGGCCTGTCGCTGGCTCATCGACACGCTCAAGAAGACGGTGCCTATCTGGAAGAAGGAGCATTTCGAGGACGGCGTCGTCTGGGCCGATGGCGAGCCTTTTCCCGACGATATTCCGACGGCAGGTGGAACACTCGCCGGTCCTCCGGCATCCAAGTGAGCAGTTCTCCCGTGAACCGTTCGATGAGATTCCTGCTGGCCCTGACGGCCGTGGCCGGGCTCGGCGCTGCCGCCCTCGCCCAAGCCTCGGCGCCGCAGCAGCATCCCGAACGGCCTGCCGAGAAGGCCCCCACCTACCGCGTGGACGTAAAGCTGGTGAGCGTGTCCGTCACCGTCACCGACGATCGCGGCGCTCCGGTTTCCTCGCTCAAGAAGGAGAATTTCGAGGTGAGGGAAGACGGGGTCGAGCAGAAGCTGGCCGTGTTCGACCGCGAATCCGCCCTGCCGCTTTCCATTGTCCTCGCCATCAACGCCAGCCTCAGCACGGCCAAGGACCTCAAGCTGGAGCTGGACGCGGCGCGCGCCTTCGCCCACTCCGTCCTCCACCCCAGCGCGCCAAAAGCAGGCGCGCCGGGGACCCCGGAGCGGCCGCAAGACGCGCTGGCGCTCTTCCAGTTCAGCGAAATCGTGGAGGATCTGGTGCCCTTTACCTCCGACCTGCGGCTGGTCGACCGCGGCATCGCGCGCGTCCACCTGGGTGCCGCCACCGCGCTCTACGACGCCATCTTTCTGGGCTCGCAGGCGCTCATGCGCCGGCAGGGAAGGAAAGTGCTGGTGGTGATCACTGATGGCGGCGACACCATGAGCCGGGTGGACTACCATGAAGCTCTGCGCGAGGCGCAGCAGGCCGACGCCTTGGTGTACAGCATCATCATGGTGCCGATTGAGGCCAGCGCCGGCCGCAATACCGGCGGCGAGCACGCCCTCATCCAGATGTCCGAGGACACCGGCGGCAAGCACTACTACGCCGATACGCCGCAGCAGATCGACCGCGCCTTCCGCCGCATCAGCGATGAGCTGCGCACCCAGTATCTGCTGGCTTACTACCCCCGCCAGCGCCTAAGCGACTCCGATTTCCGCCGCATCCAGGTAACGGTCACGCCCCCGGCCGATGCCGGCCTGGCATTGCCCCTGCACGGCCGCCATCGCGCCGGCTACTACACCAGCAAGGCGGAGTGATGGGAGGCGCGGCGAGACCGCGCTGGCGTGTACAATGTCGGCATGCCCTTCCAATCCTCCATGCTGCCGCTGCACAAGAAGGCCGCCAAGAATCCGCCTCCGGAAGAGACCTTCCAGGAGTCGGCTTATCTGAAATCGCTGGGCGAGAAACAGACGCCGGTCAGCATCAAGCTGCTGGATGGCGAGGTGGTGAAGGGCTGGATCGAGTACTACGACCACAAGATGATTCGCCTGACGCGCGAGGGCGCCCCCAACCTCTTCATCTTCAAGCACGAGATCCTCTACATCTCCGAGGACGGCGGCATGCGCAAGCCTCGGCGCGAGCCGTGAGCGCCGAGCGGGCCAGCGAGTTCGTTTCCGCTATCGAGCCCATCGCCCGCGAAGCCGGCGAGCTGCTGATGGGCTACTTCGCGCGCCGCGTCCCCATCGAGTACAAGGGCGATGCCGACCTGGTGACCGAGGCGGATCGCGCCTGCGAAGCCCTCATCATCGACCGCCTCCAGGCGCGCTTCCCCCGCCACGACGTCATGGGCGAAGAAGGCGCGCGCCGCGAGACCGGCAGCGACTACAAGTGGTACGTCGATCCGCTGGACGGCACCACCAACTTCGCGCACGGCTTTCCCGTCTTCTGCATCTCGATGGGTCTGGAGCACAAAGGACAGTTGATCGCGGGCGTGGTGTACGATCCCGCGCGCGGCGAGATGTTCTCGGCAGAGAAGGGAAGCGGCGCTTACCTGAACCAGCGCCGCATGCACGTCTCGAAGACGGCAGACCTGGCCGAGTCGCTCTTGGCCACCGGCTTCCCCAGCCACAAGCGCCACAAAAATCCCAACATCCACTTCTATCATCAGATCACGTTGCGCACTCACGGCGTGCGCCGCGCCGGCTCGGCCGCGCTCGACCTCGCGTGCGTGGCCAGTGGGCGCTTCGACGGTTTCTGGGAGTTCAACCTCAATCCCTGGGACCTCGCCGCCGGCGTGCTGCTGGTCGAGGAGGCAGGTGGACAGGTGACGGGCTTCTTCGGCCAGCCGTTCCGCCTCGAGGATCGCGACGTGGTCGCCACCAACGGCCTGATCCACGCCGACCTGCTGCGCGAATTCAAAGAGATTTTTGAGGGCAGGGGCCGGGAGCCGCTGCCCGATCCCAGGGAATATGCGAAATCCCACCAGCCCTAGCGGTGCGAGGGATCTTGGTTTTCAAGGGCTCAATGGTTCAATGACCCAATCACCCGATTTTTCTTGAGCTCTCAATTCCGCTCTCCACATCCAAAGGGAAACTATGCAACGCCTCCGGATCACCATCCTGGTTCTGCTGGCCGCCCTCAGCGTGCCCGTTGTCGCTCGTTCGCAGGGCCACGTTGATGCCGTTTACCAGCGCGAAGTCGAGAAATTCCGCGCGGAAGAGATCAAAGACCTGAAGTCCAACTGGCTGGTCCTGGCGGGTTTGTTCTGGCTGAAGCCAGGAGCGAACTCGTTCGGAACGGCGCCGTCAAACGCGATCGTACTGCCCGCAGGCACGGCTCCCGCCAAAGCGGGCGTCTTCGAGCTCAATGGTGATGAGGTCACGCTAAAGATGGAGCCCGGCGTGGCAGCGATCATCGACAACCAGCCGGTCCTGACCGCAAAACTACAGCCGGACACATCGGGCAAGCCGACCGTGGTTGCCCTGGGCCGGCTGCGCATGCACGTCATCAAGCGCGGCGAGCGCGTCGGCATCCGCCTGAAAGATCTTCAAAACCCGGCGCTGCGCAACTTCACCTCGCTGCGCTTTTATCCTATCGATACGGCGTATCGCATCACCGCCACTTGGGCGCCGTCGGATGGCAAGAGGACGGTGGATGTGCCCAACGTGCTCGGCGACGTAACACCCACCACCATTCCCGGCGAGGCGCGCTTCACCGTCAACGGGCAGCAGTTAAAGCTGACGGCTCTCGGCGGCGATGCCGCCAAGGGGCTGTTCTTCGTCTTCAGCGATACGACCAGCAAGACCGATACTTATCCGGCCGGCCGCTTCCTCGAAGCCGATGCGGTTCAAGACGGCAAGGTCATTCTTGACTTCAACAAGGCCTACAACCCGCCGTGTGCCTTCACGCCGTATGCGACCTGCCCGATCGCGCCCAAGGAAAACCGTCTGGCGGTGGCCATTCCCGCAGGCGAGAAGTTCGACCACAGCAAGCCGCACTGAGCGCGCGACTGTCATCCCGAGCGCAGCGAGGGATCTTGGTTTATCTGAAACGGCCACTCGCGCCGTCCCCAGGCGCGCAGAAAGAAGATGAGCAATCCCGCCACCAGGATCACCACCGCATAACGCACTTCCTTCAGAAAGTTCTGCCGCGAGATCAGCACCAAAAGAAATCCCGCGATGGCCACCAACGCCGGCAGCGGGTAGAGCCACATGCGGAACGGCCGCGGCGCTTCCGGGCGCCTCGCGCGCAAGACGAGCAGCCCGACCGCCTGCACCAGGAACTGGATCACGATGCGGATTACGACCAGGGCGGCGATCACGTCCGCCAGACGCAGCAGACAGAAGCACGCCGCCACCGCACCCAGCGCCACCAGCGACACATGCGGAAAGCGGTGCAGAGGATGCACGCGGCCGAAGGCGCGGAAATAATTGCCGTCAAGCGCCGCCGCATAGGGCACGCGCGAATATCCCAAGAGCAGCGAGAACACGGAGGCAAACGCGGTCCAGATCACCAGCAGGGTGATGGCGTATCCTGCCCAGCTTCCGTACAGGCGCTGCATCATCAGCGACACGACGTAATAGCGTGTCTCACTCTTGCCCGCCGCCGCCAGTTCCCGCCAGGGCACGACGCCCAGGATGCTGACGTTCATCACCACGTAGATCGCGCCCACGGCCAGAATCGAGTACACCAGCGCGCGCGGGATGGTGCGCGCCGGCTCTTTGATCTCGTCGCCGAGAAAGCAGACGTTGTAGTACCCCCAGTAGTCGTAGGTGGCGATGAGCAGCGCCGATCCCAGGCCGGCGAAGAATGCGTGGTCGAGGCGGAAAGCGCCGGCGGGGAAGTCGAAGGCGCGGGCGCGGTCGAAGTGCGCCAGGCCGGCGACGATCACCCACGCCACCGTCGCCAGCACACCCACCCAGAGCAGCTTGGAGAGCCGTCCTACTACGCTGATCCGCCGGTAAAGCAGCAGGACGGCGACGCCGCAGGCAGCGATGGCCACGAAGGTCGCGCGGCTGACGAGCACGCGCGCTTCGAGCGGCCCCAGTCCGGGCACGGACAGGGCGAGCGTCGTCGCCAGATACGTCTTCTCCAGTGACGGCAGCAGGTAGCTCGCATACTGCGCCAGGCCGATGCAGCCCGAGGCGATCGAGAGCGGCGCGCTGAAGGAAAGCTGCCACACGAAGAGGAACGACACCAGCCGCCCCAAGCGCGCCGGACCGTAGATTTCCTTTAGGTAGCGATACGAGCCGCCCGAGCCCGGCATAGCTGCGCCCAGCTCCGCCCACACCATGCCGTCGCATAGCGCCAGGGCTGCACCCAGGATCCAGCCCAGCATGGCCTGCGGGCCTCCGGCGGCGCTGATGATAAGGGGGATGGTGATGAACGGCCCCACGCCGATCATGTCAATCATGTTCAGCGCCGTGGCCGAGCCCAGTCCTACGCCGCGGACCAGGGGCGTGCCGCGGTCCGCCGGCACCGGGGTCCCCAGCAAACCCGCATTTGGTTTGCTGGGGTGGTCGGGCGGGCTAGGGCTTGCCATGGCCGGCGCTCAGCAGGTTCACATAAAAGCGGATGGCTCCGGGGACTCCATTGGGAAGCTGGCGGAAGAATGCGTAGCCGGTGTAGATGTAGGTGCCGCGGCCGGAGCGGGCCCGCAGCAATCCTCCTTCGCGCGCGGGCTCGCCCGGATCGGCAAAGGAGAGCAATGGCCGGAAATGGTTGTCCCACCGGTCCATGAAGTAGAGCCCGCGCTCCTGCACCCAGCCCGCGAAATCTTTTTCGGTGATGGCATTGGGAAAGCGGAAGATGCGGTCGTAGGGCTCCAGCAGCGTGACCGGCGCTTCTTTCACGCTGACGCGGTCGTGGCTGAGCTCAGCCGGGTAGGGCGTGTAGTGGCCGGCATTGAACTGCTCAGGATTGGTGTTGTACTGCACCAGGAGCGTGCCGCCGCGGTCCACGTAATCGAGCAGGCGGCGGTTGTTCTGGCGGAGGTCGGCGCGGGTGTCATAGGCGCGGATGCCGAGGATGATGGTGTCGAAGCGTCCGAGGTCGCCGCGCGCCACCTGCTCGGGCGAGATCATCTCCACGCTCAAGCCGAGCTCGCGCAGGACCGTAGGAATCTCGTCGCCCGCGCCCATGATGTAGCCGATCTTCAGCCCCGAGGGCACCTTCACGTCCACCATGCTCAACTGCTCGACCGCTGGCTGGTAGTAATTGAAGGCGCCGAGATTCTCTCCCGTCACCACGGTGAAGCCTTCGGAGTACTGCCGCCCGCCCGCCTCCAGCACCGCGCGCACCCGAAGTTTCCCCGGCCGATAGGCGGCGCCGGGCGGCGTCAGCTTGAAATTCACCTTATGCTGCTGGCCGCTGCGCTCGAAACGCACGGGCGCGGAGGAGGGCGCGACCGTCCATCCCTGAGGCGCGCGCAAGTAGACGCTGGCTTCCCCCGAGACATAACTGCGGACCTCAACCGCCACTGTGGCCGGCGAGGTGGAATTGGCGGGCACCACCTGGGTGCGTGGCGCGATCAGCAGCGAAAACGCCGGCACCACCGCCAGCGGCGGACTGTTCTCCGCGGTGGAGGCGCGCGCGATCGCCCGCACCGTGCCGCGGTGTCCGCCAAAGGCGAACACCGCATGCGCCTCCACCGGTGGTGGCGGGAAGGGAAGCGTGGCGTAGCGAGGATCGTCGATCTCGTAGACTGTGTCGGTTTCCGGATCGTTGCGGCGCCAGTAGGGACGAGTCAGTTCCGCGTTCGGCGCGACCGTGAGATTGAAGGCCACGGTGGTGCTGTCGCCGGGCTTCAGCCGCGCCGGCCGGATCCACACCGGCGGCGCGCTCCAGCCCGCCGCGGCGGGCAGGTCGAGCGCGATCTCCTGCAGCTGCACCGCCTCGTCGCCGGAATTGCGCAGCTCAGCCAGCAGGTGCACCGTCTGTCCCGGGACCAGCATGCCGTTGCCAGGAGGAGTGGTGGAGATCCGCAGCTCCAGGTTCAAGGCCAGCTCGCCCGCTCGCTGGAACTGCTCCCGCTTGGTGCGCAGGTTCACCAGCAGCTCGGATTTCGCCGCCGGCGAAAGCTCCGAGTGCTCGATCTGGTTCATCAGTTCCGCCACCTGCTCCTCGCCGGCGAGCAGGGGCCCGGCCAGGCGGGATGAAGGTCCGGGAATCAGGTGCGTGGCCTCATCCACCCGCTCCTTGATCGCGACCAGCGCCGGGCGCAGGAAGGCAACCTTGGTCTCCTCATCGCCGATGCGCGCGGCCAGCCCGGGCAGCGTGGTGTCGATGCCATCGAAGAAATCGCGTTCGCGTGCGCCCGCTCGCGGCATGGGCAGCACCGAATCCACCAGCTTGTAGTAGGAGACGTGCGGGCGCGCGGAAAGCTGCCATTCGCCCGCGCCCTGCGAGAGCTGGTGCCGCAGACCCTGCATGGCGTACTGCACGAAGCTCATGCCCAGCACCGGCGAGTAGGCGCCGCTGTCCAGCGCCAGCGTGTAATCGTCACTGCCGCCGCGGATGTAGAGCTTCTTCGCCTGCCACGGTTGGAGGCCTTCCTGGATTTGTTCGGGGAAGCGCGAGGGGTCGGTCGCGGCGCGGAAAGCTTCTCGGGTGAGGATGCCGACGGCCTGGTGATGGCCGTGGCCGTCGCGGGCCGTGCCCTGGAAGCGGGAGACGATCACCTGGGGCCGGAAGGCGCGGATCAGGCGCACCATGTCGGCGAGTGCGACGTTGTGCCCGTGCCATTTGTCGAAGGTCTCGTCGGCGCTCTTGGAATAACCGAAGTCGGCGACGCGCGTGAAGCGCTGCTCCACCCCGTAATACTGGTCGGCGGCGAGCAATTCCAGGGTGCGCAGCACGCCCAGCTCGTCGAACAGGTTGCTGCTGCCCATGCGGTTCTGTCCGCCTTCGCCCCGGGTCAGCGTCAACTGCAGGGCGGTGACGCCCTCCCCGCGCGCTTCCAGCACCAGCATGCCGCCGTCTTCGTCGTCGGGATGGGCGACAGTGTGCATCAGCCGCGCCGTGGTGTGCAGCTTGATGAGCAGTTGCTCCAGCTCGCTGGTGCCGCGCGCAGAAGCCGGGCCGGCGGCCAGGCGCGGGGCAGCGCCCGGCCAGGCCAGCAGCAGGACGAGCAGCAGCGTCCATGCGGCGAATCCCCTGGAGTGCTTGACCATCGGCGGATGTGCGGAACTCTGTCGCAAGCGGCTGCCATTGTTTTAGTGGATGGCAGCGGCGGTTGCAAGTTGAGGCGCCTTGCGGGCTACGAGCAGCACAGGGGGCGGCACTCCGGCTGGAGCAGAAAGGACTTGACACGCGGGTGTAGAATTGGCCCGTTAACTGGACCAATGGTCTGGTGACTGGACCATCACCCACTCGTGAGCTCGATCGCCAAACCGGAATTCGAGGCCATCCGCCGCAACAAGGTCTATGAAGAGGTGGCGCGGCAGCTCGAACAACTCATCGCCGAGCGCATGAAGCCCGGCGACATGCTGCCGCCGGAGCGCGAGCTGGCGGAGAGCTTCGGGGTCAGCCGCAGCTCAATTCGCGATGCCATCCGCCGGCTGGAGCTGGTAGGCATGGTCGAACCCCGGCAGGGCTCGGGCACGGTGGTGCGCGAGCTTTCGACGGACACCCTCATCAATCCGCTGACCACGGTGCTGGTGCAGAAGCGCAAGCTGGTGGTGGAGTTGCTGGACGTGCGCAAGATGCTGGAGCCGCCGCTGGCCGCGCGCGCGGCCACCCATGCCTCCGCGGGCGATATTGCCGAGATGGAGGACATCCTGCGCCGCCAGGAGGAGAAGCTGCGCCGCGGCGACGCCGCCATCGAGGAAGACAGCGAGTTCCACTACACCATCGCCATGGCGTCCGACAACAGCGTGGTCCTCAAAGTCTTGGATGTCCTGATGGACCTGCTGCGCGAGACCCGCGAACGCGCCTTGCAGGTGGAAGGGCGTCCGCAGAAATCCATGGCCGGCCACCGGCGGATCCTGGCCGCCATCAAGCGGCATGATGCCGTCGCAGCGGAACTGGCCATGCGCCGGCATATCGAAGAGGTATCGGAGATCGTACTCAACAAGTTTTGAACTTGAGGCGCCTTCCGCGGCCCATTCGACAGCTTCGCTTCGCTCCGCTGCTCAGGGCAGGCTAAGAACTGAGCGGCGGGCCGAAATCCCGAGCGCGACCGGGGCGGAGGTCCGCATGATGCAAATCGAAGTGCTCTACACCGGCCCGACTGGAAGCACGCTGTGCACACGCTGCCAGGGCTGGGATGAAGACGAAGCCCTGCGGCGATTGAAACTCACACTCGATGATCTGCTCCTGGATGGCGCGCGGCTGCAGGCGGTCATGCGCGTGAATGAGCCGCAGGGGAAGCCGTTCCTGGTGAACTGAACCGTGGTATTACTTGACGGCCAGGAAGGAGCTACATGGTTGAGCAATCCATCATCGCCTGGACCACACACACCTTCAACCCCTGGATGGGCTGCCCCAGCAACCCCGCCTTTGGTTTGCTGGGGTGGTGGAGCGAGGGATCACGATGGTGGGCGCTGGAGAATTTGAACTGAACGACGGAGGTTTTCGCATGGGCAGGCTATTCGCGGTTGAGATTATCTATCGCGGGATTTTCCAGAAGACCCTGGCCAAGAACATCAGCCGCGGCATCGTGCTGGCGGCGCACCAGGCCGGCAAGCCCGGCATCAGCTTCGGGCGCTACGGCGACAGCCCGGAGCGCAACGGCATCCCCGCCAAGAGCTTCGCCATCGTGGGTACCGACCAGGAGACGCTCGAGCAGGGCATGGCGAAGTACGAACCCAAGGAGGTGGACATCACCATCGTGGTGGACGACACGCTGTGCAAGGGCGTGGAGTCCTGGGCATGGTACGGGCTGCAGCCGGTCAACAAGCTGCTCAAGCAGGGCGGGACACTGATTGTCACCTCCAAAGAATCGCCGGATGCGCTCATTTCGATGGCGCACCGCAAGGAGTACCCGTACCAGCTATGCATCGTGAAGGGTACGCCCAGCTTCTCCGGCTTGTGGGTGTTCAAGGACGACCACAGCGACGTGCGCATCCTTGGCACCATGGCGCGCATTTTGCCCGAACTGTTCGGCCTGGAGGCCGTGAAGAAGGTCATCGGGGACGAGTGGCACAATCCGGTGAAGGCCACTTCAGCGCAGCGTGCCTACGAGCGGTTCAGCACGACCACCGTCCCACCCGACCAGGGTAATCCCGAAACGCCGTATAGTTTCGAATTGCCCAAGTGGTACGAGATGGGCGAAGGCGTCGCGATTCCCAGCATCCCCACGGGAAAACAGGTGGAAGACCCGGCGACCCACGCCATGGGCGGCTACCGGCCCGACCGCAATCCCACGTTTAAGAAATTTTCCACGCGGACGATGCGCCCGGTGGTGGACTTCGATACCTGTATCAAGTGCACGCTGTGCTGGTTGCAATGTCCCGACACCTGCTTCGACGTGACTCCCGACGGGCTGTATGACGCGAACATGCTGGCGTGTTGCGGCTGCGGAGTGTGCGAGGCGGTCTGCCCGGTCCCCAACTGCGTCACCATGGTCAACGAGACCGAGTTCAACGACAACTCCAGCCAGTGGGAAGCATGGAGGAAGGACAAGGGAAGCTACCAGACTTGGTTGCAGCAAAAGATTGAATCGCGGCCGCAGCGTTCGCATGGGTTCCGCTATCGCGGGCAGTATGAGGAGCAGGTCCCCGAAATGCTGGAGATCGCGCGCGAAGGTTAAAGCGCAGGAGGAACATCGTTATGGCACAGATGGTAGCGGCTGTCGGGGAACATGAAATGACCGACCAAACAGCCCTGATCACCGGCAGCGAGGCGATCGCGGTGGCCTGCAAGCTGGCGGACGTGGACGTGATCACGGCATATCCGATCCGTCCTTATGACACCGTCATGCAGTACGTCGCCAAGCTGGTTTCAAACGGGGAGATGGACTGTGAATACATCGTGGCAGAAGGCGAGCACTCGCAATTCGAGATCGTCAAGCACGCCTCGGCAGTTGGCGCCCGTGTATTCTGCGGCTCGAGCGGCGTGGGTTGGATGTACGCCATGGAAGCGCTGACCGTTACCCCCGCGCTGCGCATCCCCATGATCGCCATGGTAGGCAACCGGGCGCTGGACGATCCCGGCGCCTTCGGAACGGAGCACAACGACGCGTTGGCGGTGCGCGACTTGGGCTGGATGCTGGTCTGGGTGGATAACGCCCAGGAAGCCCTCGACACCGCGCTCATCGCCTATCGCGTGGCCGAGGACCGCAGAATCTTCCTGCCCTGCGGCATCAGTTGCGACGGCGCTTTCCTGACGCACTCGCAGGCGCTGGTCAAGATTCCCTCGCAAGAGAAAGTGAACGCATTCCTACCGCGTTACAACCGCGGTGATCTGCTGCTCCATCCCGACAATCCCATCAGCGTGGCCCCACAAGCCAATGAAGATTGGGTGATGGAGATCCGGCGGCAGAATTACGCAGCGATGGAGCGTGCCACGGCGGTGATTAAGGAAGCGTACGCTGACTTCGAGCGCATCTTCGGCCGCTCCTACGGCAATCCCTTCTTTGAGGAGTACATGACTGAGGACGCCGACATCGTGCTCATGGGCATGGGCACGCTCTCCATCCCCATGAAGGTGGCGATCCGCCAGATGCGCAAGGAAGGGAAGAAAATCGGGTTCGTGCGCCTGCGCTGGTTCCGTCCCTTCCCGGCGGAAGCGCTGGCCAAGTCGCTGGGCCGCTTCAAGGCGGTGGGGGTAGTGGACCGCGACTACTCCTTCGGTTCGCCCTACATGAGCGGCGTGGTGACCAACGAAGTCCGCACCGCGCTCTACTCTGCGCCCGGTCCCAAGCCGCCGGTGCTGTGCTTCATCTGCGGCCTGGGTGGCCGCGAGGTGACCCTGCCCGACATCACCCGCATGACCGAATCCGTGTACCAGGCGGCGGAAGGCAAGACGCAGCCTTTGACGCAGTGGATCGGATTGCGCGAATAGCCGATTTTGCTGGCGTGTTCGACCGCCAGAAAGGATAAAGAAGCGATGGCTACTTACGTGAATATCGAGCCGACCCAGAAATTGGATCCCTTCAAAGGAGTCAAGAAGCTCCCCTTGGAGGAGTTCTTCACCTCGGGTCACCGGACCTGCCAGGGCTGCGAGTCGGCGCTGGTGATGAAGATGATGGCCAAAGCTGCCGGCCCCAGGACGATTGTGCTGGGCAGCACCGGGTGCATGTACGTGGCGAACACCACGTATTACAGCACCTCGTGGGTCGTGCCCTGGATGCACACCCAGTTGGGCAGCAGCGGGTCTGCCGCACTGGGAGCAGCGGCAGGTCTGAAAGCGCTTATGCGGAAAGGGAAGATCAAGGACGAGCCCATTAATGTGATCGCCTTCTGCGGCGACGGCGGCGGGGCGGACATGGGCCTCGGGGCCATCTCCGCCACCCTCACCCATCCCGACTACAACCTCCTAATCTTAATGTACGACAACGAGTCGTACGCCAATACGGACATTCAGCTTTCGGGCAGCACCCCCTGGGGCGCGCACACGACGTTCAGTCCTCCGGGAAAGACGAAGCGCATCATGCATCACCGCTGGAAGAAGAACATGGCGGGGATGATGGCCGCCGGCCACCCGACCTGCCGCTACGTGGCGACCATCTGCATGTCCTATGGTCTGCACGGCATGAACTCCATCCGCAAGGCGCTGACCATCGGCGGGCCCACCTTCATTCACTCGCTCGACCCGTGCCCCAAGGGATGGGACTACGATCCCATTCAATCGCACGAGCTGGGCGAGCTGGCGGTGAACACCGGCGTGTGGCCGCTGTATGAAGTGGAAGACGGCGTCCTGAGGCTGACCGGCCGTACGCAGCAGATCGCCGACAAGCGCATTCCGCGGCAGCCGGTGCGGGATTACCTGCTCCGCCAGGGGCGCTTCGCCCACTTCACCGACGACGATATCGATTACTTCCAGAGCAAAGTGGACGAGATGTGGAACCGGTGGCTGATCCCCGGTGCCATTCCCTACCATAGGGAGATTGAGGCTGACCATCCGCCCGCGTAGGAAACGCGGGCGGTTGCATAGTCGGCTGTTCGGCGGGTCGTTCTAGCAACGGCCCAGGACCGCAATGCCACGGAATCGCGGCATTGTGGTCTTAATTTTTCCCTTTTGGACAACTTAGACGACTGCGATCTGCTTGCGCAGGTCTCCCGTGAACAAGCTTTTCGGGATCAGGGCGTGGACCCCGCGCGTGATGTCCACCACCTGCGTCACCCGGAAGCTGATGGCGATGCTGCACAGGGCATAAGCGTCGAGCTTGGTGAGGTCGGCGCGCTTGGCCAGGAAGTCGATCGCATTGCGCGCCGCCAGGGTCATGGCCACATTGAGGTCCTTGTCCAGGCCCAGAGTGATCCAGTGGGTCGGAGTCTCCGCCACCGGCCAGGCGAAATTCTTCTGCTTGTGAAGGACCACCTGGATGCGCAATTCCTGCATGCGCGTTTCCAGTGCGGTGAGGCAGATTTCGCCATCGCCCTGCACGGCATGGGAGTCGCCGGTGTAGATCAGCGCCCCGGGCTTCCACACCGGGATGAACATGGTCGAGCCCTCCGCCATTTCGCTCAGGTCAGTATTGCCCGCATGCGGGCCCGGGGGAACGGAACTGGTAACTCCCGGACTCAAAGGAGGAAAGAAGCCGTCGGGCGGGGCCAGGCCCAGCGTCCCCTGGAAGGGCTTGAGGGGAACATGGATGTCCCGCTTAAACTCCGCCGTCATATTGGGAAGGTCGAGCTTCAGATATTTCACCTGTCCTTCGGGAAAATCCTGGGCCAGCAAGCCGGTTCCGAGCGACCCCGGGTTGTTGAACACGGCTCCCCAGTCAAAGGGACGAATGCGCTTGTAGCGGACCTCCAGCACGTCGCCGGGTTCGGCGCCGTTGACGTAGATAGGCCCGATGATCGAGTGCGGCCCTCTGCCCGGATTGCTGACGCGGAGCTTCGCTATGGTCTCGACGGGAACGCCCGGCTGCATCTGGTTCAAAAAGTGCGACCACGTGTTGGGATAGCTGATGGTATCGCCGGAATCGACTTTGAGGATGGGCTCCAGCGTGGTGTCGAAGACTCCCAGGTGGACGGTCTTATCGTTAGACTCGACCACGTGGACGCGGCCTTCGTCCTCTTTCTTCGGCGTGGCAGCGAGGCCGGCCACAGCGCCGCCGTCCAGCGCATCCGCTGCGTGCGCCAGTTTGGTGAACCACGGCCCGATGGCCGCCAGCGCGCCCATGAAGCTGCTGGCGCGCAGCAGCCGGCGGCGCGAAAGCCCGCGGGCGGTCAGATAGCCGTCGAGCCGCTCCTGGTTCATCTCGTCCATGTGCAGAAGACGGTCTGCCGCCCGCTGGGTGAAGGCGGCGTCCTTGATGTCTTCGCGGAGCACGCCGGTGCCCTGTTCATCGCCGCATCCGAACAGGTTGCCGCAGAAGTGATGGTGGTGTTGAGGCTGGCTCTTCTGGTCCTGATGGTGATCGACATCGTGTGGCATCGTCTCCTCCAATCAATCCCAAACAACAGATTCGTTTCGGGCAGCAAAACGCGGCCCAGATGCAAGCGTGCGAATTATACGTCCAGGGCGGCAGCGCACAAGTTCTCTGCTACGGCGGCGACCCTCACGCAGCCGCTGTCCCTCTCGCCCCCCGCCGGCCGGCTAACCTACCGTCTGTTTTCGCGTCCTATCATTGAACAAGACTGCCTGCAAACGCGTACCATGAGCATGGGACCTCAGTCATGAGACGAAACAGCGCCCACTGGGAGCCACTGGTGATCGCGTTGGAGACCATGCGCGCCCATAAGCTACGCTCCTTCCTCATGCTGCTGGGGATCATCCTTTCGGTCTCGACCCTCATCGTGGTGGTGGCTCTCATCCAGGGGACCAACCGCTACATCGCCGATACCGTCGCCAACATGGGTTCCAACGTTTTTCTTGTCCACCAACTCCCGCTCATCACCAATGCCGAGCAGTTGACCAAGGCCCTGCGCCGGAACCGCAAGGTCACCTGGGAAGATTACGAGTACCTGCGCAACACCATGCGGCTGCCCAAGGACGTTGGGGTCGAGACACGCATCGTCGGCAAGGTGCGCTATGGCGGCCAGGAGCTTCAGGACATCGACGTGCGGGGCGTGACCGCCAACATCGGCCCCATGGACATCGAGGAGCCCGCCACCGGCCGTTACATCTCCGACTTCGACAACGAGCACCGCACGACGGTGGCGATGATCGGCGCCGAGCTCACCCAACGCCTCTTCCCCACGGTCGATCCCATGGGCAAGACCATTCTGGTGGATGGGCGCGAGTTCCAGATCGTAGGCACCGCCAAGCCCCTGGGCACCATGCTTGGCCAGTCGCAGGACACTTTCGTTTACGTTCCCATCCAGACTTTCCTGAAGATCTACGGCAGCGACCGCAGTCTGTCCGTCAATGTGCAGGCGCGCGGGCCGGAGTGGATGGACCGTACCCAGGAAGAAGCGCGCACCCTCATGCGCGCTCGCCGCCATCTCACCCGCAACCAGGACGACACTTTCGGCATTCTCGCCTCGGCCGCACTCATGGACCTGTGGAACCAGCTCACCGGCGCCATTGCCGCCAGCATGGTCGGGATCGTGTCGGTATTCCTCGTCATCGGCGGCGTAGTCATCATGAACGTCATGCTGGCCAGCGTCACCGACCGCACCCGCGAGATCGGCATCCGCAAGTCGCTGGGCGCGCGCCGGCGGGACATCATGATGCAGTTCCTGCTGGAAGCCTCGGTGATGGCCGCCATCGGTGGCGTGATCGGCATCTTCCTTGCCTATCTGGTCACGCTGGCGGTGCGCTTCCTCACCGCCTTACCCGCCACCGTTCCCCTCTCGGCGGTTCTCATCGCGCTCCTGGTCTCCACCGCCGTCGGCTTGTTCTTTGGGGTTTATCCCGCGCGCAAGGCGGCGCGGCTCGATCCCATCGAGGCGTTGCGTTTCGAGGCTTGAAGACGTGCACTTCGGATGGCAAATGCAGGAGAATGCCAAGATGGCGCTGGCCACCGTCCGCGAGCACAAGACACGCTCGTTCCTCACCGTGCTGGGCATCGTCATCGGCGTCACCGCGCTGATCTCGGTGGCCTCCATCCTGGTGGGCCTCGACCGCGACATGCGCAGTTTCCTCGACGACTACGGCGCCGACACCCTCTTCGTCTTCAAGTTCAGTCCCGGCATCCGCATCGGGCGCCTCAGCATGGAGGAGCGCACCCGCAAACCGTTAACCCTCGAAGACGCCATGGCGATCAAGGAATCCTGCCCCGCCGTGAACGAAGTAGTTGCGGAAGCTTACCCGCGGTTCACGGGCGGCGGACCACTGGCTTCCAAGACCGCCCGCTACCAGGGACAGGAGGTGTTCGGGCTTGATCACTCCGGCGCCCTAGCTTCCTACGAACAGGTTTACAACACCCACCTGGAGGAGGGCCGGTTCTTTACCGAAGCCGAGGACCTGCACCGCGAAGACGTGGTCGTCGTCGGCCACGACCTCGCCGACGCCCTCTTCCCCGGCGGGCACGCCATCGGCAAGACCATCATCGTCGATTCCGTTCCTTACCGCGTCATCGGCGTGCTGCAGCCCCGCAAAGGCCAGTTCTTTAAGGACCGGTCCGCGGACAAGAACGCCACCGTCCCTTATCACACCTACCAGAAGCACCATCCGCAGGACGACGAGAACTTCATCGGGGTCACCCCTTATCCCGGCATGAAAGCCGACGCCGAGGACCAGGTCCGCGAGCTGCTCCGCCGCCGCCGCAAGGTGCCGCTCAACAAGCCCGACAATTTCGGCATCTCCAGCGCCCAGGAGATCGCGGTGCAGTTCCACCAGATCACCGGCGTGGTGGCGCTGATCACCGTGGACATCAGCTCCATTGGCCTGCTGGTGGGCGGCGTCGGGGTGATGAACATCATGCTGATGTCGGTGACCGAACGCACGCGCGAGATCGGCGTGCGCAAGGCCATCGGCGCCCGTCGCCGCGACATCACCTGGCAGTTTTTGATCGAAGCCGTCACCCTCACCGCGAGCGGCGGCGCCATTGGTGTGCTCTTGGGACTGCTGATCAGCGGGATCATCAACCTGCTGGTGCCGGCTCTGCCCTCGACCGTGCCGCTGTGGGCGGTGGTCACCGCGGTGCTCGTGTCCATGGCCGTCGGTTTGTTCTTCGGGATGTATCCTGCGATGCGCGCCGCCCGCCTCGATCCCGTCGAAGCCCTGCGCTACGAGTGAGCGTTGGAATGGGCCTCCCTAACTCCCTGCTCCCTTCTCTCTTGCCTCCTGCTGCTTCCTGCCTCCTGCCTCCTGATTTCTGCTATATTTCCGACCTTCGGGGGTTGACTCGCCATGCCTCGCATCGTCCGCTGCGGCCTTATCCAGGCGCGCAATGTCCTGGGTCCCGAGCGCTCCCTCGCCGAGATCAAAGAAGCTATGATCCAGAAGCACGTCGGCCTGATCGAGCAGGCGGCGAAGCAGGGCGCTCAGGTGCTCTGCCTGCAGGAGCTCTTCTACGGGCCGTATTTCTGCGCCGAGCAGGACCCCCGCTGGTACGAGCTGGCGGAGCCCGTGCCCGATGGCCCGAGCGTCCGCCGCATGCAGGAAATCGCGGCCCGCCACCGGATGGTGATGGTCGTCCCCGTGTACGAAGAGAGCATGCCCGGGTTCTACTTCAACACCGCCGCCGTGATTGACGCCGACGGCCGCTATCTCGGCAAGTACCGCAAGCATCACATCCCGCACTGCCATCCCGGATTCTGGGAGAAGTTCTATTTCACTCCCGGCGACCTCGGTTACCCGGTGTTCGAGACCAAGTACGCCAAGGTCGGCGTGTACATCTGCTACGACCGCCACTTTCCCGAGGGCGCGCGCGCTCTCGGTCTGAACGGCGCCGAGATCGTCTTCAACCCCTCGGCCACCGTGGCCGGGCTCTCCGAGTATCTGTGGGAGCTGGAGCAGCCGGCGCACGCGGTCGCCAACCAGTACTTCATCGGCGCCATCAACCGCGTGGGCGAGGAGAAGCCGTGGAGCATTGGCGAGTTCTACGGCAAGAGCTACTTCTGCAATCCGCGCGGCAAGATCTTCGCTCAGGCCGGCCGCGACCAGGACGAGGTGCTGGTCGCTGAGCTCGACCTCGACCTGATCGCGGAAGTGCGCAAGGTGTGGCAGTTCTTCCGCGATCGCCGTCCCGAAACCTACGGCGTCCTCACCGCACAGAGTTCCACCGGCGGCCGGGCTGCGGCCGCAGATTAAGGTTCGCCATGACCAAAGACGAGATCATCCGCAAATATAAGCAGTACCTGTTCCCCTCGGTCAGCACTTACTTCTCCGAGCCGCTGGTCACCGACCATGCCAGCATGCAGTACCTGTGGGACCTCGACGGCAGGAAGTATCTCGATTTCTTCGGCGGCATCGTGACCATCTCGGCGGGTCACGCCAACCCGCGCATCACGTCGAAGATCAAGGCGCAGATCGACAAGCTGCAGCACGCCTCCACGCTCTTTCCCAACGAGGCCATCGTGGCGCTGGCGGAGAAGATCGCCCGCCTGACCCCTGGCGAGATCAGCCAGAGCTACTTCACCAACAGCGGCACCGAAGCCAACGAGACAGCCGTCCAGATTGCGCGTGCGCACTCCGGCAATTTTGAGATCATTGCCCTGCGCCACGGATACAGCGGCCGCTCGCAACTGGCGCAGTCGCTCACCGGCCATAACACCTGGCGGCAGTCGCTGCCCGGGGGCTTGGGCGTGGTCCACGCCATGAACCCGTACTGCTATCGGTGTCCGCTGGGGAAGACCTATCCCGACTGTGGCGTGGCCTGCGCGCAGGACGTCGAAGCCGTCATCCAGACTTCCACTGCCGGGCGCATCGCCGGCTTCATCGCCGAGCCCATCCAGGGTGTCGGCGGATTCATCACGCCTCCGCCCGAGTACTTCAAGATCGTCTTCAAGACGGTGAAGCAGTACGGCGGCGACTTCATCGCCGACGAGGTGCAGACCGGCTGGGGACGCACCGGCCGCAAGTGGTTCGGCATCGAGCACTGGGAGGTGACGCCCGACATCATCACCGCCGCCAAGGGCATGGCCAACGGCGCTCCCATCGGTGGGACCTTCACCCGTCCCGACATCGCCGCCAGTTTCCGCGGACTGCAAATCTCGACCTTTGGCGGAAATCCCGTCACCTCGGTCGCCGCCAAAGCGACCCTCGATCTGATTGAAGAAGACAATCTCCTCGAGAACGCACACGTGGTGGGGAACTACTTCCGCGAGGGACTGGAAGGGCTCAAAGACAAGTACCTGGTGATCGGCGACGTGCGCGGCAAGGGCCTGATGCAGGGCGTCGAGCTGGTGAAAGACCGCGTGACGAAAGAACCGGCGCCGCAGGAAACCGCGCAGCTCATGGAAGAAGCCCGTCGCACCGGCCTCTTGATCGGCAAGGGCGGCCTGTGGGGCAACGTCATCCGCCTGTCGCCGCCCCTGAACATTTCCAAGGCTGATGTGGACGAGGCCATCCGCCTGCTCGACCGCGCCCTGGCCGCCGTGGAGCAAACGCGCCACGCCGCCGTCGCCGCGCGCTAGGTGTAGCGCTGGCGTCCCGCCGGCTTCGGGAGGGCATGGCTTTAGCCATGCCGTAACAGCCTCTTGATTTGTCATCCCGAGCGAGCGCGAGCCGAGCTTGTCGAGGCGAGCGCGACGCGAGGGATCTGCAGTGATTGAGAGAATACAAATGCAGATCCCTCGACTTGTGCTCCCTCCCTACGGTCGGTCGCACTTCGCTCGGGATGACAATTCAAGAGTTGTAGACGAACGGCGCGGCTGAAGCCGCGCCCCTTCAAAGCGGGGCTTATCTCGCCGCCTTGGCCGTGCGGAACTGCGGCAGGATCTCGCGCTCGTAGATCTCCAGCGTCTGCTCTTCCTCGCCGCACATCAGGTAAATATTGAACTGGGTCACGCCCACCGACGCCAGCTTGCGCAACTTCTCGCGGTGCGCCTCGACCGGGCCCACCAGGCAGAAGCGGTCCACGACTTCGTCAGAGACGAACTCCGCGTTGTCGCTGCCCACCTCGCAATGGTGCTGATAGTCGTAGCCGCCGCGGTTGCGCACGTACGACGTCAGCGCCGCCGGCAGATCTTCCTGCTTGTATTTTGCCAGCAGGTCCACCACGTGGTTCGAGACCAGAGCAGGGAACCAGCGCACGTGTTCGCGCGCCGTTTCGAGATTCTCCGAGACCCACACCGGCGCCGCCGCCATCACCTCGATCGACTTGGGATCGCGCCCGGCCTGGCCCGCGCCCTCCTTCACAAAACCCATGCACCACTCGATCAGGTCGGGATCGGCGAATTGCAGGATGATGCCATCGGCCACGCGCCCCGCCATGTTCAGCACCTTCGGCCCGTAGCCTGCGACCCAGACCGGCGGCGAGCCCTCGGCCCAGGTAATGCGCGTGGGCTGGCCGTCGTACTGGATCTCGCGCCCAGCGGTCAGATCACGGAAGGCTTGGATCGACTGTTCGAGCTCCTTGGGTGTCACCGGCTTCTTGCCCAGCACCCGGCGCGAGCTGTCGCCGCGTCCAATGCCCAGGTCCATGCGACCGCCGGAGATCAGGTTGAGCGTGGCGAACAGGCTGGCGGTCACGGTGATGTCGCGCACTGCCGGGTTGGTGACGCACGGGCCGATGCGCATGTGGCGCGTGTTGGCGGCCATCAAGGTCATGAGCGGATACGGGTCCATCCACAGCACGTGCGAGTCGAAGATCCATGTGTATTCGAAGCCGGCCTGCTCCGCCTGGCGGGTCAGACCGAGCATGCGCTCCACCGTCATGTCCGGCTTGAAGGTGATCCCGAATTTCATGCGGCCTCCGCCCCACAGCGAGGAAAAGTGGCGGAAATATAGCATAGAATCGAGCGGCATCTTGGTAACCAGCACGAGTCCAACGGAGGGACTGAATGGCGTTCGACATCGTCATCGCCAACGGCACGGTTGTGACTGCCGCCGACACTTACGCCGCCGACGTGGCCATCGAACAAGGGAAGGTGGTCGCCATCGGCCGCAGCCTGCCGCGTGAGAACGCCGGCCGCGTCATCGAAGCCGGCGGCAAGTACGTCTTCCCCGGCGGCATCGACGTGCACACCCACCTCGACATGCCCTTCGGCGGCACCACCAGCGCCGACGATTTCGAAACCGGCACCCGCGCCGCCCTCTTCGGCGGCACCACCACGCTCATCGACTTCGCCATCCAGTACAAGGGCCAGTCGCTGCGCACCGCGTTCGACACCTGGATGCAGAAGGCGGCCCCCAAAGCCACCAGCGATTATTCCTTCCACTGCGTCATCACCGATCTGCCCGACGCGTGCCTCGACGAGATGCCCGCGCTGGTGCGCGACGGCGTCAGCAGCTTTAAGCTGTTCATGGCCTATCCCGGCGTGTTCATGCTCGACGACGCCAGCATCTTCAAGGCGTTCCGCAGTGCGGCCAAGACCGGCGCCATGGTCTGCATGCACGCCGAGAACGGCGGCGCCATCGACGTGATCGTCAAGCAGGCGCTGGCCGAAGGCAAGACCGCGCCCAAGTACCACGCGCTCACCCGTCCCACCACGGCGGAAGCCGAAGCCACGGCGCGCGCCATCGCGCTGGCGGAGATGGCGGGCGCTCCCGTGTACATCGTCCACCTCAGTTGCAACGACGCGCTGGAGAAAGTTCGCGAAGCGCGCGACCGCGGCCTGCCCGTCTATGCGGAGACCTGCCCGCAGTACCTGTATCTCTCGATCGAGAATTTCGACGTGCCCGGATTCGAGGGCGCGAAGTACGTCTTCACCCCGCCGCTGCGCGAGAAGTGGCACCAGGAAAAGCTGTGGCAGGGGCTGAAGACTGACCATCTGCAGGTGGTCTCCACCGACCACTGCCCCTTCTGCTACAAGGAGCAGAAGGAGATGGGCATCGGCGACTTCACTAAGATCCCCAACGGCGGTCCCGGCATCGAGCACCGCATGAGCCTGGTGTACTCGGGCGGCGTGGCGCAGGGGCGGTTCAGCGTGAACCGCTTCGTGGAACTGGTCGCGACTACGCCCGCCAAGCTCTTCGGCCTCTACCCGCGCAAGGGGACGATCGCCATCGGCAGCGACGCGGATCTGGTGATCTTCGATCCCAAGCGCCAGCACACCATCAGCGCCAAGACCCACCACATGCGCGTGGATTACTCGATGTTCGAGGGGATCAAAGTCACGGGAATGCCCGACGTGGTGCTCTCGCGCGGGCGCGTGGTGGTGGAAGGCGACAAATTTCTGGGCCGCGCCGGCCAGGGCGAATTCGTCAAGCGCGCGACCTACGCCGGGTTGTGATGCCAGCCGGAGGGTGCCCCACCCTTCGCGGTTTTCGAATGGTGGGGATTTTCTTACATTCCCACCCTTGGCAAAGGCGGCCAAGGGTGGGGCACCCACAGATCTTTCCGGCTTACTTGCCCATCGAATAGGTGCCGGTGCACTGCCAGTCAGAAGAGCCGTCTGCACTGTTTTTTCCGGAGCACGTCCCCGAACCCTTGATGCCCTTGTGCTTGCCCGTACCGCTCAGAATCTTCCATTTGTTGGAGGCTGGTTTCGTGATGTCGGTTGGGGCTGATGTTTCGTAGGTGTAGTAAACCTTGTCTCCGTTGTCCATCGTCACGTTGAAGCGACCATGCCCGGTCATGGACACTTTCCCCGTCTCCTGGAATTCCGTATAGTCGCCGGTTTTTTCGACGAAGTCCTTCCCGCTTGAGGTCCCATTGCAGGTTCCCTGGAGGATCGAATAGGTGTGGTCCGGCATGTCGCCTACGTTGAATTTGTGCTCCGCCGCTGTTTTCGGGCAGTGCCACTTTGTGTCGACCTTTCCCTGGGCCATTGCCGCGGATGCGAACAGCAGTAGGGAAAACACCACGAACAAGAGTTTGCGCATCTTTTTTCTCTCCCTGTCGAGTTGCAATCGAAATGCAGCGGGGACTATAGGCCACTCGACGGATGTTGGCAAGCGCCAGGCGGTCTGGACGCAAGAATGATTTCTGTAGGTCCCATCACGGGGGACCCAGGCGTTACTTCTGCTTCAGCTTCAGTTTGTCTTTATTCTTTTCCAGGAATGCCCGCAGGTCTGCACTGGCATCCAGCAAGCGGACCCACTGTTCATAGTAGAGCGTCACCGGAAAGCGGCCGAGCCCGTACACGCTGACCCCTCCTTTTTCACCGACGCGGAATTCCAGCGTGCCCGCTCGTGTGCCCTTGCGCTCCAGTTCCGTCAGCCGTGCCTTCAGCTCCTCGTAGGTCGGTTCAGCCATCGCTCTCTCCTTTAGGTTTTATCGTTTGGGATTATATGGTATACCCCCGAAGCCGCCTGCCCGCGTTATAGACTGTTGGCATGAAGCCGGAGCCCGGGCCGCCTGTCCGCCGCATGAAGACCTACACCGGAGCCACCGGCTACGTGTACCAGTACTACTTCGTTGGGAAGCGCGCGGTGCCGCCGCCGGAGGGCCCGGCCATCGAGTTTATCTTCAACGTCACCGCCGACCGCAAGACTACCTTCGCCACGAGCGTGCTCCTGAAGCCGGAAGCGCTTCGGGCCTGGGGAGCGCGGCACGGCCGCGAGCTCACCGAGACCGAACAGTACGCCGCGGCCAAGATGCGCCTGCTGCGGGCGTTTGACGAGGTCGAAGGGATGATCGAGCACGGCCGGCGGCTGGTGATCGACGGCGAAAACATCGAGGAAATGCTGGAGCCCTTGGGAATCGGGTGATCGGATCATGCTCGGCAGGCATCCCCAGCGGCAAGGTGTCTCAATAACTCCTCAGCGCCCCGAGGCTTCGGGCTCGGGGCGTTGGTTTTGTGTGCACTGGCTTCCGGCATCGCGACTGGACTTCTAAGCTCCCACTGTTTTCGCACGTCGCCGTCCCGCCTTACCCTGGGTTGGCTGAAGATTCAAGTTGACTTCGCTGCCGAACCCGTGTGAAACTTCCAATTATTGGCTCTGACTATTTAGAAAGAGCTCAACTATTTCTAACATGAAGGCGGTACCCAATTTGACAGAGCACGATGAATCTTCTGAGGCATACTGGCTGCGGACGATAGCACATACACTTGCATATCTGGCTCTCGACAGACCTGAGCTGCGTCACAAAACGACGCTTCAGAAAGCAGAGTTTTTACAAGGATTGGGTCTGAGTGTAAGAAGCGCTGCCGATATTTTGGGAAGCACAGAGGCGTCGATAAAAGAACTGCAGCGCCAAGCGAATCGAAAGAAGGAACAACGTGGCCGCAAGAAATAAGTCGAAGCGCACCGACGGCCCAAAGACTCTCCCTGCTGACGTTTGCCTCAACCGGATCAGCAAGGTCCTTGCGCTACTCGCGGTGAGGGATATCAAGAACCAAGGCGAGCAGATTTCGCTTCTTGGAGCTTCAGGTTTTTCGGTGCCCGAGATCGCCGAGATGCTCGAGACGACGACGAATACCGTTAGCGTCAGGCTCTCTCAGCAAAAGTCGAAGCTAAAGGGGCGTAAGCGCAGAGGAAATTCTCGTGGCAGCTATTGAGGCCGAACTTCTTCAGAAGCTCAAAGACAGGCTCGGTAGGAGTCAAGCCACAATCTACGCGCGGATCGACCAGAATCTCCCGCGATCAGTTTCTGGAGAAACGGCTGGCGGCACTCTACCTCGCCGCTGAAAGCGGAATTAACATCTCTAAGTACGCTTCGCTAGATGATTGGGCCCTGTTGCAGCAAAGCAATCAGCCTAGGTCGCTCCCTGCTCGAGTTCCGGACAATACGACTCCGCGAGGCACAGGACGCATACGGCGACCGCCGCTGCCTAACAAAAAGACGCGTAGGAGGGGGAAGAAGATTTGGGTCGTCCGGGGTCGAGACAAGAAAATTAATCGAGCGATGGACAGCTTCCTGTCCAGCGTGGGCTTGGACCCGATGGAGTTCTTGAAGGCTGCGAAAAAACCTGCTGCGCATATCGGCGAGATCTTAGATTCGGCTTTCGATGAGGCTACAGCTGTCGTCGTCCTGCTCACGCCGGATGACCAGGCCAAGCTAAATCGCAGGCTCCTGACGGGAGACGACGGTGATTACGAGCGAAAATTGACCGCTCAGGCTCGCCCCAACGTAATATTTGAAGCAGGCATGGCATTTGGCAGAAATCCGAAAAACGTGGTGATCGCAGAATTTGGGAAGCTGCGACCTTTCACGGATATTTCTGGACGCCATGTGGTCAAGATGAACAACACCCCGCAGAAGAGGAAAGAGCTAATTCAGAAATTGAAGCTGGCTGGATGCGATGTCGATGACTCGGGAGAGCGCTGGCTGGACGAGGGCGACTTCTCCCTTTGAAAGCAACGGGGTGCCGTCCCGCCAAGTAAAGGACAGGTAAAACCAAAGTGACCAGCAGGCAGTGGCTGGACCCCATATGCCGCGTTTTGTGACATTGGTCACATACCCCTGTGATTGCGGGACTACTGCCCGGTGGAGCGCCGCCCCTACTATAATCCTTGCAGCATACCGCCTGGGGGCCCGGGAGTGGGGACCGGTCTGCGCGGCGGAAACGAAAATCTATGCCCCTGTTCTGGTTGCGAGTCGCGGTGGGCTTTTACGGCCTGGGGCTACTCTACGCCCTGCTGGCCCTGGCCCGCCGCCACGAGATCCTGGCCCGCCTCATCATGCCGGTGATCGGCATCGGCTTCGTGCTGCACTTCGTCTCGCTCACTGAGCACTACGTCAACGTGGGCCGGCTCACGCCGGATTCGATCCATACCTCGGAGTCCCTGCTGGCGTTCCTCATCATGGTGTTCTTCACCGGGGTGTACTTGCGCTACCGCACCACCGCCCCGGGAATCTTCGTCTTTCCCCTGGTCTTTCTGCTGACGTTTTCGGCCGCGGTGGGGCTGAAGCCGCCGCAGTTCACCTCACCGGTACTGCGCAGCGGATGGATCCTGGTGCACGTCGCGCTGATCTTCACCGGCTACGCGGCGCTGTTCTTCAGCTTCGCCGCCAGCCTGCTCTATCTGCTGCAGGAGCGGACGCTGAAGTCGAAGCGGGCGGGCGGGCTGATGTCGCGGCTGCCGGCGCTGGAAGTCATCGACCAGATGGGCTACCGCTCGCTCCTGCTCGGCTTTCCCTTCATGACCTTTGGGATCATCGCCGGGTCGGTGATCGCGCAGGCGGAGTTCGGATCGCGCTACTTCTTCGATCCCAAGATCGTGCTCTCGCTGCTGATGTGGGCGGTGTACATGCTGCTGGTGTACACGCGTTGGAACGCAGGCTGGCGCGGGCGGCGCGCGGCGTATCTTTCCACTTTCGCCTTCCTGGCGGCCATCCTGGCCTGGGCGGCGAATTACGTGAGCGGAGTGCACAGGTTTATCGCCCCATGAACCGCTTCCTGCTTATCGGCGTGAACCACAAGACGGCGCCGGTCGAGGTGCGGGAGCGGCTGGCCATCCCCGAGTCGCGCCTGCCGGAAGCCACCAAGCGGCTGGCCGGGCACCCCGGCATCGAAGAAGCGATGATCGTTTCCACCTGCAACCGGGTGGAACTGGTGGCGCGCGCCAGCAACGGTACCGCAGACCTGCGGGGCTTCATCCGCGAGTACTTCCAGGTCGAGCCCTGTACGGTGGAGCAGCACCTCTACGAGCACCGCGAGCGCGATGCGGTGCGGCACCTTTTCCGCGTGACCTCCAGCCTGGATTCGATGGTGGTGGGTGAACCGCAGATTCTGGGACAGGTGAAGCAGGCGTACGCGGTGGCGCGCGGCGTGGGCGCCATCAACTCGCACCTGGACGCGCTGGTCACCCGCGCCTTCGCGGTGGCCAAGCGGGTGCGCTCGGAGACCGCCATCGGCGCCTCGGCAGTGTCGGTCGCATCAGTCGCGGTGGAGCTGGCACAGAAGATCTTTGGCACGCTCGAGGGACGTGCCGTGTACCTGATCGGGGCGGGGAAGATGAGCGAGCTGGCGGCGCGGCACCTGCTGGCGCACGGCGCCGACGCCATCTTCGTGGCCAACCGCACCTACGAAAGGGCGCTGGAGATGGCGGAGCGCTTCCACGGTCAGGCCATCCATTTTGACAAGCTCTACGAGACGGCCGACAAGGCCGACATCGTCATCACTTCCACCGGCGCGCCGCACGCTATCTTCCGCCGCGAGCACGGCGAGCGCTTCCTGGCCCGGCGCAAGAACCGTCCCATGTTCTTCATCGACATCGCCGTGCCGCGCGACGTGGATCCGGCGATGAACGAGCTGGACGGCATCTTCGTTTATGACATCGACGACCTGCAGCAGGTGGCGGCAGTGCACGTGGCCGACCGCAAGAAGGAGGCGGCGCGCGCGGAAGAGATTATCGAGATCGAAGTCGAGCGCTTCGCGGCGCGGGTGCAGAGCAGCAATGTCGTGCCCACCATCGTCTCGCTGCAGGAGCACCTGGAGAACATCCGCCAGGCGGAGGTGGAACGCCTGCGCGGACGCTTCGGCCAGATCACGCCCGAGCAGGAAGCGGCCATCGAGGTGCTCACCCGCGGCATTGTCAACAAGATCCTCCACACTCCCATCACCACGCTGAAGAGCGCGGCGCGCGAACAGGGCGAAGGTCCGCTGGTGGAGCTGATCCGCCGCATCTTCAATCTGGAAGACGCGGCCGCCAAAGCCGGCAAGAGCGGCTCGACCGATGATTAACCACAGAGGGCACAGAGGATCAAAGAGGAAAATCACAACAGTATTTCCTCCGTGTTCCTCTGTGTCCTCTGTGGTTGAAAGGGGTTAGATGGCCAGGCTGCGCATCGGCTCGCGCGGATCGCAACTGGCCTTGTGGCAGGCCAACCACGTCTCCAGCCTGCTGCGCGCGCGCGGGTCCCACGTCGAGATCGAGGTCATCAAGACCACGGGCGACAAGATCACCGAAGTCGCTCTGGCGCAGGTCGGGACCAAGGGCATGTTCACCAAGGAGATCGAAGAAGCGCTGGCGGAAGGCCGAGTGGACCTGGCCGTCCACAGCCTGAAAGACCTGCCCACGGAGCTGGCGGAGACCTTCGTGCTGGCGGCAGTCATGAAGCGTCAGGACCCGCGCGACGTCTTTCTCTCCGTGCGCTACAACCGCTTCAGCGAGCTGCCAAAAGGTGGACGTGTAGGCACCAGCAGCCTCCGGCGGCAGGCACAGATCAAGTCGGTGCGGCCCGACCTGAACATCTTTCCCTTGCGCGGCAACGTGGACACGCGGCTGCGGAAGCTGGAGAGCGGAGAGTTCGACGCCATCATCCTGGCCGCCGCTGGCCTGAATCGCCTCGGGCGCACCGAGCGCGTGCGCGAGGTCCTGCCGGTGGAAGTCATGTGTCCGGCGGTCGGGCAGGGAGCGCTGGGGATCGAGGCGCGGGCGGACGATGCCGCCACCCTGAAGGAGCTGGCGTTCCTTGACGACAACGCCGCGCGCCGCGCGACCGCAGCCGAGCGGGCTCTGCTGCGAACCCTCGGCGGCGGCTGCCAGGTGCCCATCGGCGCGTATGCTGAAGCCGTGGACGGCACGCTCAGACTCACCGCCATCGTGGCCCAGCCCGACGGCACCGAGGTGCTGCGCGACCAGCAGTCGGGCGACGATCCCGAAGAGCTGGGCGCGCGCGTAGGCAAGACCCTGCTCGCGCGCGGCGCCGAAGCCATCCTGCGGGCGGTGTATGGCGAGGCGGTGGCGGCACCGCAACAGCCGTGAGCGGCAAATCCCACCCCAGGCGTCCGCACGCGGCCGAGAAGCCGCTGGCGGGCGAGCGCGTGCTCATCACCCGCGCCCAGGACCAGGCCGGCAGCCTGGCCGAGGAACTGGAAGCGCTGGGGGCCACGGTGCTCGAGATCCCCGCCATCGAGATCTGTCCGCCGGCATCGTACGTAGCGCTCGATGCCACGCTCAACAACATCGAGAACTACGACTGGCTCATCCTGACCAGCGTCAACGGTGTCGAGGCGCTGTTCGCGCGCATGCAGACGCTGGGATTCGGCCCGGAGAAGCTGCTGCACCTGGACATCGCCGCCATCGGCCCGGCCACGCGCGAGAAAATCGAAGAGCACGGCCTGCCGGTGGACGTCATGCCGGAGAAATACGTCGCGGAGTCGGTGGTGGAAGCGCTGTGGGAGCAGGTACGCGGCAAGCGCGTGCTGCTGGTGCGCGCCAAGGTGGCGCGCGACGTGATCCCGGAGGAGCTGCGGAAGGCGGGCGCGCGGGTGCACGTGGTCGAGGCCTATGAGACGGTGGTGCCGGAGGAGTCGCGCGCGCGCCTGGAGAAGGCGCTCCACGATCCCCGCCAGCGCCCGACAGCGATCACCTTCACCAGCTCATCGACCGCAAGAAACTTCGTGGCCCTGCTCGGTTCCGGCGAACCGGCGAAAACCCTCCACGGCATCAGCGTCGTCTCCATCGGCCCCGTGACCTCGGCCACGCTGCGCGAACTGGGCCTGCACGTGGACGTCGAGGCACAGGAATTCACCATCTCTGGGCTGGTAAAAGCGCTGGTGGAGCGAAAATAGCTTCCGTGTAGAGACGCAGCATGCTGCGTCCTGATCGAAGAACGCCACAGATCAGCACGGATGACCACGGATAGGAGTCAAGCCCGGGACGATCCGCGGTAATCCGTGGCGTTTTTGCCGAGAGTCAGAAGTGGTCGTCCTTGCTGGCTTCGACCGAAGCCGGCTCGGCGATGCCGCCGGAGATGCGTCCCCAGGCGCTGGTCTGCCAGTTATCGCGATGGCGGGCCGGCGGAAACCAGCCCGGCAGCGTGAAGTGCAGGAACTTGCCGAGGGCGCGGACGTAGGGCTCGTACATGGCGCGCAACTCGTCCAGCTTGTGCTCGGCGGCGCGACCGTCTTCCAGCTTCCATCCCGCTTCCGCCAGCGCGGCGCGGAGGTCGGACACCTGCTCCGGACCTAGCCGGTCGTGGCCGCTCGCGGGCGCAGTGCGGAAGATCTGTGCCAGGTCCACGACCGCGTGCCGCGCCACCGCGAAGGTGAGCTGGGCCTGGCGCCGGGGCACGTTCTCCATCCCGACGATCACCAGCGCGCAGGTATCCAGGATGGTGGTCAGCGCAGCCAGCCAGTTCTGGTTGTCGTGCTGCGAGCGAAAATAGCAGAGCACGGGATAGGACAGGTGGCTCTCCAGCAGCTCGGCCGACCAGCGCTCCCAATCGCGCAACAACTCATGCAACGCTTCCCGGCCATGGTCAGACGCATGTCTCCGCAGCAGTTCGACCGCGGACGGCGGCGAGCCGGCGCGCGCGTCCAGCAGCGTGATGTTGACCTCGCGCCGCGAAAACGCCTGGTAGATGGTGGGCACATAGCCGATCACCAGCGCCAGGAAGGCGAAGCCCATCCCCGACTCCACCACGGTGACGAAGCGGGCGAGCGGACTGCGCGGCGTCACGTCGCCCAGGCCGAGGGTGAAGAAGGTGGTGCCGCTCATGTACAGGTCGGTCCAGAAGCCGCCGGGCAGGCCAGGGGTCGCCACGATCATGCTGGAGCCGGAGGCCCAGTGCACCAGGGCGAAGCCCACGACCAGCAGCAACGCCCACACCGCCAGCAATCCCAACAGCGACAGCGGGCCGTAGTAGCTCAGGTAGGACTCGCGGCGCTTCACCGGCTGCACGCGGCCCAGCAGGATGGCCCATGGCTTCCAGGTGGCGCGGTAGAACAGGCGCGTGAAGCGGAAGTGGCGAGTGACCCGGCGAGGCAGAACGACGGTCTCGAAGGCCTCCCAGAGCACGGCCACGATGATCGCGATCCCGGCGGCGGCGGCCAATCCGTGCATGGTAGTCCTTTGGCGGTTACGGCAGATCCGCAGTTGATGTGTCCAGGTTCTTGAAAGGTGAAGGGGCACGGCTTCCAGCCGTGCCGCCAGCCTCCCCACATGAATGGGCCTTTAGGCCCTGAGGGAGATTCCCCCAGCGGCTAAAGCCGACTCCTTGCCTCCCTTGTATGGCACGCCTAAAGGCGTGCCCCTTCACCTATGCACCAATTGTGGACCCGCCTTAGCGCGCGGGCTCCGGGGTCTCGAGCGGCGTGACCGCGATCTCCAGCTTCTCCGCGCCGCGCAGCACGGTCAGCCGCGTGAGCGCGCCAATGCACACGTCGGTGAGCAGGCGCTGCAGATCGTCGATGCCCGAGACGCGCTGCCCGTCGAAGGAAACGATGATGTCGCGCTCGCGCACCCCCGCCTCGGCCGCCGGGCTCGCGGGCTCGACCGAGAGCACCAGGATGCCGCGGTCTTGCTCCAGCGCGTGGAAGCGCACCACGTTGCGCGGCAGGGAAATGGTCTGCCCGACCACGCCGATGTAGCTGCGCTTGATGCGTCCGTCGCGGATGAGCCGTCCGGCGACGAACTTGGCGGTGTTGATGCCGATGGCGAAGCAGATGCCCTGCGCCGGGCGGATGGTGGCGGTGTTCACCCCCACCACGCGGCCGTCGGAGGTGACCAGCGGCCCGCCGGAGTTGCCGGGATTGAGCGCGGCGTCGGTCTGAATGATGTCGTCGATCAGGCGGCCGGAGCTGGAGCGCAGCGAGCGTCCCAAGGCGCTGACCACGCCCGCCGTGACGCTGGATTCAAAGCCCAGCGGGTTGCCGATGGCGACTACCAGTTGGCCGACGCGCACCTGGCTCGAGTCACCCAATTCCACGGTGGCGAGATCGGGAGCGTTGACGCGGACCACCGCCAGATCGGTGCCGGGGTCGTCGCCGATGAGCGTAGCTGGATAGTGGCGGCCGTCTACCAGCGAGACCTCGATGCGCTCGGCGCCGTGGACCACGTGGGAATTGGTGAGCACAAAGCCGTCCGGCGTGAAGACGAAGCCGGAGCCTCCGCCGCGGGCCTCGCGCGGACCTTGAGGCGTCTGGACCCGGTGGTGGACTTCCACGTTGACCACGGCGGGGCTGACCTTGTCGGCCGCCGAAACCACTGCCTGCGAGTAGGCGTCGAGCAGGGCGTGATCGTCTAACGTCTGCGGGCCGGAGAGGAATTCAACCGAGTGCATGAGCAATGGATGCGGCAGGCGGGGTGGAAGGTGCAGGAGGGGTAGCATTCAGCACTTAGCATTCAGCATTCAGCCAAAGCACAACCTTCGCTGACCTGCTGCGCGCTGATGGCTGAGTGCTGACCGCTGACTGCTGAGTGCTGACTGCTACTCCAGCGTGCACGCGCAATCGGCCGGCGGGACGTGCTTCTTTAGAAAGTTGGCCACACGCTTGTAGGCGTCGATCTGGTTCTCGATGCGGGCGAAGCCGTGGCCCTCGTTCTCATACACCTTCAAGTCCACCACGCCGCCACGCTTCTTGATGGCCTCCGCCACCTGCTCGGATTCTTCCTTGGGACAGCGCGGATCGTGACCGCCGGCGAGCAACAGCAGCGGCGCCTTGATGCGGTCCACGAAGAAGATGGGCGAGCGTTCCTCCCACAGCGCCTTGTTCTTCTCCGGATCGCCCATGGTGGCCAGGTCGTACTGCTGCAGCAGGGGGTCTTCGTTCTTCACTTCGGTGAACCAGTTGACGAAGGGCACGATGGGCACGCCCGCGGCCCACTGCTCGGGCGCCTTGGTGACGCCCATCATGGTCAGGTAGCCGCCGTAGCTGCCGCCCATGAGGACGATCTTTTGGGGATCGGGATAGCCGGACTTCTTGATCCACTCGGCCGCGGCCACCACGTCGGCGAGGTCGCCGCCGCCCATGTCGAAGCGATTGGCGTCCATGAACTCCTTGCCGTAGCCGGTGGAGCCGCGATAGTTGGGCGCGATGACCAGGTAGCCGGCGTTGGCCAGATATTGCACGATGCGGTCGAAGCCGTTGACCGTCTGCGCCGTCGGCCCGCCATGCACGTACACCACGGCGGCGTTGCGGCCGTCGCGTTGCATGTTGTAGGGCACATAGACGAAGGCGGAGATGGTCCATTTGCCGTCGGTGCTCGGATAGTGCACGAGGAAGGGCTTTACCAAGTCGCTCGAGCGCACGCCGCCCACTAGCGAGTGCGTCACCTGGTGCGAGTGTTTGCCGGCGAAGGTGTACACCCAGGCGTCTCTGGGCGAATCAGGACCGTTGTGAAAATAGAGCAGCCGTGAGCCTTCGCGCGTGAACGCCGATTCGGCGCCGCCCAGCGAGTTCACCCCGGCTGGAAGAGGAAGCGGTTGCGAGCGGTGCGCGGCGACATCGTGAAGCACTACCTGGACGTTGCCGTCCACGTTGACGGTCCAGGTGACCTGGCGACCGTCGGGCGAATAGTAACCGGCCGAGACCTCCCACTTGTCCTTCGTCAGCCAGTCGATCTTCTTCGAAGCGACGTCGAGCAGGCCGACGTTGTCATAGCCGTTTGCGGCGTTGGAGGTGATCAGCAGCTTCTTGCCGTCGGGCGACCAGTCGGCGGCGCTGAAGTTGTGCTCGCCCTCATGCGCCGTGACCAGCGTGCTCTTGCCGGTCGCGGCTTCGGCCACGAAGATGTTGGAGTCCTTGCCGGCGGCGTGCTGCTGGGTGTAGGCGATCCACTTGCCGTCGCGCGACCAGATGGGAGTATTGTTGCCGAGCTCGGCGGGCGTACCCGTGGTGAGGTGGCGCACCTTGCGGGTGAGGATGTCCATCACGTCGATCTCAAAGGTGGACGAAGTCTGTGGCTTCACCTGGTAGACGAGATAGCGGCCGTCGGGCGCCCACGCCGGGCTCTCCTCCGAGATCTCGGGCGTGTTGGTCAGGTTGACCACGTCGCCGTTCGCGGGCGAAACCAGGAAGATGTCCCATTGCTCGTCGCCGTCGTGGTCGGAGATGTAGGCGATCCACTTGCCGTCGGGCGCCCACGCGGGCGCGGCCTGGCGCTGGTCGCTGATGGTCAACTGCATCGGCCAGCCGCCCTCGGCCGGCGCCAGCCACAGATTGTTGCGGCCGCTGATGTTCGAGATGAACGCGATCTGCTTGCCGTCGGGTGACCAGGCCGTCCCGCCCACGCGACGGATCATGTACAGCTTCTCGATCGAGAGCTGCCACTGCTGCACGTCGGGATTGCCCTTGCTCTGGATCTGCCGCGGATCGGTGATGAAGGCCGGCGCGGCGGCATTCTGCTCCGCAAGAAGGTGAGTAGCCATGAAGACAAACATAACAAATGCAAACAGAAGGCGCATGAAGTCTCCCGGAAAGTAAAAGAGCAGTTTATAGGATGTCGCGGAGTTTTGAAGGGGCGCGGCTTCAGCCGCGCCGTACATTTGCTATTTAATCAATTATCATCCCGAGCGAAGTTGAGCCGCTTTGCGGGCGTCCGAGCCCGCAGGCGAAATCCCGAGCGCAGCGAGGGACCTCAAGCATTGCGACCGAGCGCGAGTCGAGGGATCTGCATTCGTGTGATCTGTAGGGACTGCAGATCCCTCGCACTTGCTCGGGATGACAATTCTAACGACGCCCTGAACGGCGCGGCTAAAAGCCGCGCCCTTTCAAAGCAGCCCCTGCGGCGTGGCCGCCTTATGAATCTCCACCGTGCTCCACGTCTTGTCGGCGGCGTGGCAGAGGTTTTCCAGCGGACACTCGGCACATTTCGGCGAGCGCGCCATGCAGAGCTGGCGTCCGTGCCAGATCACCTGGTGGCTGAAGTCGATCCAGCGCTCGCGTGGGACGGTGCGCATCAGGTCCTGCTCGATCTTCTCGGCATTCTGCTCGCGCGTCAGCTCCAGGCGGTGGGCAATGCGGGTGACGTGCGTGTCCACCACCACCCCGGTGGCGTTGTGGAACCAGGTCCCGAGCACGACGTTGGCGGTCTTGCGCGCGACGCCCGGCAGCGAGAGCAGCTTCTCCATGTCGTTGGGGACTTCGCCGCCGAAATCGCTGACCAGCTTCCTGGCCGCGCCCACCACCGACTTCGACTTGTTGCGGAAAAAGCCGGTGGAGCGGATGTCGGGCTCCAGTTCCTCAGGCTTGAGCGCGGCGAAGTGGTGGACGGTGGGATATTTCTGGAACAGCACCGGCGTCACCATGTTGACGCGTACGTCGGTGCACTGCGCGGAGAGGATGGTCGCGACCAGCAACTCCCAGGCGCTCTTGTGGTGCAGCGCGCATGTGGCCTTGGGATAGCGCTCGTCCAGCCGCTTGAGGATTTCGCGGATGCGCTCCGGAGCCAGCGGATCATACTTGGCTGCTAGCTTGCCAGGCGCCGGTTTGGGCTTGGGCGCGAGGGCTTTGGGGGTGGACGTCCGCGGCGGCGCCGAAGGCTTAAGCGTGCGCCGGGCGCCTTCGTGGCGTCCGGTCTTGGCGGGCTGGCGGGTGATCGTGCCGCGCACCATCAGGGGAGTTCCTCCGAATCAGGGTAAACGAGGTCTCCGGCGGAGAGCGGGAAGAACGCCCGTAGACCGCCATCATCAACTGCGCCAATCAGCTTGATCGGACCATTCTTGGCATTGTCCCAGAATGCGCAGACTTCCAGTTGATAGCACTTACCGTCGGGACCCGTGATTTCGTTGATGATCGGCTCACCGTCTATCAAGTCCCGTAATTTGTGATATCCCATGGCCCTGGCTTTGGCCATCTCCTGGCCCAGCAGCAATTCCGCAATTTGGCGATTCACCGCAACCTCGCGCCGCGCCCAACTCCGCCCAAGAGATTACAATGTAACCCACACCCGCTACAATTCCGCGAACACGGGGGGCTCGCATGAGCGCAAGCAAGGCCGGCCTGGAGACGGCACAGATGGCGCAGGTGCCGATGACCATCGAGGGCGCGAGCGTGCTTCACAACATGGCGCGCTTCCGCTGGACGGCGTGGCGAGCGACGCCCGAGTCTGAGCGACAGGCCATCGCGGAGGAAGCCGCCGCCGCGCTCGCTCCCGCCGAGGAAGCAGGGAAGAGCGCGGTCTACTCCGTGCTCGGACACAAGGCTGACCTCATGCTGGTGCACTTCCGCGACAGCTTCGACGAGCTGAAGTCGGCCGAGCTGCGCTCGCACGGCCTCCGGCTGCACGCCTTTATCGAGCCCACGGCTTCTTATCTCTCCGTCATCGAGCTTGGGCTCTATGACTCCAGCGTCAAGCTGTACCGGTCGCTGGCGGAACGCGGCATCGAGCCGCACACGCCGGAATGGGACCGCGAGGTGGAAGACAACATGAACCGGCAGCGCGAAGCCATGCGCACGCGGCTCTTTCCCAAAATCCCCGCGGCGCGTTACCTCTGCTTCTATCCCATGGACCGCACGCGCGGGGAAGACAAGAACTGGTACCGCCTGCCCATCGAGGAGCGGCAGCGGCAGATGGCGGAGCACGGCGAAGTCGGCCGCCGCTATGCCGGCAAGGTGCAGCAGGTCATCACCGGCTCCATCGGCTTCGACGACTGGGAGTGGGGCGTGGACCTGTTCGCCGACGATCCCCTCGTCTTCAAGAAGCTGATCTACGAGATGCGCTTCGACGAGGTCAGCGCCGTGTACGCCGCCTTCGGCACGTTCTATGTCGGGGTGCGGTGCCCGGCAGCCAAGCTGCCGGAGTTGCTGAGCGGCAAGCTGCCGGTCGCCTGAGAGAGGGTTTCGGAAGGGCGCGGCTTCAGCCGCGCCGATGCCCGCTCCAAGATTGTCATCTCGAGCAAGCGCGACGTGAGCTTGCGAGCGGAGCGCGAGGCGAGAAGTCTGCATTTGCATGATCACTGCAGATCCCTCGCGGCGCGCGCGCCTCGTAGAGCTCGGCTGGCGCTTGCTCGGGATGACAATCTGATTTGAGTCCCCTGCCGCATGGCTGAAAGCCATGCCCCTCCGAAGGCAGACCACTCCACGGGGGCATTGACCTCACGTGTTTGACGCCGCGAGTATCCCCCGCTACTCTGTCCTCATGGCCGTCAAAGCCATTCAGCCGGGGCAGATCTGGCGGCACGACCAGAGCGGCAAGACCTTCCTGGTTACCAAGGTTTATAAGGAGGCGCTGGCGCAATTCGCCATGCTGCGTCCGGCCGATTCCGGCACGCCCACCGAGAGCGTGCGCGTCCACATCAAGAAAATCGCCGAGGGCGCCACGCTGCCCGGCTACACTTTCGCGCAGGACGGGCAGGAGCTCTGAGGGACACCGAGGTTGGAATTGCCGCCAACAACCAAGATCCTTCGCGACCGTTTCCCGCGCCGGAGAGAACGCGCGGGAGCCCTCGGTCGCTCAGGATGACATCACCCATTAAATTTATTATTTCATGATCGCCCGCACTATCTCTGTTCTCAGCGCGTTCGTCATCGCCGTGATCTCCTCGGCCGGATATCTGGGGATCGTGGCCCTGATGGCCATCGAGTCGGCCTGCATCCCCCTGCCTTCGGAAGTGATCATGCCGTTCTCCGGATATCTGGTCTACACCGGACGCTTCCACCTGCTGTGGGTGGCGACCGCCGGGGCCATCGGCTGCAATCTGGGCTCGGTGATCGCCTACGAGGTCGGCTTCTACGGCGGACGGCCGCTGGTCGAGCGCTACGGCTCCTACATCCTGCTCAGCCGGCGCGAACTCGACTGGGCCGACCACTTCTTCGCGCGCTGGGGAAGCGCGGCGGTGTTCATCGCGCGGCTGCTGCCGGTGATCCGGACCTTCATCGCGCTGCCCGCCGGCATCGCCCGCATGCCGCGGCTGCGCTTCCACGTGTACACCTTCGTGGGCTCGTGGCCGTGGTGCTTCGTGCTGGCCTACGTCGGCATGAAGCTGGGCGAGAAGTGGGAGACCGACCCGCGGCTGAAGCTGTGGTTCCATCGCTTCGACGTGGTGATCGTGGTGGTGATTCTCGCCGGCGCGGCGTGGTTCCTGTGGTCGCGCTGGGCGCATCGCATCAGGGATTGAGCCATTGAGCGATTGATTCATTGACTCATTGATTCATTGAGCCATTGGGCCGTTGAGTTTTCAATGACCCAATGAATCAATGGCTCAATGACTCAATCTATTTTGACCGCCTTGGCCACCAGGCGCTCATAAGCCCGCCAAGGAAGAAGCGCGCGCAGCCAGCGCTGCAGGTGGGCGTCGAAGCCGATGCGGTAGCGCAGCTTGGGATTGGGATTGGCGGCGATGCGGGCGATCAGGCGCGCCACCACGATGGCGTCGGCCTTGTGCAGCTTCTTCGCCATTTCGGCGAAGCGGGTGCCGCGGTCGCGGTTGGGAGAATCGGCGCGGAAGGCGTCCTCGCCGATCTTCGCGTTGCGCTGCCAGATGTCGGTGCCGAAGGCGCCGGGCTCGACCAGCACCACGCGGATGCCCAGCGAAAAGGTCTCGATGCGCAGCGCCTCGGCCCATCCTTCGAGTGCGAACTTCGACGAGCAGTAGCTGCTCAGCACCGGCTGGCCGACGCGCCCGCTGATCGACGACACCATGATGATGTGTCCCGCGCGCTGCCGCCGCATCGCGGGCAGAACCGCCTTGGTCATGGCCACGTGGCCGAAGAAGTTGGTCTCGAACTGCTGGCGAATCTCAGCCAGGCGCATGTCTTCGGCGAAACCGGCCATAGCGAAACCGGCGTTGTTCACCAGCACGTCGATGCGGCCGTGGTCGCGCACCACGGCTTCGACCAGGCCGGGGATGGATTCGAACTCGGTGACGTCGAGACGGCGAATGTCGAGCTGCGAGGCGACTCCGGCGCGCTCGGCAGCTTCGTCCAGACGCGTGCGGCGTCCAACGTCGCGCATGGTGGCGACCACGCTGTAGTCGCCGCGGGCCAGCTCGATGGCGGTCAACAGTCCGATGCCGCTGGAAGAACCGGTTATGACGGCCACCTTCTCATTCTCATTCATCAAATCGCCCCGGTTTGCAAATCCGCTCTCGATACGAGAAGATAACGAGTTTGTTCATCGAACACTAAGCCAACAAGGGCGGAAGCATAATTCATGGCGAAGCGGCAGACCAGCGGCAGATCGGGTCAGATCCAACCGGCCAAGGGCAAACTGGGAGTGATGATTCCCGGCATGGGAGCGGTGGCAACAACGTTCGTGGCGGGCGTGGAAGCTATCCGCAAGGGGCTGGCGAAGCCCATCGGCTCGCTCACACAGATGGGCACCATCCGCCTGGGGAAGCGCACTGACGCGCGCTCTCCCAAAATCAAAGACTTCGTGCCGCTGGCCGGCCTCGACGACCTGGTCTTCACCGGCTGGGACATCTACACCGACGACATGTACGCCGCGGCCCGCAATGCCGGCGTGCTGGAGCGCGACCTGCTCGATCAGATCAAGCCCTTCCTGCAATCCATCAAGCCGCGCCAGGCGGTGTTCGACCGCAATTACGTCCGCAAGCTCGACGGGCCCAACGTCAAGAAGGGCAGGAGCAAGATGGAGCTGGCCGAGCAGGTGCGGGCCGACATCCGGGAATTCAAGAAGTCGTCCGGCGCCGCGCGCTTCATCATGATCTGGTGCGGCTCGACCGAGATCTTCCTGCGTCCCACGGCGGTGCACGCCTCGGTGAAAGCGTTCGAGAAGGGGCTGGAGCAGAACGACCAGAACATCGCGCCCTCGATGATCTACGCCTACGCCGCCCTGAGCGAGGGAGTGCCTTTCGCCAACGGCGCTCCCAACCTCACCGTGGACATCCCGGTGATGTCCGAACTCGCGCGGCGCAACCACGCCCCCGTCTGCGGCAAGGACTTCAAGACCGGGCAGACGCTGGTGAAGACCATCCTCGCGCCCGGGTTCAAGGCCCGCATGCTCGGCCTGAGCGGCTGGTATTCCACCAACATCCTCGGCAACCGCGACGGCGAAGTGCTCGACGATCCCGACTCATTCAAGACCAAGGAAGAATCGAAGCTTGGAGTGCTGGAGCACATCCTGCAGCCGCAGATGTACCCCGATCTATACGGCAACATTTTCCACAAGGTACGCATTAACTATTATCCGCCACGTGGTGATAACAAAGAGGGTTGGGACAACATCGACATTTTCGGCTGGCTCGGCTACCCGATGCAGATCAAGGTGGACTTCCTCTGCCGCGACTCCATCCTGGCGGCGCCCATCGTGCTCGACCTGGTGCTCTTCCTCGATCTGGCGCAACGCAGCGCCGAACTGCGCGGCCTCGGCATCCAGGAATGGCTCAGCTTCTACTTCAAGTCGCCCATGACCGCGCCGGGACTCTATCCGGAGCACGATCTGTTCATCCAGTCCATGAAGCTGAAGAACACACTGCGTCACCTGAAGGGCGAAGCCCTGATCACGCATTTGGGGCTCGAGTATTACGACTGAAAATCGGGGGGATCGGGGTATCGGAAGATTGAGTCATTGGATAACTCACGGGAGGCTTTTTGCGTCTAATCAAACGGATGGGTTGTCCAATCAGGCAGTTCGTATGTTAACCGGTAGTATAATAAAAATGTCCCACCCACCAGGACGTTTGCGAGGGAGCCCCATGAAGGTCCGCGCCATCTTCCTAGCGGTTGCCCTGCTGTTGTGCCTGACGCCGTTCACGCTCGCGCAGGACACGCAGAAAGCCCCCACTCCGGACAGCACTGCGTCTGCCAGCACCGACTCGAACGCGCCCGCGGCGAGCCAGGACGCGAGCGCGCCACCCGCCAGCACCGATAATGCCCCGCCGGCCGCGCCCAGCACCGACACCTCCGAAAAGAACAAGAACGTCAAGCCGGGCAGCAAGGACGACGTCAACGCCATCGGTAACCGCAACATGGGCGGCAAGGGGCTGGGCAACTGGTACTCGCTGGAAAAAGAGATCCGCATGGGCAAGCAATACGCCATGCAGGTCGAGCAGAGCGTCCGGCTGGTGCAGGACCCAGTGGTGAACGAGTACGTGAACCGCATCGGGCAGAACCTGGTGCGCAACTCCGACGCCAAAGTGCCGTTCACCATCAAGGTGATCGATTCCGACGAGATCAACGCCTTCGCGCTGCCGGGCGGCTTCTTCTACGTGAACTCGGGACTGGTCCTGGCGGCGGACAATGAGTCGGAGATGGCCGGAGTGATGGCGCACGAGATCGCGCACGTGGCCGCGCGCCATGCGACGCGGCAGATGACGCGCGCCCAACTGGCGAACTTCGCCTCCATCCCCCTGATTTTCATGGGTGGCGGCATCGGCTACGCCATCAGCTCGGCGGCCGGGCTGGCGCTGCCGCTCACCTTCCTCTCGTTCTCCCGCGGCTTCGAGGCTGAGGCCGATTACCTGGGCGTGGAATACATGTACAAGACCGGGTACGATCCGGAATCCTTCATTGCCTTCTTCGAGAAGGTGCAGGCCAAGGAGAAGAAAAAGCCGGGCTCGCTGGCCAAGGCTTTCGCCACCCACCCGCAGACCCCGGAGCGCATCGCCAAGAGCCAGGAAGAGATCAACCACATTCTGCCGCCGCGTCCGGAGTACGTCGTGGACACCTCGGAGTTCCAGCAGGTGAAAGCGCGGCTGGCGGCCCTCGAGAACCGACGCAAGCTGACTGACGACAAGGACAAGAGCCGTCCGACGCTGCGCCGCACCGCGGGCGACAATCGCCCCAAGGACTCCGGCAGCGGGGACAGCACCGATTCCAGCAACAAGCAGGATGACGACCGTCCGACGCTGAAGCGCCGGGATCAGTAGAAGCAGCGAGTAGGGAGTAGGCAGCAGGGAGAAGAAAAAACAGGCTTTCCTGCGACCTACTCCCTGCTACCTACTTCCTGGTTTACTTGAACCACGTTTCCCAGATCACGTCCACCGTGGCGAGGACGTGGGCTACGATTTCCGCCCGCACGCGCGACTTGGCCATTGGCCTGCGCGAACTGCTGTTCTTCGCCCCCTTCGGAATCGGCGGAGGCTTCCTGTTGCACTTCATCGGTTTCCACCGCGTAGCGCCTACGTTGTGGGAGTTCTGCGCGGGCTGGATCGCCACCTTCATCCTGATCGCCATTCCTGAGGAATTGTTCTTCCGCGGGATTTTGCTGAACCTGCTCGCAGCACCTGAAAATGGGCGGCGGCGAACCAGATGGCCACCAGCAACAAGACAAGGGAGATGACTGCGGCCGCGATCGTCCCCCAGGGCGCAGAGCGAGCAGAAGTGGCCGCCTCAGGCTTTCCGAACCCTGTCCGGCGCTCATTTCCCCACGTACGATTCCACCGGTTCCACCATGCCGCCGGACGCCTCCTGCGGCATGGAAACCACCTTCATCGAGTTCCAGTCGTAGGGCAGTTCTTTGCCGCAATCCAGGCAGACCACGTAGGTTCCCGTCACCGATGCCACCGGGGAACGTTCGCCTCGCCGAATGCTTCTGGGGAAAGTGTAGTTTTTGTGCCAGCAACCGAACAACGCGTCCAAAACATTCGCAAGCATCTACCACACCCCTTGTGTGGGCCAAACTCCGACCCATGGGTCCTGCCCTTGGGAGACCCGATTACGTGATCCTAGTACTTAGATTCAGGAACACGGGAAAAGGTTCGGCGGTTGTGCTTCCTTTTGTAACCTGCCAACCCTCAGTTTGCCACAAGTGGGAGATATTTACACCCGGTCCCGAGGCGCAGGCGGTTCCGATTTGGAGCATTCGCTCGACCGACGCAGCATGTTGCGTGCCTGCATAATTTTGCGGGTGAATGTTGTGACATTGCTTAAACCGCAGGTTGCGTCTTTCGAGACCAGCCGCCTACGTTGTGGACCGCTTTTTCCTACTGGTGCATTTGCTGAGGATGGCGACTTCGAGCTTGCTGCGGAGGTCTTCGGGGAGTTCGTATAACTGGGAATCGCGGTAGATCTCGATGGTCTTCTTGGTGGTGTTGCAGATGACGTAGCAGTTGTGGCACCAGGCGAGATGGTCTTCCAATTCCGCGCGTGTGCTGGCGTCGATGGTGGCGTCCAGGTAGTCGGTCAGTTCTTTAAGGAAGTCCGCGCACGTCACTTTTTGCCTTCTCCGCCCTGGGTTTCCTGAAGTACTTGTTCAGCCGTTCCCGCAACTGCAGGCGCGCCCGCAGCAGCCTGGACTTCACCGCGGGGATACTCAGGTCCAAGGCCTCCGCCGTCTCTTCGGTGGAGAGACCCTCTACGTCCCGCAGCACGAACACCGTGCGAAAACTGGCGGGCAGCCCCTGAATGGTCTTGCGCAGGATGTCTTTCAGCTCGCCCTGTTTGTAGAGCTGCTCCGGATTCGGAGACCAGTCCGCGACTTCGCGCGGCATAGTGTCCTCTTCCGTTTCGATGTCCTCGTCCAGCGAGACCGTCCGGTCGGAACGGCGGCGCCGCAACTTCATCAGCGACTCGTTGACCGCGATCCGAACCAGCCAGGTATAAAACTTGGAGTTCCCCTGGAACTGCTCCAGGTTTCCGTACGCCTTCAGGAACGCATCCTGCACGACGTCTTCCGCATCCTCGCGGTTCTGCGTGATATGGTGCGCGATGCGGAAGATGTTCCGGTCGTACCGCTTGACCAGTTCTTCGAACGCTGCTACATCGCCACGCTTGGCGGCCTGTACCAGCGCCAGTTCGTCGGTCGCTGCGTCCTTTACCTTTGTTTCGATGATAGCCATGGTCTCAGGATGCACAAATTCGCAGAGTCGAATTCTGTATTGTAGCTGGTTCCCGAGCGCTCCGCGAGTCCGCGCGCGCCCCGCACCTTTATGTACGCAAACCGATACCATTTAGACGGGTGGCCCCCGGCTTTCGTTGGCAGGAAAAATGAGGGCCGGGATATAGAGTGCGTCTCCTACGTATTCATTTTTGGTTCTATAATCGCTAAAGAGCTGCCGAACACAACAGCGAGCGCACACCTCGGTTTTGATGCAGGATTCCAAACAGATCGAATTCATCGCTGAACGGATCGTGTCGGAGGTACTGTCGCGGCACTTGCCGGAGATCCGCCAGGAGATGGTGCGGCGGGTGATGGCGGAGCTGCCGGCCGCGGCCGGCGGCGAGGGCGGGGCGGCGTCGGCCGTGCTGGAAGCCGCCATGGCGGCGCTGCAGGACGTTACCTCGCAGGCCAATATCCTGAACGTGCTGCTGGATTTCGCGGCCCGCTTCAGCGGGCGCGTGGCCCTGTTCGTGGTGCGCGGCGAGTCCGCCACGGTTTGGCAGGCGCGCGGCTTCCCCGACGACAATGGTCTGCGCAACTTCAACCTCAACCTGGCCGACGCCGTGGAGGCGCGGGTGGTGCACGAGCGTATCCCGGTGGCTGCGGGTTTGGATTTCGATCCTACGTTCCTGGCCAAGGTCGGACATGCCGCCGGGGGAAACGCCATCCTGTTGCCGCTGGTGCTGCGCGAAAAGGTCTCGGCCTTGGTATACGCCGATTGCGGACTGGAGGGCGGCAAGCTGGACGTCGCCGCGCTCAAGCTGCTGATGCGCTCCGCCGGCATGTGGCTGGAAGTGCTGGCGCTGCGCAAGGCCATGAGCGGAGCCCCCGCGCCGGAACCGGCGGCGCCGCCTGCACCAGAGCGAGCGCCTGCCGGGGTCACCTCCAACCCACCCGAGGCTGCGCCCGCCGCCGCTGGGACGGCAGTAGCCGTCGCCACGTCGGAGGCGGAGTGGACCCCGGAGGAGCGCGAAGTCCACCTGCGCGCCCAGCGCTTTGCCCGGCTGCTGGTGGACGAGATCAAGCTGTACAATCAGGCCAAGGTGGCGGAAGGGCGCGCCAGCAAGGACCTTTATGATCGGCTCAAAGACGATATCGACAAGAGCCGCGCCTCCTACAACAAGCGTTACGGCAGCTCCCCCGCTGCCTCCGTCGACTACTTCGCCAAGGAACTGGTCCGCATCCTGGCGGACAATGACGCGTCTTTGCTAGGAGCGAATTTCCCGGGTTGATGCTGGTCGTTCGCAGTCGCGTTTTCATTCTTACCCTCGTGCTCGCCGGGCTGGTAACGTGCGCGGTGGGTGCGCCGCAGTCCGGCTCGCAGGCGTCGCCGCAGAGCTCCAGCGCGAAGAAGAAGACCAGCACCACCAAGAAAAAGGCGACGGCGAAGAAGAAGCACGTCACCCCCATCCGCGTGCGGCGGGTGAAGCGCGCCTTCGTGGCCTCGGCCGATCTGAAGCCGATGGCGCGGCAACTGCTGCAGGACCGCACCCCGGCCGCCTATGCCGGGGTGGAAAGGTACGCGCGGACGCACAACGACGCCGCCGGCTCGCTGGCCTGGCTGGTCGCCGGATACGCGCACGTGCTGGACAGGCAGTATCCCGCCGCCATCGAGCCGCTCCAGAACGCGCGCGCGCACGCCGGTGAGCTGGGCGACTACGTCGACTACTATCTCGCCTCCGCCTACGCCGGCACGGGAGACTTGACGCACGCCGTGGCGACTCTGCAAGGCTTCCAAACCAAGTATCCCGACTCACTGCTGGAGCGTGACGCGTTGGTCGCGTACGCCAACGCGCTGGGCTCGAGCGGGCAGAAGCAGCAAGCCATTACTCTGCTTGAGGCGCACCGCACCCCCACGCGCGCTGATCTGGAACTGGCACTCGGCCACGCCTACTCCGCCGCCGGACAGCCGGTGAGAGCGGCACAGACGCTGCGGCGTATCTACTACACCATGCCCCTGGCCGCCGAGGCCGCGGATGCCGAGCTGCTGCTGAAGCCACTGGCCAGCGTGCCGGGCGTGCCTCCGGTCACGTTCCAGGAGCAGAAGACGCGTGCCGAGCTGCTGGCCTACTCGCGCCGGTTCACCGACGCCATCGTCGAATACCGGGCGCTGGTGCGGCAAGCGCCGGCGGAGGAATCCGCGGCGATACAGGTAGCGCTGGCCTCGGCCCAGTATCACGGTGGGCGTACCTATGAGACGCAGCAGACGCTGGCCAAGCTGCCGCCCATGGCCGGTGAACCCGATGCCCAGCGTCAGTACCTGCTGCTCGAGATGGAGCGCCCCGACCCTGATCGCGTCGAACAAACGCTTTCCAGCCTGCGCGGCAGTTATCCGCACAGCCCGTGGTTTGAGGAATCGCTGTTCTCGGCCGCCAACATGTATCTGTTGCGGCCGGACTACGAGCGCGCCGCCGCCCTCTATGGCGAGATGGCGCAGCGCTTTCCCGCGGGCAAGTATGCCGCCTACGCCCACTGGAAGGCGGCATGGCTGAAGTTCCGCCTGGGCAGAAACGCTGAGGCGAGGCGGCTCTTCGAGCAACAGGTGGAACTGTATCCCAGCTCGAACCAGGTGGTGCCCTCGCTCTACTGGCGCGGACGGATCGCCGAGGACGAGCACGATTACGCCCGCGCCCGCGCCTATTACCAGAAGATTCTGGACCGCTTCCGCTACTACTACTACGCCGACCTGGCGCGCACCCGGCTGCGCACGCTGCCGCCGCCCACCGATCCCGTGGCCGATCCCTGGCTCGATCACATTCCCGCGCTGCGGCCGCTGGCGGGCCTGGCCAAGGCCGAGCTGCCGGCCGACGACTTGCGCGCGCAGAAGAGCCTGCTGCTGGAGAACGGCGCGCTTTATGAAATGGCCCTGCGCGAGCTGCAAGCGGCCAATAGCAACGGCGACGCGCCCTGGGCGCTGGCGCAGATGGCGCATCTCTACCAGGAGCAGGACCGCTACGATCGCGCCTTGCAAACCCTAAAGCGTGCCGTGCCCGGCTACTTCGGCCTCGAGATCGAGCAACTGCCGCGGCCGGTGTGGGAAGCGCTGTTCCCGCGGCCGTGGTGGAGCGCGGTCAAGAAGTACGCCGTGGAGAACCAGCTCGACCCGTATCTGGTAGCCGCGCTAATCCGGCAGGAATCGGAATTCAATCCGGCGGCGGTCTCGCGCGCCGACGCCATCGGCCTGATGCAACTGCTGCCGGTGACCGGCAAGCGCATGGCGCACGAGCTGAAAGTCAGGAGGTATTCCATCGGCATGCTGGCCGAACCCGGGGTCAACCTGCAACTGGGCACGCGTTATTTCCGGCAACTGGTGCAGAAGTTCGACGGCAACCTGGAAGCGGCGCTGGCGGCCTACAACGCGGGCGCCGACCGCGTGGAAGAGTGGCGCTCGTCAGGGACCTTCCGCGAGCCCGCCGAGTTCGTCGAGTCCATCCCCTTCACCGAGACCCGCGAGTACGTGCAGGCGATCCTGCGCAATGCCGGCATCTATCATCGCCTGTACGGGGCGCCGTAGGTCCTGGCGTCTGAGTCTGTGATTTGTGATTTGCGATGATTTGCGATCTGTGATTGAGGGGCGTGGCAGGGACGGCAGATCCCATCAAGCAAAACAAGAAGGGGCCCGCACCCGCGGGTCCGCTTTTCTGCAAGCGAGGTCTACTCGGCGAAATTGCCCGGCCAGCGCACGCCCGCGCCCACCGGCTGCGGTTTGCTGACCTCGCTCGGCCCGGCCTCCGCCTTCTCCTCGATGGTCTCGTAGCTGGTGGCGAAGCTGGCGGTATGGCGCAGCATGGCCTCCACCGAGCAATACTTGCCTTCGGAGAGCCGGATGGCCTCTTCCACCGCCGCCGGATCCACCTCATGGCCGGTCACCACGTGGTGCACCCGAACTTGGGTGAAGACCTGGGGCGGACGTTCGGCCTGGTCAACTTCCACCCGCACTTCATACCCAGTGATCTTCTGATGCCTCTTCTGCCTGAGAAAGGTAATGACATCGAACGCCGTACAGCCGGCCATGCCCAGCGCCACCAGTTCGATGGGCTTGGGACCGGTGCCGCCGTCGGCGTCGTCCAGCAGCAGGTGGTGGCCGGTCCCGGTGCGTCCCACGAACTGGCGCTTCAGATGCAGCGGTTGCGTCAGGGTCACTTTGGCTTCCAGCATTGGATCCTCCCCATACACCCTAGCGCGGCAACCGGCGCGGGAGCCGTGATAGGGGTCACGTGAGTGAGTGACTGGGCGGGCGGCACGGTGGAAGCCGATGTGGAACAATCCAAAATGGGACGGGTTCGACGGCGGTGGAGCTTTCAGCCGCAAGGCACTGCCCGTCCGCAAGACAGGCGCGACTTGGTCGCGTCCTGCGGGCGAGAGCCTGCCCTGAGCGAAGTCGAAGGGGTGCCCAGCCCCTCCGCTATAATCTTGTTACGTTGAAACGGACCCTGGTCATCACACTGCTGGTTGGACTCTGTGCTTCGGCGTTCGCCCAGCGCGCACCTCTCCCGGGCAAGACCCTGCTAGTGCTGCCCTTCCAGAACAACTCCAAGGTCCCGGGCTTGGATTGGATCGGAGAATCCTTCCCCGAGGTGGTGGGCCCACGCATCAGCGGCTTCTTCGTCGTCGACCGCCAGGAGCGGCTGCACGCCTTCGACCGCCTGGGGCTGCCCGCCAACCTGCGCCCATCGCGCGCCATCGCGTACGAGATCGCGCAGGCGATGGAGGTGGATTACGTCATCCTCGGCAGCTATGCCTACGACGGGCAGAGCTTCTCCGCGCGCGCGCAGGTGCTCGACATGGAGGGCCTTCACCTGTCGCAACCGGTGATCGCCTCCGGTTCGCTGCCCTCGCTGATCCGGGTCGAGACCCTGCTGGCGCGGGACCTGATGCACATGCTTGCTCCGACCCTGGCCGCCTCGCGCAGCGAGTTCCTGTCCGCGCAACCCGCGCCGCGCCTGGATGCCTTCGAGAACTACATCCGCGGTCTGGTGGCCACGTCGCGCCAGGAGAAGATCGCGCGCTTCCGCGAAGCCGTGCGCCTGAACCCGGCCTACACCCAGGCCATCTTCCAGTTGGGCAAGGCCTGCTACGAAGGGCGCGACTACGCGGCCGCCGACGGCTGGCTGGAGCGCATCCCCAAAAGCGACCCGCTCGCTCGCGAGGCCAGTTTTTATCTCGGCATCTCCAACTATTACCTGAGCCAGTACGAAAAGGCGCAGAACGCATTTGACTTCGTGGCTTCGCGCTTGCCGCTCACCGAGGTGTACAACAATCTGGGTGTGGTCGCGGGGCGGCGCGGGCGGAAGTCCGCGAGCGAGTACTTCGAGCGCGCGGTCGAGGCCGATCCCAGGGACCCCGACTACCGCTTCAACCTGGCCATCGCCCTGGCGCGCAACGGAGACCCGGCCGGTGCGGCCCGCCAGTTGCGCGAGCTGCTGGCACTGCAGCCGTTGGACGGCGAAGCCAAGACGCTGCTGGATGCGCTTAGCCGTCCGCCGGTCTTGACCGGAACGGCCACCACCGCTCCCGCCATCAAGCCCGCGGAAGTGAAGCTGCCGCTGGAACGCATCAAGCGCAACTACGATGAGGCGTCGTTCCGCCAGATCGCCTTCGAGCTGGAGAACCTGAGCGAGATGAAGCTGGCGGACAAGCCGCCGCGCGAGCACGCAGTGTTCCACGTGGAACGCGGACGCGAGCTGCTGAATCAAGGGTTTGCGGGCGAAGCTGAGAAGCATTTTCGCGAAGCCGTGATCCTCGATCCCACAAACCCGGCGGCACACCTGGGCATGGCCAGGATCCTGGCCGCCGGCAAGCCTTCCGAGGCCCGGGCCGAAACCCGTGCCGCCCTCACCTTGCAGGCCTCCGCCGAGGCCTGGCTGCTTCTCGCGCAGCTCGATCTGAGAGAGAATAATACTGAGGCCGCGCGCGAGGACGTGGAACGCGCCCTCGAGCTCGAGCCCGCGAACGCTGCCGCAGTGGCGCTGAAGCGAGATATCGCCGCCCGGCTCGCCGACAAGTCGCACACGCTGGCACCGCAATGAGAGCGCTCCTCAAAGCCGTCGTTTTGCTCGTTGCCGCGCTCCTGCTGGCCCCGGCGCTGGCGCGCGCGGATGTGCTGAAGATCGTCGTTCACGACACCATCCATCCCATCTCCGACGAATTCATCGGACGCGCTCTCGACCAGGCGGCGCGCGAGCACGACGAAGCTGTGCTCATCGAGCTCTCCACGCCCGGCGGCCTGGTGGATTCCACACGCTCCATCATTCAGAAGATCCTGGCCTCCCCCGTGCCGGTGATTGTGTATGTTGCGCCCAGCGGGGCGCGCGCGGCTTCGGCGGGCTTCTACATCCTGGAATCGGCGGACGTCGCCGCCATGGCTCCCGGCACCAACACCGGCGCCGCGCACCCGGTGGTCTTCGGCGGCGAGAAGATGGACCCGGTGATGAAGGAGAAGCTGGAGAACGATGCCGCCGCCTTCATGCGCTCCTTCGTCTCCAAGCGCGGGCGCAACCTGGAGCTGGCGGAATCGGCAGTACGCCAGTCCAAGAGCTTCACCGATCAGGAAGCGCTCAAGGACCACCTCATCGATGTCATCGCTCCCGATGTTCCCGAGCTGCTCAAGCAGCTCGACGGCCGCAAGGTGACGCGCTTCAATGGCTCGACCACCGTGCTCCACCTGGCCAACCAGCGGGTGCAGTCGCTCGAGATGTCGCTGAAGCAGAAGATCCTCGACTTCATCATGGATCCCAACGTGGCCTTCATCCTGTTCGCCATCGGGATGCTGGCGCTCTACGTGGAGTTCAACCATCCCGGCGTGATCCTGCCGGGGGTGGTGGGCTTCATCTTCATCCTGCTGGCGATCTTCGCGTTCAACATCCTGCCCACACGGCACGCCGCGCTGATCCTCATCGTGGCCGCGTTCGTGATGTTCATCCTCGACGCCAAGTTCGCCACCCACGGCGTGCTGACCGTCGGCGGCATCGTGCTGATGATCCTGGGCGCGCTGCTCTTGGTAGACGCTCCCATTCCCGAGATGCGTGTGCGCCTGATAACCGCGCTGGCGGTGAGCGTGCCCATCGGCTTGATCACCGTCTTCCTCGTCGGCCTGGTGATCAAAGCGCGACGCGGCAAGGTGGTCACCGGAGGGCAGGGCCTGATCGGCGAGATCGGCGTGGCCCGCACCGTGCTCCAGCCTGAAGGCAAGGTGTTCGTGCACGGAGAACTGTGGGACGCCGTGTCCTCCGTGAATGTCGCCCCCGGCCAGCGCGTTCTGGTGAAGCGCCTCGACGGCCTCCGGCTCGAAGTCGAGCCCGTGAAATAGTCCCTATTCCCTACTCCCTACCCGCTGGCTTGATACAATCCCCCTGTTCTCCTGGAGGTTCTCATGCCTGAAGGGTATGGATTTGTCGTTGTCATCGTCATCGTCGTTCTCTACCTGCTGAGTTCCATCAAGATCCTGGCCGAGTACGAGCGCGGCGTGATCTTCCGTCTTGGCCGCCTGCTCGCCACCGCCAAGGGTCCGGGCGTAATCCTGGTCTTCGCGCCGGTGGACCGCATGGTGCGCATCTCGCTGCGTCAGGACGCGCTGGAAGTGCCGCCGCAGGACATCATCACCCGCGACAACGTCACCCTGAAAGTCAACGCGGTGATTTTCCTGCGCGTCATCGACTCCAACAAAGCGGTGGTCGAGGTCACCAACTACCTCCACCAGACTTCGCAGTTTGCGCAGACCACGCTGCGGTCGGTGCTGGGCGAAGTTGAACTGGATGAGCTGCTCTCCTCCCGCGAGAAGCTGAACACGCGCATCCAGAGCATTCTCGACCAGCACACCGCACCCTGGGGTGTGAAGGTGGTCAACGTGGAAGTGAAGCAGGTGGACCTGCCGGAGTCCATGCTGCGCGCCATAGCCAAGCAGGCGGAGGCCGAGCGCGAGAAGCGCTCCAAGATCATCCACGCCGAGGGCGAGTTTGCCGCTTCCCAGCGACTGGCCGAGGCCGCCCACGTCATGAGCGCGGAGCCGCTCAGCATTCAGCTCCGCTACCTGCAGACGCTGACCGAGATCGGCGTGGAGAAGAACACTACCATCGTCTTCCCGCTGCCGCTCGACCTGTTCACCGACCTGGGCAAGCTGATGCAGCAGTCGCTGAAGCCGTCGAAGTAGCGTGGTCAAAGCGGCCCGGAAAAACAGCCACGGATTGACACGGATAAACACGGATCCAGGACTATATCCGTAGAGGCTCCGTGTCAATCCGTGGCGTTTTGTCCGCGCCGGTGCCCCATCCTTGGCCGGTTTTGCCAAGGGTGGGTATACTGCTGCCATCCATGCTCAAGCAGACCCTGGAAGAAGGACGGCGCCTGGCTGACGCCGCGCTGGAGCGGCTGTTGCCGCCCGCCGCCGACTGTCCTTCGATCATCCACCGGGCGATCCGGCACAGCGTGTTCGCCGGGGGCAAGCGCTTGCGTCCCATCCTGGCGATGGAAGGCGCGCGGCTCATCGCCGGCGCGCTGCCGGGGGGCGTCGAGGAGCTGGGCGCGGCGCTGGAGATGCTCCACACCTATTCGCTGATCCACGACGACCTGCCGGCGCTGGACAACGACGACCTCCGCCGCGGCCAGCCCACCTGCCACAAGGCCTTCGGCGAGGCCATGGCCATCCTCGCCGGCGACGCGCTACAGACACGCGCCTACGAAGTGCTGGCGCGGCTGCACTGCGCCGCCGAGCGCCGCGTGCGCATCATCGAGGAGATCGCCCGCTCCACCGGCACCATCGAAGGCATGATCGGCGGACAGGTGATGGACCTCGAGGCCGAGCACACCCGCGCCGACGCCGAGACGCTCGAGTACATCCACCGCTCCAAGACTGCCGCGCTCATTACCGCCAGCGTGGTGAGCGGTGGAATCTATGCCGGCGGAACGGAAGCGCAGATCGACAAGCTGCGGCAGTTCGGACGCGCCGTGGGCGTCGCCTTCCAGATCGCCGACGACGTGCTCGACGTGACGCAGTCCTCCGAACAGCTCGGCAAGACCGCGGGCAAAGATGTGGCCAGCGAAAAAGCCACCTACCCGGCGCTGTTCGGGATCGAAGAATCGCTCCGGAAGGCCGACGAGCTGGTGGATTCCGGCTGCGCTGCGCTGGACTCATTCGGCCCGCGCGCCGAGACGCTGAAGGCACTGGCGCGGTTCTTGGTGGAGCGGAAAAAATAGTTTCTGGTTTCTGGTTTCTGGTTTCTCGACAGAAGCGGAACCACACGTATGAACCTGGACATCCTCGCCATCGCCGCTCACCGTGACGACGTGGAGCAGACCTGCGGCGGCACCCTGCTCAAGATGGCGGAGCGCGGCCATCGCACCGGCATCCTCGACCTCACCCAGGGCGAGCTGGGCACGCGCGGCACTGCCGAGGACCGTGCGCGCGAGGCGGAAGAGGCGGCGCGCATCCTGCGCGTCGGGTGGCGCCGCGCGCTCGACATCCCTGACGGCCGCGTGGAGAACACCTGGGAGAACCGCCTGAAGATCGCGCGCGCGATCCGCGAGACCCGGCCGCAGGTGGTCATCCTTCCTTACTGGCAGGGCCGCCATCCCGACCACTACACGACTTCGGTCCTGGGCTACGAGGCGTGCTTCCTCGCCGGCCTGGCGAAGCTCGAGGTGGATGGCCTCGCCCCGCACCGTCCTTTCAAGCTCGTTTACGCCACGCTCTACTATGACGTTCCGGCCGACATTCGTGGTGGACATCAGCGAGCAGTTCGAAGCACGGCTGCAGTCGATCCTGGCTTACGAGTCGCAATTCGCCGACCAGGAGGCCGGACACGGCATCTTCCCGGCACAGGCCGAGATCCGCGAGCGGGTCGAGGCCATGGCGCGCTTCTGCGGCCTGCTGGCCGGCGTGAAGTACGCCGAACCGTTCGTGCAAAAGGAAGTGGGGATGGTGGATGATCTGACGACGATTCCAGTGAAGTCGATTTAGATCAGTCGGAGATCCAGGCGCGACTTGGTCGCGCCCCGACGGGCGAGGGCGCCCGTCGCCACGTGATCATTCAGGCTTTGGCTGCACTACAATCCCTGGCGTGTACTCTGCCAAGCTGCTCGATCATTTCGAGCACCCGCGCAACGTGGGCGAGATCGCCGGCGCCGATGCTTCCGCGCGCGTGGAAAATCCTGCCTGCGGCGACATCATGCAGCTCACGCTGAAGCTCGCCGCCGGTCGCATCGCCGAGGCCCGCTATCGCACCCGCGGATGCGTCGCCTCGATCGCCTGCGGCTCCGCACTGACGGAGATGCTCGTCGGCCTCACCCCGGCTGAAGCCGCGGCGATCCGCCGCGAGTCCCTGGTCGCCGCCGTTGACGGCCTGCCCCAGGAGTCCACCCACGCCAGCCATCTGGCGCTGGACTCGCTACAGGCGGCACTGAAGCAGCTCGGCTCTTAGCTGTTGGCGCTTGGCAGTTGGCTTGGAGCCGGTTTCCCATCGCAAATATCAGAAATCACAGATCGCAGATTCTCAGTTCGGTTTGGCGGGCGCCGGCTTCTTTTCTTCGGCGGGCTTGGAGAACAGGATCTCAGTGACCAGTAGCAGCGCTCCCATGACGATGGCGCTGTCAGCGACATTGAACGCAGGCCAATGATACCCGGCCAGCGAGAAGTCGAAGAAATCGACCACGTGGCCGTCCAGCAGGCGGTCCCAGAGGTTGCCGAGTGCGCCGCCCAAAATGAGCGCGAGGCCGAACCCGGTGACGGTCAGGGCGTGGCTGTTCTTCCACAACAGCGCCGAGACCACCACCAGCGCGATCAGCGAGAACAGGATGAGCACCGCCACCTTCCACTCCGAAGGCGAGTCGGAGAACAGGCCGAAGGCGGCGCCGCGGTTCTCCACGTGCGTCAGGCGGAAAAAGCCGGGGATGACGGTCAGGCTGTCGTGCAGAGTGATGTTCTGCGCGACCAGCCATTTGCTCGCCCGGTCTACCAGGACCACCCCGGCGGCAATCAGGAAATGGTACTTGCGCATGGCGTGCGGTTGCGTCATGGAGCCGTCGTTATCGTGCGGCACAGACTGAAGCCGTGCCCCTCCCAAGAACTTCATTTCAGCGCCGGGTGCTGTCGTAGCGCCTCGGTGCAGCGCTCACAGATCGTAGGATACTCTGGATTCTCGCCCACGTGCAGGGAGTAATTCCAGCAGCGCTCGCACTTCCGGCCCGGAGCCTTGGTCACCGTCGCCCCCAGCGCCGCGGTGCCGTCGCCCGGGGTCCCCAGCAAACCCGTTTTTGGTTTGCTGGGGTGCTGGCCGCCTGGCGCCGCCTGGAGCTCGACCTCGGAGACGATGAACAGGTAGCGCAAATCCGCCCGGTGCCGCTCCAGCACGGGCAGCAAGGCCTGCGGGGCAGAGATGCTGACCTGGGCCTCCAGGCTGCCGCCGATGAGCTTGGAGTTGCGCGCCTCTTCCAGCGCCTTCAAAACCTCGCTCCTCACGCCCAGCAGCGTCTCCCAATCGCTGCGCACGAGATCAAGGCCTTCTCTAGGTGAGATGTTGCCGGTGATCTCTGCGCCGCTGAAAAACTGTGCCAGGTGGACGCTTTCGGGGCGCCCTTCCACCCGCGGCAGGTAGCGCCAGACCTCGTCGGCGGTAAAGCTCATCATGGGCGCCAGCAGCCGCACCAGGGCTTCGCCAATGCGCCAGATGGCGGTCTGTGCCGAGCGGCGTCCGCGCGACTCGGGCGCCCAGGTGTAGAGCCGGTCCTTGAGCACGTCGAAGTACACCGCGCTTAGATCCACCACGCAGAAGTTGAGGACGCGCTGGTACGCCTTGTGGAAGGCGAAGCCCGTGTACCACTCGCGCACCTCGGCGTCGAGATCGGCGGTCTGGAGCAGCATGAACTGGTCGAGCGACTGCATCTCTCCGAAGGCGACCGCGTCGAGCCCGGGATCGAAGTCGTAGAGGTTCTGCAGCACGAAGCGCAAGGTGTTGCGGATCTTGCGGTAATTGTCGGCGATGCGCCGCATCAGCTCTTCCGAGCAGGTGACGTCCTCGCGGAAGTCCACCGAGGCTACCCACAGGCGCACGATCTCCGCGCCCATGCGGTCGGCGATGTCTACCGGGTCCACCACGTTGCCCAGCGACTTGGACATGGCGCGGCCCTCGGGATCGAGCGTCCAGCCGTTGGTCGCGACCATGCGATACGGCGCCTGCTCGCGCGCGCCCACGGCGCAGAGCAGGGAAGAGTGAAACCAGCCGCGATACTGGTCGCCGCCTTCGAGATAAAGATCGGCCGGCCAGGGCAGGCCTTCTTCGTGTCCCAGCACCGCGAAGTGGCTGGAGCCGGATTCGAACCACACGTCGATAATGTCCATCTCCTTGCGGAAATTCGTGCCGCCGCACGGACACTTGGTCCCGGGCGGAAGGATGGCGGCGGCGTCCTTGGTGTACCAGGCGTCCACGCCCACGCGCGCCACCAGCTCGAGCACGGCGTGGTTCGCCTCCTTCGACTTCAGCACCTGGCCGCACTCCTGGCAGAAGAAGACGGCGATGGGCACGCCCCAGACGCGCTGCCGCGAGATGCACCAGTCGGGCCGGGTAGTGATCATGTTGGAGATGCGCTCCTCGCCCCACTCCGGGTCCCACTTAACTTTCTTGATCTCGTTGAGCGCGGCCTCGCGCAACGTGCGGCGGCCGTCTGCGTCGATCTTGGCCTCCATGGAGATGAACCACTGCTCGGTGGCGCGAAAGATCACCGGACGATGACAGCGCCAGCAGTGCGGATAGGAGTGCTCCAGGCGCTCTTCATGCATCAGCACGCCGCGCTCGCGCAGCAGCTGGATGATCGCGGGATTGGCCTGGAACACGGTCTTGCCGTCGTACTCCGGCAGGCCACGGCGCATGATGCCGGCTTCGTCCACGTCGCAAGTCGGGTCGAGCTTGTAGCGCTGGCCGGTGTAGAAGTCGTCGGCGCCGTGCGACGGCGCGGTGTGGACGGCGCCCGTGCCCTGGTCCATGGTGACGTAATCGGCGAGCACGCCCAGCACCTTGCGCTCCGGCCAGGGAAGGAACGGATGGTTGAACCAGGTGTGCTCGAGGGCGCGGCCAGGGAAGCGCGCGACGATTTTCGTATCCTTCAGGCCGCACTTTTCCTCGGTCACCTTCGCAAGCTTTTCCGCAACGATGTAGAGCCCGCCGGCGGCCTCGAGCGCGACGTATTCCTCGTCGGGATCAAAGGTGACGGCCAGCGACGCCGGCAGCGTCCAGGGCGTGGTGGTCCAGATGATGGTCGAAACCTTCTTGCCGGCAAGCGCGGGATCGATCTTCGCCGGATCGCTGTTCAGCGGATATTTCACCCAGACGCTCGGGCTGGTGTGGTTCTCGTACTCAACCTCGGCTTCGGCCAGCGCCGTCTTGTCGTGGATGCACCAGTACACCGGACGCAGGCCCTTGTACACCGCGTCCTTTTCGAAGAAGGCGTAGAGCGTCTCGAGCACCACCGACTCGTACTCGGGCGTCATGGTGGAATAGGGGCGGTCGAAGCGTCCGAAGACGCCGATGCGCTTGAACTGCTCGCGCTGCAGGTCGAGATATTTTTCGGCGTAGCGGCGACAGGCCTGGCGCACCTGGATAGGCGCCATCTGCAGCTTTTTGCCGCCCAGCGATTCGTCCACCTTGATCTCGATGGGCAGGCCGTGGCAATCCCAACCCGGGACGTAGGGCGAGTCGTATCCCATCATGGTTTTGGATTTGACGATGAAATCTTTGAGGCACTTATTGAGGGCGTGGCCCAGGTGGATGGGGCCGTTGGAGTATGGCGGGCCGTCGTGCAGCACCCAGATGGGCGCGCCTTTGCGGGCCTGCCGGATGCGGTCGTAGAGGCGCAACTCCTCCCAGCGCGCGAGCATTTTGGGCTCGTTCTGCGGCAGGTTCGCCTTCATCGGAAAATCGGTTTTTGGCAGGTTCAGCGTCGATTTAAGGTCGTGCGGCGCACCCATCACGTCTCCGGATTTTTCTCTTCGGGACAATCTTTCATTATAGGGAGGGAAGAAAATCGCGTCTATCGCGCAAGCGGCAGTGGGTCAGTTTCGGGTTGAACCCGTTACGCGGCGCGTGAGATTAATTGTGAAATAGCGATTTATCGACAACCCTCGTCGCCGTCAGACCAAGACGTGATACTAATCGAACATGGCGCAGGGTGGGTTCCAGACAGTCTTTGAAATAGGGCTGAACGCCTTCCCATGGCGAGCTTTCGCCATCTGTGCTTTGTTCACTGTGCTGGGAATGGGTTTGATCCGGTTTTCGGGTGCGCCGACACTGGGGTCGCCGAAGCTCGCGAAGCCGGCTCGACAGATTGTAGGTGGGTTCCTCGTCGCCTTCAGTTTGCTCATGATACTGCTTCTCGGGATTCGCCAGATTCCGGATTTCGTGGAGAAATGGCATGTGTACTCGAGTGGGAAGTAACTCCGTGGTCGAGGGGCCGGTCGAGAATTTCCATCCCATGCCATTCGGCGGTCACCAGAACGAATGGTTTAGCGTCCATGGGATCTCTTTTGCCTATAGCAGTTTTGACGAGACGCCGTGCTTTCATTCGGCCGCTTCTCATGGGGGCCCGATTCGGCCGGGATTAAACGTTCGGATCTTCTTTACAGACGGGTGCATACTGCGGCTGGACGTACGGCGATAGAACCTGCTGGGCAACGCGTCGGCCTCTTTCATCTCCGCCGCCACTCACTCATGCCCGGTTAGTTGGCGATAACAGGCTTTCACACAACCGACCCGGGTTGCGACCCGAAAAGTCCTTGCGTCCAACTGGACGCGTGGGTGGCTTCCCGTAAGCTGTCCCACTACCCCCCGGCGGCAACTTTGTTCCCCGCACAGGGTTTAAAAGAGCAGTGCCCCCTAGTGTGTTCCGTGGTACATGTCTGGATGGCACACGGGAACTGGCGTCGGTACAGGGGTTGCGCACGACGAGCGAGAGTTTCCCGCGACCCTTTCCCCAAGACAGGCATCCAACAGCCAGTGTATTCTAGGGCATCCCTTGAGGATGGCAGGGAAGCTGCGAGCAACCCGTAGCTGGCGGTACTCATCTTTACTTTGGAGTGGCCGGCAGGTAAGTGCCAGAAAGAGAAAGGGGAACGGCGGTCCGAAATTAGGGATATGGCGAACCAGTTTTTGAGCACTCCTCAGGGACGCACACCGAACAGCATCGTCAGCAGCCTCGACGGCAGCTCGCTGCACATGCAGCAGCTCATCTCCACGCTGGAACAGTCGTGGTGGAGTTCGCTCCAGAGCAACCTGCGCGATACCTTCTTCCCCGAAAAACTTCCCCCGCTCAAGCTGACCTCGCAGCCGGTGCGGGTGCGGGAGATCTGGGGCGACTACAACAACCGCAAGCCGGCGACGGTCGGGTCCGCGATCGTGCACGGATTGATGGTGGCGGGCCTGATCGCCATCTCCATCGTGGGCGCGCGCGCCGTGAAACAGCAGATCCAGCAGCCGGTGGTGGAGCTGGTGGCGCCGGATATTTCGGCCTACGTGCCGATCTCCAACAAGAAGAACGACACCATCGGCGGCGGTGGCGGCGGCGGCGATCGCGACAAGCTCCAGGCCCCCAAGGGCAAGCTGCCCAAGATCGCCATGGAGCAGTTCACGCCTCCGGCGGTGGTGATCCGCAACGACAACCCAAAGCTTCCCATGGAGCCGACCGTGGTGATCCCGCCCCAGGTGAAGGTGCCGACGGTGAACCTGCCCAACCTGGGCGACCCGCTGGCCAAAGTGGTCGGGCCCCCGTCGAACGGCACGGGATCGGGTGGCGGCATCGGTTCTGGTTCCGGCGGCGGCGTGGGATCGGGTGAAGGGCCGGGCGTCGGTCCGGGACGCGGCGGCGGTATTGGCGGGGGAGTCTTCCGCATCGGCGGCGGCGTGTCCGCGCCCCGGCCGCTGTTCACTCCGGATCCAGAGTATTCGGAAGAGGCCCGCAAGGCCAAGTATCAGGGGACCTGCGTGTTGTGGCTGGTGGTCGGCGCCGACGGCCGCCCGCGCGACGTGCGCATCTCGCGCTCCCTGGGTATGGGCCTCGACGAGAAGGCCATCCAGGCCGTGAAGCAGTGGAAGTTCGAGCCCGCCATGAAGGGTGGCCAGCCGGTAGCGGTGCAGATGAACGTCGAGGTCAGCTTCCGCCTGTATTAAAGTAAAACTTTAAGATTCGGTTGCGACGAGAGGCCGTTCGGGCCTCTCATTTTGTTCTTGCGACCGATACTCACGTGGTGACGGGCGCCCGCGCCACGTGGTTCTCGTACCACCGCACTTGCCGGCTGCCACTGCGCTGACTAGGATGAGTTTCCATGGCGAGGCGGCTCAACACCATCCCTCGTGAACCCCTGCTGCTGGCGGGGCTGATTGTGGTGATCGCGGCGTTCTTTTCCGCTACCACGTTCGCCGCGCACGCCTATCACCGCAAGCAGGAACAGTTCGGCGCGGTGTGGTTCGAGCGCGGCGAGGAGGCGCTGAAGCGATCGCGTCCTGCCGAGGCGGTGGAAGACTTCCGCAACGCGCTGGCTTATTCCCGCGACAACGATCTCTACCGGCTGCGGCTGGCGCAGGCGCTGATGGCCGACCATCGTCCGCAGGAGGCGCGCGCCTACCTGCTCAGCCTGTGGGAGAAGGCGCCGGGCGACGGCACGATCAATCTCGAGCTGGCGCGGCTGGCGGTCATGTGGGGCGACACCCGCCAGGCCGTCCGCTACTACCACGCCGCGATCTATGGGGTGTGGCCGGACGAACCCACGGCGCACCGCTGGCAGATACGGTTCGAGCTGAGTGAATACCTGCTCCAGCGCAACACGATCCAGGATACCAAGGATGCGCAGGCGGAACTGGTGGCGCTGGCGGCCGAGCTGCCGCCCCAGGACGCCGCCGGACAAACACGCCTGGGGACGCTGCTCCTGCAGGCCCGCCTCTACACCCGGGCGCTGGTGGCCTTCCGCGCGGCGCTCACCGACCAGCCCAACCTCATGCCGGCACTGGTGGGTGCGGGTGAAGCCGCGTTCCTTATGGGCGAGTACCAGACCGCGCGGCATTATCTGCTGCCCATCGTCGCTCAGAAGCCCAAGGACGAACACTCGCTGGAGCTGTTGAACCTCTCCGAGCTGGTCATCAAGCTGGACCCGTTCGCACGCGGACTGCCCGCGCAGGAGCGGGCGCGTCGCGCGCTGCACGACTTCCAGCTCGCGCTGGCACGGGCGCAGAAGTGCGCTCCAGCGGCAACGGCTCCGACTGCACCGTCGTCGGACAGCAGCCTCGCCGCGCTTCTTCAGCAGGCAAGGTCCATCAAGCCGAACGAGAAGGTGCTGGCCAGAAACGCAGACGCGCTCGAAAGGACGATGGACCTGGTTTTCAAGCTGGAGAAAGCCTCCGGGCAATGCGGGCCTGCTGGGCTCGAAGACAAGGCGCTGGCGTTGCTGGGCGAGCAGTGGGAGAGGTCGCGGTGAGCACGCCTCCGCTCCCCACCGCCGCCTCCACCGACGCCGCTGCCGCCGGTTCGGTGAAGGAGCGCCGCATCCTGGGGGAGGACCAGCTCTTTCTCCTGCTTTCGATCCTGATCGGCGTGTTCGCCGGGCTGGCGGTGGTGTGCTTCCGCATGGCAATCGACGCGGTGCGCTGGATGTTCTTCGGCTCCGGCCTGGCGGCGCCGCGCGACCGCGTGGTCATCGTTCCCGGCGCCGTGGGCTTGCTCGTCGCTTTTCTTGTGGTGCGCTTCTTTCCGCGGGTGCGCGGCAGCGGCGTCAACCAGACCAAGTCCGCGCTCTACATCTACGACGGCTACATCCCCGGCAGCACTATCGTGGGGAAATTCATCACCTCGGCGCTGGCCATCGGCAGCGGACAATCGCTGGGGCCGGAAGATCCCTCGCTGCAGATCGGCGCCGGGCTGGCCTCGCTGATCGGCCGCCGCCTGAAGCTCTCGCGCGAGAACCTGCGGCTGATCGCGCCCGTGGGCGCCGCCGCGGGACTGGCTGCGGCCTTCAATACGCCCATCGCGGCGGTGCTGTTCGTGATCGAGGAGGTGATCGGACGCTGGAGCGCCGGGGTCTTGGGCGCGGTGGTGCTCGCGGCCGTCTCGAGCGTGGTGGTCGAGCGCTGGTTCCTGGGCGCCGAGCCGCTGTTCCGCGCGCCCGGCTATCGCCTCGAGAGCCCCGGGGAATTGGCTGCGTACGCCATCCTGGGCGTGATCGGCGGGCTGGCCTCGATGGTGTTCGTGAAATCCATCCAGTTTTTGCGGCCGCGGCTGAAGGCCCTGCCCACCTGGATGCACTACCTGCTGCCCGCCATCGCCGGCGTGCTCATCGGAGTGATCGGTCTGCGCTTCCCGCAGGTGATGGGCGCGGGCTACGAATACATGGACCAGGCCATGCACGACCAGTACACCTGGGAGGTGCTGGGGATCCTGGCGGGGTTGAAGATCCTGGCCACCGTGCTCTCGTTCTCCAGCGGCACGCCCGGCGGACTGTTTGCGCCCACCCTGTTCATCGGCGCCATGGTGGGCGGCGCGGTGGGCGGAGTGGAGCGCCTCTTGTTCCCGCACTTCACCGGACCCTTGGGCGCGTACGCGCTGGTGGGCATGGGGGCGTTGTTCGCCGGCATCCTGCGCGCGCCCATGACCTCGGTGTTCCTGGTGCTGGAAGTCAGCGGCAACTACGCCATCATCCTGCCGGTCATCATCTCCAACGCGCTGGCCTACCTGATCTCGCGCAGTGTGCAGCGAACGCCCATCTTCGATCTGCTCTCGCGCCAAGACGGGCTCGACCTGCCGTCGCTGGAGGAAGACCGCGAGCTGGCGGTGCTGCGCGTCGAGGACGCCATGCGCGCGCCCACGCCGCAGGTGGCGGTGCGTCTGGAGGCGTTGCCCCCGCCGGAAGTGGTCGAGAGCCTGCCCGGCGAGTTCTTCCTGGTGCAAGACCGCTCCGGGTACTGGGGCGGTATGAGCAAAGCGAAGTTGCTCGAACTGGCGTCGGATCAGGGGTCCGGCGCCGACGCGCGTCCGCAGGAGCTTCCTCATCTCCACCCCGACCAGTCGCTGGACGTTGCCATGCGCAGGATTGGAGAGTGGCCGCTGCTGCCGGTGGTGCACCGCGCCGACGGCAACAAGCTGGTAGGCGTGGTCTCGCTGGCGGACATCCTGGAGACCTACGGCCAGCGCGGTCCGGCGCGGCACGAACTGGCCGAACCGGCGGACTAGGACGGGTCCACGACACTCGACGGGCGGTGTCATTTCTTGGAGCCAAGGAACGCAGATGAGCTCGCTGGCAAGGTTTAGGGGACTATCGTTCTTGTTGCTCCTGGTGTGCTTGGGCTGTGGGGAAAAGGGGCGCGTTCGCGCCTCTGACCAAGAGCTTGCTGGTACTTATGTGACAAACTTTGACACGGGCAAGGAGCAGCTCATTCTGCACTCGGACAAAACGTATGAGCAGATATTTTCGTCGCCCACGAAGAAGTTCACAAATCGCGGGAAGTGGGAGACGAAATACGTCTTCCTCGAGGGAACGGATGTCGGATTAATCGACGCCAATTGCAGCGAAGACCATCCGGTCGCCGTACCAGAGTGTTATCGAAATTTGAATGTACACCGGGCGGCTGGCAGGTTGAAGCTGGCGCTGAACGAGGCGGCAGATTGGTATTACGAGCGGGTGGATTGATCCCCGCCGACGGTACGCTTATGGCAGAGGAACGGATTGGCACCAAGCGAGCAAAGGATCGTGCGCGGTGGCTGACAGCGATCGCGTCCCTGATGGTGGGGGCGGCGTTCTTTGCGCTGTGGTTCTGGTTGCTGCCGTCCTGGCTGGGCTTCCACGTGGACACGGCGGGTGTGGTGCGCTGGCGCTGGATCGCGGCCGTGCCCTCGGTGCTGGGTTTCGCCGTGGCCTTACGGTGCGTATGGGACTTCGGATGGACGGGACACGGAACCCCCGCGCCCATCGCTCCGCCCAAGCGGCTGGTGGTAGTGGGGTTCTATCGATACGTGCGGAACCCCATGTATGTAGGGTTCTTCGTGGGATGGGTCGGGCTGTGGGTGGTCTTCGGACGGGCGAACCTGGTCGCGATCACGGTGGCCGCGGTAGTGGTCCTGGGCACAGTTCTGTTTGTGCGGCTTTATGAGGAGCCAACCCTGCGCAAGATGTTCGGCGCAGAGTATGAGGAATATTGCAGGAACGTCCCGCGATGGCTTCCGCGGATACATCCGTGGAAGAAGTGAAGCTGAGCCAGAGACGGTATTTGCCGCCGTGCAAACCTTTCCACGCTGTGTCAATGATTCCACGATGGCCTGCGATAACCCCAGCGTTTTCCTGAATTTCACGACTATTTTTCAGCTACTTAGCGAAGTCGCGCGCTGGCATGTGAGTTGCTGGATGCGCTCAATGAGAAGAGGTCTCCCATGGAAGAAGAAAAGGTCTCCCAAGCGGTATCGCATTCGGAATCACATTCGCAGTTTGGGGTGTGGGGCGTTGTGCTGGTCGTCTTGATGTGCGTGGCGGTTCTCAGCCTGGGCTTCGTCGTACACGAGCACGGGGTGGCCAAGCAGTTGTCCACGCAGAACACGGCTATGAGCACCGCTCTCGACCAGACCCGGACCCAGTTGCAGGAACGTCACCACCAAGCTGAACCAACTGAGCGAGGCGCAGGCGGCGGCGGAAGCGGCGCGGGCCTCCCAGCGCGTCGCCAGCCAGCATCGAGGGACGGCGCGCGTTGTCCGGCGCGACGATCCGCGCTGGAAGCAGGTGCAGGACGATCTCGCCGAGCACCAGAAGGCCATCGAATCCACGCAATCTGACCTGACCAGCGCCAGGACCGAGCTTTCAGGATCGATCGCGCGCACGCACGAGGAACTGGTGGCGCTCGCCCGGAAGGGTGAACGCAATTACTACGAGTTCGACCTGAACAAGTCGAAGCAGTTCACGCGCGAGGGGCCGATCAGCGTCAGCCTGCGCAAGGCCAACACCAAGCACGTCTATGCCGACCTCGAGTTGCTGGTGGACGATGCCCAGCTCAACAAGAAGCACGTGAACGTGTTCGAGCCGGTGATGTTCTACGCATCCGAGAGCAGGCAGCCGGTGGAGTTGGTGATCAACCAGGTCACGAAGGACCACATCCACGGCTACGTCAGCACCTCTAAGTACAAGGCCAGCGACCTGCCGGCCTTGAGCGGCCTGACCGACAGCTCGGCCGACAATTCCGGCGGTACTGCGTCGGCCGCCACCTCCTCGCCCAACACGCCGCAACTGCGCAACCGGGCGCAGCGGTAGTCCAGATCGGTGGGCGGCGGTGGCCGCCCACTCAGTTTCATGTTGCACGTTCAAGTTTCACGTTGTAGGGACGACTGCGTCTTACAGAAGCGGATCCCTCGCTGCGCTCGGGATTTCCCCTCGGCTTCGCTCGGGGCAGGCTCAGCGGGCTCAGACGCCCGCTAAGCGCCTCAACTTCACGCCGACAAACGCCGCTTCCAGCTCTGCAACCAGCGATAGAAAAACGGCGAGCGCGCGGCCACCAGGTCGTCGACCGCGTCCACGAACTGCTCCGGCGGGACGTTCTTCGAGAGGGAGGTATCGGTCCAGCGCAAGGCGGCGGGCGGGATGCGGTCCAGCGCCGACAGCAGCATGATGGGCACCTCGGGCTTGAGCTGTTTCATGCGCGCTGCCACCACATCGCCCATCATCTCCGGCATGCGGTAGTCCAGGATTACGGCATCGACGGCCGCCGACTGCAGCAACTCGAGGCCCTCGTGCCCGCTGGTGGTCACCACCACGTCATACCCGTGCTGCCGCAGCAGATACTCACGCCCGGCGAGCCCGTTCAACTCGTCGTCCACGCACAGGATCGTCGGCTTTCGCATGGGTGTTCTCCTGGTCGGGCTTGCTCAAACCAAGTGGCTGGCTTGTATTGGCAGCATGCACGAGCGATGCCAACCGGGAATTCCATGTGCGGACCGCTACTTAGCGATGCCCCGAGGAAGACCGGAATGTAATTCCTACGCGCCCGAGAAGTTGAGGCGTTTAGCGGGCGTCGGAGCCCGCTGTCGAAGGCAGGCCGCCGGTAATCACGCGGCCGGGTTTGCCTCAGGCAGGCAGGTCAACGGCGGTGATCATTGGGGAGAGACGCATCGGGTCTCCTTGCGGGGGAAGGCTACATGCCGCGCCAGAACGTCCTTGAAGTCGAAGAAGCCTTTCCTGCCGGCCAGCCACTCGGCGGCGCGCACTGCGCCCTCGGCAAAGCCGCGGCGGGAGTGGGCCTCGTGCGCCAAGATGATGGTGTCGGCCGGGGAGCGGAAGGTCACGATGTGCGTGCCCACGATGTCACCTTCGCGGACCGAAGTGATCTCCAGGTCCACCCCGCTTTTTTCTTTCAAAATTCTTTGCAGCACCGCGGCCGTGCCCGAAGGCTTGTCTTTTTTCTGCGCGTGATGCCGCTCTTCGATCGCTCCGGAGTATCCCTGCTGGAGCGCCGCCGCGGCTGCCTGCGCGACATCGAAAAATACATTGACCCCTACGGAAAAGTTCGAGGCATAGAGAAAACCTATCCCGCTCTTCTCCACCAGTTCGCGGACGCGCGGCAGCTCGCCGTACCAGCCGGTGGTGCCCACGACCATCGTGGCTCCGGCCCGCGCGCAGGCGGTGATGTTCTCCACGACCGCCTTGGGCGTGGTGAAATCGAGCACAACGTCCACGCCCTGGAGATTTTCCCGGCCCAGCGCAGCGGCCCCCGGGTTGTCGATGCTACTCAGGGCGCGCACTTGGTGACCGCGCTCGCGAGCTACCTCCGCCACCAGCGACCCGGTCTTGCCTTTACCCAGAAGGAGTAGGTTCATGGCGCAATAATGTAACTCACGGACGGCCCTAAGTCATGGAAGTCCCAATTGCGGGCCATCTGACAGTCCCTTGGACTTTTTATGCTCGTCAGGTATATCTTCTGCCGGGCCTTTTTGCTGCGCTGTGGAGGTGGTTGCATGCAACGTCCCTGGGTACTCGTCATCATCCTGGCTTCGGGCGTGGCGCTGGCGCAAAAGACCAGCGCGGTTGCGCAGAAAACCGGGTCCCGAGTGGAGGTTTCCAAAGAAGGCCAGCAGTGTCTGGCCTGCCACTCTGACAGCACGCCGGGAATCGTCGAACAATGGCGCGGCAGCGCTCATGCCCGCCAGAAGGTGGACTGCTACGGCTGCCATCGCGCCAATTCCGGTGATCCCGCCGCCTTCGATCATTACGGGCAGAAGATTGCCGTGATCGTCACGCCGTTTTATTGCGCGCGTTGCCACAAGGCCGAAGTCGACCAGTTCGAAAAGAGCCGCCACGCCGGGGCGGCACAATTCATCGGGTCCCTCGACAACCGGCTGGGCGAGATCGTGGAGGGCGGTCCCGCCGCCGCGAACGGCTGCCGGCAGTGCCATGGCAGCGAGGTCAAATATCAGGGCGACGGCAAGTTCGATTTCACCACCTGGCCCAACAGCGGCATCGGGCGCGTCAATCCCGATGGCAGCAAAGGCACCTGCGCCGCCTGTCACGGCCGGCACAGCTTCAGCTCCGCCCAGGCGCGGCAGCCGGAAAACTGCGGCAAGTGCCACATGGGACCTGACCACCCGCAGATCGAGATCTACAACGAGTCCAAGCACGGCATCCAGTTCCGCGCCAACGTCGCCAAGATGAACCTGGACTCAAAATCGTGGGTCGTGGGGAAGGACTATTCGGCCGCGCCCACCTGCGCCACCTGCCACATGAGCGCCACCAGCCATCAGCCGGTGACCCACGATGTCGGCGACCGCATCAGTTGGACGCTGCGTCCCGTCGTCAGTTTCAAGCTGGAGCATTGGGAGATGCGGCGCTCGGCCATGCAGGACGTGTGCTCCAACTGCCACGCCAGCGGCTGGGTAGAGAACTTCTATAAGCAGTACGACGGCACCGTCGATCTCTACAACGAGAAGTTCGCCAAGCCGGCCAAGGCCATCATGGACAAGCTCTACGCCTCGGGCAAGCTGACGCCCACCCCGTTCGACGAGAAGATCGAGTGGACGTATTACGAGCTGTGGCACCACCAGGGCCGCCGCGCCCGCATGGGAACTTCCATGATGGGGCCGGACTACACCCAGTGGCACGGCTTCTACGAGGTGGCCAAGAGCTTTTACACGGAATTCGTTCCCGAGGCGGAGCATTTGATGCCGGGGGTGACCGCCGAGGTGATGACCTCCGACTATCACAAGTGGACGAAGGGGCTAACCCCGGAACAAATCCAGCAGCAACTGGAGTTCTACAAGAACCGCTATAACCAGTAGGGAAGATAGGGATGAACCGCAGGAGGAGCGCAGCTTGGGAAGTCCCCGGCTGCCTCACTCCACTTTCGGGTCTTCGGTTTTCTGCGCCACGTCCACCCAGAACAACTGGAAGTCGCTGAAGCTGTGCCGGCGGTGCGAGCGCTGGCCGAGAAAATCCATGTAGATCTCGGTCGTCTCCGGCAACCAGAGATGGAGATGCTGCCGGCGGAATTCCACGGGACGATAGTCGATGATCACGTGGTCCTCGCGCAGGAGAATCTCCGGGATGGGTTTGGCCAGGTCGGTTTCCATGCGCATGACCTGATGACTATCCGCCGCGATCCAGGCGCGTCCTTTCAGTTCCACGTTAAACGATCCTCTAGGTGTCCGGTACTGGCGGAAGCGAGGAGGCCGGTCCGGCCGCTGCACGAAACGCAGTTGCCACGCAGGCTGTCCCCCCAACTTTCCCAGACCCTCGCAGGTGACGGTGAAGTCGTCGATCACATCGGGATGAAAGATCAAGGCATGTGCAACGGTCCCGGTGGTCGCCAGGTTGGCGGGAAATGACTGCGACACGCTGCCATTGCGGTATTCATCAACCTCCATGCGTCTAGGCGAAACGCTACGGATCTGAGCAACATAGGTGAAGGTGGCGGACTTGGGGGCACGCGGATTGCCGCGTTTGTCCACTTCCACGTGCTCGATCCGCTCGTTGGCGCTGAACTGCTGCAGGTTCTCAAACAGTTCTTTCACCCGCGTGCTGGTGCCCGCCAACACCTCCGCCAAAGGACAGGGAACATCCGGGCTGACCGGTGGCACGACCTGATCGATGTCCGGCGGCGCCCAAGTCTGGGCCGAAGACGTTGCTGCTGAGACTTGCGCTTGCGCGCCGGGAACCACCATCATGGAGAGGAACAGCAGCCGATACAACCAACAGGTGAACGCAGTCTTCGCTAGCAACCTCGGCTTCGGGGTTGACGGAGGTCCACCCGTAAAGCGACTTGGCATGGGGCACCTCCCATCCACAAGAATGGAAGCAAGCCAATCATTTGCAGGGGCAGTCCTTTGCAGGTTGTTAAACGCCGGTCCACTTGACCGCGCGAGAGGCTCACCCCCGAGGGTGGTGAATTGTAGTCCACCTGCGCAACACCATCAACGGAGAGCTTGTCATCTTTGTGTCACGGTCACAGGTCTGCGGGGACCGATACGGGTCTTTCCCCAAGCCAGTGGTTGACCCGGCGATCGGTAAGGAGGGGCCTCTCGATGGCGACCTGAGGCATTGCTCCTGGACGGCTAGGGCAGCCTACGCGAACACGCTGGGGTCCAGTTCGCTGAAGAACGTCTGGTGCAGCCGGCGCACCGCTTCAGGCACGTCGTCTTCCTCGATCACGAAGGTGATGTTGATCTCCGAAGCCCCCTGCGAGATCATGCGCACGTTGATGTCGGAGATCGCGCTGAATACTTTGGCTGCGATGCCCGGCGTCCCCCGGATATTCTCCCCGACGAGACACACGATCGCCTTCCTGCCTTCGTATTTCACATAGGCCAGTTTCTCGAGATCGGCCGCGACCGCCGGGATGGCCTCGTTCGAATCCACCGTCAGCGATACGCTGACCTCGGAGGTCGAGACTACGTCCACCGGGCAGCGGTGCCGGTCAAAAACGTCGAAGATAGACTTCAGGAAGCCGTGCGCCATCAGCATGCGCGCCGAGACCACGTCCACCACGGTGATGCGCTTCTTGGCGGCGATGGCTTTGAAAGTATTGGTGCAGCTCGGAGCGCGGGTGGTGATGCGCGTGCCTTCGTTCTTGGGGTTGCGCGAGTTGAGCACCTGCACCGGGATATTCTTGTCGATGGCCGGCACCAGCGTCGCCGGGTGCAGCACCTTGGCCCCGAAGTAGGCCAGCTCCGCCGCCTCGTCGAAGCTGATCACCTTGACCCGCCGCGCGCTGGCGCACAGATTGGGGTCGGTAGTCATCATGCCGTCCACGTCGGTCCAGATCTCGATGCGGTCGGCGCCCAGCGCCGCGCCCACGATGGCGGCGGTGAAGTCGGAGCCGCCGCGGCCCAGCGTGGTGGTCGCTCCGTGGGCGTCGGCGGCGATGAAGCCTGCCATCACCGGCACTCTTCTCGCGTCCACCAGTGGTTTCAGCCGCGCCACCGTGCGGTCATTGGTCTCGTCGAAGACGGGGATGGCGTGCGTGTGATTGCTGTCGGTGAGGATGCAGTCGCGCGAGTCCACCAGGCGCGCAGAGATGTCACGCGCGGAGAACGCTGCCGCGACGATCTTGCTCGAGATGCGCTCGCCGAACGAGGCCACGTTGTCCGAGGAGCGCGGCGTCAGTTCGCCCACCGCCGCGAGCCCGCGCAGCAGCTCGTCCAGGCTGTCGAACTCCGCTTCCAGCTCGGAATGGAACTGGGTGAAGACACCGGTCCCTAGCAGCTCGCCGGCCACGGTGTAATGCCGCTCCCGCAGGGCGCGGGAGAGCTCGATGGCCTTCTCGCGGTCGCCGGCGCCGGCAGCGCGCGCCATGGCCAGAAGCTGGTCGGTGACCTTGGCCAGCGCGCTCACCACTACCACTGGCTTTTCCGGCACGCGCTCGCGCACGATGCACGCCGCGCGGTCGATGGCGGCCGCGTCCTCCACCGACGTGCCGCCGAATTTCATCACGATCATGCGAGAGGCTCGCTGGTCAACCCAGGTATCCCTGTGCCTTCAGCAGTTCGGCATTCAACAGCGCCGCGCCCGCGGCCCCGCGGATGGTGTTATGCGAGAGCACGGTGAATTTCCAGTCCAGCAGGTTGCACGGACGCAGCCGGCCCACGCTCACCGACATGCCGCCGCCACGCTCGGCGTCGAGGCGCGGCTGCGGACGGTCGGGCGCACTGTCGTACATGATGGGCTGCTCGGGCGCGTCCGGCAGCTTCATCTCCTGCGGTTTGCCCGAGAACCCGCGCCACGCCTCGATCAACTCTTCCGGCTTCGCTGCCTTCCCCAGCTTCACCGAGACCGACTCCATGTGTCCGTCCTCCACCGCCACCCGGTTGCACTGCACGCTGATGCGGAAGGGCGCAGGCTCGATGGCTGGACCGTTCAGCCGTCCCAGCATCTTGGGGGCTTCCGCCTCCATCTTTTCTTCTTCCTTGGCGATGTAGGGGATCACGTTGCCCAGGATGTCGAGCGAGGCCACGCCCGGATACCCGGCGCCGCTGACCGCCTGCATGGTGACGGCGAACACCTGCTCCAGCCCGAACTGCTGCTGCAGGGGCGCCAGCGCCAGCACCAATCCCATCACCGAGCAGTTGGAGTTGGTGACGATGAAGCCCCCTGACTTCCGCCGCCAGGACTGGCATTCCACTAGCTTCAGGTGGTCGGGGTTGACCTCGGGAATCACCAGCGGCACATCTTTCTGCATGCGGAAAGCGCTGGAGTTGGAGATCACGGCGCAGCCGGCCTCGGCGAAGCGCGGCTCCAGTTCTCGGGCGATGTCCGCATCGAGCGAGGCGAAGATCACCTTGGGCGCGCCCGCAGGCTCGGCCTCCGACACGTTCATCTTCGCGACGTGTGCCGGGATCGGCGTGCGCAACTTCCAGCGTGCCGCCTCGGCGTAGGTCTGCCCCGCCGAGCGCTCCGACGCCGCCACCCACGCCACCTCGAACCAGGGATGGTCCTCCAGCAACTGGATGAACCGCTGTCCCACCAACCCAGTGCCGCCCAGAATTCCCACAGGGATTTTATTCGCCATAAATTCTGCTCGGATTATTCACGATGTCGGACCGATACCCGGTGGAGCAGGGGTCCCGCATCATGTGCCCGGTCTACGCCTCTTAGCCGTTCCCGAAACGCTTCGTGCGCGATCACGTGTCAGGGCACGACTTCAGTCGTGCCGTCGGGAACCTTCGTTGCATTGTCATTCCGAGCCCGCCCGAGCGAGCCTCGCGAGTGAGGGCGAGGCGAGGAATCCTGGTGTTGGTGAGCTAAACACAACCCAAGATCCCTCGACTCGCGCTCCGCTCGCAAGCTCGCCTCGCGCTTCGCTCGGGATGACAATTCTTGAAAACCCTCGGCACGACTGAAGTCGTGCCCTGACACGTGATCTCATGCTAAAGACCTCCTCCACCCTGGTGAATAATCAAGGTTTCGATTCTAACAGCAGTTTTCCCACGACAAAGATATTGGACGCGGTTCCCGGGATTTGGCTGCCGACAAGATTTGACCGCCGAGACGCCGAGCGTGCCGAGTAATTAATCAGAGTCTCGGTGTCTCGGCGGTAAATGGTTTTGTTTCGGAGCACACTCACGCTGCGCCGAAACGGGAACCTTATGCCGTGCCGTTCTTTATCAATTCGTAAAGCAGCCGTGCCCGGATTTTGCTATCCTGCCCCACCGTGCCGGAACTGCGCCAGAACCGCTTCACCAAAGAGTGGGTGATCATGGCCACCGAGCGCGCCAAGCGCCCGGAAGAAATGCGCGTGAGGCGCGAGGCGCGCCCGCCACTCCCGCATTACGTGGAAACCTGTCCCTTCTGTCCGGGAAACGAGCACCTGGCGCCGCCGGAGATCCTTCGCTTTTCCAAGCCCGACGGCCACTGGACGGTGCGGGTGGTGCCCAACAAGTTTGCCGCGCTCACTCGGGAAGGCGAGCCGGAATGGAAGATCGAGCGCTCGCGGCGCACCATCCGCGGGGTCGGCATCCACGACGTGATCGTCGAGACCCCCGACCACGCGCTCACCACCGCGCTGCTTCCGCCGGAGCAAGTGCGCACCATTCTGGAATGCTACCTCCAGCGCTACCGCGCGGTGAGCGACGACCCGCGGGTCGCCCACATCACCATCTTCAAGAACCACGGCATGGCCGCCGGCACCAGCCTGGAGCATACGCACTCGCAGATGATCGGCACGCCGGTGATCTCCTCCCAGGTGCGGCAGCGCCTTTACGAGGCCTTGCGCCACTTCGACGAGTTCGGGGAGTGCATTTTCTGCTGCATGATCGAGGAAGAGCTGGCCGAGTATAAGCGCGTAGTGCTGACCAGCGAGCACTTCGTAGTAGTGGAGCCTTTCGCTTCGGCCACGCCCTTCGCGACGGCCATCTATCCGCAACGTCATATGGCCAGTTTCGGCGACACCAGCGACGCCGAGCTTGCCGACCTCGCCCACATCCTGCGCACCATGCTGGCCAAGCTCTACGTCGGCCTCGATAATCCCGACTTCAATTACACCATTCGCACCGCACCCGCCGAAGTCGCCGGCGTCAAGTACTACCACTGGTATCTCAGCATCATCCCGCGGCTGACCCGCGTCGCCGGCTTCGAGCTGGGCTCGGGGATGTTCATCAACACCGTCCTGCCCGAGCACGCGACCACGTTTCTGCGCGGCGTCGACGTCGAACAATTGACCACCGCGGGAGGCTAGCCGCACCCGATCTCCGCCGATTTGACAGCCTGCTCGCCGGGTGATACTCGTAATCGATTTGTGCAGGACCGGCCGGCCGGCGCCGATCAGCCATTTCGGGAGGGAATCATGTTGCTCAAGACCAGCACTCGCACTCTGGGCGGTGTCGTCATCATCGATTGCTATGGCAAGATCGTCATGGGGGAGGAGACCGCCGTGCTGCGGCACCAGGTCAAGGACCTGCTGAACGAGTCACGCCAGATCGTTCTGAATCTTGCGGATGTCAACTACATCGACAGCAGCGGCCTCGGCACCCTGGTCGGGTTGTACTCGTCGGCCCGCAACGCCGGCGGGGAGATCAAGCTGGCCGCGCTGACGGGCCGCGTCAAGGACGTGCTGCAGATCACCAAGCTGGGCTCGATTTTCGAGTTCTACAACACCGCCGAGGAAGCTGCCTCCACCTTCAACCGGCAAGCCGGCTGCACGGCCGCGGTGGAGAGGGCGGGATAGGCGGCGCCAGCGCCTCCCGCCGCGATCCCTAAGGTAAAATCGGCACCGGTGCTGCCGCGTGTCATCCCTGGAGCCATCACCGCCGCCGGAGCCGTCTCTCACCCACCAGCAGGAGCTGGAGCGCGAGCGCGACCGCCTGCGTCTGCTGCTGGACGTGACCAACCTGCTGGTGGCGAACCGTAATTTCCGCGAGCTGTTCGTCGCCATCTCCGGCCTCTTGCGCACCATCATCCACCACGATTATGCGGCGCTGATCCTGCACTCGGCCAGCCGCAACCTGCTGCGCGTTTATGCCCTGGATTTTCCCGGAGGCAAGGGCCTGATCCAGCAGGGAACATCGTTTGCCATCGCGGATTCGCCAGCGGGACACAGCTACGCCACCCGCCAGCCCCTCTTGATAGACAATCTCTTCAGCCAGTTGACGCGCTTTCCTTCCGGGTTCACGCGCCAGTTGCTGCAGGAGGGCATCCGCTCCGCCTGCTGGCTGCCGCTGGTGAATCGTGACCGCGTGCTGGGCGTGCTGAGCGTCGCCTCGAAGCGCGAGTCCGCCTTCTCGCGGCAGGACCTGGATCTGCTGACGCAGGTGGCAAACCAGGCGGCTATCGCCGTGGACAACGCGCTTGCCTTCCGCCAGATCGCCGAATTCAACCGCAAGCTGGCCCAGGAGAAGCGCTACTTGGAAAGCGAGATCCGCACCGAGTACAACTTCGAATCGATCGTCGGCGAACACCCGGTGCTGAAGCGCATCCTGCGCCAGGTGGAGACCGTGGCTCCCACCACCTCCACCGTGCTCATCCTGGGCGAGACCGGCACCGGCAAGGAGCTCATCGCCCGCGCCATCCACAACCTGAGCGGCCGCCGCGAGCGCACCTTCGTCAAGCTGAACTGCGCCGCCATCCCCACCGGCCTGCTGGAGAGCGAGCTCTTCGGCCACGAAAAGGGCGCGTTCACCGGCGCCATCTCGCAGAAAATCGGCCGCCTCGAGCTGGCCAACAAAGGGACGCTCTTCCTCGACGAAGTCGGCGACATCCCGCTCGAAATCCAACCCAAGCTCTTGCGCGCCCTGCAGGAGAAGGAATTCGAGCGCCTCGGCAGCACGCGAACGATCCACGTGGATGTGCGTCTCATCGCCGCCACCAATCGCGACCTGTCGCAGATGGTGGCGGCCCGCCAGTTCCGCAGCGACCTCTTCTACCGGCTCAACGTCTTCCCCATCCAGGTGCCGCCGCTGCGCGAGCGCGCCTCCGATATCCCACTGCTGGTGCGCTATTTCGTCCACAAGCACGCCGCCGAGAACGGCAAGCACATCGACCGCGTACCGGCCGAGGCCATCAACGCCCTCCTCCGCTGGCCCTGGCCAGGGAACATCCGCGAACTGGAGAACTTCATCGAGCGGGCGGTGATCCTTTCCGAAGGCGAGACCCTGAGTCTGCCGCTGGCCGAGCTGCACGCGCCGGCTTTCGATGCCGGTGCGCGGTCTGCCGCCGAACCGCGCTCCGCCGCCGAGTTCAGCGAGCGCGAGCAGATCGTCAGCGCCTTGAAGGAAGCCCGCGGCGTGATCGCCGGGCCCACCGGAGCTGCCGCCCGCCTGGGCCTCAAGCGCACTACCCTGAACTCCCGCATCCGCAAGCTGGGCATCACCCGTGACGAGATCTGGGCCTAGTTCGTCACTGTGACGAAGTTTTCGTCACTCTGCCCCTCGTCACCCTGCCAAGAACTGTGTGACCTTTGTCTAAGCCATTCACTCAAAAGCACATATTTCATTTGGAGAAGTGCATCCTTTTGGCCATTGGCATGCACTTTAACAGGGTGCGCTTGGGGGTGGGGGGTACTCCGCCAAAAGCACAGGCGAGGAGAGCACAATGTCAGCACAGGGCAAGAATGCCGAAATGATAAGGAAGGACTGGGCTACGAACCCGCGTTGGGCCGGGGTTGAGCGGCCTTATACCGCGGACGATGTGGTCCGCTTGCGCGGGACGGTGCAGGTAGAGCACACCCTGGCCCGTCTGGGCGCCGAGCGCCTCTGGCACCTGTTACAGACCGAATCCTACGTGCCCTGCCTGGGCGCCATGACCGGGAACCAGGCCATCCAGATGGTGAAGGGCGGGCTGAAGGCCATCTACGTGAGCGGCTGGCAGGTGGCGGCCGACGCCAACGATGCCGGCCAGATGTATCCCGACCAGAGCTTGTACCCTTCCGACAGCGTTCCCAATCTCTGCCGCCGCCTCAACCAGGCGCTCATGCGCTCCGATCAGATCCATCATTCGGAAGGGCAGAACCACATCAACTGGTTCGCTCCTCTCATCGCCGACGCCGAGGCTGGCTTCGGCGGCCCCCTCAACGTCTTCGAGCTCATGAAAGCAATGATCGAGGCGGGCGCCGCCTGCGTCCACTTCGAGGACCAGCTCTCCTCGGCCAAGAAGTGCGGCCACCTCGGCGGCAAGGTGCTGGTGACCACGTCGGAAAACATCCAGAAGCTGGTTGCGGCCCGCCTGGCGGCCGACGTGCTCGCCGTCCCCACGCTGGTGATGGCCCGCACCGATGCTAACGGCGCGCACCTGCTCACCTCCAACGGCGACCCGCGCGACTATGAGTTCATCACCGGCGAGCGCACCTCGGAAGGCTTCTTCCGGTACAAGGGCGGACTGGACGCGGCCATCGCTCGCGGCCTGGCCTATGCTCCCTACGTGGACATGCTCTGGTGCGAGACCTCCGAGCCCAACCTGAAAGAGGCGGCGCGCTTTGCCGAGGGCATCCTGAGGAAGTTCCCCAACAAGTTCCTGGGCTACAACTGTTCGCCGTCGTTCAACTGGAAGCGCAAGCTGGACGAGGCCACCATCGCCCGCTTCCAGCCCGAGCTGGCGGCCATGGGATACAAGTTCCAGTTTGTCACCCTGGCCGGCTTCCACTCGCTGAACCTCAGCATGTTCGAGCTGGCGCAGGGATACCGCGAATCCGGCATGAGCGCCTACTCGCAACTGCAGCAGCGCGAGTTCGCCTGCGCCGAACACGGCTACGACGCGGCCAAGCACCAGCGCTTCGTCGGCACCGGGTACTTCGACCAGATCACTCAGGTGGTCGGCCAAGGCATGGCGTCCACCACGGCGCTGGCCGGCTCGACCGAGGAAGAGCAGTTCACGACACTACCGCGCAAGCCGGTGAACGGCGACGGGCGCTGCGAGGCTCCGATCCCGGCCCTTTGCCAACATCGTCCGATAACCAGCCCCTGCGTTGTCTGCAACCTAATGCCCTGTCCGTAGAAGGGGAGGAAACACTGAGGGCACGGCTTGTTCTGGGGCAGGGGCCGTGCCCTTTTTCTTACCCGAGGGAACCTAGCGACTCGCGGTGTGCGAGATCATCTTCGTCGAGTCCATCTCCACCGCGTAGGGATAGCCGGCGCATTTGACCGCGGGATTGGTCGGAGCGAAGAGGCCTTCGGGATTTTCCTTGAACAGCCAGACGTGCAGGTCGTAATGGGCGAGGCTGGCCGGCATGAGTGGCTCGTGTCCTTCCATCGGCCCCCAAAACTTTTGCCCAAAAAGTTCAGGCGGCTTGTCCACAACGGCCGCAGCCGGCACGAACCACTCGGCTCCCACGAGCCGCAGTTTTCCGCCTTCCGGCTCGTAGAGCAGGACCTGCGGGCGCATCGAATCCAGCTTGGGTCCGACCAGCGCCGAGTTGAAGAAGTGGATCCCCATCGCTCCCTGCGGATACGGTTCATGTCCGGGTTTCGCGGGATGTGGGAAATTGGCGCATCCCAAAGTTGAAAGATATCCGTCATGAATGGCGACTATGGGGTCTTGATATTTCTCCAGCGCGGCGCGAATCCGTTCCAGTTCAGGCGAAAGCGGGTTCTCGGTTTTCGCTGCCTGCGACCAGCTTGCCATGCTCCCGAACATCAAGACAACAGCTACACCCAAGACCATCCTTCTGAACATCTGTGTCCCCCCTTTGTGGAATGCTGGTGAGATTAGCCCGCCGGGGCAGTCTCTGTCCACCGCATCCACAAGTTTTTCGTACAATGCCATCCTGAACCTGTGCTCGACAGTGGCGGACGGTAGCGCATACATAGGGACAAGTCCGTCCGGAGGTGACCATGGCTTCTTCATCCCGAGTCAGAGTGGCGGCGGCGCAATTGGGATCGATCCTGTTTGATGTGCCGGCAACCCTGCGCAAAGTCGAGCAGACGTGCCGGCAGGCGGCGCGGGCGGGCGTCCGTCTGGTGGTGTTTCCCGAGGCGTTGCTGGGTGGATATCCCAAGGGCGTGGATTTCGGCTCCAAGGTTGGCAGCCGCAGCGATGCAGGTCGCGACCTCTTCCGCCGCTACTGGGATGCGGCGATTCTCTGTCCGGGGCCGGAGACCGAGCAGATCGCCGCCTGGTCCAACGACCTCGACCTGCACCTCGTGATCGGGGTGATCGAGCGGGATCAGGGAACGCTTTACTGTTCCACTCTCATCTTTGTGCCGGGCAACGGCTTGGTCGCCAAACATCGCAAGCTGATGCCGACCGCCAGCGAGCGCCTGATCTGGGGCTTCGGCGACGGCTCCACCATGCCGCTGGTGGACACCGAGATCGGCCGCCTGGGCTCGGCCATCTGCTGGGAGCACTACATGCCGATGTTTCGCCAGTATCTCTACGCCAGCGGCGTGCAGATATGGTGCGCCTCCACCGTGGACGAGCGCGAGATGTGGCGCGTGAGCATGCGGCACATCGCGTATGAAGGGCGTTGTTTCGTGGTCAGCGCCTGCCAGTATTTCACCCGCGCCGACTGCCCGCCGGACTTCCAGCCGATCCAGGGAAATGCGCCGGACACCGTGCTGATCCATGGCGGCAGCATGATCGTCTCGCCGTTCGGGGAAGTGCTCGCCGGACCGCTTGAAGGCGGCGAGGGATTGGTCACGGCGGAAATCGATCTCGACGAAATCGCGCGCGGCAAGTTCGACCTGGATGTTGCCGGCCATTACGCCCGGCCGGATGTCTTTCGGCTCACCGTCGATGTGGTTGCGAAGCCCGCGGTTTCTACGGAAAGCGGAGAGCCATCGGTCGTTCGCGCTTCATCGCTGGCTAAGAAGATGACCGCCGAGGTCTGATCGGATCAGACCGAGCGGAGCGACTGTGAATGCGGGATTGTCCTGACTGAGCTCACGATTGGTGAAGGGGCACGCCTTCCAGGCGTGCCGTAAAAGGTAGGCAAAAACTCGGCTTTAGCCGCTGAGGAACTCTCCCTCAGGGCCTAAAGGCCAGTTCGTGTGTGGAGGTTGGCGGCACGGCTGGAAGCCGTGCCCCTTCACCTTTCACGTTTCAATCTGAACAGCCGCGTGGGTGTCGAGAACCGCAGCCATCAGGAGATGTCTCGCGGGAAGTTACCTGCCACCTACCGTCGCCACCAAAAAGTTTGCGCACAACCTCATCCCCAGCACATCTCTGGCAGAGGACGCACCTGCTGATGAGAATCGCCTTCATAGGAATCGGCGCTCTGGGAGGCTACTTCGGTGGCCGGCTGGCGCAAGCCGGAAACAACGTCGTGTTCATCGCTCGCGGCGCGACGCTCGAGGCGCTGCGCAAGAACGGTTTGCGGGTGGAGAGTCCGCTGGGCGATTTTTCGCTCCCGCAGGTGCGCGCGACCGACGATCCTCAAAGCGCGGGACAGGTTGATGCCGTCTTCGTGACCACCAAAGCCTGGCAGGTACCCGACGCCGCGCAGCAGATTGGCAGCATGGTCGGGCCTGAGACCATAGTCGTGCCGCTGCAAAACGGCGTGGAGGCTTACGACCAACTGGCGGCTGCGCTCGGCCCGGAGCACGTGCTCGGCGGAATGTGTCACATCATCGCCATGGTAGCTGCGCCGGGCGTGATCCAGCACATGGGCATGCAACCGCTGATCACCATCGGGGAGTGGAACAATGCGCGCACGTCCCGCCTGGCCAAACTGGTCGCGTGTCTCGAAGCCGCAGGACTGGAGGTTCGTGTCCCCGAGAGCATCCAGGTCGCACTGTGGGAGAAGTTCGAGTTCATCGCCTCGTTCGGCGGAGTGGGCGCAGTGACGCGGGCGCCGATCGGCGTGGTGCGCAGCGTGCCCGAGACCAGATCGTTACTCGAACGCGCGATGCAGGAGATTGTAGGCCTCGCCAATGCCTGCGGGGTCCCGGTGCCGCACGAGTCGGTGGCAAGCACGCTGAAGTTCATCGACTCGCTGCTGCTGGCGGGTACGGCTTCCATGCAGCGCGACGTGGCCGCAGGGCGGCCCTCCGAGCTGGCGGCGCATAGCGGAGCTGTGGTCCGGCTGGGGCGTGCCAAGAACTTCTGCACGCCGGTCCACGAGTTCATCTATCACGCGCTGCTACCGGGCGAACTGCGGGCCCGGGGCGAGCTGTCTTTCTGAGACCCCGCCAGCGCTTCTCGTGATTTGATGGCGTCGGATGCGCCGTGGAGTCTGCATTGGTCCAGACGTAGTTTGCAACCTCTCTACACAAGCGGTGATTCGATGGCGACTTGACTTTCCTCTCCCACAATGTCATTTGTATTTACTTTTCCCTTCGCCCGCCGCGGCGGGCGGCTGGAGTGCCCTGCTTTTGGGGCATGCAGGGAGAAAAGGGAAAGAGGTCCTGGTGCGCGTCCGGGTGTTCTTCCACGACAAGTGTTTCGACGGCGCCGCCTGCGCCTCGCTGTTCGCGCGTTTTTATCGCGAGCGCATCCGCGACGACGCCGAGTTCGTCTTCAGCGGGCTGGTGCACCGCGCCGGCAGCCTGTTCGACGAGTCCAAGTTCGACGGCGACGAGAACGCCATCGTGGACTTCAAGTATTCCACCTCGCCGCGCATCACCTGGTGGTTCGACCACCATCAGAGCGCCTTCCTCACCCCTGAAGACGCCGCCCACTTCGAGCAGCAGCAGTCCAACACCAAGTTCTACGATCCCGACTTCAAGAGCTGCACCAAGTTCCTGGCCACGGTGACCGAGCAGCGCTTTGGCTTCCACCCCGCGCCGGTGGCTGAGCTGATCGAGTGGGCGGACATCATCGACGGGGCGCAGTTCCCCGACGCGCGCAGCGCGGTGGAGGTGCGCCAGCCTGCCATGCGGCTGACCATGATCATCGAGGCCTCGCACGACCCCGGCTTCATGCCGCGCCTGATACCGCTGCTCGCCTACCGTCCGCTGGCCGCGGTGCTGGAGGAGCCCTTCGTCGCCCCGCTGCTGGAACCGCTGCTCGAGCGCCATCAGCGCTCCATCGAGACCATGCGCCAGCGCGCCGAATGCCGCGACGGCACTGTGTTCTACGACATCGCCGACCAGGAGTTGGAGGGCTACAACAAGTTCATCCCTTACTATCTCCACCCGGAATGCATCTACAGCGTGGGCCTGAGCAAGAGCAGCTTCCGCGCCAAGGTCTCGGTGGGATCGAATCCCTGGGCGCGGGCCGACCACGTGGTCAACCTGGCCGAGATCTGCGAACGCTACGGCGGCGGCGGCCACGCCCGCGTGGGCGCGATTTCCTTTCCCCCGGACCAGCTCGAAAGGGCGCGCAACGCCGCGCACGAGATCGTCGCCGAACTGCGGGCCAGCGTGAAGAGTCCCGCGTAGGCTACCCAGTGCTGGAGGGCGGGCTGTCTTCGATTGCAGGCGTGGCTCGAATCCCCGCCTTCAAATGTGTTATATGAAGGTGAGGCCCGCAGTGGTGACATTGGTGAGTGGGGGTGAAGAGGTGCTGTCGCTCTTCTCGCGCGTGCCAGCAATTCGCCCAGCCCATGCCGATGCCGAGTCTTGTCTGAGACCTGGAGTTCAGCCATGCACCATGGCGATGGAGTCCGGCAGCGGCGGGCAGCGCTCAAGGCGATCGCTTCCTATCTTCCCGCCGGCATCCTGACCAACCAAGAACTGGCCCAAGAGCTGGGAGGCTGGGACGCGCAGAAGATCCTGGAGAAGACCGGCATCGCCGTGCGCCGCATCGCCGCCCCCGATGAGTGCTCCTCCGACCTGGGCGTAGCGGCCGCCGAGCGCCTGTTCGAGAAAGGCGCCTGCGCGCCCGCCGACATCGATTTCCTCCTGTTCTGCACCCAGAGCCCGGACTACTTTCTGCCCACCACTGCCTGCCTGGTCCAGGACCGCCTCGGCCTGCGCCTGGATTGCGGCGCGCTGGACTTCAACCAGGGCTGTTCCGGCTTCGTCTATGGGCTGTCGCTGGCCAAGAGCCTGATCGAGACCGGCAACGCCGCGAACGTACTGCTCATCACCGCCGAGACCTACAGCAAGTTCATCAACCGCCGCGACCGCAGTGTGCGCACCATCTTTGGCGACGGCGCCGCCGCCACCCTCCTCACCGCCGTCGAGTCGGAGAGGGAACTGATCGGGCCCTTCGTCTTCGGCACCGACGGCCGCGGCGCACGCGAACTGATCGTCCCCGCCGGCGGCATGCGCCAGCCTGTCGGCTGTGAACAGGCAGTCGAGACCGAGGATGCCCGTGGCAACTGGCGCTCCGAACGCAACCTTTATATGAACGGTCCCGAGGTTTACCGGTTTACGATAGAAACCGTTCCCAAACTGCTGGAGCAGCTACTCGACAAGAGCGGCCGGCGGGTGGAGGAGGTGGACCACTTCATCTTCCACCAGGCCAATAAGTTCATGCTCGACCGCCTGCGCGCCCGGACTCCCATCCCGGAGGAGAAATTCTGGGTCGATCTTGAGGACTGCGCCAACACCGTTTCCTCCACCATCCCCATGGCGCTGGAAAGGGCGCAGTGCCGCGGGCAGATCCGGCCGGGCCACAGTCTTGCGCTCGTCGGTTTCGGCGTAGGTTATTCCTGGGCCGCAGCCATGATGGAGTGGGTTGCGGCTTGAGCGATTTCGTTGCGGACTCGCCCCTTGCGGGTGATACCAATCGCTGATTCGAGCGTCTAGCGGTTCCACAGTAGATGTGGCTTGTGAAGGGGCACGCCTTTCAGGCGTGCCGTAAAGACGTTTTTTTTAATACTGTCATTGCGAGCCCGCCCGAGCGAGCCCGCCGCGGCGGGCGAGTGAGGGCGAGGCGAGGAGTCTTGGTGTTGGATAGCGCAACCTCAACAGACGGCAAAGGCACGGATAAAGAGACCAAGATCCCTCGCTCGCGCTCCGTTCGCAGGCTCACGTCGCGCATCGCTCGGGATGACATAATAATAAAGTGATCGTTTCGGCACGGCTGAAGCCGTGCCCTTTCACGGGGGCTACAGCAACACCGGAATTACTCTAAAATCTGGTGATTGGTGCGCTATGAAAGACGGCTCCCAAAAACCCGCCTCTTCGCGCCGCAACTTCCTGAAGCAAACCGGAGTGGCTACGGCTGGACTGGTGGCCGGCGGTCTGCTGAGCCGGACGGCGGCGGCGCTGCCGCCTCTGCCCTCGAATCCGGCCACGCCGGAGGCCATGCCCGCGCGCAACCTGGGGCGCACTGGATACCGCGTCGGCCTCTTCAGCCTGGGCGGCCAGGCGGCCATCGAACAGCCGGACAACGAAGCCGCGGCCGTGGCCATCGTCGAGCGGGCGCTCGATCTGGGCGTCAACTACATCGACACCGCCGCAATGTACGGCGGCAGCAAGCGCTGGAGCCAGCGCTACATCGGACAAGTGATGAAACGCCGTCGCAACCAGGTCTATCTGGCCACCAAAACCCACGACCGCACCCGCGACGGCTCGCTGCGTCTGCTCGAAGAATCGCTCAAGCTGCTCAATACCGACCACCTCGACGCCTGGCAGCTCCACCACATCACCACCCAGGACGACGTGGACCGCATCTTCGCCAAGGGCGGAGCGCTCGAAGCCCTGCAACAGGCGCGCGAGCAGAAGATGGTCCGCTATCTGGGCGTCACCGGGCACACCGACCCCGAGCTGCTGATGGAGTGCATCCGCAGATTCCCCTTCGATCAGATCCTGCTCGCGGTCAACGCCGCCGACAAACATCACCTCAGCTTCGAAGAGAAGCTGCTTCCGCTGGCGGTGGAAAAGCAAATGGGCATCATCGGGATGAAGATTCCCTCGCGCGGACGACTCATTTCGAACTGGCCTGCAGTCGGAGCGTATGCCCGCGGCAAGACGCAGGCCGGGCCGCTCAGCATGAAGGATGCGCTGTACTACGTACTCTCACTGCCGGTGAGCACCGTCATCATCGGCTGCGACAACCTGGCGCAGTTGGAAGAGAACGTCAAGCTTGCCCGCGAGTTCACGCCCTTGAGCGAGCAGCAACTCGCGGCTCTCTCGCACCGCACCGGACCCATCGCGCAGCAGGCATTATTCTTCCGCAGGTGGTCCTGAGAGGCCGCTTCGATCCTCGACTCTAGGCTGCCGTCCGGATTGATCGTTTGCGTCGGTTGGTTTGGAAGGAAGCGGCGGCGATGGCCGCGACCACGTAGAACATCGCGGCATTGGCCGGGATCTGCAGGTTGAAATCCACGAAACTGTGCACCAGGATGCCGGTGACGCCGAGCAACGCCGCCAGCGTGGCGGCTTGGGTCAAGTCCAGTCCCGGGCCGCGCAGTTTGCGGAAGGCGCGCACGTACACCAGCGCGAGAAAACCCAGCACAGCCGCGAACCCCAGCGCACCGGTCTCGGTCAAGACCTGGACATAATCGTTGTGCGCCGCGTTGATGAACACGTCGGCGTAGAAGGTCCGGTACTTGGGATACACCGTGGTGAAGGTCCCCAAGCCCCATCCCATCAGCGGGCGCGCCTTGACCATCTGTACGCTGTCACGGGCGATCTGAATGCGGGTGTGGTAGCTGGCATTGTCGGTCTTGAAAGAGACGAAGCGCTCGACCAGCCCTTTCCCGCCCAGCCACAACAGGAACATCAGGATCAGCAGGCAAGCCGTCGCGAAGATGGCGGCGGAGCGGCGGCTGGCGTTCTTCCACCACAGCACGGCGGCCAGGAATACCACCTCGAAGCCGAACGCCGTCATGCCTCCGCGCGACAAGGAGAGAAAGATGGTGCCCGCCATGAACACTCCAGCGAAGGCCAGCAGCACCCGCTTAGGCGGGGTCAACTCCTCCATCATGCTCAGCACCAGCGGAAAGGGCGCCAGCATCTCCATCAGGCCGGCATAGTGGTTATGGTTGACGTAGGGGCCAAAGATGAAGCCGCCGCGGACCGGCACCATCCAATAAATCTCGCCCTTCGAGGTAAGGTCCTGGATCACGGCGAAGATGGCGATCAGAAACCCGGCAACCGTGAGGAACCCGGCCAGGCGCTTGACGTCTTCTTCCGTGCGCAGCATCTGCACGGCGACCAGCAGGATCATGGCGTAGGCGAGGTCGGTGAGGCCCGCGGTGCGCGTCATGTAGGCGTACGCCGTCCGGTGCAGCACCAGTTGCGCGCCCGCGATGGCGGCGAAGAGTGCCACGGGCACGTACAACGGGCTCAGCACGAATTCCGCGCCGGCAGCGAGTTGCTGCGCCGTCCACAGCACCAGCAACCCCGCAGCCATGGCCTGGAATCCGAACAGCGACCACGGCTCGACCGCGCCGAAGGTGATCACGCCGTACACCAGCACGCCGCCCAATCCGTACAACACGAAATATCGCAACACACCAGGCGCGGCGACGGCGGCCACGCTGCGTGCGCGCACCGCCGCTACCACCTCTGCCGACATGATCTGTGCTTGTCCGCTCACAACATGCTCCGGTTCATGGTTTGGGGACCAGCTTCACATCATCCACCCATATCCTCCCGCGGATGAGCCGCTGGCTGGGCGCCCGCACCACGCGCACCAGCAGCAGGTCGTCCTCGGGTCCGGCAGTGAATTCGCCCTGGAACTGCTGCCAGCCGGTGGAACCCCTCACGCCATCGGTAAGCAGGTAGGGTTTGCTCCCGCGCAGTCCGAAGACCGAAAAACGCGGCGGGCTGACGGTCTCCAGGTTCTCCGCCATCATGAACCCGCTGAACTGATAGCGCGTGTTGCTGCGTACGGGCACAAACTGGAACACACCCGAATCCTCCGGCGTTCCGTCGAAGGTGATCGCCAGCGAGCGGTTCCCGCTGTGCGCCCGGTTGAGATCGATGATCACCGACGCCCCGTCCTTGGCCGAGTATCTCCAGTCCAAGCCGCCGTTCAGCAGGTCGAGCTCGAAACCGCCGTTGACGATCTCGTCATCCGAGGGAACGTAGGCGCGGAGTTCAGGATTGGCCACCGCCACCTGCGCCCATGCCTCTTCGACTGGCGCGAACTCTCCCCGGCCGATCAGGTAGTCGAGGTAGGGGAAGGCGAGCTGCACCGGGAACGGCTGCTTGAGCGCGATCAGGTGCGACCATGCCTTGTCGGCCGCTTCCGGAGCGCGCTTGTTCCACAGGAAGCGGATGAAAGCAGAGTGGGCCTCGGGACGCGCCGGCAGCACTTTCTCCGCGATGAGATCGGGGTCCCGGGTCGCCCGCCAGCAGATATTCATTACGGCTGGCATGAACTCGGAGTCGTGTTCCACCAGGGTGTGGAATCGCCGCATAGCCTTCTCCGTGTCTCCCCGCACCAACTCGTAATTGGCGGTCTGCCAAATCACTTCCGGCGTTGTGGGATCCGCTTCCAGGGCGCGCGCCAGTGCCTGTTGCTGGCCTTCCATGTCGCCGGTCGCAAGATAAGCGCTGGATAGGTCAAGCCAGAAGCGCGCGTCGTAAGGATTGAGCGCGATCGCCGCCTTGAAGTCGCCGATGGCGGCGGGGAAGTCCTGCACCAGCAGGGAATACCTGCCGATGCGGTAACGGAACTCGGCGTTGGAGGGTTCGAGCCGGGCAGCCGTTTTCAGGTTCTCCGGGGTGACGTCTTCGGCCCAGCGGAGCGCACGATAAACGCACGACGACGCGCGCAGGTACAGCCCGGCCGCCGCCAGCGCCGCCACCAGAAGCACGATCCTGGCGGCTATCGGCAAACCACGGGCTGCCCTTCTGGCTGCGACTTCCGTGCGCGGCACCGCTACTGCTCCGCCGGGATCAACTGTCATAGGATCCAGGACAACATCCCGTTACTGTGGCCGCGGCTCTTCCACGAGGTCGCTCTTGTAATAGTAGCCGTACTTCTTCCCGTAATAGCCGTAATAGTAGTAGTAGTCGGAAGCGTTCAGGTCCATGGCGTTGACCACCACGCCCATGATCTTGGAGTTGACGTAGGCGAGCAGTTGTCGCGACCGGCGCAGCGCCTGTTTCGTGGTCTGCCCGGAGCGGATCACCAGGATCACCGAATCCGCCTGCACCGAGAGCAGCACCGCGTCCGTTACCGACAGCGCCGGCGGGGTGTCGATCACGATGTGGTCGAACTGCTTGCGCCACTCCCCAAGGGTGTCGTTCATCAGCGCCGAACCCAGCAGTTCCGCCGGATGGGGCGGCGATCCCCCCGAGGGCAGCACGTGCAGGTTGGGAAGCTGCGCCCAGGGGGTGATGGGACACTCGGTGAGGTTGCCCGTCAGGTACTCGGAGAGGCCCGGGGTTTGCGTCAACCCGAAGGCCCTGTGAACACTGGGGCGGCGCAAGTCGGCGTCCACCAGCAGGACGCGCGCTCCCCTCTGCGCCAGCACGATGGCGGTGTTCACGCTGGTGGTGGTCTTTCCTTCCTGGGCCAGCGGGCTGGTCACCAGCAGCACCTTCGGGGGCGTACCCCAGGAGGACAGCAGGATGGAGGTCCGCAAGGTGCGATACGCTTCCGCGGACTGCGACTGCGGACGCGAGTAGGAGATGGTCTCCACCGATTCCTGCTGCGGCATGATCTGCGACCCCGCCCGCAGCGGCTTCAGCGCCAACCCGCGGCCTTGGTTCATGCGCACGCTGGAGGGGATCATGCCCAGCGTGGGCAGGCCGGCGACCAGTTCCACCTGGTCCGGGCTCCGCACACTGTTGTCCAGCATCTCCAGCAGGAAGGCCAGGCCGATGCCTCCGACCAGCGACAGGAAGAAACCGATGGTGATGTTGCGCGGGATATTGGGCTGCGACGGTGCGATAGGCACGCGCGCCTGGTCGATGATCTGCACGTTGCTGGAGCGCAGTCCGGCGGAGACCCCGGCTTCCTTCAGCCGCTGCAGCAGCCCGTCGTACAGTTGCCGGTTGGATTCGTAGTCGCGCCGCAGCAGGTTGTACTGGATGGCGCTTTCGTTGAGCTGGTTGGCTTGCTGCTTCTGGGCATCGAATGCGGCTTGCAGCATGCCTTCGCGTTGCTGGGCAGCCAGGTACGTGCTCTTGTATTGGTCGGCAGCGTTCAACAGTTCAGTCTTGATCGCAGCCTGCACCGATTGCAATTGTGTGCTGAGTTCCTTGACCTTGGGATAGTTGGCGCCGAACTGCGTGGTCATGGCCGCCAGTTGGCTCCGCAGGCCGCTTTGCTGTTCCTTCAGTTTATCCAGCGCCGACTCGACGCTCGAAGGGCCCAGTCGGGGCAGCAGCTCCGGCTTGCCCTCCAGGCTCATCCGGTACAGCGCCTCCTTCTGGATGCGATCCATCTCGGCGTCGGTCAGCTCTTTGTTCAACTGGTCGAGCTTGGTGGTGATGATGTTCTGCTTCTCATCCACTCCGACGATGCCGTGTTCCTTCTGGTAGTCCACCAGCCGCTGCTGTGAGGTTTCCACCTTCAACTGCAGATCGGAAAGCTGCTTGGAAAGCCACTCCGAGGTGCGCACAGTGCTCTCGAACTTGGCCTTGAAGTTCTGTTCGATATAAACGTTGGCTACCTCGTTCACGATCTGCGCCGAGAGATGAGGGTTGCTGGAAAGGAAATGCAGCTCGATGATGCGCGTCCGCGGGAGCACCTTCACCGACAATCCCCCGTGGAACGCCCCCAGCAGGCCGTTTTCCTGGGCGGGAGTAAGCCCTGCCGAGCCTACCGGGATGCCATGGTTGGCTGCCCTCGCCGGCACGCCCGTGAACCTTGCGTCCTGGTCCAGATGCAGGTTCTGGATCACCTGCAGCGCGATGGCGTTGCTCTCCAGGATCTTGGCTTGGGTGTCTAGGCCGACGGTGTAATCATCGTCGTCAAAGCCCCCGGCACCCGTCTCCCTAAGGCCGAGCGCATCGGTGTTCTGGTGGTTGATCGCGATCCGCCCCACCGCATCGTAGAGCTTGGTGGCACGGAAGGACTGGATGGCCACCAGCACTGTGATCACCACCACGCAGGAGACGATCGTCCACTTGCGCTTCAGCAGCAAGCGCCAGTATTCCAAGAGCGAAGGTTCCAGCGTCGCCAGTTCTACTTCGGGGTTTGCCGCTGCCGGCCGCAGGATGTCCAGGGATCGGGAGGCTTCTGTGCGCACCAGATTGCTAGGATCCATTCACCGCTCCATCGAGTTTTCGGGGCCAAAGGGAAGTCATGGGAGAAAATTTTCTGGATTCTAGCATGAGGTGCAACGCGGATGGTTCCACAGATTTGCCGGGGGAATCGAACTGACAATCATCGGCACGCAGCCGGAAGCAGCGCCGATTCGAGGGAACCGCCGCCTCCCCGGGGCTGCAGGTTTTCCACAGCGGGCGTCACATCGGAAGCCAACTCCGCTCGCCGGAAACATTTTGACAATCGAAACCACCGATCCTAATATCGGTCCATATCCGAAGAGTTTCTCCGGTATCGGTGAACGAACTGCCAAAGCACAGTCTTACTTCATTCCCCACTCCCGTGAACATCTTTTGGGATCCTGGTGCGTGCCGGGCTGGCGCATCTGGCCGCTTGCGGCATAAGGGTTTTGCCTGATGGCGACGCTTCCGGGAGAAGCCTTGCGCGTGGACCCGCAGGTGGCGCCGGCGGTGTCGCTGCCTGCGCTGCCGCATGTCGTCATCCGGCCGGCGCGCGGCTGGACCGGCCTGGAGCTGCGCGAGCTGTGGCAGTACCGCGAGCTGCTGTTCTTTCTCATCTGGCGCGACATCAAAGTGCGCTACAAGCAGACTGCGCTGGGCGCCGCCTGGGCGGTGATTCAGCCCGTCTTCAGCATGGTGGTCTTCAGCCTGTTCTTCGGACGGTTGGCCAAGGTTCCCTCGGACGGCATTCCTTATCCCGTCTTCGCCTACTGCGCGCTGCTGCCCTGGCAACTGTTCGCCCACGCTCTGGCCGAGTCCAGCAACAGCGTGGTGGCCAACGAGCGCCTGATCACCAAGATCTATTTCCCGCGCCTGGTGATCCCCATCGCCGGGGTGCTGGCGGGGCTGGTGGATTTCGCCATCGCCTTCAGCGTGCTCATCTTTCTCATGCTGCACTACGGGATCGTTCCCACCTGGACCATCGCCACCTTGCCGCTGTTCGTGCTGTTGGCCATCCTGACCGCGCTGGCCGCCGGCCTGTGGCTTTCCGCCCTCAATGTGCAGTACCGCGACGTGCGCTACACGGTCGGTTTTCTCACCCAGATCTGGCTGTTTCTCTCGCCCGTGGCCTATCCCAGCTCGCTGGTGCCGGAGCGCTGGCGCCCGCTCTACGGGCTCAACCCGATGGCCGGCGTGGTGGAGGGCTTCCGCTGGGCGCTGGTGGGCAAGACTCCGGCCCCGGGGGCGATGCTGGCGGTCTCGGTGGTCGTGGTCATGCTCTTGCTCGTCGGCGGGCTGTTCTACTTCCGCCGCATGGAAAACAGTTTCGCGGATGTGATCTGACGTGAGCGATCTTGCCATTCGTTGCGAAGGTATTGCCAAGCAGTACCGCATCGGCCAGCGGGAAAGCTACCGCGCCCTGCGCGACACCCTGACCGACGCCGTCACCGCACCCTTCCGCCGCGTGCGCGCCGCACTCCAGGGCGGCAACGGCCGTCCCTCCAACGGCCCGGCCACCATCTGGGCCCTCAAGGACATTTCTTTCGAGGTCCGGCAGGGCGAGGTCCTCGGCATCATCGGGCGCAACGGGGCAGGGAAGAGCACCCTGCTAAAGATTCTTTCCCGCATCACCAAGCCCACGCGCGGCGCGGCCGACATCTACGGCCGGGTGGGCTCGCTGCTCGAAGTCGGCACCGGTTTCCACCCGGAACTCACCGGCCGGGAAAACGTTTACCTGAACGGCGCGATTCTTGGCATGACCCGCGCCGAGATCACACGCAAGTTCGACGAGATCGTGGCCTTTTCCGAGTTGGAAAAGTTCATCGACACTCCCGTCAAACGCTATTCCAGCGGCATGTACATGCGCCTGGCGTTCTCGGTTGCCGCCCACCTCGATCCCGAGATCATGCTGGTGGACGAAGTGCTGGCCGTGGGTGACACGCAATTCCAGTCCAAGTGCCTGGGTAAAATGCAGGACGTCAGTCGCAGCGGGCGCACGGTCGTTTTCGTCAGCCATTCGATGAGCGCCATCCGCCGCCTCTGCACCCGCGCCATCCTGCTCTCCGAAGGGGAGGTGGAGATCGAAGGCGCCGTGGACCGCGCTATCGAAGCTTACCTATCCAGCGACGCTACACAGGACTTCACCGGTAGCGCCGATCCCAAGAAGCCCGCCATCACGCGCGCCTCTGTCCGCTGGACTAAGCCGGATGGCATGCTGCTGGAGGTGGCGTTTGATTCTCCGGTGAAGCTGACGCCGCCCATCCTCGGATTCGTAATGTACGACACGGCGGGCACGCCGGTGTTCGGCAGCAACTCCATCTTCGACCGGCACGACTCCCGCCCGCGTTCGATGCAGAAGGGAACCATATCCGTGCAGGTGGCGACCGCGGCGTTGCAGCCCGGCACTTACTACATTTCGCTGTGGCTCTCGGACAGGTTTGATCTTTTCTCCCATGCCGATCGTGCGTTGCGGGTGGAGATCGAACCCGGCACTAATGATGATGGACGCCCGCCGGTGAATGAGATCGGCAGCGTGCGTCTGAACACGCGCTGGTCGTACAGCGCGGAAGGGCCGGCGACCGAACGCCAGGGCTTGGCCGCGGCCCCATAGGAGCCCACGATGGGATTGGACATCGACGGGACCAGGTTTCTGCTCTATGCGCGCCAGCAGGGCGTCGATTTCTCGCGGACGGCTATGATCGGTCGCCAGTGCCTGAACCTGAGCGCGGCCGTGCTACAGCGGAACCTGGAAGAGTTTGGCTTTACTACAACCACCCCTGCATGCCAGCGCCTCATCACCGCCGAGAACGGCTATGCGGAACCGTTTCTGCGCCTGCTCGGGGCGGCCGAGATCGTCTCGTTCGACGCCTCCGATTATGAGAAGGCGAGCTGCATCCATGACTTCAACCTGCCGCTGGACAAGAAGTTCTTCGGCCGCTTCAGCGTGGTGCTCGACGGCGGCACCCTGGAGCACATCTTTAATTTTCCGCAGGCGATTTCAAACTGCATGCACATGGTGGAACCCGGCGGGCACTTCCTGGGCATCACTCCCGCCAATAATTTCGTCGGCCACGGTTTTTACCAGTTCAGCCCTGAGGTGTTCTTCCGCATCTTCAGCCCGGCCAACGGATTCGCCCTGCGCCAGATGCTGGCTTTCGAATCGCCCAGCACGAACTGGTACGAGGTTGCCGATCCCGAAGCCGTCGGCCAGCGCGTGACGCTCATCAACCGCTGCGAAACCTACTTGCTGGTGATCGCCCAGAAGACGGCGACGGTGCCGGTCTTCGCCAGCCCCATCCAGCAGAGCGATTACAGGGCTCAGTGGCAACTGGGGCAGCGGGCGGGTCCTTCGCCACCCCGGTCGGTTGCCGGGTGGCGAAGTCTCTTGCCGGCTCCGTTTAAATGGCTGGTCCGGGCCGCTCGCGGCTGGATCCGCGCCCGGGCCCGTTTTGGTTTCGATGGAAGATATTTCCGAAAACTCCGCGTTCCTTAGGATTCGATGGTCAATGGGTGGCAATCAAGTGTCCAGCAGGCGAGCGATGAATGCCGCTGACAGGCAACGTTCGTCTGAAGACTGCCTGGGAATATGCTGTTGAGCAGTGAGAATCGGAGAGTTCATGGATTACCACGAGAGAATCGTTCCCGGGGGAGCCATTTGGAAGGAAAACGCCCCCAACCACATGCAGCGCTACCGCTACGCCTGCCAGTTCGTTTCCGGCATGCGCGTGCTGGATGCCGCGTGTGGCGTGGGCTATGGCTCACAGATGCTGCTGCGGGCTGGCGCGACGGAAGTGGTGGCCGTGGATATCGCGGAGGATGCGCTGGACATCGCGCGTAAGCAATTCTCCAGCCCTGGGCTCCAATTCATCCGTGATGACTGCGAAGCTTTAGGCACCTTACAAGGTCTCTTCGATGTGGTCGTTGCCTTTGAATGTATAGAGCACTTCCACCAGCTCTCCAGGTTTCTCGGCCGTGCGCGAGCTTTGTTGCGCGATCCCGGCGTTCTGGTCTGTAGTACTCCAAATTCACGCTTCAGCCAGTCTGGCGCCAACGGCAGGCCCAGTAATCCTTTCCATGTCCGGGAGTACACGCTGGACGAGTTCCGGGACTTGTTACAAGAACACTTCGGCGATGTGTCGATCGCTGGCCAGGGCTTTACGGCTGCTTACCTCAACATATTGCGTCTTCGGCGATGGGGTTCCAACCCATTCATACGCCTGGGACGCCTGGCGCAACGCCTGCTCCACGGAAAGGAACCGCCGGCGGAACCTATCTTCCTGACCGAGGGCGACTTCGTTATCAGTGAAGCCAATCCCGAGAACGCCTTGTTCTTCGTGGCGGTGTGCCGCCATCCGCGGAGGAACTAAGGTGCTGCGCATCCTGTTTCTTTCGCAGGAATATCCACCGCAAAGCGACTGGGGCGGCATTGGCTCGTACTTGTACGCTCTTGCGCCCGCGCTCATCGCCCGCGGGCACCAGGTCCACGTCCTTTGCTGCGTCGAGGGACAGAACAGCAGCGACTCGGTTGACCGTGGCGTCCGGGTGCACCGCAGGGGTCTGCTCCAGCGGCCGCGTACGCTGCGGCTGTTGCACCGCGTATTGCGAGCCCCGCAGACAGTCAAGCGCCTCTGGTTAGCGCTTTCCAATTACTACTGGTACCGCAGGCTGGAGACCGCCTTCGACGTTATGGAGTACCCCGACTGGCTTGCGGAAGGCCTACTGTTCGCTTGGCGGCGACCAATTGCCGCCGTGGCGGAGCTCCACACACCGTTACCGGTCATCGGCAAGTACCTGAAGTACCCTCATAGTCGGGACTTCCGCTGGGCTTGCGGTCTCGAACGATCCGCTGTCACGCGGGCCGATGTGCTCTCTTCCCCGTCTCGGCTGCTAGTGAGTGAATTGAGCGGCAGCAATTGGCTGCGGCACAGGAACCCCGAGGTTCTCCCGCTGCCGGTGGACTGGACGACCTGGAGCAATATTCCCCCGGTTTCAGAGACTGAGCCGACAGTCCTGTTCGTCGGACGACTCGAGCTCCGCAAATCGCCCGAGACGATCGTGCGCGCGGTCGATTTGCTTAAATCGGAGGCTCTCCGCGCCCGGGCTGTCTTCGCCGGCGGTCCCAACGGCTTGCGCGACGGGCTGCCCTACGATAAGTGGCTGCGAGGGCTTGCCGCTGCCGGAGATAGTTGCGAATTCCTCGGTGTCGTGCCCCGTTACCAGTTACCAACGGTGTTTTCCAAGGCGCGCGTTTTGGCCGCCCCTTCCACGTTCGACAATTTCCCCGTCGCTGTGCTAGAAGCCTTTGCCAGCGGACGGCCCGTCGTGGTGAGCGAGACCACGGGTCTCGCTTCGATAGTTTACGATAACCGCCTTGGGAAGGTGGTCCCCGCGGGCGACCCGCGCGCCCTCGCAGATGCCCTTCGGCCTTTTCTGAGCGACCCTGGATATGCTGCCGAGGTCGGCGGACGAGCAATGAAGTTCGTGCGCACCCTGCTCGACCCCGACGTCATCGCCGGTGAAAGAGAGGGCCTATACTCGAATGCATTGGCGAGGTTTGCCGCTGCACGGAAACATTGATGCTGCACATTATTCGTGATCCTGTTGGTCCCCCAAACTTTTGGACGCCGCCCGGCTCCGCGTTTCGAAAAGCGAGGGAAGAGGATTCTGGATGCCGTTGGTTAGTGTAATCCTAAGTACCTACAACGATGCACCGTTTCTCCCAGAATCTGTAGAGAGCGTACTGAATCAATCGTTTCGTGACTTTGAATTGATCATCGTTGACGACGGCTCGACAGACAAGACCGCCGAGGTACTGGCGACTTTCCAGCATTCGCGGATCAGGCTGCTGCACAACGAGCGCAACCTGGGACTGGCTGCTTCCTTGAACCGGGGCATTGCGGTTGCCAGCGGAAAGTACATCGCTCGCCAGGATGCTGACACGATTTCCGTGCCGAACCGCCTGCAGTTGCAGGTCGACTATCTCGAAAACCATCCATCCTTGATCATTGTGGGATCCAACGTCATGGCAACTGATGAGGCCGGTGACGTTAGAGGTTTATGGGTGTTGCCACCCAGAGACATCGATATCAAGTGGACACTGCTCTTCAGAACTCCTCTCATCCATCCGACCGTGGTAATGCGCGCCGCCGCCCTCGATAAAGCAGGATTCTATTCGGAAGACGCCGAATTCTGCTACGTGGAGGACTATGAACTTTGGTCTCGGCTGTGTCCGCTAGGAGTCTGCGCCAACTTGAGTGATGCCCTGATGGATTTCAAGTGTCGAAAGGGATCTGTTTGCGGCCGGCATGCGGTCCCACAGCAACGCCAGATTGAAATGGTATCGCGCCGCGCCATGGCCGCCGTCATCGGCGCGGATAACTGGACACCAGACTTCTGGCCGATCGTGCAGAAGTTCCTATATTCCACGGCCTCCGAGCAGGGGGACTTCGATGCCTCGGAGGCAACGCTGGCGATCTCTGCGCTGGAGCGCTTGTACTTCCGTTTTTCACGTATCTACAACTTCCCAAGCGGAGAGTTGAGGCGGCATAAGAGGCAGGTCCTAACTTTGTGGGGAAGGCACTGTTTAGGTCTCGGGCTTAAGCGCAATGGGACAAGAGATTTCCGGTGTCGAGCCTCGTTGGTGGCTGCAGGGACTGGCCTGCTGTCGAAAGCTGCCTACGTCAGCATGGGGTAAAGCTAGCACGCGCGAGTGAACTGCATTTGCGTGCGTGCTCCCTCGTACGGTGTCGGCGGCAGCGTGCGCACTTGGTCCTTCCAACAGCTACAGCAGGCTGCGTCCGTTCTCCACTTGCTCGGCGGGGAAGGCGATGAAGTTTCTGCCGGGATGTTCGTAGAACGAGCGACCCTGGAGCACGCCGGTGGGAAGTCCCGGGCGGACAGGCAGCGGCGCAATCCGGTACCCCGCCTCCTCGAACGAGGCCATGACAGCATCGCGGGCGCCCGGCCAGCTCTCGAAGATCACCAGCGGGCGCAAAGACCGGAGGGTCTCCCGGCTACCTCGCAGCACGCGCGCTTCATTGCCTTCGGTGTCGATCTTGATCAGGTCGGGACGGCAGCCATGCCGCGACACGAAGGCGTCGATTGTGGTCTGCGCCACCTTCATGGCCAGCAAAGGGAGCTCGCGGGCGAGAGAATCGCGCACGCCAGCATCCGTGGTTCCCATCCAGGTCTCACGCTCAGGAAACCAAAGCTCAGTCTCACCTTCCCGATCGGAGAGAGCCAGTGCCTGGATGTCGCAGGCCAGGTGGTTGAGTTGGCAGACGCGCCTCAGGTAACCGTGGCAGTTGGGATTGGGCTCGAACGAAACGGTGGGTACTCCGTGGGCGAGCCACAGCAGGGAATGCAGACCGTAGTTGGCGCCCACGTCGAAAAACAGCTTGGGGCGGCGCGGGGAGCGCAGCAGGCTGGCGTAGGTGGTCTTGATCTCCAGGTCGTGGCCGAGGATGGCCACCGCCGCGTCCCACTCCTGCCAGACCTTCGTGGCAGTCAGGGGGAGCACCAGGCGCTTGCCGGCAAACCTCACCCTCCAGGCCCCCCTCGTCGATCAACGGTCGGCCATCGGCGAAAAGGGCGTGGCAAAGGCCGTGCAGCCGCGCTCTCGGGCGCTGCGGCAGAGCTGAATACAGCAGGTTCAGATAGCGGCGAGACGCACTGCGCGCCGCCATTGCCCCGATCAGGTGCTGCACCTCTGCGCGCAGCGTGGGCCGAACTCTCTGGGCAAGGCTTCCCATCACGGGTGGCATGACCAATCACTTCCTGCTCTGGTGATACCAGGCATTCAACTGTCTTGTGGCCTTCCAGCCGATGAGGCGGCTCAGCAGCTCTCCTCGCCAGGTGCCGAAGGGTGGGAGAAAGTCCGTACCTCCCAACTGCTCGGCCTTTTCCAGAGCGTGGCGCGTGATCTCCGGAAAGTAGGGATAGGCTTCCACCGCGCGCTGCACGAAGCGGTTAGCGAGCGCACGCCTGGCCCGCGGGTCGCTGGTGCGGGCAAGCAGGTGGTACATCTTGCGCTCCAGAGAGTACAGGGCACCTGCCTGCAGCTTGGCGTTCCTGGTCGAACTCCAGCTCCCTCCCGTGGGACGTTTGCGGTAATAGAAGCAACCGGCGGCGGCCCGGCGGATGCCGGCGCTCGCCAGCACCACGCGGGCGAAGTATTCGCCATCATCGTCAGGCGAGGGGGTTTCGTCCCAGCCTCCGGCGTCCTCGGCCACGGCGCGCGGCGTCAGCCACGCTCCGTGCGGCACCATCCCGAATGGTCCCTCCGGGCCCAGCAACTCGATCAGCCACTCGAGGGGCGCGTCGGTGTTCACCGCCGGCCAGCCTTCTTCCGCCAGGCCTTGTTCAGGGTCGGTGCCGTCCTGGAAGTAGACCCAGCCGCAGATGCTGAGCATGCGCGGCGGGCTTTCGCGAAGGACCTTGATCTGCTCCGAGATTTTTTCCGGGCTCAGCAAGTCGTCGGCGTCGATGAACTGGATGTACTCCCCTTGCGAAAGGCGATAGGCATGGTTGCGCGCCGCTGCCGGCCCGCGGTTCTCCTGCTGGACCATTTTGACTCCCGAGGACCCAAAGCGGCGTGCGATGGCGACCGTCTCGTCCTTGGAGCCGTCGTCCACCACGATGATTTCTTTGTTCGGCCAACTCTGGCCAACCACCGACTTCAGGGTGTCGGCAATCCAGCGTTCCGCGTTGTAGGCGGGAATGAGGATGGAGACCAGCGGCTTCATCGTAATCGATTCGTCCCGGCGACCCTTATGTGGAAATTACTTCGGCTGGTGGATGTATGGTAAAAGATAATCCAAGACAGTGCCAGCGGCGAACAACTCGACGTGAAGCGCAAGGTACTCTTTTCCAATCCCGGGTGTGCCCCGTTCGCGCAGCATGCTGCCAGAGCCCTGCATGAGGCAGGCCTGCTGGCGGCTTACGTCACCGGTTTCAATTATCGGCCGGATGATCTTCTGGGAAGGAGCTTGCGGCGGCTGCTGCGCTCCCGCTACACCGACCCGGGACGGCAACTGGCGCGCCGCAGTATCACCGAGGTTCCCCACGACGTTGTCATTTCTCACCCCATGCCGGAGTTGCTGCGCATGGTTCCCCTGATGGCTGGTCTCGGGCCTTCAATTTGCGACTTGGTCTGGGAACCGACCGAAAAGTGGTTCGACACGATCGTCGCCCGCAAGCATCTGGACGGCGTTGCTGCCGTGTACGCCTACGAGCATGCCGCCTTGGCCACTTTTCAGGCGCAGAAGGCGCGCGGCGGGTTCTGCATCTACGAGCAGCCGATTGCGCACCATTTAACCACTTCCGAAATCCTGGACACGGAATTCGCGCACTATCCGGAGGCGGAAACTCCTCATGACCGACACCTGCGCAAACATCGTCCCCGTCGCGACCGGCGCAAAGATGAGGAATTGGAACTGGCGGATCTGGTGATTGTGTACACCACCTACGCCCAGAGTTCGTTGCTGCGGGTGGGCGTTCCCGAGAGCCGCATCCAAGTGGTGCCTTTGGGCGCTCCTGCGCCGGCTCCCGAAGTCCCGCGCGGTTCCCAGACGCCTTTCATCTTCCTGAGTGCAGGGACGCAATCGGTGCGGAAGGGTGTGCATTACCTGCTGGAAGCTTGGCGGAGGCTGGCGCCGGCTGGCGACGTGGAACTGTGGTTGGTCGGCAGAATGTCGCTGGCTCCCAGGCTGCTAGAGAACTTGCCCGGACGCGTGGTGGTCCGTCCCTCCGTTCCCCGCCAGGAATTGTATGAAATCTACCGTCGAGCCGGAGTTCTGGTCTTCCCTTCGCTTTGCGAAGGCTTCGGCATGGTTATCACCGAGGCGATGGCGAATGGCCGGCCGGTAATCACAACCTGCAACACCGCGGGCCCTGACCTGATCGAGCCGGGAAAGAACGGCTTCCTGGTTCCTATCCGAGATTCCGAAAAGCTGGCGGAAACGATGCAGTGGTGCCTCGACCACCGCGATGAAGTCTGCGCCATGGGCCGGGCCGCCGCCGATACCGCCGCTCGCTGGCAATGGAGCGACCATCGTGCGGCTTTGGCCGGGGTTGTGGGCAAGCTGTTGTCTGATTCCTTTTCAAAGAGGGCAGTGCAGTGATGCGCTTAAAGCTAGTAGCCAAGAGGGCGTTCTTCCCGGGTCTGGATCTGCATACCCGTTGCCGTTACCGGTTTCTTCCTCACTTGTTTCGAGGAGGCGAGCCGGACACGCTGGATGCCGGTTACGGCAACGGCGCTCTTTCTTACGCCGCCTATCGGGGCGGCAGCCGTGTGCTGGGCGTGGGTCTGGGCCATCGCGAACTCACCGATACTACCGCGTTGTTCGGCTGCATGAGAATTCCACCCGAGTCGGTGGAGTTCCGAGACATGAACATCTATGATCTCCGCAAGCTGGAGCGCAAGTTCGATCAGATCATTTGCAGTGAGACGCTGGAGCACATCCGACGGGATAGAGAAGTCGTGCAGATGTTCGCCGACCTCCTGAACCCGGGCGGCCGCCTCATTTTGTGCTGTCCGCATGCGATTCACCCCGAACACAACCTGGGACGTACCGACGAGCCTGAAACCGGCTATCATGTGCGCGATGGGTACACGGCCGAGAGCTACCGTGCGCTGCTGGAATCGACGGGCTTGCAAATCCGCCAGCAGATGGGCTTGGGATCGCCCTTACTGGTCTGGCTGGATCGCCAGTTGCGCGGCCTTCGCCACCGGGTGGGTGATTTGGGCGCCTTCCCCTTGTTTGTGCTGATGCTTCCCCTGACGTGGCTCGATTACACGAATCCTAGCATGCCCTTCTCCCTGGTGGTCGTTGCCGAGAAGAGTTCATGAAGCGTTTGCGGATCTGCCTGGTGGGCGCAACGCATCCCTCCTTCAATCCGCGGCTCGTCAGGGAAGCCGATTCCTTGATGGACGCCGGACACGATGTCCGCGTGGTCGCTTTGCACTTCCTGACGTGGGCCGAGTGCCGTGAACGTGCTCTCATGCAACGAAGGACTTGGCGGCTCCAGCGCGTGGACTTCCGGCCGCTGGGCTGGAAGAAGCTGCGCTCAGCGATGATTCGCGGTCGTAGGCGCCTTGCCGCCGAGTTCTACCGGTACGGCAAGAGCGATGCCTTGGCCTGCAATGCCTACGGGCTTGCCGGCCCCGAGTTGCTCAAACTCGCCGCCAGCGAGCCCGCGGACTGGTTCATCGCCCATACCCAGGCGGCGCTGCCTGTTGCCGCCCGCGCTGCCGAGCGATGGCACGCGCGGCTTGGCTTCGATTGCGAAGACCTCCTGGCGCACGCTCCCAGCGAACCGCGCGCCGTCTTGCGGGCCATCGAGGCCAAGTATCTGCCGCGCTGCGCTTACGTTTCCACGGCGTCGCCGCTGATGGCCGAACAGTTGGTACGCGACCACCGCATCCCGCCACCCGTGGTCCTGTACAACGTTTTTCCCCTGGAGCTGGCGGATGGCATGCTCGCGCCCTCTGAGCGCCGCGCCGCTCGAGTGCTGCGCCTGCACTGGTTCGGCCAGACCATCGGCCCGGGACGCGGCCTCGAAGAGGCCGTTGCGGCGCTGGCCCACTTACCCGGCGAGGTTGAGCTGCACTTGCGCGGGAATCCTTCCGCGGGCTACCGGGAAAGGCTGGAAGCGCTGGCCGGCGGCGAGCGTCACCGCCTATTCTTCATGCCGCCGCTCGAGCACGATGAAGTGATCCGCGCGATGGAGCCATTCGATGCCGGCTTGGCCCTGGAGCGGCCGGACAACGGCAACTACTCGCGCACGGTGACCAATAAGCTGTTCAGTTATCTCGTGGCCGGACTCGCCCTTGCTGTGACCGACACTCCTGGGCAACGGCAGGTGATGGCGCAAATTCCGGCAGCGGGATTTCTCTATCCCGCGGGTGACGCTCGCGCGCTGGCCGAGGGCTTGCTGAACTGGGTCCGTGACCGGCAAGCGCTGCGCGCCGCCCAGCAAGCCTCCTGGGAGGCCGCCCGTACGCGCTTCTCCTGGGACCGCGAACGCGAAAAGTTTCTCGCCATCTTCGCGTCGCCGGCGCCTCTCGTGCCCGTATTGGCCGGAGGGAGCACGGTTTCATGAAGCGAGTCGCCATCATCGGCGCCGACTTCGCTCCCAGCAGCCTGCCGCCGGCGCTGCGGATCAAGTTCTTCGCCTCCCACCTGCGGGAATTCGGCTGGGAGCCGGTGGTCATCACGACCGATCCACGCTACTACGAAAACCGGGTGGATCCGGAAAACGCGCGCTTGCTGCCCGAGTGGCTGCGGGTGATTCGCACGGCGGCCTTGCCCGCGCGTCTGACCCGCAAGTTCGGTGTGGGCGACCTGGGGATGCGCAGCCTGTGGCATCACTGGAGGGCCCTGAAAACACTCTGCCGGGAGCAGCGCGTGGACCTTATCTTCATTCCGGTTCCCCCCTATGTACCCATGGTGCTGGGCCGGCTCGCGCATCGCAGGCTGGGGATTCCGTACGTGGTGGACTACATCGATCCCTGGGGGACCCCCTACTACGGGAAGCTGCCGCGCGCGCAGCGTCCGCCGAAATGGGCGATGGCATCGGCGGTGGCGCGCGTCCTGGAGCCGTTTGCGCTGCGCCATGTGGCGCACCTGGTCGGCGTATCGAAGGGGACCACGGATCTTGTGGTGGGGAAGTATCCCTGGCTGCGAGAATCCGACGCCACCGAGATCCCTTACGGCGGCGAGACGGGAGACTGGGAATACATTCGCCGCTATCCCCGGCCCAACCAGGTGTTCGATCCGGCGGACGGCCAGCTGCACTTTTTGAGTGTCGGCGCCTACACCGAGGCCATGCGCCCGGTGCTCACCGCGTTCTTTGCGGGCGTGCGGAAAGCGCGCGCCGAGTCTCCGGAACTGGCGCGTCTGCGGCTGCACTTCGTGGGCACCAGCTATTCCACCGGGCGGCCGTGCGTCTCGCCCATCGCGCGCGAGCAAGGCGTCGAGGAGATGGTGGAGGAGCGCCCGCACCGCGTCCCTTATCTGGACGCCTTGCAACTCCTCTCCGACGCCCACGCATTGCTGGTGATCGGCTCCGCCGAGCCCCACTACACGGCGTCCAAGATCTTTCCCTACATTCTGGCGCGCAAGCCCCTGCTGACCATCTTCCACCGCGACAGCAGTGTGATCGGCATCGTGGAGAGCACCCAGGCGGGAAGCGTGATCACCTTCAGCGCCGACCATCCGTTGCAGGAAAAAACCGACGAGGTGGCGTGGCGCCTGCGCGAGCTGGCGGCGCTCGGCCCGGGATATGAGCCGCGCACCCGCTGGCAGGCTTTCGAGGCTTACAGCACGCGTGCCATGACGGCGCGTCTGGCCGAGGTCTTCGACAAGGTGGTGGCGCGAGTTCCCCTGGCCGGCGATGAGAGACCCTCACTTGCATACTCCGGGGAAGCCAGGCGGTGAACCATCTGTGGTCATAAAGAGCTATGTTTCCGGAACCCACCCGTGCTACTGTTTTTGGAAAGAAAATTTGCGCCCGCGAAATCCAGCCTGCGTATGGCGCTCCAGCCCTGAAAGGGTGAACTTAACCAGCGTGGTTCCTTCTGGTCACCGGCGGCGCCGGATTCCAGACGAAGCGACGCTTTGGGCGTGATGTCGGAGAACTGTTTCAGATTGTCATCGCGTCCGAGCTCAGGGTAGCGACTGTGGAAAGTTGATGGCCAACAACCCAGCGAACAGAGGGAGCAAACGATCTCCATGGCAGCGATTCGATCACTGATCACGGGTGGCGCCGGATTCATCGGCTGCCATCTCTCCGAAGAACTCCTCCGCGCGGGGCAGGAAGTCTACGTCCTCGACAATCTCTCCACCGGCAGCATCGACAACATCGAACACCTCAAAGGCCACAAAGGTTTCCACTATGTGATCGACTCGCTCGAGCACGAGCACCTGCTGGCGGAGATGATCGACCGCTCGGACGTGGTGTACCACCTGGCTGCCGCCGTGGGCGTCAAGCTCATCGTGGAGAGCCCGGTCAACACCATCGAGACCAACGTGCACGGCACCGAGCTGGTGCTCAAGCACGCCAACAAGAAACGCAAGAAGGTGATCATCGCCTCCACCTCCGAGGTCTACGGCAAGAGCACGCGCGTGCCCTTCCGCGAAGACCACGACCTGGTGCTCGGCCCCACCTCGAAGGGACGCTGGAGCTATGCCTGCTCCAAGGCCATCGACGAGTTCCTGGCCATCGCCTATTGGCACGAGAAGAAGCTGCCGGTGGTGGTGGTGCGCCTGTTCAACACCGTGGGACCGCGGCAGACCGGCCGCTACGGCATGGTGATCCCCAGCTTCGTCAAGCAGGCGGTGCAGGGAAGCCCCATCACCGTCTACGGCGACGGCAACCAGTCGCGCTGCTTCACTTACGTCGGCGACGTGGTCAAGGCGCTGGTCGCCCTCGCCGACCATCCCGGCGCGGTGGGCGAGGTGTTCAACATTGGCGGCGGGCGCGAGATCACCATCAACGGCCTGGCGCTGCTGGTGAAGGAAAAGGCCGGCAGCGCGTCGGAGATTGTCCACGTGCCCTACGACCAGGCCTATGAGAAAGGTTTCGAGGACATGCCGCGGCGCGTGCCCGACATCACTAAGATCAACCACCTTCTCGGCTGGCGCCCGACGATCGACGTGGAGCAGATCGTGGAGAAGGTGATCGAATTCCAGCGCGCCGGCACGCGGCTCGAGGAAGCCGCCGCTGTCTAGCCGAACTGAGGACCGTACCCGTTGGCGACTGTAGGCGTTAAGCCAGAATGTGCAGAGCCCCATGTGCACGCGGAAGTGGGCGCGCGGCGGGTAGCGTGCCCGGTGCGCGTTCTCATCGTGTTCAACACCGTGTTCCTCTACGGGATGGAGCGCTACGTGATCGAGTTGTTCGATCTGCTCCGGCCGGAGGTGGAACCGCATTTCCTGCTGTCCTACACCACCTATCGCAAACAGCTACCGCTGCTGGCGGAGATCGAGCGCCGCGGCCTGGAGCACTCCTTTTTCAGCGACCGTACTGACTGGCCCAAGATTGGCCATCCGCGCTCGCTGCGCCAGGCCTGGCAGATGGTTGCGGCCACGATCAAGGGCAACCGCGACGTGCTGCGGCGCTCGCTCGACTGTGACGCCATCTATCTTCCCGCCAGCGGCTACGGATACTTCGCGCTGCTGGCCGCGCCCTACTTCCGCTTGCGCGGCAAACGCGTGGTCTTCGGCTTCCACGATCTGCCGCGGACTTGGCAGCTCCGCCTGCGCCTTGTCTCCCTGCTGGCAAGCGACTGTGTGCATCACACGCGCTTCGGCTACGAGTTCGCTATCCGTACCAATCCCTACATCGCCCGCAAGAAGACCTTCATCTGTCCGGGACGGACCCAGTCCTGGCGCTTGTGCGATTCCGATCCCCAGGTTCGCCGCCAGCTCGAAGGAAAGCGGAACCTGCTGTTCGTTGGACAGGTGAGCCGCGCCAAGGGAATCGACCTCCTGCTGGAGGCGTTTGCCTCGCTGGCCTCGGAGTATCCCGACATCCACTTGCAGGTTTTGGGTGAAGGACCTGAGGAGCAACCGTTGCGTCGCACGATCGCGTCCCTGGGACTCGAGTCGCGCGTGCATCTCTGGAGGTACCGTGACGATGTGCACGACTTTCTTCGCCTGACGTATCTGTACATCCATCCCAGCCCGCCTTCGCGGTTTGTGGAGTCGTTCGGCCGCGGAGTGGTGGAAGCGATGTCACAGGGAGTTCCGACGGTCTGTTTTCGCAGCGGCGCTTTGCAAGAGTTGGTTGTGCACGGGAGGACAGGGCTGCTCTGCGAAGAGGAAACGCTGGAATGCCTGACGCGGAACATCCGCCGGTTGCTGGATGAACCAGAGTTCCGGAATGAATGTGCTGGCGCAGCCGTGAGTCGGTTCCGGGAACTCTATTCCGATGATCGGATCCGGACTCGCTGGCTGGAGTTCTTTGAGCGGAGAAGCTGATCGTGAACTTCCTGCCCCTGCTCACAAAGAAAATGAACAGGCAGATGCGCCTCGCAGGCAGGTGCCGTGCAGAAGGATAGGCCTCGAATACATGATCGAGAACTGGAGGGAGCACGATGCGTTCTTGGGAACGAGGATCGCCTCCCTAGGCAGTGTGATGGCCGGAGATGGCAGAGGTCAGCGGTGAATCAGATCTCCAGGAGAGGGTTACAGCAAATCGGCGATGCGCCACAGCGCGAGGCGCTGGTCCCAGTAGCCGAGGTCCTCGCAGGTGTCTTCGATCAGTTCGAGGGGCGGCGGGAAGTTGAAGGGTTTGGCTTGCAAGTTGATGGGTCGGAATTCCCCGGTTTCGATGTCCACGTTGGTTCGGTGAAGGAAAGTTGTCGTCAGCAGGTAGAGGGCGCCACTGCGCTGGATGTTGGCGAGCGCCTCGAAAATAGCCTTGTAGGAAAAATGGATCAGGCAATCGCGGCAGAGGATGAGGTCCGCCTTTGGCAGAGGGTCACGCGTGAGGTCGAGGTGCATGAATCGCCGGGCCGGGCTGCCATCCTTGCCGAAGCGGGCCTCGTTACTCTCGACGATCTCGGAGACGATGTCGGCGCCGATGTACAGGTCAAGATCCAATTCCATCTTCCGCATCCAGTTCAGGTCGCCGCAGGGGATGTCGAGAAGCACCCGTATGTCTCGCTGCTTGACCAGTTGCGGAAGTACGGCGCGAATGTTGGAGGTGGCCGCGAGCGTCGATCCCCGGCCCGAGCGCGACTCCTCGGATTCCCAGGAACCTTCATGGTAGAACCGCGCAAAGACCTGTTGCGGACCCAGGCGGCGGAGGTAAGGCTGCCAAACCAGTTTGCGGTGGAAGAAAGAGTAAATGGGAACGAGGGCAGGGAATTTTCTTTTGATTTGTTTTTTTAGCAAGATGGCCCTTTGCTTCAATTCGGCCGATGTCTGCATGCCGGCGCCGATCCTCGGTGATGTTCAGCATTGTAACCCGTGCTGCCGGAATCGCCATGAGTGGAAATATCGGGGAGTTGTGCAAGCAGTGCCGCCTCATCGACAACGAACGGAACATCGCCAGGGGAGCTTGCGCGCCAAGTGCGGATGAGCATGGAAACTGCGACGAGAGGCGAGGAACGACAAGTCGGGATCAGAATAATGCTGGAACTCGCGCGATGGGGACACAAGTGTCTGCCGGTTGCGCACCTGCGCACCGTAAACTGGATACTGAGGCTGAACGGAGAACAGCAGCTGAGGATTCCGTGCCGGCTATTCGGCTACGAGCTTGAGCTGCGGGCGCACCGCAGCCCCGTTCACGGGCTGCTCTACCTGAAGCGTGAGGGTTTCGTAGAGGACGCAGCGATACTGGCGCCCTACCTGAAACCGGGTATGACGGTATTCGATGTGGGAGCCAACATCGGCTATTTGACCTGCTTTTTCTGCCGCTGTGTCGAGCCCAGCGGGCAGGTCTTCTCGTTTGAGCCCGACGCCGCAAATTTCAGCGAGCTGGCCGCGAACGTGGAGAGAAACCGCATCACGTTCTGCCATCCGTTGCAGGTTGCGGTCGGCGCGAGGGACGACGCGGTTTGCTTTGCGCCAGGGCTGAACGGGCACATCGATGTCGACTCAGGATCGCTGCCCGATTGCCCGATGGTCTCGTTGGACTCCTTCGTCGAGCAACGCTCCATTCCCCGCGTGAATCTGGTCAAGATCGACGTGGAAGGATGGGAGTTGGATGTGCTGCAGGGTATGCAAAGGATTCTCGGCCGAGAAAACAAGCCGATCCTTTACGTCGAGGTGCATCCCAAAGGGTTTCTCGACAGGGGTGACCCGGAGAAGGTGTGCCGTTTGTTGCAGGGGTTCTACGGAAATACGATCGCATTCCGGACTTGGAGCGACACACGGAGGACCTTGTCAGGCTGGAGAAGACTCGGACATTCCTTGTTGCGAGATGCCGGCCGCCCGCAACCCGTATCGCTGGGCGAACTGAAGCAGAGCCAGCATCACCGGTTCCAACTGCTGTGTTTGCCCGAAAACAAATTGGGCGCGGGGGAGCGAACGCCATCAAGATGAGGCAAGCTCCTGTGGCTACAGTCCCGGTCTCCTCGGCCAAGCAAACGCGGCGCGATTGCCAACCATGGGCCGCGATGACGCCCACCCGGCTGGCTATCCTCAGCACACACCCCATCCAATACCACGCCCACTGGTTCCGCGCCCTCGCGGCGCTCCCCGAGCTTGACCTCAGCGTCTTCTACTGCTACCAAGCCAGTCCGGCGGACCAGGCGCAGGCCGGTTTCGGCGTCGAATTCGACTGGGACATCCCGCTGCTCGAGGGTTATCGCTATACTTTTTTGAAGGGCGCCCGGCAGAAGCCGGGAAACTTTTTCGCGCTCGACGCCCCGGGAATCGGGGACATGCTGGCGCGAGAAAAGGTTGATGCGGTGCTAGTCAACGGCTGGCACTACAAGGCCGCCTGGCAAACCATCTTCGCCTGCTGGAAGATGCGGATCCCGGTGATGGTCCGGGGCGACTCGCAGTTGGCTTCACCACGCAGCCTGCTGAAACAGCTCCTGAAATATCCCCTGTACCGGTCCTTCATCCCCCGGTTCGATGCCTGTCTCGCGGTGGGGATCCGTTCCCGGGACTACTACCTGCACTATGGCGCGCGGCCGGAGCGGATCTTCTTGGTGCCGCACGTGGTGCCCGATCATTTCATGTGCGCTGCCGGAGAGGCCGAGCTTCGCCGCCCGCTGCTGCGCCGTCAATGGGGCTTCGCGGACCAGGATGTCGTGTTTCTATTCGCGGGCAAGTTCATCGAGAAGAAGCGGCCCATGGACTTCCTGCGGGCCGTTGAAGCGGCGTCGAGCCAAGAGCCGCGGATGGCCGGCCTCATGGTCGGCGACGGTCCTTTGCGCGCCGCCTGCGAGGAGTTCGCCAGCAGCCGCAAGCTTCCCGTCCACCTCACCGGATTCCTGAACCAGTCGCAGATCGTGGATGCCTACGTTGCCGCCGACTGCCTGGTGCTGCCCTCCGATGGCCGGGAAACCTGGGGATTGGTGGTGAACGAAGCCATGTCCTGCTCGCGGCCGGCGGTGGTCAGCGACGCCGTTGGCTGTGCCCCCGATCTGGTTCGCGACGGCCGGAGCGGCGCGGTCTTTCCGCTGGGTGATGTCGAGGCGCTGTCCCACGTCCTGATGGCTCTTGCCCGCGACCCAGCTCGTATGCGCACCATGGGCGAGTGCGCGCGCGCAGGCTTGCAGCCCTATTTTCTCGACGCTGCTGTGCGTGGCCTGATAGATGCGGTTGAGGCGGTTACCCTGAGCAGGCGGACGAAATGAAGCGCATAGTTAAAGACACGGGCGGAAATATGCTCATGCTGGTGATTCCGCCTCTGGCTGCAACTTTCCTGATGTGGCTCATACGGCTCAATGAGATCACGCCGTTCGAATTTTTGTGTGCGGCGGTCCTGCTGGCGACTGCCTGGGTACCCTACTGCAGGTGGAGAACGGCCGGAGAACGCGACCTGCCCCTGTTCTCCATCCTCAGTTTGATGTACTGGGCCTTTTACGCGCTGGCGCTGTTTTGGGGGAATCGCAGGAGCTTCACCGCCCACGGAGAGCTTTCCGACCACTCGATTGAGCAAGCCATGCTGTTAGCCGTGCTGGGTGTGGTTTGTTTGTGGATGGGGAAGTGGACGGGCTTAGGCCATCGTCTGGTTTCCCGCAAGGTGCTCGACATTCACCTCAATCGCGAGAGCACTTGGTCGTACATCCGAACCGCCCTGCTGCTCAGTCTTCCCCTGACGTTCGCGATGCAGTCGCGCGCTTACCTGTTCGGCAGCGGCGGCCGCCAACTCCTCGTGATTCTGGCCTCCACGGTCCCCATGGCGCTGTTTGTATTGCTGTTCCGCAAGCTGCTGCGCCGCCAGGCGAATCACGGGGAGGTCCTGCTGATCGTCGTCTTCCTCGTCGCCAGGTTCGTAGCCGGGATCGCCTCCGGCTGGCTGGGCGCCGGCGTGGCCATCATGATCACCTGTAGCGTCGCCTACCTTTACGAGCAACGGAAGATCCCCACCTCTGCCATCATCCTTGTCCTCGCTTACGTCCTCTTCTTTCAGGCTGGAAAAGAGGCGTTCCGCAAGACCTTCTGGGGAGAGCGCGTGGACTCCACGCTCAGCCAAAGGATTTCCTTCTGGTCCAGCGAGTCCCTGCGGAGCTGGGAGATCACGCTGCAGAACCCAAACGAGGACAGTTGGCGCCGTCTCGCCGATCAGACCCTCTCCCGTGTGTCTCTATTGCAGCAGACTGCCCATGTGATCGACCTGACCCCCGAGGTTGTGCCTTACCAGCATGGGCGTCTGTACAGCTACATGCTGGTCACGTTCATCCCGCGGGCTCTCTGGCCCGATAAGCCGTCGATTAGCGACGCCAATCAGTTCTACCAGGTGGCCTACGGCCTCACTGCACCCGAGCGCCTGGATCGTGTGTCCATCGCCGTAGGCACCGTGGCGGAAAGCTTCATCAACTTCGGCTGGTGGGGCCCCTTCTTGATCATGATTCCCCTGGGCATCTTCTTTGACTACTTCCAGCACGCCTTCCTGGCGCGCGATTCCGGTTGGGTGTTGAACGCCGTCGCGATCGCTCTCATCCCCAGCTTCCTCGGGCTTGAGGCTCAGTTGGCGCAATACTTGGCAGGGATCGTTCAGTGCATCGCCGTCTTTTTGCTCGTCCTGTGGCCGGTGTTGCGCGTGCGCCTCAGGGAAGGGAAGAGCGCTCTCCAGCCGGAGACCGCCCAGCGCGTTGCCGGCGGGTTGCGGACGCCATGGCCCGCGCCGCGGCGGTTCTTGTGATCTTATCTCGACCTGGGGGAGCGTCGTGAATAAAGCTAGCGAACGGCTTATGCCATACGACAATATCATCGCAACTGCCGAAGGTGCGCCAACTCCCTCTCATCGTAAGGCTCCCTCCTCTGGCGCGAATGACACTGAGTGTGGATATGGTGGGACGGCATGCCGCTTGGTTGCTGTAGTTGCCTTATCTGTTTTGTTGTTGCTTGTTTATGTCGTCCGGAGCCCGCTTGTCTATGATGAACCCTACTATATTGGAAACGTTAGTCTGCTGCACCAATATGGGTTTTCCCTCGAACTGCTTAGAAACTTTCCTGGGCCAGCGGGCCCACTCGCACAAGCCGTGCAGTACGTGTTCGAACCCTGGAGCCACCTGAGTGTGCCGGGAGTCCGACTGGTGAATGTGTTTCTGCTATTCTTGACTGTCGCGGCTGTTTACCTCACGCTGCGCGTGCAAGCAGAGCGTGCGCCTGCTCTTTCCAGCCTTGCCGCGATCGCGCTTCCACCCACGTGGGTAATGGCTGGTTTGGCGCTGACAGAAATGCCAGCTCTGGCCCTGTTGAGTTTGAGCGTGTTGGCGTTGTTATTGGCCAGTCGCGCCGATACGCGATCCGGTGGACTGATGTTGACGGCAATGGCTGGGATCTTGTTGGCGCTGGCTGTGCTCGGACGCCAACCCCTTCTTCTAGTCTTGCCGGCGGCTCTGATCTTTATCGCCCGGACTCGGGATTCCACCTTGCGCCTCTGCTTGTTTCTAGCATTGACTCTGGGCATTTTGGGCACGGTTTTTTGGATCTGGGGAGGCATCGTTCCACCCAAGACGGCCTGGGTGGGAAAAGGGATTTCTCTCCATAATGGCCTGCTGTCGTTTTCTTATGCTGCCGTTATGATTCTGATACTGGCGCCGGATTGGTTTCGCCTCGGGTGGAGGATCACTTTGGGAATAGTGATTGCTGTGACCACGGTGAACGCGGTTCTCGGTCTTGTGAGGTTCCATCCGGCCATGTCGCTCACTCGATGGCTGCTCCCCGCCTCCGCTGTAGAGAGCTTTTCCTTGCTCGTCACAGGGTTAATTGTTTCTCTCGGGCTGCTTTTCCTGATCGCAACGGTTCGTAATATTTGGGAGAACAGGGACGACCGTTTTTATGTTTTTGTCTGTGCCGCGGCGGTATTGGTTGTGGCTTCTGCCGCAAGGATCACCCATCAATACTCGAGCCGTTACACGGCAACGGCCATTCCTCTCTTATTGTTGATGGCCGCTCGATACTCGGAGGACAATCTGTGGAAAGCTGCTCGCCTGATCGGCGGAAGCGTCGCAGGCGCTTTCATTCTTGCTTCGTACCTGAGGATTCTCAGGTAGGGAGGATTCAGGCCTCAACCAGGAGTTACAAACTGGGCAGGAGAGTAGCATCATGAATCGCAGAACACCGGGCGAACAGCGTCTCTTTACAACTTCCGGGATGTGAAATGACATCGACCATTGTCCGTCAAGCTATGCACAAAATTTCTGTAATTCTGCCGGTTTTCAACGAACGCGAGAATCTGGACGAGTTACTGCGCCGATCCCTTCCCGTCTTGGAGGCGTCCAGTGGGGGCTCTTTCGAGATGATCTTCGTTGATGACGGGAGCAACGACGGGTCGGCCGAAATCTTGGACGCTTACCAACAGCGCGATCCCAGGCTCAAGGTCGTCCACTTCTCCCGGAATTTCGGCCACCAGGCAGCTCTGCAGTGTGGTCTCGATCAGGCTCAGGGCAATGTTGTTGTCCTCATGGACTCCGACCTTCAGGATCCGCCGGAATTGCTCCACGATTTTCTCGCGCGTTGGCGCGAGGGCTATAACGTCGTCTTTGCCATCCGCACCAAGAGAAAGGAAAATGCGGTCAAGAAGGCCGCCTATTATGCGTTTTATCGCACGATGAAGGCGATCGCCGAGATCGATGTTCCCTTGGATGCTGGCGACTTCTGCCTTCTCGATCGGCGGGTGGTCCAGGTTCTGGTTGGGCTCCCAGAGCGAAATCGCTTTTTGCGCGGCTTACGCAGTTGGGTGGGGTTCCAGCAGATCGGTGTTCCCTATGAGCGCGGGGCCCGCCACTCGGGTACTCCCAAATACACCCCCTCGAAGTTATTCAAACTGGCTCTCGCAGGCTACGTAGGGTTTTCGAGCATGCCGCTGCGGCTGGCCTCATGGCTGGGATTCATCTCCGCGGGCATAGGATTCGCCATCGGGGCTTGGGCTGTCATCGTCAAGCTCGCGGGTGTGGTAACACCCATCGGCTGGGCCTCAACGATTGCGGTGACTCTCTTTGTCGGAGGGATGCAACTATTTGTTGTTGGTATCGTGGGTGAATATCTAAGCCGGATGTACGACGAGGTGAGAAAACGGCCGCTGTATGTTGTGCGATCGCGCGTTGGATTTGGGGAGGAGGAAAACGCCCTCCGACACATGTCCTTGTCGGCTACCGAGTTGCCGCGGTAACCCGAGATCAGCGATGGATTCCCGGCTCACGAAACGATATGGTGAACTCGAGCAATGGCATTGGTGGTTTCGTGGTCGCCAGCGGGTTCTGGAGACCGTTTTGGCAAACGAGCTAGGCCGGGCGACGGATTTGGTCGTGGTTTCGCTGGGCTGTGGTCCGCCGGACGGGCTTACGTGGTTACTGCGCTGGGCGGGCGGCAGAGGGAGGGTGGTCGGTGTCGATGCCGAAGGCTACCAAGGAAGAACTGCGACAGGCTCCATTATTTACACTGTGGGCGACGTGCAGGCAGTCCCCCTTGTGAGTGGGTCTTTTGATGTCGTCCTCGCGTTGGATGTGTTGGAACATCTGGACGATGACACTGCCGGGCTACGGGAAAGCTTCCGGCTCCTGAAACCCGGCGGCCTGCTTGTGGTCACCGTACCTGCGATGCCCAGTCTTTGGGGTGGGCAGGATGTCGTCAGCCACCATCGCAGGCGTTATACCAGGGCATCGTTGTATCGGGCGTTTGTGCGTTCTCAGTTGCCTCGCCCCCGACTGACTTTCTTTAACACACTCCTGTTTCCCATCATCGCAGGTGTTCGGTGGACCCGCCTCGGGCTTGGCTTCTCCGCGCGGAACCGCAGCGATTTTGATGATAACGATCCCGGCTTAATAAACGAGCTCTTGGCGGGAGTCTTCGCAGCGGAGCGGTACTTGGTGGGAAAGGTGCCGATGCCCTTCGGTGTAAGCTTGCTCGCCGTTGCTCACCGCTGAGAATTCAGGAACACGTTCGGCCACCGCTACTGCGCTCTCGCCACCCTAGGGTCCGGCTCGGCGCCCGCACGCCGGTCACCAAGTCTCCCAGCGGCCGGGTGAAGGTGTGGGAGATGAAGAACACAAACTCCGCTCCCAGCAGCACCGCAACCACGCCCACGCCGATGATCAGGCCGGTTCATCCGCTCCATGAACACGGTGGGCGGTCGTCGGACTTCAGCACGATGAGCTCGAACGTCGCTGGAGCGGGGAGAGAGCTGGAAGGCGTTGATCACGAATGCCTCGTCGCCCAGCTTCACTTGCTGCGGGCCCTGGCCTGCCCGCACCTGGGAGTCCGCCTGGAGCGCGGCGGTTTGCTTCCCATCTAGGGTGCTGGCAACGATCCTGCCCCTGGTACGGAACACCACCTGTCCTGCGTGGTTGCCCCCGCCACGCCGATCACCAGAATGTGTTGGCTAATTAGGTACGAAGACGTAGGTGGAACGTTAGTCACGGAAGTTACAGGGGTATATTGGCCCCCAGGGGCACAGTTAGGGGGAAGTGTGTTGCGCCACAGGCTTCGAGGATGCCTCCGCGGGCTTATTCTGCCCGTTGTGGGATTGATCGTTGCTGTTCCCGTCTGTGCCCAGTCGTCGCCGCCGGCCAGCGCCTCTGCCGCTGAACTGCAGGCGCAGGTGGACGCGCTGCGGTCTTCGCTTGGCGACACCCGGGCTGAGCTCGAACGATCCCACCAGGAGGTAGCTGACCTGCGCCGGCGGCTGGAGGAGTTGGAGGCCCGACTGGGAGCCTCCGCGAGCAAGCCCACTCCCCAGACCGAGCCTTCACCCACGTATCCAACTCTCGACGATGCTCTCAAAGCGCAACAGTCCGCGCCTCCCGGCGACGCCGGCGCCACGCAGGAACGCGAGGACTTGCTGGCCGCCAGGATCGAGGAACAGAGCCAGACCAAGGTGGAGAGCGGGTCGCGCTACAAGGTGAAGCTCTCAGGACTGGTCCTGATGAATACCTACACCAACCGCGGCGCCGTGGACAACACCGATCTTCCCGGGCTGGCGCTGCCGCGCGCTCCTGGCCAGACCAATGGCGACTTCGGCGCCACTCTCCGCCAGACCCTGCTGGGGCTCGAAGTCACCGGTCCTAAACTGGCCGGGGCCAGCACCGCCGCCGATGTGGAGATGGATTTTTTCGGCGGGTTCCCCAGGTATCAATACGGCGTGACCGCAGGCCTGGTACGACTGCGGGTAGCGCGCGCCAGCCTCGACTGGTCGGGCACCAAGCTGGTCATCGGACAGGACGCCCCGTTCTTCTCCCCGCTCTCGCCCACCTCCTATGCCTCCGTGGGTGAGCCGGCATTCTCCTGGGCTGGCAACCTGTGGGTGTGGACGCCGCAGATTCGCGTTGAGCGCCGCTGGAGCCTGTCCGAGTCTTCGGGCGTAACCCTGCAGGCGGGTATTCTCGATCCCCTCACGGAATACTTCAACGACTCGCAGTTCGACCGCGCGCCCACCCCGGGAGAAAGTTCGCGGCAGCCGGCCTTGGCCACGCATCTCGTCTGGAAGGGAAACTTGTGGGCACACCCGGCGACGATTGGCGTGGGAGGCTACTACGAGCGCCAGGCTTACGGCTTCGGGCGCAACGTGGATTCCTGGGCTGCCACCGCCGATTGGGATCTGCCCATCGGGCGCTGGTTCGGGCTCTCCGGCGAATTCTTCCGCGGGCGCGCGCTGGGCGGCCTGGGCGGAGGCGTGTGGAACAGCATTGTGGCCAATGGCGATCCCGATCTCGCTACTACGCGTATCGCCGGCCTGAACACCGTGGGCGGGTGGTCGCAGTTCAAGATCAAGCCGGTCTCCAAGCTGGAGTTCAATGTGGCCGCGGGCGCGGACAACCCGCTGGCCAGCGATCTGCGCCTCTTCCCCAACCCCATGGGCTCGAACTTCCCGCCGTTGGCGCGCAACCAGAGCCTGTTCGCCAATTCCATCTACCGGCCGAGGTCGAACCTGCTCTTCGCCCTGGAATACCGCCGGCTGCGCACGTATTTCGTAAACGACACCAAGTCCACCGCCGACCACGTCAATCTGGCGATCGGCGTGGCCTTCTGAAACATGCGCCGCTCACTCAAGCCGGCGGTTCTCGCTCTGACGCTCGCGATCCTGCCGGCCTCGCCCTTCCTCGCCCAGGACTTTCACGCCAAAGTGACCGTGCGGCGGACTCCGGCGGGCGATAAAGCGGCGGGGAATGCGAACGTCGTGGCTTGGCTGACGCCGATGGGCGTGAGCCCGCCGCGCCCGCCCGTCGTCCACCCTCGCCTGGTGCAGAAGAACAAGCGCTTCGAGCCCCACCTGCTGGTGGTGCCCATCGGTACCGTGGTGGAGTTCCCCAACCAGGACCCCTTTTTTCACAACGTGTTCTCGCTCTACAAGGGCAAGCGCTTCGACTTGGGGCTGTACGAGGCCGGCAGCTCGCGTTCGGTCCGCTTCGACCGCCCGGGCGTGTCTTTCATCTTCTGCAATATCCATCCCGAGATGAGCGCGGTGGTGGTGGCACTGGGGACGCCGTATTATGGCATCTCCAATAACGCGGGCAAGGTCCACATCCGCAACGTCCCGGTTGGCCGCTACCGCCTCGAGGTTTGGTACGAGCGTTCTTCCCCCGAGGCTCTCGGCCGCCTGGCCCGGCAGATCAGCATTCCCGGCGACGGGCCGCCTACGGCGCTCGAGGTTCCGGAAGTGATTGCCGCCAGCGTGCCCCACAAGAACAAGTACGGCGCCGACTACGACAAATCCTCGACCTACAAACCTGACTAGGCGGGTTTCACAGTTGCCGTGCCCCGAGGTTCGTGTCAGGGCACGATTTCAGCGACCTGTGGAAAAGTACCCCCCAGTCCGGCAGGTCGCTTCAGTTCAGGCCCTCGACGAGGTAGAGGTCGGAGAGCAATTGTCGCACGCCATAAACGTAGGCACGCGCATCCGGGGTGAGCACGACCGGCCCGATGAACTCCACCCCTGCCGGATCGCTGGGCATGAGCTGTTTCCAAAGTGTCCGCTGGCCGGTTGCGGGCTCCAGCCGCTGCACTTTCACCGGCGTCTCCCCCGGCCGGTCCACGTACAGCGAGCGCCCATCCGGGCTCCAGGAGATCGGCTCTTCTCCAGTTTCAAAGCCAGCGATTGACTGCGGTTCTCCCCCAGAAGCCGGGTAGAGGTACCCCTTGCCCTCGGGACCGACGCCAGCCACCACCCGCCCATCCGGAGAGACTGCGAAAGCCAGCGCGTTGACGCCCTCGGGCGTGATAGCTCGTGCCTTTCCCCCGGCCACTTCCTGCACGTACAGGCGCGCGCTGTGACCGGGCTCGGTCCCCGAGAAGACGAATCGTCTTCCGTCGGGAAACCAGCGAGCCGCCACGTGGCTGGCATTCTCGTGGGCCAGCGCCCTGATCTCTCCCGCCCGGGTGGGCAACAGGAAGAGTTGTGTGGGATCATCGTTGCGCGTGGCCAGCGCCCACTTTTCGTCGGGAGAGAGGGCCAGGGCCTGCCCATCTCCCAGGCGCACCGCGGGAGAGCCGTCGGTCCGGCGCAGATAAGCGGCATAGCTCAGGCCGCCGCCTTCGCCGGCTTCGAAGAACAGCATCTGCTTGCCGTCGCTCGATAGGCCAACGGGATACGACCAGTCGAACCAGGCCAAGTCCTGCTCCGCACTCCCGCCCGCGGCCGGGCTCATGATGCGCCGCCGGGTATTGCCGCGCGTAACCAGCACACGGCCATCACTGCGGATATCCTGCAGGGTCAACTCGCCCGGTACCCGCGACACCAGCCGCTGCTTTCCGGCCAGGCTCACCGCATAGAGCGCGCGATCGATGCCTTCCACCGTTGCCGTGAACCACACTTCATCGCCGCTGCGGGTCCAGGCCAGGCCCTGGATAGTCAGCCATCCTGCGGACACGGTGTTGCTCTTCCCCTCGCTGCTCACCACCATCACCGTGCCCCCGTCGTCTCCTTCTATTGGGTGGTAGAGGAACGCGACCTGGTCGCCTCTGGGAGAGATGCGCAGATGGCTGATCCACCCGCCGGTTTCGTACAGCACCTTGCCGATGGGATACTCGATGCGGGTGCGGCCTCCCACTTCGCGGACCACCGCCAGGTTGTTTCCGTCGGGCGCCCAGTCCGCCCATTGCACATTCTCCAGGACCTCGCGCGGCGCTCCACCGGCCATCGGCACTCGCGCCAGGGTTCCGGCGTGGATCCACGACCTGACTTGCCGGCTGCCCAGCAGCAGCGCCATCTCGCCTTGCGCCGAGACGGCCAAAATCTCCGCCCCGGCAAGTCCCAAGGGACGCGATTCCGGGCTCTCCGGGCGGGCGGCGAATACCTCTACCGATTTGCCCTCCCAGGTCGCGCTGTAGACGATCGTCTGTCCGTCGGGGGCAAAGCGCGCCATGCGGATGATTCCGCGGCGGTAGCTCAGCAGGTGGTAAAGCGGAGGCGCGGCATGCCCGGAACGCTCGCCCAGCATGAACGCAACTACGGCGACGGCTGCCAATGCCACGACGAATCCGGCCAGCACCGGCAGCCATCTCCTCTGAGTCTTCGCTGCGGCTATCCCGGGGACAGGCGGTGCCGGCGTCGCGGCGGCCGTGGGCGCTGCCGCCGCCGTTCGACTCGATGCGGAGTCCAGGTCCCGCTTCAGCCGTTTCAGGTCGGTGCGCAGGGCCGAGGCGGTGGGGTAGCGCAGCTCGCGGTCCTTCTCCAGCGCTCCATTGATGATCTCTTCCAGCTTGGGCGGAGTCTCCTTGTTCAAGCGCACGGGAGCGGCCGGCGTCTGGTTGAGAATGGCGTTGAAAATCGCTGCCGAAGTGTTCCCGCTGAAGGGCAACGCGCCCGTCACCATCTCGTACAGCACCACGCCGAAGGAAAACAGATCGGTGCGCGGATCCAGTTCCTCTCCCAGCGCCTGCTCGGGCGACATGTAGGCGACGGTGCCCAGCGCGGTGCCCGGGCTGGTCAGATGTTCCCGGAACCCAGCAGTGGGAGCGTTGGAAGCGCCCATCGCCTCGGCCAACATTTTCTTCTGCGGGGAGAGTTTGGCCAGCCCGAAATCCAGCACCTTGGCCTGCCCGCGGCTGGTGATGAAGATATTGGCGGGCTTGATGTCGCGATGCACGATGCCGCTGGCGTGCGCGGCGTCGAGCGCATCGCTGATCTGAATTCCCCACTCCAGGGCTTGCGAGATCTTCAGCGCGTGCCCCTCGATGCGGTGCTTCAGCGTCATTCCCTCCAGGCACTCCATGACGATGAAGTGCCGGCCCTGGTCTTCTCCCACATCGTGGATGGTGCAGATGTTGGGATGGTTCAGGGCAGAGGCCACGCGCGCCTCCCGACGGAAGCGCTCCAGGGCCGGGGCGTCGGCCGAGAGTTCGGGCGGCAGGAACTTAATGGCGACGAAGCGGCCCAGCTTGGTGTCCTCGGCCTTGTAGACCACACCCATCCCGCCGCCACCGAGCTTTTCCAGGATGCGGTAATGCGAAATGGTTTCTCCGATCACAGGGCGCGCCTTGGTCGAGCGCGGGGAATCTTAGGCCGTGGCGCGAGCAGCGTCAACGTGGGAGCGCCATTTCCTACGGCGCCATCAAGAGAACGTGGGCTTCGCCCTCAATCACCTTCTGCCCGTGCTGGTTGGGCCAGATGGTCGTGAGCGTCAGCAGTGGTTTGTCGTCGCGGATGTGGCTGACCGTGGCGGTCAAAATCACGGTATCGCCCACCTACACGGGCTTAACGAAGCGCAGTGTTTGCCACGGCTCAATGAATCAATGACTCAGTGAATCAATGGCGCAATGACGTAAACGCCCTGCTTGACTTAAGGCGGGGCTCTCCGATAGTCTCCGCCCCGCTCAAAAAGCGGAGCCCAGCAATGACTTGGGATCCGAGGAGGTGAGCATCCATGAAAAGACTCACGGGCTGGTTGTTGGCGTCGTCCGTACTGCTTGGGGGGTTGGGGACGGTCGCGGCGCAGGAAAAGTCAGCCGGACCACCCAAAGTGCTCGTCATCTTCCGCGAGTTCGTGAAGCCAGGCAAAACAGGCATGACGCACGAGAAAACGGAAAGCGCATTTGTGCAGGCGTTCAGGAACGCGAAATGGCCGACGCACTACCTGGCAGCCGATTCGCTCTCCGGCAAATCACGTTCCCTGTTTCTCATTGGCTACGATTCTTTCGAAGCCTGGGAGAAGGACAACCTGGCGGTCCAGAAGAACGCCAAGCTTGCCGCTGAGCTTGACCATGCCGGGGTGGTCGATGGTGAACTGCTGAGCGAGACCGACGCCGGCGAGTTCGCCTATCACGAGGAGTACAGCCTGCGCGCCGGGGTCGACATCCCGCACATGCGCTATTTCGAGATCTCCGTCTTTCACGTTCGTCCCGGGCACCACAAGGACTGGGACGAACTGGTCAAGCTGGTCACGGCGGCTTATGCGAAGATACCCGACGTTCACTGGGCCACCTATGAAGCGGTTTATGGCTCGGCGGGTGGCACCTACGTCGTTTTCACGCCGATGAAATCCGCGGCGGAAATAGACCGCGGCTTCGCCCAGGGCAAGCAGTTCATAGCTAATCTGGGCGAAGAGGGCATGAAAAAGCTGAGCGAGCTGGAGGCTGCCGCCGTAGAGTCAAGCCAGTCGAACCTGTTCCAGTTTAACCCGCGCATGAGCTACGTCTCGGATGAGTGGGTGAAAACTGACCCGGATTTCTGGAAGCCTAAGCCGGCCAAAGCACCGGCGGCTGCGCCCAAGAAGTCAGAGAAACCTGCCGGCCACTGAGCTCCCGGCTGGTTATTGTCAAAGCCGCCGCGGATAAACACGGACAAGAATCGAAACCGCACGGGACCGAGAATCATTCTTTTTTGCCTTCGCGGCCTCGGCGGTTTTAAGGTCTATCTGTGTTCATCCGCGTAAATCTGCGGCGAAGAGGTTTGGAAAGAGTGATTCAACTTTCTGTCTCCCCGTGCGTCTGCGGCTAACTTGCAATTAGACTGAAGAGCGTGGGAAAGGGAATGTCTTGGCGACCGCTGGCTAGCTTGCCGTGGCAGGCCGCCCGGCGCCGCCCGCCCGCTCCCGCCGGCTGGCAAGCTACTCTGCGTCATCTGGGCGGCTTCGGCCTGTTCGCGCTGGCCATCCTCGACGGCTCACCCGTGCCCACCTTCGGGGGTCTGGATCTGGTGATCGTCGTCCTGGCGGCGCGCCACCGGGAGCCCTGGTACTACTACGCCCTCATCGCCACCGCCGGAGGGTTGGTCGGTTCCTTCATCACCTATTCGATCGCACGCCAGGCGGGTGAGGCTTACCTCACGCGCAAGTTCGGCGAGAACAGTGTGCACCGCCTGCTCGACTTCGTCCGCCAGTGGGGAGGGGGCGGGTTGGCCGTCGCGACGCTTTTTCCTCCACCTTTCCCGGCGACGGTGGTTTTCGCCGCGGCCGGAATTTTGGGCTATCCCGCGCGGCGGTACCTGGGCGCGGTGGCAGCGGGGCGCGCCCTCCGCTACAGCCTGCTGGCGTGGGCCGCGGCCCGCTACGGACGCCACTTCGTCCGCCTGATCCGCCATCCCGAGCGCTACCTGGGTTGGTCGGTTCTGGTGGCAGGCCTTGTCATCGTGATGGTGGCTGTAGCCCTGCTCATGTGGCGCTGGATGCGAAACCTCACCCCATTCGAACAGCAGAGGTCGGGATCGTAGCAGCGACCATTGGCTCTTAGCTCTTGGCTTTTGGCTCTCTACTTTCCGGCTAGGCTCCCGCTACGCGGCGCCCTCTTTCGAGAACGACTGAACAGCCGTGGCCTCATCCTCTATCACGTCGAGCACTGTGTTGAGCTTGGTGAGGCGAAGAAGGTCTCGCACCCGTTCGATTGGATTGGTCAGCTTCAAAACTCCGCCTTGGTTTCGCACGGTGGTAAAGGAACTGAACAATTCGCCAATGCCCGAACTGTCTAGATGGGTCACGTCGCGAAGATTCAACAATATGTTTCTGTGGCCCTGCTTCACGAGGTCGCGAATAAGCTCATGAAGCGCCACCCCGCTGCTGGAGCCAACGGCAATCGCCTCACCAAGACTGATTCGTCCACCCAGATCGACGACGGTAACCGCTCTGGCCTGCCGCACGTTAAACGTAATGCCCATGGGGAACTCCTCTCCGGCAATCGCGTGGGATTGCCTGCCCAGCGTTAGGCCGGGGAATATGGTTCAGCTAGATTCTCCAGACCTGGAGGCCTAGCACCGGCTAAGCGACGCTTATATATATCGCAACCTGCGCCAAAACCAAACTGCCTCGGATACCTCCAGAGTCGATTTGGACAAAGAAGGTCCTGCTCCACCCAGCACCTTCCGAAGCCCTTCCTTTCCCCACCGCCGGACCCGCCGGGTCACTGCCGATCAGCGCAGTCCACCCCTGTACTTCCGTTAGTTGGGGATGATTACCTTTGGGCTTAGGCTAGGTGGGCATGCCCAGAAGCGCCACAAAAGCGGGCGAGCCGGTGCGCATTCGTCTGCGCCAGGCGGAGCGGCGCGAGTGGTGGTTGTGGTCGCTGGCCGTCCTGGTGACGCTGTTGTTGACGGCGGGCATCGCGTCCTTCCTGCTGCCCCTGCTGCATGCCCAGGTCGATCCTTTTTATGCCTTCAACCTGCGGTTGGCGGCGCGCGGGCTGGTGGGCGCCGTCCTGCTGTTCGACATCTATACGCTTTACCTGCAGTTGCAGATCACCCGCATGCGGCGCCGGCTGAGCGAGCGCGACGAGCTATTCCGCCTGGTCAGCGAGAACGCCGGCGACATGATCGCGCTGGTGGATATGGAAGGCAGCCGTCTCTACAACAGCCCGGCGTACCAGAAAGTGCTGGGCTACTCTCCCGAGGAGCTGAGCTCTACCTCTTCTTTTGAACAGATCCATCCCGACGACCGCCATCGCGTGCTGGAAGCCGCGGAGCACGCCCGTCGCACCGGCGTCGGCCGCACTCTGGAATATCGCATACGGCACAAGGATGGGAGCTGGCGCGTGCTGGAATCCTCCGCCAGCCCTATCCTCGGTGAGACCGGCAAGGCGGAAAAGATGGTCATCGTGAACCGCGACATCACCGCCCGCAAGCACGCCGAGGAAAAGCTGCTCCATCAGAATTTCCACGACGCGCTCACCGGCCTGCCCAACCGCTCCCTGTTCCTGGACCGCGTGCAGCGTGCCTTCATCTACTCGCGGCGCCACCCGGAATACAAATTTGCCGTCCTGTTCATCGACGTGGACGACTTCAAGAAGTTCAACGACAGCTTCGGATATGCCGCCGGCGACGCGGTGATCGTGGAACTCGCCGGCCGGCTGGCGTCGTCGCTCCGCCGGCACCAGGCGGTGGCCCGCCTGGCCCTGATGCCCCATGGCGACGATACCCTGGCGCGGCTGGGCGGCGACGAATTCGCCGTTCTCCTGGACGACATCAAGGATCCCAGTGACGCCATCCGCGTGGCCGCCCGCATCCAGGACGCGCTAGCGGCCCCCTTCACCTTCAACAGCCAGGAGGTATTCTCCTCGGCCAGCATCGGCGTCGTTCTGAGTACAGCTGGCCGCGACCGGGCGGAGGACCTGCTGCGCGACGCCGATATCGCCATGTGCCGCGCCAAGACCGCGGGCAAGGCCCGCTGCGAGGTTTTCGACGCGGAAATGCACTCGCAGGCGGTGGACCGCCTGCGGCTGGAGCGGGAGATGCGCGGGGCCATCGCCCGTGGCGAGTTCGTGGTCCACTACCAGCCCATCGTGCAACTCGAAAGCGGCCGCATCACCGGCTTTGAGGCGCTGGCACGCTGGCAGCATCCCGAGCGGGGGCTGGTCATGCCCGGCGAGTTCATCGAGATCGCCGAACAGACGGGACTGATCGTTCCCATGAACCGCTGGCTGCTGCGTGAGATCTGCCAGCAGGCTCGCGTCTGGCATGCGCGCTATCCTTCGGATCCTCCCCTCGCCGTCACCGCCAACATCACCTCCAAGGAACTGCTGCAGGAGGACCTGGTCGCCAGCATCCGCCATACCCTGCAGCAAAGCGCGATGAATCCCCACCACTTGCAACTGGAGATCCGCGAGACCGTGGCCATGGCCGATGCCGAAAACGCTGCCCAGGTGCTTTCGCAACTCAAGGGTCTCGGCGTTCGCCTGAGCATCGACGATTTCGGCACCGGCTACTCCTCGCTCAGCCGCCTGCAGGGGCTTCCCCTGGATACTCTCAAGATTGACCGCAGTTTCATCTCCGACATGGACGATGACCCCGACAAGCGCGAGATCGTGCGCATCATCGTCATGCTGGGCCAGCAGCTCGGCATGAAAGTGGTGGCCGAGGGCACGGAGACGGCCGAGCAGGTGAAATACCTCAAGGACCTCGGCTGCGACTACGCCCAGGGCTACTTCTTCTCCCGGCCGGTAGATGCGCGCGCCTTCGACGAACTGCTGGCGGGCGGCCAAACCGAGGTTCCCCAGTTGTCGCGCTGACTCCGCCTCCGCTTTCTTCCTGACCACCAGTTCCGGAGCGCTTCATTTCCCATAACGCAATGCTTCCAACCACCATGCCTCGGAACTTTCTTCCGCTCGCTTCCGTAACTGAGGGTGACAATAGGCTCAATGTGCAGGGAGGAGAGATTCGTGTGTCCGCCCGGCACCTTGTTTTTCCACACCGATTCGAGAGGGAGACAGATGCGGAACCGAGTTGTTGCGGGATTCGTCTTGGCATTACTCACCTGCTTGCCGGCGGCAGCCGCACCCGAGTGCGCGCAGGAGATCCTTGCCAAGGCGAAGCAGGCGATGGGCGGAGATGCCTGGGACGCGATCCACACCACTCACAGCAAGGGCAAGCTCACCACCAGTGGGCTGACCGGCCAGGCCGAGTCCTGGCAGGACAACCTTACCGGGAGGTATGTTGAAAAATACCAACTCGGTCCGACCTCCGGCGCCGACGGCTTCGACGGAAAGCTGGTTTGGTCACAGGATTCTTCCGGCGAGCCGCGCGCCGAGGGCGCCGAGAATGCGCGTCAAGGGGCGGCTGACGAAGCCTATCGCGGTTCTATGGCCTACTGGTTTCCGCAACGCTGGCCGGCGCAGATCGAGTGTCCCGGCAAGCAAGAGGTTCAGGGGAAGTCCTTCTATGTTCTGCGGATTACGCCTCAGGGAGGCCGCCCCTTCGACCTGTGGATCGACGCGACCACCTACCTGATCGATCACACGGTGGAGAAGGCCGACATCGAAACCCGCACCACCTATTTTTCCGATTACCGCACGGTGAATGGGGTGAAGGTGCCGTTTGCCGTGCGCTCCACCAATGGTGAGCAGCAATACGACCAATACATCACGTTGGAGAAAGTCGAGTTCAACGCCCCCATCCAGGAGGCGCAGTTTCGGATGCCGCAACGCCCGCCGCCGGATTTTGCCATCGCCGGGGGCAAGAGCTCCACCACGGTGCCGTTCGAGCTGCTCAATAACCACATCTACGTCGAGGTGAAGCTGAATGATAAGGGCCCGTTTCGCGTGCTGTGCGACACCGGAGGGGCCAATATCGTCACTCCGACGCTGGCACGGGAACTGGATCTGAAATCCGAGGGAGCGCTCCAGGGACGGGGTGTTGGCGAAAAATCCGAAGATGTCGGTCTGGTCAAGATGCAGAGTCTGGGCGTGGGAGAGGCGACTCTCTCCAACCAGATCTTCGCCGTCTTCCCGATGGAAGCCTTCTCTGCCGTGGAGGGGATACCGATCAATGGACTGATCGGCTACGAAGTTTTCAAGCGCTTTGTCGCCAGAGTGGACTACGAGCATCACCTGATCACGTTGACTGTGCCGTCCGCTTTTGCCTACAAGGGTAACGGCACGGTTGTGCCCTTCCAGTTCAACGCGCACATCCCGCAAGTGGACGGCGCAATCGACGGCATCCAGGGGAAGTTCGACATCGATACGGGCAGCCGCGCTTCCCTCAGTGTGCTGGGGCCTTTCGCGGAGAAGCATGATCTCGCGGCCCATTATGGCGCCAAGCTTGAAGCGGTGACCGGTTGGGGAGTCGGCGGAGCCGCAAGGGCGCTGGTCACGCGCGCCAAAGTTCTTCGCCTGGGAAACGTGGAAGTCCATGATCCGGTTACGGAACTGTCATTACAGAAAAAGGGTGCGTTTGTAAATCCGTACGTGGCCGGGAACGTGGGTGCGGGGGTGCTCAAGCGCTTCAATATCACCTTCGATTACCAGCACCAGCAGCTCATCTTCGAGCGCAACGCGAACTATGACAAGCCGGACGTCTTTGACCGCTCTGGCATGTGGCTCAACCAGTCGGGCGAGACTTTTGAAGTGATGGACGTGATCGCCGGCGGGCCGGCCGCAACTGCCGGGCTCAAGACCGGGGACAAGGTCCTGGCTATCGACGGCCGTTCAGTGAGCCAACTGTCCTTGGCGGCGGTCCGCGTGCAATTCAAGTCGCAGCCGCCGGGAACCAAGCTGCGTCTGAGCATTCAATCCGGTCAGCAGAAACGCGACGTGGATTTGGTATTGAAAGACCTCGTCTGAGCTTCTTAAACCAAGCACTCGGGAATGGGCCCATATCGGCGTTTGATGCTGTTTGTGCCCCACGCTCGCGAAGCTAGCGTGGGATAGTGTCCTGCTTGCTGTCACGTTGTCGTCTCCTGGCCGTCCATTCCGACTCAATCTCCCCACCTTAGCTTTCGCGAAGGTGGGGCACCATGCGTGAATGGGGTGCTGGGGAACCATCCCCTTCTCTTGCGGCTGCCCCACGGAGACACTAAACTCTCTTGTAACGCTCGTGGATGATCAGAATCTAAACAAGTACACCTTCCCGGGGAACTTCCGCTCGGTGCGCCGCCTGCGAATTGACGAACTACGCGCCCGGGTGCTCCTGTAACGGAAGAGATGACCTATGACGACGAAACTTGTCCTCCCAACAGAGCCCGAAGCAGCGCAGTCCGATCTTGACGAAACTTCCGAGTGGATCGAAGCTTTCGACCAGGTGGTGGCCGAAGACGGCCCCATGGCCGGCGCGCAGTTGCTCGGTACGCTCACCCGCCGCGCCCGCCAGGCGGGCGTCGATCTGCCCATTCAGTTGAACACTCCCTACGTCAACACCATCCGCGTGGAGGAGGAGGAGCCCTACCCGGGCGACCGGCTCATCGAGCGCCGCATTAAGGGCCTAGTGCGCTGGAACGCCATGGCCATGGTGCATCGCCAGAACAAAAAGGACCCCGGCATCGGCGGACACATTTCCACCTACTCCTCCCTCGCCAGCCTGCTGGAGGTGGGCTTCAACCACTTCTTCCGCGCCCGCTACGGCGACGAACCCGGCGACTTCCTCTACCTGCAGGGCCACGCCTCGCCCGGAGTCTATGCCCGCGCCTTCCTCGCCGGCCTGCTCACGGAGGAACAGCTCGACAATTTCCGCCACGAGCTGCGCGGCAAGCCCGGCCTGTCTTCTTATCCGCATCCCTGGCTGATGCCGAATTTCTGGCGCTTCCCCACGGTCTCGATGGGCCTGGGTCCGATCAACGCCATCTACCAGGCGCGCTTCATGCGGTATCTGGAGAACCGCGGCCTCATTGCCACGACGGGCCGCAAGATCTGGGCGTTTGTCGGCGATGGCGAGACCGACGAACCCGAAGCCATGGGCTCGCTCACCCTGGCCTCGCGGGAGAAGCTGGACAACCTGATCTTCGTGGTCAACTGCAATCTCCAGCGCCTGGACGGCCCGGTGCGCGGCAACGGCAAGATCATCCAAGAGCTGGAATCCGCCTTCCGCGGCGCCGGCTGGAACGTGATCAAGGTGATCTGGGGCGCCGACTGGGACGAGCTGCTGGCGCGGGACTCGACCGGCCTGCTGCTCAAGCGCATGGAAGAGTGCGTGGACGGCGACTACCAGAGCCTTAAAGTGAAGGGCGGCGCCTACATCCGCAGTTACTTCTTCGGCAAGTATCCGCAACTGCTGGAGCTGGTGGCGGACAAAACCGACGAAGAACTCGGACGCCTGCGCCTGGGCGGCCACGACCCGCAGAAGGTCTACAACGCTTACAAGTGCGCGGTGGAGCACCGCGGCGCGCCCACCGTGATCCTGGCCAAGACCATCAAGGGATACGGTCTGGGCTCGGCCGAGGCCCGCAACGCCACCCACCAGGAAAAAAAGCTCAACGACGAGAACCTGGCCCACTTCCGCGCGCGATTCGATATCCCCATCCCTGAGCAGGCAGCGCACGACGGCGCGCCCTATCGCCCGCCCGAGGACAGTCTCGAGATCCTCTACCTGAAGGAGCGCCGTAAGGCACTCGGCGGATACATCCTGCAGCGGCAAGTTCCCAAGTTCGACATCAAAGTTCCGGAGTTGGATTACTTCGCGGAGTCGCTGGCTGGTTCCAAGGGCCGCGCCGTCTCGACCACCATGGGCTACGTCAGCATGCTCCGCCATCTGCTGAAGCATCCGGAGATCGGCAAGCTGATTGTTCCTATCGTTCCCGACGAGGGCCGGACGTTCGGCATGGAGTCGCTTATCCGTCAGGTCGGCATCTACGCCAGCCAGGGCCAGCTCTACGAGCCCCACGATCAGGACATGCTGCTCTACTACCGCGAAGCCAAAGACGGCCAGATCCTGGAAGAGGGAATCACCGAAGCGGGCTCGATGGGTTCATTCACCGCCGCCGGCACCGCGTACGCCAACTACCGCGTGCCCATGATTCCGTTCTTCACCTTCTACTCCATGTTCGGGTTCCAGCGCGTCGGCGACCTGATCTGGGCTTTCGCCGATTCGCGCGGCCGCGGCTTCCTCGTCGGCGGCACCGCCGGGCGGACCACGCTCGCCGGGGAAGGCTTGCAGCACCTCGACGGGCATAGTCACGTTCTGGCCAGCGTGGTGCCCACTTGCGCCACCTACGATTGCGCCTACGTGTACGAGATCGCCGTGATCGTGCAGGACGGCATCCGCCGCATGCACCAGGAGGGCGAAGACCGCTTCTACTACATCACTGTCTATAACGAGGACTACCCCATGCCGGAGATGCCCGAGGGCGCGGCCGAAGGCATCCTGCGCGGAATCTACAAGTTCAGGCCCGCTCCCGGCCGCAAGCCGGCGCTGCAACTGCTCGGCAGCGGACCCATCCTGAACGAAGCTCTGCGCGCGCAGCAGATCCTGGCGGAGAAGTACAAGGTCCAGGCCGACGTCTGGAGCGTGACCAGCTACAACCAGCTCCGCCGCGAAGCGCTGGCCACCGAGCGTTGGAACCGGCTGCACCCGGCGGAAAAGGAAAAGCGGCCGTACATCCTCGAGGCTCTGGAGGGCGCCGAAGGGCCCATCGTTGCCGCCACCGATTACATGAAGATCGTGCCCGACCAGCTTGCGCCCTGGCTCACCGGACGCTTGGTCACGCTGGGCACCGACGGCTTCGGACGCAGCGACAATCGCCAGCACCTGCGGCGTCACTTCGAAGTGAACGCGGAGTCGATCGTGGCTGCGGCGCTCTCGCGCCTGGCCCGCGACGGCAAGTTCGATGCCCGCAAGGCGCAGAAGGCCTTGCAGGATCTGGGTGTGGATACCGAAAAGATTGACCCCGCCCGCGCCTGAAATTGTGCAGCCTTACGGGCATCTCCCGCTCTTGCCGTTGTCGGTGATACCCTAGCTTCTTCTTTGTGCGCCGCGGATGAACGCGGACAAACGCGGATCGGCTGATCTATTGATGAGAATCCGCGTTGATCTGCGTGAATCCGCGGCGGAAGTCTGACCATCGGAGAACCTGGCGTGAACAAGGCGGTCCTGTTGTGCCTCAGTTGTGTGCTGGTTTCGATTTCCGGGTGCGGCTCCTCATCCACCACCACGCCGACAACGCCCAACGGGTTTCTCTACGCCGCTAACTCCTTCCGGCCGGGATCGATGTCCGCCTTTACCATTACCACAGGAGTGCTCGGCCACATCAACGGTTCACCGTTCGCCACCACCGGCAACGCACCCTATTCGCTGGCGGCGGTTTCCACCAAGTTCCTGTATGCGGGAATCCCAGCAACGCAAAATGGCGGGGTGATCACGCGCGTGCTCGGTCGCACACTGAGCGGGTCCGTCACCGGAGGCATCATACTGATGCCCATCAAGACCGACCACACGCTGGACGTGCCGCAGATATTCGGCAGTGGCGGCGATTACGATCCCATCGCAGTTACGCCCAGCGGCAACTTCCTCTACGCCGCCGACCTCACTCCTGACCCCGTTTCCCACAAGAATCAGCTCGCGGCGTTTTCCATCGACAGCAGCAAAGGGACACTGACCGCCATCGGTCCCCAGGGTCCGCCGGTCGGCGTGCCGGTGGGGCCAGACCCGTTCAACGTCGTCGTCGATCCCCAGGGCAAGTTTGTGTTTGTGGCTAACTGCCACTGTCGCACCAATCCCGACAACCAGGGCTCGGTTTCGGTTTTCTCCATTGACACCGGTACCGGTGTACTGACTGAGGTGCCCGGTTCGCCGTTTCTCCTCGGCGGCGGCGGTGCCCAGCCCAGCGCGCTAGCGGTTTCGTCGGACAGCCAGTTCCTCTTCGTCGCCAGCCTGGATGACAAGGTATACGTCGAAAGCATCACCAATGGCACACTCGCCAACCTCGGAGCGGTGTCGCTGCCGACCGGCAGCACTCCGGTCTCGATCGCGGTGAGCACCGACGGCGGCAATTCCGTTTATACCGGCAATGCGGGCACCCGTACGATCTCTTTCTTCCTCAATTGCGTGCAGTCTACACTCCCAATAGGATGCACTGGCACTCCGCTGCCCCCTCTCATCTTCCAGAACAATAGCGCTGTCGGTGGCGCCGTGGGTGTGATCGTGCCGGACCCTACCAGTACTGCCGCTACTTCCACTACTACCGCTACCGGCCCCGGCCACTACCTTTACGTGACGGACTACGACCACGGCACCATCGTCGTGTTCACCGTTACCAGCACTATCTCTTGCACGACCTCGTCTTGCACACCCATACCCGGCACCCTCACTCAGAGCGGGTCAGCAGTGAATACCGGAGGCGCCAACCCCTTCGGTCTCGCCATCGCGCATTAGTACAGATTCACAATAGGAATATGCAGGTCATGTGAAGGGGCACGCCTTTCAGGCGTGCCTCAAAAACCAGCCAACGACTCGGCTTTAGCCGTTGAGGGAATCTTCCTCAGGGCCTAAAGGCCGTTTTCATTGGTGGAGCTTGGCGGCACGGCTCGTACCCCAGCAAACCAAAACCGGGTTTGCCGGGGACCCCGCTGAAGCCGTGCCCTTTCACCTTTCAAAATCTGAACAAATCAACTATGGACCTGCTCTCGCGCTCTTCGTGAAAAAGTTGCGCCCGGGGCTGCACTCTCATTGCCCGGCGCTGGTTTTCTGCGACGCCATCCACTGCTCCATGCGCTGTTCCAGCACATCCAGCGGGACCGGCCCCTCGTCCAGCACCGCGTCGTGGAAGTTGCGGATGTCGAACCTCTCGCCGAGCCGCTGGCGCGCCCGCTCGCGCAGTTCGATGATCTTCATCTGCCCCAGCTTGTAGGCCAGCGCCTGTCCCGGCCAGACGATGTAGCGGTCCACCTCGGTCACGATATTCTGCTCGTCCATGGCGGTGTGCTGGCGGAAGAACTCCAGCATCTGGTCGCGCGACCAGCGTTTGGAATGCACGCCGGTATCCACCACCAGCCGCACCGCCCGCCACATCTCGTTCCCCAGCCGGCCGTACTCGCTGTAGGGATCCTGGTAGAAGCCGGCTTCCTTGGCCAGCCGTTCCGAGTAAAACGCCCAGCCTTCGGAGTAGGCGGTGAACTCAGCGTACTTGCGGAACGGCGGCAGATCGGGCAACTCCGCGGCGACGGTGAATTGCAGATGGTGTCCGGGGATGCCCTCGTGATACGCGATCGCCTCCGCGTTCAGCAGCAGCCGTTTCTCCGGAGCGTACTCGTTGACGTTGATCCGCCCCGGCCGCCCCGACTTCGGCGCTCCCGGCGAGTAGTCGGCCGGCACCGAGTCGGGCGCGCGAAAGTCCTCCATCGGCACGACCTCCAGCTTGTTGTGCGGCAGGTGCCCAAAAAGTTGCGCCAGCTTGGCGTACATCTGATCGGTGTAATGCTGGTAGAGGTCGAGCAACTGCTGGCCCGAAGTGGCGTAGAGCTTGCGATCAGCGCGAATGTGCGCGTTGAAACTCTTCAGATCGCTGAAGCCCTGCTGCCGGGCGATCTTCAGCATCTCGGCTTCGATCTCCTCTACCTGCTTCAGGCCCAGGCGGTGGATCTCCTCCGGCCCCAGCTCGGTGGTGGTCATCTGCCGGAACGTCGAAGCGATAGATAGCATCGCCGTGGGGGAGCGCCCACACCCCGTACTCGGTGCGGCCGTGGGGCGCATGTTCGGTGCGCACGAACTTGGCGAACTTCGAGTACGCGGGCCCAATCTCGCTCTTCACCGCCGCCAGCACCGCATCGTGCAGCCGCTTCTGGTCAGCTTCCGAGATGCCGGAGGGGAACTTAAGCACGGGTTTTGCGAACGGACTCGCTTCCGGCGGTTTGTCGGCGATGTCCTGGGCCTGCGTGGCGACTTTCTCCAGCACATAGCGCGGCGGCATCATGCGGTCTTTCAGGCCCAGCCGCATCACGGCGACGGTCTGGTCGAACGCGCGCGGCATCTGGTGCAAGCGCGCCAGGTAGTCTTCGTAGTCCTTCACCGTGCGGAACGGCAGTTGCGACGGCATGGAGGCATACTCCAGGTGAATGCCGCCCATCTGGTTGACCGGCATCTCCCATTCCTTGAGGGGCACACCTTCGATCTGCTCGCGCAGCCCGCGCACCGCCAGTGCCTTGTTCAGCTTCTCCTGCTCCGGGAACCCGCTGGTGTCGATAGCCTGGATACGCTTCAGCGCTTCCTGCGCGTGCTTCAGGTCGCGTTCAACCGCCTCGGGAGACTGATCGCTGAGCTTGTCGTTGTAGCGGCTGTCGCCCACGTAGGTGGCGAACTCGGGATGCGTGCGCAGCGCATATTCCCATTCGGTTTCGAGGAACGCGCTCAATTGCCTGCGGCGCGCCTCCAGGCCCGCGTCAGCAGCAAAGCCAGACAGCGTCATCAGCATGATCGAAAGCACCCCTGCCAAGGTCCACTGCATGATCCAATCCCTCCGCTTCTTGTGTAAAAACGCAGCGCCCGCGCCTGAATGCGGGTGCGTATTGTACAGGAGGACGCGCGGAAGCAGCGATTCCGCCGCTTATTCCCCAAACAATTCTCCAAACAGTTCCCGGACCTTCTGCTGGGCGGCGGCCAGCGCCTTCTTGCCCGACGCGGTGGCCCGGTACACTCGCCGGATCTTGCCGTTCTTGAGTTGCTTTTCCGATCGCAACCAGTTCCTATCCTCCATTCCATGGAGGATCGGATAGAGGGTCCCGGGACCGATCCGATAACCGTGTCGCGACAATTCCTCGATCATCTCCAGGCCGTAGATGGGTTCCTGGCACGCGTGGTGCAGAACATGAAGGCGGATCAGTCCCGAATAGAGCTCCTGGTAGCCACTGGCCTGTTGCCTGCGTTTCGACATGCTGGTTTGCCTTACTCTCTCTACCACAGGACACGCTTCACAATCCCGAGCACTCCCGCCCCCAGCACCAGCCACGCTGAATTCACCTTTCGGAAACGCAGCAAGATCAACGCGCTAGCGATGGCAAGCACGAGAGTCAGCCAGTCGACGATGGCTGCTCGCGCCAATTGCCAGGTGACGACAGCCATCAAGGCGAGAGATGCGGCGTTAATTCCGTCCAGGATGTGCCCGGCCGTCAGCGAGGCGCGGAGCCGTGGCAGCAGCGGAGCAGTCACGGCCACGAAAAAGAAAGCCGGCAGGAAGATACCCAAGGTTGCAGCCAGCGCGCCACCAGGGCCATGCAGCACATATCCGATGAATGTGGCGGTGGTAAAGACGGGCCCGGGCGTGACCTGTCCGACGGCGACGGCGTCGAGCAACTGCTGCTGTGTCAGCCAATGATGCCGCTCAACCAGGTCGGCGCGAAGGAATGCCAACAGAACATAGCCGCTGCCGAAAAGAACGGAGCCGATCTTGGCGAAAATCAGAAACATGGGCCAGAGCCCGACCGAGGCGCCGGTTGCGGCCGCCACGCCGGAAGAAAGCGTGAGCACGGGCGTCCAGCCCGCTCTTTGCCGGCTCGCGTCCTTCCGGCCGGCCTTGTTCACGGGCAAGGCCAGCAAACCGCCAATCGCCAGAACCAGCAATTCGTTCACGCCCACGGCGGAAAGCGCGACCGTGACTAGCGCAACCAGGGCGAGCCACTTGGTTTTGATCGCCGAGCGGCCGAGCTTCCACAGCGCTTGTACGACCACCGCAATAACCACCGGCTTTACGCCATACAGCAGGCCCTCGGCCTGGGGCAGCTTCCCGAATCGCACGTACGCCCAGGCAATGGCGGCCACGATGATGGACGCCGGCAAGATGAAACAAGCTCCCGCCACCACGAGCCCAGGCCAGCCGGCTCTGCGGCGACCGATGTGAATCGCCATCTCGGTCGAGTTAGGACCCGGTATGAAGTTGGTGGCGCTCAGATAATCGAGGAACTCTTGCTGTGTGAGCCACCCGCGCCGGCGCACCACTTCCTCATCCATCATTGCGATATGCGCCGCCGGACCGCCGAACGCGGTGCTTCCAAGCTTGAGAAACAATAGGGCCAGTTCCCCCAGGGAAGTGCGCTTGTCGGCGACTATGTTGACGGTCTCACTTGCCATTTCTGCGTCCGAGCCGGGCATTTGGTGCTACCGGCCCTCCCACCTGCTCCGCAGTTCCTGGTTGCCGCCTGTGAACATGGCAGGCGTCAGCCCTGATTTGGTATCCGGCCCGCGCCTCTTTGGACCCCACGTCCAATACAGTCCAACATACGCGACCGCATGGGAATCGCCATGTACGCTATGTCCGACTGTAAACAAAACGCTGAGGGATTGATTGACGTTGCAAATGCCACCGACGTTCACCAGGTGCGTGTTTGCCGTGACTAAAGTGGAGCGGCCCGGATTGAACCACTCACCACCCAGAATCAGTTTCTTGTTCACTTCGCGCTGGACCTGCCATCCGAAGAATGGATGATCGCGCATGCCCGGTGCGTGATTGATGATGTAGCCGCCGCCCCCATAACTCGTCCATGGCCCCCAGCTTTTTTGGACCCACAACGGCAGCTTGGCCCACAACCGTCCATTCCCCAGCCCACGGTCACTGTCTCCTGTGGGAAGTTCCAGCATCGGGAACGTTCCCACCTGCGGACGCGCGCCCTTCTCCTGAATGAAACGATACTTGGCGCCAAGTTCGACGTCGCCAACGCCGTAGGCGGTTGGCTCCTGCTCCTGAACCAACATCGCCGCCGGCGCGACGATGTGAAGCTGGAGGTTGGGTGCGGCGCCGACATTGAACTCAAATGCGGGAACAGCAACCGCATAGCTGTCGTCCGCTCGGTCCAGCGTCGAGAACAAATAAAACTCATAGTGCCGGAGCGGAACCGGCTCGGGATCGTCGGTGAAAAAAGGAGGCCCCGCCTGCGCGCACACCGAGCCCACGCACATCAGGAGCAAAAGCCGTAGGGAGTGCCGGACGATCACTCTATTATCTGATACCGATAACGATAATCGATATCGTAACACAGAGCAACGAGTTTGCCGATCGAAGTGTTCGGTCCTGCTTTGGAAAGCGAGTGGCGTTTTGCCCGCATTACTCCGAGACTTCCTATGGACGAGCCGGTTCCTGACCCAACGCTAACGGAATGCGGGGAAGGGAAGCGAGAATAGGCGCCAGCCCCGCAAAAGCGCCTCCGTGTACTCGGCGGTGAAAGGAATTGCCGAACGCAGAGCGGCGGAAAACATCCTCACGCCTCCAGCCGGCGCAGGAAATCCCTCTCCGTCATGCGGTACTTGAAGGCCTTTTTTCCGTTGATGAAGACCACCGGCACTTCATCGGTGAACTGCCGCCGCAGGGCATCGTCGGAGTCCACGTCGACTTCGCGCCAGGTGAAGCCGCCGCGCCGCTCCAGTTTGGAGAGGGTTTCCTTCACGATCTGGCACAAGTGACACCCTTTTCGCGAGTAGACGATGACTTGGGGCGCGCTCATGGGGTGAGAGTGTAGCAAAATCCGAAGCGGGCCCACCTTTCGCGCTCACGGCTGTTACAATCCACGGCGATGCCGATGGGGGGCAGGTCCGTTTTGGTCACCGGAGGCGCGCGCCGCATCGGACGCGCCATCGCTGTGGCCATGGCCGCAGCCGGCGCCAACGTCGCCTTCACCTACCTCTCCTCCGCCCAGGACGCCCGCCAGACGCTCACCGACCTGAAGGCATGCGGCGTCCGCGCGCTGGCGTTGCGTTGCGACGTGCGCCACGAGAAGAGCATCGCTGCCGCACTCCGCCAGCTCAAGGTGAAGTTCGGCGGTCTGGACGTTCTGGTCAACAACGCCGGCGCCTACGACACCATGGATTTCGAAAAGATCACCGCCCGCCAATGGGACGACATGTTCGCCACCAACACCCGCGGGCCGTTCCTGATGTCGCGCCACGCGGCTCCCCTGCTGCGCGCGCGCAAGGGACGCATCATCAATATCGCATCACTGGGCGGGCTGCGTCCCTGGGCCAGCCACGCTCACTACTGCGGCTCCAAGGCCGCCCTCATCATGCTGACTCAGGTCACGGCGAAGGCGCTCGCGCCGGATGTCTCCGTCAACTGCGTTTCGCCGGGCATGATCTCCACCGGCAGCTCGCAGCCGACCGCGTTCCTCCGCCACGTCGCGCAGAAGACCCCGATGAAGCGCGCCGGCACTCCCGCGGAAGTCGCCGCCGCCGTCATGTTCTTCGCCAGCGGTCCTCACTTCATCACCGGCCAGGTGCTCGGGGTGGATGGCGGCTTGGCCTTGGAGTCATAACCATGCGGTGGTGGCTGGAACCTCGATTGTCCGGTCGAGATTTTTCAACACACTTGTGGAAAATTTGGTGGATAACCAGGATTAGAAACCTCTAACCCTCCGTAACTGCTGCCGATTCATCTGTTTGCACAATCGTGAGTGCGGATCGCGGCGGTTGAAATGCTAACCATGTCCACAAAGGTTCGTCTCGACAAGCTGCTGGTCGAGCGCGGTCTGGCCGCGTCGCGCGAGCGCGCTCATGCGCTGGTGCTGGCCGGCCGGGTGCTGGTGAACGAGCAGAAGGTGGAGAAGGCGGGCGCCGCCGTCGATGCGGCCGCAGAGGTCCGCATCCTGGGCGAGGATCTCAAGTACGTCAGCCGCGGCGGAGTAAAGCTGGAGAAGGCGCTGGCGCATTGGCGCATCGAGGTGCGCGGGCGAGTGTGCATGGACGTCGGAGCTTCGACCGGCGGCTTCACCGACTGCTTGTTGCAGCACGGCGCGGCACGCGTCATCGCCATCGACACCGGCTACGGCCAGATGGCGCATCGTTTGCGCCAGGACCCGCGCGTGCGCCTGCTCGAGCGCACCAACGCCCGCTACCTCAAGCCGGAATACGTGGGCGAGCCGGTGGACCTGGTCGCCGTGGACGTGTCGTTCATCTCTGCTACACTCGTGCTGCCTGCCGTCATTCGCGCGGCTCGCGGCGGAGCGCGCCGCCGGCTCGAGCTGGTGGTGCTGGTGAAGCCGCAGTTCGAGGCGGGCAGGGAAGCGGTGGGCAAGGGCGGGATCGTGCGCGATGCCCAGACGCAATTCGAGGCAGTGGAGAAGGTGCGCCGGGCCGTTCTCGAACTCGGCGCCTCCCAGACCGACGCGATCGATTCGCCGATCCTGGGAGCGGAAGGCAACCGGGAATTTCTGCTGCACGCCGTCTTCGAGGATTTGTAATTGGTAATTGGTAATTTGACCGCAGGCGTGTGGGCTGGCATCGGGACGATCTCTAGAAATTACCAATTACAAATCACCAATTACAAATGTGATGAAGACCGTCGCCATCATGTCGAAGCCTTCGCAGCCGGCGCTGGAGCGCGTGGCGCCCGAAGTGGTGGACTGGTTGAAGCGCCACGGCTACGAGGTCCTGATCGATCAGGAGACTGGCTCCTACCTGCCTTCGCATCCCGCCTTGCCGCGCGACGAGCTGGCCGACAAGAAGCCCGAGTTCGTGCTGGTGCTGGGCGGCGACGGCACCATGCTGGCCGCCGCACGCGCCCTGGCCGAGGCCAAGATCCCCGTGCTCGGCGTCAACCTGGGCACGCTCGGCTTTCTGACTGAGGTCTCGCTCTCCGAGCTCTATCCCACGCTGGAGGCGCTGGCCGAGGGCCGCTGCGCGGTGGAAGTGCGCAGCATGCTGCACTGCCATCTCATGCGGAAAGGCGAGCGCTTGGCGCACTTCGATGCGCTCAACGACGCCGTCATCCACAAGAGCGCCATGGCACGCATCCTGGAATTCGAGATCCGCGTGGACGACCGCTTCGTCGCCAGCTACCGCGCCGACGGCCTCATCGTGGCCACCCCCACCGGATCGACTGCCTACTCCCTGGCCGCCGGCGGGCCCGTGGTTTCCCCCGAGGTAGCGGCGTTCATTATTACCCCGATCTCTCCCCACATGCTCACCCATAGGCCGGTGGTGGTGAAGGACAGCCGCATCGTGACCGTGCTGGTGAGCGGCACGCCGGAAGAAGCCTTCCTCACCGTGGATGGCCAGGTGGGCATCCCCGTGGTCGAGGGCGACCACATCATCTGCAAGAAGTCGGCGCGCCAGGTGCACCTGCTGCGCCACGCCGACCGCACCTTCTTCGATGTGCTGCGCATGAAGCTGAAGTGGGGAGAACGGTAGGGAATTGGTAATTGGTAATTTGTAATTTGCAAAATCCTTCGGGAATTGACGCTGTTGCCCACACGATAGACTTCCCGAAATTACAAATTACAAATTACGAATTACCAATCAGCGTTACACGCGCTCGATCGTCACCGCCTTCAGCTTCACTTCCTTCGCCGGGCGGTCCTGCGCGCCGCGCGCGAGGTTGGCGATCTTGTCGGCGATGTTCTGTCCTTCCACCACCTCGCCGAAAATGGTGTGATTGCCGGTGAGCCAGGCCGTGGGCGCCACGGTGATGAAGAACTGGCTGCCGTTGGTATTGGGCCCGGCATTGGCCATGGCCAGCTTGCCGGCCTTGTCGAACTTATGCGGCGAGCCCTTGGTCTCGTCCTCGAAGCGATAGCCGGGGCCGCCCATTCCGGTGCCGGCCGGGTCGCCGCCCTGGATCATGAAGTTGGGGATGACGCGGTGGAAGATGCTGCCGTCGTAGAGACGGTCCGTGGACTTCTTGCGCGAGACCGGATGCGTCCACTCGCGCTTGCCCTCGGCGAGCTCGACGAAATTGGCGACCGTCTTGGGCGCTTGCTTCTCGAACAGGCGGCAGACGATGGTGCCCTCGGTAGTGTCGAACGTGGCGTAGGTTCCAGGCTGGCGTGGCATCAAAATTCCTTTCTGCTGGTTGGGAAGACCGCATTCCCAATAACTGTCATCCCGAGCGAGCGCCGCTGCAGTTGCGGCGCGAGTCGAGGGACAACGCTCTTCATGGCTTGGCAGCTTTCGCGGCTCCGCCCTCGATCACGATCTTATTGATGCGCACCGGCGTCGCGGGCTTGTCCCCGGCGCTCTTTGGCACGCGCGCAATCTTCTTCACCAGTTCGACGCTCGAGTCGTCGCACTGGCCGAAGATGGTGTGGCGTCCGTTCAGCCAGGGCGTGGGCTTCTCGGTGATGAAGAACTGGCTGCCGTTAGTGTTGGGCCCGGCATTGGCCATGGCCAGCCGTCCGGGACGATCGAAGGCGAGCGACGGGACGGTCTCATCGCCAAACTTGTAGCCGGGGTCGCCCGTGCCCGTGCCCAGCGGGTCTCCGCCCTGGATCATGAACTCAGGGATCACACGATGGAAGATGGTCCCGCTGTAGAGCGGCACGCCGTGCTTGGTCTGCCCGGTGGCCGGGTCCTTCCAGTCCTTGCTGCCGTCGGCGAGGCCGATGAAGTTGGCCACCGTCTTGGGGGCTTCCTTGGGGAAGAGCTTGCAGCGGAGCGTGCCCATGGTGGTATCGAAGACGGCGGTGGGCTCGGCAGCGGATTTTTCCTGGGCGAGGACGGGAAGCGCGAGAGCAGCGAAGAGGAACACAAACAGGATATGGCGCATGCGAAATGACTCCTTTGGGTAGCGGTTTCTTTCGGAGGGGCGCGGCTTCAGCCGCGCCGCAACTGAATTCCATTCTAATAATTGTCATCCCGAGCGAAGCGCAACCGAGCACCGCGAGGGAGCGCGAGTCGCTCAGGATGACAGCTCTTATTTTTTTGGCGCAGCATGCTGCGCCTCTCCAAACGACCGTCCAACATTCTACCTGGGCTTGACCACCTCGGGGCCGGAAAGCGGCTGGGCTCCGAGCGGCTTTTCTTTCTGCAGCTCGCGCGCGATCTGCTCGCACTGGCGCAGGACGCGCAGCAGGTTGCCGCCAAGAATCTTGTGGATCTGCTCGGCGGTGTAGCCGCGCTCCACCAGCGCCTGGGTGATCTTGGGCAGGTCGGCCACGGAATTCATGCCCTCGGGCAGGGCCGCGACGCCGTCAACATCCGAGCCCAGGCCCACGTGATCGACGCCCGCTACTTTGGCCATGTGATCGATGTGGTCGACGAGCGATTGGAACGGCGGACGCGGGATCTTCCCCGCCCATTCCTTCTCCAGCTTCACTTCTTCTTCGAAGGTGAAGGGCTTGCCGGCGGCGCGGTCTTTTTCGCGCGCGGCTTCCATGGCCTTGTTGCGCTCTGGCGCTTGCGCCTCCCAGGCGCGGCGGTAATCCTCGCCCACGAAGGGGGCATTGAAGTTGACCATGGCGATGCCGCGGTTGCGGGCGAGCGCGCGCAGCATGTCGTCCGTCATGTTCCGTGCATGGTTGGTGAGAGCGCGCGACGACGAATGCGAGGCGATCACCGGGGCGCGCGCCACCACTAGCGTCCGGTAAAACGTCCGGTCGCTGACGTGCGAGATATCCACCAGCATCCCCAGGCGGTTCATCTCCCGCACCACCTCCACGCCGAAATCGGTGAGACCGTTGTGATGCTTGACCTTGGGGTCGTCGATGTCGCCGGAGGAATCGGCCCAGTCGGTGGTCTCGTAATGCGTCAGCGTCATGTAGCGGACGCCCAAGCGGTAGTAGTCGCGCAGCAGGCCGAGGCTGTTGTCGATGGCGTGGCCGCCCTCGATGCCCATCAGCGCTGCCAGCTTGTGTTGTTGGTGCGCGCGCACGATGTCGTCGGCGGTGAAGGCCATCATCATGCGGCCGGGATGCCGCGCCGCCTGCTGGTACACCGAGTCGATAAGCACCAGCGTGCGTCGCGGGTAGTGCCCGCGATAGCGCTCCAGGTCCGGCCAAATGGAGAAAAACTGCGCGCCCAGGTTGCCGGCGCGGACTTTGGCCAAGTCCATGTGGCCCTCGCCGGCATCGGAGCCCATGTCGAAACCTTCATCGACGAAGCGCTGCGGCGTGTCGGCATGGCCGTCGATGATGATGGCCGACTGGTGGATGGCGCGCCAATCCGGCGCGGGCTTCCTGGGTGGATTCTGGGCGAAGACGGCAAGGCACAAGACGAGCGTGCAGAAAACCAAGTTTCGCAAACGCATCAGGGTAGCGAGAAAGGACTATTGACCGCCGGATTGCTCACTTGCGAGCCGGTTGGTCTCGCGCCACTCAGTATACCGGTCGGAGATCATAATGTGGAAGACCGGTTGGCGGCGCTCTTCGGCGACCTCGATTATGCCTTCTTCGCGCAGATTGAAAAGGTAGTCTACGATGAACTTGTGCTGCTTGCGGCTGAGGCCGCGCCGGTTGATATCCACGGTGAGGCCGCCCAGATGGGAGGAAGCGATCTCGCCCGTCTCAGGGGCGGCGTTGCCGTTGTGGCGGCGCAGCTTGCGCTGGTATTCCATGGTGCGCACGGCGGAGTTCACCTGGATGGGCTGGCCGAACTCCTTGTAGTAGGCCTCGCCCAGGTCCTGCAGGAACGTGTGTGTCCACGGACGGCAATAGCGGTGGGAGGCCTCGCGGATGGCGACGTGCACCCCGTCGGTCTCTTCGATGGGCACCAGATCACGCCGCGCCTCCAGTTCCGCCAGCTCGACCTCGTCGGCGATGCGCGGAAGCTCCAGCCGGTCGATCTCCTCGTTCTGCCGCAGCATGGACTCGTAGGAGCCGCGCAAGACCGGGTTCCAGATCACGCGCCGGGGGCGAGTGGTATGGCGGCCCTTGCGCGGGGTGATGCGCGCTACAGCCGCGTTGGCACCGAAAGCCTGCACGCACGCCACCGCCAGCGAGATCAGAACCAGAACGAAAGTGCGCAGTTTACGTAAATACACGACCGGAGCCCTCACTACATTGAACTTCGCTGTCACTGTTCGGATTGTAGCGGGGCATCGGTAACCCGAAAGCGGCTCTTTGGTACCCAGGCGAGGCAAGAGGACATGTACGGCAGGGAGTGGTCCGTTGAGAGGCAAGGCTTTAGCTGGTCCTCCCTAGCGCTTGAAGAAATCGAACAGCGCCTGCATCATCACCGCGCCGCCGACTTCGGCGATGGAGCGCGTCAGCGGGATGTCCTTGGGGCAGACCTCGACGCAGTTCTGCGCGTAGCCGCACTCGTGAATGCCGCCGTCGCCCATCAGCGCGTGCAGGCGCTCGCTCTTGAGCGCCTTGCCTGTGGGGTGGGTATTGAACAGGCGCACCTGCGAGATGGCGGCGGCACCTACGAAGCCGGTCTGCTTGTTGAACTGCGGACAGGCCTCCATGCAGCAGCAGCAGGAGATGCAGCGCGAGAGCGGATACGCGTACTCCTGCTCCTCGGGCGACATGCGCGGGCCGGGGCCCAGGTCATACGTCCCGTCCACCGGCACCCAGGCCTTCACCCGCTTGAGGTTATCGAAGAGCACCCGGCGGTCCACGGCCAAGTCGCGCACCACGGGGAACTTGGTGAAGGGCTCGATGCGGATGGGCTGCTGGAGATTGTCGATCAGCGCCGAGCAGGCCATGCGCGTGCGCCCGTTGATCAGCATGGCGCAGGAGCCGCAAACTTCTTCCAGGCAGTTCGAGTCGTAGAAGATGGCGGTGGTGGCCTTGCCGTCGCGTGTCACCGGATTGGCGGCGATGTCCATGAAGCAGGAGATCACGTTCATCCCCGGCTTCCACGGCAAAGCGAATTCCTCCCAGTAGGACTTGGAACCGGGAGCGGCTTGACGTTTGATCTTTAAGAGTACGGTTTTGGTATTAGCCATGATGATCGTCTTTCGTTTTGTCCGGGGCGTTGATCCCCGACAGCGCACAGCAGGCGCCGCCGAAAGCGCCGAAGATCGCGATTAAGAAACCTGATACCTGCAGCGGCGGATTATGAAAATAAAAGCCGGCCAGCAGTAGAACCACGCCCACCACAATCAGGATGGGACGCCAGGATTTGCGGATCGATAAGGCGCGTTCCATGTGTGTCCTCCTCCTGATTTGTTATCCCGAGCGTCGGGAGGGCACAGCTTTAGCTGTGCCGTAACAGTCTGCTCCCTTACTTTTGTCATCCCGAGCGGCTTTGAGCCGCTCGGGATGACAGATCAAAAAGTCCGCCGGTTCCGGCATGGCTAAAGCCATGCCCTCCCGTTTGCCATAGCTGACGCCCTCCCGCTACGCCGCCACGTCGTACCGCCTCGGCCGCGGCGGGAGCAGCGACGTGTCCACCGGCTCGAACTCGAACCTGGGCTCGTCGGCATCGGGTGCGAACGACGCCTTCGTCGTCTTCAGGAAGTTTTTGTCGTCGCGCTCGGGGAAGTCAGGCTTGTAATGCGCGCCGCGCGACTCGTTGCGCAGCTCCGCTCCCTGCGTAATCACCCGCGCCAGTTGCAGCATGTTGTAGAGCTGGCGAGCGAAGACCACGGTGGTGTTCGCCCACAAGCTCTTATCGCTCACGTTGACATGCCGGAAACGTTCCAGCAACTCGCACAAGCTTGGCGTCGGTGGCCTGGAGCTCCTTGTTGTAGCGGATGACGGTGCAGTTCTTGGTCATCACGTCGCCCAGCTCGCGCCACAAGCGGAAGGGATTCTCTGTGCCGTCGGACTTTATCAGGTGCGAGTTGATCTCCTCCTGCCGCTTCTTCTCGGAATCGAAGCAGCCGTTGGAAGCGGGACCCTTCACGTTCTGCGCATACTTCACCGCCGCCGGCCCGGCCACGAATCCGCCCCAGATGCAGGAGACCAGCGAGTTCGCACCCAGGCGGTTGGCGCCGTGGTACTGGTACTCGCACTCGCCCGCCGAGTAGAGCCCCGGGATGTTGGTAGCCTGCTGGAAGTCGATCCACAGCCCGCCCATGGTGTAGTGCATGCCCGGGAAGATCTTCATGGGCACGTCGCGCGGGTCGTCACCCACGAACTTCTCGTAGATCTCCAGGATGCCTTCCAGCTTCTTGTCCAGGATCTTGCGGTCGATGTGGCTGAGGTCGAGATAGACCATGGGCTGGCCGTCGACGCCCAGGTTGTGTTCGAACACCACCTTGAAAATAGCGCGGGTAGCGATGTCGCGGGGCACCAAGTTGCCGTACTTGGGATACCACTCTTCCAGGAAGTACCAGCGCTCGCTCTGGGGGATGGTTTTGGGCTCGCGTTTGTCGCCCGGCTGTCTTGGGCACCCAGACCCGTCCGCCCTCGCCACGCGCCGACTCCGACATCAGCCGCAACTTGTCTTCGCCGGGAATGCAAGTGGGGTGTACCTGGATGAACTCGCCGTTGGCGTAATAGGCGCCCTGCTGGTAAAGCGCCGACTGCGCCGATCCGGTGCAGACCACGGAGTTGGTGGACTTGCCGAAGATCGCGCCGACGCCGCCGGTGCAGATGATCACTGCGTCGGCAGGGAAGGTGTGCACTTCCATCGAGCGCAGGTCCTGCGCGCAGATGCCGCGGCAGATGCCGCTGCCATCGAGCACGGCGGAGAGGAACTCCCAGTGCTCGTACTTGCGTCACCTTGCCTTCGGACTCGTAGCGGCGCACCTGCTCGTCGAGCGCGTAGAGCAGTTGCTGGCCGGTGGTGGCGCCGGCGAAGGCGGTGCGGTTGTAGAGCGTGCCGCCGAAGCGGCGGAAATCGAGCAGTCCTTCCGGGGTGCGGTTGAAGGGAACGCCCATGCGGTCGAGCAGGTCGATGATGCCGGGCGCGGCTTCGCACATGTCTTTCACCGGAGGCTGGTTGGCGAGGAAGTCGCCGCCGTAGACGGTGTCGTCGAAGTGCTTCCAGGTGGAGTCGCCTTCGCCCTTCAGGTTTTTGGCGGCGTTGATGCCGCCCTGGGCGCAGACCGAGTGCGAGCGCTTCACGGGCACGATGGAGAACAGGTCCACGTCGCCGCCCATCTCGGCGATCTTGATGACGGCAGCCAGCCCTGCCAGCCCGCCGCCGACTACGATGATCTTAGGATTCGTTGCCATAGATGAATGACCTTCTCAATGTTTGCCGACCGCCGCGCTCCTTGGAGCGGGAGCGGTATGCGACTGTTCGGCGCGTTCGTCCACGGGCTGCCGGGGAGTGGTCAGGAAAGCCCGCAGGCTCAGCAGGCCGACGCCGGTGATGAGCACGAACAGCGCCAGGCACAGTGCCAGGAAACGGCGCCGCGCGCGCTCGCCGACCGTGATCCCCCACTTGGCACAGAACAGCCACAGGCCGTAAGAAAAGTGCCAGGAGGCTGAGACCAGACCGACGATGTAGAACGCCAGTTGCCACCCGATCATCAGCTCGCCCTGGACCTTGCCGAAGGAAGCGCCCGGGTGCGCGTGCAGGTCGATGCCGGCGAAGCGCAGATGCCAGATGTGCCAGCCGATGTAGAAGAAAGCGATGGCGCCGGTCCAGCGCTGCAGGGTGTACAGCCAGTTGCCGGTCCAGGGGTAGGCGCCACCGACGTTCGAATCGCCGCGGTACCAGATGTAGAAGCCGTAGAGACCGTGGAAGGCGAGGGGCAGCCAGATGAACACGGCTTCGACCGCCGTCACCAGCGGCAGCGAACCGAGAAGCCTGACCGTGTTCGCATAAGCCTCAGGACCGTTCAAAGCGGTGCCGTTGGACAAAAGAATGTGCTCGACCAGGAAGGCGCCGATAGGGATGATGCCGGTGAGCGAGTGCAGGCGGCGCCAGAAGAACTCGCGGCCCTGGGCGGCGCGCAGGGCGGCAACGCCGTCCTCAATCTTCTGCGCGCTGGTGGTGAGAGGAGGGTTGTAGGATGCCATACGAAACCGACTCCTTATATAAAGACCGCGCCAAGACGGAAAGAACCCTGAATTATGGGATTCCGCCGAGCGGCGAGTCAAGAAATACCGCACCGCTCTATGTGATGCCCGTCACATACCATTGGACGCGTGCGGTTCCCATCTCTTCACTTGGATTATTCATGAGATTCTGTGCGGCTTTGAAAGGGCACGGCTTTCAGCCGTGCCGCATGCCCCGCTTTAAATTGCCATCCCGAGCCAGCGCGAGCCGAGCCCAGCGAGGCGAGCGCGCCACGAGGGATCTGCAGTCCCGATAAAATGCAGATCCCTCGCGTCGCGCTCCCTCCGTTCCGTCGGTCGCGCTGGCTCGGGATGACAATCCATAAAATGCCGAATCCGGCGCGGCTTGAAGCCGCGCCCTTTCAAAACAAGACTCATGAATAATCCGGGTCAAGGCCTGCTCCACCCCAGCCCTCGCGTTCGTACCACTCGAGGAATTTGCCGAAGGCGGCGCCGCGATGGCTGACGCCGGCTTTTTCTTGCGGTGTGAGTTCGGCGAAGGTCTTGCCGAGGGCGGGGAACAAGAACAGAGGATCGTAGCCGAAGCCGCCCGAGCCACGGGGCGCCTCGAGGATGCGGCCCCGGGCTTCGCCGCGGAAGGTGGAGAGCGTGCGCCCGTCGCGCGCGGCGGCGATCACGCAGACGAAGCGTGCGGTGTGGTCGGCGGCGTGGGAGAGTTCGCGCAGCAGGCGGGCGTTGTTGGCGCGGTCATCGGCGTGGCCTTGGGGCGAGGGCGCGGCGTAGCGCGCCGAGTGCACGCCGGGCGCGCCGTCCAGGGCGTCCACCTCCAGGCCGGAATCGTCGGCCAGCACGATCTCGCCGGGCGCGAAGGGGCTGTAGTGCTCGGCCTTCTTGCGGGCGTTGTCTTCGAAGGTGGCGCCGTCCTCGCGCACGCCGGGCAAGGAATCGAAATCGGGCAGGGAAGCGACCGTGATCGCGTGCGCCGCAGCCGCGCCCGCGAAGTCGCGCAGCTTGCCAGGATTGGAGGTGGCGATGAGAACGCGCCGCATGGCCAAACAGTTTACTAGCCCAGTTCACGTGGGGCGCCCGTCTCCACGTCGATGTGGAGGAGTCCGCCACCCTTGGGTGGGATTCCTACTCTAGTTGAAGTACGCGGCGTTCTTCTCGATGAATTCCTTCTTATCCTCCGGCACGTCGTCGGCGGGATGGAGGGAGTCGGAGGTGCACACCGGCACGCATGCGCCGCAATCGATGCACTCCACCGGGTTGACGTACATCTGGGTCGCAGCCTCGAACTGCGGCTCGTCCTTCTTGGGATGAATGCAGTCCACCGGACAGACATCCACGCAGAGCGCGTCCTTGATGCAGGAATCGGTAATGACGTAGGCCATGAGGATCTCCTCGAAAAAAATGTCGGCAAGGTGAGAGTACGGAGAGCGGCGTCCGTCGGGCTGTGATTTGCGTCACGCTGCAGTGTGCGCGGATTACACTCTTGCCGCGCACCAAAGTAACCAGCCAGCAAAGGAAACGGGCTCGGGTGCCGATAACCGAAGTGCTGATAGGGAATGTCCTAAGGTACAAGCTGCAAAGTTTTGCATAGGTACTAGTGAGTTCTTTTGCAACTCCATAGAAACCCGGCCACTTAGCATGGTCGGGGGATTGCGCACTCACCGGTGCTGTCCCCCCAGTCCCCCGAGCGCAACCGGATTTCCAGGAGGGAGCATGGTGCATTACCGGAGTAACTGGGCAGTGGTTCTGGGGCTGGCGCTGGGGATGGCGTCGGGTGTGGCGCGGGCGCAGCAGACGCCGGTTTTGAGCGCGTCCGCCTCCGCGTCCGAACCGATGATTTCTGCGCCGGAGCCAATCGTTTCCTCTGCACCGCAACCGCTGGTGAGCTCGAGCCGCAGCGCCATCCGCATCGTGCCGCCGACGGCCGGCGAACAACGCGTCGCCGATCGCCAGTTCTGGACCCTGGTCGCCTTCACCGCCGGCAGCGCGGTGCTGGATGGAGAGACCACCATCCGCGGCCTCCAGACTCCGGGACGGCGGGAGATGAATCCGCTGCTGGGCTCGCATCCGGATCGCGCCCGTTTCTATGCCACCGTGGGCGCCACCGACGCCGCCATGGCCTATCTGGCCTATCGCCTGAAGCGCAGCGGCCACGACAAGCTGTGGAGGATGCCGCTGCTGGGCTCGAGCACCGTTCACCTCGGCGGAGCCATCAACAATTTGCGCTACTAGCGGAGCGGCCGTCAGCACCTGGTAGCTTCGTATCAGGGCACGGCTTCAGCGGGGTCCCCAGCAAACCCGATTTTGGTTTGCTGGGGTGCGGAGCCGTGCCGCAACAGCTTTGTAATTGATTGGGCTTCAGCCCCTGAGGGGCGCATTCGCAGGGGCTAAAGCCCAAGCTTCTTAATACGCCGCATCGGCACGACTAAAGTCGTGCCCTGATACGAACCCTTTCAGCATTCGCAGCCGACCAAAGCCGGGATCCCCGTCACGCGCGGTTTTCGCGTGATGGGGTGGAAGGGAGGCGGGAGAATCTGACGGTATCCTCCGCACATCTGCCCCAACGGGAAGTGCAGCATTGTTAACTGTTATGTTATACCACCCCCTCCCCTGCCCCCGTGCAGAATCAACACTTTGCGGACCGAGATCCGATGGGAATTCGATGGGATCCGATGAAACAAAGGACTTACCCGCAAAAACCGATTGCGAAAGGACTTAACCCGCCTCCAGGGGCATTTTGTTGCCCTCCCTCCTTCCTGTTCGCGAACGTAAAGCGTAAACCAGCTTGGCGGATGCATGTTGCAACGCCGTCCCCCTTTCCATCCCGCACTTTAACGTAGCGGTCCCAATCTTCCTCCCGGTAGGGGCTCCCCTTCTTGAAGTCCGGCTTATCCCGGCGTGTGCCTGTGTCCCAGAAGTTGCCGATGTTGAACTCATCCGCGAGGGCGTCGAATCCGTCCATGTGGTCCATGTCAGGGTGCGTCAGTATGAAACGAAAGATACTTGTGACGCCGATATTGTTGGCGTATCGGATAGGGTTCGTCGGAGACTTGCACATCTGGAAATTGCCACGTGGCCGGAGCGTGAGCTCTTCGGCAACGGCGGCCTTACTCAACTCCTCCTCTTCTTCTTCAAGATTCCCATCGCAAATGTCAATCATGGTTGTGCGCCCACTTGCATGGCGGATAATTGAGCAGTCGCCGGGCGAAACGTTCAGCAAGTGGACTGAGGGCATCGACTTCTCCAGTTCACAATATATCGCACGTCCGCAACAGCATTTCTGCGAAGGTAAATCCCGCGGTACGAACGCTACCTTTAGTGAAGAAAAACACCCACACGACGATCATGAACGTTGAAACGACTAAACACGCAGTCGACGTTGCCGGCAACTGCCACGCCGCTGACAAATCGATAAGATGGCGGGCGGGGCTGACAAGAACACCCTCTTTTGCCAGAATCCACAACATAGAGCCAACGGAAACAATCAGGCCGACCGGCTTCATACCTAGTGCGTTGCGACGAAAGCCGTAGGCGACGTTTTCTTTGAAGAGCAGGTCGAATTTCTTGCTGTCGTCCGGCCGCGTGTGGTTTAGAAGCCATCGAACTCCGGACTGGTAGACATCGTCAGCAGCCGCCGGGTCGTTTGCTTCCTGCTCTTTGTCGGGAAACGCCTGATTGATCTTGGCTGCAAGGAACAAGTGATATCGCCGTTTGGTGACCGCCTCGATCGTTTTGTCACCGTGGCGAAGCAACTGCGTCGTCGGTTTACCCCCCCATTCCCTAAAGAGCTTTTCTTCCAAACGCTTCCCTAATTCCCGACACAGATTTGTCATCAGATACAGGCCGCCGCACGAGACCGCAATGGTCGCCACCCTGGTCAGGGCCGATGCCTCCGGACCGTAGAGCAGCATGACCGTCGCGAGCAAAGGCAATAAAGCCAAGAGCGCGGGGTACAGGCGGGCCTGCCTGTCGTACGGGTCCGTAACCTTGGCCACCAAATCATCCACTAATCCCATCGTCCCTCTTGGCCCCCTAGCTGGGGATAGCGGTGCGCCTGTTGTAAATCCCAAGTACCTACCCTAAAGGAGCGAGACACAACTATAAGACGCATGCACTCCGGTACCGCAGCGATATTGCGGCAAATGCGCTTGCTTATCCCAGCCCGATAATCCTTGCAACGTTATTCTCTTTAGCGTTACTATCTTATACGGCTAGTCCCCTTAGAAGATACCTGTCCCGGGAAGTCAGAATGGCAGGTGATCCGTGGCTAACAGCTTTTCCTCTCTCACCGTATACCGGCTGCGAGATACTATCGGCGGGCGTCGGGTAACGGACTTCAAGGATTTCATCGATCCCAAGAAGAAGCCCACATCTCACAACCTCAAAGCGAGATTTGACTTCGAGGCGCGCCTCTTCGTCGCTCCCCAAGAGGCCGGGCTGCCCCCGTGGGTTGAGCCCCTCGAAACCGGATTCGGCAAACTGCGCGATATAACCCCGTCTGTTAATAATAGTGCTGTACTCATCATCAGAATCAAAAGCGGCCAACGCGACCTCCATTTCGCGCTGACCTTCGGAGCCGGCAGGTTTCTACTGAGCCCAGACAGCATACAGCGCAAGTACGGGTTCCGTGTCGCCCTAAATGCCATTTACCGCAGACCCCCCAAGGCTAAGAAACTCGACCCGAATCCGCTCCGCAGTGTGGATTCAAAGACCGTCGCCGACAACGTCCTCAGGACGCGCCGCCAGGTTGATCACAAGGCCGCTTTCGAGAGTTTTGAGGTTGATATCGATCGCGACCAGCTTACTGGCCTAACCGGCATCCCCTCAGACATCGGACACTGGGGTGCCCGGATTGATGGTTCGGACGCCCTCCATTTCGGCCGCACCGCGCCATTCGACCAACTCGGTGCTATCTGCCTTCAACTGGAGAAGCATTCTAAAAGGCTCCCCGAGGTCTTCGAGTGGGTTGACAACTTCCGGGCGCTCCGCGACCCCGCCACCATCGAAAGGCTCTGGAAAAAACTCCTCGCCATGGTGAAAGACGGGTCTGAGGCCGATCCGGAACTCGCCGCCGTGGCCAAAGACGGGTCCAAGGCCGATCTGGAACTCGCCCCTCCCGAACTGGTAGAGTGGGGCGAAATCGCTTGTTTCGCGTTCTCCTTCGCCCCTGACGATACTTTTCCGGAACCGTCTATTGCCCACTACCGTGAGATCCTCAGCGGCAAACGCAAGCTGGATCGCCTGACTCTCAGCAAGCTAAGATCGAGCCACCGCCTTGTGGCTTTCAACGCTGATAATAAGAAGATATACGAGTGGCCGATATTCCGGTGCCTTAGCGGTGAGGTCCCTCCCGGGGGAAGGAGTAAAAAGAAGTTTATTCTCAGCGAAGGTGATTTCTTCGAGGTTGCCACGGAATATCTCAACCGGCTCAACCGTGACATCGATAACCTCAAGCCGTTTAACGCCAACCTGCCCCCATCAAAGCCGCGCTGGTCGGAAGACCGCTACAACAAAGCAGCGACCACCAATCCGGATAAGCTCCTGCTTGACAAGAAGACGGTGAAGCTCACCTCCAAGACCACCCCCATCGAAATATGCGACATTCTCACCTCTGGCAAAGCCCTCATCCATGTAAAGCGCAAGCTAAACTCCTCCTCTCTGAGCCATCTGTTTTCACAGGGGCTGGTCTCTGCCGACCTGTTGCTCACCAGTGAGCAGTTCCGCACCAAAGCCCACGATCGCGTCAAAACAGTCTCCACCCAGCGCAAAGCGGCCACCCGGTTTTCCAACCTCATTCCCGCTGGCCCAGGAATCACACCCTCTGAATTCACCGTTGTCTATGCCATCATCGCTTCATGGAACGGTAGAACCCTGTCGAAAGGTTTGCCTTTTTTCAGCAAAGTAAACCTGCGCCACTATGCGCATGCCCTCAGACGCATGGGCTACAACGTAGCGTGCAACCGGATTCAAACCGCGGCCAAGCGACAGGCCGCGTCGGCCATGCCGCCCAAGAAACAACCGATCCCCGCAACGCAGATAAGTGCGGACCGTAAGCAAAAGGCCTAACTTCACGTGGTTCCCTGAGATTCGGCTCTTGCTTTGCCGGTACCGCGTGGCTATCCCTGGCTCGCCCCATCGTCCCTCGCGGCAGGGGTCGATAGGGATCCGCTGTCCGCGGTTCGCGTTGACTCCAGCTCGCCCGCGGCCCTACTATGGCCGCCACACTGGCGAGGGGCTATTCTTTGATCGGCCGCACAATTTCCCACTATCGCGTTCTCAGCAAGCTGGGCGGCGGGGGCATGGGTGTGGTGTACAAGGCCGAGGACACCAAGCTCGGCCGCCTGGTTGCGCTCAAGTTCCTGCCCGAAGAAGTGGCCCGCGACCAGCAGGCGCTGGCGCGCTTCCAACGCGAGGCGCGCGCCGCCTCGGCGCTCAACCATCCCCACATCTGCACCATCTACGAGGTGGGGGAAGACCAGGGCGAGAACTTCATCGCCATGGAGTTCCTGGAAGGCGAGACGCTGAAGCACCGCATCGAGGGCAAGCCGCTCAAGCTGGAGCAGATCCTCGAGCTCGGCATCCAGATCGCCGACGCCCTGGACGCGGCGCACTCCAAGGGCATCGTCCACCGCGACATCAAGCCGGCCAACATCTTCGTAGGCCTGCGCGGCCAGGCTAAGGTGCTGGACTTCGGCCTGGCCAAGCTGGTTGCCGAGCCCAGGCACGCGGCGGTGGGCGTCTCGGCCGCGCCCACGGTGGGCACGCATCTCACCAGCCCTGGCTCGGCGGTGGGCACGGTCGCCTACATGTCACCCGAGCAGGCGCGCGGAGAAGAGCTGGACGCACGCAGCGACCTGTTCTCCTTTGGGGTCGTGCTCTACGAGATGGCCACCGGCAAGCAGGCGTTCTCCGGCACCACCTCGGCGGTGATCTTCCATGCGATTCTCGAGAAGACGCCGCCGGCGGTGCGCGCGCTCAATCCCAGCCTGCCGCCCAAGCTGGAGGAGATCGTCGGCAAGCTGCTCGACAAAGACTTGGAGATGCGTTACCAGACCGCCGCCGAGCTGCGTGCCGATCTGAAGCGATTGAAGCGCGAGAGCGATTCCTCGCGCACGGCTGCGGCGGCGGTAGCGACGGAATCCGGCACGGTTGTGGCCGCCGCCGCGCCCGTCGCCCAGCCCAGGGCGGCAGCCGTGCGTCGTTCCTGGGCGCTGATTGCCGGCGCGGTGGTCGTGCTGGCGCTGGTGGCGGCGGCGTTCGTAGTGGGACGACGCATGGGCGAGACGCCTCCTCCGCTCTACCACCTGCTGACCTATCGTCGCGGCACTATCCGCATGGCGCGCTTCGCCCCCGACGGCCAGACCATCGTGTACGGCGCGGCCTGGGAAGGCAAACCGACCAACGTCTTCACCACCCGCGTGGGCAGCCCGGAGTCGCGCTCGCTGGGCGTGGCTGGGTCGGAGATCCTGGCCATCTCCTCCAGCGGCGAACTCGCGATCTCGCTCGACAGCCGGCAGATCAAGAACATGGTGTTCAACGGCACCCTGGCGCGCATGCCGCTGGTAGGCGGAGCCCCGCGCCAGGTGCTGGAGAACGTGCACTGGGCCGACTGGTCTCCCGACGGAAGCTCGCTGGCGGTGGTGCGCAACATCGGCGGCAAGGACCGGCTGGAGTTTCCCATCGGCAAAACGCTCTACGAGACCAGCGGCTGGATCAGCCATCCGCGCATCTCGCCCAAGGGCGATCGTGTAGCCTTCATCGACCACCCGGTGCAGGGCGACACCATCGGCTTGATCGCCGTGGTTGACCTTGGCGGGAACAAGAAGAACCTGACCGCCGAAGCTCCCGGCGGCGCCATGGGGCTGGCCTGGGCGCCGTCCGGCGACGAGATCTGGTACACGGCAGCCACGGTCGGCATCGATCGCGCCTTGTACGGAGTAACGCCCTCCGGGCGCCAGCGCCTGGTGACGCGCGTCCCGGCGGATTTGACGGTGCAGGATACGTGGCGCGACGGGCGGGTGCTGCTGGGCCGCGACAGTTGGCGCCGCGGCATCATCGGCGAAGCTCCGGGACAAAACACGGAACACGATCTGACCTGGCTGGACTGGTCGTATCCGGCTTCGCTCTCGGCCGACGGCAAGTCGCTGCTGTTCCGCGAGGAAGGCGAAGCCGGCGGGTCAACCTATGCGGTTTATCTGCGCAGCACCGATGGATCGGCTGCCATTCGCTTGGGTGGCGGACAATCGCTGGCCTTATCTCCGGATGGCAAGTGGGCGCTCTCCACCCGTGCCGACCAGCCCACGGAACTTTTCCTGTTACCCACCGGTCCGGGGGAAGCCAAGCGGCTGTCGCAAGGCACGATCAATCACAGCGCGGCGGTCTGGTTCCCGGACGGCACCAGGTTCCTGTTTTCAGGAGCGGAGCCGGGGAAAGGGGCGCGCCTCTACCTGCAGGACGTGCAGGGCGGCAACCCGCAGCCGGTCACGCCGGAAGGCATCAATGTTCTTTATTTTGCGCTCTCGCGCGATGGCAAGATGGTGGCGGCGGCTGCGTCCGACGAGAAATCGTATCTATATCCCGTCGGCGGTGGCTCGCCTCGGCCCATCCCCGGCATGGCCGCGGGAGAAGTGCCGATTGTGTGGGGTGCGGACGGCAATACGTTGTTCGTCTATCGCCCCGGGGAATTGCCGGCCAAGGTCTATCGCCTGGACCTGACCACGGGACAAAGGAAGCCGTGGCGCGAGCTGATGCCACCCGATCCCGCCGGCGTCGAGTACGTGGGACCCATCCTGCCCACGCCGGACGGGAAGGCGTATGTGTATGGGTACCGGCGGCTGCTCTCCGACCTCTACCTGGTGGAAGGGTTAAAGTAAAGGTTTAACTCCCGGATGATGTGCGGCGCGGCTTCAAGCCGCGCCGCAATGCCGCATTTATGGAATTGTCATCCCGAGCAGGCGCGAGGGATCTGCAGTTTTGGTAGAGCCAGCACAACTGCAGATCCCTCACTCGCGCTTCCTCACTCCGTTCGATCGCGCTTCGTTCGGGATGACAACCCCTGGCTACCACTTCACCGGCGGAGGCTCCGGCGCGGCCGCGCCATCCGCGCGCGCGTCCGACGCCCCATAGTTCACCTTCGCCTTAGAGTCGTGCAGCACCGCCTGGCCGCGCCCCATGGCGGTCGAGAACTCTCCTACGCATTCCAGCCGATGTCCCATGGCCGAGAGCCGCTGCGCCACTTCCAGCTTCACGCGAGCTTCCAGCAGGATGCTGCGCCCCACCCTTTCGCCGACGGTGAAGCGCGGGTGCTCCAGCGCCGCCTGGATGTTCATGCCGTAATCAACCACATTGGAAACGAACTGGGCGTGCGCCAGCGGCTGGTTGGCGCCGCCCATGATGCCGAAGCCGATGTGCTGGTCGCCGCGCTCCATAAACGCAGGGATGATGGTGTGGAACGGCCGCTTGCGCGGCGCGAGCGCGTTGGGATGCGAAGGGTCGAGCGAGAACAGCGCGCCGCGGCTTTGCAGCACGAATCCCATGCCGCGCACGGTGATGCCCGCTCCGAAACCAATGTAGTTGCTCTGGATCAGGGAGGCGATGTTGCCCTCGCGATCCACCGCAGCGAGGTATGTCGTATCGCTGCCGGGAGGCACGCCGAATGCGAAGTCGCCGGCGCGGTCGCGCGCCATGAGCCGGGCGCGTTGTTTCGCATACTTTTTCGAAAGCAGGCCCTTCACTGGAACCTTGGCGCAGCGCGGATCGGCGTTGTAGCGTTCGAGATCGGCGTAGGCGAGTTTCATGGCCTCGATTTTCTTGTGTAGCTCACAGGCGCTGAGCGGACCGTCGGGCGATGCCAGCATGGTTTCCATGATGTTCAGCATTTCGAGCGCGGCCAGGCCCTGGCCGTTGGGTGGCAGCTCGTAGATGGTCCAGCCGCGATAGGTCGTCGAGATCGGGTCGGCCCACTCGGAGGCGAACTCGGCCAGGTCGTCTCTTGACATTGTGCCCCCGTGTGCCTCCGAGGTGCTGACGATGGCGCGCGCGATCTTGCCGCGATAAAACGCCTTGGCGCCGTCGTCGGCGACGATGCGCAGGCTCTTCGCCAGGTCGGGATTGCGGAAGATCGCGCCCACGGCGGGAACCTTGCCGTCGGGAAGATAGACGCGGCGGCTCTCCTGGTCGTGCGCCAGCGCCTCGGGGCCGACTTGCCAGTAGGCTTGGATGACTTCGGGCACGGGATAGCCGTGGTCGGCGTAGAAGATCGCCGGCTGGAAGAGCTCTTTCCAGCGGCGCTGGCCGAAGCGATGGTGCAGCTTGCTCCAGCCGTCCACCACGCCGGGCACGGTGACGGAATCGATGCCGTCGGGCGGCATGGCCTGGTAACCCTTGCGCTTGAGGTGCTGGATGGTGAGCGCCGCGGGCGCCCATCCGCTGGCGTTCAGTCCGTAGAGCTTGCGCTTCTTCGCCTGCCAATAGAGGACGAACAGGTCGCCACCCATGCCGTTCATCATGGGTTCGGTGACGCCGAGCACGGCGTTGGCGGCGATGGCCGCGTCGGCCGCGGAGCCGGCCCGCGCCAAGACCTCGGCGCCCGCCTGCGAGGCCAGGGCGTGCGCGGTGGCTACGATGCCGTAGCGGGTGATGACCATGGAGCGCGCGTGCGAGCGGGAGTACATGAGTTCCCTCGGGAGCAGCATTGTAGCGCTGAGGTTGCTGGGACTGCTGAAGGAGGTTTCGGAGGGGCATGGCTTTAGCCATGCCGTAACGCCTTCCCTCCGGATTGTCATCCCGAGCAGCGCGAGCTGAGCTTTTTGAGGCGAGCGCGATGCGAGGGATCTGCAGTTGATTGGATGGGCCGAGAAGTAGGTCCTTCGTCGCGCTCCCTCGCACTGGCGCGCTCAGTCGCGCTTCCTCAGGATGACAAAACTTAATAAGTGGTCTTTACGGCGCGGCTGAAGCCACGCCCCTCCGAAAGAAGAGCCCAGAGAGACGCAGCATGGCTGCGCCTCTACTAACTCAATCGAACTCCTGCTGGGGCGCGGCCTGCTCCCGTCCGACGCGGCCGGCGGTGATCTCGGCTACGAAGTAGTTCTCACCGCGGACCGGCGCCCCCGCCAGGCGTCGCAGCATGGCGATCTGCCCCACGTGGGTCAGGGCATCGGCGATCGGCGCCTGGAACAGCTTTTCGGCAGTGGCCTGCAATTCCGCGCCGGAAGCCAGGTAGTTCTCGAGCTTCTCCAGTCCGGCGAAAAACCGCTCGACTTCTTTCTCCCAGGGGAGCGGCGGGGAGTCGTGCCATTGCTGCTGGCCTTGCGCCAGGCAGAGAGCCCAGTCGAGCAGGTCGCCGATGTGCGCCAGGATCTGGCCGGGCGTGCGCGTGCTGGCCGAGGCCCGGAAGTCGGCAAACGTGGCAGGCGCGCCGCGCACCGCCTTGCCTCCGCGGTAGGCCAGGGTGGCAAGGGTGTGGCGAAGCAGTTGACGGCTGGGATCGGGAACGGTCACGGTTGCGCTCATGGCGGAGTAGTTTAAACGATCCGTGCAAAACCCTGACAGGAGGCTGAACCCGGCGGCACCGGGCCTTTACCCATTTACAAAATTTTACATGTTGGCGACATTGTCACGCATTGACAGCGGGAGCTGTGGAGGGATAAACTCGGCCCGCGTTTCAGGGGTGGCCAGCCACTCCGCACGATTCGACCTGGTCGCGCCCACCCCTTCGGACCTCATCCCAGGAACCTCCCCCGATTCAGAGTCTGGTGTTTCGGAAGCGTGGTGGTGTGTGTTCTGCCGCGCCTCCGGACAGCCCACTTATTAACATGAACGCATCCCCACCCGTTTTCGCTCCTTGCTCCGGCGAGAACTGTAGAGTTGAAAGGAGAGCATTATGAAAAGCGCACGATATTTGTACGCGGGCGCAGTTGTAGTCGCGCTCGTCGTGGGCCTCGGGTTCTGGAACCCTCTACAAGTGAAAGCGGGCCATGATCGCGATCGCACCCCGAAGTTCGCGGTCGATCCTTCCTGGCCCAAGGTGCTGCCGGCTCCCGTCGGCTATGACCTCTACAATTGGCCGACACCCACTCCGGGGGACAACGTCGCCCACAGATGGGTACTGGGCGAAGTGGCAGGAAGCTGTACGGACCAGCACGACAACGTTTACACCTTCAACCGTGGTTGGCAAGTGGGAGTGACGGTGAACGGTGTCCTTCAGGGAAACATGAGTGGGGCCATCGTCTCGAACGATGCTACCCCGGCGAAAGCGTTGCCCTCTCCCCCGGTCGTCGTATTCAATTCTGCGGGCAGAGTGGTCGCCGGCTGGGGCAACCCCTCACTCAATCCGGCCAATGGGCGCAGCGCGTACCTGCCGAATGGCGCGCACGGCTGCTACGTGGACTACCAGGGCAACGTCTGGCTGGGCGGCAACGGCGATGGGATAATTCAGAAGTATAACCCAGCCACGGCCGCGGCCCAGGGCGCACACGCAACCTACGTGGCGCAGATCGGAACGAAAGATGTGTGCGACGGACCGTGTGGCGACGCTGCTTCCGCGAACACTAGTCACACCTTGCTGAACGAGCCGCCGGATATGGCAGTGGATCCCGACGCGGATCCGGTGACCGGTACTCACGGCAGCGTGTACATCGCGGACGGCTACGGCAACCACCGCGTCGTCGTCTTCACCACCACCAATGGGGTTAACTACACCTACAACCGCCAATTTGGCACGAGCTGCGGACACAACGAGGTCAACAACGGTACCACCACCCCCGGCAATCCTTGCCCCGAGGGGACCTTCGGAGCCACCGGGGGCGGCCATCCACACTGCGTCGTGCTCGGCAATGACGGCCTCGTGTACGCCTGCGATCGCCCCAACAGCCGCATCCAGGTCTTCACCAAGACGGGCACGTTCGTGAGGCAAATTCGCATCAACAATTTCCCCAGCGCAACTCCGTCGAAGGCCGCAGCCATTCTGTTCGCGGCCAACCGGTCTTGTGACATGGATTTCTATCCCAACATCGACTATCTCGCTGGCAGGAGTCCGACGCACCAGAAGTACATAGTTAACGTCGATCTGCAGAGCGACAACACCTACCTATTGGACAAGGGATCCGGCGAGGCGCTTTTTGCTTTCGGCCGGTGCGGATTTGCCCCGTGTCCCGGGCACAATGCTGCTGAATTTGCCTACGGGCACATGACCAACGTAGATTCCAAAGGCAACGTCTACATTTCGGAAACGATTACCGGTCGCCGCATCCAGAAATTCGTAAGAGTGGATGACGACGACGATCGTGATCGTGATCGCGATCGCGACCACCACTAACCACATTCAGCCCGTTGCGGCGGCGGCCGGGAGCGCAAGCCTTCCTGGCCGCCGCTGCTGACGGCCAAAGGGTCTCATCATGCTCAGGAATCGCTTCAGATTCACGGCGGCCCTGTCTCTCGCGCTGGCGCTCGCTTCCTCGCTGGTGGCGGCTCATGACCTGCCCACGAACACGATCATGAACGCCTTCGTCAAGATTGAACCCCACCAGGCCCACCTGGTTGTTCGCGTGCCCCTGGACTTGCTCCGCGGGGTCTCGTTCCCGTTGAAGGCCGGCCAATATGATCTGGCCGCGGCTGGGCCTGCGACTCAGCAGGCGCTCGGTGCCTTGGCAGAAAACCTGGTCATCTGGGAGAACGGTGTGCGCCTCGTGCCTTCGAGTTCGAGCGGCCGCTTATCGTTGCCCTCCGATCGCTCGTTTGAGGGCTACGATAGCGCCGTTGCGCTCGCTGGCCAGCCGACGGACCTGACCACGGGACTCTTCTATGGCCAGGGTTCCCTGGACGTTCATTTCACTTATCCCATCTCGTCGCCGAAGTCTGTATTCAAGATCCAGACGCTGGTAGCGTCGGACCTGAGGGAGCATGTCAAGCTGACGGTCCGCTATCTGCCGCTGGGCGAACGCAGCCGGGCCATGCTGATCACCGGCGGGTCAGGGCCCGTGGCCCTGAACCCAGCCTGGTACCAGGCCGCTGGCGGCTTCGTCGTGCTGGGCATCGGGCACATCTTGAGCGGCATCGACCATCTGCTGTTTTTGTTTTGCCTGATCATTCCGTTCCGGCGCCTGCGCGGACTCATCCCCGTGATCACCGCCTTCACCCTCGCGCACTCGATCACGCTGATCGGTTCGGCCTACCATCTCGCCCCCATCGGACCCTGGTTCCCGCCGTTCGTGGAGACGGCTATCGCCTGCTCCATCGTTTATATGGCGCTGGAGAACATCGTGGGCGCGGACCTGCGCCGCCGCTGGCTGATCACCGGCGTGTTCGGACTGGTGCACGGCTTCGGCTTCTCCTACGCCCTGGGTCAGTCATTGCAGTTCGCCGGTTCGCACCTGCTGGTGTCGCTGTTCTCGTTCAACGTTGGGATCGAGATCGGCCAGCTCTGCGTGCTGGCCGTGACGCTTCCCGCCCTTGCCCTGTTCCGACGCCTGGTCCCGGAGCGGGTGGGCGTGATCATCCTTTCGGTGGTCCTCGCCCACACCGGCTGGCACTGGATGACGGAGCGCTGGCAAGTGCTGCGGCAGGCGGAATGGCCGCGCCTGGACGCCGCCGGCCTAGTGATCCTGGCGCGATGGGCGGCAGCGCTGTTGCTGGCTTTTGGCGCCGCGCGCTTGCTGGCCCAGTGGGTGGGGCGGAAGTTCCCACCGCGGGTCGAGTTGCCGGAGAGGCAGATGGAGCAGCCGGAGAGAGCGGCGTGATGACGCCCGTTTTCGATCAGCGTCCGTGGTCGCGGGGAAGTGACCGGATCGCCCGCTCCAGGGAGCTTCCGTGAGATTCTCTGGCAGCCTCGCGCTATTGGTTGTGGCTGCCCTTTCCCTGCCTGCCTGGGCGGACGCGGCGCGCAGGCTTTCCGGTACGGTGGTTACGGAAAGACAGGAAGTCGTGCCTGGAGTCTCGGTCACCGCCCGCTACGCGAGCGGGGAACGGACGGTCACCACCGACGACTTCGGACGCTTTGCCCTGGAAGTGCCGGTACAAAGAGTGACACTGAGCGTCACCGGCCGTTTCATCGCCCCCAACGAACGCGTGCTCTCGCTTGGGGAGCCGGCCGCCAATCTTGCGATCGTCATCCGCTACCGCATTCCTCCAGCGCACGAGAGTCTGGTTGTTTCAGGAAGTACTCTCGATCCGATGATCGACCAGCGGAACGATGCGGTGTACTCGAAGACGCTGTTCGGTCGCGACGATCAGATCTTCGATACGCTGGCGGCGGGCATCAATGCCGGCCAGCACGAAGGCGGAGGTAAGTCGCTGGAGATCCGCCGCTTCGGCTTCAACCTCGACCATGGCGGAGTCAACGGCGGCCTCAAGGTGCTGGTGGACGACGTGCAGCAGAACCAGGCGACCCAGGGCCACGGCCAGGGCTACCTGGGCGCATTGAAGAGTCTGACGCCGGAACTGGTCGATGATGTTGACATCCTGAACGGCCCATTCAGCGCGGAATACGGGGATTTTTCAGGGCTGGGCGTGGTCCATATCCGTCTGAAGGAAAGCCTGCCTGACCGGCTGACGCTGCGTATGCAAGGGGGATCGTTCGGCGCGGTTCGCGGCTTTGCCGGCTACAGCCCGGCGCTCGATCACGCCGATGCGTTCATCGCCTATGAGGGCTCCCACAGCGACGGACCGTTCCTCAATCCGCTGGGCTACCAGCGCAACAACGTCACCGGCAACTACACTCGCCACTTGAATGACAAGGAATCCCTCGGCCTCAAGCTGAACTTCGGCAGCAACGACTTCTTCTCCTCCGGACAGATTCCCACCGATCTGGTCACCAGCGGGGAGCTCGACCGCTCTGGTTATGTTGATCCCTTCGACGGCGGCCGCATCAGGCTGGGCACGCTCGGCGTCTATTACAAGCGGGAGTTCGCCTCGGGAGACATCCTCAAGCTCGACGGCTTTCTTGCCCGCTCGCTCTTCGATCTCTACTCCAACTTCACATTCTTTCTGAACGACCCTGTCCACGGCGACGAGATCCAGCAGCACGATTCGCGCCTGCAGCAGGGAGTGAACGTTCAATACCTCCATCCCTACAAGCTATTCGGCCATCGCGCCCTGCTGACCGTGGGATCGAACTTCCACGACAATGAGATCAACGTCGGCCTGCTGCCCACCCAGGACCGCGTGCCGCTCGACGCCACCGAGTGCCTTATACGTACGTGCACCAGCGCGCACGCTCACGTGACCAACGTTGCCGGCTACGTGCAACAGGGCGTGGACCTGCTCCATGGACGCCTCCACTTCGACGCCGGGTTGCGTTACGACTACTTCCGCTTCAACGTGGACGACCATCTGTACCCGACGCAAAGTGGTCTGCAGGGCGCCGCGCGTCTCGAGCCCAAAGCCAACGCCGCCTACACGCCTTCTCCTCGCGTGCCCCTCACCTTGTACGCCAGCTATGGCCGCGGCATCTCCAGCCAGGATGCGCGCAGCGTGGTGCAGCGCCCCGATGCGCCCCGGGTCTCCACCACCGACTTCTATGAGATCGGAACCGCCCACCACCTGAAACGGGTCTCGCTGAGCACCGATCTGTTCCTGATCAACCGCTCCAACGAGCAGGTTTACATCCCCGACGATGGCACGTTCGAGCTCAAGGGACCGAGCCGCTCCTACGGGTGGGAAGCCAAGACCTCGGTCGAGATAACACACCGCCTCAGCTTCAACGGCGGTTTCACGCAGGTGTCCAACGCTTTCTACCTGGGCACGTCGCCGCGGGTGTATGTGGACAGCGCGCCGCACTCAGTGGGCAACGCCGGCCTCACCCTGGCGGACTGGCACGGATTCTACAGCTCGCTGCGCTACCGCCACATCAGCGCCTACCGGCTCGACGGGCTCGACCCCACCATCCGCGCCAGCGGCCTGGACGTGATGGACCTCAGCACCTCCAAGCGCATCCGCCCGGGCCTGGACTTCAATTTCTCCATCGACAACTTGAACAACAAGCACTACTGGGAGACGCAGAACTACTTCGAGTCGCGGGTCACACCCACCGCCCCTGCTATCTCCCGCATCCACGCCACGCCCGGATATCCCATCGGCTTCACCGTGGGACTCACCTTCAGGCTGCTGGAGAAATGACCTAGCGCGTCTTGACGAAGAAATACGCGCTCAGCCCCAGCCCCAGCGCGATGATGAACCAGCGCACCTTCCTGGGATCAGCCTTTTGCGCGTACTGCGCGCCGAACCAGCCGCCGCTCAGCGCCCCCGCCATCATCACCAGGCACTGCCCCCAGAAGACCGCGCCGCTCACGATGAAGGTCAGCACCGCCACCGCGTTGATCACCACCGCCAGCAGGATGCGCAGGGCGTTCATTACGTGGATCTCGCGCATGCCCACGAGCGTCATCATGCCCAGCATCACGAAGCCAATGCCGGCGCCGAAGTATCCGCCGTAAGTCCCCACCGCCAGTTGCAGCAGGCAGGCCAGAGCAATCGCCTGCCAGGAGGTATCCTCCACCGCGCTGACGCCCTCGTTTTTTCCCGCCAGGGCGCGCAGGCGATTACCGAAAATGAAAAGCAGGGTCGCTCCCAGCAGCAGCCAGGGGATGAGATGGAGGAAGGTGCGCTGCGGCGTCTTCACCAGCAGCAGCGCGCCTGCGAGTCCTCCCAGCATGCTGGTGGCGACTAGCGGGACCAGCAAGCGCCGCGGCACTTTCAGGTGGCGCGAGTAGGAGGCCACGCTCGAGGCCAGCCCCGGCCACAGGGCTACCGTGTTGCTGGCGTTGGCCTCGACCGGCGGCACGCCGGTGAACAACATGAGTGGGAAGGAGATGAAGCTGCCGCCGCCCGCTACCGCGTTGAGCGTGCCCGCGATCACGCCGGCGAAGAACAGAATGATGGCCTGCTTGAGGTGCAAACTTGCAAATCTATCACGGTCGGTAAAGGATTCACCGCCGAGTTCGCCGCGGACGCCGAGTTGAGGGCGTTCAATAAAAAAGCCTCCGCGCTTTCGGCGGTAAGACGTGCGGGTCTAATTCTTGTAGAGATCACTTGGCCGGCGGCGTGGCCTCGGCTGTGGACTCCGCCGCCCCCAGCTTCTCCACCTCCGCGAGCTGTTGCCGGACCCTGTCGGCGTTGGGGGCGGTGGGCGCCGCCTTCAGATAGGACCGCAATTGGTCGGCCGCATTGGCGTAATCCTGCCGGTTCGCCAGCATCACTCCCAGCAGCAGGTTCACCTGCGGGAAGGCGCGGTGCACGCCCAGGGTCTCGGCTTTGCGCGCGCTCTTCTCCGCCTGCTCCATGTTGCCCAGGCGGTAATTGGCCAGGGAGTTGTAGTAGTAAGCCGCGGGGAAATCTACGCCATCCAGCTGCGTGGCGCGGGCGCTGAAGTCGGCCGCTTCCGCCCACTTGGACTCGCGCAGCGCCAGCGACGACAGCCCTACGTATGCCGGCACGAACATGCCGTCCGCAGCCCGCGCCTGGGTGAACGCGTTGCGCGCCTTGTCGAGCTGGTTCTGCTGCGCGTACACCCATCCCAGGTCCGCCCAGGCGGCGGCATACTGCGGATAGAGTTGCACCGCCTTCTCCAGTTCCTGCTGCGCTGCCGGCAGCTTGTTGTTCTGGACCGCGTGATGGCCTTTGTCGTATGCCTTCCGCGCGTCCTTGGGAGCGTTCAGGCTGGTGGCGCTCACTGTGGCGCCCTGCGCCTTGTCCATCCTCTCCAGCACGATGGTACCGACCTTCACGGCCCCGACGCCGCCCACTTCGTCCAGTGGGATACGAAGCAGGCTGGAACGGAATCCCGCCAGGGAGCCTCGCAGTTCGCAACCCATCAGCGCGCTCTGCGGAGTTAACGTGTTCTGACGCATTCGTGCCTGGAGCGAGTCAAACGCCTGCGAGCCGCTCATACCGCTGGTCTCGGCTGTACCCTCGGAATGGCCGAGCCCGGGGGAACCCTGTCCGACACTAATGGTGAAATAGCCTTGGAAGTCGGTCCGGCCCTCCCGCAAGACACGTCCGTTGCAGACGCGCTCGATGGACACCGGTTCCGGCAGCGGCGAGCCGTCCTCGGTGATCACATTTCCTGACAGCATGATTACCCGGTTTAGCCGGTCGGGCGCCTGGATCGGCGGCTGAGGGGTCGAGGAACCTTTGTTCCCGGTGGACTTTGAACCCGTTCCCCCAGACTGTCCCATGGCGGCGGACGTTAGCCCGACCGTCAGGACCACGATGGCCAATAACCTGAGCGTGCGGTAAATGCTCATGACCCTACCCCCTGGGAACGTATTTTCAGGGCAAGCTGGAGGCTCGGAGAAGCCGGCAGTGATAGCGCAAGTCTCCGCCGGTTGGCCGGAGTTGTCAACAACTATGCAGACGCGATTGTAGATGGGGTGGCTTGCCGGGATTGTAACTTTTTTGTCCCAAATCGGGGGACCCGGGAGCTGGCGATATCGGAGGTCACTTAGTCGTGCAGCGGCACGTTGGACGAGCGGCCCCGGCACTCGGTGGCCACGCGTTTGGGATCGCCGAACAGCGCGTTGATGGTTACCACCGGCCCATAGCAGAAGACGGCATGTCCATCCTCGGCCATGTGCCAGCGCCCACGCTTCAGCGGTTCCGGGCTGACCACTCGTGGCCGTTGCTTGGGAGGCTGCGGCGGGACGGTGCTCTTTGCACACGCCGTGGCGCTGATCAACACCAGCAGCAGTGCGAGTCGCCTCCGCATGGCCCTACTCTTTGGGCGAGGGCAGCGCGCTCCGCCAGGTGGCGATCTCCACCAATCCTTCGCGTTCCGTGCGCACGAAGAAGCGCACGCGGTGCCGCAGATGCTCGAACTCGTGGATGTCGGACCACAACTCCGCCTGGCGGATCTTGGAGTGGCTGGCCGATTCCCCGCAGGTGGCGCAACGGGTGTAGAGCAGGTCGGTGCGCCGCGCCACGCCTGGCAGTTCGATGATCACCAGGCGCGCGTCCTGCACCTCGTCATGTTCCCCAAGCTGCACGTCGTACTTAAGCAGGAAAGGGAAGCCCGCCCGGCGGGCGACGATCTCTGCTTCCAGGGAACTGCCGAACGGCCCGTACTCGGTGCGGCCGTCATCGATTGTGTCTGAAGCCATCCACCGCGTTACGCTCTGTGTCATGGGACCCACCCGGGAGAGGTGCTCAGCTCAGGCTTCCTGCCTGACGCACCTCAATTGAGCAGCTACTGGGCCAATTTGTCTCATTCCTAAGTCAGTGAGCCAATGCAACTTACTGTCTGAGAGGGGGTTCTCCATGTGCAACGCATTTCACAACCGGAGCAAAGGTTGTTGTCCCTGGGTGGCGGCGGCCGCGCTTGTGTGGTGGGTGACTGCGGATTAGGCTGGAAAAAACCGGCCGCATTCTCTATCGTGCCGCAAGTAATCGCGCGCATTACCAGCGTGTACGAATCTGACACGGGAGGCCAGATGGCGCAGACTCTTTCCTCAATGCGGGTGGCGGTGTTGGGAGCAGGGAAGATCGGTGGGATCCTGCTGCAGGGCTTCATCAAGCATCATCTGATCTCGCGCGAGCGGGTGACGGCAACGGTGCAGCACGCCGAGCGTGCCCGCAGGCTCAGCCGCGAGTGGAAGCTCGCCGTCACTACCGACAATGTCGCCGCCGCACGCCAAGCCGACGTCATCCTCATCGCGGTAAAGCCGCCGGTGGTGGCCGAGGTCGTGGCCGAGATCCGGCCGGTGGTCGATCCCCACAAACTGATCATCTCGGTGGCCGCCTCCGTCCCCACCAGCAGCATCGAGAAGGTCTTCGATGCGGATGTGCCCGTGGTGCGCGCCATGCCCAACACCCCCAGCATGGTGGGCGAAGGCATGACCGCGCTGTGCAAGGGCCGCTATGCCGGCGCCAAGCACATCGAGACCGCCTGCGCGCTGTTCCAGAGCGTCGGCAAAACCGTGGTGGTGGACGAGAAGCACATGGACGCCGTCACCGGCCTCTCCGCCAGCGGGCCGGCGTTCATCTACATCATCCTGGAATCGCTGGCCGAGGCCGGGGTGAAGGTGGGGCTGCCGCGCGAGACCGCCACGCTGCTCGCCGCCCAGACCGCGCTGGGCGCGGCCAAAGTGGTGCTCGAGACCGGACACCATCCCGCGCTGCTCAAAGACGCCGTCACCACCCCCGCCGGTTGCACCATCGACGGCATCCTGGAACTGGAGGAAGGCAAGCTGCGCGTGACGCTGATCAAAGCCGTGGTCAAGGCCACGCAGCGCGCCCGGGAGTTGGCGTACACGGAGTAGCGCCGCCGTCCCCGCCGGCTGTTCTTGTGGAATAGAATCTTCAATGACCCAATGATTCAATGAATCAATGACTCAATCCGCTGGAGGTGTCCTGTGGCCGCAGCGCCGAAATCGGTTCCGTGGGATCACATCGAACGCGAGCAGCTCACGCCCTTGCTCCAGCGCCAGTTCTTCTCTACGTCGCAGCTCACGATAGGGCGCTTCGAGCTCAAGAAGGGATGCTGCATCCCCGAGCACCATCATCACAACGAGCAGGTGACCTCGGTCTTCCAAGGCGCGTTGAAGCTGAGTTTTGGCGGCCACGACGTGATCGTGCGCCCGGGCGAGACGGTCTCCATCCCGCCCCACCTGCCGCACAGCGCGGAAGCGCTGGAAGACACGCTGGTGATCGACGTCTTCACCCCTCCGCGCCGCGACTGGGAGCAGAAGCAAGACGCCTACCTGCGCCAGGGCAAGAGCGCGTAGCACGGCGTCGCGGCTCCAGCATGATGGGAAGCGGTCGATGGAATTATTCGTGGTCAGCGCATTTCTAGAGACGGCGGCCCCGTGTCCCCCCGCCGTCTCCAGGCTAAAGCGTGACGTGGGCCATTTGGCCGGTACCCGTGTTTACCCCTTTGGCATTTGTATTGAGTGTTTGGTGAGACTAGAATTACGCCGTTTGTCGCAAACAAGGATCGACCCTTTACCACGCCTGGGAGGCATTATGTGCACCGAACATTTTGCCGCCCCCGATGCGAGGCCAACTCCGTTGTTGGCGGGGCAGCGGACTCCTTTGGAGGAACCAACGGCTCCGTACCACATATGCCTCATCCACGATAACCAAGTACCGGAAATTTGTTCATGGATCAGGAGCGCTAGCGAACTTACTATGGTCTCCGACCAGCGGGATGGTTCCCTGACGCCGCCGACCCTGCGCGAATGGATCGCGCGAAGTGAGGCGGGTTTGGTTCTCTGTCGCCCAGACGGGCCTATCGCCTTCTGTACCCTCAGCAAGAGTGAATTGCCATACGTCCCTTGCCATTGCATAGAGGTCTGCCACCTGATTGTTGCCCCGCCTTGCCGGCGTCTTTTTGACGCTTCTCGTCTGCTGGACGGAGCCCGGCGATTCGCGTGGCGGATCGGCATGGCATGGCTGTATGGCCGGGTGGCTCCAGGAAACTTGCCTGCAATCGCTCTGGCAAGATTCAAGAAAATGAGCGAAGTCACTGACCAGGAACCATGGCTATTACCCGGTTACCTGTGGTTTAAGATTAGCGCGCTTTGCGACGCTCCAAAGACCCTGCAAGGTGAATCTGAGTGACAAATCTCCGAGTTACCGAGTCAGCAACAGAATGGCAGCCGAGACATCTGGACATTATCGCGGTTACGTTTGTGACAGCTCTCTTGGTTTCCAATCTCGCGGCTGTCAAGCTGTTCCAATTAGGCCCGGCGACGTTCACGGGCGGAATTCTCATTTTTCCGATCAGCTATATTTTCGGCGACGTGCTCACAGAAGTCTACGGGTACGCGCGGACAAGGCGCATCATCTACGCTGGGATGTTCGCGAATGTGTTCATGACGGCTGTGCTATGGATTGTCATTCAACTCCGCCCGGCGCCGGGGTGGAATCTACAACAGGCCTTTGAGGCAATCTACTCGTTGACGCCACGGATCGTGTTGGCTTCCATCGTCGCATATTGGGCGGGTGAGTTCTCAAATTCTTTCGTGATGTCGAAGATGAAAATCTGGACCGAGGGTCGAAAGCTCTGGACCAGGACCATATCCTCGACAGTTGTAGGGCAGTTCGTCGACACGGGATTGTTCGGGATCGTCGCGTTTGCCGGTGTCTTTCCCGGACATTTGTTGCTGAAGGCGATCTTGTCTGGTTGGATATTCAAGGTCTTGTATGAAGCAGCAGCGACTCCCCTGACTTATGTGGTCGTTGGGAAACTCAAGAGGTCGGAGGGGGTTGAACACTTTGACCGAGTAGAGCAATACAATCCTTTTAGGCTATAGCAGATAAGTCGCTAACCCCCCACGGGCTGCAGAGCCCAGGGCATCGAGGTGCATGATGCCGACCCCGGTCTTGGAAGCGGACTATTCCCGCCTTGATCTTCTTGCCTACTCACAATGCAGATCTCTTGCTGCCGTTTTGCAGAGGCTGAAGATCGAAACAGAACTCATTACGGCGATCTACTGCAGCCAACGCGATAGACTGATATTACCCGGGTCTAACCTAAGGGGTGAGATAACGAGTCCGGCGTTACTGTCCCAGCTGTTGAGAGATAGCTGCCCTCATCCCAAAAATCCAGCTGATCAATGGGCTGGTGCTCTGGTCTGCCGGCATCTGCTCGGCCAGTATCAACCCGGCCAGCAGTACGATGACCTGCTGCTTTGCGAGGTTCCTACGGATGAGCAGGCGCCAACTGTCCTGACAGGGGGCACGGGCAAGCAATTCCAAGGCATCCGGATCAATCTTTACTGGCCGAAGACATTTAAGGAACGTCTTTCGGGGATGTTCGGTGGCGGGCAGAACGCCAACGTTCGCAGAGTTATATTTGCGGCGTTTCCGCTGACATTCGAGCTCCCACCCGACCTTGGTCAGAAACTGCTGCCGCAGAGGCTAGCTTACATCGCGTTCAGTTACCTCGGTGTTGAACAGTCTATTGAATTCGGCTCGCTTGCCGACCAGATGCAGGGCTGGATGGTTGCGCTACGAGACCTGCTCAGTTTTGGCGTTCTTGGATATGAGTCAGAAAACGAACTCATTCGTGAAAAGCGTTTAAGAAGAATCATCAGTGCTGAATCGACCCTCCAGCTCACAAAGTTCACACATTCAAAGGAGGTGAAGAGTCTCAGAAAGCAAGCTGACTACTTGAAGACCATGCGCGAGAAGATTCCTGTGTCAACCACATCAGCGATTGTTTTCCCTAAGGTTGGTGAGTTCGTATCCACGCCGGTTCCACACTACAAGATGGCCAGATACAACCTGCCTTCGCTGCGCGTTCTGCTCAGCGACCCGAACCATCCAACAGCGGAGGAGGCTGAGCTCATACTCGAAAGGCTCTTGGACTGTCTCTTTGACCAAGTTTACCTGCCGACGTGGCAACGACACCAGCCCACCACTGCCTGGAGCCAAGCCGAAATCACGAAAAGGTTGGAGCGGCTGCATGAAATTACGAAAACTCTCAAACGTACGTTGGCCGACGAGCCTGTGGTTGTACGCGGCAGGCCGCAAGTTGCTGAAAAACAAAAGAGTCATAAACTTCTGTACGACTTCTTCAGCAAGTCGCCCGGCCTGGACATAGAGGTGAGGTACCTTAGGGGTGCAACAAGTGAGCCACCTTTCAGAATTGACGGGTTCCCTAAGGAGAAGTTCGAGTCTGAGGACACTTTTGAAAGGCTGAAATCGGGATCGCTCGTAACAATCCATGGTGACCTGCATTTTGATAACATTTTGGTGGATCACTATTTTCCAAATGATCCCCTTTTTGTTCTGATCGACCCTCGTGGAGAGGAAACTGGCGACCTGGCATGTGATCTTGGGAAGCTTTTGTTTTCGTGTGAGGCAGGTTACGACTTCATAGACACTGGTCACTTTGACGTGGATATCGATGCAGAAAGGGCCGTAATTAATGTCAACATTCCGAGCACGAACGTCATATACCGCACCATCTCCGGTGGGGCGAGCGCTGCTGGTCTGGTAAGCATTGAAAAATCCCTCCCGGCGGACACGTATCGCATCTATACGGAACTAGCCAAGAAAATACGTGGGCAGGCCGAGAGGCTGGGACGAGAACGCCTATCCGATGACACACTGGTTGATCGCGCAACATTCTATGAGGCGCTGTTCTGTTTGGTACTGGCCGAAAGCCACTATGTTCAGAATCCCGACGGAGCCCTTGCACTTGCGGCTCGCGGCTATAAGATCCTTAAGGACTGGTGAGAAACGGCGCGACCGGAGGCGGTCTGCAGCCGCTCTCCCAGTCCATCCTGCTGGAGGCGTTTCCGCCCGAAGGACGCGGCAAGGCCATGGCGTTCTGGGCGCTGGGCATCGTAGTTGCGCCCATGCTGGGCCCGGTGCTGGGCGGCTGGATCACGGACAGCTACAGTTGGCGATGGCTCTTCTACATCAACCTGCCCATCGGCATCGCCGCCACCCTGATGGCCAAGTTCTTCATCTTCGATCCGCCTTACATCCGGCGGCAGTCCGCCTACGTGGATTGGTGGGGGATCGGCTTCCTTGCCGTCGGCAGCGGCGCTCGGCTGCGTCGCGCCGCCCTCTCGCACCGCGATGCGCCCCCGCTCACTTCCCAGACGCCCGGATCATCGCTCCCCCCAAGCCGTGATGAATAATGCAGGCGCAGGACGACACGAGCCAGGTGGGCAGCCCACAGCCAGGAAGCGAATGGCGCGCCCTGCTACGCGTCATCTGCGTTTGTTATAATTGTGGATGTCACGCGCGCCCTTAGCTCAGTTGGATAGAGCGTCTGGCTACGAACCAGAAGGTCGGGAGTTCGAATCTCTCAGGGCGCGCCACTTCTTTTTTTAACTCGCGCTCCGCGAGCGAAGCTGCATTCCACACAGTTCCCGCTGGCGGGCGAGAGCCTGCCCTGAGCGAAGTCAAAGGGGGCCCGCCCCACGTGAGCATTGCGCACCGGGAATGTTTCAATCCACTCACCCCCCGGAACCAGCAAAGTAAATCTTTCCCGGCAGGCTGAAATTCCTTCTTGATCCGCCTCAAGCGTGGCGAGCTAAGTGCCGCCTTATCAATGGCGTGGGTTCTGGTATGGCGTGTGCTCTAGGAAAGCACAGACGAAGTGGCGCGCAATAGGGGCACTCTTGAGAATTAACTTCGGCCAGAGGTTTTCTTGAGTGCCCCCTTTGCTTTGGTTGCCAGCCTGAAGTTCGGCCCTCAAGTTCCCAGCCGGCTACCTCCCTCGTGCGTCGAGCCGACTGCGGCAGCTCAGCCAGCCTGAATCTCCCCCCAAGCTCACACCAGCGCCACTTTGTCGTGTATATCGAGCCCGGCGCGGCGGAGCAGGGCAGCGACCGTGTTCTCGCAGAGGCGGCTGGCGTCATACTCCACCCGCACCCCGAGCCCGTCGCCATCGAAGCTGATCTTGCGGATGCCGTACACCTCGCGCACCTGGTAGATGGCCTGCATCTCGGGCGCGCCCGGCCGGCGGCCCAGGCGGAAGACTACGTCCAGCGCGGTCATGGTGTTTCCTCGGAACCGATCTTCTCAGTAACAATCTAATATACAGCCCTGAATTGAGTAATTGAGTAATTTGGTAATTTGGTAATTGGAAGGCTGGTTGCAATTTACCCAATTGCCCGATTACCCAATTACCCAATCACCAGGCCATCCGCAGAGATGAGCACACATACGGAAAATCCGGCCAGGGTGAAAGACCCGGTCTGCGGGATGATGGTGGATCCCGCGACCGCACGCGGCGGCTCGGCGGAGCACGCCGGCAAGACGTACTACTTCTGCAATCCGCGCTGCGCGGAGCGCTTCCACGCCGAGCCGGCAAAATATCTCAGCCCCGATTACAAGCCCGCCGGCATGCACGGCATGGGCATGGTCACGATCGGCGGGATCAAGCCCGCGCCCAAGCCCGCCGGATCCAGCATCCGCTACATCTGCCCCATGGACCCGGAAGTGAGCGAGAGCAAGCCCGGGGCGTGCCCGATCTGCGGCATGGCGCTCGAGCCCGAGCTCCCAGCGGTGCCGCAGGTGCGCACCGAGTACACCTGCCCTATGCACCCCGAGATCGTGCGTGCGGAGCCGGGCGCGTGTCCCATCTGCGGCATGGCACTCGAGCCGCGCACCGTTACGCCCGAGCCCGAGCACGATCCCGAACTCGAGAGCATGACTCGCCGCTTCTGGGTATGTCTGGCGCTGACAGCACCTCTGCTCGTGATCTCCATGGCCGGCATGTTCTTCGAGCGCTGGATCCCGCCGAGTACGTCGATTTGGATTCAGTTCGCGCTGGCGACGCCGGTGGTGGTATGGGGCGGATGGCCATTCTTTGTCCGCGGATGGAATTCGCTGCGCAGGCGCCACCTCAACATGTTCACGCTGATCGGCCTCGGCATCTTCGTGGCCTTCGCTTACAGCGTGGTGGCGACGCTGGCGCCGGGGATCTTTCCGCCATCGTTCCGCGGGCACGGCGGCAAACCCGACGTGTATTACGAAGCCGCCGCCGCGATCACCGTGCTGGTCCTCCTCGGACAAGTCCTCGAACTGCGCGCCCGCAGCCGGACCGGCGCCGCCATCCGCGCGCTGCTCGACCTGGCGCCGAAGATGGCGCGACGTATCGAAGCCGACGGCACCGAGCGCGACATCGCGCTCGACCAGGTCCGCCCCGGAGACCGCCTGCGCGTGCGTCCCGGCGAAAAGGTCCCGGTGGACGGCGTGGTGCTGGAAGGCGCCAGCGCGGTGGACGAATCCATGGTCACCGGCGAGTCGGTGCCGGTGGAGAAGACGGCGGGCAGCCGGCTGATCGGCGCCACCGTCAATGGCACCGGCGCCATGATCATGCGCGCCGAGCGCGTGGGCAGCGAAACCCTGCTGGCGCAGATCGTGAAGATGGTGGCCGAGGCGCAGCGCAGCCGCGCCCCCATCCAGCGCCTGGCCGACAAGGTCTCGGGATACTTCGTGCCCGCGGTGATGGCGGTCGCCGTCGTGACGTTCGTCGTGTGGGCACTCATCGGCCCTGAACCGCGCATGGCGCATGCGCTGGTGAACGCGGTGGCGGTGCTGATCATCGCTTGCCCGTGCGCTCTGGGACTGGCCACGCCCATGGCCATCATGGTCGGGACCGGACGCGGCGCGCACGCCGGCGTGCTGGTGCGCAATGCCGAAGCCCTCGAAACCATGGAGAAAGTGGACACGCTGGTGGTGGACAAGACCGGCACGCTGACAGAAGGGAAGCCGCGGCTGATCTCGGTGGTGGCGCTGGCCGGCGTGAGCGAGCCGGAACTGCTGCGGCTGGTCGCGAGCCTGGAGCGCGCAAGCGAGCATCCGCTGGCGGCCGCGATTGCAGCCGGTGCGAGCGAGCGCGGCGTGCAACTCGTCGAAGCCAGAGAATTTCGGTCGCTTACGGGCCGCGGCGTGATCGGCAAAGTCGAGGGAAGGGAAGTGGCGGTTGGCAATGAGCAACTGTTCGAGGAGTTAGGAATCTCCGTGCCGTCCGGCGCCGAAGAGCTTCGCCGCGAAGGGCAGACGGTCATGCTGGTCGCGATCGACGGCAAGCCCGCGGGACTGGTGGGCGTTGTCGATCCTGTCAAGCCGTCGAGCATCGAGGCCATCCGCGAGCTGCGCGCGCAGGGCATCCGCATCGTCATGCTCACCGGCGACAGCCGCACCACGGCGGAAGCGGTCGCGCGCAAGTTGGGCATTCACGAATTCGAGGCCGAGGTCCTGCCCGATAAGAAAGCGGAAGTGGTGAAGCGGTTGCAGGCGGAGGGCCGCATCGTGGCCATGGCCGGAGACGGCATCAACGACGCGCCCGCGCTCGCCCAGGCGCATGTCGGCATCGCCATGGGCACCGGCTCCGACATCGCCATGGAGAGCGGCGGGATCACGCTGCTCAAGGGCGACCTGCGCGGCGTGGTGCGCGCCCGCAAGCTCAGCCAGGCAGTGATGCGCAACATCCGCCAGAACCTCTTCTTCGCCTTCATCTACAATTCGCTGGGTGTGCCGGTGGCGGCGGGCGTGCTATATCCGTTCTTCGGGCTGCTGCTGAGCCCGATCATCGCCGCGGCGGCGATGAGCTTCAGCTCGGTGTCGGTGATCACGAATTCCCTGCGCTTGCGGGGATTGAGAATGTAAAACATCAACGCAGAGGGCGCAGAGAAGAATAGGGGGGAAATGCAGTGTCATTCCGAGCGCAGCGAGGAATCTATGTTTTTCTAAACAAATGCATAGATGCCTCGCTTCCCCACCCCAGCGCGCCAAAACCGGGCGCGCCGGGGACCCCGGCTCGCTCGGCATGACACAGTTTTGGGGTCTCTTCTTCTCAGCGCCCTCTGCGTTGAGACTTAAAGCTTGTTCAGATACTCGACCACGTCTTGCCGACTCCAGTCCACCGGCCCGATGAACTTGCGCTGCACCACTCCCTGGCGGTCGATGATGTAGGTCTCGGGGAACTTGAACGTCCCGTAGAGTTCGTTGGATTTCTGCTGCGGGTCGCGCACGGTGAGCAGGTCCACGTTGTTCTTCTTGAGGAAGGTGCGGTAGCTGCGCTCATCTTCGTCCACGCTGACGGCCAGCACAACCACCCGGTCTTTGAGGTTCGATTGCATCTTGACCAGCGAGGGCATCTCCTCGACACAGGGCGGACACCAGGTGGCCCAGAAATTCAGCACCACGACTTTTCCGCGGAGATCGTGCAGCGTCACCTTGCGGTCGGCATCCTGCACCGTGAAGTCGGGCGCTGTGCTGCCCACCAGCGAGGGATGCGAGCCGCGGTTGCAGCCCGCGACCAGCGCCAGGACCAGAACAATCAAGACCGGAAATCTGCGCATCAGCACCTATAATAGAAGGTTTCGGGAGGAGTATGCAGCCTTCACCGTCAGACTCGGCGCGGCTGGAAGTGTCGGTGATCGTGCCCGCACGCAACGAGGAGGCGTGCCTGGGTGCGTGCCTCGCATCGCTCAGCGGACAGGAGGGCGTGTCGTTTGAGATCATCGTGGTGGATGACGGCTCGGTTGACCGCACTGCCGACATCGCGCGCTCGTTTGCCGGCGTCAAGCTGATCGAGGCCGGTCCGCTGCCTGATGGCTGGTCGGGAAAGTCGAACGCGCTGTGGACCGGCGCGCAGCACGCGCGTGGGCAGTGGCTGCTGTTCACCGACGCTGATACTGTCCACCTGCCGGGATCGCTCGCGCGCTCGCGCGAGGAAGCGAAGCGTCATGGAGCGGAGATGCTCTCCTACTCACCGGCGCAGGAGCTGCACGGATTCGTTGAGCGCGCCGTGATGCCGGTGATCTTCGCCGAACTGGCGGCGAGGTACAAGCCGCGCGAGGTCAGCGACCCGAACTCCCCGGCGGCGGCCGCCAACGGGCAGTATCTGCTGATCGCCCGCGAGGCCTACAACGCCATCGGCGGGCACGCGGCGGTCGCCGCCAGCCTCCTCGAAGATGTGGAGCTGGCGCGCGCGGTGAAGCGCTCCGGACGCCGGATCCGCTTCCGCTTCGGCGGCGATGCGGTGCGCACCCGCATGTATCGCAGCTTCGCGCAGCTCGCGGAAGGCTGGACCAAGAACTTGGCGCTGCTGTTCAAGGCTCCGGTACGACTGGCGCTCACGCGCCTGCTCGAATTCCTGGCGATGGTCTGCGGTGTCGCGCTGGCGCTCGGCTTGAGCGATGTGCGGTTGGCGCTGCTGGTAGGGATCGCGGTCGCGCTGATCTATCTCAACTTCCTGCGGCGCATCCTGAAAGCGCATGTAGGCGCGGCGTCCAGCGCGCTGGCCATCTTCGGGCTGCCGATTTTCTCGTATCTTTTGCTGCGCTCGAAACTCTATTACAAGTGGCGCAGGAGCGTGACATGGAAGGGACGGCGTTACTCCCACCCCAGCAAACCAAAAGCGGGTTTGCCGGGGACCCCGGACTCGACCGAAGCCTCGAGCCCCGAGAAGGAGCGGCGGACGAGCGCGCGTCCCGCAGGGGAACGATGGTCTATCTGACGCGGCGGGCGGAGTTTTCCGCCTCGCACTACTATCACAACCCGGAGCTGACGCCGGAAGAGAACCGGCGCATCTTCGGCAAGTGCAACAACCCGCACGGCCACGGGCACAACTACACGCTCGAGGTCACGGTCCGCGGCCCGGTGGACCCGCGCTCAGGCTTCGTCATGGACCTGGCAGAGCTGAAGGAGGTCCTCAACCGCGAAGTCCTGGACGCCATGGACCACCGCTTCCTCAACAAGGAAGTGCCGGAATTCCGCGACCGCATCCCCACGACCGAGAACCTGGCCATCGCCATCTGGCAGCGGCTCGAACCCAAGCTGAAGCTGGCCGAGCTGCACCGCGTGCGCGTGTACGAAACGCCCGACCTGTTCGTGGACTACTACGGAGAGCCATGAAGGCGCACCTCACCCGCCGCTATCTGTTCTCCGCTTCGCACCGTTTGCACAGCGCGGAGATGTCGGAGGAGGAGAACCGCCGCGTGTACGGCAAGTGCAACAACCCGTATGGCCACGGGCACAACTACGCGCTCGAGGTCACGGTCGCAGGGCAGGTCGATGCGCGCACCGGCATGGTCTGCGATCTGGTGGAACTCGATGACTTTGTCGGGGGCGAAGTGCTGGAACGCTTCGGGCACGAGAATCTCAACACCCTCGCGCTCTTCGAGCGCCTGGTGCCCACAACCGAGAATCTGTGCGCCGAGATTTATCGTGTACTGGCGCGCGGCTTCCGCGCCGCCGCGGTCGAGAAGGTGCGCCTGGAAGAAACCATGATGAATTCGTTTGAATACTATGGTGACGCGGAGATCCCCAGATAGGGAGTAGGGAGTAGGGAGTAGGAGCCGAAGGGAGCAAGGCAGATGAAAAGGGAACAGGTAGAGCCCGTAAGCCTTACCAGCGCCACTTTCCAGGAGCTATTGCGCGAGATGATCGTGCGCCTGGGCGAGGATCCCGATCGCGACGGCCTGCTGCGCACGCCCGAGCGCATGCAGCGCTCGCTGGAGTATCTGACCAAGGGCTACCGCGAGGACCCCGAAAAGCTTTTGAAGGGCGCGCTCTTCAACGTGGACTACGACGAGATGGTGATCGTGAAAGACATCGAGATGTTCAGCCTGTGCGAGCACCATCTGCTGCCGTTCTTCGGCAAAGTGCACGTGGCCTACATCCCCAAAGGCAGGGTGATCGGGCTGAGCAAGCTGCCGCGGCTGATCGACATCTTCGCGCGCCGCCTGCAGGTGCAGGAGCGGCTGACCACGCAGATCGCCGAGACCATCCAGCGGGCCATCGAGCCGCAGGGGGTAGGCGTGGTGGTCGAGGCGCGGCACCTGTGCATGATGATGCGGGGCGTGGAGAAGCAGCATTCCTCCGCCGTCACCTCGTCCATGCTCGGCGTTTTCCGCGAAGAGCAGGAGACGCGCGACGAATTCCTGTCGCTCATTCGCGGCAAGGGAATGAACGGGAGCTGATGGTGGCACGCAAGTCGCGGCCCGTGCGCCGCGAATCTTCCGACGATCCTCCGTCGCTGCACGGCAAGATCGCCGTGGTCACCGGCGCCAGCCGCGGCATCGGACTGGCCATCGCCCAGGCGCTGGCCGATGCCGAATGTCAGGTGGCGCTCGCCGCGCGCTTCCGCGATGCGCGCCAGATCCGCCAAATCCGACAAAAACTCGGTGCCGATACCTTCGCCGAGCCATGCGACGTGCGCGACGAGCGCTCGGTCAGCGCCTTCTTTGCCGCGGTGAAACAGCGCTTCGGCCGCGTGGATGTGCTGGCCAACAATGCGGGGATCGGCGGGCCCAGCCGCAAGGTCGCTCAGCTCTCGCCCGCCGACTGGCGCGAGGTGATCGAAACCAACCTCACCGGAATGTTTTTGTGCACGCGCGCGGCCCTGCCGCTGATGAAGCGCGGCGCGAGCATCGTCAACAACCTGTCGGTTTCCGCGAAGGGAGTTTTCCCGGGTATGTCGGCGTACAACGCCTCCAAGCATGGCGCCGCGGGTTTCACCGACACCTTGCGTGAGGAGTTGCGCGAGCAGGGAATCCGCGTGATCGGGCTTTACCCGGGCGCGACCGATACCGCCATCTGGGAGCAGTTCTGGCCGCGGGCGCCGCGCCGGCGCATGATCTCGCCCGAGACCATCGCGCGCGCGGTGGTGTTCGCCCTCAGCCTGCCTCCAGGGGCCACGGTGGAGGAGTTGGTGATCGCGCCCACCGGCGGCGCGCTCTGACTAGAAGCTATCTAGCTATCTCATATAATGGCTTTCGGAGGGGCGCGGCTTCAGCCGCGCCGCAATCCGCCCTAAAGAGTTGTCATCCCGAACGAAGCGCGACCGAACGGAAGTGAGGGAGCGCGGGTGAGGGATCTTCAGATGTGTTGGTTCCACCAAGACTGCAGATCCCTCGCGTCGCGCTCGCCTCGCAAGCTCGGTTCGCGCTTGCTCGGGATGACAATTCCATCAATGCGCCATTTCGGCGCGGCTGAAGCCGCACCCCTCCGAAACCCAACTTTATGAAATAGCTTGTAACCAATTACTCACGTAATGTGGAAACGCAGCAAAGCTACATCTCTCCACGGCCCTACCTGCTTTACAATGCGATCATCATGCGCCGCACCGACGAGCCCCGCCACGACTTCAAGCCCGGCCAGCGCACCACGCAGATCATCTATGGCGAACGCCAGCACCTGCGGGCAGTCCTGGTTTCCCTCCGCAACTTCCAGCACAAGTACCGCGACTTGGACCGCGAGACCGAGGTGCTGCACCGCATGATCGACGCGTGCACCGTCGAGCTCAACCACATCAACCACAACTTCGACGAAAACCTCCAGCAGGCGCGCGATGCCGATGCCACGCCGGAACAGTTGGCCCGGCTGGCCCAGGCCGCGCCCGAAGACGACTGGCTGCTGCTGCGCACCATCGCCGAGCATCCGCACACGCCCCCGGAGGTGCTGGCGCGGCTGGCCTCGCATCCCTACGAAGCGGTCCGCGAAAACATCGCGCGGCATCCGCACGCCGACGCCGCTACGCTGGAGAAGCTCGCCTCCGGTCCGGAGAGCGAATTGTGGTTGCTGGTGTCGTGCAACGAGGCCGCTCCGCCCGAGCTGCGGGAGCGCCTGCGCTCGCGCTTCGATAGCGCCGACAACGGCGCCCGAAGTCGCCAGTAGTCAGTCGCCAGTCGCCAGTTCGCGCACCGGGAGATCGAAGGGCTCAATTCCATAGTCAATCAACTGGCGACTGATAACCGGCGACCGGCTACTGGGTTTTCACTGCCACGCCGTGAATCGATACCGTGGCGCGCGCCGCGGGAAGAGCTTGATCATGGCCACGCCAGTGAGGAAACCTCCTACGTGCGCCCAGAAGGCAATGCCGCCCGTGGACGCCTGCCGGGCGTAGGTGATCGAGGTCGCCGCGCCGCTCAGGAACTGCAGCACGAACCAGTATCCCAGGATCAGCCATGCCGGCAGCCAGGTGAAGTAGATGAAGAAGAAGGGAATCAGCGTGAGCACGCGCGCGGAAGGGAACAGCACGAAATACGCGCCCATCACCCCGGCGATGGCGCCGCTGGCGCCCACGCTCGGCACCGGCGAGCCCAGGTTGAACAGGATGTGCACCAGCGCCGCCCCCAGTCCGCTGAGCAGGTAGAAGAGCAGGTAGCGGAAGTGGCCGAGCGAGTCCTCCACGTTGTCGCCGAAGATCCACAGCCACCACATATTGAAAATGATGTGCAGCCAGCCGCCGTGCATGAACATCGAGGTCAGGATCGGCAGCAAGCCGGCGGCGTAAGCACCGGCGTGCAGGGCGGCGGTCAGGTTCGCGGGCACCACCCCGAAGCTGAAAAAGAAGGTGTTGCGGCTGCGCGGGTCCAGCAGCAGCTCGAACACGAACACCAGCGTGTTCAGCGCGATGAGGAAATAGGTGACCCAGGGCGTGGTGTAACGCGGTGCATCGTCGCGGATGGGAAACATGCGGCTGGCTCGCCCGGAATCTTTCTACGATCGCGCTTCCACCCCGGCAAACCAAACCCAGGTTTGCTGGGGACCCCGGCTTGACCGGATCGGGGGGAACACCTCACGATAGCAGAACCGGGGTCTCCAACGAAGCCGGTTTTGCTTCGTTGGGGTGGGAGAAGATGGCCGCCAACGGAGTATTGATCGTCGATAAACCCGCGGGGATAACCTCGCACGACGTGGTGGCGCGCGTGCGCCGCCTGGTCAACGAGCGAGCCGTCGGACACCTGGGTACGCTCGACCCCATGGCCACCGGAGTGCTGCCCCTGGTGCTGGGACGCATGACGCGCTTGGCCCAGTTCTACCTGGCGTCAGAAAAGAGCTATGAAGGCGAGATCCGCTTCGGCTTTCCGACCGACACCTACGACGCCGAAGGCGAGCCCACCGGGCCGCCGCAGCCGGTCGGGCTCACGCTTGACCAGGTGCGCGCGGCCGCGGCGCGTTTCCGCGGCAGCATCCAGCAGATGCCGCCGCCGTTTTCCGCCAAAAAGACCGCGGGCGTCCCCGCCTACAAGCTCGCCCGCAAAAAGAAAGAAGTCGAACTCAAGCCGATCCAGGTGGAGATCAGGGAATTCGAGATTCTCGCCCTCGAGGGCGACCGAGCCGCATTCAGCGCGCGGGTGGCTTCAGGGACTTATCTAAGGTCGGTGGCGCACGATCTGGGACAGCTCCTGGGCGTCGGCGCCCACCTGGCTACCTTGCGGCGGACCCGGGTGGGCGAGTTCGGCCTGGAAGAGGCGCACACGCTCCAGCAGCTCGAGCAGGCGGAGGATGTCGAGAGCCTGTTCGTCCATCCGCGACGGATTCTGCCGGAGTTTCCCTCGGTCACCGCGCCGGAGGAGAGCCTGGCCCGCATCCGCAACGGCATGGCCGTCAACCTGCCGGAAATGTCCCGCGCGCCGCTGGTCAAGGTGTTCGCAGGGCAGGCCGAACTGGTGTGCATCGCCAGCAGGGTGGCGGGAACGCTGTTCCATCCCAAGGTGGTGCTGGGAATCGGGTGATCGGGACATCGGGTGATCGGCTGATCGAGGCGCCGCCTTATAGTCAATGTCCGATAACAGATATTATGTCAACTAAAGTAACGGCCGCGTAAATACGGGCCCCCTCCGGGCCTCCGTGTCTCCGCGGTTGATTTCAGGCTGCTGCGGCCAGGAGGTTCTCCAGGTCTTCCCTGAACCTTCGCAGCGTCTCCAAGCGCTCGGGGGTGGCCTCGACCGTCTCTGACTTGTACTGGAAGACCTTTTGGCCGCCTTGCTCGACCAGCACACCGATTGCCTCGCCCATGCGCCAGCCGGGTGTGCCGATCATTCTCAATCCCTCAGGCGTGGCCTCGAGCAGCGCGATGCAGTTGTCGCGGACGGCGCCGATGGCGCGCGGAAAGCGGTCGAAGGCCTGGAGGTCGAAGCCGGACTGATAGAGACGCTGGAGCTGCTGGGCGGGGTCCATGGAATCGGGTGATGTGGCCATCGGGTGATCGGGTGATCTGAAAAACAACCGGACCCAGGGTTTTCGATGACCCGATGACCCGATCTCCCGATGAGCCGATCAGCTACATCTTGTATCTTCCCAAGTCCTCGTCATTCAGCCCTTCCAGCCACTTGCGCAGCTCTTCGCTGGTGACGCGGTCGGAGACGGCGCTGGCCTGCTTGGAGGTTTTGAGCACCTCGTCCTCGACGAAGATGGGGCAATCCAGGCGCAGGGCGATGGCCAGGGCGTCCGAGGGGCGCGAATCCACGCTGATGATGTGCCCGTCGCGCTCCAGCCAGATAACGGCGTAGAAGGTGTCCTCGCGCAGCTCGTTGACCACCACTTTGTGCACGCGGGTGTCGAGGCCGGTGAGCAGGTTCTTGATGAGGTCGTGGGTCATGGGCCGGGGGGTGGAGACCTTTTCGATCTCCAGGGCGATGGCGTTGGCCTCGTAGATACCGACCCAGATGGGCAGGACCGAGTCGCCGTTCACGTCCTTCAGGATGACGATGGGCATGTTGGTGACTGGGTCCATCATCAGCCCCCGTATCTTCATCTCGACTTCCGGCATGGTCCCCCCTCTAGCGGCCTAGCCTACCATTTCGCCCAGCAAACTGTTAGGAAAGCTTGCGCTGACGTGCACTCGAACGTAACTACCTGGCTCCGGAATCGTGTTACCGGCGGCGGTGGTGAAGTTCAGCGTCTTGTTCTGCGAGGTGCGACCGATAAGCTGTCCGCGGGCCGCGTTCTTCCCTTCAACCATCACTTCAAGTGTCTGCCCTAGGTGACGTGTGCTTAGCCGCTTCTGTATGTCTCTTTGATGCTCCTGGAGGATCGCGAGGCGGCGCGATTTTTCTCCGTCCGGGATGCTGTCCGGCATGGTCTGCGCCGGAGTGTTGGGCCGCGGCGAGTACTTGAAGGAGAACGTGCCGTCGTAACCGACCTGGTCGAGCAGGCTGAGCGTCTCCTCGAACTCCGCCTCGGTCTCGCCGGGAAAACCGACAATGATGTCGGTGGTGATGGAAATCTCCCGCCGCGCCGCCTTGATCCAGCCGATGCGTTGCAGGTAATCATCGCGGGTGTACTCGCGCTGCATGGCGTCGAGCACGCGGGTCGAGCCGCTCTGCACGGGCAAGTGGACGTGGTCGCAGAGCGTGGGCACAGCGTCGATAGCGTCCACGATGTCGCGGGTGAAGTCGATGGGATGCGAGGTGGTGAAGCGCACGCGCTTCAGCCCCGGCAGTTCGCCCACTGCCGCCAGCAGCTCGGAGAACGTCTTCTTCTTAAGTGGATCGTGGTACGAGTTGACGTTCTGGCCGAGAAGCTGGACTTCAGTGTAGCCGGAATCGGCCATCTGGCGGGCTTCAGCGAGGATGGCGTCCGACGTGCGACTGCGCTCGCGCCCGCGCGTGTAGGGAACCACGCAGTAGGCGCAGAATTTGTCGCAGCCCTCGGTGATGGTGATGTAGCCGCGGTGCGGGTTGCTGCGGGCGGTGAACTCGGTCTCGAAGGTCTCGGTGGTCTGCCGGTCGTCGAGCCCGGTCGAGCGCTTCCCTGCCTCGAGTTCGACCAGCATCCCGGGCAAGTTGCGATACGACGCCGAGCCGCACACCAGCGAGACGTGCGGCGCGCGCGCGAAGATATTCTCCCCTTCTTGTTGCGCCACGCAGCCCAGCACGCCGAACTTCTTGCCCTGGCGCTCCAGCTTGCGGAAATCGGCCAGGCGGTGGAAGACCTTCTGCTCCGCCTTGTCGCGGATGGAGCAGGTGTTGTAGAGGACGAGCCCGGCTTCCTCGACACTCTCGACCTGGCGGTATCCCTGGGAGATGAGCGTGCCCACCACCTTTTCCGAGTCGTGCACGTTCATCTGGCAGCCGAAGGTCTCGAGATAGAAGGTCTTCTGGTTTGCCATCCCACGCCAAGTATAGCGCAGTGCGGAGAAGGGCGTCCCGCGACACCGCAGGGCTTACGCCCCGCTCTCGCGGCAGGTCAAGCGCAGGTCCTCACGCTCGTCCCTCCGGGACAGCGCTCAGGATGACAATCGAGATTTACCGAACTCAAACGGCAACTTCAACACCGCGTCGATCTTGCTGATCTCGAAATCGGCCTGCTCTTCCGGGCCTTGCGGGTGGAGGCGGGCGAATTCCCCGCCCCGCAGGCGCGCGGTGTGCATGCCCAGCGCCTTCCCTGCCCTGATCTCGCTCGAGGGACGGTCGCCGACCACCAGCACGCGCTTGGGGTCCCGCTCGGCGTTGCGCAGGATGGAGCGAAAGAAGGCTTCCTTGGTCATGACGTCGCCGGTATCGGCGTAGAACACGTGGTCGATGGAAGGCTCGCGATCCAGGCCGAGCGCGGTTACCTTGGCGCGTTGGGTCTCGGGATCGCCGAAGCTGACCACGAAGATCCTCACGCCGCGCTGCTTGAGGCCGCGCAGCACGCTGAGCGTGCCGGGGAACAGCGTCAGCTTGCCCACGGGCAGGTTGAAGAATGCGAGGCGGGCGGCGCGCACCAGCTTCTCGCGTTCGCTGGCGGGCACGCCGAAGCGTTCGCACACCCGCTCGTCGATGTGCGTCAGTTGCGGGTCGGCCTCGTAAGCCTGCATGCGGACCTGGAAGATCTTTTTCGCCGAGGCGGGCAGGCCGGCGGAAGCCATGGCCTCGGCGGCGCGGAGGTGGGCAGCGCGCACCCGCTGCCCGAAGCAATCGTAGAGGGTATCGTTGAGGTCGAAGATGACGGTAGTAATGAGCGGGCGCGCTCGCGCCTGAGCGCGCGCGGCAGAGCGGACGGACTTTCGCGAGCGGCTGGCTGAACGACTGGACCGCTTCGCCTTCGTCATCGACGATCTCGAACCGGTTGACCAGAAGCAGTCTACGCGTCCGTCGTGGCCCGGCCGGTCCAGCCGTGCAGGCCCTGCTTCATGATCCAGCGCATGACGTTGGAGTTGTTGTAGTAGTAGCCCAGCACGTACTGGCAGGTGGAGAGGCAGTGCGAGTTGCACACCTTCTTCATCTCGTCCAGTTGCCGCTTGTCGAAATTGGGCTCCCAGATCTTGCCCCAGTCGGTGTGCGCCGAATACATGGGGAAGCACGGCGACAGGGTGCCGTCGGTGCGGATCACGCAGGAGTTGTGTCCGGCGCGGCAGTTCCACGGATAGGTCTTGCCGCGCATGAAGTCCTTCATCTTGCGCAGGTGGTCCTTGGAGTTGACCATGATGTAGCCCTGCGAATTCTTCTCGATCAGCCAGTCCAGGATGGTATCCACCTTCGGCCAGTCTTCCTGCAGGATGTAGGTGACGTTGTTATCCAGGTGCTGGAAGTGGGGCTGCTCGATGTAGGGCGGTTCGTTGATGTGCACGTTGGTGGAGATGCCGTTGTCGTGCGCGATCTCGGTGAGCACGTACACGTCGTCGATGTTGTTGCGGCAGATGTTGGTGTTGAACACGATCATGTAGCCGTACTGCCGCTGCTGCTTCACCAGGTACTTGAACTGCTTCTCGATGCGCTTGAAGTTCTTGGCCAACCCCGGCTTTTCTTCCAGCGAATCGACCGCCAGGTTGATGGCGGCCACGCCCAGGTCGCCGACGCGGTCGATGAAGTCCTCGTTCATGAGGATGCCGTTGGTCGGCAGGTAGACGAAGAAGCCGTTCTTGGTGCCGTAGTCCACGACTTTCAGGATGAAGTCGCGGCGCAGCAGGGGCTCGCCGCCCATGATGGCGATCACGCGGCAGCCCACCGACTTCAGCCAATCGATGGAACGGATGGCGGTCTCTTCCGTCATCCCCTTCACCTTGTTGTTGAAGGCCCAGCAGTAGTGGCAATCGACGTTGCACTTCCACTCGGTAAACAGGTAGGAAAGCAGCGGGCGGAACTGGTCCGCCATCACGCGCGACTGCATGTAGGGCACCAGCCAGCGGCGAAAAGCGCGTACAAAGTTGTTCGCGTGATAGCTGCGAGTTTCTAACTCCGGCATCCAGCCTCCTTGGTTGCGATTGAACAGCTCTCCCCGGACGCAGTCCAGGCAGGCAACACCCTCCCCCCTACTAAGCGAGCTAGGATAAATAGCCGGGCTCGGCGGTACAGCAAAAAATCATTAGAATGCGTCACTTGCCAGCGTAGTGTCATTTCTTTACAGCGAACTGAGCGGCTGGCGAGGCGAGGAAATGGGCGAGGCGGAGGAACGCGAAGAGTGGAACCAGCGCTATGGCCGGGGAGAACACCTGGAGCGGAAACCGAATGCCTTTCTCGTCAAGGCCTATCGCGAATTTGTGGCGCCTCGCTTCCCTTCCGCCGGGACCGCGCTCGATGTCGCCGGCGGCACCGGACGCCATGCCATCTGGCTGGCCCAGCGCGGCTGGGAGGTGACGCTGGTGGACATCTCGGATGTCGGGGTGGCCATGGCGTCGGAAGAGGCGCGCGGTGCCGGGGTGAATATCCACGCCAAAGCGGCTGACCTGCGCACCTACGATTTCGGCCGCGAACGCTTCGACCTCATCCTGGTCTTCTACTTCCTCGAGCGCGCGATCTTCCCTGCCCTGGCCGCCGCCCTCAAGCCCGGCGGCCTGATCCTCTACAAAACCTACACCCGCGAGCACCGCAAATTCCGCGCCTGCTCGCATCCCATGTACTTCCTCGAGCCGGGCGAATTGCGCGGCGCCTTCCCGGGCTTCGAGGTGTTGCGCTATGGTGAGCGCGACGGCATGGCAGAGTTGGTGGCAAGGAAACCATGATGGGGCTTGGGTGGTGCAGGCCTTAAAAGCCGTGCCCTTTCCCAACCCCCCGCGCGCCTCCGCGATTGACTTGTGGTGCGCCGCGCACTAACATCCGACCTCTTACAGGGGGCTGAGGGCGCCACTTGATCGGCCGGACGATCGCGCATTATCGCATTCTCGACAAGCTGGGCGGCGGCGGGATGGGCGTGGTCTATAAGGCCGAGGACTCGCGCCTGCGCCGCTTCGTGGCCATCAAGTTTCTGCCGCCCGAGTTCTCCCGCGATCAACAATCCATCGACCGCTTCCTGCGCGAGGCCCGCGCCGCCTCCGCCCTCAACCATCCCAACATCTGCACCATCTACGACGTGGGCGAGTTCGAGGACGAGCACTTCATGGTCATGGAGTACCTCGAGGGCCAGACCCTGAAGCACCGCATTCAGGGCAAGCCCTTGCGCCTGGAGCAGGTGCTGGAGCAGGCCATCGAGATCGCCGACGCGCTCGACGCCGCCCACTCGGCCGGCATCGTCCACCGCGACATCAAGCCCGCTAACATCTTCATCACTAGCCGCGGCCCGGTGAAGATCCTGGATTTCGGCCTGGCCAAGCTGACCCGCCACCTGCAACCGGTGGCCGAAGCCGTGGGCGCTTCCGCCATGCCCACCGCGGTGACCCACGATCACCTCACCAGCCCCGGCACCGCGCTCGGCACCATCGCCTACATGTCGCCTGAGCAGGCGCTGGGCGAAGAGCTGGACGCGCGCACCGACCTGTTCTCCTTCGGGGTGGTGCTCTACGAGATGACCACCGGCGTGCTGCCCTTCAGCGGCAACACCTCGGCGGCCATCTTCAACGCCATCCTGAGCAAGCCGCCGGAATCGCCGCTCGACCTCAAGCCCGATCTGCCGCCGGAGCTGGAACGCATCATCAACAAGGCCCTGGAGAAGCAGCGCGACCTGCGCTGCCAGACCGCGGCCGAGATGCGCGCCGACCTGAAGCGGCTGAAGCGCGACACCGATTCTTCGCGTGCCGCCGTCGCCCGCGCCGTGCCGCAAGCTGCGACGCAAACCGCTGCCCGTGATTCTTCCGGCAAGATCGCCGCCGTGGCCCGGCCACGCGCCGGGTTCTCGCCACGCATTGCCGCCGTGGTCGCGGTGGTGGCGCTCGCCGCCGGCCTGCTTGCCGGAAAGCTGGTGTTCAAGACGACGCCGCCCGAGCCACCGCTTTACCACCAGCTCACCTTCCGCCGGGGCACGGTGCGCGCGGCGCGCTTCGCCCCCGACGGCCAGACCATCCTGTACAGCGCGGCCTGGCAGGGCAACCCTTCGGAGATCTTTACCGCGCGTCCGGAAGGTCCGGAATCGCGCTCGCTGGGGCTGAACCACGCACAACTGCTCTCCGTGTCGTCCAGCAGCGAACTGGCCGTCCTGCTCGACAGCCGGCCGCTCAGCACCTGGGTGAACGTGGGCACACTGGCACGCATGCCGCTCTCCGGAGGGGCCCCGCGGCCGGTGGTCGAGCAGGTGCAGTGGGCGGATTGGTCTCCCGACGGCACCAACCTGGCTATCGTGCGCGATGTGAACGGCAGGAACCGCCTGGAGTTTCCCGTGGGTAAGATGCTCTACGAGACGGGCGGCTGGATCGGCCACCTGCGGGTCTCTCCCAAGGGTGACATGGTCGCCTTCCTCGACCACCCGGTGCAGGGCGACGACAGCGGCGGCATCGCGGTGGTGGATCTGAACGGAAAGAAGACCAGGCTCACCGGCGATTTCTATAGCGCGCAGGGGCTGGCCTGGTCGCCCGACGGCAAGGAAGTGTGGTTCACCGCCAGCAAGAGCGGAGTAGACCGGCCGCTCTACGCCGTCTCGCTGTCCGGCAGCGAGCGCCTGGTGGCGCGCATGCCCGGTACCTTGTCGCTCCTCGACATCTGGAAGGACGGACGCATCCTGCTCAACCGTGCCAGTTGGCGCCGTGAACTCATCGGACTGCTGCCCGGCGCGGCGCGGGAACGCGATCTGTCGTGGCTTGACTACTCCTATCCCGCCGACCTCTCCGCCGATGGCAAGACCCTGCTGTTCGACGAGGAAGGCGGAGGCGGCGGCCAGATGTACTCCAAGACCGGCGGCCTCACCTACGCGGTGTACGTGCGCAAGACCGACGGCTCACCCGCGGTGCTGCTGGGCGCCGGCGGCTCCGTGGCCCTCTCGCCCGACGAGAAGTGGGCCATCGCGCAGCCGCAAGCCACGCCCGCACAGTTCGTCCTGCTGCCCACCGGCGCCGGAGAATCCCGCCAGTTGACCAAGGACGAGATCAACCACGCCTGGGCCAAGTGGCTTCCCGACGGCAAGCAGATCGTCTTCACCGGCAACGAACCCGATCACGGCGTGCGCTTCTACGTGCAGGACATCGCCGGGGGAAAGCCGCGCGCCATCAGTCCGGAAGGCGTCCACGCCACCGCCTTCATAGTGTCGCCTGACGGCCGCTACGTGGCGGGCATCGGCCCCGACCAGCACGGTTATCTTTATCCCATCGGCGGCGGCGAGCCCCAGCCGGTACGCGGACTCCCGCCCGGCGAACAGCCGGTTGCCTGGAGTAACGACGGCCGCTTCCTCTACACCTACCGCCCGGGCGAACTGCCCACCCAGGTTTCCAAGCTCGACCTCAGCACCGGCCAGCGCGCGCCCTTCCGGCAGCTCGTGCCCTCCGATCTCGCCGGCGTCGAGACGATTGGCCCCATCCTGCTCACTCCGGACGGCAAGACCTGCGTCTACGGCTACCATCGCACGCTCTCGGACCTCTACCTGGTGGAGGGACAGAAGTAGGGGTGGGGAAGGCTCCCGTGGGCGGGGCATCCGCCAAGCTTTTGTACAGACGCAACCTGCCGCGTCTCTACCCATGATGGGACGGTATCGGCTGCTATGATGAAATGAAGGATGAACCCCAGCACGAAGTCGGCGCGCGCGGGCGAGAAGCACGAATCGCTCCCGCTTGATCCCTTCCTGCTGGAAGTCGCCGACGTGGTGAACGGTACCCTCGACCTGGACGAACTGCTGCACCGCGTCGGCAGGCTGTTGCAGAAGATCATCCACTTCGACATTTTCGCCATCCTGCTTCTGGAACCCAAAACGGACGAACTGCGCATACGCTTCTCCCTGGGCTACCCGCAGGAGGTGGTGCAGAATTTCCGCACGCGTGTGGGAGAGGGCATCACGGGCCTGGCGGCGGAGCGCCGCGAAGCCGTGCTGGTGAACGACGTCAGCAAGGAGCCGCGCTACATCGACAGTTTGCCGGAGGTGCGCTCCGAGCTGGCCGTGCCGCTGATCGTGAAGAACCGCGTCATCGGGGTGCTGGACATTGAAGCTCCCGAGCCCGGCTACTTCTCGGAAGAGCACGCGCGGCTGGTGACGCTGATCGCCTCCCGCATCGCCATCGCCATCGAGAACGCGCGCCTCTACACCCGGGCCTCGCGCCAGGCCAAGATCCTCACCGTGCTCAACGAGATCAGCCGCGAACTCACCTCCATCCTCGACCTGGACGTGCTGTTCAAACGCATCGGCGAGTTGCTCAACCGGGTGATCGACTATCACATGTTCAGCATCCTGCTGCTGGACGGGACGGGCACCCGCCTCCAGCACCGCTTCTCGCTGCGCTTCAACGAAAAGGTGCAGATCAAGCACGAGATCGAGCTGGGCAAGGGACTGGTGGGATACGCCGCCCAACACCGCCAGCCGGTGCTGGTGCCGGACGTCTCCCAGGACCCACGCTACATCCAGCTCAACCCGGAGACGCGCTCGGAACTGGTAGTGCCGCTCCTCTACAAGCAGAGCGTGATCGGCGTGCTCGATCTGGAGCACACTCGCCGCGGATATTTTCGCGAGGCCCACGTGCGCACGCTCACCACGCTGGCGGCGCAGATCGCCATCGCTCTCGAGAACGCGCGTCTCTACGAGAAACTGGCCCGCCAGGAACGCCGCATGGAGCGGGAGCTCGAGATGGCGCACCAGGTGCAGCTCAGCCTGCTGCCGCAGTCGCGTCCCGAGCTGGAGCACGCCGAGATCGCGGCCCAATTCGTGCCCGCGCACACCATCGGCGGCGACCTCTACGACTTCCTGGAGTACTCGCTGGGGCGACAGGGGATCGCGCTCGGCGACGTGAGCGGCAAGGGTGCGCCGGCGGCGTTGTATGCGGCGCTGGCCAGCGGGATCATGCGCTCCACCTCGGGCGCCGAACCTTCGCCCGCGGAGATGCTCGCGGCCATCAATGCCTCGCTCAACGAGCGCCGCCTGGAAGCCCACTTCCTCACCCTGCTCTACGCCGTCTGGGACGACGACCACCGCCTCATGCACATCGCCAACTCCGGAGTGCCCACGCCGATTCATTTCCACGACGGCAAGACGCAGCGTCTGGACGCGACCGGCCTTCCGCTCGGCCTGTTCGAAGATGCCGAGTACGACGAGATGAGCATCCAGGCGGCGCCTGGCGACGTGTTCGTCTTTTTCAGCGACGGCATCACCGACGCTCGCAACCGCGCCGGCCAGTCCTTCGGCGATGAGCGCGTGGACGGGCTCGTGGCCGCACACTCGGGCGAGCCGGCCGAGGCGATCGTCAAAGCCATTTTTGACGCCGTAGCCAGCCATTCCGAGGGCTTGGCGCCATTCGATGACGAGACCGTAGTCGTGGTGAAGGTCAGGGGCTAGGCTGTCTTTCGGAGGGGCGCGGCTTCAGCCGCGCCGTTGCCTGTTTATGAATTGTCATCCCGAGCGATGCGCGACCCGAGCTTGTCGAGGGGAGCGCGACGCGAGGGATCTATGTTTTTCGCGGGGCAAAGCAAATGCATAGATCCTTCGTTTGCCGCGTCTTGGCAAGGCTCGACGCGGCTGCACTCAGGATGACACTTAGGCAGTACGAGACGCAGCATGCTGCGTCTCTACCAGTTGCCGCCTTGGAAAAGCGCGGTTAACAGGAGTATAAGAAGGGGTTGCGGCTGGCGGGGTGAGCGATTCTTAGGGCCCGCACTTGGTCCCGCAGGCTGCGGAGAGGGCCAACATGTCCACCACCACGGCGACGCCCAGAGGGCTCGAAGGCGTAGTCGCTGCCAACTCCAGCATCTGTTACATCGACGGCGACCAGGGTGTCCTGGCCTATCGCGGCATCGACATCCACGAGCTGGCGGACAATTCCAGCTTCGAGGAAGTCTGCTACCTGCTTTGGTACGGCAAGCTGCCCACGCGGCCGGAGCTGCAGGAGCTGCGCACCCTGCTGTGGCGCGAGCGCAAGCTGGATGCGGGCATCATCAGCTACCTGCGGCAGGCGCCCAAACACGCGCTGCCCATGGACGTGCTGCGCACCACCGTCTCCGCCCTCGCCTACTTCGATCCCGAAGAGAAGGTCAACACGCGCGACGCCAACCTGCGCAAGACCATCCGCCTGACCTCGCAACTGGCGATGATCGTGGCCTACTACGACCGCATCCGCAAAGGCCTGCAGTTGGTGGAGCCCGACCGCTATCTCTCCCACGCCGCCAATTTTCTGCTCATGCTGAAGGGCGAGCCGCCTTCGAAGACCGCCGAGCGCGCCCTGGACATCGCGCTCATCCTGCACGCCGACCACGAGCTGAACGCCTCCACCTTCGCCGCCCGCGTCACCGCCGCCACCCTCTCCGACATGCACTCGGCCATCACCTCCGGCATCGGCGCGCTGAAAGGACCGCTGCACGGCGGGGCCAACGAAGAGGTGTTCAAGATCCTGGAAGCCATCGACCGCTCGGGCGCCGACCCGGTGGAGTACGTGAAGGGGATGCTGGCGCAGAAGAAGAAGATCCCCGGCTTCGGCCACCGCGTGTACCACACCGAGGACCCGCGCGCCACCCACTTGCGGCAGATGTCGCGCGAGCTGGGCGAATCGGCGGGCGAGCCCAAGTGGTTCCAGTTCTCCCACAAGATCGAGGAGTTCATCAAGGCGGACAAGAAGCTCAACGCCAACGTGGACTTCTACTCCGCCTCCACCTACCACACCCTGGGCATCGACCTCGACCTGTTCACGCCGCTGTTCGCAGTGTCGCGCATCAGCGGCTGGACGGCGCACGTGCTCGAGCAGCTCGACGACAACCGGCTCATCCGCCCGCGCGCCGAATACGTTGGCCCCAAGTACCCGGCGCCGTATGTGCCCATCGACCGGCGACAGTAGGGGCTGCGGAAAAACCCTTTCCGTGCGAGATCACGTGTCAGGGCACGACTTCAGTCGTGCCGCCAGGTGACTCTAAGAATGTCATCCCGAGCGAAGCGCGAGGCGAGCTTGCGAGCGGAGCGCGAGTCGAGGGACCTGGGGTTGCGTCTGGAGGCTATATCTTCGTCTTGTTTCTTAAAGGTCGCGCCAGAACAACACCAAGATTCCTCGCGGGCTCGGAATGACAAAGCAACGAGGTTTCCTAACGGCACGACTAAAGTCGTGCCCTGATACGGACCTTCAACAGATTTATGAGATGACTTGTAGCTACGTCTCTACAGTGGGCGCTCTCTTCACCACCGCCCCCGCCGCCAGCACTGTGATCGCCATCATCGTCCCCAGTGAGCCCAGACACAGGACGCACCATACCCCCAGCACGAAGGCCTCGATGTAGGTGAGGTAGAGGCAGAAGGCGAGGCCCGCCAGGGCGGCCAAGAGCATCAGCGTTCGTGCCGCGCGGCGGCGGGCGCGTGACAAGGCGAACAGCGCCGCGTACCCCACCAGCCCGATGGCCGCCACCGGCACCGGCCCCACCCGCGAATACACGCTGCGGTTCACCAAGTCGCAGTTGAAGTTATCGCCCAGGTCGCAGTACTCGGTCTTATCGCGGCTGTAGTGGTTCTTGAGCGAGACGGCGGAGAGCACCATCCCCACCACCGCCAGCAGCGAGATGGCCAGCAGGACGCGGCTCATGGCAGGCGGCAGCCGCTCTTCTGGCTCAGCTCCTGGAGGGAGAGCACCTTGCCCTCCACGCGATCGTTTTCGAAGATCCAGGTAGGCGTCTTGCGGATGCCGAGCGCCTTGCACTGCTCGGTAACCTTGCGCGTGCCTTTCTCGACACACTCCACGTAGGGCAGCAATGGGGCGGAATCGCCGAAGAGTTCCTTCTGCTCGCGGCAATGGTCGCACCAGAAGGCGCCGTACATGGTGGCTTTCTTGTCGGCGAGGCAGCGGGCGAAGCCGTCGAGCTTGGCGGGTTTGTCGGCGGCGCCGAACGACACCGCCGAAAGACACAACATGGCGAGCACGCCGGCGCGGATCAACGCGTTCATCGGAATCGCTCCTGTTCTGACCATGCTACCGCGTACGGGGCGATCGCGGGCAGCGTTATCCGCGCCGACGGTCCGGGTTGTTACCGTTTACTTAAGGGCGGCGACGCCGGCGGCGGCACACTGTGCATCATTCTGCGGGAGGTCGCCGGAGAGACCAATCGCGCCGACCAGCTTGCCATCCATGATGATTGGCAGGCCTCCGTCGAGCGGCATCGCACCTTTCAGCGCGAGGAGGCGCAGGTTAATGCCGCCCTTCTCCAGTGCGTCTTGGAAAGCCTTGGTTGGACGCTTGTACAGCGCCGCGGAGCGCGCCTTGTCGATGGCAATCTCCGCGCTAGCCAGTTGCGTGTTGTCCAACTTCTCATAATAGACCAAATAGCCGCCCGGGCCGACGACGGCAACGGCCATCAGCCAGCCGTTCTTGCGCGTCTCGGCCAGCGCCGCCGCCGCCGCTTTCTTGGCGTTTTCCAGATTGATCGCCTGTCCGATAGGCGTGAGATAAGAGCTGGGGCTCGGCGTACTAGCGGCCGGGGCTTGCGCGAAGGCGCAGCCGGCGCATAACACGAGCGTCAGCACGATGAGAGACTTCACGGCAGAATGCGCAGTCATGTTGGTTCTCCTCTGGCGTTTGCAAAATTGACCTGGAATTCTGATACGGGCCCGTGGAAAGGCGATCATTGTACGCTCATGGCGTCTTGATGGCGTTTGCCCCCGCGGTGGCACACTGGCCATCCTCATTGCTCTGGCCCCCGGAAATGCCGATGGCGCCGACGAGGTGACCGTTGATCTGCAGTGGCACGCCGCCCTCGACTGGCACGGCACCCCGCAGCGCAAACACCCGCAGTCCTGCCCCGCCGCCCGCCACCGCATCCTGGAAGGCTTTGGTGGGACGTTTGAAGAGCGCCGCTGAGCGGGCCTTGTCAATACACACCTCGGCGCTGCCTAGTTGGGTGTTGTCCATCTTCTCGTAATAGACCAGGGCGCCGTTGGGATCGACCACAGCCACGGCCATCAGCCAGTTGTTCTTGCGCGCCTCGGCCAGCGCCGCCGCAGCCGCCTTCTTGGCAGTCTCGACGTTCACCGGGAGGCCGATCGGGGTCAGAGCATCCATCTTGCATCTCCTGCAAAGTTTAGAAAACCAACTATTGTACGCCCGCGGATTATTTGTCGCAGGGCCTGAGCTGGCCGGTAGGTGATAGCATTGCCCGAATGCGAGCCTTTGAGGTTTATCTGAATGACGAGCGGTTATGTCTTGCTGGCATCGGAGATGACGGCGTTCTTACTGCCATCGTCGATTACGTTGCAGGAGACGGCAGACAGGAGTTACGTCTGCAGGTTGGCGGACTGATCACACCTCAAGGCGAGCATGTGCGCTGGCGGAATCGGCCGCTTCGAATAGGCGACGAGGTGCGGGTTAAGATTGTCGAAAGCAAAGCTGTGGACCGGCCCACGAAGCGACATCGGCGCAATCCTGCCGAAGAAACCAAGGCACAAAAACGCTACGTGCGGGAAATGGCGAAGAGGTTTGGGTGGAAGGTCCAAACACGTCGGAAGTCAAAGTGACCGTCCCGGTCGCGTCGTAACTAGGTATGCCGCGCGTCGCCAGCGCGCGTAAAATAAGCCTATGCGCCGGGTCTATCTGGACAACAACGCCACCACGCCGGTGCTGCCGGAAGTGCTGGAGGCCATGCGTCCGTACTTCGCCGAGAGCTTCGGCAACGCATCGTCGATCCACCATTTCGGACAGCAGGCGCGGGCGGCGGTGGAGCGCGCCCGGCAGTCGGTGGCGGATCTGCTCGGGGCACGGCCAGCGGAGATCGTCTTCACCAGCGGCGGCACCGAGGGCGACAACCTGGCCATCTTCGGCATGGTGCACCCCGGCGACCACGTGATCACGTCAACCATCGAGCACCACGCGGTGCTGAACTCCGCCAAGCGGCTCGCGGAGCGCGGCTGCGAGGTCACCTTCGTGCCGGTGGATGGGCGCGGGGTGCTCGATCCGGAGGACGTGCGCCGGGCGCTGCGGCCCACCACGCGCCTGGTCACTATCATGATGGCCAACAACGAGACCGGCGTGCTGCAGCCGGTGGAGGAGATCGGGCGCATCGCCGCCGAGGCCGACGTTTACTTCCACACTGACGCGGTGCAGGCCGCGGGCAAGGTGAAGATCGACCTCAAGAAGATCGGCTGCGACCTGCTCTCCATCTCCGGACACAAGATGCACGCGCCGCAGGGCACGGGCGCTCTCTACGTGCGCCGCGGGACGCTGGTCGAGCCGCTCTTTGTCGGCGGCAGCCACGAGCGCTCGCGCCGCGCCGGCACCGAGAACCTGCCGGGCATCGTCGGGCTGGGCAAGGCGGCCGAAATCGCGCGCGAGTCCCTCGCCCACGGCGATGACGCCAAGTTCGCTGCGCTGCGCAACCGTCTGGAGACGACCATCCTCGCGACCGTGGATGCCGCTGGCGTCAATGGCGCGGGCGCGCCACGCGTTCCGACCACGACGAATCTGCATTTCGATTTCATCGAGGGCGAGGCGCTGGTGATCGCGCTCGACCTGAAGGGGCTGGCGGTCTCGACCGGCGCGGCCTGCTCCTCCGGCGCGCTCGAGCCCTCGCACGTCCTCACCGCCATGGGACTCGCGCCGGAGCGCGCCCGCGCCAGCCTGCGCTTCAGCCTGGGCAAGCAGAACACCGCCGAGGATGTGGACTACGCGCTCTCCATCCTGCCGGAGACGGTAGCGAGATTGCGAGAGCTGTCACCGGTCTACCAAAAGAGCGCTGTTGGCCCTTAGCTGTTGGCTCTTGGCTTGGTTGCTGGACCGCCAGCATTCCTCCATTCGCGACGATATAATTGAATCACCGTGTAGAGACGCCGCATGCTGCGTCTCTGGGATGGTTGGTGTCAGGGCACGGCTTCAGCCGTGCCGATAAGCGCTCTTTAAGTATTGTCATCCTGAGGGAGCGCGACCGAGCCAGAGCGAGGAAGCGCGACCGAAGGACCTGCTTTTCGCGAACAGTTACAAGAGCAGGTCCCTCGCGGCGCGCTCGCCTTGCAGGCTCGGCTCGCGCTGGCTCGGGATGACAATTTGAGGAGGGATGTCGTAATGGCGCAGCTAAAGCTGTGCCCCTCCGAAACAAGGTAGGCAGTTTCGACGCAGCACGCGGTCTGTGTTAAGAGCCAAGAGCCAAGAGCTAATGGCTGTTTCTCCCATCGCCGTCGCCATGTCGGGCGGTGTGGATTCGTCCACCGTCGCGGCGATGTTGTGTGCTCAGGGACACCAGGTGGTCGGCCTGACCATGCAACTCTGGAACCAGCGCCGGCTGGCCGGGCGTCCCGGGATGCCCGAGGTGGCGCAGGGGCGCTGCTGCTCGCTCGACGACGTTTACGACGCGCGCCGCGTGGCCGAGCGTCTCGGCATCCCCTACTACGTAGTCAACTACGAGCAGCGCTTCGAGCAGGAGGTGGTGCGGCCGTTCGTCTCCGAGTATCTCTCCGGACGCACGCCCATCCCCTGCAGCCTGTGCAACAACGCGATCAAGTTCGACCAGTTCCTGGTGACGGCGCGGCAGATCGGGGCCAAGCGGCTGGCCACCGGGCACTACGCCCGCGTCGAGTTCGACCCGACGCGCGGACGCTGGCTGCTCAAGCGTCCCGCCGACCACGCCAAGGACCAGACCTATTTTCTCTTCGGGCTGACCCAGGAGCAGCTCAGCCGCACCCTGTTCCCACTAGGCGAGCTGCGCAAGTCGGAAGTCCGCGAGCTGGCGCGGCAGCACGGCCTCGAGCTGGCCGAAAAGCCCGACTCGCAGGAGATTTGCTTCGTCCCCACTGGCGACTACAAGGCGTTCCTCGATGCCTACACGGCCGAGCAGGGCGCGACTGTGCCCGACACCGCTGGCGAACTGGTCACTGCGGACGGCGAAGTCATCGGTACGCATAGTGGCATCCACAACTTCACCGTCGGACAGCGCAAGGGGCTGGGCGTGGCCACCGGCTCGCCCCTCTACGTGCTGGAGATCCGCGGCGACTCGCGCCAGGTAGTGGTGGGCAGCAAGGACGAACTCTACTCGCGCACCTTGTGCGCCCGCGACGTCAACTGGATTGCTGTGGATGGCTTGGGCGGACGCATGCGCGTCGCCATCAAGATCCGCAACCGCCACGAGCCCGCGCCGGCGACCATCGAGAACGCAAGCCGGGGCGAAGTGCTTGCCACTTTCGATGAACCGCAGCGCGCCATCACTCCCGGGCAGGCCGCAGTGTTCTACGAGGGCGACGTGGTGGTGGGCGGAGGATGGATCGTGTAGCGCGGCTTGGCAGCCGCGCCCTTTCAAAACAAATCCCGTAGAGACGCCGCATGCTGCGTCATGCGTCGGGTTCCGTTTCAGCACCGCGCCCGAAATGAAGATGGGCGCCGCCGCTTTTCCTGTCCAGCACCATTCCCACCAGTCGCATCGCGCACTACCCTACCTATACAAGTGGAGCCTCTTGGTGAGGGAGATGGGGATGGATCCAAGGCCACGGTGATCGTCGTTTGCGTTACATCTTCACACCCTCCAGGAAGGCAGGAAACCGGCAGTCCAAGCTCCACCAACGGAGGTGCAGGAATCTACCGGCACCGATGGTCGTAAAAGCGCAGGGGTTACGATGAGCGACCAGATCGGTAAGGGCCAAATGCCGTCCCGGCCACTCGCGCCGCACAAGGACGGAGTCGGGGCCGCAAGCGCAGTCCGGAGCCGGATCCCGGCCGGGCTGGCATATCTGCTGGCGGTCGTGCTGACGGCGGCGACCTTGCTTCTGCGCCTGGCCCTAAGCTCCTGGTTCGGCGACGATCCGGCGATGGAGCTGTTTCTCATTCCCATCATTCTCAGCGGATTTGCCGGCGGACCGGGTCCTGGGTTGGTCTCCACCGCGCTGGTCGCCATTGCTATGGACTACTTCCTTCTGCCGCCCAAGCACTCTCTTTCCATTCAACGCGGTCCAGCTAGCGTCGAGTGGCTGGTGCTGATTCTGGTCGGCACGCTGATGAGTGTTTTGCTGCGTAAGTCCTCCCGTGGCTCCCCTGGCGCTGCCGCAGCTTCCCTCGGCAACGAGAGACCTGGAATGAGCCCTGGTTCGGAGGCCAGCATCTCGCGCAGGCTTCTGGTCTGCGCGGGCAGCACTTGTGTGGCTCTCGGCGCTGTGGCCTTGGTTGGTTGGTTCTTCCATATGCCCGCCCTGACGCGCGTCGGGCCCTCCTTCAACCCCATGGTTGCCAACACCGCAGTCGGATTGTTTTTGGATGGGGCGGCTCTGCTGTTCCTGGCTGGCGGGCGACCGAAAGCAGCGTTGGGCGGCGCCGTGTGGAGTTTGCTGGCCGGCATTTTGACGCTGGCGGAATATGGCTTCTCAATAGACTTCCACATCGACGAGCTTCTGGTGCGCGACTACATCGGGGCTCTGCCGGCCTCTCCGGGGCGGATCGCGCCCAATGCCGCCCTGTGTTTGGTGTTTTGCGGCGTCGCATTGTTGTGGGCGTCGATGCCCCGCTGGCGCGAAAAGGCCGCCGTCATCATCGGCGTGCTGGGTGCGGTGGTATTTGCGCTGGGGGCCGCCGCCGCCTCCGGCTATGTGATTGGTCTTCCCATGTACGCGTTGGGAGATTCGAAGCCCATGGCGGCGAACGCCGGACTCGGATTTGTGGCGATGGGTTTGGGTGTCATGGCGCTGGCGTGGCGCCGCTCGCAGCCCAGCCCGGAAGCGGAAGCCAGAATCCTGTTCTCGGTGGAGCGGAAAGTCCGCGCCGGTTTCGCCTTGGCGCTGGCTGCTTTGATCCTGATCGGGGGCATGTCGTATTTCAGCCTCGTCCGCCTGCACGAGGACAGGGTATGGGTTGATCGTACCTACCAAGCGATCGCCTCTCTACGGCTCGTCCTAGCGACCATTACGGACGCTGAGGGCGGCGTCCGGGGATTCGTCATCAGCGGCAAAGAAGAGTTCCTCGAGCCTTACCAGAAGGCGGTGAGGGATGTCGGCAACGAACTGCAAGCCTCGCGGAACCTTACTGCCGACAACGCCGTGCAGCAGGGCCGGTTGGATGTACTGGCGCCGCTGGTGGCCGAGCGGCTCCGGCTCCTCGAAGCGGCTGTCGAATTGCGACGCGGGCGAGGCTTGGCAGCGGTACAGCAACAAGTCGCGAGCGGCAGGGGTAAGCAGATCCACGATCGCATTAGCGGGATCCTGGCCGAGATGGAAGCCACCGAGCAAGACCTGTTGCGAGAGCGAGCTGCCCGCGCCCAACGCAACGGCACGGTGGCCAGGGCGGTGATCGTCGGAGGCATCACCCTGGCTTTTGTTTTCGTGGTGGTGGCGCTGTTCGTGATCGGCCAGGATTTCTCGGGCAGCCGCCGGGCGCGGGCGGCGCTTCAGGAGGCACGCGACCAGCTGGAGACCCGGGTGCGGGAGCGGACCGCCGAACTGGCGAAAGCCAATGAAGCCGCGCTGGGCAGCGAGGCACGCCTGGCCGGCATCATCGATTCGGCGATGGACGCCATCCTCACCGTGGACGAGCAGCAGCGCATCGTGCTGTTCAATCCGGCGGCGGAGAAGATGTTCGGCTGCCGTGCCACCGACGTAATCGGGCAGTCGCTGGAGCTGTTCATACCCGAGCGTTTTCGCTCGGCCCACGCGCAACACTATCGTGCATTCAGCGAGACCGGCATCACCCAGCGGGAGATGGGACAACTGGGCTCGATCTGCGGATTGCGCTCCAGCGGCGAGGAATTTCCCATCGAAGCGGCCATCTCCCGGGTCGAGGTGGGAGGAGGAAAACTGTTCACCGCCATCCTGCGCGACATCACCGAGCGCCAGCGGGTGCAGGAGGAGCTGATCGAAGCCCACCGCCGGACCACCGCCATCCTGGAAAGCATATCCGACGGCTTCAACACCTTTGACCGGGAGTGGCGCTATACCTACGTCAATGCGGCGGCCGCCAAAATGTTGGGCAAGGCACGCGAGGAACTGCTGGGCAAGAATGTCTGGGAGTTGTGGCCGCATGCGGCAGGCTCGCCCTTCGGCGTCGCCTACCACCGAGCGGTGGCGGAAAACGTCCCGCTCCAGGTCGAGGCCTTTTACCCTGAGCCTCTCAATGCGTGGTTTGAAGTCCGCTGCTATCCCTCGCCCGAGGGGCTGGCGCTGTTCTTTAGCGACACCACCCAGCGCAAGCGGGCGGAGGAGGAAATCCGGCTTTTGAACGCGAATCTGGAGCGGCGCGTCGCACAGCGCACCGCGGAGTTGCAAGCCGCGGTTCAGGAATTGGAATCCTTCAGTTACTCGGTCTCCCACGATCTGCGGGCTCCCTTGCGGACGCTGGATGGTTTTGCCGATGCCTTGCTGGAGGACTATGGTCCGCAGCTTCCCGCGGAAGCCAGGGATTATCTGGCCACCATTCGCCGCGGGGCCCAGCGGATGGGAGTATTGGTTGACGATCTGCTGGCTTTCTCGCGGCTCAGCAGAAAGCCGGTGACCAAACAGGCGGTCAACATGAAAGCGCTGGTTCGCAGCGTTCTTGAGGAGATGGGCCCGGAGTGCAATGGGAGGAAGATCGAGTTTGTGAACGGAGATTTGCCCCTGGCCCAAGGCGACCCCTCGTTGCTCAAGCAGGTGTGGATCAACCTGCTCTCCAACGCCATCAAGTATTCACGCCACGCGGAGCAGGCCAGGATCGAGATCGGGGCACTGGCGGAGCCGCAGGCGAAGGTGTATTTCGTCCGCGATAACGGCGCCGGTTTCGACATGAAATACGCCGACAAGCTGTTCGGCGTCTTCCAGCGGCTGCACCGCGCCGACGAGTTCGAGGGTACAGGCATCGGCCTGGCGACCGTACAGCGCATCGTTCACCGGCACGGCGGCCGGGTGTGGGCGGAAGCCAAGCTCAATCAGGGCGCTACGTTTTATTTCACGCTGGAACGAGAGAACTAACCATGGACGAATTGACTCGCGTCGAGGTGTTGATGGTAGAGGACAGCGAAGAAGACCTCCAACTGGCGTTGCGTGCCTTCAAGAAAGCCAATCTCCTGAACCGTGTCCAGGTGGCGCGGGATGGGGCGGAAGCTCTGGATTACCTCTTCTGCCAGAACTTGCATGAAAAACGCTGCATCGAAGACACTCCCCGGGTGATTCTGCTCGATCTGAAGCTGCCCAAAGTCGATGGCTTGGAAGTATTGCAGCGAATCAAAAGCGATCCGCGGACCAAGCTAATCCCGGTGGTGGTCCTGACTTCCTCCAAAGAACATCGAGAACGTCCTTGCCAGTTACGAGATGGGAGCCAACAGCTACATCGTTAAACCCGTAGCCTTCGATGGGTTCGCTAGGGCGATGCAAGAGCTGGGAATGTACTGGCTGCTGCTGAACAATCCCCCGAAAACCTAGCCATTCCGACATTGTTATGGAGACGCAGCACGCTGCGTCTCGACCCATCTTGACATCTGTGCAGAGACGCACCATGCTGCAGGCTCTGCCTATGCGGAGGGGGCGTCGCATAGGAGGCAGGGTGGCCTCATAGCGCCTGTCCGTGGGAGTTCAAGGAAAACTTGAAGGTTGACCTGCAAAGGATAGCACAGATGCCGACTACAACCGTAAGTCTCATCCCCGAAGGGTTCCACACTCTGACCCCTTACTTGGTGGTCGCGGGGGCGGCGCAGGTGCTGGAGTTCGTCCGCCAAGCCTTCGGAGCGCAGGAGTTGCTCCGCGTGAAGCGGCCGGACGGCAGCATCATGCATGCCGCCTTCCGGGTGGGCGACTCAATGATCGAGATCGGCGACGCCAACCAGCAGTGGCCGCCGATTCCGGCGACCATCCACCTCAAGGTGGAGGATGTGGACGCCGTCTATGAGCGCGCGCTCGCGGCCGGCGGCGCTTCGCTCTACCCGCCCACAGATGAGGAGTACGGCGAGCGCGACTGCGGGGTGAAGGACTCCGGCGGCAACCACTGGTACATCGGCTCTCCCCTGGCTCAGACTCACTTCTTGCCCGACCAGCGCAGCGTCACGCCTTATCTGCACGTTCAGGGCGCCGCCCGGTGCATCGAGTTCCTCAAGCAAGCAGTCGGAGCGGAGGAAGTCATGCGCCACCAGACGCCGGATGGCTTCGTGCACCACGCCAAGATGAGGATCGGCGATTCGGTGCTGGAGATGGGCGAGGCACACGGGCCGTTCCCCGCCATGCCGCTCAACCTGCACCTCTACGTCCCAGACGCGGACGCGGTCTACCGGCAGGCGCTGGCGGCGGGCGCAACCTCGGTCCGCGAGCCGGTGGACGAGCCCTATGGCGACCGCGTCGGCGGCGTGCGCGATCCCTTCGGCAACCTCTGGTGGATCGCCACGCACGTCCGGGATGTGCAGTTCTAGGCGGGTCGGCGGTCGTTGGTTAGTGGTCGGCGGGAAGGAACAGATGCAAAATCGTTTTTCGGAGGGGCGCAGCTTTAGCTGCGCCGTCCGGTCGCTCTCGAATTGTCATCCCGAGTGACGCGCGAGGGAGCTTGGCGACCGAGCGCGAACGAGGACCTGCATTTTGTGTGCTCCTTACTACTGCAAATCCCTCGCCTCGCGCTCCGCTCGACAAGCTCGCGTCGCGCGGCTCGGGATGACAATTGACCAGGTATGCCCTTACGGCATGGCTGAAGCCATGCCCCTGCGAAAGAAGAAGGGCAGCGCATCTGCGCTGCCCGTTGGGTATCGAGTACCGAACACTAAATAAACAACTCCTCATCCTGCGTAACGCGTGCACCGGCGCGCCGGCGGCGGCTGCGGTTGTGGCCGAAGAAGGCCGAGACGCCCACGCTCAGCCCCTGCATGATGCCGGAAATCTGCCGTACCGGCGAGACCACGGTGTGCTCAACCAACTCGCTGGTCTGCTCCACCCGATCGAGGGTGCGGGTGACGATGTCGTCGGCGCGAATCACCTGCAGGCGGGTGCGGTCCACGATGTCGTTCACCGTGGCGTCCAGCCGGTCCATCTGCGTCTTCAGGGTGCCGGTGGTGGCCACCAGGTTGGCCATTACGATATCGATCTTGCCGCGGGAGTCGTTGATGATGGTTTCCGCCGAGCTGAGGATGGGCATCGCGCGGCCGTGGACTTCGCTGGCCAGCGCTTCCACCTTGACGCTGGTCTTGCGCAGGCTGATCGCTAAACTCAGCAGGATGAGCATCTGCAGGATGACCGCCACCGCGGTGGCGTAAATGAAGATTTTCAACACCGGATCCATGGTTCAGACTCCGCCCACTCCAGTCGCGCCGCCGCACGCGGCCAGCCCCAGGCGGCTGCGGACGCGCCGGTAGTGTGATCGAGCTACGGGTTCTTGACGCCGCTTTCGGTGGCCTCGTGATAGGCCTGGCGCCCGGCCTCGACCGCCGCCGTGAACTGGTCCTTCTGCTTGTGCAGCACGTCGCGGCCGCGGTCCACCCATTGGTCGGCCTGCACCCGCACCTGGCGGGCGCGGTTGATCACATACTCGCGGCCTTCCTCGGCCCCACGCAGGATGTCCTCGCGCGTCTCCCGCCCCGACTTGGGCGCGTACAACACCCCGATCAATGCTCCCAGGCCCAGCCCGGCCAGAAACCATCCGAAGCTGCCGCCACTATCTTCCGCCATAGCAACCTCCTCTACATCATGTCCTTGTTTCGATGACCCAAGCCCGCGATGGTACCACCCGTGTGTGTATTTTACAAAGGGCCGGAGACCGAAGGATCTGTCTTTCGGCCGCACAATACCCTTCGGCGTGGGCTTCCACGCCATGCGGTGAGTTTGTCCGCGCTGGCCCTCACCGTGCGCTCGTGAGTTGCTCCGGCTCGGCCAGGATGAAGGCATCCACCCGCAATCCCACCGGCAGGCGCGCGCCCCGGTCCAGTTCGACCAGCGTCTCGAGAATCTTCGTATCCACGTGCTCGGTGGGCTCATCGGTGCGGATGTTCTTGCGCCCCAGTTCCTGCCCCACGCGGATCACGTGTCCCCAGAATCTCTGCGGGCCGTACGCGCCGGCGGTCACGTACACCTTCTGGCCGACCCGCACTTTGCTCACCTCGGTCTCGTCTACCTCGACGCGGACGTTCAGCACGCCCTGGTCGCCGATGGTCAGGATGGGATCGGGTGCGGTGGATGAATTCGACACGCTCTCGCCGTTGCGGTGGTGCTTACGCAGCACGGTGCCGTCGATGGGAGACTTGATCAGCGTCTTGGCGTAGCGGGCGCGGGCTTCCTCCAGGCGCGCTCGCGCCAGCTTCAGATCGGCTTCGGCCAGCGATTGGTCTTCTTCGCGCGCGCGGTCGTCGATGAGCGAGTGGTGCTCGGTCGCCTCACGATATTTCGCCGCGGCCACGTCGTATTCGCGGGCATAGCGCTCCGCCTCTTCGCGCGAGACCACGCCCGCCTGGAACAGCTTCTGGCGGCGCTCCATCTCCGAGCGAGCGTTGTTCATCACCGCTTCCGCCGCGCGCGCCGACGACCACGCCTCCAGCCGCTCCTGGCTGCGGGCGCCGTTCACCACCTTGCGCAGCGTCGCCTCTTTCGCGGTCACGTCGGCTTCCGCAGACGCCACCTGCGCGCGGTAATCGTCATTCTCCAGCTCGGCGAGCACTTGCCCGCGGTGGATCGTGTCTCCTTCTTCGACATAGACGGACTTCAGCTTCCCGCTCAGCTCCGAGCCCAGCTTGATGTCTTCCGAGGTAGGCTCGACGCGGCCCGGCCCGGCGACCAGCGATTCGCTCCGGCTGGTCTGCGCTGGCGCCGGCGTCGCCGCCGCACGCGAGCGCGCAAAAATCACCGAGGCAGAAACCGTGCAGATAAGGACGGCAGCACCGACTAGAATTACGAGCCTTCTTTTCATGACATCACTTCCCTTCCTAGGCCACACTCAACCCAGCTTGCTGTGAGAAGCCCTGCGCCAGCAGCCCGGCGGGCGCTTCTTCGGTTGACTCCGGTTGCGCGATGATTCCGTCTTCGATGCGCACCACGCGGTCGGCGAACTCGCGCAAACGGCCGTCGTGGGTGACGATGACCACGGCGCGCCCGCGCTGGTGCGCCAGGTTGCGCATCATCTCGATTACGTTGCGTCCCGTAAGGGAATCGAGCGCCGCCGTAGGCTCGTCCGCCAGCACGATCCCGGGATCGCCCGCCAGCGCCCGCGCGATGGCCACCCGCTGCTTCTGCCCGCCGCTCAGGTCGGCGGGAAACGAGTTGTGCTTCTCCCCCAGCCCGACCTGCTCGAGCAGCTCCGCCGCGCGCCGTTTAGCTTCCGCTCCGCGCACGCCCTTGAGATCAAGCATTACTTCAATGTTTTCCCCTGCGGTCAATGTGGGAAACAGGTTGAATCCCTGGAAGACGAAGCCAATGTGCTTCAGCCGCACCGGCGGCAGTTGCTTCTCGCCGAGCTTTGTGACTTCGGTCCCGGCGATGTGCACGCTGCCCGAACTCGCCGCCAGAATGCATCCCATGATGGAGAGCAGCGTGGTCTTGCCGCTGCCCGAAGGTCCCATCAGCAGCACCATTTCTCCCGGGTCGACGTCCATGTCCACCCCGCGCAGGGCGGGCACGCCGGCCGCGCCCTCGGCGTAGGTCTTGGTCACTTCACGAACTGCGATCGCTGCCTGCACACTTCCTCCTTAGCTCTTGAACACCATCGCGGGGTCCAGGCGCGTGACTTTGTTGATGGAGACCAGAGCCGCGCCCACGCACATCGCGAGCGTCAGGAAAAACATCCCCACCGCCATCGGCCAGGGCAGCAGGATGGACGCGCCCCCGTGCTGGCTGGCCCGCACCACGAAGAAGCTCACGAACATGCCCACCACGTAGCCCATCACCGCGCTCAGCGCCGCCTGCTGGATGATGACCTTGTACACATAGCTGTTGGGCGCGCCCATGGCCTTGAGCGTTCCGAACTCGCGCAGGTGGTCCACCGTGGTGGCATAGATCGTCTGCGCCACCACCACGAACCCCACTACCAGCCCCAGCACCGCCGCCAGCAGAACCGCCACGCCCGCGCCGGTGGTGAACATCCAGTAGACCTGAGTCATGCGGCTGAACTCGACGCCGGTGTAGACCTCTACGTCCTTCACGCGTGCCAGGATCTCGCGCCGCACCTGCTGCACGTCCGCACCGCGTTCGGTCTTCACCAGCACGTAAATCGTCTGGTCGGCCTGCACCCGTCCGAAGTCCTGCGCCCGCTTGAACGTGGTGAACACATAAGGAGAGGTGGTGAAGGCCTTTATGCCGTGAGTGAACCCGACCACGCGCGCCCGGTGGCCGTTGAGCTCGAACACTTCGCCCACGCGCGTGACCCCGAGCTTCTGCTTGTACACATCGTCCACGATGATCGAGTCGGGGATTTTCAGAATCTTCGACACTTCCCTGCACCAAATTCCACGGCCCGCCCAGCCCGGACTCAGGATTGAACCCGACGATTTGCACCGATTCGCGCCGCCCGTCCGGCCGCTTCCACTCCGTCCAGCGGTTGATGAACTTGTCGGCCTGCTTCACCCCGGGCACGGCTTTCACCTGGTAGAGCTTGCGCTCGCTGAAGGGCGCGCCCAGCTCCACATAGGGCACGTGCTTCGAAGTTACCCACAGGTCGGCGCCCGAGTTGTCGACCAGGCTCGAGGTGGTCACGGTGAAGCCGACGAACAGCCCCAGCTCCACCACGATCAGCACCACCGCGAAGACGATGCCCGTAAGCGTGACCGTGAGGCGAACTTTGTCGTGGAACAGATTGCGTCGCGCCAGCGGAGGCATGTCAGTTCTCCTTCAGCATCCCGCGCAGCACCGAATCCAGCATGGCCCGTGTGCGCTTCTCCATGGGGCGCCAGTCCACCCATTCATCGCAGTGCTTGGCGATCTCCAGCGAAATGACCCCGTGCACCGCAGCCCACAGCGTCTGCGAAACCAGCTCCGCATCGTGGAACTCCTCGCGGAACACCCCGGCGGCGATGGCCTGCTCCACGGTGTGCTTCAGGAAGGCATAAGCGTCCACCTCGGGATTGCCCTTGATCTCGCGCTCGCGCTCATCCAGCTCCGCCACCGGGTGTGGCGTCATGAACATCAGCTTGTAGTGGTTGGGATAGTTGAGGCCGAAATCAATGTAGGTCTGCCCGATCTGCTTCAGCCGCTCGATCGGATCGGCAGCCATAGAGCGGCTCTGGAACACGGCCGCCAGGCGCGCGAAATCCTGCTGGCACAGCTCGTGGAACAGCGCATCCTTGTCGTCGAAGTACTCGTAGATCGCGGTGGCCGAATACTCGATGCGGTCCGCCACCTTGCGCATCGAAACCCCGTCGTAGCCCTTGGTGATGAAGAGCTCGCGCGCCGCATCCAGGATCTTGTCCCGGGTCTCGCTGCGTTCCCGCTCTCGCCGTTCTTTGACTCCCATAACATTCCTCTATAACTGAACAACGGTAACTTAACATTGTTAACTTAGGCCTCGTCGTTGGGTTTGTCAAGCGAAAAATCTCGGGGCTGGTGGTGTCGGAGCGCGGTGACGCTTTTCCTACTCCCTGCTGCCTGCTCCCTACTCTCTGGTTCTTCAGGGTTTCTGGGTGGGGCGCAGCAGAATCTCGCTGACGAAGGACTGCGGCGCCTGGGTGACGATCATGGCCACGGCATGGGCCACGTCGTCGGGCAGCAGCATCTTTTTGGAATCCTTGCTGGCGGTGTGTCCCCATTCGCTCAGGGTCGAGCCCGGGCAGATGACCGACACGCGGATATTCTGGCCGCGCAGCTCTTCGGCCACCGAGTAGCTCAACCCGTTCAGTCCCCACTTGGAGGCGGCGTAGCAAGCGCCATTGGGCAGCGCATTCTTACCGGCCAGCGACGAGATGTTAACGATGTGTCCGCCGCCCGAGCGCAGCATCAGCGGCACCAGCGAGCGGATGGTGTAGTACACCCCGCGCAGGTTCGTGCTCATGACTTCATCCCAAACCTCGGGAGGAAACTGGTGCAGGGGGACGCGCACGCCGCCCACGCCGGCGTTGTTCACCAGCACGTCGAGGCGGCCGAAGCTCGACTCCACATGCTTGGCCAGGGCCTCGACGCTCGGCAAGCGGCTGACGTCGCACTCGGCGGCATCGCACCGGCCTCCGGCCTGGCGGATGGCGCGGGCCGTGGCCTCAAGGGGTCCGGGGGTACGTCCGCAGAGCACCACCGTGGCTCCCAGCGCCGCCAGCCGCTTGGAGATGGCAGCCCCGATGCCGCGGCCGCCTCCGGTCACCACCGCTACTTGTCTCTCTAACCCCTGAGCTGCACTTGCCATTTTGGAACCACCTCCGGATGCCGCCTTGGGGCGGGTTTGGCGCCGGTCATCCCTTCGCAACCCCGCTTGGGATGCGATTTTTCGCGCATTCGCCGCGGGGTGAAACATCCAGCTGCGCGGTCCCCGGCATCCAATCAGAACAAGGGAAAGCTCAGATCCCTCGCTTCGCTCGGGATTTCGGCCCACGGCTCGGACGCCGCGGAAAGCGCCTCAAGGTTACCACTGCGGAACGCAACTTGCCTTAGGCCAGCCGCCTTCTTATAATCCGGCCCTCGCCGCTTAAGCTGAAAGTGTGTCATCCGGAGGGAGAGGCGGCGTTCCGGATCGGCCCCATTGCCTTGCCGATGTCGTGAGGACGGACGCGGGGGCAGCCTGCTGTGCGTCGGAGACAGTTCCACCCGCAGTATTAGAGTGATTGCTGGCAATCTTCCAAGGAGCCTCGCATGAAGAAGTCGCTCGTCACGCTGGTGTTGGCGCTGGCCGCTCTGGCGGCGGCACAACAACCCACCGCTCCATCCACGGCGCCCGGGCAGGCGGCGCAGCCTGGGCAGGCCGCCCAAACCCAGAAAAAGGAGATCAAGGACCCGGCCGAGTACAACTCGTACATCGCCGCGCTACGCGAGGCCAATCCCCAGCTCCAGGCCCAGGCCTTCGAGAGCTTCCTGCAGCTGTATCCCAACAGCGTGGTCAAGGAAGACGCGCTCGAACAATTGATGGCCGCCTACGAGAAGCTGGGCAACGCCGCCAAGACTCCAGAGACCGCCGTCCGCATTCTGCAGGTCGATCCCAACAATGTGCGCGCTCTGGCGCTGCTGGCTTACACCAAGCGCGCTGGCGCCGAGGCCGGCCAGGCGCCGCAGCAGAATGCCGCCGAAGCAATGCAGTACGGCCAGCGCGGGTTGCAGGCCCTCGCCACCATGGCCAAGCCCGAAGGCATGTCGGACGCCGACTTCGAGAAGTTCAAGACCCAGGTGGCGATCATCTTCAACGGCTCGGCCGGTTTCGGCGCGCTGCAGAACAAGGATTACGGCAACGCGCAGAAGTATCTGCAAGCGGCGGTGGACTTGCGCGCCAAGGAGAACGCTAACGATCCCACCGCGCTGCGCGACATCTATCCCCTGGCGTTGGCTTATTTGGAAGCCACGCCCATCAATCCCACCGGCCTGTGGTGGATCGCGCGCGCCGCGGCCTTGAGCAACAACAACCCGCAGATCGTCAAGTACGGCCAGTTCAAATACACCAAGTATCACGGCTCGCCCGAGGGCTGGGACCAGTTGCTGGCCCAGGCCAAGAGCAGCGCTGCGCCGCCGGCGAATTTCGCCGTCGCGCCCGCGCCCAGCCCGGCGGAGCAGGCCAAGATGCTGGCCGACTCCAAGGATCCCAAGAGCATGGACTTTGGCGAGTGGGAGCTGATCCTGTCGCAGGGATCGCCCGAGGTTCAACAAAAGGTGTGGTCGCAGATCAAGGGACTGCAAGTACCCTTCGCCGCCAAGGTCATCAGCGCCACCCGCACCAAGCTCGAACTCGCGGCCACCGCCGACGCCATCGAGAAGAATATTGCCGACGTGACCGTGACCATGATCGCGCCGCTGCCCCTGGCCAGCGTGCCCAAGGCGGGCCAGGAGATCCAGGTCCAGGCCAAGCCTGACAGCTACACCGCGAATCCCTTCATGATCCAGATGATCGACGGGCAGTTGATCGCCAAGCCCTCCGCCAAGCCGCCGGCCAAGAAGTCACCGGCGAGGCGCTAGAAGTACCGAGTACCAAGTGCCGAGTACCGAGTCACAGTGATAGGGCGTTTTCCCGGCTCGAAGAAAAACAAGGCAACCCTGCAGGGCTGCCTTGGTTTTTCTTGGCTCGGTACTTGGTACTCGCTACTCGCTACCGCGCCGCCTTCCTCTCCAGAACCACGGGACGGGCACTGCGCGGGGGACGGCGGGCGTTGTCGCGCACCGCGCGCATATCCAGCTTGAGCTCGCTGATAGTGCGGCTGAGGGTGTTGCGGTGCATTCCCAGCTCGCGCGCCGCCTTGCACTGGTTGCCGTGATTCTCCTGCAGCACCGCCAGGATGAAGCGCTTCTTGAACTCGCGCACCGCCTCCGAATACAGGATGCCGCTCTTGTGCATCTGGCTGACCAGGGCCTCGAGCTGATCCTTCACGACCGCCTCCTCCGCGCTACCGGGGTCCCCAGCAAACCCGACTTTGGTTTGCTGGGGTAGGTGACACGCACCTCGTTATGAAAACCGCTTATCTTACCAGCGATGTCGCTTCAGTGCTGGGCCGATTGCGGGCCCGCGGCCGCGCGCATCGCCGCTACTCCCTGGCGTAACTTCTGCCGCAAGGTGGCCGGCGCCAGCCAACTCATGCCGCGCGCCGCCACCAGGAAATAACCTCCCAGGCTCGATCGCCCCAGCATCTGCGACCCGGGCGCGAACGCCGCCAGTGCCAGCACCAGCACCGCCACGATGGCGCCCCCGCGCACCAGGCCGAAAGCTGCGCCCAGCAAACGGTCCGCCCAGCCCAGCCCGGCTTCTCTCGCCAGCCAGCGCGCGATCCTGCCGATGATCCCCGCAGCGATCAGCACCGCGAAGAAGATCGCCAGGAAAGCCGCGCTCTCCGCCACCGGCTCCGACTTCACGTAGGGCGCGAACCAGGGCGCGACCCGCCCGTACTCCCAAGCCGCCAGCAGGTATCCCAGGACCACACCCGCCAGCGCAATCACCTCGTGCAGGAAACCCTGCGCCGCCGCCAACAGCACCGACAGCACCAGGATGGCGACGATGGCCCAATCCAGGCCGTTCATGCTCACACCGGCAGCTCGCGGCCGGTGAGCCTACGGTAGGCTTCCACGTACTTCTCGCTAGTCTCGTGCACCACGTCGGCGGGAAGCGTCGGCGCCGGCGGCTGCTTGTTCCAGCGGATCTCCTCCAGATAGTCGCGGACGAACTGCTTGTCGAACGACTCCTGGGTGCGTCCCGGCTGATAGCGGTCGGCGGGCCAGAAGCGCGAGGAATCCGGCGTGAGCACCTCGTCGGCCAGCACTAGGCCCTGCGCCGTCCGGCCGAATTCGAACTTGGTGTCGGCGATGATGATGCCGCGCGCCGCCGCGTGCTCCGCCGCCTTTTTGTAGATCCGCAGGCTCAGCTCGCGGAGCTGCTCGCTCAGCCTGGGGCCGGCGCGCTCGGCCATCTCCTCGAAGCTGATGTTCTCATCGTGGCCGCTCGCGGCCTTCACCGCCGGGGTGAAGATCGGCTCCGGCAGCCGGTCCGACTCGCGCAGGCCGCGCGGCAGCGCGATGCCGCAGACCTCCCCGCTCTGCTGATACTCCTTCCACCCCGAGCCCGAGAGATAGCCGCGCACCACGCACTCGATGGCGATCATATCGGCGCGCACCACCAGCATGGAGCGCCCGTGCAACTGCTCGGCGTACGGGCGCAGGTGCGCCGGGTAGCGGTCCACGTCGGCGGTCAGCAGGTGGTTGGGCACGATGTCCTTCAGGAAATCGAACCAGAACAGCGACAGTTGCGTCAGCACCCGGCCCTTGTTGGGGATGCCGCTCCCCAGCACGTAGTCGAAGGCCGAGATGCGGTCGGTGGCCACCAACAGCAGACACTCGTTGTCCACGCGATAAAGGTCGCGGACCTTGCCGCTGGCGTACAGCTCCAGGTCGGCAAAATCGGTTTCCAGCAGGACTGCTTCCAGCGCTTGGTTCATCACGTGGGGTTCGGTCCGTCGGGGTGTTCGCTTGCTGGGGGACAGTGGCGTATTCTAACCGGCGGAGGTTTTTTGTCAACGCCGACCTTCGCCGCGTGACCCGGGTCACAGAAGAAATCTGCTAGAAAACTGTTGACAGGGCGGCATTCCTGCGAAACGCCCGTCCCGAGTGGGTTTCGAAAGACTGCCTGCGGCGAAGTGCGGGCGGGGTGGTGGCTTCCGGAAGGAAAAACTTCGCTGCCTGCGATCAGCCGGATTTGTAGCGGGAGACGATAGACTCGTCCGGAGCCGGGTTTCCGGCCATGTGCTCTGATTTACAAAAAGCAGGTCCCTCGACTCGCGCTCCGGATGACAATTTCTTTGGACGTGCTGATACGACACGGCTGTCAATTCTTTCGGAGGGGCGCAGCTTTAGCTGCACTGTACATCGCCATTGTATGAATTGTCATCCCGAGCGAAGCGCGAGGGAGCATTGCGACTGAGCGCGAGTCGGGGAATCTGCATTTGTATGCTCTCTCCCACTGCAAATCCCTCGCGTCGCGCTCGCCTCGCAAGGCTCGGCTCGCGTTTGCTCGGGATGACAACTTGGAGGGGATGGCGTGCGGCGTGGCTAAAAGCCGCGCCCCTCCGAAAGACTTAGAAAACGCGCAGGCTGTGTCTGCGCTTAATCAAGAGACGTAGCAAGCTACGTCTCTACACCTGACTCCTGACCCCTGACTACTCTCTCTCCCCCCGCATCATGTCTTCCGCCGTCTCTCTTCGCCGGATGAGGCGGGCCTTCGTGCCCTCGACCATCACCTCCGCGGGGCGGCCGCGCGTGTTGTAGTTCGAAGCCAGCGACATGCCGTAGGCGCCCGCATCCAGCACCGCGAGCAGTTCTCCCTCGCTCAGCATCGGCATCTGCCGGTCGCGCGCCAGAAAGTCACCGGTCTCGCACACCGGGCCGACGACATCCACCTCGGCGCGGCTGGTGCCGTCGCGGGTCTCGACCGGCACGATCTCGTGGTAGGCGGCATAGAGCGCCGGCCGCAGCAGGTCGTTCATGGCCGCGTCCACCACCACGAAGCGTTTGTGGTCGTTGCTCTTGATGTAGAGCACGCGCGTCAGGAGCGCGCCCGCCGGCCCCACCAGCGCGCGCCCGGGTTCGAGCAGCAGGTGGATCTTCAGGCCGCGCAGCGGAGCGAGCACTGCCTGCGCGTACGCCTGGGCGCGGCGCGGAAAATCGTCTTCGCCGGTGTAGGAAATTCCCAGGCCGCCGCCGGCATCCACGTAGCGGATACGGTGGCCGTCGGCGGCGAGTTGCCGCGCGAGGTCCGCGACGCGCAGCATCGCCTGCCGGAAGGGCTCCATGTCGGTGATCTGCGACCCGATGTGTACGCTGATCCCGGCGGGATCGAGGTACTTCTCCTCCCGGATGCGGGCGTAGATCTCGCGCGCCTGCTCGATGGCCACGCCGAACTTGTGCTCGCGCAGCCCGGTCGAGATATAAGGATGGGTCTCGGTCTCGATGTGCGGGTTGACGCGCAGCGCCACCCGGGCTTTCTTCCGGGCGCGCGCGGCGCACCGAGCCAGCACCGCCAGCTCGCTCTCGCTTTCCACATTGAACATCAGGATGCCGGCGCCGAGGGCTGCGGCGATCTCGGCGGCGGTCTTGCCTACCCCGGAGAAGACCACGTCCTCGCCGGCGCGGCGGTCCACCTGGAGCACGCGCGCCAGCTCGCCGCCGGAGACCACATCGAAGCCCGCGCCCAGACGGTGCAGCAGCCCGAGCACCGCCAGGTTCGAGTTCGCCTTGACGGAATAGCAGATGGTGTGACGGGCGCGGCCGAAGGCGCGGCGGAAAGCGCCGAAGCGCTCGCGGATGGCCGTCGCCGAATAGACGTAGAGCGGCGTTCCGAACTTCGCCGCCAATTCGTTGAGCGGCACGCGTTCGCAGTGGAGTTCCTGGTCGCGGTAGAGGAATCCGGGCGCCCGGAGCACGGGATGATTATTCACCAAAATCGCTTTTTCTGGGATCCCGTTCGCTTCCGGTCACGGCATCGCGGCAACTCTCCCCAACACGGAGTGTCATCCTGAGTGCAGCCGCGTCGAGCTTGGCGAAGACGCGGCCAGCGAAGGATCTATGCATTTGCTTTATAAGCCGCACCCGCTGCGAAAAGCATAGATCCCTCGCTTGCACTCGCCTCGCGCAGCTCGGCTCGCGCTTCACTCGGGATGACAATTTTGAATGGAATGTTCGGCGCGGCTAAAAGCCGCGCCCCTTCAAAACAGCCTCTCCCTACTCCCTACTCCCGACTCCCTTCCCTCAGTACGCCGCCGCGCGCAGCTCTTCGTCGGGCAGAAGCTGGAGCTCGATCCAGCCTTCGACCGGCAGGGCGTCCACGGGCAGGCGATCCCGCCACAGGCTGAAGCGCAGGCGCACGCGGTCGCCCTGCACCGCGTCCAGCGCGTAGAGCGGCAGCCGGAATTCGAAGACCTTCAGCAGCCGCACCTGAGCCAGGTCTTGCAGCGCAACGGCCTCCTCGCCGGAGGTCAGATGGGAGGCGGTGATGGCGCGGTCGGCGATGGTGACGTCCAGCCGCAGCTCGCGTCCTTTTTGCTTGGCGGCGCGCGGCAGCCGGTCCAGATTCACCACCAGCTCGAAGCTGCCCTCCGGGACCTCGCCGATGAAGTCGAGGCGCCCGTAGACGAACTTCTCGTCCACGCCGGCATAGACCGAGTCCAGCAGGAACTGCTTGCCGTGCATGGCCGAGGAGCGCCGGTCGGCGGTGTACATGGCGGCGCCGATCCAGTCGAAGTAGCGCATCACCGCGCCGTCAACGCGGGGATGGATGTACGCCGTCTGCGGCATGAAGTAGGGCCGCACGACGCCCGCGGCGATAGGCTGCGCCAGGTAGTCGGGCGGCGCGGCGCCCAGCGCCTGGTAGATGTTGGAGAGGTGCTTGCGGTAGAGCTCGTCGAAATCGCGGTCGTTGGCGGAGTGGTGCTCGGGACCATACCACCAGTTCCAGTCGCTCCCCTCGGCGATCAGCACCTCCTCGAAGGCCAGCCGCCGCGCCGGCTCGCTCGCCGTCGGAGCCGCGCGCGCGTAGAAGTCGCGGGCGGAACTCAGATAATCCCAGGCGCGGTTGTCCTCGGGGGCGCCGATCCACACGTTGAAGTTGGCGTTGATCCAGGAGCCGGGGACCAGCGAGGTGAGGCGCGGAAACGGGTTCTGCTGAGCGATGGCCTCGCTGACTGTAACCGCCTCCATCTCGCGGTCGCGCTGGATGGCGTCGTAAACGCGGCGCAGGAATTCGCGCCCCGATTGCGGGTAGTACTCCCAGGCGTTCTCGCCGTCGAGGATGATAGGCACCATAACGTCACGCCTTTTACTACCAATTGCTTGCGCGCAATCCTTAATGCGATGGATTAAGTGATTGGCGGCGAAGTCAGCAGCCATGCCCGAATACACGAAGCCGATCAGGTCGGAGAGCGTATGGTCGCGAAACAGCATGTGCATCACGGCCTCGGCCTTCTGATAGCGGTAGAGGGTATAGAGCTTGTCGGCGCCGTCGGCCAGGAGGCGCCCCTCGCCGTCGCGATGGAAGAAGTAGCCGAGGGAGCGGCCCAGCACGCCTTCGTCGGTGGCCATCCACTGGACACCGAGCTTGTGGGCGATGGCGATCACTTCCTCGGAGACGCTGCCCTCCGACGGCCACACCCCCTGCGGACGCACGCCGAAAACGCGCTGGTGCAGGCCGAGTCCGCGGCGAAGCTGCTCTTCCGCGTCCTCGGGATGGCGGAAGCGCTGCTCGGGCAGCGGCAGCCCGGGCGACGAGACGCGACCCTGGTCGGTGTCGCACACCAGCGGCAGGATGGGATGGTAGAAGGGCGAAGTCGAAATCTCGATCCCGCCGCGCTTGGCCGCCGCCGCGTACGCCGGCAGCACCTGGCCGAGAAATTCCCTTTGCTTGCGGAGCGCGAGCACCTGATCGTCGCGTGAATAGCCGCGTCCTTTGCGCACCAGCGCCGCCACTTCCTTGTCTTCCAGGAAGAATTCGTCGAACCAGGCGATTTGCGAGAGCACCTGCAGGTCGGCGAAGTCCTGCGGGCGGAAGTAGCCCACGGCGCGTTCCACGTTCTCGCCCGTGGCGCGGAACTGCTGGTACAGCTCGCGGTATCGCGGATAGCGCCCGATCATGTTCGTGGGGTTGGCCTGGAAGAGGTATTGCAGGGCGAAGCGGCGTTCGGCGGGCGCGAGCTCGGCGGCCGGCTTCGACGCGACTTCGAGGAATGGGTCACGCGCCGTGCCGGCCACGTAGTCTTCGATCTGCACGATGAGCGACGGCACCAGGTTGAAGGTCTGGTGGACGTTGGGGAATTCGTCCAGTAGCTTCACCATGCCGTAGTAGTCCTTGAGGGCGTGCAGGCGGGTCCAGGGCAGGCGGTACTCGCCCGTCACCAGGTCCTTGTAGTAGGGCTGGTGCATGTGCCAGAGAAAGACGACGCGAATCATTCAGAACCAGTTGTCAGTTGTCAGTTGCCAGTTGTCAGTTTTAGTTGCGAGCGGCGGAAGTTGCAAGTGGGCAGCGGGTTTGGGAAACGCGCGGAGCGCCGAAATGGAATAGCTCAGGTTGTAGCGCCGGCGTCTCGCCTGCGGTATCTGCTAGATTAGTTCTTCCATGTCCACCGGCGAAAAATTCGAGCGGGCGGTCTCCATCATGGCGCGGCTGCGTGCACCCGGCGGCTGTCCCTGGGACCGCGAGCAGACCTTCGACTCCATCAAGCCCTACACCCTGGAAGAAACCTACGAAGTCCTGGAGGCCATCGACAACCGCGACTGGGACGAACTGCAAGGCGAACTTGGCGACCTGCTGCTGCAGGTGCTGTTCTACGCCGAGATGGCGCAGGAGGACGGCCGCTTCTCCATCGACGACGTGCTGGAGCGGCTCTCCACCAAGCTGGTGGACCGGCATCCGCACGTCTTCGGTGACGTGAAGGCGGAGACCTCCGCCGACGTGCTCCGCAATTGGGAAGCCCTGAAAGCGGAAGAAAAGAAGAGGCGCCTGGAGGCCGGCGGCGGCAAGGCCGCGAAGGAAGAGAACAAGCCCGAGTCGGTGCTGGCGGGCGTGTCGTCGGCAATCCCGGCGCTGCTCGAGGCGTACAAACTCAGCTCGCGCGCCGCGCACGTCGGCTTCGACTGGCCCAACGTCGAAGGACTGTTCGACAAGCTCTCCGAAGAGACCGCTGAACTCAAGCACGAGCTCGAGCACTTCCCTGCCCCGGGACCGCGTCCGGCGCACCGCGGCATCGCGGGCTCGCGCACCGGGGCGGTTGTGCCGGGGGAAGAGCTGAAGGCGCGTCTCGAGGATGAGATCGGCGACATGCTCTTCGTGCTGGTGAACATCGCGCGCTATCTCTCGCTCGATCCCGAGTCGGCGCTCAAGAAGACCAACCGCAAGTTCAAGCGCCGCTTCCAGTGGCTGGAACAGGAGATCCGCCGCTCCGGGCGGCGCCTGGAAGACGCCACCCTCGACGAAATGGAGGCGCTTTGGCAGCAATCGAAGGCGCAGGAAAACCGGTAGGGGCGGAAGTCGAGGTCCGGCTTTGCCACGGTCTCGACGAGCTGAACGCCTGCGTCGCCCTGCAAAAAGAAGTCTGGAATTTTTCCGACTACGACCTCATCCCGCTGCGGCTGTTCGTGGTGGCGGAGAAGATCGGCGGACAGGTGATCGGCGCCTTCGATGCCGGCGAACTCGTCGGCTTCGCCATGTCCATCCCCGGCGCGCGCGGGGGCAGGGCGTATCTGCACTCGCACATGCTGGCTGTCCGCGAAAGCTCCCGCAACACAGGCATCGGGCGGCGGCTGAAGCTCTACCAGCGCGCAGACGCCCTCGGCCGCGGCTTCGAGCTGATCGAGTGGACCTTCGATCCCCTGGAGATCAAGAACGCCTGGCTGAATGTGGAGCGGCTGGGCGCCATCGCTCGCCGCTACAGCCTCAACCAGTACGGCATCTCCTCGTCGCCGCTGCAAGGCGGCCTGCCCACCGACCGGCTGGTGGCGGAGTGGTGGCTGCGCTCGCAGCGTGTGGAGGCGCTGCTGAAGACCGGGAAGCGTCCGCCGGTGCGGGCGGAGATGACCATCGCTGTCCCGGCGGAGATTTACACCTGGAAAGCGGCGCCGCAGCATCGCCACAAGGCCGAGCAGGTGCAGGCGCGCAACCGCGAGCACTTCCTCGACGCCTTCTCGCGCGGCCTGGCCGTTCTGGGGTACGAGCGCGACGCGATCGGCAATGGGACGTTCTTGCTGGGGAAGTGGGAGGAGGAGTGGGGATACGGGGATTGAGTCATTGGGTCATTGAGCCATTGGGTCATTGAACTTCATTGTCCCTCGACTCGCGGCGCAAAAACGGCGCCGCTCGCTCGGGATGACAATTGAGTGCTGAGTGCTGACTGCTGAGTGCTCATGACAATCGAGGCGGTCACAATCCGCGAAATCCGCATGCCGCTGGTGCACTTCTTCGAGACCAGCTTTGGGCGGACCACCGAGCGGCGCATCCTGCTGGTCACGGCGCACTGCGATGGCGTGGACGGCTGGGGCGAGTGCACGGCCGGCGAGCATCCTTTCTATAACGAAGAATCGGTCGAGACCGCGTGGTACGTGCTCTCGAAGTATCTGGCGCCGGCGGTGCTGGGCCGCTCCCTCGCAAGCGCCCAAGAGTGCGGGCCGCTGATGGCTCAGGTACGCGAGCACCGCATGGCGAAAGCTGCCCTGGAGAACGCGCTCTGGGACGCCGAGGCGCACCAGAAGAACCTGCCACTGTGGAAGCTGCTTGGCGGCACGCGTCGCCAGATCCCGTGCGGCGTTTCCATCGGCATCCAGGAAACCATCGACAAACTCCTTGAGAAGATCGCTGTCGAACTCGCGGCCGGCTATCGCCGCATCAAGGTGAAGGTGAAGCCGGGATGGGACCTCGAAGTGCTGGAGCGCATCCGCAGCCGCTGGCCAGAGATCACCCTGAGTTGCGATGCCAACTCCGCCTACACCCTCGACCAGGTGGAGCACCTGCGCAAGTTCGACCAGTTCCGGCTGCTGATGATCGAGCAGCCGCTGTGGTCCGACGACCTCTACTTCCACGCCCGCTTGCAGAAGCAACTGGCGACCGCGCTGTGCCTCGACGAATCCATCCGCACGGCGCGCGACGCCGACGCCGCGCTCGACCTCGGCGCCTGCCGCATCATCAACATCAAGCTGGGGCGCGTGGGCGGCTTCAGCGAGGCGCGGCGCGTGCACGATGTGTGCCAGGCGCGCGGCATCCCCGTCTGGTGCGGAGGCATGCTGGAATCGGGCGTGGGCCGTGCCCACAACATCGCCCTGTCCACGCTGGCGAACTTCAGCCTGCCCGGCGATGTGTCGGCGTCGAAGCGCTACTGGAAGGAAGACATCATCGAGCCGGAAGTGGAGGTCAGCCGCGAGGGATTCATTGACGCCGGGACGGAGTATCGCGTGCGCGAGGACGTGGTGGAGCGGGTGACGGTGAGGAAGGAAGAATTGAATCATTGATTCATTGAGTCATTGATTCATTGCCGCATAAGACTAAGCAGATCCTCCACGGGCAGTTCGACATCACGAAGGATGGATCGAAGAAGCCCAGGCCCGATCACCTCGCCTGCGTGCGCACTGGTATCGTCGTGACCCGACCATCGGCGTGCTTCTCGCTAGGCGCCCGGACGGTTGCGCGGCGGCGTCGGCCCCGCGCTGAGGTTTTCAGGCGCGATTTCATCGCACCCGGACGGGCGAGGGCGAGCACCCAAAAATCCCGCGCGCTCTTCTTCGAAGGCCTCGCGCTCGCGGGCGGTGCGCGCTGCGCTCCATCCCAGGACTTCGCCGATGCGCCCGGCGGCGGCGCGGCTGCACGCGTCCGTCCAGCACGCGCCCAGGGCCACCGGCACGCGCCGTAGCAGGATGTCGGCGAGGGTGGCGGCACATTCCCGGCGCACCGCGGCCACGGCTTCGGCGACGATGTGCGGCGAGTGCTCACAGAGCGGTTCGCGCTGGCGCTCATCCAGCGTGGCGGCATGCGCGATCTCGGCCGCGCCGGCGCCGTGCCACTCCGCCAGCGCCCGCGCGGAAGCTTCCGCGATGTGCGCCCGCTGCGCCACCGCCCGCGACCATCCCGCCAGCGCCGCCTCGATCTCCAGGGCGGAGGGAGCGGCGGCCAGCGCCGGCTCCGGCGCGTCGATTCCGAGCTTGCGCGCGCACTCCCGCGCGATCGCGGCCGCGGTGGTCAGCTTGCCGCCGACCACCGAGATCATGCCCGCGGCGCCGTCGTCCGCATGGTCGCGGAGAAAATGCCGGCGGGTGATTGCCGACGGCTTCTCGTCGGGCGAGTAAGGAAGCGGACGCACGCCCGCGAACGTAGCCTGCACGTCGTTCCAGGAGAGGTGCGCTCCGGGAAAAAGCCGGTTGAGCGAGGCGAACAGGTACTCGATCTCGCCCGAGCCGGGTTCGGTCTTGCCGGGGTCAGCATGGTCGCGCACCTCGGTCGAGCCCGCGAGCAGTTGTCCGTTCCAGGGGACGAGGAAGAAGGGGCGTCCGTCCACGGCTTCGCTGTACACCGCCGATGCCGGTGCGCCGGGGAATCGCCGCAGCACGAGATGCGAGCCGCGCACGCCGCCGATGAGCGGCGATCGGGTGCGGACGCTCGCCGCCGCGCAGACCAGGTCCACCCAGGGGCCGCTGGCGTTGACGATCCAATTGGCGCTGACGCGGAATTCGCTGGCGTCGAGCAGACTGCGCGCGCGTACGCCGGTGGCGCGGCCGTCGCGGGTCTCGACCTCGAGCACGCGCGTGTGATTGCGGGCTTCCGCACCGTGCTCGAGGGCGTCGCGCAGCCACTCCGCCACCAGCCGCTCGGGGAACTCGCACTGGGCGTCGTCGTAGTGGAAGACGGACCAGCGCTGGCCGGAGTCGAGCAGGCGCTCCAGGCGGTCGAGCTCGCCGTCGAGCGGGGTCCCCGGCAAGCCCGGTTTTGGCTTGCTGGGGTGCTTGAGGGCAGAGGGACGGCCGGCGCCGAGCGTGGCATAGAGCCACAATCCCGCGCGCACCGCCAGCGCGCTGTGGTTGCTGCCCGCGCCCAGGGCCAGCAGGAACTTCAGCGGATGCACCAGGTGCGGGCGCTCGGCACGCAGGCGTTCGCGCTCGCGCAGCGATTCCCGCACCAGGCCGAGTTGGCCGTGCTCGAGATAGCGCAGGCCGCCGTGGATGATGCGGGTGGAGCGGCTGGTGGTGCCGGAGGCGAAATCGTTCTGCTCCAGGATGAGGACGCGCTTCCCGCCGCGGGCACACGCGCGCGCGATGGCGACCCCGTTGATGCCGCCGCCGATCACCACCACGTCGAAGCGCTCGCCGGTCATGGGCTCGGTTGGATGCGCAGACACTGGGGAAGGGTACGGATATGGTGGGCCCTTATGTGGTCGCGCTCAAGGTATCGGTGGGGCATGGCCGCTATGAGTACCGACTACCGAGTTGCGAGTACCGAGTACCAAGTACCAAGTTGCAAGTACCAAGTTGCGGGTATCGAGTAGACCCGCCTTCTCTCGGTACCAGGTACTTGGTACTCGGTACTTGGTACTCACCACGCTAGCGTTCGAGCTTGAAGTAGAGGATTCCCAGCGGCGGCAAGGTGAGCATGAGGGAGAAGGGGCGGCCGTGGTGGGGGACGGGTTCGGCCATCACGCCGCCGGCGTTGCCCTGGTTGCTGCCGCCGTAGATCTCGGCGTCGCTGTTGAGGAGCTCGCGCCACCAGCCGCCTTCCGGCACGCCGATGCGGTGGCTCTTGCGCAGGACGGGAGTGAAATTGCCGACCACCAGAATCACATCGTGGTGGCCGCGGCGCAGGAAACTCAAGACGCTGGTGTCGCCGTCATTGGCGTCCACCCACTCGAAGGTGGCGGGATGGAACTCGCGCTCGTGGAGCGCCGGCTGCTCGCGGTACACGCGGTTCAGGTCGGCCACCAGCTTCTGCACCCCGGAGTGCACGGGGAACTGCAGCACCCACCACTCCAGGCCTTCCTCGTGGTACCACTCCTTCTTCTGGCCGAACTCGCAGCCCATGAAAAGCAGCTTTTTGCCGGGCTGCGCCCACTGGTATCCGAAGAGCAGGCGCAGGTTGGCGAACTGCTGCCACTCGTCGCCCGGCATCTTGCCGATGAGCGCGCCCTTGCCGTGCACCACTTCGTCGTGCGAGAGCGGCAGCACGTAGTTCTCGGTGAACATGTAGAGGCCGCGGAAGGTGAGCTGGTTGTGATGGAAGCGGCGATGGATGGGATCCTTCGACAAATATTTAAGGGTGTCGTGCATCCATCCCATGTCCCACTTGAGGCCGAAGCCGAGCCCGCCCACGTAGGCGGGCTTCGAGACCATGGGCCAGGCGGTGGACTCCTCGGCGATGGTCTGCACGTCGGGATGAGCGCCGTACACGTCCGCGTTCAGCTTCTGCAGGAAGCTGATGGCGTCCAGGTTCTCGTTGCCGCCGTACTTGTTGGGGATCCACTCGCCGTGCTGGCGGGCGTAGTCGAGGTAGAGCATGGAGGCGACCGCGTCCACGCGCAGGCCGTCGGCGTGATACTGGTTGAGCCAGAACAGCCCGCTGGAGAGCAGGAAGCTGCGCACCTCGTTGCGCCCGAAGTTGAAGATGTGCGATTTCCACTCGGGATGGAAGCCCTGGCGCGGGTCGGAGTGCTCATAGAGATGGGTGCCGTCGAAGTACGCGAGCCCGTGCGCGTCGTTGGGGAAGTTCGAGGGCACCCAGTCCAGGATCACGCCCACGCCCTGCTGGTGCAGGTGGTCCACCAGGTACATGAAGTCCTGCGGCGTGCCGTACCGGCTGGTGGGAGCGAAGAAGCCGGTCACCTGGTATCCCCAGGAGCCGTAGAAGGGATGCTCCATCACCGGCATGAATTCCACGTGGGTAAACCCCATGCGGTTGCAGTACTCGGCCAGCTTGGGCGCGAGCTCGCGATAGCTGAGCCAGCGATTGCCGTCTTCCCAGGCGCGCATCCATGAGCCCAGGTGCATTTCGTAGATCGAGATGGGGCGGTTGAGCCCGTTGTGCTGCTGGCGGGAGTGCATCCAGCCCTGGTCGCCCCAGTCGTAGCCCAAGTCCCAGACGATGGAGGCCGTCCGCGGGGAAAGCTCGTCTGCAAACGCATAGGGGTCGGCCTTGTCCACGCTGTAGCCCTGATAGCGCGACGCCACGTGGTACTTGTACACCGTGCCCGGGCCCAGCTCGGGGATGAATCCTTCCCAGATGCCGGAGTCGCCGCGCGTGCGCAGAGGATGGCTGGCCTTGTTCCAGTCGTTGAACTCGCCGATCAACGAGACCGAGTAGGCGTTCGGCGCCCACACCGCGAAGTGGGTGCCGCGCTGGCCATCGACGGTGGCGGCGTGCGCGCCCAGCTTCTCATACAGGCTGTTGTGGTTGCCCTCGTTGAACAGGTGGAGATCGTAGTCGCTCAAGAGCGAGAAGTCGTAGCGCACGGCGTGGTTCTCGACAAGAGGCATGGCTGATCAAGTGCCCATAATATTTAACGCCTCGGAGAGGGAAAATGCCAGAGTGCCGTCCCTGGCGGGACTCGGTTGATCAACAACGAATGTTGACTCGGCAATTGCGTGCCGGGTCGGGGATTTGTCGACCGAGTCCTGCAGGGGCGGCACTCGTGGTTCTCTGGATGCCCGCCAGAGACGGCGCGCAGTCTGATATATTTTCCGCTTAATCCGCTCTATTGTTGTTGATCTGTATCCCATAACTGGGATATCCTTGATGGCACGACTAAAGCATGTTTCTGGCGAGAAGCCGCTTTTCTGGGTTGGATCAGCGAAGCCAGACCTGTTGAGGTTTCCAGAAGCGGTGAAGGACGAAATCGGTATCGCCCTGAGCGTGGCGCAGTTTGGCGGCAAGCATCCCAAGGCGAAACCGTGGAAGGGCGAAGGACCGGGAGTTCTGGAGGTTGCCGAGGATTATCGCGGCGACACATACCGGGCGGTCTACACCACACGATTCGAGGGTGTGGTCTATGCGCTTCACGCATTTCAGAAGAAGTCGCCAAAGGGTATCAAGACTGCGCAGGGCGATGTCGAGGTGGTGCAGCAACGATTGAAAGCGGCGCGGGAGGATTATGAAACGCGACATGGCAAGCACAAGAAATAGGGAAAGAGTGGAGCGGAGCTCGGGAAATGTCTTTGCGGACCTCGGCCTGAAAGCCGCTGCGGAGAAGAAAACGAAAGTCCGGCTCGCGGTCGCGATCAATGAAATCGTTGCCAAGGCGCGCCTTTCCCAGGCGGCGGCCGCGGAGCGGCTGGGCATCAATCAGCCGAAGATTTCGGCGTTGGCGAATTACCGGCTGGAGGGCTTTTCCGTCGAGCGGCTGATGAATTTCTTAAACGCACTGGGCCGCGATGTCGAAATCATCATTCGGCGGCCTCGTTCTCGCAGGGCCGCGAGAATTCACGTCACGGCGGCGTGATGACCGCAGATTGCCCCTGATAAGAAGAAAACCGCCGGGACGCCGAGTAGGCATTGGGCCCGGCGTCCCAACACTGTGTGCTGGGCTGACCTATGCCGCGCCTACGGCGCTGCTGTGGCGCCGTCCTCGGCTTCTCGGCGGCTTTGTTCGATCAGTCTGTAATTGGAATTGTCATCCCGAGCAGCGCGAGGGAGCGGCGCGACCGAGCACGTCGCGAGGGATCTTGGTTTTATCAAAGGAGCAGAATCCAGGAAAGGACCGCGATGCGCACCACTGCAACACCAAGATCCCTCGTCGCGCTCACCTCGCAAGACCACCCCAGCAAACCAAAACCGGGTTTGCTGGGGACCCCGGCAGCTCGGCTCGCGCTCCTCGGGATGACATATTGAGGAGGCCACGACAACGCGACTGAAGGCGTGCCCTTCCGAACTGCCTATGCTACGCTGACATTGCCGTGCGCATCCTCACCAAGTACATCCTGCGCGAAGTGTTGTGGCATGCCCTGATCGGCACCGGGGTGTTCACCTTCGTCATCTTCATGCGGGATGTGGGACGCATCCTGGAGCTGGTGGTGCGCAACAGCGCGCCCCTGCCCAGCGTGGCCGAGATCTTCCTGTTCACCGTGCCGCAGGCGCTGACGGTGACGGTGCCCATGGGGGTGCTGGTGGGCATCCTGATCGGGCTCAGCCGGCTGGCCGCGGACAGCGAGGTCACCGCCATGCGCGCCAGCGGGCTGGGCGCGGGCATGTTCCTGAAGGTGGTTTCCATCTTTGCGGTCACCGCCTGGCTGCTGGCCGCGGGCAATCAGCTCTACCTGGCGCCGCGCGCCTCCGCCTCCCTGGCCCGCCTGCAGGACCGCCTGAAGAGCTCGCAGGCGTCGTACGAAGTCCAGCCGCGCGTCTTCTACGAGGACTTCAAGAACTACGTGCTCTACGTGCAGGACGTGAGCGCCGCTCCCAACGGGGCGCTGTGGAAGGGCATTTTTCTGGCCGACATCAACACGCCGGGCGCGCCCAAGATCACCCTGGCGCAGCGCGGCCTGGTCAGCAGCCAGTCGCCCACCGGGTTGCGCCTGCACCTGATCAACGGCACCGAGCACGATGTGGACCCCAAGGCGCCGCAGCAGTACCAGATCTCGACCTTCGAAGAGAGCGACCTCTCCATCCCCCTGCCCGAGCCGGAGACGCCGGCGGTTCCCAGCAACATGCCGCCGGGCGCGCGCCAGTGGTCGCACGTCGCGGAGATCCCGACGGCGGCGCTGTGGCGGCTGGCGCACGCGAATGATCCCACCGCGCGCTGGTTCGATATCGAGTTGCACCGCCGCTTCGCCCTGCCCGCCGCCTGCCTGGTGCTGGCGCTGGTGGGCATCCCGCTCGGGCTCTCGGCGAAGAAGGGGGGCAAGTCCACGGGATTCATTCTGACTATCCTGCTGGTGTTCCTCTACTACTTCGCCTCGCTGACAGGAGTGGCGCTGGCGCGGCAGGGACGCGTCCCACCCCCGGTGGGCGTGTGGATGGCCAACGTCGCGTTCTTCATCGCCGGCGCCTGGCTGCTGTGGCGGGTGGACCGCATGCCCATGGAGATCGCCTCTCTGCGCAGCCTGGGGCTGGCGCTCAAGGGACACCTCCAGCACCGCACCCAGCGCACCCACGGCGCCTTTGAGCGCGCGGTCTCGCGGCGGCGCTTCCTCAACACCCGCTTCCCGCAGATCCTCGACGACTACATCCTGCGCGACTTCCTCACCTACCTGGCGCTGATCGTGGCTACCTTCATCATGCTCAGCCTGGTGTTCAGCTTTTTCGAGCTGCTGGGCGACATCGTGCGCAACCGCGTGCCGCTGGTGACGGTGGGCGCGTACATGATGAACGTGGTGCCGGGCATGCTCTACCTGATGACCCCGCTGAGCGTGCTCATCGCCGTGCTGGTGACCTTCGGCCTGATGCAGAAGGCCAACGAGATCACCGCCATGAAGGCCACCGGCATCAGCATCTACCGCGCCGTGGTGCCGGTGCTGCTGCTGGCGGCGGTGATCCCCGTCGGCCTGTTCTTGTTCGAGCAGTACTTGCTGCCGGCCGCCAACAAGCGCCAGGACCAGCTCTGGAACGCCATCAAGGGCAAGCCGCCGCAGACCTACCTGCGTCCCGACCGCAAGTGGATCTTCGGCCAGCACTCCACCATCTACTACTACGAGTTCTTCGATCCCGACCGCAACCAGTTCGGCAGCATCTCCGCCTTCGAGTTCGATCCCGCGACCTTCCAGTTCACCCGCCGGGTGTACGCCACGCGCGCGCACTGGGCGCCGGAGCTCAGAAAGTGGATCTTCGAGGGCGGCTGGGAGCGCAGCTTCCAGGGCGCCGCCATCCGCCAGTACCGCACCTTCGACGTGGCCACCTTCGCCGAGCTCGCCGAGCCACCGCCGTATTTCAAGAAGGAAATCAAGCAGTCGTCGGAGATGAACTACGACGAGCTCAGCCGCTACATCAAGGACCTGCAGCAGAGCGGTTTCGACGTAGTACGGCTGCGCGTGCAGTTGCAGAAGAAGTTCGCCTTCCCGCTGATCACCTTCGTGATGGCGGTGCTGGCCATCCCGTTCGCGCTCTCCACCGGGCGCCGGGGCGCGCTGGCGGGCGTGGCCACGGCCATCGGAATCGCCGTGGTCTACTGGGTGACCTCGGGCCTGTTCGAGGCCATGGGCAACGTCAGCCAGTTGCCGGCGGCCCTCGCCGCCTGGGCCCCGGACGTGATCTTCGGCTTCGCCGGCGGGTACATGCTTCTGAAAGTGCCCACGTAGCCATCGGGTCATCGGGTGATCGGGTGATCGGGTCATCGGGTGATTGAAGGCGCCGGGGATCGATGACCCGATGAGCCGATCTCCCGATCACCCGATCAATCCTGCGTCCTGCCTTGCTAGAATCTCATCCAAAGACCCATGACCTCGGCCACCGTGCAGCCGCAAATTCTGGCGCCTCCCCAGAGGCAGAGCGTGCGCCGGAACCTGCGTCCGCTGCTGCCCTATTTTCGGAAATACTGGCGCGGGCTGGCGTTCGGGACCGTCTCGGTGCTGCTGGACAACGGCACATGGATCGTCTTCCCGCTGGTGCTGGGCCGGGCCATCAATGGCCTCTACCAGGGGGTCACGCGAGAGAAACTAGCCACCTATGCGGCGCTGCTGGTCGGGATTGCCCTGGTCAAGGGCGTCTTCCGTTTCCTGACGCGGTGGGTGGTGATCGGGATCTCGCGCGACATCGAGTTCGACCTGCGCAACGACCTGTTCCGCCACCTGGAGAGCCTGTCGTGGTCGTATTACCAGCGCACCCGCACCGGCGACATCATGGCGCGCGCCACCAACGACCTGAACGCGGTGCGCATGCTGCTGGGGCCGGCCATCATGTACACCGCCAACACCGTCGTGTACACGCTGGGCGCGCTCTACTTCATGTTCCGCATCAGTCCCAGCCTGACGATGTGGGCCTTCCTGCCGCTGCCGGTGGTCTCCATCGTAGTGCAGTACTTCGGGAGCAGGATCCACGAGCGTTTCGAGCGCATCCAGGCCATGTTCTCCGAGATTTCGGCGCGCGCGCAGGAGAACTTTTCGGGGGCGCGGGTGGTGCGCGCCTTCGTGCAGGAAGAGGCCGAGATCGAGGCCTTTGAGAACGCCAACCGCGAGTACATCCGCCGCAGCCTGAAGCTGGTCCGGCTGATGGGCATGCTGTGGCCCACGCTTGAGACCCTGCTGGGACTGGCGGTGGTGCTGGTGCTCTGGCTGGGAGGCCGCCAGGTGCTGCTCGGGAAGATCAATGTCGGAATGTTCGTCGCCTTCAATACTTACCTGGTGCAGCTCACCTGGCCCATGATTTCCATTGGTTGGGTGCTGAACCTGTTCCAGCGCGGCAGCGCCTCCATGGGCAGGATCAACGAGATCTTTCAAGAGCGGCCGGAGATCGGGGACCGCATTCCGCCGGATCGGCCGCCCGAGGCGATTCGCGGCGAGATCGAGTTCCGCAACCTGAGCTTCGCCTATAACGGCGTGCCGGTGCTCAACGGCATCAGCCTGAAGATCCCCGCCGGGTCGAGCCTCGCCGTGGTGGGAGCGACCGGATCGGGGAAGTCCACGCTGGTGAGCCTGGTCCCGCGCATCTACGACGCGCCCGCAGGTAGCGTGCTCATCGACGGCCGGCCCATCACCGATTACCCGCTGGCGACGCTGCGCCACGCCATCGGCTTCGTGCCGCAGGAGACGTTCCTGTTCAGCGACACGGTGCGCGAGAACATCGCCCTAGGCGCCGAGAGCACTGGCGACGAAGAGGTGCGCCGCGCCGCCGAAGCCGCCAATATTGCCGCCGACATCGCCGACTTCCCGGAGAAGTACCAGACCATGGTGGGGGAGCGCGGCATCACGCTCTCCGGCGGGCAGAAGCAGCGGACGGCCATCGCCCGCGCCCTCATCCGCGACCCGCGCATCCTGGTGCTGGACGACGCGCTCTCCAGCGTCGATACCTACACCGAGGAGAAGATCCTCAACCACCTGCGCGAGGTGATGCAGGGGCGGACCACGATCTTCATCTCCCATCGCGTCTCCACCGTGCGCAACGCCGACCGCATCGCCGTGCTGCACGGCGGGCGCATCGTCGAACTCGGCACGCACGACGAACTCATCGCCCGTAACGGGTACTACACCGACCTGTACAACAAGCAACTTTTGGAAGAGGAGCTGGAGACCGTTTAGGGATCGGGTCATCGGGTGATCGGATCATCGGGTGATTGAAACCCGCTTTGCACGCATCCTTTAGAGGAACGCTGCATCCATCTCATCGATGGCTCAATGGCGCAGACGCAATGAATCAAGCAGTCAATGACCCGATGACCCGATCTCCCGATCACCCGATGGCCTCATGAAGCGCTCCGTCATCCCCGAGCTTCTCGACTCTGATTCCGGCACCGCCGCCGAGATCTCCGCCTCGCTCGCCGATCTGAGGATGGTCAACCGCTGGTTCGGGGGGGCCGCGACGATGTGCGACTTGGTGCGCGAGATCGTCCGGCGCACCGGGAGAAGGGACCTATCGTTGCTCGACGTGGGAGGCGCTTCCGGCGACATCGCCGCGCGGGTCACCCGCCAGCTCGAGCGCGAGGGCGTGCGGGTCGCTTTTGTGGTCCTCGACCGCTCGGCGGCGCACCTGAACGGAACCAGGCGGTCGGTCGCCGGAGACGCGCTGGCCTTGCCTTTTCGCGACGGCAGCTTCGACCTGGTGGGCTCGTCGCTCGTGGTCCATCATCTGGAGCCCGGCGAGCTGGTGCGCTTCATCAACGAGTCGCTGCGGGTGGCCCGGGTGGCGGCGCTGGTCAACGATCTGCGGCGCAGTCCTGGACACCTGGCGCTCACCTATGCCGGCTTTGCCTTGTACCGCAGCCGGCTGACGCGGCACGACGCGCCCGCTTCGGTGCGGCGAGCCTACACCCCGGGCGAGCTGCGCGAGCTGCTGGAGGCGACGCGGGCGGCGGCCGTCGAGGTCCGCAACCATTACCTGTGCCGCTTGGCGGCGATCGCGTGGCGAGTTTTGTGACACTTTGTCGTGAAGGCGAGCTTCCTACAAATTGTCATCCCGAGCGAAGCGCGACGGAGACTCGGCGACGGAGCGCGAGTCGAGGGACCTTGGTTTTGAGTTGATCAGGCCTCCTAACCCCAAGATCCCTCGACTCGGGCCAGCCAGCGCATCCAGCCAAAAGCGGGCTGGATGCGTTGTTGGGCTGGCCCTCGCTCGGGATGACAGTTCCAAATTTTCTCCAACCATGAGTAATCCGGGCGTAGGAACGACGCTGGTTCCAGCTAACGCTCTAGCGCCGCGGTTCTCCTCCGCACCTCGCCCACAAATGCCGCGTCATTCAAATCCGCCAGGTTGATCTCGACATTGGCCAGCGCCCCGGTGAGGGCGGCCTGGGCGAGAGCCCCGGCCACGGCCAAGTCGGAAGCCATCTTGGGATTGGTGATGGGCTTGAGCGTCTCGACGATGCGCGCCACTTCGCGCACGCGCTCGGCCACGCCCAGCGGCACGTTGGTGGCGCCCTTGAGCGCCTGGGTGATGATGCCGTCGCCGGCGGCGGCGGTTTTGGCCTGCTTGTAGGCTTTCATCACCGCGTCATAGGAGGCCGCGTCGGCGTCGATGGCAGCCTTGAATTCCTCGCGCAGCGTGGCCAGGCGGGCGATGGCATCGCTCAGCTCGCGCTCGTACTGGAGATAATTTTTCTTGCCGCGCGACATGCCGGCGACCATGGAGCCGAGCCCTGCGGCCATGGCGCCTGCCGCGGCCGAAGCGCTGCCGCCGCCGGGAGTAGCCGTGGGCGCGGCCAGTTGCTCGACGAAGGGCTCGACCCCGGCGCGCAGTCCGCCCACCGCCATCTTTCCGCCCATGATCGCCTGTAGGCGGTTCTCCAGGATCAGCGAGGAGTCGAAGTTCTCGATCTGCAAGAACCACTCGGCGGCCATCTCGAGAGCTCTCTTGGGGATGAGCCCGACGATCTCGCTGAATGCGGGCATCACCCCGTAGCGCGCGGCTTCGCGGCGGACGAACTCGAACACGCGCGCGATGGGCGTCTGCTCGAAGTCGGTGAGGTTCATCGAGACTTGCGCCAGCCCGCGCACGGGAAAACCTGCAGCCTTCACGTAGCGCAGCCCGCCATTCGAGAAGCGCACGGCTTTGGCGATCTTCTGCGCGATCTCCACGTCGGCGGTGTTCAGATAAATGTTGTAGGCGATGAGGAACTTGCGCGCGCCCACCACGGTGGCGCCCGCAGTGGGATGGATGCGGGGCTCGCCGAAGTCCGGGCGGCGCGCGGGGTTGGTGGCGATTTCTTCGCGTAATCCTTCAAATTGCCCGCGACGGATGTTTTCCAGGTTCTGGCGCTCGGGCGCGGCGGCGGCGGCTTCGTACAAATAGACCGGGATCTGGTAGCGCTTCCAGATCTCTTCGCCGACGTGGCGGGCGAGGGTGACGCAATCCTCGAGCGCCAGTCCCTCGATGGGCACGAAGGGCACGACGTCGGCGGCGCCCAGGCGCGGGTGCGCACCCTGATGCTGGGTAAGGTCGATCAACTCGGCGGCCCGGCCGACGCCGCGGATGGCGGCCTCGGCGATGGCCTCGCGGTCGCCCACCAGCGTGATGACCGAGCGGTTGTGGTCGGCATCCATCTCGCGGTCGAGCAGGTACACGCCCGGCACCTTCATGGCCTCGATGATGGCGTCCACCTTGGCCCGGTCGCGGCCTTCGGAAAAATTGGGAACACATTCGACGAGTGTGGACATAACAGGGGAAGGATAGCGCAAGAATCGGGACATCGGGTGAGCGTAAAGCCCCCTCGGGCTGTTGACCATCCATCTCACCCAGAGTGTCATTCCGAGCGAAGCGAGGAATCTATGTATTCGCCGGCTGGTACTTGCGCGTGGGTCCAACCGTCAGGCCGTTCTCATGCTCGAACCCCGCTGCTTCAACTGCCGGTGTTGAGTATTGGTGGCGATTCGTCATGATGTAAGAGCAGAAAAAATGCATGGATTCCTCGCCGCGCTCGGAATGACACTCTCTTTTTTGACGAGCCGAAACACCGAAATGTCGATGAATAATCCCGGCAAAGGGACGGCACTGGTCCGAGTGACGGGGTTCAGCCGGCGTTGGCTTGCCGGGGAAAATCCGGCTCGGCCTCACCCGACATCTGCCCCTGAGCGCGGGGAAGCGTGACGGTGAACGAAGTGCCGCTGCGGCCGGGCCGCGTCAAGCTGGAAACCTCGATGCGCCCGCCCATGTCCTCGACGATGCCGCGCGTCACCCACAGCCCCACCCCAGTCCCCTTTTCTCCCTTGGTGGTGAAGAACGGCTCGAAGATCTTCTCCAGGTGCTCGGGCGCGATGCCGGGGCCGTCGTCGGCGACGCACACACGAAGCGCGTTCTCCGCGCCAGAGATGGTGACGCTCAGGCGTCCGCCCTCGCCCAGGGCGTCCACGGCATTGGCGATCAGGTTGGTGAACACCTGCCGCAGCTCGCCGGGGAAGCCCATCATCTGCCCGCTGCTCTCGTACTGCCGCTCCAAGCGGATGCGCTTCTGCGCCAGCAGAGATTCGAACATCCGGCACACCCCGTCGATGGTCTCGGAGAGGCTCAAGGAGACCGGAAACGCGGTCTCGCGCTGCAGCGCCAGGGTGTTGCGGGTGATGTGGCCGATGCGCGACACCTCCTCCCGCGCCTGCCCGATCATCTCTTTCATCTCCGGCTCCAGGGCCGGGTTCAGTTCCACCTGGCAGAGCAGGTTCAGCAGCGTGTCGAGCGCGTTCTTGATCTCGTGGGCGATGGTGGTGGCCAGCCGCCCGGTGGCGGCCAGTTTTTCGGAGCGGCGCACCGCCTCGGCCAGTTCGGTATTGAGTTTGTTGATCTGTTCTTCCGTCTTTTTGCGCCCGCTGATGTCGCGGATGGCGCTGGTGACGAACAGCCCCTGCGGCGTGCGCAGCGGGCTCAGGCTGATCTCCACCGGGAACTCCGTCCCGTTCTTCCTTTTTCCGAACAGCTCCAGGCCGGCGCCCATGGGCCGCACCCGCGGCTCGGCGAGGAAGGCGGTCCGATGTTTCTCGTGCTGGGGGTTGAAACGCGCCGGGATCAGCATCTCCACCGGCTGGCCCAGCAACTCCTGCCGTCCGTAGCCGAACAGGATCTCGGTCTGCGAGTTCACCACCACGATCCTGCCATCGCTGTTGACGATCACCATGGCGTCGGGCGCTGACTCCAGCAGGTCGCGGAGATCCGGGGACACCCACTCTGGATGCTGGCTGGTGATGTACATGGCGAGTCGGCGAAACAGATCCACGAAGCCCTCCCCTTCAGAGGCTCGTGCCAAAGGTGGGCAAGTATAGCGCAACTCGTTCGCTCGCATCGGAGCCACCAAGGAACCGGGACGCAGCCGGCTGCGCAACTCTTGACCTTTCCCGCTTCTGCGCTTACCGTAATCCGCACGGGGGTGAGCGCATCTCTGTGATAACGCGCGGCTTCCCCGGAACTCTCCCGGCGGATGGTACTATTGAGAATCGCATGCCTCTGAAGACCCTGTTCCTGAACCCGCCCTCTTTCGAGAACTTTGACGGCGGCGCCAGTTCCCGCTGGCCCGCAACTCGCGAGATCGAATCCTACTGGTACCCGGTGTGGCTGGCCTATCCCGCCGGGATGCTGGAGGGTTCGCGCCTGCTCGACGCCAGCCCCCACCACGTCTCCTGGCAGCAGACGGTCGAGATCTCCAAGGACTACGAGTTCGTGGTGCTGTTCACCAGCACGCCGGGTTTTCCCGGCGACTGCAAGCTGGCCGAGGCCATGAAGGACGCCCATCCCGCGCTAAAGATCGCCTTCGTCGGCCCGCACGTCACGGTGCTGCCGGAGCCGACGCTGCGCGACTGCGCGGCGATTGATTTCATCGTGCGCCGCGAGTTCGACTACGCCACCGTGGAGTTCGCCCAGGGCAAGCCGCTCGCCGAGATCCTCGGCATCTCCTGGCGGCGGAACGGCCAGATCGTGCACAACCCCGACCGGCCGCCGGTGGACGATCTCGACGCCCTGCCCGACGTCACCAACGTCTATCATCGCGACCTCGACGTCCGCCGCTACAACGTGCCGTTTCTGCTGTACCCGTTCGTCTCGCTCTACTCGACGCGCGGCTGCCCGGCGCAGTGCACCTTCTGCCTGTGGCCGCAGACCTTGAGCGGACATCCCTGGCGCAAACGCTCCAGCGATGCCGTCGCCCGCGAGATGGCCAAGGCCAGGGAATACTGGCCCTGGGTGAAGGAATTTTTCTTCGACGACGACACTTTCAACATCCAGAAGGCGCGCACCATCGAGCTGTGCCAGAAGCTGAAGCCGCTGGGGCTCACCTGGTCGTGCACCTCGCGCGTCACCACCGATTACGAGACGCTGAAAGCCATGCGCGACTCCGGCTGCCGCCTGCTTATCGTCGGCTACGAGTCCGGCGATCCCCAGATCCTCAAGAACATCAAGAAGGGGGCCACCGTCGAGCGAGCGCGCGAGTTCACCCGCGACTGCCACCGGCTCGGCCTCATCATCCACGGCGACTTCATCCTCGGGCTGCCGGGCGAGACCCGCGAGACTATCCGCCAGACCATCAACTTCGCCAAGCAGCTCGATGTGGAGACTATCCAGGTGTCGCTGGCGCACGCTTATCCCGGCACCGAGCTCTACGACTTCGCCAAGCAGAACGGTTTCATCGTCAACGAGCAGCAGATGGTGGATGAAGGCGGACACCAGCTCGCCCACATCGAGTATCCCGGGCTGCCGCGTGAGGAAGTGCTCGACGCCGTCCATCGCTTCTACGACGAGTACTACTTCCGCCCCAAGGCCGTGTACCGCATCGTGCGCAAGGCCATCTTCGACTCCGGCGAGCGCAAGCGCCTCTACAAGGAAGCCCGCGCCTTTCTCAAGCTGCGCGCCGCCCGCAAGCGCTACGTTGCAGACCGGCGCGCTGCCCCCGCCGCTCCTGCGCGTCCTGTGGAGGAGCCGGTTGAGACCGTCGAGGTGTAGAGACGTAGCTTGGAGCGTCTCCTTCGATAGGTTGGGACGCAGCATGCTGCGAGTGTGCAGGTTCTTTGAAGGGGCACGCCTTCAGGCGTGCCGTAAAGCACAACCAGAGAGTCCGGCTTTAGCCGCTGGGGGCCATGCACCTCAGGGCCTAAAGGCCAATTTGCTCGCGGTGCATATCGGCACGGCTGAAGCCGTGCCCCTTCAAGACCGCCTACGGCAACACTGGAACTGCTCTAACCTCGCGCGAAACCTGTGACCCTCCGCAAATACCTCGTCCTCGTCGCCATCATCGTCTTCGCCTCCGTCGGCGACATCAGCCTCTCCTACGGCATGAAGCGTGTGGGCGCCATCTCGCTCGCCCGCTGGACGGAACTCTTCGCCGCCGTGCTCAACCCCTGGGTTGCCCTCGGGATCGTACTCCTGCTCGGCTTCTTCGCCGCTTACCTGAGCGCGCTCTCCTGGTCCGACCTCACCTACGTGCTGCCCGCCACCTCGCTCGGCTACGTGCTGCTGGCGCTGCTCTCGGTCTGGCTGCTGGGGGAGAAGGTCAGCGTCAGCCGCTGGATCGGGATTCTGCTGGTCAGCTCCGGGGTCGCTATCGTCGCCCGTGGACCTTCGGCCACCCATCGCCACCAACCCGAGTCCGGCGGAGACCAGCCATGAGCGCGCTGCGCACCTGGTCCGCCATCGCCGCCATCGTCCTGAGCTCGACCGCCGGCGATGTGCTGCTCTCCCGCGCCATGCGCCAGATCGGACACGTCGGCGAACTGTGGCGCCGCCAGGGCTTGGGCGCCGTGCTCAAGGCCATCGTGACCCACCCCAGTTTTCTCCTTGCCCTGTTCTTTATGGCAGTGTCGTTCTTCGGACTGCTGCTGGCGCTCTCCTGGGCCAACGTCTCGCTAGTCGTGCCCGCGACTGCTTCTCTCACCTACGTGACGAACGCTCTGGCCGCTCGCCTGTTTCTGCACGAGCGCGTGGACCGCCGGCGTTGGCTGTCAGCCCTGCTGGTGTGCGCGGGGGTGGCCGTGCTGGCGACGTAGGAGACTCCGCCTCACGCGAGTTTGCCTGGCGCGGTTTCATGGATCGTGTACCTAAGACCCCAGGGGCTAAAGGCCCGGGCTACTTTCTTTCGGCCCCTTCGACTCCGCTCAGGGCAGGCTCTGCGGGCCTCGCATTGTCGACGGTTTGAGTTTGTCCTCAGGCCAACGGGCCTGGCTGTACAAGTGAAGGGGCACGACCTTGGTCGTGCCGTTGAGGCCTTAGAAAGTCGAGGGCTTTAGCCCCTGAGGTCTTCTCTATCTGGCGTGGACCGAGGTGAAGGGTGGCTGTTGCATCCCCTTGCCGACCGGGATTGAAAACCAAATTCAGGGGCTAAAGCCCGTTTCTTCAAAGCTCCATTAATGGCACGACCAAGGTCCTTCGGCTTCGCTCAGGACGCCCCTTCACCCGAGTCGGCTCCGCAAACCCAGGGGCTAAAGCGCGGGCTCTTTTCGGCTTGAAACGGCCTGGCTGAAGCCAGGCCCCTCCGAAAAATTCCGTAGCGGATACAGCTAGAAATCTGCCCTAGCGCAGGCTCTCCATCACCTCATCCAGCACCGCTTTAGGCGGGCGCACGGCGTCGGCGGGCAGCGTGGCCAGGGGCTCATCGGTCACGTGCAGCAGGTCCATGAACGTCGGCTTGTTGGGGTCGATGTAGAAGACGCCGGTCAGGATCTCGCCTTTTTCGTGCGCTTCGCTGAGGGTGGCGATGGCGCGCAGCTTGTTGGTGGGATCATAGTCCGCGTCGAGCTTGCGCAGGCGCAGGTGCGAGCCGTCGTGCATGGTCACGTCGATGGTGGTGCCGGGGTCGTAGTCCACGTCGATCTCTTCGAACGAAGGGACGAAGTTGATCTCCTGCAGCGGCTCGTCGTGGTCCTTCATGTACTTGTAGGACTTGGTGGAGCCCTCGTGGTCGTTGAAGGTGACGCACGGGGAGATCACGTCGAGCATGACGGTGCCGCGGTGGGCGATGGCGGCCTTGAGCATGGCCAGGAGCTGCCGCTTGTCGCCGGAGAACGAACGCCCCACGAACGTGGCCCCGAGCTGGATGGCGAGGGCGCAGGTGTCGATGGGCGGCAGGTCGTTGATGACGCCGGTCTTCAGCTTGGAGCCCAGGTCGGCGGTGGCGGAGAACTGGCCCTTGGTCAGCCCGTACACGCCGTTGTCCTCGATGATGTAGATCAGGGGCAGATTGCGGCGCATGCAGGTGGACGAACTGTCCGATGCCGATGGAGGCGGTGTCGCCGTCGCCGGTGACGCCCAGCGCGATCAGCTTGTGATTGGCCAGCACCGCGCCGGTGGCCACCGAGGGCATGCGTCCGTGCACGGCGTTGAAGCTGTGCGAGCGGTTCATGAAGTAGGCCGGGCTCTTGGAGGAGCAGCCGATGCCGGAGAGCTTGGCCACGCGCTCCGGCTGCACGCCCATCTCGTACATGGCGTCGATGATGCGCTCGGAGATGGCGTTGTGGCCGCAGCCGGCGCAGAGCGTCGTCTTGCCGCCCTTGTAGTCGATCACGGTCAGGCCGATGCGGTTGGTCTTGGGTTCGGCGGTGGGAGTGGTGGCCATGGTCAGTTGCCCTCCAGGCTCATGAGTTCGTCGGTGACGGAGCGGGCGTCGAGCGGAAGCCCGTGGCAGTGCGCGATCGAGCGCAGCTTGGCCACCTGCTCCACCGGCAGATCGAGGCGGAGCAGGTCGAACATCTGCGCGTCGCGGTTCTGCTCCACCACGTAAACCCGCTCGTGGTTCTCGATGAAATCCTGCACCTCGTGCGGTGAAGGGGTAGGCGCGGACGCGCAGGTAATCGGTCTCCAGGCCGTGCTCGTTGCGGAGCTGGTCGCGGCTCTCGATGATGGCCCAGTGCGAGGTGCCGTAGGCGATGAATGCCCACCCGCGCGCGCCCGGAACCCATCTGCACCGGCTTGGGGACGCGCGTGCGCGCGTTCTCGAACTTGCGTGCCAGCCGCTCCATGTTGTTTTCGTAATCGTCGGGACGCTCGGTGTACTGCGCCTTCTCGTTGTGTCCGCTGCCGCGAGTGAAGTAGGCCGCCGCGGGGTGGTCGGTGCCGGGCAGCGTGCGCTAGCCGATGCCGTCGCCGTCCACGTCCTTGTAGCGGGCGAAGCCGCCGAGCCGTTCCAGGTCTTCCTTGCTGAGCACCTTGCCGCGATCGATGGGCTGCGTCGGGATAGGGGAACGGGTCGGACATCCAGTTGTTCATGCCCAGGTCGAGGTCGCGTCATGACGAACACCGGCGTCTGAAACTGCTCGGCCAGGTCGAAGGCGTCCTGCGCCATGGAGAAGCACTCCTCCACCGAGGCGGGGAAGCAGCATGATGTGCTTGGTGTCGCCGTGGGACAGGACGGCGGTGAACAGCATGTCGCCCTGCGAGGTGCGCGTGGGCAGCCCGGTCGAGGGCCCGACGCGCTGGATGTCCCAGATGACGGCGGGGATCTCGGCGTAGTAGCCCAGGCCGGCGAACTCCGCCATCAGCGAGATGCCGGGGCCGGCGGTGGCGGTCATGGCGCGCGCCCCTGCCCAGCCCGCGCCCATCACCATGCCGATGGCCGCCAGTTCGTCCTCGGCCTGCACGATGGCGAACGTCGCTTTGCCGTCAGGCCGTATGCGGTATTGCTTCATGTAGTCGATCAGGGTTTCGACCAGCGAGGACGAGGGCGTGATGGGATACCAGGTCACCACGGTGACCCCGGCGAACATCGCAGCCCAGCGCAGCGGCGGAGTTGCCGTCGATGATGATCTTGCCCGCGGTCTTGTCCATGCGCTCGACGCGGCAGGGATCGTTCTTGGTGCAGGGTCGCGGCGGCGTAGTCGAAGCCGGCCTTGGCGGCGCCCCAGTTGAGGTCGGCGGCTTTCGCTTTCTTCGCGAACTGCTTGCGCAGCGCGTTTTCGACCTCGCACCATGTCGATGCCCAGCAGCTGCGCCATCACCCCCACGTAGATCATGTTCTTGACCAGCTTGCGCAGCTTGGCCTCGGGGCACACGGGGGCCACGAGCTTGTCGAAGGGCACGGAGTAGAAGGTGCAGGTCGGGGCGCAGCGACGCTGAGATTCAGGGGCTCGTCGTAGAGCACGGCCGCGCCGGGGGCCAGAGCGACAGCACGTCCTCGCGCGCCGTCTCCGGGTTCATGGCGACCAGGAAGTCGATCTCCTTCTTGCGCGCCGATGTAGCCATGCTTGTTGGCGCGGATGGTGTACCAGGTGGGCAGGCCGGCGATGTTCGAGGGAAAGAGGTTCTTGCCGGATACGGGAATGCCCATCTGGAAGATGCTGCGCAGCAGGACGGTGTTGGCGCTTTGCGAGCCGGAGCCGTTCACGGTGGCGACTTGCATGCTGAAGTCGTTCACGAAGCGCTTGGAATCATCGCGTCGCGATACTTCCTGGGCGATCAGATCAGTGCTGGCCATAGCCTGGGAAACCTCCCGAGCCCCCACTACCCGGGCCTTTGGGCTGAGGAAAACGACCTATTATAGCAAGGCGGGTTGGCAGTCGTTAGTGGTTGGTTCTTGCACGAGCTGGCCGCGCGCTCGGGTACCGAGGAGGCGCGGCTCAACCGCTCTTGCTGAATTGCACGCCGAACCATCCATCCCATTCAAAGTGTCATTCCGAGCCGCGCGAAGGACCCTGAGCCTGTCGAAGGGGACCGAGAGCGCGCGAGGAATCTATGTATTTGACCATTCAACGTTCCTGGAAACGATAAGGACCGTCTTCGAGCGATTCGTCAGATGTTAAGCGCAGGAAGATGCATAGATTCCTCGCTGCGCTCGGAGTGACACTCTCTTCTTTTAAATGTGGCGTTCGGCGCTACTCCCCGCTGAAGAACTGGGCCATCAGGCGGAATTTGTCGTAGCGGGACGCCAGAAGCTGGGAAACGGTGGGGCGCTTCAGCTCGGCGAAATGTCGCTGGAGCGAGCGGTCGAGCAGTTCGGCGGCAAGGGCGTGGTCGGTGTGGGCGCCGCCGGGAGGCTCGGGGACGATGTCGTCGATGCAGCCGAACTGCTTCAGATCTTCCGCGGTGATGCGCATGGCCTGCGCCGCCAGCTCTTTCTTGGAGGCGTCGCGCCACATGATGGAGGCGCAGCCTTCGGGCGAGATCACGGCGTAGATGGAGTTCTCCATCATGAGCACACGGTCGGCGACGGCGACGGCCAGGGCGCCGCCCGATCCGCCTTCGCCGGTGACGGTGGTGATGATCGGCACCTCCAGACGCGCCATCTCGCGCAGGTTGCGGGCGATGGCTTCGGCCTGTCCGCGCTCTTCCGCCCCCAGGCCGGGATAGGCGCCGGGCGTGTCCACGAAGGTGAAGACGGGGCGGCCGAATTTCTCCGCCAGCCGCATGAGCCGCAGCGCCTTGCGGTAGCCCTCGGGGTTGGGCATGCCGAAGTTGCGATACAGCTTGGTCTTGGTGTCGCGGCCCTTCTGATGGCCGATGACCATCACTTCTTCGCCGTGGAAGCGGGCCATGCCGCAGACGAGGGCGGGATCGTCGCCGAAGCCGCGGTCGCCGTGGATCTCGCTCCACTCGGTGAAGATGCGCTGCACGTAATCGAGGGTGTAAGGACGCTGCGGATGGCGCGCCAGTTCGGCCTTGTGCCAGGCGTGGAGGTGCGCGTCCATCTGGCGGCGCAGGGCGTGCACCTGCTGATGGAGCTGCTCGAGCTGGCGGCGGGCTTCCTGATTGTCGCCGGCGGCGGTCTCCAGTTGCTCGATCTGGCGCTCGATGCGCTCCAGCTCCTGCTCCGCGCGGGCGGCGGCTTCCGTGTTGCCTTCCTTCCCGTTCACCGACTCCTCCACCACAGACCTCACCACCGACACCAGGTACTCCGAGGCCTGGACGACGCCGGAAGGGGACGCCCCGTCCTGCGAAACGGGAGTCTCCGGAGCGAGCTTGGGGGGAACCATACTGCGAAAACCTCAATCTATGACGCGGACGCTGCCCCGGCCACAGAGCTGCTCGACGCGGGAAATGAAGGTCCGGTCCGGCTGAACATTATAGCCTTCGGCTTCCATCACCACCATGAAGTCTCCAGCACGTTCCAGATCGAACAACAGCTTGGCCTCGCCGCGACGCTCGCGGCAGAGCTGGTGGAGTGCGTCGATGGTGGACTCGGTGACGGTCTCGAGCGGCACGCGGATGCGCAGCGAGCGCGGCAGCTTGGGCTGCGCCTGCTCCAGCGGCGTGACCTCGCTGACCGTCAGCTTGGGATTCGATCCTTCCTCGACGCGCACCCCGCCGCGCACCAGCACCGGCACCTCCACGCGCAGCTTGTCGCCCAGGCGGCGATAGGCTTCGGGGAAGACCAGCATGTCCACCGAGCCGGTCATATCTTCGAGCGTGCCTTGGGCGTACATCTCACCCTTGCGCGACTTCAAGACGCGCAGGTTGGCGATGATGCCGCCGGCGCAGATCTCGTCCTTTCCGGTGGAGGACTTCATCCCGGCGATGGCTTCGGTGGAGAGCGCACTGAAGTCGAGCAGCTTATCGCGGTACTTCTCCAGGGGATGGCCGGTGATGAAGAAGCCGAGAATCTCCTTCTCGGCGGCCAGGCGCTGCTGCTCGTCCCAATCGGGGACGTCGGGGAGCTTGTCGTTGTTGGGGTGCTCGGCGGGCTGGTCATCGAAGACGCCGAACAGGCCGTGCTGGCCGGATTCGGCGTCGCGTTGGGTCTTCTGCGCGCGCTCCATGGCACGGTCGAGTACGGCCATCAGTTGCGAGCGCTTGCCCAGCGGATCCATGGCGCCGCTCTTGATCAGCGACTCGATCACCCGCTTGTTGAGCAGGCGCAAGTCCACCTTCTCGCAGAATTCGAAAATGCTCGCGAATCGGCCCAGCTCCTTGCGCGCGGCGATGATGGAGTCGATGGCATTGCGGCCGACGTTCTTCACCGCCGCCAGCCCGAAGCGGATGGCCTGGCCGTGCGGGGTGAAGTTGGCGTCGCTGACGTTGATGTCGGGCGGTTCGACGGGAATGCCCATTTCGCGGCACTCGTTGATGTACTTGACCACCTCGTCGGTGTTGCCGGTCATCGAGGTCAGCAGCGCCGCCATGAACTCCACCGGGTAGTGGGTCTTGAGATACGCGGTGTGATAGGCCAGCAGCGCGTAGGCGGCCGAGTGCGACTTGTTGAAGCCGTAGCCGGCGAACTGCTCCATCAGGTCGAAAATCTTGTCGACCTTCTTCTCGGGATACCCGCGCTGGACTGCGCCTTGCACGAAGCGCTCGCGCTGCGCGGCCATCTCCTCCGGATTTTTCTTGCCCATGGCGCGGCGCAGCAGGTCGGCCTCGCCCAGCGAGTAGCCGGCCAGGCGGTTGGCGATCTGCATCACCTGCTCCTGGTAGACGATCACGCCGTAGGTCTCTTTCAGGATCTCTTCCAATTCGGGCAGCTCGTAGGCGATCGGCTTGCGGCCGTGCTTGCGGTCGATGAAGTCGTCGATCATGCCGCCCTGGATGGGCCCGGGACGGTAGAGCGCGTTCAGCGCGGTGAGGTCCTCGACGGCATTGGGCTGGTAGCGCCGCAGCACGTCGCGCATGCCGTGCGATTCAAACTGGAACACCCCGGAGGTCAGGCCGGTGTGGAAGACTCGGCGGTAGGTTTCCTGGTCGTCGAGCGGGAGTTTTTGCAGATCGAGCGTCTGGCCGGTGGTCTGGGCAATGAGCTTGAGCGCGTCGTCGAGGATGGTGAGCGTGGTGAGCCCGAGGAAGTCCATCTTCAGCAGGCCCAGCTTCTCCACCGCCTTCATGTCGAAGGCGGTGACGATTTCATCGTTCTTGGTGCGATGCAGCGGCACCAGCTCGATGAGCGGCTGCGGCGCGATCACCACGCCCGCGGCGTGCACCCCGGCGTTGCGCACCAGGCCTTCGAGCTTGCGCGCGGTGTCGAGGAGCTGGCGGACCTGGGGATCGCTTTCGTACGCGGTCTGAAGCTGCTCCGATTCCTTCAGCGATTCTTCCAGCGTGATGTTCAGGCGCTGCGGCACCATCTTGGTGATGCGGTCCACGTCGCCGTAGGGGATGTCCATGGCGCGGCCGACGTCCTTGATGGCGGCCTTGGCCTGCCATGGTGCCGAAGGTGATGATCTGCGCGACGTTCTCGCGGCCGTATTTCCGGGTCACGTAGTCAATCACTTCGCCGCGACGGTTCATGCAGAAGTCGATGTCGATGTCGGGCAACGAGACGCGCTCGGGATTCAGGAAGCGCTCGAACAGCAGCCCGTACTGCAGCGGATCGATGTCGGTGATCGCAGAGCGCGTAGGAGACCAGCGAGCCGGCGGCCGATCCGCGGCCTGGGCCCACGGGAATGTCGGTTCTCCTTGGCGTAGCGGATGAAGTCCCAGACAATCAGGAAGTAGCCGGAGAACTTCATCTGCTGGATGATCTGGAGCTCGCGCGCGAGCCGTTGCTCGTACTCGCTGAGTGAATGCCGTAGGCGGCCGTGCGACTCCAGTTCGCGCAAGAGCGTCAGCCGCCGAGCAAAGCCTTCGCGAGTCACATGCTCGAAGTAGCTGTCCAGCGTATAGCCCGCCGGGACCTCGAAGTGCGGGAAGGGGCTGCGGACCTTCTCTAGCTTGACGTGGCAGCGCTCGGCGATGGCCAGCGTGCGCGTGAGCACGTCGGGCGTGTCCTTAAAGACGCGCACCATCTCGTCGTAGCTCTTCACGTAGAACTGGTTGCCCTGGAACTTCAGACGGCTCGTGTCCTGGATGGACTTGCCGGTCTGTATGCAGACCATCACGTCCTGGGCGTGCGCGTCCTCTTCGCAGAGATAGTGGCTGTCGTTGGTCGCGACCAGGGGGATGCTGGTGTCCTTGCTCAGGCGCAGCAGGTCAGCGCGAATCTTGTGCTCCTGCTCCAGACCCTGGTCCTGTATCTCGAGGAAGAAATTCTCCGCGCCGAAGAGCTCGCGATAGAAGCCGGCGGATTGGCGCGCGGCCTCGTACTTCCCTTCCATCAGGCGCTCGGCAATTTCGCCCTTCAGGCAGCCGGAGAGCCCGATGAGCCCGCGCGCGTGCTCGGCGAGGAATTTCTTGCTGATGCGCGGCTTGTAGTAGAAGCCGTTGAGCGACGCCTCGGAGGTGATCTTCACCAGGTTGCGGTAGCCCTCGTCCGTCTCGGCCAGCACGATCAGGTGGTGATAGTTGTCGCCCTCGGGCGGCGTGCGGTCCACGCGGTGGTCGTCCTTCTGGCAGACGTAGAGCTCGCAGCCGATGATGGGCCTGATGCCGTGCGCCTTGGCGGCATTGTAAAAATGCAGCGCGCCGAAGATGTTGCCGTGGTCGGTGACGGCGACCGCCGTCTGCCCGAGCTCGGCCACGCGCGGCATGAGCTTGTCGATGTCGCTGGCGCCATCGAGCAGCGAGTAGTCGGTGTGCAGGTGCAGATGGACAAACTGGGACATGAGAGACGTTGACTCTATTCTAACGGTTGCGGCTTCCGGCGGTGCGGGTGGAAATCGGGGGTGGGATGTGGAAAAGCTTGCGGTGCGCGGGCGGGGCCGCAGCCTGAAGCGTGCTAGAACCTAAGGGACCGAAACCCGTTCACCCCAAGCAAGCATTGATTCAGCCCTGGGTCGCGGATTTACAGCTTGTGAGAATATTTGGGGGATCTCCCATTCGGCGTTGAGCCGAGGCGTGCGTTCGTCGAATTCCGTGACAAACTTGGCCGCGCCTCCATGCTCCCAAGCATACACGTTTAAGAAGCGGACAGCGTCTGCTAAAGACCTCTCGTCGCGGGGATCGAACGTAGAATAGGTCCATCCATAACCGCCTTCTTCGCCATGGTAGAGAGACCAGGCATGTGCGCGAAGATCACCGGCGCGACCCAGCTGTTGGATGTGGAGAACAGATTCAACGAGGACACAATTTCGCGGCACAAAAAAGCTACGAGCTAGCCAATCTTCAAGTTCGGGCGGGACCGTCACACCTGCTGCATTCAGAGACGATATCCTCTCGCGAAATCGGCAGGCCTGTATAAACACCTTTTACAGTCGCTCGCAAGCCGCCATCTGTTAGCAAATCATCCCTTAAGTGAAAATAGACATCTTCGGGCAGAACCACAGGAACCCCGCGACTGCAATCACCGGAGGAAGTCGCGCCCAAGATTTTATACTTCGCTGCTCCGGGGCCGTGTAATTCAAGTCTCAAGGTCCCCACTCCACCCTGGATCATGAGCTCCTTTCCCTTAGGGGTGAATATCAAGATCTTAGTGGCTTCGTGTTCGATTTCGCCTTTAGCTGCAGTTCTTAGCCTCGTGCCGCGTGCCGTCCAAAAGGACCCAGGAGCTCGCGGAAACCACTCCGACAGCTCAAAACCCTGCAATTCGATGACATTGCCCTCTCTCAGCTTCTGGATTGCCCGCTTCTGAAAGGCGTATCCGATGGCATCTTTCCAGAAATCTTCTTCCCGGAAATACGCATACGTCCCGTGCTTTTTTTCCGCCCACTTTGTCTTCACGTAGGCGGGAAGGTTGTAGTAAGCAGACAGCGTCCCGAACAGCGGCCCTATCACCTTGTCGATTACTTTGCCAAGCATGGACCTACTCTCCGCGCCGCGATCATAGCACGGAACCGCCACGAACGTACTGCGAAGGCCCGTCTCGGACGATTTTCTCGGTTGCGGTGAAAGAGGGTAGCCGTTTCCAAGCGCGGGTTGCCGTCTTCCGGGTTGCTTGGATCGCTGCCTACCTTCAGGGCTTGTAAAATCAGTGATTCGCACGCGGCGTGGGCGAGCGTAGGCGCGCGGGCGCCGTGGGCGGGCGGGAACCGGGGCTGGCGCGGGCAGTCTAGGAGGTTGCTCAAAATCATATCGCGAAATTATCCTACCCGGAAACCGGCTGCCCCAGCTAGGATGTGCTCGTTACGCCAAAGATGTGTATAGTGCGGTTACACTCTGGTATGAACTGGTTCAGAGAGAACGCAGCCGCTATTCAAGCATTTTCCAGTGAGGCGGGACTCCTTCTTGCCGGTGTCCTCGCTTGGCTTACCAGCCGATATGTAGGGCTGACGCGTGAGATTGCCACTTCTAGCCTTAAACAAATTAGGGTCCGCTAGTTTGAAATGAGCGAATACCTCTCGTCCAAGCGATACGCTAGTGCGCTCACTCCGGCCCAGGCAGCCGCAGGGATAGATGCGGCGATGCGCACCGCGCGTGGCCTGCTTCGAGATGCTAAGTTGCTTCTGGAAAATGAAAGATGGCAACGTGCGACCGCACTGGCCATCTTGGCAATCGAGGAAGTGGGAAAGGTAGAGATTATAAGAAGTATTCTTCTCGCGCGAAACGCGGACGAATTAGAAACGGAGTGGCGCGCCTATCGCAGCCACACGAAGAAGAACGTCGGTTGGATCTTTCTCAGCCTCGTCCGTAGGGGAGCGAAAAAGCTGGAAGATTTTGGGCCCATGTTCGACGCTGGAAGCAGCCACGGAAGGTTTCTGGATGCACTGAAGCAGGAGTGCTTCTATTCGACTGTCTCGGACCAGTGCGACTGGTCTTTACCGGAGCAGAGAATCAAACCAGCATTGGCGAAGTCAGTGTTCACCGCAGCTAGCGCATTGGTGCCGGAGGGTCCTTCTCCGATGACGAGCGAAGCAGAATTGAAACTGTGGGTAAAACATTTATCCCCGGTTTGGAAGGGACCGATGCTTGAGATGAAGAAGGCACTCGCAGCTTGCTACGCTGAGGCCGAGGCAAAAGGGGTGCTCCAAGGGAAGAGTACCGCAGCGGGGATGGTGAGTTTCCTGTATGAAGAGTCGTCTTCATTGGAGCAGTAAACTAGCGCGCTGTAATTGGGGAGTTGGCTGGACGGCCCCCTCCGTGGACTCTCCTGGCGTGAATCGCGGCTCTACGATTATGCTTGCGGGATGAGGAGAACCGGATGCGCGTGGTAGTTACCGGAGGTGCGGGGTACATCGGCAGTCATGCGGTGCGCGAGCTGGCGCGGCGCGGGCACAACGTCGTCATCTACGACAATCTCTCCACCGGCTACCGTTCGTTCGCCAACGGGTTCGAGCTGGTCGAGGGCGACATCGGCGACCGCGCGCGGCTGGAGCCAGCGCTGCGGGGGGTGCATGCGGTGATGCATTTCGCCGCGCATTGTTATGTCGGCGAGTCGGTCGAGAACCCGCGCAAGTATTTCCACAACAACGTGGAGTGCGCGCTGAACCTGCTGAACACGGCGGTCGAAGCCGGCGTGAGGAATTTCGTCTTCTCCTCCACCTGCGCGGTGTACGGGGTCCCGGTGAAGGTGCCGATCAGCGAAGACAATCCGCGCGAGCCCATCAATCCCTACGGCGCCACCAAGCTGCTGTTCGAACACGCGCTGAACGCCTACTCGAAGGCATATGGACTGCGCTTCGCGGCACTGCGCTACTTCAATGCTGCGGGCGCCGACGACAGCGGCGAGATCGGCGAAGCGCACGATCCGGAGACGCACCTGATCCCGCTGGCGCTCGAGGCCGCCAAGGGCATCCGGCAGATCGAGGTGTTCGGGCGCGACTATCCCACGCCCGACGGCACCTGCATCCGCGACTACATCCACGTGAACGATCTGGCGGAGGCGCACGCGCTGGCGCTCGAGTACCTCGCCGGAGGCGGCGCATCGGTCGCCCTGAACCTTGGCACAGGCGAGGGGCACTCGGTGATGGAGGTGCTGGCAGCGGTGGACGCCGCCACGGGACGCAAGGCCGAGCGGCGATACGGCGAGCGGCGGCCGGGCGATCCCCCGGCGCTGGTGGCCGATCCGGCGCGGGCGGCGCAGGTGCTGGGCTGGAAGGCGCGGCGGTCGCTGGCCAACATCGTCGAGACCGCGTGGCGCTGGATGCAGAACAGCGCGCAAGTGCTGGCGTGCGCACCGCGGTGAAGAGCACGCTTCATCGCGCGGTCCTCGCTGGCATCTTTTTTCTCGTCTGCCTGAGCCTGGGATACCCCACGCTGAACCGCTACGACATCCGCAGCGCGGTGCCGGATTCCGCCGACTACGCAGCCATGGTGAACTCCGGCCCGCAGGCGGCGCGGCCTGCCTACCGCGCGCGCGTGCTCGTGCCGTATCTGGCGCGGCCGTTCGTGTGGCCGGCGCAGGGACGCGTGGGCAGTTGGGATCCCACCAGCTTCGGGCTGCTGGTCGCCAACAGCCTGTTGACGGCGGGAGCCGCATACCTGCTAGTTGCGATCGCATTCATCGTCACCGACAGTTTCCAAACCGCAGTGCTGGCGGCCTTGCTCTACCTGCTGAACTTTGCCGTGAGCAACCTGATGCTGACAGGGATGGTGGATTCCGGCGAAGCGTTTTTCCTGCTGGCATCGACGGCACTGCTGATAAAGGACCGCTGGCGGTTTCTGCCGCTGGTTGCCGTGCTCGGGGCGGCGAGCAAAGAGACATTTGTTCCTTTCCTGGGCGCGTTTGCCGGGATTTGGGCGTTAGCGGAACCGCGACGCCGCAGGGCATTGATGTGGACGGCAGTCAGCGTGGCTGCGGGTCTGTCGACCGTGACGGCTCTGCTCTCCGTTAGCGCCGGGCATGTTGTTCGGCCATGGCAGTTTGCGGCAGGGCTCAATTCCAGCCACAGCCATCTGCAGAGTGCGATCGCATGTGTCACCAACCGGACGTCCTGGTATGTCTTCATTTGGCTGTTGCCGCTGGGGTTGGTGAAGATCCGCAGCCTGCCGCGGCCGTGGGTGCTGGGTTGCGCTGCGGCCGCGGTGGTGGCGATCGCGCTCTCCGCCTACCACAATCAGCCGGAGGACGCGGCGGCGGCGGCGGCGAGAGCATTGTTCAACATCGCTGGACCGATGCTGAGTCTATCGGCAGCGCTGGCCTTGCGTTCTCTGGAATGGCGCAAGAGTGGCGAGGTTCCGGACCGCTTCCCCGAAATCTAAGCCGCGGGCTCCGGGATGGGTGCAGGATTGGAATCGCCATGGACCGAGGCATCCATGTTGATGCCGACCAGGGCGGCGGGCTGGCCATCGACCAGTCTGACGCGAACACTCGGGGGCAACCAGTACGCTTGTTCTGGGCTGTACGGCAAAAATCTCGACATGCCTTCCCTTGTGCACCATTTCGCCTGCGGAAAACAAGTTAGTTCTCACACACTCTGTGAAGCCCTGCTCCACCCAGGTGAGACCCACAGGGCCGTAGGCCCGGCATAGGTTAGCCCAGCACGGCACAGGCTGTTACGAAACTCAAGATTGGTCGGCTCTGACCGCAACATCTTGGGCTCGTGTCAAGAGCCAAGCACAATATGTGACAAGAACAGAGAGTTTCGTAACAGCCTGGGCAGTGCTGGGTAAGCGTGCGATTAAACAGCCAGAGTGCCGTAGGCACGGCATATTGTCCAAACTCACCTCAACACCAGCTTCATCTCTTCCGTCGGCCTGAAGCCGAGGGACTCGTAGAGCGGACGGCCGTCGTCGCTCGAATGCAGTGCCACCGACTGGAACCCCGCCTGCCGGCACCACTCGATCATGGTCTGCATCAGATGGCGCGCAATCCCCTGCCGCCGGTATTCAGGGTAGGTGTAGACGTTGAGGATCCACGCCCGACGCGGCGCGGGGTCGGCGGGGCGGCTCAACCACGGAACGATCATCATGCCGCCGCCCGCTACCACACGTCCTGTGCGCGTTTCCGCCAGCCAGCCGCGGAACAGGCCCGCGGGGAGCGCCTTCTCCAGGAAGGCGGACGTGCTGGCCTCCATCGCATCCAGCGCGACCGTGTCGCGCTCGCCCATGTCTTCGTACATCCTCCGCCGGTGGCGCACGATCTCGGCGATGTCTTCCGGACGCGCTTCTCGAATCACGATTTCTTCTGGCATCGGCTCCTCCTGCTAATTGTGGACTTCGATGTTCGCTTTTCCGCTTCGGAGAGAGAAAAAATTGCGCCGCAGCTTCTCACGTTTTCATCTCTATAAGAGAATGCGCGTCTGCTCTGCTCTTCAGCCGCAGTGCCCGTTGCGCAGCCGCGCGCGTGTGGTAGTATGAGCGACAATCCGCCGAACGGGGGTTCGGCTCGTTCAATCCAACTTCTGACAAGAGGGTAGACGATGGGGCTTGCGCTCCTGTTCATCATCTGGCTCATCACTCTCTCCAGCACCTATTACTTCGTGATCCAAAAATGGGCGCCGCTTCCCGTGGCCTCGGCGAACGGAATCGCCATCGATCACCATTTCACCTGGACCTACATCCTGATGGGGATCGTCTTCCTGGCGGCGCAGTTGGGGCTCGGCTATCTGGTCTGGAGATATCGTGACCGCGGCCAGAAGGTGCAATACAGCCACGGCAACACCACGATGGAGGTCACCTGGACGCTGCTGACCGCTGTCCTCTTCATTGGCCTGAACCTCTCGGGGGAGAAGATCTGGGCGGAGGCCCGCTTCCAGGGCGCGGCGCCCGGCGCAGTACAGGTGGAGGTGACGGGCTTGCAGTTCGCCTGGTACTTCCGCTATCCCGGGCCGGACGGCAAGCTGGGCCGCACCAAACCGGAGCTGGAGGATGCCTCGGTGGGCAATCCCGTGGGCATCGATCCCGACGATCCCGCCAGCAAGGACGATGTGGTCACCGGCACCCTGTACCTGCCGGTGAACCGCGAAGCCGAGCTGGTGCTGCGCGCCCAGGACGTGATCCACAGCCTCTTCATCCCCGCCATGCGCTTCAAGCAGGACGCCGTGCCCGGCCTGATGATCCACATGCACTTCACCCCCACCCAGACCGGCGACTACGAGATCGCCTGCGCCGAACTCTGCGGCCTGGGGCATTACAAGATGCACGGCATGTTGAAGGTGGTCAGCCAGGCGGACTACGACAAGTTGCTGACCGCCAAGGTGGCGGAAAGACTATCGCAGTGATCCCGTGAAAATACTCAGAAGTCATCTCGCAAACACGTTTCGGAGGGGCACGGCTTCAGCCGTGCCGCGTCCCCATTTGTTGAATTTGTCATCCCGAGCAGCGCGAGGGAGCGGCGCGACCGAGCGCGTCGCGAGGGATCTGCAGTTCGTAAGGAGGGCACAAATGCAGATCCCTCGCGTCGCGCTCCCTCACTCCGTTCAGTCGCGCTCACTCGGGATGACAGTCATGGAGAGTTATCATTCGGCGCGGCTGAAGCCGCGCCCCTCCGAAACCAACTTACGAAAGAGCTTCTCAGCCATTCCGGAGAGCGAAACTCGATGAGTGAGCAAGCACACGCGGCGCATGCGCACGCAGCGCCCACCGGCTTCATCCGCAAATACATTTTCAGCCTCGACCACAAGGTGATCGGCCTCCAGTATTACTTCCTCGCCCTGGTGGCGGTGTTCGTGGGTATGTTCCTGTCCCTGTTCATGCGTATCCACCTGGTGTGGCCGGAAGCCAGCCTGCCGTGGTTCGGTCACATCAAGCCGGAGCAGTACCTGACGCTGCTCACCATGCACGGCACCATCATGGTGTTCTTCGTGCTGACCACGGCGCCGCAGAGCGGCTTCGGCAATTATTTCCTGCCTATCCAGATCGGCGCGCCGGACATGGCTTTCCCCACGCTGAACATGCTCTCGTTCTGGACTACCTTCGTCGCTTTCGCGGTGATGATCGCCGCGTTCTTCGTGGAAGGCGGAGCGCCGCTGGCGGGCTGGACCAACTACGCACCCCTGAGCGCCATCCCTTCGGCTGGCCCCGGCCTGGGACTGGGTGAAGATTTGTGGGTCATCAGCATCGCTCTGTTCTGCGTGGCCTCGCTGATGGGCGCGCTGAACTTCATCACCACCACGCTGGACCTGCGGGCGCGCGGCATGTCGCTGTTCCGCATGCCGCTCACCTGCTGGGCGTGGTTCGTCACCGCCATGCTGGCCCTGCTGGCCTTCGGCGTACTGCTCGCCGGCGGCATCCTGCTGCTGCTCGACCGCAACCTCGGTACCAGCTTTTTCGTGCCCGGCGGCCTCAACGTCAGCGGCAATCTCAGCTTCCCGCCCGGCGGCTTGAATCCCGGCGGACATCCCATCACCCACACCGGCGGCTCGCCGCTGTTGTGGCAACACCTGTTCTGGTTCTTCGGACACCCGGAGGTGTACATCGCTATCCTGCCGGGCATGGGCGTGGCGTCACAGTTGCTCTCTACCTTCTCGCGCAAGCCCATCTTCGGCTACAAGGCGATGGTGTACGCCATCCTGGGCATCGGCATCCTCGGCTTCCTGGTGTGGGGCCACCACATGTTCATGAGCGGCATGAGCCCCTACTCGGCCTTTGCCTTCTCGGTGATGACCATGGCCATCGGCGTGCCCTCGGCCATCAAGACCTTCAACTGGCTGGGCACCATCTGGGGCGGACGCGTGCGCTTCCACACCCCCATGCTGTTCGCCATCGGCTTCGTGTCGCTGTTCGTCTCCGGTGGGCTGAGCGGGCCGTTCCTGGCGCAGCCGGTTCTGGACATCCCGCTGCACGACACCTATTTCGTCGTCGGGCACTTCCACCTGATCATGGGTGTCGCCGCCATCTTCGGCATCTTCGCCGGCACCTACTACTGGTTCCCCAAGATGTTCGGGCGGATGATGAACGAGACCCTGGGGAAAATTCACTTCTTCGTCACCCTGCTGGGTACCTATGCCGTGTTCATGCCCATGCACTACCTGGGAATGGCCGGACATCCGCGGCGCTACTCGCAGTTGACCGAGCTCAACTTCCTGCAGCCGCTGATTCCTTTGCAGAAGTTCATGTCCATCGCCGCCTTCATCACCATCGCCGTACAGTTTGTCTTCGTGTTCAACCTGTTCTGGAGCATGAAAAAGGGCAAGAAAGCGGAGATCAACCCGTGGGAAGCCACCACACTGGAGTGGACGGTGCCTTCGCCGCCGCCGCATGACAACTTCGGCGGCGTGACGCCCGTCGTGAACCACGGACCGTACGAATACAGCGTGCCCGGCGCTGCCAAGGACTACGTTATGCAGACCGACCCGGCGACGGTAGCCGCGCACTAGGCACAGATGGCGACAACTTTGAGTCCGATAGCAGTTGACGAACCGAAGATAGGCGGGCGCGGGCCGACCGTCGTCCCCCCGCCGCGCGATGGCTGGGGAGGTGGCCGTCCCGACGACGATCGCGACCGCCTGCGCCGCTACCGCATCGGCATGTTCTTCGCTCTGGCCGCGGTGGTGATGCTGTTCGTCTCCTTCACCAGCGCTTATATCGTGCGCCAGGGCGTGGGCACGTGGAGCGATGCTTCCGCGCGCTATGTCACCGACTGGCAGCCCATCAGCCTGCCGGCCATCCTGTGGGTAAACACGGTCATCCTGCTGCTGTCGAGCTTCACGCTGGCCATGGCGCGGTGCACGCTCGCGCGCGAGCTGAAGGCTGCGCCCCGAGGCGGCGCTTCGGTCGTGACGGAACCGGCGCTGATCATCAACGAGCAGCGCTCCATCCCGTGGCTGGGGATCACCGTGGTTCTGGGCGCGGGCTTCCTGGCGGGGCAACTGCTCGCCTGGGCACAACTACGGCACCTGGGGATCTTCGTCAGCACCAATCCCAGCAGTTCGTTTTTCTATGTGCTGACCGGCACGCACGGCCTTCACCTGCTGGGCGGGGTACTGGCGCTGGCTTACGCCGGCACCACTTCCCTGCTGCGCAAGCCTCTGGTGACGCGCTTCCTGGTGGTGGACGTGACGGCGCTGTACTGGCACTTCATGGATTTTTTGTGGATCTACATATTTGCCCTGCTGCACTTCGCGCGCTGAGCGCGGGGCCGGGGTCCCCAGCGAACCCGGTTTTGGTTTGCTGGGGTGGTAGGAGGACTTGACTCGATGGCGGACGTAGCGATTCATCACCCGGCGGCGCAAGCGTACGAACCGCCGCTGTTCCGCACCAACTCCAAGAAGTTGGGCATGTGGCTGTTCATCATGTCGGACTCGCTCACCTTCGGGGCGCTGCTGTTCGCTTACAGCTACGGACGCATCTCCAATCCGGCGTGGCCGATGCCGTTCGGCTCAGCCAGCATCCTGCGCGCCAGCTTCATGACCTTCTTCCTGCTCTCTAGCTCGCTGACCATGGTGCTGGCGGTGTCGGCGGCGACGCACGGGCGGATGTCGGCGGCGGTGCGCTGGCTGCTCGCGACCATGGCTTTGGGCACAGGATTCGTGGTGCTGCACGCGGTGGAGTGGACCGGGCTGATCCATGAAGGCCTGACGCCGTTCAAGAACCCGTGGGCGGCGGGCGTGCCACAGTTCGGCGGCACCTTCTTCACCCTGACCGGCATGCACATGCTGCACGTCACCCTGGGGATCATCTACCTGGGGGTGGTGGCGTTGCGCAAGAAGTGGATTCCCATCCTGCTGGTGCTGTGGTTGCTGGCCTGGCTGCTGACGCCGGCCTCCAGCCCCTTCCACTACGGGGCGCACGTGCTGCTCGTGGGGGCGATCGTCGCCAGCGTAATCCTTTACTTTAGGCCCAAGCAGTACGAGGCTGTGGACGTTGAAGTTAGCGGCCTATACTGGCACTTCGTGGACCTGGTGTGGATGTTCATCTTCCCGCTGGTCTACCTGATGTCCACCCGCATCACCTAAAGGAGGAATGGATGCCGGACGGAATGCAGACTGTGAACCACGAAGGCGTGATCGTCCACGAGCACAAGACCGGGCAGTTCTTCTGGGTGTGGGGCGGGCTGCTGGCGCTGACCGCGATCGAGGTTTATCTCGGCTACCAGAACCTGCCGCCCATGAAGATGCTATTCATCCTGCTGGGACTCTCGATCGTCAAGGCGGCGCTCATCATCCTCTACTTCATGCACATGAAGTTCGAGGTGCGGCGCATGCGCTATGTGCTGATGACCGCCCTGATCGTCTGCCTGTGCCTGATGTCCGTCTTCTTCGCCGATGCCGCGCGCATCATCGACCTGGGGATACGGCAATGAAGCTCCGCCTGGCATCGCTCTCGCTGCTGTTGGCCCTATGCGCCGCCCCGGCCTTCGGACAAGGCTGCGCCATGTGTTACGAGAGCGCCGCCGGCGCCGGCCAGAAGTCGCAGATGGCCCTCAACCGCGCCGTGCTGGTGCTGCTCGTCCCGGCGGTGACCATGCTGGTGGGATTCGTGGGCATCGCCTTCGCCTATCGGCGAGAGCGCGAGGAGTAGCGCCGGCGTCCGCCGGCTGTCGCGAGGGCATCTTGCCCGCGCCCCTGGGTGGAAGCGCCGGGCTTCCAGCCCCTCGAATAAACAAGAAATAAAATTGTCATCCTGAGTGCAGCCGCGTCGAGCTTTGCGAAGACGCGGCCAGCGAAGGATCTATGCATTTCGCTTAACCAGCCGCACCAGCAAAAAGCATAGATCCCTCGCGTCGCGCTCGCCTCGCAAAGCTCGGCTCGTGCTGGCTCGGGATGACATCTGGAGAAAAAATCGGCGCGTACGGCGCAGCTAAAGCTGCGCCCCTCCGAAATCAGGCACGACGGGGTAGTGTCCTAATTTGAACTGCTCACTGCTGAACTGCGACATTCAGCGTGCTCCGTGACAAGAAGGACAGCGGCAACAACCAAAAGGCAAATTAGGACAGCACCCACGACGGGGCTCCGTGGTGGATTCCCCACTCGCAGCTTATAATGAACAATTGCGCAGCGCGTGAGGCCCGCGCTGTGGCGGTCCCTGGAGATGTCCACCGAAAGCATGGTTGTACGCGGCGCCCGCGTCCATAACCTCAAGAACATCGACTTCGATATTCCCCACAACACCATGACGGTGGTGACCGGGGTTTCGGGCTCGGGCAAGTCCTCGCTCGCCTTCGACACCATCTACGCCGAGGGACAGCGCCGCTACGTCGAGTCGCTTTCCGCCTACGCCCGCCAGTTCCTGGAGCGCATCGAGAAGCCGGACGTGGACCTGATCGACGGCATCGCCCCGGCTATCGCCATCCGGCAGAAGAACACCACCCGCAACCCGCGCTCTACCGTGGCCACCGCCACCGAGATCTACGACTACCTGCGCCTCTTGTTCGCGCGCGTGGGCAGGACGTTACTGCGTGCAGTGCGGCGCCGAGGTCAAGAAGGACACGGTGGACGAGGTCGCTGACGCCATCTTGTCGCTCGGCGAGGGCTCGCGGATTCAAGTCTTCTTCCCGCTGCACACCGCTCCCGCGCGCCCGGCACAGCCCGAAGCCAAGGGCCGCGGAAAGAAAAAGAGGCCCGACGAAGTCCCGCAACAGGAGTTGCTGAAGGCGCGCCTGTTCGAGTTGCGCAAGCGCGGCTTCGACCGGCTGTACCAGAATGGCGCAGGTGTTCGAGTTCTCGACGCCCGAGTCGCTGCTCGACGTCAACTTCAGCGAGCCCGTGTTCGTGCTGGTGGACCGCATCAGCGTCTCCGCCGACGCGCGCTCCCGCATTGTGGACGCGGTCGAGACCTGCTACCGCGAAGGCGGGGAAATCATCGTCGAGACCGCGCCCCAGGAAGGCGAGCCGACGAGCCTGCGCTTCGCGCAGCGCTTCGAGTGCAAGCGCTGCCACTTACGCTTCGACGAGCCCGAGCCGCGCCTGTTCTCGCTTCAACAGCCCCTACGGCGCCTGCCCGCGCTGCCAGGGCTTCGGCAACACCATCGACTTCGACATGGACCTGGTCATCCCGGACAAGTCGCGCTCGCTGGCCGAGGGCGCCGTCGAGCCCTGGACCAAGCCCAAGTATCGCCCGCTGTTCACCGACCTGAAGCGCTTCGCGCGCGCGCACAACATCGCGCTCGACGTGCCCTGGCAGGAGCTGCCCTTCGACGACCAGCAGCTCGTGATCGAAGGCGACGGCCGCTTCCCCGGCATCACGGGCTTCTTCGCCTACCTGGAGCGCAAGAAGTACAAGCTGCACGTGCGCGTCTTCCTCAGCCGCTATCGCGGGTACGCCACCTGCTCGACTTGCAATGGCGCGCGCCTGCGGGCCGAGGCGCGCCACGTCCGCATCGCCGGCAAGAACATCTGCGAAGTCTGCGCCATGACGGTGGAAGAAGCGGCGCGCTTCTTCGAAGCCGTCGAGCTCTCGCCCGAGCAGGCGGAGATCGCCGAGCAGGTGCTGGACGAGATCCGCGAGCGGCTGAAGTTCCTGAACGACGTGGGCCTGGAATACCTGACGCTCGACCGCCTGTCCTCGACGCTCTCCGGCGGCGAGGCGCAGCGCATCCAGCTCGCCACCTCGCTGGGCTCGCGGCTGGTGGGCGCGCTCTACGTGCTCGACGAGCCCTCCATCGGTCTGCACAGCCGCGACACCGCGCGGCTGATCCACATCCTGCACGAGCTGCGCGACCTGGGCAACACGATCCTGGTGGTGGAGCACGATGCCGACGATCATGCGCGCCGTCGGACCGCATCCTCGACCTCGGGCCCGGCGCCGGCGAGAACGGCGGCCGCGTGGTCGCCACCGGAAGCTACGACCAGATACTGAAGATGCCGCACTCGCTCACCGGCCGCTACCTCTCCCAGGAGCTGCGCATTCAGATGCCGCCGCAACGCCGCAGGCCCGGCCCGCAGCAGCTGAAGCTCTACGGCGCGCGCGCCCACAACCTGAAGAACCTCGACGTCACCATCCCGCTGGGAATGATGGTGGCCATCACCGGCGTCTCCGGCTCGGGCAAGTCCACGCTGGTGCACGACGTGCTCTACCAGGCGCTGGCGGCGATGAAAGGCCAGACCAACGGCTCAGGCTCCGCCGCCGGACTCTTCGACCGCATCGAAGGCGCACAGCACATCCACGAAGTGGTGCTGGTGGACCAGTCGCCCATCGGACGCACCCCGCGCTCCAACCCGGTCACCTACATCAAGGCCTTCGACGCTATCCGCGAACTGTTCGCTTCCCTACCCGAAGCGCACAACCGCGGCTACACTGCCGGCCATTTCTCGTTCAACATTCCCGGAGGCCGCTGCGAGACCTGCCAGGGCGACGGCACGGTGACGGTGGAGATGCAGTTCCTCGCCGACGTGGAGCTGATTTGCGAGGAGTGCAAAGGCACGCGCTACAAGCCGGGCATCCTCGAGGTCCGCTATCGCGGCAAAAACATTCACGAAGTGCTGGACCTGACGGTGAAGGAAGCGCTGCAATTCTTCGCCACCGTGCCCAAGATCACGGAGAAGCTGCGCGTGCTGGAAGAAGTCGGGCTGGGCTATCTGCGCCTGGGACAATCGGCCACCACGCTCTCCGGCGGCGAAGCCCAGCGCATGAAGCTGGCGGCGCACCTGCAACCGCGGCGCGACGTGGTGCGCTTCCTCACCCCGCCACGCGAAAATCGCGCGTGGCGGGGACCCCAGACCGTGCCCGCCGATCCCGACAATCCGGATGCGCCCAGGAAGCCTCGCGGCGGCCACCGCGCCCTCTACATCTTCGACGAGCCCACCACCGGCCTGCACTTCGACGACGTCAGCAAGCTGCTGGCGGCCTTCCGCAAGCTCATCGATACCGGCGGCTCGATCGTGGTCATCGAGCACAACCTCGACGTCATCAAGACCGCCGACTGGGTGATCGACCTGGGCCCGGAAGGCGGCGCGCGCGGCGGCGAAGTGGTGGTCGCAGGACCGCCGGAGGTGGTCGCCAGGACGGCAAATTCCTATACTGGCAAGTGGCTCGCCCGCATCTTACAGGGCAACGGCCACGCCCGTTCCAATGGACACAAATAGAACAGTCATCTTGCTGGCCCTTGCCGGCCTGATCGCGGTGGTGCCGCTGTCATGTGCCCAGATGACGGGCCAGACCGTCCGCCATCATCGGGTCCAGGAGCCGCAGGACCCTTCTCTGGTGCCGGCGGTGATCCAGGCGGAGAAGGCGATCGACATTCGGGATTTCGTGACCGCCGAGAACAAGCTGAAACACGTGGTCTCCGACGACGACCAGAATTACCGCGCCTGGTTCGACCTGGGCTACGTGTACACCGCCACCAAGCGGGACGCCGAGGCCATCGCGGCCTACCGCAAGTCGGTCGTCGCCAAGCCGGACTTGTTCGAGTCCAACCTCAACCTCGGCATACTGCTGGGCGAAGCCGGGAATGCGGAGGCCGAGACGTATCTGCGGGCAGCCACCAAGCTGAAGCCCAGCGGCTCTCCCGAGCAAGGCCTGGAGCGCGCCTGGCTGTCGCTGGCGCACGTGCTCGAAAGCAAGGATCCGCAGGAAGCCGTCGCCGCCTATCGCGAGGCTGCGAAGTTGCGGCCCAGCGACCCCGAGCCTCATCTCGCCGCCGGCCTGTTGCTGGAGAAACAGAATCGCTTCCCCGACGCCGAACGCGAGTATCAGCAAGTGGTAGAGCTCGATCCCAAGTCGGTCGAGGGGATGGCTGGACTGGTGAACGTTTACACCAAGACTCGGCGCCTGCCGGAAGCGGAGAAGATGCTGCGGCGTTATCTCGAGCTCAATCCGCAGAACGCGACGGCGCACGTGCAACTGGGACGGGTGCTCGCGGCCCACAGCGATCCTGCGGGGGCGCGCGCCGAGTACGAGGCCGCGCTCAAGCTCGCTCCCAACGACCTCCAGGCACAGCGTGAGCTGGCCGACCTCGACCTCGCCGCCGGCCATTATCGCGAAGCCGCACAAAGGTACCAGGAGCTGGTCCAAAAGCATCCCAGCGACCCCGAGCTGCATTACTCCTTGGGGAATGCGTTGCTGCACGCGCGCGACTTCCCGGCCGCGCAGCAGGCGCTCCTGGAGACGGTGAAGCTGAAGCCCGACCTGGGACCGGCATACGGCGACCTGGCGCTGACCGCGTCCGAGAACAAGCAGTACGAACTGGCGATCCGCGCCCTGGACGCCCGCGCGAAATTTCTGCCGGAGACGCCCGGCACCTACTTCCTCCGCGCTACTTCTTATGACAATCTCAAGGCCTTCAAGCAGGCGGCGGAAAATTACCGGCAGTTCCTGCAGGCAGCGCAGGGCAAGTATCCTGACCAGGAATGGCAGGCGCGGCACCGGCTGATCGCCATCGATCCCAAGAAGCAATGACTAGGCGCTGGCTTCGCATCCCGATTGCCGTACTTCTGCTGGCCGTCTTTGTCTCCGCGAAGAGCACGGAGGAACCGCTGGAGGCTTTAAAAGCCCGTGCGGAAAACGCCCGGCCGCAGAACCAGGGACACTTGTTCGCCACCATCGCCCGCCGCGAAGTCAAGGAGGCCGATCGCTTCTACACCGACGGCGATATCGCCAACGCCAAGAAAGCGGTGGACGAGGTGGTGCGCTACGCCGAGCGCGCCGCCGACTCCGCCGGGAAGTCCGGCAAGCACCTCAAGGACACCGAGATCCTGCTGCGCCAGACCGCGCGGCGGCTCGACGACGTCCGCAAGACCCTGAATTTCGACGACCGCCCCGACGTTGAAGCCGCCGTCAAGCAGGTGGAGAAGGCCCGCCAGAGGCTGCTCGACCAGATGTTCGGCCTGTCCTCGAAAGGGAGCAAGAAATGATGCCCCGCTGGCTGGTTTCGCTGGCGCTGTGCCTCGCCGCCCTGGCCGCCACCGCCCAGGTCCATCGCCACGATCCCCTGACTTCTCCCGAGACCGACGCCCTGCGCGAGGTCTCGATGGAGCCTAATAAAAAGCTGCCGCTGTATCTCAAATATGCGCGCGCCCGGCTGGCCGCCATCGAGCAGTTGCGCTCCGACCCCCATTCCGCCGAGGGGCGCGGCCGCAAGGTCCACGATCTGCTCGCCGACTTCAAGGTCATCATGGACGAGATGGACCGCAATGTGGATTCGTTCGCCGACCAGAAACTCGATTTCCGCAAGGCGCTCAAAGAGATTATCCAGACCGACAGCGAGTTCCAGCTAAAGCTGCGCACGCTGAAGGAGGCGGCCAAGGAGCCGGCCGCCGCTGCCGAAGCCAAGGAGTATGAGTTCGCCTTGCTCGACGCCACCGACGCCGTGGACGGCGACCTCGACAATGCGTGCGAGTTGCTCGCCCAGCAGGAAAAAGCCGCGGCCGAGGCCAAAGCAAGAGCCAAGCAGAAGGGCAAGAGCAAGTAGAGTCGCAGCATCCAACCCTGTCATTCTTCCGCCGACCGAAGGGAGGCGGGAGAATCTGACGACACTGGCAGCACCACCCGCGTCGGTAGTGTCCCCATTTTCGGCAGCCTGCCCTGAGCGGAGCGAAGGGACCGGTGACGAACGACCGTGCTACTCTGATCCCACGTGCCCCCAACCCTTCTCGAAATCTTCCATCAGGAATACCAGGAGCTGCGTCCGCGCGCGCCCCTGCCCGAGTTTCGGCTCGAGTTCTACCGCTTCGCCAACGTCAACAACACCATCCGCCTGCGCGAAGGACGCATTCTGGTCCGCATCTCCGACCTGCTGGAAACGGCGCCCGAATCGGTGCTGCGCGCCATCGCGCACATCCTCGTGGCCAAGCTCTACCGCAAGCCCATCACGCCCGGCCACGCCGCTCGCTACCGGCAGTACGTCGCCAGCCATCACCTGAGCGCCAAGGTGCACCTCATCCGCCAGATGCGCGGGCGCAAACGCATCGCATCGCCCCAGGGTGAGGTCTACCACCTCGACCAGATTTTCGACGAGCTCAACCAGCGCTTCTTTCACGGGCTGCTGGGGCGCCCGCAGATGACCTGGAGCCAGGACCACGCGCGCAATCACCTCGGCCACTTCGACCCCGCGCACAATACCATCGTCGTCAGCCGCATCTTCGACCGCAAGAAGGTGCCGCGCTTTGTGCTGGAATATCTCGTGTATCACGAGATGCTGCACTTGAAGCATCCGGTGAAGCTGCGAGGGACGCGCCGCTGCGTGCACTCGGCCGAATTCCAGGCGGAGGAGAAGCTGTTCCCGCGGGTCGAAGAGGCCAAGAAGATCCTCAGGACGCTGTGAGTGCAGCACGCTGCTCCCTACTCCCTCGTGCCTTGTGATTTGCGTCACCGAGAGCTGTGACCGCCACGATTGACCGGGCGCGGCAGCGGCGCGTATTCTTAAACAGTTGAAATTGAAATTCATTTTCAACTTCATTTTGACTTCGGACCAGCCATGATCAATGCCTTCATCATCACTCTACGGGAAGGGGTGGAAGCCGCCCTCATCCTCGGCATCACCCTCGCCTATCTCGCCAAGATCAACCGCCCCGACCTGCGCAAGGTGGTCTATGCCGCCCTGGGTGCGGCGGTGGCCGCCAGCGTGGCGGGGGCGGTGATCATCGCCCGCACCGGCATCAACCAGGACATCTTTGAAGGCTGGATCATGCTGGCGGCCGCCTTCTTCGTGGTCACCATGGTGATCTTCATGATGCGCACCGCGCGCAAGCTCAAGGGCCAGATCGAAAACAAGGTCGGAACGCTGGCCGGCGACAGTTCACGCCTGGGCCTGTTCGCCTTCGTCTTCCTCATGGTGCTGCGCGAGGGCGTGGAAACGGTGCTCATCCTCTCCGCCGTTTCTCTGAGCTCGACCGCGCTGCTGAACTTCATTGGCACGCTGCTGGGCGTCAGCCTCGCGGTGGTGTTTGGCGTGATGTTCGTCAAGGGCAGCGTGCGCATCGACCTGCGCAAGTTCTTCAAGGTAACCACCGTCATCCTGTTCTTCGTGGCGGCGCAACTGACCGTTGCCGGCCTGCACGAACTCTCGGAGAACGGCGTGCTGCCCTCCAGCCGCCGCGAGATGGCCATCATCGGGCCCATCGTACGCAACGACCTCTTCTTCTTCATCACCGTGCTGGCGCTGGCCGGGCTGATGATCCTGTTCGAGTACCGCCGCCGCGCCCCGGTCGCCGACGCGGTCTCCCGCGCTGAACGGCGCAAGGCGCAATGGACGGCGCGCCGCGAGCGCCTGTGGATGGCCTCGGTCTATGTCTGCTCCTTCGTCTTCATCCTGCTGGTGACGGCGCAATTCATCTACGCCAAGAGCACCTCGGCGCTGTCGCCGGCGACGCCGGTCGAGTTCGCAAACGGCCAGGCGACGGTCCCTACCGGCCAACTGGGCGTGGGCGAACTGGTCGCTACGTGGCCGAGGTGAACGGCACGCCGGTGCGCTTCTTCCTCTATCGCAAACCAGACAACAAGGTGGCGGTGCTGTTCGACGCCTGCGAGATCTGCGGCGCGGTCGGCTTCTACCGCGGCCAGGCGGGCCTGATCTGCAAAAACTGCGCCGCGCCCATCAACCCCATGTCCGTGGGCAAGCCCGGCGGGTGCAATCCCATCCCGCTAGAGGCCAAGGTGCTGGAAGACCGGGTGATCGTCGCGCAGGGCGATCTGGCCTCCGGGGCGAAATACTTCCAGCAGCCGTGAGCCCATGTTCCTGCGCCTCGTCTACCAATCGTTCCACCGGCAACGTCGCCGGAAGCTGCTGGCCGGGATAGCGATCACCCTGGGCGTGGCGGTGGCCACGGCCATGATCGCGGTAGCCACCGACATCGGCGACAAGATCAACCGCGAGCTGCGCACCTTCGGCGCCAACATCGTCGTTTATCCCGACACCGACACCCTCGACGTCGAAATCGGCGGTGTGAACCTGAAGCCTCCCGCCGATGGCGCTTACTTGAACGAAGCCGATCTGCCGGCGATCAAAGGCACGTTCTGGCGCCACAACATCGTGGCTTTCGCGCCTTTTCTGGCGGTGACCGCCGATGCTTCCCTCGCCGGAGGCGCGCAACACGTGGAACTCGTCGGCACCTGGTTCGCGAATCCTTTCCGCTATGGACCGGAAACCTTCAACACCGGAGCGCGGGCAACGAACCCCTGGTGGAAGGTGGAGGGCGCATGGCCTGCCGACGACGCGAGCGATGTGCTCATCGGAGAAGCTCTGGCCGCGCGAACCGGCACCCACATCGGCGATGCCATCAGGGTGGCCGGGCGCGAGCTGAAGGTGGTCGGCATTCTTTCCGCCAGTCCAGCCGAGAACCAGCAGATCGTCGCGCCGCTGCACGTCGCGCAGGAGATTGCGGGGCGTCCGGGCGCGGTGCGGCGGGTGCTGGTCAGCGCGCTGACCAAGCCGGAAGACGCTCTGGCGCGCCGCGGCGCGGCCAATCCCAAGGCGCTTTCCCCGGAACTTTACGACCGCTGGTACTGCTCGCCCTACGCCAACGCCATTGCCTACCAGTTGACGGAAGTCATCCCGCACTCGCGTGCCGAGCAGATTCGGCAGGTGGCGCAGAACGAGGGCGTGGTGCTCTCGCGCATCAAAGGACTGATGCTGCTGGTCACGCTGGCCGCGCTGCTGGCCTCGGCGCTGGCGGTCTCGGCGGCCATGGCCACCGCCATCTTCGAGCGCCGGCGCGAGGTCGGACTGATGAAAGCACTGGGCGCGGGCAATCTTTCGGTGGCCGCGCTGTTCTTCACCGAGGCCGGCCTGCTGGCGCTGATCGGCGGCACCGCGGGGTTCCTGATCGGCATTGCCATGGCGGAGGAGATTGGCAAATGGATCTTCAGCTCGCGCATTGCGGTCGAGCCGGTGCTCTTCCCTGTCGTGCTGGCAGTGGCGGTGCTGGTCACGTTCGCCGGCAGCGCCGCTTCCATCCGCCGCGCCATGCACTTCAGTCCGGCGATCGTGTTGCGGGGTGACGCATGACGCGCGCGGCTGCGAACCGGCGTCAGATGTTTCTGCGCCTGCTGTCGCGCCCGCTGTTGGTGCGGCGCGGACGCGCGCTGACCGCGCTGGTGGCGGTGGTGGTCGCCGCCTCGGTCGCGACTGCCACGCTCAACCTCTACACCGATGTGCAGGCCAAGCTGCACCGCGAGTTCCGGAGCTACGGCGCCAACATTGTCATCACCGGCAAGGATGGGAGTTCGCTTTCTTCCGACGCGCTCTCGCGCGTGGACGTCGCCCTCGGCGCGCGCGGCATCGCCGCGCCGTTTGCGTTCGCGGTGGCGCGGACTGTGGCAGGCGCGCCGGTGGTGGTCGCCGGTGCGGACTTCGACCGCGTCCGCAAACTCAACAGTTGGTGGTCGGTGACGGCATGGCCCGCCGCGCCCGGCGCATCTCTCATGGGCAAGCGCGCGTACCAGTCGCTTTCCCCCAAGGGCGAGCCGCTCGACCTGACCTTCCAGGGACACACGCTGCGTGCGACGCCCGCCGGCATTCTAAGCACCGGCGCCCAGGAGGACAGCCGCGTGTACCTCAACCTTGCCGAGTTCACCCGCTGGACAGGGATCGCGCCCTCGACCATCGAAGTGGCTGTTGCCGGTTCCCCGGCGGAGATCCGCGCCATGATCGGGACACTCGGGGGAGCGCTGCCGGAAGCCGATGTCCAGCCCGTGCGCCAGATGGTTGAAGCGGAAGCGCGTGTGCTGGACAAGACTCGGGCCACGCTGCTGGCCTCGACCGCGATCATCATCCTGACCGCCGCGCTCTGCATGCTGGCCACGCTGACCGCCTCGGTCTTCGACCGCCGCAAGGATTTCGCCGTCATGCGCGCGCTGGGCGCCTCGCAGCGCACCGTGAGCGCGCTGTTCGCCGCGGAGGCCGCCGGCATCGGCCTGGTGGGCGCGGTGCTGGGATTCGCACTGGGCCTGGGGATCGCCGCCTGGATCGGCCGTGCCAATTTCCACGCCTCGGTCTCGCCGCGTTTCGCGATCTTTCCCGAGGTGCTTGCCGGCAGCGTGCTGCTAGCGCTTTTGGCGGCTCTGATGCCCATTTCCATGCTGCGCAAAGTGCAGCCGGCCGTTATCCTGAGAGGAGAGTAATGTCGATCCGGCTCGAACACGTCAGCAGGTCGTATCCCGCCAGGGCGGACGCGAACGGCGCCGTTATCCGCGCGCTCGACGATGTCTCGCTGCACGTCGAGCCCGGCGAGTGGCTGGCGGTGATGGGACCTTCGGGCTCGGGCAAATCGACGCTGGTGAACCTGGTCGGCTGCCTGGACCGCACCACCTCCGGCAGAATCTATCTCGAAGGCCAGGACGTGGCCACGCTCTCCGACGCCGACCTGAACCGCTTCCGCGCCGAGAAGATCGGCTTCGTCTTCCAGCAGTTCCACCTGATCCCCTACCTGACGGCACTGGAGAACGTGATGCTGGCGCAATACTTCCACAGCATGACCGACCAGTCCGAAGCGCTCGAGGCCCTGGAGCGGGTGGGGCTCGCCGACCGCGCGCAGCATCTGCCGGCGCACCTTTCCGGAGGCGAGCAGCAACGCGTCTGCATCGCCCGCGCGCTCATCAACGATCCCAAGATCATCCTCGCGGACGAGCCTACCGGCAACCTCGACGCGCAGAACGAAGAGATCGTGCTGCGCCTGCTGCGCGAGTTCCACCAGCAGGGCCGCACCATCGTGATGGTCACGCACGATCCCGTGGTGGCGCGCCTCGCCGACCGCCGCGTGGACCTGCACCACGGCCGCATCGCCAACCAGGAGATCTTCTCTCTCGCCAACGAGATGCAGTTCGACGAGATCCTGGAAGAGATATGGATCCTGCACGAGAACGGCGAACTGGCCGAGGTCGGCCGCATGGAAGTGGACGGCGCCCTGCCCGTGGCCCTCGCCGTGGAGAAGATGACCGAGCTCGGCCTGATCGCCTTGAGCCCGCACCCGGCGCAAGCGCACGCCCACAAGGCGGTGGTCAACCGCTGCCACGAGGCCATGCGCCCCACCATACAGAACCTGGGCGACGGGAATCTGCTGGTGGCCTTCACCGAGCGCGGACGCCGCAAGGCCGAGGACATCATCCGCCGCCACCGCCTGGCCGAGCGCCTCTTCACCGAAACCCTCAATATGGACAACGAGACCGAGATCGAACAGCAGGCGTGCAAGTTCGAGCACATCCTCTCGCCCGAAGCCACCGAGCGCATCTGCTCGTTCCTCGGCCATCCCCGGACGTGTCCGCACGGCTCCCCCATTCCCGAAGGGACGTGCTGCGCCAAGGCTGAGAAGAAAGAGCCGGTCGTAGCGAAGAGAGCTGCGGATTCACGCGGATGATCGCGCAGGCGTAGCGCCATCTCTCCGGTTTCCGTATCCCCTCTGGCAACCTGCTGCAAGCTGGGATGAAAATCGCAGCCTATAATCTTCACGACTGAACATAATCGAGGAGAGCAGCTATGCCGGATGGAGCAACCAAGCCGAAGACGCAGGAGACGGCGCCGGACGCGGGGCACGTCCCCATCACCGAAGAAATGGACAGCGCCAAATGGACATTGCCGCCGGCCCTGCCGGTGGTCATCGTCCTGGTGGTGCTGGCGGCGATCGTAGGTGTGGGGGCGTACCTGCTGCGGGCCAAGCCCGGCGCTTCAGGCGCCATTACCGGCGTCTACGCCGCGGAATCGCCGGACAAGAGCAGCACCATGGTGCTGATGCAGGTGAGCGTCGCCAACATCGGCAACAAGCTGCTGTGGGTGCGCGAAATCAAGGCCCAGCTCAAGACCGATCAGGGAGAGTGGACGGACGATGCCGCCTCGCCCGTGGACTTCGCGCGCTATTTCCAGGCCTTCCCCGCCCTGGGACAGCACCAGACGCCGCCCTTGAAGCCGGAGACCAAGATTGCCCCCGGCGGGCAGGCCGAAGGTATGGTGCTGGTGTCGTTCCCGGTGGGCAAGGACGCGTTCGACAAACGCAAGTCGCTGACCGTCACCCTGGAGAATTACGACCGCCGTCCGATGGTGATCGCGGAAAAACGGTAGTCAGCGGGCCTTTCCGATTCTTGATTCCTCTCTGACTGTAGCCCATCTCATAAATCTTCGTATCAGGGCACGGCTTCAGCGGGGTCCCCAGCAAACCCGATTTTGGTTTGCTGGGGTGCGGAGCCGTGCCGCAAGCAGGTTGTAAACAATTGGGCTTTTAGCCCCTGAGGGTGGATTGGCAGGGGCTGAAGCCCAACTTCCCTACAATGCCGGTTCGGCACGACTAAAGTCGTGCCCTGATACGGACCTTTCAGCACATTGTAGTCAGAGGTCAGCGGGCCTTTTCTGACTCCTGACTCCCGGCTCCTCTCCTACTGGTGCTTCTGCAGAAAGCGCAGCCGGCGGTGCGGCTGGTGGCCGGGCACGATGTCGTCGTACTTGAGGGCGCTGATGGAGCCGTCCACTTCCAGCACCGCCAGCGACACATCCTTGACGCTGGCAATACCGTGCTCGCGCAGGGCGCGCTCGACCTCGTCCACCGTCAGGTGCTCACGCGCGAGATTTGCGGGCAGCAGCTGGCCGTCATGGATGAGCAAGGTGGGCGAGCCCTGCACGAAGCGGCGGAAGCGCCGGTTCACCCCGCTGAGTTCAGCCACCAGATAATTCATCAGCAGCAGGGTGCAAGCCGCGACCACCCCTCCCGTGAGCGAGGTGTCGGGGCCGGTCATGGCATTCTGCACCGCATTCGAGAGCAGGAGCAGAAGGGTGAGGTCGAACGGCGTCATCTGGCCGACCTCGCGTTTGCCGCTCAGCCGGACGCCGATCAGGATGAGGAGGTAAATGCTGGCAGTGCGGATGAAGATCTCCAGCAGAACGCGCGCGCTGACGTGCATAGGATCACGTTAAGGTCAAAAGGGGAAAGTGAAAAGTGATAAGTGGGGTAAGAGACACGGAGAGACGCAGCATGCTGCGTCTCTACCAGAAGCGCCGCTGTCAGTTGCCGGTGGGCGGCGACGGCGCGTTCTTGGGCGTGGAGATATAGCCGGTGACCTTCTCCTTGTCCACCGTGAACACCACCAGCTCGTACAGCATGCGGTCGCGGCCGGTGTAGAACTGCAGCGGCTCGTAGACGGTCTTGTCCTTCTTCTCGATGGTGCGATCGTCGGCGATGACGTTGAGGGTGAACTTGCCGCGCTTGGGATCGGTCTTCTTGAGCTGCAGGCTGACGCTCGAGACCGGCGTGCTTCCCTTGGACTTGCGCAGCGTGAACTCATAGTAATTGCGGTCGCCCTTGTGCTTCAGGAACTCGAGGTCCTCGCGGGTGTGGGCGATGAGGCCGCTCTGCTGCCCCAGGTCGCCGATGGCGCGCGCGAGTTTGCCCTTGGTGGTCTCCAGATCGGTTCTGACGGTGCCGACGTCGCCCTTCACCCCGGCGACCTCACCCTTCACCCCGGCGACTTCCCCGCTGACCTTGCCGATCTCCTGGCCTTGTTCGGTCAGACGGGATTCGGCGGCGCGCTGCTGGCGCTGCAGTTCGGCGGTGCGGCGCGCCAACTGCTCTTCCGTCATGCCCACCTGCTTGGCGATGGCGTGCTGCGAGGCCTTGGCGTTGGCCTCGTCCTCGGTGACGCGGCGGGCCAGCTTGTCATAATTGACCGCGGCTGTGGCCTGCGTGCTTTCCACCTTGGCCAGCCGGCCGCGCATGTCGAACATCAAGTAAAGGGAAACAATGACATAAACGGCGGCGACCGCCAGCAGGACATTCCTCAGAGTGCTCGCGCTGCTCGGGGCATCGCCGGGTTCTTGGTCATACATGTGTGCCTCGTGGGACTTGCGTGAGCCATTGTTTCAGCAGAGTTGCGCGAGTGTCAATGCGAGGGGCTGGAAGACCGGCCGTTCTGCTGCAGGGAGATCGGCACGGGCAGCGGGAACTCGCGGCTGAAGCTGTCGCCGTCCTCCGCCGCCGGCCAGCGGATCTCGAGGCCGTTGAGGAAGCTGTGCTTGCGGGAGAGGCTGGCGCCGGCGGCCGCCAGGTGGCGGAAGGTCTCCAGCTCCGCCAGCGAGTAAGTAACCCGCAGGAAGTGGCGGCCGTTCTCCTCCGTCCACTCGGAGCAGGAGTCCTGGCGGCGAGCGATGCGCGAGACGCGACGGAAATGAGGAGAGTCCTCGAAATCGACCAAGACGGTGATGCCGTCGAAGCCGAGAACCAGACCGCAGCCCTCGCAGCGCGTGTAGGCGGGTGCCGCGGCCGCGCACCGGGGGCACTTGGCCATGGCCCGGATATCCTCCTGAGAAGGAATTCTGACGCGGCTGAAAGGTGAGTTCAAGATGGAAATGAAAGCCGATGCCGGTGAGTAACCGGGCAGCACTCAGCAGTCAGCCAAATCACAGTACCTTCGCTGAGCGCTGATTGCTGACTGCTGAGTTGAAGCGCTGCCCTCCGCTAGAATACTCGTGTGAAAACTTGGGACGTGGTGATCGCCGGGGGCGGCATCGTCGGGGTGTCCCTGGCGCGGGAACTGCGCAAGCACGGCGCCAGCGTGCTGATCGTGGAGCGCGGCGAGCCCGGACGCGAAGCCTCGCACGCCGCCGCCGGCATGCTGGCCTGGTGCGACCCCTTGCTGCCGGTGCCGCTGAAGCATCTGGCGCGGGCCAGTGCCGGCATGTATCCCGAGTTCGTGCGCGAGATCGATGACGAGTCGGGAATGCGCGTCGACCTCCGCATGCAGGGCACGATCGCGTACCTCGCCGAGCCGCCCGCAGGAGATGCAGCCAGCTACATTTCCACAGGAGAATGGCGGCCGCTGAATGCGGACGAGATCGCGCGCCTGGAGCCGCGCCTCGCCTACTCGGGCGAGCCGGCGTACTGGACACCGGAAGGCTGCGTGGATCCGCGCGGGCTCATCGCCGCGTTGGTGAAGTCGGCGAAACATCGCGGCATCGACATCGCCTCCGGCTCAGCGGTCTCTGAAGTCGAGGTGGAGGATGGCCGCGCCGTGGCGGTCAAGACGTCGAAGACGCGATATGCGGCTGGCGCGGTGGTGAACTGCTGTGGCGCGTGGGCGGGCGAGGTCGGGCCGCTGCGCTTCCCTACCCGGCCGGTCAAGGGTCAGATGCTGTGCGTGGTGGCAGCGCAGAACCGCCTGGTGAATCACGTGGTGCGCGCGCCCGAGGTGTACGTGGTGCCGCGCAGCGACGGACGAATCGTGATCGGCTCCACGCTCGAAGACGCCGGTTTCGACAAGCGCGTGGACCCGGACACCATCCAGCGGCTGCACCAGGCCGCCGCCAACCTCGTTCCTGAGCTGGGCGAGGCGAGGATGCTGGAGACTTGGGCGGGCCTGCGTCCGGGCACGCCCGATGCGCTGCCGCTGCTGGGCGCGACCGAGGTGGCGAATTATTTCGTCGCCGCCGGGCACTATCGCGACGGCATCCTGCTGGCGCCGGTGACGGCGCTGGTCATCTCGCAGGTAGTGCGCGGTGCGAAGCCGGACTTCGACCTGAGCGCTTTTTCGCCGGCGAGGTTCTGATGACGACGGCCGCCGCCATCCGCGAGCACTACGACTCGCTGGCCTTCATCTATCGCACATTTTGGGGCGACCACATCCATCATGGGCTGTTCGTGGATGGCGACGGGCCGGCCAGGGCGCAAGTCCGCCTTATCGAACATTGCGTGAGCCTGCTGGGAGCAGGCGGTCGTGACGTTCTGGATGTCGGCTGCGGTCACGGCGGAACGGCGGTCCACCTCGCTCGGCGGCATGGATGCCGCGTGCTGGGGATCACCATCAGCGGGAAGCAAGCGCACATCGCGCGCGAGAACGTGGCGCGCGCGGGGGTCGGCGAGCAGGTCAGCATCGTCGCCACGGACGCCGAAACGTTCGCCTATCCCGCGGCGCAGTTCGACCTGGTATGGACGATGGAATCGTTCTGAGCACCTCGCCGACAAGCGTGGCTACTTCGAGAACGCCGGCCGGACTCTTCGCGCACAAGGACAGTTGCTGCTGACTGCCTGGACGGGCAGCATGACCAGCGCACGAGTCCAGGAAGTGGCGACGCGGTTCTTATGCCCGGAGCTCTGGACACGCGAACAGTACGAGAGCGCCATCGCTGCGGCCGGGCTGCGCGTGCGAGTCGCGGAAGACCTGAGCCCTCGCGTGGTGCGCACCTGGGAGATTTGCAACCAGCGGGCGAAGGCGGCGGCAGTCGCGGTGAAGCTGCTGCCCGCGGCAGTGCGGGGGTTCGTCGCAGGGATCGACGTGATCCTGGAGGCGTATCGGTCGGGGGAGCTGACGTACACAGTAATCGCGGCGGAGAAGCCGTAGCACCCGCTGCGCGGGCGGGCTCACGGGTTGTATACTCAGACATCGAGAGGACATTCATATGGCAAGCGTAGTCGATGCTCCCGTGACGTATGCGCGTGAGAATCAGCACAGATTTCTGAACGAACTTAAAGACCTGCTCCGCATTCCCAGCGTGAGCACGCTGGAGGAGCACAAGCCCGATGTGCGCCGGGCGGCGGAATTCGTGGCCGCCGAGCTGGGCCGCATCGGATTCGAGCACGTGGAAGTGATCTCCACCAAGGGACACCCGCTGGTCTACGCCGACTGGCTGCACGCTCCCGGCAAGATCACGGCGCTGTGCTACGCGCACTACGACGTGCAGCCGCCCGACCCGGTGGACGAGTGGCTCTCGCCGCCCTTCGAGCCCACCGAGCGCAACCAGAACATCTATGCGCGCGGCGCCGTGGACGACAAAGGCCAGCTCTGGATGCAACTGAAGGCCTTCGAGGCCATGATGAAGTCCAACGGCGGCATGCCCATCAACGTGAAGGTGCTGATCGAGGGCGAGGAGGAAGTGGGTGGCGAATCCATCTCGGAATACGTGAGCAAGCACAAAGACCGGCTGAAGGCCGATTTCGCGCTGATCACCGACACCGAACTCTTCGCCCCCAACCTGCCGACGCTGTGCGTGGGCCTGCGCGGGCTGGTGTACACGGAACTGGAGGCGGTGGGCGCGAAGAGCGATCTGCATTCCGGCATGTACGGCGGGGCGGCGCCCAATCCCTTCTTCGGGCTCATCGAAATCATCAGCAAGCTCAAGGACGCCAAGGGCAAAGTCCTTATCCCCGGCTTCTACGATCGCGTCAAGGCGCCCAGCAAAGATGAGTTGAAGGCATGGAAGCGGCTGCCGTTCAAGGACAAGGATTTCCTGAAGAACGAAGTCGGCTCCACCACGCTGACCGGCGAGCCCAAATATCCGACTCTCTACCGGCTGTGGGCGCGCCCCACGGTCGAGGTGCACGGCATGCCGGGCGGCTTCACCGCGCCGGGCGCGAAAACGGTGATCCCGGCCAAAGCAGCGGCGAAGGTCTCGATGCGCCTCGTGCCCGACCAGGACCCGGACGACATCCTCAAGAAGTACGAGAAGTACATCAAGAAGATCACCCCCAAGGGCATCCAGGTAAGGATCAAGGTGCACAGCAAAGGGCCGGCCTCGGTGGTGAGCACCGACAGCAAGTACATCAAGGCGGCTACTGAAGCCATGCGCGACGTGTTCAAGAAGGACACGGTGTTCATCCGGTCGGGAGGGTCCATCCCCATCGTCTCGGACTTTGCCAACCAACTCAAGATTCCCAGCGTCATGATGGGTATGGGCTTGCCCGACGACAACCTGCACGCCCCCAACGAGAAGTTCCATATCCCCAACTTCTATCGCGGGATCGAGTCCATCATCCGCTTCTTCCAGAGGCTGGGTGGGGAGAAGTAGTTTCAAGTTTCAGGTTTCAAGTTTCACGTTTCACGTGGCCCGGCTGGTTGGCCGGGCTTTTTTCCTGGAGCGGTTTTGTTTTTTCTGTATCCCGCGTTGTGTCGGAGGGGCCTGGCTTCAGTCGGGCCGTAAGCACTTGTTATTAAATTGTCATCCCGAGGCGGCGCGAGGGAGCTTGGCGACCGAGCGCAACGAGGGATCTCGGTTTCTGCAGGTGAGAACTCAGATTGTGACCAGCGCAATCCCGGCGTTCTGGGCAGCGCGCCGCAGTCCCTGATCGAGCGTAGCCAGCGGCAACGTTTCGCGGAGAGCGAGTTCGAGGTAGGCCGCGTCGTACTCCGTCAACTGCTCTTGGCGAGCAATCGACAGGACTTGACCGAATACGCGATCCACTCGCTGCGAATCTACTGTGATCGGCAGGTCAGCAATGCGTTGCAGAACGGATGTCACTTGGGCCACGGTGAGGCGTTTGCGCCTTTCCCCCGCGAGCAAAGCGTTGGCCAGCTCGAAAGGCCAAATGGCAGGAGTGAGCGCCTCGATCCCATGGGACAGCAGATCGAGTACTCCTTCCGCATAGGCAGCACTCTCTTCCGGAAAGCACCATGCCACGCTTACGGACGCATCCAGCACGAACCGCTTAGTACCGGCGGCCTTCATTGATCAACTCGCGTATGGTGAGTCCTTTGACGCTTGCTCCTCTGCGGATCTCGCGGATTTCCCGGACGATCTTTTTCACGTCTCTCTTCTTGCTTTCTTCGGCGGGAACCAGATTCGCGACCGGAACACCCCGCCGCGTGATGCGGATAGTTTCACCTTTGGCAACCCTCTGCAGCAGCTCATTCAGATGGGTCTTTGCCTCAAACGCTCCTACTGTCTTCATCGAACTAGTTTATCAACTGGTCTGTAGGGGCGCAACTCACAGTCCTGCCCTGCCTGAAGCGCCCGCATCAACAGTTGCATTGATTCCGGTGCTGGCCGGGAGTACATTCAAGAAGAGCTTTGGCGATTTCTCCCCTCCTTCTTATTTCCCCGCCCGAAACATGCCGGCAGGCTGCATTGCGTATCCGATACCAAGGGGTTATCCACAAGCTGGCACAATATATAGGGCCTTTGTGCTTGACCCTGCGGGACAAGGTGGCTAAAGTTAGCGGAAACGCAGGGGTTTGGTGTGGCGACCCGCCCGTGCAGCGGTTTCCAGCCAGCCAAAGGGGTTGACGTGCTGAAACTGAAGAAGCTGCAGATTCTGGGATTCAAGTCGTTCTGCGACCGCGCCGAGCTGAAATTCCACGGCGACGGGATCGCCGCCATTGTGGGGCCGAACGGCTGCGGAAAATCCAACATTGCTGACGCCATCTCCTGGGTGCTGGGCGAGCAGTCGGCCAAGACGCTGCGCGGCTCGCGCATGGAAGACGTCATCTTCGCCGGCACGCGCGACCGCCAGCCCACCGGCATGGCCGAGGTCTCGCTGACGCTGATTGACCCCGACGTGTACGAAGGTGGCGATGTGTCGGAACCCGAGATCGAGGTGGTAGGCGAGATCCCGGAAGAGGACTGGGACGAAGCCTCAGTGCGCGCCCAGGCCGCCGCCGACACTGAGGCCCATGTGGCAGACGTGCAGCCGCTGCCGGCGGAAGAGCAGGGAGTAGGGAGTAGGGAGCAGGGAGTAGGGGCCGAGGAGCAATCGGCCGAGGAGCAAGCCGAGGATGCGGCACCTCCCGGAGTGGTGCTGAAGATTCGCCGGCGGAAGTTCAAGCGGCAGGAGTTCAAGGCGGGGCAACTCGTCATCACCCGGCGCTTGTTCCGCACCGGCGACAGCGAGTACCTGCTCAATGGCAAGCTGTGCCGGCTGCGCGACATCCAGGAAATGTTCATGGGCACGGGGCTGGGGCCGGAGTCCTACGCGCTGATCGAGCAGGGACGCATCGGGCAGATCCTTTCCAGCAAGCCGCACGACCGGCGCGCGATCATCGAGGAAGCCGCCGGCATCACCCGGTTCAAGACCAAGAAGCGCCTGGCGGAACTGCGTCTGGAAGAAGCCAAGCAGAACCTGGCGCGGCTGAACGACATCTTCGAAGAAGTCACGCGGCAGATGAACTCGCTGAAGCGCCAGGCCTCCAAGGCCGAGCGCTATGTCCGGCTGCGCGACGAGATGAAGGCCAGGCTGAAGGTGGTGCTGGCCAGCAAGCTGGCGCAACTGGCGCGCGAGGCCGCGGCGCTCGAGGCGGAGCTGGAAGCGCTGGCGCAGGAAATGTCCTTCCGCGCTGAGACGGCCCAGCGGATGGAGGCCGGGCAGAGCGAGACGCGCGCGCGCGGATACGCCATCGAGAACGAGCTGCGGCAGAACTCCGAGCGCACCAGCGACATCACGCTTGAGATCGACCGCTCGCTGGCGCAGCAGCGGCACAACCAAGAGCGTTGCCGCGAACTGGCGCTGCGGGCCGAGGTCGGCGAGGCCGACCTGGCGCGGGCGGAAGCGCAGAGGAGCGCGCTCGACGCCGAACTGGAAGGCAATCGCGGCGTGCTGGCCACCGCGGCCGCCAACGAGGCTGACGGCCGGGCGGAAGCGGCGGCGCGGCAGCAGGAAGCAGCCGAGGCGGCGGGGGCGCTGGTAGCGGTGGAGCAGCAGCAGGAGCAGCGCCGGGTGGAGATCATGGAAGTGGCGGCCGCCGCCGCCGAGGTGCGCAACCTGATCACGCAGGCGGAGGAGCATCGCGCAGCGCTCGACCGCGAGGCTACGCGCCTGGAGCAGGAGATCGCCGTGGCCATCGCGGCCATGGAGTCCTCAGGCGGACGGCGTGGGCAACTGACGCTGGAGTTCGAGTCGGTATCGCAGCGGGTCGCGTGGCTCGGCCTGCAGATCGAGAGCACGCGCCGGGAGCTCGAGACCACGCGCGCGGAAGAGACCGAATCCAAGCGCCGCATGGACACGCTGCGCGCCGAGTTCGCCACCGCGCTGGGCAAAAGAGCGTCGCTCGAAGCCGTGATCGCCGAGCACGGATACTCCACCGAATCGGTGAAACGCCTGTTCCAGTCGGGCGCCATGCAGAACGGCTTCGCGCCCGCGGGCGTGCTGGCCGACTTCCTCGAAGTGGAGGGCCAGTACGAGCATGTGGTGGAAGACTTTCTGCGCGACGAACTGAACTACGTCGTCGTCAAGTCGTGGGACGCGGCCGACGAGGGCCTGCGCCTGCTCCGTGGCGACGTCGAGGGCCGGGCCACGTTCCTGGTGCATCCCGAGGACTCGCAGGCGAAGTTCTCCTTTGCGCTGGACGAATCGGCGCGAAACCATCCCCGTCCCGAGCGCATCGTGCCGCTCAAGAACTGCATCCGCGTGCTCAACGGCTTCGGCAAATCGCTCGAAGTCATTCTGTCCAAGCTGGGCAACGGCTACATCACGCCCGACCCGTTCCTGGCGCGCGAGCTGGCGCTGGAGAACCCGGACGCCTTCTTCCTCTCGCAGACCGGCGAGTGCTTCCACAACGTCACCGTCACCGGCGGGCGCCAGCGCACGGAAGGCCCGCTCTCGCTCAAGCGCGAACTGCGCGAAGTCACGCGGCAGTTGGAGGTGATCGAGAAGACGCTGGGGGTAGAGGAGCACCGCACCGCCAGGCTGACACGGCGGCTGGCCGAGCTCGAGCGTCTGCTGGGCGAACTGGAGCAGCAGCGGCTCGATGGCGAGAAGCAGGCGCTGACCTCGTCGCACGTACTCGACCAACTGGTGTCGGAGCTGGAGCGCAACCGGCAGCGGCGTGAGACCTTCTCGCGCGAGTGGGAGCAGGTGAAAACGGCGAGCGCGGAGAAGCAGGTGTTTCTGCTGGCGAAGCAGGCCGAGGCCGGCATGCACGAGCTGCACCGGGCGGAACTGGAGAGCCAGCGCACCTCGGCGCAGGAAGAGCTGGTGGCGCTGAGGACGGCGCGGGACGCGGCGGCGCACACCGCGGCGGAAGTGGGGGCGCGCCTAGCGGCCCTGGAAGTGCGGCGCACGGCGGCAGCAGCGGCGCTCCAACGCATCGAGACCCTGGCCAACGACGCGCGGCTTCGCATCGACGGTCTGCGCTCGCGGCTGGCGGCGGCGGCCGAGGAGCGTCACGAGCGCGAGCAGGAAAATCTCCACATCGCCGAACGACTCGAGGCGCTCGAAGCGGAGCGCGAAGCGGCGCAGGCGCGCAGTGCGGAATTGCAGGCGGAATCCGGCGAGGTGCGAGCCAGGCTGGCGGAGATCGAGCAGCAGCTCCGGGAGGCACGGCAGGCGCTCGACCAGGCGCGCGACCGGCGGGGCGAGCTTTCGGCGGCGGCGGCCAAGCTCAAGTCCGACACCGAGTACATGGAGCAGACGGCCATCAACGAACTGGGGATCGCAGGCGAGGCCATGCGCAACGACCCGGCGATCCTCCGCGTCGAAGGCGAGCAACTGGCGGCGGAAGAGGCAATGTACCGCGAGATGCGCACGCGCCTGGAGAACATGGGTCCGGTGAACATGATGGCGCTCGAGGAATACCGGGAGACCGCGCAGCGTCACGCCTTCCTGGAGACCCAGCGCAAGGACCTGCTGGATTCCATCGAGAACACGCAGAACACCATCCGCGAGATCGATGTTTATTCGCGGCAGAAGTTCCAGGAGGCGTTCGGGAAAATCAACGAGAACTTCCAGGCCACGTTCCGCAAGCTGTTCGGCGGCGGCAACGCCTTCATGCGCCTGACCGACGAGGAGAATACGGCGGAGAGCGGCATCGACGTGGTGGCCTCGCCTCCCGGCAAGAAGTTGCAGAACGTGCTATTGCTCTCGGGCGGCGAGAAGGCACTGACCGCGCTGGCGCTGCTGGTGGGCATCTTCCAGTACCAGCCCAGCCCATTCTGCATCCTGGACGAGGTGGACGCGCCGTTGGACGAGACCAACATCGGGCGCTTCATCGAACTGGTGAAGCAGATGAGCAACACCACGCAGTTCGTCCTCATCACCCACAGCAAGAAGACGATGACCGCGGCGCCGGTGATGTACGGCGTTACCATGCAGGAGGCGGGAGTGTCCAAGCTGGTATCGGTAAAGTTCGGCGAGCCGGAACTGCGGGCGGCGACGGCATAGGGTCTTCACCGCTGAGGATGCAGAGGACGCCGAATGGCCTGGGATTTTCTTTCGGAGGGGCACGGCTTCCAGCCGTGCCGTAGGGCCACCCTAAAATTGTCATCCCGAGCGACGCGCGAGCTGAGCTTGCCGAAGCGAGCGCGAGTCGAGGGATCTGCAGCACCTTATCTGCTATTCACAAAAACCGAAATTCCTCGCTTGCCCTCGTTCGCGTACGCTCGCTCGGGCGGCGCTCGGAATGACAAATTCTGGAGGTTGCTAGCGGCACGGATAAATCCGTGCCCTCCCGGGCGGGCATCACTCTCGGCACTGAGAGACTTTGCTGAGTGCTGACGGCTGAGTGCTGAGTGCTTCGAGCCGTGGCCAATTCAATCCCGCTGTGCCATGCTGTTGTGATGGACCACTCCTTGGGCACGGTCGTGCTCGTTGCCGGTGGCATCGGCCTGCTCGCGCTGTTGCGGCGCCTTTCGCGGCCGGTGGATGCGGCCACCCTCGAGCCCGCCAAAATCCCGACTCTTCCGATCCCCGCAGCAGAAGAGCCAGCGGACGATCAAGCACGCCTGCGCGTCCGCAATCATTATTTCCGCAGTTTTGACTCCGACACCGGACCACCCGACCCGGAGTGCTTCTACGACGAGCTTTTCGTGGAACTCGAGGACACGAATACGGGTGGCTCCTGGACCATCTCGTATTTCGTGGGCACGCCCAGCGGCATCGCACAGGTGATGCGGGAAGAAGGTTGGGACGAGATGTTCGGCGCCGACCTGCTGATCGTCCGCCGTTTCGACCGCGAGCTCATCCTGCGCTCTTTGCTCGAGCGCCTCGAAGAGCAGTACGAGATCGCGCCCGAGCCGCCGCGTGATCCGCATTTGGGATGATGCGCGGGCGGGACGCCCGCGCTACCACCCCATGCGCTCACGCAAGCTCGTGATGTGTGCCACGTGATGCTTGCCGTGCCAGGAGTAGAGCGCAACGTATTTGCCGAGGGTCCACGGGCCGCTCTCGGGATGGTTGAAGGTGCGCGCGAAATCTCCCGGGCCCAGCGCCTTGAGCAGCGTGACCCAGCGCTGATGCAGGGCCTCAAGCAGCGTGAGCGAGGTGGCGATGGGAGTGCCGCGCACGTCCGCTGTCTCCGCCCAGCGCGCCTCGTCGTAGGGCTTGATGGTGGGGTTGTCCTCCGTCAGCGCCAGCTTCATGCGCACGTAAGCGTTCATGTGGCTCTCGGGGACGTGGTGTGCCACCTGCCGCAGCGTCCAGCCGCCGGGACGGTAGGGCGTCTCGAGCTGTTGCTCGGAGAGGCCGGCGAGGGCCGCGCGCAGCCGCGACGGCGCCTGCTCGATGTCGGAGATGAATTGCCGCAACTGCTCATCTGTCGGTTTGCCTTCGAATTCGAACTCCCCGATGGGATAGCGCAGGTCCATGGCTGCCTCCGTAGAGAGCAGATGACTTGCGGCGGGCGGTGGCCACAAAAAATCCCGCCCTTGCGGGCGGGAACAAGAAACCGGCGACTGGCGACTGTCTCTACACGCCCACCACTGCCACCAGTTCCTTCACCGAGTCGGCGCTCTTCTTCAGGGCGGCCATTTCTTCATCGGTGAGGCGGATCTCCCGAGACGTCTCTCGATGCCGCGGGCGCCCAGCTTGCAGGGCACGCCCACGAACAGCCCGTGGATGCCATACTCGCCCTCGAGATAGGCGGCGCAGGGCAGGATCTTCTTCTTGTCCTTGATGATCGCTTCGACCATCTCAGTCACGGCAGCCGAGGGCGCATAGTAGGCGCTGCCCGTCTTCAAATATTTGACGATCTCGGCTCCGCCGTCACGCGTGCGCTGCACCAGCCGGTCGACGGTGGCCTTGTCCATGAGCTCGGTGATGGGCACGCCCGCGACTGTCGAATAGCGCGGCAACGGCACCATGGTGTCGCCGTGGCCGCCCAAGACGAAGGCGGTCACGTTCTCCACGCTCACCCCCAGCTCCATGGCGATGAAGGTGCGGAAGCGCGCCGAATCCAGCACCCCGGCCATGCCGATCACGCGGTTGCGGGAGAAGCCGCTGATCTTGTAGGCCGCCTGCGCCATCGCGTCCAGCGGGTTGGAAACGATTATCAGGATGCAGTTGGGCGAGTGCGTCACCACCTTGCCCACCACGTCCTGCATGATCTTGTAGTTGGTGTTGAGCAGGTCGTCGCGGCTCATGCCCGGCTTGCGCGGGATGCCGGCGGTGATGACGACGATGTCGGAGTTGGCGGTGTCCTTGTAGTCCTCGGTGCCGAGCACGTAGGAATCGCGCTTCTCGATGGGCATGGCCTGGAGCAGGTCCAGGCCCTTGCCCTGGGGCACGCCCGGGATGATGTCGATCAGCACGATGTCGCCCAATTCCTTGGACGCCATCCAGTGAGCGGCCGTCGCGCCTACGTTTCCCGAACCTACGATGGTGATCTTCTTACGCATAAGTGCCTCGCAAAAGCCCTGTCCTCCGTACCCGGAGGGTGGGGCCGGATGACAGATTCTAACCCTTTCCCGCCAGAGCGGGCCCACAGTCAAGCTTATGCAGGTGAAGGGGCACGGCTTCCAGCGGGGCTAGCCGTGCCGCTAAGGTCCACATATGAGTAGGCCTTTAGGCCCTGAGGAAAATTCCCTCAGTGGCTAAAGCCGAAGTCTTACATCATCCCATTTACGGCACGCCTGAAGGCGTGCCCCTTCACCTGCGTCAATTGTGCACCCCCGCTAGTCAGCAGCGGAGGAAGCGGTCTTGGGTCCCATGTTCTGGATGATGTAGGTGGCGAACTCGCTGCACTTCACCTTGGTGGCGCCCTCCAGCAAGCGGTGGAAGTCGTAGGTGACCTTCTTCTGCTCGATGGTCTTGCGGATGCCGTCCTCGATGAGCTGCCCCGCTTCCTTCCAGCCCAGGAACTCGAACATCATCACCCCCGAGAGCATCACCGAGCTGGGGTTGATGACGTCCAGGTCGGCGTACTTGGGGGCGGTGCCATGGGTGGCCTCGAACATGGCGTAGCCGTCGCCGATGTTGGCGCCGGGCGCGATACCCAGGCCGCCGATCTGCGCCGCGCACGCGTCGGAGATGTAATCGCCGTTCAGGTTGGGCGTGGCCAGCACCTCGTACTCGTCGGCGCGCGTTACCACCTGCTGGAAGATGGAGTCGGCGATGCGGTCGTTGACCATCAGCTTCTTCTTCCACTGCCCGTTGCCGTGGGTCTTGGAGATCGAGTCCAGGCAGGCCTTCACTTCCTTGTAGATGTCGTTGCGGAATTCGGGAGCGGCGAACTCCAGCCCAGGCTCGACCAGGTTGGCGTTCTGCTCGATGGTGATGTTGGGGTTCTTGTCCTTGTTGTCGAGAATCCAGCTCTCGCGCTCGGTCACCACCTGGTCGCGGAACTCGCTGACCGCCAGCTCGTAGCCCCAGGCGCGGAAGGCGCCCTCGGTGAACTTCTGGATGTTGCCCTTGTGGACCAGCGTCACCTTTTTGCGGCCCTTCTCCAACGCATGCTGGATGGCCTTGCGCACCAGGCGCTTGGTCCCGGTGATGGAGATGGGCTTGATGCCGATGCCGGAATCCAGGCGGATCTGCTTGGGCCCGCCCTTCAGCATCTCCTTGTTCAGAAATTCGATCAGCTTCTTGACCTCGGGCGTGCCTTGCTCCCACTCGATGCCGGCGTAAACGTCCTCGGTGTTCTCGCGGTAGATCATCACGTTCATGCGCTCGGGATGCTTCACCGGCGAGGGCGCGCCCAGCCACTTCACCGGGCGCACGCAGGCATAGAGGTCGAGGATCTGGCGCAGCGCCACGTTCAGCGAACGGATGCCGCCGCCCACCGGGGTGGTGAGGGGGCCCTTGATGCCGACGCGCAGGTCCTTCATGGCGTCGATGGTGCCGTCCGGCAGCCAGCTCTTGAACTTGGCCATGGCCTTCTCGCCGGCGAAGATCTCATACCACACCACGCGGCGCTTGCCGTTGTAGGCCTTCTGCACCGCGGCGTCGAACACACGCACCGACGCCTTCCAGATGTCGCGCCCGGTACCGTCACCCTCGATGAAGGGAATGATCGGGTTGTCGGGAATGTTGTACTTCCCGTTGCTGTAGCTAATTCGGGTCCCGTCCTTGGGGATGGGCAGCCCGTTATATGAATCCGCCATGTCACACACCTCCGCAAAATTATCCAAAGGACCGGAATTATAGCCACGGCGCGCTGGCGGACGTAGGCCAATCGTCACAGGTATTTGTGACGTTTGTCACTGCCGGGGGCCATGGCCGGCCTTGGAAATATTGTATCCGTCCGCCGCGCCCCCGGGATTCTCAAAGGACTTACCGCCGAGATCGCCAAGGATGCCGAGTTGGGAAAGGGGAAAAGCGGGCCGGGGGCAACTGCGGGCTGGGGTGAGCCTGGAAAACTGCCTGGTGCGGGATCACGTGTCAGGGCACGACTTCAGTCGTGCCGTTAGGAGCCTTTGTTGTATTGTCATTCCGAGCCCGCCCGAGCGAGCTTGGCGAGTGAGGGCGAGGCGAGGAATCTTGGTGTGTGTAGTGCGATTTCAAGAAACGGCAGAAGACACGATCCCCAAAACACAAACCCCAAGATCCCTCGACTCGCGCTCCGCTCGCAAGCTCGCCTCGCGCTTCGCTCGGGATGACAAATCTTAAGAGGTGCAGCTTTCGGCACGACTAAAGTCGTGCCCTGACACGTGATCCTGCACCAGCAAGTTTCGTGAATTCTGAAGTCCCGCTCCTCATCTTTCCTCCGCGCCCTCTGCGGTTTTCACTCCCCTTCCCCCAGAACCTTCTGGTACACCGGCCGGACCAGGCGGTACGTCCGTTCCAGTTCGCGCTCGAGGCCATCGCGGAAGGTCCGCCCCAGAATGCGCGACACCAACTGCTCGCACACCCGCCGCGGATGGTCGCCCATGGGCAGCGATTTACGCGCGCGCCCGGTGACCAGCCGCACCACGTGCCCGACCGTCCGCAGCAGTTCGGCCGCCGCGTCCAGGGTGGCGCAGTCGTCGTCCGAAAGCAGCGCCCGTGCCGCCAGGGTGTGCAGGCGCTCGCGCGTGTTCCCCTGCACGTCTTTGACGCCGTACCTCACCAGCAGATAGGACAGGATGTAATCGATGTCGTAGAACCCGCCGGCCGCGACCTTGAAGTTGGGCTCGGTGTCGGACTTCTCGAGCTTGGCCCGCATGGCGCGCACCGCGGCGCCGAAGCCGGAATCGCTGGCAAAGCGCAGCATCTGGTCTTCGACCGCGGTCATGGCGCGCAGCGCCAGCTCCTCCGATCCGGCGACGTAGCGCAGCTTGGTGTAGGTGAGCGCCTCCCAGGGCTGGGCCTCGCTCGAGAAATAGGCGGCCAGGCTCTCGGGGGTGACCAGCAGTTCGCCCTCGGCGCCCCGCGGACGCAGCCGCAGGTCCACCGGGAACAGCGTGCCGTCCTGGGTGTAGGCGGCCAAGGCCTCCACCATGTGCTCGGCGACTTTGATGAGCGGTTCGGTCTCCGCCTGCTCGTCGCGCACGAACAGCAGATCGGCGTCGGAGGCCAGGTCGAATTCCCAGCTCCCCAGCCGTCCCAGCGCCAGCACGGCGAATCCCGGCGGATTTCCCGCGATGGCCAGGGCGGCGGCGATGGCGTCGTTGGCGGCCGCGCTCATCTCGGAAAGCGACTCGTACACCGGACGCTGCTCCATCACGTCGCGCGAGCCGGCGGCGAACATGCGATGCCGGTAGTGCTGGCGCAGCATGCTCAGCTTCTCGCTGCGGGTGGAGGGGGACGACGCCAGAAAGCCGAACACCGGATCGTGTCCCGCCGCGCCCGGTCCTTCCGCCTTGAACAGGGCGCCGCTCTTGTCGCCGTTGGGCGGGGCCACGATTTTCTCGATGGTGTCGAGTTCCTGCGGGTAGCGCACCAGGATGTCGGTGAGATAGTCGCTCACCTGGAACAGGCGCAGCGCGCGCCCCACCGCCTCCGGGTTGTGGACCAGCGCCGCGTAGCGCTCCGAACTGGTGAAAGCCGCGCTCAAGAAGCGTTGCAGGTTGCGCCGCGTGTGCGCCGTGAGGTCGCGTTGCGCCGCCACTTCGTAGAGGGCAGGAGCGTCCGCCGCCAGCCGCTGCAGAATCTGCTGATACGACTGTTCCCTGCCCGCCTCGGGGGGCGCCAGGCGGAACTCGCCCTGCTCGCGCTCCTGGCGCTGCTGCGTCTGCTGGTGATGGATGATGCGCTCGTAAATGTCGGCCACCGCGGCCATGCTCTGGCGAACCTGCGCAACGAAGGCTTCGGTGCTGCGCTCGCGCGCGTCCTCGCCCGCGACCGAGCGGTAAAGCACGCGCAGGTCGGCCTCGGAGGCCGGCAGGCGGTGGACCTGCTGCCCGCGCCGGAGCTGCAGCCGGTGCTCGACGGTGCGCAGGAACAGGTATCCCTGGCTGAGCTCGTGGAAGTCCTTGCCGCCGATGTGTCCTTTGTCGTGCAGCTTCTGCAGCGAGAACAGGGTGCCGCCGGAGCGCAGCCAGGTCTCCGTGCCGCCGTACACGCGCTGCAGACACTGCACCAGGAACTCGATGTCGCGGATGCCGCCGCGGTCCAGCTTGACGTCGATGGCCTCCGGCCGCCGCACCGCCAGGCGCTTGCGCCGGTGCGCCCCGATCTTCTCCCGCGAGTTGACCGCGGTCTCGATGGCGGCGAAGTTCAGCTCCTCGCGATAGACGAAGGGCTGCACCGTGCGGATGAACTCCCGCGCCAGCTCGAGGTCGCCCGCCGAATGCCGCAGCTTGATCAGCGCCTGCAGCTCCCAGTCGTGGGCCACGCTGGCGTAGTAGCGCGTGGCGTGCCCCAGCGGCACCGCCGGCTCGCCTTCGGCGCCCTGCGGACGCAGGCGCAGGTCGATGCGGAACACCGGGCCCTCGGGGCTGATGCGCGACAGCACTTCCGTCACCTGCTGCGCCAGCCGGATGAAGTACTCGCGGTTGCTGATCTCGCCCGGCGGGTCGTCCGGGGCCCCCGGCGAGCCCGCCGTTGGCTCGCTGGGGTGGTGGGGTTCGCCGTCGCCATACAGAAAAAGCAAGTCCACGTCGGAGCTGTAGTTCAGCTCATTGCCGCCCAGCTTGCCCATGGAGAGAACGGCCACGGGCGTGTCCACCACCCGGCCCTCGTTGTCGGCGTGGCGCGGGACGCCGTAGCGATTGCGCAGGAGTCCGTCCACGTAGCGCCGGGCCTCTTCGATGAGCACGTCGGAGAGGGCGGAGATCTCCGCCGTGGTCTCGGCCAGGCTGGCGATGCCGAGCACGTCGCGCAGCATGATGCGGATATACTCGCGCTTCTTGAAGCGCGCCAGCAGTTGCGAGATGTCGGTGTCGAACGAGCGCGAGCGGAAGCGCGCGAAGTGCTCCAGGAAGTCCTCCCGGGAATGGGAGCGGTCGAGGGCGCGGTCGCGCCCCAGGTTCTGCAGCAGGTCGGTGTTCTGGATCAGGGTCTCGCCCAGCCATTGGCTGTAGCCGAAGACGGCGATGGCGTAGTGGATAAGGAAGCGGCTGCGGTCGAGCCGGCGCACCGGTTCGTAGCTCTCGGGCGCGCCGGTGAGCCGCTCCAGCAGGTTGAGAGCGGAATCGGGGTCGGGGGATTCGGCCAGCAGGGTGGGCAACGCCGCCACCACTGCCGGCGACACCCGCCCCTCCAGGCGCGCCAGGTTGGCACGCGCCGCCTCCGGATCGCGAAAGCCGATCTTCGCTACCGCCGCCGCCCAGTCCATGGCCACGGCGGCAGATTATCGCGGATGCGGGCGGAATAAAAGGAGACACAAAAACTTGGGCCACGGATCTTCACGGATGAACACGGATCAGGACTGAATCCGTGAAGATTCGTGTAAATCCGTGGCGCTTTCCCCGCCTCTGACGTTCTACCCCAGTTCGGGACCTTGGTTCAGATTTATCCAGTACTGATCGATGGCCCGCGTCAGCTCGACGACGGCGGCGGGATCGGCTGCCTTCACCAGATAGGAATTCGCCCCCGAATCATAGGCCCGGTTGACGTCTTCGCTGTGGTTCGAGGAGGTGAGCACGATTACCGGGACCCGGCGGATGGCCGGCTGCTGCCGCACCCACTCCAGCACCTCAAATCCGGATTTTCGGGGCAGCTTCAGGTCCAGCAGCACGAACACCGGCAGGGGAAAGCGGCTGCGGTCGGCGTAGGCTCCGGCGCCGCTCAGGTAGGCGACCGCCTGTTCACCGTCCTTCACCACCTGCAGCAGGTGCGGGACCTGGGCCTTCAGAAAGGCGCGCTGCACCAGAAAGGCGTCGCCGTCGTTGTCCTCGACCAGCAAGATGATGGGCCCGGTATTCATTTGCCCTCACCGGCGGCGGGCAGCTCGATCCAGAAGCGGCTGCCGCGCCCAGGCTCGGAATCCACGCCCGCCGTGCCGCCCATGCGTTCCACACCCTTGCGCACGATGGCCAGCCCGATGCCGGTGCCGGGATAGGGCTCGGGGCCGTGCAGCCGCTCGAAGGGCAGGAAGATGCGCTTGTGGTGGTGGGGCGCGATGCCCAGGCCGTTGTCTTCCACCCACAGCCTGATCCGGCGATCGCGCTCTTCGGCGAACACCCGTATTTGCGGCCGGGTGCCGGGGGCCACGAACTTGAGGGCGTTGGAAAGCAGATTGGTGAGCACCTGCACCAGGGTCAGACGATGTGCAATCACGGACGGCAGCGGCGGCGTGACCGTGACCGATTTCTTGCGCCGCTGGTCGCCCGTGCACACCTCATGCACCACTTCGCGCACGGTCGCCTCCAGATCAACCGGGGCAAGCTCCATCTCCACCCGGCTCAGCCGGCTGTAGGCCAGCAGGTCTTCGATCAGCTCGTCCATGCGGCGGGCCGCATCCATCACCGAGCGGGTGTAGCGGCGGCCCGGCTCGTCCAGCTTCTCTCCATAGTCTTCCTGCAGGGCTTCGGCGAAACCCCACATGGCCCGCAGGGGAGCGCGCAGGTCGTGCGACACCGAATGCGTGAAGGCCTCCATGGCGCTGTTGGCCTCCTGCAGCTCGGAGGTCAGCCGCTCCAGTTCGGCGGAACGCGTCTCCACTTGAATGGTGTGCACCTGCATGCGCTCCAGCCGTTTCCTGCACTCGGTCAGGTCGCGCGTGACCTTGGAGAAGCCGGTGTGCTTGCCCTGGCGGTCGTAGAGCGGCGTGATTGCCACGCTGGCCCAGAAACGCGAGCCGTCCTTGCGCAGGCGCCAGCTTTCGTCCTCGTAGTGGCCGGCCACCAGCGCCGCTTCCAGGTTCGCAACCGGCGCGCCCCGCTCCACCTCTTCGGGCGGGTAGAACACGGAAAAGTGACGGTCCAGGATCTCGTTGGCTTGGTAGCCTTCCATCCGCTCAGCGCAGCTATTCCAACTGATCACGCAGCCACCGGCGTCGAGGAGGTAGATGGCGTAGGGGCTGACGCACTGGACCACGCGCCCAAAAGGGTCATCGCTGGTTCCATGACTGGCGGCTTGCGGCCGGAGATCGGGAAGAGCGCTCATCGGGTGTCGGTCAGAATACAAGTGAGGGGTTGAGCGGTTGCGGCTGCGCGCACCAGCCACGCCATCCACTGCGGCATCCATCCGCACCAGCGCAAATCCTATCCGAGTTGCAAGCCCACAGAGGACGCCAGGCTGCGCCCTCGGCGCGCAAACGATTCCCATTTGGGGACGCTTCGTCGTTAGCCCGTGATGGGAATGGGGCGCCAGACTGCTCCCCGATCCGGCTGGATGCCATGAAAGACAAAAAAAGACCCGGCATCTCTGCCAAACAAAAAACAGGCTATAATCTAGTCTGACTAGTCTGCTAGGGGGAACGAAATGCGCGATACCACCGCGAACAAGCGCCTGACACGGTCTGCACGAGCCCCAGCGCCCAAAAGCCGCTGGCAACTCCAGACCGCCAAGGCCCAATTCAGTGAGGTCTTCCGCCGGGCGCGCTCGGAGGGTCCGCAGTGGGTCACACGCCAGAACAAAGAGGCGGTGGTGATCCTGCCGGCGGAAGAATTTCAGCGGCTCTCTGCCCGTTCCCGCCAACCCCAGAGCTTGGTTGAGTTCTTCCGCCAGTCGCCGCTGGCGAAGGTAAAGATCGACCTGCGGCGCAAACCAGACTACGGACGCAAGGTCAAGCTATGAGCGGGTTCCTGCTGGATACCAACGTGATCTCTGAGCTGGTGCGGAAAAAGTCCGACCCCAAGGTGACCGCCTGGCTCGACGCCACCGCCGAAGATCTGCTTTATCTGAGCGTGCTCACGCTGGGCGAAATCCGCAAAGGCATTACTTCCCTGCGGGAGAGTTCCCGCCGGGTTGCGCTCGAAGCCTGGCTCGACAGCGATGTCGTCCTGCGCTTTGGCGACCGTATCCTGCCCATTGACCAGGCGGTCGCCGACCGCTGGGGACGGATCGCCGCGCAAGCCGCCGCTACCAAGTTCTTGCTGCCCGTGATCGACGGGTTGCTGGCGGCGACTGCGCTTGATCGGAACCTGACCCTGGTCACGCGCAATACCAGAGACGTCGCCGCCACGGGCGTGCCCGTGTTCAATCCCTGGTCGTAATACAGCGCGAATGCTAGGCCGCATTGACAGCGCGTAAGTTGCTGGAAAGACATACGCTCAAAACCGATGAAACCGGACGAATGGGGCCACCGTATGCCAAAAATATGCCAAAAAACTAGGCGCGGCTTGGCACGCCGCCCACAATTCTGACGACTGTTGCTTCTACTTCGGCGGAATCCCGCAACACGGCGACGACGCCTTTGGCGGCAGCTTCCTCGTTAAAGCACATTTGCAAATCAGGCGTGAATTGAAATGTACCCATGCGGGCAGGCCCCGGCGCATTTGAGGAAGGAAAATCCTGCCAGCGCGCCAGCCAGTAGCCCGGCTTGACATTCTCTACTTCCTCCATGCCGGATACGTACCGCACTGCCCAGCCGGTCAACATCGATTCGGTACCGGGAATGGCTATGCGCGGAGGGCCGGAAACAGTCTTAACGCTTTTCTTCATTCGCGACCGCCTCCTGCCCAAGTATCCGCAAGTGAACTTCCGCAATCTTATCCTTGAGGTTGCCGTTTTTGTCTACATGGTGCGCCGCGATTATGAAATAACGCGCATTCCTTCGGGCGGGATAATCGTGCGGCGCAAGTTGCGAGCACGCGCACAGCAGCGTGTATCTCACGCCGCCGGTTTCGGCGACCACGAAAAGGCCCACGCGCTCCCGTGCCGAATAGTGGTCGGGATAGTCCTGCCGGATTTCTGTCTGCCCGACAGATTGCTGCTGCGCGGAAACAACTTTCAGAGTGATTGGATACTTGTCAGACTGCGCCAGTACCGGAACTGCTAACAGCACAAACGCCGCGAACACAACCTTCTTGTTGGCCATTTGGTTCCTCCCCGCTACCGGCCCGCTTTCACGGCAATCTTGGTGGCCACCGCTGGGATTGTGCACAGCAATTCGACCATGCGGGCCTTAACAGCGGTCTTTTCAGTCTGTATCTGCTGGTACGTATTGTAATCAGCGGGCGTTGCGCGTGCCTCAAGCTTAACCCACTCTTGTTTTAGTTCCCGAAGCCTTTGCGCTGTTGCGTCATCCACGCATCCGCTATTCGCGGCTCTTTCGCAGAATACGGCCAGCACAGTTTCGGACACGCCCGCCAGCTTATCCCGCAATTCCGCAACGGTCATGATTGCCCTCCGCTGGCATTCTGCGGCCCCACGTGCTGCGCCGCCAGTGTCCCCGGTACATGGCCTCCCGGGGCTAAAAACCGCGCACAGTTGCCCTGACATGCGCCGATGGCCTCTGGTTGGGCCTCGGGTGCCTTGCCAGCAACAAAACCATTTCCCGGCTGTGCGTGATTGGCGTTTAGCCGCGCCGCGAGGCCATTGCAGCCGCGTCTGGGATTCCCCGTCACTGGGTCGTCAATTTCTAGACAGGCATATCGTCAGTAGAATGTGAACCATGAAACGTCTAATGCTCCTGCTGTTAGCAGTCCTGCTCGCGTTCTGCGCTGCCCCTTGGGCCCACGGTGGAGATACCCGGCTGATGACAGAATCCGAATATAAGGGTTTTCTCGATAAAGTCGAGATTGAGTTGCCGAAATGGGAAGCGGCGCTTAAGAAAATTGACCCCGCAAAGACGAACGCATCCTACGCGGTCGGCAAGCAAATTGACCAATCTAGGGACCTCGCCCTGAAAGAGGCGGCATGGGTTCGTCAGTACGTAGCGAAGGAACGGGTAAGGCACACCGTTTCTGGCGAGCTGGCCCTTCGTGGGTTTTTAGAAAGCCTCTTCAACCAAATGGACACGGTAGTGGTTACGGAGATAATGTTCGGAATTACCGCATCTAATTTGGAGAATTACGCGCCTCAGATAAGCTCCCTGGTGATACGCATCGCCAACGACGTGACTGCAAGAGTCGAACTATTAGAAAAAGGCTGCCCCTGAGCGGAGTTTCTGGCATGGTAAAGAAGCAATATCCAAAGCAGAGCGGCGCATCTCAGGGACGAACTCACAGCAAAGCATCCGGCAAAAAGCGCTACAGTAAAGCCTCACGTGGTAAGGAGCACTCGTCGAGACATCATTACCACAAAATTTTGTGGCGGTAGAATCCGGGCGCTGCTGGGACAAGAAAAAGGCCAGCATCGCCCGGAGCCGACGACTAAATATCGTAGTACAGCGCGAACTCGTAGGGATGCGGTCGCAGCCGCACTGCCTGGTCTTCCTTCTCGCGCTTGTACGAGACGTAGGTTTCGAGCAGCTCCTCGGTGAACACGTCGCCCTTGAGCAGGAAGGCGTGATCGTTTTCTAGCGCATCGAGCGCCTCGTCGAGCGAGCCCGGCATCGACGGGACCTTGGCCAGCTCTTCCGGGCCCAGGTCGTAGATGTCCTTGTCCAGCGGCTGGCCGGGATCGATCTTGTTCTCGACGCCGTCCAGTCCCGCCATCACCATGGCCGCGAACGCCATGTAGGGATTGCAGCTCGGGTCGGGCGGGCGGAACTCCACGCGCTTGGCCTTGGGCGAGGCCGAGTACATGGGAATGCGGCAGGCCGCCGAGCGGTTGCGCCGCGAGTACGCCAGGTTGACCGGGGCTTCGAAGCCCGGCACCAGGCGCTTGTAGCTGTTGGTGGTGGGCGCGATGATGGCGGAGAGCGCCGGGCCGTGCTTCGATCAGCCCGCCGATATACCACAGCGCCAGCTGCGACAGGCCGGCGTAGCCGTCGCCCGCAAACAGCGGCTTGCCGCCCTTCCACAGCGACTGGTGGGTGTGCATGCCGCTGCCGTTGTCCTGGAACAGCGGCTTGGGCATGAAGGTGACGGTCTTGCCGTACTGGTTGGCGACGTTGCGGCAGATGTACTTGTACAGCATCATGTGGTCGGCCGAGTGCACCAGCGAGTCGAACTTGAGATCGATCTCCGTCTGTCCGCCGGTGGCCACTTCGTGGTGATGGCACTCCACCTCCATGCCGCAGGCCTGCATGGTCATCGACCATCTCGCTGCGCAGGTCCTGGTAGTGGTCGGTGGGCGGCACCGGGAAGTAGCCTTCCTTGTAGCGCGGACGGTAGCCGAGGTTGTTCTCCTCGCGGCCGGAATTCCAGCGCCCCTCCTCGGCGTCGATGAAGTAGAAGCCGTGCTGCTCGCGCTGGTCGAAACGCACGTTGTCGAAGATGAAGAACTCCGCCTCGGCGCCGAAGTAAGCGGTGTCGGCGATGCCGGTGGATCTGCAGGTACATCTCCGCCTTGCGGCGCGATCTAGCGCGGGTCGCGGTCGTAGTGCTGCTTGGTGACCGGGTCGATGACGTCGCAGATCATCACCAGCGTCGGAATCTCGGTGAAGGGATCCATCATGTACCAGTGCCGGCGTCCGGGATCAGCAGCATGTCGCTCTCGTGGATGGCGGCCCAGCCGCGGATGATGGAGCCGTCCATGCCGAAGCCCTCTTCGAACGAGGACTCGCTGAATTGGTCGATGGGATAGGAAACGTGGTGCCAGAGCCCGGGAAGATCGGTGAAGCGCAGGTCCAATATCTTGGCCCCGTTCTTCTTGGCAAACTCCAGCACGCTCTTCGGATCAGCCATTCTTGACTCCTTTGGCGCGGGCGCGTGCCCACGCACGGTTATGCGTATGGGTGCGGTCTGGCGAGGAACTCAGGCCGGACTATCCTAGACTAATGGGCGGCGGCGCGGCGGTGGAAATATTCATTTTTTATCGCCGCGATAAGCTCGATTTATGAGGCAGCGCTCGGGCGGGTTTTCATATACTTGCGGGACGGCAGCTTCTAGCTACGAGCTACTAGCTAGGAGCCAGAGGCTAGTAGCCAGCAGCCATGGATTTCGACCAGCTAGAAACGTTCCTCGAGGTGGCGCGCCACGCCAGCTTCTCGCGCGCCGCGGAGAAGCGCTTCCGCACCCAGCCGGCGGTCTCCGCCCAGATCCGGGCGCTGGAGGAGGTGGTGGGGGCGCGGCTCTTTGACCGCTCCGGCGGCAAGGTCTCTTTGACCGCCGCCGGCAAAGAGTTCCAGAAATATGTTGAAGAAACCCTTGAAGCCCGCAAGCAGATGATCACCCGCCTCGCCGAGATGGAACATGTCCCGCGCGGCGAGATCGTGGTGGGCGCCAACGAGGGCACCTGCCTCTATGTGCTGCCGGAGGTCTTCGCCGCGTTCAAGCAGCAGTACGGCGGGGTGGCGGTGAGCATCAGCCGCGCCGAGAGCACCAAGATCCTGGAATCGATCATCGACAACTCAGTGGACTTCGGGGTGGTGTCGCTGCCGGTCAGCGACAACCGCCTGACGGTGGTGCCCCTCCACCGTGACGTGCTGGTAGTGATCGCCGCTCCATGTCACCCGCTGGCGCGCATGAAGTCGGTGCCCATCGCCGAAGCCGCCAAATATCCCCTGCTCTTGCCCAAGGCGGGACACACGCGCGATGCCCTGGAAGACATCTTCTTCGAGCGGCGGCTCAAGCCGACGATCTCCATGGAGCTCGACTCGAGCGAGCTGCTCAAACGCTTCGCCGCCGCCGACGTGGGCGTGGGATTCATCGCCCGTTCCAATGTGCTGGACGACGTGCGCGCCGGCCTGCTGGCGGCTTTGCCTCTGGCCGACGTCACCATCAAGCGCGACCTGGCGCTGGTCTTCCGCAAGGACAAGGCGCTCAGCCGCGCCGCCCTGGCCTTCATCGAGATCGCCGTCAAGCTCAAGACCCCGGAGCGGCAGACGGTCGGATTCTTGAAACCTCCACGCGGATTGGTAGTCTAATTCGGTAGTGTGAGAATCCCCACCCCTACAAGGAGATCATGTATGAGACTCGGTTTTCATCGCGCCCTGGCGCTGCTGGTTGTGCTCGCGGCAGTCCTGGCTTTCGCCGCCGACAAGCCGCAAGCCTTCACCGGCAAAGTGAGCGACGCCATGTGCGGCGCCAAGCACATGATGGCGGGCGCTTCCGACGCCGACTGTACCCGCGCCTGCGTCAAGCAGGGATCGAAGTACGCCCTGGTCGTCGGCGACAATGTGTACACGCTGGAAGGCGGCGATGCCGACATGCTGTACAAGCTGGCGGGTCAGAAGGCCACCGTCACCGGCACGCTCAAGGAGAAGACCATCACGGTCGCCTCGGTCGCTGCCGCGAAATAATACCAAGCCGTTTTCACCGTCGAGACGCCGAGCCCGCCTGATAACAACGCCACGGATTGGCACGTATCCTCTCCGATTCGGTTTGATCCGTGTTCCTCCGTGAAGATCCGTGGCCCATTTTTTTCGCTCTCGGCCACTCGGCGGTGAATCCTGTGCGAACCATCTCACCCGGATGGTGTAGCCCTACCGAGCCGCCCCGCCTCAAGATTTCATCTAGACACACGGGCTCCTGTGTTACATTCTGCGATTTGCAGCTACCAGGGGAGGTGTGCAGAGTTGGGCAAAGACATGGTCCCGAAGCGGATCTTTCTCACCAAGGGTGTCGGCAAGCACAAGGAGCGGCTGACCTCGTTCGAGTTGGGCTTGCGTGACGCCGGCATCGCCGCCCAGAACCTGGTGCGCGTCTCTTCCATTTTCCCGCCCAACTGCAAGCTGATCCCCCGCTCGCAAGGGCTCAAGTACCTGCATGCCGGCGAGGTCGTGTTCGCTGTGGTGGCGGAGAACTCCACCCGCGAACCGCATCGCCTGGTGGCCGCCAGCATCGGGATCGCCATCCCCGCCGATCGCAATACCTACGGATATCTCAGCGAGCATCACTCCTTCGGCGAGACCGACGACACCGCCGGCGACTACGCCGAAGAACTCGCCGCCGAGATGCTGGCCACCACCCTCAACCTGGAGTTCGATCCCGACCGCTCCTGGGACGAGAAGAAAGAGATCTATCGCATCTCCAACAAGATCGTGCGCACCATGAACAATACCCAGTCCGCGGTGGGCGACAAGCGTGGGCTGTGGACCACGGTGATCGCGGCCGCGATCATGATTTTCGATTAGCGAGCAGCAGTTAGCACTTAGCAGTTAGCAATTAGCATTTGGCCGTTGAGAACAATTGCTGTGGCTAAGTGCTAATTGCTTTCTCTTTCAGCCTCTCCAGCACCGCCCCCGCGATCAACGGCAATCCCACTGTCGCATCCAGAAACACTTCCGCGAAGCGACCGCCTTCTTCCGGCGGCACGAATTTCCCCCACGAGACGGCCTCGGTGTAAGGACTGCCCGACAGCCCGCCCCAATACACCGGCTCCGGACAGATGCGCACGCCGTAGTGATAGCGCTTAAGAGGCACGTCTTCTCCCGCCCGCCGGTTGCGCAGCTCGATGTACGGACCGAACTGCTGCGCCCAATTGCGCGGCACGCCCCCGCCGATGGTGAAGATCCCCAGCCGCTTCTGCTCCAGCAGCGTCTCGGCGAACTGCTCCAGGTCTTCGAAGGGATCGTAGCGAAGCCGCGGCTGGCCGTCGCGCGTGCGGATGCGGTTGGTAAGCGCGAAATCCAGTCCCAGCTCTGAATCGGTGAAGGCGGGCACGAACACCGGCACGTTCTTCTGGCAGGCCGACTTCAGAATGCCGCGCCCCGGCGCATGCTTCACCAGGTACTCGCCGATGGCCCGGTTCAGCTTCCACGAGCACAGGATCTCTTTCGGGTCCCATCGCTTCAGGACGTCGAAGACCACGGCCTCGACGTCATCCAGGTTGCGCTCCGGCTCCAGCGTGTCGTACACGCGGTTGTAGCCGGCCTCGTAAAGCTCCACGTCGCTCATGCTGGGGTCGTGGCGGAAGTGCGAGCGCCCAGTGGCTTCCACCAGCCCGTGCGCCATCAGCGCGCCCGTCGAGACGATGGCGTTGACCACGCCGCGGTCGATCAGTTCGGTGACGATCAGCCCCTGCTTGGCGACCGTCATCGCCCCGGCCAGCGTCATCACCACGAAACAGTCGCCGTCGCGGGCCATGGCTTCGAGCACGTCCGCGGCCTCGCCCACCTGCCGGCCGGTGAAGGCCGTGTCACCCATGGCGCGCACCAGGTCGTTGACCGTCTTCACCTGGCCCAGGTCCAGCGGATGGAGGGGAACGAGCTTGTCCTCGACCGGGTCGTGCAGCTTGCGGATGTTTCCCACGCCTTCATGCTTACCGTGTTTCAAGGGTCGCCCTCGCGGAGAGTGAAGTTGAAAGCTATCGTGTCGCGGCAACAATCGTCAACCGGAGGTTAATCGCAAATCACAAATCACCCATCACAAATCACCCGATGACCCGATCCCGATGACCCGATGGCTCGAATCCTTTAATATGCACTCGTGCCTGTGAGCTTCAAAGTCGGCCTCATCCAGATGGCGTGCGGGCCGGAGCCGGAGAAAAATCTCGGCCACGCCGCCGACATGGTACGCGACGCCGCCGCGCGTGGCGCGCAGGTGATCTGTCTGCCGGAACTGTTCCGCACCCAGTACTTCTGCCAGCGCGAGGACGCCGCGCTGTTCGACCTGGCCGAGCCCATTCCCGGCCCCACGACCGCGCGCCTGGCGGAAGTCGCGCGCGCAGCCAAGGCCGTGGTCATCGTCGCTCGCTTTTTGAACGGCGGGCTGCGGGCATCTACCACAACACTGCGGTGGTGCTCGATGCCGACGGCTCGATCAAGGGCATCTACCGCAAGATGCACATCCCCGACGACCCGCTCTACTACGAGAAGTTCTACTTCACGCCCGGCGACCTCGGCTTCCGCGCCTTCGACACCCAGTTCGGCAAGATCGGCACGCTGGTCTGCTGGGACCAGTGGTATCCCGAGGGCGCGCGGCTGACGGCGCTGGCGGGCGCGCAGATGCTCTTCTATCCCACCGCCATCGGCTGGCATCCTGCCGAGAAGCAGGAATTCGGCGCCGCGCAGCACGACGCCTGGCGCACCGTCCAGCGCGGACACGCCATCGCCAACGGGGTGTACGTGGCGGTGGTCAACCGCGTCGGCCACGAAAACGGAAACGTCAACGGCAACGCCGCGCCGGGCGCCGGCCTGGAGTTCTGGGGCAGATCGTTTCTCGCGGATCCCTTCGGCGCGGTGATCGCCGAAGCTTCCACCGACCGCGAAGAAATCCTCATCGGCGAGGTGGACCTCCGCCGTCTCGAAGACGTGCGCCGCCACTGGCCCTTCCTGCGCGACCGCCGCGTGGATAGCTACGGTGGGATCACGCAGAGATTCCTCGACCAGGAGTTTTGAAGGGGCGCGGCCTTCAGGGGTCCCCGGAACGCCCGGTTTTGGCGTTCTGGGGCGGAGCCGCGCCGCAATACTCTTAAGAATTGTCCTCCCGAACGAAGCGCGACCGAACAGCGTGAGGGAGCGCGAGTGAGGGATCTGCAGTTGTGCCGGTCGTGCCGGAACTGCAGATCCCTCGCGACGCGCTCGGTCGCACCGCTCCCTCGCGCTGCTCGGGATGACAATTCAATAAGACACGGACGGCGCGGCTGAAGCCGCGCCCCTTCAAACCCCACACCATCTCATTTATCCTGTCCCCACTCCGTGAAGACCGACTCTCAAACTCCCTCTGCCCTCGGCTACCGCATGCCCGCCGAGTGGGAGCCACACGCCGCCACCTGGCTCGCCTGGCCGCATAACCGCAGCGACTGGCCGGGAAAATTCCCCGCCATCCCCTGGGTGTACGCCGAGATCGTGCGCCACCTGGCGCGCGTGGAGCGCGTGGCCATCATCGTGGAAGACGCCGAGGCCCGCCACCGCGCGCTCGAGATCTTGACTGACTCCGGCGTGAACACCGAGGCCTTGGACTTCTACCTCTGGCCCACGAACCGCGGCTGGACCCGCGATTGCGGTCCTATCTTCGTGGTCTCTGAATCGCGCGCGCGGAAGCCGGTGGCCATCACCACTTGGCGCTTCAACGCCTGGGCCAAGTATCCCGACTGGCAGAAGGACGCGACCATCGCCGGCAAAGTAGCGCGCCGCCTGCGCCTGCCGGAGTGGCGCCCGACGGCGAGCGTCGACGGCCGCCCGCAGCGCGTGGTGCTCGAAGGCGGCAGCATCGACGTAAACGGTCGCGGCGCCATGTTAACGACGGAAGAGTGTCTGCTCGGCGCCACGCAGCAGCGCAATCCCGGGCTGGGGCGGGCGGAGCTGGAGCAGGTGTTCGCCGACTATCTGGGCGCATGCCGCGTCATCTGGCTGGGGCGCGGCATTGCCGGTGACGACACTCACGGCCATGTGGACGACATCGCGCGCTTCGTCGCGCCCGATACGGTGGTGGCCTGCGTCGAGCCCGACCCCCGCGATCCCAATCACGAGCCGCTCGCCGAGAACCTCGGCCGCCTGCGCGCAGCCCGCGACCAGGACGGCAAGCCGCTCCGCGTGGTCGAGCTGCCCATGCCCGCGCCGGTGATTTTCCGCGGACAGCGCCTGCCCGCCAGCTACGCCAACTTCTACATCGCCAACCGGCTGGTGCTCGTGCCCACCTTCAACGATCCCAACGACCGTCGCGCGCTCGAGATCCTGGCCGGGCTCTTCCCCGACCGCCCGGTCGTGGGCATTCATTGCCGCGACCTCGTCTGGGGCTTGGGGACGCTGCACTGCATGACCCAGCAGCAGCCCGCGCCGCCCGTGTAGAGACGTAGCTTGCTACATCTCCGCCCGGACACGAATCTCACAACATGAAACTTGAAACGTGAAACTTGAAACTATTTCTTGTACACCGTCGGCTTCGGCCCCAGCTCCAGGGTCTGGCGGTCCCAGATCATGCCCTCGCGGGTGTAGTTGGCCAGCTCGAAGTCCTGGGTCAGCTCCAGGCAGTCGGTGGGACAGGCGTCCTCGCACAGCCCGCAAAACATGCAGCGGCTGAGGTCGTAGGTGAAGGTGGTGAGTTCCTTGCGGCGGGTATTGGGATTGCGCTCGCTGGTGACCACGATCAGGTGCTCGGGGCAGGCCAGGGCGCACAGATCACAGGAAATGCACAGGGTCTCGTTGGTGTCCGGGTTCACGTTCAGCCGCGGCGCGCCGCGATAGCGCTCCGCCACCTGCGGCCGCTGCATGGGATACTGCTCGGTGTAGATCTCCCTCGGGTCCTGGTAGCGGAAGGTGAGCGCCAGGCCCTGCAGTAGGTCCAACAGGAAAATCTTCCGCAGAACGTGCTTCAGCCGGGGGTTCATCATCACCGGACATTTTACCCCGACGGGCGGGGGCACGACTACAATGCCGGCGGGGAACGCATGGTCTCCGACGAACTGTGGATGGAAGAAGCCTTGCGCGAGGCGCAGCGCGCCGCGGCCTCGGGCGAAGTGCCGGTGGGCGCGGTGGTGGTGTGCGGAGAGAAGATCGTGGGCCGCGGCGGCAACCGCAACCTGGCGGACAACGATCCCACCGCGCACGCGGAGATCGTCGCCCTGCGCCAGGCCGCCCGCGAGGTCGGCAATCACCGCCTGCCGGATTGTGAGATGTTCTCCACCATCGAGCCCTGCGCCATGTGCGCCGGCGCGCTGGTGCACGCGCGGCTGCGCCGGCTGGTCTTCGGCGCCGACGACCCCAAGGCTGGCGCCGTCCGCTCCGTCCTCCAGGTGCTGAACCACCCCCGCCTCAACCACACAATGGAAGTCACCTCCGGCGTTCTGGCCGCCCGCTGCGCCGAACTGCTGCAGTCGTTCTTCGCGGAAAGAAGAAAGTGAAATGGCGATTTGTCGTTCACAATCGCCCGGCCCAGTTTCGCCCGGCGGATAAGCCGCAGGACTTTTCTAGCGCCAGACGAGCGTTCGGCGCTAAACTCAGCGATTGTTCCGCAACCCCGGCCCCGGGCAGATTAGGCAGCGAGGTGCTAATGAAGATTACGGTCAACCGTGAGCTGAAGGGGGGCGTCTTTTATGTGAGTTTCAGGATCGGCGATTTCACGCCGGACGAACTCCAGAAAATGCAGAGTTTTGGCGTTCCGAGTGTACCGATCAAAGCGGGGGTCGGCCCGAAAGCCATTCCTTATATTCTTGGGGTGAATCAGGTTTCCGAGAAATTTAAAGCGGGTTTCAGCACAGAGGAGGAAGCAAAACAATACGAAGATGGGGTCTTGAGTCGCGTTCGTGAGGAGATGAAGCAGCTCCGTGAGAGGACAGACAACTTCACTTCAACAGCGGAGGTGGATATCTGAAATGTCACGCCGAACCGAGGTCGGGTTGGTCATTATCGTGGTCCTCCTCATTGCATGTCTTGTGTACGGTTGGAGGGCTAAACCGGACCCCGCCCGGACTACCCTACTGGTCACGGTCGTAATGTGTGGCGTTACAGCTATCTATGCTCTACTTACCCTCGGTATCCTTCGTGAAAATAGAGCTATGGCACGGGCTTCGACGGATGCGACGGCACTAATGGAACGAAGTCTCAGATTCTCTTTCGCACCACACCTGCTCTACTGGACGCTTTGCACCAAAGACCCGAAGCTGCAAGCATACGAGGGGTTCACGCCTGTTGACAACCAGGACTTGCAAACAGCTTTGAGACAGAATGCTGAAGGTCAACAACAGTCAGAGTTTGTGTTTGCCATTGTTCAGAACGTAGGCCGTGGGTCTGTGACCAATATGAACATAGATGCCCGGTACACCATCTGGGACAGCAGCAATCCTAACAAGAATTACACGGTGACCAAAGCGGCATCAATCCAGATTCTGGAGCCGACGAAGGCGGTCGCGTTGTGCATTTTTGTCTCGAAGGTGCCGACAGCCGATGACCGAGTTGAAATTATTTCCACTACTTTGACCACGAGTGATTTTTACCGCGATGCGTTACACGAACCACCACAGAAGATGAGTATCGACCACAGCAATCACCATACGAACTCGGAGTCCGGTTGCGTGATTCGGATGGCGTGAGCCGGACCTCTGGTGTCTTGGCCGGGCGCTGCGCCGAAGTGCTGTAGTGCTTCTTCGCGGCAAAACGCAAAGCGTGAAGATCAACCCAAAGCGTTGACGCGCGGCGGCTGGCGGTAGTAGCGTGGGACGATTCACATGGGGGTGTGATATGCGTGTTCTCTCCCACGCCTTTTCTCTTCTCCTACTGAGCTGCTTGGTGGCGGCGCCTGCCGTTGCCGATGAGGAACATCAGCATCCGGCCGGCGATCCGGAAAAATTGGGGAGCGTTTCCTTCCCCATCTCGTGCGCGCCGGGGGTACAGAAACAGTTTCAGCGCGGCGTGGCCATGATGCACTCGTTCTGGTACGAAGAAGCGGAGCGGACGTTCAATCAAGTCGCCAAAAACGACGCCGGCTGTGCCATGGCGTATTGGGGCGTCGCCATGAGTTACTTTCATCCCATATGGGACGGGCGCGGGCCCGATGCCGCCATCCTGAAGAAAGGCTGGGAGGCGGTCGAGAAGGCCAAGGCGCTGGGCGCGAAGACGGAGCGCGAGCGCGACTACGTGGCGGCCATCGAGGCGTTTTACAAAGATTCCGACAAGCTGGACCACCGCACGCGCGTGCTGGCCTACGAGGCTGCAATGGAGCGCGTGTATACCCGCTATCCCGAGGATCGCGAGGCAGCCGCATTTTACTCGCTGGCGCTCCTGGGGACGGTGGCCGCGTCACCGGTGGACAAGACGCTGGCGCGGCAGAAGAAGGCCGGGGAGATCGCGGAGAAGGTCTTCGCGGTCCAACCGGACCATCCCGGGGCCGCGCATTATGTCATTCACGCCTACGACTATCCTCCGCTGGCTGAGAAGGCCCTGCCGGCGGCGCGGCGCTACGCCAGGATCGCTCCCGATGCCCCACACGCCCTGCACATGCCCTCCCATATCTTCACCCGGTTGGGGCTGTGGCAGGAATCGATCACATCCAATCGAGCAGCGGCGGCCGCGGCCCGCAAGCACGGCATGCCCGGCGAAGAACTGCACTCCATGGATTACTTGGAGTACGCCTATCTCCAGAGCGGCCAGGACGAACAGGCAAAGAAGGTCCTGGACGAGATGCCGGGCAACAAGGCAGGGCTGCCCAGCTATTTCGCGGGAGTGTACGCCACGTCGGTCTTGCCGGCGCGCTACGTGATCGAAAGGCGTCGCTGGGCCGATGCGGCCAAGCTCGAAGTCCCGGCGAACTCCCCTGGCGGGAAGCTCTCGTGGGCGGAAGCGACCATTTATTTCGCGCGGGCGCTCGGCAGCGCCCACATGCGCGACGTGGAAGGAGCTCGGCAGGCGATCCAGAAACTTGAGGCCGTGCGCGACCTCTTGACCCAGGCGCAGGAAACCTACTGGGCCGGGCAGGTGGAGATCCAGCGCCGCGAGGCGGCCGGAACATTGAGCTATGCGCAAGGCAAGAAGGACGAAGCGCTGGACCTGCTGCGCTCCGCGGCCGACATGGAAGACGCCTCGGAAAAGCATCCTGTTACGCCCGGCCCGGTGGTGCCGGCGCGCGAGTTGCTGGGCGAAATGCTGCTCGCGCTGGACAAGCCGGCCGAGGCGCTGGCCGCGTTCGAAAGCACCTTGCAACGATCTCCCAACCGGTTCAATGCTCTGTACGGTGCTGCCAGGGCCGCGCAGATGGCGGGCCAGCGAGAGAAGGCGCGCCAGTATTACAGCGCGCTGGTCGCGGTGAGCGATCCCGTGTCGCCACGGCCCGAACTGCGCACGGCTAAGTCGTATCTCCAGGAAGTCGCGAGAAAGTAGCCGCGGTGACTCTGCGCCGGTGTGGTTTCCGGTTCTTGCACAGCTTCGGTTAGAATCGAAAAGGCCACTCACAGGCCCGCATCACGCGGAGAGGTGGGTGAGCGGTTGATACCACCGCACTCGAAATGCGGCATACCCGTAAGGGTATCGGGGGTTCGAATCCCTCCCTCTCCGCCAGAAAATTTCAGGTAAACTGGCAAACTCGGTGGAGAGGAGTGACGCCGGGTCCTTCGCTTCGCTCAGGATTTCGCCTGCGGGCTCAGACGCCCGCAAGCGGCTCAAGTTCGAATCCCTCCCTCTCCGCCAGAAAGTCGGCTCTTAGCTCTTGGCGGTTAGCTCTTAGCTCTCAGGGATCCTCCTTTTAAGGCCATGCCTAAACGCCCCAAAGACGAGCCGCGCCACATCCAGATGCCGGCGACGCGCACCACCTTGCGCTGCGCTCTGTGCGGGGCGCTGATCCAGCCGCTCGACGAATCCTCGGGCCAGTGCGGGCAGTGCGGAGGGTCGCTGCATTCCTGCAAACAGTGCACGCACTTCGATACCGCGGCCCGTTACGAGTGCCAGCAGCCCATCCCGGAGCGCATCGCGCGCAAGGACGCCGCCAACCAGTGCACCTTCTTCTCGCTGCGCGTACGGGTGGAACGCGAGACCACCTCGGCCGGCGTCAGCCGCCCCGAGGATGCGCGCAAAGCCTTCGAGCGCTTGTTTAAGAAGTGAATCCGCGTTTATCCGTGTTGATCCGTGGCCGCTGAAGTTACGCCACGAAGTACTTCGCATCCGGATGGTGCACCACGATCGCCGAAGTGCTCTGCTCGGGCTCAAGCAGGAAGCCCGTGGTCAGGCGGACGCCGATGGTCTCCTCGGGATGGAGCAGCGCGAAGATCTTCGTCTGGTCTTCGAGATTCGGACACGCGGGATAGCCAAACGAGTAGCGCGAGCCGCGATACTTCTGGTGGAAGAGGTCGGCGATGCGCGGGGCATCGTCGCCGCCGATGCCCAACTCGGCGCGCATCTGTTTGTGCAGCAACTCGGCGAGCGCCTCCGCCGATTCCACGCTCAGCCCGTGCAGGTAGAGATATTTGGTGTACTCGCCGGACTCGAACAGACGCGCGGTCTCGTGCGAGGCGCGCTCGCCGATGGTGACCACCGAGACGCCGATCACGTCCAGGCGGCCGGAGTCGCGGGGCGCGAAGAAGTCGGAGATCGAGAGCTTCCGTCCTTCTTTTTGGCGTGGGAAGGTAAAGCGCTGGATCTCGTGCAGGGTTCCCTCAGGGGCTAAAGCCCCGGAGATTTTGTCGGCTGTACCGGCACGGCTAAAGCCATGCCCCTTCACCAGAGCCTTCGGGTCATACAAGATTACGTCATTCCCCTCGCTCTGGCAGGGGAACCAGCCATAGACGGCCTGCGGCTGGAACCAGCCCTGGCGGATCACTTCGTCCTCCAGCTCGCGCAGGATGGGCCGGTACTTCTCCTCGACCAGCCGTGCGTAGTCCGCCTGCGACGCGGTCTTGAGCTGCCATTGGTTCTTGAACAGTGCCGTCTCATTGATGTAGCTGAAGACCTCGCGCAGGTCGAAGTCTTTCTTCACGCGCACGCCGTAGAAGGGCGGCTCGGGGATCTCGACCATCTCCGCGACGGCGGTGGAGCGCGTCGCCACCGCCTCGCCCGAGGCCGACACCGCCTTCTTCACGAACTCCTTCACCGTGCGCCCTTCGGCCAGGCGCTCTTCGCGCTGCCCGTCGGCGGAGCAGAGGTCCTTCATCAGGTGGAGGCCGGCGAAGGCGTCGTCGGCATAGAAGACCGCGGAAGAGTACTCGCGGCGCAGGTCGTCTTCCACATACTTGCGGGTGAGCGCCGCCCCTCCGCAGATGACGGGGAATTTTAGCCCCTGGCGCTCCAGGTCCTGGATGACGTACTTCATCTCGACGGTGGACTTCACCAGCAGGCCGCTCAGCCCGATGGCGTCGGCGCGGTGCTCGGCGGCGGCTTTGATGATGTTGTCCGCCGGCTGCTTGATCCCCAGGTTCACCACGCGGTAGCCGTTGTTGGAGAGGATGATGTCCACCAGGTTCTTGCCGATATCGTGGACGTCGCCCTTGACGGTGGCCAGCACCATGGTGCCCTTCTGCGTGCCTTCGAGCTTCTCCATCCGGGGCTCGAGATAGGCGACCGCCTGCTTCATCACCGAGGCCGAGTCGAGCACCGACGGGAGCTGCATCTTGCGCGCGCCGAACAGCTCGCCCACCGTGCGCATGCCGTCGAGCAGCACGTTGTTGATGAGGTCGAGCGGCGTGTAGGTGACGAGCGCGGATTCCAGCACCTGCTCCAGCGTCTGCTTGTGCGCGTCGCGCCCGACGGACTTTTCGCCATTGATGATGCAGTACTTGAGCTGGTCTTCGACCGAGAGCTTTTCCACCTCGACCGCCGGAGCGTCGGTCTTCTTCTCCATGCCGCTGAAGTGGTTCATGTAGTTCTGCAGCGGATCGCCGGCCGAAGTGTCGTAGTGGATGAGCCGCCGCGCCAGTTCAACCTCTGCTTCAGGTATCTTGTACAAGGGATAGACTTTGCTGTAGTTGACGATGGCAATATCCAGGCCGTTATCGACCGCCTCGTGCATGAAGACGGAATTCAGCACGCGCCGCGGATACACCGCCAGTCCGAACGAGATGTTGCTTACCCCGAGGATGGTCTTCACCTCGGGCAGCTCCTGCTTGATGCGGCGGACGGCCGCGAGCGTCTCCATGCCCGCCGTGCGGTAGTCCTGCTGGCCGGTCGAGATGGGCAGCGTCAGCGCGTCGAAGATCAGGTCCACGGGCCGGATGCCGTACTTCTCGGTGGCGAGGGTGTAGATCCGCTTCGCAATGGCGACTTTTCTGTCGGCGGTGAGCGCCATGCCTTCTTCGTCGATGGTCAGCGCGATCACGGCGGCGCCATAGCGCTTGGCCATGGGCAGGACTTTGGAGGTGCGCTTTTCGCCGTCCTCCAGGTTGATCGAATTGATGATGGCCTTGCCGGGGATGCGCTTGAGCGCCTCCTCGATCACGTCGGCTTCGGTCGAATCGACCAGCATCGGCGCGGGCACGCGCGTGGCGATCTTCTCCAGCACCGCGGTGATGTATCCCTTCTCGTCCTCGCCCACGATGGCGCAGCAGAGGTCGAGCATGTGCGAGCCTTCGTTCACCAGGCGTCTTAGCCAAGGTGAGGATGTCGTCGTACTTCCCTGCCCGCACCAGGTTCCGGAAATGCTCCACGCGCGTGGTGGTGTTCATCTCCTCGGCCACGATCAGCGGCTTGGGATCGAGGTCGAGTGGAACCGACGTATACGCGCTTGACGCGGCCGCGTTGGGCTTCACCTCGCGGCGCGCGGGTTCGAGATTCGCGCAGGCATCGACCACCGCCTTCAGGTGCTCGGGCGTGGTGCCGCAGCAGCCGCCCACGATGCGCACCCCGTACTCGGTGATGAAGCGCTTGTGACACTCGGCCAGCTCCTCGGGCTTGAGCAGGTACACGGCGCGCCCGCTGACGTTCTGTGGCAGCCCGGCATTGGGTAGTACCGAGACGTGCTTCGGCGAATTGGCACCCAGGTGGCGGACGGCATCGTTCATCTCGCGCGGCCCGGTGGCGCAGTTCATGCCGATGACGTCGATGTCGTAGGGCTCGAGCGCGGTGAGCGCGGCGCCGATCTCGGTGCCGAGCAGCATGGTGCCGGTGGATTCGATGGTCACCTGCACCGTGACCGGCAGGCGCTTGCCCCGCGGCCTTCATGGCGTCGAAGACGCCGGCCAGCGCGGCTTTGGCCTGCAGCAGGTCCTGGCAAGTCTCGATCAGCAGGACGTCCACGCCGCCTTCGATCAGCGCCCGCGCCTGCTCCTCATAGCTGGCGGCCATAGTCGTCGAAGCCGATGTGCCCGAGCGAGGGCAGCTTGGTGGTCGGCCCGATGGAACCGGCGACGAAGCGCGGCCTGCCGTCGCTCGAAAAATCGGCAGCGGCTTCGCGGGCAACCTTCACCGCGGCGCGGTTGATCTCCGCGACCTTGTCTTGCAGATCGTACTCGCCGAGTACGACGCTGGTGGCGCCGAAGGTGTCGGTCTCGACCACGTCGCAGCCGGCGGCAAAGAAGCTGGCATGGATATCACGGATGATGTCCGGGCGGCTCAGCACCAGCAGCTCGTTGCACCCTTCCTTACCCCAGAAATCGTCAGGCGAGGGCTGGCGCACCTGTATGTTGGTGCCCATGGCGCCGTCGTAGATGACGACGCGCTCCCGCACGGCTTGGAGAAAGGCGCTCATGCCATTTGTAATTTGCAATTGGTAATTTGTAATTTGTAAAAATACACGAGGGTTTCAGCGGAAGTCGGAACTTACAAATTACCAATTACAAATTACCAATCGCAACCCCCGCGTCACCGTCCGACCCCGCCCCGCTCCCTCTCCGCCTTCAACTGCTCTTCCCCGCTGACGCTGAACACCGCGCTCTGCCCCTGCAGCGCGGGACGCGGCGCCAGCATCTGCTCCTTGCGATAGACCAGGCTGCTGGCGTTCAGCGTCGCAACCTCGAAGCCGTGCCCGTGAGTGATGGCGTCGGTGGGGCAGGCTTCCACGCAGTAGCCGCAGAAGATGCAGCGGTTGTAGTCGATGTTGTAAACCTTGGCGTAGCGCTCGGCGCCGCAGATGCGGGTTTCGGCGGTGTTCTCGGCGGCCTCGATGTAGATGCAGTTCGAGGGGCACGCCGCCGCACACAGGAAGCAGGCCACGCACTTCTCCAGGCCGTTCTCGTCGCGCTGCAGCACGTGCACGCCGCGGTAGCGCTCCTGGAACATGGCGCCGCGCAGCGGCCCCGGGCCGTCGGGATAGTTCTCGACGATGGTGGGCGAGAGCATCTCCTTGAAGGTAACGGCCATCCCCTTGGCCACCGCCGCCAGTCCGCGGATAACGTCCATAAGCGCTTAGTATAAATGGTCGGCCAGCGAAGAAATCGGGCGATCGGGAGATCGGGTCATTTGCGATTGGCGATTTGTGATTTGCGATATCGGGGACGGTGCTGCTCTCTGCTGTCTCATTTACCATCCACCCCATGACTTTCCTCGGCCTTGCGCTCACTTTCGTTACCATCGCGCTGCTGGTCATGGAATTCCTCCGCCGGCGGCGCGCTCCGCTCGCGCTGTACGGCTGGGCGGGGCTGGTGGCGCTGGTCGCGGCCGAGTGGCTGATGTTCCGCGGGGTCGAGCCGGTGGCCACCTACTTCACGCCCATCGCCTGGACCTGCTACATCCTGATAGCCGACGCCGCCGTGCGGGCCATCACCGGACACTCACGCCTGCACGACGAGCCTCGGCGCTTCGCGCTGGTGGCGCTGCTCTCGATCCCGCTGTGGCTCATCTTTGAGGCCTATAATCTGCGCCTCGAGAACTGGACCTATGTGGGCGTGCCCGCCGGAGCCGCGGGAATACTCGGTTACGGATGGTCGTTTGCCACCATCACGCCGGGAATCTTCGAGACCGCCGATCTGGTCGAGGCCTTTGGCTGGTTCAGACCGGCGCGACCGATAGTGTTATCGCCCGCCGCCGAGCGCGGCATGGCGCTGTTCGGCGTGGTCTGCCTGGCGCTACCGCTGGTCCTGCCGCAGCACACGGCGGCGTACCTGTTCGCGCTGGTGTGGATCGGATTTGTGTTCCTCCTGGACGCGCTCAACCATCGCCTGCGCCTGCCCTCGCTCGTGAGCGACCTGGCTGCCGGGCGGCGGGGCCGCCTCTACTCGCTGCTGATCGCGGGCTGGATCTGCGGATGGCTGTGGGAGTTCTGGAATTACTGGGCGGCGGCCAAGTGGCACTACATTTTTCCGGTGGCCCAGCAGTGGAAGATTTTCGAAATGCCGGCGCCCGGGTATCTCGGGTTTCTGCCCTTCGCCCTGGAATGCTTTGCGATGTATGTGACCGCCAGTTGGGTGATTGGAAGAGCTGGCGAGCGAATATCGCAAATCACAAATCGCCAATCACAAATCACCCGATGACCCGATCTCCCGATCACCCGATTCCCGGCGATCACTCGATCCCCAGCTTCTTCCACATCGCGTCCACGCGGCGTTTGGTGGCTTCGTCCATGCGAATCTCGTCGGGCCAGGGACGGGTGAAGCCCTCGGTCGGCCATTTGCGGGTGGCATCGATGCCCATCTTCGATCCGAAGTTCGGCAGGCGCGCGGAGTGGTCGAGCGAATCCACCGGGCCGAGGGTGAACTGGATGTCGCGCTCGGGATCGATGTTGTTGGCCACGCGCAACACCACGTCGCGCACGTCCTGCACATCGCAATCCTCGTCCACCACCACGACGCACTTAGTGAACATCGCCTGCCCCATGGCCCAGATGCCGTTCATCACTTTGCGCGCGTGCCCGGGGTACGACTTGCGGATGGACACGATCATCAGATTGTGGAAGACGCCTTCGACCGGCAGGTTGACGTCCACGATCTCCGGCAACGTGACCCGCATCAGCGGCAGGAAGATGCGCTCGATGGCCTTGCCCATCCAGGCGTCTTCCATGGGCGGCTTGCCGACGATCGTGGTGGCGTAGATCGGGTTATTGCGGTGCGTCACGCAGGTGACGTGGAAAACGGGATACAGATCTTCGAGCGAGTAGAAACCGGTGTGGTCGCCGAAGGGGCCTTCTGGGCGGAGTTCGTCCAGGTTGACGTAGCCTTCCAGCACGATCTCCGCCGTGGCCGGGACTTCGAGATCCACGGTCTCGCACTTCACCAGCTCCACCGGCTTCTGGCGCAGGAAGCCGGCGATCATGAACTCTTCGACGTCGGGCGGCGCGGGGATGACGGCAGCGAAGGTCAAGGCCGGCTCGGTGCCGATGGCGACCGCGACCTCCATCTTGCCTTGCGGACGTTCACCCTCGGGCTCGATGGCGCCGCCGCCGGAACGGGCCATCACATCAACTGCGGCCGAGGCGCCGCCGCTGCTTGCGGCGCGCATGGCGTCGCGGTAGTGCTCGGCGGCCACCTTTTGCCGCTGCCAGTGCATGCCGGCGGTGCGCGCGTCATAGACCTGCATGCGATACATACCGACATTGCGCTTGCCGGTCTTCGGATCGCGCGTGATCACGCACGGCAGGGTGATGAAGCGTCCGGCATCCTGGGGCCAGCATTGCAGCACCGGCATGTGCAGCAGATCGAAATCGTCGCGGCGGATGACCTCCTTGCACGGCCCGCTGGCGACGGTCTTGGGGAAGAACTTGGCCATATCGGCCAGCATGGGCAGCATCTTGATCTTGTCCAGCAGCCCGGCGGGCGACTTGACGTCGAGAAACTGGTGGATGCGGGCGGCGATTTCGTCCAACGAGTCCACCCCCAGCGCCAGTTGCATGCGGCGCGCCGAGCCGAACTGATTGATCAGCACCGGCCAGCCGCGATATCCCTTGACGTTCTCGAACAGCAGCGCCGGCCCGCCGCCCGACTTCGACACCCGGTCGGTGATCTCGGTGATCTCCAGGATCGGGTCCACTTCGGCGCGGATGCGCTTTAATTCTCCGCCACGTTCCAAAGCAGAAATCCATTCGCGCAGGTCGTGGTAGGCCAAATCTTCTCCGTGGAAAGCAGCGGAAGATTATAGAAGATTGGTAATTTGCAATTTGTAATTTGTAAAGTTCGCATCCCAGGGGCGACGCAGTCACGCAATCCTCAACATCGAACGGCGCAGAAGATCAGTCTTGCATGGGCAGAAACGCAGCAGGCTGCGTCTCTAGGCGGCTTTGAAAAGGTGGAGCGGGAGACGGGGATCGAACCCGCGACATCCAGCTTGGGAAGCTGGCGTTCTACCGCTGAACTACTCCCGCTCTATTGAAGGTCGCTCGCTACGCTCGGGATTTCACCGGCGGGCCGGGAATGAGATCCCTCGCTTGCGCTCGGGATTTCGCCTGCGGGCTCCCGCTTCGACGCGCTCCGCTCGTCTCGCTCACGCCCGCAAAGCGGCTCAAGCTGGCGTTCTACCGCTGAACTACTCCCGCCCAGCTGCGATGGGAAAGGTTACCACCGCGACAACGCCCGTTGCAATGCTGCGGCCCGCACCTTTGGCCTGTTTTCCGCACTGGTTCGCGTGGGCGGCTGAACGCTCGCTCCGGTTGCCATGCGGCGAGAACCGCGGCAGCGTCCGAATCATCCGCAAGGCGTTCTTATAACTCATTTCTTTCCGCGCCAGACCTGTGATTCCGCATTCCGCTAACGCAAAGCCAGGACTGTGCCGATACGAACAGGAGCAAGATGGCTGGGACGGCAGGTTACCTGCGGCCGGAGTCGAGGGCCGCAAGGTTACCGGCGTAACCGACCCAGGCGGCATGCAAATCATCGTCCGCCGAGACGCAGGGTCTCAGTTACGCTTGTTCAAGCCCCGCCCCATCCTCCCGTAACGATCTGGATTCCTGCTTTCATACTACCATTCATAAGAGGCGCAACAGATGTCGAGACAGCCTGCCAGACATTGCGGGCCGCACGGGTTGCACGTGGCACCCGGAGATCCAGGAGTGGCCAGAACCGTTAAGTCGGCTTCCCGGGGATGGAGCCTGATCGAACTCCTGGTGGTGGTGGCGATCATTGGTGTGATCGTCAAGATCTCCCTGCCCTCCATTCAGAACACGATCCTGTCCTACCGTCTGAGCGCGGCGGCGTCGTCGGTGGCCGCGGCCATCCAGCAAACCCGCTATAAGGCCATTCAGGTGGGCTGTAAGTACACCATCGCCTTCACCCAGACCTCGACGACTTATCAGGTCCAAACCGAGGCCATCTCCGGTACTCCTCCCGTGTGCGCCACCACCTTTACCAACGTGGGATCGGCAATCCCCTGGACGACGGGCGGGGGCGTCAGCATGACCCCGTCCACCACCTTGCAGTTCGATCCCGGCGGCATCGTCACTGCAACCACTGGGTCGCTCAGCTTTACGCTCTCCAATGGAAATGCGACGGCGAACAGGACGATCACAGTTTCAGGAGTGGGCAATGTCAAAGTCACGACCCCGTAGGCCTGCCGGGGATGGTGGATTCACTGTCCTCGAGGTGATGGTAGCCATTTTCGTCCTGACCGTGGGGGTGGTCTCCGTGGCCGCCCTGGCGGGGGTCATGATGACTACCGGCAACCGCTCCAAGTACATGTCGCTGGAGGCCAGCCTGGCTTCGGAGAAACTGGAAGACTTGAACCACTGGTCCGCGAAATCGGCGGAGGTATGCATGCCGACTGGGAGTTCCTCGGTGGGCAGTCTGACCTCGGACGTGCTGCAGACCACGACGTGTCCTGGAGCCGGCGGGGACACGGGGAGCATCGCCTACTACGACAACGTGAACATCAACTTCTCCAACAGCAGCAGCGACTGCCCCAGCACGACCGGAGGCTGTTTCGCCGAGACGGTAGCCAGCCAGAGCGGCGGCACCACCCAATACACCACCACCTATCACTCGCCGGACGGTCGAGTTCCCCTGCCGGTCACTTCCACCACCGCCCCTTCCAGCATGACCTTCCACCGGCGGTGGATCATCGAGGCCGACTCGCCGGTGACCGGAGTGCGGCGGGTGACCGTGCTGGTGACGCTCAACAACACCAATGTGCACCCTAGCAACGCCAGCTTCCAAATGAGTCTGGTGCGGCCATGAAGCGAATCATGAAAAACACGACTCTGGTTGTCAGGAAACCCAAAGCGTCGGGGAATCAGGGGTTCTCCCTGCTCGAACTCCTGGTGGCTTCGGCGGTGTTTCTCCTCATCAGCGGAGCGGCTTTCACCCTTTTTGGCAAGCAGCAAACTTCGTCCCAGATCGTGCAGGGGCAGGTGGGACTGAACCTGGCGCTGCGCAACGCCGCCACCCAATTGCAGATCGATCTCGCCAATGCCGGAAGTTACTACTATCAGGGGGTTAACATCCCCAGTTGGCCCGTGGGTGTGACCATCGTCAATAATGTGGTTCCCTCGGGATCGTCTTGCTACAACTCCAGCACCAGCACCTACTGGGCCTCCTGCTTTGACAAGATCAACATCATCTCGGCGGCCGATCCCACCACCTATCCGCCGGTCAACGCCAGCGACAGCACGGGCGGAGCGGGGGTGGGAAACTGCTCCGACACCAGCACCGGCACGGCCTATGCCCAGGCGGCCGTGGTCAACGGAGTGCCCTTGACCTTGGGGCAGACGGCGGCCAAGTTCCTCAGGAACGATCAACTGCTTTTCCTCGATAGCACCGGCACCCTCATGACCACGGCGGTCCTGACCGCGAATGCCACCGTCGCCGGCTCGGCCGTCAGGTTGACCTTCAATCCCACCAGAAGTGATGGCAGCAACACCCTGGCCAACGATCCCCTGGACATCACCGCCTGCGACGGCAACACCCCCTGTACGGCGGCCAATAAGCTGCAAAAACAGTACCTGTGGCAACGACTGGATCCTGAAGCTGGCGCCCATCACCTACCAGGTCGATATTTCCGACCCCACTAACCCCAAGCTGACCCGTACCCGGAACGGAAGCACGGCGACGGTGATCGAGCAGGTAATCGGCTTCAAGATCGGGGCCGCCATCTGGAATGCCCCCGACACCCAGCCCAAGTACAACTATGATGCCTCCAGCTACACGGACATCACCCCCAACGACATGGCCTACAACTTCAGCCTGGTGCGCGCCGTGCGGGTCTCGCTGATCGGGCGCACCACACCCAGCGCCGACCCCAACTACAAGTTTCGCAACGCGTTCGACAACGGTGCTTACCAGGTTCAAGGCACGGCCGTGGTGGTGAACCCACGCGACATGAGCATGAACGACTGAGAGGCCCTATGACCAAATCATCGCCATTCCGAAGAATCAGCCGTGCACGCAAGGTCCGCCGCACCTCCCGGCGGTCCCGCAACCAAAGCGGGATTGCCCTGCTGACTACGCTCTTGCTCCTGATTCTGGTCAGCATCCTGGGACTCGCCATGGCCGTAACTACCAACTCGGACATGCTGATCAACAGCTTTTACGGCAGCTATCGCGGCTCGTTCTATGCCGCGGACTCCGGCCTGAATATCGCGCGCGCGGCGCTGGTGAACCAGATCTCAGCCGCCGTGAACATGACTCCGTGTACCGGATGGGAGACGGGGAGTCCGGCAGCGGGTTGCACTGCGGCGCCGTTAGCGGGCACCACCACCGCCAGTAATGCACTCAGCACCATCAAGTCCACCTACGGCAGCTTCACGTCGTTGAACGCCGGACAGGCGGCCCAATCCTGGCCGGGGAACTTCCTGGTCGCCGACATCACGGGCTGTACCAACAGCGTGAGCCCCCCCACGGGCGGCGCTACCCACCAGAACGCCCAACTACAGAACGACCAATACACCTACACGTTCGCCTACACGCTCTGCACGGTGGGGCGGGCGCAGGCTCTGCAGCAGGTGGCCACCAAGGAAAGCGGCAGTGTGGTGATCAACATTCAGGCGCAGAGTGCCGGCACCAATACGGTGGTCGCGAGCTTCGCCGCCTTCGGCGCTTTCATTGACCACTTCTCCACCTGCCAGGGCCCGCTGGCTTCCGGCACGATGACCGGTCCCTTCTTCACCAACGGTTCCTGGAATTTTGGCACGGGCGGCTCCTACATCTTTACCGACCCTGTCGGTCAAGCGGGCGTGAACGGGGATTACTGGATCGGCGGCACCTGTTATCAATCGCCCACTTCCAGCTACAGCCACAGCGGCCAGACCGTCGCCCCGACGTTCCAGGCGGGCTACAATCGCAGCCAGCCCACGGTGTCCCTGCCGCCCAACGACTTCAGCCAGCAATGGGCGGTGATTGACGGCCACGGCTGCGGGGAACACGGCACCACCTGCGGCTCCAGCGCACCACCCGCCCCCACCTTGGCCGAACTCAATGCCAACCTCAAGAACGTCAGCGGCACTTCCTATCCCATCGGCGGCGCCACCTCCGGCGTTTACATACCGTATTGCACGGGAGGAGCCGGGTGCACAACCCCGAACACCGTATTGGGCGGCGGATTCTATATCGAAGATAGTGGAAGTGTTACCACCAATATTCAGACGTCGCTGGGGACGGCTGGCGGCAACCCCACCCAGACCTACACCATTAGTCAGATCATCGGCGGCACCACCACCACGACCCAGATCACCCTCAATATCAATGCCAATACCACCACGATAGTGTCTGGCGGCACGACCCTGACTTTGGCCGGCGTTCCCAAGAACCTCACCGGCGCGACGCCCCAGGAGGGTGCCATGCTCTACGTGGACGGGACGATCAACAGTCTGAGCGGGCCCAGCCAGGGCACGGCTTCGCTCCAGGATTACTACGCCACCACCATCACCGCCAACGGCAGCATCAACCTCACCGGCGATCTGATCTATGCGCACGCACCGGTTACAAAAAACCTCAGCGATACCCTGATTGCCGGCAACGATTTCAACCAGGTGCTGGGCATCTACACGACTAATGGGGACATCGTCTATAAGCCTTCCGGTTACTCCAACCATAATCTGGAAATCGATGCCAGCATGGCGGCCCTCAACTCGAGTTGCACCGCAAGTTCCTCGCAGAGTATCTGCGGCTTCGCCACCAGCGGGACGGTCGGGACCATCACCATCGTGGGCGGGCGCATCGAATCCAACGCTCACAGCGTAAGCCTTACTGCCGTTAACACCTACTTCGACCGCAGGTTTACCTCGAGGACCGGATTTGCCCCGCCCTGGTTCCCCTCGACCTCGCTCCCCGCGATCGACATCCTGACCGCCTCGGCGCCGCTGGTGACAGCGTCGCAGCCGCAGCGGCTGACCTGGGTGACCTGGCCGCAATAGACTCAAAAAATCAGTCGCGCTCCGCTTCCGGCGGTGTCTCCGGAACGGTTTCGGCGCCGCGGCGCGGATGTTTGGGCTTGGTGGCTTTGTCCTTGTGCGTGGGGCGCTGGCCAGCGCTGTACTTCCCGCGGTTCGCCACATCGTAGTTCTTGGGGACGGGCGGCAGCTTGGCGGCTTCGCCCTTGAGTTGGCGCGAGTCGCGCACGATGACCTCGGGGCGGCCGTGGTAGAGGCGGATCTGCCCGTGGATGTCCACCTCTTTGCCTTCAAGGGTGCGAACGTCGCCGACCTGGCGCAGGTCCCTGGAGAAGACCACCGCGGAGAAGCCACACTCGCTGCCCTCGGCGCAGAAGTGCAGCAGGTGCGTGCCGGCCGGCGTTGCGGAAACGGTCAGGACCTTGCCGTGAACGCAGGCGGTTTCGCCGACGTGCTTGGCCGCTTCCTGCATGGGGAGGCAGGCGGCGGAGGCGCAGGCGGCGATGGCGAGTATCCAGAGAAGGCGCACAGGGAAAGAAGTATAAGGCGTTTCCCGTTTCACGTTTCAATCAAGCAGGTCTCGGTCTGAATATCGTTGCTTCCCCGAACGTGAAACCTGAAACCTGAAACGTGAAAAGCATAAGGGGCGTTTCAAGTTTCACGTTCAGCAGGTGTAGAGACGCAGCTTGCTGCGTCTCCTGATCTGGACGGATGAAGAGACGTAGCCAGCTACGTCTCTACAAGAACGGCGCACATCGCACTCCGCCGGGCGAGAAGCCTACTTAAACGCCGCCACCGCCGCGGCCTCGTCGTCCTTGACGTCGAAGACGGTGTACAGTTTGGTGATCTGCAGCAGGTCGTGGACCTTCTTAGTCAGGTTGAGAAGCTTGAGCTCGCCGCCCTGGTTGCGCACGGTGGTGAAGGCGCTGACCAGCTCGCCGATGCCGGAGCTGTCGATGTAGGTGACGTCGCCCAGGTTCAGCAGGATCTTGCGCTCGCCCTTGGTGACCAGGTCACGCACCATGTCGCGCAGCAGGACGCTGCCTTCCCCCAGGGTAATGCGCCCGCTGAGGTCGACGATGGTGATGCCGTCCACCTGCCGGGTACTGGATTTCATGCTCACTTTGAAGCCTCCTTATGATGGGCAGCGGTACCGCTGACATTCTTGACCATAGTGACTTCCGTACCCGGTGCGAGGAGCCGGATGCGGACCTCGTCCATGAAGGACCGCATGAGGAAAATGCCCCGACCGGACTGCTTGAGAAGGTTTTCCGGCGTGGTGGGATCCGGGACACTGTTTACATCCATACCCCGGCCCTCGTCGGTGACGGTAATCACCAGGGCGTGGCCGGTGTTCTCGAAGGCGACAGTCATCTTCTTCTTGGGGTCGTAGGCGTTGCCATGCAGGACGGCATTGACCGTGGCCTCCCGCACCGCCATGGAAATCCTCACACAGTTGTCTTCATCGAAGCCCGCCTTGGCGGCGAGAAGCTGCGCCGTCTCCTCGGCCATGTTCACGCTCTGCAGCGACGACTCGAGGGTGTAGGAGACCCGGTTGGCGGTCATCTTCAAGTTACTTATACCAGTACGGAAGGCAGCAGTCCGCTCCAAGAATTCGACAGTTTGAATGCGGCACCGGGAAATGTCAACAGAATCGCGACAAGCGCTGGATTCGGCCTGCCGTCTCCGGTATTCTGCCGCCGATGTCGTCGATCGCGCTTTCCGAACTCCTGGGCGCGCCTGTGCTCGACCCTGGCGGGCGAGCGCAGGGCCGGGTGCGGGAGGTGGCGGTGTGCCCGCAGGCCGACCCCGTGCGGGTCTGCGGGCTGATCGTCAGGACCAAGCAGGGCGACCGCCTGCTGCCGCCGGAGCGGCTGGCGGAGATCGGCGCCAAGGCGGTGCGGGCCAGCACCCCGGCCGCGGAGTGGGCGCCCTTCACCAGCGCCGAGGGCCTGCTGCTCTTGGGACGCGACCTGCTCGACCAGCAGATCATCGACGTGCACGGGCGCAAGGTGGTGCGGGTGAACGACCTCGACTTCCACCAGGAGCAGGTGAACCATCACCCGGTGCTGAAGGTCGGCGACGTGGACGTGGGCGCGCGCGGGGCGGTGCGGCGTCTGCTGAAGGGAATCGTGCCCGCAGGCGCGCTGCACGCCCTCACCCAGAAGCTGCCGGCGCGCGTCATCCCCTGGGAATTCGTGGACCTGATCGAGACCGACCCGGCCCGGCGGGTGAAACTGAAGATCGCGCACGCGCGGCTGGCCAAGCTGCATCCCGCCGACATCGCCGACATCGTGGAAGAGCTGGCGCCGGCCGAGCGCGAGGCCGTCTTCGAAACCCTGGACGAGGGAGTCGCGGCCGAGGCGCTGGAGGAGGTGGATCCCAAGCTGCAAGTCTCCATCGTCCAATCGCTCGATTCCGACCGCGCCGCCGACATCGTTGAGGAGATGGGCCCGGACGCGGCCGCCGACCTGCTCGCCGACCTGTCCAAGGAGCAGTCCGACAAGATCCTGGAGGAGATGGAGCCGGAGGAGCGCGAGGAAATCTCCGAGCTGCTGGAGTTCAAGGAAAACACCGCCGCCGGCCGCATGACCACCGACTACCTGGCGCTCCCGCCTATGGCCACGGTGAACGACGCCATCGAGGCCCTGCGCAAGTTCGAAGGCGGCATCGAGGGCGTCAGCACCATCTTCCTGGTGGACAAGGACAACAAGCTGGCGGGCGCGGTCCCGCTGGCCAGCCTGGTGCTCGCCTCCGGCGAGACGCCCTTGTCGAGCCTGGCGCCGGGGCCGCCCATCTCCTGCCTCGCCGGCGCCAACGAAAAGGAGGTGGCGGCGCTGTTCGATAAGTACAACCTGCTGATGCTGCCAGTGGTGGACGACCAGGGCGTGCTCACCGGCGTGATCACCGCCGATGACGTGATCAGCCTGCTGCGCAGCAAGCTCTAAGTCGACAACGAACCGGGAAGAAGCGCGAGCGGATTGGGTAATTGGGTAATTGAAAAATTTGAAAACCGGCGGGATCTGATCCGATCTCCGGGCATTCAAGTTACCCAATTGCTCAATTACCCAATTACCCGATCACTCTCAATCGACCGCCCGCCCTCTCTTTTTCTCTTTCTATCCTTCCCCGAATCGCTGCCGCCCATTTATTCTGAGGGGCTTTTGAATTCCTGTATGCGAACCTGCGATGAGATGGCTGAGACGCTGGAAGACCCGAATCCTGATCTTCGCCGCCGTAGTGGGGCCGGGTTTCATCACCGCGAACGTGGACAACGATGCCGGCGGCATCACCACGTATTCCCAGGCCGGGGCGCAGTTCGGCTACATGTTGCTGTGGACCATGATCCCCACCACGCTGGCGCTGATCGTGGTGCAGGAGATGGCCTCGCGCATGGGGGCAGTCACCGGCAAGGGGCTCAGCGACCTGATTCGCGAGGAGTTCGGTTTCCGCATCACCTTCCTCATGATGCTGGGCCTGGTGATCACCAATTTCGGCAACGTGCTGGCCGAGTTCTCCGGCGTGGCCCTCAGCCTGGAGCTGTTCGGGGTGCCGAAATACGTCAGCGTGCCGGTATGCGCGGTGATCGTGTGGCTGCTGGTGGTGAAGGGCACGTACAAGAGCGTGGAGAAGATCTTCCTGGTGGCGTCTTTCATTTACGTCACCTACATCGTCGCCGGACTGATCGCGAGGCCGGAGTGGAAGCTGGCGCTGGTGGCCACGGTGCGGCCGCCCGAGTTGCCCGTGTTCTCGCACTCCGCGTATCTCTACATGGTGATCGGCGTGGTGGGGACGACCATCGCCCCGTGGATGCAGTTCTACCTGCAGGCTTCGGTGGTGGAGAAGGGGATCACGCCGCGGCAGTACGGGGCGTCGCGGCTGGACGTGATCTCGGGATGCATCTTCACCGACATCGTAGCCTGGTTCATCATCGTGGCCTGCGCCGCTACGCTGTTTGCGCACGGCATGTTCGAGATCCGCAACGGGGCTGACGCCGCCCAGGCGCTCAAGCCGCTGGCGGGAAACTACGCCTACATCCTGTTCGCCGTTGGCTTGTTCAATGCTTCGTTGTTCGCGGCCTCCATCCTGCCCATCTCGACGGCCTACGCCGTGTGCGAAGGATTGGGCTTCGAGTCGGGTGTAGGGAAGAAGTTCAGCGAAGCGCCCTTCTTTTACTGGCTTTATACCGCGCTGATCGCGGTGGGAGCGGGCGTCATCCTGATTCCCAACGTGCCCCTGGTTCAGATCACGGTGCTGTCGCAGGTGGTGAACGGCATCACCCTGCCGTTCGTGCTCATCTTCATGCTGCTGCTCATCAACAAGAAAGAGCTGATGGGCAAGTACACCAACTCGCGCTTCTTCAATTCGGTGGCCTGGGCAACGACGGTGGCGATGATCGGTCTGACTATCGCCTGGTTCTGGACCCTGCGTTCGGGCTGAGCGAGTCCGCTCTCTGGGTGGAGCAGGGCTTCAGCCCTGCATAACGGCGGCGTCTAAAATGGCTTCCAGCTTTAGCCGCTGAGGGATTGATGCTCTGAGCACACCGTCGCCGGACTATGAGAGCACCTCAGGGGCTGAAGCCCACAACTAAAGGATCGCATGAATGCAGGCCTGAAGGCCTGCTCCACCCTGGCGAACAACCAGGCGTAGCGACCAGCGTGAGCACCTGTTCCACGTGCCCAGAGAGCAGGGCGTGAGCCCTGCGGCGTCGACGAGCGCTACAACACCTTCCCTGCCGCGATCTCCCGCACCAGCTCGCGGTCCGCCTCCAGGAAATCGAAGTCCGCGAGGCGCGTGCGCGGCACCCACTGGATGTCGCGGAAGATGCGGTTCTCCGGCTCGCCCTTGAACTCACGGACGACGAAAAAGCGCAGCTCGACGGCGCCGCCGCGCGTGTACTTATGCTGGAGGCGCGCCACTTCGTCGCCGATGCGCGCTTGAATGCCCAGCTCCTCGTCGAGCTCGCGGCGCAGGGCGTCGGTGGGGTGTTCGCCCGGCTCGATTTTGCCGCCGGGGAACTCCCACTTCAGCGGCATGGGTTGATGGCGCGTGCGCTGGCAGATGAGGATCTTTCGGCCGCGCACGATCAGCGCAGCAGCCACGCGCTTCATGCCGGCTCCTCCGCGATGCGGCGCAGCCCGGCAGGGACTTGGGGAAACAGGTCAGGATGGATTGCCGCTTCCAGCGCGCGCAGGCCGTCGAGCAGCGTGGGCGCCGGCGTGTTCAGCAGCTCATCGCGCACGCAATAAACACGTCGCGACCGTCCCGCCGAGGTTTCGCTCCACCCACGCTCGCCCACGATCTTCTCCAGCGGCACGCGGTCGCCGGCGCCGCACCAGGCCATGATGATCACTTCGGGATCGGCGCGGCGCACGCAGTCGGCGTCGGTTTTCGCGCCGGCCTCGCCCAGGAACCGCCCGCCGGCGGCTTCCACCAACTCCGCCACCCAGCGCTGCGAGTGGATGATGGGCTTGCCCCACTCTTCGCAGAAGACCCGCCGGCGGCGGGACCCGGTGGCGTGGCGTGCGCGCACGGTTTCGATCTCGCGCTGCATCGACTCGATGATGTACTGGCCACGATCGGAAGCTCCCAGGGCGCCGGCGATGAGCGCGATGTCCGCATAGATGTCGGCGAGCGAGCGCGGCGCCAGGCCGAGGAAGCGCACGCCCGACTTGAGGATCTCGGCGACGGCTTCAAGTTGGTACGGTACCGAGGCGATCACCAGATCGGGACGCGCGGCGAGAATCTGCGCCGCTTGCGCCGTCCAGGAATCGGCAACGATCGTCACTTCGCGAAAGGCAAGCTCCGGGCAGACGTCCTTGCAGTAACGCGTGCAAGCGACCACGCGCTCCAGCAGGCCGAGGCGCGCGAGCGTGACCGTAGCGCTGGGTTGTAGAGAGGCGACGCGGCGGGGCGTCAAGTCGGGCACGAACTAGATTCTAACCGCCAAGCACGCAGAGGGACTCCTCCGGGGCTAGTCTGGCTGTTTCGGGCCCAGTACGGGTTACAGGCTTCAAAAAAAAGCTGATGTGTTATTTAGCTGCCAAGTCCCAAAGCCTGAGCAGGGCCCAAAATGCGTTGAATTATCTAGCAACCCGTATTGATGAATTCAACAGCTCTGCTTTCCGCGTAATCCACACATTCTGCTAGGCGTTACAGAAAAAGCGGCACTTAGCCTTCTCCGCTGCGTTGCGATTCTCAACAAATCGCCGTTGAGTATTTCCGCACGTGGCCTCGCCGCAGGCCCCTCGGCCTGGTTCCATCTTGTTTAACTTCAGCGACATACAGCCAACCCCAAGGGGATCGGCAGCGGTGGCATGGAGCTTGCCTTTAATAAAGTTGAAAAGCGGGAAGTTAGACCCCGCAGGGAGGCTCATCATGACCGTCATCCTCGTACTCGCCACCTTCATCGTCTTCTTACTGATCGATCATTTCTATAGCCGGCGTCTGGCGGTTCGTCCGGTAATGGAAGTTCAACCGCAGCCCGCGACCGTGGCCCGCGTCGCCACCCTTCAGCCTACTGTAGTGGCCGGGTTCCAGGTTCCGGAAAACTTGAAATATCACCCCGGACACACCTGGGCGCTGAACGAAGGTCCCAAAATGGTCCGCATCGGGCTCGACGATTTCGCCGCCCGGCTGCTGGGCAAGGTGCGCAACATCATGCTGCCGCAACGTGGGCAATGGGTCCGGCAAGGGCAGAAGATCTGGACGCTGGAGCGCGACGGAGCCAAAGTGGACATGGTGTCGCCCGTCGAGGGAGTGGTCACCGACATCAACGACACCGCCGCCAAAGATCCTGAGCTGGCGCGTCGCGATCCCTATGGCGACGGCTGGCTGGTGAGCGTGGAATCGCCCGACGCCAAGCTGAACTTCCGCAACCTGCTGAGCGGCGAGCTGGCGCGCTGGTGGATGGACGAGGCGGCCGCCCGGCTGCGCAAGTTTATGCCCATCCCCGCCGGCGTGGCCCAGGATGGCGGCACCACCATCAGCGACCTGACCACCTACTTGGGAGACAAAGAGTGGGCGGAGGTAACCCGCGAGTTCTTCCTGAGCTGAGAACCTGGTGATGAGCTTCCAGCGCGGCGAGAGCGGCAGGGGACAGGATAGGTCCTCTGCCGCTCCAGATTTCTCGCCGCTGAACTTCTCAACAAGTGTGCGAGCCCGCGCAGGCGCTGCGTTTAATTTCTCAGCACTTGCCGGGCAAAAATCTGCAGCCCCTTGTCGAAGACTTCCCCACCCCAGTAAGTCCCCGCCCATGAGGCACTTGGCAGTTTCGCTGTTTTCCCATCCCCGGACCTTGGGCGGCATGGAGATTGCCGCCTACAGGTCGGTGGTTTGTGCCGGAGAAGAAAATGAGCAAAGCCATTCTGTATGACGCCACCCTCTGCATCGGCTGCAAGCTTTGTGAGCAGGGGTGCGCGGAGCGAAACAAGCTGCCGTACAGCGATGCCGTCGCCGCCGAGCAGGTGCAGTCGGCGCACAAGTACACCGTGGTCCAGACCAAGGGCGACAAGTTCATGCGCCGCTTGTGCATGCACTGCGAGGACCCGACCTGCGCCTCGGTGTGCCCGGTAGGGGCGCTGCGCAAGACCAAGGAAGGCCCGGTGATCTACGAAGAGGTGCGCTGCATGGGCTGTCGTTACTGCGTGGCGGCCTGCCCCTTCGGCGTGCCCAAGTACGAGTGGGAGAAGGCGCTGCCCGCGGTCCGCAAGTGCGACATGTGCTCGGACCGGCTGCTGGCGGGCAAGATGACTGCCTGCGCCGAAATCTGCCCCACCGGCGCCACCAAGTTCGGCGATCGCGAGGAGCTGATCGCCGAAGCCAAGCAGCGCCTGCACGACAATCCCGGCAACTACGTGAACCACATCTACGGACTGGATGAGGTGGGCGGCACCAGCGTGCTGCTGCTCTCCGCGGTGCCGTTCGAGAGCTTCGGCTATCGCACCGACCTGGTGCGCGAGCCGCTGCCCCTGTTCACCTTCCGCGTGCTCTCGCGCATCCCCGACCTGGTGGCGCTGGGCGGGGTGTTGCTGGGCGGGGTGTGGTGGATCACCAATCGCCGCACCGAAGTCGCCGCCGCCGAAGGCAAGAACCCGGACCAGAAGGAGAAGTGACGTGAAACAACGACTGATGAGGTTCACGCTCTGGAAGGTGGTGTTCTTCGCGATCATGGCGGCGGGGGTCTACGCCACCGTGCTGCGCTTCACCCGGGGCCTGGGCGCCTCCACCAATCTCAGTGACCAATTCCCCTGGGGCATCTGGATCGGTTTCGACGTGCTGTGCGGCGTCATGCTGGCGGCCGGCGGTTTCACCCTGATGGCTGCGGTGCACATCTTCCACATCGAGCGCTTCAAGCCCATCATCCGCCCCACGGTGCTCACGGCGTTCCTCGGCTACCTGCTGGTGTGCGTGGCGCTGATGTTCGACCTGGGCCGCTACTACCGCATCTGGCATCCGCTCATCATGCGCAACCCGCACTCGGTGATGTTCGAGGTGGCCTACTGCGTGATGCTCTATACCACGGTATTGGCGCTGGAGTTCGCGCCCATCGTCTTCGAGCGGTTGCGCCTGGAGAAGCCTTTGCGCATCCTGCACGCGGTTTCCATCCCCCTCGTGATCCTGGGCGTGATCCTCTCCACCCTGCATCAGTCGTCGCTGGGCTCGCTCTACCTGATCATGCCCAACAAGCTGCACCCGTTCTGGTATTCGCCGCTGTTGCCGGTGTTCTTCTTCATCTCGGCCATCGCCATCGGCCTGGCCATGACCATCTTCGAGTCCTACATGAGCTCGAAGTACTTCCACCGGCAACTGGAGCTGCCGCTGTTGAGCGAGCTGGGGCGGATCCTGGCGGTGGTGCTCTCCGTCTACGCCGTGCTGCGCTTTGAGGACCTCTACCACCGCGGGGTGCTGAAGCTGGTGCTCGAGCTCCGCTATGAGACCTGGCTCTTCCTGCTGGAGGTAGTGGTGGGGCTGCTGCTGCCCATTGTCATGCTGTTCACACGCCGCATTCGCGAGAGCACCGGCGGGCTCTACCTGGCGGCGGTGCTGACGGTGCTGGGCTTCATCACCAACCGCCTGAACGTGAGCATCACCGGCATGGAAGGCGCGGCCGGCCTGCACTACGTCCCCAAGTGGACGGAGATGGCGGTGACCGCCATGATCGTGGCCGGCGGCTTCGCCCTGTTCGGCCTGGCCACCAAGTACCTGCCCATCTTCCCCGCGGAAGGCGAGCCTGGGAAACCGGCGGCGGTAGTGGTTCGGGGGCGTGCGGTGGAACAGCCGGTAGCGGGAGATTGATCCCATGGCGTCCGGAACCGATGCCGGGCACGCGACGCGCTGGAGGCGCCTGGGGAACACCCTGAGCGCCCGGCTGATCGTGCTGCTGCTGGCGGGGATGGTGGTGATCTTCGCCCTGCTGGGCTATCTCAACATCCGGCTGCACCGCCAGCACCTGGAGGCGGCCATGCTGCTCAGCGCCGAGCGCATGAGCGACGTCATCCAGAACGCCACCACCTACCACATGCTGCGCAACGACCGCGAGGCGCTCTACCACTCCATCACCACCATGGCCAGCGAGCCGGGGGTGGTGCGCATCCGCATCTTCAATCAGGAAGGGAAGATCAGCTTTTCCAGCGACGCGGCCGAGGTCAACACCTACGTCGATAAGCGCGGGGAAGCCTGCTACGCGTGCCATGCCCAGGCGCAGCCGCTGGCCAAGCTCAACCGTCCCGACCGTTTCCGCATTTTCAAGCCCAACGGGGCGCGGGTGCTGGGGATCATCTCCCCCATCGAGAACCAGCCTTCATGCTCGACGGCGGAGTGCCACGCGCATCCGGCGGAGCAGCAGGTGCTGGGCGTGCTCGATACCAACGTTTCGCTGGCGCGCGCCGACGCCAACCTGCGCGAGAGCAGCCTGCGCATGGGGGCGTACACGGTGTTGGCGGTGGCGCTGATTGCGGTGCTCACCGGGCTCTTTGTCTGGCGCGTGGTGCACATCCCGGTGAAGAAGCTCACGGCGGGCACGGAACGTTTGACGCACGGCCAGCTCGGCTACCAGCTCGACATCGTCTCGCGGGACGAACTGGGCGAGCTGGCGCTCTCCTTCAACCAGATGAGCCGGCAGTTGCGCGAGGCGCACGAGGAGGCCGACGAGTGGGCGCGGCTGCTGGAAGCGCGCGTCGAGGACAAGACCCGCGAGCTCAAGCACGCCCATCAGCAGGTGATGCAGTCGGAAAAGATGGCGTCGATCGGCAAGCTGGCCGCCACCGTGGCGCACGAGATCAACAATCCGCTCTCCGGCATCCTCACCTACGCCAAGCTGCTGCGCAAGTGGCTGGACCGCGGTGGCTGGGACGACCAGCGGCGGGACGAGGTGCGCGGCTCGCTGGAGCTGATCGAGAGCGAGAGCCGGCGCTGCGGGGAAATCGTGCGCAACCTGCTGACCTTCTCCCGCTCCTCGCCCATGAACCTGCAATGGGCGGACCTGAACCAGGTGATCGACCGCTGCGTGCGCCTACTGCAGCACCAGACGGAGTTGAACAACGTGCAGCTCCAGAGCCAGCTTGCCGAAGAGCTGCCGCAGGTGCAATGTGATCCGGCGCAGATCGAGCAACTGCTGCTGGCGCTGATGATCAACGCCGGCGAAGCCATGCCGCACGGCGGCAACCTGTGGGTGCGCAGCCGCATGGTGCCGGAGATCGGCGCCGTGCAACTGGAAGTGCAGGACGACGGCTTCGGCATCCCCGAGGACATCCTGCCCAACCTGTTCGAGCCTTTCTTCACCACCAAAGAGGGCGGGCACGGAGTGGGACTGGGCCTGGCCATCAGCAAAGGGATTGTGGAGCGCCATCGCGGGCGCATCGACGTGGAGTCGAAGCCCGGGCAAGGAACCAAGTTCACCGTCAGCCTGCCGGTGGATATGTACGCCGAAGTGGCGGCGGCCCCGGCCGCGGCGGCGGGAAAAGCGAGGTAAGCCATGACGAACGGCAGAGGAAGCCTGCTGGTGGTGGATGACGAGAAGATCGTCCACGACTCGCTGGGCAAATGGTTCCGCGACGAAGGCTACGAGATCGGGATCGCGGAGAGCGCGCGCGAGGCGCTGCAACGCATGGCCGAGCGCCACTGGGACGCGGCCCTGGTGGACATCAAGATGCCCGGCACCGACGGCATCGAGCTGCAGCGGCGGCTAAAGGAGATCGATCCCGAACTCATCGTCATCATCATGACCGGCTACGCCTCGGTCGAAACCGCGGTGCAGGCGCTGAAGAATGGCGCCTACGACTACGTCACCAAGCCGTTCGACCCGGACGACATCGCGCACCTGGTGCACAACGCGCTGGAGCACCGCCGCATGGCGCGCGAGAACGTGCGGCTCAAGGAGGCGGTGGCCGAGGTGGCGCGTCCGCCCGAGCTGATCGGCCAGAGCGCGGCCATGAAGAAGGTGTTCGACGCCATCGAGACCGTCGGCCCGACTGACGCCACCGTGCTCATCACCGGAGACAGCGGCACCGGCAAGGAGCTGGTGGCGCGCGCCATCCATGCCCAAGCCCGCGGCGCTTCAACCCGCTGGTCGCTATCCACTGCGGCGCGCTGACCGAGACCCTGCTCGAAAGCGAGCTGTTCGGCCACGAGAAGGGCGCATTCACCGGAGCGCAGTATCGCAAGAAAGGCAAGTTCGAGATCGCCGAGGGCGGCACCGTCTTCCTCGACGAGATCGGCGACATCAGCCTCAAGACCCAGACCGACCTGCTGCGCGTCTTGCAGGAGCGCGAGATCACCCGCGTCGGCGGCAACCAGCCCATCAAGGTGGACTTCCGCTGCGTCGCCGCCACCAACAAGGAGCTAGAGGCGCTGGTCGAGGACGGGAGGTTCCGCCCTGACCTGTACTACCGGCTGAATGTCTTCCGCCTCGAGGTGCCGCCGTTGCGCGAGCGCAAGGAAGATATCCCGCTGCTGGTGGACCACTTTGTGCGCAAGTTTTCGCAGGCGATGAACAAGCGCATCGGCCGCGTCGCGCCGGCCGCCATGGCCCTGCTGCAGCAGTATGACTGGCCGGGCAACGTGCGCGAACTGGAGAACGCTGTGGAGCGCGCCATGGTGGTGGCACAGGAGCCGGAGATTCGCGAGGAAGACTTCACCCTCAAGCTGGCTGCGCCGCCGGAAGGCGCGCCCATGACGCTGGACGAAGTCGAGCGAGCGCACATCCTGAAGGTGCTGGAGGAGTGCGGCGGCAACCAGACGCGCGCCGCCGAGAAGCTGGACATCGACCGCGTCACCCTCTACAACAAGCTGAAGCGCTACGGCTGGAAGAAGATCACTGTGGGGGGCTGATGAGCGTCCTCCACCTGCTGCCGGTGGGAGAGATTGGTGCCCTCGCGCTGGAGGGGCTGCGGCGGGACCTCGCGGCCGAGTTCCGCGCCCGCTGTGAGGTGCTGCCGCGTCGGCTGGATCCGGAGTTCGCCTTCCATAACCAGCGGCGGCAGTACCACTCCACCGAAATCCTCAAGCAGATGGAGCGGGGTGTCCCGCAGGGATGCTGGCGCCTGCTGGGCGTCACCGCGCACGACCTCTACATGCCCATCCTCACCTTCGTCTTCGGCGAGGCCCAGCTCAACAACACCTGCGCCGTGGTCTCGGCCACCGCTTGCGGCAGGAGTTCTACGGCCTTCCTCCCAGCCCTGAGCTCCTGCGCGCGCGCCTGTTGAAGGAAGCCATCCACGAGCTGGGACACACCTTCGGGCTCACCCACTGTCGCGAGTACGACTGCGTTATGGCCGCATCGCACGCCGTGGAACGCATCGACCTGAAGAACAGCCACTTCTGCGCGGCGTGCCGGTCGCGCGTCTCGGGGTTCTTGCCGGCAAGGAAATTCCTGGGCATCTTCTGAGGCATCGGGAGATCGGGTGATCGGGTCATCGGGTGATCGTGCCGGATTGGGTAATTTGGTAATTGGGTAATTGGGTAATTAGGTAATTGAAGAGCGGGACTGCCTGCGATGTACGGCGCGCGCCCGAACAATTACCCAATTACTCAATTACCCACTTACCCAATCAGAAAAAGAAAAGGGCACATCCGATGACCCGATCACCCGATGACCCGATCTCCCGATGCCTTGCGTGCGAACAACCGCACGCACGCTCAACGGTGAGGCCCATCACCGCATTCGCTCGTGCCACTGTGGTACCAAGTCGGGCAGGCGCCAAAGGAGGCTCGCGTGCCAATCATCACCATATCCAGAGGATCTTTTAGCGGGGGCAAGATGCTGGCCGAGGCCCTCGCCAAGAGGCTTGGCTACCGCTCGATCGATCGCGACCAGATTATCCAGAAAGCTGCGGCATGGGGCGTGTCGCAGGATGACCTCAGAACCGCTATCGAAAAGCCGCCCAGCTTTCTGGGGCAGTCCCAGCACACAAAATACATTTACCTCGCCTTCATTCAGGCGGCGCTGACCGAGGAAGTCAGGACGGGGAACGCGATCTACCACGGCCTTGCCGGCCACTTGCTGCTGGGCAATGGGCCGCACGTCCTGCGCACCCGCATCATTGCTCCCATGGAATTCCGTATCGGCAAGGTGCAGGACCGGCTGAAGTGCAATCGCAAGGAAGCCATTGCCTACATCGAAAAGATGGACGAGGACAGGCGCAAGTGGACCCAGTTTCTCTACGGCGTGGATTGGAGAGATGCATCGCTCTACGACGTTGTGCTCAACCTGGAGCAAATGAATCTGGAAGAAGCCTGCGAGGTTATCTGCTCGGTTTCGCGGCTCAAGTGCTTTGGGTTGACTCCCGAAAGTCAAAGAGCCATGGACGATCTTGCCAAGGCCAGCCGCGTCAAGGCGAGCCTGGCAATGAACCCGGCCACTTCCGACCTCCAGTTCGAGGTTGTGGCGCAAGGCGGATCGGTATCCATCAAGGGGGACATTGTTAGTCCGGATCAGATTAAGAAAATCAGCAGCATTGTCGGGGCGGTGCCTGGCGTCACGGAAGTCCACCTGGACCAACTGGCGCTGGCTACGCGCTTCTGAAGCCCCGCAACGCTCTGCGGGATCGGGTCATCGGGAGATCGGGTCATTGGGTGATTGGGTCGATTGGATAACCTGGTAATCCGCTAATTGAAGATCGGGACGAGAGCAGATCCATGGATGGTGTAGCCAAAACCTCAGAGGGTCGAAAGGGTTCTGTTCGGTTCCCAACTGAGGCCGAAGTACATGTTGCGGGCTGCCCACTTCAGCACTAATCGATTCTCCTTGGAGCGAGAAAGCCCCACCCTTCGACAGTGTCATCCTTCGCGAGGCAAAGCCGAGCGGAGGATCTGACGATATCGTTTCTGCAACCGACATCGGCAGTGTGAGCCCATACGATAGATTCTCCCGCTTCGCTTCGCTCCGCGGAAGAATGACATCTTAGCCAAATTGGGGAAGACTTCCTCGGCAGAAGCCCGGGGCCCCCGAAAGGTCCGTGGTGGGTACCCCTACTCTGAATCTGCTATAGCTGCGATGCACGGCGCGCCCGAACAATTACCCACTTACCCAATCAGAAAACGAAAGCGCCATCCAATGACCCGATGACCCGATCTCCCGATCACCCGATCACCCGATTCTCTAGGCCTTCTCCGAGATTTCCTGGGAAACGATCTCCTGCGGCGGGTCGCCGCCGGCTAGTCCCTGCGCGAGGATGAGGCGGCGGGCTTCCACCCGCATCACCGGCAGGCGCATACCGAAGGCGGCCGAGCCCAGCATGCAGGTCATCCCGCCGATCGCGAGGGTCAGGGGCGCCCCTAAATGGTGGGCTGCCACGCCCGCGCCCAGCGCCCCGATGGGCGCCATACCCATGAACATCATGGAATAGACTGCCATCACGCGTCCGCGCAGCCGGTCGGGCACCATGGACTGGATCAGCGTGTTCGACGAGGCCATCTGCACCATTATGCAGTAGCCCACCGGCACCAGCAGCCCCACCGACAGCCAGAAGTTCTTCGAGATCCCGAACAGGATGAGGGTGGCGCCGAATCCTGCCGAGGAGAGCAGCACCCAGTTGCCCAGCCCCTTCAGTCCCCGTTTGAACGCCAGGCTCAGCGCGCCGATGAGCGCGCCCACCCCGGTGGCGCCCATCAGGATGCCGAGACCGCTGGCGCCGTGATGCAGGATGCGGTCGGCGAAGATGGGCATCAGCACGGCGTACGGCATGCCCACCAGGCTCACCAGCCCCAACAGCAGCAACAGCAACCGGATCGGCTGCGTGCTGCGCACGTACTGGAAGCCTTCGACGATGTTCTCCACCGGCGATCCGGAAGGTTTTCCGCGCTGCCAGGTGACGCGCATGAGCACCAGGCCGATGATCACCGCGATGTAGCTGACGCCGTTGCCTAAGAAGCACCAGCCCTCGCCGATCGAGGCCACCAGCAGTCCGGCAATCGCCGGCCCGACCACGCGCGCGCCATTGAACATGGAAGAGTTCAGCGCGATGGCGTTGATGAGGTCTTCCTTGCCCACCATGTCCACGATGAAAGCCTGGCGCGCGGGGATGTCGAAGGCATTCACCACTCCCAGCAGGCCGGCGAGCACGAAGATGTGCCACACACGCACCATACCGGTCAGCGTCAGCCCGGCGAGGATGAAGGCCAGCAGCATGGAGACCGTTTGGGTGGCGACGACCACGCGCTGGCGGTTCTTGCGGTCGGCAACGATGCCGCCCACCGGCGCCATCAGGAACACCGGGATCTGCCCGGCGAACCCGACCGCCCCCAGCAGGAACGACGAGCCCGTCAGGCGATACACCAGCCAGGCCTGGGCCACGTTCTGCATCCAGGTGCCGATCAGCGAGATCAGTTGCCCGCCGAAAAAGAGTTGGAAGTTGCGGTGACGGAGCGAGCGCAGGCCGTGCGAGACCCGGGATGGAGAGGAGGCTGCGGGTTCGGCCGAGTTGGTACGGCGAGGCTCCGTCATGATTTCGTTCAATGAATCAATCAGTCAATGAGTCAATGAATCAATTTATCAATGGCTCAATGACTCAATCGCCAATTCCTTCCCGATCTCCTTCAGCACCGCTGCCGAGTGGCGCAGCGCCTCCACTTCTTTGGCGCTCAGGTTCAGGCGCAGCACCCACTCGATGCCGCTGCGGCAGACCACCGTGGGCAGGCTGAGGCAGAACGTCGTGAATGTCGTAATAATCCTTGACCAGGCTGGAGACGGAGAGCACGGTGCGCTGGTCGCGCACGATGGCCTCGACGATGCGCATCAGCCCGGCTGCGACCGCGTAGTAGGTCGCGCCCTTGCGCGAGATGATCTGGTAGGCGGCGTCGCGGGTCTGGCGGAAGATCTCGTCCATGGCGGCGGCGTCGTAGGCGAGGTTGTGGGCGGCGCAGAAATCCGGCAGGCGCATGCCGGCGATGTTCGCCAGCGACCACACCGGGACTTCGCTGTCGCCGTGTTCGCCGATGATGTGGGCGTGCACGCTGCGCGAGTCCACCTTGAAGTGCCGGCTCAGCAGGTGGCGAAAGCGCGCGGTGTCGAGGATGGTGCCCGAACCGATGACCCGCTGCCAGGCGTAGCCCGAGAGCTTCAGCGAAGCGTAGGTGAGCACGTCCACCGGGTTGGTGGCGATCACCAGGATGCCGTCGGGATTGTGGCGTGCGACGTGGGGCACTACGTCGGCGAAGACAGCAGCGTTGCGCTTGAGCAGGTCGATGCGCGTCTCGCCCGGCTTTTGATTGACGCCGGCGGCGATCACGGTGGCGATGGCGCCGGCGCAGTCCGCGTAATCGCCCGCCCATATGCGCGTGGGATGGGCGAAGGGGACCGTGTGCTGCAAGTCCATGGCTTCGCCCTCGGCTTTGGCGCGGTTGGCGTCGATGAGGACGATTTCGGCGGCCAGGCCGCTCAACAGCAAAGCATAGGCGAAGGTCGATCCGACATTTCCGGTGCCGACCACGGCGATGCGGACGGGCTGGGAAGGAGCGGTGCTCATGGCTGCCTCATACTTCCGTAGGCTCTAGTCTAACGCTCGCCAGCCAGCCGTGCGTTCTCTGCCCGCTCAATCGCGACCAGTGCTATCCACTGTCCGTTGCGGCTCTCGCGGAAGATGACCCGCCCGCCGAGGATCTGCGCGGCGATCTCCGGGGGCAGGTCATGGTGGTATCCGAAGAAGCGCATCTGCCAGCGCTGCCACCGGGGAAAGCCGCGCGACACGTCGTGCGCCGGTTCGTACTCAGTGGAGAACAGCAGCGCCAGGTCGAACTGCGAAGGGTCGCGGCCGGCGGCCAGCAATTGCGGGGCGGAAAAATCCTTCAGCGGCACCACAGGAACGGCCACCCTCGTGTAACCCAGGTAAGGGTGGGAAAGCTCGTCGGTAGCGGGCCAGGCGGTCAGCACGCGTTCACGGGCATGGTGAGCCGCCACCAGCGCGGCGGCGCGCTGGTGCAGCAGGACGTAATCGCGGTAAGCGAGGTTGTCCTCCAGGGTGAAGGGATACGGTGGGTTGACGAACCATGCCAGCACGAACCCGGCGCAGACGATCCCGATGATCACCGGCCATTGCCGCATCCGCCTCCAGATGGTGGAGACACAAATGATCACCACCAGCGGCAGACTGGTGAGCAGGTAGCGAGCCAGCGGCGCGCCTCCCACCAGCGAATAAAAGACCACTTGCGCCGCGATGACCACGGCGAAGATCGCCTGCACCTCGAGCGCGATCCGTTCGCGCGAGCGCTCGTCGTCCAGCTGCGGAGGAAACGCCATTGCCATGGCCGCCGCCACGGTAAGCAGGAAAAGGTTCATGTAGCTGGTGATCTGCCATAGCCGCTTGGCCAGCGCCAGGACGATGCGCAGCGGCTCAAGCGTCGCGCCCACGTTGTACTGGAAAAACTCGGGATTGCCGAACACGTACCCGGTGCGCGCATAGTGATAGGCGTACCACGCAGCCAGCATGACGGCCGGCGCCAGGGCCAGGGAGCAACTGGCAATCAGGCGCGTGGGCGGAGGCGCAAACCGGCTCTCGTGCCCGCGACGGCGCAGCACCCACCACCACAGCTCCCACAGAGCAATCGCCACGGGCACCACGACCGCCGTCTCCTTGGCCAGCACTGCCAGACAGAAAGCGCCGACCGACCAAACCCTTGAATGTTCCACGTGGAACACTATAGCCCAGAGTAATAGTGCGGCCGCGGCCAGGTCCGCGTGCGCCATCGAACTTTGCATGAAGAATACGGGATAGAGCGCCGTGGTGGCAGTGGCCGCGACCGCCACCCGCAGATTGGCTACATCTCTCGCCAACCGGAAGACCCCGAGCAGCGCGAAGGCGGCCACCAGCAGCATGGCGGTGCGCGTCACCGCCGGGGTGTAACCGGAGAGCTTCCACCACAGCGCCAGCCAGGCCAGCGCCAGCGGCGGGTGTGCGGCGGTGGCGGTGGAATGCGGAATGAGGCTGCCGGAAAGCAGCAGGTCGCGCGCCGCCGGAACGTAGTATCCCGCTTCGTCCCAGAAGTAGGGCAACCGCAGCAAGGGCGCGTGCAGGATGAAGAGCGCACTAAAGAGGAGGGCGAAAATGAAGAGCGAGTGCAACTGCGGCCGCCGGATCACGCGCAGAAGCTCACCCGCCTCCGTGTCTCCGTGCCTCCGTGGTGAAAACGAACCGGCCATCCGGGCGGAGCAGCTAGTTGATGGCGCCGCTGGCCGCCATGCGCGGATCCAGCTTGATCTCGCCGAAGGTCTTCTCGTAGCTGGAGACGTTCTGCTCGAGAATGGTGAGCAGTGCTTTGGCCTGCTGCGGCGAGAAGTAGATGCCTTGGAAGTTCCTCACCTCGACCTCGTTCTGGCTCTGCTGCTGCAGGGTGCCGAAGACCAGGAAGAAATCCCAGACGTTGACCCGAATCTGCACGCTGTTGGCATAGTTCTCGCGGTAGTCGGCGGTGTTGGTAAGCCGGATGTTGGGCTGCGGTGGAGTCGCCATGATGAATGCCTCGTTGGACCAGAGGAAGTGCAGGGGAAGGATAAATGGCGGCGGGAGTGTAGGGCAACTTCAGAGGCTTGGGGCTAAAGCCCACAAATCGGCGGCTCGGAAACGGCACGGGTTGCCCGTTTCGCCTTTGTGGATCAGATATGGGGCACCCGCCACTCTTCCAGAAATCGGGCAAAATGCCTTATTTATCCGGCACCAGAGCGCTGCTTACGGGTAGGCCTTCAACAACTCCTCGACTAGCTCGATTTTCTTTGCCTCCTTCAACTTCTTGCGACACGAAGCACAGAGCTTTAAGGGCCCAGCCACGTACTGGATTTCGCACTCAGCGTTGTAAAACGACGGACAATTCTTGGGGCCACGGCGGTGCGCCGGCAGGCCGCTGACGAACGCCGCCACCGCATTGGCTACCAGTCTTTCTATGGTGAGTTGCGGGGTGAGTTGCTCTAACAGCTCGTAGGTGGAAAAGATAGAGATTTCCTTCCTCGGATCGTCGTCCCACGCATAGATCCCAGTAGCCCTGCTGTCACGCAAAGGAAAATTGGTGATGGCAATCAGGCGCTTCAGTCCCAGTTCCTTCGGTTTCTGCCGCAGGCGGGTCAAAACTTTTTCTGCATTGAGATAGGCGACATAGCCGCCCTCGGCGTCGGGCTCCTTCTCCCGCTGCCACGTCCCAAGCGGCGCCGTGATCGAGACCGACTTAAAGACGTACTCCGTCTGCTTTTCAGTGAGAACCAGGGCAATTCGATCAAGATGCGGAATAGTTCGATGAACGTCCCACAAACCGACAGTTTGCCGGCGTACATCTTCGGCGCGAAAGCTGCGCCGCAGGGCGCGCGTGATCTTTAAGCGTGTGGTTTGTTGTTCCGCCACTTCCGCCTCAGCGTCTATCTTGGCAGTCGTCAGGCGGTCCGCGGGATTACGAGCAAAGACCACGGGCACGGCCCAGTCGATAGCCTCGCCGGAAATGGAGTAGTTGACAGCCACGCGAGCTTCCCTGGCCGCATCGCCGATGGTTCGGCCCAGGGCCAGGGCCCAATAGAAATGCCGGGCAAATGCGGTAGCGGAGACGTCCAGCACGCTGTACTGATTGGCCACCACTGCCGGCACGCCCGCCGCCACCAGCGCGGGCGCAACTCCCCGATTGAAATCGGCAGTGCCTCCCTGGCCGGTCTCACAGGCGTTCAAGAACATCAACCGAATGTCGCGACGGCAGAGAATTTGCTGTAAGCCTGCGAGTCCAGGGTCTGTACCTCTCCTTCCTCGTTCTCAAACACCAGGCAACCGATTCTGGCATGCTGGTCATATTCGCCATGTCCGATGAAGTGAAGAACGTCGTAAGGCCTGGCCACTTCCAGGTTCTGGTGGAGCAGCGCCGGAGTGGCGTCGAGCAATACTTCGACTTCCGCAAGTTGATGGTCGATCAACCGCTGGAAGCCGCTCTTGATCACCTCGGCTTCTTCCTCCACCGAAAGATGGGCGAGGCCCAGGGGCTGAGCTACAACCACCAAAATGCGTAGTTTCGCGCTCTCCGGCGTCCGGTCCGCTGGGATCGTCGTACTGACATTGCGGGTGAAATTCACCTCCGATGTGGCGAGAAAGTTCTTGCGTTCCGTGTCGTAGGCGAACTCCCAAGGCAAATCTGCCAGCCAGCTGATCATTGAGGTGAACACCAGGTTCAGCCGGCCACCCGGTTGAAAAGATCGGGCCGCATCGTAAAGCCGCCGCACCTGACCGGGAAGAATGGTCTCGAACAAATCTATTCCCAGTTTGACTAATGTGTCGCCGTGCGGCAGCTCTCGGGCGCCAGGCTTGCCATCCAGGTAGTCGCGCATGGCCCGCTGGGCCTGGATGATCCTATAGAGGCGCTGGCCGGTAGGCCCGCCGTGTGTCGGCATAGGCTCCATCACTCGAGCATTTCGGAAATTGGCCAGAAGAGTGGCATTGCTGCGTTCATCGTCCGTGCCCAGCACCGACAGATAGAAAACGTCGTCCAGCCCTGCACCCCTGCCCAGGACAACCCCGGGCAACGGACTAGGAATGCCGGCCTCGAGGGGAACGACCGGCGAGACTGCCATGCTCCCGGACGCCGCAGGTCTCGGCGCCAGTTGGGCAACCACTGCGGGTGCCACGGGCGCAGTCTTCCCTGCCCCGGATGCCGCCGCCGCTGCGACCACTCCGCGTCGCCCACGGAAGGGAAGATGTGTGCTGGGATCGACCGCCGGGAGCCCTTGGGGCTGCCCCTGCAACGCACGGGCCAGAAAATCCGAGGTGGCGGTCCGCGAGAAAAAGGAGGTGTGGGTCACTTGGCTTTCCGCGGGATTCGCGAGGTTCCCTCCTCGTCCGAAACAGCCTATCTGGTCTCCTGGAATGGCGGGTGTAGCTCCGGAATCTACCCGCCATCCCCCTTCGCTTGGCACCACAAGGTCGTTCGCGGACCCGAAGAAAATGTCGACTCCAGCGTCAAACATGCGCTGCAGAAGGCCTTGGTCAGCCTCATAGTTGGCCACCAGGGCGAAATAGGCACGCGGCTGAGGCCCGGGCGGCGATTGCAGTTGCTGAATGACCTGCTCTTCGCTGTTCATTGCTGCTAGCAGCCTGGGTCTAAAGTCGCTTTAATCACTTTGCGCGGAGACAGTTTCCGGTTAAGTTGCAGGCATGGCGATGGGAACGCGCAAGCGGCGTCAGCGGCAAGAGGAGCTTTGGTACCGCCGGGATCTGGCGGAGGCTCCGGGCCATCCTTTCTACCGGCGGCTGAACGAGGTGTTGGAGCACGCAGGGTTCGACGAATTCTGCAAAGCACGCTGCCGCAAGTTCTATCACGAGAAGCTGGGTCGTCCGTCGCTCGCCCCGGGGATGTACTTCCGGGTGATGCTGATCGGTTTCTTTGAAGGGATCGAGAGCGAACGGGGAATCGCCTGGCGGGTGGCGGATTCGTTGTGTTTGCGGCAGTTCTTGCAGATCGGGCTGGATGAGCAGACGCCGGATCATGTGACCATCTCGCGCACGCGGCGGCTGATGGACGAGGCCACGCACCAGGAAGTGTTCGGCTGGGTGCTGCGGCAAGTAGCGCGAGCGGGACTGCTGAAGGGCAAGACGATCGGCATCGACGCCACCACGCTGGAAGCCAACGCGGCCATGAAGTCGATCGTGCGGCGCGATACCGAGGAGAGCTACACCGAGTATCTGAAGCGTTTGGCGGAGGCAGCGGGGCTGGAAGCCAACGATGAAGCGGCGTTGCGGCGGATGGATCGGCGGCGCCAGAAGAAGAGCTCGAATGAGGAGTGGGTAAACCCGCACGATCTGGAGGCCGAGATCACGCGCATGAAAGACGGCCGCACCGCGCTCGCCTACAAGGCCGAGCACGCGGTGGACATGGACACGGGCGCGATTGTGGCGGTGACCACGCACGGCGGAGCGGTAGGCGATACCGCGTCGGTAGAGGAGACATTGCCGACGGCGGGCGAAGCAGTGGCCGAGCAGATCGCCGAGCCTACGGCGGACGGCGAGTTCAAGGTGAACGTCAGGGGCGTCGAAGAGTGGGTGGGGGACAAGGGCTATCACTCCGGAGCGGTGCTGGTAGGGGCGCGGCAAGCGGGCGTGCGGAGCTACATTGCGGAACCGGATCGGGGACGGCGGAAGTGGGCGGGCAAGCGGGACGAGCAGGCGGCGGTGTACGCGAACCGGCAGCGGATCGGCGGCAGTCGCGGCAAGCAGTTGTTGCGACAGCGAGGCGAACGAGTGGAGCGAACTTTTGCGCACGCCTATGAGACCGGCGCTCTGCGACGATTGTACGTGCGCGGCAAACAGAACGTGCAGAAGAAGCTGCTGCTGCAAGCGGCGGCATGCAATCTGGCGCTGTTGCTCAGAAAGATGATGGGAGCCGGAACGCCAAGGGCGCTGCACGACGCGCTGGCAGGCCTAATTTTGGCTTTGTTACAGCTTCTCGCGGCCCTGGAGGCAATTCCGAGACCGGCTCGGCCCTTTCCGGCTGTCAACTCCCGCCGGATGCGGCATCGCGGCCGGTACGTAAACGAGCAGAGTTTGGCCAATTAAAGTTGGGCACTCCCGCTCTCCGCGCTGGGGCGCGATCGTCCTCGCCGCCGTCGCGGCTTAATAATTGGCTCTAGCAAGACCCATTGTTCATCTAGTCTGGAACCGAGCGGAGTTCGAGAGCGCGCCGCAGTTCGGAGTGCTCCGATAACCAAACCTCAGCTTCGCGGTAGGTCCGGTCCTCGTAGCGCATCAGGCAAAGGATGGCCAGCAGTTGCGGCTGCGTGAACTGGTGTTTGCTGAATGTCGTTCGATAACGGCACGGTGGTTTGGGCAACGTCCAAGGCGACCTGCGCGAACCGTACCAGCCCGACTTCGGCCATAGCAGCGGCGGATTTCGCCCGAGCATTGAGGCCAGCATAGCCCGGATCGGTCGCCCACCGCTCCGGAGTGATAGCCCTTGTCCCCCACCCACTCTTCGACGCCCCTGACGTTCACCTTGAACTCGCCGTCCGCCGTAGGCTCGGCGATCTGCTCGGCCACTGCTTCGCCCGCCGTCGGCAATGTCTCCTCTACCGACGCGGTATCGCCTACCGCTCCGCCGTGCGTGGTCACCGCCACAATCGCGCCCGTGTCCATGTCCACCGCGTGCTCGGCCTTGTAGGCGAGCGCGGTGCGGCCGTCTTTCATGCGCGTGATCTCGGCCTCCAGATCGTGCGGGTTTACCCACTCCTCATTCGAGCTCTTCTTCTGGCGCCGCCGATCCATCCGCCGCAACGCCGCTTCATCGTTGGCTTCCAGCCCCGCTGCCTCCGCCAAACGCTTCAGATACTCGGTGTAGCTCTCCTCGGTATCGCGCCGCACGATCGACTTCATGGCCGCGTTGGCTTCCAGCGTGGTGGCGTCGATGCCGATCGTCTTGCCCTTCAGCAGTCCCGCTCGCGCTACTTGCCGCAGCACCCAGCCGAACACTTCCTGGTGCGTGGCCTCGTCCATCAGCCGCCGCGTGCGCGAGATGGTCACATGATCCGGCGTCTGCTCATCCAGCCCGATCTGCAAGAACTGCCGCAAACACAACGAATCCGCCACCCGCCAGGCGATTCCCCGTTCGCTCTCGATCCCTTCAAAGAAACCGATCAGCATCACCCGGAAGTACATCCCCGGGGCGAGCGACGGACGACCCAGCTTCTCGTGATAGAACTTGCGGCAGCGTGCTTTGCAGAATTCGTCGAACCCTGCGTGCTCCAACACCTCGTTCAGCCGCCGGTAGAAAGGATGGCCCGGAGCCTCCGCCAGATCCCGGCGGTACCAAAGCTCCTCTTGCCGCTGGCGCCGCTTGCGCGTTCCCATCGCCATGCCTGCAACTTAACCGGAAACTGTCTCCGCGCAAAGTGATTAAAGCGACTTTAGACCCAGGCTGGTAGCGCCGTTATCGACGACGCTGGACGGTAGAGCGGCTCTTCGCCTGGCTGCAGAATTTTCGCCGCTTGATCACGCGCTGAGAGTACCACGTCGAGAACTTCTTCGGCATGGTCCGCCTCGGCTGCATGAAAATCATGCTTCGCTATTTTTGGGACCGGCTGTAGACTGTTTCACGAGATGCCTACTCCCAGTCGCAAGTCAGGTTCCGCCCACGGCCATCGCGCGCGGCGGATGGCTTCCGCATTGGGAGAGCAATCGCGGGCTTCCCGCACGTGGGCCAACGCCCGCTCCAGCGGCCATTTCAAGCACCAGTGCAGGTAGGCGGCTGCGACGGTGGGTGAGCGGCCTGCTCCCGCCGTGCAGTGGAGATAGACCGTGTGACCAGCCTTGAGCATTCGGTCGAGCAGCACCACGCAGTTAGGCAGTTTCCGCTGGAGGTCTGCAGTATCGAAGTCCCTCACTGGTACACTCCGGAAGGTCAACTTCGCGGCCAAGGCAGCCTTTTCTTCCCACTCAATTCCGCGCCCCCTCAAGTCTTCCGCCGTCTGGAGGCTCAGAATCGCTGTGATGCCCACAGACCGTAACTCTTCGATTTCGTTGCTGTTTAGGGGGTATGAGCCGATAAGCAGGTTGCAAGTAACGCGGTCACAGTCCATGGCAGGCAAAACGGTCATAAAGCTTTGACGGGCGAGGGCGTCAACGGCTTGGGTTATCGGCGGATGGCTACTTACACTGGATCGCAGGCCTGGTGACTTAGAGGCACGTTTGAAATGAGAAAGCAGAGATCGCGCCACCGGCTTGCGCTCGGGGAGAACCTTGTCGTTTCCCGATTGGAGCCCTAAGATTGACAAGTCTGATTCGACATCTTCTGGCTTGACGAGGCCGAACAGCAATATTTTGGATCCCATGTAGCCAAGCGTGCACACCGTTGCGATTGCAATTGGAATTGCAATTAGTTTAAACATGGTGTCCACCCCGTACTCCTCGCACAAACGCCACAATGTCTCTCACCGTTTCTTCTCATGAGACGAATCAACTTACTTGGCAGGGCAGACTCTTGGGGGAGTGAGAAGAAACGGTAGGCTGACAATGGGAACTTTATCCAGGGGACATGAGTGCATAGTATTGACCAACCGGGTGTTCGTACCACAGAGGGTGAGAGCCTACATCACGGCTGAGCGGCTATCGTGAGCGGCGACTGCTAATCGGTTCCAGCCTCAATTCGTCGATCCAGGCTGTCCCACCGACTTTGTTGTCGAATTTCATCGATGCCTGGCGGACCACTTGGACCTGGAGAAGCCTGGTCTGCGGAGGAATTATAAGATCGTGCTCAACAACCGACCAGGGCCTGGTGCCGGTGAACTGCTCGAGGACTACGTCCAGACGGGCTGGCACCTCAGCATCGAAAATTCGAAATCGGAGTCCCTGATCTGTAGTCAAACCCTCAGTCCGGATGAACGCCTGGAAACGGCAAGGGCCTGACCGAACGAAAGCTAGCTGCGAAGCAGCCGCAAAGTCGAGATTCTGGGTGCCCGCGAAGCTGATGCGAAGCGAACATTTCCCCGACCAGGCGGTCGTGCAGTCACGGACGACCTCAGCGCCAGAGGTGCGTGCGACATTCCAATCGAACGGTGACTGGGTGGGCTCCGATTCGAAATCTCCGTTGAAAAGATAGGTGGACTTGCGATAGTCACCTGAGCGCGTGCCCAAGTGCTGGGTCCAGGCGGACGCCGCCGAGTCGGGATGGCCTTGCCGGATCAAAAACTCAACATACTCCCCTGCCAATGCGTCATCGGCATAGCCGCGTCCGGCAACCCAGTCCCAGGTGCGTTGCGCATCACCCAGGCGTCCGGCTTGGATCAGGAATTGCAGCCACGATCTTGCCGCACGGCGATCTTCCGGAAGGCCGTACTGCAAAATATCTTCGGCGTGATCGACAAACCGTGTGTACTCGCTGAAGATGACTGAATCGTAGTCTGGAATGAGCGTTAGGATCCGGGCGGTGATTGGAAGGGCTTTTTTGTTCTCTCCGATCTGGAAATGGAAGTTCGCCACGCGCAGGAGAAAGGGAGCGGATTGCGGGGCGAGGGCCAGCACTTGTCCGTAGCAGTAGCGGGCGTTCTCCTTCTGGCCGGCTTCGAGAAACGCCTCTCCGAGGTCGGCCCATCGATAGGGATCGTGCGGATCCCGCTGGAGGACCCTACGGAATATGCCGATGGCCTTTTGGAGGTCCTCTTCCCCTACCCCCATCAATTGCTGCCGCGCTCGCCATACCAGGGGCGCGTTATTGCACAGGAAGAGCCGGCACAGGACACGGTCAACCTGCTCATTGTTCGACCAGAACGTCTCAGAGAGAACGCCAGCCGAGCAGTAGGCAGCCAAAATTGCCCCCAGGGTGAACGTCAGCGTTCTCAAACCGGCACACTCCCCGCGACGGTCTTCTCAGTCCTTGTCTTTATCGCAATCCCTATCCCGGCAGTCCTTGTCTTTACGCGGCGGGCAACGTTTGCTTCGCGAGGGAGGCTTTCGGGCTCCGTTGCAGTCCCTATCCCGGTCCCCCTGCGAATCCCTGAATGCGGCGGCCTGGTGATCAGAAGCTGGGGCAACTGCGGACTTCCGTGCCGCCGGGAGAATCGGTTCGATCAATTTGACTCGCGAGCCTTCCGCCCGCTTTAAGTCAACCGAGCCTGACAAAACGCGCAGCGCCACCGAGGAGCCATTAGGCTCCAGCTTAACCCGCGAGTTCGGTGGGATCGTCGCGCGACTCCCGTCGGCGAAAAAGATTGTTGCCGCGGAACTCGAGGTGGCGATCACGTCGCCGGCCACCACTGGCAAGGATGACACTGCTGTCACGGGCACGGCCTTGCCGTCCAACGTCAGCGGCCCCGAACCGGTGATCCTGCCCACCGGATCAGCGGCCATAAGGACCACAGGCGTCATTACGATCAGTAAACACAGATATCTCATGGCTGTCTCCTTGTGAATCCGAAGCAGCGCAGTAGATTCCTTGGCCAGACTACGCTTGAACGGAAAACACCGCTTCACATCTTTTTGTTGTCTTACAACGTCAGCAATACGCCTAATGGCGTGAACCGACCTCAGCCGCTTCGACTGTGATGACCTTCCGATGTCCGAGCCGCTCCCATTCACTCATCCTGCTCGCCTGAAGCCGGTTCCCCGCTGTCATCCCCGCGATCCACGCCAATAGCATGGCATTGGCCGGAATATACAAGTTGAAATCCGCCAGACTGTGCAGCAGAATCGCGGCCAGCGCACCCGCGCACGCCACAGCAAAGTAGCGCGCTTCCGAATCCGCGGACTTCACGGCCCCACGCACCGCCAGCCTCACAACCGAGAACCCCAGCGCGGCTACAATCAGGAAACCCGCGAGTCCCAGTTCCGCCAGCAGCTGAAGGTAATCGTTGTGCGCGAAATCATCCGTTACGAGTGGCCCGGACACCTTAAACCTTGAGAACGCGGTCTCATACCCGTCCAGCCCGCAGCCGAAGAAGACATACGCTCTGATCAAAGGAATCGTCTCGGCCCAAAGGTAAGTGCGTCCACCCGCGGTCAGTTCATCGGTAGAAACCAGTTCGGCGAAGCGCTGAACCAGCTTGTCTGGCGGCAGGAATACGAAGCCGGCTAGCGCCAGCGTGGCGACCAACGCGGCCGCAACCCACCGCCGCCTCCGGGAGCCCGTCACCCAGCTCAGTTGCCGGCTTGCGAGCGCCAGTGTGCCCATCACGAACAGCGAAGAAAGGGCCGCGATGAACGCCATCCGTGAAAAGGAGTGAACGATCCCGGCGAACATCATCCCCGCCAGCGCCCACAGGCCGCAAGCCGCCAGCGAGAGGGCAAGCGGTGAGTGCCACCGCGAGCGTGCGCGGCGCAACACCGCTACCGGATACATCACGGCAAACGGCAGCGCCATCTCCAGGAAGCCCGCGTAGTGGTTCCGGTTGGCGTACGTGCCCCACCGGACCGGCTCCCCGTTCCCGCCGAAGTACTGCCAGAGTCCCAGCCCGGCTTCGAGCGCCGCAATGGCGATCAGGGGCCAAACAACCACCCAAGGGCGGTCGCGAAAAAAAACCATCAGCTCCCGCGCCAGAAGAAAGACGACCAGGTACCCGCTGACGAGGAGAAAGTGCTGGAAAGTCCCGGCTGGAAAAACGCTCAGCGAGGCGAAGCTAACTTTCGCTCCGATCGGGCCCAGCGCATCTACCATTTCAGCACGCGCGGGCGATACCAGGCGCAGCACCGTCACCGGCAGCGGGACCACCTGGAGCAGCGCATACGCCGGCAGGAGCGCGGCCGTCCATCGCAGCACACGGCCCGGAAGCGCCGCCTGATCGTCCCGGCGCGCTAGGCTCCAAACCACGGCGAGCAACCCGAGAACCAGGAGGTATTCGTATCGGCCAGTTCGCACTACCCCGCCCCACTGAAAGGCAACATAGGCGACCACTCCTCCAAGTGTTGCTAAGGCGGTGATGCCCGACGCTCTCATGACACCTCAAGCCTGCCGACCAAACTCCTCGCTCTCTGAGACCACCTCTCCAAGAACTTGGCTGATTACTCCTGGCGAATCAACAAATCGGTCTCGCCAAGTTTCTGGAATCAGTGACTGGGCCGAAGGCCCGGTCGACTGCTTTAACTGTGACCCGAAGGTATATCTGCCCCGCTGAAGAGCCGAAGCACGGAGTAAAAAAGTGGTGCTCCCTGTACAATCTGCCCTCACCTATCTCGACGTTGCATCGGCTGCATCGATTCGTATCCGATCTCCCAACTGAGTCGCTTTTGCTCGGGGCATCTCAACCCTGTTCGCCCCCTTTGCCGGTACGCCAGCCAATTGCGGCAGTTGTGCTCGCACCTCGCTCCGCACTGAATCCGGGCGCTGCGGCACCAGTATTGGTGATGCTGCCGACCCGTCCGTCGCGGGGAAGTTCACACAAACCGGTCCGCCCCGGAAGCTCTTATGCAGTATCTCCGCGAATGGCGTCAGGACCGTCGGATTCGGCGCACCTCCAAAGCCACGCGTTAAGCAAAGGAAGGAATCGTCAGCCAGCGGAACCTCGATGCTCCAACAGGCAGCACCATTCGTCTCCACCAGAGTTTCCGATCGGAAGCTCCCGTTGACGCGCAGGCCGACTCGCGTGAATCCAAGTCTCCGACATTCTTCGCATACCGCGACCCAGTGCTCCCGCGGATCCCCCGCTTTGGCGAGCTTGTCCTCGAGCGTCTGCAACGCGATCTGGCCGTTCAGATGCCTGCGGAAGGCGCCGCTAACGAACATCCGTCCCACCATTCCAAACTCCACATAACCCAGGTGCTGCACCCCAATCCACGCCGCGCCGCAAAACAGCACGATGATCACGCCCTTGGATTGATTTTCCGTCACGCTCGCCAGCAGGGACATTACCGCCGCAAGCCCGCAGGCGCCATAAAGCATCAGAACCACGCGCCGCGGCGTCAGCCCGTGTGCCAGCAGGCGATGATGAATGTGCCCCGCATCGGCGGCAAAGATCGACTGCTGCCGCAGAAATCGCCGCGCGATCGACACGCCCGTGTCCAGCAGCGGCACTGCCAGCGCCATCAGCGGCGCGGTCATCCCCAGCACGGTCGTGGACTTCTGATTCCAGACGACCCCGTAGCACCCCAGCAGGAACCCAACCGTCAGACTTCCCGAATCTCCCAGAAAGACCGACGCCGGGTTGAAGTTGTACCGCAGGAAGCCCAGCAGGGCTCCGGCCAGCGGCACCGTAGCCAACGCGAGCGGCACGTTGCCATGCAGCAGCCCACCTAAGAGAATGGTTACGGCGGCAAACAACCCCGCTCCCGCCGCCAGCCCATCGACCCCGTCAATCAGGTTGAACGCGTTGCAGCACCCCACCAGCCAAAACACGGTCAGCGGCAGGCTGAGCCACGGAGGCAGCGCGAGCCCGCCCAGGTTTGTAATCCCAATCCCGGCCCAGAAGGCGATGTAGCTCGCTGTCACCTCCCCGACTAACTTCTGCCAGGGCTTCAGTCCCCGCCGGTCATCCAGAAGCCCGACCGCAAACATGAGCGCCGCAGCCGACAATACCCTCCACGCTAGCGGCAGGGCCGCCTTCACCATTGCCCCAGCAGCTAATGGGGATACCAAGAGCAGCGCGAACGCCCCGAGGTACGCCGCCATAATCGGTAAGCCCCCCGCTCGGGGTACAGGATGGCTGTGCAACTTCCGCTCCCCGTCTGGAGGATCCACCCACCCCCATCGCCGGAACAGATTTCGGCAGAGCGGCGTCAGGACGAACGCCAGCAGGAACGAGCTGATGGCTAGCAGCGCAAGAGGGTACATTTAGATTGCTTAGGCAGCGGCCGCGATTACCGCCGTTCGCGCTCCTGTCGCGCGACGTAGCGCACCACAAAATGCTCGTCGGCCAGGCCCAGGCGGCCGGGTCCAAGCGATCCGAAAATAGCGAGCCCAAGGCCCATCACTTGTGTTCGCCGGAGCATTCTGTGTTCAGAATGCCTGGTTGCAAGAGGGGGTGACCATTCTAAGCAGAGAGATCGCGGAGCAGGTTCTTGACGGTCACTTTCAGCGGAGCCCGATGCACCACAGTCTGCTGCTCGTGAGCCACGCATCCGCACGATGAATTCACCAAGATGGCTGTAATCCGCTCGGCCGCTCGCCCATCCCATCTTTCGGGGATCCGGCTGTTCTTGGGGCCTCCGTTCAAGGCGGCAAATGCCGCGCGGCGGATTGTCTGAGGATCTGAGCCAACTAGCACGTTGGTTCCGACCTCGCAGGTGACCGGACGCTCCGTGCTTGAGCGCAAGGTCAGACAAGGAATTCCGAGCACCGTAGTCTCCTCCTGGATTCCGCCGCTATCGGTCAAGACCAGTCGTGACCGGCTGACGAGACCAAGGAAGGGGAGATAGCTTAGGGGATCCATTACGCGGATGTTGTGCGAGTGCAACATGGCCAGCAGTCCGAATTCCCGTAAACGCCCCAGCGTGCGTGGATGTGCAGGAAACGCGATGGGAATTGTGCCGGAGATGTCGCCTACCGCATCCAGAATGTCGGCGAGTTTAGATTTATTATCCACGTTGGCAGGGCGGTGGAGCGTAAGAACGGCAAAATTGCGATTTGACAAGCCCTCGGGTAGCGGGGCCGAGCGGGCCTCGTTTACAAACCGGCGCAACGTATCGATCATGGTGTTGCCAACGAAGTGCACTCTTGAGCTCGGAATGCCTTCACAGCGGAGGTTCTCGGCAGAAATCGTATCCGTGGTGAATAGCAGATCGGCGATGGCGTCAGTGCAGAGGCGGTTGATCTCCTCCGGCATCGTCATGTCACGCGAGCGCAGTCCGGCTTCGACGTGAGCGACTTTGACCCCAAGCTTCTTGGCGGTTACGGCGCAGGCCATCGTGGAGTTCACATCGCCTACGACTATAACCCAGTCTGGCCGCTGCTCGAAGCAGACCCGCTCGAAAGCAACCATAATACGGGCGGTCTGCTCTGCGTGCGAGCCGGAGCCCACCCCCAGGTTGATATCCGGCTCGGGGATCCGGAGATCCCTGAAGAAACCCTCGGACATGTTCTGGTCATAGTGCTGCCCTGTATGAACCAGCAGTACGAACAGATCGGGCCGAGCCTTTTGGTGGATGCGAAGGGCCTCCATTATCGGAGCGACTTTCATGAAATTGGGCCTTGCACCTGCGACAACGATAAACTTCATAGGCATGTAATGAATACCAAGAATAGAGACGACAACCTCAAGGCCACCGCTGTCTTACCTCAAAGACTAAACGAAGAACCCTTGTTCCTAGTTTGCCGACGATGTCACTTGATTGTGCGACTTCTGCTCAACCGCTCGGTCTCCTTGTGGGTGCGGTCCGCCTAACGGGAGTATTCGAGATCGAATCGTGGCAGCGATAACTTCCCAGGCAAAGCACGCCAATCGCAGTTGGCGCCAGATGCGCGATGGTTGACAAAGCAGTCGATAAAGCCACTCCATCCCGGCTGCTTGCCACCATGTGGGCGCACGCTTTACTCTTCCTGCAATTACGTCCAGAGTGCCTCCGATTCCCTGACACACTTTGACAGTGAGGCTCGGAAGGTTTTCGCAAATCCAGCGTTCCTGACGGGGACTTCCTAAGGCGACAAAGAGAATGTCCGGGTGCGCACGGTTGATCTGCTGAACAAGGTCGTCTATTTCGGCCAGTCCGGGATATCCGTTCGCCCTTCCGACGATTTTGATGCCGGGATAAGATCTCTGAAGTTTGGCGACCGCCGAGCGGTTCACGTCTTCTGTGGCGCCATACAAGAAAAGACGGTGCCCTCGATGCGCTGCCTGAGCGCATAGCCTTTGCATGAGGTCGGCCCCGGGCAGACGGCGCATACAAATCCCTAACAGGAACCGGCTCGCAATGACAATACCGACCCCGTCCGGCAACAAAAGACCCGCACTGTCAAACAAAGCGCGCAACCAACCAGCCTCCCGAAGGGCATAGACCTTTTCGGGATTGACAGATAGTACGCACATCGGCCGATGGGATTTCTGAATGTGTTCGTCGATCAGCCCGAGTGCCCCTTGCATATCGATTGCATCTACCGGGGCGCCGAGCACTTTAACTCTCACGGGTGTATTCATACTGGACAAGTTCGCGTTCAATGCTACCTGTGGACTCTTTCTTTCACTCTGTGCCTGCACAGGTATGATTGTGGAGTGGGATTGTGTCTTGCGGATGGCGACGCTGTTATGCGTTTTCGCTTGCCACCGAGTGCATTGGTAGCAGAAATGGACTAGACAGATCGGGTTCTATTTGTGATGGTCGGTTGGACAGCCTGAGGTGCTCTCCGTATGCAGTCAAAGCGCGAAACATCCATGCCTGTGACCAGCGCATATAAGGGACGCAGATCGTAAACCGTTTGTGCTTCTGGAACCGGAATTGGCCGGCGCCATCGTACATATTGACGAGTGCCCAAGAGAGCACGCGCTCAGCGAGGTCAGTGTAAGCAACCTCCCTGGAAAAGAAAGTGATGGCCTCTGCGGCGGAGTGGATATCAATGGGGTACAGGCGGTCGTGGTAGTACTTCGGTGTGCCGTCCGGCAGGAAAAACTTGGAAGCGTAAAAGTCGACACCGGCGCAGTAGGCTTCGACGTGCTCAGGAGCCTGCCCTAGATCGAGGAAATGGCGGATGGATTCCAAATTGAAGCCAGTGTGGAAGGAATCAATCCACCTAGACCCGGGACGTTCGGAATAAAACCAGGATCCATCCTCACGCTGATATTTCATCGAGTAGGCAAGCGCGGCCAATGCCGCTTCGCGAAAAACGCAATTCCGCGTGACATTGTACAGACGAATAAGCAGAGATGCGCCGAGAAGGTTGGCGTTGTGCACGGCATACCTATCGATAGGCGTGTAGCTGAAGCAGAAAGCTTCACCGTCCGGGGTGCGATTCAGGTCGCGGAGAAAGAACTGGGCGATGGGCACAGCGAGGTCGAGGGCACGCTGTTCGTGCAACGTCTCCCAGACTTCGAGCAGAGCATGACCGATGAACGAGGTGCATACGATGTTCGGTGTCCCCCGGGGGACGAAGAAAACCCGGGACTGCCAATCGAACTTGTAACCCCAGCCATTCCCAGAGCAGCGAGAGCTACGCTGCGATTCCAAGAGTTCTATCAAGCGAGTGATTCGTCCACGCGCGCTATCGTCCGGGTTATTCCGGCACAGGCGAGCGTACCCTTCGAGAAAGAGGCCCAGCGCCTTAGGGTTATGGCTGGGGCGGACGAGGAGCAGGCGACGGAAGTTAACGGGACAGCGCTTCATGGCCTGAATGACAGCCAAGCGGCCCCACTTGCAGCCGAGAGACAGCGTGCGGAGGACGGGGCTGTTTAGGGCGTCGTACGGATCGTAACCCGCAAAGTCTCGCGCTTCGACCCAGCGTCGCAGCACCGTGAGCGCTGCGGCTTCCAGCATAGCGAGACTTTTGGGTTTTTCGGCAGCGGCTTGCATTGAGGGTCAGACGAGAGAGATTGGCTGGCGGGTGGCGAGAGATTTCACGGCAGCGAAGGTCGCGTTCGTAACAGCCAGGATCTCATCGAAAAGTATGGGAACGGATCGGCCGTTCCGGACCGAAGAGAGGAACTCTGCAACCATGGCGCTCTGTCCCTTATCTTGAGTTAGCAGTGATTTCCTGAACACGCGACCTTCGCCAGCAACCTCGAGCTTGCGGAAGTCCCGGAGAATCGCCGTTACACCGGAACAGTAAGCCTCAAGGTACTCTTTATCGAAAGCCTTGGATCCGTTCGAGTAGTAACAGATGGAGCCGATGGAGTTGTCAGTGAATTCGATATTGATCGATACGTTGTCAGCGGGATGTAATGGATCGGGAATCGCCGAGGCAAACACACGAACCGGCACAGCTCCACAAAGGAAAGTCAAGAAGTCAATGAAGTGGCAGACTTCACCGATAACGCGACCGCCGCCAACGGAAGGATGCTGGATCCAGTGTGTGGCAGGGACAGCACCGGCGTTGATGCGGTAAATCATCGACATGGGGCCGGAGCCGAGCTTCTGCTTGGCTAGGCGTGCGAGTGGCGCGAACCTGCGATTGAAACCAACCATGAGGCTGGGTGCGGCATCCTGCGCGGCGAGGTTGCTGTAGCAGTCAACGATTGTGCCAAGTTCGTCCTCGTTGAGAGCCAGCGGCTTCTCGACGAACACGTGCTTGCCGGCGTTGAGCGCGTCGATGACATACCGGCAGTGCACGTCGTGCCGAGTCGCGATGAACACGGTATTGACCGCCGGATCCGCGAGAATGTCGGCGGCGCTGGAAGTGCAGTACTCGAATCCGAAGCGTTCGGCAACGCGGCGGGACGTAGTGCCTGTATTCGTGGCTACGCCCTTACAAGCTACGGACGCGTCATTGCGGGGCAGGTTGGGGAGGAGGTTGCTCTGTGCGTAGCTGCCAGCGCCGATGAAACCTATTCCGATGGCCGACGCGGGTTTGGGCGGCGCAATCCGCATGGGCTGTCGCATCACAGGCTTATCGGAATCGTACCGCAGGAGGATGCCGAGGAAGGGCTCAGTGCGATTGAGAATAAGGTCGTAAGCGCGCGGAGCTTCTTTGATGGGAAACTCATGGGTGGTGAGGCAGCCGATATCAACCCGTCCAGAATGAACGAGGTCCTGGAACGCCGTCATGTTGCGTCGCTCGGTCCAGCGAACGTACGCGGCCGGATAGTCGATGCCTAATTCCTCGTACTGGGGGTCATACCTTCCCGGCCCGTACGAGCAAGACATCCGGAGTTCGAGTTCTTTGCGGTAATAGTGCTCGCGCTGAAAGCCCGTAGGAACGGCACCCACGATGACCACGCGGCCTTTCGGACGCACGATCTCCCCAGCGAAATCGACTGGGTCGGTACTGGAGGTTCCCGCCGTGATAATTACCGCATCGACGCCCAGACCGCCGGTGAGACCGGCAATGCGCTGCGCGAGTCCCTCCTCGCCACGAGTCGCAGCGAAATCGGCCGAGTGGCGCAGGGCGAACTCTACAACGCCGGGATCCAAGTCGATGCCGAAAACGCGGATGCCGGAGGCGCGTAGCAGCATGCAAGTGAGCTGGCCGACAAGGCCCAGTCCGATGACCGCAGCCGGTTCGCCAAGGTGAAGATCTGCCTGACGGACGCCTTGGAGCGCGATCGCTCCGATAGCGTTGTAGGCGGCGAGCCTGAGATCGGCGCCGGATGGGAGCTTGACGCAGAGGTTGACGGGGACGGCAATAATCTCAGCGTGGCTGGCATAACCAACGCCAGCACAGGCGACAAAGTCGCCTACAGCGATGTCAGAAACTCCGGGGCCGACTTCCAGTACGCGACCAGCGGAACTGTAGCCCAGGGGAGAGTAGGCATCCAGCTTCTTGGTTACGGCTCGATAGGTCTGAACGGGACCCTGGCGCGCGAGCAAGTCGAGCACTTGGTGGATCTGCTCGGGCCGCTGCCGCGCCTTGTCGAGGAAGCTCGAGCGGGCAACCCGGACCGTGGTACCCTCTGTTCCGGCGCTAATCAGAGAGAACCAGGTCTGCACTTGTATGGTGCCGGTTGTAATCGCAGGGAGCGGCACATCGAGGACGGCCATCTCTCCGTTGCGCAGTTTCTGTGTTAGTTGGCGCATTGTGTTGTGAACCTAAGAAAGGCGCGGTGCGTATGACGCGACTGAGCTGTAACGACGACTATTAATGAGTGGCTCGTCTTCACCTGCCAGTGACTCTGGATATCCTGCTATACAGTGTTTCCACATCAGTGCAAAGTTCAGCAGATACCATACCCGCCGAATGTCACCTTTAGTCAGCACACGTTCCACCTCAGGCCAATGCAAAAACGCTGTGTCAGCACAGAAGTTATTTAATTCTCGCCTGGCAAAGCTCCCGAGACTGCCAGCGAGCCACTCTCTAATGGGAACTGCAAACCCCTGTTTTGTCCTGTCGATTATGTCGTCTGGTACGAGGCCCCGCACTGCTTTTTTCAGGATGTATTTGAGCGTGCCCCCTTTGATTTTAAGTGCCTCCGGAATGCTCATCGCGAGCTCTACCACTTTGTGATCGAGAAATGGCACGCGGGCCTCTATGCTCGCGCCCATTGTCATCTTGTCAACGCGCATAAGTAGGAGGTCTGGAAGGCGGATATTCAAGTCCAAGTAGGTCATCCAATTGAGATGTGACTTTACAGGAGCGCCCTCCTCAAATCTTCGGCGAATAGGAGCCAGACAATCCCACGATGTGAAGCCTGCAAACCGTTTCCGGAGGTCAGAATGAAGTAATTGCTGCTTCTGCGCTTGCGTAAATGCTTCGGCGCCGCCCCAGAATACAGGTTGACCGTTGCGCACACGCCGTAGGAGTTCGTAGTGCCACGTCTGCTCCTTTCCAATGAGCTTCAGGGCAGTATCACCGGCGCACTGCATGTAGTGCGATAAGGGAAGGCCACTCCAGTGCTGCAGTTGAAGCATAGTCTTCCACTTTGGGTAGCCGCAAAATAGCTCGTCTGCGCCTTCCCCCAATTGGCACACAGTAACGCCATGATTTCTGGCGAGTTGTGCGAGGTAGTAAACTGGCACGCACACTGGATCACCGATTGGCTCGTCCTGCAGGTGAATCATTTTTGGAAGGAAGGCCAATAAATCTTCGGTGTTGAGAAGTCGCTCGTGGTATTCCGCGCCGACCTGCAATGCAATCTGTCGTGCGTAAGACGTCTCATTACGATAACTCGGATTGTTGCCGGTGTACGCTGTTGTGAATGTTTTGACTGGTGTGTCGCCGCTATCCGAAAACAGCACGGCGTTAGTGCTTGAGTCGAGCCCGCCGGACAGGAACACCCCGACAGGCACATCGCTCATTTTGCGCAACTTGATCGACGTGCGTAGTTCATCCAGCAACTGCGCCGCGATTGCATCCTCGGATGTGCCCTCAATCCGCATTGTATGATCCCAGACATCCCAGTAGCGGCGCTCGTAGATGTCGCCATTTTCCTTCACGCGCATCCAGGTAGCCGGTCGGAGTTTACGAATGCCGGCAAACATAGTCAGGGGAGCGGGCGTGGTTAGGAAAGAAAGATAGTGATAAAAGGCTTCTTCGTCGATCTGCCTTCGCTGCTCAGGATCTTCAAACAAAGCTTTTATCTCAGAGGCGAACGTGAATCTATTATGGTGAACGCAGTAATATAACGGCTTTATTCCAATCCGATCACGGACCAGCCAGAGCTCACGCACCTTACTATCCCAAAGCGCAAACGCAAACATCCCGCGAAAGCGGTCGACACAGTCAATGCCCCACTGTTCAAACGCGTGTAGAATAACCTCGGTATCTGAGTGATGCGTCTTCCAGCGATGATTTCCTACCTGCTGGAGCTCACGCTTTATACCAGCATGATTATATATTTCACCATTGAAGGATACCCACAAGGTCTCGTCCTCATTGCACATCGGCTGGGCAGCAGCGCCTGACAGGTCTACGATCGACAAGCGCCGATGTGCCAAGCCGACCCGCGAATCGGCACTTACCCAGATGCCCCTGCCATCGGGGCCTCTATGAGTCATGGTGTCCCGAATGTTGGCCAAATAATCGTGCGTGACATGAAAGGACCCACCGTTAAAAACTAAACTACCCGCGATTCCGCACATTAACTGTAACTCCGCATGTCTGCTTTGGGCTGCCGGACATCAGCGATGGGCATAGGCGTCAACCACTTTTTTTCAGAACCAGGACTGCCTGCCTGAAATTGTAACCGTGCTGTTTTGCGAACGAGTCGAGCAACTTCCACACAATGTATGGCGATGTGCACAGTAGAACGCTCGACAGAACTTGCAGAAACCGCGGCAAATGGAGGCGAGCCTCGTGGATTGCATCAACTTCTTCTGCTCTCTCAACCCTAAAACCGCTCTTCTCGGCGAGGCTAATAAGCGTCTCGATGTTGTAGAGCCACACATGAAAACTTCCACCGTTACCGAAAGTGCGATTCAGTCGTTCACTCGCTTCTAAAACCCCGTTCCTATCGTGCGCATCCAACGGCGCAACGACAAGTGCGACGCCGTTGGGACGAAGAATGCGGTGAAATTCGCCAAGCAAACGCAAATCGTCGTGTACATGCTCGATTGTATGTGAGCAAATGATTACGTCGAAGAACTCATCTGCGTAGTCGAGAGCCAGAGAATCGTCTGCCGACGGAACCTTAAAGCAAAAGCGCCGATACCCTAGCCGCCGCGCCTTCTCTTCGGCCAACTGAACCGCCTGCGGTGATAGATCAACACCGTGCAGTTCATGCCGCGGACCAAACGAAAAGAGAGCGTTTCCGTGACCGAATCCATAGTCAAGGATTCTCAACCTGTCCCTTCTTGCACGGTGCGTCTGTGATGCCCGTAGGGTCAGTCTGAGCGGGCTTGCATAGTCATAGCGGATGCGCGCAGTCCAGTTGTGAAACGCTGACCGCCACTTCTGCGTATCCGTTTGTACCCTAACAACTTCGTTTTCTGAAAACAACTCGTTCACCTTTCCAGCGGAGCCACCCAGCGTTAGCCGTTCCTCAAGGTCGCGTTCTCCCGCGACATTGCCTTGCCGTAGATTTCGAGCGGCCGGCCATTTGTGATCCCAAGTTGCCGCCGCAAGTGAAGCGCGAGATCGCTGCGCCTTGGCGATCGGCACCGCTGGAGCGCAAGCGCCGCGTAACCAATAAATGCGTACAGTGGTGCCATAGACGGATCGAACACGCCGCCCGAAGTAACACCGAGAAATATCATCATTCCAAGGGTGCTAAAGCATGTGATTTCCATCTGTGGGTTGACCCGCCGGAGCCGCTTTGCCAGAGTGAATACGTTGACAAAGAACCAGAAATGCAGTGACGCGCCTACTAGGCCGGTGTCCATAAGCACCTCGAGCCAGTCGTTATGCGCCCCAATACCCGCCATACCGTGAAGCAAGTCCTCACTGGTTAGAGCAACTACCGCCAGCGGCCCCTCGCCGAACAACTGCTGTCCGAATTCTCGCCGCTCGATGTGGTCTAGTACGATGGGCCAAAGGCTTGTTCGTCCTGAGCCCGTGCCGCCGCTTGAGATGGTGAGATCCTCAAACCGAACTACTAAGCCACGCGCGACCGGCGTACCGGAGAAGGCCCCTGCCAAAACCGCAACCGATCCCAGAGCCAGCAGAACTGGGCGCAGCCGCTTTGCATTAACCCTTACGCTCCAGAGAACAAGGTAGATAGCCACACCAACTCCCGCAGCGAGAATCCCCGAGCGGCGGAACGTCGCGACTAAAGCTATGGTGCATAGTGTCAGCCCGAGGTACCCCTGTCCCGAGCGTTTGCTGAGATAGAGGAACACCGGCAAGATTGACAGTAGCTCTGCCGCAATTATGCCCGGTCCTTGGGTTGCACCCCATAGGGAGCTCTCGTAGGGCACACCATGCGGCATACTGCAACCAGCGTTCAGTGATGGCCCCCGTACGCGCTGACAAAACGACGTTGTAAAATATGGCCACTAATGTCGTGACAGCCGACCGATCGAGCCACATGCCAGCGATTTGCCCAGCAAGGAACAGCCATCTCAAGACATAGCCAGCAGCAATGACGAGAGGAGTGTCTCTAACCGCAAACAGAATGAAGGCATACAGTGATAGCCATATAAGGGGAAGGATGGTTCTATGGACTGACGGTCGTGCCAACCGATCTGAATGCAGAGCAATATTCGCAAGCATCAGGGCGAGCAGGAATCCCCGCACCCACTTCGTGATCTGAATACCGGCAACCGTAGTCTCGAACATTCCTAGCGAGTCCAGCAGTGGGTTTAAGAAGACACATAGACTCACTGGAACAGCGACCAGACGAATCGGGGAGCACCGACGTATCATTAGAATGAGGCCCGAAATTGTCGTTTGCGGAGTGTGGCGTTTACTTCAGTCGCATCTTGCAGCGAGCGCGCGGCGAGTAGTTACAAAAATGTGTCCGGTCTGGCAATCGGTCTTGACCATATACGAGGGGACAGTTGCGTATGCCATACCCAAAGGCCCGAGGCCTTTCGAAACAAAGTGGTTCGTCGAGGTGACGAGAAGCACCGAGAGAAGGACCGAAGTCCTAGATGTAAAGCTCCAAGAGCAATGGTGCCCGCATTGTCATGAGTGGGTGTTAGCTACTGTGTGAAAACTTGTTTACGCCCCAGAAGGCGGCGTTTCTTGTGAAATATCCGGGGTGGAGGTCCATAAGACAAGAACGAATGAAGACCGCGTCGGGTGAATCTTCCCACACGTCACAACCCAGATAAGGCTCGCTATTGTTGTGACGATAATATAACAAATCCAACTTACCTTCCTTAGCCCCTCGATGCGTCCTCTGTCATATGTCGCTGCATACGCCACCCGATACTGGTGGCTCTCGGCATATCGCTTAAGCGCACCAGGTGAGATCGACCTCCTGAGGTATGTGGGGAAAGGGCCGTGGTCCTCTTGCAAAGCCTCCTTGCTGGCAGCGCCGAAAAGCGTACGGAGCAGCCATACATGGAGTGCGTAAGGCGTTAATTTCGTCAACAGGCCCTCAAATGACCACACATTTGGCACCCCGATAATAATGAGCCCGTCTCTCCTTATACATCTCGCAAAGATCGAGAGCGTCCTTTCCGGTCTAGAAACGTGTTCGAGAACATCCCAACACACAATGACATCATAACAATTACCGGGTAGGTCACAATCCTGTAAGTCCCCACAAATCCTCTCATGGAGCGCGCGGTTCCGCTCAAGCTGTTTGAGGCTAGTGTCGATACCTGAGATCGAGGAGTGTTTACCAAAATCAAAGTTCGAGGCTGATCCGCATCCAGCCTCTAAAACCCTGAGGAGTGGTCTTCGAGACCTAAGCGTCTCGATGTAGGCTTGCACAGATCTAAGCGTCTCGATGTAGGCTGCACAGTGTCTATCATGCTGGAATTCTCGCCACTCGGTGTGTATGAGGCCTGACATTGGGGTTTGCGGAGTGTGGTGTTATCTCAGTCGCATCTTGCCGCGAGCACGCGGCGGGTGGTTACAAAAATGTGTCCGGTCTGGCAAGCCGTCTTTACCATATACGAGAGGACGACTGCGTACGCCATACCCAAAGGCCCCAGGCCCCTTGCAACAAAAAGGTTCGTCGAGGTGACCAGAAGCACCGAGAGAAGGACCGAATAGCCGAGGTATGACCACATGTTGCCTTGGCAGACGAGGGCGTGAGTGGTCACGTACTCAATCGCAATAACCAAGCTGGAACCGGATAGAACCACGAGAACTGCGGCCCCAGCGGAGAAGCCACGTCCGTAAGCCGCCATCAGTGGTCCCGACAGGATTGCTATCGGTGCTGCCACACCGATCACGGCGGCAAGATTAATGGCGCCGGTGAGGCAAAGAAGCTTGGTATAGGCGGAGTACCTCCGCTCTGCGTACAGGCTGGTGACGATTGGGAGGTAGGCACCTGCGATGGTGCACGGCAAGAAAAGGATTACATTCCGCCATTGGCTCGCGGCATTGAAGAGCCCCAACTCAGCATAACCGTTAGGGCGCTTTACGAGAATCGCGTTGCACGCCCAGCTAGCGCAGACGATCATCACGCCGCTTATGACCGATGGCAAGCTGAAGTTGAGCAGGGTCTTCAGTTCCATTGCACAACCGGCTATCCGCATGGATATTCCCCCAAAATGCATTTGCTGCTGAAGCGCGCGATGACTAAGGAACACAGTGAGGGCCCGGGTTGCAATAAGCGCCCAAATGGCGCCGCGGAGGCCCGCAATCCATACGCCAGCAATCGTAATCGGAACGGAAGTCATGCCCACCCACAGATTGATGCCAGCTATGCTCCTAAATGCCTCAAAACCGCTGAGAGCGCCTGCCTGTGCGCTGCTTGCTGCATCGAGCAACAGTAGGGCGGTGCAATCTGTCGTGCGTAAGACGTCTCATTACGATAACTCGGATTGTTGCCGGTGTACGCTGTTGTGAATGTTTTGACTGGTGTGTCGCCGCTATCCGAAAACAGCACGGCGTTAGTGCTTGAGTCGAGCCCGCCGGACAGGAACACCCCGACAGGCACATCGCTCATTTTGCGCAACTTGATCGACGTGCGTAGTTCATCCAGCAACTGCGCCGCGATTGCATCCTCGGATGTGCCCTCAATCCGCATTGTATGATCCCAGACATCCCAGTAGCGGCGCTCGTAGATGTCGCCATTTTCCTTCACGCGCATCCAGGTAGCCGGTCGGAGTTTACGAATGCCGGCAAACATAGTCAGGGGAGCGGGCGTGGTTAGGAAAGAAAGATAGTGATAAAAGGCTTCTTCGTCGATCTGCCTTCGCTGCTCAGGATCTTCAAACAAAGCTTTTATCTCAGAGGCGAACGTGAATCTATTATGGTGAACGCAGTAATATAACGGCTTTATTCCAATCCGATCACGGACCAGCCAGAGCTCACGCACCTTACTATCCCAAAGCGCAAACGCAAACATCCCGCGAAAGCGGTCGACACAGTCAATGCCCCACTGTTCAAACGCGTGTAGAATAACCTCGGTATCTGAGTGATGCGTCTTCCAGCGATGATTTCCTACCTGCTGGAGCTCACGCTTTATACCAGCATGATTATATATTTCACCATTGAAGGATACCCACAAGGTCTCGTCCTCATTGCACATCGGCTGGGCAGCAGCGCCTGACAGGTCTACGATCGACAAGCGCCGATGTGCCAAGCCGACCCGCGAATCGGCACTTACCCAGATGCCCCTGCCATCAGGGCCTCTATGAGTCATGGTGTCCCGAATGTTAGCCAAATAATCGCGCGTGACATGAAAGGAGCCACCGTTAAACACTAAACTGCCCGCGATTCCGCACATAACGTCCGCTCGCTCTCCGACAACCTATCTTTCAATAGCCTGGGCAGCCCACTCACTTGCGCAAGTATACAAACAAATACCAGCCTATCGTAGAAGCAAGCCATCGCTCAAGGAAGAGCGGCACCCATTGTGCGAACCAGTACTTGCGCAACGGAAAATGAGCTGCCTTAATCTCGATCGACTGAAACCACCTGAAGGCTTCGCGAACTGTTTTTGCCGTATACACATAAGCGACGGGACACTCAGGGCCATCCGTGGCATGATGAATGAAGTTCTGCGAGCGCAGGTATGCCCAGCCGTGCCGCAGGAAATTCTCGTAATGAACGTGCCACACTGAGTCATCTGCGTTGCTTTTTACGTTAGCTGGCTCATCCGTCAGCGCTGATCGGTCCGCCGACATCCGGCCCAACCGGCTCAAAACTTTTAGGACCACCCTAGCCCGCATATATCCCAGGATACGCATGTAATAGTTAAAGCTATGCTTGTGGTAGAGCATCAGCACTGCGCTCCCGCCAGCCTTCAAAACCCGGTAAACTTCCGAAAAGGCCTTGTCAGGATTGGCCGTGTGGTGAAGAACACCGTGGGAATAAACGAAATCAAACGACTCGGCGGCGAAAGAAAGACTCTCAGCGTTTTCTATCTGGAACCTGCCCTTCAACCCCAAGACTTCAAAGTGCGCGCGGGTTGCCTCGATCGCTGCGTTCGCTAGATCCACACCGGTATAATCGGCGCCCGCAAGAGCGAACATTACCCCGTCGGCTCCGTTGCCACAGCCGATCTCCAAGACCTTTTTCCCCTTCGTGTCTGCGAACGGAACCAAGAAAGGAATGTGCCATTCCACTGTGTAACGATACCGCCGATATTCTTCGTAAAATTTCGGCGTTCCCCTTTTCGAACGTACGAAATGCGACCCACATGCCTCGACGTTCCAAAAATCGTAGACCACAGCAAGAGGGGTCTGCCGGGAGTTAGAAGTTGTCGCTTCATGAGAGATCTCGTAGTCAGTGCCGGTGGAATGTACTAAAACTGGAGTGCGCCTCATTCGAGAGGTTCCTTTACGATTCTGTTTGCCTGTTGACGTGAGACCAGGGCACCAACCCATCTGTGATTTCGAGTTGCCGCCAGTGAATCGCGAGATCGCTGTGCCTTGGCGATCGGCACCGCTGTAGCTCAAACGCCGCGTAACCGATCAATGCATACAGTGCTGCGATACTTAAATCGAACACGCCACTCATTGGAGGTCGATCACGTGCCGTTAGGTTCGGTGCCAACAAGAAACGGTTCTCTTAAAGACAGGAGTCGGCCTCGACTGTGCTGGCCTAGACACCTCCTCCGCGTTTTGTAGGCTGCGCCGTACGCCACGCCTATAATAGCCAACGCCGGGACGGTAAACGCCTGGCAATAAATCAACACGTTATCCGTGAACATCACAAACATATAAGGGACAACGCAACTCGCTGCAGCGCCTACGAGTGCCCTCAGTCCTGCATTCGGTATATGCATCAGCCGACGGAGGTGAAAGATCTGAGCACCCATTGTGAGCGCGTATAGTATTACGCCAAACCAGCCATAGTTAAAAAGCACCCTAAGCCAATCGTTGTGCGGCAGGTAAGTCGACAGACCGTGATCCAAAAGCCAAGTCCTATCGGCATTCCCCCCCTGGCCAAGCCAGGACTTCTCTTCCATTCCCGCCAGTAAAGCGGGCCACAAAGTTCCTCGTCCATTTGAATTCAGATCAGGACTGTCCGGACGGAGATCGCTCAATGTGCCATGGCCGGAGTAAAACATCTTGTGCTGAATCTTTGGACTATAAAACATGCCAACTCCAAGCAAGCCAGCCAAAACGACAAATAGGAGCCTCCTCCGCATTGAAATCGGCATAATCGCAAATATTAAAAGCCCAAGGCTTGCAACAAGAGGGCCGCGATTTCCAGACACGAAAGGCACAGCAACGGCCAGCAAATAGCAGATCACATCCTGCGCCCTGCGACCATTCAATACGTAGTTGGCTAGGAAGACGCTCTGAAAAAGAAGCGCGCTGATTGCGCCTCCCGGAAAACCAGAGAACTCGACATTGGAAATGGAAGCAGGAGCCACAAATAAGATGAAACCGACGCAGTAGGCCAAGAACGCCCGGCGAATCAGGGTGTGAATAGAAGCAATGTCTGCAGAAGCAAAGTGATATGTAGATGCCGCGACGCCAGCCACGACCGGGCATACAATCTGTGCAGTCGATTGCCATGCGAACTCGTAACCGCCAAACGCGCGCACCAAGACGTAGCCGACCCACGGCGCCCAAATCCACACGGGAAAGGTCACTGCTTTCGAATGCAGAACTACTCGCGCGGTACTCAATAGAAGAATGGTGACCCAGCCCCACCCGGTAAGATTAAAACCGAATACCTGGCGATTAAAATACTCTGAGGCAATCATTACCACGAAGAACGTGATCAAGAGGAGCGGGACTCTTTGTCGGGTGCTCCGTCCCATCCGCCTGAACGACTTTGGCGCATGTGACCGCCTCCTGGCCTGTATAAGCGGGGCCATCGAGTCTGTCTGCGTCGGAATCATTGTGCGAAATGTTACTACTCTAAGCTCCTCATGAGCTGGTTAGCCCGGGAAGCTTCCGTGAAGCGTTAAGTCAAACTTCTCACTCCTGGGCAGCTCGCCTCGCTCAGGCGAGCGCTTTCCGCACCACCGTAGCCAAAGTGTTCGCCGCATGCCGGGGTGTGAACCTCGACATAATCTCTTTCGATCGCTCACCGAACCGTACAGTCAGACCTGGTTCACGTATGAACCGCTCCATGTAGTCGGCGAGCTCTTGGTAATTCAGGGGATCGAAGACAAACCCATTCGACCCCTGTTCTACCAGCTCTTTCGCACCGGCATACCGTGAGCACAGGATAGGTTTGCCGAAGGACATGGCTTCATGCAGGGCCACCGGTAATATGTCGTCCAGGGTCGGAAGTACGAACACGTCGCTCGACCTGTAGTAGCTCCCCAGGCTTTCGTAGTTCACAGCTCCTGCCCAGTGAACTATGTGAGTTAGTCCGAGGCTGTCGGCCTCGCGGTAAAGCTCCTGTTTATCTGCACCCGTGCCAACAATGATGACGGAGAAGCAGTCCCTCCCTTGTTGCACCAGCAAGCTGCACGCTTGCAGGAGCTCACGAACTCCCTTCCTTTCTATCAACTGCCCGACAAAAAGAAACGTCGGAGAACTCTGAGGGCGGGGATTACCTACTTGAGTCCGGCAGGAGTCCATCGTGCCCGTATCAGCAACTTCGAACACACCGTGTAAAAGCTTCGAGGGTGGGATCCCTATAACGTCTCGCAGATATTCCACTCCATCCTGCGTATTGGAGATCGCTGCGTCGACAAAGCGAGCGATTATCCGGCGGCTCTTCAGGCGCAGCGGGCGATCCAAAAATGCAGTCCTTGGAGAGATTCCTTCCCACAGAAGTATGAGTCGGGAACCCGTAAGCATCTTGACTGCAAGCGCGCAGAGAGTGAACACACTAAAACCAGGTACGAAGACGACGTTGGGATGAAATCGCACCAATTCGCAGAGGAGGTGAGGACTCACCCGGCGAAATGCATCATCCGTGACTTTCCTGCTTGTCATGACGTACTTACTAGACGTGCGCGATGCGCACACGTGGAATGTTTGTTCGTATCCGGGAATGAAACCGGACCAGGAACCAGTGAAGATAATTGTACGGGGAAATAGCCGGGTAATCTCCTTCAGAACCGGTTGCCAATATGGCCCGGTCCTGATGGAAGTTATACCAAAGGCAATCCGTGGAGTGCTGTCCGCACAATGGCTCTGGCTTCTTGAGCTTCTCATGCAGCCTCCTTCGGCATTGGTGTCGGAGTAAAACGTCGACGATGCAAGTGAAGGCGCAACACGTTAACACAGGGATTTCGCTCGGAGAACCGCGCGCAGGCCGGATGACCTGAGGGTTATCAGCATGCCGAAGGTGCTTTCAGGCAGCAGGGTGGCCATTTTACACAGAACCCACTTCGTTGTGATGCCATGATAATGGCGCCAGCGAGAAAGAGCCCGAGATGCATCGAATCGACTGTCCTGACTTAAAAGCAAGAGAATTCTTGTTAGATCGCTAGCAGCCGCATAGTTGCGAGCCCGGCGTTTCACGGCCGATGGAATATCAACTGCGGACTCAATTTCTGCAAGACTGCGCTCCAGGAACGATTCTGACTTCAGCTTTTTCAGGTTGCTGGTCGGACTGGAACCTTTTACATGTATAACGGCACCGGAATGAGTGGAATACGCTATGGAATAGCGGGCAGCGATGCGGAACCACATGTCGAGATCTGCACCGAGTGGGAGACCGACTCGGAATAGTCCAGCAGTCGAAAAAATATCCTTACGAACTACAATCGACGATGAAGAGAGGGCATTTCGGGTACGGAAGTAATCCGGTAGAACCCCTTCCCAGGGATGACGAGGAACGCGGCGTTTGGGGGCACAGTGAACGATGTTAGGATCCTTAATAGCAGAATAACCAGCCGCGAAGGCTCCAGCCTCGGGGAACGAGTGCGTGAGCCGGGTGATGGTCGCGAGGAAGGATGGCATCCACTCGTCGTCCCCATCGAGAAAGGCGATAAGCGCGGCGCGAGCTTCGGCAATGCCGCGGTTCCGTGCAGCGGATTCACCTGCGTTCGCCTGATCGATGATCCTAATTCGCGGGTCGACAACAGTCTCGGCGGCGGCTCGGCTGCCGTCCGTCGAACCGTCGTTGATAACGAGAACCTCGAAATCTTGCACGGTCTGCTTCAGGACGGAACGGAGGGTGCGCCGGATTTCCGCCGCTTTGTTGTACAGCGTGACAACAACACTAAATTCGGGTGCGCTCATTTGAGTCCTTTAGGACTTCAACCGGGGACTTTTAGTCTTGGGAGTGCCTAGGGAAACTCTGAACAAGCACTGCTTTTGAGGCAGTGGATGACGAGCAACGGGCGATTCCGATGGTCTGACCCAGTTTCGTGAGGGTATCTGGCCTCTTGATCGACCCGCCAAAGCGGTGAGCGGCGTGCCTTGGCGCGCTACACCGCCAGCGCACGCAGCAATTTCTTGCGAACCAGAAACAGGTTCACCAGCGCGCAGGTTGCAAACAACCGGTTCGCATTCTTCACCAGTCCTCGGTAGCGCACCTTCACGAACCCGAACTTCAGCTTCATCACCCCAAACACGTGCTCGACCTTGGATCGCACCGTGGACTTGGTCCGGTTCTTCGCCCGCTCCACTTCGTCGATCCGGTGCTTATACCGGTAGCGCCGATGGGTGCAGTCCTGCGCTCGTGGTGCGCACTCGTGAATCACCTCGGTCTGTCCGCGATACGCCTGATCGCCCCACACCCGCGTCTCTTCCCCATGCAACAGCTCCGGCAGCACCGTCGCATCCGCCACGTGGGCCGGCGTGACCAACGCCGTGTGAATCAGCTTGGTCTTGCTGTCCACCCCCACGTGCGCCTTCATCCCGAAGTACCACTGGTTGCCCTTCTTCGCCTGGTGCATCTCCGGATCGCGCTTCTGCTCGCGGTTCTTCGTCGAACTGGGCGCGTGGATGATCGTCGCATCCACGATCGTCCCCGTCGTGATGCGCACACCTTTGCCCTCCAGATGCAGGTTCACCGCCTCCAGCATCTGCCCGCCCAGCCCATGCTCTTCCAGCAGGTGACGGAACTTGCACACCGTCGTCTCGTCCGGCACCGGCTCGCATCCCAGATCGATCCCCACGAAGCTGCGCATCACCACCGAGTCGTACAGCGCCTCTTCCACCGCCGGGTCCGACAGGTTGAACCACTGCTGCAGAAAGTAGATCCGCAGCATCCGCTCCACTCCCACCGGAGGCCGCCCGTTGCCCGCCTTCGGATAATAGGGCTCGATCAGCGCACCCAGCTCCTTCCACGGCACTACCTGCTCCATCTCTTCCAGAAACAATGACCGCCGCGTCTTCTTGCTGTACCGCTCAAATCCGTTCATCATCGCCAGTGTCTCCTGCCTCATTCCTCTGCGAATCCTCCCGCTTCCCCCACTCTAACTTCTCTTCTTGTGGATAAGGCAGAACTTGTTCAGAGTCTCCCTAGAGTGAACTACACACTCGATCGCTCACCGAATGGGTCTGTCGGGATGTGAAGCAATGGCGCGGACAAACACAACGCATCTCACGGCCGTTGCCGTTGCATTTGCGAGCAACACACCGCATGCGGCACCGAAGGCACCGTGGAACTTCGTCAACCAGACGCCGGCAACCAGCAGAACGAACAAAGCCGCGAAGTTGACCAGAAAATCGAGATCGGCACGTTCTATGGCAAAAAGAGCACGTGAGGCGGCAAATGCCGCGGCTGAGAAGATGAGATTGGCGGTCATAACAAAGACGATCAATCCATTGCCAGCATATTTGCTGCCGTAAAGGAACACTACCAATGGCCCTCCCACAGCCAGCATCCCCGCAGAAAGGACCCACATCGGCAGGGAGAATACGGCACCAGCCTTGAACACAAACGAGCGGAAGGCCGAAGTTCCCCCGCTCGCATAGACGTGTGCAATCTTCGGGCCAAGGTAGTTCTGCCCGCCAAGGAGGACTGGATTGCTCAAACCGGCAATTCCGAGACACGCGGCCCATACTCCTGTGGCTGCCGTTCCGTGATAGGTCGCCAGAATCCACGGATAAAGGCTCATACTCAGGGTCCATGACAATCCGCTTGCGAACACCCACTTCCCGAATGACCAGTTCCGCCTAAGATCTGAAGCAGACTGGGAGAGCCGAAGAGTGAATCTCTCTGAGTGCGAAATCATCCAGCCCAACACGACAATTCCAGAAGAAAGGCCAACCACCCAATAGGCACGGCTGGCAGAGAGCTTGCCGAGGCGAAAGAGAACCAGAAGGCCGCCGAGCTGCATGACTCCGATACAGGAATCGAGAAGAAGAGCAGTGTTTATTCGCAAGCCGGCGAAGCAGACTCTTCGAACATATTCACGCAACATGACCAGCGTGATGACTGCGGCCAGTGTCCACAGGACCGGAGCCAGACCCGAGGAACCATGATCCTGGCGAACGACCGCTCCCCCGATCATCAGGGCGAGTATCGCCAACCCAGAGAGAGCAAACTGATGGATCAGGGTACTGCCAGTAAATAGGGCATGTGCGCTGCCCCTTAGTCGAGGACTGAAAACCATGAAGGGAGTCAAGATAAGAGAAGCCTGTAGATCCATAACGAAGAGTATGATCGTGAAGCCCAACATGTAGATACCTAACTCTTCTTTACTACAGGCCCTTCCAATCATGAGGGCCGTCATGAAGTTTGTAGCGCTCACGACGCCCTGATCAATCAGGGATACTCCGCCCTGACGTAGCGCCGTTCCTGACGACAAGAGTCGACCGAACGGCGATAACCTGCTGTCGGCAGGTGTAATGGATGCTGTCTCGACAGCCTTTGCCTCTACGAATGCTACGTAGGACTCAGTCCCAGTAGAACTTGCCATCAGCCCCCGAGCTTCGTATCTCAGTGATGGGTATTCTATGATATTTTCCGAGCGGCACACGCTCACGCGGAAACCTCGACGGCGTCGGAACCAGAGGGGGCGGCATATTCCCGTGCATACCGACTGTTGCGGTAGACGGCTTCCTCGTAGATTCGAATAAGCATCTGGTAGTTCGTGGCCGGCGTGTATTTCGCCAGGTAGACTTGTCTGGCCGCGGCACCCATCGCTGCACAGAAGTTTCGGTCCAAAATGAGGCGCCGCACCTTGGACGTAAGGTCCTGGATGTCGCCGCTTCGGTAGAGGAGTCCCGTTTGGCCATCTCTTACTATCTCTCGCCGGGGTCCCAAATCGCTGGCGACCACGGCGCGTCCGACTGCCATGCCCTCTAACAACGCGAGTGGAAACGCTTCGTAGCACTCCGAAGGAAACACAAGAAAGGCCGACTGCTCGATCAGACGCAGAACGTCCTCATGGGAGCGGCTTCCGAGGAACTTCACTTGGCTTCCTCCGGCTCTTCGAGCCGCCGCCATTAGAGGACCATCACCAACAATCGTGAGGGGATAGTCGATGTAACGCCACGCCTCCAAGAGACCCAACACTCCTTTTTCCGGCGATAATCGCCCAACATATATGGCACCCTCCTTCGGCGTTGTGGGTGCCCCGCCATTGATAGGATCAACCATGAAATTGGGTTTGACATACAACTTCTCTGGCGGCAGGCCACCTGCCGCTACCTTTTGCCTGCCAAATTCCGTCAGCGCAATGTAGGCGTCTACGAGAGAGGCCAGTAACTGCCGCTTGCGAGTCTCCTGGTATAGGCGATAGGCCAGCAGCGATTTCAGCCAACTCCCTCCCGGGTAGCACCAATGTATTAGGACACGCGAACCCTTCCCGTCCATGCACAGCTCGCACGGCTGGCCTTTTCGCAGAAACATACCCGCGGGACAGACCAATCGATAGTTATGCAGGCTCAACACGGTCGCGACTCCCCGCTCCTTCGCCGCCGCAAAAACTGACGGCGTGAGCCGAAACCAGTAATTGTGAACGTGCATAAGATCAGGCCGAAACACGTCAATCGCGGCTCGAATCCGCTCGTATCCCATCTTGGACCAACCAACCTGCAAAAGAGACTGGCATTTGCCAACCAAGGTCAATTCTTCAATCTCGGCATTCGTGGCTTCATACATCGAAACAATGTGCCCGTGCGAACGTAGCAGCTCGGCTTCATTTAGGGCGATTTGCCCCTCTCCCCCGGTCGCAAAATGGCCATAGTGGTTGTGAACAATGAAGATGCGCATCTCATGGCCCTCTCGTCTGGACGAACCGGCGTTCAAGAGACCGGCGCCAGTGGTCTCCAAAGTGCGCCCAGGTCCCGGGCGAGATTGGTAACGGCAAATTGGTCCGCCTCCGTTACGCCAGAAGCCCGGCTTGGTCGCGTCCGGCGGCGTCGGGCGCGTTGGCTGCGAGGGCGTCACTTGTGCCTACGACACCCGTACTGTGTCCACCGCCTAGTTCCTCTTGGGGTTATAACCGTGATATCCATCTCCATAGCCATACCCATACGTGAGATGGCTTGCCTTCCGTGGATCCCATTGGTTCAAAACCGTTCCCAGCACCCGCGTTCCATCTTCCATCAGCCGCTGGCTCGCTGCCGCCGCCGCCTCCCTCGCCGTCTGTGCTGAACGCACCACCAGAATCACGCCATCCGCAAGCCGCCCGAGCACCCGCGCGTCCGGCATATGCAGCATGGGGGGCGTATCGATGATGACCGTATGGAACTCCTCCCGCATTCGGTGCAGAAACTCCAACGCCCGTGGTGAGTGGAGCAGGGCTGAGATGCTCGAGGCTACTGATCCGGCGGGCAGCAGATACAGGTTCGGGTAGCTTGTGCCGATAACCATCCCGCCACCTTGGGGTGGCTTTTTCCCTTGGAGCAGGTCGCTCAGCCCCCAGGAGTTTGACACCTGGAAGATTTCGTGCAGCCGCCCCTTACGCAGATCGGCGTCGATCAGAAGGACAGGCCAGTCGATCTCGGCCAACGCCAGCGCCAGGTTGCTGGCCACCGTCGTCTTCCCCTCCATGGGGTTCGCACTGGTGAGCGCGATGACGCGCGGCCTATCTCCGTTCTCCCCAGAGCACAGAATCGAGGTCAGCGTGGCCCGGAAGGAGTCGGCCAGAACAGAATGTTCTCGCGAGGTGACCAGTTCCACCCGCCTGGATCGCTTGCCGTTCCCCGCTTCATTGCCCTCGATGCCCCTTTCCTTTTGGTAGTAAGCGAAGTACCGGCTCCGTTCCGCATTCGCCGAAGGGATCACGCCTAGTTCCGGCACGTCAAGGTATTGTGTCGCCTCGCCGGGGGCTCGAATGCTCCGGTCGGCACGCTCTCGCATCACGATGAAGACCATGCCGAAGAAGGCTCCAGCAAGAAGGCCAGTCGCCGAATTCAAAACGAGACTTGGCTTGTAGGGATGTGTTGGCGGTTTGGCGGAATCAACCACGCGGACGTTGCTCGCGCGCAGGGCGGAGTTCATGCCGGCTTCCTGGACGTTGCGAAGCAGAGAGTCGTAAAGCTGGCGGTTCGTATCCACCTCGCGCTTGAGGATGTTGTAGTGCGACACCTTAGCCGCCTGCTCGGACATAAGACGGGCCTGGGAGGCGTAGTTCCCAGCAAGCAAATTCTCGCGGCGTTGAGCGGACTTGAATTCATTCCGGATGCGCTGCATGATGCTGGTACGTTCCTTCTCCAGGGCCGATTCCAGGGTTGCTACCTGCGCCTGGACTTTTTTCACTGTTGGGTGGGTCGCGGTCAGGGAAGATGACAACTCGGCAAGTTGGCGGCGCAGGTCGGTGAGCTTGACCTGGTACTCTTTTAGGGTTAGATCATCGAGCACTTCGGGGAGCGACTCGGGAGACGCTGTGGAGGCCAGCTCGTATTTCGATTGTTTGGCGATGCGATCGGCCTGGGCCTTGGAGAGTTCCTCCTGAAGCTGCCGGAGCCTCTCCTCGGCAACGTTGCCCTTGTCCGAAGTGAACAGCAGGCCGGAAGCGTGAGCATAGCTCTGCAGCTCGTCTTCGGATTTCTCGAGCCTAATCCGGACGTCTTCCATTTGCCGGGTAAGCCACTTGCCGGTCTCCTGAGTGGTCTGCCCACGGACCTCGAGATTCTTCTGAATGAACTCTGAGGTTAGGGAGTTGACGAAGTCGGCGGCAAGCTGCGGGTTGGTGGAATCGTACAGGATTTCGACAACCCGCGTGCTGGCCTCGGGGCGAACTTTTAGGTTCCTGGCGACCAGGTGGACGACCTCTTCGCGGGTTAGGGCTAGCCTCGACTCGGGCAGACCTAGAGCGCTGCGCCAGGCGGAGAGGCGTCCCGTCTTGTTCTCCAGAGAGAGCCTTTTCTCGAGATTCAGCTTGGCGACGACCCGCTCGAGGACGGATTCGCTCTGGAGAATCCTTACCTCTGTCCGCAGATCATATTCGGGCGAAGAGCCCCCCTCATTTGCGGTTGGACTCACGTCGCGCATATTCAGGAAATTCCTATTGAGATTCTGGATTTCGAGGGACGCACGGGCCTGGTAGACCGGTGTCTGCGGAAGCGTGAACAGAAGTGAGGATAGCAAGCCCAGGAACGCGATCAGGACGAGGGTGCCTTTGCGACGCCGGAGGATGTCCCAGTATTCGAGCAGCAGGCTGGAGCCCGGGTCCTCGATTACCTCGGGGTACGTTGCCTCTACGTACTGTGGCCGCACCCGCAGACTGGTTCCGGCATTCTTTCGTCTACTCAGGTGCTGGCCAGGGTCGTGCGATTGTAGTTCGTTTTCCATAGAACCCTCAGTAGTGGTAGAGTGCAGCGCCCACGGCGGAGGCCAGAGCAGAAGGGACGAAAGTCATCGCGAAGGATTTGCGGCTGCTTGTGGGCACAACGAGAACGTCTTGGGGCCGCAACCCGATGTCTTCAGCCTTTCCCGCGAGTATCTGCTTGATGTTCACGACGATCTCCTGGCGCTTCAGCTCGCCCGGAACATTGCGAACGATCCTCGCCTTCTCCGGCTTTGCCGTACGTCCCAGTCCGCCCGCTAGGGACAGCGCGCTGAGAACGGAGAGGCTTTGCCGCCCGCCGAGAGTGAACGCACCTGCGCGTTGCACGTCGCCGACCACGTAAATCATGCTGGAGCTTCCCTCGGAGACGGAGATAACGTCGTTCGGCTTGATCTCGATATTTGCGGCCGGGTTCTTGCCTTCAAGTATCTCCTGCACGTTCAATTCAGCGACGCTGAATTGTCCGGTGGGGTCGATCGTGGCACTGGGTAGCGGGAGGTCTCCGTTTTCCCGGCGGCGCGTGACCGTGAGGCTCGAGCCCGCGGTGTCGCGAGGGCCGCCGGCCATCGAGAGGACTTCGTAGAGCGTCTTCCGACCTTGCAGTTGGACCACTCCCGGCTTGGTGACTGCACCGAAGACGGAGACTGGGTGGCTCCGGCTCTCGGTCACCGTCACCGAGACCTGCGGATCCCGCACGTATTCCCTGAGCCGGGTGTTCAACTCCGTTTCGAGTTGCTCGACGGTCAGGCCGCCCGCCTTGACTCGTCCGATCAGCGACAGTGTGATGTTTCCGTTCGTTCCGATGAGGATTGGCTTGTCGGAAATCTCGGGGGCGTCGATCGCACGGATCACGATCTGGTCATCCGGCCCGAGGACATAGCCAGAATCGGGTTGCGCGGCGGCCTTCGCTGGCTGCTGGGCTGCGGCGCAGAGGGCAGCCAGCAGGACCATGAAAAATCCAGCTCCGGTTTTCTTCAATGTGCTCTTCATGCTACTTCTCCTGATGGCCGACCTCAGCGCGTAGGCCCGGGGAGTCTCCACGCCAGTTACTTGAACTCGGCATTGAGTCCTTGGACTGTTCCTTTGAGTTCACGAATCGCTGTCGCCAGTGATTCACCGGCGACGCCGTTGCCGACGAACCACCCCGGATGGGGCGCCGAACTGAATTGCTATGCGTTCACCGCCTCAAGTTGGGGAAAAGAGTCAGATAGCTTCTACGTCGTAGCCCTCGATCCGAATGGCCAGCGATCGCTGGATCGCTTCAATGGAAACAACAATGCTGTGGTCCTTGTTCTCGGAAATCAGGACTCCTTCCAGCCCATCAAGGCAGCCACCGCGGATTCGAACCTTCTGCCCGACTTTGAGGAAGGGGTACGCTCTACAGGAAATCTCCTTGGCCAGGAGGAGTCGCACGTCCTCGAGCTGCTGCTCCGGAACGGGAACTGGGACGCCGTTAGACCTTACAAATCCGGTCACCCCGACGGTCTGGAGGACTCGCAACTGATGAGCCGGGGAATCCGAGACGCGGACAAAACCGTAGCCCGGAAACAGCGGCACTTGAACAAGCTGGCGTCGGTCGCTCCAGCGGTGGATCTGCTTCACCAGGGGCAGGAAGGTCTCGATCCCTTTGTTTTGCAGCTGAGTGGCCGCTTTCTGCTCGAAGCGGCAGCGCGTCTGGATCGCGTACCAGCAAGCTTCTTCCGCCGTGTTCTCGATGAAAGGTACGCTCGGCTCAGCCGTCCACTCTACTCGTGCTGTTGACATAGCTCCGCCCATTGAGTCACATCCCTGACTCCCAGAAAGTTCGTTCTCATCATTTCCTGCCGACGAATCGGCTACTTACGTCGAACTACAGCTTCCGGTACAGCTTCTCCGGAATCGGAAAGGTGCGGCTGTTCGGCACCGTCCCCAGCACCCGCACACTTGCAACTTAAAAAACCCCTTCGCTTTGCGCGCCGCGGCCCATCGACCGACGCAATGCCCGCCCATTACTACCGCCAAGAGCGCCAGCCAGCAGTAGCAATCTGCATCCAGGGGGCATCCGAATTATCCGAAAGCACGGTTTAGCCATTACTGAACCCTCCTTGAACCGAGAACGGTAGCGGCATCGGAACTCTCGGTGCGGAACACCACTGCGGCAGCGAAGCCTGATCTATTGACTCCTCGTCCGCTTGTCCTAACTACGGTGCCTTCCCCGTGCAACTGTGCTGCTCGGGCTGTCCCAGTAACTGCGGGCAGGTGCACGTCCAACTCCACGCACTTGCCAACGGGAGGCAACTCCTTCGCAAGGATGAATACACCCCGGTCGCAGATGTCGAGAGTGATCCCCTGAGCTTCCTGCAAGGTCCCATCGGCACGCTCCCACCAATAAAAGGCAGGCGCGCTTACCAGGTAGCGTGTGGCTTTTCGAAGCTCCATCTGTGCACCCATCCGCTGCTTAGTAGTTGTGATTGTGCTCGACAAGGGAACCACCTATAACGGCCGATAACGGCCGAAACCCTACGCAGCTGACACCATTTGCACAATGGACACAATGTCTCTCAACCTTCCATCTCAATGCATGAGTGCAGAGTCCCATGAGACCGTTATCTCAGCGGATGAGAAGAACTTCTACCGGCACCTTCAAAAAAGAGAGCCCGATGCTCTCTAGATTTTGTGGTTACTTGACTCAGCGTACCCCCCGGGGGATGGCGGCGGCACAAACCAGTCAAGAGGCAGGTGCACCAAAAACGGGGATGTTGGTAGCAAATTAAAATGTCCGCTTTTTGTAGCAAGTGAAATGTCCGGTTAAGTAGAGCGTGTTTCATAAATGGATTTGAGGCTGAAGGAGATGGTCCCTCAGCGGCTAAAAGTCGCTGACAGAGCGGTCCCGGAACGGCGCGGTTGAAGCCGCGCCCCTTCAAAACGGTTTATGAAACAAGCTCTAGTAATACCAGCAGCCGCCGAGGCTGGGGGAAAGTGGGAATCCCGCGTAGTTGGCGGGATTTCCAATGTGCTAACGATAGCACCAAAAACGGGCGTTGCATCACTTGCGATGCAAGGGTATCCTTGCGCCGCCTTGGGTCTAAGGTTCGAGGAGCGCCACTGAGGCCAACGACAAATGGGGACAACAGGTCTACAGGGAATCAAAGACTGAGCTCGAACGACAGCGTTACGGCAGCTCAGACGGGGCCGGCTGTGACGCTGTTGGGCAGGTCCGGGAACGGCGCAAGTGCTTGCAACCCTCACACTACCTTCAACCTTTAAACAGGCTAATCGGCTCCTCAATAAGTTAATCCGCTCCTCAACAGGCCCAAACAATCTGGAGACTCGACGTGCGACTTTCCCACCAGCCAGGTGAAAAGCCGATCCCAATAATCGTCGCCGACGTTAACGTGATGGCCTCCCATTTCGTTTGTGCAGAACTCAAGAAACACTCGCAGTTCGATTTGGTTGGCTGCGCCGCCACCGTTGGTGAACTGCTCGAGCTGTTCGAACGCCGCAAAGCGAAGGTAGCTTTGATTAGCGCTACCCTGCAGGATGGTTTGTTGAGCGGCCTCGCCATTTTCCCGCAGCTCCGAGAGAAATATTCGGACGTTCGTCTGATCCTGATGATCGACCACCCAGAACCGGAGTTGGTGGTGGAGGCATTTCGGGCGGGCGCTAGGGGCATTTTCACCTGCTACGAATCGCAGTTCGATGCCCTCTGCAAGTGTATCTCCTGTGTGCACAGCGGCCAGGTTTGGGCCAATGCGCGGCAGCTGGATTGTCTGATCGATGCGGTGGCGCAAGTGCCTACCGTCCGTCTCCTCAATGCCAAAGGCGCCAACCTTTTGAGCAAACGAGAGGAGGAGGTGGTGCGGCAGGTCGCCGAAGGCTTGAGCAACCACGACATCGCACAGCAGCTGCATCTGAGCGATCACACGGTGAAGAACCACCTCTTTCACATTTTCGAAAAGCTGGGCATCTCCAACCGCGTGGAACTGGTGTTGTACACGGTGAGCCACTCAAAACGGCCAGCGATGTCGATTTCCAGTGACGATTCTTCTGCTGTCATGCCCGGCAACCAGGCCCACTGAGCGAACGGGCAGCCCACCTGAAAAGTCGGGGCCCATGGCGCATACCCGCAAGCAGACTGGCCTGCGCCGATAGTGGGTTTTATTGCGCAATTTCCGATGACCCTTTCGAAACGTGGGCCGACATGCGGCGCGGAGAGTCCCTGCCCCAAAACCTCCCCAAGGACGCGGGAACTGATCCCACCTCACTATCAGGGGAATATCAGGGGTAATCAGGGGTAACGTGGGAAGTGCGATGGGATCGACAGGCAGGCTGAGAAATTTCAAATGAGGGAGGGGAGGTGTTGAAGGACTTGCAGAACCGTCAGGCCGCGGCACGGGAGCTGCTGGCATCGGCCGGAGAGCGCATGGCCAAGCCGCGCGGGATCGGCACGCCCTGCAATGTGTACGTCGCCCCCACCGCCGATCAGCGGCAGGCGGAAGCGGTGCTGGCCGAGTGCGCCGAACTGATCCCGCGCGCTGAACAGCGCCTAGCAGCGGCCCGTCAGGACCTGGCGCAGTGGGAAGAGAAGAAAAAGAACTTCCCCATGGCCGGGACGGGCACCGGGCATCGCCAACGCCATCCTGAAAGCAAGAATTGCATTCTGTGGCCTCCCGTTTACGTTTAAACTTATGGTCTGTAGACGCATAGCCATCCATTCGTTAGCGTCCTGGATCGTGGCCCGCTCAAAACATTCCGACCCGAAACCCGCATTCGGGCGTACCGTTCGTCGGTTGCGGCAGAGCAAGGGTCTGTCGCAAGAGGCGCTTGCAGAACTTGCGGGCATCCATCGTAGTTACATCGGGGACGTCGAGAGAGGTACGCGCAACATCGCTTTGGTGAACATGACTCAGATAGCGAAGGCGCTCGGCGTGTCTTTGAGTAGCCTCATTGGTGAAATGGAGAAGGAACTCTAGCCCCCCTCTGGGGGACGAACGCGGCCGATTGGGGGGGAACTCCACCGCGACCCCCAGGACGCCGCCAGGCTTCCATCCACGATTGCCCGTATTACCCTCCTTTTTTTGGATTGACCTACTATGAGTGGATATGCTATAAGTGTCAAAGACAAGAGCGGACGGCTACCGACGTGGAAGGCCGGAGTACCTGCATGGGCACAAACAACAACGGCACCAAAAACATACCGGTGGTGGGAGACGTTCACATCGGCTCTGTATACGGATTATTGCCGCCAGCATTTGTTAGGGAGACTCTGAACAAGTTCTGCCTTATCCACAAGAAGAGAAGTTAGAGTGGGGGAAGCGGGAGGATTCGCAGAGGAATGAGGCAGGAGACACTGGCGATGATGAACGGATTTGAGCGGTACAGCAAGAAGACGCGGCGGTCATTGTTTCTGGAAGAGATGGAGCAGGTAGTGCCGTGGAAGGAGCTGTGTGCGCTGATCGAGCCCTATTATCCGAAGGCGGGCAACGGGCGGCCTCCGGTGGGAGTGGAGCGGATGCTGCGGATCTACTTTCTGCAGCAGTGGTTCAACCTGTCGGACCCGGCGGTGGAAGAGGCGCTGTACGACTCGGTGGTGATGCGCAGCTTCGTGGGGATCGATCTGGGATGCGAGCCGGTGCCGGACGAGACGACGGTGTGCAAGTTCCGTCACCTGCTGGAAGAGCATGGGCTGGGCGGGCAGATGCTGGAGGCGGTGAACCTGCATCTGGAGGGCAAAGGTGTGCGCATCACGACGGGGACGATCGTGGATGCGACGATCATCCACGCGCCCAGTTCGACGAAGAACCGCGAGCAGAAGCGCGATCCGGAGATGCACCAGGCGAAGAAGGGCAACCAGTGGTACTTCGGGATGAAGGCGCACGTGGGGGTGGACAGCAAGACCAAGCTGATTCACACGGCGTTGGTCATGCCCGCCCACGTGGCGGATACGACGGTGCTGCCGGAGCTGTTGCATGGGGAAGAGACGCGGGTGTGGGGCGATCAGGCGTATCGCGGACAGACCGAGGTGATTCACGAGTGCGCACCACGAGCGCAGGACTGCACCCATCGGCGCTACCGGTATAAGGACCGGATCGACGAAGTGGAGCGAGCGAAGAACCGGACCAAGTCCACGGTGCGATCCAAGGTCGAGCACGTGTTTGGGGTGATGAAGCTGAAGTTCGGGTTCGTGAAGGTGCGCTACCGAGGACTGGTGAAGAATGCGAACCGGTTGTTTGCAACCTGCGCGCTGGTGAACCTGTTTCTGGTTCGCAAGAAATTGCTGCGTGCGCTGGCGGTGTAGCGCGCGAAGGCACGCCGCTCACCGCTTTGGCGGGTCGATCAAGAGGCCAGATACCCTCACGAAACTGGGTCAGACCATCGGAATCGCCCGTTGCTCGTCATCCACTGCCTCAAAAGCAGTGCTTGTTCAGAGTTTCCTTAGGTATAGAGCAGAGAATCCCGCACATCCACGCACCTGTGGGGCCGCCGGCCCTCCGGCGGAGCAGTTACCTCCAGCATTTATAATCATGTAAACAGCAGATTCCTCGCGCCAAAACCGGGCGCTCGGAATGGCAATCCGTTGGGAAAAACGAGGACTCCAGGCTTTGAAAATTCGCAACATCGCCATCATCGCCCACGTGGACCACGGCAAGACGACGCTGGTGGACGCCATGCTCCGCCAAAGCGGCGTATTCCGCAGCAACCAGGAGCTGATCGATCGCGTCATGGATTCCAACGAACTGGAGCGCGAGCGCGGGATCACCATCCTGGCCAAGAACACCGCGGTGTTCTATGACGAGGTGAAGATCAACATCGTGGACACGCCCGGCCACAGCGACTTCGGAGGCGAGGTGGAACGGGCGCTCAAGATGGTGGACGGGGTCATGCTGCTGGTGGATGCCAGCGAGGGCCCCCTGCCGCAGACGCGTTACGTGCTCAGCAAGGCGCTGGAAGCGAAGCTGCCGCCCATCGTGGTCATCAACAAGATCGACCGGCCGGATGCCCGCCCGCAGGAGGTCCTGAACGAGATCTATGACCTGTTCATTGATCTCGATGCCACCGAAGAGCAACTGGATTTTCCCGTGCTCTACGCCAATGCCAAGCTGGGCACCGCCGCGGCCGATCCCGGAGCCGCCGGCCAGGACCTTCAGCCTCTGTTCGAGGCCATCGTGAACACGATCCCGGAGCCGGCGGGCGACCCCACGGGCACCTTGCAGGTGCTGGTTGCCAATCTCGACTACAGCGACTACCTGGGCCGGCTGGCCATCGCCCGCGTGTTCAATGGCACGCTGCGCAACGGGGAGGAAGCGGGTATCGCCAAGCTCGACGGCTCGCTGGAAAAGGTAAAGATCACCAAGCTGTTTTCTTTTAGCGGCCTCAGCCGCATCGATGTGGCAGAAGGCGAACTCGGCGACATTGTCGCGGTGGCGGGGGTGACGGGAATCACCATCGGCGAAACCATCACCAGCGCCGAGAACCCAGCGCCGTTGCCCAATATCGCCATCGACGAGCCCACCATCGCGATGCAGTTCACCGTGAACACCTCGCCGTTCGCCGGCAGAGAAGGGCAGTACGTTACCTCGCGCCACCTCCGCGAACGGCTGGAGAAGGAACTGCTCACCAACGTATCCATCCGAGTGGAGGAGACCGCCGGTACGGATGCCTTCAAAGTGATGGGGCGGGGAGAACTGCAACTCTCCATCCTCATCGAGATGATGCGCCGGGAAGGCTACGAACTGATGGTGGGGAATCCCGAGATCGTCACCCGAACTGTCAAGGGCAAGCTAATGGAGCCGGTGGAGCGGCTCACCATCGACCTTCCGGAAGAGTTTGCCGGGGTTGCGATTGAAAAGCTCGGCATGCGGAAAGCCCAGATGCAGAAGATGCACAATCACGGTTATGGCCGCGTGCGCATGGAATTCCGCGTGCCCAGCCGCAGCCTGATCGGTCTGCGGAGCGAGTTGCTGACCGACACCCGCGGCACCATCGTGATGAACTCTCTGTTCGACGGCTACACCGAGTGGCAGGGCGAGATCCCGCACCGGCTGACCGGGGCGCTGGTCGCGGACCGCGCCGGCGCCACCACCGCTTACGCCCTTTACAACCTTCAGGAACGCGGTGAACTGTTCGCGGGACCGGGGACGGAGGTCTACGAAGGCATGATCATCGGGGAGAACTCGCGCGAGGCCGACCTGGACGTCAACGCTGTCCGCGAAAAGAAGCTGACCAACATGCGCTCCTCCACCGCCGATGAAGCCATCCGCCTGGTGCCGTTCCGTACGCTCAACCTGGAGCAGGCCATCGAATTCATCGCCGACGACGAGTACGTCGAGGTGACACCCAAGTCACTTCGTCTGCGCAAGAAGATTTTGCAGGCCAATTCCCGGCCGCGGAAAAACGCGGTGCCGGTGGCCACCTCATCGGCGACGGAGTAGGAGGCCAGGACAATTTTGGTGCCGGGAACAGGACTTGAACCTGCACGCCCTCTCGGGCACATGGTCCTAAGCCATGCGCGTCTGCCAGTTCCGCCATCCCGGCCTGACTGAGATTGTAACTGAGGGCGGCGCGGGCTGCGCCGCCCATGTGCTCGTGGCGTCAGCGTCGATACGCGGCTAGAAGTTCTGGTTGATGCCCTGCCAGATCCAGAGGCCGGCGATCACCACGATCAGCAGTCCGGAAGCCACTCCCAGCACGCGCAGGAAGGGCTGAATCTTGCCCATGCGCCGTTGCAAGGCGAGCTGCTCCTCCTGCATGTGCATGGAGGAATCGTCAAGGAAGAGTTGATCGTCCTCATGCATGGTGAGGGTGCTGCGATAGATGAGCAGCAGGATCAGGACCACGGTGATGGCGCCCCAGGCAATCAACAGCATCGTCAGAGGAGACACAACCCACCTCCCAACCGTCGGACGGCCCAGTCCCGCGCTGAACCCAGGCCAGATGCAAGCCGGGCAGTACGCGGCCTGCCGCAGATTATAGCTCCGTCCTGCAGCCGCTGGACGCTTTTTTACGGCGAAAAATCCAGGGCTGGACGGGACGTCCGGAACGTGCGACCTAGGCCCGCATCCGGCATCTAACGATTAGACAGGCAACCCGCCGAAACCGCTCAAAGACGCTCGGGACCGGGAACCCTTTCTGCTATACTAACTTGCAACCAAGGATTCCAAGGAGATAAAGGATGGCGACGACAACAAGCCCCGGTGTGGACACTGGCAAGAAGCTTCCCCTCAACCTGACCCCGAGTGCCATCTCCAAGGTCAAGGACATCATGGCGCAACAGAACCCGCTGCCGGCGGGGCTAAGGGTCGGGGTGGTCGGCGGCGGCTGCTCCGGGTTCTCCTACTCCATGTCCTTCGAGAACACCGCCGGGATGATGGACAAGACCTTCGAGTTCGACGGCCTGAAGGTGTTTGTGGACGCCACCTCGGCGATGTACCTGAATGGCTGCAACATCGACTACGTCGAGACCCTGGAAGGCGCCGGCTTCAAGTTTGAGAACCCCAACGTGAAGAGTACCTGTGGCTGCGGCTCTTCGTTCAACGTGTAAGGGTTAGTCCCGAAACAGGAAGGCCCCGTCTGCGGACGGGGCCGCTTGCTTTTTTGCTACCAGGGTAGAGACGCAGCATGCTGCGTCTCTACAATGTCCGCAAGGAATCTGCTTTTCCCACCAGCCGCGCCGCCTGCTCGAAGACCTTCTGGAACATCTTCTCCGTCAACTTCCCTGTCTGGGTGTTCTGCTGCGAGGGATGATAGGAAGCGAGCAGGATCTTCCCGTCCGGCAGTTCGTACTGCGCACCATGGGCGAACGTATACCCGTTCTTGCTGGAGAGCAGGCCACGCCGCTTGAGGTAGTTCAAGTAGCCGTCGAAGGCGACCCGCCCCAGGCACACCACCACCCGCACCTTCTTCAAACCCGCCAGCTCGCGGTCGAGGTAGGGCGCGCAGTTGGCGATCTCGCCCGGCGTGGGTTTGTTGGCGGGAGGAGCGCAGCGCACAACCGCCGTGATGTAGGCGTCCTTCGAGCTCGAGGCCATCGCCGCGGTGGGTGGCGCTGGGCTGCGATGCGAAGCCGGTGCGATGGAGCACGGGATACATGAAGTATCCCGAGCCGTCGCCGGTGAACGGCCGGCCGGTGCGGTTGGAGCCGTGCGCGCCCGGCGCCAAGCCCAGGATCAGCACCCGCGCCTGCGGATCGCCGAAGCCCGGAACGGGCTTGCCCCAGTATTCCCAGTCCAGGTAGGCGCGGCGCTTCTCGCGCGCAATCTTCTGGCGATACTCCACCAGCCGCGGACAGCGGGTGCAGACCACAATCTCGCGATTCAGTTTGTCGAGCCAGGCCGGCATGAGGACTCTTCACCGCGGCTAGCCTGCCCCGAGCGAAGTGGAGGGGCGGACCAACGCGGCTCTCTTTTTTATCACAGCGGCTCGGATGGGGTCGTAGCGTCCCTGGGCGTTTGACCGTTCCTCCGTGTCCTCTTTAATATGGATGGAGATGCGAGTGACAGGAAGCCTTCCCCGTTGAGCGCCACCGAGACCAAGAGCGACTGTACACGCGAGATCGAGGTCGAGGTTCCCGCCGAGGTCGTAACCCGCGAGACCGGCGTGGTGATCGAGCGCTTCCAGAAGCATGCGCGGCTGCCCGGCTTCCGCAAGGGCAAAGTGCCGGCATCGGTGGTGCGGCAGCGTTTCCCCGAAGACATCCGGAGCGAGGTGGTGGAAGCGCTGGTCCCCCGCTACTTCCGCCAGGAGGTGGAGAAGCGCGGGCTGCAGCCGGTCTCGCAACCGCGGGTCAGCGACCTGCACGTGGCCGAAGGCGAGCCGCTGCGCTTCAAGGCGAGCTTCGAGATCATGCCGGAAATCCAGGTCTCCGGATACGAAGAGCTGCGGGCGGAGAAGGCCGATAGCAGCGTCTCCGACCAGGAGGTGGAAGAGGCGCTGGGCAGGTTGCGCGAGCAGCACGCCACCTTCAACGCGGTGGACGACCGCGAACTGGGTGACGGCGATTTCGCCCAAGTCTCGCTGGTGGGCACGCCGCAGTCTGCGGAAGGCAAGCCGGTCACGATGGATGACGTGCTGGTGGAGATCGGCGGCGCCAGCACGGTGCGCGAGTTCAGCGACAATCTGCGGGGCGCACGCCCCGGTGAGGAACGCCGCTTCGACGTCACCTATCCGGCGGATTTTTCCGACCAGCGGCTGGCGGGCAGGAAGCTCGCCTACGCCATCACCGTGAAGGCCATCAAGCAAAAGGTGCTGCCCGAGCTCCACGACGATTTCGCCAAAGAGGCGGGCGATTTCCAGTCGCTCGACGAGCTCAAGACCAAAATCCGCGAGCAGCTCGAGGCGGAGAAGAAACACACCGCCGAACACGCGGCCAAGGACAAGCTGGTGGAGGAGCTGGTGCGCCGCAACGATTTCCCGATTCCGGAAGCGCTGGTGGACCGCCAGGTCGACGTACGACTGGAGCGCGGGCTGCGGGCGCTGGCGGCCCAGGGCATGCGCACCGAGGACATGAAGAAGATGGACTTCTCCCGCCTGCGGGCAGGCCAACGCGAGGCCGCGCTGCGCGAGGTGAAGGCATCGCTGATCCTGGAGAAGATCGCGGACCAGGAAAAGATCGAAGTCACGGACGGGGAGGTCAACCACGAGATCGAGTCGCTGGCCAAGCAAATGCAGCAGACGCCGGAGGCCGTCCGCGCTCGTTTGACACGCGATGGAGCGCTGGATAGAATCCGGAACAGAATCCGCAACGAGAAGACCCTCGACTTTCTTTATCGCCGGTCGGCGTGATGCCGGCGGTTGTTCAAGCTCCCCCAGCCCCCAATCCAGCGCTGGGGTGAAGTGTCAAGGCAGGTCAACGTGAAAGAGGAACATATGGCGCTGGTACCGATGGTGGTCGAACAAACCAGCCGGGGCGAACGTGCGTACGACATCTACTCCCGCCTGCTGCGGGACAACATCATCTTCCTGGGCACGCCGGTGGACGACACCATCGCCAACCTGGTGATCGCACAATTGCTCTTCCTCGAGGCCGAGGACCCGGAGAAGGACGTTTCCGTCTACATCAACTCGCCGGGCGGCTCCATCACCGCGGGCATGGCCATCTATGACACCATGCAGTTCATCCGCCCGGACGTGGTCACCATCTGCATCGGGCAGGCGGCCTCCATGGCGGCGCTGCTGCTCTCCGCCGGCGCCCCCAACAAGCGCTATGCCCTGCCCAACTCCCGCATCCTCATCCACCAGCCCTCCATGGGCGGGCTGTCCGGGCAGGCCACCGACATCGACATCCACGCCCGCGAGATCCTGCGCATGCGCGAGATAACCAACCAGCTACTGGCCAAGCACACCGGGCAAAAACTTGATAAAGTGGAAAAAGACGTTGAGCGCGACTTCATCATGAACGCCCAGCAGAGCAAGGAATACGGGATCATCGACGAGATCATCTACAAGCACAAATAGCAAGGAGCGCACGTCCTCCCAGGGATGGGGTTTAGGTAGTAAGGAGTAACCACGTGAAACCACGGTCGGGATCGGATGAAGTCCTACGCTGCTCGTTCTGCCACAAATCCCAGGACGCGGTTGCCAAGCTGATCTCCTCGCCCAGCGATTACCCGCGGGCCTACATCTGTGACGAGTGCGTGGCGGTCTGCAACTCGATTCTGGAGGACGACCGCGCCGAAACTCACGCCTCCGCCGCACCCAACCACCTTCCCAAGCCGCAGGAAGTCAAAGTTTTCCTCGACGAATACGTCATCGGCCAGGAGCAGACCAAGAAGAAGCTGGCGGTCGCGGTTTACAACCACTACAAGCGCATTCACATGAACCGGCAGCGGGCCAGCGAAGTGGAGCTGACCAAGTCCAACATCCTGCTCATCGGCCCCACCGGCACCGGCAAGACGCTTCTGGCGCAGACCCTGGCCAAGATGCTGGATGTGCCCTTCGCCATCGTGGACGCCACCACCCTCACCGAGGCCGGCTATGTCGGGGAGGACGTGGAGAACATCATCCTCAAGCTGCTGCAGGCCGCCGACGGCGACGTGGGCCGCACCCAGACCGGCATCATCTACATCGACGAAGTGGACAAGATCGGGCGCAAGGACGAGAACCCCTCCATCACCCGCGACGTCTCCGGCGAGGGGGTGCAGCAGGCGCTGCTGAAGATCCTGGAAGGCACCATCGCCAATGTCCCGCCGCAGGGCGGCCGCAAGCACCCCCACCAGGAATTCACGCCGGTGGACACCACCAACATCCTGTTCCTCTGCGGAGGCGCATTCGTGGGCCTGGAGAAGGTGATCGGCCGCCGCGTGGGCAAGAAAGCCGTCGGCTTCCGCAGCGGCGAAGACGAGAAAGAGCAGGCCCCCGTCCCGCCCAGCAAGCGCGATACCGAGATGCTCTCGCTGGTGCAGCCGCAGGACCTGATCAAGTTCGGGCTGATCCCCGAATTCGTGGGACGCTTGCCGGTGTTGGGCGTGCTCGACGACCTGGATGTGGACGCGTTGATCGAGATCCTCACCCGTCCCAAGAACGCCATCATCAAGCAGTACCAGCGGCTGTTCGAGTTCGAGAACGTGCGGCTGAAGTTCACCCAGGACGCGCTGCGGGGCATCGCCCTTGAAGCCATGGCCCGCAAGGTCGGCGCGCGTGGCCTGCGCATGATCCTGGAAGAGCTGATGCTCGACCTCATGTACCACCTGCCCAGCCAGAAGAAGGTGCGCGAGTTCGAGGTCACCAAGGAGATGGTGGAGAAGCGCGAGCTCTCGGTGGCCGCGGTGATGGAAAAGGCGGGGTAGGGCCAGTTTCAGTTTCAAGTGATTCACGTGGGGCGGGCGCCCCTTCGACTTCGCTCAGGGCAGGCCCCCGCCCGCCGCCTTAACCCGGGGCAGCCGTCGTCGGGGGCAAAGGGCAGTCCCGGGGGCAGGCTCGTCCAATTCCGGGAATGCATTTCTTTTCACTGCCAAATAAAAGGGCGGTAACCCTGGTGCCGGCTCCCCCCGGTGCACTTTGGTCATGGGTTCTAGGGTACAACCGTGTCTTTTGGGACACCTGTTGCGGGCGGGAAAACCTGATATATTGGCTTGGACAGTCTGCACCAACCAATCCCTTCAGGTACAGGGTGGCATGACACAGAACCGGGAAAAATTCGAGACCCGCAAGTTGCCCATGATGCCCATCCGCGATGTGGTCATCTTTCCGCACATGATGACCCCCTTCGTGGTGGGCCGCGAATCCAGCGTGCGCGCGCTGGAGGAAGCGCTGGCGGCGGACAAGAAGATCTTCCTGGCCACCCAGCACGATGCCAGCGTCGACGAACCCAAGGCCAACGAGATCTTCCAGGTCGGCACCGTGGTCAACATCGTGCAGAGCCTCAAGCTGCCGGACGGCAACATCAAGGTGCTGGTCGAAGGCGTGGAGCGGGGCAAGATCCTGCAGGTCACCGATGGCGAGGGCTATTTCCAGGCCACCATCCGCACCGTCAAGTACACCACCGAGCTCACGCCGGCCATCGAGAGCGGGATGCAGCGCGCCACCGGCCTGTTCGAGCAGTACGTGAAGCTGTGCCAGTCCTTGAATTACGAGACCATGATCGCCGCCGTGCGCATGGAGGACCCGGCCAAGCTCACCGACACCATCGCCGCCAACCTGCAGCTCTCCATCGAGGAGAAGCAGGAGCTGCTGGAGATCTTCGACCCGGCGGAGCGGCTGAACCGCATCGCCGACGTCCTCGACATCGAGATCGAGAAGCTGAATATGGACCGCACCATCCAGTCGCGCGTCAAGCGGCAGATGGAGCGGGCGCAGAAAGAGTACTACCTCAACGAGAAGATCAAGGCCATCCAGAAGGAACTGGGCCGCGGCGAGAAGAGCGAGTGGGACGAGCTGAAGAAGAAGGTGGACGCCGCCGGCATGCCCAAGGAAGTCCACGAGAAGGCGCTGCAAGAGCTGAAGAAGCTGGAGGCCATGCCGCCCATGTCGGCCGAGTCGACGGTCAGCCGCAATTATCTGGACTGGCTGCTGGCGGTGCCGTGGAAGAAGCGCTCCAAGGAAATCCGCAATATCGACCGCGCCGAGAAGGTCCTGAACGAAGACCACTATGGGCTGGAGAAGATCAAGGAGCGCATCCTGGAGTTTCTGGCGGTGCGCCAGTTGGTGAAGAACCCCAAGGGATCGATCCTGTGCTTCGTGGGGCCGCCGGGCGTGGGCAAGACCTCGCTGGGCATGTCGATCGCGCGCGCGACGGGGCGCAAGTTCGTGCGCATGTCGCTGGGCGGAGTGCGCGATGAGGCCGAGATCCGCGGCCATCGCCGCACCTACATCGGCGCGCTGCCCGGCCAGATCATCCAGATGATGCGCAAGGCCGGCACCAAGAACCCGGTCTTCATGCTCGACGAAGTGGACAAGATGTCGATGGACTTCCGCGGCGACCCCTCGGCGGCGCTGCTCGAGGTGCTCGACCCCGAGCAGAACTACATGTTCGTGGACCACTACCTCGACGTCGAGTACGACCTCTCGCAGGTGTTCTTCATCGCCACCGCCAACGTGATCCACACCATCCCGGCGGCTCTCCAGGACCGCATGGAAGTGCTGCGGCTGCACGGTTACACTGAACTGGAGAAGATGGAGATCGCCAAGCAGTTCCTGGTGAAGAAGCAGCGGAAGCAGGCGGGGCTGACGGAGAAAAACCTGACCTTTACCGACGACGCCATCCAGCACATCATCCGTGCCTACACCCGCGAGGCCGGGGTCAGGAACCTGGAGCGCGAGATCGGCAACATCTGCCGCAAGGTGGCGCGCAAGGTGGTGAAGCACGGCGCCGAGTACACCGTGGTCATCTCCGCGCAGAACGCCGGCGACTTCCTGGGCGTCATCAAGTTCCGCGAGCTGCCGGTGCACGAAAAGAGCGAGGTGGGACTGGTGACCGGGCTGGCCTGGACCGAGGTCGGCGGCTCCATCCTCAGCACCGAAGCCACCATCGTGGACGGCAAAGGCAAGCTGATGCTGACCGGCAAGCTGGGCGACGTGATGCAGGAATCGGCGCAGGCCGCCATGTCGTACCTGCGATCGCGCGCCGCGCGGCTGGGCATCCCGCGCGATTTCTACCGCAGCGTGGACATCCACATCCACGTGCCCGAAGGGGCCATCCCCAAGGACGGGCCGTCGGCCGGCATCACCATGGCCACCGCCCTCGCCAGCGCCCTCACCAAGATCCCGGTGCGGCGCGACCTCGCCATGACCGGCGAGATCACCCTGCGCGGCAAGGTGCTGCCCATCGGCGGGCTGAAAGAGAAGCTGCTGGCGGCACACCGCGCCGGCATCTTCGAGGTCATCCTGCCCAAGGACAATGAGAAAGACCTGCCGGAAGTCCCGGAGAACCTGCGCAACGTCATGAAGCTGCACTTTGCCGAGAACATGGACCAGGTGCTGGCCATCGCCCTGGAGCGGCCCCTGCCCCAACTCCAAGTGGCGGACGAGGCCACGCAGCCGATCGCGCCCGTCACGCCGACGCCGACGGCGGAGGGTCCCACGGCGCACCAGTAAGTACCGAGTAGCAAGTACCAAGCAAAGGCCTGCGAGAGCGGGCCTTTTTGCTTTCGGACGTAGAATTCAACTATGGACTGGCACGAAGGCCCTAATATTTCAAGGATCCCCGTCAAGGGCGTTATGGGAGCGGTGTTCACCGTTGGTATCGTCTTCATGTTCCTGGTCGGGGTCCCACACGCACGTTTGTTCGCTATGATCAGCGTTCCTGCCGGCGTGATTGTGGGAGTCGTGCTCTATTTGTGGCACAAGCGCAGGCCGGTGGAGTATACCGACATTGATCCACAGAGCAGCAGTTAGCCTGTTAACTTACGGAAGGAGTGCGCGAAACTCGTCGACCGTGATTCCTGCCTCGCGAATGAGAGCTCTTAGCGTACCTTTCGCGATTTCGCGATGATCTGGGACAACCAAACGCCTAAAAGGCGGCCGGGCGTGTCGCAACATGATGTGGCTGCCGCGCTGCCGATCCAGCTCATATCCAAGCTTCGCAAAGGCCAACACGGCTTCGCGGCCAGAGATACGCGGAAGTACGCTCAATCGGCGCTCTCGATTTCGACGATCTCCTCCTGAATGGGCGGAGGCACGGCATCGCCATGGGCTTGCAGGCTCTCGAGGTAGAGACTAATGGCTTCTTTTACATTCTGCAGGGCTTCATCGCGGGATTTTCCTTGCGAGATGCACCCGGGCAACGCCGGCACCTCCGCCACGAAGTAGCCGTCTTCGTCCGGCTGAATCAAGACACGGTATTTCATCATCGACCTCCTCCCCAGTCTATCTTATCCGTTGCGAACGCTGGCTTGTGCGCTGCGAGGGATTCGCTTTTGCACCTCGGCCAAAACCGAGATTCCTGGCTTGCCCTCGCTCGCCCGCCGCGGCGAGCAAAGTTGCCTTACCGCGCCGGCCTTACCTCCGGCTTCAACGGCAGCGACGAGACCACGTTGCCGTGCTCGTCGAAGAAGCTCAGCCGCGGCCCATCGGCGCTAATCGCCATACGCGCCCGAACCTGCCCGTCGGCATCCCGCAGCACAAAGTTCTGGGCCTCAACCGTGATCGCTTTCACTACAAACGGCTGCGGAGAATCGAAGCCGGCGAGCAACAGCACCAGGCAGCCCAGCAACAGAACCAGCGCTGCCAACTTCCACCTGCGGATTCCCCGCTCCAGGCGCTCCACCCGTTGAAGCAATTCGCTTTCCTGCATCGACACACCTCCAGCTAGGGAGAGAACGAGCCCATTGGCGATTCTTGCACGGCATTTGCACGATTCCGAAGGGAACAATAAAATCAGCTTCCGCTACCCTTGAGTCCATCGCAAGCCACTAACGGGTCCATGGCCACTTCCACCCTTGCTTCCACCTCACGGCGTCCCAGCACGATGGCGCCCGTCATTGGGCTGCTGTCCGCGCTTTTCGTGGTGCTGATCCTGGCCGTGGCCGGATGGTTCTACTACGAGGCGCGCGCTTCCCTGCCCCAGGTGGACGGCCAGGTGCGCGTCGAGGGCCTCGCCGCGCCGGTCACCGTCATCCGCGACGCCCAGGGCGTGCCCCACATCCGCGCCGCGAATCTTCATGACCTGCTGTTCGCGCAAGGTTATATTACCGCCCAGGACCGGCTGTGGCAGATGGACGCGACCCGCCGCGCGGCGCTGGGAGAGCTGGCCGAGATCGTGGGACCGGAGGCGGTGGAGCGCGACCGCCACCAGCGGCTGCTGCTGGTCCGCTCGACCACGGAGCGCGCGTGGGATGCGCTTCCAGCCTCGACCCACGAGTCCTTCCAGGCCTATGCGAGCGGCGTGAATGCGTTCATCGCCTCGCATCGTGGCGGCTTGCCGGTCGAGTTTCGGCTGCTGCGATACGCGCCGCGCGCCTGGACTCCTGATGACAGTCTCGCGCTCGGGCTCTTCCTCCACCAGATGCTCACCCACGGACAGTACCGCCGGCAGTTGGGCCGGGAAAAAATCCTGGCCAAGCTGGGCCCCGAATTGACGGCCGACCTCTATCCCAATTCCTCGTGGCACGACCATCCCCCGGGGGCGGAAGCCAAACCCTTCGACGAGGAACCCTCCGACGAAGACGATGATGACCAGCCCGAGCCGCCTCCCTTGGTGCGCACGTCGCTCGAAACCACCTCGGTTGATCCCGGTGATTGGTTCTCCACCGCGCTCCCCGGCGGCTCCAACAACTGGGTGCTCTCCGGAGCGCATACGGTCTCCGGCAAGCCGCTGCTCTCCAACGACATGCACTTGCTGCAGCAGATGCCGAGCCTGTGGTACGAAGCCCAGTTGGAAGTCGCGGCCCCCGCTCCCGGGTCCAACCCGGCTTCGTTCGACGTGGCCGGATTCACCTTGCCCGGGCTGCCGTTCGTGCTGGTCGGCCACAACCAGCGCATCGCGTGGGGAGCCACCAATCTCGGCGCCGACGTCGAGGACCTTTACATTGAGAGCTTCAACGCGCAGGGCGAATACCAGACACCCGAAGGCTGGAAAAAGCCGGAGATCCGCCACGAGACCATCCACGTCAAAGGCAAGCCCGACGTTTCGCTCGACGTGGTCATCACCCGCCACGGGCCGGTGATCAGCGACCTCATCCCGGGTGAGACTCGCAAGCTCGCGCTCCAGTGGGCGCCGCTCAAAGATCCGGCGTTCGTGAGTTATCCCTTTTTCGAGTTGGATTCGGCGCAGAACTGGGAGGAGTTCCGGCGGGCGCTCTCCCCGATGGGCGGGCCTTCGTTGAATTTCGTGTACGCCGACGTGGACGGCCACATCGGCTACCAGGCCGAGGGACGCATCCCGCTACGCGCAGCGGCGACGAACGGCGTGCCCGTCGCCGGCAACGACAACGCCCACGAATGGACCGCCGTGGTGCCGTTCGAGAAGCTGCCCAGCGTCTTCGATCCCCCGTCGGGGATCATCGCCACCGCCAACGCGCGCATCACGCCCGACAAGTATCCCTATCTGCTCAGCAGCGAGTGGATGGCGCCCTACCGCACCGAGCGCATCTACCGCGTGCTGCAGTCGGGAAGGCAATTCGCGCCCGAGGACATGCTGGCGCTGGAGATGGACGTGGAGTCGGAATTCGACCACTTCTGCGCCGAGCGCTTCGTGTATGCCATCGACCACGCGAAGAATCCTTCCGCGCGGGCCCGCGCCGCCGCCGACTTGATGCGCTCCTGGGACGGCCGGGTCACGGTGGATTCGGCGGCCGCGACGCTCGCCGTGCTGGCGCGCACCCAACTCTGGCGCATGCTGCTCGAACCCAGGCTGGGCGCGGACTACAAGCTCTACCACTGGGGCATGCAGTCGGTGGCGCTGGAGAACATCCTGTTGCAGCAGCCGCCGCGCTGGCTGCCGGCGAAGTACGCGAACTATGACGAACTCCTCGCCGCCGCCGTCGAGGCCGTGGTCGCGAGTCCCGAGGCGCCCAAGTCGCTCAGCTCCTGGACCTGGGGAAAGGCGCGGCCCTTCCGGCTCGAGCACCCGGTCCTGGGAGAAATCCCGCTGCTCGGGCGCTGGGCTGGGCCGGGACGCTACCAGGCCGCGGGCGACGGCTACACCGTCAAGCAGATGGGGCACGGCGAGTCCCACGCGTATCAGCAGGCGCCTTCCGAGCGCATGACCGTGGACTTCTCCAACCTCGACACCAGCACCATGAACATCGTGACCGGCCAATCCGGGCAGATCTTCAGCCCGCACTACCTGGACCAGTGGCAGGCCTGGGCGGAGGGCCGCAGCTTCCTGTTTCCCTTCAGCACTGAGGCGGTGGACCGGGCGAGCCGGCACAAGTTGCGGCTGGAGCCGCGGAAATGAGCCAGCGGACAGGCTGCGGAATATTGGGCCCACAACACGTGTCAGGGCACGACTTTCAGTCGTGCCGTCAGTGGAACCTTATTATTGTCATTCCGAGCTGCCCGAGCGAGCCCGCCGCGGCGGGAGAGTGAGGGCAAGCGAGGAATTTTGGTTTCCGTTGGTCTCGCGCCACCTGGAAAACGCAAGCCCACAACCCCAAGATCCCTCGACTGGCGCTCGGTCGCATTGCTCCCTCGCGCTTTGCTCAGGATGACAATCGTTGGGGGGCGTTCGGCGCGGCTGAAGCCGCGCCCCTTCAAAACGAGCTTCGCTGCGATTTTTCAGCAGCCTGTGAAGTCGTGCCCTGACACGTGATGTCGTGAACGGCCCTACTTATCCACGTACTTCACGTCCACGGCTTTGCCGACGACATCGATCTGTGTGGGCGTGAGCGCATCGGTGGTGGTGTCGTAGATCCGCAACTCGCCCCTGCCCTGGAAGGCGCCCGCGACCAGGTCCTCGACCACGTACACCACATTACGCCCGCTGATGGGAGCGATCCCGGTAACATCGCCGGTGTTGCTGTCGACGACGGCGCTGTTCTTACTGGTGTCGAAGATGGTGAGGCAGCCGGCACTGCAGGTGATGGCGCCAACGAACAGCTTGTTATTGCTGGCCAGCTCCATGTGGTTATGGAACCCGTCACTGATGGGCACGGAACTGGCCGGCGGCACGAGCGCCGTGGTGTCCAGCACCGAGAGCCGCCCGGCGAGCGAGCCCGGCGTTCCCGATGGCGTGCCGGCCACGAACAGCTTGTTCCCACTAAGCAGACCGACACTGGCTGCCGGAAGCGGAACGTTGGCTACCGGCGCCGGCGGACTCGCCGTCATGTCCAGCACGGTGACGCTGGCGGCCGTGCCCCCGCACTCTGGGCCGCAGTTAAGGACGTAGGCTTTGGCACCATCACTGGAAAAGACGGCCGACACCGGGCGATCGAACCCGCCGAGCTGCGTCGCCGCTGCTGCCGGCGTCGTGCCCTTTGCGGTGGCAGTGTCGATCACCGTCAGAGTGTCCTCATGGTCGGCAGCACCGCTGAAGACCAGCAACTTGGCCTGCGCGGGAGTGGGGGCCAGCACCAGCGTACGGGCGACGTTCGCGACTGGAACGGTGCCGGTTACGTTGAAGGTCGTGGCCAAGTTCACCACATCTACGACGTTGGAGTTTCCGCTGCAGGAATTTGCCGGGCAATTGGGCACGGCCACGAAGCCGACGGTGTTGTCGGACATGGAGACGTAACTGGTGCTGAGGTTGGGCAGAACGATGCTCCCCAGGACCGATTCGCTGGAGTTGGAGACCACGGCCAGTGTTCCTGACCCCGCGTTGAACACCAGAGTGATCGACTTGTCGGGCGAGAGCACCATGGTCCCGGGCCGGCTGCCGGTGGAAATCCTGGAGAAGGACTCCACGTCGTTCTGCGCATCTTCGATGTGCAAGGTGCCGTCGAAGTCGTCGGAGACGAAGGCACGCTTGCTCAGACCACTGGTCGTAGGGCCGCTGCTGCCCCCACCGCCACAAGCAAACAGACCCAGAACGGCAAGAGCCAGGGCGACGACAACGCCTCCCTTCCAATCAGTCCGCATGCTCATGAAGATGTGGTTCGTTCGCAGAATCGAGCATTATAACAAAGCGCTCGAGTCCGCCGCGCAGCGCCGCCGCTACGGATTCCGCCGCGCGACGAGCCACATGTTGTCGCTGGTGGGAATGCGGTCGCAGATGCCGAAGCGCAGCACCCGGAACCCTGATCTGGAGAGCAGCGCGCCCAGCCGCTTCGGGGTGAAGTAGTTCACGTGGTCGGGAAAGCGGAACCCGCACCAGCGCGCGCCCCGTACGGCGCGGTTCCACGAGGCAAAGTTCGGCACCTTGACGATGAGGCACGCCTCCGGACGCATCGCCCGGGCGGTGGCGGCGAGCACGGCGCGCGGCTCGGGCTCGTGCTCGAGAAAGCTGGTCATGATCACGCCCGTGAAGAAGCCGGCATCGAACTGGCGCAAGGCGGAGAGAGCGTCACCCTGGACCGCCCGGCCGCCGCGCGGCGCAAAACGCTCCTGCGCAAGGCGGCTGAGCTCGGCTGAGATCTCGATCCCGTAAGGAACGAACTGCGACGGAAGCCGCTCCAGCGTGTGCCCTCCCGCGCAACCGACATCCAGCACCGGTCCGGGAGCAAAGTAGCGCTGCACCCAGGAAACCAGCTTGTCGCGCCGGAGCAGGCGCTGCCACAGCGCTTTGGGCGCGCGCGCCGCGCGGTAGAGGATGGGATGACACTGCCGCCGAGTCTCCGCCTCCGCTGAGAACGTCTTCTCCCAAGCCATCTCGTCCGCGAGGGCTGAATACTCCACGGGATTTTCCAGGTACACCATCCCGCACTGGGAGCAGCGCTTCAGGAGCCAGGGTGGCTGGGAGTAGCGGTCAGGCGGGCGCGAGGCGTTGTCGCATCCGCAGAGAGGGCAAGCCCGAGTCAGTTCGGTGGTCATGAGCCGGCAGCAACCGCCTGGCGGAAGTAATCCAGTGACAACTTGAGTCCGGTCTCGAGGTCGGTCTTTGGTTCCCAGCCCAGCAGGGCGCGCGCCCGCGAGATGTCGGGCCGGCGTTGCTTGGGATCGTCCTGGGGCAAGGGCTCGAAGGCGAGCTTGCTTTTCGACCCGGTGACGGCGAGCACGCGCCGGGCGCACTCGACAACGGTGAACTCGTTGGGGTTGCCGATGTTGACGGGCAGGTGCTCCTGCGAGCGCGCCAGGCGCAGAATGCCCTCGATCTCGTCGGTGACGTAGCAGAAGCTGCGGGTCTGGCTGCCGTCGCCGTACACGGTGAGGTCTTGGCCGCCGAGCGCCTGCTTCATGAAGTTGGGGATCACGCGGCCGTCGTTGAGCTGCATGCGCGGGCCGTAGGTGTTGAAGATGCGCACGATGTGGGTATCCAGCTTGTAGTAGCGGTGGTAGGCCATGGTGGCGGCCTCGGCGAAGCGCTTGGCTTCGTCATAGACCGAGCGCGGGCCGACCGGATTCACGTTGCCCCAGTAGCTTTCCTTCTGCGGATGTTCAAGCGGATCGCCGTAACACTCCGAGGTCGAGGCCAGGAAGAACTTCGCGCCGTACCGGCGGGCAACATCGAGAGCATGGAAGGTGCCCAGCGAGCCGACCTGGAGCGTCTCCACGCCGTGGGCCATGTAGTCCACCGGGCTGGCGGGACTGGCGAAGTGGAAGACGTAGTCCACCGGGCCCGCGTCGAAGGGCTGGATGATGTCGAGCTGGCGCATCTCGAAGCGAGGTTCGGGCGCTAGATGCGCGACGTTAACCTCGCGCCCGGTGAGCAGGTTGTCTACCGCCAGGACAGAGTGGCCTTCCGCCAGCATCGCCTCGCAGAGATACGAGCCCAGAAAGCCGGCGCCTCCGGTCACCAGCGCGCGCATGGTTTATTTCTTCTTCCGCGCGGCGGATTTCTTGCGCGGTTGCGGCTTGGGGCGAGCAGCTGGCGCTTTCTTTGGGGCGGGTTGCGCAGGGGCCTTCGTCGCGGCCGGTGGGGTTGGAGCAGCCTGCTTCTGGGGAGCCTGCTTCCCTTGCAGGGGAGCCGCCCCGGCAGCCGGTTCCGCGGACTTGCCCTTCTTGCCGGGTCTGTGCTCCGCAGGAGGTGCAGCTTCGACGGCTTTGGCGCCGCGTCCGCGCTTGGGAGGCGGAGGCGGTGGCGGTGGCGGTGGCGCGAACGGCTTCAGGAATTTCAGAGTCTCGGTGCGCGAACGCAGTTTGCCGTCGAGCAAAAGGTAAAAGGCATCTTCCGCCAGCTTGGGATAGACCGGCAATTCTGGCGTGATGCGCAGCTCGGCCATCTCCGGCAGGGGCAGCTTGTCCTTCACCTGGCGCCACTTGGTGAAGAAGTTGCGGATCTTCTGCGCCACGCCCTGGTGCCGGGTGGTGGTCTCCAGGAACAGGATGGTCTCGGGGCGCGCCTGCGAAAGCAGCTTCCAGGCCAGCGACGGCGTGGACGCCTCCTTGCCGGTGAGGCGCTTGGCCAGTTCTTTGGCGTCGTTTTCGAGCTTGCGCCAGGTCTCGACGAAGCTCTTGCGCGGCATCAGCCGCTGCATGGCGGCGATGTCGCGGTCGCCCAGGCGGTGGGTGAGGAAGTACATCACCGCCGGCGCCGCGTCCAGGGTGTAGCCCAGGTCCAGCATCTGCTGCTTGGTCTTGAGCAACTGCGCCAGCGACGCGGTGTCCACCTTGCTCGCGGACCAGTGCGGGTTGAGCACCTTCAGCCAGCCTTCCTTCTCGTACAGGCGAAGGATGTGCAGGGGATCGTCCTCGTAAGCGATCTGCTCGATCTCGTAGCCGGCGGCGCGGTCGGAGAGGTTGTCGATGTAGTTGCCTTCGCGCGCGGCGTCGAAGCGGGCCTGGGTGCGCTCCTCCAGCGTGAAGTGGAAGCGGGTGGTGAAGCGGGTGGCGCGGATCAGCCGTGAGGGTTCTTCGTAGAAGGCGTAGTTGTGCAGGATGCGGATGAGCTTGGCTTCGATGTCGGCGACGCCGTTGAAGGGATCGAGCAGCAGGCCGCGCGAGCCGGGATTGAGCGACAGCGCCATGGCGTTGATGGTGAAGTCACGGCGGCGGAGGTCGTCGCTGATGGTGCCGGAGGCGATCTCCGGCGGCCGCCCGGGCTTCTCGTAGCGCTCGGCGCGCGCCATGGCGATCTCGGAGCGCACGTTGCCAGGCAGCAGCACGTACATGGAGCGCAGGTCTTCGTCCACGCCCTGCAGGACGGCGCCGGCCTTCTCCAGTTCGCGCTGCAGCTTCAGCGCGTTGCCCTGTACGGTGAAGTCGAGGTCGCGGATGGGAAAGCCGCTGATGAGGTCGCGGATGGCGCCGCCCGTCAGGTAAACGTTCATCTCCTGCGCGCGCGCCAGGTCCTGCACCAGGGCCACAGCCCGCTGCTGGTCCGGCGTCAGCCGGCTCTCCATCATGTAGATGTAATCAGCCATTCTGCAACGTCGGGCTACCGTGTCGGCGCATTAGGGACGCACCAAGGTCTCGCCTGCGGGATCCCGTTTTTGCACGTGGGCGCAGGGCGGGACCGAAGCAGGTTGGGTGACCAGATGTAAGTGACTCCGGGCAATAGACTTAGCTGCACTCTTCCGAGGGCCCGCACAAACCAAACACCATAGCACAAAGGTTTACAATTTGGCTACAGGGCGCAGCCGCAGCGCGCAAGCGGCGGCAAAAATGCGACAATCGCCGGGCGACGCTGTAGAGAGGTAGCTTGCTGCGTCTCAGGAAACACAATTTGAAGACCTCCACCCACAAGAAGGTGATCGTCCGCAAAATGGATCGCGACGCGATGCAGGGATACGTCGCGCCTGCCAGCTTCGTGGTCGAGGGCAAGCTGGAGCTGATGAACACCTCCGGCAAGGTAGTGCTCATCGAACTGGCCGACGTCAAGGGCGTGTACTTCGTGCGCGAGTTTGCGGACGTGGATGCCTCGGCGCGCAAAACCTTTGCCACCCGGCCGCGCACCGAGGGATTGTGGGTGCGCCTGAAGTTCAAGGACAACGACGTGATGGAAGGGCTCATGCCCAACGACCTGACCCAGCTCACCAGAGACGGCTTCCTCATCAACCCTCCCGACAGCCGGGGCAATCTGCAACGTATCTTCGTGCCCAAGAGCGCGCTGGCCGAGCTGACGGTGCTGGGCGTGATCGGCGGACCAGCAGCGCGCCGCCGCCGCCCGCGTGCCGTGGCTGCCGCCGATTCCCGCCAGGTGCCGATGTTCACCGAGTAGCACTCAGCACTCAGCACTCAGCAATTAGTGCCCGGTTGTGTTCTTGGTACTCGCTACTTGGTACTCGCTACTTGGTACTCGCTACTCGGTACTCAGTACTCGGTACTCACGTCAGCAGTTGCGCCAGAATGATCTTCGCGATCATGGCCACCGGATACACCGCAGCGTAGGTGAGGTTGGGCACATCGGAGTTGGCTTCGCGCGTGGCGTACGCCAGACAGGCAGGCTGGGTCTGGATGCCGGAAACCAGGCCCATGAGCGAAGCGAACGGGATTTTCAGCAACTTATATCCCACCACCAGGGAAACCAGGGTGACGGCCAGGGTGATGGCTGCGCCAGCCAGCAGCATCTGGAGGCCGTTCTGACGGAGTGTCTGCGCGAAGGAGTAGCCGGCGCGAATGCCAATACCGGCGAGAAAGAAGAGCAGTCCGATCTGCCGCAAAGTGAGATTGGAGTGGAGCGGCATGATCCAGGTGATGCGGCCGGTGCGTTCCAGCTTGCCGAGGACCAGGGCGACCAGCAGCGGGCCGCCGGCGAATCCCAGGCGGATGGTCTGGCCGGGCAGCGGGATGGGGGCCAGGCCGACCAGCACCCCGAGCACCATGCCCAGGGCGACGGAGCCGAAATCGGTTTCGGCGGTGCCACGGATGGAGTCGCCGAAGAACTGCGAGATAGCAATGAAGTTCTCGCGGCGCGTGAGAACGCGGACGCGGTCGCCGAGTTCGAGCCGGGTGTCGCGCGTGGGGATGAAGTCCACGTCGCCGCGGCGCAGGCGGGTGATCGTGGCGCCCATGCGCTTCTCCAGGTCGAGTTCGCGGATGGGCTTGCCCACGATCTCCTGGCGGGAAACGAAAACGCGGCGGAAATCGAGCTGGGAGCGGTCCTGCTCGATGTGGGCCGCGAGGGGCTGGCCGAAGATCTGTTCGGCGCGCAGCAGACCATCGTCATCGCCGACGGCTACCACGATGTCGCCCTGCTCGAGTCGCGTGTCGCCGCGCACGATGTCGCTCGCGGCCCCGTGCTGGATGCGGCTGACCACGAAGCCGGGGTCGCGGTGCGGGCGCAGGACTTCCTCGACCGTCCGGCCGATCACGGCGGGATTCATCACTGCGAAGTTGCGGACGCGGATCTCCGGACCTTCCGCCGGCGGCTCCATCTCCGGCCGCCACAGGCGGCGCAGCACGGCGAACGAGAGCAGCACGCCGATGACGCCCATCGGGTAAGCGATGGAGTAGGCGACCACCGGCTCGTCGGAGGCGACGCGTAGCTGCTCGGGAGAGAGTCCGGCAGAGCGGCCGCGCTGGTGCAGCAATTCGCGCGCCGCCGCCAGCGCCGGCGTGTTGGTCATGGCGCCGGTGTAGAGGCCGGCGGCGCGAGCCCGCGTCAGGTACGCCGGACGGGAGACGACGAGCGTCACGCCAGCGCCCAGAACCACGATCACCAGCGCGAAGACGCTGTCGCGATAGCCTCGCTCGCGCAAGGAGTTGAAGAACTCGGGGCCGCTCTGGATACCGATGGTGTAGATGAAAATGATCAGCCCCAGTGTGGGAATCACTTCCGGGACGGAGATGGAAGGGCCCAGCGAGCCGACCGCCAGTCCCACGAACAGAACCCCGACGATGCCGAAGCGGAATCCGAAGACGGAGATCTCGCCCAGCAGGTAGCCCAGCCCGATCACGATGAAGAGTGTGAGGATGGGGTTCTCCGCCAGCGTGGTGACGATCGGGCCGGGCATGCGGAAGTTCAGTCTACAGGACGAAACAACGAGCGTTCAGCGCTCGGCGGTCAGCAGGACCCAAAAGCCAGTGCCATTCCGAAACCAGTCCGGCGGCTGATTGCTGAGTGCTGACTGCTGAATGCTCATTTAGAATCAGCCCATCCCAGAGGTCGCTCATGAAACTTTCCCAAATCGCATCCGCCATAGAGGCGCGCCTCGAAGGCAACGACAAAGACGTGGAGATCACCGGTGTGGCCGGGATCGAGCAGGCCGGCCCCGGACAACTGACGTTCGTTGCCAACCCCCGCTACGCCGGCGCGGCCAAGACCACCCAGGCCTCGGCCCTGATCGTGGCCGAGGACTTCCCTGCCCTCCCGACGCCGACGCTGCGCAGCGCCAATCCTTACCTGGCGTTCGCCCGGGCGCTGGAGCTGTTCTACCAGCCGCCGCGCTACGCCCCCGGCGTGCACGCGACGGCAGTGGTCCACGACTCTGCCCGCATCGGCCCGCATGCGCACCTCGGCGCCTACGTGGTGGTCGATGAGGACGTTGAGATTGGCGAAGGCTGCGTGCTGCTGCCGCACGTGGTGATCTATCGCGGGGCGCGCATCGGCAACAACCTCTTCGCGCACGCGCATGCGGTGGTACGCGAATACTGCCGCCTGGGTGACAACGTCGTGCTGCAGAACGGGGCGGTAGTCGGCGGCGACGGCTTCGGCTTTGCCAAGGATGACAAGGGCGCGTGGCACAAGATCGTGCAGTCCGGGCCGGCGGTGCTGGAGGACGACGTGGAAGTCCAGGCCAACGCCTGCGTGGACCGCGCCAGCGTGGGCGAGACCCGCATCAAGCGCGGGGCCAAAATCGACAACCTGGTCCAAGTGGGGCACGGCTCGACCGTGGGCAAGAACAGCCTGCTGTGCGCGCAGGTGGGACTGGCCGGGTCAACCGAGGTGGGCAAGAACGTGATCCTCGCCGGGCAGGTGGGCATCGCCGGGCACTGCCGCATCGGCGACGGCGTGGTGGCCACGGCGCAAAGCGGCATTCCCAATGACGTAGAAGACGGGAAGATGGTCAGCGGCTATCCTGCGATGGACAACAAACAGTGGCTGCGCTGCGTAGCCGCGTTCCAACGGCTGCCGGAGATCGTGAAGGCCGTCCGCGACCGCGCCGGCAGTAACCAGTCAGTAAAATAGAATCCAGCGCGACCGGGTGCTGGACGCATCGAATAGAAGCGAGTACCCAGTACCCAGTACCGAGTGGCGATTAGCAACTGCCCTATGCCGGACGAAAAGCACGATTCGCCCAAATCCGAACGCAAGCCCATTCGTGTTCTGCTGCTTGACGACTTGCAGGAGAACCTGCTTCTGCGCTCTACCATCCTGCGGCAGCACGGGTATGAATCGGTCACGGCCGCCTCGGTAGAGGAAGCGGAGTCCAAGCTGGACGACATCGACATCGCGGTGCTCGATTACCACCTGGGGCGGGGCAAGTTCGGCACCGAAGTGGCCGAGAGCCTGCGGCAGAACCGGCCGCAGGTACCCATCATCATCCTGTCGGCCACGCTGGAGCGCAGCTTCGGCGGCATCGCCGACATGCACCTGCTCAAGGGCTACAGCTCGGTGGATGACCTGCTGGCGGCCCTGCGCAGCTTCGAAGCCAAGAAGCGCGGCAAGCCGGTGGTGGTGGACTCGCGCGATTTCTACTACTCGCGCATCAGCATGGCCATGGGCGACGATGTGGCGCTGGAGATCGTGGATGGCGAGGGCAACTGGCAGTACGTCAACGATACCTTCGCCACCATGTGCGACCGGAAACGCACCTGGTTCTTGGGCAAGAACCTGTTCGAACAGTTCCCCGAGTTGGGCGACGGCTGGAAGGGGACCATCCGCAAGGTGGCCGAGACGCGCGAAACCTATGTGGAACGCAGCCCGCACGGCCTGCCCCATCTGCCGGTGAAGAATCCGCGCTGGGTGTGGAACGTGTTGCTGTTCCCGCTCAAGCTGCACGACGGGCGCGACGGCGTGGTGCTGAGCGCAAGAGTGATCGAGAAGAAGCCCAGCATTTAGCTGTTGGCTCTTAGCTTTTAGCTTTTGGCTTTGGGGTTGGCCGGACCACGGCTGCAAACGGTCTGAGAACTGCTTGACCTTCCGATTCTCGGCGAAAGGGGGATGAGTTTGTCATCCTTCGCGAGCCGAAGGCGAGCGGAGGATCTGGCGAGAACGCCTGCACTACCCGAACTGGTGGTGTTGACTGCTATCTTAGATTCTCCCTCCTCGCGTTGCTCGGCGGAAGAATGACAGTGGACGCTTACTCGATTTTTCCCACACGCTCTGAAGCCGTGTCGCAACTATCCCCTTTTCAATTGTCAGCCCGGAAGGAACGCTACACCGCTACTGATACTTCTCCGGCAGCCCGCTGCGGATACGCTCGCGCACGGCCTCGATCAAGTCCTCCTGTGCAGGATACGCCGCCGGGTCGATGGGCTCGTGGAAGATAACGGTCGCTGTCCCCGGGTGAATCGCGAATTCGCCTTTGGGCCAGATCTCGTGTGTGCCGACCAAGGTGATCGGCACGATGGGCACGGCGCTCTCCATCGCCAAGTAGAACGGGCCTTTCTTGAACGGCAGCAAGCGGCCGTCGCGCGAGCGCGTGCCCTCGGGCCAAATGGTCATGCTAATGCCCGAGCGCAACACGTCGCCGGCAAAGCGCAAACTGGAGATGGCGGCGTTGCGGTTTCGCCGGTCCACAGGAACCAAATCGGCCAGGCGCATGGCCCAGCCCAAGATCGGCACTCGGAAGAGCTCCTTCTTCACCAGCACCGAGGTCCGCCGCGGCATGATCGGGATCACGATGGGCGGGTCCAGGTTCGACACGTGATTGCACATGAAGATATAGGTGCGGCGCCAGTCGAGCTGCTCCAGTCCCACGACCTCGACCTTCACCCCGACCAGGCGCACGCCGGCCAACCCGATTGCAGTCCCCATGCGATACAGCAGATCGACTTTACCGCTGAGGAAGGTCCAGGGGATGCCGATCAAACCGACCGGCACAGCCGCCACACCCCAGAAGGCGAGCACCAGCAGCGCGCGGAGCACTAGCGCGTCGCCCCCAACCAAGCAAAACCCGCTTCCTGGGGGGCCCCAGGCGTCTCGGCGCGCATGGCGCCCTTGGGCGCATCCTTGGGCGCCTGGTCGTCGGCGGTCAGCCAGGCGGCGCGGCGCGCGCGCTGGTCGGAGGTGAGCGTGCGGGCGCTTACGATCGCGAACTCCTCCTGTTCCCTCGCGCCCAGCTTGAACTTGACGTTGCGCTGGCCGGCGCGTCCGGCGACCCGCAACTTCACGCTCTCGCCCACGCGCATGGCGGCGACACGGTCTTCGACGCTCCCGGCCAGAGGCTTGCCGTTGACCAGCAGGATCACGTCGCCGATCGCGAGCCCCTGTCGCAGGGCTTCGCTGGACTCGTCCACCGCCGCCACCACTGCCGGCGCGTCGAAGTTGCGCACGGCCACGAACCCGGCGTAAGGAGCTACGGCTTTGCGCGGCTTCAGCTCCAGTCCCACCGTCTTCAGATACTCGTTGTAGGGCAAGGGCGCGGCGCCGGTCACGCAAAGGTTAAAGAATTCCTTGAAGTCCTTGCCGGTAACGGCCTCGACCGCCTGGCGTACGCCGGCAGTATCGGCGAAGAACTTATGTTTCTGAGCGTAGTTGCGGTTCATCCAGCGAAAAACATCGCGCAGCGATTTGTGGCCCTGGGTGGCGTCGCGCACCGCCAAGTCGAGGAGCACGCCAATCAGTTCGCCCTTGTTGTAGTAGGAGATGCTGCGCTGCGGCAAGCCATAGGCGGGATACTTCTCGAGCCAGGTATCGACGCTCGAGTCCTCGACCGACTGGGTGAGGTGCGCGGGCCGCCGCTCGAAGACCCCGATCTCGTGCTCCAGGTAGCGCAGCCAGCGGGCCTCGTCGAGCAGCGCGGCGCGCAGCAGGATGTAATCCGCCACCGTGCTGGTGACGCCCTCGCTGAACCAGAGCGAGGGTGAGTACTGCTCGCGGGTGTAGTCGATGGGATCGAGCGACTGCGGGCGGATGCGTTTGACGTTCCACAGGTGGAAGAACTCGTGCGCGGTGAGCGAGGCCAGCGTCACCGGATCGGATTTCGCCCCCTCGGCGCTCATCTCGACGGCAGCAGCGTTGGCGTGCTCCATGCCACCTCCACTGGGACTGGAGGAAAAATGGAAGATGAACAGGTAGTCGGTGAAGGGCCGGTCGTCCATCCAGGCGGTCTCGGTGCGGACGATGGTGCGCACCATCTCGATGAGGCGGCCCATGTCGTAGTCGCCCACCGCCGCGTCCACCACGATGCGGTAGTTCACGCCCCCTTCGGGAACGAACGCCTGGGCGAAGGCGCCGATCTCCACCGGCGAGTCCACCATCTGGTCGTAGTTGCGGGCGGTGAAGGTGCCCGGACCGGGCGCCAGCTCCGAACCTGTGGCCGCCGTCATTGGCGTGGCGATCAGCCAGTAGTTGGGCAGGCCAGTGAAGGAGACGCGCACCGGCGCAGCGCTGGCATCCACCGAGTACATGAGGATCTCGGCGAGATTGAAATAGGCGTGGTCCTGGTTGTATTGCGCCCCGAAGGGGCCGGGCAGGTCGGCGATGATGTCGTACTCGAAATCGGCCCCCGGCTGCGCATCGGAGATCCGCCACGTGGTCTTGTCGAGCTTGCGTACCGCGAGCGCTGGGCCGGAGGGGGCGCGGCAGCTCACGCTCACTACGTACTGGGCGAAGTCGCGCACCTGGTAGAGAGCGTTCCAGACCGGGAGCTGAAGATCGCGTTCCGCAGCGCCCTCGGGCAGGCGTATGCGGACGTGCACTAAATGACGGCGCGCGTCGGCCAGCTTGACGGTGTACTCGATCGGCGTCGCCGCCAAGGCTCGGCCCGCGGCGGCCAACAGCACAGCAATGAGAAGCAGCCTGCGCATCACGTGCGCGATGAAACCTCGTTTCGGGAGTTCAGGCGCTGGGGAAGCTTATCGTAGATGCCGCCGAAGCCGCCGTTGGAAAGGATGGCAACCACGTCGCCGCTGCGCAATTCGGGCACGATGGCGGCTACGATGGCGTCGGCGTCCGCCAGTTCGCGCGCCGGCTTGCCGGAGTGCACCAGGCCGGCAACGATCCCGGCCACCGAAAGGCGCTGCGCTTCCGGGATGGCCTCGGCGCGATACACGCTGGCGACGATCACCTGGTCCGCCAGCGCCAGACTCGCTACCAGCTCGTCCTCGAAAACTTTGCGGCGCAGCGTGTTGGAGCGCGGCTCAAACACCGCCCACAGGCGCCTGCCAGGATAGACGGTGCGCAGCGCGCGCAGCGTGCCGGCGATGGCCGTGGGGTGGTGCGCAAAATCATCGATGATGGTGATGCCGTTCACCTCGGCCTTCACCTCCAAGCGCCGCTTCACGCTCTTGAAGGTCATGAGCGCCGAGTAGATGGTCTCAGGAGCGATGCCGTAGCCTGCCGCCATCGCCGCCGCGGCGGTGGCGTTGAGCACGTTGTACTCGCCGGCGAGCGAGAACTCGAGGTCGGCCCAGCGCTCGCCGCCGCGGAAGACCGCCCAGGTGGTGCGTCCGGGCTCGAAGCGCACTTCGCACGCCTGCCAATCGACGCGCTCGCTGAAGCCGTAGCGCTCGACGCGGCAGAAGGCGCGCGTAATGCATTCATCCACGTCGGAGCTTAGCGGGGTCCCCGGCACGCCCGGGGTCCCCAACGAAGCCGGGTTTGCTTCGTTGGGGTGGACGCCCGATGTTGGCGTGCTGGGGTGCGAGCTGGCGTCCCACGCGACCAGCAGCCCGCGGCGCGGCACCAGGTTCACCAGCCGCTTGAAGGCGGTCTTCACCGCCTCGAGGTCGGGATAGATATCGGCGTGGTCGAACTCCACCGAGGTCAGCAGCGCCGCGGCGGGCATGTAGTGCAGGAACTTGGGGCCCTTGTCGAAGAAGGCGGTGTCGTATTCGTCGCCCTCGATGATGAAGTGGCGGCCCTGGCGCACGGCAAAGCTGGAGTTGAAATTCTCCGCGATGCCGCCCACCAGGAAGGACGGTTTGAGGCCGGCGGTTTCGAAAATCCACGCCAGCATCGAGGTAGTTGTCGTCTTGCCGTGCGTGCCCGCCACCACGATGGGCTCGCGTCCGCGCAGGAAATATTCCTGCAGGATCTGCGGCAGCGAGCGCATGGGAATGCGTTCGTCGAGCACGTACTCCAGCTCCGGGTTGCCGCGCGAGATGGCGTTGCCCACCACCACCAGGTCGGGACGCGGCTTCAGGTTGGCCTCGGCATAGGGCTCGGCCACCGGAATGCTGAGCGAGGCCAGGAAATCCGACATGGGAGGATAAGCGGCGGCGTCGGAGCCGGTCACGCGGAAGCCGCGCTGCTTCAGCATCCCCGCCAGCGAGGCCATGGCGGTGCCGCAGACGCCGATCAGATGGACGTGCTGTTGCTCTGGCATGGTATTAGTCGTGAGTCGCGAGTCGTGAGCCGTAAGCGGTTGTGGCGGTCCGCGCGGAAACAGACGCCTCCAGGATCTCGAGGCGCACGGTGTCCTCCACTCTCAGCTTCGCGCGCACGCCGAGCGGCAGCGTGATGTTGCCGCGCGCGACGTGTCCCGAGCGCAGCCCGAACGCAACCGGGACGCCGAGGTCTCCGACAACGCGCCTGATAACTTCCTGCAGCGAGTAGGGCTGGTCGGCAGACTGGCGGCAGTCCAGCATCTCGCCGAAAATGAGGCCCCGAACGCCCTCCAGCTTTCCCGCCAGCTTCAGGTGCATGAGCATGCGGTCCACCTGGTACGGCTTGGCGTTGACGTCTTCGAGGAACAGGATCGTCCCCTCGGTCTTGATCTCGTAGAGGGTGCCCAGCGATTCGACCAGCAGCGAGAGGCAGCCACCGTACAGGATGCCTTCGGCCGCGCCGCGGACCAGCGGCTCCATGTCACCCGCAATCTGCCAGGGTCCGGCAGAGGCGGTGGCTGCCGACCAGGAGGCCAGGTCAACACCGTCCGGCGAGGCAAAAGCCTTTTCTACCATCGGACCGTGAAAAGTGACCAGGCCGGCGGCATCGAGGAACCAGGTGAGCAGCGTGGTGACGTCGCTCGCGCCGACAAAGATTTTAGGATGGGCGGCGATCTTAGCGATGTCCACCGCTTCCAGCAGGTAGTTGCAGCCATAGCCGCCGCGGGCGCATAGGATAGCCCGCACCTCGTCGCGCTCAAACATCTCTTCCAATTCCCGGGCGCGACGCTCAACCGAGCCGGCGAAGTACAGGTCGCGGTCGAAGATGGAGTCGAGATAAAACGGCCGATACCCCATTTGCCGCAAGCGCTCGCAGCCGGCGAGAAAGCGCTCACGGTTGAAGCCGCTGGCAGGCGCGATGATGCCAACGGTATCGCCGGGCTGGAGGGCCGGCGGGGTAATGCGTTTCACGTTTCGCGTTTCACGTTTCAAGAGCAGATCGTACAACTCGGTTGCCGGGAAAGTCTCGAATCCATCGTGCGAGATTACGTGTCAGGGCACGAGTTTACTCGTGCCGTCATTCGCTTCCTTAGTTGGGGCTTTAGCCCCTGCGGCTTTCATCAAGTGCATCGCTTTTTCAATGCCTCACGTCGCATGCCTGAACAGGGGCTGAAGCCCCTTCTTTTCTTCTGCTATTGGCACGACTGAAGTCGTGCCCTGACACGTGATCTCGCACGAAACAGTTGTTGTGCCCGTAGCATCTTAAATGAAAAACTCGCCGCGACCGACGAGTTGCGCCGGACCGCGCAAGAACACAGTTCCATTCCAGCGCACCGTCTGCGCACCCCCCGTGGCGCTGACCACCAACGGCGACGCTGCTTTCCGGCTGAAGATCGCGGCCACGGCGGCGGCGCAGGAACCGGTGCCGGAAGAGCTCGTCTCGCCCACCCCGCGCTCGAAGAACCGGACGTTGATTTCGCCTTCAGTACGAATGCGAACCAGCTCAACATTAATCCCATACTTGAAGTCGTGATGCTTCCCGATCTCGGCTGCTTCTGCCTGCCAGCCGGGGGCAAAGTCGTCGACAAACACGACGAAGTGGGGATTGCCCATCGAGACCGGTACGCCGCGGACTTCATGGAAGGCGAGTTGGATGGAGAACTCGTCGCCGACCTGCGGCTCGCCCATGTCGGTCTCGAACTCGAACTCGTTGCCGCGGCGGCCGAGCAGGGTGCAGGTTTTCAGGCCGGCGCCGGTGCGGACCACGATCTTGTCTTTCTTGTCTTTGCCATGCTCGGCGGCCCACCAGGCGGCGACACAACGCGTGCCATTGCCGGAGATCTCAGCTTCGGAACCGTCGGCGTTGAGCAGGCGGGCGCGCACGTCGGCATCGGCTGCGGGAAACAGCCACTCCACGCCGTCGGCGCCGATGCCGCTGTGGCGGTCGCAGATGCGGCGAGTGAATCCGGCGAGATCGCCGGGGGCATGCATGCCGTCGATCAGCAGGAAGTCATTGCCGCAGGCCACGGCCTTAACGAAGGGAACGGCCGTCATTTTGGCTGGATTGTAACCCGCCGGCTCAAGGGCGGGTAGCGCGTTGCGTCTTGTATATCGTGGTGCGGGGCTGGCCGGAGCTTTCGACGACAGCGAGCGGGACCAGGGTGTCGCCATGGCGGGCGGCGGACTGGGCTACGGGATCGCCGTCGGCGGCGACCACGTAATCCACCTGGGCCGCCGGGTCGTGCAATGCCTGCTCCCATTGCGGATGGTTGCTCTCATTCACCACACGGCGCAGAGGGATGTCCGCCCGTTGCAGTGCGCCGGGATGCGCGCCGGTGTACATCAGCAGGAGCGCGGAGCGCGGAAGGCGGCCAAGCGCTTCCGCCAGCGCGCGCTCGTACGGGATGCGGGTGCGCGAGTTGGCGACCGCTTCCTGGATCGAGGTCGGCGTGGCTTTCCACACCGAGATGTAGCTGCCCGCGAGCACGGCGATGGCAACTGCCGTAACCGCCGCGCGCCATAAAGAGCGGTGGCTGGCCCGCCGCCGGCTCTCCAAAGTCACAGCCGCGAAGGTGGCGACGGCGGGCAGCAATTCCAGGCCATAACGCACGTTGTAATAGGAGAACGGCCACCAAACCGGGAGGTAAAGAGGCACGCTGCCATAGGCGATGGAGAGCGTGTAGAACGGCAGCGGCAGCCACAACAGCCACCACACGGCGAAGCGGCGTGCGCCGGCGAACGAGATCAGCAGCCCTACCACCGCCGCCGCGAACAGCGGCCACTGCCAGCGGCCGTTGCCCAGGTTCAGCTCCACCGACTTGAGAAAGTAGAGGGCGGCGACGCGCGGGCTGTGCTCGCCGGGATGTCGCCAGGATGCGGGAACCGTGCGTTGCTCGATGGCGCGGGCGGAATACGGACCGGTGGCGAACTCCAGCGGGTTGCCGTACTCGCGATGGTTGTAGGCGAGCCACAAGGCCGGGATGGCCGCCAGCAGCAGCACCGCATTGCGCAGGCCCCGGCGCATTGGACGGTAGTGAAGTCCGGAAAAGAATTCTCGCGCCGCGCTCGGGCGCTTCAGCAGCATGAACACTGTGAAGAAGAAAGCAGTAGCCAGTACGCAGCCTGCCAGCCACCAGCCGTCGTAGCGCGTCAGCATGGCGGCCGCAAGCAGCACGCCGGCGCGCTCCAGCGAACGGGCGCGTTGGGGGATCTGCTCAGGCTCGCTCGGCCTCACCGTCTCGTCCAGAAAAACCACCGCCCAGACGAATAACGCCAGGTAGAGCGACTCCGTCATAGCCGTGGCCTGGAGGTAGATGAGGTTGGGATTGAGAGCGTAGATCGCCGCCGCCAGCCAGGCGGCTGCGCGCGACGTGCGGGCGCGCACCAGGCGGAAGATCCCCACTGTCCCCGCGACGTAAGCGATCATCGAGACGATAGAGCCGCCCACGCCCGTGCGCCACATCCAGTCCGAAATCACGAACGGGATCATCAGGATGTGCGGCAGGGGCAGCCACACCGTCCCCAGCCGCAGCGGACCGGGGGTGATGGAATCGAAGACGCGGCGCGCGATGTGGATGTGCGCTACCGCGTCGCCGTAGAGCAGGATCGCGCCCTGGGTGTAGAAGTTTCGGAAGAAGGCGAGGGAGACCGCCGCAGCCAGTGCGCCGACGTGAACGGTGTCGCGATCGCGCTCGGAGGCGGGCACCATGTTGCCGCTGTCGGCCCTCGTCACCGTGCTTCGTGGTCGAGGTGGGTGAGTTCGCGGAAGATCTGGAAGCGAGCTTCGATCTCGTCGCGCGTCAAGTTGGTCAGGCGCTCGGGTCCGAAGCATTCGACGGCGAACGATCCCATCACGCCGCCATAGAACATGGCGCGCTTGAGCACCTCGCGGTTCAGCTCGCCCTGCGAGGCGATGTATCCCATGAAGCCTCCGGCGAAGGAATCGCCGGCGCCGGTGGGATCGCGCACCTCCTCGATGGGCAGGGCGGGAGCGCGAAAGGGATGGGTGCCGATGCCGAACGCGCCCTCGCGGAAAAAGATGGTGGCGCCGTATTCGCCGTGCTTCACCACCAGTCCGCGCGGCCCGTGGGCCAGCACCTTGTTGGCGGCGCGCGGCAGGCTGGAATCGCCGGCCAGCATCTTGGTCTCGGTGTCGTTGATCAGCAGCACGTCGATGAGCTTCAGCGTCTCCGCCAGTTCGTGCGGCTTGCCGTTGATCCAGTAATTCATGGTGTCGCCGCCCACCAGCCGGGTGTCGCTCATCTGCCGCCGCACGCCGGTCTGCAGCACGGGATCGATGTTGGCGAGGAAGAGGAATTCGGTGTCGAGATATTGCTTCGGGATCTGTGGGTGGAAGTTCTCGAAGACGTTCAGCTCGGTGGCGTGGGTCCTGGCTTCGTTGACGTTCTCCCCGTACTCACCCGACCAAAAGAACGTTTTGCCGCGGGCGTGCTCGATGCCGTCGGTAGCCACGCCACGGCGCTTGAGCACGGTCTCGTGCTCGGAGGTGAAATCATCGCCCACCACCGCCACCACGCGCACGTCAGTGAAGTAGCTGGCGGCAAGCGAGAAGTACGTCGCCGAGCCGCCGAGGATGCGGTCCACCTGCCCGCGCGGAGTCTTGATGCTGTCGAACGCCAGGGAACCCACGACCAGCAGCGCCATGGCTAGGCTCCTTCCTGCTTGCCCAGATATTTGTCGAGCAGCAGGCTGAGCTTCTGGCGCGTGTGGGGCGGGATCTTGTCGCGCTCAGTGAGGATGGCGTTGCCCAGCGCCTGGCCGCACTTGCAGCCGGGCGTCCTGGGCATTCCCGCAATCGCGTGGCGTACCACCTTGCCGGCGTTCTCCGCGTTCTTCTGAAGATTGGCGACCACCTGCTCGACGGTGACGGACTCGTGCGCCGGATGCCAGCAGTCGTAGTCGGTGACCATGGCCACGGTGGCGTAGCAGAGCTCGGCTTCGCGCGCCAGCTTGGCTTCCTGCAGGTTGGTCATGCCGATGATGTCCATGCCCCAACTGCGGTACACGTTGGACTCCGCCTTGGTGGAGAACTGCGGCCCCTCCATGCAGACGTAGGTCCCGCCGCGCTTGACGTTCACGCCCGCTTGGCGGCAGGCAGCCTCAAGCACGCCGGAAACCTCGGGGCAGACAGGATCGGCGAACGAGATGTGGGCGACGATGCCGTCGCCGAAAAAGGTCGAAACGCGCTTGCTGGTGCGGTCGAAGAACTGATCAGGGATGACGAAGTCGAGCGGGCGGTGCTCTTCCTTGAGCGATCCCACGGCGGAGACCGACATGATGCGCTCCACGCCGAGCTGCTTGAAGCCGTGGATGTTGGCGCGGAAGTTCAGCTCGCTGGGCAGAATGTGGTGGCCGCGTCCGTGGCGTGCCAGGAAGGCGACGCGGCGGCCCTCCAGGGTCCCGAGAACATAAGCCTCCGAAGGTGGGCCGAAGGGAGTATCAACCGGAAAGACCCGGGTGTCGGTGAGCCCGGGCATGGAGTACAGGCCGCTGCCGCCGATGATGCCGATTTCTGCTTGCGCCAAATGCGCTCCTTGGGATGTAGGTCGAACGGAAGATTATATGGTGCTCAAGAGCGCCTGACGAGGAACGCCACACAATTAAGTAGCACACTTATCAATATGCACGCGTAGACCCATAGCAGGTCACGCCGTTTGTCGCCCCAGACCAAAGTGGGCCAAAACACGACAGTAAGGAGCAGAGAAATGAGAGGAATCAAGATCGACTTCATGTCTATGCCCCCTCCTATTTTGGTGAATGGGTACCCCAAGTAGCCCACCAGTACTGAAGCAGTCAGAGCGGTCCACTTTCTGGGGCGAACTGTACCGATGGCAACAACCAGCAACGCTGCGTCAAGAACCACAGAGTATGCGATCACGGATGCATTCCAGAATCGGGGTCGCGCCACAAGTGGATTCCACAGCAAGAACAACAAAAAAGCACATATACCGATCACCGTAAATGTCACTCTGCCGAAAAAAACCCGATAGCTAGTCAGATGTTCCATATATGTTTGGCGCACTTCAGAGCAGCGCCTACCGCCTCACGTCGCCTTCCGCTCAATCCCCAGGTGTGTCAGCCGGAAGCGAAACACGCGCGAGCGGCCGTCATTGAGGCGGGATTCGGTCAAGAGATCGCGCAGCTCGCCTGCGGTGTAGGCGGCGTGCACCGAGGCTTCATACAGCCGCCGCATCTCTCCGGAGTATTTCCGTCCGAACCAGCGCACATGCAGTGGAAATGCAGGCGCGGAAGGGCGACGGACGTCGCGGACGAGCACCGCGCCGTCAGGCTTGGCGACGCGCGCGATCTCGTCGAAGAACGCCACCGGGTCGGCAACGTGATGCAGCACCGAATTGGAGGTCGCGAGGTCGAACGAGGCATCGTCGAAGGGCAGCCGGGCCTCGCCGTGGGGGCCGAGCCGCAGCACCTGGAAGCTGATAGCCACGCCGGCGCGTGCGGCGTCCTTGCGCGCCTGCTCGATCATGGCGGGCGCAGCGTCGAGGCCGGTGATGCGCAGCCCGGGCCAGCGCGCCGCCATCATGATGGGGATCTGCCCTGGCCCGCAGCCGACGTTCGAGCGCCAAGCCGCGCAGCAGGCGCGGGTCACCGGCGGGAAACAGCCGCGCGACGTGGGTGACAAAGGTGCGGTCAATCTTTTCCAGATAGGCCTGGGCGGCAGCCGAGGCGTAGGCCTCCACCTCCGACGACTCGTCCATCACCTCCGGTTCAGGAACGCGTTCGAGCTTCCAGACCATCGTTTTCAGGTGAAAGGGCACGGCTTTAGCGGGGTCCCCAGCAAACCCGCATTTGGTTTGCTGGGGTGCGGAGCCGTGCCGCTAACGTCCACGCATTATCCGGCCTTTAGCGCCCTGAGGGAAATCTTGAAGACCAAGATTCCTCGGGGCTCAAGCCCCTCGGAATGACAGTAAATAAACTTTTCCGGCGCGGCTCCGCCCCAGAACGCCAAAACCGGGCGTTCCGGGGACCCCTGAAGCCACACCCCTTCAAAACGACACTCACCGGAAGTTTGTCAGCAGCCTGTGAAGGCACGCTCCTTCACAAGCCACGTCTCCTCCGGAACCTCGCTAATGCAGAATCCCCAGCGTCGCCCACACCGGCGCGGCCAGATCGTGCGCGGGCAGCGGCATCCATCCCGTAGCCGGCGGCGATGCGGTCAGCACCTTCGCGCGCACGGCGGCCGCAGTGGCGGCATCGAAGCCTTCCATCACCAGCACGCGCTTGCCGGCTGCCTCGATCGACACGGGGCCCTGCTCGGTGGTCCACGCGCGCCCCTTCTGTTCCGCCACCGGCGCGACCGACTTGTATTTCTTGGGGAGCCACAAGCTGTACGCCTTGGCGAAGTAGCCGGCATCCTCCGGCGTCGCCCAGTTGGAAACGTAGAGCAGCCCGAGGTCGCTCATCGGAATCGGCGCGTCGGGCTTAGGAGGCTTGGCGTCCTTCTTCCGCCCCAGGTAGTAAACCCCGCCGCGCCATGCCTGAGAGAGCTTCTCCGCCAGCTCCGGGCCCGAGGTACCGCTTCAACAGGATGTACACGTCAAACTCGCCCACGGCGCCGGAGTCGTATCCCACGTAGTTCTTCTTGAGCAGGTCGGCGAGCTTGGGCAGCCGCAGCGGCTCCACGTGCTGGCCGTCGAGATAGAAATCCGGCTGCATGATCTCGCGGGTATCGCGTGGCGGATTCTTGAACGCTCCGGCGAAGGCCATCTCCTTGCCGCCGCGGGTGAGGAGGTCCTCGAGGAAGGAAAGCCCGTAGGTGTAGGGAAAGATCACCATCTCGCGCAGGTACAGGGGAGCCGTGGCGAAGATGGGCGAGTCGCCGGCGCAGTCCAGGGTATTTTGCTTGAAAATCTCGCCCGCGGCCGGCGTGTCGGCCAGGCTGTGGCCGGTCGGCTCCAGCACGTAGTCCATCATCACCGCCATCCCCTGGCCTTCGCTGACGGCCTGGCGCGCCGCCTGCTCCTCGTCGGGGCCGGCGTCGAGGTTGTCGGGATTGCCGGGCTGATCGTCGTCGCGCACCTTCAGCCACTTGTCGAGGCTGAAGTTCTGGTCCTGGAGAGCGTGGGTCAGCTCGTGCGCCAGCACCGGCCGCTGCGCCTCCGGCGCCACCCAGTCCAGCAGGTACACGGTCTTGGTCTTGGGATCGTAGTAGCCGGCCACCTGGTCTTCCAGCAGGTCGAGAAGGAACTTGCGCAGGTCGAAGTCCTGCGGCAGCAGGCCGAACTTCTTCATGGAAGCTTCGGAGCGCTGCAGGCGCTGCGCGTCCTTGTCCTCCTGCATGTGGGTGAGGACGAACTTGCGCACCTGCTCGCGGCCGGCCAACTCTCGCTTGACGGGATTCTTGATTGGCAGCTTGGTGTCCTTGCTGGCGAAGTTCAGGATGTCGTCCACCGAGCGGAAGAGTTCCTGGGCCTGCTCGGGAGTGATCTTGGTCTGAGGCTCCGGCAGAGGCTCGGGCTTTTGCGCCTGGGCGGACTGCGAGCCCGAGACGTAGCTCGCTACGTCTCTCGTTTGCGCGGCGAGGGAGCTCCCGCCGAAGGCCAGCGCCAGCGCAAGAACAACGAATATCCACAGCCTCCGCGCCGGTTTGTCAAACCTTGGTACCATGGTCATAATTCTTCCTGTCAATATCCTTCCTGTCGAACCGTATGCCGTCGGAAAGCGATCTGCGCAAGCTGGCCGTGGAGTATTTTCAGCAGGCCTACGAGCGCCAGATGCACGGCGAGTACGACCAGGCCATCGCGCTCTACACCCAGTCGATCGAAGCCTACCCCACGGCCGAAGCCTATACTTTTCGCGGCTGGAGCTATTCTTTCCTCGGCAACTACGAGCGCGCCATCGCAGAATGCCTGGAGGCGATCAAGGTCGATCCCCAGTTCGGCAATCCCTACAACGATATCGGGGCCTACCTGATCGAGCAAGACAAGTGGGAAGAAGCCGTCCCCTGGTTCGAGAAGGCCATTCGCGCCCCGCGCTACGATGCCCGCTGCTATCCGCACTTCAACCTGGGAAGAGTATACGAGCACGGACGCCAATGGCGGAAAGCCAAAGCGTGCTATGCGCGCGCTATCGAATTCAACCGGCAGTACCGGCTGGCCTGGGCGGGGCTGAGGCGGTTGCAGGCAATGTGGAATTGAACCTCGCCGCCGAATTTCTCCGCCGCGGATCAGCGCGGATGAACGCGGATCAGAAACCAACCACGGAGACACGGGGGCACGGAGATTTGTTCCCTTTATTTACACTTGCATTTACACACCGTAGTGTGTGAGGATCCCCAGATGGCGACGAATCTCGCGATTGAAGACCGCCTGATCGAGAAGGCACGGCAGGCCGGCAAGCATAAGACGAAGAAGGAAGCTGTCACTGCCGCCCTGGAGGAATACATTCGCCACCGCCAGCAGTTGCGGTTCCTGGAGCAGATGGGAACTATCGACTACGACCCTGACTACGACTACAAGCGCGGGCGGCGCCGGAAGCGCTCGTGACGGTCCTGGTCGATACTCCGGTTTGGTCGCTCTTTGTGCGGCGGATGGAGGCACATCTAAGCACCCCAGAAAAGGCCATTCGGAACGAACTGGCAGAACTGGTGCAAGAGCGGCGCGCTCAGTTGATCGGACCGGTGCGCCAAGAAGTGCTGTCTGGCATTCGAGAGGAAGCTCATTTTCACCGCTTGCGCCACTCGCTGCGAGCGTTTCCCGACCCCGCGATCACAATCGAGGACTATGAACTGGCAGCGGAGTATTACAACCGCTGCCGCGCTTCGGGAATTGTGGGAACCGCGAACGACTTGTTGATCTGTGCGGTGGCGGCTCGAAGGGATTGGCAAGTCTTCACCACCGATCGCGATTTCAGTGGCTACGCTCGTCACCTTCCCATCGCCCTGTACAAGCTGCGCGCGCCGTCGAATTAAACCGGCAGCACGGGCTTTTAGCCAAGAGCTAAAAGCCAAGAGCGGTTCTCTCAGACATGCCCCGCGATCCAGTCTCCGGCTTCGCGCGTGCCCAGCGTGCCCCCGATATCCTGTGTGGTCTTCTTCTGGCGGACGGATTCCAGCACCGCGGCGTTGATGCGCTCGGCCTCGGCGGCGAGGCCCAGGAATTCCAGCATCATGGCGGCGCTCAGAATAGCACCCACGGGGTTGGCGATGTTCTTGCCCGCGAACGGCGGCGCCGAACCGTGCACCGGCTCGAACAGCGACGTGCGCCCAGGATGGATGTTGCCGCTCGCGGCCACGCCGAGTCCTCCCTGCACAGCCCCGGCCAGGTCGGTGATGATATCGCCGAACATGTTGTTGGTGACGATCACGTCGAACTGCCGCGGATCGCGCACCAGGTGCAGGCAGAGCGCGTCCACAAACATGTGCTGGCGCTCGATCCCCGGATACTCCTCGCCGACCTGCTTGAAGACGCGCTGCCAGAGCCCGCCGGCGTAGGTCATGACGTTGGACTTGTCGGCCATCAGCACCTTCTTGCGGCCCTGCTTTCTGGCCAGCTCGAAGGCGAAGCGGATGATGCGCTCCACGCCTTTGCGGGTGTTGATGTCCTCCTGGGTGGCAACCTCGTCGGGCGTGCCCTGCTTGAGGACTCCGCCCATATCCACGTACACGCCCTCGGTGTTCTCGCGGACAATGACGAAGTCCACGTCGGCGGGCTCGACGTCCTTCAGCGGGCAGAGTGACGCATCGAGCAGCTTGACCGGGCGCACGTTGGCGTAGAGATCCATCTTGAAGCGTATGCCCAGCAGGATCTCCTTGGCGTGGATGTTGGAGGGCACGCGGGGATCGCCGAGGGCGCCGAAGAGGATGGCGTCAAAATCGCGGCCCAGCATGGTGAAGCCGTTGGCGGGGATGGTGGTGCCGTCCTTCAGATAGCGGTCGGCGCACCAGTCGAAGTGGGTGAGTTCGAGCGGGGCGCCGGTGGCATCGAGCACCTTGACGGCTTCCGCGGTGACTTCCTTGCCGATGCCGTCGCCGGGAACCACGGCGATCCTCTTTTTCGCAGTCACGGCGCAGAACCATAGCAGGTTCCCATCCGGAGTTTCCAGCTTCCCGTATCCCGGCACCCCATCGCTGGGCTAAAAGGCACGCGCTGAAGACCCCGGTTTGCGACCTCGAACCCCCGCCATTCGCTATAATCAAACTTCTGACATGAGTGCGACCTCGCTGAACAACAAGCTCCCGGAGGCGGGCCGCCTGGGCGAATACTGCGGCGCGCAGACCCCGGCCGGGTTCTCTTCCCCGCAGGAAGAGCTGGCCGCATTGCGCGGCGGGTGCGGAGTTTTCGACCTGGGCTGGCGCACCAAATTGGTAGTCACCGGCCGTGACCGCGCGCGCTGGCTGAACGGTATGGTGACGAACAACATCCGCGATTTGGCGCCCGGCCATGGTGTGTACAGCTTCTTGCTGAATGCGCAGGGGCACATCCTGGGCGACATGTATGTTTTCAACCGCGGCGAATCGTTCCTGATCGATACTGATCGCTCGCAGGTGGAGAAGCTCACGCAACTCCTGAAGAAGTACATCATCATGGACCAGGTTGTGCTCTCCGAAGCCGGCCAGAACCTGATCACGGCCTTGGGTCTGGAGGGGCCGAATTCGAAAAACGTGCTGGCGCGGGCGGGCTTCGGGCTCAGCCAGCTGCAGCCTCTCGAAATTGAGGATGGCGTGTGGAACGACGCTGCTATCTCGCTGGTTGGCACGCGGCAGCGCGGCTACATGATCTGGCTGCCGCCGGAGCACGCAGGCAGCATGTGGGAAGCGCTGGCCGCGGCGGGCGCTGCGCCGATAGGCGCCGAGGCGCTGGAACTATGGCGGATCGCGGCCGGCATTCCGCGCTATGGCATCGATATCCGTGAGCGCGACCTGCCGCAAGAGACCGGGCAGGAGCACGCGCTCAATTTCACCAAGGGTTGTTACATCGGTCAGGAGATCGTGGAGCGGATTCGCTCGCGGGGCGGAGTGCACCGCCGCTTCACCGGCTTCTGCTTCATGGGCCAGGCGCCGCCGGCGGCGGGCACGAAGGTCGAGCGCGACGGGCGCAAGCTAGGGGAGATCACCAGCGTGGCAGTGCTGCCTTCGGGCCAGGCCGTGGGATTGGGATATCTGCGGCGCGAAGCCGGCGGACCAGGTGCGATGATCGAGGTCGGCGGGGTGCAGGCCACCGTCGCGGAGCTGCCATTCAACATCCTGTAGCTTCCCTCAGGGGCTAAAAGCCCGGGATTCTTGTGGCACTCTTTCCCCTGGACTGAAGTCCGGGGCTCCGCTAGGCGGTAAGCGGTACAACTGGCAACTGACAACTGTTTTCCCATGGCAGAGAAGAAAAGCGAATTCGTAGTCACCGACAAGCGGAAGTTCACGGCGGAAGGCGAACTGCGTCCGGAAGTGCAGGGCGAGGAGCGGCCGGCACAGAAGCCGCCGGCTCCGCCCGCCGCCGGCGGCGATACGAAAACCGAAACTGCGACGCCTGCTCCCGCCGCAGCGAGCGCCGTGCCGCCGGCACCGTCGGCGGCCGAGCAGCAGGCGCAAAACGACGCCTATCGCGATTCCGGCAAGAAGTTCGAGGGGGCGGCCTTCCGCGAGCGCACGCCCCAGGACTACGAGATGAACTTCGAGCGCCTGGTGGCGTCTCTCTACATGACCGCCATGATGCAAATGGGGCTGGTGCACGAAGAAGGACAGCAACCCGTGGCCGACCTGCTGGGCGCCAAACAGACCATCGACACGCTGGGGCTGCTGCAAGAGAAAACCAAAGGCAATCTCACCGACCAGGAACAGCACCTGTTGCAGAACTGCCTGTACGAACTGCGCATGGGCTTCGTGGAGCTGACCAATGCGCTGGCGCGGCAGGCCCCGTCCGACCTGTCGGCTCCCGGCGGCAAGCGAGAATGAAAGCAGTCCTGACCGTGCTGGGCAGCGGCACCTCCATGGGCGTGCCGACCATCGGCTGCACCTGCTCGGTGTGCAGCTCGCCGGACCCGAATGACCGCCGCACGCGGCCCTCGGTGCTGGTCGAGTACGAAGGCCACACCGTGCTGATCGACACTACGCCCGACTTCCGCCAGCAGGCCATCCGCGAAGGCATCCGCTACCTGGACGCCGTGCTCTTCACGCACGCCCACGCCGATCACATCCTGGGGCTCGACGATCTGCGCCCGCTCACCTTCTGGCGCGACGGCAAGATCCCCCTCTACGCCCACGCGCCGGTGATTCACCGCCTGCGGCACATCTTCAGCTACATCTTTGAAGGCGATTACCAGTATGGCGGCAAGGCTGAGGTGCACCTACACGAGATCAACGGACCGGTGGAGCTGTTCGGCGCCTGCTTCCTGCCGGTGAAGGTGATACACGGTTCTACCGAGATCCACGGTTATCGATTCGGATCGGCGGCCTACGTCACCGACTTCAGCGAGATCCCGGAGGAATCCATGGCGCAACTGTTGGGGCTGGACGTCCTGTTCCTGGACGCGCTGCGCCGCCGCCCCCACCCCACGCACTCGACGCTGGAGAATTCGGTGCGCCTGGTGGAGCGCCTGCAGCCGCGGCGCGCCTTCTTCACCCACATCTCGCACGACCTGGGTCATGAAGAAACCAATCGCTCGCTACCCGGCCATGTGCGCTTGGCGCACGACGGCTTGAAGCTGGAGTTCGAGATCTAGGGGGTCCGTTCACGCAGCAGAGAAATGCAGTCTGGAGAGGATGGATTTGATCACAACAGAAGTGTTATTCCGAGGGAGCCCGACCGACCCTGAGTTCGTAAACGGGGAGGGAGGGCGACCGAGGAATCTATGCATTTGTCGCCAGTCAAATGCATAGATCCTTCGCTTGCCCTCGCCTCGCGTAGCTCAGTTCGGGCTGCGCTCAGGATGACACTAAGACTGTAAGCGGAGGCTGGCTAGGGCTGGGTCGCATGAAAGTCTTCCACCATCTCGAAGAAGTGCCCGCTGACTTCGGCCCGGCCATCCTCAGCGTGGGGAACTTCGACGGGGTCCACCGCGCCCACCAAGCGGTGCTGGCGGAAGTCGTGCGACGGGCGAAGGAGCGCGGCGTCAAGTCGCTGGCCGTGACGTTTGAGCCGCACCCCACGCGCATCCTGCGCCCGGACGTGGCGCCCAGGCTGATCACGCCTCTGCCGCGCAAACTGGAGCTGCTGGCGGCGACTGGCCTCGACGCCACGCTCGTGCTTCCCTTCTCGCGCGACCTCTCGCTCACCCCGCCGCGCCAGTTCGCGGAAGAGATCCTGGGTCGGCGTCTGCGCGCGCTCGAGGTGCACGAGGGAGCGAACTTCCACTTCGGACACAAGGCGAAAGGCGACGTGCGGCGGCTGGCGGAATACGGCCGCGAAGCCGGCTTCGAGGTGAAGATTTATCCCGAGATGAAGATCCGCGGGGACAAAGTCTCGAGCAGCCGCGTCCGCGAGCTGCTGGAGCAAGGCAAGGTGGCGCGCGCGCGGCAACTGCTGGGACGCGTCTTCAGCCTGGTCTCCACCCCCGGGCGCGGCCGCGGCTACGGACACAAGTACACTGTGCCCACCATCAACCTGAGCCAATACGACGAGCTGGTGCCCGGAGACGGTGTGTACGTCACCCGCACGCGCATCAACGGGGAGTGCTTCGACTCGGTCACCAACGCCGGCTATCGGCCAACCTTCGGACAGGAGTCGTTCGCGGTCGAGACCCACTTGCTGAACTTCCATCCCATCGAGCTGACGGCTCAGACCGAGGTGGAACTCTTCTTTATGCACCGGCTGCGCGGGGAGATTAAGTTTCCCTCGGTGGAAGCGCTGCGCGAGCAGATCGCGCACGACGTGCGCACCGCGCGGCATTATTTTCGGCTTGCGCCGAAAGGAGCTCTTTGAAAGCCGCTTAGCGTTTCTGGCTGGGGGAAGCGGGCGTGGCGGGAGCGCTGGCGGCGCGCAAGCGTGCCTGCACCTCGTCGAGCTGTTGCTTTGCGTCAGAAGCAGGATTATTGGCAAGTTCCGCCCGGAACTGGTCGCGCGCCCCTGCCAGATCGCCCTCGCGTTCGAGGACCGACCCTAAGGCCTGGTGATAGCCGACTGCGGCCGGCCAGATCTCCAGCGCCCTGCGCAGCGGAGCTTCCGCCTCTTTCAGCTTGCCCATCCGCATGCGGACCGCCCCCAGGTAGTAGAACTGGTTGGCATAACCGCTGCGGACTTCGCAGGCGCGCGAAAGGTAACGGTCCGCCTCCGGCAGTTTGCCCACAGTGGAATAAGCAACACCCAAAGCGAAGTTCGTGTTCCAGTCGTTGGGATCGATCTCGAGCGCGTGGTGATACATCTCGAGCGCCAAATCGAGACGGTTGCGCGCCATCCACTCCGTGCCCAGGTGGTCCCACGCCAGCATGTTCCTGGGGGCGACCTGAACCCCGCGCGAGTAGAGCAAGAGATTGTTGGCCCAATAGACGCTCTGCATGGCGGTCGCCGCGCCGAAGAAGCAGGTCAGGACCGCCACCGCCGCTACCTGGACCGCGGGCTGCCCGAACAGTCGCGCGTGGCCGCCCTTCAGCTTTCTGACGGCTGCCGCCAGCAACAGTGCCAAGGCGATCGAAGGCACGTACAGGTAACGGTCATGCGCCAGCTCACTCTCGCCGAAATAGCGCACACCCCACAACGGTGGGACGATCGTAAACGCCAGCCAGAGGGCGGAGAATGCGGCCACGCGCGAGCGCCAAGCCCAGAAGCTCAAAGCTGCGACCGCGCAACCTACCGCCACGAGCGGCAGAACAAAGTTAGCCAGGCCCGGGGAGTGCACCAACGGCGTTTCGTAGAACGGGCTGATTTTGACCGGCCACAGAAGTTGTTTGAGGTAGAACCACAGCAGGGACGGCCAAGTGAGCAACGCGGCAGCAAAGGTGGCTTTGTCCGCCGGGACGGCCAGCCCTTTCAGGACATGCAAGCGCACCACTAGGTAGCCCGCCAGCACCACGGCAAAAGGACCGACCGCGCGTGAAATCCGCAACGGCAAGCTCGCGGTCTGCGAATCCCGCGCCGGGCCCCCGTCAGCCGGAAACAGCCACTCGTAAGCTGCGATGATGCCCGGGAGCACGAGTGCGGTCTCTTTGCTCAGAGCCGCGATCAAGAACAATGCAAGCGATGTTGCCTGCCAGAGGCTTCTTCTCGACCGTTGTGTTTCCCGCTGTTTCAGATAACACAGCAAGGAGCCGAGCATGGCTGCGGCCATAAGCGGCTCGCAAACTGCAGAAATCCAGGCAACAGCTTCGATGTGGACCGGGTGCAGACCAAAAAAGAGTGAGGCGATGCCCGCGGCTATGCGGTCCTTGGTCAGCCTGCAGGCCAACAGGTAGACCAGCCCGGTCGTCAGCAAATGGAGCAAAAGCGTGGTCGCGTGCCATCCTCCGGGCCGCGTCCCGAACAAGGTGTGGTCTAAGAGAAGCCAGAGGAGGAACACTGGCCGATAGTAGTCGCCAGGCTGACCAGGGTGGAGGTGCCCCCAGACATGCTCGGTGAAGTAGGTGCCCACGTACTGCCAGGATTGCACATGAGGGTTGCGGACGATCTGCGATAGATCGTCATACACGAACTCGAACCGCAAGGTGCCAATGAAGGTCAGCAACGTCAGAGCGAGGGCGAGCCAGAGGAGGAACCGCCCCGCCGTGGACTGCTCGACCTCGACAACTCCTGCCTCAAGCTTGGTCTTGGCTTGCAAAGGCCGATTCTCCTCCCCGGAGCGAGCCTGAAGCAGAGACTAGCATAGGGCGCAGGCGCTCTTGCCCAACTTCCGGCAGGGTCCACTGCGTGGTAAAGGTCCCGATGGGCTGGCGTTCCGAAACCGCCGCCTGACAAAATCTGCCGGTGGAATGACACTTTCTGTCAAGATTCCTGCTGCGAAAGCCCCGATTCTGGTGCGAGGTTCCAGGCGCGGCCGCGGCATGCGCGTAAGCCCTAAGCAGGCAAAGCCTTAGAGACCCCTCTCGCGGGTTACCACGGGGGCGTGGTTGGTATCTCAAGTGCGAACGAACCGGTTGCCCGGCTTACCAATACCGTTTCTGAGAGGGAAGACCGAAAATGAAGAAGCACAAGGCCAAGAAGCACGCGAAGAAGAACAAGGGTTTCTCGCTGATCGAACTGCTAATCGTGGTGGCGATCATTCTGATCATCGCCGCTATCGCCATCCCGAACCTTCTGCGGTCGCGCATTGCCGCCAACGAAGCCTCTGCTGTGGGCTCTCTGCGCACACTGAACACCGCCGAAATCACCTACAACACGACTTACCCAACGGTGGGCTTCACTGGGCTGGGTGCATTGGGTCCAGGCAGCGGCACGGTGAGTTCCACCTCCGCCGGCATGATCGATGCCAACCTGGCTAGCGGCACCAAGAGCGGCTACACGTTCACTGTGACGCCCGGAACCGGCGTGCCCATAGCCAGCTATGAGTCCGCGGCGACACCCGTCACCCCGGGAACCACCGGACAGCGGTACTTCTGCAGCGACACTTCCGGCGTGATCCAGTTCAATGCGACGGCCACCACTGGTAGCGCCTGCGCCACCGGCAACAGCCCGATTTAGTAAGCACTTAGGGTCAGGACCTGCGTTTCCAGGTCCTGGCTCCTGTATTGCGAAGTTTGGCAAAGTACCTGGGGGAGGGTACAAGCCAGGGGGAGCAGAGGACGCGAGTCCTCTGTTCCCCTTTTTGCCGTCTTGATTAAAACCCTGAAGTACAGGGGACACGGAGTCCGTGGCCCTCATGTGATCTCTGTGGTTCAAGGCCTTTTCGATATGGCAGGGGCGGCGCTTTCAGCATACGATCGGCACAGATTTCCGCGAGGTCACGCATAGCTTTGCAGTCCGTACCAGACGCGGAGCGTTCCCCGGTGGCGCGAGCTGCCCCCCTCCTGGTGCTCGCGGTCACCCTGCTGGCCTACGCCGCCGTTTCGTCCTTTCAGTTCGTCTATGACGACGAAGCGCAGATCGTTCACGATAGCTTTGTGCAGCAGTGGCGATACCTTCCTGCCTATTTCACCACGCATGTTTGGGAATACATAGTGCCCTACATGAAGGGCAATTACTACCGTCCGATCTTCATGATCTGGCTGCTGCTGAATTTCAAACTTTTTGGGCTGCATCCCGGGGCGTGGCATCTGGCGGTGGTGGCGCTGCACCTGGTGGTCACCTGGCAGGTGTACCGTCTGGCCCTGCGGATGCTCGGGAATGAGCCAGCAGCGCTGGTTTGCGCCGCGCTGTTTGGGCTGCATCCAGTCCACGCCGAAGCCGTCGCGTGGATTTCGGGAGCGACGGAGCCGCTGGCTGCGATGCTCATGCTGGCATCGCTGCTCAGCTACATGGCGTTTCGCGAGCGCCAGCGCGCGCGGGACTATGCGATCTCGCTGACGTGGTTTTGCCTGGCGCTTTTCGCGAAAGAACCGGCGGTGATGGTACCGGTGCTGCTGCTCGGCTATGACGTGCTCCTCCCCGATGATACTGCCCTGCCGATGGTCAAGCGGGTTCGCAGCTCTCTGGCGCGGCTGATCCCCTTCGCCGTTCTGATCGCTGCGTATCTCGCAGCGCGTTTTCATGCGCTGCACGCGTTGGGGTACCAGATAGCCGTTGTGAGCCTGAAAACTAATGTGCTGACGACCCCGTCATTGCTGGCCTTTTACGTGCGGCTGCTGCTGCTGCCGACCCGGCTAAGCACATTCTATGACACCGGCTATGTGACGACGACGAAAGCCGCATTATTCCCGGCGCTGCTCTGCGTCGCGGCGGTGGCGTTTGCGGTGGCGGCGTTTTGGCGCCGGCGATCGGGCGTGGCGGCGTTCGCGCTCGCAGTCTTGGTTCTACCGCTGCTTCCGCTGATGAAGCTTTCCGTGTTGCCGCGGGGCGAGATCGCGCACGACCGGTATCTCTACTTCCCATCGATAGGGTTTGCGCTGCTTCTGGGACTGCTGTTCCGATGGGTGTACCAGCGCGGCATTGCATGGGAGCGCAGGATCGCCACCGGCGCAGTTTTCGGCATCGCGGCTCTCTATTTTGTCGGCACTATGGTCCAAAGCCTTTACTGGGTGGACAACCTGGTGCTGTATGCACGGGGAGTCACCATAGCGCCCAATAACGTGCTCGCCCGAACGGAGCTGGCGAATGAACTGTTGGTTCGCGGCCGCGCCGAGGATGCCATCGCCCAATATCGCGATGTCCTGCGCCGGGATCCGCAGTTCTGGCTGGCGCGCATCAACTTAGGATACGCCGAATACTTGACCAACGACTGCGAGCGCGCGTCCCGCGACCTGCAACTGGCTTCATATCTGAATGCCATGGATGCCAGGGCGTTCTTCTTTCTGGGACAATGTCGCTTCCGGCTGGGAGACCGAGAGGCCGGCATTGCCCTGATGCGTCACGGCATCGATCTTGATCCCAGAATGCCACACTTTCGCGTCCTACTTGGCGATGCGCTCGTAGAGACGGGAACTGAGCAGAACCTCAGGTCTGCCCTGGAACTCTATCGCACCGAGGCGAGAGGGAACCCTGCGCATCCCACCGCCGCACACCGCGCCAGCGAATTGGAAGCGCGGCTCAGCGCGAGATGAGGGCAGAACTCGAGTTTAGTCACGTACCTTGGGGAGGGTACAAGCCAAGGGGGAGCAGAGACGCGAGTCCTCTGTTCCCCTTTTTTTGCAGGTTTTTCGCGGGAAATTACACCGGTTTCGCAGGCGTGTGGGCGAGACGCCCGCACCGACAGCCGCCGAGACGGCGGCGCTACTTCTAGGACATTAGGCCCAAATACGGTGCCGGGCCCAGGGAAATCAGCTATAGTTGTGCCCGCGTTGAAGCACTGAGAGAGGCAGACGTGAAACGACACAAAGGATTCTCGCTGATCGAGCTTTTGATCGTCGTGGCCATCATCCTGATCATCGCCGCGATCGCCATTCCCAACTTGCTGCGCTCGCGCATTGCAGCCAACGAAGCCTCTGCTGTGGGCTCTCTGCGCACACTAAACACCGCCGAAATCACCTACAACACGACTTACCCAACGGTAGGCTTCACTGGGCTGGGTGCATTGGGCCCAGGCACCGGCACGGTGAGTTCCACCTCCGCCGGCATGATCGATGCCAACCTGGCTAGCGGCACCAAGAGCGGCTACACGTTCACTGTGACGCCCGGAAGCGGCGCGCCCATAGCCAGCTACGAGTCCACGGCGGCACCGGTCACCCCGGGAACCACCGGACAGCGGTACTTCTGCAGCGACACTTCGGGGGTGATCAAGTACGACGCCACCAGCACCGCCAACTGTCTCACCAACGGCAGCCCCATCTAGAGGGTGCCGCCTGGCGGTCGGGTTCGAGATCCTCGCTGGGCTCGGGATTTCGGCCCGCGGCTCGGGTTTTAAGCCCGCCCTGAGCGGCTGAGCGATGCGAAGTGCCGAATGGGCCGCGGACAGCGCCTCAAGTTTGGCCAAGTACCTGGGGGAGGGTACAAAGCCAGGGGGAGCAGAGGACGAAAGTCCTCTGTTCCCCTTTTCGTTCCTGCCGGTTTTTGGCGACGCGCACCAGCAACGTCATCAGGGGCCAGTTCTCCTCGCTTATAATTTAGGCGCGACACGCGCCATGCCGGCCATCGAAACCTTCGCACTGGAGAAGAGCTACACCGTCGGATTCTGGCGCCAGCGCCGGGTGGCGGGGTTGAAGCCCCTGAACCTGTCGGTCGAATCGGGAGAGGTCTTTGGATATCTGGGGCCGAACGGCGCGGGCAAGACCACCACGCTGAAGCTGCTGATGGGCCTCATCTTCCCCAGCGGCGGCTCGGCCCGCATCCTGGGGATGGAGATCGCCGACCCGCGTATGAAGTCGCTCATCGGCTTCCTGCCGGAGCAGCCGTATTTCTACGACTATCTGACGGCCTCGGAACTGCTGGAGTACTATGCCCAGCTCTCCGGCGTGCCGGGGCGGGAACGCACGCCGCGAGTGCGGCAGGCGCTGGCGCGCGTGGGCATGACCGAGTCGGCGCGTACGCAGCTTCGCAAACTCTCCAAGGGCATGCTGCAGCGCGTGGGCATCGCGCAAGCCATCCTCCACGATCCCAAGGTGGTTTTCCTGGATGAACCCATGTCGGGACTCGATCCCCTGGGCCGCCGCGAGGTCCGCGACCTCATCCAGGCCTTGAAGGATGAAGGCAAAACGGTTTTCTTTTCGACCCATATCCTTTCCGACGCCGAGGCGTTGTGCGACCGGGTCGCCATCCTGCACAAGGGCGAGCTGCGCGGGGTGGGAGCGGTGGAAGATCTGACAGCGCGCACCGAGAGCAAGATCGAGATCCTTTTCCACGGCCTGGAGGGCATCACCCTGCTCTCCGCCCTGGGCGGCGAATGTCACGCCACCGGCGAAACGGTGCGGGCCGTCATCGCCGAAAACCGGCAGGACGAAGCCCTGGACGCGCTCCGCCGCCAGGGAGCGCGGCTCGTCTCACTGACGCCTGTCCGGGCCACGCTCGAGGACTATTTCATCGAGCGGCTGGGCGAAAAAATGGACACAGTGGAGGCTGGGCGATGAGCCGAGAAACCAGGAAGCAGGAAGCAGGAGACAGGAAGCAGGAGGCAGGCATGGGTTTCCTGCTTCGCAGAGAAAGTCAAAGAATATGAATCGCGTTTCCGCCGTCGCGTTCAACACCTTCCGTGAGGCGGTACGCGACCGCGTCCTCTACAACTTGATCTTCTTTGCGCTGCTGCTGGTGGGCGCGGCGCTGTTGTTCGGCCAGATCTCCATCGGCATCCAGCGCATCGTGCTCATCAACCTAGGGCTCTCGGCCATCTCCGTCTTCGGGGTGGTGATTGCCATCTTCATCGGCATCGGGCTGGTCTCGAAAGAGATGGAGAAGAAGACTCTCTACACCATCCTCTCGCGCCCGGTGCGGCGCTGGGAATTCATCGTGGGCAAGTTCGGCGGGCTGGCCTGGACGCTGGTGGTGAACACGCTCTGCATGGCCATCGGTTTCTTCGCCGCGCTGCTCCTGCTGGCTCACCACTTCGAGCGCGCCGACGGCTGGCTGCTGGTGGCCATCTACTTCATCATCCTGGAATTCATTGTGGTGACGGCGCTGGCGCTGCTGTTCTCGACCTTCTCCTCGCCGGTGCTGTCGGCGGTGCTGGCGCTGGCCCTGTTCGTGATCGGCACCTTCGCCGAGGACCTGCGGGCCTTTGCCACCATGAGCCACGGCGCTACCCGCGTGTTCGCCACGCTGGCGGCTTACGTGGTGCCGAACTTCGCCTCGCTGAACGTCATTTCGTCGGTCGCGCACGGGCAGCCCATCGCCGCGTCGCTGATCTTCTACAACACCGTGTATTCGCTGTTCTACGCGGCCGCGGCGGTGTGCGGCGCCATCCTGGTGTTCGAGTACCGGAATCTCAAATGACCGCGCGCGGAACCACGGCTCTGGTAGCGGCGATGGTGCTCGCGGCCTCGCTGGCCGGTGCCAGCCTGACAGTGCGCTGCCTCGACCATCTCCGCGCGGGCGCGACGGCGGAAGAGGCGCTTTACGTTCCTTCGCCCAAAATCCTCCAGCGCATGAGCCTGGGCTACAACGGCCTGCTCGCCGACATCTACTGGACGCGCGCGGTGCAGTATTTCGGCGTGCACCATTACGTGCGCTCCAAGCAATACAAGTTGCTCAAACCGCTGCTCGATATTGCCACAACCCTCGATCCGCATCTGGTGGTGGCGTATGAGTTCGGGGCGGTGTTTCTGGCGCAGCAACCGCCGGAGGGCGCCGGCGATCCCGAGGCCGCCGTCCGCCTGGTGGAGCGCGGTGTGCGCGCGAATCCCTCCGCGTGGAGGCTGTACTACAACCTCGGTTTCATCCATTACTTCGAGCGGCACGACGACACCGCCGCCGCTGCTGCCTTTGAGCGCGGCTCGCGCGTCCCGGGGGCGCTGCCCTGGATGAAGGTGATGGCCGCCCACATGTCGCAGCATGCCGGCGACCTCCAGACCGCCCGCTTCCTGTGGTCGAGCCTTTATGAGACCACCGAGAACGAAGAGATCCGCGCCAATGCCGCCAAGCATCTGCGGGCACTGCAGGTGGACGAGGAAGTCTCTCTCTTGGAGAAGCTGGTGACCGGCTTCCACCAGCGTACCGGGCGCTGGCCCGCGAACTGGGCAGAGATGGTGGCGGCGGGGTATCTCCGCTCCGTCCCCCACGATCCCACCCGCAGGCCCTACCGGCTGACTCCAGGCGCACGGGTGCTGGTGCAAGTTCCGGAGGATTTGCCGTTCATTACCCAGGGACTGCCGCCGGGGGAGGAACCATCCAACCCGCGGCAGCCCGAATCCAAGTAGATACTGGCTGTTAGCTCTTAGCTCTTGGCTCTTAGCTCTTGCACCGTTTGCCATGCAGGCACGCAGCGCAGTTCGGCACCAGTTCCGAAGCTGGGAGGGCGGCATTTGTGTGAGCCCAGCGCGTAAGCGCTGGGAAGGGCAGCCCAAGAAAACCATGAGCCCGCAGGGCGGCACCTTCGCGCGTGTGGCGGTGTGCCTTCTGTTGGTCATCGGCATAGCCCCTGCCGCCACGGTGCCCGAGATCGCCGCCAAAGTTGACCAGCGCTATAACCACCTGCAAACGCTACAGGCCGATTTCACCGAGACTTATCGCGGCGCCGGGGTGTCGCGCAGCGAATCCGGGGTGCTCTGGCTGAAGCGTCCCGGCAAAATGCTCTGGGACTATCGCGAACCGCGGCCGAAGGTGTTCGTCACCGATGGCAAATCGGCGTGGTTCTACGTGCCGGGGGAACGACAGGCGCGTAAGGCGGCGGTGAAGAAACTGGACGACCTGCGCTCGCCCTTGCGCTACCTGCTGGGTAAAACCAAGCTGGAAAAGGAGTTGGCTGGGCTGTCCCTGGCGGCCGAGGTTTCGCCCGAGACGCCAGGCGACGTGGTGCTGCGCGGTGCCCCCAAGGGCATGGAGGACCGGGTTTCCAGCGTCGTGCTGGAGGTGACCCCGGAAGGGGGGATCGTGCGCATGGTGGTCAACGAGGTGGACGGGTCGAGTACGGAGTACCGCTTCCGCAACCAGCGCGAGAATCAACCCATTGCCGATCAACGATTCCACTTCTCTCCTCCCCCCGGGGTGGAGGTCATCGAGGCGGAGGGCCTGACGCCGTGAGAAGGCAGGCAGCAGGAGGCAGGAAGCAGGAGACAGGAGGCGGGCGCATCCGTTCGATTCCCGAAAGTAACTTGTCCCTTTGGGTCCCGGAGGCTTCTAGAGCGGCAGAACCAGCTACTTAGGAGTGTTACACTCTTAAAAACAAGGTCCCATGGCAGAGTTTCTCATACGGATGGCGGATGAGCGCGGACGCGTGCTCGAACAGCTTGAGAACGGCCCCTCGCAGGAAGACGTTCGCGAGCGTTTCGCGCAGCAGGGATTCCTCGTTTACTGGGTGAAGCCGCGGGGCATTCTCGCCGGGGGAGGCCTGCGCCTGCACCGCCGGCGCAAAGTCAAGCTCGACGAGTTCGTGATCTTCAACGCCCAGTTCCTGACGCTCATCAAAGCCGGGCTTCCCATCCTGACCTCGCTGGACCTGCTGCTGAAGCGGCAAAAGAGCCCGGTCTTCCGCGCCGTGCTGGAGAACGTGCGCGATCGCGTGCGCAGCGGCGAGTTGCTTTCCGACGCCTTCCTGGCCCAGGGCATCTTCCCCAAAATCTACACCACCACGCTGCTGGCGGGGGAGAAGAGCGGCAACCTGGAGGAAGTGCTCAGCCGCTACATCGCCTTCCAGCGGGTGGCGTCCGCGGTGCGGAAGAAGCTGCTGGCATCGCTGGTGTATCCGGCGCTGCTGGTCAGCGGCGTGATTCTGATCCTGACGGTGCTGCTGAACTTCGTCATCCCCAAATTCCAGGCCTTGTTCGCCGATTTCGGGGCCGACCTGCCCAAGATCACCGTGTTCACCCTGACGGTCGGGACTGCGGTCCGGAACTACTTCTTCATCATCTTCCCCGCGATCTTTGCGGCGCTGTTCCTGGTGTGGCACTGGAGCAAGTCGGAGAGCGGCTCGCAACGCCTGGACCGGATCCGGCTGTCGCTGCCCCTGGTGGGATCCATCTGGCTGAAGTACCAGATTGGCATGTTCTCGCGCATGCTCTCGACGCTGCTGGCCGGCGGCATCCCCCTGATGCCGGCGCTGCAGACCGCTGCCGACTCCATGCAGAGCCGGCTGATCTCCCATGCGACAATGGAGGCCGCGGAAAAGGTGCGCGAAGGCAGTCCGCTGGCGCGCAGCCTGGAAGAGGCCGGGGTCTTCCCCGACCTGGCGGTGGAAATGATCGAGGTGGGCGAGTCCACGGGAGCTTTGCCGGCGATGCTGACCTCGGTGGCCGAGTTTTACGAAGAGGATGTGCAGACCGCCCTGGTGGCCGCGCTGTCGCTGATCGAGCCTGCCATCCTGATCGTCATGGGCGCCATAGTGGCATTCGTGCTGATATCGTTGTACCTTCCTATCTTCAGCCTGGGCGCAGGCGGCGTTCGGCCCACCTAGGAAGTTGGGAAGAGAATTTAGGAGTTCGATGGCTGGCAAAACACCCTTGTTCGTGAACGGCAATCCTGGCGGTCCGGTGGACCACACCGCGGAAGAGACGCGGGCTCGCGACCTGGCGCACCGCTATCGCTGCGAGTTCGTGGACCTGCGCGAGTTTCCATATCGACCACGATCTGTTCCGCTCCGATCCCCGTGGACCTGATGTTCCGCTACAACTTCGTGCCGCTGGAGGAGCGTGAACGGCACCCTGGAGATCGCCCTCGCCGATCCCAGCCAGCTCATGATGATCGACGAGGTCGGCCTGCTGCTGGGCAAGCAGCTGCGTGATCAAGGTCGCCACGCTGTCGCAGATCTCCGACCTGCTGAAGAAGACCGAGCAGTCGCAGCGCGTGCTGGAAGAAGTCAGCGAAGGCTTCACGCTCGACGTGATCGGCGAGGAGAGGCCAGCGACGAGACGCTCTCCATCGACCGGCTGACCGACCGAGGGCGACATCCGCCGGTCATCCGCTGGTGGACACCACCATCTTCACCGCGCTGGAGCGGCGGGCCAGCGACATCCACATCGAGACGCGCGACGACGTCGGTCATCAAGTACCGCATCGACGGCGTGCTGCAGCAGGCCATGCCGCCCATCGCCAAGGAGCTACCATTCCACCATCATTTCGCGCATCAAGGTGATGAGCGAGCTGGACATCGCCGAGCGCCGCGTGCCGCAGGACGGCCGCTTCCGCGTGCGCTACAAGCGGCCGCTCCATCGACTTCCGCGTCTCCATCATGCCCTCCATCCACGGCGAGGACGCCGTGCTGCGCGTGCTGGACAAGGAGTCGATGAGCGAGAAGTTCCGCAAGCTCACGCTCGACGTGGTGGGCTTCGCCGAGGACGACCTGCGCCAAGTTCCGCCGCTACATCGCGGAGCCCTACGGCATGGTGCTGGTCACCGGGCCGACCGGCAGCGGCAAGACCACCACGCTCTACGCCGGCGCTGAGCGAGATCAAGAGCGACGAAGACAAGATCATCACCATCGAAGACCCGGTCGAGTACCAGATCAGCGGCATCACCCAGATTCCGGTCAACGAGAAGAAGGGCCTGACCTTCGCCCGCGGCCTGCGCTCCATCCTGCGCCACGATCCCGACAAGATCATGGTGGGCGAGATCCGCGACACCGAGACGGCGCAGATCGCCATCCAGTCCGCGCTCACCGGCCACCTGGTGTTCACCACCGTGCACGCCAACAACGTGGTGGACGTGATCGGGCCGCTTCCTCAACATGGGGGTGGAGCCGTACAACTTCGTCTCCGCGCTGAACTGCATCCTGGCGCAGCGGCTGGTGCGCGTGATTTGCGAGGCCTGCAAGAAAGAGGTTTACTATCCTCCTGAAGTGCTGGAGGCCAGCGGCCTGGACCCGCAAGTCTGGGGCAGCGTGCCGTTCTATGAAGGCGAGGGATGCATCGAGTGCGGCGGCACCGGCTTCCGCGGCCGCACCGCGATCCACGAGCTGCTGGACCTGACCGACCGCATCCGCGAGATGATTCTGGACAAGCGGCCGACCTCGGAGATCCGCCGTGCCGCCCGCGAGGAAGGCATGCGCTTCCTGCGCGAGTCCGCGCTGGACAAGGTGAAGGCCGGGCATCACCACCCTGAAGGAGATCAACAAGGTCACCTTCATCGAGACGACGAGGTAATGAAGGGTTCACGTTTCAAGTTTCACGTTTCACGTAAGAAGCACGGCTGGTTCTTTGCAATTGGTCTCATAGAGTGGTTCTTGGAAGAACGGGTTTCGGAGGGGCGCGGCTTGAGCCGCGCCGTAATAGGTGTTTTCTTGACTTGTCATCCCGAGCAAGCGCGAACCGAGCCCAGCGAGGCGAGCGCGCGGCGAGGGATCTGCAGTGGTGGAGCAATCTAAATGCAGATCCCTCGGTCGCGCTCAGTCGCCAAGCTCCCTCGCGCTCTCTCGGGATGACAATTTGGGGGTGAAGTGCGGCATGGCTGAAGCGTGCCCCTCCGAAATCCGTTTATGAAATAGCTTAGATAGCTTGTAGAAACCATGGCAAACATCGCCCCATCGACCGCGCGTCCGCATCTGGCCTGCGAAGTGGCTGCCGACCGTGTGCTGGCGGCGCGCGCCTCCGGCGGCCGCGTCGAACTCTACACCAGCCATTTGCTGCCGGCGGGGGCCGTGGTGCCCAACCTGGGCAACGTCAACGTGCTTGACGGGCAGGTGCTGCGCCTGGCCATCGCCGAGGCGCTGGCGGCGGTGCAGGACCGCTCCCGCGACGTGATCGCCATCCTGCCCGACGCGGCCGTCCGCGTGGTCATGGTGGATTTCGATACCCTGCCCGACAAGCAAGCGGACGCCGAAGGCGTCATCCGCTTCCGCCTGAAGAAATCGCTTCCCTTCAACGTGGACCAGGCGGCGCTTTCCTACGAGGTCCACCGTCTGAACAGCCACGTGAAGGTGCTGGCGGCGGTCTCGCCGCAGCCGGTGCTGGAGGAGTACGAATCGGCGTTCCGCGATGCCGGCTACACTCCCGGGGTGGTGGTGCCCTCGATGCTGGCAGCGCTGGGCCTGGTGGATGCCGGTGCGCCCACGCTGGTGGTCAAGGTGGATTCGGCCAGCATCAGCGTGGCGGTGGTGGATCAGGACGAACTCCGCCTGCTGCGCACGCTGGAGAATGCCAGCGGCGCCGCCGTCACCGGGGCGCAGATCGCGGCCGACGTTTATCCCTCCGTCGTCTTTTACGAGGACACCTACGGCGCCAAGGTGGAACGCGTGCTGGTCGGCGGACTGCCCTCGATGGCCGATATCAGCTCGGCCCTGGAAGCGCAGATCGGCTTGCGCGTCCACAGCCTGGTTACCGGACGCCATCTCGAGGGCAAGGAAGGCTCTGCGCCAGCTTCGCTGCTGGCGGCCGTTTTGGGAGCACTGGTGGTCTGAAGATGCGTACCCGGATCAATCTCGCGACTCAGCCTTACGAGGATGCGCGGCGCTTCTACCTGCAGCGGGGCGGGCTGTTGCTGCTGCTGGCGGTGATCGCCGCCGTGCTGGTCAGCCTGGGGGTGAGGTCGTACCACGCCTCGCGCGACATCGCCAGGAAGGTGGCGCAGGAACGCCGCCAGATCGCGGAGATCGACCGCGAGCGCGCCGCCGCTGAAGCCATCCTCAACCGGCCGGAGAACCGCGACGTGCGCGACAGGTCGCGCTTCCTCAACGCGCTGATCGTGCGCAAGGCCTTTTCCTGGACGCAGGTCTTCTCCGACCTGGAAAAGATCGTGCCCCCGCGGGTGCGCATCGTCTCCATCCGTCCCGACGTGAACACCAGCAACCAACTGGAGATCCACCTGGAGGCCATCGGCGATTCGCGGGAGAAAGCCATCGAGCTGGTGCGCCGCATGGAAGAATCGCCCACTTTCCGCGAGCCGCAGGTGCGGGTGGAGCGCCCTGAGACCGGCCCAGCGCCCGGGGTCGCCTTCACCATCGTGGCCCAGTACGTTCCCCAGCTACGGAAGGAGAACAACTGATGGCCAACCTGCGCCGTGCACGCAAGCGGTTCACGACGGTCGCCATCGTTTTAGTCGTGCTGGATGTGGCCGCCGCCGGCTTCCTGCTGTCGCCGCTCGGGCGCTCGCGCAGCGCGCGGGAAACCGAGTACGCCGAGGCGCGCCGGGAGCTGCAAACCAAGATGCGGGACGCCGTCCCCCTGCGCGGCATGGACAAGAAGTTGGAGCTGGCGCGGCAGGAGATTGCCGCGTTTTATCGCGACCGCTTCCCTGCCCAGTACTCCGCCGTCTCCAGCGAGCTGGGCAAGGTAGCGAGCGCGAACGGCGTCCGCGTATCGCAGATTGCATACGAACCCAAGCCGGCGGAGGTTCCCAACCTGCAGCAGGTGATCATCAACGCCAATCTGGACGGCGACTACCTCCAGGTGGTGAAATTCATCAATGCCCTGGAACGTGACCGCATGTTCTTCATGGTGGACAGCCTCACGCTGGCCCAGGAGCAGGGCGGCATGGTGCGGCTGCAGGTCAGGCTGGAGACTTATCTGAGGACCGAGAAGGCATGAAGCTGGGCGCGGAAAACCGGAACAAGGTCATCGTGCTGGCGGTGCTGGCCGTGGGGGCGGTGCTCTCGGTGGGTTACATGTTTAACTCCCTCGGCGGCGGGCCGCCGCAGGTGGTCGCCGTCCCGGCCTCCCGCGGCAACGCGGCAGCGCAGCCGCCGCGTCCGGTGACTCGCGGACCTGCGATTGCCATCGCGGCCAACAGTCTCGATCCCGAGCTGCGCCTCAAGCTGCTGGAGTCCAGCGAGGGCACCAAGTACGAAGGCTCGGGACGCAACATCTTCGTGCCCGGGCTCGAAGTCATTCCGAAAGAGATCGCGCCGGGCATGCCGGGTTCCAAGCTGCCGCCGCCTCCGCCGCCGGGCCCGCCCCCGCCGCCGCCCATCAACCTGAAGTTTTTTGGCTTTGCCAGCCACGCCGGCGAGCCCAAGCGCATCTTCCTGGCGCAGGGTGACACCGTCTTCATCGGGGCGGAGGGCGAGATCGTGGACCGCCGCTACAAGATCGTACGCATCAATCCTACTTCGGTGGAGATCGAGGACGTGCTCAACAACAATCGCCAGACCATCCCCCTCACGCAGTCGTAGTCGCATGAAGCTGCATCCACATCTCCGCAGGAAAGCCAGCCGCTCGCGGCAGGATGGCTACGTCCTCATCGTGATGCTGCTGTTTCTCACTCTGATGGCGATTGGCCTGACGGCGATCGCGCCCGCGATGGCGCAGCGGGTCCGCCGCGAGCGGGAGATCGAGCTCATCCACCGCGGCAAACAGTACGCCCGCGCCATCCGGCTCTATTACCGGAAGTTCGGCCGCTACCCGGTGCGGCTGGAGGAGCTGGAGAAGACCAACAATATCCGCTTCCTCCGCAAGCGCTACAAGGACCCCATGACCGCCGGCGGCGAATGGCGCCTGATCCACTTCGGAGAAGCACAGCTCACCGTGCCCAACGCCGGTCCGCTGCTTCCCGGAGCCACCACCCCGGGTTCCCCCGGCACTGCGGGCATTGGCAGTTCCTCTTCCCCGTTCGCGAACACCTTTTCCAGCGGTTCTCAGCCCAGCTCCGGGCAAACCAGCACGACGACGCCGGGTCAGACCAGCACAGGTCAGACCAGCACCACGGCGGGCACGTCGGCGGATTCCTCTCAATCCGGTCAGCCCGGCCAGTCCGGCGGGCAACCAGGACAGCCCGGAGCACCAGCTTCGCAACTGGGCTCGCCGTTGGGAGGCCCCACCTTCGGCGGCGGACCTGTGGTGGGAGTGGCGAGCACGAGCAAGAAAGCGTCCATCAAAGAACTCAACACCAAGAACCACTACAACGACTGGGAGTTCGTGTATGACCCGCGTCTTGATCTGACCATGGCACAGCCCCTGGCCGGCGTCCCGGGTCGGAATCCGCTTGCCCCGGGAGCGCAAGCGCCGGGAATGCAGCCCGGCACTAGCTCCCCCGGCGTGCCCGGGATGCAACCCACCGCTCCCACACGCCAGCAGTAAACTGAGCGCTCAGCATTCAGCAATCAGCACCCAGTTGTGATCCCGAGTCTTGCATGGGCCTGCGGTCCCACCATAGAGATGAAAACCGGGTGGAGCCGCCAGGGTTACGATCAACCCGACATAGTCCATTTGCCTGTGGGACCCATCGTGTCTCGCTCGGTTCGAACTGCGATTTTTTCCCCCAAGTTGTGAAGTCGTGCCCTGACCCTTGATCTCGCCCACAGCAGGTTTTTCGCAGCCTGTTTGGCCGCGGGGGCTCGTATCAGGGCACGGTTTTTGGCCGCGACGAATGCCGTTTGTCTTGCAAACCGCGGGCAACGGCGCTAGGCTTGCTCAAAGTTCCGCGGCTTGGGCAGCGCGCCGGGAGGCAGGCCATGGCTCTGAAGATCTCGACCCGCGATGTGGGTGGCGTTACGGTGGTCAGTTGCAGCGGACGCATCGTCTTCGGCGAAGAGGCCGCAGACCTCCGCGAAGTGGTCAAGAGCCTGCTGCAGCGTGCAAAACAGATCGTCATCGATCTGGGCGGGGTCAGCTACATCGACAGCGGCGGCCTGGGGACGCTGGTCGGGCTCTACACCTCCGCCCGCAATGTGGGAGGCGAAATCAAGCTGGCTAACCTGACGCAGCGTGTGCACGACCAGCTCCAGATCACCAAGCTGATCACCGTGTTCGATTGCTACGACAGCGAGCAAGCGGCCCTGAACGCCTTCCCGCGGCGAGCCACCGCCTGATGCTTCCGGCGGCTACGCCGCACGCTTCCGCCGGCGCGCCGCCTTCCTGCGCTTCTCGAGTTCCCGCTCGGAGTAAAGACTGCCGCGGCATTTCCTGGCTTGGCAGCGGCAGGGCACGTCGCCCTCGCCATCATAAAGATTGTAGTCATAGGTCAGTTCTTCGCCGGCGCGGATGTCGCGGATGGCGGTGATCCACACCCGCCCGCCGATCTCCTCGGCTTCACAATTGGGATCGCAGCAGTGGTTGATCAGCGCTGCGATGCCGTTGCCGTCGATGACGCGCTTGCCGCCCGAGAGTCCGAAAAGATAGGTCATCTCGCGGCCGTCGTAGCGCGTGTCGGCTTCCTGGTTGCTGATCCGCTCTCCCGTGTACTCGAGGATGTGCGTGCCCTTGTCGATGGGAGTGGTCGTGTAACAGCCTTCCCGGTGGATGGGCGACGAGCGGATGATCAGTCCCATGGTCCGGTTGGATGCGTTTCTAGGCCTGGCAGCCGTGGGTGACAGCGTGGGCCACGATGCGCGCCGTGCTCTTGCTCAGGCGGCGTTGCAGGTAGGCTTCAAAATCGCCGCGACGCACCAGCGCCGAGGCGAGCCTGGCCTCGCCGGTGTTCGCGGCAGCGTATTCGTGGGCGCGGCGCCGGCGCATAGTGAGCTCCTTGAATACCCCTGTGGCCTCCTGGCGCAGGGCCTCTAATGCAGCGCATTCCATGGAGGCGCATTGTACCCCGGGACTTCGGGAAAGCGGGCCAACCCCTCGATACTGCGGCCGGAAGCGAAAGTAACCGCACGAAAGTACGGAAGTCACCGCAGCTTCGGCGCTCGCCGGGGCAGGCGGGACGGCTGGGGCTCGCGGGCCTACCCTTTCGGTCTGGACTCCGCTTCCTGCTCGGCCAGCAAGCGGTCCCGCATGGCGATGCGGCTGAACACCGCGTTGAGCATGAATCCACTCAAACTGCGACGTTCCGCTTTGGCAGTGCGGCGGATTTTCTCCGCTTCCTCTTCGGTGCAGCGCACGAAGAGGGCAGCTTTCTTGGTACGTGGCACAGTTATCCCTCGTTTCAAGGATATCATCATCTAGCTTTGGCAATCCCCCTATTAGATTCAATACGAGCAAGTACAACTCTTTCCCACCCTGCACAGCCAGATACCTTAGGTCATCCAGACACCTAAAGGTAACGTGTTGCCAGGAGGAAATATCGCAGAACCGGGGCATGCCAGGCAGAAAGGCGGCTTGATCTGTTGCCAGTCTTGTGGCCCCGGGGCGAAAAACGCCAGGGCCGCCTGGGCGGCGGCCCCTCGTCAAAGCGCGGTTGTTGCCCTACCTACCACCCCCGTCCAAATCCCGCGCGATAGCCTGCCAGGTAGCCGCTGCGATAGGCCTGCTGATAGGCGCCCTTATTGCCATAGCTCTTGTTGTAGCCGTGATCGCCGTGCTTGTAGCTGCCGTTGCCCTCGGCACGGAACCCGCGATTGGCGCGCCGGTCAATGCGGCCATCGTTCAGGCCGTCGTTGTATCCGGTCTGGTGGGCATAGTTGTACCCGTAGCCACCGTAGTCACCGTAGCCCCAGGTGCCGTTGGGATAGTAGGTACCGTTCTGACCGTAGCCCCAAGTGCTGTTCGGGTAGGGATAATAGGTACCGTTGGGGTAGTAGCCATAGTTGCCATTGGGGTAACCGCCATAGGTGCCGCCCCAGGTCCGGTTCGGGCCGTAACCCCATTGGCCATTGCGGTACTGATAGTTGGGATTGTTGCGATAACGCCAGTCGCGGTCACGGTCGCGGTTGCGGTCACGGTCGCGGTTGCGGTCATGATCGCGGTCACGCCACTTGTGGTCGTCCCGATCACGGTTCACGTTACGATGTCCCCAATCCTGGGCCCAAGCACCTCCACAGAGCCCTGCGACCAGGGCCAAAGCAAACGCCATTTTCTTCCAGTAATTCATGGTCTCCCTCACCTTCAACCCTCGGCTTTTCGAGCGCCCGATAGTCGTTTCAGCTTGCCCTTCCTACTGGGTTAAACACCGGCGGGAGTGGAGGAAATGTAATGATTTGTAAAGCGGGCGTGAATTCTCCTGGTTCTGTGTATTCGGTGCTTACTGGCGGCCGGAGCGCTTTTGGGCGACCACCAGCCCGCGGGGGGTGGGGATGAGGACTACGGAGATGAGGCCTTCGGCTTCCAGGCGCAAGGCGGCTTCGCGCACCACCTTCTGGTGGGAGCTCGAGTCGTGGATGAGGATCAGGCCGTTGGGCGAGACCTGCGGCAGCAGGTGGCGGACCTCGCGCTCGCGGATGTTGATGTCGCTGTCGCTGAAGAGGAGGTCGATGGTGCCCTCAACCTGCAGGTCGAGGCTGGACTGGTTGCGGGCGTCGATCCACGGCCCGAGCCCGGAGGCGTCGATGCGCTCCTTTGCCTTGGCGAAAACCTTGGGGTCGTATTCGACGGTGATGACGCGCCCGAAGCCGTTCTGCTTGAGCCCCTCGGCGATGGCCAGCGTGCTCACGCCCATGAAGGTGCCGGTCTCGACCACGAGATTGGGCTTGAGCGTGATGACCAGCGACTTGAGCAAGTCGAGGACTTCCACCTCGGCGCTCATGGAGTCGTACATCTTCCACAGTTCAGGATGAGGGCATTCGGGCGTGGGGGGCGTGTATTCGGGCTGGAGGGATTCGCCGGTGGCGCTGACGTTGGCGATGATGCGGTGCTCTTCGCGCGTGCGCAGGAACCGGGGAACGATGATGGCGAGGAGGACGGCGCCACTGGCAATGCAGATCAACGACGAGGATACAGCCGCTCCAGAGCGCGGGCCACGACCAAGAATAACGTCGAGAACAGCAACAAGGCCGCCAAGGACCAGAAATTCCCCGAAAACAATTCCGCGCGGCCGTTGCCACTGGATGGAGCGGCGTCCTTCCTGCCAGAGCCAGTAAACGACGCCGAAGCCCACGATGGCACCTATGCCCCTGGACACCTCGAAGAGCCGCGGTTGAGACAGCAAGACCAAGAGGTAACTGATCGAGGTGCCCAGAGCAAAAGCCGCCGCAGCAACGTCCAGCATCACTAGGAGCGAAAGCCGGTACGCTCGCGCGACCAAAATTCCTGCGAGCATCACGCCAATGAAAAGCGCAGAGAACTGGAACCGGTCTCCGAGAAATCTGCCGGTGATGATTACTGCGGCGGTCAGCGCCAGCGTCATCAGAAGCGGGCTCACCGACAAGCGCCGCCGGCGGAGGTCGGCGCGTACGACGGCGTAGGCGCAGGTCACCACTGCGACAGCAGCGAATGCCCAATACATCGAATCCGAGGAGATCATCATTTTTGCGCCAGGGCCCACTTCTCCAGCTCGCCGGTCGAGCGCAAGAGCTGCATCTGCGCCTGCTCCAACTGGTAGCTGGCGTCGAGGTACGCGGAATATTTCTGGCCCTCGGCCAGCCGGGCGTTGGCTTCGTCGCGCAGAGTGGCGCCGCCGGCCTGGACCTTGGTTTGCACGGTGTCCACGTCGGCGCGGGCCAACTGGTATTCCAGGCGCGCGACCTCGCGTGCGGCGGCAAGCTGCGCCACGTCGCGCTGCAGCTTGCGCGTCTCGTTGGAGACCTTGTTCTTCACATCTTCGGCCTGGCGGCGGGCCTGTACGGCTTCGGCGTCGGCGGCCTCGGCGTGCGCGCGCTGCGACAGGTTGAAGAAGGGGAAGCGGATGGCCACGCCGATGGTGCCGTTGTTGCGCTGGAAGGATTGGAAGAAGACGTCGTAGTTGTTGTACCTGGTCAGCAGTCCGTACTGGCCGACGAAGTCCACCGCCGGCAGGAGCTGCTTGTGCTCGCCGCGGGCGCGGAGCTGCTTGGCGTCGGCCTGGGCAGAGGCCAGCTTGACGGCCGGGCTGGCGGAAGCGGCTTTGGAGGCGAGGTCGTCGCTCTGGCTGACGTCGGGAAGCTGCGGGATCGACTCGGTGACGGTCTCGATCGCTTGCACGGGCACCCCGGTGAGCTGCGAGAGCAGGTTGCGGAGGACGTCCACATTGCCGTCCACCTGGGCGATGCCCATGCGCACGCGGGCGGTGGCCAGCTTGGCGCGCGTGAGCTCGAGCTGGGGCCCGACCCCCGCCTGCACGCGCTCGGCGGTGATCTGCTCGGCGCGCACCGCTTCCTGCTCCTGCTGGCGGAGAAGATGGAGCGCCGTGACCAGGCGGTCGAGCTGGGTGTAACTGACGGCGGTCTCGAGGATGGCCTGCTGGCGCTTGTCCTCGGCGCTGAAAGCGGTGGCGTCCCACTCGGTGCGGGCGGCGCGCACGAAGTAACGCTGTGCGGGATTGATGAGATATCCCATGGTGTTCACGCTTACTGCCGTCGGCGCCGAGCCTTCAATGCTCAGCGGGAATCCGAAAGACTTGGCCAGACCCGAGCCCACGATCACCTGCGGGATGTACATGCGCGCCGCCTCGAGGTACATCTGGTGGGCGCGCATCTGGTCGGTGGCGCTGATGACGGTGCTGCGCTTGGCCGCCAGTTCAATGGCCTGGCGGAAGGGAAGCGGCTCGGCGTGGACAACAGACGCGAACAGGACGAGAACGATGCTCCAGCGAAGGATCTTCATAAGTCCACCTTGGATGGCGTTGGTCGAATGGCGAGTATAGAGCAGGGGTAGTACCGAGTACCAAGCAGCGAGTACTTAGTACCTAGTACCGAGTACCCAGTACCGAGCGGCCGTCCTTGCGGAGAGTCTCCTCCCCCACGTGAGTTTCTGGGCGTTTTTACTCGGTACTTGGTACTGGGTACTCGGTACTCTACCGTGCTACTCGCTGGAGTGCGGTCTGCGCTTGATCGAATTCATGCGCTAGAGAAAGCGCGGCTCGATACTCGGCGGCGGCGGCCTGGCGGTTGCCCTGCTTCTCGAAGATCTGCCCCAGCAAATAGTGCGCCTGGTAAGCGGGCGCGGCTTCGGGTTGGGAAGCGCCGACGAGGTGCTTCTGAAGCAACTCGATGGCGCCAGGAAAATTCCTGCCGGCCTGGAACAGCAGCAGGGCGGCTTCGTAGCGGATGGTGCTCTGACCGATGTCTTCGGAGACGGCCTTGTTGACGGCGTCCTCCATCTGGTCGAGGCGGCCGCGGTTGCGGTAGAAGCCGGCGAGATCAAGCCAGCGGCCGCCGGGATGTTGGCTGGCGGCGATGGCGGCGCGATACTCCTGCTCGGCGGTGTCGAACTTCTTGGCGCGCTCGGCGAGCTGCGCCTTGACCCAGTGGGCGGCGGCGGCGTCCTGGATGGCGAGCACCTCGGCCTGCGCCAGGGCTTTGTCCTTGCCGCCACCGAGAAATCCCGGGGCTTCCATGTAGAACTCGGCGAGATCGGTGCGGGCGGCAGCGCTCGCGCCGTTGAGTTGGACGGCGCGCTCGAAGGCGCCGCGGATCCTGGGAACCATGCGCACCGCGGTGACGAAGCTGGAATGCGCCGCCTTCTCGCCGACGGCGCGCGCCAGCCACAACTGGTAGTCGCTGGTCGAGGGTTCGAGCGCAACTGCGCGCTCGGCGGCGGCGGCAGCGTCGTCCCAGCGTCCCATGTAGAAGTAAGTGCGGGTAAGCAGGTTGTAGGCCTGGGCATCTTTGGGCGCGGCCTGCACGCGGTCCATAAGCAGGCGGATGGCGTCGTCCACGCGCCCGAGAGCGAGCAGCTCGGCGGGAGAAGCGGGGTCAGCCGCGGCTGAGACACCCGCCGCTAGCATTGTCAGGAGCCAGGCGAGAATAGGGAGAAGGCGCCGGCGCATCAACGCTGCACCACCCGCACCGCCAGGCCGTCCATCAGCGGATGGTTATCGACTGCGCTGAGGGCGACCAAGGCGTCGTCGGGCAGGCCGCTGGTGATCTCGATGCGCGTGGGATTGGAGACCGAAGTGGTGACGTTGCGGCGCTTCAGTTCGCCGTTGACGATCTCGAAGACGTACTGTTTGCCGTCGTCCTGGCGGATGGCTTCGCGCGAGACGGTCAGCACATTGTTTTCCTGGGTGGTGGTGATGGTCACGTTCACGTTGACGTTGGGCAACAGCTTCAGGTCGCTGTTGTCCACGGTGCAGGTGATGTCGCCCACATTGCGCGTGCCGAGCTGGGTGACGGTGGTGGGAACGCGGGTAATGGTCCCTTGCCAGGCGCGGCCGGGGAGCGCGTCCCACGTGACGGTGACCTTCAGGCCGGTTGCCAGACGGCCGATCTCGGGTTCGTCCACGTAGCCTACGACTTGGACTTTGTGCAGGTCGGCAACCTGCACCAGCAGGTCGCCGGGATTCACATAAGCGCCGACACGCACGGGCAGCGAGTACACGATGCCGGCGCGGGGGGCGCGCACGTTGGACCGACGCAACGTGCCCTGTGCCGCCTGATAAGCGGTTTCGGCTTCCTCCTGCCCGGCTTTGACCTTGGCGATCTCCGGGCGCGAGTAGCGGGAAGTCTCCTTCTGCTGCAGCAGGTTGACTTCGGCCTGGGCGCGCTTGAGGCGATTGTGCGCGTCCTCGACCTCGGCGGCAGAAGCGGCGCCGCGCTGCTGGAGCTGCTGCATGACGGCGAGATTGCGGTTGGCGGCCTCCAGCTCGGCGCGCGCCTTCACCAGCTCGGACTGCGTGGTGAGAACTTCTTCATGCGTCCCGCCCGCCCGGACAGAGTGCAGGTCGGCTTGGGCAGCCTTCACGCGCGCCAGGGTCTTGGCCGCCTCGGTGCGGGCTTCGGCGTCGTCGAGCTGGAGGAGCAACTGCCCGGCCTTGACGCGGTCGCCCTCATGCACCAGCACGCGGCGCACGGTGGTGGCAGCAGGAGCGTGAGCCTCGAAATTGTCCACCGGGCGGACCTTGCCGTTGGTGGCGATAGTGTTGGTGATGTTCTCGCGGAGGACGTGGTCGGCGCGCACCGGAACCTCGTTGCCGCGCAGGGAGGCGAACGCCGCCAGCAAGATGACCGCCACCGCCGTCCCCGCCACGATCAACATCAACCGTTTGCTATGCATGTAGTCCAACAGCCTTACCCTTCAGGCGATTAGAGCCGGTGATTCCAGCAAAGCCCAGTATAGTCCCAGGCCCTCGACAGATGTTACCTCCGCGCGCAGAAAATGCGTGCCGCGAAGGCGTGTTGGCGAACTCGGTTCCCTGAATTTCGCTTTACGTGACTTAGATGCGCCGAGCCGGGGGAAGGAACACTCGACTCGAAGAAAGTCGGTGGTCGTGAGAAAGTCGGTGGTTGTTGGTCGTTAGTCGTTGGCAAAAGCGTCCGGGGCAAACGACTAGCCACCACCGACCAACGACCTGCTTCTGCCATACAATGTGCGCATGCCGAAGAAGCCCTCCTACACGCCGGAGCATGCGCGCTCGGGGCTGAGCGCGCGTTTCCCGCAGATCGAGACCTGGCCCAACCAGTTTCCCGCCTACGAGATCGTGATCGACGCGCCCGAGTTCACCGCGGTGTGTCCCAAGACGGGGCTGCCGGATTTCGGCGTGATCACCCTGCGCTATATGCCCGACCGGCGCTGCCTGGAGCTGAAGTCGTTCAAGGAATACCTGCTGGCGTATCGCGAACTCGGGATCTTCCAGGAGAACGTCGTGAACCGCGTGCTGGAGGACGTGGTGCGGGCGGCGCGTCCGGTGTGGGCGGTGGTGCGGGGCGAGTTCCGGCCACGGGGCGGGATCGGCACAGTGGTGGAGGCGCGCTGGCCGCGTCCGGATGGGCGCAATGGACCGCCGCCGAGGAAAGAGAAATGAACGACCTGCTGCGCTTCGTGCTCCACCACGTCGAGGACGAGTGGGACCGGTTGCTGCACGAGTTCGTGCAGTTCACCCCCGAGGCCTTCACCTGGCAGCCGGAGTCGAACCTGCACTCCGTCGGCTGGCACGCGCGCCACGTCATCGAGTGGCGCTACGCGCTGGTACACGTGTGGATCGGCGGCCAGCCCAACGAAGAAAAGCTCTGCTGCCTGGGTTGGGAGAACGACCCACAGATCCGCAAGCTGGCGGCCAATCCCGGCCAGTGGTACGAGCCGAAGTTCACGGTGCAGGAGACAGTGCAGTTCGCCGACCGCGTGCGCTCGCTGACCAATCCCGAGATTGCAGCGCTTCCGCCCGCGCGCTTCTCGGAGGAGATCGTCTTCCCCTGGCGTCCCAACCGGGTGCTGGACGAGATCTTCGAGGAGACGCGGCACTCGGCGTTGCATCGCGGACAGGTGCGGGAGCTGAAGAAGCTGTATGCCCGCCGCGGCGGGCAATCGGGTCATCGGGTGATCGGGTCATCGGGTGATTGACGCATCGCCGGCGGGACGCCGGCGCTACCCAGCATGGTATAGTCGCGCGACCGGATGGCGCGTAAAACCTATCCCCTGGCCACGTTGGCGCTGCTGACGGCGATCAACTTCGTCAATTACATCGACCGCTCGGTGCTGTTCGCGGTGCAGCCGCTGGTGCAGGCGGAGTTCAAGTTCAGCGATACCCAATACGGGCTGCTGACCACGTCCTTCTTCATCTTCTACATGGCGGTGGCGCCGTTCATCGGCATGGCCGCCGACCGCTACTCGCGCAAGTGGATCGTTTTCACCGGCATCTTCCTGTGGAGCGGCGCCACCCTGCTGACCGCGGTCGCGCATGATTACTCGACCTTGCTGGTGCGGCACACCGTGGTGGCCATCGGGGAATCGAGTTACGCCACCATTGCCCCGGCGCTGCTCGCCGACCTGTTCCCCGAAGAGCGCCGCGGACGCATGCTCTCGATCTTCTACCTGGCGATCCCGGTGGGCACGGCCATGGGATACATCCTGGGCGGCTCGCTCGGCCACCACTTCGGCTGGCGCGCGCCGTTTTACGTGGCCGCGCTGCCGGGATTCCTGTTTGCGCTCGTCTTCCTCTTCCTTCCGGAGCCCGAGCGGGGATCGAGCGACCATCTAACGGCCACCCCCGACCGCGCCACACTCCGCGGACTCACGCACAACCGCGCTTTCTGGACGGCCACGCTGGGCATGGCCATGATGACCTTCGCCCTGGGCGGCATCTCCGTCTTTCTGCCCAAGTTCCTTTCGCAATACCGGGGAATGTCGCTGGACCGCGCCAACCTGCTGCTGGGCGCGAGCATCGGCGCCAACGGCATCGTGGCCACGCTGTTCGGCGGCTGGCTCGGCGACCGCCTGCTGGGCAAGACGGATGCGGCGTACTATCTGGTGTCGGGCGCGGGCATGGCGCTGGGAATTCCGGCGATGGCGGTGGCGCTGTACGTGGCTGGGCCGCCGATGATGCCGGCGATCGTGGTGGCGGAATTCCTGCTCCTGATGAATACCGGGCCGCTGAATGCCGCGATCGTGAACTCGGTGAGCGCGCCGATCCGCTCCAGCGCCATCGGCGTGAACCTGATCGTGATCCACCTGCTGGGCGACGCCTTCTCGCCGCCGCTGATGGGCTACATTTCGGACCGCAGCTCGCTGCCCGCGGCGTTCACCGCCGCCATCGTGGCCATCGCGCTCTCGGCCGCGGTGCTGTTCTACGGCATGCGCTATGCGCCGCGCCTGGGGGCGGCGGGGCTGGACGCGGTGGAAGCGGAAATCTGATGCACATTTTCTGGTGGCTGCTGGGCGGAGCGCTGGCGGCGGTGTGGGTGGACCGCATGCAGGACGCCGTCCGTGGCATGCGGTCGGTGGCCGACATCACGCGCCCGCAGTGGGACCGGCGTCTTGGGCACATGCCGCGCGTGAGCATCGTCGTGCCCGCTCACGATGAGCAGGAGCAGGTCGAGGCGGCGCTCGCGTCCTTCGCCGCGCAGGATTACGACAATCTCGAGATCATCGCCGTCGATGACCGCTCGCGCGACGCGACCGGCGAGATCATGGAGCGCGCGGCGCGCGAGGCGATCGCGGCCCGCCCCGGGCTGCGCTTCGAGGTGCTGCACGTCCGCGAGCTGCCCGCCGGCTGGCTGGGCAAGACGCACGCCATGGGGCTGGCAGCGGGGCGCGCGAGCGGAGACTGGATCCTGTTCACCGACGCTGACGTTAAGCTGCGCGCGGACGCCCTGCGGCGGGCCATCGCCCACGCCGAGGAAGTGAAAGCTGACCACCTCGTCCTGTTTCCCACCCACGCCCTCGAGACCGTGGGCGAGAGCATGGTGATCGCCGGCTTCGGGATGTTGTTCGTCTTCGGACACCGGCCGTGGAAGGTCTCCGACCCCAAGGCGAAGGACTCGATGGGGCTGGGGTCCTTCAACCTGGTACGAAAGAGTGTGTACGAGAGTATCGGGACCTTTCACGCGCTGCGCCTGGAAGTGGTGGACGACATCAAGCTGGGCGAGCGGGTGAAGGCGCGCGGCTTTTCACAGCACAACGTGCTCGGTCGCGGACTGCTCGAGTTGCACTGGGGACACGGCGGGCTGGGGATCGTGCGCAACCTAACCAAGAACCTGTTCGCGGTGTTGGACTATCGCTGGCCGCGTGCAGTAGGGGCGTGCTTCCTGCTGGTGGTGCTGAACGTCCTGCCGTTCCTGGGCGTGTGGCTGGCGCCGGGGAGGTCGAAGGCGGGATTCGCGGTCGCCATCGGCGCCATCGCGGTGTTGTACGCCGGCATGTACCGGACTTCGCGCATCTCTCCGGCGTACGTGCTGCTGCATCCGCTCAACAGCCTTATCATCGCCTACGCGCTGCTGCGCTCGATGGCGGTGACGCTGTGGCACGGCGGCGTAGTGTGGCGCGGGACGAAATATGAGCTGGAGGAATTGCGACGAAGCAGGGAGTAGGGAGTAGGGAGTAGGGAGTAGGGAGTAGGGAGTAGGGAGTAGGGAGTAGGGAGTAGGGAGTAGGGACGGCAGATCAAATCACCGCCGGTGTGCGAATCCCGTGGCGTCCTCGTACACCGGCTTGGTCACGCCGTTGGCGGCGGGCACAGGTCTCTGCGGCAGCGCGCCGATCAGCTTCTGGGTGTAGGGATGTTGCGGCGATTCCAAGATCTTCTCCGTGCTCCCGCACTCGACGATGTCGCCCTCGTGCAGGATGGCGATGCGGTGGCAGATGGAGGCCACCGAGAGCAGGTCGTGCGAAATATAAAGGATGGCTGTCCCCAACTCGCGGTTCAGGCGCGCGAACAGCCCCAGGATCTCGGCCTGGGTGATGACGTCGAGCGCGCTGGTGGGCTCGTCGGCGATCAGCAACGCCGGGCGGTGCAGCACGGCCATGGCGATGAGCACGCGCTGCGCCTGTCCCACGCTCAGTTGCGAAGCATGGCGGCGCAGAAACTCTTCATGGGCGGGAAGGCTCACGTTGGTGAGCGCCGTCGCGATGCTGGCCTGGCAATCGAAGGACGGTCCCTGGGCGTGCGCCCTCCAGGCCTCCCGCAACTGTGTGCCGATGCTCAGCGCCGGGTTCAGCGAGGAGAGCGGGCTCTGCAGCACCAGGCCGATCTGCTTGCCGCGCAGGGCGCGCAGCTCGCGCTCCTTCATCTTCATCAGGTCGTTGCCCTGGAGGTAGACGCTGCCCTCGGCCCTGCCCCCCTTCAACTCCAGCAGCCGCAGGATAGCCAGCGCCATCGTGCTTTTCCCCGAACCGCTCTGCCCGATCAGCCCGAGTATCTCTCCCTGCCGCATCTGCAAGAATGTGTTGCGCAGCACCGGCGGCTTGTGGCGGTAGCCCGCGGTGAGGCAGAGGGAGAGGAAGGGTTGTTCACGCACGATCAATGCTTGCTCGCAGTCTGGAGGCGCAGGCTGAGCGTCTCGATGTTCCAGTAAGTCTGCGGCCGCAGCACCACCGGGCTGGCGTTGGCCACCGTGGCGGCCACGGCCGAGAGCGCATTCTTGTTGACTAGATAAATGAACGGCTGCTGCTCGACCACGATCTCCTGCACGCGGTCGAAGCAGGTTTTGCGCTGGGCGGGCTCGAGGCTGGCGGCCTGCTCCTTCATCAGGCGGTCGATCTCGGCTTCCCAGGCGGTCTCCGGCGACTTCTGCCGCGGGTTCCACTGGTGGTTCTCGGCCGAGCTCAGCCACAGGTTCATCTGCGCGTTGGGATCGAGGTCCATGTTGACCATGCCCAGCAGCGCCCCTTCATAGTTGTTGGACTCGGTGATGCGCTCGATCAGTGAGGCGAAGTCGAGCGTCACCACGTGCACGCTGATGCCAATCTTCCCCAGGTCCTGCTGAATCATGGTGGCCATGCGCTCGCGCGGCTTGTTGCCGGCGTTGGTGATGATGGAGAACTCGACGGCGTGCCCCTCGCGGTCGCGCAGCGAAGCGGCTTGCAAACGGAAGCCATCCTGCTGCAGCAGGCGCAGGGCGCCCGAGGGATCGTAAGCCGGGGCATGCAGTTTGGCGTTGAACCAGAATTTGTTCGCCGGTGAGACCGGGCCAACGGCCGGCTGCGCGTGTCCGCCATAGACCACACGGCTGAGATCGGCGCGGTTGACGGCCGCAGAGACGGCGCGGCGGAAATTCGTCGAGCGGAACCACGCACGCTTGTAGGCCGGGATGGGCGCATTCGGCACCTGGTTGAACCACATCTGCTCGGAATCCAGGCCCGGCCCGGCGTCATGGACCAGCGCCGGCGATTGCCCCACCAGCCGGTCGAAGTATTCGCTGTCCAGCCAGTTGATCAGGTCGATGTCGCCGCGGCGGAAGTTCATCATCTCAATATCGCGGTTGGGCTGAATGCCGAGGCGGACGGAGTCGAGATAGGGCAGTTGGCGTCCGGCCGCATCGCGCCGCCAGTAGTTGGGATTGCGCTTCAAGAGCACGTAGGAATCGGGCTTGTAGTCGGCCACATAGAACGGCCCCAGGGCCGCGCGCTCCTTGTTGGCCGAGCGTGAGGAGACGATCGCCACCTGGTCGAAGAGCTTGTCCAGGCCGGCAACCGGCGCGGGAAAGGTGATGGTGATGCGCACCGGCGAATCCACGTGCGTGCGCACCGCGCCCGCGCCGGAGCGGAAGGAGTCGGCGGTGGGCGAGTGCAGCGCCGGATCCATCAGCCGCTGGACGGTCGCGGCCACGTCCGCGGCGGAGAAGGGCGTGCCGTCGGAATAGTAAACGCGCTCGCGCAGGTCGAAGGTGATGCTGCGGCCGTCGCGCGAGGTCGTCCACGAGGCCGCCAGCTCGGGTTCGGCCTGCTGCGTGCGCCGGTTGACGCGCACCAGCACCCCGCCGGTCAGGTAGCGGATGGTCTCGGAAGCGTCGTCGGCCACCAGGAGGGGGTCGAAGGTCTTGGGGTCCGAGTGCAGGTAGAACCGCAGTTCCCCGCCGGACTGGCCGAGGGCCGCCGAGAGCGAGAGGAACAGGAATAATGTGATAGCTAGAGCAGTTCCAGTGTTGCTGTGACCAGTCGTGTGAAAGGGCACGGCTTCAGCCGTGCCGATAGGCGCCGCCAGTGGATCGGCCTTTAGGCCCTGAGGTCCCCCTCCCTCAGCGGCTAAAGCCGCGTCCCCTAGTTGCCCCTTGCGGCACGCCTGAAGGCGTGCCCCTTCACATGAGCCACGTCTGTCGCGGAACCGCCCCACTGCCCGGCGCTTCATGCATGCACCTCGTCACGAGAAAGGATGATCTGGAAACTGCTCACCACCAGCACCAGCAGCCCGAGCGGCACCAGCTTCCACGCTTCGAAGCCGAAACTGGTAAAACTCTCAAGCTCGCGCAGCAGGCTGCCCCAGGAAGGTAGCGGCTCCGAAACGCCGAGTCCTAGGATGCCAAGATTGGCCTCGCTGATGATGAACACCGGGATGGAGATCCAGAACTGCGCCGCGAGCACCGGCTTCAGGTTGGGCATCACGTGGATGGCCAGCAGCCGGAATCCGCGCAGCCCGGAGGCGCGCGCCTGCAACACGAAATCGGAATCGCGCAAGCCGCGGGCGCCGGCGCAGAGCACGCGCGCCGAAGCCGCCCATCCCAGCAATCCCAAAAGCAAAAAGGTGACGGCGACCGAGGTGATGGGTGCGATGTTCAGCGGCAGCATCGCCCGCACTGCCAGCAGCAGGAACAGCCAGGGCATAGAGAGAAACAGATCGGTGGCGCCCATGGCGGCGCGCTCCCACCATCCCCCGAGATAGCCGGCAACTCCGCCCACCAGCGTGGCCAGCAGGGTCGAGAACAGGGCCGCGGCCGGTGCCATCAGCAGCGAGACGCGGGTGCCGTAGAGGACGCGCGAGAAGCGGTCGCGTCCCAACTCGTCGGTGCCCAGCAGGTGCTGGTGCGAAGGGGGAGAGTTGGGCGCCTCGCGGAACTGCATCGCGTAATCGGCGGGCGCCCAAAGTCCTGCCCCGAATGACGCCAGCGCGACCAGCGCCAGCAACAGCCAGGCGAATTGGCGGACGCGTCTCATGCTTCACTCGTCCTGAAACGCTGTCCAGCGAGTTCCGATCCCCAGTTCGCGGCCAGGGTGATCACGGTGACCAGCACGGTCAGATTCACCAGCAAGGGCAGATCGCGACCCAGCGCCGCCTGCCACGCGAGCTGGCCGATGCCTGCAATGCCGCACAGGGCTTCCACCGGGATGGCCGCGCCCAGCGCGATGCTGACCGAGATCCCCGCCACGGCCAGCAACTGTGCGCCCGCCACCGGCAGCACGTGCCAGACGAGAACCTGCAGCGGACCCACGCCCTTGGCGTAGGCAGTCACCAGGTGCGGCAGGTTGTAGCTCTTGGCCAGCAGGTTGCGGGTGTAGGAAAACACTTTCGGGAACACCACCAACGCGATCACCAGATACGCGGGCGCATTGGCGAACACGAAAAGCAAGGCCAGCACGGCCGCGGGCAGGGACAGGAAGATCCCGCCCAGCACGATGGCGGCCAGGTCACAAGCCGCTCTGCGGGCCATGGTGGCGCCCAGCGCCAGCAGCACGGCGCAGAACCAGCCGGCGAGCAGCCCAAGGCCGGCCAGGCGCGCGGTCACCGGTAAACGTTCGGCGAGCAGCTTGCGTACTGGACGGTTCAGGGTGCGGGACTCGCCGAGGTCGCCGCGCACGGCGCCTCCCAGATAGTGAAGGTAGAAGCCGGCGATGTTGCGGTCGTGGGCGCGTGCCCGGCGCAGCGCGGCCACGCTCTCCGAGCTCAGGCGCGCGTCCAGTTGCTGCTCGTCCACGTCGAAACCCGGCGCGAGACGCACGAGCGTGGCCGACAGCAATCCGCCGACGAGCACGACTGCTGCCATCGCTGCCAGGCGCCGGACGATCTTGCGCATCGCCCTCCCCCTTCAGTTCACTGACGCGGAAGGAGCCGTGAGGCCCTGCATCCGCGCGACGCGCTCGTGTTGCGTGTGCTTGATGATGTACATTCTGCGGTCGGCCTCGGTGAGCAACTGCTCGGCGTCGGAGCCGGCCTCGGGATAGAAGGCGCAGCCGATGCTGAGCGATAGGAAGTCGTGACCGCAGACCCGACGTCCGGCTTCCCGCGCCAGCGATAGCAGGTGTGCGCCTTTGTCTTCGGCCGCCTTGGGTGTCATCCCGGGGGCGACGAGCACGAACTCGTCGCCGCCCATGCGGGCCACGTAGTCGTACTCGCGGCACACCCCCTTCATGAAATCGGCGAAGAGGCGCAGCACCTTGTTGCCTTCCAGGTGGCCGAAGCGGTCGTTGATCTGCTTGAAGCCATCCAGGTCGCATACCATGACCGCCAGCGGGGTATTGGTGCGCTTGCAGCGCGCCAGCTCGCGGTCCAGGTGCAGGAACAGGGAGCGGGCGTTAGGCAGTCCGGTGAGATAGTCGGTAGTCGCCGAGCTTTCGGCCTGCTGATACTTCAAGGCGTTCTCGATGCAGATGCCCACCTTGGAAGCAATGGCCAGCAACACCCGCAGATGGTCGGTGGTGAAGAAGTCGCGCTCCGCTTTGTACAGCGTCAGCACTCCCACCACTCCGGTTACGCCCTCCAGCGGCACGGCCAGCGCCGAGCGCAGGGTGCTGAACTTGGTCTCGTCGTTGAGGTAGCCGGGCTCGACCGAAGGATTGCCGTTGATGATGGGCTTGCGGTTGTGCGCCACCCATCCCGACAAGCCCTGCCCCATAGGGATCTCCAGCGCGGAGAACAACCGGAAGTTATCGCCGCTGACGTACTGCGGCAGCAGGTTGTCGCCCCGGCACACGTAGATGGCGACGGAATCGTAGGGCACCAGTTTCTTCAGCCGCACCGAGAGCAAGGACAGGGTTTCGTCCAGGCTGAGCGTGCTGCCCAAGTCGTGGCTGAGCTCAAACAGGGTCTGCGCTTCCTGGCGCGCGGCCGCGATGGAGGTGAGGAAGCTCTCGGAATCGGCAACCGGCGCAGCCGGCGCGGTGCGCTCAAAGCCGGCGGAGGGCTCCAAGCCGCGCTCCACTTTGACGTCGGTGGAAAGCCGGGGCTGCAGGGGTTCGGAGGAGGTGCTCTGCGCCAGGCGCTCCAGCTCGATGTAACGGCGCTTCAGCACGTCCACCACGCGCGGGTCGAACTCGGTGCCGGCGGCGCGAGCCACGTGCTCCATAGCCTGATCCAGGGGCAGGGCACGGCGATACTGGCGGTCGGAGGCCAGCGCGTCCAGGCAATCCACCGCCGAGAGGATGCGCGCCCCGATAGGGATGTCCGTCCCCCTCAGCCCGTCGGGGTAGCCGCTGCCATCCCACTTCTCGTGGTGGGAGCGCACGATGGGCACTACCGGGTAGGGGAAACCGACGTGCTTGAGGATCTCCGACCCCACCACCGGGTGGATCTTCATCTTTTCGAATTCTTCCGGGGTCAGGCGACCGGGCTTGTTGATGATGTGCTCGGGCACGGCCAGCTTGCCGATGTCGTGCAGCAGGGCGGCGGCCCGCAGCGCCTCGATCTCCGCCTCGGTGAGCCCCAGCTCCTTGGCGATCTCGAGGGCGTACACGCGCACTCGCCGCAGGTGGTCGTGGGTGGTGTGGTCTTTGGCTTCGATGGCCAGGGCCAGCGCTTCGATGGTGCGCAGGTGCAGGCCGGCCATCTCTTCCACGTGCCGCTTCTCGTCCGCCAGGCGCCCCAGGTAGAGACGATAGGAGCGGAAGATCCAGTACATGATGGGCAGCACCAGCAGCGAGGTCTGCCAGCCGACCCAGCGGTTGAGGGCGCTCACCATGCCGGCGATGGCCGCTCCTACCAGGTAGTAGGGGAACGACCAGAAGTAGCACTCCGCCCAGATCTTGCGGAACGATTTCCCCTCGGTGAGAGAGATCACGATGGCCACCGGGATGGTGTTGGTGAGGAAGTAGGCGCAAGCGGCGGCGATCAGCAGCAGCGGCACGCTGTTGTGCAGCACCGGCGCCAGCCGGTGATAGGCGAAAGCCGAGAGCGCGATGGCTGGCGCCATCATGCTGAACACGTTGAAAATTACTTTGATGGGTGCGGGGGCGGTCCTGGTGTTCCACAAGGCCTGCACCAGGCAGGAGGCGCAGCCGATCACCAGCGTCTCCGGGAGCGACAGTTCCAGGATGCCGATCAGGATAAACAGGAAGTTCACCGACATCGTGCCGTCGATGCCGGGCAACTGCACTTTCAGGCCGGAGGCCAGCAGCGCCACCAACAGATAGCAGACGAAGCGCAGCCCGTCGTGCGATTCCCAGCGCAGCAGCCCGCTGGCCAACACGGCCACCCCCAGAGCCGCTGTCAGAACGATGAACGCTAGCGCTCGTTTCGGCATAGACGGATTGCTCTCTACTTTTAGCGGCAAGTGGGCAGCCAGTCGCGAGAGCACGCGGGCCAGACCATCCCCTAGCGTTTTCAGTGGCTTGAACATTCTTGCTTCTGCGCGTCTGTGGGGGAAAGCGACAATCTGTCGCAACAGGACCGGCACCGCAGACATTCTGTCCCGCGGCCGCGGGCCCAAGCTTAACAATCCGCCCAACGTAGCCGCTTGTACACATTACAAAGGTGGCTGAACGGGAGGGAGCCAGGACCACCGGGGGATCCGCGCGCTGCTGGCTGGCGCGCGACCGGCAGGTTCCAGGTGATCGCCGACGTCGCTTCCTCAGCCCGCGGGCACCACCCCAGCAAACCAAAACCGGGCGCGCCCGGGGGCTCCGCTCGGCGACAAGTTGGCGCACGCGCCGGCCGGCTTGCGCCAACTTGTCTCTTGCCGTAGCCCTCACATTCGAGGTTTGCCATTACTTTTTAGCAACTTAGCGTTGATTGTAGGTTGGCCACCATCCTGCTTTCCAAGGGGCAGCTATGTATACGAGGTAACGTCATATGCGAAAGCAGACAGAGCTCAGAATCTATCCGCCCCTCAGCAGCAGCGCCGGCTGGGGTGGAGGCAACAACGACAACCAGAAGGGCAACGAGCAGTCGGGGCAGAAACCGGCCGTGCGGGCGTTCGCATCGAAGGGCGGGCGCGTGGTCGCGGTGCTGGCGGCCTGCCTCATGCTGCTGGCGGCGCCAGCAGCATCCGCCAAGAGCAAAGGCAACGGCCCCAAGGTTAGTCCGCCGTTGCAACAGCTCCTGGACACGGCCGATCCTTCCACCGTCGTCGACGTTATCGTGCAGTACCGCGTGACGCCTCAGCAGAAGCACCAGGACAGGGTGAAGAACAAGGGCGGCAAATCAAAGCGGCACCTCGGCATCATCAGAGCCGAGGCTTACACGCTGCCACTCTCCGCGGTCCAGGACTTGCTCGATGATGGCGATGTTGCCCACGTGTCCCTGGACCACAAAGTCCGAATGACCTCTGGCCCCGACGCGGCCAGGACCGTTATCAACGAGGACACCGCCCAGAGTTACGGCTACAACGGCACGGGCGTAGGCATCGCCGTTGTGGATAGCGGCATCTACGCCCACCCTGACCTGAAGGTGTTCGGCGCTTCCAACTCGCGGGTGGTTTACAGCGAGAGCTTCGTGGCCGGCGACTCCAGCACCAACGACGCCTACGGTCACGGCACCCACGTGGCCGGACTCGCTGCCGGCAATGCCCAGAGCTCGCAGACCAAGTACAAGTACCAGTACGAGGGCGTGGCTCCCAACGCCAGCATCATCAACCTGCGGGTGCTCGACGCCAACGGCGGCGGCACCGATAGCGCCGTCATCGCCGCCATCAGCCGGGCCATCGAACTGAAGGACCAGTACAACATCCGCGTGCTGAACCTGAGTCTGGGGCGCAGCATCTACGAGAGCTACACCCAAGATCCGCTGTGCCAGGCGGTAGAGCAGGCCTGGAACGCCGGCATCGTGGTGGTGGTGGCGGCTGGCAACGCCGGGCGCGACAATTCCCTGCACACCCACGGCTATGGCACCATCGGCGTCCCCGGCAACGATCCTTACGTGATCACCGTGGGGGCGATGAACTCCAACGATTTCAACCGCTCTAACGACGTGATCGCCAGTTACAGCTCCAAGGGTCCGACCCTGCTCGACCACATCGTCAAACCTGACATCGTGGCGCCCGGCGACAAGGTGGTTTCGCTGCTCGCGGCCAACACCACCCTGGTGAACGAAAACCCCAATCTCGACGTGTATCCGTGCAACAGCAACGGCACAACCTGCAACTCGTCTTACGGCAGCTCCCAGTACTTCCGCTTGAGCGGCACCAGCATGGCCACACCACTGGTGACGGGCGCGGCCGCCTTGCTGATCCAGAAGGACCCGACGCTCACACCCGACCTGGTCAAAGCCCGGCTGATGAAGTCGGCCTACAAGAACTTCCGTGCCTACAGTTCGGCCGCGGATTCGTGGGGCAATGTTTACAACAACCAGGCCGACATCTTCACCTACGGCGCCGGCTACCTGGATGCCGCGGCGGCGCTGAACAACACCGACAGCGGCAGCGGCTACGCCCTCTCTCCCACCGCAGTGTATGACTCGGCCAGCAACACCGTCACCCTCGTACAGACCGTTCCTGGCAGTACCTCGGTTCTCTGGGGCAACTCGGTTCTCTGGGGCAACTCGGTGCTGTGGGGCAATTCCGTGGTGTGGGGCACGTCGGTGCTCTGGGGCAACTCGGTGCTGTGGGGCAACTCGGTCATCTGGGGCACCAACATCGACTCCGGCTTCAGCGTCATCTGGGGCACCTCCGTTATCTGGGGCTCGAGCACGATGCATGGGATGAGCGCCAGCGACCCAGGCGATTGCCAGGTCGATCCCACAACCGGCGCAGTCAGCTGCGATCAGTAACCTGGAGATGAAGAGCGAAAGGAGACGCGTATGAAAAACATGACTGCGAGCGCGAAGCTCTTCATCGGTGCGATGGCGGCGGCAGGAGTGGCAACACTGGCCGGCGGGCTGATGCAGTGGGAATGCAAGGACCCGGTACGGTTCCTGTCGTTCCTCATCATCGCCGCCGTTGCCTCCCGGCTGAAGATCAAGTTGCCGGGCACCAACGGGAACATGTCGGTGAACCTGCCGTTCATCCTCATCGCCCTGGCGGAATTGAGTTTCCCCGAGACGGTGGTGATCGCGGCAGTGTCCGCCTTCGTGCAGGGCCTGCCGGCGCGAGGCAAGAGCCTGAAAGCGGTGCAGACGCTGTTCAACGTCTCGACGCTGGTGGTGGCGGTGGCCGCGGCCGACCTCGTGTACAAACGCAGCGCTCTGATCCCCAGCCTGGCGGCGCAGTCGCTGCTGATCGCGCTGGCGGGCGCGGCCTTCCTGGTGGCCGATACCCTGCCGGTGGCCGCCGTGATCTCGCTGACCGAGAACCTCAACCTGGTTAAGGTGTGGCGCGAGATGCTGGAACTCACCTTCTCCTACTTCGCCCTGAGCGCCGGCATCGCGGCCATCGCCGCTACGGCGACTCGTTACGTGGGCTGGCAGACGCCCCTGTTGGTGCTGCCGGTGATGATCGCGACCTACGTCTCGTACAAGCGCTACTTCCGGTTCCCCGCGGTGGCCGTCGCCAACTTGCAGTTCGCGACTTTGCCCGCGGGCGCCCGCGAGATGGCGGAGGCTAAGGGGGAGCGACGGCAGTAGGCCAACCTCAATCCTGGCCCGCGGCATGAAGCTCAGCAGCTTCCTGCCGCGTCTTTCTTTTCTTGTGGATGGAGGTCATGAGGCCCGCACGCTCAGCGGGCCTTGCGCAGCATCAGACCAGCAGCTCGGGAATCTCCAGCTTCCCCTTGGCGAACGCCGCCAGAAGAGCGTGGACGACCTTGGGGTCGAATTCGGTCTCGGATCCCTGCTCGATGATCTTCTTGGCATCGAAGGTGGACATGGCTTTGCGATAGGGACGGTCGCTGGTCAGAGAATCGTAAACGTCGGCGACCGAGAGGATGCGCGCCTCCAGCGGAATCTGCTCGCCCTTGGTGGGATGATAGCCGGAGCCGTCGAACTTGTCGTGGTGCGAGAGGATGATGGGCAGCACCCGGCGCAGGGAACCGCCTACCGGCTCCAGGATCTGGATGCCGGCTTCCACGTGGCGCTGGATCTCCTTGAACTCCTTCTCGGTGAGGCGGGCGGCCTTGTAGAGGATCGCGCGGCTGATATCGAGCTTGCCGAACGTCATGCAGCAGGGCGGCGGCGCGTACGTCCTCGATCCGTTCCGAATCCAGCCCGACTTCGCCGGCGATGGCGGCCGCGTAGATCGACACCCGGTAAGAATGGTTCTGGGTGTACTTGTCCTTGGCGATGAACTGCTGCAGGATCATCAGCACCCCGTGATAGGTCTGGCGCAGCTCGCGGATGTGTTCTTCCTTGCGCTCGTAGAGCGTTCCCGTGGAATACGCGGTGATCACCAGGACTGCGCCCCAGATGGTGAGGTCATACCAGCGGTCCGCCAGCAGCGGAGCCGGGATGTGGCGCGCGAACATCAACGGGTTGTAATGCATGAGCAGCCCGATGACCGCTACGCTGGCCACCGCGGTCAGCGTGGCATGCCGCCGCCCGTAAAAGTACGCCGAGTACAGGGTGGGGAGGCCATAGAGGGTGAGCAGCATGCGATGGCTGTCCACCAGCAGGTTCAGCACCGCCGCCATGACGAACAGCGAAAGCAACAGCCACAGCTCGCGGTTCACCGCCTGCAGTTGCTCGAAGCTCGCCGATTTTAGCCTTGCGAACAGCTTCAGAAAGGAAGTCCGTTGCGGAGCAGCCGCGATGTACTCGGTTTCTTGTACTTGATCCCTATACACAGGCACCGCCTTGCGAAGCAACTGTTCCGGGCGCCTGAGCTTGAGGCGGGCCCGCTCCTCGCTTCAATATTCCCACGTTGATAATACTTTTCAAAACGGAACGCGACAGATTACCAACGTGCTTACCCGATGGTTCGGTACCTTAGTTTGCACGGGGGGCCGTTCGCGGTTGACAGTGCAAATCAGATGGCCGATAAAGCATTAGGGCACCGTTCCGCCCGGGGAACATCCGTGTGCGGACCGCTGTTACGGGAATGTCGGAATCCACCGCCGCCGAAGCTTCGCGCTACCGGATCCAGGGCTTTGAAGCCGTGGTCTGCAGCGAAGCCATGCACAAGCTCATGCAGATGGTGGAGCGCGTGGCCCGCAGCAGCGCGGCGGTGCTGATCGTGGGCGAGACCGGCAGCGGCAAGGAGTTCATCGCCCGCGCCATCCATCATAATTCCCTGCGCTGCAACAAGCCCTGGGTGGACCTGAACTGCGCCGCGCTGCCCGAAAACTTGGTGGAGAGCGAACTGTTCGGCTACGAGAAAGGCGCGTTCAGCGGCGCCGACACTCCCAAGCCCGGCCTGTTCGAACTGGCCGACCACGGCACGCTCTTCCTCGACGAGATCGGCGAGCTCGAGCCCAAGGTGCAGGTCAAGCTGTTGCGCGTGCTCGATGGCGTCCCCTACTACCGGCTGGGCGGCAGCAAGAAGATTTCGGTGGACGTGCGCATCGTGGCCGCCACCAATAAGGACTTAGAAGAGCAGGTGCGCGCCGGCCGCTTCCGCAGCGACCTCTATCATCGCCTGGGACAATTCCAGCTCAAGGTGCCGCCCTTGCGCAGCCGGCCGGAGGACATTCTGGGGCTGGCCGAACATCTGCTCAAGCAGCACAAGCCGGACATGCGCTTTTCCGACGATGCCCTGCGCGCGCTGCTCGCCTATTCCTGGCCGGGCAATGTGCGAGAACTGAAGAACATCGTGTTGCAGGCGGCTACCATGGCCGAGGATACCGAACTCCGCGCTGCCGACCTGCCCCCGGAGATCGGCGGCGCCCCGCGCGTGGAGGACGAAGTCCCCACCCGCGACTTGGCGGAGATCGAGCGCCAGACCATCGTCAAGGTGCTGGCCTCGACCAGCGGCCACCAGAGCCAGGCGGCGGAACAGCTCGGCATCTCGCGCCGCACCCTCAGCCGCAAGCTCAAGCAGTACAAGATCGACGCCGAACGCCGCAGTTCGAATCCGCTGGGCATGCTGGGCGGGGAACAGCAGAACTACTTCCGCGCGGCGCTGGATGTGCCGGTCACCCTCCGCACCAAATGGGGCGAAGAGCTCAACGTCCGCTGCGTCAACCTCGCTGCCGGCGGGCTGGCGGTGAGCGGCCTCGTCAATCCCCTGAAGTGCAGCGGCGACCTCGAGATCCGTTTCGCCATGCCGGAGGGCCTCGCGGTCGAGGCCACCGGCCGCATCGCCTGGGCCAACGTCCGCGGCAAAGCCGGCCTCCGCTTCACCCAGATCGATCCCCAGGTCGTCAGCCAGCTCCAGCAGTGGATCGCGGACAAACAGCAGGAAGAAGGCTGGACGGTTACCCAGTCCCGCTAATCCAGGCAAGATTTCCCACCATTGGACAGCCCTCTGGAGGCAAGTGCTGCACCCGTCCAGGCCCGTGCACAGACGATTTGTGACAGAATGACCGATTTGCCCGTGATGAGGGACAGAATGTCCCATCGTTAGAGTCCTTGATTCCTTCCCGCCCCAAAAATCAAGCACTTATGCCTCCGGGAGAGTGGCTGCGGCCTTGCACACAAACAGGAGCAGTCCGCGAAGGTGAAGGAGTTAGTGCCATGGGCAAGGTAAGACCGTTCGCAGCGGTTCTCCTGGTCACGTTACTGTCGCTATTGGCATGGGGGAAGGACCACAAGTTCGCCCCCGACATTAAGGCGGACGATAGCGCCGACCTGGTCAACGTCATCGTGCAGTTCAAGCAGGTTCCGGGCGATGCGCACAAGGACAAGATTCGCAGCAAGGGCGGCTCGGTTGACAGCGACCTTTCCCTGGTAAAGGCTGTGTCCGGCAAGTTGCCGAAGAACCGCCTCCACGAGTTGGCCACCGATCCCAATGTGGCGTACATCAGCCCTGATCGCCGGGTGAGTTCGTTCTTGGACAACTCCGCGTCCGCTATCAATGCTCCAGTTGCTTGGAATTATGGATTCGATGGCACCGGCATAGGTGTGGCGGTGATTGATAGCGGGGTCACCGATGTGGCGGATATGGGCGGCGTCCCCGGGCTTCAGCAGGGCTGGTTCTTCCGCAACTGGGGGAGCTCCCGCATTGTCTACAGCCGAAACTTTACCCCCAGTTATGGAATAGGAGATTCGTTCGGCCATGGAACCCATGTCGCCGGGATCATCGCCGGCAATGGCACTCAGTCCACTGGGTCGCAGTACTTCCGGACATTTCGAGGAATGGCTCCTGCAGCACGGATCATCAATTTCCGGGTGCTGGACCAGAATGGCAACGGAACCGATAGCGCGGTAATTGCTGCCATTCAACGAGCCATACAGCTCAAGGGCACGTATAACATTCGCGTGCTCAACCTCTCTTTGGGGCGGCCGGTGTTTGAAAGCTACACCCTGGACCCCCTCTGCCAGGCGGTAGAGCAGGCCTGGAAAGCAGGCATCGTCGTGGTTGTGGCTGCCGGTAATAATGGCCGTGACAATTCCGCCGGAACGAACGGGTATGCCACCATCACCGCCCCGGGGAACGACCCCTATGCCATTACGGTAGGGTCCATGAAAACCATGGGCACCCCAGAGCACGCCGATGACCTCATCGCCAGCTACAGCTCCAAAGGCCCGACTTTGATCGATCACATCGTCAAGCCGGACATTGTAGCCCCGGGAAATCTCGTGGTGTCACTGAACGCTAATGGCACGCTGGCGGCGCAGTATCCCGGCAACAAAGTCGCTGTGAGTTACTACTCGACCACAGGCACCGTGAACGGCAACGGGATGTCTTCGGATTACTTCACCCTGAGCGGAACCAGCATGGCGGCCGCAACCGTCAGCGGAGCGGTAGCCGACCTGCTCGAGGCTCAGCCTTTTCTCACCCCGAATCAGGTCAAAGCCATCCTGATGAAGACCGCCTACAAGGTCTTCCCGCAGTACAGCAGCGTCACCGATCCTGTCACCGGGATCACCTACACCGACCAGTACGACGTCTTCACGATCGGCGCCGGATACCTGGACCTTCAGGCCGCGCTTACCAGCACCGATATCCCTCCTGCGGGAGTGGCCGCCACGTCCCCCACCGCATATTTTGATTCGGCGTCCCAGAACCTCTATTTCCTTCAGGACATGTCGGCGGTATGGGGCAGTTCCGCGGTCTGGGGAAGCTCGGCCGTTTGGGGTTCGAGTGTGTTCGTCGGCCCACAATCCGCAGTCTGGGGTAGCTCGGCCGTGTGGGGCAGCTCGGCCGTGTGGGGCAGCTCGGCCGTGTGGGGCAGCAGTGCAGTTTGGGGCAGCTCCGCCGTGTGGGGAAGCTCCGCCGTGTGGGGCAGCTCCGCCGTGTGGGGCAGCAGCTCGAACACTGAGGTCGAATCTGTGGTTATTAATGGAGAAAACTAATGACCCAAGTAGAGCTTGGCATCCTGCAAAACCAGGCAACTCTTCCTCCCGTCGTAGAAGGCTGGGACTGGAACAAAGACATTGAGCCGAAGCTCCGTGCGGCAGCCCTCCGTCGGACTTTTTTATCGACTGAAATGCTTGCTCTCCGGGACCCACAGCTCGATCCAAAAGTGACGCCTGTAGCCGATGGATATGCGGTTTTTCATGGCCCTGGTGCGATGAGCTCGTTTGCCCGAGAAGTGGGTACGAGCCGTCCGATCAGTGCAAAGGAGCTAAGCACCTTGGAGCAGTTCTACGCAGATCATTCTTGCCCAGTTCGGGTCTGGATATCGGGTCGCACACACAGCTCGTTTTTGGAAATGCTGCACGGCCGTGGATACGCTGCCCGCTCGCACTCCGTAAATTGGTTTCGTTCTTTGGACAGCGATCCAATTCATTGCGAACACCGTAACATCGAAGTTTTGCCTGTCGCAGCACACCTGTATGACCGTTGGATTCAGACGGTTGCGGCAGGCTTTTTCGAAGACAATGAATCAGCGTCGCCCACCACGATACCAACTTCATTTTTCGATTTGTTCTTTGCGTTAGGCTGCGCTCCCGATGATCAGGCATTTCTAGCCCGAAAGCATGGCGAGTACGTGGGCGGCGCGGTAATGAATGTAGCGGATGGCATTGCAATGTTAAGAACTGCTAGCACGCGATTCGCTCATCGCAACGCGGGTGTACAACAGGCATTACTGGCCGCAAGATTGAAAAGCGCGCGCGAGCAGGGTGCGAGAATAGCTGTTTCGCAGACTCCGCCCTCTGGCCCTTCGGCCCATAACCTAAGAAAATTCGGATTTCAGCCTTTTCGCTCCGGATGCATGATGGAAAAGAGCATAGCGGAGTGAGCTTCCCTTCCCGGCTATCAGTATGGAAAGTACACCCGGGAGCCACGGACTTTTGTAACGTATGCAAACCGTTACTTGGTGAAGTATGTAATGCCTCGGCAACCGAAGTGGGGCAAGAATGTATCTGCCCTGAGTGTTGCTGTGGAAGTCCCTCTGCCGCAGAAGGCTAGAACGGCGATGTCCAAGGTGTTGGAAACACTCTCTGGCGGGCTAGTCCGCGAGCGCAAAAGCCTACTCGCTGACATGCACCAGGCTGAGGAGAAGTCGCAGGGCTCCTCTCTTCCAAAACAAGCTGTCGTCTTCATCCTGCTGACTGCTTCACTCGGGGTGACAATCGTCGCCAGCGGCATTGCCCACTGGCAGTTGAGCGATCCTCTACGTTTCGCATGTTATCTGGCGCTGGCGCTGTTGGCCTCCGGACTTAAGGTAGTCCTGCCCGGCATCGACGGCACCATGTCGGTGAACTTCCTGTTCATCCTGATCAGCATCCGCGAATTGTCCTTCCCCGAAACCCTGATGATCGGTTGCGGCTCCAGCCTGGTGCAGTGTTTGTGGAACCTGAAGCGCGGGCGCAACCCGCTCAAGGTGATTTTCAACGTGTTCAGCATGATGGCGCCGGCCGTCGCGCTTTCGTATTTCGTCTATCACCGGCTGGCGCCGGTGCTGCACAACCGCGTGCCCCTGCTGCTGATCGCCGCCGCCTGCGCCTACTTCCTGAGCAACACTATCCCGGTAGCCATCGTGATCTCCCTCACCGAGGGGAAGCCGTTCCGCAAGGTCTGGACTGAGTGCTACTTGTGGTCTTTCCCCTACTACCTGGTGGGAGCTGCCATCGCGGGGCTGGTCAGCGCGGTGAACCACTACGTCGGCTGGGAGATGTCGTGGCTGGTCCTGCCGATCATGTATTGGATCTATCGCTCCTACCGCCTGTACCTGGGACGGCTGGAGGACGAAAAGCGCCACGTGGAGGACGAAAAGCGCCACGTCGAAGAGATGGCCGGGCTGCACCTGCGCACCATTGAGGCATTGGCCCTGGCCATCGAAGCCAAAGACCACACCACTCACGACCACCTCCAGCGGGTACGCGTGTATGCCATGGAGGTTGCCAAGGAGCTGGACCTAAAGGAAGATGAGATCGAGGCGCTGCGCGCCGCCGCCCTGCTGCACGACATCGGCAAGCTGGCCGTGCCCGAGCACATCATCAACAAGCCCGGCCGCCTGACCCCGGAAGAATTCGATAAGATGAAGATCCACCCGGTGGTGGGGGCGGAGATCCTCAAACATGTGGATTTCCCCCACCCGGTGGTGCCGATCGTACGCTCGCACCACGAGAAGTGGAACGGCAGCGGCTACCCCGACGGGCTGAGGGGGGACGAGATCCCCATCGGAGCGCGCATCCTCGCCGCCGTGGATTGCCTGGACGCCCTAGCTTCCGACCGCCAGTACCGCCGCGCGCTGCCGCTCGACCAAGCCATGGAGCACGTGGCGCGGGCGGCGGGGACGGAGTTTGACCCGCGCGTCGTGGACGTGCTGAAGCGGCGTTACGTCGAACTGGAGCGCCTGGCGCAGAGCACCTCGTCCGAACCCATGCAGGCCCGGCTTTCCACCAACGTCAAAGTGGAACGCGGCCTGGAGCCCTCGGCTGGCTTCGAGCGCTCCGCGCCCTCTGCGCCCGCCGCCGATTCCGAGAGCTTCCTCACCTCCATCGCGGCCGCGCGCCAGGAAGCGCAGACCCTGTTTGAGCTCAGCCACGACCTGGGCAGCACGCTCAGCCTGGACGAAACCCTGTCCTTGCTCTCGGTGCGGCTGAAGAAGCTGGTGCCCTACGACTCCGTCGCCGTCTACGTGTGCCGGGGCGACATCCTGGTGCCGCAGTACGTGAGCGGCGACAACTTCCGGCTGTTCTCCACGCTGGAAATCCCCGTGGGGCAGGGCTTGTCGGGATGGGTGGCGCACAACCGCAAGCCCATCATCAACGGCAATCCTTCGGTCGAGCCCGGCTACCTCAACGACGAGACTAAGTTCAGTACCTTGCGCTCCGCTCTGGCTGTGCCGCTCGAGGGTCTGATGGGCGTGGTGGGCGTGCTCGCGCTGTACCATTCGGAACGGGACGCATTCACAAAGGATCACTTGCGCATCTTGCTGGCCATCAGCTCTAAGGTCGCCCTGTGCATTGAGAATGCGCTGAAGTACCAGCAGGTAGAGAACTCGGCCACGACCGATTACCTCACCGAACTACCCAACTCACGATCGCTGTTTCTGCACCTAGACCGCGAGTTGGCGCGGAGCAATCGCACGCAGTCATGTTTGGCGGTAATGGTCTGCGATCTCGATGGCTTCAAGCTTGTGAATGACAGGTTCGGTCACTTGGAAGGCAACAAGGTGCTCCGTGCCTTCGCGCAGTCGATCAAGACGATTTGCAGAGAATACGACTATGTAGCACGCATGGGAGGGGACGAGTTTGTCATCGTCCTTCCTCAATTGACCGATGATGCTGCTCGAGATAAAGCGGCGCAACTCAGGTCCCTGGCGGGTAGAGCCGGCCGCCAGGTCTGCGGAGAAGATTTCCTTTCTCTAAGCGTAGGAATCGCGTTCTATCCGGAGGACGGCAGTGATGCCGAGCAGTTGCTGACCGAAGCAGATCGAAGAATGTACATGGCCAAACAGGCACAGCACGAGCACGCTGGCAGAATGGTTCCCGTGGTGCCGGGAGGGACGGCGCGGTCGTGAACCGAGCCAGTACTCGCTCCCGCCTCCTCGCCAAGCCTGCGGCGGGCTTCGAAAACCGGAGCCCGGCGCCATCTTCGCCGGCGCGGCTCGCCGTTGACTTGCTTCGACTCGCAACCTAACATGGCCGCCCAGGGGGAAACCTTTGATCGGCCGCACGGTCGCGCACTATCGCGTGCTGGAGAAGCTCGGCGGTGGCGGCATGGGTGTCGTCTATAAGGCCGAAGACCTCAAGCTCGGCCGCATGGTCGCCCTCAAGTTCCTTCCCGAAGAAATGTTGCGCGAGCCGCAGGCGCTGGAGCGCTTCCAGCGCGAAGCCCGTGCCGCCTCCTCGCTCGACCACCCCAACATCTGCACCATCTTTGAGGTCGGCGAGCACGAAGGCCAGCCTTTCATCGCCATGCAGTATCTGGAAGGCCGTACCCTCAAGCACCTGGTCGAAGGCCGTGCGCTGAAGATCAATACCGCGATCGAGCTGGCCATCCAGATCGCCGACGCGCTCGAAGCCGCGCATCACAAAGGCATCGTCCACCGCGACATCAAGCCCGCCAACATCTTCGTCACCACCCGCGAGCAGGCCAAGGTGCTGGATTTCGGCCTGGCCAAGGTGGCGCCCCGGCGCATGGCCGAAGCCGTGGGCGCCTCCACCATCGCCACAAGCCCCGGGCAGGATTTGCTGACCAGCCCGGGCGTCGCCATGGGCACGGTGGCTTACATGTCGCCGGAGCAGGCTCGCGGAGAGGAACTCGACACCCGTACCGACCTGTTCTCCTTCGGCGCCGTGCTCTATGAGATGGTCACCGGCACTATGCCATTCCGCGGCGACACCTCGGCGGTGATCTTCGATTCCATCCTCAACCGCGTGCCCACGCCTCCAGTGCGGCTGAACCCGGAACTTCCCGCCAAGCTAGAGGAGATCATCGACAAGGCGCTGGAGAAAGACCGGCGCTTGCGCTACCAGACGGCATCCGATCTGCGCGCCGACCTGGCGCGGCTGAAGCGCGACCTGGATTCCGGGCGGGCGTCCGCGATTACCTCGGCTGCCGTCGCAGTGCCTGAGGTCGCGCCTACGCCGGCTGGCGGGGTGACGCCCGCGAGCGGCGCCAGCCGCCCGGTGACCGCCGCCGTGACCCCCGCCACGGGAACAACGCCCGCCAGCGGCACCACGCCCGCGGTCGCGCCCGAACCCGCACCGCGCAAGCCGATGTGGCTGTATGCGGCGGCCGCCGTGGTGGTCATCATTTTCGGGGTGGCCGGCTGGTGGCTCTTCCGCGGACGCGGAACACGTCCCGCTGCGACTGCCGGCCACAAATCCGTCGCCGTGCTCTACTTCACCAACCTCTCGCAGGACAAATCGCTCGACTGGCTCGACCGCGGCTTGAGCGAAATGCTCACCACCAACCTGGCGCAGGTGCAAGGGCTGGACGTGCTCTCCACCGAGCGTATACAGAGCTCGCTGCAGCGTGTGGGCAAGAAGGACGGCGGTATGGATCCGGGCTTGGCGCAGGCGGTGGCGCGCGACGCCGGCGCCGACGCCTTCATCACCGGCGCACTGTTGAAGGTCGGCCCCACGAAGTTGCGCCTCGACGTGCGCGTGCAGGACACGCAGACCGGCCAGATCCTGGAATCCGAAAAGCTCGAAGGCGAGAGCCTGCAGAACATCTTCGGCATGGTGGACTCGCTCACCGCCAATATCGCCGGGCAGTTCCTGCCGGGTGGCGCTCCCAAGGCTCCGGCCATCGAGCAAGCAACCACCTCGAATCTGGAGGCCTATCGCCACTATCAGGCGGGATTGGATTTTGCACGCCGTTTCATGACCGCCGACGCCGTTCGCGAACTTGAGCAAGCCGTGCGCCTGGATCCGCAATTCGCCTCGGCATACCTCCACCTCTCGTTCAATTACCGGTTCCAGGGAGACTTGCGCAAAGCCGACGAGGTGGACCGCAAGATCGAACCGCTTCAAGCCCGGCTGCCGCGCCACGAGCAGCTCCTGTTCCAGCTCAATCAGGGCCGCCGCGGGCGGGACACGGAAGGAACCATCCGCACTCTAGAGTCCATCATCGCCGAGTTCCCACGCGACACCGACTCCCGCGCCACTCTCGGGGTCCTGCTTCAGAGAGTCGGCCAGGATGAGCGGGCAGTGAAGATTCTGCAGGAAGGGCTGGCACTCGACCCGAAACAGGAATCGTTGCTCAATATCCTGGGCTATGCGCAGGCCGCGCGCGGAGACCAAGCCGCCGCGCTCCAGGCGAATGATCAGTACATAGCGATCCGGCCAGGGGACCCGAATCCGGTGGACACACGCGGCGACATCCTTTACCTGTTCAACCGCGACGACGAAACTATCACCGCCTATCGCAAGGTGCTGGAGTTGAACCCCGACTTCCAGGGCTACTCGGAGTACCTCAAGCTGGCCGTGGTTTACGCCGATCAGGGAAAATACGCCTTGGCGGAAGCGGCTCTGCAGGAATACGCGCAACGCACGACTCCGCTCGGCCGCCTCTACCTGCCCGTGTGGCAGGCGCAGATCCAGCAAGCACGCGGCGACCCGGAAGGGGCCCTGGAAAGCTATCGCAAGGCGGTCTTGCAACTCGGCCGCGCCGGCCAGGACTCCGCCGCCGGCGACAGCCTGCAATCGCTGGCTTTGTTGGCCAGCCTGACCGGCGGCACCTCGCCCGCGCTGGCCTTCGCCCGTCAGCAGAAACTTCATGGCGAGGAATTGCCGGCCGTGGCTTTGCTGGAAATGGTGCGGGGGGAGGCGGGCGCCTCCGAGCGCGCGCTGCAACAATATGCCGGGACGCGAGGAACTTCGCCCCGCTTCATCGAGGTCCGGCGGGCTTTGCACCGGATGATCCTTGCCGTGACACGCAATGACGGCGGCGGGGCCCTTGCGGCCGTGGCTGGTCTGCCGGATTTCCGGACCGAGCCCTTTCTGTTCAACAAGGGGCGCGCACATCTGCTGTTGAACAACCACCCCGCCGCTGAGCAGGATTTCCGGCGCACACTGCGCGAGAGTCACAGTATGGGCAACTTGGGCTTCATGCTTGCCCAGATTCCCCTGTATGCCGTCCTCTCCCACTTCTACCTGGGCCAGCTCTACGAAGCCACCGGCAAGAGCCCGCAGGCCATCGACGAGTACCAGTCCTTCCTCTCGCACTTCGAAGGCTCGCGCACCAGGATGCCGCAGGCCGCCGAAGCCCGCGCCGCCCTCAAGCGCCTCATGCACTGAGTCTCACACTTCACAAATCACAAATTCACTCTCTCTTCCGGCGGCTTCAGCTTGCGAAATGAGCCATAGAGCAACACGTCATAAACGACCTTCAGGCCGCCGCCCACTACCAGCGGCGCGCCGAAGGCGACGTGCTGCATGAAGAAGCCGGCCAGCGATGAGGCCGCCGCCCAGAAGGCGTTGCGCGTGAGATTGGTCACGCCGCTGGCGAACGTCCGTTCCTCCGGGCGCACCACCGCCGCGATGTAGGACTGCCGTGTGGGCACGTCCATCTCCACCAGTGATTCGCGTAAGAGAAACAACAGGACCGCGCTTCGCAGCGAGGGCGCAAACGGCACCGCCATCAGGAACAGGCTCGACGGCAGGTGGGTGAACACCATGGTGTTCACCAGGCCAATGCGCCGCGCCAGCCACGCTGCCCCCAGGTGCGATGCGGCGTTCAGCAGGTGCACGGCAAAGAACAAGAGCCCCAGGCTTTCTTCGTTGGTACCGAAACGGCGGAAGAACCAGTAGGCGACCAGGGCATCGGTGAGAAAGCCGCCGCCGAAGGCGTCGAGCGAGAACAGGGCCGCCAGTTTGGTGACGATGCGCTTGGTCTCGCGCGAGACTTCGGCCAGCGTCGGCGGGCGCTCGATCTCGATCGCCGGCGACAGAAAAACAAAGGCAACGCCCGCGAGCAGGTTCAGCGCCGCGTAGCCGAGAAAAATCAGGTGATAGGAACGCGCGGGGTCGAGCCCGCGCCAGCGCTCGAACGCGACCGGCAGCCCGGCGGCCAGCGCGCCCAGGGCGTGCCCGGCGTCGAGCACAACGTGATAGCAGGAAAGCGCCCACGTCCGCCGCTCATCGGGCACCAGGCCTGGGATCACCGCCTGCTCCAGCGCGAACGACGCGGTGCGGTCGGTGCCCATGCCGTTCAGCATCCCGATGAAGGCCAGCGGCAGGAGCGCCCCCAGTCCGGGCGCGAACGCCAGTCCCAGTCCGCCGACTGCGCCCAGGAGCGCCAGCGTGATCAGCATCCGGCGGCGTCCGATGCGATCCCCGCGGAGACTGACTACTACGGTGGCGACCGCGGCCCCGGCCAGACCGGCGGCGATCACCAGGCCGATCGCCGTGGAAGAGAAGCCGCTGCGGTAGAGATATATGCCGAGCAGCACGCCTACGAGGCCGATACCCAGCGAGCGCAGGAAGGCCGCGCCGTAGATCAGGTAAATGTCGCGGCGGGTGTGGACGCCGGCGGAACTCACTTAGTCTCGGCCCTGCGCGCATACTCATAGAGCGCGTCGTATACCGGGAATCCTTTCTCCAGCCGCTGTTCGTCGGAAAGTCCCATGGCGGCGAATCCTTCTGCGATGGCGCGCAGCCCCGCGCCTTCCGCCGCCGCGTGCTCCTGTCCCTGCACATCGGCCGCGCGCACGACGGCCGCGAGCTTCCGCAATCCCGGCGCGTCGAGCCGGTAGTCGTCGAGGATCGCCTCGAAGCTGCAGCGCTCGCCGCGATGGTTGAGCTTGACCTCCGCGAGGCGCGGGGCGTCGAAGGGGATGGCCTGCTCGCGCGCCGCGGTCTCCAGCAGCCGCCCTTCCTCCGCGAACAGGAATTGCGCCTGCGGATCGACGAATCGCCGGATCAGCCACGGGCACGCCACCCGGTCCACCTTGATGTTCTTGCGCGTAATCCATTTCATGTCCGCCTCTTTCCCGAAAGAGATCGCGCTAGTGTAGCGCTTCCCTGCCGGTTGCTTCCGCGTCTATTCCCTTGAGACAATGCCCGGTCATTTCCTTTCACCCCGGATCAGGAGGAACTCATGCCGTCGAAGCGTACAGCCAAGCCTCGCGAAGTGCACGTCTACGTCGGGACACGCAAGGGCGGATTCCGTTTTCGCAGCGACCTGAAGCGCAATCGCTGGCAGATCGACGGCCCCTTCTTCTCCAGTTGGGAAGTGACGCAGCTCTCGCGCGACCCGCACACCGGCCACCTGTGGGCTGCGCTCAACAGCGCCTGGTGGGGACGCGACCTGCAAGTGAGCCGCAACGGCGGCAAGAAATGGGAGAAGTCCGCCGCCGGCCTGGAGTTCCCCCAGGAGCGCGGCTGGAACCTGGCGCGCATCTGGCGCGTCGTCCCCAGCCACGACGGCAAAACGCTGTGGTGCGGCGTAGATCCCGGAGCGCTGTTCCGCTCCGAGGACGGCGGCAAGAATTGGCACGAGGTCACCTCGCTCTCCCAGCATCCTACGCGCGAGCGCTGGGCTCCAGGTGCCGCCGGCATGATGGTGCATACCATCATTCCCGATCCCGACGCGCCGCGGACGATTTACATCGGCATCTCGGCCGCCGGTTGCTTCCGCTCCGACGATGACGGCGCGAGCTGGACGCCGCTCAACCAGGGCGTGCGTGCCGACTTCCTGCCCAACAAGTTCCCCGACGTCGGGCAATGCCTGCACAGCATGGTGATGGCGTCCTCCGGCGCCCTCTTCCAGCAGAACCACTGCGGCGTCTATCGCAGTCCGGACGGCGGCGAGAGTTGGACCGACATCTCGCGCGGACTGCCCTCACGCTTCGGCTTCGCCATCGCCGCAAACCAGCAGGAGAAGAACACCGTCTACGTGATCCCCTCCATCGACGCCGAGCATCGCTACACCTGCGACCGGCGCCTGGGGGTCTATCGCTCAAAGAACGGTGGCAAGTCCTGGCAGCTCCTGACCCGCGGCCTGCCGCAGAAGAACGTGTTCACCCAGGTGCTGCGCCACGGCGCCGCCACCGACAGCTGCGACCCGGCCGGCGTGTACTTTGGCACCACCAGCGGCGAGCTGTATTGTTCGGGGAATGGCGGCAATTCGTGGGAACTAGTGCAGGCGAACCTGCCGGCCATCAGTTGCGTGTACACCGCGGTGGTGTAGGTGACTTACTGTCGGGCCTTGACGCGTGATCTCGCACAAAGCAGCACTCACGTATAATCGAACCTCCCATGAGCTACCAGGTACTGGCGCGCAAGTACCGGCCGCAGCGCTTCTCGGACGTGATCGGGCAGGAGCACGTCACGCGCACGCTCAAGAACGCCATCGCGCAGCAGCGGGTGGCGCACGGATACATCTTCAGCGGCCACCGCGGCATCGGCAAGACCACCATTGCGCGCATCCTGGCCATGGCGCTGAACTGCCGCTCCGCCGGCCACCCGGTGCCGGAGCCGTGCGGCGTGTGCGACTCCTGCGTGGAGATCCGCGAGGGCCGCTCGCTGGATGTGATCGAGATCGACGCCGCCACCAACCGCGGCATCGACGAGATCCGCGAGCTGCGCGAATCCGCCCGCTACCAGCCGGCACGCGACCGCTACAAGATCTGGATCCTCGACGAGGCCCACCAGATCACCGACGCCGCCTTCAATGCCCTGCTGAAAACGCTGGAAGAGCCGCCGCCGCACGTCATCTTCATGATGGCGACCACCCAGCCCGAGGACATCCCGCAGACCATCCGCTCGCGCTGCCAGCACTTCAGCTTTCACGCCGTGCGCTTCGACGACATCGTGGGACAGTTGCGCTCCATCGCCGGGCAGGAAGGCATCAAGGCCGATGACGGCGCGCTGGCCATGCTGGCCGAGGCCGGCGACGGCTCCATGCGCGACGCGCTCTCCATCATGGACCAGGCCATCGCCTGCTGCGGCACCACCCTGACGGCGGAGCTGGTGCGCGGCCTGGTCGGCGCCATTCCCTCGGAGACGCTGGAAGAAATCCTGGACGCCGTGGCCGAGAACTCGAGTGAACGCGTGCTGCGGCTGCTCGATAAAGTGGTCGCCGAGGGACAGAACCCGGCGCACTTCGCGCGGCAACTCGTCCGCTTTCTCAGGAACGCCGTCGTCGCCAAAGTGGGCGGTGAAAATTCGCCGCTGCTGCAGATCTCGGCGGACGAGCGCAACCGCGTGGCGCGGGTGGCGGAAAGGTTCAGCGAGGAAGACCTGACACGCTTTCTGCAGATCCTGCTGCGCACCCACAGCGAGCTCAGTTACAAGCAGGAGCAGCGATTCCACCTGGAGCTGGGTGTGCTGAAGCTGGTGCACGCGCAACGGCTGCTGCCCATCGAGGAACTGCTCAGCCAGGCGCCGGCAGGCGCGGGCCGGGCCGCAGCTCCCATCGCGGCGCCGTCACGAGCGCCCGCTGCGCCGCCGCAACGACCGGCAGCAAGCGCTCCCACGCGCATCGCGGAGCCCTCGCGGCCTTCGCCATTCGAGCAAGACAGAGCGCGCAAGAGCAGCGGCCCGAAAGCGGAGATGTCGGCGGAATCCGCCGCCGCATCACCCTCGGCGAGCGTCGCCGTCGCGGAACAGAGCGCGGCCAGCGATGATCTCGCCGGCAGAGTCCTCCACGAACTTGAGGGCAAGCACGGAATGCTGGCTCATCATCTGGAGCAGGGCGAGTGGAAAGTGGACGAAGCCGAAGTTGTGGTCCGCACTGCTGCCTCGGCCAAAATGCTGGAGATTTTGCTCGTGCCCGAGGCGCGCAAGATCATCAACACCGCCGCCTCCGCGGCCCTAGGCCGTCCAGTGAAGGTGCAAGTGGTCGGGGGCGCGGCCAATGGCAACAGCGCGCCCGCGCCGGCGCCAGCGCGTCCCGGACGCTCGCGCGCCTCGGAAGACCCGGTGGTCCGCCGCATGCAGGAGAAATTCGGCGCCGAGATCCGCACCGTCATCGACCACAAGGAAAAGCAGCGGTAACCGAGGAGCCATCTAGCTATCTCATAAATGGCTCGGCAGTGGCATCCATGGAAATAACTGGTGAAAAAGGCTGTTATCACCAGTAACCAGGGCGAAAGCAAAATTCATTGCTTCCTGTGCAGCCCTGCCATCACACTTGCTTTACCGAATGAAAGCACCGCAACCAAAACGGCTGATACTGATTGGCGCTTTGATTATTGCCTTCGGCGCTGCACTCTGGGTTGTTTTCTCCCTTCGTGATGAAGATTCCATGCTCAGCATTGTGCTCAGAGATGTGCCAAGGGTGATGGGCTGGGCGCCCGATTCGACAACTTCAGACGTGCTCCGGAGAATGGCGAAGTATGAAAAACAGAGCCGATATGATGACGCCGTAAGGGCAGGAAATGCGTGGACGGAGAAGCACCCCAACAGTGATTCGAATGTTTGGATATTCACGTTAATTGCCCGTCTGTACCTACAGAGGGCGAAGGCGGAGAGCGGTCACGCGGACGAATACGTAACCCAGGCGATGTTGTATAGAGACAAGGCGCTTCCGTTTGAGTCGGATAATATTTCGGGACTGCGTGACCTTGCATTGCTTTCGGAAGCTGGGGGCGACCTGTCCGCGAGCCAGCGCTGCGTCCAATACAGAAATTCGCTCAAGCTTCTGGAGCATTTAGGGGATGTTTTGAGAGAACGGCAAGCCGTGGCCCCAAAGCAGGAGGTTCTGGCCCCAAGACAGGGCACTTCTGCGGAATACGTCCTGACGGTCGAGGACATAAACGCCCTTCTGGAACGAACGAACGGAACAATCACCCGAGTTCGAGAGAAGCTGCAAAAATCGAGTTGTAAGTAGCTCGGCGTCGCCCCTGCTCCGTAGTGGTCTGCTCAATTACTGTCGAAAAATCGCCATCTCACAAGCAACTGCTTGTCAGGGCGCCGGAAGCGGGGAACCTTTTCCCGCCCAGCCTCGTATCAGGCATCATTGACTAAGCTCGAGGTGTCTCGATGCGACCCAGAGTCTTCCTCGCCGCCTTGCTGTTCGCCTGCCTGGCTGTTCCCTGCTCTGCCGCCGATTGGCAGAAGACGTTCACCGTCACCGGCAAGCCCACGGTCCGCGTCGAGACCAACGACGCCGCAGTGCACATCACCGGCTCCGAGACGCGCGAAGTCCAGGTGCGCGTGACGGCCACCGGCTACCGCATCGGGGACGAAGTGCGCGTCTCCGAGCGCCAGACCGGCAACCGCGTGGAGATAGAAGTACGCGTGCCACACCAGGTGGTAATCGGCTTCTCCAATCGCTCGGTGGCGATCAACGTCGCGCTCCCGCGCGAGAGCGATCTCGACATCCACACCGGCGACGGCAGGATCGAAGTGCTCGACGTGAAAGGCGACGCCCATCTGGCCACCAACGACGGCAGGATCCGGGTCTATCGGGCTGACGGCTCGCTCAACGCTTCCACCGGCGACGGCTCCGTCGAAGCCGACGGCCGCTTCGATTCCCTCGACGTTCACACCAATGATGGCCACGTGCGGGTGAGCGCGCAACCCGGCTCCAAGATCGGTGGCGGGTGGAGCGTGCGCACCAAAGACGGCCGGGTGGACGTTCTCGTGCCCGACAAATTCGCCGCCGACCTCGACGCCGAAACTCACGACGGGCACGTGACCGTGGACATCCCGGTGGAGGTCGCGGGCCAGCTCGGCCGCTCCCGGGTGCGCGGCAAGCTGAATGGCGGCGGACCGGCTCTGCGCATCCGCACCGGTGACGGTTCCATCCGCGTCGGGCGCAGTTGAGCGGGGTTTCCTGCGGGCCCGCCTCCTGTTATCCTCGCGGTGGGAGGATTCATGCCCGGTTTCGATCCACGCCAGTTGCAGGAAATGATGTCCATGGCCAAGCGCCAGTACGAGGAACTCCAGCGCAAAATGCAGGAGACCACGGTGGAAGCTACCGCGGGCGGCGGCAGTGTCAGCGTGAAGATGAACGGCCAGAAGCAGGTGCTGGGCATCAAGATCGATCCCGAGGTGGCGAAGGCCGACGACCTGGAGATGCTTCAGGACCTGGTGATGGCCGCGGTCAACGCCGCAGCCCACAAGGTGGATGAGGCCATGCAGTCGGCGGTCGGCGGGATGATGGGAGGGATGGGACTCATGTGAGATTGGTAATTGGTAATTGGTAATTTGTAATTTGTAAAGTGGTGAAGTCGATCGCGGGGGCAACAGCGGCGAATACCCGAAGAAACAAGCTTTACAAATTACCAATTACAAATTACCAATTTTCCTATGCCTGACTTTGCCCTGCCCCTGGCTCGCCTGATCGACGAACTTAAGAAGCTGCCGGGCGTAGGCTCGAAGAGCGCGCAGCGGCTGGCGTTCCACATCCTGCGAGCCAGCGTAGAAGATGTGGAAGGACTGGCCGCCGCCATCCGCGACGTCAAAGAAGAGCTGCACCTGTGCTCGGTGTGCAACAACATCACCGACGTCGATCCCTGCCTGTATTGCTCCAGCCCCACCCGCAACCAGCGGCTGGTATGCGTGGTCGAGGAGCCGACCAATATCTCCGCCATCGAGAAGACCCATCACTTCAACGGCGTGTACCACGTGCTGCACGGCTCGATCTCGCCCCTGCACGGCGTCGGGCCGGAGCATCTGCGCACCGCCAACCTGCTGCGCAGGGTCCAGGCGGGCGAGGTGGATGAAGTCATCCTGGCCACCAATCCCACGGTCGAAGGCGAAGCCACCGCGACCTGGCTGGCGAAGACGGTCAAACCCTCCGGCGTCAAGGTGACGCGCATCGCCATGGGCCTGCCCGTGGGCAGCGACATCGAGTACGCCGACGAGGTCACCATGATGAAGGCCATGGAGGGCCGGCGGGAGATCTAGCCTCGCCATAGGTCATCTGGTCATCGGGTGATCGGGTCATCGGGAGATTTTCAGGGCGCCGTCATTTTTGGATCAGAGGAGCGATCGCTGCCTGGGCCTGCTTGACGTTGTCCCCGTAGAAGTCGAAGTTTCCTTGGGTCTTGCTGGCGAGGTGGAGGTTGCCTCCGAAACCTATTTTGACCTGCTTTAAAGCCCCGGGAGCGAAAGATACATGGTCGCAACGGCCCGTCGAGTCGTCGGCTTGAGTGCAATCATAGGCAACTGTGCCATCGGGGGAAACGGACAGAGTTCCAGAGCAGTACGTGACAGTCGAATTTGCAAGATTGAAGTGGCGATGACGAACAGAAAAACTCACTTGTCCTGGAGCAGGCCCTGGCGCCGCCTCTGGTTGGGACTCGGGTGGAGGGGCTGACGCGTTCTCCGCCGCCCTTGCCGCCTCCTGGACATCGCGCATCGCCTGGATCACAGGATCGCTTACTCCTGCGGTTTTTAGCTTCACCATGCCGTTGACGCTCGTGTCGAAGTTGCAAGCCGAGGTTTTGATCGTGCTGATGATGATCCCATCTCCGAGCTTGGCCTTTACCATCTTCACGATGTCGTTGTTTGTGAGCACGTCAGCAGGCGCTTCACTCGATTGCCCTTGCACCGCTTGCGAGCCCTGAGCTGGTTGTGGCTGCTGGTCTCCGCCTTCGTCAAAGGCCAGGACTTCGCTGATGGTGTCTTCAACCTGGGGGACGCTGGCCGTTTCCAGATAGCCCTTGCCGAACTGGAAGTCGATCTGAGATTTGTAGGAGGACGACGGCATTCCCTTGTTGCACGAGTCGCACTCGACAATCCCGAACGAAATTTTCTCTTTGGCTAGGTTGACATCGATCTTCGACGGGTAAACCTTCTCCCCCACGGTGAGAAGCCGGGAGCTGTTCCTTAGCGGGGCTATGCAGGAAGCATCCGGGGAGGTGAGGTTGCCGTTGTGATACTTGGCAGGACACGTTTTGCTGCTGGTAGGCACAACGCCGAGAATGCCTTCCTTCTGAATCGCCAGCACTGTGCCCGGCTGGTACTGCGCTCTTAGCTGTTCTTCGAGCGACGGCGGAGGAGGAGTTTGCGCGGACACCGCCAGCCAGGGCAGCACACAGCCGATAAGCAAGCTGAGAACTGGGATTGCGACCTCGCCCTTTCGTCGCATGGGAGGTCCTCCTGTAAGAATGTCGTTTCGATGGCCCTCCTGGACCCGGATCGCCAGGATGGTCCCGGCGATCCGGGGCTTGCTGTGCCAGTTCTAATTCCCTCCCTCTGTCCGGCCGGATGCAGTCTATTGATTGACGTCTTTCTCCGCCTTGTCGGCTTCGCTCTGCAGGCCCTGCAACTGGTCGTACCCGTCCTTGTCGGGCTCGGGCGTGGGTACTCCGGCCGCCGCCGAAGTGCTGGTGTCGGGAGCGGGTGGCAAACCATTCTTGCCCTGGTTCTCAGCCAGTTGCTTGAGCCCGGTATCAAGCTGCTCGCGGAAGCGGTTCTGCATCTCCTGGAGATCGGCAAGTTCCATGGTCGCACTCGCGCCAGCCTGGCAGTCGCCCCGCTTGCTGCTTTGAACGCTCACCCCCACCCTGGTCCCATCGACCAGCGTGTCGCCGGTACGCAGGATGATGTCCCCGGGGGTAAGCCCGCATTCCTGGCCATCGTCGGTGGTGACATCCATATTGCTGGCGACGATGAAGACCCGGTGGGCGGGATCGAGCGCCGGCGGTGCCATGTTGGCAGGCTCCGCCCCTCCGGAAGCTGGCTGCGCAGCCGCCGCTTGCTCCGCCGCGAGCTGCTGTTTCACTTCCTCGGCGATGAGCTGCTTCACCTCAGGAGAGAGTCGCACCGTGCCGGTCGCCGCCACGGTTTCTCCGGCCACGAGGTTCTGCTGCTGGGCCTCGTAGGCCAGCCTCAGGTTCTCGGCCAGGATGAAATCCGTCAGCCACAGATTGGCGCTGGCGTACGCCGGATAGGGGGTGAAGTAGTATCCGTAGTAGGGATACCAAGGATCGTTGAACCAACCCCAGCGGTAAACCACCGGTACCGCCCACGGGTTATACACCCAACGGTAGTAGACGGGGCGGTAGTAGTACGCCGGGGCGTACCAGTAGTAGGGTCGGCCGCCCCAGTAGCGGGTGCGATACACGACCGCGTAGGGTCGTCCCCCCCAGTAGTAGGTGCGCAGCCTGTAGTTGCCACGGTAGGGGCGCTCCAAATAGCCGCGGCGCGGCCCGATGCTCACCAGACGGTTACCACCGCGCTCGCGCACAACCACGCGTCCCCCATGCGGTCCATGATAGATCGTGGCGCCGCGAGGAGTTCTGATCGTGTCAACCCGACCGCCCGGACGGTACGTGACGGTGTGACCGCTGATGACGCGAGACGGAGGCCGTGCCACGGTGGTTCGCGTGGTCGTCCGCGTGGTAGTGGTCGCAGTCCCCCGGCCAGCTCCCCGACTGGTGGTCGTGGTGGTCGCAGTTCCCCGGCCCGTCGTGGTGGGAGTTCCCCGGCCCGTCGTGGTGGGAGTTCCCCGGCCCGTCGTGGTGGGAGTTCCCCGGCCCGTCGTGGTGGGAGTAGTTCCCCGGCCCGTCGTGGTGGGAGTTCCCCGGCCCGTCGTGGTGGGAGTTCCCCGGCCCGTCGTGGTGGGAGTTCCCCGGCCCGTCGTGGTGGTCGGCCGCGTTGCTGTAGATGGAGCTCCCCGGTTAGTCGTGCTGGGCGCCGGGCGGCCCATCGACGGCGAGGGGCCCCTGTTTGCCGGAGCTGTGGCCGGGCGTTGGGGCGCAGGCGCCGGCCTACTCGGCGCCGCTGCAGGCCGGCTCGGCGGCGGGGCCGCGTCCTTATCCTTATCCTTGTGGTCTTTTTGCGCCCAAGCGAGCGCCGGGACCAACAGCAGAACCACTACCAGAGTTTTCCCGAGGAACCTATTTGTTAGATGGACAAACTTCATCGTGACCTCCCTGATCCGAAACTTTGTTTGATAACTTCCCTGGCCAAAAAGGTAGTCTGCACTTGAAATTCCATAAACCTTCTCCCGGAGTTTTATTACTGCGGTGAATCGGCCGTCGCTGCCTCGCGCTCACAGGTAGAATCGGACGCCAGCCACATCTCAAACACCCGTCCCTATGGGTTACTCACGTCGACTGGAGCCGCTACTGACATAAACGCGAAAATTCCACAAAGGTTTCTGTGAGGTCTACCGTGTCTCGGGACCGGCCCGGGCACTAAAGGGAAGCTACCAACGGCGGAGAGGCGCAACCTATGTGCGACGCCTACGCTGGCCTGGACAGCCGTCGGCGTTGAACCCTCAACAATATACTCCTGCGTGCAAAGGAGGCCCAATCGTTGGACCGCAGTGTGGCTTCCCGTCGGCAGGGTTCAGGGGTCACCCCCCGCTGTGACTGAACTCACTGAGGCAGGCGGACCTTCTGCCGTAAGCTCAAGGGTTTTGGGGCTGCTCTGCCAGTCGAGGGCGCAAGCCTGCGAGGACGCCATGGCTCTTATCGATTCCAAGACCGGGAAGGTGGTCCGGGACTACTCGGTCGAGGAACTGCAACATGCCGCCAACCTGATGCGCGGTTACGACCTGGTAGTGCTGGCCGCCGCCGCATCCGGGCACGCCGGCGGGACGCTTTCCATCATGGACATCACCGCCGCGCTCTATCTCAAGATCGCCAACCACGATCCCAAGAACCCGAATTGGGAGGACCGCGACCGCATCATCTGGTCGGCGGGACACAAAGCGCCGGCGCTGTACCTGGGGCTGGCCTTCGCCGGATATCACAAGCCGGAAGACGTGGTCACGCTGCGCAAGCTGGGCTCGCCCTACCAGGGACATCCGCACTGGGTGAAGGTGCCGGGCGTGGAGGTGTCGAGCGGCTCGCTCGGCCAAGGCCTGAGCGTGGCCGTGGGCGTGGCGCTGGCGGGCAAGCTCGCCGGCAAGCCGCACAAGGTGTTCTGCATCATGGGCGACGGCGAGCAGCAGGAAGGCTCGATCTGGGAAGCCGCCATGGAGGCCAGCCACTACCAACTCGACAACCTGATCGGCATCGTGGACAAGAACCGCTTGCAGATCGACGGCAAGGTGAGCGAAGTCATGAACATCGAACCGCTCGCGGAAAAATATCGCGCCTTTGGATGGCACGTGCTGCGTACGGACGGTCACAACATGCAGCAGATCGTGGACACCCTGGAGAAGGCGCGTACGACCGTGGGCAGGCCGACGGTCATCCTGGCCGAGACCGTCAAGGGCAAGGGCGTCAGCTTCATGGAGAACGTCGCCGGCTGGCACGGCAAAGCGCCCAGCGTCGAAGAGATGATCAAGGGCCTCGGGGAGCTCGGTCTCGACAAGCAGATCCCCTACGCGCGCCTGCTGGAGAAAGCCAAGCAGTTCCAGGCGGAAGTGGACCAGACGCTCGAGGCCAAGCTGCCCAAGTTCAGCCGCAATTACTGGTGGAACAGCGACTCCAGGATGAAAGCCGCGATGAAGCCCACGCGCCTGGGCTTCGGGCAGTCGCTGGCCGAGAACGGCGACGACCAGCGCGTGGTCTGCTTGGGGCTCGACATCTCCGGCTCCATCACCATCAGCGAGTTCTACGCGGGCAAGCCGGAGCGCAAGGACCGCTGGATCAGCATGGGCATCGCGGAGCAGTCGGCGACAGCGGCAGCCGCGGGACTGGCCCGCGAGGGCAAGCTGCCGGTCTTCGGGACGTACGGGACCTTCGCTGCGGCCCGCAACCTCGACCAGTTGCGGATCTCGGTCTGCTACGGCGACTTCAACGTGCTGGTGGCGGGCGCGCACGGCGGCGTTTCCGTGGGACCGGACGGGGCAACCCATCAGGCGCTGGAAGACCTGTTCAATGTCTGCGGCCTGCCCAACATGGCGGTGGTCGTGCCCTGCGATTCGGTCGAGACCAGGAAAGCCACCACCCATCTGTTGCTCAAGCAGCCGGGGCCGAAGTTCCTCCGTTTCGCGCGCGAGGCCACGCCCATCGTCTCGACCGAAGAGACGCCGTTCGTCTTCGGCAAAGCCAACGTGATCCGCCTGCGCCACGAGGCGGAGAACTTCATTGACGCATTTCAGACGGTTCTGGCCGAGGAGTACGCCAACGAGCACGAGGACCTGAGCATCGTCGCCTGCGGGCCGATGGTGCCGGAAGCCATGCGCGCCGCCTGGATCCTGAAGCAGGAGTTCGGATACGAGACGCGGGTCATCAACCTGCACACGCTGAAGCCCATCGACACCGCCGCCGTCCTGCGTGCCGGCAAGGAGACCGGCGCCATCGTCACCGCGGAAGAGCACCAGATCGGCGCGCTGGCCTGGCGCGTGAGTGGCATCCTGACGGAGAGCCCCGAGCTTTACCGCGTGCCGGTGATCACCGGCGCCATCGGGGTGAAGGACCGCTTCGGCGAATCCGGATATCCCTGGGAGCTGATCAAGGAGTTCGAAGTCAGCGCCGAGCACATCGCGCAGAAAGCCGCCGAGCTGATGGCCGTCAAGCAGGGCGCTCTGACAGGAGTGGCGACGACCATCGGGTGATCGGGAGATCGGGTCATCGGGAGATTGAAAACCAAGATCCCTCGCTCCACCACCCCAGCAAACCAAAAAACCGGGTTTGCTGGGGACCCCGGGTTGCGCTTGGGATTTCGGCAGCGGGCTCAGACGCCCGCTAAACGCTCCCGCCGCTCGGGATGCGACCTCAGACGGGTTATACTGCCCGGCCATCCCATCCGGCCTCTGGAGCAGCGATGCGCGAGGAGATCGAGCGGCTGTACGAGCTGAAAGGCGATGCCAGGTCCGAGCCGGCGCGGCGTCTGTTCGCCGAATTCCGTGAGGCGCTGACGGCGGGGCGGATCCGCGCCGCGGAAAAGGTGAACGGCGAATGGCGGGTCAATGCCTGGGTCAAGAAGGGCATCCTGCTGGGCTTCCGGCTGGGAGAACTGGCGGAGACGGGCGACGCGCTCTCCTTCGTCGATAAGGACACCTATCCCGTGCGCCGCTTCACCGCTGCTGACAGGGTGCGGGTCGTGCCCGGCGGCTCCTCAGTGCGCTCCGGCGCCTACGTGGCGCCGTCGGTGGTGTGCATGCCGCCCATGTACATCAACGTGGGCGCTTACGTGGACGAAGGCACCATGGTGGACTCGCATGCGCTGGTGGGCTCCTGCGCGCAGGTGGGCAAACGCGTCCACCTGAGCGCGGCGGCGCAGATCGGCGGAGTGCTGGAGCCCGTGAACGCCTCACCGGTCATCATCGAAGACGATGTGCTGGTCGGCGGCAACTGCGGGGTGTACGAGGGAACCGAGGTGCGGGCGCGCGCCGTGCTGGGCGCCGGGACCATCCTCACCCGCTCCACGCCGCTCTACGACTTGGTGCGCGGGGAGGTCTATCGTGCGGAAGGGGGCCGGCCGCTGATGGTGCCCGAAAACGCCGTGGTGGTGCCGGGCGCGCGCGCGCTCGACCGCGGCAAGGCGCGCGAGTGGGGACTCTCCATCTACGCTCCCGTGATCGTCAAGTACCGCGATGAGAAGACGGACCGCGGCAGCGCGCTGGAAGATGCGCTGCGCTAGTTGCGATCAGCGGCTAGGAGTCGAGCTGTCCGGCGGCGCTTTCCAGCATCTTGGCGAACAGCGCGATCTCGCCTCTCTGCGTCGCGTTCGTATCCACGAACTGGATGCCGTAGTAGTACCCGTTGCCGGGCCGGTTGCGGACCATGCCCTGGAGCCTCAGCGAAAGGCAGTAGAAGGGCACCGTAAGCTCGACTTCCACCAGGTCGCCGATCTCCAACTCGATGCCAGCGTACAGCCCGAGGCCGCCCTCGTTCAATTCCGTCCCACGACCTTCAGCCACTCTGGTGTGCTGCCCGTTCTCGAACACCAAACGGATGGGAACGTCGAAGTGGTAGCGCTGCCAGCGGCGCTCGACCGACAGGTCGTCAACGGGTGGAACGGAAGACATGGCTAAGGCCATGGTAGCCGGGGCGCGGGGACACGGCCAAATTACCGAAGTACAGGACTGGGAGAGGCAGCGCCCGGGGGCACCCCACCCTTGGCCGCCTTTGCCAAGGGTGGGTCTGTTGCTACTGCCCTTGCGCCTGCTGCGACCCGTACTGCTTGGGCGTGCTCAGATACCCGCTGACTTTGTTCTTGTCCACCGACATCACCACCACCTCATAGAGTTGGCGCTCGCGGCCGCTGTAGAACTGCATGGGCTCGAACAGGGTGCGGTCCCGCTTCTCGATGGTCCAGTCGTCGGCGGTCACGTTGAGCGTGAACTTGCCGCGCTTGGGATTGGTCTTCCTGAGCTGCAAGGCGACGGTGGAAACGCGCGTCGGGTGCTTGCCCTTGGCCAGCGTGAACTCGTAATAGTTGCGGTCGCCGCGGCGCTTGAGCTGGTCCAGATCATCGCGGGTGTGCGCGATCAGCCCGCTCTGTACGCCCAGATCGCCGATGGTCTTCTCCAGCTTGGCTTTGGTGGCCTCGAGATCGGTGCGGGTGCCGGTAACGTCCGTGCGGACACCCTCGATCTGCTCTTTCTGTGCCTTCTGCTCCGTGCGCACGCCCTCGAACTGCTGGTTCTGCTCCTGCTTGAGGCGAGCTTCAGAGGCCTTCTGCTCGCGGCGCAACTGGGCGGTGCGGATGCGCAGGTTCTGATCCGTCATGCCGACTTTTTCCGCCAGGGCGCCGGTGGCGGCACGCATGGTGGAGTCCTCGGACTCAAGGCGATCGTCCATCTGCTTCAGCGCGGAGGCGTTCGCCGCCTGAGCGGTTTCGAGGCGGGCGATGCTGCCATGCATGTCATACAGGAACAGCAGCATGACCGCGAGGAATGCTCCGATGACCGCGGGCAGCAGGACCTTCATGGGCCCGAACGATGACCTTCTTTGTGAATCACTCTCGAACAGCATGACTTGCCCCCTAGGCGCGATGGTGCGCTGTTTTCGGAGATGCAGCCGGGTTGCCATTGTCGGCGGATGCGGCGAGCGCTCTACTCGCCGGTGCCGACAGGAGTTACACCGATGGTGAAATCGCGGCGCTGGCCTTTGGTAACGATGAAAAACTTACGTGAAGAGGGAAAGAAGGACCAGTACTCTGCGTCTTGGTCACGAGCGGTGATTTGTGAAGGGGCACTGCTTTAGCCGTGCCGAGAACAGCACCCCAATTGTCATCCCGAGGACGCGCGAACCGAGTCCCGCGAGGTGAGCGCGACGAGGGATCTTGGGGTTGTGTCCTCTTTTTATGCTGTTACTGGGACAAACAATACCGAGATTCCTCGCCTCGCCCTCGCTCGCCAAAACCTCGCTCGGGCGGGCTCGGAATGACAATCCAATATATTTCCAACGGCACGACTAAAAGTCGTGCCCCTTCACCGACTCTTACTTCCCCGGCAGTACTGTGACCTGCGATCCTTCCAGCGCCAATTGCTCCCGCAACCGCAGGTGCTTCTCACGGAAATGGTGTTTGGCGCGCTCGCCCCAGGCGCGGACGAAGTAATAGTTGAGGCCGGCGCCGATGGCCGAACTTACCAGCGGGATGAGCCGTCCCGTCCACTTCTCGACAATCTCCTTGCTGGCCTGGGCGGCGATGGCGCGGATGACGCGCTGCGCGAAGCGGCCCACCACTTGCTTCTCCAGCACTTCCCGGCTGATGTCCACGCCGGCGGCGCTGGCGGCGGCCATCCACAGCTCGGCCACTTCCTCGTCGGTGTTGAACTCGAAGCCGTAGATCAGGCTGAGCTTCTGCAGCGTGCGGAAGGTGATCACCGCCAGGATGCTGAGGTCGGGAACCAGCGTGACGAGCCCGCCCAGCCCCATCCCCGCGCCCTCGGCCGCGGCCAGTTTCATGCCCGCGCGGATGGTCTGGTCGGCGACCTCGTCCACCACCTCGATGGGCAGCGTGGCCATGCCGCGGAAGGTGGCGATGGGCAGCTCGTGCGCGGTGCGCAACTGGAAGAGGTAGCGGTGGGGATCGACGCGCACCGTCTCGTAGGCGCGAGCGAATCCCTCCCGCAGAGCACCCTCAATGCGACGCGCGAGCCAGGAACGGGGTGGAGACGACATCGGGTTCTAGTGTACTCGAAAGGCAGAGCGGGTTGACTCGTCTCCACGCGCGCCCTACGATGAGCGCTAACCTCTTCCCTATGCGAATCCGTCATCTTCGCGCTCTTGTCCTGATTGCCAGCCTGCTGGCGATCCACGCCTTTGCGGATGCCCCGGCCGCCAGCCCGCAGCGCTACCTCAACGACGTCAAAGTTCTCGCCGCCCCGGACATGGAAGGCCGTGGCGCCGGCACCAAGGGCATCGGCCGGGCCGCGCACTATATCGAGAAGCAATTCAAAGGGCTGGGCCTCGAGCCGGCGGGCAATCGCTCGTTTGAACAGCCGTTCACGGTTACTACCGGAGCGAAGCTGAAGGGCAAGAACGACCTGATCGTCCGCATCGGAAGCGTCGAGAAGAAACTGAAGCTGGGCGAGGACTATGTCCCGCTGAGTTTCTCTTCCGTCGGATCGGTGAGCGGCCCGGTGGTGTTCGCCGGATACGGCGCGACCGCCGACGAGTTCGGCTACGACGATTACGCCCACCTCGACGTGAAGGACAAGATCGTGGTCGTGCTGCGCTACGAGCCGGAGAAGTTCGAAGAGAAATCGGGACAGGGCCGCACCCAGCACTCGCACCTGATCACCAAGGCCATCAACGCGCGCAATCATGGCGCCAAGGCGGTCATCCTGGTGAACGGCAAGATGGCGCCCAACGAGGAAGACCTGCTGCTGAAGTTCGGAAGCCTGGCGGGGCCGCGCGATGTCGGCATTCCCATGGTGCAGGCGAAGAATGCGGTGGTCGAGAGCTGGTTCAAGGAAGCCGGCAAATCGCTGGCCGACTCGCAGAAGGAGATTGACGGCGATCTGAAGCCGCGGTCGTTCGCGCTGCCGGACACGGTGCGTGTTTCGCTTGCCGTGGACATCGAGACCCTGCACGCGACGGTCAACAATGTGCTCGCCTACCTGCCGGGCAAGACGAACCAATACATCATCATCGGCGCCCACTACGATCACCTGGGACACGGCAATGCCAGCTCGCTGGCGCCATCCGAGATCGGCAAGATCCATCCCGGCGCCGACGACAACGCCTCGGGCACGGCCGGCGTGCTGGAGCTGGCGCGCATCTTCGCCCGCCGCGGCGAGCGCATGCAGCGCGGCATCCTGTTTATGACCTTCGCCGGAGAAGAGCTGGGGCTGCTCGGCTCAGCCGACTGGGTGAAGGAGCCGACGCGTCCGCTGGGCGACGCGGTCGCCATGATCAATATGGACATGATCGGGCGCATTCGCGACAACAAGGTGTACGTCGGCGGCGTGGGCACCGGGACCACGTTCAAGCCGCTGCTGGAGAAGCTGGCGGCGAAATACGATTTCAAGCTCGCCTATTCCGCCGGAGGTTTTTCGGCGAGCGATCACACCTCGTTCGTGGTGAAAAGCGTTCCGTCGCTGTTCTTCTTCTCCGGGCTGCACGCGGATTATCACAAGCCCAGCGACACCTGGGAGAAGATCGACCCCAACGCCGCCGCTCGGCTGCTGGACCTGATCGCGGACGTGGCCGCGGGGCTGGCGTCGGCGCCCGACCGTCCGCAGTTCGTGAAAGTCGAGGAGCCCACGCCGAGTGTGGCCGGCACTGGCGAAGTCCGCAGCTACGGGCCATACTTTGGCTCGATCCCGGATTTCGGCGAGACTGAGACCGGCGTCAAGTTCGCCGACGTGCGTCCCGGCTCGCCCGCAGCTAAGGCCGGCCTGAAAGCCGGGGATGTGCTAGTCCAGTTCCGCGACAAGCCCATCAAGAACCTCTACGATTTCACCGACGCGTTGCGGCGAAGCAAAGTGGGCGATGTGGTCGAAGTGAAAGTGCTGCGCGAGGGCCAGCCGGTGACGGCGCGGGTGACGCTGGAACAGCGACGTTAGAGCGGTTTCGCAGCTGTTTTGACGACGGGACTCGTGTCAGGGCACGACTTCAGTCGTGCCGTAAGGGTGCTTTATTGACTGTCATCCCGAGCGAAGCGCGACCAAACGAAGTGAGGGAGCGCGAGTCGAGGGATCTGCATTTCTATTTTTTTCAACTGCAAATCCCTCGCGTCGCGCTCGCCTCGCCGGACTCGGCTCGCGCTCGCTCGGGATGACATTCTTCAAATGGCTTTGGCGGCACGACTGAAGTCGTGCCCTGATACGATTCGGCGCGAGAACACAAGAATGAAAACTCGAATCGCAGGTGCAGTCCTGTTGTTGACGCTGGCCGGCGGGCTGCTCGTGGCGCGTCCGGCGGCCACGGGCGAGGCTTCCCTGCTCCTTCCCGCCGAGCAGCGCCACCTGCGCAATGCGCGGCAGTTGACCTTCGGCGGACAAAACGCCGAGGCCTACTTCTCCGCCGACGACAAGCATCTCATCTTCCAGCACGCGGGCGGCGACGTGGCCTGCGATCAGATGTACATCATGCCGGTCAGCACTGCGGATGGCGGTCCTCCGACGCCGCGCCTAGTCAGCACCGGCAAGGGCCGCACCACCTGCGGATACTTCTTTCCTTCCGGCGACCGCATCCTTTATTCATCCACGCACCTGGCCGCGGCGGAATGCCCGCCCAAGCCAGACTACTCTCACGGCTACGTGTGGCCGGTCTATGCCGGCTACGACATCTTCACCGCGCGCCCGGACGGAAGCGATCTGAAGCGGCTGACCACGACGCCCGGCTACGATGCGGAAGCCACCATCAGCCGCGACGGCAAGAAGATCGTCTTCACCTCCATGCGCGACGGCGATCTGGACATCTACACCATGAACGCCGACGGCAGCGGCGTGCGGCGGCTGACCACCGAACTGGGCTACGACGGCGGTCCGTTCTTCTCGGCCGACGGCAAGAAGATCGTCTATCGCGCCCACCATCCGCGGACGCCCGAGGAGATCGCCCGCTACAAAGACCTGCTGAAGCAGGGCGTCATCGAGCCCGCGAACTTCGAGATCTGGATGATGGACTCGGACGGCTCCCACAAGCGCCAGATCACGCACAACGGCGCCGCCAATTTCGCGCCCTTCTGGCATCCGGACGGCAAGCGCATCATCTTCGCCTCCAACATGGGCGAGCCGGGCAGCCGCAATTTCGATCTTTACATCGTCAACGCGGACGGCAGCGGCCAGGAGCGAATCACCTTCCATCCCGACTTCGACGCCTTCCCTATGTTCAGCTCCGACGGCAAGAAACTGGTGTGGGCCTCAAACCGTAACGGCAAGCAGCCGCGCGAGACCAACATCTTTATTGCGGATTGGGTGGAATAGAGGCTAGCATTTTGTGGCTTGAGCCCAGGCATTTGTAGGCACATCCCTGGTGGTCTCGGGAGGCGGCATGCCAACCGTTTATCTCTTCCAAATAGATGGCGACAGGAAGAACGATACGTTCTTTGAAGCTATGAAACCGGACGCGTCCCGTTGTTATAAAGGGGTTAGATTCCAGGTGGGTGATGTCCCTTGGATACCGGATCTGGTGCAGCTTGAAATCCATGAATCTGATGAATCTCCACTACAATGTGTCCTCACCCTGATTGAGCTGGAGGAGGAAAAACCACAAGCTCTGATTTCTTGTAGGAAGTATTTGCCCGAGGATTCAAATGTCATTCTCCGGACGCTGAATGAGTACCTTGACCGCATAATCCGTGATTGCAAATCAAGGGCGGATACTACTCGTGAAGAAAGGTTCACCCGCCTCAGAAAGGTGCTGGAGCAGGTTCCGATTATCGTGAAAACGGCGTGCGCCTTGCGCTCATCCACAAACATAATTGAGGTGCTACCGCTCATCGACCAGGCCGAGCTTGCACAATCGCCAGGGCTTCAACAAAACCGGGCTCAGGGCGAGGCCAAGGAAGGCAAGCCGGAGCCCCTTCAGGGCACCCAGCGATTTAATGGAGAAAGAGCCAAAGCGCTTGGTCGTTGCGTTCTGGTTCTCGATGCCGTAATTCGGCGTGAAGATCGCAGCGGCGCCAAGTTCAAAAGCTGGCGAAACAAAGATGCACCTCTGAAACGTCTGCTGAAGATTAGAAAGAACCAGCATCCCCTTCTAAGAAAATTAGTACTTGAAGAACGGAACAGCGGGATCGAGCTCAATTTTGACGCCCTACTGTTGGAGCTCGTCGCCATTTGGCCGGGCCTTGAATTGGAGGATGTCCGCCGTCTCATCGGAGACTATCTGCCAACGGCGTCGGAAGTTAAGCAAGACGAAAAAATGCAGCGCGTCTTCCAGGAAGCTCAGAAACACGTTTCAGCGTGTGTCCCGACTGGCCACGCGTAGCATACGGCCCTTCCCCGCAGTGCCTGTGCTAGCATCAACGTGTCCTCATATGCCCGCAGGGAAACTCCAAATCGTGCCCCTGGGAGGTCTGGGCGAGTTCGGCATGAACTGCATGGCCTTCCGCTGGGGCGACGACATCATCGTCGTCGATGCCGGCATGATGTTCCCCGAGGCCGAGCTGCTGGGCGTGGACATCGTCGTCCCCGACATCACCTACCTCACCGAGAACCGCGAAAAAGTCCGCGCCATCGTGCTCACCCACGGCCACGAGGACCACATCGGGGCGCTGCCCTGGGTGCTGAGCGAACTGAACGTCCCGGTGTACGGCACCGAGTTCACGCTCGCCTACGTCGAGAACAAGCTGGAAGAGCACGGCCTGCTGGACGACGCCAAGCTGCTGGAGATCCGCGCCGGCGAACGCTTCAAGGTGGGCCCGTTCACCATCCACCCCATCCAGGTGACGCACAGCCTGGTGGATTGCGTGTCGCTGGCCATCCACACGCCGCTGGGAGTGGTGATCCACACCGGCGACTTCAAAGTCGACCCCACGCCCACCGACAACCGGCTCTTCGACCTGCACACCTTCGCCGAGTACGGCAAAGACGGCGTGCTGGCGCTCTTCCAGGATTCGACCAACGTGGAGCGCACCGGCTACACCCCCAGCGAGCGCGCAGTGCGGCGGAAGTTCGAGGAAGTGTTCGCGCGGGCCGAGCGGCGGCTGTTCATCTGCTGCTTTTCTTCGTCCATCCACCGCATGAAGCTCACCATCGACACCGCCTTCGAGTACAACCGCAAGGTGGCGCTGGTGGGGCGCTCCATGAACGAGTCGGCGGAGATTGCGCAGGATCTGGGATACATCGAAATCCCCGACGGCGTGCTGATCCACGCCGGGCAGGTGAAGGACTTCCCGCCCGAGCGCGTGTGCGTGCTGATCAGCGGCAGCCAGGGCGAGCCCATGTCGGCACTCTCGCGCACCGCGGTGGACAGCCACAAGCACGTCAAGATTGAGCGCGACGACACGGTGGTGCTCAGCTCGCGCATCATCCCGGGGAACGAAAAAGCGATCTTTCGCATGATCGACCACCTCTACCGCCGCGAGGCGGTGGTGGTGTACGAGGACGGCTCACAGCCGCCCGTACACGTGAGCGGCCACGCCAGCCAGGAGGAATTGAAGCTGATTATCAACCTGGTGAAGCCGCGGTACTTCATCCCCATTCACGGCGAGTACCGGCAACTCAGGCGGCACGGCGAGCTGGCGGCGTCGATGCACGGCGCTGTCGGCAAGGTGATCATGCTGGAAAGCGGCGACGTGCTGGAGTTCGACGAGCTGGGCGCGCGCAAGACGGGAGAAGTCACCGTGGGCCGGGTGTGCATCGATTCCGGCTCGCGGACGGACGTGGTGGAAGACCTGGTGATCCGCGACCGCCGCCTGCTGAGCGAAGATGGCATGGTGCTGGCCATCATCGCCATCAACAAGCTGAGCGGGAAAGTTCAATCGGTACCGGAGATCGTGACCCGCGGGTTCGCGGCCGCAGGAGCGGAGAATGGCTTCATGGACGAAGCGCGGCAAGTGGTGATGGAGACGCTGGAGCACTCGAGCAAGGAAGAAAAGGGCGACTGGGGCGTGATGAAGGAAAAGATCCGCCAGGAGCTGAAGCGCTACATCGCCAAGAACACCTCGCGCCGGCCGCTGATCATGCCAGTGATTTTGGAAATATAGTTTCGGGTTTCGGGCCTTGTTTCGGAGGGGCGCGGCTTCAGCCGCGCCGAAGGAGTTGGATTAGTAAGACGGCTTCAGCCGCTGAGGGCAAGTGTGAGACCGCCCTCCCTCAGCGGCTAAAGCCGATTGCTTTGGCAGCGGAACGGCATGGCTGAAGCCATGCCCCTCCGAAACAAATAAGGCTCTTCCGACCATGGTCACCCTCGACGACATTCGGCAGGCACAGCAGCGGTTACGAGGCGTGGCTGCGCGCACGCCGCTGGTCGCCTACGAAGAAGAGGGCCGGCGGCTCTGGTTCAAGCCGGAGAGCTTTCAGCCCATCGGTTCCTTCAAATTGCGCGGCGCCTATAACAAGATCGCGTCGCTCCCCGAGGAGGAGCGGCGGCGCGGCGTCATCACCTACTCCAGCGGCAATCACGCGCAAGGGGTGGCGTATTCGGCGCGGGTGCTGGGCGCGAAGGCCGTGGTCGTGATGCCGCGCAGCGCGCCAGTCAACAAGATCGAAGCCACCCGGGCGCTGGGGGCGGAGATCGTGCCCGTGGGGCCGAGCAGCGGCGAACGACAGGCCAAGGCGGAAGAACTGGCGGCGCTGCACGGCTACGTCATCATTCCGCCATTCAACGACGAGAAGATCATCGCCGGACAAGGCACGATCGGCCTCGAGATCGTGGAAGACCTGCCCGAGGTAGAGCTGGTGCTCGTGCCCGTGGGCGGCGGAGGTTTGATCAGCGGCGTGGCCACGGCGGTGAAGCTGCTTCGTCCGCAGGCGAAGATCATCGGAGTGGAACCCGAGCTGGCGGCGGACGCGCAGGCCAGCTTGCGCGCTGGCAAGATCGTGAGCTGGCCGGGCGAGAAGGTGGGACGCACGCTGGCCGACGGGCTGCGCACACAGCACGTGGGCGAGATCAACTTCGAGCACATCCGCCGCTACGTGGACGACATCGTGACCGTGAGCGAGGACGAGATCCGCGAAGCCATGCGGCGGCTGGCGCTGGGCGCGCGTCTGGTGGCGGAGCCGAGCGGCGCGGTCACGTCTGCGGCATTCTTCTTCCACGCCGATGAGCTGCCGCGCGCGGAGAAGACGGTGGCCATCATCAGCGGCGGCAGCGTCGAGCCGCAACTGCTCGCCTCGGTGCTCGATGGCGGCTGGCTGGAAGCCACGGTCAGCGCCGACTGAGTCCCGCTGCGACGGTGTAAAATCCTGTGGTTTTTCTAATGTGAGCCATCCCCGAGGTCTGATTTATGAAACGCTCATCCCTGGGCGCGGCAGTGTGCCTGCTGCTGATCGCGAGCGCAACCGCCCAAGTCGTTCCGCAAAGGCGCAGCGTGCTAGCGCACAAGCCGGCGAAGGCACCGGCGAAATTCTTTCCTTATCCCATCTATGAGAAGACGCTGGGGAACGGGCTGCGCATCATGATCGTTCCCACGCCCGAGTTCAAGGACATGGTGAGCTACACTACGCCTGTGTTCGCCGGGTCGCGCAACGAGACGGAAAAGGGCAAGAGCGGGCTGGCGCACCTGTTCGAGCACATCATGTTCCGCCACGAATACAACGGCGTCGCCGGCGGGTATCAGGACATGATGGACCGGCTAGGCTCCTACAACAACGCCTTCACCAGCTACGATTTCACCTTCTACCACCCCTTCACCTTTGCGCAGAATCTCATCGGGCCGGTCGAAACGCCGCAGGGGTCGGCGCCCGGCGTCATCGAGCTGGAAGCCTCGCGCTTCAAAGGTCTGAAGCTGGACCAGAAGACCTTCCAGGTGGAAGCCGGAGCGGTGCTGGGGGAGTATCGGCGGATCTACTCCTTCCCGGCGCAGAAGATGATCGAGCAGATGTCGCCGGCCGCCTTCCCCAATCATCCTTACGGGCACACGGTGATCGGCTATCTCGACGACGTGGAGAAGATGCCGCAAGCCTGGGATGCGGCCTGGCAGTTCTTCCACAACTACTACACACCGAATGACGTGGCCCTCATCGTGGTGGGCGATGTGAACCCGCACAAGCTGTTCCCGGTGATCGAGAAGGCGTATGCCGATTGGAAGCCGGTGCCGACGCCCAAGATCCCGACCCCGACTGAGCCCAAGGAGCACAGGCCGGTGCACGTGGATTGGGAGGCGGAGGTCGCGCCGCGGCTGATGGTCGCCTATAGAACGCCGGCGTTCAATCCCGGCACGCCGGAATCGGCGGTGGCCCTGGTGCTGGATGAACTGCTGACTTCGCGTTCGGCGCCGCTCTACCAGAAGCTGCGCTATCAGAAGCAGTCGGTGACCTCGTTCGCCACGTACACAGACCCGGTCTCCACCGACCCGCACTGGATGCTGCTGGGTGCTGAGCTCAGCCTGGAGCGCTTCCAGAAGGAAGGCACGAAATACGTGGACGAGGTGCGCAACGACATCACCAATGGCGCCGAGGCGCTGAAGAATTTCTCCAAGGACCCCAGCGCGGCCAGGACGCTCGAAGTCCTCAAGAGCAAGGTGAAGAACGATTTCCTGGCGCAGTGGGACACCACTGACAGCATCGCGCAATCCCTGGCCACGTTTTACCGCTTCAACCGCGATCCGCATGTGCTGGATGCGCTGCTGCAGTCAGTCGAGGAACTGCAGCCGGCGGACATCGATGACTACGCGGCCAAGTACTTCACGCGTGAAGGGCGGCTGGTGGGCACGCTGTGGCGCGGCCCGCAACCGCCGGAGACCACACCCAGGAAGACGGAGATGCGGTGATGGGGAGAGTACCGAGTAGCGAGTACCGAGTACCTAGTGCGTGGCGGCTAGCGCTCTTGTGCATGCTCACGATCACGGCGACCTCAGTGCCGGCGCAGCAGGCGGCGACGAAGCGGAAACCGGCAGCTCCGGCCGAACTCCCGGCGAATGTAGTGACGCTGGCTTCGCCGTCGCCGCTGTATGAAGTCCAGATCATGGTGCGCGCAGGTTCGGCCGAGGACCCGCGGGGCAAAGAGGGCACCGCCAGCCTGCTGGGCAGGATGATGCTTGAGGGTGGCTTCGGCGATCCCAGGTACCCGGTCACGAAAGAGAAGCTGGCCGAGATCACGCGTCCGTGGGGCGAGGCGGCGTATCCCCAGGTGCGGGTCGACAAGGAAACCACCGTCTTCAGCATGACCGTGCCGCGCGACGTTTTTCCCCAGTTCGTTGCCCGAGTGTTGAAGCCGATGTTCACGCAGCCGCTGTTCCTGCAAGCCGAGCTGGAGCGCATCCGCAAGGAAGCGCTGGTGGGCATCCGGTCGAACCTGCGCTTCGAGCAGCAGGAGCAACTGGGGTTGCTGGCACTGGACGACTACGTATTGCAGGGCACGGCGCTTGGCCACCTGGCGCAGGGCACCGTCGAAGGGCTGCAGACCGTCACACGCGACGACTTGCAGGCGTACTACAAGCAGAATTACCACGCCCCGAACATGTTTGTCGCCGCGAGCATCACCGATCCGGGCACGCTTAAGCTGCTGCTTTCGTCGCTACCCACCAGCGCGGGCGGCCCGCCTGAGTCACAACGGACAAAGGCAACGACGCCCACGCCCACTGGGCATCGCCTGCTCATCATCACCCAGCCCAACGCCATCGCCACCGGGCTGCATCTCGGCTTTCCGCTTCCGGTGCGGCGCGGCGACCCGGATTACTGGCCGCTCTTCGTGGCCAGCGCCTTCTTCGGCGCGCACCGTGACAGTTTCGGGCGGCTGTACAAGGACATCCGCGAAGAGCGCGGATACAACTACGGCGACTACTCCTACATCGAATACTACGCGGCGCGGTCGTATGCGCTGTTCCCGCCGCCGGGGACGCCGCGCGACCAGCAGTATTTCAGCATGTGGATCCGTCCGGTAGGCCACCAGTACGCGCACTTCATCCTGAAAGCCATGACCTGGGAACTCGACAACTTCATCAAGAACGGCATGACTCGGGAGCAGGTGGAAGCCGCCAAGCAGAAGGCGCGGACGCTCTACCTGAACTACGCGGACAGCAAGGGGCGTCAACTCGGCTATCGCCTCGACGACATGTTCTATGGCATGAAGGACCACGGCTACCTGGTGGACATGCTGGCCAACATCGACAAGCTGACGGCGGAGCAGGTGAATGCGGGGATCAGGAAGTATCTTCAGGTCGCGAATCTGAAGTACGTCATCGTCACCAACGAGAGCCAGGCGCAAAAACTCGCCGCTGACATCGCCGGCGACGCCAACGTTCTGTCCAAGACGCGCGAGGGGTACCACATCTCCGAGCCGGCGCCGCCGGAGAAGCAGAAGATGCTGGCCCAGGACGAGGAGTGGAAGGCGTACAAGCTGAATATCCCGCGCGAGAACATCACCATCGTCAAAGCGGAACAGATGTTCGAGAGCAGCGTCAGCCCGGGGTTAAAGTGATGCATCTGTGTAGAGACGCAGCATGCTGCGTCTCTACAACCAACAGGGTGATCAGAAGACCCAATCTCTGGTTTGTTCCAGCCGTGGTCCTGCTCGCGCTGTGTGCTGTCCCGAAACTGCACGCAGCGCAGGCCGAACGGGCGATCATGGTGCGGGAAGCCTATATCTATCTCTCTCCTGATGAGACTTCGACCCGGATGGCGAACCTGGCGCGCGGGCGCGAGGTGGCGATCCTGGAAAAAAGCCGCGAATGGCTGCACATCACGCAAGTGGACGGCACCGTGACCGGCTGGATCCTGGACAAGGGCGTGGTCCGCACCTCGACTCCGGAGGGAGACAAGATCGTCTTCGGTGCGGCGGCGGATTCGGAAGCGGAAGCCAGCCGGCGCTACGGACGCAAAGGCGCGGACAAGGATGCCATGCGCCTTTACTATCGCATGGCGGAATACTTCCCCCAGTCGCCGCTGGCAGGCGAGTCGCTCTACCGCGCGGCGGACATCCGCTGGCAACTGGACGCGCTGGACGTGAACACCCGCCCCTCGGCCAAGGAGCGCAATCCGCTCTTGCGCGCGCAGATCGATGAAGACTGGATGCGCGAGGTGATGAAGAAATTCCGGGGCAGCAAGTGGGCCGACCTGGCGGCCTACCATCTGATCGAGAACAAGGTGTGCGGCGATTGGGGAGGCGACACCAAGTGTCCGGAGAAGGAGTCCGAGCTCTACGAGAAACACGTGCGCGAGCACCCGCAGTCGCCCAAGGCGGCCGAGGCCTTGTATCAGGCGGCGTGGCGGCAAGCGGCGCTGATCCAGATGTATAAAGATGATGGCAACGCCAGCCGCTCAAACGGTGCAAAAAATAAAGCCGTCGGGCTGGCACGGCAAGTCGCCAGCCAGTATGCGCAGACGGACTGGGGAGCGCGAGCTCAGGCTCTTCTCTATCTGATCGAGCAAGACATTCCGACGTACGGCAACACCATCCAGTAGCAAGGAGAGATGGTTGAACGATTATCTGCTATCGGTGCTTCTGGGGATCATTGAAGGTCTCACCGAATTCCTGCCCGTCAGCTCGACGGCGCACCTGCGCCTGTCGGAGGCGCTGCTCGGTGTGAATCTCTCGGACGGCTACTGGAAGATGTACACCATCGTGATCCAGTTGGGCGCGATCCTCTGTCTGCCCATCTACTTTCGAGCGCGCATCAGCGAATTCCTCGCGACCTTCCCGAACGGGCGCAGCGGGAACCGCACGGTGCTGGATCATCCTTTGAGCCTCACGGCCATCGCCTTCGTGGTCACCGCGGTACCTGCGCTGCTGCTGACCAAGGCGATCGGCAAGAACCTGGAGAGCATTTACGTGATGGGAGCGGCGCTGCTGATCGGCGGCGTGGTGATGTGGGTGGTGGACGCCATCTACGGCACGCCGCGTGCGACTGCCACCCGATCGGTCGGGGCGGCCGTCGCCGGAGTCTCGAGCCGGTACAGGACTGAAGACATGGAAGCAATGACTCTCGGGCAGGCCATCTGGATCGGCGCGTGCCAGATCACCTCCGCGGTGTTTCCCGGGACTTCGCGCTCGATGGCCACCATCGCCGGCGGGCAACTCGCGGGCATGTCGCGGCCGGCGGCGCTCGAGTTCTCGTTCTTCCTCTCCATGCCGACGATGATCGCAGCCACCGGCTACGATCTGTTCAAGTCGCTCCGCCACAAGGGTGGGGGCAGCGGGCTCGGTGTGGCGCCGACCGACTTGCACGGCTGGATCATCCTGGCGATTGGGTTCGTGGTCTCCTTTGTTGTCGCCTATGCGGTGGTGGCCTGGTTCATGCACTGGGTGCGGAGGCGCGGGTTCGCACCCTTCGCCGTGTACCGCATCCTGGTGGGGATTGCAGTTCTGGCCTGGGCGATGTCGGCGGGGCGCTGAGACCCGTATCCAGCAAGGGACATCCGCCAAAATCCAGTTGGTGCGGGCGGGCGAGTTTTGTCATAATTCATCTGCTCTGGCGCGATTCGCGCATTTCCCAACAAGCATTCCTTGGTGTGCCTGACGGCACGCGGCAGACTGGTATGAGGCCGTGCCGGTGTGGGTGTGTGTGGAAGTGCGAAGACGCCAACATGAATCCCTTCTCCCGGGCTTACACGCCCACGAGCAACCGGCGGTTGAACGAGCTGATCGGGTTTCTGTTGTTCGTCGCCGCGATCCTCCTTTTCCTCGCCCTGGTGTCGTATTCCCCGGCCGACCCCTCGCTGAACACCGCCGGTCCGGCTCCGGCGACGCGCCCGGCGCGTAACTGGGTGGGCATCCTGGGCGCCTATGGCAGCGACCTGATGTTGCAAGCGGCCGGCATCGCCGCCTTCCTCGTGCCGGTGATGCTCGCCTTCCTGAGCGTGCGCTGGTTCCGCTCGCGCACCGTCGGCTCGCCGGGAGCCAAGTTCGCAGGCGCGCTGATGCTGCTGGTATTCGCCCCAGGAATGCTGGGCCTGCTGCCCGGGCGCCTGCGCTGGCGGCATGCCATCCCCATCGAGGGCCTGCTGGGCAGGATCGTGGGCGACGCGCTGATCCACTGGTTCAATTTGGCGGGTGCCTACATCGTCTGCGCAGCGGTGCTGGCCATTGGTCTCTATCTGTCGACGACCTTCTCCTTCGCCACACTGCAAACTTGGGGACAAACGCGGTTCACGTTTATCTATGCCGGGCTGGAGCGCTTTAAGGACTGGCGGATGGCCCGCGCCAAGGCCCGCGCCCTGAAGGAACTGGAGAAGCGGCGTGCGCAGCGGCCGGTAGTCAGCGCGCAGGAAACGCAACCCACGCCGCCGACACCGGCGTCCGCGTCTGCGGCCAAGACCGGCATCGAACGCATGGCGGAAGACGATACGCTGCCTGCGGTCGGGACGCGCGCCGACAGCACCACGCGTCCCAAGACCACGATGCCGAAGATCCGCGGCACCTACAAGCTGCCGTCGAGCGCGCTGCTGCACCGGCCGGACGAGCAGCAGGGTATCAACGAAGACGAACTCAAGCGCCTCGCCCAGGTGCTGGCGGAAAAGTGCGCCGAATTCGAGGCGCACGGCCAGGTGACGCAGATCAATCCCGGCCCGGTGGTCACCACTTACGAATTCAAGCCGGAGGCGGGAATCAAGTACAGCCGCATCACCAGCCTGGCGGACGACCTCTGCCTGGGCCTCAGGGCGGAGAGCATCCTGATCGAGCGCATGGCGGGGAAATCGACCGTCGGCATTCAGGTGCCGAACCGCGAGCGCGAGACTATCTGGCTGCGCGAGATCATCGAGTCGCAGGAGTTCGCCGGCTCGAAATCCAAGCTGACACTTTCCATGGGCAAGGACATCAACGGGCGCACGGTAACTGCCGATCTGGCCAGCATGCCGCACCTGCTGATCGCCGGCTCGACCGGCTCGGGCAAGAGCGTGGCCATCAACGCCATGATCATGTCGATGCTCTATAAGGCGACGCCGGACGAGGTGCGCCTGATCCTGGTGGACCCCAAGCGGCTGGAACTGGGCGTGTACGAAGGCGTGCCGCACCTCTACACCCCGATCATCACCGAACCCAAGCTGGCGGCCATCGCGCTGCGCAACGCGGTGCGCGAGATGGAGCGGCGGCTGAAGGCGCTGGCGGAAAAGGGCGTCCGCAACATCGACCAGTACAACCGATTGTTCGACGACGAGGAGCCCGGCCTCTTTGACGAGCAGAAGGACGAAGAACGGCGGCTGCCCTACATCATCATCGTGATCGACGAACTGGCCGACCTGATGATGCTCGATCAGGGCAACGTCGAGGAGTCCATTACGCGGCTGGCGCAGATGGCGCGCGCCGTGGGCATCCACCTGATCCTGGCCACGCAGCGGCCGTCGGTGGACGTGATCACCGGCCTGATCAAGGCAAATTTCTCGGCGCGCATTTCCTTCCGCGTGGCGACCAAGGTGGACTCGCGCACCATCCTGGACGCCAACGGAGCGGAATCGCTGCTGGGCCGCGGCGACATGCTCTACCTGCCTTCGGGTTCGGCGCGCGTCCACCGGCTGCACGCGCCCTTGGTCACCGAGAAGGAGATCGCGGCGGTGGTCGAGTTCTGGCGCGGGCAGGCAGTCGCACAATACGAAGAGCGATTCCTGCAAGCGCCCAAGGAAGAAAAGAACGACGCCGGCGATCTCGGCGAGGACTCGGGCGAGGGCGAGCACGATGAGCTCTACGAAGACGCCGTGCGCCTGGTGATCGAGTTCGGTAAGGCCTCCACTTCCCTGCTGCAGCGGCGGCTGCGCATCGGCTACGGCCGCGCCGCCCACCTTATCGACCTGATGGAGAAGGACGGCATCGTGGGCAGCCCCGACGGTCCCAAGCCGCGCGAGGTGCTCAAGAAACCGGAGTGGCTGAGCGAGGTGGAGGACAGCCTGCGGTGAGAAAGCCGGTCAGCGATTGGCCAGGGTTGCGATGTCCTTGAGGGCGAGAAGCCGCTCATCGGCGGTGACCAGCGTCAGCCCAAGCACCTGAGCGGTGGCGGCAAGAAAGCGGTCTGCGGGATCCGGATGTGCCCATGACAACTGCTGCGCCGCCAGCGCGATCTCGTGCGTCAGCGGAGCTTCCCGCGTGTGTGCCGTCGCACTCGATATCCAAACAGCAGGATCCTCATGCAGCCGGATCCTTCCTTTGGCATGAAGCATCAGCGCTTCCCACGTGCTCACGGGAGACAACCAGAGTTCGTTGTCTTCAGCTTGAAGTGCATGGTGGACCCGGCGCGACAAACGATCTGGTTCACGCAGGCTCCACAGCCAGATATGGGTGTCCAGCAAGAGCTTCAATCGCGCAGCGCCTCAATATCGTTAAGGTCGATGACGGGCGACACGATGTCGCCAACGATCTCAAACGTGCCTCTCATCGAGCCCAGCCAATTGGCCGGTCGCGGCGCGGGTGAAGGAGGAACGACCTCGGCCACCGGCTTGCCGAAGCGGGTTATGCGGATGGGCTTCTTGGTCTTGCGGACCTGCTCCAGCAATGCCAGGCACTTGGCCTTGAACTCGGAAATGGCGACTTCCTGCATACCTTCTCCCAGAAAATGATTAGACCATAGTCAATGACCATAGTCAATCATGGGCAGGTCTGGCGCAGGACTAAGAACGTCTGCACACTGGTCCCCCTCACCGGGGGGTGAAGGATGCTAACCGTTCAAGATCGCCGTCTTCTATCTGATCGAGCAGGGCAAGCCGGCGGCCATCCCTGCGCCGGCAAAGTAGCTGGGCTTCGGATCGCGACGATCGCCGGCAGACCCCTATCTTTGTAGAGACGCAGCCTGCTGTGTCTCTACAGGTTATTTCCCGGTCGAAAGATGCAGATCCTGTGCCCGTTTCTGTACCTTTCTCTTTTTGCTCCCGAGCATTTGTTTTTCCTGTCCTGATTCACCGAAATTTCCGTTCCCCACGCTGAGCAGCACGCTCTTATACTGGAAGGTTATGCTGGTGTTCTGATTCGAGGTGTGCGAATGAAGATCGGAATCCTGACCGGCGGCGGAGACTGTCCGGGGCTGAATGCCGTCATCCGGGCGGTGGTACGCAAAGGCACCTTCCACTATGGTGACGAGTTTGTGGGCTTTCTGGAAGGATGGCGCGGCGTGCTGGAGGACATGACGCAGAAGGTGGACCTCTCGAGCGTGGCCGGCATCCTGCCGCGCGGCGGCACCATCCTGCGCACTTCGCGCACCAATCCCGAAAGGCATGCCGACGGACTGAAGCGCTGCATCGAGAACCTCTCCAAGCATGACGTCGAGGCCCTGATTGCCATCGGCGGCGACGACACTCAGCGCATCGCCACCAAGCTGCACGAACAGGGTGTCAAGGTGGTGGGCGTTCCCAAGACCATCGACAACGACCTGAGCGGCACCGACTTCTGCTTCGGCTTCGATACCGCCGTGAACGTGGCCACCACCGCCATCGACCGCGTGCACACCACCGCCGAGGCCCACAACCGGGTGATGGTGGTGGAGGTGATGGGCCGGGATTCGGGCTGGATCGCCGTCTACAGCGGCATTGCCGGCGGCGCCGACGTGATCCTCATCCCCGAGCGGCCCTTCGACATCGACGAAGTCTCGGAGATCATCAAGCGGCGGCACTCGCGCGGACGCTACTTCAGCGTGGTGGTGGTGGCCGAGGGCGCCAAGCTGGCCACCGACGTCGATCCCGAGCACGGCGCGCCGGTGGTCACCGAGATGGCCCGGGACGAGTTCGGGCACGTGCGCCTGGGCGGCATCGGCAACGTGCTGGCGCGGGAGATCGAGAAGCGCACCGGATTCGAGACCCGCACCGTGGTGCTGGGCCACATCCAGCGCGGCGGCACCCCCAGCGCCTTCGACCGGGTGCTGGCTACGCGCTACGGCATCGGCGCCATCGACCTGGTCCACGCCGGCGATTTCGGGACCATGGTGGCCTTGCGCGGCATCGAGATCGTCGCCGTGCCTCTGTCGGAGGCCATCCTGGCCACGCGCATGGTGAGCGACGACCTCATCAACGTGGCCCTGGGACTGCGTGACAAGACGGATAAACCGCAGTAGCCTCAACCCCCAGTTGATGTTGCTGCCTATCCCAACTCTTTCCCCAGCCATGCACCCGGAGGGCGGAACGGGTGTACAATGCTCCCCATTTCCGATGGGGAAATCTCGGATCATTTTGGAAGGAAGAGCTTCGCCCAGCGAGGAGTTGCCATGAACTTGAACAGGACAAGAAGAAACATTAGGGGAAAGCTGCCTGTCGTGCTGGTTCTGCTGATGATTCCGGCCTTCGCTTTGGCCCAAAAGAAGGAAGCTGCTCCTCCAGCCCGCAGTGCGCCACCTGCGGCGCACAGTGCACCTGCACCCCGCAGTGCTCCGCAAAGCGCTCCGCGGTCTCCGGCGCAGGGCAACATGCAGCGCACTCCGTCGTCCAACACCAGGCCTTCTGGAGCGGCGACGGGCCGCACCAATGCGGGCTCCAGCAACCCTTATGGTAGCTACGCACCACGCGGAGGCAACGCCGGTGGAGCCAACGCCGGCGGAGCCAACGCTTCACGCGGGAAATCCTCCAACCCCTATGGCAGCTACGCACCTGGCGGAGCCAACGCTTCACGCGGGACCGCCGCCGGTGGAGCGAATGCAAACCGCGGGGCCACCAACGCACGGGGGACCAACGCCGCCGGTGGAGCGAACGCAAACCGCGGAGCCACTAACGCACGCGGAACCAACGCCGCCGGTGGAGCGAACGCAAACCGCGGAGCCACTAACACACGCGGGACCAACGCCGCCGGTGGAGCGAATGCAAACCGCGGAGCCACTAACGCACGCGGGACCAACGCCGCCGGTGGAGGGAATGCAAACCGCGGAGCTAGCAACGCACGTGGAACCAATGCCGCCGGTGGAGGGAAGATGTCAGCAGCCCGGGGAACGACCACCCGGCAAATCACCACCCGCTCCGGAGCGAAAGTAACGGCGAGCTACAGAGGGAGCAACGTTCGTTCCATCCAGGCCCACAACATGCGGATCGATCATGGCATGCGTGGCGGCCGGCATATCGTGACCGAGCGCAACGGACGCCGCATCGTGGGCATGGGACACGGCCGGGGTTATTCACAACGCGCCTACTTTAACCGCGGCGGCCGGGCCTACTACCAGCGGACCTACTACATGGGTGGGCGCCGTTACGCATACGCGTATCGCGGATATTACTACCGCGGCGCGCGCTATTACGGCTACGCGCCCGCCTACTATTACCGTCCCGTGTATTACGGATGGGCCTACAATCCTTGGCCAGCCCCGGTTTACTACCGCTGGGGTTGGGCGGGCAGTCCCTGGTATGGCTACTACAATTATTATTATGCGCCGTATCCGGCGTATCCCACCGCTTCGTACTGGGTGACGGACTACATGCTCGCCGAGAACCTCCGGGCAGCTTATGAAGCCGGGCTCGTCGCCAACGCGGTGCCTGAGGCAGCGCCCTTCGCCCGCAATGCCGAACTCACCGCCGGGTTGTGGTCTGCCGATCCCCTGATCGCCGCCAACCTCCAGGCTGCCTATGGGGGCGGGCTCTATGCGGGTCCGGCGGGCGCCACATCGCAAACCCAAATGAGCAAGGAGGTGAAAGACGCTCTCGCCGAGGAGGTGAAGCAGCAGATCGCCGCCGAAAAGTCCGCGGCCGGGAAATCTCAGGCAACCGCTTCCAGCGCGGACGAAGTGCCGCCGGCGCTCGATCCCAACTTCCGCTATTTTGTGGTGGCCAGCAACCTGGACGTTACGACGGATGACGGCCAGGAGTGCCAACTCACGCAAGGCGATGTGATCCAACGCACCAGCGACACGGCCGGGGATGACAACAGCGTCGAGGTGACCGTCAGGAGCAGCAAAAAGGACGATTGTGCTGTCGGCACCAATGCCGCGGTGGACGTCAACGAACTGCAGGAAATGTACAACCATTTTCGGGCGCTGCTCGATGCCGGTCTCAAGTCGCTGGCAGAAAATTCCGGCAAGGGCGGGCTGCCCAAGGCTCCGGATACCAGCACAATCGCCGGCGAAGTTCCGCCGCCTACGCCAGATGCAAACGTAGACAGCGACCTGCACCAGCAGGAGAAAGAGGCTGACAAGACCGAAGCGGAGGTCAACCAGGGTTCAGGTGGCCAGTAAGCCCAGTAGGAAAGCCTGCATCCCCATCATACTGGCGGGATCAACAAGCAGGGCGTGGGTACCAAAGAAACGGGAGTGAGATTGTGAAAGGTGAGGTTGACATTGGCTGGTAACATTTCTGCTGCTCCCCAGAACACTATCCGAGGTGGATCCATGAAAAAGGCGATGCAGGTAGCAGTGGTCATCCTGATAGGAACCGCGTTGCTGCATGGCGCGGAGCGCAAGAAGCGGGTGGCGGTTCTCGATTTCGAATACGGGACGGTGCGCAGCCAGGCGCAGTTGCTCGGCACCGACGTGGACGTGGGCAAAGGCATGACCAACCTGCTGGTGAAATACCTGGTGAAAGACGGCACCTATTCCGTGATCGAGCGCTCGGCGCTGGACAAGATCCTGGCGGAACAGAACTTCTCCAACAGCGACCGCGCCAACCCGAACTCAGCCGCCAAGATCGGCAAGCTCCTGGGGGTGGACGCCATCATCGTGGGCGTCATCACCCAGTTTGGCGGGGAGAACAAGGACACCAAGGTGGGTGGCGGCGGCGGGGGCTGGGGCCCCTTCGGCATGGGCGGGATCAGCCGTAAGAAGTCGAAGGCCATCGTCAGCGTGGACGCGCGCATAGTGGACATCGACACTGCCGAGATCCTGGGCGTGGCCGACGGCAAAGGCGAGTCGACGCGGGAGAGCACTTCCCTGGTGGGCGGGGGCGGCAGTTGGCGTGGCTTTGGGGCCGGCGGCGTGGACTTCGGCAGCAGCGACTTCCAGGAGACCATCATCGGCGAGGCAGTGAAGAAGGCGATGGAGCAGTTGAGCGCAGGCATCATAGCCGACGCGCCCAAACTGCAGGCGCGGACCATCGCCGTGCAGGGCATGCTGGCCTTCGTAGACAGGAATGGAGTGGTGGTCAACGTGGGCAAGAAAGCCGGATTAAAGCCCGGGGACACGCTCTCGGTGGAGCGGGTGACGCGCGAGATCAAGGATCCCAGCACCGGCGCCGTGATCCGCCGCATGACCAGCCAGGTGGGAACCATCCAGATCACCGAAGTGGACGAGGGTTCGGCGGAAGCCAAGGTGGTCAGCGGCAGCGGTTTCAAGGTCGGAGACATGGTGAAGACCGTCACCCAGTGAGCTGTTGGCCGCGGGGAGTGAGGTTCGAAGGGCTGGCTTCGGCCAGCCCTTTTTCAGCGCCGATGGAGCTTAGTTGTTGGTCTCGCCGGCGAGTGCCGCCAGAGTAGTGGTGACCAGAAAGCCGGTGTACACCATGGAAAGCTCTTTCCACACCCGGTGCGCGTTGCACGGGGTTTCGTCCGAGCACCTCCGGTTGTTGAGCAGGCAGGTCGGCTTGGCCTTGGATCCCTCGAACAACTCGACCACATCGATCAGATAAATGTGGTCCGCCGGTTTGTTGAGGCGGTAGCCGCCGCCGGCGCCGCGCGTCGATCGCAACAATCCGGCATTGCGCAGGGTGAGCAGCACCTTCGACAGGTAATTGCGGGGGACCTGCGTGGCGCCCGCCAGATCCCGGCTCAGGACGGTGGTTCCAGGCGGCAGACCGGCTATGTAGGTGAGGGCCCGCAAGGCATATTGGGAGGTGGTCGAGATCATATCTTTATCTCTGCATGGGCAAGTCTTTTTTATGCCGCTGAGGAACTCAACACAGTGACCGGGGTCACAGTGGGCGGTGACGTGGCAGATTCGCCGTGTGCGTCCCTGTGAGCACAAACCAGGAGTGTGTGACCGCCGTCACATCGAGAGCCGCTTCCCTCCTTTACCCTGATGCCGTCTTCCAGGGCCCTGCAACCGAACGCAACCGGCAGGCGGCGCTCCCCCCCACCCGTGGCGCGGACGTTTGCGCGACCTTAAGAATGAGCGTCAATATCGGCTTGGACATCGGGGCGGTCAGCCTGAAGCTGGCTGCCATCGGCGCGCCCGGCGACGCCGAGTTGTTCCAATCGCTCGCGCAGAAGAACGACAGCTTCTTCGCCGGCCACTTCCCTGCCGCGAGCGCGTGGGCGGGACGTCCGCTGCTGCTCTCGCGCTACCGCCGCATCCAGGGCAGCCCCATCCAGTCCACCTTCGATCTGCTCAAGGAGTTCTACGAGTGCGTGCCGGAACAGGCGGTGGAAGGCATACGCGTGACCGGCTCCGGCAGCCAGCTCATCGCCAAGATCCTCGGCATCTATTTCGAGAACGAGTTCCGCGCGATCGCCAAGGGAGTGCGGGTGTTCTATCCGGAGGTGCGGACCGTCTTCGAGATGGGCGGCGAAGCTTCCAAGTACCTGCGCTTGGAGCCAGGGGAAGAATCGAAGTACCTCGGAATCGTGGACTACGACCGAGCGGAGAGTGCGCCGCGGGCACGGGCTCGTTCATCGACCAGCAGGCTTCGCGGCTGCTGTACTCGGTGGAGGAAGTGGGCGCGGCGGCCTGCGTCGGCCAGTTGCGCGGCACGGATCGCGGGGCGCTGCTCGGTGTTCGCCAAGACCGACATGATCCACGCCCAGCAGAAGGGCTACACCACCGACCGAGATCCTGCGCGGGCTGTGCGACGCGGTGGCGCGCAACTTCAAGTCCAGCATCGTCAAGGGCCGCGAGGTCGCAGCGCCGGTGGCCTTCATCGGCGGCTGTCGCGCTGAACCAGGGCGTGCGCAACGCGCTGCGCGAGGTTTTCAAGCTGGAGGAATCCGAGTTCCTGGTGCCCGAGCTGTACGCCTGGCTGGGCGCCGTGGGCGCCGCCATGCTTGAGGCAGAGGAGACGCGCAAGCGCTCGTTCAAGCGCATCCATCAGCTGCAGCAGCATGCGGCAGCCAAGCGCAGCTTCGCCTGCGCCGATCCGCTCTCCATGGAGAACGTGGTGCTGCTGCGCGATCGCATGGATGACACCCGCAAGCTCGACCCGGGCGAGATCGTCGACGCCTACCTCGGGATCGACATCGGCTCGGTGAGCACCAACCTGGTCGCTATCGATACCGCTGGAAACCTCCTGCACGAAATCTATCTGCGCACCCAGGGCCGGCCCATCGAAGTGGTGAAGCAGGGCTTGGCGGAGATCGCAGCCGTGCTGGGGCCGCAGCTTCGACATTCGGGGCGTGGGGACCACCGGCTCCGGGCGCGAACTGATCGGCGAACTGGTGGGCGCCGACATGGTCAACGACGAAATCACCGCCCACAAGACCGGTGCCATGCACGTCTGCCGGCGGCTGGGCATGGAGTCGGTGGACACCATCTTCGAGATCGGCGGGCAGGACTCCAAATTCATCTCGCATCGACCACGGCGTGGTGGTGGACTTCACCATGAACGAGGCCTGCGCGGCGGGCACCGGCTCCTTCCTCGAAGAGCAGGCGGAAAAGCTGGGCGTCAGCATCAAGGGCGAGTTCGCGCGGCTGGCGCTCGCGTCGCGCAGCCCGGCGCGGCTGGGCGAGCGCTGCACGGTGTTCATGGAGCGCGACGTCACCGCGCTGATGCTGAAGGGTGCGGAGGTCGGCGACCTCTGCGCCGGCCTCGCCTACTCGATGGCGCTGAACTACCTGAACCGCGTGGTGCGCGGCCGCAAGATCGGCAACGTGATCTACTTCCAGGGCGGCACGGCGTACAACGACGCGGTGGCGGCCGCGTTCTCGCAGATCCTGGGCAAGCGCATCATCGTGCCGCCGCACAACGGCGTGATCGGCGCCATCGGCATGGCGCTGATCGCGCGCGACCGCATGCAGGCGTCCCGCCAGCCCAGCAAGTTCCGCGGCTACGACCTCGACCAGGTCGATTACCAGACCCGCGAGTTCGTCTGCCAGGCCTGCTCCAATTTCTGCGACATGAAGGAGTTCGTCATCGAAGGCCAGAAGAGCTACTGGGGCGACAAGTGCTCGGACAAATTCCGCAAGCGCGCGCGCACCGACCGCAAGCCGGTGATCGAAGACCTGGTCGAGTTCCGCGAGAAGCTGCTCGAGGAAGCGCTCCAGCCGCCGCGCGGACGCGGCAAGCAAGTTGGCGTGCCGCGCACCATGTACTTCTACGACCGCTTCCCCTTCTGGTGTACCTACTTCCAGGAGCTGGGATTCGAGATCGTGGTTTCGCCGCGCACGGACCGGCAAGATCGCGGCCACGGGCGACGAGCTGGCCATGGCGCAGCCGTGCTTCCCCATCATGGTGGCGCACGGGCACGTGCAGGAGCTGGTGCGACCAGGGCGTGGATTACGTCCTGCTGCCCAACATGATGGACTGCGAGGCGCCGGCATGGACCTCCGCGTCCCACCTCTGCCCGTGGAACCAGACGCTGCCGTTCGTCATCCGCGCCGTGCCGCAACTGGAGCCACTGCGCGACCGCATCCTTTCTCCGACGGTGCATTTCCGGCTGGGGAGCAAGAAAGTGGAAGAGGAACTGGCCGCGTTCGCTGCAGAGACGCTGGGCGTCTCGCGCCGCGCCAGCGACCGCGCGGTGCTGACGCGGCCTATGCGGCGCAGGGGGCGTTCACCGAGGCGCTGCTCGAAGCCGGCCGCAGCGCGCTCCGGCGCCTGGAGCAAAGCGGCGAGCCGGCGCTGGTGCTGGTCGGGCGCACCTACAACATCTACGACCGCAGCATCAACTGCGACATCCCGCGCAAGCTGCGCGCTCTCTACGGCGCCAACGTGATGCCCATGGATTTCCTCCCGCTCGACGACGAGCGACATCCTGGACGTGAACCCCAACATGTACTGGAACTCGGGGCGGCGGATCCTGGCGGCGGCGCGCATCACCCGGCGCTATCCCAACCTGCACCTGGTCTACATCTCGAACTTCAAGTGCGGGCCGGATTCCTACATCAAGTCGTTCATGAACGAAGCCGGCCGGCAAGCCCGGCGCTGGTGCTCCAGTTCGACGGCCATTCCAACGACGCCGGCTTCATCACCCGCTGCGAAGCCTATCTCGACAGCAAAGGATTCCTGCGATGTGCGCCCTCCGCCACCACCACGTAAGCCGAAAAGTCGGCGCGGACAACCCGTTGTACGGGAAGGAGGTCTACATACCGGCCATGGCCGAGGGACAGCCCGAGCGTTCGCGGCGGTCTTCCGCTGGCTGGGCGTGGAAGCCGATCCCACGCCGCCGTCGGACGACCGGACCCGCGAACTCGGGGGCAGATTCACCGCGGGCGACGAGTGCTATCCGGCCAAGGTCACGGTCGGAGACTTCCTGCGCATCATGGAGCAGCCGGGATTCGATCCCCAGCGCACGGTGTTCTTCATGGCCACCGCCGATGGTCCCTGCCGCTTCGGCCAGTACGCGCCGTATCTGAAGAAGGTGTTATCGGACAGTGGGGCATGGCGAGGTGCAGATCCTCTCCCCCAGCAGCAAGAACGGCTACGCCGACCTCGGCGACATCGCCACACCGTTCATGCGGGCGGCGTGGCGGGCGCTGGTCTGCGCCGACCTGCTGCACAAGGAACTGCTCGAAACCCGTCCCTATGAAGACGTCAGCGGCACCGCCGACCAGGTCTTCGAGGAATGCCTCCGACGACCTGTGCCGGACCATCGAGGCCAGTTGCGCCCAGCCCGACTGCCAACTACGCGACCTGGTGGACTCGATGCGGCGCTCGCGCGAGCGCTTCCGGCGCGTGCCCGCACACTACGATCCGGAGACGCCGCTGATCGGCGTGGTGGGCGAGATCTTCTGCCGGCTGAACACCTTCAGCAATGAAGACCTGGTGCGCAAGCTGGAGGGCTACGGCGCCGAGGCCTGGCTGAGCGACATCGCCGAGTGGATCGGCTACAGCAACCAGGAAGTCCGCCGCAAGCTCCGGTTGTGCGGCCAAGGGTGGACGCTGGAGATGCTGAAAGCCAAGATCCGCGAGCACGTGCAGCACGGCGACGAGCACGCGCTGCTGGCGCCCTTCTGCGACGACTGGATCGGTTACGAAGAGCCGGAAATCGAGGAGATCCTGGAGCTGGGCGCTCCCTACCTGCCGCACACCGGCGTGGAAGGCGAAATGGTGCTCAGTGTCGGCAAGGCCGTGTACCTGGCGCAGCACGGGGCCGACGGCATCATCGACATCAGCCCCTTCACCTGCATGAACGGCATCGTGAGCGAGTCGGTCTATCCCAAGCTGAGCAAGGACTACGGCGGGATCCCCATCCGCAACTTCTATTTCGACGGTACCCAGTCCGACCTCGATCGCGATCTCGGGATCTACATGGAACTGGCGCGTTCGTACCGGGCGAAGAAGCGCTACGCGCGGCGCTATCCCGCGTATTTCGCGCTGCCGGTGGGAGCATAACCAACGCGGCGATGTTTAGCGGCTTCCTGGCGGCTCGATGGCTGACGTAGTGTTCACCGGGGGCGCCGCGCTGGCTTGGCGTGACTTGTATTCCTGCCATCCCCAAATGCCCACCAGCAACAGCAGCAGGGCAAGCAGAATCAGCAGGCGGGGACTGGCGTTCAGCCGCACGGTGAGCCACGGCTGTTCCTCGTCACTCCGCGGCGTGGAACCCAGTGCGACTGCGCCGGCCCGCTCCGCCGGCTGCGGGGATGCACGCCCGGAGAGCGGCACCTCACATTTTTCGCAAGCGCTGGTGGCAGGCGGATTCTGGTGCCCGCAGACGTGGCAGATGACCTTGCCCGGCTGGGACGCGACCCGCGGCGCGGGAGGGATCATGGGCGCAGGGGCGGCAGCGCGCACCGACGCCGGATTCGGCGGCGGGTCCGGAGCGGTGGCGTTCGCGCCCTGGACCGGCGGCTTCGGCTCCCGCGACACCGAACCGGACACCGCAGCGGAGATCAGGTCGGCCATACGCCGGAGGGTGAGCACATCGCGGCCATCGAAGGCGCGGGGAACAGCGTAGAAGACCTCCACCAGCCCGCTGATGTTGCCGCGCGCAAACAGCGGCACGATCACCGCCGAACGCAGATTGATGGAGCGGCAGGCCTCGCGATCCACGCGCGGGTCCAGTTCCGTGTCCTCGCAGCGGACGGTCACGCCGGTGCGCACGCATTCTCCCGAGAGTCCCGATTCCGGCCGCAGATCGGCGCCCACGGGCGGCGCCAAGCCGCTGGAGGCGCGGCACGTCATTCCCTTGGAATCGCCCAGGACGATGGCGACGCCGGCGGCGCGCGTGAGGCCGCGGGCGCGCTCGACCATGAGAGCCAGGGCCGCGTCACGGTCGAGGCCCGTGCTGGTGATCTCGCGCTGCAGGGCGGCGATCTCCGCCACCTTGCTCTCCGGCCCGAGCAGTGCCGGGACGGCAGCCGCGGGGGTCACAGAGGCGGTTGGCCGCTCCTGCGATGCCTTAATGCCGAGCCATTCCTTCAGGCGCGCCGCCGAAGCATCGGGCAGACTCTGAAAACGAATGCCGGCGCGCCCGGAGGTCGTGTCCACCCAGGCGACGGTTCCGCTGGCCTCGATGCGGGTCGCGCTGTCCGGCAACTCGAACTGCAGCGAGGTGATCGCGCCCGGCTTGATGCGGGCCAGCGCCTGCACCGCCATACCCGCCTCGCTGAGGTCGACCATCAGGCCGGCATCCTTGTTGTCGAGGCTGACGGTGACCAATCGCCGGTCCATGACGCTCCTGCGTGGGCAGCCGCGCCGCTCGGGGGCGGCCGCCGTCCCCGCTCCTCGCAGGGTTGGCGAAATCGACATGAGCAGTTACCTCCCTACTCGCAGTACGGAGTGGTGCGCAGTTGCGGGCCCAAGGCCGGCAGCGATCAGGGAAACTTCTTTGCCGCAGCGTCCCAGGACGCGCCATAGCCCGCGTCGGTGGCCCCGGCCGGGGGCGGTGGCGCGGGCCGCGCCGGCGGAGCGTAGGAATTCGCCGGCGCCGCCGGCCGCGCGTAAGCGGTGGCGGCTTCCGTTTCCTCGGAGAGAACTCGCGCCGCGATGCGCAAGGCCTCCACTTCTCTCTGTAGCTGCTGCAAGTCCACTTCTTTCTTTCTGAGGACCTCGTTGATGTCTTTCATCGTGCGTATCCGTTTACAACAGTGGCGTGGGTGGATGGCGGCAAAATAGAGGGCGCGGCATGGGCCCGCCGTACGGCGTGGCTGGAAACGCAGACGGAACGAGGCTGGAGGAATGCTAAAGACGGACCAAGTTCTCGAAACAACCTGGCAAACCGTGTGGAAATCAAAATTTGCACGTGTTGAGCAGATCTTTACCTAGAACGCACGAATAGTAAAGCGTGAAAACTGTGGAAAAAGTTTTCTCAGGCGTTCACCTGACCAGTGTAAATAGCCATGCCGACGACGGCGTCCGCACCCATGGCGTCGAGCTGCTCGATTTCGGCGGCGCTGGTGATGCCGCCGGCGACCATGAGCTGCCGCGTGGTCGCGCGCCGCAGACGGGAAACTAGGTCGATGGGAATGCCCTGCATCAGTCCCTCGGTATCGATGTGGGTGTAGAGGAAGGCGGCGCACCAGGGCTCGAGCGCCTGCATCATCTCGCGCGGAGTGAGCTCAGTCGCTTGCTTCCAGCCGCTGATCGCCACCTTGCCGCCGCGCGAATCCACCGCAAAGACGAGGCGGTCGCGACCCAGCCGCCGCGCCAGTTCTTCGGCAAACGTGCTGTTGACCCGCCCGTCGCGGACCAGGGCCGAGCCGATGATGATCCGCCGTGCGCCCGAGCGAAGGATGTCGTCGGCGGTCTGGAAGGAGCGAATGCCGCCACCGACCTGGCACGGAAGGCGCCTGGCGAAGTGCTCGACCAGCGCGCGATTGCTGCCCTTGCCCATGGCCGCGTCGAGATCGATGAGCTGCACCAGCGGGTAACGCGAGAAGCGATCGATCCAAGTCTCAAAATCAGTCGTTTCCAGCGCTTTCTTCGAGCCTTGGATGAGCTGTACGATCTTGCCGTCCATGAGGTCGATGGAGGGGATCAGCACGGCCACCTCACGGGAATGCCCGCGGCGCGAAGTTCCTGCTTCAGCTCGGCGACGGAATTCAGCCCGAAGTGAAAGATGGAAGCCGCCAGCGCCGCGTGGGCGCGCCCTTCACGGAAGACGGTGACGAAATGCTGCGGGCCGCCGGCCCCGCCGGAGGCGATGACCGGGATCGAGGTCGCGCCCACGACCGCGGCGGTCAGCTCGCAATCGAAGCCGGCGCCGGTGCCGTCGCGGTCCATCGAGGTCAGCAGAAACTCGCCCGCGCCGCGCGACTCGGCTTCCCTCACCCACTCGAGCGCGTCGCGTCCGGTGGGCTTGCGGCCGCCGGCGGAGCGAACTTCCCAGCGAGGTCCGTTGCCGCCCGCGAGGCGCTTGGCGTCCACCGCCACGATCACCGCCTGCGAACCGTAGCGCTCGGCGATGCGCGTGATCAGCGTGGGATCGGCCAGGGCAGCGGAGTTGATGGAGATCTTGTCGGCGCCGGCGTCAAAGACCGCGGCGGCATCTTCGAGCGACCGTATGCCGCCGCCGACCGTGAATGGCACGAACAGTTCGCGGGCGGCGCGGCGCACGGCGTCGAGCAGCGTGGCGCGGTTCTGGTGCGTGGCGGAGATATCGAGCAGCACGATCTCGTCGGCCCCGGCGCGGCTGTGGGCGGCCGCCAGTTCGGCGGGATCGCCGGCGTCGCGCAGGTCGAGAAAGCGCACGCCCTTCACCACGCGGCCGGCGTCCACGTCGAGGCAGGCGATGATGCGCTTGGTCAGCATGTCAGAGCCGGCAAAAATTCTCCAGGATTCTGAGCCCAACGTCTCCGGATTTTTCCGGATGGAACTGCACGCCGAACAAATGGCCGCGCTCCACCGCCGCGGAAAACGCTCCGCCGTAATCGCAGCGCGCCACCGTGCCCGCGACGAGCGGCGCGCGGTAGGAGTGCGTGAAATAGACGAATGAGCCCGAGAGCACGCCGCACAGCAGGCGCGATCCGCCCTCGACTTCGAGCTGGTTCCAGCCGACGTGCGGCGCCTTGACCTCCGGCGGAAAGTGCGTGCAGCGCCCGGAAAACACGCCCAGCCCGCAGGCGCCCGGAGCCTCTTCGCTCGAGTCGAACATCCATTGCATGCCAACGCAGATGCCGAAGAACGGCGTCTGGCGCTCGATTGCGCCCGCGATCGCGGCGCGCAGTCCGGTGTCAGCGAGCGTGGAAGTGGCGGCGAAGTGCCCTACGCCGGGAACGATGACCTTCTCCGCGCGCTCGACCACGTCCGGGTCCGAGGTGATCGCGCACGCGAAGCCGAGGCGGTCCAAAGCTTTCTTTACCGAGACCAGGTTGCCGGCGCGGTAATCGACGATGGCGATCACAACAATCCTTTGGTGCTGGGCAGCAGGCCCTTCAGGCGGCGGTCACGCCAGCACGCGGCCCGCAGCGCCCGCGCGAAGGCCTTGAACAGCGATTCGATCTTGTGATGGCTGGAGCGGCCGTACATCACGCGCGCATGGACGTTGGCCCGCGCGCCACGCGCGAAGCCTTCGAAGAAGTCGCACACCAGCTCGGATTGCAGGTCGCCGACCAGCCGGTTGCGTACGCGCGTCTTCACCACCGCCGCCGCCCGCCCGCCAAAATCCACCGCCGCCAAACCGAGGGTCTCGTCCATCGGCATGAGGAAGTAGCCGGCGCGCAGCATGCCGCGTTTGTCGCCCAGCGCCTTGTCGAAAGCCTCGCCCAGCGCGATGCCAACGTCCTCGACCGTGTGGTGCTGGTCCACGTCTAGGTCGCCCTTCGCTTGCAATTCCAGATCGAAACCGCCGTGGCGCGCAAACAGTTCCAGCATGTGATCGAAAAAGCGGATGCCGGTGGAGATGCGGTACTGGCCGCGGCCGTCCACGTTCAGAGCGAGACGGATGTCGGTCTCGTTGGTCTTGCGGTGAAGCGATGCTCGTCTTCTTCCGCGCCTCATGCAGGCACCCCCAAAGGCGCGATGGCGCGAATGGCCTCGCGCAGCGCGACGATCAGCCGCCCGGTCTGCGCGTTCGATCCAACGCTGATGCGGACGCAGCCGTCGCAGCCGGAGTCGCGCGAGCGGTCGCGCACCAGGATGCCGCGCTCTCGCATGGCGGCCACAAAGGCATCGTGGCGCTCTCCGATGCGCACCAGCACGAAGTTCGCCTGGCTCGGCCAGAAACGCAGCTTGAGCGAGCGCAGCTCCTGCTCGAGCCGTTCTCTTCCTTGCCGGACTTCAACGACGTATTGCCGCACGTACTCCTGGTCCGCAAGCGCTTCCGGCAAGCACGCCAGCGCAACCGCGTTCACGTTATAGGGCGAACTGACGCGGCGCACCATCGCGATCTGCGCGGCGCTGCCCACCAGCACGCCGATCCGCAAGCCCGCCAGCCCGTAGGCCTTGGAGAAGGTGCGGGCGACGAACAAGTTCGGACAGCGGTCCACTTCCGGCAGCAGCGATTCTCCGTAGAAATCGAAGTACGCTTCATCCACCAGCACGGCGGCATCGGGCGCGGCGCGCGCGATGCGCAACAGGTCAGACTGCGGGACGACCGTGCCGGTCGGGTTGTTGGGATTAGCGATGGCGATCAAGCGCGTGCGCGGCGAGATGCGCGCCAGCACGTCATCGGTCGGATAGCTGAACTCGGCACCGGCGGGAATGGTGATCACCTGCGCGCCGGTGGCGGCGGCGTAGATCTCGTACATCGAGAACGTCGGGACGACGATCAGCACCTCGTGGCTGGGCTCGAGGTAGGTTTCGCAGATGAGGTGGATGGCTTCGTCCACGCCGTTGGTCAGCAGCACTGCGGTGGGATCCACACCGAGATGCGCTGCGACGTGGCGCTCCACGCTCTCGCGCTCGGGATAGCGGGCGAGTTGGTCGAACTGCAACTGACGCAGGCGCTCGAGCACCCGTGGTGAGCAGCCGACGGTGTTCTCGTTGAAGTCGAGACGCAGTCCCACGCGCCCGCCAAGCGGTGGATGGTATTCCTTGAGCCTGCGGACTGCCACACGCGCTTCAAGCATGGGCGCACCTCACGCGCACCGAATCGGCGTGCGCCTGCAAGCCCTCGGCCTCGGCCAGGCTGGTCACCACCGGCGCAATGCGGCGCAGGGCCGCGGGCGAGAGCTCCTGCACCGTGATGAGCTTCAGGAAATCGAGCACGCTGAGCCCTCCGCGATAACGCGCAGCTCCGGCGGTCGGCAGCACATGGTTGGGACCGGAAGCGTAATCGCCCAACGCCTGCGGCGAGTACTCGCCGACGAAAACCGATCCCGCGTTGCAGACCGAAGCCACATCGCTGCGCGCCACCGTGATGTGCTCCGGCGCCACCCGATTCGCCCACTCCAGCGCCTGCGCGTGCGAAGCCGCCACCAGCGCCACGCCACTCGCAGCCAATGACTGTCGGGCGATTGCATTGTTCTTCGCCAGTTTGTCCGCGCACGCAGCAACCTTCTCTGCGAGCGCGCGGGAACTGGTGATGAAGATAGCCAGCGCCTCGGGGTCGTGCTCCGCCTGCGCCACCAAGTCCGCGGCGATGAACGCGGCTTCGCCACGCTCGGCTAAGATCACCACCTCGGTCGGTCCAGCAAGAAAATCGATGGAGCAATCGAACGCAACCAGTTTCTTGGCGGCGGTGACGTACAGATTCCCGGGGCCAACGATCTTGTCCACGCGCGGAATGCTTTCCGTGCCGTAAGCCAGCGCGGCAATCGCATGGGCGCCGCCGACGCGATAAAACTCAGTCACGCCGAGTAATGCCGCCGCGGCCAGGGTCTCGGGCCTGGGCTTGGGCGAGACCACGCGAATCTTGCGGACTCCCGCCACCTGCGCCGGAATCACCGTCATGAGCAGGGTCGAAGGCAAGGGATACCGCCCACCCGGAACGTAGCAGCCCACCGACTCCAGCGGCCGCACGAGCTGACCGAGTGAAATGCCGCCGTTCTTTCGCATCCACTCTGAGGGCTTCTGCCATTCGCAGAAGCGGCGGATGTTGGCGGCCGCCCGCTCGAGCGCGGAGCGAAGATCAGGGCTGACAGCCTTCCAGGCAGCACGGATCTCCGCCGGCGCAACGCGCCCCGGCTGGCCAGCTTGCAGGCCATCCCACTTGTGGGCGTACTTCAAGAGCGCCCGATCGCCGTTGCGGCGTACGTCCGCGACGATCCTCCGCACCTGCGGTTCGACTGCGTCCAGACGCGAAGCCCGCCCCGCCAGCTCCCGGAGGCGCTTCTCCGCCGCCTTGCCCGCCAGCACGCGCATCACATCACCACCTTGTTCAGCGGATACTCGACGATCCCCTGCGCGTTGGCGGCCTTGAGGCGTGGGATCATCTCCCAGGCAAGGTGCTCGTCGATGATGGTGTTGACCGCCACCCAGTCGGGATCGCTGAGCGTGGAGACAGTCGGGCTGTTCAGCGCCGGCAGCACCGCCAGCACCGCCGGGAGGTCCACTTTGCGGACGTTGAGCATCAACCCGACGCGCCCTTGCGCTTCCATGGCGCCGCCCAGCATCAGCGCCAGGTTCTGGATCTTCGAGTGGCGCTCGATGTCGGCCCAGGACTTCTTGTTGGCGATGATCTGCGTGTTGGACTCGAGGACAGTCTCGATGATGCGCAGGTGGTTGGCGCGCAGCGAGCTGCCGGTCTCGGTGACCTCGACGATGGCGTCCGCCAGCATGGGCGGCTTGACCTCGGTCGCGCCCCAGGAAAATTCCACGCTGACGTTCACGCCTTTGCGCGCGAAGTAATCGCGCGTGACGTTCACCAGCTCGGTAGCGATGATCGAACCGCCCAAGTCTTCCGCGTGCTGGTAGCGCGATTCCTCAGGCACGGCGAGCACCCAGCGCACTTTGCCGCGGCTCTGCTTGGCGTAGATCAGGTCGGCGACCGTCACCACCTCGAGACCGCTCTCCGTCACCCAGTCCAGTCCGGTGAGGCCGGCGTCCAGCGCGCCGTGCTCGACGTAGCGCGCCATCTCCTGCGCCCGGATGAGCATGCACTCGATCTCAGGATCGCCGGTGGTGGCTTGATACGAGCGGCCGTTGGTATAGACCTGGAGGCCGGCGCGCGCGAACAACTGCAGCGTGGCCTCCTGCAAGCTGCCCTTAGGGATGCCGATGCGGAGCTTCATCGCGCGCCTCCGTTGACCGGAAGGGCCTCGGTGAAGCAGGAGCGCGTGCCGGTGTGGCAGACCACTCCGTCTCCCAGCACGCGCACGCGCAGCAGCACGGTGTCGCGGTCGCAGTCGGTCGAGGCGGAGACGAGCTGGAGCCGGTTGCCGGAGGTCTCGCCCTTGGTCCAGAGCTGGTTGCGGGTGCGGCTGAAGAACGTCACGAGACCGCTGCTCAAGGTCATCTCCAGCGCCTCGCGGTTCATGAAGCCCAGCATCAGCACTTCCCCGCTGGCCGCGTCCTGCACGATGGCGGGGGCAAGGCCGCGCATCTTGTCGAAATCGATCTCTGTCATCCCGGTTCCTTTCCAAAAACAAAAAGCCCGCTGACCTTGCGGTGTCAGCGGGCTGAACTTTGCGATGATTGCTGCGCTAAGCGCACACCTCCGCTGACACGTTGGCGCCGTGATGGTGATGATGCCGATGGGTCAGCGAAGTCATGAGCAGATAGGCTACGGCAGCAGGGGCTGCAGTGTCAAACACAATATGACGGATTGGGCCGCCTTCCGGTTCGCCGACCATACGTCCATATAGGGTTCACGCAGCCTTTCCGTTGTTCGCACTTGCTTGTGCGCGACGCGTCGCACCCTTCCGTGCGACCTGCTGTTGCTCGCGGGTTGCGAAGGGGGCTAGAATGCTCATCCATGCCGGCCTCAAGGCAGTGGACCCGAGGCGCTTTGCTCGGCCTCGTCATTTTGATTCTCGTCTACGCGAGCGGGTGGGCTCTGTTTGCTCTCCTCAAACCCAGCACGTTTGCCGAAAAGAAAGACACTTATATCCTTTGGGGCCAGCTCTGTGCCGGCGCATTGGTCCTACTCGGGCTGTATCTGAACTGGTGGGCCACTTATGTAGGTAAGAAGGGGAAGTCAGATGAACGGTTTGGTCGCGCATCTGAGCAGCTCAGTGCAGCTTCCTTGGGTGGTATCCTCGCCTTGGAGGCAACTGCTGAAGATTTTCCGGAGGAGGGAGACCGAGTGCAGCAGTTGCTGGCGTCGTACGTCCGAAAGACGGCACCAATTTCACCAAGCTCCCCAGCACCTTCGCCAAGCTCTCCAGCACCTGCACCAAAGCCCAGCCCCGAGGTGCAGGAGGCACTTCGGGCCATCGGGAACCTGGGGCCTAGCGACCGACTCGCCGGGACAAAGCTTCGGGAAAAGCTGCAGGCCATCGAGAACTGGGGGATTAGCGGCCGACTCTCCGGAACATTTCTTGGGAAAAAACTGCGGGCCATCGGGAACCTGGGGATTAGCAACCCCCGACAAACGTTGGATCTCTCCGGAACATTTCTTCGGAAGGCGCTGTTGGCCCGTAGGGCTAACAACCAAGGCAACTACTACGACGTGGACCTGAGCAGAGCGGATCTCCAGGAAGCAAACCTGAATTACTCTGAATTTGACAAGGCCGTCTTCTTCCAGGCGGATCTGACGGGGGCAACTCTGACGGAGGCAAAGTTTAGGGAGGCAGATTTCTTCCAGGCGAACCTTACGAAGACCAACTTAAAGCGAGCCGATCTCAGTACCGCGCAGAACCTAGAAAACGACCAGCTTGCACCGTCGTTGGGCGACCCAGACACGAAGCTTCCGCCAGGCCTGTCCCGACCGTCGTCTTGGACGCGAGACAAAGGATTTTAATCGAGGAGGTTCTTATGAATTCTCAAGACAGCCGGGTGGCAGAGCCAGCGGGGCTCGAGTTCCTATGGCTTGAGCTAACCAATCGGTGCAATTTGGAATGTGTTCACTGCTACGCGGACTCGGCCCCCAGCGCCGGACACGACGATGTATTGAACGCCGATGACTATGAGGGCCTTTTATCCGAGGCGGCTGAGCTCGGAACCCGCCGGGTGCAGTTCATTGGCGGGGAGCCGACCCTCAACCATGCTTTACCTCGGTTAATTGCCTCTGCAAAGGGCATGGGATATGAACTCGTCGAGGTCTACAGCAACCTTATCAATCTGTCGGAGGAGTTGCTCGACTGCTTTGCGGAATACGGGGTCGGAGTCGCGACCTCCATTTATGGTCACGAGGCGACGTTGCATGATCAAGTCACCCGGCGCCCGGGAAGCTTTCAAAGAACAGTGAATAATGTTCGGCGTGTGATTGCTCGGGATCTGAGAGTGCGGGCTGCAATGGTTATCATGCCCGAGAACGCGTTTGCCGTGGAAGCGACACGTTCGTTCCTCCTTGGCATTGGAGTCCAGGATTTCGGAACAGACCGCCTGCGAGCTTTCGGACGAGCCGCGGAAAGCCAACAGTCACCGATGAACGAGCTGTGCGGCAGTTGCGCTGCCGGGACGCTTTGCGTAGGTGCAAATGGCGTCGTGTATCCGTGCATTATGTCTAAGGCATGGGCAGTCGGCTCTGTGCAGGAAACCAGTCTTGGAGAGATCGCGACGTCCGATCGCCTCCAAAGCCTTCGCCGCCAAATCCATGATGCCACGAGGCCCGCTGCCCGTATGGCTTGTACTCCGGACAGGCCTTTCCCCTGCAGTCCGGACTACGGCAGTACATGCAACCCTTGTTCGCCCAACCAGAACTGCGGACCGAATGACTGTCGCCCGAAACACAGTCGTCAGGTCACATCCGAGTAGATCGATCCACCCCGCAAACTTCGCCACGGTTGCGCGACCAGGGCATTGGATATCTCGGGTCACCACTTGCTGCGCCCCAGGGTGCGGCGCGCGGCAGAGGAAACGAACGGATCATTCGCTTCGCCCGCCTCGGCGCACGCCCTGTTCATCCCTTCGGTGACCTCGTCCGGCGCGTGGTGCGCCAGATACTCCCGAAGCGCATCGCTGAACAGCCGGCTGCGAGACTTCTTGGTCCGCCGCGCCAAGGGCTCCGCTCGCTCATAAAGGTCGTCGGGGATGGACACCGCTGTTTTCATACCATCAGTATAAGCATGGTTAGACCAGTTCCATGGATGATGTACCTCGTCTGGGACAGCTTTGAAAGGGCGCGGCTTCCAGCCGCGCCGTAACGGTGTTTTTCCTGATTGTCATCCCGAGCCAGCGCGAGCCGAGCCCCGCGAGGCGAGCGTCGCTGCGAGGGATCTGCAGTGGCATGGATCATAGAAATGCAGATCCCTCGACTTGCGCTCCGTTCGCAAGCTCACGTCGCGCGTCGCTCGGGATGACAATTTGGGGGAAGACGTGCGGCACGGCTGAAGGCCGTGCCCTTTCAAAGCCTCAGGTCGGCGCCCGCCCACGCGGTCTTGACCAGGGGCGAGTGGGCGATGGTGCGCGCAACTTGTTGACCGGTCTGCTGGCGTACGGTAACGCAGGCGAAAGCTGGCAGCTGACTTCCCGTTGCCAGCCGCGTTGGTCACCGCTTCGTCTCGGATGCCTGGAGGTCCAGCCCCGCGCGTTCTCCGTTGATAAGGACAATGCCCGAATTCAGCAACTGCTGACCGGTGCAGTCATATTGTGCATAGCAGCGCATCGCGCTGAAGGGCAGGAAGAATTCCACCGACAGCGACTTTTCCACGGCAGGCCCCTTGACGGTGGTGCTGAAATCCACACCATCGAAGCTGGAATCCTGCTGGAAGTAGGCGAGCACCGGCCGCACGAGATGGGACACGTGCTCGTCGAACGCCAGCGCTGCCGCGGCGTACCGGCTCAGCGGCTGCTTCTCAGCCAACGTGGACGTCATCGAGAGTTGCAGGTAGGCTCCCTCGTGGAAACCGATGAACGTGGGGGGGGCATAAGAGACGAAATTTGCCTGCGCTGCCAGGTCCCTGAGTACGCGCGCCACCACCTCCTGGTGGGTGGCCTTGAGCGTCTTCAAGGTATCGGGCGTGATCAAGCGGACGGGCATGGCCGGAGGCTTGAGCAATGCCGGCGAAACAGAAGGCTCAGCGGGCGGAGCGGGCTGGGAGAGCGATTCCGGCGCCGGCGCTCGTTTTTCTTTCGCATGCTTGTTCCAGTCGGCGGGCGCGGGATCATCGGAAAGCCACAACATCATGGGCTCGCCATTGAGGTAGGCACGGCCGTCCAGCAGCGCCGCTTGCTGTCCTTCAACATTCGCAGCACTCACCAATCTCTTGGCGACTGCCCGCGGCAGGACCAGAACTACGTTCTCAGGATTCTCCGCCTTGATGCCCGATACCTTCCCGCGGATGTGATGGGAGATCTCCAGGGCAAAAGCCTGGAAGTCCTGGTCGGCCGGGAATTGCGGGACCGCGGCTTTCAGCAGCGGAAGCATTACGTCGAAGAACGTCTTCCGCGCGCGCGAATTGCCGTCCATGGGCGGGGTGGCATAGGAGGCGTAGTAGTTGCCGGTGATCTCGAGCACCGTCTGGTTCTCGAACTTGGCGAAGCGGATGGAGCGCTGATCGAGTTGCCGCTGCCGGGCTTCGTCAATGTCCAGCACGCGGCTGAAATAGAACGGATAGGGAAACTTGTGGGTCTCGATCTGGGCGGCGATCACCTGCAACGTCCCGGTATAGCGCTGCTGCAGCGTACGCAGTTCCGGATCGGCGATCTCCAGGGGAGAGACTACTTGTGCCATCCCGGGCGCAATCGCCGCTAAGACGAGCAGCGATCCCGCAAAGGCACTAATTCTTCGCATACACGACCCCAGCCGAATGGTAAGGCGGGTCGGCAACCGCCCGGATGTAAGAGATCAGCGCCTGGATGTCGGACTTCGAAAGAGTGTATCCGAAGGAGGGCATCTCGGGCGATTGGTTCAGCGCCGGGCCACCATGGCTGATGATCGCCACCAGGTCAGGGTCGCTCATCTTGTTGAGCGTGTCGCCTTCGGTGAAGGCATGCGGCTTGGTGGTGAGATTGTCGTAGTTGGAGACGCGCTCGCGAGTGGATTCCGGATCGTGACAACGTGAGCAGTACTGGCGGTTGAGCTCGCGCCCCACCGTCTGCTGGTATCCCAGCGCGATCTCTTCCAGCTTGAGCTCGATGTTCTTCCCGCCGGCGTCGGTGGTGGTGGCCCTAATTGCATAACGGCCGGCCACACCACCCAGGGCAACGACGGTCGAGAGCTGGCCGCTGGAGTCGGTCAATCCTGAAGCGGGATTGAAGCTCACGCCTGCGGGGCCGTGGAAGACGACCGCGGCTCCAGTGACGGCGTTGTTCTGCGCGTCATTGACCTGCACCACCACGGGCTGGTCGAGTGCCATGCCTGCCTGCGCCACCTGTTTACCGCCGCTGACTTCGACCAGCGCAGCTCCATGGGCAGTGGCTTGCGGCGCCGGGGTGGTCTTCGACCGGCTGCAACCGCCGAGCACAAGCAGGCAGCAAAGGATTGCGATCGCGGTTCCGTGCTTCATTTTTTCCCTGCCTGCTTGGCGGACTTCTGGGCCATCAGGAACGCGGTCAAGCTGCGCGCCTCGGCGTCGCTCAGGTGCTGATCGGGCTCGAGCGTTCCCGGCCGCATCGCCTGCGGGCTCTTCAAGTAGGCATACACCCAAGCAGCATTCAGGCGAGAGCCGACTCCCCAAAGCGCCGGTCCGATGTACCCCTTGTCCTTCTTGGGATCCACGATGTGGCACGACTGGCAGGCGTACTTGGAGTAAAAGAGCTGCCGCCCCTGTTCGACTACATCCGGCGTGAAGCTGGCCGGCATCGAGTCCCGGTCCATGGCCGGCGTCTGATAGACAATCATGATGTAGTCGGTCAGAGTGTTGATCTCATCGGGAGTGAGATTGAACTTGGGCATGCGCCGGATGAGCGCCGGGCGCAGAGTCTCGGGGTTCCGCAGGAATTCCACCAGCCACGGGCGCTGAACCGAGCTGCCTTCCCAGCTCAGGTCGGGCGCCATATCGCCGCCGCGGCCGTTGATAGCGTGGCAACTGAAGCAACGGAGATCGGCGATGAGCTGTCCCGCCTTGCCGGCCGGCCGGTAATTGGATTCGTGCACGGCCGCGGTGCGCAGAGCGGGCGGCTGCGTTTGAGCGCGTTCGGTCAGAGAGAGCAGCGCGGTGGTGATGGCACTGCGCTGTTGTTCGCTGAAGGTGTATTGCGGCATCTTCAGTCCGGCGCCGAAGGCGCGCGGGTTGCGGACTTTGGCTTCGATGTAGTCCGGCAGCGTGTGCGGGATGCCCTCGGGAAACGCCAGCACTGCGAGCGAACGGCTGCCGACGCGGCTGAGCTCGGGCGCGAAGTTCTCCGGCCTCTTGATGCCATTGATCTCGTGGCAGGAGGCGCAACCGTATTCGGTGGCGAGAAGCTTGCCGTGCTGGATCTGATCGGGGGTGGCGTCCGAGAGATGCACGTTGGCCAGCAGGTCGTTGTCGGTCTTCGCCTCAAGAAATCCGGCCAGCGTTGCAATCTGTTTCTGCTCGAAGCGGTAATGCGGCATCTTGGTGTCGGGATCGTAGACCGACGGGTTGCGGAGCCAGGCTTCCAGCCACTCGGGTTTGGCTTTGCTGCCGATACGGGTCAGCTCCGGTCCCAGGTCTCCGCCGACCAGCGCGCCCGCAGCATTCTGCACCGCATGACAGGAGGCGCAGAAGGACTCACCGTAGAGGCTGGCGCCGGCCGTGGCCTCGGGACTGGCTGATGCGCCCTTGGCAGCAGCCTGCTTGTGGATCGCCGCCAGCGGGGTGCTTTGCGCCATGAGGAACGCCGAGATATCGCGCGCATCGTCGTCGCTGAGCTGAAAGTTCGGCATGGTTGCCGAGGCGGCGTAAGCTTGCGGATTCTTGACCCAGGCGTAAACCCACTCTCGCGTGGTCTTTTCGGCGATGTGTTGCAGCGAGGGCGGATCGTCGGTGGCCGTCATGCGCGTACCGTCGGGCTGCATGACGGTATGGCAGCGCACGCATCCGTAACGCGCGATCAGTTGGCGTCCCAGGTTCAGTTGCGGCGTTCCCAGCATGGGACCGAGGTGACACTGGCCGCAGGACGATTCCAGGTAGCGCGCCGGCAGCATGGGCTGTTCCCAAGCCTTGGTGCTGCTGTGAGCTTCCTCGACCGTGGTGGCCGCGCCCTGGCCGCGATGGCACACCACGCAACCGAATTCGGTGAGCGAATGCGGGATCGGCGGATGCGGTCGGTAAGGCTGCCTGCTCACGTCGGACAAGCTGGCTTCCCTCAGGCCGACGTGGCAGGTGGTGCAACGGTCCACCATTCCCATCTCCGGCAGCCAGATCTGTTTGAACCCGGGCGAGAAGTGGCGCTCCAGGGTCAGGGCATCCGCGCGGCTGCGGACCAGCTTGAGGTATCCCTTCTGGTAGTGCCGCCATTCGCTGAAGTAGTTCTTCGCGGGCGCAATGGCCAGCATGACCAGCAGCACCAGGCTCATGGACCCAAAGGCACGCGCCGGATCACCGAACAGCTTTCGTCGCAAGGGGCGGACTTTTTCTCCGAAGGACACTCAGCTCCTCCACGGCCAGACCCAGGACCAGCCTGGGCCACGGAAGAATGTGCCGACCGCGGTCAGCACCGCCGCCTCCGCCAGGAACCACGTCATGATCCAAAAAGAGAGCGGCTTGGAATACAGCCAGCGGCGCGTGCGCGACGCCGACTGTGCTGAACTCTGCGCCGCCATGAACATGAATGCCGCGACCACCACCGTGGGCACCAGCGCCACCCACACATCAAACACCGCCAGGAAAACGCATAAAGCGACCACCACGACCGCGACGATCCGCAAGCGCTTCGCCCCGTCCCGGGCCCACAGGCTTTCCGCCTGGATGTTGATGTTGAAATAGGGAATGACGATGAGCCCGATCACGACCAGAGTCGGTATCAGAACGCCCGCCACCACCGGCGGGAAATAGTGAAGCAATTCCTGCAGCCCGAGGAAGTACCACGGCGCCTTGGCGGGATTGGGCGTGTGCATGGGCTCGGCCAGGCCCTCCAAAGGCGCATCCCACAACAGGGCCAGCGTCACCAGCGCGATGGTTAGCAACTCCACCGCGACCGCCACGCGGAAGAACACGCCCGGGTGGGTCATCACCTGATCTTCGTCCGCAACTTTGACCTGCGGAGAGGTGCGGCGCGTGACGAACGCCACCCGCACCGGCGCTTTGCGCGCGTTGGAATCGAAGCCGGCGGTGAAATCCTTGGGGTCGCTCATCGTTCCCCCGCTTTCTCCGCGATCGTGGTGGGCGTGCCGGCATACAAGCCGCCGTCCTTGCGGATGCGCCAGAAATGGATGGCAATGAAGAAGATCGCGGCGAGCGGCAGGATCATGCAGTGCAGCACGTAGAAGCGCAGCAGCGCGTTGGCGTTCACCAGGTTGCCACCCAGCATCAGGAAGCGGATCTGGCGGCCGAAAACGGGAACCGCGGACGCGATGTTGCTCCCCACCGTCACCGCCCAGAACGCAAGCTGGTCCCAGGGCAGCAGGTATCCGGTGTAGCTCAGGAACAAGGTCATGAGCAGCAGGACCACGCCGATCACCCAGTTGAATTCCCGCGGCGGACGGTATGCGCCCCGGTAGAACACCTTGGCCAAGTGGGCGAACACCAGCAGCACCATGGCGTGCGCCGACCAGCGATGCAGGTTGCGCAGGAACACGCCCGAGGACACAACGAACTGCAGGTCCTTCATGTCGCTGTAGGCCAGCGGCACCGAAGGATGGTAATAGAGCATGAGCAGGATGCCGGTGATCACCAGGATCAGGAAAGCGCCGAAGGTCAGCGCGCCCAGATACCAGGTCACGCTGAAGTCCAGGACACGCTTGCGGGCCTTAACCGAAAACAGGTGGAGGAAGACGTTCGACTGCACGACCAATGCGTGGTGCAGGTTGCTCGCCCCCCAGCCACTGCGGAAGATCGAGCGCCACACGCGGCTGTCACGCAGGTCGTCGAGGTACGTGGTCAGCGATTTCGCCATCAGATCCTCACGAACTGGCGCGAGGCGATGAGGTTCGACCGGTCCACCATGAGGTCGCCTTCGTCGCTCAGCCACATACGCAGCCACGGCAGCGGCTTGGGGGCCGGGCCCGCGATCTTGGCGCCGTCGCGGTTGAATTTGCTGCCGTGGCAGGGGCAGGCGATGATGCCCAGCTCCGGCTTCCAGACTGTCAAGCAACCGAGGTGGGTGCAGACCGCGGAGAGGGCATAGAAGCCCTGCGTCTCACGGACCACGAAGATCCCGGTCGCCGGGTCGAGCGTGACGGAATCCGGCGGATAGCTTTCCGGCTTGCCCGCATTCACGACCGGTGAAGGCTCGTACAGCACATTGGGCGAAAGGAACTGGTAGGCGAAAACCGCCGTCCCCAATCCCGCGACGGCAAGGGAACCGAGCCCCACGCGGACGAAAAACTGCCGCCGGTCGAGGCCTTCTTCCCCGCCTTCAGGTTTTTCTTTCTCGGTTTCGTCTGCCATCAAGCTTGACCTCGGGGCGATGGCCCGCGAACGTCATTTGCCGGCCGGAGCGCCCTGCGCCGGCGCGATCTGCACCAGGTCCATGGCCTGGACAGGAATCAGCCCGGTCGGCTCCGCCGGAATCAGGTTGAAGGACTCCATGGTGATGGTTCCCACCGGACAGCGGAGGGCGCACAACCCGCAGCGGATGCAGCGCGTTTCGTCCTTGAGCATGGCCGAGCCGGTGATGATTCCCAACTCCTCTGCGGCAATATCGTTGAGCTCGACCCCAAACAGTTCGCGGTTATTGCGAATGGCGTCTGCCACCGGCGCGAAGTCGATGCGGTCGAGTGAAACCAGGCTGAGGCATCTTTCCGGGCATACATCCACGCATCCTCCGCACAGGATGCACTCCGAGCCGTCCACCCGGGTGCCCTCGAAGACGGTGTTGATCCAGCAGCGCAGGCAGCGGCGTGCCTCGGCCATGGCGCTTTCTTCGTCGTAGCCAACTTCGACTTCGGTGATACCGGTGCGGCGGTCCACCGGCAGCATCGGAATGGGCTGGCGGCCAATCTCCATGAAGTCGTGGAACATGCGATGCCGATTGAGCACCTCCACCTCGATGAGCGGCTCAGGATGCTTGCTGCCGCGGACGTATTCGTCGATGCCGATGGCAGCGCGCTTGCCATCGCCGACGCTGTCGATGATCAGGCGCGGCCCGAACACGCAATCCCCGCCGGCGAAGACGCCGGGCGCTGTGGTCATGAGATTCTCGCGGTTGACTGCGATCAGGCCGCGAGGCGAGATCTGCACGCCATCTTCCGGGCGCAGGAAATCGAGCTGCGGCGCCTGACCGATGGCCATGATGATGGTGTCGCAGTCGAGCTCTTTCTCGCTGCCTTCGTGGAAGGTGGGGCTGAAGCGGCCCTGTTCGTCGAAGACCCTCTTGGTGTCGAGGGTTTCCAGGCCGGCCACCTTGCCGTCGCGCCCGAGGATGCGCTTGGGGCCGAAGCCGGGATGGATGATGATGCCCTCGGTCTCGGCTTCTTCAATCTCCTCCAGGGCCGCCGGCATCTCGTTGCGCCGCTCCAGGCAGACCAGGTGGACTTCGCGAGCCCCCATGCGCAGGGCGGAAAGCGAGATGTCCACCATCTCGTGCGCGGCGACGGCAGCCTCGCTCTCGACGCTGGGCACGACTTCGTCGGTGGCGCCGTGTTCTCTTAGCACCTCGCGCGCGGCCGAGCGCGCCACATCCATGGCGACATTGCCACCGCCGATCACGATCACCTTCTTGCCGATCGTGAACTTGTACCCGAGGTTGACGTTGAGCAGGAACTCGATGCCTTTGTGGACACCATCCAGCTCCACGCCGGGAATCGTGAGATCGCGGCTGCGGTGCGCACCCACGGAAAGGAGCACGGCATCAAAGCCCTGGCGGCGCAGCTCGGAGACGGTGAAATCGCGGCCCGCGGCGGTGTTGAGCTTCAAGGTGATGTCGCCGGTCTCGAGGATTTCGCGCACCTGCGCTTCCACCACGCTGCGCGGCAAGCGATATTCCGGGATGCCGAGATAGAGCATCCCCCCGGCGACCGGGGCCGCCTCGAAGATGGTGACCGAGTAGCCCAGCAGCGCCAGGTCGTGCGCCGCCGAGAGTCCCACCGGCCCGCCGCCGATGACGGCGACCTTGTAAGGCAGCTCTTCGATCCTTTCCGTGCTAGGCGGCAGCGGCCGCCTTGATTCTGGACCATAGCGCTCGGTGAGAAAGCGCTTCAGCGCACGTATGGAGATGGGTCTGTCGATCTCGCCGCGCCGGCACGCGGTCTCGCAGGGGTGCGCACACACGCGGCCGCAGATGCTGGCCATGGGGTTGGGATCGCGGGCATACCGGTACGCCTCCTCGAAGCGCCCCTCCGCGATCAGGCTCACGTATCGGCCGGCATTGGTGTGCGCCGGGCACGCCATCATGCAGGGGAAATTCGTGTTCAGCCAGTCGCGATCGACCTTCTTGTTGACGTACCGGCTCTCCATGGTTGTGCTCGAAATGGGGGCCGGCGCGCGGCAGCTTGCGCGCCGACCGGGTCGGGCAATCACTTCGTGAGCGTGAAGTCCTGGGTGGTATCGCCCTTTACGGTGACGGGCTTGGACTGGGTCTTCGCGCCTTCATGCCAGGCCACCACCGTGTAGCTGCCGTCGGGAACGTCTTTGATGTGATACGCCCCATTGGCATCGGTCTCGGCGAAGTAGGGCGTGGGTGCAACCACGATGTAGCCCGACATTTCCGGGTGGACATTGCACAGCAGTGACGCCGCGCCGGGATGATCGAACTTCCACGAGCGTTTCTCGCCCTTGGGCCAGGTGCCGAGATTGTGGCCGGCCTTCTTGTCGCCGCCGATGGAAGGCCAGAAGACGTTGTGCTGCACGTTGTCGCTGTTCAGGAAATCGACGGTGGTTCCTTGCTGCACCACCATGATGTGCGGGACAAAGAGCAGCCCCTTCTGGTCCATGACCGGATGCTGGGCGGGAGCGGGGAACGTCTTGCCCGCGATCGTGTCCACGTAGACCACGGATTTTCCGCTGACGCCGGAGACTTTCCCCGAAATGCTGCCCGCGCTGGCCGCGAGCGCCAGCGCCATCACCACTGCGAGCAGGAGAGAGACACGTTTCATAAGTTCCATGACCTCCTCAGGTCGGCAATCTTGCGTTCGCTAGTACACGAAATCCAGACCCACCGTCACCGTGTTGGTGCGGAACGGCGGAACTGTAACGGTGCTCAGGGTCACCGGATCCGTGCCCACGAAAATCTGCTGTTGTGGCCGGATCTGGTATTCGAATGCTGCTTTGATGTTGGCGTGGATGAGGAACTGTACACCCGGCGTGAAGCGATTGCGGGTGTAATGCGCCGGACCGGCCGATTCCATCCCATTAATGAAATCGGCACGCGAGTTGACCGCGTCATACCGCATGATCAGCATCATCCAGGGGAAAGCCAGGTAATCCGCCTGCAAAAAGCCGCCGCTAAAGGTCGCGGAGGGGCCCTTGGCGAAACTGGCCACCCGCGGAGATACCCCAGGGACCAGGGGCAGCAGGATGGGGTCGCCCTCCGAATCCAAGGGCAGCAGGTTGTGGTCGCGACCGTACATGTACAGCCCGAAGAGGTTGAAGTTGCGGTAGTTGAAACTGAAGTCCCCGCCCACCCGGTAAAAGGGTTCGCGCGCCGTCAGGACGGCGGTTTCGCCCAGCACGTGTCGCGCGGCGCGCCCGTAGAACCAGTAGCTGCCTAGCGACAGGTAGGTGTGGTCCCGCGGCCCGGTGGCGCTGGCCGCCTGGACGGCGTTGCGGCTTGACGTGTCCTTCTCCAGGTTGAAGCGGTAGGAGAAGCGCCCGTACAGGTCTTTGAAGTTGGAATCAGAGAAGAAGGCGTCCGCCGCTGCCGGAACAAAATCAGTCCCAGCCACGGGCTCGCCCGTGTTCTGGTTCACCACCGCCAAGGAGTAGTGATAACCCTTGTACTGGTGTCCGCCGCTGATCTCTATCCCCTGGGCGCCGTTCTCGAAGGCGAACCCATTGTTGACGAACTGCTGGGACAGCGCGTTCAGCACGCCGACATTGGCCTGGCTGTAAATGTCCCAGCCGCTGAGATTGTGCGAGCGCGCCTGCGAGAACGGTAGGTCCAACTCGAACTGGCCAAAGCGCACGCTGACGGAGTCCTGTGGCAGGTGCAGAAAGCGGCTGACATTGACAAACTTCAAATACCCGTCACCCAGGCCACCCTCGGCACCGGAGCCGGCAACGCTAAGGTCTTCGTCGATCCAGAAAGCGATGTCGCTGCCAAAATTGCCGGCGGTGAAGAGGCTGAATGTCCCCGTCTGGAAATCGGTGCGGGGCATGAACGGCGGCACCCCGGTATTGGGATCGGGTGAGCTGACCAACCCGAAGTTGCCGCGGTTCTTGCTCACCACCTGGAAGAGGTTGGCCAGCCGGAAGGAGACGGGCGGCAGGCCCGGGATTTTGCCCGGCCAGATGGTGTGCGGCCAGAGCTCGGACTGCGCCGGAGCGCCCAGCAGCACCGGCGGGACCTTCAACATCGACTCGTCATCCTTCGGAAACTTGAATCCCGCATCCTTGAAGGCCCTGCCGAAATCGTTAAGCTTGGGAAAGTCGACGTGGCAAGTGCTGCACGACGTGTTGTACTGCCGTGAGAACGCCGGTATCGCATAGGCGCGCGGCGGCGCCAGCAGAACGATGACCACGGCCAGGATGGCCATGACGCCTAAAAAGACTGTGCTCCAGTGCTTAGACATTTTCGCACTCCTCGCATGAAGGTGGGACCGGCTTTCAACGGCCGGATCAGAAGCCGTTTGCATTCGCAACCTGTGCAAAACGGCTCGACCCGGGAATCGCGGCAATTGGTTGGTGCCGCTACGTTATTCGTCCGCGGCCGGTTTTTGCCACGGGGAGAACAGGCGAATCAGGCAGGAACCAAACAACATTGAGCAAGAACTCGAGAGACAAGCTCACTGCAGGAAGCCAGCGCAGCGGCAAAATCGCCGCCATTACCATGACCACTCTCTGGGTCGTGGGCATCCGAGAGCCACCCTCACGCGCCGCCGCAACCAGCTTGAGTGCGGCGGATGGCCCAGCATTCTGGACGAGCGAGGCGGGACGGCACAGTGTCCGCAGTCACATGTCTGTGTGACCAGCATCACAACACAGCCGCATTGTTGACCTCTGGGCTCCTGTCCTCAAACACGCACCAGCTTCTGTTACCGGAGGTGAGACCCTGGGTCGAGCACGCGACGCTGGCTCAAGCTGGTGCCGACCAAGACGCCGGGATGAAGTCGTCCCTGGGGAACCTGATACTCCCTGAGCGCATCGCTGAACAGCTGGCTGCGAGACTTCTTGGTCCGCCAAGCCAGGCGCTCCGCTCGCTCATAAAGATCGTCTGGGATAGACGCCACTGTTTTCATGCCATCAGTATAAGCACATGGTGAGAGCAGTTTCATAAATGATGTACCCCGAATGGGACAGCTTTGAGAGGCGCGGCTTCCAGCCGCGCCGTAACGGTGTTTTTCCTGATTGTCATCCACGAGCGCGGCGCGAGGGATCTGCAGTGGCAAGGATCATCCAAATGCAGATCCCTCGACTCGCGCTCCGTTCGCAAGCTCACGTCGCGCGTCGCTCGGGATGACAATTTGGAGGGAGTGCGGTGCGGCACGGCTGAAGGGCGTGCCCTTTCAAAGCCTCGGTACGTCGACTACGAAATCCGCTAACGCTCATTCTAAGGACTGACCCACAACCAGTTTTCTTGGCAAGCTCATGTGGTGTAGTCGGCGTTGATGTGGACGTAGTCGGTGGTCAGGTCGCAGGTGAGGAATTTGAGCGAGGCGCGGCCGCGGCCAAGCTGGACGCGCACATCGTACCGCGGCTGAGTGAGATAAGCGTGGGCCTCGTGTTCATCGAACGGCGCGGCCACGCCTTTGCGGCACACCTGCAGGTCGCCAAAGAAAATACTGATCCGCCTCGGGTCGAGCGCGATGCCGGAACGGCCGGCGGCGGCGAGGATGCGTCCCCAGTTGGGATCGGCGCCCGCCCAGGCGGTCTTGACCAGGGGCGAGTGGGCGATGGTGCGCGCAATCTGCATGGCCTCCTTGCGGTCGCGCGCCTGCTCGATGCGCAGGCGGATGACGTGCTTCACGCCCTCACCATCGCTGATGATCTGAAGCGCCAGCTCTCGGCAGACTTCGTTCAGCGCTTGAGTAAACTTACTGCGGACACCGGGACTGCGCAGGGACACACCGCTGGCGCCGTTGGCCAGGAGCAGCACCGTGTCGTTGGTCGAGGTGTCGCCATCCACGGAGATGCAATTGAAGCTGTTGTCGCAAGCCGCGCGCAGCAGGGTTTTCAGCTCGCGCGAGTCGGCCTGCACGTCGGTGAACAAGTACACCAGCATGGTGGCGACGTTGGGATGGATCATCCCGGCGCCTTTGGCGATGCCCAGCAGCGCGAATGACCCGGCGCCTGCGCGGATGCGACGCGAAACGATCTTCGGGCGGGTGTCGGTGGTCATGATGGCGCGCGCGAAGCCTTCCGCTGCCTGCTCGCTGGCGGCTTGGGCGGCGATCAACTCCGGCAAGGCGCGCGTGATCTTCTCCGTCGGCAGCCGAACGCCGATCACTCCGGTCGAGGACGGGAACACGCTCTCCGCGTGGAGCTTCAGCAGCCGCGCAGCCTCGCGGCAGACGCGCTCGCAGTCCCGGCGTCCCGCAGCTCCGGTGGCACAATTCGCGTTGCCGGCGTTGACGATCAGAAACGAGACATGTCCGCGACCGCGCTTCAAGTGCGCGCGGTCCACCTCGAGAGTCGCCGCGACCACGCGGTTAGTGGTGAACAAGGCCGCGGCGCCAGCACCCGCGGGAATCCGCACCGAGGCGAGGTCAGGACGTCCGCTGGCCTTGATTCCGGCCGCGACTGCGGAGAAGAAGAATCCTGAAGGAACCTTGATCGCCAGGGCGGACGCGCTCATGCCTCGGATTTGACCAGCCCGCGGCCGATATGGTGCTGGTGAAGGAAGGCGTACTTGGGAAGCTCGCCGCGAACCATGGCGATCTCGTCGCAGCAGTGCAGCTTGGGGCAGGCCAGGCAGTCCTTGTAGATTTTGTCGGGGAGGTCCTCGCGATTGGCCATGGTGAATCCCAGCGGCGCAAAAAATTCCGGGATGCGCGTGAACAGGCAAACGCCGCTGACCTGCTGCCGCTCCGCCTCCTGCAGCAGCGCTTTGACCACTCTGCGTCCCGCGCCCTTGCCCTTCGAGTCGGGATGCACGGCGATGGAGCGCACTTCGGCCAAGTGCGGGCCGTAGAGGTGGAGAGCGCCGCAGGCGATCACCTGGCCCTGGTCTTCGACCACGGTGAAGTCGCGGATGTTCTCGCAAATCTCGGCCAAGGTGCGCGGCAGCAGCGTGCCGTCGCCGGAGTAAGTGGCGATCAGCTCGTGGATCGCATCGGCGTCGGGCAGGATGGCGTTACGCGTGCGCATGCAGCTCTCCCCGTAACGCCGTCAGCCGCTCGCGCGCTTCCGCCAGCGCCTGCCGCACGCGCGCCGGCGCGGTGCCGCCCTCGACATCGTGACAGCCAAGCACCGCGTCCAGCGTGAGATGCGAGTAAAAGCCCTGGTCCGCCTCGGGCGCGAAGCGGCGCAGGTCGTCGAGCGAGAGGTCCTGAAGCTCACAGTGATTCTCCAGGCACCACTGCACGGCCCTGCCGATCTGCTCGTGGGCAAGGCGGAACGGCACCCCGCGAGCCACCAGGTAGTGCGCCGCCGCCATGGCATTCATGAATCCCGAGCTGGCGGCCGCGTGCATGCGGTCGTAGTCGAACTCGACCGCGGCCATGAAACCGGCGGCGACTGAGACCACGGCCTGCATCGTCTCCGCCGCCGAGAAAAGCGGCTCCTGCGTTTCCTGCAGATCCTTGTTGTAGGCCAGAGGCAGGCCCTTTACCGTGGCCGCAAGCGCGGTGGCGTCGCCGATGACGCGGGCGGCCTTGCCGCGGATGAGTTCCATGGCATCCGGATTCTGCTTCTGCGGCATGGCGCTCGACCCGGTGGAGAACGCCTGGGGCAGGCGCACGAAACCGAACTCGCGCGTGGCGAAGATGATCATCTCTTCGGCGAAGCGGCTGAGATGGGTGGCTACGAGCAATAGAGCCTGGACGAATTCGATGGCGAAGTCGCGGTCGCTGGTGGCATCGAGGCTGTTGGCCGTGGGCTGGTCGAAACCCAGGTCTGCGGCCATCGCCGCGCGATCCAGCGGCAGCGTGGTTCCGGCGACCGCGCCCGAGCCCAGGGGGCACTGGTTCATCCGCTTGCGGCAGTCGGCAAGACGGCTCGAGTCGCGGAAGAACATTTCGGCGTATGCCAGCAGCCAGTGCGCTACGAGCACCGGCTCGGCCGGCTGCAGGTGCGTGTACGAAGGCATGGCGGCAACGCCGGACTTTTCCGCGCGCGCGATCAGCGCCTCCAGAAGCTCGCCCAGGCCGCGTTGCAGGTTGTCGATGGAGCGGCGCACGTAGAGGCGGAGGTCGGTCGCGATCTGCTCGTTGCGGCTGCGCCCGCTGTGGAGCTTGTATCCAGTCTCGCCGATAAGAACGACAAGCTGCTTCTCGACGAAATGATGCACGTCCTCGGCTCCCTCGTCCTGGAGGAACTCGGGGTTTTCAGCCTGCTGCCCGATCTGCTCCAGGCCGCGGAGGATCGCATCCAATTCCGCCTGCGACAACACGCCAGCGGCGGCCAGCGCGCGAGCGTGGGCGCGGCTCGCCGCGAGCTCTTCCTGAATGAGGCGCTGGTCGAACGGAAACGACCGCTGCCAGCGCTCGAACTCAGGATCGAGCGGCTGCCGGAACCTGCCGGCCCACATCTTCACCTCGCGACCTCCGTACGAGTGCGTGCGCGCGAGCGCGCCGGCAGCCCCAGGATGCGGATGAAGCCGGCGGCGTCCTTCTGGTCGTAGCCGTCGCCCATGGTGAACCCGGCCAGGTCGGTGTGGTAGAGCGAGTACTCGGACTGCCGTCCGGTGATGGCGATGTTGCCCTTGTAGAGGCTAAGGCTCACGCTGCCGGTGATCTCGGGCTGTGTCTGGTTGACAAACGCGTCCAGCGCCTCGCGCAGCGGCGTGAACCACAGGCCGTAGTACACCAGCTCCGCGTACTTGAGCGCGACCTGCTGCTTGAAGTGCATCATCTCGCGGTCGAGGCAGAGCGCTTCCAGCTCGCGGTGCGCCGTGACCAGCAGCGTGCCGCCGGGCGTCTCGTAGCAGCCGCGCGACTTGATGCCGACGAAGCGGTTCTCGACCAGATCGATGCGGCCGATGGCATTGCGCCCGCCGATCTCGTTGAGCAACTCGACCAGCGACACCGGGTCAAGCTGCATGCCGTTCACCGACACCGGCGTGCCCTGCTCGAAGCCGATGGTGACCTCTTCTTCGCTGGTCGGGCGCGTCCTGCGGCGAGCGCGTCAGCATCCAGGTGCTCGTGAGCGGCGGGTTGTTCGCGTCTTCGAGTTCGCCGCCCTCGTGGCTGAGGTGCCACAGGTTGCGATCGCGGCTGTGGATCTTCGCCCGGCTGGCGGCGACGGGAATGCCGCGCTGCTCGGCGTAATCGAGGCAATCCTCGCGCGACCTCAGCTCCCATTCGCGCCACGGCGCGATGACCTTGAGGTCGGGAGCGAGCGCCTGGTACGTCAGCTCGAAGCGCACCTGGTCGTTGCCCTTGCCGGTGCAGCCGTGGGCCACGGCGGTCGCGCCGGTCACGCAGCGCGACCTCCACCTGGTGCTTGGCGATCACCGGGCGCGCCAGCGACGTGCCCAGCAGGTACTTGTGCTCGTACACGGCGCCAGCGCGCAGCGCGGGAAAAACGTAGCCGGTGAGAAACTCCTCGCGCAAGTCCTCGACCACCACGTCGGACGCGCCGGTCTTGTAGGCCTTCTCGACGACGGCTTCGAGGTCGTCGCCCTGGCCGACATCGCCGACGAACGCGATCACGTCGCAAGCATAGTTCTCCTTCAGCCAGGGGATGATGATGGAGGTGTCAAGGCCTCCGGAATATGCGAGCACCACCTTTTCAGGCATGGGCGCTCCTCGCCGAGAAACGGCGGGCGGCGCCGCCCAGCAGCAACAGCAGGATCGCCTTCTGGACGTGCAGGCGGTTTTCCGCCTGGTCGAAGACGATGGACTGCGGCGACTCCATCACGTCGTCCGTAACCTCTTCTCCGCGATGCGCCGGCAGGCAGTGCATGAACACGGCGTCCGGCGCGGCCAGCGCCATCAGGGACTCGTTCACCTGGTAGGGCGCGAAGGTCACGCGGCGCTCGGCGGCCTCGCGCTCCTGCCCCATGCTGGCCCACACGTCGGTGTAGACGGCGTCGGCGCCGGCCACGGCGGCCATCGGGTCGTTAGTGATCTCGAGGGTGGCGCCGGTGCGGGCGGCAACCACCAGCGCGCGGCCGACGACCTCGGGCTTCGGCTCGTATCCCGCCGGGCGGGCGACCGTGATCCGGCTGCCGAAGCAGGCGGCGGTCAGCAGCAGCGAATGCGCCACGTTGTTGCCGTCGCCAACGTAGGCCAGGCGCAGGGCCCGGAGGTCGTCGAACTTCTCCTTCAGAGTGAAAAAGTCGGCCAGCGCCTGGCAGGGGTGCTCGACATCGCTCAACGCGTTGATCACCGGGATGGTGGCGTGCTCGGCCATGCCGGTAACGGTCGAATGCTCGAAGGTGCGCAGCACCACCACGTCCACCCAGCGCTCGAGGTTGTGCGCGATGTCGCAGAGGGATTCGCGCGCCGCCAAAGGCGCCGCCGTCTGGTCCACGAAAATCGAAGTGCCCCCGAGCGCGGCCATGCCGGCTTCGAAGGTGAGGCGGGTGCGCAGCGACGGCTTCTCGAAGAACATCGCCATCTGCTTGCCGCTCAGGGCAGTGCGAAACTCTGCCGGTCGCGCCTTCACCAGGGAGGCCAGTTCAAGGATGGTCTCGACCTCGGAGGGTTCGAGGTCGGCAATGGACAGCAGGTCGCGGTTCTCCAGCGCCTTGGTGTCCAGACTAATGACGGCGTGGGCGGAAGGCGCTCGACGCGCCATGGTTGAAGTGCTCACTGGCTGCTCCTAGCGTGGGTTGGCACAGGGGCCCGGGCCGATTTCTCCGCCGATGACAACACCGCATCCAACGTGGCGATGGCATGGTCCACGTGCTTGCGCTGGATGATGAACGGCGGCAGGAAACGCAGCACGGTGTCGTGCGTGCGATTGAGGATGACGCGGCGCTTCAGCATGCCGAGGTGGACGGCCTTGGCGAGGTCGGCCGAATCAAGTTCGGCGGCCAGCATCAGCCCGTTGCCGCGGACGTCACGGATGGAAACGTGCCGGTCCTGCAGATCCTCGAGCTGCGCGCGGAAATAGTTGCCGACCTCGCCCACGTGCTCGAGCAGCCCTTCGCGTTCGATGGTGTCGATGACGGCGATGGCGACGGCGCAGGCCAGCGGGCCACCGCCAAATGTCGTCCCGTGCATGCCGGGCTTGATCGAGCGCGAGACGGCGTCGGTGGTCAGCAGCGCCCCCAGCGGCAGGCCGGCGGCCAAGGGCTTCGCGACCGTGAGCAGGTCGGGCATGATGCCGTGGTGCTGGTAGGCGAACCAGAGCCCGGTGCGGCCCAGGCCGCACTGGATCTCGTCGATGATCAGCAGCGCGCCGTATCGCGTCGCCAGCCCGCGCGCCGCCTGCAGGAATTCCCGCGTGATGGGCTTGATGCCGCTTTCGCCCTGGATGGTCTCGAGGCCGACCGCGCACACCGTGGGATCGAACTTGCGCTCCAGATCGCGCACGTCGTTGGCGCGCACGAAGCGCACGCCGGGAACCAGCGGCTCGAAGGGCTCACGATACTTGGCGGTCGCGGTGGTCGAAAGCGATCCAAAGGTGCGGCCGTGAAAGGAATTTTCCAGCGCCAGGATGCGCCAGGCCGGGTGCGCGCCATTCTTGCTGTTGGTGCGGGCGTGGGCGCGGGCGAACTTGAGCGCCGCTTCCCAAGCCTCGGTGCCGCTGTTCGAGAAGAACGCGCGATCGAGACCGGAGATGCGCGTCAGGCGCTTGGCCAGCTCGGCCTGGTAGTCGTGATAGAAGAAGTTGGAGACGTGGATCAGCTTGTCGGCCTGCTGCACCAGCGCCTTGCGGATGGCCGGGTGTCCGTAGCCGAGGGCGTTCACGCCGATGCCGGCCAGCAGGTCGAGGTAGGCGCGTCCGGCGTCGTCATACACGTACACGCCCCGCCCCTTGCGCAGCAGCACCTTGTAGCGGTCGTAAGTGGGGACGAGCAGGGCGGCTTCGGCGCGCATCACGGAGGCCAGGCTCATGCCAGCATCACCTCCGTACCCAGGTCCACGCGGCTGAAGCAGAGTTCGGGCAGCACTTCGGAGTGCGCGGCCGGCAGGATGCGCACGCGGCCCACGCCGGAGCGCAGCGCGTGCTGGCAGGCCTCAAGCTTGGGCAGCATGCCGCCGCCGATCACGGAGGCGCGCTCCAACTGGTTCACCGTTTTCAAATCGAGCCAGCGGATCACGGCGCCGTCGGCGTCCTTGACGCCGGCAACATCGGTCAGGAACACGAGCGCATCGGCGTGGCAGGCCACGGCGCAGGCAGCGGCCATCTGGTCGGCATTGATGTTGTAATACTCGCCGTCGGAGCCGGGGGCGAGACTGGAAACCACGGGCATGCCGCCGTTCTGCCAGATGGCTTCGATCCAGCGCGCATCGACCGAACAAATCTCGCCGACAAAGCCGAGGTCGGTCCCATTGGACCGCATCTTGCGCGCCCGGAACGAGGCGCCGTCGCCGCCACAGAGTCCCACCGCGAGCTGGCCGAGAGCATTGAGGGTCGCGACCAGGGTCTTGTTGATGCGTCCGGCGAGCACCATCAGCGCCACATCGCGGGTCTCGGAATCGGTGATCCGCAGCCCGTTGACGAACTCGCTGGTCTTGCCCAGTTGCTTCAGGACGCGGGTGAGGGCCGCCCCGCCGCCGTGCACGACCACAACTTTGTGGCCTTCGCGGGCCATCTCGGCGACCGCCTGCGCACACTTGTGCATGAGGTCCTTGTCATCCAGGGCCGCGCCGCCGATCTTGACCACGATCCTCAATTCAGTCCCTCGCTTTCGTCCCAGCCGTACATCAGGTTCATGTTCTGGACCGCCTGCCCGGCTGCGCCTTTCACCAGGTTGTCGAGGCAGGAGACGATCACCAATCGCTCGCCTTCCGGGCTGAGGCAGAAGCCCACATCGCAGAAATTGGTGTGGGCGCAGAATTGGATCTGCGGCAGCTTGCCCGCCGGGTACACCCGCACCCAGGGTGCGCCGGAGTAAAACTCACGGAAGCAGCTCTCGACTTCTGCAGCTTGCATCGGCCGGCGCAGGCGCAGGTAGATGGTCGAGAAGATGCCGCGCGGGATGGGCAGCAGGTGCGGTGTGAAGATCAGTTCGCGCGCGTCGAGATCGAGCTGCTCCAGAATCTCGCCGGTGTGGCGATGGGCGAAGACCGAGTAGGCGGAGAGATTGTCCGCGACTTCGACAAAGTGGGTCTTCTCGGTGGGCTGGCGGCCCGCGCCCGAAACGCCGGACTTGGAATCGCAGATGATCCCATGCTCGCGATCGACCAGGCCGGCACGCACCAGCGGCGCCAGCGCCAGAATGATCGAGGTGGCATAGCAGCCGGGGTTGGCGACGAGTTGTGCATCGTTCAACTGCTCGCGGTGGAGCTCCGGCAGACCGTAAACGGCGGTTTCCGTCAGCGTGGCCGCGACTTGCGGCTCAGCGTCGGAGAAGCCGTAGATGGCGCGGTGCTCGGGCTGGCGCAGCCGCCAAGCGCCGCTCAGGTCGATGACCCGCAGACCGCGGCGCACCGCCTCCGGAATCCACTCGCGCGAGACTTCGTGCGGCGTGGACATGAACAGCAGATCGACGCCCTCGAGCTTCGACCAGGAAAACGGCTCCAGCGGATAGCTGCCGTTTCCGGAGAGGTGCGGATAGAGGTCGGCGAGGTTGGCGGGGCCGTCCTCTTTCTCACGGCGCAGCAGCAGGGGCTTGCCCAGCCGCGGATGCCGCGCGAGAAGGCGCGTCAGCTCGAAGCCGGCATAACCGGTCGAGCCGACCACGGCGGTCTGGATCGCGGGCGTCATGCCAGCAACTCCTGCACCCGCGCGGCCAGCTTGCGGGCAGCCTTGCGGTCGGGGCAGATCACCAGGATGGTGTCGTCGCCCGCGACCGTGCCCACGATCTCGGGCCAATTCTCGGCATCGATGCCCGCCGCCACCGGCTGGGCGCTTCCCGGCGTGGTCTTCAGCACCAGCAGGTTCTGCGCCCCGCGTACCTGGATGACGAACTCCCGCAGCAGGCGTGCGATGCGGGGCGCGCCCGCGTCCGGGGCGGTCTCGCCCGCAGGGGCCATGTAGCCTTCCGGCGTCTTGACCAGGCCGAGATCGTGGATGTCGCGGGAGAGCGTGGCCTGGGTGACCTTGAAGCCCTGCCGGGAGAGCCGCACGCGCAGCTCGCCCTGGCTGGCCAGGGGCTCTTCCTGCACGAGTTCGAGGATGCGGTTCTGGCGCGCCAGTTTGGACATCGGTATCAGTGAATATTTATGCACTCCAGTGTATAACACTGCATATTTATGCAAGTTGCTGTATAAATATGCAGCCTGGGACAAACTTGTGTCAACAAAAAACTTGTCCCGTCCTTCAGTCCTTCGCCATTCGGAGTGGATGGCGGGGTAGGGGTCCCTCGACTCGCGCCGCACAACCGGCGGCGCTCGCTCGGGATGACAGGCTTTTGGAGCAGCCTCCTTGGCGCTTCCTGGCTTAGCGGGATGTGAGGAAACGATGCTGCGCCTGGGTGAGCGGGACGATCGAGAGGCGTCCCTGGCGCAGCAGCGGCGAGTCGCTGAACAGGCGGTTGGCCTTGATTTCGGCCAGCGACACGCGCGCGAGCAGCTTCCTCGCCATGATGGTCACGCGCGGCGACTTGGGGTCGGCGGCATCCACCGAGACCACGGTGGCAGCGCCTACGGTGCGCCTTTCGTCTCCGGTATGGTAGATGACCAGCTCGTCGCCTTTCTGCATCCCGCGCAGGTTCTTGAGGGCGACGGGATTGGTGACGCCGTCCCAAACCGTGGTCTGGTCGCGCTGGAGGTCAGCGAACGAGTACTCCGACGGCTCAGTCTTCAGCAAGTAGGGCATCGGGGCGTAATTCTACAGCCGGCTACCGATAAATGTTTGGGGCGAGCCGTGCGGCCCGCCCCGTCATTAGCGATGTTGAACCGCAGCTATGCCGCCGGCTTAAGCACGGTGCAAACCGACGCGCAGATGGGCCCGCCGATGTTGAAGGTAGCCGCTGCGCGCGGGTTCTTCACCTGCAATTCCTGCGGCGCTTTCCCCAGCAGTTGCTGCGCCGACCAGCCGACCATGGCAACGCCGGTGGCGCCGATGGGGTGTCCTTTGGCGATCAGGCCGCCGGAGGTGTTGATGGCGCACTCGCCATCCACCGCCGCCTTGCCATCCGCCCAGTACTTGGCGCCCTTGCCGGGCTCGGCTTTGCCGATCACTTCCGTCCCCAGCGCGCCCATGACGGTGAAGCAGTCGTGGACCTCGGCGACGTTCACGTCCTTGGGCTTCAGGCCGGCCATCTCGTAGGCCTTGTTCATGGCCTTGTAGGCGCCGGCCGGGCGCAGCACGTCGCGTCCTTCTTTCTTGAGCGGGTCGCTGGCCTGGGCGAAGCCGGCGATCTCTACACAATCGGCCTTGGGCACACCCAGCTTCTTCAGCCCTTCCTCGGTGGCCAAGATCAGCGCGGCGTAGCCGTCAGTGATCTGGGAGCAGTCATAGGTCTTCAGCGGCAGACCATCGACGACGTAGCGATTGATGCCTTCGATCTTCATGGCCTGATCGAGCGTGATCTGCACCTTGTTCATCTGGGCGCAGGGGTTGTACTTGGCATTGCCGTACTCGCAGACGGCGATCTGCGCCAGTTGTTCCTCGGTGACGCCATGCTCCTTCATGTAGTCCCGCATGACCTCGGCAAACAGGTGCGGAAAGACGAACGTCTTGCCCTCGCGCTCATCGGGGAAGGAGAAATACCCGAGCACCTCGCCGATGAGCTTGCCGTCCATCTTGCCTTCGTTGTCGCGCATCTTCTCGTAGCCGAGCGCGACGCCGGTGTCGCCCCAGCCCAGTTGCAGCTTCTGGATGACCGACAGGATGGCCTGGCCGCCGGAGGCGCAGGCGTTCTCCACCATCTCCATGGGCTTCGACTCCATGCCGGGCGTCATGGCCATCAGCCCGGAAAGCAGGCCCTGGCGGTTGAGCGAGAAATTGCAGGCGGCGCCGATGGAGCCGACGTCGATGGCCGCGGGCGTGACGTTGATCTGGCGACACACGCTCTCGATAGCATTGCGAACAATCTGTGGCACGGTCATGGCCATCAGCTTGCCGAATTTCGACTGGCTATAGGCTGCGATATAAATGGGCTTGCTCATGATCTCTCCTGTAATGACCGGCTGCGGCCGGACGCTGCCCAACCAGGTATTATCGCGCAACTCAGGATTTTCGTATCGGGTTATCTCGGGTGGAACGGCCCGCGAGCGCAGCGGGCAAAAAGCAGGCGGCAGGAATCCTGCGTCCTGCTGCCCGCTCCCTGCCTCCCGCTTCCTAAACTTCACGCCGCCCGGCTGAAGGCTTCCTTGTTCACCACCCAGGGCATCTTGGTGTAGTCGCCGCCGTAGTTCTTCTCCAGCACGTCGATCAGGCCCTGCACGCAGCGACCGGCCATGCCCTTGTTGGGATCCGGAGAGAGGCGGGTGATCCTGCCGGCGCTGGCGAAGTGGGGAAAGAGGCGGCAGCGGTCGGCGATGGCGGGATCGCGCAGCGGCGAATCGGCGGGCAGCGGCTCCTGCTCGAAGACATCGAGAGCGGCGCCGGCGATCCAGCGCTCGCGCAGGGCTTTGGCCAGCGCGGCTTCGTCCACCACCGGCCCGCGCGAGGTGTTCACCAGGTACGCGGTGGGCTTCATGATGTGCAGCAGGCGTTCATTGAAGAGGTGGTAGGTGGGCGTGTCGCTCTCGCCCGGGCGGATCAGCGGCACGTGGATGGTGACGTAGTCGGCCTGCCGCAGCGCTTCCTCCAGCGTCACGTACTTGATGGTCATCCGCTCGTGGTAGAGGCCGTGCTTGTAACGCAGGTCCTTGATCTCCTGGATGGCCTGAACGTACTTGGTGTTCTGGAACACCGGGTCGTAGCACAGGATGTGCATGTCGAAGCCGGTGCACTTCTTGATGATGGCCTGGCCGATGCGGCCGGTGCCGATGACGGCCATGATCTTGCCCGTCACTTCGTCGCCCAGGAAGGGCAGGTAGGGATGCCAGTAGTCCCAGCGGTTCTCGCGCACCAGATGTTCCGCGTCCCACAGCTTGCGGGCGAGCGCGGCCAGGATGAAAAAGGCGAACTCGGAGGTGGCCTCGGTGAGCACGTCGGGGGTGTGGGTGAAGGGGACCTTGTAGCGGTTGGCGTCGGCGCGGTTGATGTTGTCGAAGCCGACGGCGATCTGCGACACCACCTTCAGCGTGCCCTTCCCGGCCTCGAAGACCTCGACGTCGATCTGGTCGCGCAAAGTGGTGATGAGGCCGTCGATGCCGGAGCGCAGCTTCTCCAGGATGAGCGGCTTGGTTGGCGCCTGGGGCCCGGGATAGACCTCGACCTGGTAGCCGCGGTCGCGCAGGACATTCAAGGCTTCTTCGCCGATGTCACAGGTGACAAAGACGCGAAAAGGCTGGCTCATGTTGCTTGTTCAGCCGCACGGAAGGCGGCCGCCCCCACACAAATCCACTGATTCCGTGAAATTGTCATCCTGAGCGAGCGACCGCAGCCTTATCGCGGTCGCGCTTCGCTCAGGATGACACCTACAGATTCTTCTTGGCCCACTGCTCGATGCGGTCCACGGCCTTGTCGATGTTCGCAATGGAATTGGCCACGCTGAACCGCAAATAGCCTTCCCCGAACTCGCCAAAGGCGGTGCCGGAAAGGCCGGCCACGCCGGCGTCTTCCAGCAGCGCGTCGGCCAGCTTCTTCGACGGCCATCCCGTGCCGGTGATGTTGGGGAAGGTGTAGAACGCGCCCTTGGGCAGCCGGCAGGAGAATCCCTTGATCTGGTTGATGCGCTCGACGAAGCGGTCGCGGCGGCGGCGGAATTCTTCGCGCATCACCTCCACCGAATCCTGCGGCCCGTGCAGGCCCTCGACCCCCGCCATCTGGGTGAAGCTGGCGGTGCAGGAATTGGAGTTGGTCATCAGCCGCGCGATGTGGGTGGCCAGGTCGGCGCGCATGACGCCGTAGCCCAGGCGCCAGCCGGTCATGGCGTAGGTCTTGGAGAAGCCGTCGAGCAGGATGGTGCGATCCTTAAAGCCATCCACCGACATCAGCGAGAAATGTTCGCCTTCATAAAGGAGCCGGCAGTAAATCTCGTCGGAGAGCACCATGATGTCGCGGTCGCCGATGGCAGCAGCGATGGCCTCGACGTCCTTGCGTGTGAGCACCCCGCCGGTGGGATTCTGCGGCGAGTTGAGGATGATGAGCTTGGTGCGGTCGTTGATCAGCCGCGCCAGTTCGTTCACGTCGAGGCGGAAGTCCATCTCTTCGCGCAGGCGGATGGGCACGGCCTTGGCGCCCATGAAGTTGATCATGGACTCGTAAATGGGGAAGCCGGGATTGGGATAGATGACCTCATCTCCTTCATCAACTAACGCCGTAATCGTAAAGAAAATGATAGGCTTGCCGCCTGGCACGACGACGACTTCTTCGGCCTTGACCGGGACCTTGCGGCTGCGGCTGATCTCTTCTGCGATAGCCTCGCGCAGGGCCGGCAGACCGGCCGAGGGGCCGTAATGGGTCCATCCCTGGCGCAGGGCGTTGACGCCGGCTTCGATGATGTTGGTGGGAGTATCGAAATCGGGCTCGCCGATCTCGAGATGGACGATGTCGCGGCCCTTGGCTTCGAGCGCGCGGGCCTTCACCAGGACCTCGAAAGCAGTTTCCGTACCCAGCCGGGCCATGCGCTCGGCCAGGCGTAATTCCGCGGGTCTCACTGCGGTTCCTCTGCTCATATGATTGCTCCGCCCCGAGGGGGCGCCCTCCTTGGGACCTTAATGTTCTCCGTGCAAACCGAGGAATTATACCCTTCTGGAACACGGATTCCGCTGTGAGCCTGGTCACTTACTGCCTGTGCTGTCTGGGAGCATGTTATTGTTTTAGGCCGTGGCCACGTATCTGATCACCGGCGCCGCCGGCTTCATTGGATGTTCCCTGGCGCGGGCCCTGCTGCAGCGGGGCGAGCGTGTGCGGGGCCTGGACAACTTTTCCACCGGAAGGCGGGAGAACATCGCCGAGCTGGGGCGCATGGACTTCCACGAGGCCGACCTGCTGGACCTGCCGGCGGTCGCGATGGCCTGCCGTGACGTGGACTACGTGTTTCACGAGGCAGCCATCCCCTCGGTGCCGAAGTCGGTGGCCGATCCCGCCGCGAGCAACCGCGCCAACGTCGATGGCACGCTCAACCTGCTGATCGCCGCCCGCGATGCCAAAGTGAAGCGCGTGGTGTACGCGGGCTCGTCCTCGATCTACGGTGAATCGCCTACCCTGCCCAAGCGCGAAGATATGACCCCGGACCCGATCTCGCCTTACGCGGTCTCGAAGCTGGCGGGCGAGCTCTATATGACGTTGTTCTACCGCGTCTATGGCCTGGAGACGGTGACGCTGCGCTACTTCAACGTGTTCGGGCCGCACCAGGACGCGGGCTCGCAGTACTCGGGCGTGCTGGCGAAATTCATCATGCTCATGCTCAGGGGCGAGCAGCCGACCATCTATGGCGACGGCCAGCAGAGCCGCGACTTCACCTACATCGACAACGTGGTTTCGGCCAGCCTGCTGGCCTGCTCCGCGCCCGCGGTGCAGGTCGCCGGACGAGCGATGAACGCCGCCACCGGCACCCGCATCACCCTGAGTGAGACCTTCGAGATCCTCCAAGAGATGACCGGCTACTCGGGCACGGCGCACCACGGTCCGGAGCGCGCCGGAGACATCAAGCACTCGCTGGCGGACATCTCGCTGGCTGCCGAGCTGATGGGATACAAGCCGGTGGCGGGGTTCGAAGAAGGCCTGGCGCGCACCGTGGCCTGGTACCGCACGCAGGCGAAGTCGGTGGTGGTGCGCTAGAGGGCGGTCGTCGGCCGTTCTTGGGGCATGGCAGAGCCGTATTCTTCCGCCGAATCTTTTCCCTATCTGCTAAATCTCTGGTAGCATCCCGCATCCCTGAAGTGTACGGTCGCGCTCATAGGTAGTTCGAAGCCCCCGGCCCCCTTGGAAGAAGCTTGGTAATCCTGGAGGCAGAACATGCGTCGACTGTTTGCGGTCCTGCTGGTTCTCTTCTCCTTGTGCCTGTTGACCTGGGCACAGTTGCCGACCGCCACCCTGACCGGCCTGGTCACCGACCCACAAGGTGCAGTAGTGACCGGGGCGAAAGTGACGGTGACCAACCAAGCAACCGGTATAAGCCGCCAGCAGCCAACCGGCGGCGATGGCACTTACCTTTTCACGAACATGGTGCCGGGTTATTACAGCGTCCGGGTTGAAGGCGCCGGCTTCGCCGCAAAGGAATTCAAGGACGTAAAACTGGAGGTTGGCCATGCTGAAACGCTGAATGCGCCGCTGGCGATTGCACAAGCCGGGCAGGTTATCACGGTGACCGGCGGCGAGGCGATGGTGGAATTGAGTCAATCGGAAGTCCAGGGCCAAATTCAGCGATACGACCGTGCAGAACATCCCGCTGAACGGGCGCAACTTCCTCGAGCTGGCCTTCTTGCTGCCCGGCAACCGCCCCGCGCCGAACTATGACCCGACCAAGACGAACACGCTGGAAGTGGCATCGGCGGGCAACTTTGGCCGCGGCGGTAGCCTCACCGTGGACGGCGGAGACAACAACGACGAGGTGGTGGGGGGCACTCTGGCCAACTTCCCCGAGGATGGCATTAAGGAGTTCCAGATTGCCACGAACCGGTTCACCGCCGAGGTGGGCCGCTCTGGATCCAGCCTCATCAATATCGTGACCAAGTCGGGAACCAACGATTATCACGGATCCGCATTCTTCTTCTTCCGCCACAAGGTGCTGCAAGGCCTGCCGGCAACCTTCGACCATTCTCAACCCACGCCACGGTTCGTGCGAGAGCAGTTTGGCGGGTCCGTGGGCGGCCCCATCAAGAAGGGTCGGGCATGGTGGTTTGTAGCTGTCGAAGACCGCAACCAGAATGCGGCCGTCCTAACGGGCACGCGCAATTTCGCCACAGACAGCATAGTTGGCAGTTCTGCCCCCGAGGAGCTGCGCGATTTCCTACTGACTGCGCGCACGGATTTCAGACTTGACGACAAGGACAACCTCGCCGTGCGCTACTCGTTCAACCGCAGCCGGGAGCTGGGTCAGGCCAGCCTAAGAAAGCCTATTGGAACAGAGGCGCAACGGCAGAACTCGCTCAACCGTTTCAACTCCATGTTGGCAGACTGGGACCGGGTGGTTAGCAACAACAAGGTGAACAGCCTGCTTTTCCACGTCGATACGTTCCTCAACGAGATTCCAGCGTTCCCGAATGGCAACCCGCTTACTAGTCCGGCTGGGTTGGCGGCTGGCCATGAGTTGCGGTTCCCGAGTTTGCAGGACGGAGAGAGCTTCCGCATCCCGCAGCAAACACCCATGAACCGCTATCAGGTTCGCGAGAACTTCACTTGGACAGCCGGCAAGCACACAGTGCGCTTCGGTGGGGAGTGGCAGAACTTCGGCGCCGGCGTTGTCTTTGATTTGTTCGGCAGCGGTCGCATCGACCTCACCCAGGATTTCGCCACGCAGGATCGCAACGGCGACGGCGTAATCGACGATCGCGACATCCCCATCGCCTTTACTATTCAGAGCGGCGCCCCGGTGCGGCCTCCCAGTGCGCCCCCCGTTCGCAACAACTACTTCGGCTTGTTCATCCAGGATGACTGGCGTGCTCTGCCCAACCTGACGTTCAACATCGGCCTGCGCTGGGACTTCGACAAAGATATATTGGCTGACGGGGATTTCAGCAGACCATGCAACAACCCCGCCGTGGCCCAATCGGGATGCATCTGGCTGCGGGACGTGCTGGGTACGCACAATGGGCCTGAGACCAAGAACTTTGGCCCGCGCATCGGATTCGCCTGGGATCCTTTCCGGAAGGGCACCACGGTAGTCCGCGGCGGATACGGAATCTACTACGACCGCGTAGTGGTCGAAGTGCCCATATTGGAAGAGTTGCTCGACGACCGGATCATACGGCTGGAAGTGCGCAACGGCTCCACGCTCGACCCGGTAACCGGCAAATTCCTGCCTGATCCTGTCACCGGCCAGATTGTCAACCTCGTCAATCCCTTTGGGGGCGGGCCTGCGACCGCAGGAGTCGGCATTAACATTATCGACAATAATGCCAAACATCCGAGGGTGCAGCAGTTCACGTTGGGTCTGCAGCGGCAGATCGGTACCAACTGGGTGGTCTCCGCTGACGGAGTTCACAATTTCGGCGACCGGTTGCTGATCGGACGCTTCCTGCGAAGCACCGCCAGCCAGTCAGCGCTGATTCATTGCCCTGACGGCGTTACTCCCTGCACGGTGACGGACCCGCTGACCGGCCTCTCGGATAACATTACCAACATTGAGTCGTCAGCCAAGTCTTGGTATGACGGCTTGTTGACCAGCCTAGCTAAACGGCCGACCGGGCGGGGCGCCTGGAAGTGGGGCTTCAACCTAAGCTACACGCTCTCGAAGACATTCAACTACTCCAACGACGACCAGATTCCGTTCAACGGCGCAGAAGATGCGCAAAACCTTGCCGTGCACATCAACAACATTCGGACGGAGAAAGGGTTCTCATCCATCGACGAGCGGCACCGGATTGTCTTTTCCGGAGTCTTTGAAATGCCGCACCAGCTCAGCGTGTCGCCAATCTTGACAATAAGTTCGAGAGTGCCGATTGACTCGTTCGTGCCCTCTCTGAGTTCCCGGCTCCCCATCCTCCCACGTAACGCGCTGGGAAGGGAGATCCAGACGGGGGCGGAGCTGAACGCGGTGATTGATGTGTGGAACAGTCTAGCGTCGTGCGGCAACGCCATTCCGGCCCCATTCCCATGCAACCCCGATAGCCACCCGCCGGGCGACCCGGCACGAGTGCTCTTGGCACACACCAATCCCAACCAGACGTTCGGCGATTGGTTTGACTCGCTAGACCTAAGGGTGACCAAGAGCTTCAGCATTACGGAGCGGCAAGGAGTGCAGCTCATCGGTGAGGTGTTCAACATCTTCAACATCACGAATATTCGCGGTTTCTTCAACACCAATTACTCCGGGTTCAGCAACGTCATTTCGACGTTCGACCCGGCACACCCCGGGAAGCTGTCGCCGGTCGGAGCACCAATCAGCACCGCCGGCGGCTTCTTCGGATCGGGCGGGCCGCGGGCATTCCAGTTCGCCCTGCGGTAGAGCTTCTGACAGTCAAAGCTACATGAGGAGTGGACCTCGCGGTCCACTCTTCCCTTTTCTTCCATCCAACGAGAAGGTGAAGGCACCCGTCTCCACGTGGGGATGGCGGGCGAGGGCTAGCACCCCAGCACGCCAAAGTCGGGCGCGCTGGGGACCACGCGCCCGCCGCACAGTGTGCTAGCTATGTCGAGGGCTGTAGCGGCAAGCGCGCCGTCAACCCGGTGGCGCAGAGGATGGCGGTCACTGCAGCCTCGAATCCCACCGCCGAGTTGATACGATGACGCATTGGCCGAGCTCGGCCGATTCGCGGATGACCCGCGTCCACAAGTCGGCCATGGCATCGGCGTCGAAGGCGTTCAGCTCGCCGTGGCTGACCACGCCTTCATAGCCGCCACGCCACAGCGCCTTGAACATGCGGTGGAACCAGGGATCAACACACTCGTCGTAGCGGCGGGCCAGGTCGGGGGAGACGTTGGCGCGCTGGGCGATCTCGGCCACCAGCGGGTCGTCGATCAGCTTCCACGCCAGGCGCTCGGCGAGGATGCGGGCCACCTCGCTGCCGCCACTGCCGAATTCACGGCTGATGGTGATCACGCGGGTCATGCTGCACCCCCCGGGCGCGGTATTCTCGCCATCCCGCAGACAGATGTCCAGCACCTCCCCAAGGTTGGATGAATCGCGGCTTGACACGACCGGCTTATGGAGGCAGAATGGCCCGTTCGCCCTTCCCCTTCGGCGCTAGCGGCTCCCGGATCCCCAACTTACACAACCACTCGGCCACAGTTTCGAGGAGTGAAGCTCGTGCAAGATCTTCCGGAAGCGGAACGGGACGTTCAGACCAACACCAGCCAGCCCTTGCCCAAGGAGACCGTGCCGGCGGCCGAGCTGGCCGCACCCGCAGCCTGGGAGCGCTTCCAGAGCGAGCTCGGGGAAGCCGCCCATCCGGGCGATGCCCAGGAAGTCTCGGCCATGAACAGCGTCCTCACCGAGCTCATGCGTGCCGGCATGGATGCCGACAAGGTGTTCGAGCTGGTGGTGCAGAGCGCAGCCACGCTGACCGGCGCCACCGGGTCGGCGCTCGCCCTGGCTGAGGGCGGCAAGTTCGTGTGCCGCGCCCGGTACGGCAGCACCGCGCCGCCGCTGGGCGCGCGCCTGGACCCCAGCTCCGGGCTGTCGGGACTGTGCGTGCGGACCGGCCACATGCTGCGCTGCGACGACGCGGAACGCGACCCGCGTGTAGACAGCGCTCTGACGCGCGAGACCGGCATCCGCTCCATCAGCGTGGTCCCGCTGATCAAGGATGGCAAGCTGGTCGGCATCTTCGAGCTCCTCTCCACCCATACCCACGCCTTCGACCGGAAGGAAACCGAGACGCTGCAGCGCGTGTCGAAGCTGGTGGTGCTCACCATGAGCCGCATGGGCGAACTCCGCGGCAAGGCGATCGAGGGCCGCGCCCGGGCGCGGTGGTGGCGGGTGCTGAGCCTGATGGTGCTCGCCTTCCTCATCGGCTTCGCCGTCTCACGCCTGCTCGGCCCGCTTCTGTTGGGTCATTGAGCCATTGAGTCACTGATTCATTGAGTCATTGAACCGCAACCAGCGCCTCAGTCTTATCCATCAATGAGTCAATGGATCAATGAATCAATGGCTCAATGACTCAATGGCTCCGGGCTTGTCAAGACCCGGGCTTTCCAATACCGTAGGGACCCATGGCGCACGATCGCAGGACATCCTGGGTTCGCCGTTGGTTCACCTTGAGCATGATGGCGCTCGTGCTCGCTGCCCTGTGCGGCTGCGGAGGCAGCGCGCAGAAGGTTCTGTATGCCGTGGGGCTGGGCAGTCCCAACGTGACCATCTTCACGGTCTCCAGTTCGGGCGCCCTGACGGTTACCTCCGATTCCGTGAGCACAAAGTCGGCGCCGGACGCGATCGGCATCGATCCCCTGCTTCGCTTCGCTTACATCGTTGATTCCGCCTGCTCGTCAGTAGATCGGAGTACCTGCGGCGGCCTCGGGGGCGTCTCGCAGTACACGCTGAACGCAGGCTCGGGAGCCCTGGCGGTGGTCACCATCGCGGCGAGCAATGGAACCACGCCGCCCTCCAGTCCGGTGCCGACGGGAGTGAATCCCACGGCCATTGCCATCGACAGCACCGGCACCTTCGTGTTCGTCGCCAACCAGGGATCGGACAGCATCTCGGTGTACACCATCGACCCCACCGGCGGAGCGCTGACCGAGGTCAAGCAACTACAGCCTCCCACTTGCACCACGACCCAAGCTGCGCCCTGCCCGCGGCCCACGGCGGCGGCGCCCAGCGCGCTGGCCACCACCGGGAAGATGCTGTTCGTGGCCATGGCCAATGCGGGAGTGGGTTCGGTAGCCACCTACACCTTCGATTCCATTGGAACTCTGAAGGATCCCCCAGCTTCCACGACGGCAGCAGGGGTGAATCCCTCGGCAATGCAAATGGACTCCAGCGGCAAGTTCCTGTTCGTCACCGACTCCGTTACGAACAAGGTGGCGGTATTCAGCATCGGGAGCTCGGGACAGCTCTCGGCGGTGGGCACGGGCAACACCGGAACGACCCCGGTGAGCGTGCGCGTACACCCCAACGGGAAATTCCTCTACACCGCCAACCAGGGCTCGAACGACGTTTCCGCGTTCTCCATCGACAGCTCGGGCGCGCTGACGAAGCTGAGCGACACGCCGGTTGCGCCCGGCACCAGCCCTTCCAATGTCACGACCGACACCTCGGGCGGTTTCCTGTTCGTGGCCAACCGCGATTCCAACAACATTTCCGCGTTCTCCATCGACAGCAGCGGAGCGCTGAAAGCGGTGAGCGGTTCGCCTTTTGCCTCGGTGGTGATCAATCCCGTCGCCCTGGCTAGCATCAACTGAGCGGCACAAGCTCAGCGGGCACTGCGGCGAGGCAACCAGCGCGGCACGCTCGCGCAGTATTCCTCATACGCGGCGCCGAACTTGCGCCGTAGCGCCGGCTCTTCGTAGAAGCGGACGAAGAGGTTCACGGCTACGATCAGCCCCAGCGCATACCAGAACAGGGTGGCGTTGAAAACTGCGAACAGGATGGCCTCGCCGGCGAGCGCCAGCGCCATGCCGAGGTACATGGGATTGCGCACATGGCGATAGAGGCCGCGCGTCACCAGGCGCTGCGGAGGATCGAAGGGAGCGGGAGTGCCCTGGCCGGCGGAGCCGAAGTTCCACACGCAATGCAGCATGACCGCCGCCCCGAGCGCGAGCGGCGCCAGGCCCGCGAGCCGCGCGGGCTCACGAAGCGGGGCGTAGCGGTCGGCCGCAACTCCCAGCCAGCGCGGCAGAAAATACATCTGCAGCGCCACGAAGGAAGCTCCGACCAAGTATCCGCGCACCAGGGCGAAGGCTCGGTTCATGCTGGGGAAAGGAAAGCACGTCCGAGGGTAGCTGTACAGAGGGCAGTGCTTCCCCATCGCCTGCGGCTCGGGTCGGCGGGCCCTCGGTCACTTGTAGATCGAATACTGCTCCTGCGGACGTTTGAGCTTGATGACGAATTCCTGCTCGGGCTGGTTGATGTTGTGGTCTTCTCCGTAGGTCTGGAAGCCGGGAGCGATCACCTGGATGCGCAGCTTGCCGTAAGGGATGCCGGCGTAGGAGGCCTTACCTTCGTTATCGGTCTTGAGCTGGAGACCGCCCTGGGCCTGGCGTCCGCGAGCGTCCACCAGGTGCAGGACCACGCTGGCGTTGCGGATAGGCTTGCCGTTGTAATCCTTGAGCACCATGAACTTCAGACTGGCGGCCTGCTGGGGCTTATTCTCGGCCGCCGCCAGGCCGAGCAACACGAGCACGGCGAGAATCACACCTGCTTTTCTCATCAGGAATGATTTTACAACCGCGCTCTAATCCGCGGCCATCCGCGTGAATCCGCGGCGGCGAAGGTAAGTAGCGGGCGGGAGCCTGCCCGGAGCGAAGTCGAAGTTGAGGCGTTTAGCGGGCGTCCGAGCCCGCCAAGCCTGCCCCGAGCGGAGCCGAGGGGAAATCCCGAGCGCAGCGAGGGAGCTGACTTTTCGCGTCGGGACAGGTTCGAGCGAGATGCACAGCCAACCGCAGACGATGGCGCCCGCCCCATCTTGTCTCCCCCGGTCCCCGGCACGTTGACGGCGTCCTGCCGCTGGTGCTACGGTCAAGGGAGAAATGGTGTTCTCGAATCTCTTCTGTCTCTTCCTCGCCGGGGAAATCGCCACCCTGATCCGCCAGACCGGTGTTGTCGCCAAGATTGTCCTGGTCATCCTGCTGGTGTTCAGCCTCTTCTCCTGGGCGATCATCGTAGCCAAGTGGGGCCGCTTCAGCCGCGCGCGAACGCAGAGCGGGCGCTTCCTGCGCGCCTTCCGAAGAGCGATGCGCCTGCAGGACGTAGCGGCGGTGTCGGAGCAGTTCAAGCCCAGCCCGCTGGTGGCGGTGTTCGAAGGCGCTTATGCGGAGTACCGCCGGCAGGTGGGCAATCCCAGCGGCATGGTGAAGAATCCCGTGGCGGTCGAGCGAGCGGCGCAGATCGCGTCGTCGGAAGAGCTGACGCGCCTGGAGCGACGGCTGCCGTGGCTGGCGACCACCGGCGCGGTGACGCCGTTCATTGGCCTCTTCGGCACGGTGTGGGGCATCATCGACGCCTTCCACGGCCTCGGCACCGCGGGCGCGGCAACGCTGCGCGCGGTCGCACCCGGCATCTCCGAGGCGCTGATCACCACCGCTGCCGGCCTGTTCGCCGCCATCCCGGCGGTCATCGCCTACAACCAGTTCGGCAGCACCATCCGCGAGTTCGGAGCGCGCATGGACGACTTCACGCTGGAACTCCTGAACGTGGTCGAGCGCCCGCCGGAACGGGGCGCCCCGGAGTCGCGGTAGATGGCCTTCACCAACGCCCAAGGACGAACGCAGACGTTGCTCTCCGACATCAACGTCACCCCCTTCGTGGACGTGGTGCTGGTGCTGCTGATCATCTTCATGCTCACCGCGCCCATCCTGCAATCGGGCATCGAGGTAAACGTGCCCAAGACGCGCACCGTGAAGGAAATCACCGAGGAGCGGCTGGTGATCACGATCGACCGCTCGCAACGCGTGTACCTGGGCAACGAACCCATCAACATCAACCAGATCGGGGCCCGGCTGCGGGCCAAGCTGCGCGATCCCGGACGGCAGTCGATTTTCCTGCGCGCCGATCAGAATGTGCCCTTCGGCGCCTTCGCCACGGTGATGGACGCGGTGAAGCAGGCGGGGATCAGCAACGTCAGCATCGTCACCGAGCCTATCCAGAGTTCGCCCGGGGCGCAGCAGGGACGCTAGTGCGAAATGTCCGCCCAGGCTGACATCTTCACGGAGCGCGAGGGATGGCGAGGTCCGCTGGGCTGGTCGCTGGTGCTGCACGGCTGCCTGTTCGCGAGCATCATCGCTTACGGACTGATCAGTGGAATGGGCGGCGAGAGTTGGGGATCGGGCGGCACCGGCGGCGGCGCCATGAGCGCTACCCTGGTCTCGGCGTCCGCCATCCCGCTTCCCCCCAATGAAATGGGCAAGAGCATCGTGGCGCACGAGTCGCCGGGCCTTTCGAAATCGCTGCCGCGGCAGGAGGAGAAAGCGCCGGAAGCCATCCCCATTCCCGAGAGGAATGCGAAGAAGAAGCCGCCCAAGCCGGAACGCTCGACCGTCGCCAAGAAGATGCCTCCGCCCGAGCCGGAGCCGGAGAATGTAATCCCCTTCGGCCAGGGTGGCCCCATCAGCGGGCCCTACGGCGTGTTCACTGCGGGCGGCGCCAAGGGTGGACTGAGTTTTTCCGGCGGCGGCGATTTCGGCAGCCGCTTCGGATGGTACGTGGACGTGGTGCGGCGCAAGATCTCGGAGAACTGGATGAAGTACGAGATCGATCCGCGCGTCACTAGCGGGCAGCGCGTGTACATCACCTTCGACATCCTGCGGAATGGGCAGCCGGTGAACGTGCAGGTGGAGCAGTCGAGCGGCATCCCCTCGCTGGACATTTCGGCGACGCGCGCCATCCAACGCATCGACACCTTCGGCGGGCTGCCCAATGAGTACAACGGCAACAAAGTCTCGGTGGAGTTCTGGTTCGATTATCGGAGATAAATCTGGTATCGCGATGCGTCATAAAACGATGAAATGCTTCCCGAAAAAGGATGTGGGCAAACCCCAACCATGGGGCGGGTTTGACGCGCGGCCAAAGCCGCGCCCCTTCAAAGCGGCCGCTGCGGCTCTGTGTTTTTTGCTCGCTCTTCTTTCCGCCCTGCCGGCGTTGTCTCAGGACTGGATCCGCACTGGCACCGGACTGGGGGTGGAGAAAGTCCGGTTGGCCGTCCCCGATTTCAAGGTCGCGACGACGGACGCCTCCAACCCGCAACTGCAGCAGGTGTTCGACGACGTGCTGTGGAACGACCTGGCCAATGCCGGCATCTTCGACATGGTCTCGAAGAGCTTCTACCCGTTGCAGACGCCGGGCACGCCGCAGGAACTGAACATCACGTCGTGGGGCAATCCCCCGCCCAACGCCAGCATGGTGGCGTTCGGCAACCTGGGGGTCACCGGGACTGACCTGCAGGTGCAGGGCTGGCTCTACGACGTCAAGAACACCACCGCGCCGCAGGTGCTGGGTAAGCAGTACAAGGAACCGGCCAGCGCTCAGAGCGCGCGCTCGATCGCGCACAAGTTTGCCGCCGAGATCATCTTCCGCCTGGGGGGCGGCATCCCCGGCGTCACCGAGAGCAAGATCTTCTACATTTCCTCGCGCACCGGGCACAAAGAGGTCTGGGGGATGGATTACGACGGCGCCAACCAGCACCAGATCACGCATCTGGGCTCGATCTCGCTCTCGCCGCGCATTTCCCCGGACGGCAACCGCCTGGCCTTCACCACCTTCGCATACGGCTCGCCCGACGTTGCGATCTGGTCGCTGGAGCTGAATCGCTTTCTCACCTTCCCCAAGTTCGGCGGCACCAACGCTTCGCCGGCGTGGGCGCCCGACGGCACCAAGCTGCTGTTTTCTTCCTCGCGCAACGGCGATCCGGAAATCTATCTGGTCAACGACAATGGCACAAACCTCAAGCGGCTGACCGCCTACACGGGCGTGGACATCTCCCCGGTGTGGAACCCGAAGACCGGCGGGCAGATTGCCTGGGTGAGCGATCGCTCGGGGCTGCCCCAGATCTACATCATGGACGCCGATGGCGCCAACCTGCAGCGCATGACCGACGGCGGCTATGCGGTCTCGCCTTCCTGGTCGCCCAACGGGCAATTCCTGTTGTTTAGTTGGAGTCGCAAGTGGGGACCGGGAGAGCCCGGCGGGCAGGACATTTATATAATGGACATCGCCAGCCGCCAGTGGGTACAGTTAACGCGCGAAGGGCGCAATGATTTCCCGTCATGGTCACCGGATGGGCGCCACATTGTTTTTCAGTCCAAGCGCAGCGGCAGCGACCAGATCTGGACCATGCTGGCCGACGGCAGCCAGCAGCGCCAGCTTACCTTTACGGGCTCCAATAGCATGCCGAACTGGAGTTGGAAGTAAATCTTCTCAGGGCTGTATGTTTTCATGCTTAACTCCATCCGGGCAGGACCGGAGGAAAGCGATTGCGAGCTTTCTCGCAGGGAGGGTGAGGTGAAGCACAGCAGGATGAAGTGGATCACGATCGTCGCGGCCTTGGCGAGCTTGATGGTACTGGCCACCGCGGGCTGTAAGAAGAAAGAAGTGACGCCACCGCCGCCACCGCCGCCGCCGCCGCAGCCTACTGCGTCGCTGACGGCCAATCCCAACAGCATCCAGCGGGGCCACTCCACGACTTTGACCTGGCAGACCACGAACGCCACGGATGTGACGCTCGAAGGCATCGGCGCGGTCGACGCCAATGGCTCCCGCGAGGTAACGCCGACCGAATCCACCACCTACCGCTTGATTGCGAAGGGCGCCGGCGGGACGCAGGAAGCCACGGCGCGGGTCACGGTCGCCTCGCCTCCGCCGCCACCGCCGGTCGCGGCCGCTCCCAGCGACGAGGAGCTGTTCAATCAGAGCGTGAAGGACGCGTTCTTCGACTACGACAAGTCGGATATCCGTCCCGACGCGCAGCAGGCGCTCATGGCCGACGCGGCGTTTCTCCAGCAGCATCCCAGCATCCGCTTCACCATCGAGGGCCACTGCGACGAGCGCGGCTCCACCGAATACAACCTCGGCCTGGGCGACCGCCGCGCCACCGCCGCCAAGAACTTCCTGGTGCAGCAGGGGGTGAGCGCCGACCGTATCCGCACCATCAGCTACGGCAAGGAAAAGCCCTTCTGCACCGAGCACAACGAGCAGTGCTGGCAGGAGAACCGGCGCGCCCACTTCGTGTATCAGCGGTAAGCCTGTGCGGGGACGGGCGAAGGCCCGTCCCCTGCTTTTCCCGTAACGCCGGCAGCTTGCCGGCTGGCTCGGCGGCGTCCCGCCGCCCTTATGACTCCCGCGGCGCCCCGCATCTTTTACAATGCGGAGAGGCCGCGGTGCGGCATCTTAACAAGCATATGAAGATGAAAAGACTTCTCCCCCTACTCGTCCTGCTGGGGCTGTGGTGTGCCCTGCCGGCGTTCGGCGTCAGCAAAGAGATCGTCCAGCTCCAGACCCAGGTGCAGGCGTTGCAGGACCAGATGGCGCGCATGCAGCAGTCGTTCGACGAGCGCATGGGCGTAATGCGCAACCTGATCGAGCAGACCACCGACAACATGAACAAGGTCACCGGCGCGGTCAACGAGCTGCAGAAGACGCTCTCGCAGCAGAACAGCGACATCGGCGGCAAGGTGGACCAGGTCTCCACCCAGGTGCAGGCGATGCACGATGCGCTCGACGAGCTGCGCGCCCGTCTGAACAAGCTAAACACGCAACTCGACCAGCTCGCCGCACAGCAGCAGAACCTGCCTTCGCAGGCGCCGGGCGTGCAGCCAGGCGCGCCCGCGGTGCAGGCGCCGCCTCCCGACGTCCTCTACAACAACGGCCTGCGCGACTACAACGCCGGCAAGTACGACATCGCCGGTCAGGAGTTCAACGACTACCTGAAGTTCTATCCCAACACCGACCTGGCCGGGAACGCCCAGTTCTACCTGGGCGAGATCGCGTATCGCCAGGGAAACTTCCAGGGCGCCATCCAGGCCTATGACACCGTGCTGCAGCAGTATCCCGGCGGGAACAAGGCCGCGGCCGCGCAACTGAAGAAGGGCTATGCGCTGATCGAGCTGGGGCAGCGGGACGCTGGGATGCGCGAGTTGAAAAGCCTGATCGCGCGCTATCCGCGCTCGGTCGAGGCTACGCAGGCGCGCGAGCGGCTGCGGCAGCTCACCTCGGGCAAGACCTCCCCCAGCCACAGGCCGACGGCACAGTAGCGGACCCGTTGGACTGGCCCAAGCCCGCGTGGGGCGCGGCGCCATCGCGTCACGCCGGTTTCGCAAACCCGTCGAGCTTACTTCCCCTCCGGCAGACCCCGCAGGCAATAGCGCAACTCGGCCGCCAACTCCACAACGCGCATGCCCGGCTGCACCATGATCTTGCAGGAAAGGCCCGCGCGCGCGGACGTGCCCTCGCCGGTGTCATAGCTGATGCGGCAGTACTGGCATTCCTCGTTCCAGCAGAAGCGTCCGTAGGGAACCGTGTCCGGCGCCAGGTACTGGAAGGCGCGCAGCAGGGTGTTCGCCTCCGGAACCTCGTATTCGCTGCCCTTCACCCTGATCCTCACCAGCTTTTCGAACGGGCGGAAGATGGGCCCCGGCGCGCTCATGACGTGATTCTACAGGTCGGGGGCGGAAGCCACGCGCAGCCGAAAGACCAGGCCGCCCGCAACGATGCGGCCGTGGCCGACGGTTATCGGCACAAACTCGGCGCTACTGCGCGTTGGCTTTGTGGTGGTGGCGATGTCTGCGGTGCTTGCGGTGATGGCGCCGGTGCTTGGTGGTGCTGGTAGCGCCCGTGCTGGCCTGCGCGGTGGTTGTGCTGGACGACGAGGGCATGCCCTGGGCCCATGCCGACAGCGCCAGCAGCAGCGCCGCGAACAGGACCAAGAAAACTCTCTTCATGCGAAAGATCCTCCGTGAGGAAAACATAACCGGAGCAGGACGGCATCGCAATCAGGCATTCGTATTAGCTGTTGCCATACAGGGTTCAACATCCCCCGGCTCAACGTCACTGAGGGGTGAAACCGCCGTCACCGACTCCCGCCCGGGCAGTGTGGCAAGGTTGGGCCCCGGGGATTCATCCCAGGGGGAGCGTGCCCGATGACCACCGCCGAGCGGAACCGGATCCACCAGATGAATGACAACGACCTGCACAAGGGAGCCTTCGAGGAAGACAACCCGCGGCAGAAGCCGCAACTCAGGTTCAAGGGGCAACTGTCGCACCGGGAGAGCGATCCGCTGATTAAGGCCAGCGACAGCGACTTCCCCGAGCCCGGCCCCAGCCCCGAACACTCGGGCGAGCCGGAAGAGGGGACATCGTAAGGTGCCTGGGCCCTGCTCTGTAGGTAATGGTGTTGGGAAGGGCCGGCGCGACCAGCTACTCAAGTGGAAGCCCTGCCCTGATACCAACGTCACTGCATACAGGAGCGCGACAGACATCACAAATCGTGCGTCACGACTCACGCTTCACGAATTAATTGCAAATTACAAACTACCAATCCTCATCAGCCCCTTCGCCGCCAAATCCCCCACCACGAAACCCGCTCCCTTCCCCGCCGCCTGGGCCACGGCTTCCGCCGCCAGATATCCGCTGCGCACCGCGCCTTCCATGGTGGCGGGCCATCCTGTGCGCGTCCAATCGCCGGCCAGGAAGACGCGCGGCCAGCCCGTCGCCGCCGTCGGACGGTAGGCATCCGAGCCCGGCAGCGCCGAATACGTGGCATGCACTTCCTTGATCACCGTCGCCTTCACCAGCTTGGCCTCGCGCGCGACGGGAAAGAATTCCCCCAACTCCCGCACCGCCATCTCTATGATCTCCGCCCGCGGCTTCTCCACCAGCGCCTTCGATGAGCTCACCACCAGCTCCAGGTAGCTCGGCCCGCCGCGCCCGAGCAGCCGTGACTTGTGAAACATCCACTGGAGGGTGCGGTCGAGCAGCACCGCGTGGTCCAGCTCCGTGATCTCGCGGTCGAACCAAAGATGAATCCCAGTGATGGGCGAGGTCTCGAAGCGCGCAATCATCTCGCGCAGGGGCCCGGCGGCGGCGCTCTCCGGCAGCATGCGTCCCAGCGCGTCGAAGGGCACGGCCAGCACCGCGAAGTCGCACGCCATCTCCGCGCCGTTCACCGACAGCCGCACGCCGGCGGGCTGGGCGCGGAACGACTCCACCTGAGCCCTGAGCCGCACCTCGCCGCCGAGCCCGCGGATGTACTCCGCTGCCGCGCCGTACAGCTCCGCCAGCGGCACCCGCGGCACGCCCATGCGCCCGCCCTCGCGCGACTTCAGGAAGGCCTCGCGGAAAACCTGCGCCGCGTAGTACACCGACATGCGCTCCAGGTCTTCGTTAAGCGCGCTCACCAGCACTACTTTCCAGAAGCGCTCGATGGCGCGCTCCGTCTGCCCGTGCCGCTTCAACCATTGCATGAAGGTTTCGCCCGTATCCCGCGGCAGCCGCTGGGCGACCGACATCATCGCGCGCGCGATGGCCAGCTTGTCGCCGAACGCGAGTGAGCTGGCTTTCAGGAACGACGGCGCGGTATGGAACGGCGGCGGCAGCCAGGACGGCGAGATCTCCGACCTTCTCCCGCCCGGCTCGATGAAGAACAGACGGTCGTACCAGCGGATCTTGTCTTCCACGCCTATGCGCCGGTAGAGATCGATGAGGTTAGTACAGCAGCCGAGCAGCACATGCTGGCAGTTGTCTATCACCTCGCCCGTGCCTGGAAGCTCATAGGAGGTCGCGCGCCCGCCCACGAACGGCCGCTTCTCGACCAGGGTCACGCGGAAGCCGGTGTCGGCGAGGGCGCATCCTGCGGCCAGCCCGGCCAGTCCTCCGCCCGCGATCGCGGCGTGCAACGCGCTCACGTCATCCGCCGCCAGAATCCGCGGGCGAGCACGCTGACCTTCTCCCGCCTCGTCAGCCGGATCTTCTTCCCGAAGACGTTGTAGCCGCGCGCCGCGATCTTCTCCAGCAGGCGCCGGTAGATCTCCACCAGCACCCACAGCGCCGGACGGCTCTCCTCGTCGATCAGCGGCAGCAGTTGCTCGGCGGCGCGATAGAGTTCGCGCGCCCGCTCCGCCTCGAACTCCAGCGCCGGGCGGAAGCCGGCGGCATCGAAGCCGTTTTTTAGGAGCGCCGGGTCAAGCTCCGCCGCCGAGCGTCCGAAGCGTTCCAGGTCTTCCTCGGGCAGGTAGACGCGCCCCAGCCCAGCGTCTTCCTTCACGTCGCGGATGATGTTGGTCAACTGGAAAGCCAGCCCGCACTGCTCGGCCAGCGCCTCCGCCGCCGGATCGCGATAACCGAAGATCTTGATGCAGATCAGTCCCACCACCGAGGCCACGTGATAGCAGTAGCGGCGCAGGTCGTCGAAGGTCTGGTAGCGGATGGGTCCGCCGGGCCGCGGGGTCACATCCATGGCCGTGCCCTCCACCAGCCGGTCGAAGAGCTCTAGCGAAATCTTGAAGCGCCGCTGCGCGTCGGCCACGGCCAGCAGCACGGGATCGTCGGTGTGCTCACCCTCGGCCACGCGATGCAGCGCGTTGCGCCATTCCGTCAGCTTGTCCTCGCGCTCGCGGCGAGTGAGCCCGGGATCGTCGGAGAGGTCGTCGGAGTGGCGCATGTAGGCGTACACCGCGCTCAGCGCGTTGCGACGTTCCCGCGGCAGCACCAGGAATCCGTAATAGAAATTCCGCGCTGCCGAGCGCGTGATGTGCCGGCATACCCCGTACGCCGCTGCCAGTTGGGAGTTCATGTGCTTTGAAAGGAGGCGGCTTCAGCCGCGCCGCCAGCTAGCAATATTGGAATTGTCATCCCAAGCCAGGGCGAGGGAGCCTTTGCCACCGAGCGCGGCGAGGGATCTGCAGTTTGGTAGAGACCATACAACTGCAGGTCCCTCGACTCGCGCTCCGTTCGCAAGCTCACGTCACGCTTCGCTCGGGACGACAATCTCCATAGAGGCGCCGCGGCGGCACGGCTAAAGCCGTGCCCTCCCGCAAACCATTTGTGCCATGACTTCTCAATGACTCAATGACCCCAATGACCCAATGACTCAATCGCCCGATGACCCGATCACCCGATCAACCGATTTGCCGCCGCCCTTGCTACCAGCCACAGCTTCCGCGGCTTGGAGATCACCGGCCGCTGGCGCAACACGTCGAAGCCCTGGCGCTGGATGGCGCTGAGGATCTCCTGCCCGCCGCGGCTGAACAGCTCGATGTCAGTCGCCAGTTCGCGGTCGACGCGCTCGGCCAGCGGCAGCCCGCGCTCGAACCACTCCCGCGCCCGCTCGACTTCAAACTTCATCAGCTTGAGGAACTCCGGCGTCGGGCGCCGCTCGGCGATCTCGCGCTCGCTCACCCCAAAGCGCCGCATGTCCTCGAGCGGGAGATAGATGCGTCCCTTCTGCCAATCGACGCTCACGTCCTGCCAGAAGTTCGCCAGTTGCAGCGCCGTGCAGGTGTAATCGGCGAGCTGTTGCCGTTCGGCATCGTGGTATCCGCAGACATAGAGCACCAGGTGTCCGACCGGATTCGCCGAATAATGGCAGTAACCGAGCACATCATCGAAGGTTTCGTAGCGGTGGACTGTCTGATCCTGGCGAAAGGCTTTCAGCAGATCGGAGAATTCGTGCTGCGGGATATCGCACGCGCGAATGGTCTCGCGCAGCGCGATGAACACGGGATGGCGCGGCTCTCCCGCGTAGCACGCTTCCAACTCGCGCTCCCACTCGTCCAGCAGCGCCAGCGCCTGTTGCGGATCACCGACCTCGTCGCCCAGATCGTCCGAGATCCGGCAGTAGGCATAGACGGAGTAGAAGTGCGGGCGCAGCCGCTTAGGCAGAAGCCAGGTGGCGACGGAAAAATTCTCGTAATGGGTGCGCGCCAGGCGCTCGCAGTAAGCTTGCGCTTCTTCGAGCGATGGCGCTTGTTCGGGGATGGCGTATTCGGCAGGCAGCCTGGCCCAGCCGTCCGCGCGCGCTGTACTGGTGTTGTTCAAGCTAGGGGAACCGTGGCTCGCGAGGGTCGACATAAGACTCAGCTCGATTCCCGCGCCGCCTAGTGTCCGGGGATGATGGCCGTCTTGATGTCCCCGTTACGGTTCAGCATGTGGCGGAGCACCTGCTGCAAGCGCGACAGCGGCGCTTCCCCGGTGATGTAGTCGGTGCCGCGGATCTTGCGCTCCACGATGAGTGCGAAGGCCTTGCGCACCGCCTCCGGCGTGTGATGAAACGTCGCCTTCAGCGTGATCTCGGAATAATGCAGGCGGCTGGTGTCGAGCGGAACTTTGGTTCCGGTGGCGCACCCCCCGAAGAAGTTCACGGTGCCGCCCTTGCGCACCATGTCCACCGCCCACTCCCAAGCCTGCGGACGGCCGACGGCCTCGATGGCCACGTCGGCGCCGCGGCGGTCGGGGGTGAGCGCACGCACGGCTTCCACCACGTCCGCGGTGTCGGTGGTCAGCACAATGTCGTCGGCGCCGATGCGTTTGGCGGCCGAACCCTGCGAGTCGTGCTTGACCACGGCGATCACGTTGCAGCCAGCCAGCTTGGCCACCTGCACGAACATCAGCCCGATGGGCCCGCCGCCGATGATGGTGACGGTGTCGCCGATCTCCACCCCGGTCTCGTGCAGCCCGCGCAGCACGCAGGCCAGCGGCTCGACCATGGCGGCCTCTTCGAAGCTCACGTGGCCAGGGATGGCCAGCATGTTGGTCTCGACGATTCGCCGGGGAATGCGGATGTACTCGGCGTAGGCGCCGTTGTTGAACAGCAGGTCCTCGCAGAGGTTCTCCTGGTGCTTGGAGCAGTAGAAGCACATCTGGCAGGGCGCGGAGTTCAGCGCCACCACCCGCATACCCTTGCGGAACCAGCGCACGTTGGGCCCCACTTCCTCGACCACTCCCGCCAGCTCGTGGCCGAACAGCGCCGGAGGCACGATCATGCGCGCGTGATAGCCGCGCTGGTACACCTTCAGATCGGTGCCGCAGGTGAGCGCCACCTGCACTTTGATCAGCACCTCTCCCTCGCCCAGGCGGGGGATCGGCACCTTCTCGATCTTCACGTCCTCCTTGCCATAGAGGACGGCGGCTGTCATGTTTCCGTTCACGTATTTCCTTCCCGATCCGCCGCAGCGGGTTGCACCACCACTTTCAGCGAATCCGTGCGCGGGTGGGCGGCCAGCTCCAAAGCCTCCACCGCCTGCGACAGCGGAAACCGATGCGTGATGATCCGCACCAGATCCAGCTCGCGGCCGAGCACGAACCGCACCGACTCTTCCTGCAGATCGACCGATGCGCTATAGGAGCCCACTAACGACTTCTCGTCCACGCAGATGGCCGCCGGGTCGATCCCTACTTCGCTGCGCACCGTCTGCGCGAACAACATCGTTCTGCCGCCGGGTCGGGTTGCCTCCAGGGCGGGACGGACGAGCTGGTTGGCGGCCACCGCCAGGATGACGGCATCAGCCCCGCGTCCCTCGGTCAACTCGCGCACTCGGGTAACGGTCTCGGTGCGCGACGCGTCAATCGTCTCCGCAATACCGAGTGACAAAGCTATTGTAAGCCGCTGGGCGTACAAATCGGAAGTTATCACCCGTGCACCCGCGCGTTTGGCCAGGTACGCCAGCACAAGTCCGATCGGACCTTGTCCCATTACCAGCACGCTCTCGCCCGGTTCCAGGCGCAGCGTCTCGATCCCCTTCATGCAGGTATTCACAGGCTCGATGAACGACGCCTGCTCGTAGGAAACATCGTCAGGAATTTTCACCAGCCCGCGCGCGACGATCCAGTCCATGACGCGCACGTACTCGGCGAAGCCGCCGCCCGCGGGCTCGAAGCCCGCCGTGCAGCCCACGCGCTTGTACACCGGGCACTGCGCGAATACCTTATGCCGGCAGTAATAGCACTCACGACAAGGGATGTGATGGAACGCCATCACCCGGTCGCCGACTTCAAAACCGCGCACGCCTTCGCCCACCGCCGCGATCATGCCCGCCGTCTCGTGGCCGAAGATGCGCGGGGCCGAGTGCGAACCGGTCGCGATTTTCTTTAAATCGGTGCCGCAGATGCCGCAGGTGTGCACCCGCACCAGCACTTCGCCCGGCCCGATCTTGGGCACCGGCACGCTTTCGATGCGCACGTCGTTGGGGCCGCGATAGACGGCGGCCGTCATGGTCGCGGGGATGGCCCTGCGTTCCCGCCTCACGCCGGATTGGGTCGCGGTCGCCATCTACAAGAAAAAATTAAATTGTCATCCTGAGCGACCGAGGGTCCCGCGCGCTTTCGGGGCCCCCGGCACGCCCGGTTTTGGCGTGCTGGGGCAAAGCGCGGGAAACGGTCGCGAAGGATCTTGGTTCGTTTCCCACCCCGCAATCACTTCTCGCAACTTCCCCGCCAGCGCTGCCGCCGCCGCGTCACTTCTCCTCTTCAACTGCGCGATCGCCGGCCACCAGCGCGGATGCCACGCCGCCCACAACCCGAAGCGCGTACCGTGGAACCGGCCCTCGGCGTCGACGAAGGGCTGGAGCGGCGGCAACTCGAAATCCATTTCGTCCGAGACCGCTTTCACCGACAGGAACGGCAGCCCGTGCGCTTCGGCGACCTCGCCCACCGCCGCGCCTTCCATGTCCACTACGTCGGCGGCGAAGCGCGACGCCAGCTCGCGTTTCTTCGCCGCGCGCGCGATCTCGTGCGAGCTGACCACTGTTCCCTCGCCGTGAGCGGTCCTGAATCGCCGTCCGGTAGCCTCGTCCACCACTTCCGCCGCGACCATCGTCCGCCCCAGCGTCCACTCCGGCTTGAGGCCCCCGGCTAGGCCGGTCGCAATCAGCAGCGACGGCTTCGCGTATTCGATCACCGCCCCCGCCGCGCGCACGCCGGCCTCGTATCCGATCCCGCCGCAGAGCAGCACAGCATCTTCGCTCTCAAAGAACTCGTAGCGTCGTTGGTCACGTGGGGACGGGCGCCCTCGCCCGTCCGGGCGCGACCAAGTCGCGCCTGCATGTGTGACCCGCCAATCCCGTATCAGCGGCCAGACTTCCGTCGCCATCGCGGTTACAATCCCGACCACGTTTCCCTCAGGGGCTAAAGCCCGCATCTTGAGCGGACCTTAGCGGCACGGCTAAAAGTCGTGCCCTCCCGAAACCCTAGCACTACGCATAGCCGTGCGCCCGGAACCACTCCACCGCGCGACGCAGCGCGTCGTCCACGGGGACGATCTTCCATCCCAGCTCGCGCTCCGCCTTGGCCGACGATGCGAACATCTTCTTGCGCCCCATGCGCACCGAATCCAGCGTCACCCGCGGCTCGCGCCCGAGCAGGACGCCGGTGAACAGCGTGTCCACCGCGCCCGTGGCCAGCGCCACCGCGTAGGGCAGCTTCACCTTGGGCGATGGCAGCCCGGTGATGGCCGCCAGACGGTCGAGGATTTGCTTCAGCGTCAGGTCCTCGCCACCCAGGATGTAGCGCTCGCCGCGCCGGCCTCGCTCCGCCGCCGCCACGTGCCCGCGCGCGCACTCGCGCACGTCCACCAGGTTCAGGCCCGTCTCCACGTACGCCGGGAACTTCCGCTTCAGGAAGTCCACGATCACACGACCGGTGGGCGTGGGCTTGATGTCCTGCTCACCGACCGGCGTGGTCGGATTCACCACCACCACGTCCAAGCCGCCGCGCGCAGCTTCCAGCGCCACCTGCTCCGCCATGAACTTCGACCGCTTGTAGGCGCCGATCATGTCCGCGAGCGCGACCGGGGAGTCTTCGTCCGCCGGCCGGCCGTTCGCCCGGAAACCGATGGTCCCCACGCTCGAAGTGTGCACCGCGCGGCGTACGCCCGCCGCCTGCGCCGCTTCCAGCACGGTGCGCGTGCCCTCGACGTTGGCGCGGTAGATCTCGCGTGGATCGCGCGCCCACAGCCGGTAGTCGGCAGCCACGTGGAACACCAGCTCGCAGCCCGACATCCCCTGGCGCAGCGCCTCCACATCGCACACATCGCCGGTGATGCGCTCGGCCCTGAGGCCCTCGAGATTCTCCGTGCGGCTGGTCGCTCTCACCAGCAACCGCAGCTCCGCGCCCTGTTGTGAAAGAACGCGCGCCACGTGGCTTCCCACGAAGCCGGTAGCGCCTGTGACAAAAACCTTCATGCCGTCAATGGATGACCCCGAAGCCATGTCACAAATGGCTTTCGGAGGGGCGCGGCTTCAGCCGCGCCGTTCAGAGCCGCCAAGGAGCCGGGCTTTAGCCCCTGAGAGCTTCGCTCGAACACTTGCCAGTGTTCCGCCAGCAATGCATAGATCCTTCGCTCGCCCTCGCCTCGCTTGCGCTCGGTTCGGGCTTCGCTCAGGATGACACCCCCCAAAAAGGCACTCATTTCGGCACGGCTGAAGCCGTGCCCCTCCGAAGAAACATTTTCCTGAAACGAGAAACTGAAACCTATTCCAGCCTCTCCGGCTCGAGCGAAATATTCTTTTCTCCTGCCGCGCGCCGCTCCCAGTACTGCCGTACCCAGTTTTCCCAGCTCCTGCCCGCGGCCATGTCGCGTCCGGTGAAGGCTAGGCCGGCAATATCGGCGTAGGAGATGGAGAGCTTCGCGCCGCCATCTTTGGACAGCAGGCGCACGGCGGAATCGGCCAGCGTGCGCCCTGTCCTCCGGTCGAAGACATAGCCTTCGACCTTCGACCCGTCCTTGCGCGTAATCAGCACGTCGCCGCGATATCCGAAAGCCTGCTCCAGTGCCTGCCGCAGTTCTTCTTCGCCCGCCAGCTCCGGCACCCAGCCTTCCAGCTCGTCGCGCTCGGTGCCGGGGACGACTTCCAGCGCGTCAACGCCATGCAAGCTGTCGCGTCCAGCTTCCCTGCCGCTCACTGGTGTGCCTCCTGCGCCGTTTCCGTCTCGAGCTGCACCAGAGGATTAATAGCGTGCACTGGCCGCACCGGCTCATCGAGCAAGCGCAGCGCGTCGGGATCGCGATAGCGGCTGAAAGTGGCGCGCGCCGTCTTCCATATGCCGCGCAGCGAGCCGAAGGTATCGTTCACCGCGGAAGCTTCGTAGCCGCTATGCACCATGCAATTGGCGCACTTGGGATTGCCGGACTCAGTCCCGTAGTGCACCCAGTCGGTGGTCGCGAGCAACTCCACGAAGGAATCCGCATAGCCGTCCTGCAAGAGGTAACAGGGTTTCTGCCAGCCGAAGACGTTGTACGTAGGCATGCCCCAGGCGGTGCAGGGATAATCGCGCTTGCCCATCAGGAATTCCAGGAACAGCGGCGACATGTTGAAGCGCCAAGTGTCCTTGCGGTTGGCCAGGATCGCGCGGAACAGCCGCCGCGTCCGCGCGCGCCCCAGGAAGTGGTGCTGGTCGGGCGCCTTCTCGTAGGAGTAGCCGGGCGAGAGCATCATGCCCTCGATGCCGAGTTCCATCATCTCGTCGAAGAAGGCGCGCACGCTGTTGGGATCGGCGCCGTCGAAGAGCGTGGTGTTGGTGGTGACGCGGAAGCCGCGCCGCAGCGCCTCTTTGATCCCTTCCACTGCTTTGTCGTAGCCGCCCTCCAGGCAGACGGAAAAATCGTGGTGCTCGCGCTGGCCGTCGAGGTGGACGGAGAACGTCAGGTACTTGCTGGGGGTGAACAGATCGAGCTTCTGCTTCAGGAGCAGCGCGTTGGTGCACAGGTAGATGTATTTCCTGCGCGCCACCAGGCCAGCGACGATCTCCCCGATCTCGGGATGCAGCAGCGGCTCGCCGCCGGGGATGGCGACCGTGGGCGCGCCGCACTCCTCGGCCGCGCGGAAGCACTCCGCGGGCGTCAACTGCATCTTGAGCACGTGGCCGGGATACTGGATCTTGCCGCAGCCGGCGCAGGCCAGGTTGCAGCGGAACAGCGGCTCCAGCATCAGCACCAGCGGATAGCGCTTGCGGCGCTTCAGCTTTTGACCCACGACGTAGCTGCCCACCGTCCACATCTGTGAAAGCGGTACTGCCATGATCCTCCCCAAGTAGCGCCGGCATCTTGCCGGCTGTCGCGGCGGCGTTCCGCCGCGTTCACAGGGTCGCCCTCACCTCGCGATACTCGGCCCTGTACGGCACGACTAAAGTCGTGCCCTCCCGAACCCGATCCCGGCGATCATCGTGACACCATCTCCCGCTCCGCCTCGGCCATGGCTCTGGCATAGCTGGTCAGCGCCAGCAGCGGAAAGTACGTCCGGTACAGGTGATACTTCAGATAGAACACCCGCGGGAAGCCGGTGCCAGTGCAATGCGGCTCCTCCCAGTTCCCGTTCTTGCCCTGGGTACGAAGCAGGTAGGCGATGCCGCGCGCGAGCGAATCGCTGCGCGTGTCGCCGGCGGCGAGCAGTCCCAGCACCGCCCACGCGGTCTGCGACGGCGTGCTCGTTCCCACCCCTTTCTTATTGGGATCGTCATACGACTCGCAGCTCTCGCCCCAGCCACCGTCGGCGTTCTGCACCATGCGCAGCCACTCCGCCGCCTGCTGGATGTAGGCCTCGTGCGGATCTTCGCCGATGGCCCTGAGCCCGCGCAGCACCTGCATGGTGCCGTAGATGTAGTTCACGCCCCAGCGTCCGAACCACGAGCCGTCGGGCTCCTGCTCGTGCTTGATGAACTTGATGGCACGCTTTACGGCCGCGCGCTGCCGCGTGCCGTCGGAGGTGGCCAGCATCTCCAGCACCCGGCCGGTGACGTCCACCGTCGCCGGATCGAGCATGGCGTTGTGATCGGCGAAGGGCACGTACTGGAACACCATCCGGTTATTGTTCTTGTCGAACGACGCCCAGCCGCCGTTCTTGCACTGCATGGAGAGCACCCATTCCCTGGCGCGCTCCACCGACTTGTGCAGGTAGCCTTCGTCGGGATGGTCCACCTGCGCCAGCGCCAGCAGCACCATGGCGGTGTCGTCCACATCGGGATAGAACTCGTTGTTGAACTCGAAGTACCAACCACCAGGGTTGGCTCTGCTGTTCTTGACCGCCCAGTCGCCGGTGCGCGTGACCTGCTTGCGCAGCATCCAGTCGGCGGCGGCGAGCAGGCGCGGCTCGCTGCGCGGCACCCCGCTCTCGCCCAGCGCGAACAGCGCGTAGGCGGTGTCCCACACCGGAGACTTGCAGGGCTGCATGCGGAAGCTGTCTCCTTCCTCGATGCCCAGGGCCCCGAACTCGTCCAGGGCGCGGATCATCTGGGGATCGTCGAGCGAGTATCCCAGGCAGCGCAGCGCGATAATGGAGTTCATCATCGCCGGATAGATGGCGGCCAGGCCGTCGCTGCCCTCGAAGCGCTCCAGGATCCACTCCTCGGCGGCGCGGATGGCAATCGAGCGCAGCGGCCGGATGTGCACCGCCTCCAGCCAGTGCGTCACCCGGTCCACCACCAAAAAGAAGTTGCGCCAGCTCACCAGCTTCTTGGCCCAGGGCAGCCGCATATGCTTCTTGCTCTTGCCGCGCACAAATAACTCCTCCACGCCCATCTCCGGCGGGATCTTCTTGAACGGCTTCTTGGCGTAGGCGATGGAGAGCGGCACGAGAATGCCGCGCGACCACGACGAAATCTCGTAGATGTTGAACCAGAACCAGTTGGGGAAGAGCACGATCTCCGGCGGCACCGCCGGTACCGACATGTAGTCGTACTGTCCGAAGAAGCAGAGGTAGATCTTGGTGAAAGTGTTGACCTGGGTGACCCCGCCCAGCTCGAGGATTTTCTTGCGCGCCTTCTCGAGCGCGGGATGGCCGGCCTGGTATCCCGCCAGCTTGAGCCCGAAGTAGGCCTTCACCGAGGCGCTGATGTTCGACGGCCCGCCCAGGTAGATGCTCCAGCCGCCGTCCTGGTTCTGGTGACGCAGGATGTAATTGGCGGCTTTGCGGATGCGTTCAGGATTTCCCGTACCCAGCAGCGTGTGCAGCAGAATGTAGTCGGACTCGAGCGTGGTATCGGCTTCCAGCTCACCGCACCAGTAGCCTTCTTCATGCTGCTGGGAGAAGAGGAAGCGCCGGGCGGCATCGGCGGCCGCCGCCACGCGGCTCACCATGTCGTCGAGCTTGCCGAACAAGAGCGACGGGCCAGCGCTGGGCGGGGCGTTGAGCTCGCTGCTCTGCGCCATGGGGGCCGTCGGGATGGGGCGACGACTGTCGCCGGTGTTGTCCATCGTTTACTCCGCAGCCGTGGTGACGGGGGAGATGGCTTCCACAATCTCCGGAGGCAGACCGAAGCGCACGTTTTCGGGCATCACTTCCACTTCCTGGAGGTCGCCGAAGCCTGACTGCGTGAGGAACGATACCGCTTCTTGCACCAGGCACTCCGGCGCCGAAGCCCCGGCCGTCAACGCCACCGTGCGGATGCCTTGCAGCCATTCCGGACGGATGGCGCGGTAGTTTTCGATCAGGTAGGCGGGCGTGCCCTGCTTGCGCGCCACTTCCACCAGCCGGTTGGAGTTGGAACTGTTCTCCGAACCCACCACCAGCAGCAGGTCGGCACCTCCGGCCACCTGCTTCACCGCCACCTGGCGGTTCTCGGTGGCATAACAGATGTCCTGAGCCGCCGGCCCGTGGATGCTGGGGAACCTTCTCCGCAGGGCGGCGATCACGTCCTTGGTCTCTTCCAGGCTGAGCGTGGTCTGCGTGGTATAGGCCACGCGCCCGGGATCGGGGACGGTCAACTGCTCTACCTCTTCCGGGCTGCTGATCACCTGCGTGACCGCCGGCGCCTCGCCCATGGTGCCGATCACCTCATCGTGGTCGCGGTGACCGATCAGGATGATGCTGTAGTTGTCCCTTGCGAAGCGCACCGCCTCCACGTGCACCTTGGTCACCAGCGGACAGGTGGCGTCGATCACCCGCAGCCGCCGCCGCTCGCTGGCTTCCCGCACCTCGGGCGAGACCCCGTGCGCGCTGTAAATCACCCGTTCCCCTTCCGGAACTTCCTCCACGCTGTCCACAAACACCGCGCCCTTGGCCTGCAACTCTTCCACGACATAGCGGTTGTGGACGATCTCCTTGCGGACGTAAATGGGCGGGCCGAAAGCCTCGAGCGCGATGCGCACAATGTCGATGGCGCGCACCACCCCTGCGCAGAAACCACGCGGCTTCAGCAAAAGCAGGGTCTTACCATTTTCTGTATGTCCCATCCGGGTTGTGTCCAGTATATCCCTTAGTCCGCTGATGAATAAAGTTGCAAACTTAACTCAATTGGATGCCCAGGTCAACGTAAACGCCTGAGACGCAAAGAATTAGCATTTTTCGGTAGGTACCCGAAGATAAACGGGTGTGGAGGCGGGCGGGTGGGACATTCGAAAGTCACGTGGGGCGGGCGCCCCGCCCGCCAGGTAGCGCCGGCCTCTGGCCGGCTGATGTGAGGGCGCCTCGCCCTCGCCGGTGTGGGCAAGACGCTCACACCGACAGCCTCCGAGACGGCGGCGCTACACGAACCCATGTAGAGACACAGCATGCTGGCAGCATGCTGCGTCTCTACACGATTTGCAGATCCTTCACTTCCCCGCCACGTAGCTCAGGTCTGGCCGGTACTGCAAGGCCTCGGTGTACAGCGAACGGATCGCTTTTCGCAAGGAGGCTAGGATGGCCGCTCCCTGGTCCTTGCCGTAGGCTTCTTCCATCATGGCGTCCAGGCTCTTGTCCGTCGGCGGCTGGAAGCTCGCCCAACTGGCGCGCTCGCCCACCAGCACGAAATGCGGACCGTCTCCCCCATTCAAAAGTTGGTACCAGTGGTTGGTGCCGGACAGCGGAAAGTTGGTTTTCTTTATCCCTTCGCCCACCTTCTTCACGCCTTCGACGAAGTCGTTGATGCCGTCCGGCTTCAGCATGAAGTGCGTGACCGCAATCATCTTCGTCTGCGGGGGGAACAGCTCGGGACCCCCGCTCAGGTCCGCCCGGTGGAGGTAATAGCTGGTCTGGGTGCCGGCCAGCGACGCGCCCATGCTGGCCTGGGCGTCGGCGCCATCGGCTTCGTTGAACTTGTCGCGGCCATCGAAATGCTTCCAGTGGTGCTGGAACGTTCCGACGAGGTACGATCCGGTGCCCTCTCCCGAGAGCACTTGCCAGGTGTACCACGACCAGGCGTCGTTCTGGCTCTTGTGCCAGCCCATGTGCTTCTTGCGCCCGGCTTCGTACTGCTGCGTCATTCCCGGTTTGACCCGGTTGATATGGATCTCCGCCACATGGCCCACTTCCTGCGCCATGACGGGCAACACCGCCGCCAGCGCGAATATCACCGCGAACGCCACACTTCGAGCGCGCATATTTCGCCTCCCTATCTTCTTGTTGGGATAATGGTTCCCCTTGACCGGAGGCGGAGACTACTCTCTTGCTGCTGCGCTGTCAACTGCCTCGAGACTCACGGTCGCGGCCGCCCTCGCCCGCCTGTAGCGCCGGCGTCTCGACGGCTGGTGTGGCGGCGTCCCGCCGCCGCTGACCTTGAGCCTGCGCCCTCGTTATAATCAACCGCATCTGGAGGTCTCCTCATGTCATCTTATTCGCGTTATCTCTTGCTTTGCGTTTTCTCCTGCCTCCTGCTGGGAGGCACGGCGCCTGCCGACGAAGGCATGTGGACCTTCGATAATCCCCCCAACAAGCTGCTGCACGCGCGTTACGGCTTCACGCCCACGCCGCAGTGGCTGGACCACGTTCGGCTTTCCAGTGTCCGTCTGAATGACGGCGGTTCCGGATCGTTCGTCAGCCCGCACGGCTTGCTGCTGACCAACCATCATGTGGCCATCGGACAACTGCAAAAGAATTCGACGGCAGGGCATGACTACGTCCGCGACGGCTTTTACGCGGCCACGGCGGACCAGGAGATGAAGTCGCCGGACCTGGAGGTGAACGTCCTAGTATCGATGGAGGACGTGACCCCTCGCGTCCAGCATGCGGTGAAGGACATCACTGATGCGCAGAAGGCGCTGGCCGCGCGCAAAGATGTGATCGCGCAGATCACACGCGAGAGCGAGCAGAAGACCGGGCTGCGCTCCGATGTCGTCACCCTGTACCAGGGCGGCGAGTACTGGCTCTATCGCTACAAGAAGTACACCGACGTGCGGATCGTCTTTGCGCCGGAGCAACAGATTGCCTACTTCGGCGGCGACCCCGACAACTTCACCTATCCGCGCTACGACTTGGATATGGCGCTGTTCCGTGTCTATGAGAATGGCAAGCCCCTGGAGAGCGCGAACTTTCTGAAATGGAACGCCAAGGGCGCGGCCAACGGCGAACTGGTCTTCGTTCCCGGGCATCCGGGGACGACGTTCTCGTTTGGATACCATGGCGCAGATTCTGCGGGAACGCGACGTCCGGATCCCGCTGCTCCTGGAATGGCTCAGGAACCGACTGGCGACGATGCATCACTACGCCGACAAGGGACCCGAGCCGGCGCGCCAGGCGGAAGCGCTGAGTTTGAGCCTGGAGAATTCCGTGAAAGCCTATCAAGGCATGTACCAGGCCCTGCTCGACAAGCGTGTGATCGCCAAGAAGCAGGCGCAAGAGGATGAGTTCCGCAAGTTGGTGGCATCGAAGCCGGAGTGGCAGTCCGAGTTCGGCGGCGCCTGGGACACCATCGCCGCCGCCGAAGCCAAGGCTGCGCCCATGACCCGCAAGCAGATTTTTCGGCGTTTGGACTCCCAGCTTGCCAGTCTGGCGCTGTCCATCGTGCAGTATGTAGCCGAGATCAAGAAACCCGACGGTGAGCGCCTGTCCGGCTTCCACGAGGCGCAACTGGAGTCGCTGCGTTATCGTCTGCTCTCGCCCGCGCCCATTTATCTGGAGATGGAACCGGCACGCCTGAGTGGCGCGCTCGCGGAGTCAGCCCGGCAACTGGGCGCCGACGACGAGTTCATCAAGACCGTTATCGGCGGCCGCACCCCGGACGCCCTCGCCGCCGAGGTTATCAAAGGAACGCAATTGGCCGACCCCAAGGTACGCAAGGCGCTGCTGGAAGGCGGCGAAGCGGCCGTGGCCGCCTCTAACGATCCCATGATCGTTCTGGCGCGCAAGATCGATCCCCTGTCCCGCGCCATGACCAAGTGGTTTGAGGACAATGTGCAGAGCGTCGAGCAGGCTGCCGGCGAGAAACTGGGCAAGGCGCGCTTCCTGGCTTACGGAAAGTCCGCTTATCCAGACGCAACCTTTACCCTCCGCCTTTCCTATGGGACCTTGAAGGGCTACCCGATGAATGGCACCAAGGCCCCCTACAAGACGACGTTCTACGGTCTCTACGACCGCGCCCAGAGTTTCGATCTCTCCCCGCCTTTTGATCTGCCCGCCCGCTACCGGGAGGGAATCGGGAAATTGGACCTTGCCACGCCCCTGGACTTCGTCAGCACCTGCGACGTGGTGGGTGGCAACTCAGGATCTCCGGTGATCAACAAGAACGCGGAGCTGGTGGGACTGATCTTCGATGGCAACATCGAATCGCTGGCCGGAGATTTCGTCTACGACGAAGAAACCAACCGCGCGGTCGCAGTCCACAGCGCGGCCATGATCGAGGCCCTGCGCAAACTCTACGGAGCCGGCAAGCTGGCCGACGAACTCGAAGGCGTGAGCCACTAGTAGCGTCGGCGTCTCGCTGCCGCGCGAGCGATAAGGCTCATTAAGAGACAGGGTGTGTCATTGAAAAAAGAGGGTGTCATTCCGAGCGAAGCGAGGAATCCATGTATTTTTCTGAAGAACCGTAGTGGTTAAATACATAGATCCCTCGCTTCGCTCGGGATGACACGTCTCAAATCACAAATCGCAATTACATATCCCTCAGCATCGCCTCCGCGTGCTTCCTCGACGTCTCGGTCAGGCGCGCGCCGCTGAGCATGCGCGCGATCTCCTCGCGGCGTTCGGCGTCGTCGAGACGACGCACCGAGGTGCGCGAGCGTCCGCCCGCTTCCCGCTTCTCGATGACGTAATGGTGGTCGGCAAAGGCCGCGATCTGCGGCAGGTGGGTGATGCACACCACCTGGTGCGTCCGCGCCAACGCCCGGAGCTTCTTGCCCACCGCCTCCGCCGCGCGCCCGCCGATGCCGGTATCGATCTCATCAAACACCAAGGTTCGCTGCCGAGATTTGCGGGCACCCGCGCCGCTCTCCACGCTCACCTTCAGCGCCAGCATCACCCGCGAGAGCTCGCCGCCGGAGGCGATCTGCTCCACCGGACGCAACGGCTCGCCGGGATTGGTCGCGATCAGGCAGGCCACGCGGTCGAAGCCCGCCGCCGACCAGTTCTCCGGCTCGTCCGAGCCGCTGACTTTCACCTTGAACCGGCCGTTCATTGCCAGCTCTTCCAGCTCCGTCTCGACCAGCTTCTCCAGTTTCCGCGCCGCCTGATAGCGCTTGCGGGAGAGCCCCCGCGCCGCCTCCAGATACTCGCCGCCCGCCGCCGCCAGCTCCAGCCGCAATTTCTTCAGGACCTCGTCGCGGTTCTCCACTTCGTCCAGCCTGCGCGCGACCTCTTCGCCGTAGGCGATCACCTCTGCGAGCGTCGCGCCGTACTTGCGCTTCAGCCGGTCGAGCAGCGCCAGCCGGTCTTCAACCTCGGCCAGCCGCTCGGGCGTCGCCTCGACGCGTTCGCCGTAGTCGCGCACCGTGATTCCGACGTCCTCGACCGTTAGCCGCGCCGACTCCACCGCCGCCAGCGCCTCCTGGAACTTTGGATCGTATCGCGATAGTTCCTCCAGTTGCCGCGCCGCCGCGCGCAGCGAGGTGGCCGCCGCCGCATTGCCCTCATACAGCGCGTCATAGGCGCCCATGGCCGCGGCATAGATCTTCTCGGCGTTGGCCAGCACGCGCTTCTCGGCCTCCAGACGCTCGTCTTCGCCCGGCGCGAGCTTCGCCTGCTCGATCTCTTTCTTCTGGAAGCTCCACAGGTCCACGAGGCGCAGGCGGTCCTGCTCATCGCGCTCGAGTTCGGCGATCCGCCCTCGCATTCCGCGCCACTTCCCGAACGCCTGCTCGATGGCGTCGGTGTCCACGCCGGCGAAGGCGTCGAGCAGTTCGAGGCGCGCGGCCGCGTCGAAGGCGAGCAGCGACTCCATCTGCGCGTGCACCGCCGCCAGGTGCGGCGCCAGTTGCTTCAGCACCGCCACCGTCGCCGGCTGGTTGTTGACGAACACCCGGTTCTTCCCGCCGGCCGCGACCTCCCGCCTCAGGATGATCTCGCCCTCGTCGGCATCGATGCCGTTCGCGTCCAGCACCTTGACGGCCGCGCCCTCAGCCTCGAACACCGCCGACACGACCGCCTTCTCCGCCCCGTGGCGGACCATTTCGGACGACGATTTTTCCCCCAGAAGCAGCGCCAGGGCGTCGATCAGGATGGACTTCCCCGCCCCGGTCTCGCCCGTCAGCAGGTTCAGTCCCGGCGCGAATTCGACCGCCACATTGTCAATGACGGCGTAGTTCTCGACCCGCAGCTCCCGCAGCACGCTTCCCCTCGCCTTTCGGCGCAGAATAGCACACTACTTAGATTTGTCATCCTGAGGGAGCGCGAGGAACGCGAAGCGGACCGAGCGCGACCGAAGGACCTGCTTTTCCATTGGCTCAATGACTCAATGACCCAATGGCTCAATGCCCAAATCCCCTACAATATCCGCGCCATCCAGGAGACGCACATGAAACAACTGATTCCCATGTACAAGAAGGTGGGGCGGAAGCGGTACCGCGAGACCTATGGCCTCTATTACGAGGAACTCGAGATCGGCGACATCTTCGAGCATCGTCCCGGGCGGACCATCACCGAGACCGACAACATCTGGGCATGCCTGCTGACCATGAACTCGCAGCAGCTCCACTTCGATGCCGCCTATGCCGCCAAGACCGAATGGAAGAGGTGTCTGGTCGACAGCACCCTCACCCTTTCCATCCTGACGGGAATGAGCGTGCACAGCGTCAGCGCCAAGGTGGTGGCCAATCTCGGATGGGACAAGGTCAAGGCCACACATCCCGTCTTTGCCGGGGACACCCTCTACGCCGAATCCCAGGTGATCGCCAAACGGGAATCCAGGAGCCGGCAGGGACAAGGCATCGTCACCGTACACACGCGCGGCTTCAATCAGCGGGGCAAGCAGGTGATGGAGTTCGAGCGCACCATGCTCGTCTACAAGCGTGGCCACTCTCCCGAGGCCGCCGCCAACTACTGAGGGCCGTGGGACGGGTGAAATGCCCGTCCTGGGTGGAAGCGCAGGGCTTCAGCCTGCGAATCGGTGATCGCAAAAGGGACGGGCTTTGGCAGAATCAGCACGGTCGGGACGGCTGCGGAACCGTCCCGTCGCGGTCGCGGACGAAGCGGCTAACGGACTGGCCTAGCGGCGATCCTGGTCGTGGTCGTGATCATGACCGCGATCGTGGTCGCCCCAGTAACCGCGGCAGCGCTCGCGAACCTCTTCGAGCTGGTGACGGCGCTGCTGCGCCTGCCGGCTGCGCTCGCCGTGCTTGCGGATGGCCTTCTCCAGGTTCTCTTCGGCCTTGTGGATGTCACGACGGCACTTGTCGGCGCGGTCGGCGCGGGCGGGCGTGGCCGCTCCGGCCAGAAGCGATGCACCCAGCATCGCGCACAACACGGTCTTGCCAAACATTTTCCTAAGCCACATTGTTACCCCCGAAATTGGTGAAGCTGGGAAAACATTTTACAACGGGGCGGCCTAGGACCCACATAACGCCTGTCATCGGCGGGAGCAGGAAGAAAAGGCTGGCGCCTGGAGACGCGCCAGCCGAGTCCAGTCAGCACAGTCGCTCTAAGCGGCGCGCCGCTGGCGGTCAACCTCGACAGTTGTTTCTGCACGTCGGCGGGCAATCACGATTTCATAGGGGCAGAGCAGTGCGGCCGCCCCCATCAGCGCCAACACAATGCTGGTTGGATCAAACCCGGGCGAATCCGAGTTGGACACCAGCAAGCCGGCAATCCGGCCGCCGAGCACAGCGCCGGCAATGCTGAGCGCCATGATGGCCGACCAATGTGCCCGATCCGTATCCCACACCACCAGCTTCGCGATGGCTCCCACGAGCACCCCAAGCGTGACCCAGAAAAGCACGGTCATACTTCACCTCCGCAGCGAGGCTTAACCCCCGCTGCCCAGGACATTATATCGCTAAACGATATCGTATAGCGATGTATATTTTTCCCCATCTGGAGACGGTGAAGCTCCGCGGCTCACACCCGCAGGCGGCTCGGAATGACAACTCAGGGGATGGGGGTGAGCGGACGCTCGTGATGCAGGCATCATGGGAAACAAGCCCAGGCCAGCTCGCGCCTGCCCCATTTCTGGGCATTGACTCACGCCATTCGGGAGATTAGCGTATATGGAACCCTCGTTCTCTTGTTTCAGAAGGACGATCCACGAGGTTTCGAGCTTCTGGGTGGAGCGCAGTATCGCGCCCCCGAGGGTGGGTGCACGGATGGCGAACTTCCACTATCGCTTGCTCGTTGTTGACGACGAGCCTCCTATCCGAGATCTGTTTCAGAGTTCCCTGTCCACCGAGGGTTACGAAGTCGGTGTCGCCAAGGACGGGTTTGCGGCCTTGGCACAAATGCGCGGAGCCTTACCCGACCTGATTCTCACCGACCTCAAGATGCCCAACATGTCGGGCTTCGAGTTTCTCTCCATCGTTCGCAGGCGATTCCCTCAAGTCCCAACCATTGCTATCAGCGGAGAATTCCAGCTTGCGGTCGAACCGCTGGGCGTGCTCGCCGATGCCTTCTTTGTCAAACCGTTCCGGTTCGAGGAACTGCTGGCAAAGATTACGGAGTTGCTGCAGGACGCTCCTCTACGCCCGGCCATCAGGAAGGACAGGGCGCCAGTCTGGGTTCCCCGCAACGGGGAATATTACGTGATCACCTGCACCGATTGCCTACGCTCCTTCTCCATCCCCGCAGAGAAAAGTGTCCGCGTCCTTCGCGAGCTGCGCACGCTGGAGTGCATTTTCTGCAACGCGCAGGTTCGGTTCATCGTGGAAGAAAGGCCAGAAGCAGCGGGGCTTCCCCTGGCCGAGAAGGAGCGCACCGCCTGAAGCAGGAAAGGCTTTCGCTTCCAACCTTGATGCCGTCGAGCCTTACTTCCAGCACCAGCCCGAGCCAGGCGCTGGTTCGAAGATGAATGAACTAGGCGTTTACCGAAAAGCTGCTCGAACTGGATGGTGACGACGTAGCCTGAGTGGTGACCAGTTCGTTGGTATGGACAAACTGCTGGAAGTCCTGCTGCAGGGCGGCATAGTCCTGCTGCGCGGCCGAGACATTCCCGGATTGCAGATCTTGGGATAGCTGGTTGAACGCCTGCACGATCGGATCCGCGCTCTGCGATGACGAACTCGGATTTGCCTGCAGCCCGGACTGCTGCAGGGCGGCAAAATCCGATTGCGCCCTCGGAAGAAGGCGGCGCATTGCTATATATTGGGCGGATTGTGCCTGGGCGGCGGCCCGTCGTGCAGCGCGATCTGCCCGTTGCGACACGGGTTGAGGGAGTCTCTCACCTGCAGGGCGGGATGGTAGCGCTGTTCACGGTCACGCCGTAGCCTCACCAGATTCTCCGTACCCCGTAGCTATCGAACACGGGATCGTTGCTGATGATCGGCAGGTTTTCCGCCTGGGCTTGCGCGACGAGCATGCGGTCGAAGGGATCCTTATGATGCTCGACCAGCGATCCGGCTCGCACCGCGTGGTCGAGCGTGATGGGCAGTTCCAGGAATCCTTCCTCCATCAGCTGATCCTCAAACCGGTCCAGCAGTCCCTGTGCGGCCAACTTTCCGCTCTTATTCTTGATGGCTATCTCCCAGGCCGCAGCGGCCGACACCAAGAGCTCGTTGTCCGCCTTCGCGATTACGCGCCGTGCCTTTGGGGAGAGCGCCGAGTCGTCGCGGAACCACCAGAGCAAAGCTTGAGTATCGAGCAGGGCTCTCACTCGCTGCCCCAATCCTTCAGCTCAGCCGCCGTCATGGGTTCGAAGAAGGAAGGCTTGATGATAATCCGGTCCTTCAACTTGCCGGGGGTGCGCCGCTTGTGCCCGCGCCCGATGGCCACCAGTTTGGCGACCGGCGTCCGGCCGCGCGCGATCACTACCTCCCTGCCCTTTTCCGCCTCTTCCAGGAGCCGCGACAGGTTGGTCTTGGCTTGATGAACGGTGTACATATTAGCTAATAATATTAGCTAACTTAGCATCCTGTCAACCCCCGGGCAGGGCTCTGGTGGGACGCTGCCGGCTGCACGCCCTGACAAACAAAAAGGCACGGCCGGAGCCGGGCCTTCATACTTGTTTACCGGTTTCGCTCAGCACCTGACGATCTTCGGTGAGTCCATCCCCTTCAACGCGTTGCGCGTATCCACCACCAGTTGCGCCTCACGCACGATGCGCGCGTAATCGTACGTCGAGTGGTCGGTGACGATCAGCACGCAGTCGTACTGTCCCAGGTTCTCCGTGGGGGCACACTTCATCTGCAGGTCGTAGTGGCGTCCCTTGCCCACGAAGGGGAAGTAGGGATCGTTGTAGCTGACCTCGGCGCCATCCTTCCGCAGGAGTTCAATGATGGTGAGCGCTGGCGATTCGCGCAGGTCGTCGATATCCTTCTTGTAGGCCACGCCCAGCACCAGCACCTTCGACCCGTTCAGCGCCTTGCGCTCCCGGTTCAGCGCCTTGCCCACCGCCTGCACCACGTGGTAGGGCATGGCGGTGTTGATCTCGCCCGCCAGCTCGATGAAGCGGGTGTGGAAGTCGTACTCCTTGGCCTTCCACGAAAGGTAAAAGGGATCGACCGGGATGCAGTGCCCGCCCAGCCCCGGTCCGGGGTAAAAGGGATGGAAGCCGAAGGGCTTGGTGGAGGCCGCCGCGATCACTTCCCAGATGTCGATGCCCATGCGCAGGCAGAGCATCTTGAGCTCGTTCACCAGGGCGATATTGACGCAGCGATAGATGTTCTCCAGCAGCTTGCACATCTCCGCCGCCGCGGGCCCCGAGACCTTCACCGTCTTCTTGAAGATGGCGTTGTAAAGCGCGGAAGCGGCTTCGGTTGCGGCCCCACTACAGCCGCCCACTACCTTGGGGATGTCGCGCCGCGCCACCGTCTCGTTGCCCGGGTCCTCGCGCTCGGGCGAGAAGGCCACGTAGAACTCTTGGGGCGATGCCGGCATGCCGTCGCGGGCCAGGCGCAGTTCGGCGCGGTTGTTCTTCTCCAGAATCGGGATCAGCACCTCTTCCGTGGTGCCGGGATAGGTGGTGCTCTCGAGAATGATCAGTTGGCCGGTGCGCAGGTGCGGCGCGATGGCCTGTCCGGTCGAGGTGATGAAGCTCAGGTCCGGCTCCATGTACTCGTTCAGCGGCGTGGGGACGCAGATGATGACCGCGTCCATCTCCGCGATGCGGGCGTACTCCGAGGTCGCCCGGAAGCCCTGCCGCAACGCCGCCTGGATCTGCTCCGCCGGGATGCGGAAGATGTACGAGCCGCCTTCTCCCAGAGTCTTCACCTTGCGGGTGTCGATATCGAAGCCGGTGACCGGGAAGGTCTCTTCCGTGAACAGCAGGGCCAGCGGCAGGCCCACGTAACCCAAGCCGATCACGCCGATCTTGGCGGTGCGGGTGGCGATCTTGGTCTTCAGGTCTTGAGCAAGGGAAACTGCGGTGTTTGGCTGCATAGGAATTTTGTGAAGTCTAACATTTTTGCCCGGCCCGCACCCGTTACCGCCGCTATCCCCGCTGGTGATGAGGGGCAGGCGGCCGGCGAGGAAGGGCTTCTCGGCAGGGTACGCTTTTGGGGTTTAGTGGAGGTGGTCTCCGTCGCGCAGCGACGGCTGAAATTACAACCCATCTGCCCATCTCAAAATGCCGGATAGCGAGTTTCCGGTAAGCCCGTTACTCAACCAAGTAGATCGCTTCCGAGTACGCCGTCATCCGTCCGCAATTGGCGGCAAGCAGCTGTCCCAAACTCAGGGCAGATGTCTTATGGGGCTTTTCCAGCTCGACGAGATAAAGCAATTCCAACAGGCATGGCAGCCTTTGGAACGCCGCCTGCGCGGCGACGGCGGTGAACTGGTATCGGGGGGGTGGCCGAGTGACTCGCGTTGGGATCCACAAAGCCGGTCTGGTCCTTGTAAGCGCTTGGCAGTTGGCGTGCAGCTTCCAAGAACTCTTCTTTCTTGTCCAGCTTCAGTGTGCAAGTCATCATACGTGTGAACATGGGGATTTTCCTCCGCTAGGTGTGACTGTCGCCGCAGCAGCACCCACAGGAGCGCACGGCGGGATAGGTGTTCCCTTGGATCAGCAAGTGACGTAGGGGCGAACCAAGCCGGATGATATTCTCGGATGGGGTGAACATGCCCGGCCGTTTGCTATCACTTGGTGGTACAGTCGGCAAACCGGAAACTGGCCGCCCAGGCAGGGTAAATCCCCTTTGAGACAGGATCGTCGATCTCTCTTGACGCGAGTGCTGATGTGTGATATTCTAGTTTATTATGTATTAGCTTCTAGATATGAAAGAGTTGCCCAGCGGCTAAGTCCTTTGCGGATCGGATTTTACGTGTAAGTCCTTTAGATCATCGGATCTGATGGGATCACCCGCCGTAAGTTGCTAATTCTACAAGAGCGAGGGGGTGGGGGGTATCCGATCAATCGGGTACAGACCGGGCGCATCCCTGACAAAACAGACCGGGAGCATTCCTGACACTCTCGCTAACAGGCGAAGGCATGTAGAAGAACGACATGCCTTGGAGAGCGAGCAGTGTGATGGAAGAGAAGCTGCGGTTTGTCTTTGACTATGAGCGGGATGAGCAGACGATGACGGAGCTTTGCCAGAGGTACGGCATCGCGCGCGAGACCGGGTATGTATGGCTGCGGCGATATCGGGGGTTAGGGGTTGCCGGGCTGGTGGAACTAAACCGGGCGGCGGAGCGACATCCGAACCAGACGCCAGCGGAGATCGAGCAGGCGGTGCTGGAGCTGAGGCAGGCGCACATGCGCTGGGGACCGCGCAAGCTCAAGCGAGTGCTGGAGCGGGATCAGCCCGGGCGAGGGTGGCCGGCGGCCAGCACCATGGGCGAGCTGCTGCGACGCGAAGGGTTGGTGGTGGCGCGCAAGAAGCGGCGCAAGACGGCGCCCTATAACGAACCACTGGCGCACGCCGATGGAGCCAACCGGGTGTGGTGCGCGGATTTCAAGGGCTGGTTCCGCACCGCCGATGGCGAGCGCATCGATCCGCTGACCATCTCCGATGCCCACAGCCGCTATCTGCTGCGCTGCCAGGCGGTGGAGAAGACCGACACGGCGCGGGTGCGGGCGATCTTCGAAGCCGCCTTCCGCGAGTATGGAATGCCGCAAGCGATGCGCACCGACAATGGCGCGCCGTTTGCCTCGACGGCGATCGCCGGGCTCTCGCGGCTGGCGGTGTGGTGGATCAAGCTGGGGATTGTGCCGGAACGGATCGAGGCGGGACATCCGGAGCAGAACGGGCGCCACGAACGGATGCATCGCACGCTCAAGCAGGAGGTGGCCATGCCCCCCGCCCCGGACCGGCGGAGGCAGCAGCGAGCGCTGCAGCATTTCCGGCAGGAGTACAACCAAGTGCGCCCGCATGAGGCGCTGGGGATGCAAACGCCGGCCCGCGTGTATGCGCCGTCACCGCGGAAGTATCCGGCGCGGGTGCCCGAACCCGAGTATCCGGATACCATGCTGGTGCGCAGCGTGCATGCGCACGGTCATTTCCGCTGGAAGAAGCGGCATGATGTTTTTCTCAGCGAAGTGTTGTGGGGCGAGCGAGTAGGTCTGTTGCCCATCGATGAGCGCTGGTACACCGTCTACTTCGCGCACCTTCCTCTGGGAAGGTTTGATAGCTGGCAGCGGCGAGTCGTGCCCTTGCCCAACGGATTTAGCTTCTACAGGGATGAGGCCAGGGAAGGGGAAGCGTCCCCTTCCCCGGCACCCCATCCCCTCGAAGCTGCGGAGGAGAAAGTGTCAGGGATGTGCCCGGTCTAAAATGTCAGGGATGTCCCCGGCCGTACAATCGGCAGCGCTCGAACCTGCACCCCAGCGGATTTGAGCCGCTGGTTTACCTCGCGAGCGATCGCAGCCGCGCCCGGAGTATCGGAATGGATGCAGATCGTCCGGGCAACCAGTGGCAGATCGGACCCATCGCTTGCCACGACCTTGTGGCGGAGGGCGATGTCCAGGGCTTGCTGGGCGGCGCGGTCGGGAGTGTCGAGCAGGGCGCCGGGGAGAGATCGCTTCCGCAGGGTACCGTCGCGCTCGTAAGTGCGGTCGGCAAAGGCCTCGGCAGCGCAGTGCAGTCCCATCCCGCGCCAGACTTCCAGCGAGGGCGAGCCTGCCTGGCCGACCATGATCAGTTGCGGATCGACCGCCTGGACGGCGCGGCCGACGGCCAGCGCGATCTCCGGGTCCTTAGTAGTTGCATGGTAGAGCGCGCCGTGCGGCTTCACGTGAATGAGCCGCACGCCGAACCGCCCCGCCACCCTGACCAGCGATGCGATCTGCTGCCGCACCGAGCTTTCCAGCGCCAGCGGCGGCATTGGCGACTCCAGCCGTCCGAAATTCTCGCGGTCCGGATAACTTGGGTGCGCGCCGACGGCGACGTTCAGCTCTTTGGCGGCCGCCACTGTTTGCCGCATCGTGCTCTCGTCGCCGGCGTGGCCGCCGCAAGCCACGTTGGCCGAGGTGATGTAGCGCATCAGCTCGAAGTCGGCGCCGTTGGCCAGCGCTTCGGCAGACTCTCCCAGGTCGGCGTTAATGTCGATGAGAGTTGCCATTGTCCAAATCATATCCGGCGCCACGCGTCACGCAACCAACGCGTCCTGCAGCCAGCGCTCCTGCTCCTTCAAAAGCATGATCGCCTGCGGGATCGACACCTCATGGAAGCGTACCTGCTCGTGGGGCCGGAGCTGGCCGATGTGGTGCATGTCCGCCATGATGACGTTCGCGATCTTGGGATAGCCGCCCGTGGTTTGCTGATCCACGAAGAGGATGATCGGCTGTCCGTCCTGCGGGACCTGCATGGCGCCCAGCGGGATGCCGTCGGTCAGCAGCTGCGATTGTTCGCGGGGTCGGACTGCTTCGCCCTTCAGCCGCAGTCCGGTGCGGTCGGACTGGTCACTGATCGAGTACGGGCACGAAAACAGGACCTCGAACGCCTCCGGAGCGAACCACTCCTGCTGCGCGCCCCTGGTGACGCGGACCACATCGTGACGATACACCGCATCGAGAGCACCCGGTTTCAGCCTCCGCGTACGACCGGTCCGCCCGTCGCGCACCGGAAGGACGTCGCCGGCTTTCAGCCTGCGCCCCTCCAGTCCCCCGAAGCGGCCGCGGACGTCGGTGGCCGCGCTGCCCAGCACCACAGGCACGTCAAAACCGCCTTGGACGGCGAGATACGAGCGAGCTCCCGTTTTCATGCCGCTACACTTCAGCACTCCGCCGGCGGGCACTTCCACTGCTGCTCCCAGCCGAACCGAGCTTGTGCCGACTTTGGCGTCGCAATCGGCGCCAGCGAGCGCCACGATCCGCCGTTCTTCGAATTCCAGCGTTGCCCCCAGCAGCGTCATCTCCAGCGCTGGAGCATTCTCCTGGTTGCCAGCCAGGAGGTTGGCGATGCGCAACGACAGTCGGTCGGCCGCGCCCGCGGGCGAGATGCCAAGGTGGGTGTAGCCGTAGCGGCCAAGGTCTTGGATGGTCGAAAACATGCCCGGATTCTTGACTCTTATCGGCATAGCTCACGGCTGCGCCATCGCGCCGAAGGTCGCGCGGTCGATCGCAGAGAATCGCACCGTGTCGCCGGGTTGCAGCCGGGTCGGCGGGCTGGCACTAGGATCGAACATGCGCCAGGGCGTGCGCCCGATCAGCCGCCAGCCGCCGGCCGAATCCACCGGGTAGACGCCGGTCTGGCTGCCGGCGATCCCCACCGTGCCGCCGGCGACGTGGCCTCGCGGCGTCGCCAGCCTGGGCATGTGCAACTTCTCCGGCAGTCCCCCCATGTAGGCGAATCCGGGCGAGAACCCGAGGAAATAAACCAGGTAAGTCGCGGAAGAATGCAATCGGATCACTTCTTCCGGGGAGATCTTGGCGTGGTTGGCCAAGTCCAGGAGATCGGGACCAAACTCCGCGTCGTAGCACACGGGAACGCTGACGATGTTGGACCTGGGTTCGCCCTCCGAGTCCGCCGCGCTAGTCGATTGCGCGACGATCTCGGCCAGCTCTTCATGACTCATCTGCAGCGGATCGAAATCAACCAGGACGGATGTATATCCGGGATGCAGATTGCGGATCCTGGGGTCCTGCTTGGCCTGCAAGGCCTGGAACAGCCCGATGACGCGAGCGTGGAGTTGGCGTGAGATCGCATTGCCAATAACGATCAGCAAGGACGAGTCGCTGGCGGGAATGACTTTCATGCCGGATTTGCCGCGAATCTGCCGCGATTCCGGCGGACATCATAAAGGATGTAAGGCGGTGCTGCCAGATTGGGCGGGCCACTCCAGAAGACTCGGCGCCCGCTTCCTCAGGACGAATTCAAGTGGATGGGTTTCAGCGCGCGTCGAACCACCGCCACTGCGGCGGAGTGCTGCCGGGTCCAGTTGGCTCGCTCTGCGGCTGCGCCGCAGGTTGTCCCGGCACCGTCAGCGGCCGTCCGAAGACGACCTGCAGATCGGAATACTGCGGCAGGTCGACGTCGTTGCCGTGTCCGCCCAGCAGGATGACCAGGCCGGTGGCGGCGCCGGCGTAGGGGGCGACGGCGTGCATCGCCATCTCCACCGCTTCGTCCACTACCTGCTCGGAAGCCACACCGATCACCAGGCGCTTCGCCAGACTCTTGGTGCCGCCCTTGCCGTGCAGGCCGCCCTCGGGATCCATGTCGACCGGGGCCTTCTTGCCCACGTCCGCGCCCGCGAGTGAGGCCGCGACCTTCTGCGAATCGCCGCCGGGCTCGGTGAGCCGGTCGAAGACCAGATACATCGAAGCCGCGCGGCTCATCCGCCGCGGCTGCACCAGCCGGGCGATGTGGCCATCGAGCAGGCTGCCTTCCGGCACCAGAAGGTGGCCGTCGGGCTGGAAGATGGGCTCAACCAGCCGCGCCTGGAAGGTGTCTCCCTGTTTGCTGTCGCTGGCGCGCAGCTCGGTGAGCAGCAGAAACTCGGCATGCGTGCCCTGGGGGATGGTCACCGGCTGCTCGGTGGCGCGCGGGACCTCGGGCTGCGCCGGCAACTCCAGGCGGGCCGCGCGCGCGACTTCGAGCGTCGCCACCGGATGCCGGTACTGCTGCGCTTGCTTCTTGCCGTGTTTGATCTTCGCTACCTGCGAGACTCCGGGCGCGTGCTGTGCCAGGTCTTTGCCGGTGGTACCGCCGACCTTCATCTGCCCCTCATCGTTGGCCTGGAGGCGCACTTCTTCGCCGCCGCGGATGAAGCGCAGGTGCAGGGGCAGCTCCGCGCCCGAAGGCAGCTTCACCGTGGCCGTGCGCAGGCTGACCTCATAGAAGTTGTGGTGGTTCATCCCCAGGCTGCGCACGGCGTCCACGCGCTCCACGAAGCCTTTCTTCTGCGCCGCTTTCTGCTTCTCGACTTTGTCCACGACGGCGCGCACTTGGCTGCCGGCGGGGATCAGCGCGCGGTCGTACACATACACCGGGCGGACCAGTTGTCCCTGGAGTTCGCTGCCCGGCTTCAGGTGGGAGACGTTCACCGGCCCGGAAAGCTCCATGCGCAGGATGGTGCCCGCGGGTACGGCATATTCCTTGAGGCTGGCGGCGGGCGCGGGATTTTGCGCCGTGACAAGCAATGCCAGCAGGAACAAGGTCAACGCGCTGAGCAGAACGCGCGACCAGCAACACTCCAACCTGTGCACAACACACCCCCGGGGCTCGGCCAGACTGTCTGCACTATTCTAACGGAAGTTTGGCGCTCCGGCAGCAAGGCGCGAAGAGACCCGCCGCTTCACTTGAACCAGTGATATCCGATCGAAAACTGGATGGTGTTGATGCCGGGGTTGGGTGCGGCCAGCCCGGCATTGGAGATGTGCACGTACTTGGCGGCCAGGGAGACGGCACGCTCCTCGCGGGTGAAAATCTGCACGCCGAAGCTGGCCTGGGGCATGAAGTTCACGCTGTTGGCGCCGGGAGGAACGTCGTCGAGGGAGAACAGCACGCCGCCGCCGAACTCCAGGTAGGGCGCGACCTTGCGGCCGCTAGTGAAATTCCACTTCAGGATGAAGGGATCGAATCCGCCGGCGTACGAGGTCTGGCTGGGGAAGACCAGCAGGTAGGCGGGGATGAGGTCCACCGCATACTCCAGGTTGCCGCGCAGGAAGCCGGAGCCGTGCTCGTCGGTGAGCACCTTGCCGACGCGGACGCCGGCGTTCCAGACGCTGGTGTCGGCGGTGCCTCCGGAGACGCTGTGGCCCCCCGCGGTCCAGAGGCCCAGCTCCCAGGCCCCTTTTTCCAGGGAGTCGGAAGGCAGGCTCTGGGCGAAGGCGGAGGCGCAGAGCAGGGCCAGGACGGCGAGAAAATGTTTGACCATGCGAGGGGACAAAGTATCAGGTTGGCCGTGGGGGAGGCGAGAGGAATTTTACGTTTTACGTTTTACGTTTCACGTTTCAAGCTGACGACAACGCGTGAAACGGTCATTCCGAGCGCAACCAGGAATCTCTGCGCCATTTCCCACAGTGTGTCATGCCGAGCGAGCCGGGGTCCCCGGCGCGCCCGGTTTTGGCGCGCTGGGGTGGGAAGCGAGGCATCTATGCATTTATTTCCAGGAGAAAAGCATAGATTCCTCGCTGCGCTCGGAATGACACTCTTAGGGTGGCTGGTTCCACCCACATTCAAATCTGTACCAGCCACTTCTCCTAGCTGGCGACTTCCTCCAGTTGCTTCAGGTCCACGTCGAAGTTGGAGTAGACGTGCTGCACGTCGTCGTGCTCTTCCAGGGCTTCGACCAGGCGGATCATCTGCGTAACCTGTGGGCCTTCCAGCTTGATGTAATTCTGGGGCAGCATGGCGACCTCGGCGGCGGCGACGGGGAAGTTGCCCTTCTTAACCGCCTCCAGCACGGCTTCGTAGCCATGGGGATCGGTGATGATCTCCCAGTTCTCGCCGTCGTCGCGCAGGTCTTCGCCGCCGTTCTCCAGCACCACGTTCATGAGGTCGTCTTCTTTTGCGGCCGCCTTGGGCACCACGATGGAGCCCTTCTTGTGGAACATCCAGGCGACCGAGCCGGCCTCGCCCAGGTTGCCGCCGTGCTTGCTAAAGGCGTGGCGGATCTCGCTGACGGTGCGGTTGCGGTTGTCGGTGGAGAGCTCGACCAGCACCGCCACTCCGCCCGGTCCGTAGCCTTCGAGCTGGAATTCCTCGTAGGTGGCGCCGGGCAGCTCGCCGGTGCCGCGCTGGATGGCGCGCTTGATGTTGTCGGCGGGCATGTTCTCGGCCTTGGCGGCGGCAATGGCGGTGCGCAGGCGCGGGTTCTTGTCGGGATCACCGCCGCTCTTGGCGGCCATGGCGATTTCCTTGATGAGGCGGGTGAAGATCTTGCCCCGCTTGGCATCCAGCGCGCCCTTCTTGTGCTTGATGGTGGCCCATTTGGAATGGCCAGACATAAAAGACCCTCAGAACGGAAGTCGGTTTGGCGGCCTTGGAAGCCGCCGGATGACGCAAAAACCATGAAGGCAATTGCGGATTATAGCATGGCCGCGCGGGGCGGAATCGCGCCGCCACCGAGCTTCAGCCGGGATGGTTCAGTGGATTACGATACGTCTAGGGGGTCAGCGGGTGGATTGAGCCATTGGTTCATGGAGTCATTGGCAATGGCTCAAGGGCTCAATGACTCAATCCCTGTAAACCGTTGTCCCGGCAAATCCGTCTTACTCAATAGCGGCGCGAATGGAGAACACGCTGGAAATCGCGACCCTCGGGCGGGCGGCAGCGGAGAGTGCGCCGCTTGATTTCGATCTGGTGGTGCGCCAGCACCAGCGGCGGATCTACCGGGTGCTGCTGGGGATGGTGCGCGATCCCGACCTGGCCGACAACCTGACGCAGGACTGTTTCGTGCGCGCCTACGAGAAGCGGGCCAGCTTCCGCGGCGAAGCCAGCGTCAGCACGTGGCTGATCAGCATTGCCATCAACCTGGCGCGGGACCATGGCCGCAGCCGGCGCGCGGGATTCTGGCGGCGGCTGTTCTCTGCGCCCGCGGAAGAGGCCGAAGCGGCCCTCGCGACGGCGGTGGACCTGGGCGCTTCGCCCGAGCGCTCGCTGATGGCGCGCCAGGAGCTGAGCCGGGTCTGGGAGATCGTGGACACCTTGTCCGAGCGGCAGCGCGAAGTTTTCCTGCTGCGCTTCGCGGAAGAGATGCCGCTGGAAGAGATCGCTCTGGCGCTGGGCATGGAACCCGGGACCGTGAAGGCGCACCTGTTCCGCGCCGTGGGCACGGTACGCAAACGAATGAGGAAGCCGTATGGACTGGACACATCAACTGAACGAAGTTGAGATCACCGATGCCCTGTCGGGGAAACCAGCGGACGAGCGCATCGCGAATTGCGATACTTGTGCCGCGGAATTCGCCGCATGGAGGGAGCTGGGCGGCAGATTGCGGGGCGAGCTGGAGTCGCGCTCCGACATGCCGGGGTATTTCTGGACGCGGCAGCAAGCGCGCATCCGCGAACGGCTGGCGCCGCGGGCGACATCGTTGCGCTGGGCTGCGGCGGCGATCTTCGTGCTGATCCTTCTGGCGTTCGGACTGATCCAGCAGGGCGTCACGCCGACGGTCCCGGTGGCGCAGGTCGATCCGGATGATGCCCTACTCCAGGACATCCATGCGTCGCTCCAGCGCGAGGTGCCGGCGCCGCTTGCGCCCGCGACCGTGTTGGTGGAAGAAGTGGCCTCGGCTTCCAATCAAGCTCAGCAAGCAAAGGAGAACTAGATGAAACGCATCGCCATTGTTTCCCTGCTGTTGGTTTTCCTAACCCTCATAACCGCAGCCGCCGTGGCCCAAGGTTCCGGACCGATGGGCATGGGTCCGGGCGGTCCGGGACACCATGACATGGGCATGGGTCCTCACCACGGACCGTTCGGGACGTGGTGGAAGAATTCGGAGGTGGTGAAAGAGCTGCAGCTCACCGACGCGCAGGTCAAGCAGATCGAGCAGACCTTCCTCGACTACCGCCTGAAGCTGATCGACCTGCGCGCCGACGTGGAGCGGCAGGAGACGAAGCTGCAGCCGCTGCTCGAAGCCGATCAGCCCAGCGAGCAGCAGGTCGGCTCGCAGGTGGACGCGGTGGTGGCCGCGCGCGGCAAGCTGGAAAAGACCAACACCATGATGATGCTGGCCATCCGGCGCGTGCTCTCGGTGGAGCAGTGGAAGAAGCTGCACGCCCTGCATCATCGGCGCGAAGGCGGATACGGTTCCGGCGGTTACGGTAGAGAGAGGTACGGCGGGCCGCGGCACGGCGACGCACCACAACCGCCGCAGCCTCCGACGCCCCCGGATGCGCCGACCGCGCCCGGAGACAAATCGGATTGATTCATTGCGTCATGGATTGAGAATCGGGCCATCGGCTGATCGGGTCATCGGGTCATCTGAGGGCCCGAGCTTTTTGATTGGGTGATTGAGGACCAAGGTCGGCGAGGAATTGTTTCATTGATTCATTGAGTCATTGGATCATTGAAAACCGATCGCCCGATGACCCGATCTCCCGATCACCCGATCCCTCGTGCTAGACTCGGACCGAGGCGCGAAAAAAATGAAATTTGGCGTGATCATCTTTCCCGGGTCGAATTGCGACCATGACGCGTACTACACCGTGCAGGCGGTGCTCAAAGAGCCTGTTATCTTTCTGTGGCACGAGTCGCATGATCTGGAGAACTGTGATGTGGTCATCGTGCCCGGCGGGTTTGCCTATGGCGACTACATGCGCACCGGCGCCATCGCCAGGTTCTCTCCGGTGATGGAGACGGTGGCGCGCTTCGCCGCCGGGGGCGGCCTGGTGCTGGGCATCTGCAACGGCTTCCAGATCCTGTGCGAGGCCGGCCTGCTGCCGGGCGTGCTCATGCGCAATGCCAGCCTGAAGTACATCTCGAAGCCGGTCCAGGTGCGGGTCGAGAGCACGGACACGCCCTTCACCAACGCCTGCCGGAAGGGCGAGGTGCTCACCATCCCCATCGGGCACATGGAAGGCAATTACTTCTGCGACGAGCCGACGCTCCAGGCGTTGCAGCGCGAGCAGCGCATCGTCTTCCGCTATGTGGAGAATCCCAACGGGTCGCTCGACAACATCGCCGGCATTTGCAGCCCGGGACGCAACGTGCTGGGCATGATGCCGCATCCGGAACGCGCCAGCGAGGCGCTGCTGGGATCGAGCGACGGCTTCAAAGTGTTTCAGTCGCTGGTGGGAGTGGCGGTGGCGAGGTAGTTTTGATGGTCATCCCGAGCAAGCGGGGACGGACGGCCTGCGTCCGTCCGGCGAGTCGAGGGACCCCTATCCGGATAACAGTCCCTGTGGGAGTAGGGGTCGTTCGACTCGCGCTCCCTCACTCCGTTCGGTCGCGCTTCGCTCAGGATGACAATCTGTCGAGAGTGTCGGCACTCTTTTTGATCCGCGTTTATCCGCGCAAATCCGCGGCGGTGAAGTTCAGCGCGGGTATATGGACATGGATCCGTTCGTCCCGTCCATCGGGTCCAGGTCGAGGCCCAGCTTCAGGCGGGCGGCCTCGGACATCATGCCCGGATTCCACGGCGGGTCGAAGACGATATCCACCTGCACTTCCTTGACGCCGGGCAAGCGCGCGAGCTTGTTGTGCACGTCGCCCTTGAGGATGTCGCCCATGCCGCAGCCGGGCGCGGTCATGGACATCTTCACCTCGAGGCGCTTGCCGCCTTCCACGTCCTTGATCTCGCAGCCGTAGATCAGCCCCAGGTCCACGACGTTGACCGGGATCTCGGGGTCGTAGACCTGCTTCATCTGCTCCCATACCATCGGCTCGTTGAACTCGCCGGGCGCGGCGACGGCCGCGGGCTGCGGCTCGGCGACGGTGATGCCGAGCGCGTCGGCGTCTTTGGCGTCGATGCGGACCATGTAGCCGACATCGGTGGTGACGGTGTAGCTGCCGCCCAGCGACTGCGTGATGCGCACTGTGCTGCCGGCAGGCAGCTTCAGGCGCCAGCCCATGGGAATCTGGGTAGCCTCGACTTCGCGCGACAGTGTGATCGGACCTTTGATCTCGGTGTCTTCCATAATGGCTACTCGGTCGAAACCGGCTCCTGCTGGTCTTTGAGCGCGGCCTGCAGCGTGTGCCAGGCCAGCGTGGCGCACTTGACGCGCACGGGAAACTCCGACACCCCGGAGAACGCTGCCAGCTTGCCCAGCGCTTCCGTGCCGTTCGACTCGGCGTGGCCGGTGACCAGCTTATGAAATCTCTCGAAGATCGCGTCCGCTTCGGCGCGGCTCTTCCCTTTCAGCGCCTGGGTCATCATCGAGGCCGACGCCTTGGAGATGGCGCAGCCCGAGCCTTCAAAGCTCACGTCGCGGATGGTGTCGCCCTCGAGGTTCAAGTACACGGTGAAGCGGTCGCCGCACAGCGGGTTGTAGCCTTCCGCTTTGTGGTTGGCCGCCGGAAGCGCGCGATAGTTGCGGGGCTGCTTGCTGTGCTCGAGGATGATCTCCTGATAGAGCTCGCGCAGGTCCGGCATTACTGGAACACCTCGAGCACCTTGTGCAGCCCGGCGACCAGCGCGTCCACGTCCGCCCGCGTGTTGTAGAGGCCGAACGAGGCGCGCGCCGTGCCCACGATGCCGAAACGCTGCATCACCGGCTGGGCGCAGTGGTGGCCGGTGCGGATGGCGATCCCTTCCTGGTCGAGGATGGTGCCGACGTCGTGCGGGTGGATGCCCTCGATCACGAAGGAGACCACCGCGGTCTTCTCGCGCGCCGTGCCGATCAGGTGCACGCCGGGCACCGACGAGACACGCTCGGTGGCATAGGCCAGCACCTCGCGCTCGTGCGCCTCCACCTGTTCCCAATCGAACTGGTTCAGGTACTGGATAGTGGCGCCCAGGCCGATGCCGCCGGCGATGTTGGGCGTGCCCGCCTCGAACTTGTACGGCAGCTTGTTGTAGAGCGTCTTCTCGAAGGTGACGGAGCTGATCATGTCGCCGCCGCCCTGGTACGGTGGCATGGCCTCGAGCAGCTTGCTCTTGCCGTAGAGCACGCCCACGCCCGTCGGGCCGTAAAGCTTGTGGCTGGAGAAGGCGTAGAAATCGCAATCGAGCGCGCGGACGTCCACCTTGACATGCGGCGCGGCCTGGGCGCCATCGAGCAGCACCGGCACGCCACGCCGGTGGGCCATCTCGACGACCTGGCGCACGGGGTTGATCGTCCCCAGCGCGTTGGAGACGTGCGCCACCGAAACGAATTTCGTTCTGGGGCCGAGCAGCTTCTCGTATTCCTCGAGCAGCAGCTCGCCCTGGTCGTTGATGGGGATGACGCGCAGCTTCGCGCCCTTCTCTTCGCACAGCATCTGCCAGGGCACGATGCCGGAGTGGTGCTCCATGGTGGAGATGACGATCTCGTCGCCCGCACCTACGTGCTTGCGGCCCCAGCTCTGCGCCACCAGGTTGATGGCCTCGGTGGTGCCGCGGACGAAGATCACCTCACTGGTATCGGCGGCGTTGATGAAGCGCTGCGCGGCCGCGCGCGCCTGCTCGTAAGCCTGCGTCGCGCGCTCCGAGAGGTAGTGCACGCCGCGATGGATGTTGGAGTTGTACTCGCGGTAATACTTGTCGAGCGCGCGCAGCACGGACTCGGGCTTCTGCGCGGTGGCGGCGTTATCCAGATACACCAGCGGCTTGCCGTTCACCTTCTGGTGCAGGATGGGAAATTCGCGGCGCACTTTCTCGACATCGAAGGTGCTCCGCCGGCCTGCCACCGGCGGGAAGTTGCCGGTAACGACATGGGTAGCGCTGGTCATCCGAGTTCCTCCCAATTCCGCTGGACCGCCGCGTCCGCGGCCTCGACCACGGCCGTGCCTTCGGGCAGCCAGCTCGGGGTCAGGGCTTCGAGGTAATTCCGTACCGGGCCGGTCCGCATGCGCTCCAGGCATTCGCTGGCGAAGGCGTAGAGCAGCAGGCGCCGCGCCGCGATCTCGTCCAGCCCCCGCGAGCGCAGGTAGAAGAGCGCGTTCTCCTCGACCTGGCCGATGGTGGCGCCGTGGGTGCATTTCACGTCGTCGGCGTAGATCTCGAGCTGTGGCTTGGTGTCGATCTGCGCCTCGTCGGAGAGCAGCAGGTTGCGGTTGGTCTGCTTGGCGTCGGTCTTCTGCGCGTCCTTGTGCACGATGATGCGGCCGTGGAAGACGCCGTGCGCCCGCTCGTCCAGGATGCCGTTGTAGAACTGGCGGCTGTTGCAGTGCGGCTGGGCGTGCTCGACGAGCATGTAGTTGTCCATGTGCTGCCGGCCCTTACCGATGAAGAGGCCGTTGATCAGGCACTCGCCGCCTGCGCCCGCCAGCACCGGATGGACGTTGTTGCGCACCAGCGCCCCGCCCAGCAGCAGCGAGTGCGACTCCACGTTGGCGTTGCGCTCCTGCTCGATGCGCAGCGTGGAGACGTTGAGCGCCTGCGTGTCTTCGCGCTCGATCATGTAGTGCGAGACCACCGCGTCCTGGCCGGCGTAAAGCTCGGTCACGACATTCGAGAACATCACGCCGCTATCTACAGAGACGTAGTCCTCGACCACGGTCACCTGGCTGTGGTCTTCCGCGACCACCAGGTTGCGCGGGTGCGCCATCGCGGGTGCGCCCCTGCCGGTCGAAACAAAAAGCAGGCAGATGGGCGCCTCGACTACCACCCCACACGGGACGTAAACGTGTCCGCCGTCGGCGAGGAAGGCAGTGTTGAGGGCGATGAAGGCATCCTGATCGAAACTGGCATAACGGCCGAGAAGGCCCTCAAGACTCCGAGCGTGCTCAATTGCCTCCGCTAGGCTGCACACGCGGACGCCCTTGGGAAGTTTGCCGAGCGACGAAAGCTCAGGCGCGTAGCGTCCGTTGACGAACACGAGCTGGCAGGCCGCGCCGGGGATGCGGAAGGGTTCTAGATCGCGCGGGTTGATCTTCCCTGCCCCGTCCGCCAACTGGAACGGGGTGCGCGAAATGGGCGAGATGTTGGTGAAGCGCCAATCTTCGTCGTGCGTGGTTGGGAAGCCAAGCTCGGAGAAGCGCGCGAAGCCCTGGCGGCGCAGTGTACGCAGCCAAGCTGCGTCATGGCCGACGGCGGTCTTCTCGAAGCGCGCGAAGCTCTCGAGGTAATTCTGCAGTTCCGGAGTAGTGGTAGTCAGTGACATCGCCTTACGCCCTCACCGCTTCACCTTCGACCCCGGCGTAGCCCTTGTCTTCGAGTTCGAGCGCCAACTCGGGGCCGCCCGACTTGACGATGCGTCCATCCACCAGCACGTGCACGAAATCGGGCACGATGTAGTTCAAGAGGCGCTGGTAGTGCGTGACCACGACGATCGAGCGCTCGGGCGAGCGCATGGCGTTCACGCCCTTGGCCACAATCTTGAGCGCGTCGATATCGAGGCCGGAGTCGGTCTCATCGAGAATGGCCAGCTTCGGTTCGAGCACCGCCATCTGCAAGATCTCGTTGCGCTTCTTCTCGCCGCCCGAGAAGCCCTCGTTGACCGAGCGGTTCATGAAGCGCTCGTCCATCTCCAGCAGCTTCATCTTTTCCTTGTAATAGGGGATGAAGTCCATGGCGTCCATTTCCTCTTCGCCGCGGATACCTGCGCAGGGCGTTGACGGCCGAGCGCAGGAAGTAGGCGTTGGAGATCCCGGGGATCTCCACCGGATACTGGAAGGCCAGGAAGAGGCCCTCGCAGGCGGCTTCTTCCGGCTTCATGGCCAGCAGGTCTTTGCCGTTGTAGAGCACCTCGCCGGCGGTGACGACGAAGGTCTCGCGTCGCGCCAGCACCTGCGCCAGCGTGCTCTTGCCGGAGCCGTTTGGCCCCATGATGGAGTGCACCTCGCCGGCGTTGACGCTCAGGTCGATGCCCTTGAGGATCTCGTGATTCTCTACCTTCACGTGCAGGTTCTTGATTTCCAGGAGACTCATTCGTTCGCTTTCCTCGCAGGGGCTAAAGCCCCTTTCATTTGTCCGTCTATACGGCACGACTGAAGTCGTGCCCTCCCGCTTACCCCACGCTGCCTTCCAGGCTGACGCTCAGCAGCTTCTGCGCCTCGACGGCGAACTCCATGGGCAGCTCGCGGAAGACGCGCTTGCAGAAGCCGTTGACGATCATCGACACGGCGTCTTCGGTCTTCAGCCCGCGCTGGCGCAGGTAAAACATCTGGTCCTCGCCGATCTTCGAGGTGGAAGCCTCGTGCTCCATGCGCGCGCTGGCGTTCTTCACCTCGATGTAGGGGAAGGTGTGCGCGCCGCACTTGTCGCCGATCAGCAGCGAGTCGCACTGCGTGTAGTTGCGCGCGCCCATCGCGCTCTTCTGGATCTTCACCATGCCGCGGTAGGTGTTCTGGCCGTGGCCGGCGGAGATGCCCTTAGCCACCACGGTGGAGCGCGTGTTGCGGCCCATGTGGATCATCTTGGTGCCGGTGTCGGCCTGCTGGTAGTTGTTGGTCAGCGCCACCGAATAGAACTCGCCCACCGAGTTGTCGCCCTTCAGGATGCAGCTCGGATACTTCCAGGTGATGGCGGAGCCGGTCTCCACCTGCGTCCAGGAGATCTTCGAGTTCGCGCCCGCGCACAGGCCGCGCTTGGTGACGAAGTTGAAGATGCCGCCGCGGCCTTCCTTGTCGCCGGGATACCAGTTCTGCACCGTCGAGTACTTGATCTGCGCGTTGTCGAGCGCCACCAGTTCCACCACCGCCGCGTGAAGCTGGTTGGTGTCGCGGATGGGCGCGGTGCAGCCCTCGAGATAACTTACCGACGCGCCCTCTTCGGCCACGATCAACGTGCGCTCGAACTGCCCGGTCTCGGCGGCGTTGATGCGGAAGTAGGTCGAAAGCTCCATGGGACAGCGCACGCCCTTGGGCACGAAGACGAACGAGCCGTCGCTGAAGACGGCCGCGTTCAGCGCCGCGAAAAAGTTGTCACTGTAAGGGACCACCGAGCCCAGGTACTTCCTCACCAGCTCGGGATGCTTCTCGACCGCCTCGGAGAAGGAACAGAAGATCACGCCCGCCTCGGCCAGCTTTTCTTTGAAAGTGGTGGCCACGGAAACGCTGTCGAAGACCGCGTCCACCGCCACCCCGGCCAGCCGCTTCTGCTCTCCCAGGGGTATGCCCAGCCTCTCGTAGGTGCGCAGGATCTCCGGGTCCAACTCGTCCAGGCTCGCCAGGCTCGGCTTTTGCTTGGGCGCCGAGTAGTAGACGATATCCTGATAGTTAATAGGCTCGTAGTGAACATTGGCCCACTTGGGCTCGGCCTCGGCCTGCTCCAGCTTGGCCCAGTGGCGGTACGCCTTCAGGCGCCATTCCAGCATGAACTGGGGCTCGCGCTTCTTCTGAGAAATAAGACGGATTACGTCCTCATTCAGGCCCTTGGGGATGCGGTCTTCCTCGATGTCGGTGATGAAGCCCCACTTGTACTCCTGGTTGGCGAAGTCCTGAATGGTGTTGGCTGGTGTGGTCATTGCACTCCCCCGCTGATCAATTGAATGGTAGAAACGATGTCTCTGCGCGGCTTCAGGCCGGCCAGTTCCATGGGCTGCATCAGGTCGCCCAGGGTCAGGTTCTCGAGCGCGCCCAGCAGCGCCAGGCTGATGACCTTGGAATTGCGCCGCACCACGCAGGAGGGCTCGAGGTCGCAACTGCCGGCCGTGACGCTGCACTCGGTGAAGCCGATGGGGCCTTCGAGGGCGTCGATGATCTCGGCCACGGAAATCTGCTTGGGGCTGCGCGAAAGGCTGTAACCGCCCTTCGATCCGCGATGCGAAACCAGCAAGCCGACGTGGGAAAGCGCCTTCAGGAGCTTGGAGACGGTGGGCAGCGGAAGCTGGCTAGCCGCCGACAAGTCCCGCGCGTTCTGCAACTCGGGGTGCTGGGCGATCGAGGTCATCAGGACGATGCCGTAGTCGGTCAATTTGTTTAGCCTGAACATTCGTTTCGCTCCCGGCGCCTTCCCTGACGGCCCCTCTAGATACCGTACCAATTTAGTTCTGTATATATTCTAGGACGGGCGGGCGCGGTTGTCAAAGCCCGCTGCGCCGCTTGGGGGCTGGGGAAGCCTGAATGGGGAAAATCGGCGGCTGGGCGGCATTTCGGGGGTCTTGTGCAGTTCTTTGAGTGAGTCCCGCAGCGCAGGGATGGCAGAGATGATCCACCGGTGAGGCGCCGAGACCGCCGAGACTCTTCGGTTCTTGATTGTCCTCCGTGTGTACAGATCCGTGCTGGCTATTTCCGGGCTCGCAGGGCCGCTTCCTTTTCTATATGCACGCGGTAGGGCTCGCCCTGGCCTTTCTCGAGATAATTCTTGAGGCTGGTCTTGAGCACGTGCCGCCATCCGTCGGTGCAGCGGTCGAACGATCCTTCCTTGTTCTTCCAATCGAGGTGCGCGAAGTCCACGTCCGTTCCGCCCTGCGCATTGGGTGACAGCCGAAAGCGGATGGTGGTTCCGATCCAGTCGCTGAGACCCTGGTAGTCCTGGTCCACGCACTTCCACTCGACCAGCTTGCCGGGGACAAGCTGCTCGATGCGCATCTGCGTATAGCCGTCCAGGGTGCCGACGGCGTTGCGGAACTCGAAGCGCGCGGACCCGCCGGCCCGCTGGTCCGAAGTGCACTCTGTCCACCAGCCGGCGATGTGCCTGGGATCGGTGAGGGCGTCGAAGACTTTGGTGGGGGGAGAATCGAGGGTGAACTGGAAGGCGATTTCCGGCATGGTTACCTCCCCGCGGGCAGCCACACGGCCTGCGATTCGGCGTCGGGCGCGTTCAAAATGTGAGGGGTGATCACCAGCAGGAATTCGTCGTCCTCGGTGGTCTTGTTCTGGGTGGCCGCCAGCAGGCCGATGCCGGGGAGGGCGCCCAGTCCCGGCAGTCCGCCGAGCGAGACCTGCTCGGAGCGGTTGATGTCGCCCACCACCACCGCGGCCTCCCCATTCTTCACCGTGATGGTGCTCTTATAGGTCCGGTTGGAGATCACGGGCACGCCGTTGAACGCCTGCCCGGTCAGCGCGCGGAGGTCGGTCTCCAGCTCCAGGGTGACGTCGGACTCGCCGTGGATCGACGGCGTGGCCTTCACGGTGAGCCCCAGGTCCTCGTAGCTGAACGAGGGGAAGGCCGCCTGGAAGGTGTTGCTCTGAATGCTCTGGGCGATGGCCGGCGCGTTGAAGATGGGGGAGAAGATAGCGTTCAGGATGGGATAGCGCGTGCCCACCCGCATGGTGGCCGCCTTGCCCTGCATGGCGCGCAGCGTCAGGTGTTCCAGGGTCTTGACGTTGGAGCTGTTGAACTGGAACTTGGCCGTGGCCCCGGGGAGGGTGACGCCAAACAGGGTGATGCCTCCGCCGAAGGTGGCGAACGGAGTGGTCAACAGAGGGTTGAGCTGCTGCGATTGCAATTGCGCCAGCAGCGCCGACAGCGCCGTGTTGTTCGCCTGGTTGATGCCGCCGGAGGAGATGAGCTGGTTGATGAGACTCTGGGCGTTGGGCTGGCTGGCCAGCAGCGCCGCCGCCTGCGACAGGTTGAACATGCTGTACTGCAGCGGCTGCTGGATTCCCAGGTTGCGCAGCACGGTGCGGTCGATCTCGAAGACCTGCACGTCGAGCAGCACCTGCGGCGGTCCCGCCACCGAGAGCTGGTTGAGGAACTCGGTGGCGGCATCCAGCGTTTGCCGGGGCGCGCGCACGGTGATGAGGTTCTTGTTGGCGTTGGCGCTCACCAGGCGGATGTCGAAGACGCCGCGCAGCAGCCCCGCAATGTCGTTCAGCTCCTGCGCGCTCGAAGCCTGGGTCATATAGAAGCTGCGCAGCGACATGCGATCGAGCTGGCGATGGTTCTCGGGGGTGTCCGCCGCCACCAGCAACTCGGTCTCCGACAGCGGCACCCAGAACGACTTGCTGACCATGCCCGCCAGCTCCACGGCTTTCGAGAAGTCCACACCCTCGACCTCGAAGCGCACCGGGCGCGAGCTGAAGGATTGATCGAACGTGGCCCTGATGCCGAAGCTGCGCGCGATCATCTCGTAGAGGCCGCGGGCGTCGCCGCGATAGTGGAAGTCCTGCGATCCAGGTCGTGGCTGGAGCTCCACGGGATCCGAGCGTTCCACGAGGCGCAGTCCGGGCGAGAGCCGGGGTGCGGCGTCACCCAGCGCGTCCATGAGCCGCTGCTCGGCGAACCGGTTGGCGGCATCGAGTTCGAGAGCGGCGCGGAACTCGGCCACCGCTTCCACCTGACGCCCGCCGGCCAGCAGACGGTTGCCGCTCTCGATGTGCCCCTGGGCAAGCCCGGTGCGCGCCAGTTCCCGCGCATTGGCGTAATCGACGTTGCCGGGGACCAGCTGGGCAGCCTCGGTAAACTCCTGGTAGGCGCGGGCCAGATCCTTCTCGCGCAGCTTCACGCCTTGCCAGTAGGCGGACGAGGCCCGCTTCAAGTCCCTGGCAGGAGCCTCGCAGTTGTTGCCCTCGATGGTGCAGGGAACCGGGGGCTTCTTCTCCGCCGCAGTATCAGCGGCAGAGGCGGCGATTGCCGCCAGGCAAACCAGCACCGCCCACCATGCTCGGAGAAAGGTCCCGTGAACTGGCATGAATGGGGAATTTTACCCCAACGGGGGACCGAGCCGCGGGTTGTCATCCCGAGCGGCTGAGGCCGCGAGGGATCTTGGTTTTCAATGATTGAATGAGCCAATGGATCAATGAACCAATCCCCATGCCTGTTTACTCGGACGCCATGAGGCCCCCCTCCCATGCCTCCAGCAGAATTAATGATTTAGGCGGGGTGATCCCATGAGATCTGATCGAGATCTGATCAAACAAAGGACTTACCCGCAAAATCCGATTCTCAAAGGACTTAGGGTGCGCTTTTTCGGCCTTTTTGGGCTTGTTGTCAAAGAGCGATGATTCGTCCAAGTTATCTTTCTAGATAACACGGCTGTGGAACCGACCTGCGCCGGGGGACCCACAGAAGCCCCCCGGTGTTATTGCAATTAGATATTTACTTAACTAGCATGATAGCATACAGACGGCGTGCTGTCAAGAAAAATCGAGGGCGGCGCGCAGGGATTTTGTAGGAGTTCAGAATTGATAAGGTTGCTGCGCAGTATACTGTTGAGCCTTCCCAACCCATGCCCGGTGGAGTGTGCCTTGCTCAACCGAATTGAGGATTTGCCCGACTTCCCCGCTCTCCAACAGATCCAGCACGCCTTATGGCACGTTGGCGAGTTGCGAGGTGCCGCAATGATTTCGCTACTCTGACCTGGCCCCACTTTGGCCGTCCGATTTGGCCCCACCCTAAGCGATAGATCGGCCTACGCTGTCCCTGCCAGCCGGGACGGGGAGGCCGATGGACAGGAGACGCAAGGTGGAGCTGTTTGAACAGATCAGGCGGGAACACCGCTTCGGGGTAGGTACGATCCGAGGAGTGGCGAGGCAGTTCGGGGTACACCGGCGGATGGTGCGGCAGGCGCTGGCGAGCGCGATCCCGCCGGAGCGCAAGACGCCAGCGCGGGCGAAGCCTGGGCTGGGCCCGGTCCTGGAGTTCATTGACGAGATTCTGCGGGCGGACCAGCAGGCTCCGCGCAAGCAGCGGCACACGGCGCACCACCTCTGGGGGCGGATTTGCCGGGAACGGCCGGAGAGCAAAGTGGCGGAATCGACGGTGCGCCATTACGTCGCACGTCGCAAGCAGGAGTTGGGGCTGATGGCGCGGGAGACGTTCGTGCCGCAGGTCTACGACTGGGGCAGCGAGGCGCAGGTCGATTGGTACGAAGCCTTCGCGGAAGTGATGGGCGAACGGCGCGAGGTTTATTGCTTTGCGATGCGCTCGATGGCGGGCGGCGGGGCGTTTCATCGCGCCTATTACCACGCCACGCAGCAGGCGTTCTTGGAAGCGCACGAGTCCGCCTTTGGCTATTTCGGCGGGGTGTTTCGGCGGTTGCGCTACGACAACCTGAAGAGCGCGGTGAAGAAGATCTTGCGCGGGCATCAGCGGGAAGAGACCGAGCGGCTGATCGCCTTTCGCTCGCATTGGGGCTTCGAGACGGAGTTCTGCAATCCGGCGCGGGGCAACGAGAAGGGCGGAGTGGAAGGCGAAGTGGGCTATTTCCGACGCAACCATCTGGTGCCGGTGCCGCGCGTGGAGAGCTTGGAAGAGCTGAACCAGCTTTTGCTGGCAGCCTGCCGCGGCGAGGAACAGCGGCGGATCACGGGCAAGCCGCACACGGTCGGCGAAGCCCTGCGGATCGAGCGCGAGCATCTGCTGCCGCTGCCGGCGGAAGGGTTCGAGTTGGCCGAGACCAGCTTTCCCGTCGTGGATGGCAAGGCCTGTGTGAAGGTGCGCACGAACTGGTACTCGACGCCGCTGAAGCCGGGCACGCGCACGCGCGTGAAGCTGCTGCCAGCCTATGTGGAGATTTGGCAGGAGCGGGAGTGCGTGGCGCGGCACGAGCGCAGCTTCTCGCGCTACGAACAGGTGCTCGATTTGGAGCACTACCTCGATGTGCTGGAGCGGAAGCCGGGCGCGTTGGCGGGATCGAGTCCCCTGCAGCAGTGGCGCGAACGCGGGCGCTGGCCGCAAAGTTTCGACCGTCTGTGGCAGAGCTTGCGAGAACGTCAGGGCCCCCAGGCGGGGACGCGGGAGATGATCGAGTTGCTGCGCCTGGGCAAGCAGCAGGGTTGGGATCGGCTGGAGCACGCGGTCGAGCAGGCGCTGTTGCTGGGATGCACCGATGCGGCGGCCGTGCGGCACCTGCTGAGCTTCGGCGAACTGGCCCATCCCCCAGCGGAGAGCTGCAACGTCGACAGTGAACTGGAACGCTACCAACGTCCGCTGCCGGTCCTGAACGAATATGACTTGCTGCTGGGTGAGGCGATGACCGAGGCGGAGGTGGTGCGATGAAGCCAGCCGCCACCGAAGCTCTGGAACACGCCAGCGTACAGCAGTACTGCCAGCTCTTACGCATGCCGGTAGTGGGCGCCAACTTCGTTCCCTTGGCCGAGCAAGCGGTGAAGGAAAAGCGTAGCCACATTGGATACCTGGAAGCGTTGCTGGCCATGGAGAGCGAAGAACGGGATCGGCGTGCGATTCAGCAGCGGTTGCACGATGCCCGGCTGCCGCGGTTGAAGACGCTGGAGGAGTTCGACTTCAATCAGGCGCCACAGATTCCGGCGGCGAAGATCCGCGAACTGGCCGGGGGCGGCTACATCGAGCGCACTGAGCCCGTGGTGCTGATGGGCGAATGCGGCACGGGCAAGACCCACCTGGCGACGGGCCTGTGCGTTGCAGCTTGCCGGCAGAAGCGGCGGGTGCGCTTCACCACCGCCGCGAACCTGGTGAACGAGTTGGTGGAAGCTCAGCAACAAAACTCCATCCGGCGGGCGCTGGCGCGCTGGCTGCGTTACGACCTGATCGCCCTCGACGAAGTGGGCTACGTGCCGCTGGCAGAGATCGGCGCGGAGTTCCTGTTCCAGGTGATTGCCGATCGCGTCGAGAAGGCGACGTGGATCGTGACCACCAACCTGCCCTTTTCGGAATGGACGCAGGTGTTTCCCAATCCGCGCTTGTGCAAGGCATTGCTGGACCGGATCACCGACCGGGCGCACATCATCGAGACCGGCACCGACTCGTACCGGTTCCGGAGAACCATGGAGATACGACAGAAGAAGAAAGCTTCGTAAAGCGCTGGGCAGGGGCAAGGGGTTCACACGCCACCCCTTGCCCCTGCACCCCCATCCCGGCTCAGGCTGTAGCTGGGAGCAACGGAGAGTTCAGGACCCAGGGGTGGGCCAAATGAAAGCATCAAGGCGGGGCCAGATCAGGTTGCCAAAGGCACCGCAATCTTCGTCGGTGCGGGGTTTAGCCGAAACGCTGAACTTGTCGCCCCTACCGCACCCCAGCCACCCCTGTGGACAGATTTTGTGTCTGCGATGGCAGCAGAGCTCTACCCACACCGAGGGGCACCGACAGATCCATTAAGACTTGCAGAAGAGTACAGGACCGCCCTCGGACGCCCGGCACTCGAAGCACTAATTTACAACCTCGTCCGCGATCCTGAGTGGCTGCCGGGAAGACTTCACCACGCCCTGGTGTCCCTACCTTGGAGCGACATCCTTACGACCAACTGGGACACTCTGCTGGAACGTGCAGCACCAACCAATGTACAGCAGACCTATGAAGTGGTGCGAACCCTTGCCGACATCCCCCGCACCCGCGCACCGCGCATTGTCAAGCTACACGGGAGTATGCCTTCGAATCGACCTTTTATCTTCACCGAAGAAGATTACCGGACCTATCCACGACTATTTGCGCCATTCGTAAATCTCGTTCAGCAGGTGTTGCTGGAAAACGAGCTCTGCTTGCTCGGATTTTTTGGTGATGATCCCAACTTCCTCCAATGGTCCGGCTGGGTGCGCGATCAATTGGGAGCGGCTGCCCGTCGGGTTTACCTGATTGGACCACTCGACCTTTCTCCAGCCCGTCGTAAGTTCCTCGAGTCTCGAAACGTTTCGCCGGTTGATCTTGGGCCTCTGCTGACAGCCATCGATCCGAGCGACCGACATCGCGAAGCCAGCCAGTTGTTCCTTGAATTCCTGGCTCGATCGAAACCTCGTCCGCTATGGGACTGGCCTTCCGAGACCTCTCGATCAGTAGTTCGGCAGATCGGAGCTCCTGCAGCGACAGACGCCTTGATGCAGGAACGGATCGCAACGCTTGAGAAGGAGTGGCACGACCAACGCGCCGCGTACCCAGGGTGGCTTCTTTGTCCGGCCACAACAAGGAACCTGATGCGTCTCGAGTTGGGGTCCGCCGAACGCGCCATGGGAGGGGCTCTCGATCACCTGCCGGAAACGAGTTCGCGTAGCTTGCTGCGAGAGGCTGCCTGGCGCTTCAACGTCTGCCTGTTGCCGCTTCCAGATTGGTTGAAGACTGCGCTTTCCCGGGCCCTGGAGAGTGATAAATCCCAATTCGACAAAAAGACTCGATGCGAGTTGGCCCTTCTCCTCATTCGTGCAGCACGAGAGGCGAGGGACTACACGACCCTTGAGCATTGGGTCGCATATGCGCAACGAGAAGGGGCAGGCGATATCGATACGTTAGCGGCCACTGTCTACGAGCAGGCGTTGTACGCCCGCGACGATTTAAACTTATCACTGCTGGAGCAGCTTGTCCCGAGGATCAGCGGGCCCGATCCTATATGGAGCGTTCGCAGAGCTGGTCTGCTTTTTGACTTGGGGGAGCGGGACGAAGCCGTATCCTCATTGCAATCGGCATTGAAAGCCGTTAGAGAACGCCAGGAGCGGAATCGCAGGTCACTCTGGGTCATTTCGCGACTGGCATGGACCACCTACTTTGCCCGGGCAACCACCTACTTTGCCCGGGCAACCGTGCCGGTGGTTACAGAGCCGTCCCAGTCTTCCTCTAAACCAACCGAGCACGAACCCTGGCCCGAGGAGTTCCACGTCAGCAAGTGTGACCCATGGGATGAACTCTACGCGTTAGACAGTGAGCGGAACGACGCATTCCGCAGACGGTCTGAGCACGCAGAACCCGAGAGGCCCCGCTTTGACGCCGGGACGTACACGAGAACCATCAGCTTCGGGCGTAGCACGGAAATATCGATCAATGACGTTCTTCGGGTTGCCGCCATAACGGGCATCCCCCTGGAAGCCGATAACGTGAACCTATTCCGTTCGAGGCTTGCCGAGTCCCTAGAGCTCCTCGACAGCTACGATGAGGGCGACCTCCTGTTGTGCATCCGAGCATGTGGTAGCTCCAGCGATAGACTGCTGGAAGCGATCTTCGGCAGAATACAGGTGGCCCGTTTGCCGATGGACACAGTCGAGCATCTGATTGTGCGGCTAAGTACTGCAATAGATTTCGGAATCGCTCGGTTGCCACTCGCTACCGGCAATCGAGAATCTGCAAGGCGCGCGCACTGGATAGAGCGGCTCCGAGTTTATCTCGAAGTACTTTCGCGACTCGTTATGCGTTTGGCGCCGGACAAAGCAACAACTGTTTTTCGTAAGGCGGCCAATCTAGCTCATGACCCTCGATGGAATCACTGGTGGTTGTTTCAGCCATTAGGAAATCTCCTCCAGCGATCACTTGAAGCGGTCCCCCCTACCGACCGCCATGCTGTCCTCCTCGACTTTGTGAATTTGCCGCTGCCGGACGAGCGCGGGCTTCGGTCCGGTGATCCATCCACCGGAGACTGGCCAGAACCGAAGATCAGCTTCCCTAAGCCCTCGCCGCGCCCTACAGATCCTGCCTTTAATACGAGAATCGTTGAGCTAATTAGAAAAGTGCAGGAAGGCGACGCGGTTACACGCCAGCGGGCCACCATTCGGTTGTTTAGCCTTTTCCAGTGGGGAATGTTAGACAACGCGGAAGGGTCCGCTTTTGGCGAAGCGATATGGAGCCGCAGGCCTTCAGCCGACGAGTTCCCCTCCGACACGGGCCTGTATCAACACGCGTTCTTCGACCTTCCTGGTGCCTCGCAAGACGTCGTGGCTCGGATCCTTCGAACAGGCATTCTGAATAAAAGTCTCACAGAACCTCTGGCTGCAGATCGCCTTATTGCGCTCACGGGCGCTGCCCGTCTTCAGAATGACGGCTCGCGACGGTTCGCGCCGACGGCGGATGAGGCACAGAGGCTGTATGACCGCCTCATTGCCTGGAGACCGCGCAATGCGCCATTTGACCTAGATAGTTACGATGACGAAATGCGGGATGCCGTGGGTCCCGTACTTGCTCAAGCAGCCTTGCCGTTCGTTGAAGCGATTTGCTTTGGTACTCCGAGAATCGAGGCCACTTTCGCCTTCGCCGCAAGCGTTCCATCCGCGCTTGTGGCGTTGCCAGCGGTTCTGCGCCTGAACACTTCCTATGAGGAACGCATTCTTGAGATATTGCACGCCAGCCTTTCGCACGGAGACCGGACAATTGTAGTTGGGGGCTTGAGAGCGGTCGGCTACTGGTTTCAGCAGGCGAAATGGAATGTCCTGCCCAAAACGCCGAAGTCTCTGGTCGAAGCGGTGCTGGCCCTGGCATGGAGCCGCCGGACACCTAGTCTGGTGTCGGCGCTTCGTCTTTGTGTTGATTTTGCTCAAGGTGCCGTACTGGATGATGACCATAAGCGTCTGCTGGCGCGAGCTCTCGCTGCGTTAAGAGAAGAGACCGCTTACGAGAGATGGAACATCCTCGATCCAGGGACCGTGAGTTGGACCCTTGTTCGTGCAGCTTGCGTGCGGTTGTCGGGCATGCTGATTAAAACCGGTTTCCGTGACCCGGCAGTGACTGTATGGATGGCTGAGGCCAAAGCTGACCCAGTTCCCGAGGTTCGATACGCGATTGACTTCCCTGACGAGTAGTGAATCCGAAGCCGTTTGTGAGATAGCCCCTTAACTTAATGACTCAATTCCAACAGCTCGGTGCAGCAGGAAACGCACAAGTCCGGCCCATGGGACTTGAGTTCCGCCAGGCCGAAAATGCCGGTGGCCACGGCGATGACGGGCACGCCGGCGGCGCGCGCGGCCTGGATGTCGGACGGGGTGTCGCCGACCACGTACACCACGACCGCAGCCGAAAGGCGGCGGTGCGCTTCGGCCACACCCGTGAAACGAACTGGTGCGAGGCATAAGTTCCGAGTTGCCGACTACCCAGGATCTGGCCGTTCGCCGGGCGGGTCGGGCCAAGAAAAATCAAAAAAAGCTTGCATGTGGAATGGTGTTGTAGTTAACTACATCACCGATGTCGATCAAAGGTGATAACTCGCACCGGAGTACGCGAGGGGGAACCCTGACCCGCAAGTAAAGAAGCTTAAGGAGAATGAAACATGAAATCCCTTCGTTTTGTGCTGTCCGTTGTTCTGATGTCGCTCTCCACCGTGGCTTTCGCGCAGTCCGAGGCGCACAAGATGGACGCGCCAAAAGCCGCCGCGCCGAAGTCCGAGGTCCCGAAGACCGAGGCGCAGAAGTCCTTCGACACCATGAAAACCCTCGCGGGAGAGTGGGAAGGCCCCGTCACCGTCCCGGAGGTGCCGGAGATGTCAGGCGGCAAGCCGTTCCACGTCTCGTTGCGCGTGACCTCGAGGGGGAATGCGCTCGTGCACGAGTTGCAGGAAGCAGGAACGCCGTTGGATGCGACAAAGTACGACCATCCGGTCACGATGCTTTACGTGGACGGAGACCAGCTCACGCTGGTTCACTATTGCGACGCGGGAAACCGCCCGCGCATGACCGGCAAGATGTCGCCCGACGGCAAGACGGTCGAGTTCGAGTTCAAGGACATCAGCGGGAGCACGGAGAACCACATGCACCATGCGGTGTTCACCATCATCGACGCCAACCATCACACCGAGGATTGGACGTTCATGATGAAGGACAAGCCGATCCACGCGCACTTCGACCTGCAGCGGAAGAACTGAGGCGCGCAGTATCTCTGGTAAGGTCTGGTAAGGGCTTTCTGGAAAACCTCATGGACCGTGAGTGGAACGACAATCAGCCGATCTACCGCCAGCTTCGCGACCGTGTCGTCGCGATGATCCTCGACGGAGTGCTCAAGGAAGGCGATCCGCTGCCCTCCGTGCGCAACGTCGCGGCCGAGTACCGGGTCAATCCGCTCACGGTCCTGAAGGGCTACCAGCAGCTGGTGGACGAGGAGCTGGTCGAGACGCGGCGCGGCCGCGGCATGTTCATCAATGCCGGCGCGCGCAGCCTGTTGCTGCAGGGCGAGCGGCAGAAGTTCCTGGCGCGAAGAATGGCCGAGGATCCACGCCACCATTCAGCGGCTCGGCCTGAAGCCGGAAGAGCTGCTGGATGGCTCGCGGCCGTCGTCGAAGGCCGCGCCGTCGAAGCCCGCGAAGCCGGATCCCCGGAGGAGGAGCGCTGAAGCCATGGCATGCATAGAAGCCCGCGGTCTCCGCAAGGCCTACGGCACAACCGTCGCGCTGGACGGCGTCGATCTGCGTGTCGAAGAGGGCCGCATCCTCGGACTCATCGGTCCCAACGGCGCGGGCAAGACCACCGCGCTCAACGCGATCCTCGGCCTCACGCCCTATCAGGGAGAGCTGAGGGTGCTCGGACGCGACCCCTGGACCGAGCGCGATCAGCTCATGCGCGATGTCTGCTTCATCGCCGATGTCGCCGTGCTGCCGCGCTGGATGCGGGTTTCGCAGGCGCTCGACTACGTCGCCGGCGTGCATCCGCGATTCGATCGCGCCAAGGCGGAAGGTTTCCTGGCGAAGACCGACCATCAGGCGCGCCAGCAAGGTCAGGGAATTGTCGAAGGGCATGGTGACCCAACTGCACCTCGCGCTGGTGATGGCGATCGACGCGCAGCTTGCTGGTGCTGGACGAGCCGACGCTCGGCCTCGACATCCTGTATCGCAAGCAGTTCTACGATTCCCTGCTGAACGACTACTTCGATCGCAGCCGCACCATCGTGGTGACCACACATCAGGTGGAAGAGGTCCAGCACGTCCTCACCGATCTCATGTTCATCAACCGCGGCCGCATCGTGCTCGATTGCAGCATGGAAGAATTCGAGTCGCGCTATCTGGAAGTGATGGTGCATCCCGAGCAGGTCGCCGCAGCACGGGCGCTCAAGCCGATGCACGAGCGCCAGGTGCTCGGTCGCAGCATCCTGCTGTTCGATCGGCGTCGATCGTCAGCAACTCGCCGCGCTTGGCGACGTGCGCACGCCCAGCATCGCCGACTTGTTCGTTGCCGTGATGGGCAATCAGGCCGGCCAGGCACAAGGAGCGGCTAGATGAATACTCAATCGAACGCCGTGCCCGAGTCTCCCCTCGGCTCGCAGGTAATCGCGCCTGCGGCCATGTCGGCGACTCGGCCAATGTACTGGTCGGTACGACGCGAATTGTGGGAGAACCGTTCGATCTATATCGCGCCGCTGGCCGTCGCCGCCGTCATTCTGTTCGGCTTCCTGATCGCCACGATTGGTCTGCCGCCGTGTGCGGCGCGTCAGCGCTCGACCCGGCGCAGCAGCGTGCGGTACTCGAAGAGCCGTACAGCATCGCGGCGGGTCTGATCATGGCGACCGCTTTTATCGTCGGGGTGTTCTACTGTCTCGACGCGCTGCACGGCGAGCGCCGCGATCGCAGCATCCTGTTCTGGAAGTCGCTGCCGGTTTCCGATCTCACCACCGTGCTCTCGAAGGCGAGCATTCCGCTCGTCGTTCTGCCGCTGCTCACCTTCGCGATCATCGTTGCCACGCAGTTCATCATGCTGCTGCTGAGCACCGTCGTACTGCTGGGGAGCGGTCTGAGTGTCGCGACGCTATGGACACAGGGGTCGTTGTTCCAGATGTCGCTGATGCTGCTCTACCACCTTCTGACCGTGCATGCGCTCTGGCATGCGCCCATCTACGGCTGGCTGCTGCTGGTTTCCGGCTGGGCGCGGCGCGCGGCATTTCTATGGGCCGCCTTGCCGCCGCTCGCGATCTGCGTCGTCGAGAAGATTGCGTTCAACACTTCGCACTTCGCCGCCATGCTGCAGTACCGCTTCGCGGGCGGCGCGGAGGCCTTCACAGCGCCGGGTAGCTTCCCGATCGATCCGATGACGCACCTTACTCCGGGGAGATTCCTGAGTACCCCAAGTCTGTGGATCGGGCTGGTAGTTGCCGCGGCATTCCTCGCTGCAGCGGTCCGGCTGCGCCGCTATCAAGGACCGATCTGAGTCGCGGGCGGTTTGGATTCCATTTCTCGCGCAAGGAGAAACGAATATGAACACAGCTGTGATGATGGAACGGATTGCAGAAGTGTCGCCGCGTTTCAAGGCCAGGATCGCCGGGGTCTTCTATTTGCTCACGATACTGGCGAGAGTGATCGCCGACGCCTTCGTTCGTAACCGGCTGGTGGTATCGGACGACGCCGCGGCTACCGCGACCAACATCATGGCGCACGAGCCGTTATTCCGGTTGGGCTTCGCAGCCGACATCATGGCGTTCGCGAGCTATATCGCTTTGACGGCTCTTTTGTACGAGTTGTTCAAGCCCGTGAACAGGAGCCTCTCCTTAGTCGCAGCATTTTTCAGCCTCGTGGCATGCGTGGTTCAGGCCATTAGCAGCCTGTTTCATCTCGCTCCCCTGGTCCTGTTGGGGGGCGCGCCGTACTTGAGCGTATTTACGGTAGAACAGTTGCAGGCGCTGGCGCTCGTGTTTCTCAGACTGCGCGCCGCAGCCTACCACAACATCGGCCTGGTATTTTTCGGATTGTATTGCCTGCTGGTCGGCATCCTCATTCTCAGGTCCACCTTCCTGCCGCGCATCCTTGGCGTGCTGATGGTACTTGCCGGTTTGAGCTACGTGCTGTTTCTGTCACCACCGCTCGCACGGTCTCTGCAGCCCTACATTCTGGTTTTCCCCGGCGTTGGGCAAATATCGCTGACCCTGTGGCTCCTCGTGATCGGCGTGAACGTTCAACGATGGAAGGAGCAGGCCAACGCAGCGGGGGAACGCCAATGAAAGCCGCCGTCTATACCAGATACGGCCCCCCGGATGTTGTCCAAATCACGGACGTCGAAAAGCCTTCTCCCAAGGACAACGAAGTCTTGATAGAAGTTCGTGCGGCTTCCGTGAATCCACTTGACTGGCACTTTATGAGAGGCACGCCGTACTTCGTTCGCATACTGGCCGGGCTGCTCAAACCAAAGATCACACGACTAGGCGTTGATGTGGCCGGCCAGGTTGAAGCGGTCGGCAGGAACGTAACACAATTCAAACCAGGCGACGAGGTGTTCGGCGCCTGCCGAGGAGCCTTTGCTGAGTATGCCTGCACTTCCGAGTCAGCATTGGTCATAAAGCCAGATAACGTGACGTTTGAGCAAGCGGCTTCTGTTCCAGTGGCGGCATTCACCGCCTTGCAGGGTCTTCGCGACAAGGGACGGATTCAGCCGGGGCAGAAGGTCTTGATTAACGGTGCGGCGGGAGGCGTGGGCACGTTCGCTGTGCAGATCGCCAAGTCGTTCGGCGCAGATGTGACCGGCGTATGCAGTACGAGGAATGTGGACATGGTCCGATCAATCGGCGCAGATCAGGTCATTGATTACACCCAACAGGATTTCACTAAGAGTGGGCAACATTACGACCTGATTTTCGACTGCGTTGGGAACCATTCGTTGTCAGCATGCAGGCGCGTCTTAAATTCCAAGGGGATATACATCCCGGTCGGAGGACCGGGCGGTCGGTGGATGATCGGTCTTCTGGCTCGTTGGATCACAGCGCTTGTATTGTCACGGTTCGTGAGCCAGAAGCTGGTCATCATGTTCCTGGCGAGACCGAACAAAGAGGACCTGACCATCATGCGCGAGCTCATGGAGGCCGGAAAGGTAACACCGGTCATCGACAAGCGTTACAGGTTGAGTGAGGTCCCTGAGGCTATCCGGTATCTGGAAGAAGGGCACGCTCGAGGAAAAGTAGTAATAACTTTGGAATATAACAACAAAACCTAACAACGCGCTGCACCCGACTTTGCTCCTCTTAATGACTGAGTTCCAACAGCTCGGTGCAGCAGGAAACGCACAAATCCGGCCCGTGCGACTTGAGCTCCTCCAGGCTGAAGATGCCCGTAGCCACGGCGATGACGGGCACGCCGGCGGCGTGGGCGGCCTGGATATCGGACGGGGTGTCGCCCACCACGTACACCACGGCCGCGGCCGAGAGGCGGCGGTGCGCCTCGGCCACACCCCAGCGGATGATGTCCGCGCGCTGCTCGCGCCGGTCGCTGAAGGAGCCGAAGGCGAAGAACGGACGCAGGCCGCTGGCCTCCAGCTTTTTCCACGCGATCGTCTCCAGGTTCCCGGAAGCCACGGCCAGGAGCTTCCCGGCCGCATCGAGCCGCCTCAGCAGCTCTGCCACCGACGGGCATAGCGCGGGCTGCATGCCGGCGGCGTTGCGCTCCACCTCCGAGCACATGGCAGCGGTCATCAGCGGCAGCTTGGCGTCGATATCGGCATCCGAGACGCCCTCCCGCCGCAGCACCGCGCGGATGATCCCCAGGTCGGTGTTGCCGTGCAGGGGCACGCGGTCGATCTTCGACGGTACGCCGAAGAACTGCCGCACCGCGTTGTGGAAGGCGTTGTAGTGGACGCCGTCGCCGCTGTTGAGCAAGGTGCCGTCGATGTCGAACAGGTACGCGTCGGCGGCGTCCCAGCGGAAGGCAGGTGCACCCGCCGGCGCGGCGGGAATGGGGGAATCGGCGTTCACTGGCGCAGCACGAGGCGTTCGATGGCCGTCGCCCGCCCGCTCTGCTGGTCGCAGTCAATGACCACGGCCGAGAAGCGCACGTCGCCCGTCGCCGGATCGAAGCGCGTAGGAATGTTGGTGAGGAAGCGCTGCAACACCTGCTCCTTCTCCACCCCGATGATGCCGTCGTAAGGCCCGGTCATGCCCACGTCGGTTAGATAAGCCGTGCCTCCGGGCAGGACGCGCTCGTCGGCGGTGGGGACATGAGTGTGCGTGCCCAGCACGGCGGTCACGCGGCCATCCAGGTACCAGCCCATGGCAATCTTCTCGCTGGTGGCTTCGGCGTGCATGTCCACCAGGATCACCTTGGCGCGGATGTTCTTGAGCAGGGCGTCGGCGGTGCGGAAAGGATCGTCGTTGTCCACCATGAACACCCGCCCCTGCAGGTTGATGACGGCGAAGGGCGTGCCCTTCTTGGTCTGGCCCTCGTACCAGCCCAGGCCGGGCGTGCCCGCGGGATAGTTCGCCGGACGCAGCACGCGGCGCGCATTGCTGCCGTTGCGCTCGGCGGAGCGGAAGTAGTCCATGATCTCGCGCTTGTCCCAGACGTGATTGCCGCTGGTGATAACGTCGATGCCCAGGCCGAGGAATTCTTCGGCGAGCGAGGGAGTCAGCCCGAAGCCGGCGGCGGCGTTCTCGCCGTTGGCTACCACCAACTCGATCGAGCGGGTGGCCACCACGTCGGCCAGGTGGTCGCGCACGATCTCCCGCCCCGGCCGCCCGAAAATGTCACCGACGAAGAGGATGCGCACTTGCTACGGGTCCCCCCGTGCTCGATGGTACCATGCGGCCCTTTTCAAATCCGCGTCCACACGCGCTGATCCGCGGCGAAAAAACTCACCTCGCCAGCTCCGCCGTCTTCAGGAAGTCGTAATTCCCCGCCGACGACACTTCCAGGTTGCGCACCCGCCCGGAGTGCACCAGCACGTTGTCGAAATACCACAGGTTGACGTAAGGCAGCTCCTCGGCCACGATGCGCTGGATCTCGTCGTAGTCGCGCTTACGGCGCTCGCGGTCCACGGTGCTGCGCGCGTCGTCGATCAACTGGTCCACCCGCGGGTTGGAGTAATAGCCGCGGTTGCCGCGCTTGGGCGGAAAGCTCTTGGACGAAAAGACATGCTCGAAGATGTCGGGGTCCTCGTTGCCGCCCACCCAGCGCAGCGAGAAGAGCTGGAACGCGCCCCTCTGCACATCGGAATAGAAGGTAGCGAACTCGAAGGTGCGGATGTCGAGTGCGATGCCCACTTCCCGGAGCTGCTGCTGCAGCACCGCCGCCATCAGCCGCGTGGACTCTTCGGTCGAGGTCTTCATGGTCAGGTGGAAGCGCACGCCGTTGCGCTCCCGGTGGCCGGCGGCGTCAAGCAACTGGCGGGCGCGAGCGGGATCGTGCGCGCAGGTGCGCACCGCGCCGTCGTAGGCCCAGTGCTCGGGCGGAAGCACGCTGGAAGCCGGACGCGCCATGTCGCGCCAGAGGTAATGGATCATCGGCCCGCGGTCAAGAGCGTAGGCGATCGCCTGCCGCACCCGCACATCTTTGAGAATGGGATCGCGCAGGTTGAAGGCGAGATATGCGTACGTGCTTCCCGGCGAGCGCATGACGTCGAGCTGCTTCTGCTTCTCGATGGCGACCACCATGTCGGCGGTGAGGGCGTTGATCTCGAGGTCGGCGCTTCCCTTGCGCAGTTCCAGGGCGCGCGTGGTCGTGTCCGGCACTACGGCGAAGCGCACCCGCTCGACCCGCGGCGGCGTCCCCCAGTACGCGGGGTTGCGCTCGATGACGACTTCCTTGTCCTGCTCCAGGCGCACCAGGCGGAACGGCCCCGAGCCGATGAGATGGAGGTTGAAATCAGCGCCGCTGCCCGCGGGCACAATGCCGATGGCCGGGTTCGACAAGTTCCACAACAGTGGCGAGTAGGGCTCCTTGAGGCGGAAGATGACGGTCGAGTCGTCGGGCGCGTCGATGCGCTCGACCAGGCGGTACGCCCCCGCTTTCGGTGTGAGCACCGCGCCCGTAAGGATGGAGTCGAAGGTCCATTTGACGTCGCGCGCGGTGAGCGGGCGGCCGTCGCTGAAGCGCACCCCCGGTCGCAAGTGGAAGATGTAGGTTACGGGGTCGGGAATCTCCCAGTGCTCGGCCAGGCCAGGCACAAGGTTAAAGTGTTCGTCGCGGTTGACCAGGCCGTCGAACAGCAGGCCGTCGATGCGCTCCGACTGCGCGTCCGTGCCCACCCGCGGATCAAGGTTCGCCGGGCTCGACTCGATGATCATCACCAGCGTGTCGGGCGCGGGCTTCTTCGCACAACCGCACAGCAACGGCACGACGGCAAGAAGAATTAACCACAGAGGACACAGAGGACACGGAGGAAGACAAGAGTCAAACCTCCTCTGTGTACCTCTGTGCCCTCTGTGGTTGACTTCTGTTCTAAACATAGGAAATCTTGCCGAGGATTGCCGGCCGGCGCGCGCCCGTCGCCGAAGGGATGTTCGATGGCTGGCGATGCCAGGTCTCATACGCGAGCAGGGCGAAGGCCACAGCTTCCTTGGCGGCCGAGGGCACGCCGAACTCGTCGGAAGGGCGCAGCGTGAGCCCCAGCGGCTCGACTTCCGCGCGCAGCATGGTGATGAGCGTTCGATTCTTCGCTCCACCACCAGAAACAACATAGTCGCGAAACGTAGCGCCGGCGTCTCCCACCCCAGAACGCCAAAATCGGGCGTTCTGGGGACCCCGGTCTCGCCGGCTGTCCTGGCGGCGTCCCGCCGCCAGCACGAGTCTTTTCACCGCCTCGCCAATCGAGCGCGCGGTCAGCGCCGTCGCTGTCGCCACCACGTCTTCCTTCCGCGCCCGCCCACAGCGGCGAAGAAAATCCGCCACGAACTCGCGCCCAAACTCCTCGCGGCCGGCGGTCTTGGGGGGCTTCCGCCGAAAAAATGAATGGTGAAGTAATACTTTAAGGATCGCCTCAAGCGGCTTGCCCTTTGCGGCCACCCGCCCGTCGCGGTCGTACGGCCGGCCGTAGAGACGCTCCATCACCGCGTCCACCACCATGTTCCCCGGGCCGATGTCGAAGGCAACGACGTCCGCGGGCGATGCGCCGGCGGGGATAGCCGTAAGGTTGGCGATGCCGCCGAGGTTCTGCACGATGCGCCCGACGCGAGCGTCGCGATAGACCAGGTAGTCGAGGAAGGGAACCAGCGGCGCGCCCTTGCCCCCGGCTGCCATGTCCGCCGGACGAAAATCCGAGACCACCGGCGCGCCCACGCGCGCGGCGATGATGGCGCCTTCGCCCGTCTGCCAGGTTGCGGCGATTCTCTTGCCCAGGTATGGCGCCGCTTCGCCCTGATGGTAGAGGGTCTGGCCATGACAGCCGACCAGCTCGACCTTCATCCCGGATTTTTTCTCGGTGGCGAGCACGGCCGAAGCGTAGAGTTCGCCCAGCAGGAAATTCAGCCGCGCCAGATCGGCCACGCTTGCCCGCCCAGCATTCATAGCGGCAAGGACAGCCCGACGTACTGGCCGTGGGTAGGGATACTCGTGGTGCGCGAGCAGTTCGAAGCGGGTGTCGAAGCCCGCGCCGCTGACGTTGACCAGGGCCACGTTGATGCCGTCAGCGGAGGTGCCACTCATCACCCCGGCGACGATCACAGCACCACTCCCGCCTTCCGCACCTGCTCGCTGAACTTCTGCATCTGGTCGCGCAGCTTGCGAACCGTCGCGGCGGACGGGCGCGGCGCGCTCGTCTTCAACTCTTTCGTCTTCTTCTTGAAGGCCATCACCCGCCGGGCGGCGGCCGCCACCCGGCGGGCGAATTTCGAGTCGTGCTCGGCCTCGCGCACCACCGCCTCGTACGTCCGCCAGACGTGCGCCTCGTTGTGGCAGACCAGGAACATATCGGCGCCGGCGCGCAGGGTCTCCACCGCGGCTTCGTCGATGGGCGCCGATGCTTGCACCCCGCCCATCTCGAGATCGTCAGAGATCACGAGACCGCGATAGCCGATCCGGCGCCGCAGGATCTCCGTCATCCATTTCTTCGAGAGCGACGCCGGGATGCCGGTCCTAGTCACCGCTGGATAAGCGGCGTGCGCCACCATCACGAACGCCATCTCTCGCCTCAGCACGCGGTAGGGATACAGGTCTTCGGCCCACAGGCGCTTCCAGGGTTTGGTGATGAAAGGCAGCATCTGGTGGGTGTCGAGATTCGCCTCGCCCAAGCCGGGGAAATGCTTGCCGCAGCCCAGCACGCGCGCTTCGCCGAGGCCCTTGAGGAATTCGCGCGCATAGACGACCGCCTGCTTGGGATCGTCGGAGACGCTGCGCGAGGTCAGCACCGAACGCGAGGCCGCGAAGCTCAGGTCGAGCACGGGAGCGAAATCGGTGTTGAAGCCGAGCGCGCGGGCTTCTTCCCCGATCAGGCGGCCGTGGGCGCGGAACATTTTCTTGTCTTTGGTCGAGGCTACGGCCTCGGCTGCGGGCGCGGGCGCGATGGCCGTCTTCAGGCGATCGACGGTGCCGCCTTCCATGTCCGCGCAGAGGAACAGGGGCGTTTCCACGGTTTCACGGCAGGCGCGCAGCAGCTCCCAGGTCTGGCGCGCGTTGGTGATGTTGCGTGCGAACAGGATCACGCCCCCGGGCTTGAGCATGACCAGCATCTGGCGCAGCCCGGGCGTGGGCTCCGAGCCATCGAAGCCCATGATGAGAAGCTGGCCGGCTTGGGCGTGCAGGGATGTCATTTCTTGAGCAGCATCAGCGACGAAGGATGCTGCAAGTCAGTCGAGTTTAGCCCATTTGTCATCCTGAGCTTGCGACCGCGTGCTTTCTTGTTTTCGGCCCGTTTTTGGGGCGGCGCGGAGCGAAGGATCTTGATTCTGCGATGCCTGGCGGACGACCGCCTGCTGAGCCGCCTCTGACAGCATGGGCCTGAATCACAAACCGTAGATCCTTCGCTCGCCCTCACCTCGCTGACGCTCGGTTCAGGCCTCGCTCAGGATGACAATCCTGAGAAAATCATCTTGGCACAGCTAAAGCTGTGCCCTCCCGACTACTCCATCTGCTTCTTCAGCTCCGCCAGCAGGTTCAGCGCCTCGAGCGGCGTGAGCCCGTTGACGTCCGTCTGCTTGATGCGGTCCACGATCTTCTGCGTGAGCGGAGTGAAGATGGTCAACTGCGCTGCTGGCGGCGCCAGCTCGTCCGAGGCTAGGTGCGCCGTTACCGCGCGCTCCGATTCCTCGTGCTCCGCTAGCACTTCCCTTGCCCGAGCGGTCACCTCGTTGGGCAGCCCGGCCAGCTTGGCGACTTCGATACCGTAGCTGCGGTCGGCCGCGCCCGGCTCCACTTTGCGCAGGAAGACGATCCCGCCCGCGCTTTCCTTCACCGATACATGATAGTTCTTTACCCCCGACAATCGTCCGGCCAGCTCGGTCAACTCGTGGTAGTGCGTGGCAAACAGGGTCTTGGCCCGCATGCGCGCGTGGATGTGCTCGACCACCGCCCACGCCAAGGCCAGTCCATCATACGTCGCCGTGCCGCGGCCGATCTCGTCGAGCAGGATGAGCGAGCGCGGGGTAGCCGTGTTCAGGATGGCAGCAGTCTCTGTCATCTCGACCATGAAGGTGGAGCGGCCGCGCGCCAGGTTGTCGCTGGCGCCGATGCGGGTGAAGATGCGGTCCACGATCCCAAGCCGCACCGCCCGCGCCGGCACGAACGAGCCCATCTGCGCCAGCACCGCGATCAGCGCCGCCTGCCGCAGGTATGTGGACTTGCCGCCCATGTTGGGCCCGGTCAGCACCAGAATGTTCTCGGTGGTCGAGTTCAGGAACAGGTCGTTGGGGACAAAGCGTTCATTCGACCGCATCAACTCTTGCCGCTCGATTACGGGATGGCGTCCCGCCGCGATCTCGATGTCGGCGGTGTCGTCGAACTGCGGACGGCAATAGGCGCGGTTGGCGGCGAGATGCGCGAAGTTGGCCAGCACATCGACTTCGGCCAGGGCCAGCGCCGATTGCCGCATGCGGCGGGCTTCTCCGGCGATGGCGGCGCGCAACTCGGCGAAGACGCGGCGCTCGATCTCGATGATCTTCTCCTGGGCCTCGAGAATCTTCATCTCGTGCTCCTTGAGTTCGGGCGTGGTGAAGCGCTCGGCGTTCACCAGCGTCTGCTTGCGCTCGTAGTCGGCGGGCGCGAGGTGCAGGTTGGGCTTCGAGATCTCGATGTAGTAGCCGAAGATGCTGTTGAACTTGACCTTGAGCGAGCCGATGCCGGTGCGCTGGCGCTCACGTTCCTCGATGCGCGCCACGTACTGCTTGCTGTTGCGGCTGAGGTCGCGCAGCTCGTCGAGAGGCGCGTCCACGCCTGAGGCGATCACGCCGCCATCGGCGAAAGTCAGCGGAGGCTCGGGGACAATGGTGCGGTCCACGCGCTCGCGCAGTTCGGGCAGATCGTCGAGCGAAGCGGCGAGCGCCTGCAGGCGGCCCGCTTGGAATCCGGCGAGCGCCGCCCGCACTTTGGGGATCTTTGCCAGCGACGCCGAGAGCGCCAGCAGGTCGCGCGGGTTGGCGGTCTCGAGGGTCACGCGGCTGAGCAGGCGCTCGATATCGAGGATGCCGTCGAGCGCGCGGCGCAATTCCTCGCGCCCGACCATCTCCTTCACCTGTGTCTCAACGGCATCCAGGCGCTGCTCGATCTGGGCGCGGTCGATGGCGGGTCGCAGCATCCAGGAGCGCAGCAGGCGCTTGCCCATGGGGGTGAGCGTCGAATCCATGCTGCGGAAAAGTGTGACCTCGTCGCCGGAGTTGGCGAACAGCGGCTCTACCAGCTCCAGGTTGCGCACGGTGACGGCGTCGAGCACCAGGCAATCCTGGCGCTCGTAGAAGCCGATGCGGTCCACGTGCTCGAGGGTGCCACGCTGGGTCGAGCGCACGTAGTGCAGCACGGCGCCCGCTGCCGTCGCCGCCGCCGGACGGTTCGCCAGGCCGAAGCCTTCGAGCGACAGCACGCCGAAATGGTTCTCGACCAGGGGAATGGCATAGTCGGGCGCGAACACCCAATCGTCGAGCGGGGTTTCGGTGAAGCCGGCTTCTGCTGGTCGCGTCTCCCTGCGGTCGAACAAGGGCAGCGACGACGCAAACAGCAGCTCGCGCGGACGAAGCTGCTGCAACTCTTCCCAGACACGGAGGCTCGCGTCTTCTCCATGGAATTCGGTGGCGCGGAAGTCGCCGGTGGAGAGATCGAGGGCGGCAAAGCCGGCGCGGTCGCCCATAGTGGCCACGGCAGCGAGGAAATTGTTCTCCTCCGAGCCCAGCATGGAATCGGCGACGGTGCCCGGCGTCAGTACGCGTGTGACTTCGCGCCGGACGAGCTTCTTGGCTAAACGCGGGTCCTCCATCTGCTCGCAGATGGCGACCCGGAAGCCTTTGCGGATGAGCTTCAGCAGGTAGTTCTCCGCCGAGTGATAGGGCACGCCGCACATGGGCACGGCCACGCCCTTTTCCTTGTTGCGCGAGGTGAGCTGGATCTGCAGCTCGCGCGAAGCGACGACCGCGTCCTCGAAGAACAGCTCGTAGAAATCGCCCAGGCGGAAGAACAGGAGGGTGTTGGGGTGTTCTTTCTTGATGGCGGCGTATTGCCGCATCAGCGGCGTGGAGGGCTCATTCATTCGCGCAGCTTTCGGCGGATTATAACAAAGCAGTCGCCGACCCCAGTTGCCAGTTGTCAGTTGCCAGTTGCCAGCGAACCCAAACCTTCACCAAGGTGCCCAGTTGACGCCGCCGCGGCGAAGGTGTTTTGCTGTAGTATCAGTGCCTTCGCAGTTGCCGACCGACTGGCGTTTCCGTAACTGGCAACTGACTACTGGCTACTGGCAACTGGTTTTATGGAACTTCGCAAAGATCCCATCACGCGCTCCTGGGTGATCACCGGCGACGATGTCGAGCTGGAACCGGAAGGGCGAGATTCCTGTCCTTACTGCCCCGATGCCGTGCGTTCGCCGCAGGTGATCTCCTCCATGCCGTCGCTGGACGGCGGACCATGGTCGGCGCGGGCGGTGGTGCATCCCCACGCGCTCTACCACATCGAAGGCGAGCCGCTGCGCCAGGGCGACGGCCTCTACGACAAGATGCGTCCGGTGGGCGCCCACGAGGTGCTGATCGAGAACCCGCGCCACGACCGCCATCTCTGGGTGGCCACGGACGCCGAGGTGGCGCAGTTCCTGGTGCTCACCGGTCAGCGCATCCAGGACCTCAAGAAGGACCGGCGCCTGAAGTACGTCACCGTGTTCAAGAACCACGGCACGGTGGCGGGGCAGGAAGCCAATCATCCCACCTCGCAGCTCACGGCGACCACCTTCGTCCCCCGCCGCGTGCTCTACGAGCTGCGTTCCGGCAAGGATTACTTCACGCAGAAGGAACGCTGCGTGTTCTGCGACATCCTGGCGCAGGAGGAGCAGCAGGGGGTGCGCGTGGTGGAGAGCCGCGGCGACTATATCGCCGTGTGTCCCTACGCGCCGCGGGTGCCCTACGAGACCTGGATCCTGCCCCGCAACCACGAGTCCTCGTTCGAGCGCAGCGTGCTGCGCGGCGGCTCCGCCCGCGACCTGGCGGTGCTGCTGCGGCGGACCTTGCAGCGCATCCGCTCCATCACCGAGAACTTCCACATGGTGCTGCACAGCTCTCCCAACGCCATGCACCGCTCCGACGTGCTCGATTATTGGAAGACCATCGACGACGATTATCACTGGCACATCGAGATCCTGCCCATCCTGGAGAAGAAGGCGAAGTCGTACAGCTTCAAAGAGGTGTACTTCACGCCGGTGACCTCGGAAAGCGCGGCGTCGCGCTTGCGGGCAGTGAGTATTCCTTGAGGTAAAAGCTCGCGCCTGCGGGACGGTTACGACTCTGGGGGGTCCGCCCCACGTGAGCTTCGAGGCGCTTATGATAACTTTGTACGTTTCGGCGATCCATTTTGTGCCAGGGAGCGCGACATGAAAGCGGTTCGCTTCCACCAGTACGGCGGTCCGGAAGTCCTCGAATACGAAGATGTGGCCGATGCCAGGCCGCGCCGCGACCAGGTGCTGGTGCGCGTCAAGGCGTGCGCGCTGAACCACCTCGACCTGTGGCTGCGCAAGGGGGTGGGCCAGGCGCCGCTGCCGCACATCAATGGCAGCGACGTGGCCGGCGAAGTGGCCGAACTCGGTGAGTACGTCACCGACCTCAAGCCCGGCCAGCGCGTGCTGCTGGCGCCCATGGTCTTCTGCAATCATTGCCTGCACTGCACCTCCGGGCAGCAAAACTTCTGCCGGCAATACTCGGTGCTGGGCAACCGCGTGGATGGCGGCAACTGCGAGCTGCTGGCCACGGCGCGGGTGAACGTGGTGCCCATCCCCGACAGCCTGAGCTTCGAGCAGGCCGCGGCGCTGCCGCTGGTGCTGGTGACTGCCTGGCACATGCTGGTGGCGCGGGCCAAGATCCAGCCGGGACAGACGGTGTTGGTGATCGGCGCCGGCTCGGGCGTGGGCTCGATCGCCATCCAGATCGGCAAGCTGTTCAACTGCCGCGTCATCACCACCGCCGGCGACGAGCGCAAGCTGGAAAAAGGACGCGAGCTGGGCGCCGACTTCACTATCAACCACTACCAGCAGAAGATCTCGGAAGAGGTGAAGAAGATCACCGGCAAGGAAGGCGTGGACATCGTCTTCGAGCACGTGGGCAAGGCGGTGTGGGAGGAGTGCATGAAGTCGCTCAAGCCGGGCGGCACGCTGGTCACCTGCGGCGCCACCACCGGGCCCGAGGTGGGCGTCGACATACGCTTCCTGTTCTCCCGCCAGTACTCGCTCCTGGGCTCCTACATGGGCACCATGGCCGACTTCCACGAGGGCCTGAAGCACGTCTTCAGCGGGCGCTTGCGCCCGGTGGTGGACAAGAGCTTCCCCTTGAGCGAAGCCCGCGCCGCCCACGAGCGGCTGGAAAAGAGCGAGATGTTCGGGAAGGTGGTGCTCATCCCATGAAGGGTGCAAGCAGGAATGCAGTAACGATGCTGCTGTTGGCGCTTGCGGTCGCGGGCGCCATGGCGGCCTCCAAGGACAGGCAGGTCGATTTCTCCGGGACCTGGAAGCTGAACATGAAGATGAGCAAGGGCGCTCCTGACTGGCGGCCGGACACGGTGCTGGTGGTGCTGCAGTCGCCCTACCAGATCCATTTCGCCTACTTCCTCAATGCCGACGCGACCCAGCCCTTCCAGAATCACGACTACGTCACCAACGGCAAAGAGGCGCAGTTGTACGCGACCGGGAACGAGACGGCTTACGCCAGCGTGCGCTGGACCAGCAAGAACGCCCTGCAGGTGCGGATGCACCACGTGGTGCGCGCCGAGATCGGCGACACCGATTGGACCGAGACCGACACTTGGACGCTTTCCGATGACGGCAAGACCCTGACCAACAAACTCTCGGACGGCAAGACCATGGTGTACGACAAGCAGGCGAAGGATAAGGTTTATTAGGATGAATGCGTAAAGACGCAGCATGCTGCGTCTCTACAAAGGCCGCGTTCATCTAGAATATTGGTATGGCCCGCGAGACAGACCCCATCCCGAGCGCGGTCGGAGAAGAGCGCTTCGACAACCTAGTTGGCTCCGAGCACGGCCCACAGCGCGTGCGCGCGGTGACCTTCGGCTACGACCAGCCCCAGGGCGTGCTGCTTACCCAACTCGACAAGGCCGTGAACTGGGTGCGCAAGAACTCGCTCTGGCCCATGAGCTTCGGCCTGGCCTGCTGCGCCATCGAGATGATGTCCATGGGGGCGTCGCGTTTCGACATCGCGCGCTTTGGGGCGGAGGTCTTTCGGCCGTCGCCGCGGCAGTCCGACCTGATGATCATCGCCGGGCGCGTCTCGCAGAAGATGGCGCCGGTGATCAAGCAGCTTTATGAGCAGATGCCTGAACCCAAGTGGGTCATCTCCATGGGCGCCTGCGCCACCTCCGGCGGCGTGTACAACAACTATGCGCTTGTGCAGGGCGTCAACCAGGTGATCCCGGTAGATGTGTACGTGCCCGGTTGCCCGCCCCGTCCCGAGCAGTTGATCTACGCCATCATGCTGCTGCAGGACAAGATCATGAAGGAGCGCGGCAGTTTCAAGCGGGCGCTGAATCTCGAGTAGCATTCAGCAATCAGCAGAGGCCAACGCGAAACCCAAGATCCCTCGCTGCGCTCGGGATTTCGGCAGCGGGCTCAGACGCCCGCTATAAACGCCTCTACTTCGCCACCGTGGTCCCGACCCCGCCCTTGTTCTGGGCGACGACCCACTCGCCCATCCTGGTTTGCAGCACGTCGAGCGGCAGAGCGCCTGCGTCCAACACCTCGTCGTGGAAGGCGCGCAGGTCGAACTTGTCGCCCAGTTGCTTGCGGGCGCGCTCGCGCAGCTCCAGGATCTTGAGCTGGCCGATCTTGTAGCTGAGCGCCTGCGCCGGCCAGGCGATGTAGCGATCGGTCTCCGACTGTACGTCGGGCTCGTCGATGGCGGAGTGGGCGTGGAAGTAGTCCACCACCTGCTGGCGCGTCCAGTGCTTGGAGTGGAAGCCGGTGTCCACCACCAGGCGAATGGCGCGCAGCATCTCGTCCTGCAGGCGGCCGTAGTCGCTGTAGGGATCCTTGTAGAAGCCCATCTCTCTCCCCAGCTTCTCGCAGTAGAGCGCCCAACCCTCGATGTAGGCGCCGTAGAAGGCCTGCTGGCGGAAAGGCGGCAGCTCGGGCAGCTCCTGGGCGATGGAGATCTGCATGTGGTGCCCGGGGACGCCCTCGTGATAGGCGGTGGATTCGATGCTAATCAGCTTGCGGTGCTCGAAGTCGCCGGTGTTGACCATCACGTGCCCGGGCCGTGAGCCGTCGGGCGTGCCCTGGTTGTAATGGGTGGCGGCTTGCTTCTCGCGGAATTCCTCGATGGGCATCACTTCCAGCTTGGCCTTGGGCAGGCGGCCGAAGGCGGTGGGGAGCTGCGCCCACATGGTGTCGGTGTAGCTGCGATAGAGATCGAGGATCTGCTGCCGCGAGTGGGCGTGCAGCTTGGGATCTGTCTCGATGTCGGCGTTGAAGGTCTCCAGGTCCTTATAGCCGAGCTTCTGGGCGATGGCCAGCATCTGCGCCTCGAGCTCCGCCACCTGCTCGAGACCAATCTGATGGATCTCCTCCGGCGTGAGGTCGGTGGTGGTGCTGCGCTTGACCATGGCGGCGTAGCGCAGAGTGCCGTCGGGAAGCGCCCACACACCGGGCTCGGTCCGGCCCTGGGGCGCATACTGCTCGCGCACAAACTTAGCGAACTTCGTATACGCCGGGTTAATCGATTCGCGGATGGCAGCGATGGTGGCATCATGCAGCCGCTTGCGATCGGCTTCCGAGATGGAGTCGGGGAACTTCTTGAGCGGCTGTGCAAAGGGGCTCCGCTCAAGATCGGGCGTCACGATGTCGTCGGCCTGGGTGGCGACCTTCTCCAGCAGGAAGCGCGGCGGCATCAGGTGGTCGGCCATGCCGTGGCGCATGTGGTCTGCGGTGTCGTCCAGCACCTTGGGGAACTTGCGCAGGCGGGCGATGTAGTCCTCGTAGTCCTTCACGTTGGTGAAGGCCAGCAGGGCGACCAGTTGCGGCATCTGCAGGTGCGGCCCGCTCATCTGGTTCACCGGCAGCTCCCATTCCTTGAAGGGGGCGAACTCGAGCTGCTGCTTGAGGTCGCGGACCATCAGCGCCTTGTTGAGCATCTCCTGCTCGGGAAAGCCGGTGGTGTCGAGGGCCTCAAAGCGCGCCAGGAACTTGCGCGTCATCTCCAGGTCGTCCAGGACGGCTTTCAGCGACACGTCGGAGAGCTGGTCGTTATAGCGCTTGTCACCCAGGATGGAGGCGAACTCCGGGCTGGTCTTTAGGGTGTATTCCCATTGCTCGGCGAGCAGGTCGTTCAAGGCCTTGCGGCGGGCCGCTAAGTCAGCGGCGGGCGGCGCGGCGGCCACCGCGGGCAGAACCAGTATCAACAGCAGAAAAAACGCCCAGACAGAGCGCATGCAGTTCTCCTCGTGCTACAGAATCAGTGTCGTTTGGTACGAAGCAGGATCTCCCAAAGTTCACCCCCGGGAGCAGACGTTTAGACGGATCAGCGGCAGCTTGGGTAGCAGGGAGAAAGAAAACGCCACGGATTCACACGGATATTAACGGATATGGTTTCATCCGTCCTCAATCCGTGCAAGCCACCGCAGACACCGCTCGCTGAAGCTGGCAGATGCAACATGCCATGGTCTCTAGAAGTCCTCCGCCGTGGTACAAAAGCGCTATGGCACAACCTGAATCCCTGACGGCGCACGCTCCCTGCCGGGTGGACCTGGCCGGAGGCACGGTGGACATCTGGCCGCTCTACCTGTTCCATCCCGGGGCGGTGACGGTGAACTTCGCGGTCAGCGTGCTGACGCGCTGCACCATCCGGGCGCTGGCGGGGAAGAGGATTCACCTGAAGTCGCTGGACACCGGCGCCGAGGACCGCTTCGCCGATTGCGCCGAGCTGTGCTCGGCGAAGAAAGTCCGCCACGCGCTGGCCGCGTATCTCGTCCGCTTCTTCTGTCCGGAAGGTGGGTTCGAGCTGGAGACGCACTCGGAGTCGCCGGCGGGAGCGGGCATCTCCGGCTCGTCGGCGCTGATGATCGCGACCACGGCGGCGCTCGCCCGCTGGACGGGCCGCGAGCTGGATCTGGAAGAAATCCGCGTGCTGGCGCAGAACGTGGAGGCGCAACTGATTCGCGTTCCCACCGGCTGCCAGGACTACTATCCCGCGCTCTACGGCGGGGTGAACGCCATTCACCTCGATCCCGATGGCATCCATCGCCAGGCGGTGCCAGTTCCCGCGGAGGAGATTGACGCGCGCTTTCTGCTGGTCTATACGGGAGCGCCGCGGCAATCGGGCATCAACAACTGGGAAGTGTTCCAGGCGCACATCAACGGCGACCGCCGCGTCTTCCGCAACTTCGAGGAGATCGTCGGAGTGGCGCGCGCCATGCACGCCGCCCTCGCCGCCGCCCAGTGGGAGGAGGTTGCGCGCCTCCTGGGTGCGGAGTGGAAGCTGCGCAAGACCAATGCTCCGGGGATCACCACCCCGCTGATCGAGAAGCTGGTGGCCGTAGCCGGCAAGAACGGCGGCGTGGCGGCCAAGGTGTGCGGCGCCGGCGGTGGAGGCTGCGTCGTCTTCCAGGTGGAGCCGGAGGCGAAGCCGCGCGTGGCAGAGGCCATCCGCGCCAGCGGCGGGCAGATCCTGGCGCTCCAGGTGGCGCGCGAGGGCCTGAGGCTGACGTGAGGACGATCGTTATCGCCTCGGCGAAGCGGCCGCCGGCAATCGTGCGCTTCGTCGTCTCGGTGCCCCTGATTGTTGCCGCCTACCTCCTGGCCGGGTTCGTCTTCGGCCTCGTGGGGTTCACCCCGCTGGGGCGCGCGCTGTATGCGAGCGTTCTTCTGGTGGTGCTGCTGTGGGGCTTTACCACCCTGCTGTTCTGGCTCGACCAGGTGCGCAGTCCGCTGCTCCCGGCCGCCGGTCTGCCGTTCGGCGGGGAGGCGCTGCGGGATGCGGCCTTGGGCATCGGCTTCGGCGTGGCGGCGGTGTCTGTGGTCGTAGGCGTGGTGGCGCTCGCGGGACGCGTGCGACTGGAGTATGCCGGTGCCCACTCCGCGGCGCTGCTGCTCAGCTTGTGGGCGCTCGTAGCCGCGGCCATGGTGGAAGAAGTCACGTTCCGCGGATACCCGCTGCACCGGCTGATGGAGGCCGTCGGGACGCCGGTCGCGGTCGCGATCACTTCCTGCCTGTTCGGACTGGCCCACCTGCGCAACCCGCATGCCTCGCTGTGGGGAGCGGTGAATACGGCGGAGATCGGCGTGCTGCTGGCGCTGGCCTACGTGCGCACGCGCTCGTTGTGGCTGCCCTGGGGGATCCACTTCGGGTGGAACGTGGCGCTGGGCCTGGGATACGGGCTGGTGGTGAGCGGCTACTCGGAGTTCTCCGTGCTCGTCATAGGCAGCGCCCAAGGCCCGCGCTGGCTGACCGGAGGTGAGTACGGCATCGAGGCCAGCGCCACCGCGACGGCGATCATTGCGGTGGCGATCCTGGTGCTGGTGGCGGTGGTCAAGCCGCGGCCGGCGCCCGCGATCATGGTCGGCGGAGCCAACGAGCAGCCTCGGATTACACCCGGCCCTGACGAGAGTCCCGCCAGCGGCATCCAATAATCAGCGCTCCGACCGGCAGCAGTTGCAAAAACCACGCCGGAGGCGAATCATAGCAGTAGCCCCCCGCAGAGAATCCCGTGACCCGTCGCCATGCCGCAGTTTTCGTCTTGCTGTTTCTCGCCTTGAGCGCAGGGGCGGACTCCAAATCCGCAGACTCCAAATCTGCCCAGCGCCAGCCGATGTCGCAGCAGACGCGCTTCTACGTCATCCGCGGGCTGCAATCCGAAATCGCGTTCGCGCGCAAGCCCTTCCCCATGGGGACCAAGGGGCTCACGCTGCGCGAGGACGGCACGGTCACGCCCTCGGACCGCCAGCTCGACAAGGAAATCGCGGTGCTGGGCCCGGCGGTCCGTCCCGGCGACCGTGTCCGCATCACCGACGTGAAGGTGGCCAAGAACTACATCCTGTTCGAACTCAACGGCGGTCCCAAGAAAAAGAAGAAGTGGTACCAGCACATCGAGGTAGGCGCATCGGCCGGCGGCCCGACTGTGACGAACCCGCAGCAGCAGACTCCCGACAATCCCCGGGGAACGCTGCTGATCCTGGCCTTCAAGGATTTCGTCCCGGAGATCGCGCCGGAGCAGCTCAAAGAGATGCTGCACCCAGTGCTGGACTTCAGCAACAAGTCTGCCGCTGAAGCCTATCTGGATACCATCCCACCCAAAGCCAAGGAGGCCATCCAGAACCATCAGGTGCTGGTGGGGATGAGCCAGGACATGGTGATCTACGCCAAGGGGCGGCCGTTGAGGAAGATCCGCGAGACCGACGACCACGGCCAGCCGTACGAGGAATGGATCTACGGCGAACCTCCGCAGGACGTGGAGTTCGTACGCTTCTCCGGCCCCGAGGTGGTGCAGGTGAAGATCATGAAGGTGAACGGGCAGAAGATCGTCCGCACGGAAAAGGAGGTGGACCTCAAAGAGGTCCGCCAGGCCGAGGCGCGCAAGCGAGAACAGGAGCAGGTAGCCAAGCCGCAGCCGGTCGCGAACCGTCCCACACTCAAGCGTCCGGGAGAAGAAGACGATCCGTCGGTGCCGCGCAGGACCGCGCCTCCGGCGCCCGAGCCCGTGGATCCCAACCAGCGCGATCCCACCCTGGGCCCGCCGCGCAACCCACCGCCCACGACGCCTCCGCAGAATCCCGCTCCGCCCGGCGATCCCAACGCGACCGGACGGTGGGTGGATCCATCGTGATTGTAGGGACGCAGCAGGCTGCGTCTCTGCATGTCTTTCGGAGGGGCGCGGCTTAAGCCGCGCCGCAAGCGATCCCTTCCACAACTGTCATCCCGAGGGAAGCGCGAGGGAGCCGAAGGCGACGGAGCGCGAGGCGAGGGATCTTGGTTTTCGTTAAGGTCAGAACCAAGATCCCTCGCGGCGCGCTCACCTCGCAAGGCTCGGCTCGCGCTTGCTCGGGATGACAATTCATAAAATAGCAGTGTTCGGCGCAGCTGAAGCTGCGCCCCTCCGAAGGACGGAACTTCCACCGCCATCTTTGTAGAGACCCAGCATGCTGCGTCCCTACAGGAGTCTCGGAAGGGGGGTGCCGAAAAACGCAGCCTGAGTTGGCGGGGAGCGCCGCGGGACTTTACACTGTTTATGTGAAGATCGCGCTCGGCCAGATTAATCCCACCGTTGGCGATTTCGAGGGCAACGCCGCCACGATCATCGAGTTCGCACGGCGCGCCCGCGACGGGGGAGCGGAACTGGTAGTGTTTCCCGAGCTGTGCGTGTGCGGTTATCCGCCGCGCGATCTGGTGGAAAAGCGCTCGTTCGTCGAGGCCAATTGCCGGGCGGCATCCCGGATCGCCCAAAGCACGCGCGGCATCGCCGTGATCTGCGGCCTGGTGACGCCGGCGCAGTCGGAGACCGGCAAATCGGTGATGAACTCGGCGGCGCTCTTGCGCGACGGCCGCATTGAGTTCATCCAGTCGAAGATGCTGCTGCCCACCTACGACGTCTTCGACGAGATGCGCAACTTCGCCCCCGCCAAGAAGCAGGAGGTCATCGCCTTCGCCGGACGCAAGCTGGCGCTCACCATCTGCGAGGACGCGTGGAACGACAAGCACTTCTGGGACCGCCGCCTCTACGGCATCGACCCGGTGGAAATGCTGATGACGGCCGGCGGCAATTTCATGATCAACATCTCGGCCTCGCCTTTCCACCTCGGGAAGCGCGAGTTCCGTACGCGCATGCTGGCGGCCATCGCCCGCGAGTACAAGGCGCCGCTGATTATGGTGAACCAGGTCGGCGGCAACGACCAACTGGTCTTCGACGGCTCCAGCCTGGCGCTCGGGCCCGGCGGCCAGGTGGTGGCGCAGGCCAAATCGTTCGAGGAAGACCTGGTCTTCCTCGACACCGAAACCCTGGCCGGCGACCTGCACCCGCAGGTGGAGGGCACGGAGGCCAGCGCCTACGCCGCGCTGGTGCTGGGCACGCGCGACTACGTGCGCAAGTGCGGCTTTGAGCGGGTGATCATCGGGCTGAGCGGCGGCATCGACTCGGCGCTTACCGCCGCCATCGCGGTGGAGGCACTCGGCGCCGACAACGTCACCGGCGTGAGCATGCCGGGGCCGTACTCCTCGCGCGGCTCCATCGACGACGCCCGTGCCCTCGCCACCAGCCTCGGCATCCGTTTTGAGACACTGGGGATCAGCCAGGTCTTCGACGATTTCCGCAAGACGCTCAAGCCGGTCTTTGCCGCGCGTCCCGAGGACGTGACCGAGGAGAACATCCAGGCGCGCATCCGCGGCACGCTGCTGATGGCGCTCTCCAACAAGTTCGGAGCGCTGGTGCTGACCACCGGCAACAAGTCCGAGCTGGCGGTGGGCTACTGCACCCTCTACGGCGACATGGTGGGCGGCCTGGCGGTGATCTCCGACGTGCCCAAGACCCTGGTCTACCGCCTGGCGCACTACGTAAACTCGCGCCGGCCGGTGATCCCCCAAGCCACGCTGGAGAAGCCGCCCTCGGCCGAACTGCGTCCCAACCAGACCGACCAGGACACGCTGCCGCCCTACGAGGTGCTGGACACCATCCTGGAAGACTATATCGAAGACCTGAAGACCCCGGAGCAGATCGCGGCGGAGCGGCACTACGACCTGGCGCTGGTGCGCAAGGTGGCGCGCATGATCGAGCGCAGCGAGTACAAGCGCCAGCAGGCCGCGCCCGGCATCAAGATCACCCAGAAAGCCTTCGGCATGGGACGGCGTTTTCCCATCGCCCAGAAATCCGACGTGTGAGAAAGGACACCATGCAGCGCACGCTGTCGCTCCTGATCGTGCTGCTGGCGGCGACGAGCTGGGGCCAGCAGACAACGACGACCAACTTGCCCGCAGCGCCCTCTTCGCAGCGGCTGCCCTCCAAGGCCACCGTGGAGTCGTTCATGCAGCACTGGTTCGGCTACGACTCCAGCATCACCTGGCAGGTAGCGCAGATCCAGCCCGCGGAAGTACCCGGGTTTGCCCAGGTGGTGTTGGCGCTCGAGAAGGGCGGGCAGCGGCAATCGATGGTGCTCTACGTCACCCCCGACGAGAAACACGCCTTCACCGGCGAAGTCATCCCCTTCGGCGCCGACCCCTTCGCACCCACGCGCAAGGAGCTGGCCTCGCGCACCACCGGCATCGCGCGCGGACCGGCCAACGCCAGCCTGACCATCGTCGAGTTCAGCGATTTGCAATGTCCGCACTGCAAGACCGCGCAACCCATCGTCGACAAGTTGATGGCCGACTTTCCCAACGCGCGCCTGGTCTTTCACCAGTTCCCCCTGGAGGCCGTCCATCCCTGGGCCTTAAAAGCGGCCACCTGGGCGGAGTGCATCGGGCGGGAAAACACCGCGGCGTTCTGGAAATTCGTGAACGGAATTTATGACGACCAGCTCAACATCGATCCGCAGAATGCGGAGGCCAAGCTGAAAGAGCACGCCACCGCCGCGGGCGCCGATGCCGCGCGGGCTGCCACCTGCGCCTCCAGCCCCGATGCCGCCAAGGCGGTGCGCGACTCACTCGAGCTGGGCAAGGCCGTAGGCGTCACCGGCACCCCCACCGTGTTCCTCAACGGCCGCAAGATCGGCAGCATCACCAGCATCCCCTACGAGATGGTCAAGGACCTGGCGCGCTTCGCGGAGAGCCCGGCGTCGAAGTAGCACCCTCCTATTCAAACCTCCACCCAACCCACGCTACAATAAGCCCCGTGGACATCTACGAGGAGATTGTCAAACTCCGCCGCGACGGACGCCGCGGGGCGCTGGCCACCATCGTTAACGTGCGCGGCTCCATCCCCTCGTTCGAGACCGCCAAGATGCTGGTGCGCGACGACGGCTCCATCGCCGGCACCATCGGCGGCGGTTGCGTCGAGGCCGAGGTCTGGCAGGCCGCCCGCGAGGTCATGGAATCGGAGAAGCCCCGCACCCTGACCTTCAACCTGAACAACAATCCAAAGTACGATTCTGGTTTGGTTTGCGGCGGAACTCTTGAAGTATTCGTTGAACCCGTGCTCCCGGTCTCGAACCTTTACCTGTTCGGCGCCGGGCACGTGGCGCAGAGCCTCTACAAAGTGGCGCGCCTCGCCGGCTTCGACGTCACCGTCATCGACGACCGCGAGAGCTATGCCAACCGCGAGCGCTTCCCCGACGCCCGCGACATCTACGCCGAGGACTTCGACAAGGCCATGGCGCAACTGGCGCCGCCGGAGGCGTCGTTCATCGTGATCGTTACCCGCGGCCATCGCGATGACATGCGGGTGCTGCGCTGGGCCGTCGAGCAGCCCGTGCGCTACCTGGGCATGATTGGCTCCCGGCGCAAGGTGCTCGCCATCTACAAGGAGCTGGAGAAGGAAGGCATCGCGCGCGAGAAGTTCGAGCGCGTGCATGCGCCCGTCGGGCTCGACATCGGCGCCATCACGCCGGAGGAGATCGCCGTGGCTATCACCGCCGAGATGATCGCCGTGCGCCGGCACGCGGAAGCGGGTGTGAGATCCATGCGTTACGCAGGAAAGGAACAGTCCGAGCCGGCAGAGAATTTGTAATTTGGTAATTTGTAATTTGTAAGGTTCTCGGATCTGACGACGATCCTCGCCTCACGACGCTCTCCACTACTTTACAAATTACCAATTACCAATTACCAATTGACCTATGGCTCGTTCTCCCAGCTTCTGCGGCGTGATCCTGGCAGCCGGCGAATCGTCCCGCATGGGACGCGACAAGGCGCTGCTCGCCTGGCCTCCCGGTCCAGCCGGGCGCTCGACCTTTCTCTCCGCCACCATCGAACTCTTGCAGGCGCCAAGCGACCTGGTCATCGTGGTCGCGGGCAAGAATGCCGACTCGCTCCGGCCCATCGTGGATGCCGCGGCCGGCTACCTGGTCGTGAATCGCCATCCCGAGCGCGGACAGTTCAGTTCGCTCCAGGTCGGATTGCAGGAGGTGCTGAACCACGGACGCGACGGCGCCATCGTTGCCCTGGTGGACCGCCCTCCGGCGCAGCCGCGCACCCTCGCCCGCTTGTGCGAGGCTTTCAGCCACGCCTATGAGAGCGGCAAATGGGCCGTGGTTCCGGAGCACGGTGGCCGCCACGGGCATCCCATCCTCATCGGCCGCGAGATGATCGAGGCCTTCCTGCGTGCACCGGCCACCTCCACCGCGCGCGAGGTCGAGCACTCGCTTGAGCAGCGCATCCTCTACGTTCCGGTGGACGACCCTAACGTGGTCGCCAACGTGGACACGCCGGAAGACTACGAACGTCTCGCGCAGGCGCGGGTGCAGGCGCCTTGAGTTCGAGCTCCTACAACTGTACTATTTGTGACGAGAAGACGGGAGGGCACGGCTTTAGCCGTGCCGCAAAGCCCGCCGCTCTGATTCTGGGCTTTCAGCCCCTGAGGCTCATCCGGAAGCGCTACTACACTGCGTCGGACCAGCTTTACCCCCAGCGGCTAAAGCCGGAGTCATTGGCAACCACGTTCGGCACGACTGAAGTCGTGCCCTCCCGAAACCCCAAACTAGATATCGATGAATGATCCGTGCAACAAGCCGGCCGCCTCGGCCTTCGTGCAGTCGGTGCTTGATCTGGAGCCGCGCCTCGCTGTCTTCGACTGCGACGGCACGATGTGGGCGGGCGACGCCGGCGAGGCCTTTTTCTATTGGGCGATGGAGCACGGGCTGGTCGCGAAAGACGTTACCCCCTGGGCCGTCTACCGCTATCGGGAGTACAAGCTGGGCAAGGTGGACGAGGAGACCATGTGCGGCGAGATGGTCACCCTCCACGCCGGGTTCTCGGAAGCGGAGCTGGAACGCGCCGCCGAAGAGTTCTTTGAGGAGAAGATCGCCAAGCACATCTTCCCGCCCATGCAGGAGCTGGCCCTGGAGCTGGGCAAGCGCGGCTGCGAGGTGTGGGCTGTCTCCTCGACCAACGAGTGGGTGGTAGGCGCCGGCGCACGCCGTTTCGGCATTCCTGCGGACCGCGTGCTCGCCGCCTGCGCCGCCATCGAAGACGGCCGCTGTTCGTCACGCCTGCTCATGGTGCCCACCGATGAAGGCAAAGCGGTCGCTCTGCGCGAGCGCTTCTCCGATGGCGCTATCGACGCCGCCTTCGGCAACACCGTCCACGATGTAGCCATGCTGTCGCTGGCCCGGCACGCCTTCGCTATCTCGCCGGATGTTGGCCTTGAATCCATCGCCCGCGAGCGGGGATGGACGGTGTACCATCCGGAACGCGACAGCAGCCGCTGAGAGCTTACGTTGATAGGTGGGTTGCCCGGAGGTTTGCGGGCGTAAAGGGGATTCATCAGTGATCGCTCCCAAGTGTTCAGGCCCTGTGCGGAAGTAACGTGTATCGCGAGCCCGAAACGGGATAGGATCACACTACAATGTCGCGACCTAGTTCGACAAAACTCGTCGTTATTGTGGCGTTTGCCGCCGGAGCCGTGGCGTGGCTGGTATCCGAAAGGTCATTGGGAGTGCTCTCAGCTCTCATTAGTCTGCTTGCGTGGCACGCAATCGCGCATATCTTCGGGTGTTTCGAGCTGACAATTTCCCCAAACTTGTGGACATACTAGCCGCCTCGCTAAGCGGCGCCCTCTTTGCTGCCCTGTACATCCCAATATGGCGTTACTTCGGTAGAGTCCAGTCGCCAAAGAAACAACGCATCTACTTGGTCGTTTGCGCTGTCGGATTTTTCCTACTCCTCTGCGCGGGTCGCCTCGTGATCTAATCGGGCCCTCCTCTCCATCGGTAGCTGTTGAAAACAGCCAGCTTCTTACACAAGTCAACCCGCGGACACCGCCGCCGAGCTTTACCGTGATTCCTTCACCGCCACCGCGACGCCGTCGCGCAACGGAATGATGACCGGGAACAATTCGCGCGAGCTGTACAGCATGCGGTTGAACTCCTGGATGGCGCGGGTCGAGGCCTGCTCCGGCTCTTTCTGTGTCACGCGCCCGCTCCACAGCACGTTGTCGGTGACGAGCAGCCCGCCGGGCTTGAGCCGCGGCACCGCCAGGCGGAAAACGCGCGGGTAGTCTTCCTTGTCCACGTCGTTGAAGATGATGTCGAGCGACTCCGGCTTGTGCTCCGACAGGATCTCCAGCGCTTCGCCGGTGCGGATTTGGACGCGCTCCGCCACCCCTGCACGCTGGAAATTGCTACGCGCCTGCTCGGCGTTCTTGGGATCGCCATCGGTGTAGATGACGCGCCCTCCACTGCCCAAGCCCCGCGCCCACCAGATGGTCGAGTAGCCGATGGCCGAGCCCATCTCGAATACTGTACGGGCGCCCGAGATGCGCGCCAGCAACTGGAAGAGCCTTCCCACCGCCGGCCCCACGATGGGGATCTTGCGGCGCGCGGCCTCCTCCTCCATCCCGATGAGCACTTCGTCTCGGGGGGGAAGAAGATCATAGAGGTACTGCTCGACGGGCTCCTGATTGATGCTCGACATCATCCAGTAAGCGCGTTGCGGAGGCTTGGGTGCGGGCTTGGTCATCTGAGTCCTAAGAGGCCTGCCGGCGAGACGCCGGCGTTACATCGTCTGCCCCGGCTTCATCTCCAGGATCTCGGCATCCTTGACCAGCTTCTTCAGCGCGCCGGGCGTGCCGGTCAGCAGCGGAAAGGTGCCGAAGTGCATGGGGATCACCGTCTTCGGCTTGAGCAGCCAGCAGGCGTAGGCGGCCTCGCGCGGCGACATGGTGAAATGGTCGCCGATGGGCAGCATCACGATCTCCGGCGCGTAGAGTTCGCGGATGATCTGCATATCGCCGAAGACATTGGTATCGCCCGCGTGGTAAATCTTCACCCCGTTGTCGAACTCGATGACGTAGCCGCAAGCCTCGCCGCCGTAGACGATCTGGTCACCGTCCTGAATGCCGCAGGAGTGCTCGGCGTGCACCATGGTGACGCGCAGGTCGCCGACCTTCTGCGTGCCGCCTTTGTTCATGGGCGAGATCTGTTTGGCGCCTTTCTTTTCCATCCAGGCACAGAGCTCGAAGATGCCCACCACGGTGGGATTGTGCTCCTTGGCGATGGCCACCGCGTCGCCGATGTGGTCGAAGTGGCCGTGGGTGCACAGCATCACGTCCACATTCTTGATTTTCCTTTCGGCCTCGGGACACATGGGATTCCCCATCACCCAGGGATCGACCAGCACGGTGTTGCCGCCCGGAGTTTCGATGCGGAAGGTGGCGTGTCCCAGCCAGGTCAGCTTGATGCCTTTCAGATTCATGAGTTCACCTTGCTGATGAAACCCACAAATTCTAGTCGCCAGTAGCGGGGGCTGCAATGACCCGTCACTCGCGGATGAACGGGGCGTTATCGAAGATGTGCCGGACCTTGGCGGTTTTAGCTGCGTTCATGTTCGGCAGTTTGTGATTTTCGGAGCGACCGGCCTTGGCCAACGACCAACAACTATCGACTAACGGCCATCTTCAGTATGTCCATTTCAACAGCGTCGCCCCCACGGTGAAGCCCGCGCCCACGGCGGCGAGCAGCACGGTCGAACCTTTCCTCAGGATCCCCTTCTGGCGCGCGGTCTCCATGGCCAGCGGGATAGTGGCGGCGGTGGTGTTGCCGTACTCGTCGATGTTGATGATGACGCTCTCGGGGCGCAACTGCAGGCGGTCGCCGGTAGCGGTGATGATCCGCCGGTTGGCCTGGTGGGGGATGAAAGCGTCCACGTCTTTGCCGCTCAGGCCGTTGCGGGCCAGGAGCTTCTCGCAGACCTCGGTCATCTTGCGCACAGCGTACTTGAACACCGCCTGGCCGTCCTGGTGAACGTAGTGCATCTTCTTCTCCACGGTCTCGTGCGTCGAAGGATGCAGGCTGCCGCCGCCCGGCATGTAGAGGGAGCAGCCGCCGGAGCCGTCGATCTCGTGCAGGTAGTCGATGATGCCGAGGGAATCGCCATCGGCGGGCTCGAGCAGCACCGCGCCGGCGCCGTCGCCGAAGATCACGCAGGTGGCGCGGTCGGTGTAATCGATGATCGAGGACATCACGTCGGAGCCGATGACCAGCACCTTCTTGTGCGCCCCGGTGGCGATGTATTGCGTGCCGCACTGGAGCGCAAAAAGGAACGCCGAGCAGGCGGCGGACACGTCGAAGCCCCACGCCCCCGGGCAGCCCAGCTTGTGCTGCACCAGGCAGGCGGTCGCGGGAAAGAACATGTCCGGGGTGACGGTGGCCACGATGATCAGCTCGATCTCGGAGGGCTCGAGGCCGCGTTCTGCAAGCGCCGCCCGCGCGGCCTCGACCGCTAGGTCCGAGCTGGCCACGCCTTTGTCCACGATGTGCCGCTGGCGGATGCCGGTGCGCTCCAGGATCCACTCGTTCGAGGTGTCCACCATCTTCTCGAGGTCATCGTTGGTGAGCAGCCGCGGCGGGACGTAGGTCCCCAGCGCCGTGATCTTCGCCCCTGGCTTGTTCGGCAATGCGCGCTCCTTCGCCAAGATTTGTATTCTGAACTATGCAGGCGGGGAAAGTCCATGTGGAAGCAGCTACTAGCTACTAGCTACTAGCCTCTAGCTGCTAGCTTGAACCGCAGAGTCACAAGCTAGCGGCCAGGAGCTAGCAGCCAGCAGCCAAAAACAATGGCGCCGAGCACCCCGCTGCACACCCAACGACCCGTTACCGTTGCTTCCTTCCGGACCTGGCGGGGTTGGCGGGATTGGGTTGCGCGGGACCCAGCGCCAAGAAGTCATTTTACCATCGGGCGATCCTGCAATCGGGCCATCGGGTGATCGGGTCATCGGGTCATTGAAAACCAGCCGCGGTTGGCTGCGGGCAATCGGGCAAGTGTGCGGTTGACATCTACTCCGCAGAGACTAATGATTCAGGCGATGTCCCGATCACCCGATGACCCGATCACCCGATATTTCGAGGTCTCGCTCTACCTGCTGATCGTCACCGGGTTCGGGACCCTGGCCGGCACCGGCAAGCTGGACACGCCGGCGCTGCTCCTGGTCTCCCTCGCCCTGCTCTACCGCGGATACCTGCTGGTCCGCGGACGCACGCTGCAACTGCCGGAGCGCTGGGCGTCATACCTCACCCTGGGGTACGTGGTCTTCTACGTCTGCGACCTGTTCTTCCTCTCCAGCAGTTTCGTCTCCGCCACCGTCCACCTGGTGCTGTTCATCATGGTAGTGAAGATCTTCTCGGTACAGCGCGACCGCGACCACGTATACCTGGCCATCATTTCGTTCCTGTCGGTGCTGGCGGCGGCGGTGCTCACGGTGGATGCCGTCTTCTTCGCCTCGTTTTGCGTGTTCCTGCTGCTGGCGGCCTCGACCTTCATCAGCATGGAAATGAGGCGCTCCTCCGCGCGCGCGGCAGCCTCCCGGACCTCGCCTGCCGGCGTGCAACGGCTGACCAGACCGCTCTCCACCACGGCCCTGGCGCTCGCGCTGGCAACGGCACTGGGTTCATCGCTTATCTTTTTCATTATGCCGCGGCTTTCCACGGGATACCTGAGCGCTTACGCGCCGCACAATGCCCTGGTCAGCGGCTTCAGCGACGAGGTGCGGCTCGGCGAGATCGGCCAGATCCAGCAGTCGGACACCGTCGTCATGCACATCCAGATCGACGGCGACACCCGCGGCGCGCACGACTTGAAGTGGCGCGGTGTGGCGCTGAGAGCATTCGACGGAACCCGCTGGTCGAACCCGCAGCAGCAGGCGACGGCGCTCAGTCATCCCGACGGCAACTACGACCTGAGCACGACACGCGCCACCACACTTGCGGCAGTCCCGCCGCATCTGCTGCGCTATCGCGTGCTCATGGAGCCGATCGGCGCAAGCGTTTTCTTCCTGGCCCCGCGGCCGCGGTCGCTTTCCGGCAATTACCGCATGATCACGGTGGACGAAGGCGGCGCGGTGTACAACGGCGATCGCGAACATGCCATCGGCTCATACAGGGCCGTCTCTGACGTCGGCCAGCCCGCGCCGGAGGAGCTGCGTCACGCAACCGCAGAGATCCCGCCCAAGATCGCTCTCCAGTACTTGCAATTGCCGGCCCTCGACCCGCGTCTGCCGCAACTGGCCCGCGACATCACTGCGTCGGCGCCCACGGCGTATGACAAAGCAGAGGCCATCGAGGGTTATCTGGAGAAACAATATGGTTACACGTTGCAACTGCCCAGTTTGCCGCAGCGCGACCCCGTGGCCTACTTCTTGTTCGAGCGCAAGGCCGGATCCTGCGAGTTCTTCTCCTCCTCCATGGCGCTCATGCTGAGAACTCTGGGGATCCCGACGCGCGTGGTGAACGGCTTCCGCGGCGGAGAATTCAATTCCGTGACCGGCAGCTACATCCTCCGGGGACGCGATGCGCACTCCTGGGTGGAAGCCTATTTCCCGCACTACGGCTGGATCACCTTCGATCCCACGCCGGCGGGAGCCGCCCCATCGTCTAGCACATGGAACCGCGCCGGGCTTTACCTGGACGCAATGCGCGAGTTCTGGCGGGAATGGGTGATCAACTACGACTTCGCCCACCAGATGTCGCTCTCGAACGACGTGGCGGTCCACAGCCGGCGATGGTTCGACGGTGCCAGGCTGTGGGTGCGCCAGCGCTATGCTGCACTGCTGGAGCGGGCGCGTCATGTGGAGGCGCATGCCGAGAAGTCGCCGGGGCGGTGGGGAGGGATGGCGCTGGGTGTGATCGCGCTTGCGATCCTGCTGCTGAATCTCGGCTGGCTGCGCCGAGTGGTGCGGGTACGGCGTCTGGTCCGCGATCCCGCGAGCGCGCCGCGAGCCGCCGCCAGCATCTGGTACGGACGCCTGCTTCGCTCCCTCGGCCGCCGCGGCTGGCGCAAGCTGCCGGAGCACACGCCCAAGGAGTTCGTGGGGACCATTGGCGATCCAAAACTCCGCGGACCGGTGTCGGCCTTTACCGATCACTACGAGCGCGCCCGCTTCGGCAATTCCGCTGACGACGCACAGGTCTTACCCGAGATCTACGAGGAGATCAAGAAGGCTTAACCGCCGAGACGCCGAGGAATTGAGTCATTGTGCCATTGAGCCATGGGTCATTGAAAAACCATAAGAATAGGCCCCCTTGCATGTGCGGGTTCCAATGGCTCAATGGCTCAATGACCCGATGACGCAATGACTCAATTCCTCGGCGTCCTCTGCGTCCTCGGCGGTTTTAATTTAAAATGAAAAGATCGGATGTCTGAGCGCACTCCCACCGCAGAACCCGTGAAAGTCGGCTTCGTCAGCCTGGGCTGTCCCAAGAACCTGGTGGACAGCGAGGTGATGATGGGGCTGCTGGCGCGCGCCGGGGCCGAGATCACGGCGCGGGCCGAAGAGGCCGACGTCATCGTGGTGAACACCTGCTCGTTCATCGACACGGCGCAGCAGGAGTCGGTCAACACCATCCTCGAGATGGCTGGGCATAAGGCTGCGGGCCGGGCCAAGAAACTGGTGGTCGCCGGCTGCTTGGTGGAGCGCTTCCGCAGCGAGATCCGGAAAAACATTCCGGAAGTGGACGCGGTGGTGGGCACGGGCGAACTGGAGAGCATTCTTTCCGCCGCCGGGATGGCACCGGCGCCGCCGGCAAACGGCAACTCGCCATTCGTTGTTCTGCCGAGCCGGCCGGAAGCCGCGGCGCGCGCGGAACAAGGGCGCTTCACCCGCGAGCAGTGGGACGGCGCCATCGCCGATCTTCCCAACTATCTGTACGACGAGAACACGCCGCGCGTGCTGGCGACGCCGCGCTGGTCGGCGTACATCAAGATCGCCGAGGGCTGCGATCATCCTTGCTCGTTCTGCATCATCCCGCAACTGCGGGGCAAGTTCCGCTCGCGGCGCTTCGAGTCGGTGGTGGCCGAAGCGGAGCGCCTGGCGCAAAGCGGCGTGCGCGAGATCACGCTCATCGGCCAGGACACCACCTGTTACGGCGAAGATCTCGGCCTGAAAGATGCCCTGCCGCTGCTGCTCGAAAGACTCGCGCTCATCGAAGAGCTGCGCTGGATACGCTTTCTCTACGCCTATCCCAACAAGATCACCGGCCGGCTGCTGGAGGCCATCACCGGTCACGAGAAGATCTGCTCCTACATCGACGTTCCCTTGCAACATGCATCGCCCGCGGTGCTGAAGCGCATGAAGCGCGGCGGCGGATATGAGGTCTTCCTGCGCTCCATCGAGAAGATGCGCCGCACCATCCCCGGCCTGACGCTGCGGACGTCGCTCATCGCCGGCTTTCCCGGAGAGACGGAGCGCGACCTCGACGAGCTTTGCGAGTTCGTGCGCGCGGCCGAGTTCGACTGGCTGGGCGTCTTCAGCTACTCTGACGAGGATGGCGCCGCCAGTTACGGGCTCCACGGCAAGGTGCCGGCGGGAGAGATCGAGCGCCGGCGCCGCAAGCTGATGCAGATCCAGAAACAGATCAGCCGGCGCAAGAAGAAAGCGCTGGTCGGCCGTAGATTTGAGCTTCTGCTCGAGGGAGCGTCCGCGGAAACCGAGCTGCTGTGGGAAGGCCGCACCGAGATGCACGCCCCGGAAATCGACGGCAAAGTGTTCGTCAACGTTTTCGGCGACCACGCCGACGTGCGGCCCGGCGAGTTCCACCCCTGCGAGGTGACCGAGGCGCACGATTACGACCTGGTGGTAAAGCTGGTTTAGCCACGGATCTGCACGGCTTTGAACAGTCAAATCCGCGTTTATCCGTGTGCATCTGCGGCGAAATAGAAGTTCGATGGCGAAGCGTAAACGCGTTCTCAGCCTGCGCTGTCCGACGTGCAAGAAGCTGGTGCTGCGCTCGGACCCTGAGTTTCCCTTCTGCTCGGAGCGCTGCCGGCTGATCGACTTGGGCAAGTGGGCGAGCGACGGTTACGTGGTCTCGACGCCGATCTTCGATCCCGACGAACTGGAGCAACCGCGCCCGGCAGAGCACCATCCCGACAAGAAACCCGAGGGAGGCGCCGATTCCGGAAAAACCGATCACCAACGGCACTGACGATCCCAGCCTAACGGAGAACGACCGCCCCGAACGCACGATGTGGGCGTGGGCGGTGGGAACGCTGGTGGGAGTCGGGTTCTGGCGTCCGGGCTCCGGCACATGGGCGTCGGCTATCACTGCGGCGGCGTGGTGGGCCGGCGCGCATTACCTCATTCCCGTGCGCTTGCAATGGATAGCTGCCACCGTCCTGGTGGGGGGGATTCTCATCATCGGGATCCCGGCTGCCGGGATCGTGGCGCGCCAGTGCGAGCAGGAGGACCCCCCGCACGTGGTCATCGACGAGGTGGCCGGGCAATTGATCGCGCTCCTCGGCGTTCCTCTGCGCTGGCAATCGGTGATTCTCAGCTTTATACTCTTTCGGGTTTTCGACATTTTGAAGCCGCCGCCGCTGCGCCGCCTGGAGAAGATCGAGGGCGGCGCCGGTATCGTGCTCGACGACGTGGGAGCCGGGCTGTATGCGCTGGCCATTGTCCAGGCGCTAGTTCATTGGCGTGTCCTGGGCTAAGTCAGCGTGGGGGCATCGGCCGCAGCATCTAAGTGGCTGGATATGGGCATCTCAGACCGCCTGCTGGGAAAAAAGAACGTTAACGGCAAGCCGCACATCGAGACGGTGATGCCCGCCGCAGCTCTGCCCGGCGGCGAGGTGCGGATCATCGGCAGCGGGCTGAAGCCGCCGGAACTGCGCCGGCCGCGGGTGCAGTTCGGCAACGTCGAGGGCGCGGTGGTCATCGCCGCCGATGATTTCGTGATCGCCCGCGTGCCCGATGGCGCCGTCACCGGCCCGGTCGTGGTCGCGACCAACGGTTCGGTGTCGAACGGGCACGAGGTCCGGGTGGCGGTGCCCATCGCCGAGAACCTGCATCCGGTGGCCAATCCCGCGCTAGACGCGGAAGGCAACATCTACGTCACTTTTTCCGGCACGCGCGGGCAGAAAGTGCCAGTCTCCATTTACAAGATCGACACCAACTACGCAGTGAAACCGTTCCTCTCCGACATGATGAACGCCACCGCGGTCGCCTTCGACCGCGCCGGCCAGCTCTACGTTTCCTCGCGGCACGACGGCACCGTGTACAAAGTCGCGCCCAACGGCACCATGTCCTCCTACGCTGAGGGGATGGGCGTCGCCACTGGCATCGCCTTCGACCGCCAGGAGAACCTCTACGTCGGCGACCGCACCGGGACCATCTTCAAGATCAGCCGCGACCGCCAGATCTACGTGTATGCGACGCTGGAGGCCAGCGTGTCGGCTTATCACTTGGCGTTCAGCCCGGCGGGAGTGCTGCACGTCGCCGGCCCGACCACTTCCAGTTACGACGCCGTGTACTCCGTCGACTCCCAGGGTACGGTCTCAGTCTTCTATCGCGGCCTAGGACGCCCGCAGGGACTGGCCTTCGATGTGGATGGCAATCTCTACGTGGCGGCGTCGCTGGGCGGCAAGCGCGGCATCGTGCGCATCACGCCCGACCACAAGGCGTCACTGGTCGTCTCCGGACAGGGCCTGGTGGGACTCGCCTTCGCGCCCGGACGCTCCGCCATCCTCGCCACCCAGAGCGCCGTCCATCACCTCTCGTGGGGGATTCAGGGGAAGGCGCTGCTGGATTAGCTAGCCAGCCAACTCGAAAACATGTTTGGCCGCCACTTGCCCCGATGACAGCACAATGAGTACCCAAAATCAGTCAGGCAGGCGGCGTTTGCCCCGCCTCATGCGAGAGTTCGGCGAAAGTAACTGGACTCTATTCGGTTACTTAGGATCGATGGTTATTGTAGCTTTTATTTACAGCCGTATTGCTCGGATATGGATCCTGGTCTTGCCGCCAGCATTGGGGCCCCTTATTGCTGCCGCCGCTCTCTGGATCAGTCCGCTAAACCCGTACAGGATCTCAGCTAGAAATGTTGACCATGATGCAATGGCCCAGAGGCTGATTGCACTGCTAAGGTCAAAGGATGCCAAACTGCTTCAGGATTGCACTTGCTATGAGTCTACTGCTCACCGGATGCACGGTGCTTATGGCGAGACTTCAGGAGCCGATTGACTTCTCGTTCGACCGCTCTCAAGACATTGAGCGGGTTCTCACCAGAACTTTGGCGCTAGGCGTGCTTTCTCTCGGAGGTGAGATGTGTTTTTTGCTCCGCTGGGCGTTTCCCCGTTGGGAAGGAGCAGAAGATTCGCAGTGCCGACCCATTCGTTAACACAATTACACTTCAACCACCTGACGCATGGCAGCGCCCTTGGCGGCGGCGACCCTTTGCGGGCATAGTCTCGCCTGCCTCATTGAAGTGTCATCCTTCGCGAGCCGGAGGCGAGCGGAGGATCTGACGAAAAAGCAGGCACCACCTCTTTCGGTTGCGCCGTCGTTGACGTCAGATTCTCCCGTCTCGCCTCGCTCGACGGAAGAATGACATTTCATTGACGCGTACTTGCAAGTGAAAAAAAAAGCACATCTAGCGCTTCGTCCTCTTCGCATATCTTTGTTTTACACTGCTGTTTTACACTGCTAGCGTGGACGCCGAGATCATCGCCATTGGCTCGGAGCTGCTGACTCCCTTCCGCCAGGACACCAATTCCCTTTACCTCACCGAGCACTTGAACCAGCTTGGTGTTGAGGTCGCCTTCAAGACCGTCGTCGGCGACACACGCGCGCACCTGGTGCAGGTGGCGAAGACGGCGCTCGGCCGCGCCGACCTCATCATCTTCATGGGCGGGCTGGGGCCAACCGAGGATGACCTGACGCGAGAAGCCGTGGCCGCCGCGCTCGGCCTGGAGCTGCGGCGTGATCCCGAGCTGGTGGCGGCGCTCTACGCGCGCTTCGCCGCGCTCCGCCGCAAGATGCCGGAGAACAACGAGCGCCAGTGCGACGTGATCGCCGGGGCTGCCGTCCTGCCCAACGAGAGAGGCACCGCCCCGGGCCAGTGGATCGAAGGCAACTACGAGGGTAGGAAGAAAATCATCCTGCTGCTGCCCGGCCCGCCCTGGGAACTGAAATTGATGTTCGAGAAGCAGGTACTTGATCGCCTACGGGCGGCGCTGCCGCCGGCATTCATCGCCACACGCGTCATCAAGGTGGCGATGGTACCGGAATCCACTTGTGACGCCCGCATCGCTCCCATCTATAAGAAGTACGCCGACGTGCAGACCACCATCCTGGCCGATGCCGGCGAGATCCAGCTCCACCTGCGCTCGCGCGCGGACTCGCTCGCGGTGGCGCAGCAGCGCGTAGATGCGCTCACCGACGAGATCGAGGACGAGTTGGGCGACACCGTCTTCTCCACCGGCGGCGAGTCGTTGGAGCAGATCGTTGCCTATTACCTGGAGATGCGCGGTGCTACCATCGCCGTCGCCGAATCCTGCACCGGCGGCCTGATCGCTGAGCACCTGACCTCTCTCAGCGGCAGCTCGCGGTACTTCCTCGGCGGCGCCGTGGTGTACTCGAACGAACTGAAGACGGCGATGGCGGATGTGCCGGAGCTGCTGATCGCACAACACGGCGCCGTCAGCAAGCAAGTGGCGGCGGCGATGGCGGAGGGCATCCGCCGCCGCTCGAATTCCACCATCGGCGTGGGCGTGACCGGCGTCGCCGGTCCCACGGGCGGCACCGAGGATAAGCCCGTCGGGTTGGTGTTCCACGCCATCGCCGACGGCGTGCACACGGAAGTCGTGGAACGCAAGTTCATCGGCGACCGCGAGCGCGTGCGCCGATGGGCAATGAGGCAAGCGCTGGACCTAGTGAGAAGGAAACTGATGTGAGATTGGTAATTTCAAATTTGTAATTTGTAATTTGTGAAGTTGTTCGCGGGTTCGGTTGATCAAATTACAAATTACCAATTTCAAATTACAAATCCTCCCATGCGTCTCTTCCTCGCTCTCGACATCGATCCCTCGATCCGCGGCCGGATCGCGCAATTCATGGACGGCGTGCGCGGGTTTGCGCCTGATGCGCGCTGGGTCTCGGCCGAGTCGCTGCACCTCACACTGAAGTTCATCGGCGAGTGGCCACCGGAAAAGCTGGCGGATCTGAAGCGAGCTCTGGCCGGAGTACGCGGCCAGCCGGCAGAGATCACGTTTTCCGGCACCGGCTTCTTTCCAACGCCAAAGTCGGCGCGGGTGTTCTGGATCGGGATACAAGCTGGCCCGGAGCTGGCGTCGCTGGCGGGGGTGGTCGATGCCGCCACGTCCGCCCTCGGGGTCGAGAGCGAGAAGCGTACGTTCGCGCCCCACCTCACGCTGGCGCGCACCGGCTCGGGCCGGCCGCAGCGCGTGTCCTCCGACCGCGCCAACCCCAGCTTCAGACGTCTGCAGGAAAAGTTGGCGGCAATGCCTGCGCCCGCCTTCGGTACAATGAGCCCGCGCGAGTTCTTTTTGTACGAGAGCAAGCTGTCGCCCAAGGGCGCGGTATACACGCAGCTCGCGAGTTTTCCGTTGTAACGCCGCCGGGACGGCGGCGCTACTGAGCATGAGTTTCTACATCGTTACCGCCGCGATCGCGTACCTGCTGGGGTCGATTCCCTTCGGGTACATCCTGGTGCGCGCTTTCCGCGGGAGGGATATACGCGAGTCGGGCAGCGGCAACATCGGAGCGACCAATGTGGCGCGATCTTCGCCCACTCTGGGTGCGCTCACCCTGCTTCTGGATGCAACCAAAGGTCTTCTGGCTGTGACTGCCGGATCGCTGCTCGCAGTCAGCGCCAGCCGCGCCGCCTCCCGCCCGCTGCTTTACGCCTTTGCCGCGATTGCCGCCCTGTTCGCCGTGGTCGGGCACATGTTCCCCATCTGGCTCAAATTTCGTGGCGGCAAGGGCGTAGCCACCAGCGTCGGTGTCTTTCTGGCGCTCGCGCCCAAGACGCTGCTGCTAGTGATGGCGCTCTTCGTAGCCCTGGTGGCCGTATTCCGCTACGTGTCGCTGGGATCGATCATCGTCGCCGCCGCCTTCCCGCTGATCGCCTACGGGCTGCACGATTACCATTCTTCTCCTGCCGTGCTGGCCGCCATGTCCGCCATCGCGGTGCTCATCATTATCAAGCACCGCGAGAACATCCGCCGGCTGCTGGCGGGCACGGAGAACCGCTTTGCCCTGAAGAGGACGCGCGCATGAGCGAGATCGCCATCGTCGGCGGAGGCGCCTGGGGCACGGGGCTGGCTATCGTGCTCGGCCGCAAGGGCGTGCACCGGGTCCGGATGTGGGTGTATGAGAAGGAAGTCTGCGAGTCCATCAATCAGCGCCACGAGAACGAACTTTTCCTGCCCGGGCAGCGCATCCCCGAAGCGGTGCGCGCCACCAACAACTTGCAAAAAACGCTGCGCGGCGCGGAGATCGTGGTTAGCGTGATGCCGTCGCACCACGTGCGCCGCGTCTTTCGCGAAATGCAGCCGCACCTTGGCCCGGAAATGCTGTTCGTCAGCGCCACCAAGGGCCTGGAGAACGAGACCTTGCTGCGCGTGACCGAGGTGATCAAGGAAGTGCTGGGGGTGCGCGCGCACGACGGTTTCGATCCCCGCATCGGCGCGCTGAGCGGGCCTTCCTTCGCGCAGGAGGTGGCGCGCGGCGATCCCACCGCTATCACCATCGCCTCCAGCGACGCCGGCCTGGCGCAGCGCGTGCAGGCCGACTTCAGCGATCCCTGCTTCCGGGTTTACACCAACGACGACGTGACCGGTGTGGAGATGGGTGGGGCGCTGAAGAACATCATCGCCATCGCCGCCGGGGTCTGCGACGGCCTAGGGCTGGGCCATAACAGCGTGGCCGCGCTCATCACCCGCGGACTGGCCGAAATCACTCGCCTCGCGGTGGCCAGGGGCGCGCGCCGCGACACCATGGCCGGGCTTTCCGGCATGGGCGACCTGGTGCTCACTTGCACCGGCGGGCTCTCCCGCAACCGCACCGTAGGAGTGGAACTGGGCCGCGGCCGCAAGCTGGGGGAGATCATCGCCGGCATGCACGGCATGGTGGCCGAAGGCGTGCTTACTACCAACGCCGCCGTAGACCTGGCGTGCAAGACGAAGATCGAGATGCCCATCACCCAGCAGATGCATGCCATCCTGCACCAGGGCAAGCCCCCGCGCGACGCCATCCACGAGCTGATGACCCGGCCGGGCAAGGGGGAGAACTTGTGATTGGTGATTGGTGATTGGTAATTTGTAATTTGTAAAGTTCAGGGCTGAGGATTGAGCCATTGATTCATTGACTCATTGATCCATTGGTTCTTCTGGTTTTCAATGGCTCAATGACCCAATGATTCAATGAATCAATTCTCAGCCCTGCTTTACAAATGACCAATTAGAAATCCCTCTCCCGCCCCGACCGTTCCCGTCACTTTCGTAACTTATTCCGGCGGCTTCGTGAGGAAAAGACCCAGAAGGTACACGGTACAATCCGGCAGGAACGTGAAATTCTCGGTCAAAGCGCTAATTCCTTCGCGGATTCCCATCCTCTACCTGATGCTAGCAGTGCTCACGGTCATCAGCGTGGTGCCGCTGTATTTCTACAGCAGCATGGTGATGGGAACGAACCGCGACCGGCTGAAGACCAACGAGATGCTGCTGGAAAACACCATCACCCGCACCCTGGCCGACGACATCGCGCAGCGGCAGAGCAACTTGCGGGCGATCCTGGCCAACCTGGCATCGGCCATCCAAGTGGCGAGCGGGGGCAATCTTTCCACCGACCACGTGGCCACCCCCGAGCTGCGGGCGTTGCTGGAGCAGTTCGTCTACTCTTCCGACAGCCTGGCCTACGCCACCCTGCTGAACTCCGAGGCCAAAGGGATCTCCGCCGGCCGCATGGCGCCGGACGTCTTCCTGCAACGCGAGCTGGAACGCGCCTTCGCCGCCGCGCGCGAAGGGCGCGTGTACAACGGCCAGGCGCTGAGCGTTGGTGGCGGGCGGAGAGCGGACCCGGTGATGCTGGTGAGCGCTCCCCTGACCACCGATGGGCGCTTCATTGGGATGATCGCCGCGGTAGTGGACCTGGGATACCTGACCCGGCGCCTGCTGGACGCCAGCCAGGGCGGACTGGTGGCCTACGTGGTGGACCGCCAGGGACGGCTGGTGGCGGGCGCCGGCTCCGATTACGCCATTGGCCAGGACATGACCAACCTGGAGATCGTCAAGAACTGGGTCGACCAGGGCGCGCGCACCAAGCTGGTCGCCACCAAGGAGTTCGACTTCCAGGACGGCAAGAAACGCGTGGCCATGCTGGGGACCTACAGCCCGGTAGCCACGCTGGAATGGGCGGCGGTGGCGCAGAAGAAGCAGCAGGACGCCTACCAGGACGTGTACGAGATGCAGCACAACGCCAACTTGCTGGCGCTGCTGGCGGTGTTCGTCAGCCTGGGAGTGTCGCTGTTCGCCGCCAAGAGCATCACCGGACCGCTGGCGACGCTGACCGACTCCAGCCGCGCCATCGCTCGCGGCGACTTCTCCAAGCGCGTCGATCTGAAGAGCCGCACCGAAATCGGCGAACTGGCCGCGACCTTCAATCACATGACCGACGACCTGGAGCGTCTGATCGCCGACCTGAAGCGCGCCGCCGAGGAGAACCGCAGCCTGTTTCTGGGCTCCATCCAGATGCTGGCCGGCGCGGTCGACGAAAAGGACCCCTACACCCGCGGCCACTCCGACCGCGTCACGCGCTATTCGGTCATCATCGCGCGCGAGCTGGGGCTTTCCAATGAAGAAGTGGAGAAGGTCCGCATCTCCGCCCAACTGCACGACGTAGGCAAGATCGGCATCGAAGACCGCATCCTGAAGAAGCCGGGCGCGCTGACTCCGGAAGAATTCGAGATCATGAAGACGCACACCACCAAAGGCGCCAATATCCTGCGCCCGGTGGAACAGTTGCGCGAGATGCTGCCCGGCATCGAACTGCACCACGAATCGCTGGACGGCCGGGGGTATCCGCACGGGCTCAAGGGCGACGAGATCCCGCTGGTGGCACGCATCATCACCGCCGCCGACACCTTCGACGCCATGACCACCAACCGCCCCTACCAGGCGGCCATGGACCCCGACTACGTGCTCCGCATCATCACCTCACTGGCGCACACCAAGTTCGATCCTCAGATAGTGGCGGCGCTGACCTCGGCCCACCGCAAAGGCGAACTAATGGTGCGTAAGGTAGCGACGGTCACGCCGCCCGAGGCGGCCGTGGCCCCGGTGGCACCACCTTCTCCGGAAGCGATTCCCGCCACCCTGGTGTGATCTTCTGGAAGCAGGACGGGCTCTACCCCATGCGCACAACGTTGGTGTCCAGCCGCGACAGCCGGATGAAGGAGTTGTAGCCCTCGATGGTGGCGCCCACGCCGATGCGGTTAGTGCTCTCCTCCTCGACCACCCGGATCACGTGTCCCTTGCAGTTGACGCGCATGGGATCGGTCAGCGTGACCTCGGACGGCAGGGTGACGGTGAACTCGATGGGCGAGCCTTCGCGCGGCCGCGAATGCATGAGGAGAAAGATGCCCTTGGCGCTCACGTCGTGCGAGAGCGCGGTCTCCAGCGGAAAGGAATCTTCCGGAGACTCGACGGACACGGGAACGCTCATCGCAAAACGCTGTGCCGCCCGCCGTTCCGGCTGGCCCCCTGTCGTGCCTTCGCTGGCCATGATCTTCGCTCCCTCGGTGTAACCTGCTCCTCTCAAAGTATCTCACTCGGGGCGGAAATGGAACAGTGACCTGCCCAGGAAATTGGGCAGGTGGGGAGCGTTACCGTTGCCGCATCAGCGCTTGTCTATAATGGCAATTGGGGCGGGAGTTGTCCCCGGCAGCCATGATCCAGACGCTTTTCGGCAGCACGGAACAGAAGTCCGGTTTCTTCGAGCGCATGAAGCAGGCGGTCACGCGCACCCGCGAAAGCCTCAGCGAGCGCATCGAGGAGATCGCCAGCTTCAACCAGGAGATCGACCGCAGCACTCTCGACGAACTGGAGGCCACGCTCATCGCTGCCGACCTGGGCACTACCACCACGCAGGAAGTCCTGGCCAACCTGCGCGAGAAGGTGGACCGCAGGCAGATCGGGGACGTCGGCGAACTGAAGCGCCTGTTAAAGCAGGAGTTGCTGGCCATCCTCGACCGCGCCGGGCTCCAGCCGGTGAAGGCGGTGGACGGCGAGCCCGAGGTGATCCTGGTGGTCGGGGTGAACGGCACCGGCAAGACCACCACCATCGGCAAGCTGGCGCAGGTCTTCCGCAGCGAAGGCAAGACGGTGCTGCTGGCCGCCGCTGACACCTTTCGCGCCGCCGCTATCGAACAACTGGAGATCTGGGGCCAGCGGACCGGGACCGAAGTCATCAAAACCAAGCCAGGCGGCGATCCTGCGGCCGTGCTCTATGACGCGATGCAGGCCGCCAAGGCGCGGCACACGGATTACGTCATCGTGGACACCGCCGGGCGCCTGCACACCAAGTCGAGCCTGATGGACGAGCTCGCCAAGATGCGGCGTACGGCGCAGCGGCTGATCCCGCGCGCCCCGCACGAGACTCTGCTCATCATGGACGCGACCACCGGTCAGAACGGGCTGCAGCAGGCGCGCCTGTTCACCGAGTCGGCGGGCGTCACCGGCATCGTGCTCACCAAGCTCGACGGCACCGCCAAGGGCGGCGTGGCCGTGGCCATCAGCCGCGAACTGGGCCTGCCGGTGCGCTACGTCGGCGTAGGCGAAAAAGCGGGCGACCTGCTGCCCTTCAATCCCGGGGAATTCGTGGACTCCCTGTTCGAGTAGAACCCTAACCGCCGAGGACGCGGAGGACGCCGAGGTTAGTGACCACCACCTCCACCGATGAGCAGTTCATGCGCCGCGCGCTGGAGTTGGCGCGCCTGGGGACAGCGCTGGCCTCGCCCAATCCGTGCGTCGGGGCTGTCGTCCTCGATGCCACCGGCAATGTCGTCGGCGAAGGCTTCCATACCTACGCCGGCGTAAAGCATGCCGAAGTGCTGGCTCTGGAAGCTGCAGGCGAGAAAGCTCGCGGCGGAACTCTCTACCTGAACCTCGAGCCCTGCTGCCATGAAGGCCGCACTGGCCCGTGCGTGGACGCGGTGCTGAAGGCGGGTATCAAACGGGTAGTGGTGGCCATGCGCGATCCCAACCCGCTGGTGTGCGGCAAGAGCGTGGAGAAGCTGCGCCGTGCGGGCATTGAGGCGACCGAAGAGGTATTGCAGGACGAAGCACGCAAGCTGAATGAGGCCTTTGCCAAGCACATCCGGACCAAACTTCCGCTGGTGACGTTGAAAGCGGGCATGACGCTGGACGGCAAGATCGCGCCGCCTCCGGGGGAAAGCGCGAGTCCGTCGGCGTTGGGTGCGGCCGGAGCGAGCGGCGGCTGGATCACCAGCGTGGAAGCGCGGGCGCACGTGCAGGAGTTGCGGCATGCGAGCGACGCCATCCTGGTGGGGGTCGGCACCATCGTCGCCGATGATCCTTTGCTCACCGATCGCACCGGCCTCGAGCGCCGCCGGCCCCTCGTGCGCGTGATCCTCGACTCGCGCCTGCGCCTGCCGCTGGAATCGCGCGTGGTGAAGACGGCGCGCCAGGACGTGATCGTCTTCTGCTCGTTCGCCGAGGAAAAGAAAAAACAACAACTTGAGGAGCGTGGCATCCGCGTGGTCCAGGTGCCGTTGGGACCGGCCGGCGATGGCCGCCCCGATCTCAGCAAAGTCCTCGAACACCTGGGCGCGATGGAGATCACCAGCTTGATCATCGAAGGCGGCACGCTGGTAAACTGGGCGGCGCTGGTTGCCGGAGTGGTCGATAAGGTGTTCCTTTACTACGCGCCCAAGATCCTGGCGGGCACGGGCTCGGTGCCGTTCGCCGGTGGCAAAGGCTTCCGCCGCATGAGCGAGGCAGCGCACGTGAAAAGAATCACACTCCACCGGTTTGGGGAGGATTTTGCGGTGGAGGGATACATTAAGGACCCGTATTTGTGATTTCTGATTTGTGATTGCAAGTCGCCATTCGCAAATCACAAATCACAAATCGCAAATCAACAGGAAAACGTATGTTCACTGGACTTGTTGAAGAGGTCGGCATGGTTCTCTCATTAAGCGGCGGCCAGGGCACGAAGCGCCTCACCGTGGCCGCGTCGTTGCTTCCCCGGGAGATGAAGAAGGGCGACAGCATCGCCGTCAGCGGCGTCTGCCTGACGGCGGTCGAGATCAAGAAAAACTCCCTCGGCTTTGACCTGGCGGTTGAGACTCTCGCCCGCACGTCTCTGTCGCGACTCGCGAAAGGCGCGCTCGTGAACCTGGAACTGCCCATGAAGGCAGGCGGCCGCATGGGCGGGCATGTCGTTCAGGGCCACGTGGACGGGGTGGCGCGCTTCCTCGGTCTGGAGAAGATCGAAGGAAAAGACGATTACTGGCTGCGCCTGGAGATTCCCGCCGACCTGGCGAAATACGTGGTGTTCAAGGGCTCGATCGCCGTCGAGGGCATCAGCCTGACGGTGGCCAAGGTCGAAGGCAGCGAGGTAACCATCGCCATCATTCCCCATACCTATGAGATGACTAACCTGCAGCAGTTCAAGCCCGGCGACCCCATGAATATCGAGGTGGACATCATCGCAAAATATGCCGAGAAGATGCTGCTGGGGCAGGCGGCGCCGGGAAATGTCACCCTCGAACGCCTGGTGGCGGAAGGATTCTGACTCGTACCGCCGGCGTCTCCCGCGCACTCTCACGTGATCGCAGAAGACCGGTCGTCCTCCGGCCGAGGGGGCTCCTGCCCGGGCAGGATCAGCTCGTCCAGCGTCAGGAACTGCTGCACGATGGGATCCGGGCTGCGTTCCATCGCGGAGTAAGGTCCAAAGAAGATAGCGCGGGCTTCGTGCAGGAAGACCACGCGGTCGGCGAGCTTCTTGGCCAGTCGCATGTCGTGGGTGACCACGATGCTGGTCAGCTTCAACTGATGCTTGAGCTTTTTGATTAAATCCCCCAGCAATTGCGCCATTAACGGATCGACCTGCGTAGTTGGCTCATCATAGAGAATGCATTCCGGCTGGGCCGCCAAGGCCCGTGCGATGGCCACCGAGCGCTTCATCCCCACCGAGAGCTCGGAGGGAAACAGCTCGCGCATGGCGCGCACCCCTACCATGTCCAGCAGGCCATCCACCACTTGGTAGATCTGCACTTCGTCCAGATCGCGGCGCTCGCGCAGCGGGAAGGCGACGTTCTCGCCTACGGTCAGCGAGTCGAAGAGCGCGCCATTCTGGAAAACCATGGTCACTTTCTTGCGGATGCGCTCCAGCTCGCTCTCCGGATAGTCGGTGATGTCCTCGTAGGCGACGATGACGCGGCCCGAGTCAGGCTTGAGAAACCCCATGATGTGGTGCAGCGAGACTGACTTGCCCACACCGCTGCGCCCCAGGATGCACACCGTCTCCCCGGGCAGCACGTTGAAGCTCACGTGGTCGAGGACGCGGTGCTCGCCAAACGCCTTGGAAACGTCCTTGAATTCGACATAGGGCTTAGCCGGCTCGGGATTGGTTGTGCCCTGGTTCATCATCGTTTCTCCCGGGATGGCCCGGCGGAGATCCTCCGGGGTATTGAGATTTTCGAACATGGCGGCGCTGAAGGCAAACCGGCTCAATTCTGATTCTTCCAGGACGCGCGTACTCGTAACCGCGAACAGAGCGTCGATCTTGTTCTGTCCTGCCTCCAAGGCGGCAGCGGCCAGAGGCGCGAAGGCACGGCGGTACACGGCGCAGAGCGGCTGATACCCGCCCGCGATACGCGGAACCGTGACCACGGCATCGCAAGCGCGGGCCTGCTCGGCGATGAACCGCAGGAACAACTCGGTAACAAAGGGCAGATCCACGGCCAGGATGAGATTCAGGTCCGTCGCGGAAGCAGACAGGGCGGCATGGATGCCGGCCAGCGGTCCGCGGCCGGGATAAACGTCCTCGATGACCTGCCCGTGGGGCGCAAACTTGGCGGCAGGCCCGACAATGCGCACCTCCGGAGTTAGAGCGTGCAGCCGGTCCAGCGTCCGCGCCAGCAGTGTACCGCCGTCGAGCTCAAGAAAAGCCTTGTCGGTCCCCATGCGGCTGCTGCGGCCGCCGGCCAGGACAAATGCGCTCAAGCCGGGCATACCGAGAGTGTAACAACAGAGCCGGCCGCGCTTGCTATGCTACAATCGCGCCGCTTTTCTCCCCGGACGCGCCGGCCTTGCGCCGGGCCCTGCCGCGACCCCAGCACGGCCGCGCGAGCGAAGACGGCGATTGCCGATGAACATCCGCAAAAGACTGCAACTGGCCGTGGTCCTGCTGCTGGTGATGCTGACGCTGAGCGTTGCCGGATACCGTCTGCTGGGCGGTCCGTCGGTCAGCTTTCTGAATGCGCTCTACATGGCGGTGATCACGCTGGCAGGCGTGGGCTACGGCGAGATCGTCGACACCGCGCACAACCCCGGCCTGCGCGTCTTCAACATGCTGGTGGTGTTCTTCGGTGTCACCATCATGGTGTACGTGTTCTCGGTGGTGACCGCGTTCCTGGTGGAGGGAGAGCTTACCCACATCTTCTGGAGACGCAAGATGGAGAAAAAGATCAGCGAACTCAAAGACCATTATATCGTCTGCGGGCTGGGCGATACCGGCCGCTACGTGATCGACGAACTCCAGAAGACGGGCTCGGCCTACGTGGTGGTCGAACAATCGGAAGAGGTGCTCACCCGCTACCGCGAACAGGCCGGCAAGGGCCGCGAGTTGCTCTCGGTGACCGGCGACGCCACCGACGAGGAGGTGCTGGAGGCGGCGGGCGTGGACCGCGCCCACGGCCTGATCGCCGCCCTGGAGGCGGACAAGGACAACCTGGTGATCACGGTGATGGTGCGGCAGAAGAACCCGCGCATCCGCATCGTCGCGCGCTGCACCGACCTGCGCTTCACCGACAAGCTGCTGCGCGCCGGGGCCAACAGCACCGTCTCGCCCAACCGCATCGGCGGGCTGCGGCTGGCCAGCGAGGTGCTGCGTCCGCACGTGGTCAGCTTCCTCGACCTGATGCTGAAAGAGCAGACGCGCACGCTGCGCATCGAGGAAATCGAGATCGGACCGTCGTCGTGGGTGGAGAAAAAAGTCAGCGACCTGGAGCTGAAAGCGCGCTTCAGCCTGCTGCTGCTGGCCGTCAAAGACGCGGACGGCGCCACCTACTGGGCCAATCCTCCCGAGAACCTCGCCCTGCGGCAAGGGACGGTCCTGATCGTCATGGGCGACGTGGCCCAGGTCCGCAAAGCCCGCTCCGAAGCCCAGCACCAGGCTGCGCGGGTGATGATCACGGGGCATTAGAAGCCGAACGTTTTTTCGCCGTGGATTAACGCGGATCTACGCGGATTTTAAAACCGTTTTGATCCGCGTTCATCCGGTTAATCCGCGGCGAAGTCTTTCCCTTTTTCTTTCCACTTCTAATTTCATCGCCGGCACTTTCCCGACACTCTAATCAACAGGTGGCTCCCGCAGACCAAGTCCTCGTGTACGACGATGGCCGGTGCGCCTTCTGCCAGTGGGCGCAGAAGACGATCACGCCCTGGGACCGCGATCATCGGCTGGAGTTCCGTGATTATCACGACCCGGCCGTGGCGGCGGAGACGCCCTTCCCTTTCGAACAACTCCACCAGCGCATGCACGTGCAGACGCCCGACGGCCGGTGGCACGCGGGCTTCTTCGGCTGGATCGCTGTCCTGCGCGCACTGCCGCGCTGGCTGGCAGGCGTGATGCGCGTGCCTCCCATGCGTTGGATCGGGCCGACGGCTTACGGGTTCATCGCCAACCATCGTTACCAGGTGCCGGCCTGGCTCCTGCGTTGGTTGGGCGCGCCGCGGCCGTGCGACTCATCCTGCCAAGCCTCCCGCCAACCGCACAAGGCACACACAGTTACCAAGGTCCAGGGCCGGCGACGCGCCGCCGGCATAGCAACTTAAGGGAAGGACCGGGGTTTATTATTATTGGCTGCGGGCCGAAGAATTTTCAGGCGAGGCAGTCGGCAGCAGCCACTCTGCATCTAAACTGGAAGACATTTAGGATCTCCAAACGACAGGAGCAGTTGTATGAACGCGAGACGTTCGTGGTACGTGCTTACACTGGCGGCGGCGCTGGCGCTGGGTGTGGCATCGGGTTGCACGCGGGCGCGCAACGACGCTCAGATCGCCGGCGACGTGCAGGGCAAGATCAACGCCGACAGCAACGTTCCCACCAAGCAGATCACGGTAGCCTCCAGCAACGGCATCGTCACCCTGTCCGGTAACGTGGGCAGCGACACGGAGCGGCAGGCTGCCGCCAACGACGCCGCGCAGGTGGAAGGCGTCAAGACGGTGGTGAACAATCTGCAAGTGGCGCCGGCGACGGCCCAGGCCACGCCCGAACCCGAGCCGCAGCCGGAACCTTCGAGGGCGCCGGCGCGCGCGCGGCGCACCAGCCCGCGCCTGTACCGCGAGCGGGCCGCCAGTCCGGCCCCGGCAAGTGCCCCCGCAAGCGCTCCCGCAATGACGCCGAGCGCTCCTGCCACGACGGCCATGGCGCCTCCTCCGCCGCCACCGCCACCGCCCAAGCCGGTGACCATCCCGGATGGCACCGTGCTGCAGGTCCGCATGATTGACACGATCGATTCCGGCAGTAATCAACCCGGCGACCGCTTCCGCGCGACGCTGGACACGCCCATCACCATTAACGACAAGGTGATCGTGCCGCATGGCGCGGATATCGAAGGCCGGGTAGCGGAGCTGAAGTCGTCGGGACATTTCGCCGGCAAGCCGGAGATCGCGCTGGAGCTGACGGCGCTATCCGTGAACGGGCGCCGCTATTCGCTGCATACCAACCAGTACTCTCGTGAAGGCTCATCGCGCGGCAAGAACACCGCAGCCAAGGTCGGCGGCGGCGCAGCCGTGGGCACGATCATCGGCGCGATCGCCGGCGGCGGCAAGGGAGCTGCCATCGGCGGCATCATCGGTGCTGGCGCGGGTGGCGGGGTTCAGGCCGCGAGCAAGGCTCCAACGATCCACGTGCCTTCCGAGGCCCTGCTGAGTTTCACGCTCCAAAACCCGCTGACGGTCACGCCGGTATCCTCGATCCATCGCAGCCGGTCCAGCCGCAACGCAGACTCCAGCGACTCGCAGGACCAGCATGCGCAACGCCGGGGGTCCAGCCGCAATGCCGACTACAGCGACTCGCAGGACCAGCAACGCAACCAATCCAGCGGCGACGCCGACTACAACGACTCGCAAGACCAGCCGCCGCCACAGCAGTCCGACGACGACTCCAACGGCCCAGTGCTGAAGAGGAGATAATCTAAACCAAGGGAGTAGGGAGTGGGAAGTAGAAAACCCAGGCCCCTACTCCCAGTCCCTGCTCCCCACTCCCTGTGCTTTTACCGGCTTCCCGCTTCCCGACGACCGCACACCTTTAGTAATCAACCCGCCTACTGTTTACCCACTTATAATCAAGCTGATTCATGCTTTTCGATCCACTCTACGCGGTACCGTTTTTCCTGTACGGGCTGGCGCTCGGCAGCTTCCTGAACGTGTGCATTTACCGGCTGCCGCGCGGCCTGTCGGTGGTGCAGCCGAGTTCAGCTTGTCCCGCGTGCCAGGCTCCCATCGCCTGGTATGACAATCTTCCGGTGGTGAGCTGGCTGGCGCTGCGGGGCCGCTGCCGCGCGTGCCAGGCGCGCATCTCGCTACGCTACCCGCTGGTCGAGGTGCTCACTGGGCTGCTGTTCGTCGCCTGCTACGCCGGCTTCGGCTGGACGCTCTCCACCTTCAAATTCTGCGCTTTTGCGTTTCTGCTGGTGGGCCTGATCTTCACCGACGCCGAGCACAAGCTGCTGCCCGACGCGCTGACCCTCCCCGGTCTCGGGATCGGCCTGGGATTCAGCCTGCTGGTGCCGGTCCAGGATCTGGGCAGCCGCCTGCTCACCGCCTGGGTAAAGCTGCCGGTCTGGTCGGACATCTCGTGGCGGCTGCTGTCGCTGGTGGACTCCGGTGTGGGCGCCGCCGTCGGCGCTTCGTTCATCTATGGCGTGGGAGCGATCTACCGGCGGGCCCGCGGCGTCGAGGGCATGGGCTTTGGTGACGTCAAGCTGATGGGCATGGTGGGAGCCTTCCTGGGGGTGAAGCTGACCATCTTCACCCTGTTCGCGGCGTCGCTGCTGGGCTCGATCTTCGGACTGGCAGCGGTGCTGGCGGTATGGTGGAAACGCACCCGCCGGCGCATCGTGCGCTTGCATGAACCGGCGGCCGCGGCGCGCAAACGGGCGTGGAAGTCGGCGATGATGGTCTATCGCTACTACCAGATGCCCTTCGGCGTGTTTCTGGGGAGCATGGCCCTGCTGGCCGCCTTCTTCGGCAACACGCTCATTGGCTGGTACTGGGGGTTCTACCGATGAATGCGCCCGCACCGCTGATGAAAGAGACCGTGATCGCACTGGCGGCGGCGACCCTCGTGATCGTGGTGGCGGCGATGGTCGCCATCCGGCTGCTGCGCCGCAAGCTGGTCGGCTAGGCGGACCGCTACTGACTGCCAAATGCGCCTTCTGCTCGTTTAACTCTCATTTTCCCAGGAGCAAGCGTCTTACCTCGCCGCTGAACCAAGGTAACATTGCCGTAGTCGCAGCCCGGGAATATGCTTCGCAAAAGGGGATGCGTGTGTTTTGCTGCATCTCCGGGATTGGATTGCCATGAAACGAATCGAGTTCATGCTGGCGGCGAGCGCTGTGGTTCTGGCATCGGCCATGGGAGCGGCTGCGCAATCGGAGTCCCTGGGCGACTACGCGCGCGCCGTCCGCAAGGAAAAACGGCTGCCGGCCAAGAAGGTCTACACCAACGACAACCTTCCCACCACCGCTTCCATCAGCGTGGTGGGACCAGCCCCGGAAAGCACCGAGGGCAAGCCCGCCGCCGAGCCGCAAGACGAGAAAGAAAAGCAGGCCCAGAAGGAAAGCAAGACGGCAGAAAACCAGGCGCCGCAAGACGAGCAACGGTGGCGCGACCAGTTGGCCGGGCAGAAAAAGAAGATCGCCGACCTGGAGCACGAACTCGACCTGCTCCAGCGTGAATACAAACTGCGAATCGCCGATTACTACGCCGACGCCGGCTCTCAGTTGCGCGACCAGAAGAAATGGGCGGAGGAGGATGACAAGTACCGCGCCGATATCGCCGAGAAGCAGAAACAGGCGACAGAAGCCAAGGCCCAGTTGCAAGACATGGAGGAACAGGCGCGCAAGGCGGGGATGCCGAGTTCGGTATCCGAATAAGTCGGCATCACAAGGGTCTTAAGCGACGGCAGGGGCTGCGGCTCCTGCTTTGTTTCAATAGCCGTGCGATCTGCTTCACATGATGGCGGGTGTGGACCCAGTGGAACTTGCGCCACTGATGGGCGGTTAGCGGGCCCAGAATGGAGTGGTTTGCGAGCCGGTGCCGCGCGCCGAAACGGCGCTCGCATTCCGCCAGCACCCTGTCCATGTCCGCGACGTGAACTGGAAGGTTGCGCAGAACTTCGTCAGGCGGGAGGCCCTTAGGCACGGCATACGCGGGCGCTTGGCGGCCAGAAGGCATGTATCCGAGTCCCACAACGATGCCCACGGCGAGGCGCTGCGCCAAGCTCGCGCGACCGGCGGTGGGCCTGCCTGCGTCCAGGCATTTCTGCAGGTGTGGGATCGTCGTCTTGTAGGTGCGGTCCAGGTGTTCGAGAATCTCGGCCGCAGACCACTTCCCTTCCGGGTGGCGCGTCCACTGGGTTGCATCCATGCCGCGGGTGACCTCGGCGATGGCGTCCTCGACGCGTTGCAGGTAGATGTTCAGGAGATGTTTCCCTCCGTTTACAATGCAATGTTGCCCCAGGCAACGGCAATTATATGCGGCGAATGAGACGATTTCTTCCCACGATCGCAATCACCGTTGTGCTAGCCGGGTGCTCTTCCAGTCCGAAGCCTGCTGAGAAACCGGCGGAAGCTAAGACAGAACCGCCTAAAGTGGAGCTGCTGACCGGCCGGGTGGCCTTCCAAAAGCTGTTCGTGACGGCGCGGAGCTGGGCGCCGGATGCGCAGCCGTTCCGCCTGGAGTCGCAGCCGGTCAAGCAAGCGCCGGGCATGGACGGCAAGGCCGGCGTATGGCGCGGCTATTTCGCTTCTGCCAGCAAGCGCGCGCTGAAACCCTACATATGGTCCGGGATCTCGGGGCCGGATGCGCCCGAGCGCGGCATCAATCCGGGGACGGAGGACACCTTCAATCCCTCCAACACCTCGACCCAACCCTTCGACTTTGCCTTCCTCAAGAGCGACAGCGACAAGGCCTTTGAAGTCGCGCAGGCGCACGGCGGCAAGAAGCTGCTGGACGGCGACCCGCAGCAGCCAGTCAAGTACACGCTGGTGTGGAACCCGAGCACCAACGAACTGGTCTGGCGCGTGATCTACGGCACCTCGGAAATGGACGCCAGGCTGCGTGTCTCCGTGGACGCTTCTACTGGGACTTTCCTGAAGGCGGAGAAGTAGGATTGCGGGTCAGGACGGGGCGGTCCGGGTCGAGCGGCTCCGGCCTGGACTTGGCAGCGCTCCCCACCGGCTCGCATCCTTGCCGCTGCGCCAGGTGCTTGTCCGGACGCCCGGCCTGCGCCTTGATGCGCTCTAGCGCCTTCTTGGACTGGCCGGCGAAAGGGCCTCCGGGAAGGATCTTCAGATATGCCTCGTAATAGGCCTGGGCACCGGCGAGATCGCCGGACTTGTCGAGCGACTCCGCGATCCGAAAGGTTGCGATAGCGTCGTTCGGCTTGTAGGTGAGCGCCTCGCAGTAGCGGCTAAGCGCCGCACGATAGTTCTGGCGCTTGAAGTAAAAGTCGCCGATCTCGACCCCCTTCTGCGCTTTATGCGGGTCCCAGGGACGGAATTCGGTCACACTGTCATCCCGCTCCTCGGGACCAGCGCCCGGGTTCGAGTCGCGGCTGGAGCTGTCTCCCGGCCCGCGCGGCGCCGCTTTGTCGTCCGGCTGCGAACGCGGCGGAGCCTGGTTGGAAGGAGGTTCCGCTGACTGCTCCCTCGGCGCCGATTGCCCCACAGCGCAGGGCACGGCGGCGAGCACAGCAACCAGCAAAAAGCACTTCCACATACGCGTTATTGTACGCCCAGGGAAAGCGTCCGGTGGCGCGTGTGTCGCCCCTGCCAGGGCTTCCTGCTCAGGATATGCACGCCCTCGGACTTTCCCCGAGGAGGGTCTGATGAGAACGGATGGGATACTCCCTTGTGCCGTTCCATTAGAATCATAGGCTTAGCTCCATATCCCACCCAGATACCATGATCTAAGACTTACCGGTAAGATACTATCCAGAAAGGACTTAAATCATAATAAGCGCTCGATGGGAGATACCACCCCGCCCCCCTGGGGGGTGCGCCCCTGTGGAATCATCAATTTACGGGATACCCCCGCCCCAGGTCCATGTGCTTAAAGGGCTTACAGGCATAGTCTTCAGCCGCAAGGACTTAGCGCCAGTCGGCAGGATTTACGTTTGTCAAAGAGCGCAAATCGGACCACGGTGGCGCAGCCGACGGCAGCCGATCAGAGCCCTTCGCCATTTCATGTCGGCAAAGATCTGACGCTGCCCAATTGGCACTATATCCAACAGTTAATACATTACAATAACAATAGCACACAGAAGGCAATTGAGTCAACAGAAAAAAATCACCCATCCTTTGTCGGCGTGGCGGGGGTCTTTCGGCCCCTTGTTTTTCGTGGCCGATTCGCTACCTTCTCGACCACCCCGCGGCGGTGGATCACGGCGGCGCGCGAAGCGCGCGGAAAGTAATTCTTACGCCCGCTTCGCGGGCTCCGCCGGCCGAAATAAATTAGCCCCAGGACGGAAGTGTGTGCGTGAGAACGCCGTCACGTTCTCACGTAGACTCGATATTCCGATTCTTCTCCCTGTTTCGACCGTCCCGAGGGCTGCTTGCCTGGTTACACCATCGCGTACAGCCGGGTGATGTTGTAGGCCAGAGTGGCGAGGGTGAACTCCGCCGCCACTTTGACCAGACTACGAGTCCGGAACTGCCGCATTCCGCGCTGTTGTTTCAGTACCCCGAACACCGGTTCCACAAGCGCCTTTCTGCGTTGATACACCTGCCGTCCCGCTGGGCTGCGTAGCTTCTGTCGCATCGCCCACAGGTGCGGGCTCGTGGGTGGCGGCGATGGATCCCGCACCGGCTGCCCTCGATTCAGACAGGGTGCCAGGTTGGGATCGGGCACGAAGGCCTCTACCCCACGTTCCGCCAACTGCTCCACATTGACGTTCGCATAGAAGCCAGCATCAGCCAGCACGCGGTGCGGCTTTTGCCGACAACGGCGGGTGACCTCATCGACCAGCGGCACCAGCGAGTGCGCATCGTGCGCGTTCTGCGTCACCCGCTGCGCCAGGATTAAATGATCTTCGCTGACCGCGATCTCGGCCGTGTAGCCCACCACAAATCCCTCACGGCTGCGCAGCAAACGGGCCTCAGGATCGGTGCGCGGTAGTTTGGCGGTGCCGCTCTTGCGCAGCTTCTCCAGCCGCCGCGGGATGATGGCCAGCCGCTGCTGCAACTGTTCCACCGCCTGCTGCGGGAGCTTGGCCCCGGCGCCTTCGTCGTGATCGTCCTGGTTGCACTGTTGCTGCCAGCGCCGCACCTGCCGCCGTAGCCGCGCCCGCTCCTTGCGCAGGCGTGGTTCGGTATCGATGCGCTCGCCCGAAGCGCAGGCTCGGATGCGGGTCGAGTCCACGGCCACCATACCCAACTTGCCCAGCTTCCACCTCTGTGCCAACTCCAGTACCTGCGTGAAGGCGTCGTTCAGCGCCCGCCCATGCCGCCGCCGGAACGCACTCAGGGCCCAGTTGTCCGGCTTCGCTCCTCCGGCCAGATAGCGCAGCGCCAAGTCCTCGCGGATGCGCTGCTCCAACCGCCGCGCCGACGTGATCCCCAAGGCGTAGGCGTACAGCCACACCTTCAACATCAGCTCGGGCGCATACAGCGCCCCGCCTTCTTCGCTGTACTGCTCCTCGAAGACGCTCAACTCCAACCACTCCACCACCTCGTGCACGAAGAAGCACAGGTGATCGCCTCCCAGTTCATCTTTCACGCTGGGCGGCAGCAGGTACGCTTGATCCGGGCTGTACGGCAGATATCGGCTCATGCTTCCTTCTGCCTCATCTCCCCTGTGCGAAACAAGTGAGTTCTCACGCACACACGGAAGTCCTGGGTAGGCGATTAAAAGGACGCGACCCCGGCGGGGCGGCACGGCAGGTCAAAGACTTGCCGGCCTTGCGCAAAACTTTGCAACCTTAAGCTCCAGTATGAGCTAACTCTGTAATTCGAAACATGTTAGATGCGATCCCTCTGGCAAGTTGATTGCGCCATTCTTGGCGCGTTCCCAGACATCCGTTATGACCTGCATCGAGGCTGTGGATGCAAAACCTTCTTTTCTGCGGCGATAATTTGGACATTCTCCGCGACTACATCGCGGACGAGACGGTTGACCTCGTCTATCTAGACCCGCCTTTCAAGAGTGATCAAAACTACAACTTGCTTTTCAAGGAAAAAACTGGAGCGAAGTCCTCATCGCAAATCCTGGCCTTCGAGGATACATGGGAATGGAATCAGGAGGCTCAAAGGAATTTTATTGCAGTGAAGGACGCAGGCGGCAAGTTGAGCGAGGCGATGTCGCAATTTCGCATTTTGCTGGGCGAAACGGATATGCTTGCCTACCTCGCAATGATGGCTCCGCGCCTTGTTGAACTGCGGCGCGTGCTGAAGCCGAGTGGTTCGATCTACCTCCATTGCGATCCCACCGCCAGCCACTATCTGAAAATGCTTATGGACGCCGTGTTCGGACCGCAATTTTTTAGAAATGAGATCATGTGGCGGCGATCACGGGGACACAGCGACAGGACGCTCTCGAAGTACGGTGCTAACCATGACGTAATCTTGTATTACGCGAAGAGCGCCAGTTGGTTATTCAACCGAAAGCATCACGAAAAAGAGATCTCCGCGCCGAAGACTCACGATCTCTACGTGCACACCGACGGTAAACTTTACCGCAAAGGCGACTGCATTGCGCCCGGCGGACGAGGCCCTCGCTATGAGTGGAACGGCTTCGTCCGTAACTGGAGATTCAGCCTTGAAAAGCGCAAAGAACTAGAAGAAAAGGGGCTCATCGTTTACTCGAAAAATGGTATGCCAAGAGTGCTGCGCCTGGTCGATCCCGAGCGCGGGCATCCGTTACAAGACACATGGACAGACATTGACCCGCCAAATTCAGGGTCGGGTGAGTCGCTGGGATACCCAACACAGAAACCACAGGTGTTGCTCGAGAGAATCATCGAGAGCAGCAGTAGTGTCGGTGACATTGTCCTCGACCCATTCTGCGGCTGCGGAACAGCCATAGAGGCCGCGCACAAATTGCGGCGCACCTGGATTGGAATTGACATTACGGAGATCGCAATAGAGGTGGTCGAGAAAAGGCTTGCAAGAGCAGGCATAGAGAGCGACAGCTACAAGCTAATTATTGAGCCGCGCACGTTCTCAAGCGCGGAAGCTCTAGCAATGCAAGACCCCTTCCAATTTCAAGATTGGGTCGTCAGGAAACTTGGCGGAGTTGTCTCTCGGAGTCGAAGCGGTGATCGGGGAGTGGACGGAAGGCTGTATTTCAAGGATGAATCATCCGGCCCGTTGCGACCAATAGTCGTCTCCGTGAAGGGCGGCAAGCGGATTTCCCCAGTATTCGTCCGGGAGGTGCAGGGTACATTAGATCGAGAGCGCGCTCCGATGGGTATTCTTGTGACGGTGAGACAACCCACTAAACAGATGTTGCGCGATGCGGCCAGCTCTGGCCGCTACAGCGGTTTGTGTGGCAGCTTCCCACGTACACAAATCATCACTATCAAAGACATTCTCAACGGTACGCCCCTTGACCTTCCGCCAATCGAGCGGATTGGGCAAACTGGTAAACGCGCTGCCGCCGCGGTGGTTGGTCGAGATCAAATGAAATTTCCTGGGATGGCATAACTAGGCCCCCATGGTGTTGCCAGCGAAATGTGGCACCCCCCGCGACCTGCTCGGTACCGCCCCTGAAGGGGCTCTGATTTCTATTTAACCCGCTTACCCAGGACTGCCGTCCTGGGCTAATTTATTTCGGCCCTCCGGGCCTCGGATTGTCGGCAGTTTGGATTTTTCTTGCTACGTCAGGCAGCTCAGCAAATGGCCAAAATACAGAAAACCGCAGGGGCTGAAGCCCGTGACTCCTTAAGGCCTTAACGGCACGACCAAGGTCGTGCCCCTTCACCTGTATCGCCCCTGCCAACAAAAAAATCGGGCCGTTCCGAGACTCCGGAACGGCCCGTGGTGAAAGTTCCTCGGGGGGGAGGAAAACTCTACCGTGGTTGCGTCTCACTGCCAGCAGCGGTGTTGGAGGCCGTCTGATTGTCGATGGTGTTGGTCATCAGGCGGACATCTACACGGCGGTTCTTGGCCCGGCCGGCGCTGCTGGCGTTGGAAGCCGCCGGCTTATCTTTACCCAATCCGATCACGTAAATCTTGTGCGCCGGCACATCGTACTTCTGCGCCAGGTACTGGATGACGGCAGAAGAACGGCGCTGGCTGAGCTGATAGTTGTAGTCGGCAGGACCCGTGGAATCGGTGTTACCGTCCACCACGATGATGTAGTGCTTCGCATTCGGGATATCCTGGCCGAGCTCGTCGAGGGCCTGCTTGGCCTTGACGGTCAGGACAGCCTTGTCGAAACCGAAGTGAACTGTGGTCTCCACCACCGGCCGGTAGTTGTCCAGGTTGGCCACGGTGTTGGTCAGGCTGGTGACGCGGTTGGTGGCCTGGTTCGCCAGACCCTGGGCTTCGTCCGCCGACTTGCCCGCTGCCAGAGCCTTCTGGTCGGCCTCGGCGGCCTTGGCCTGCACGCCCTGTATGCCCTTCTGGGCGCGAGCGTCAGTGTCTCTGATGTCGCGGGTGTTCTTCGCCGTCAGATCATCCAGCTCGTTGGTCTTGTCGACGAGAGGGGTGGTCTGGTTGCGGACGTAGTTCTTGGTCGAGCAGCCCACAGAAAAGACCATGCTTAAGCTGAGGGCGCCGGTGACTGCAAGCAACTTGCAATTCATGAGGGAGGGCTCCTGGGAACAAGCTCGCAAGGCCGGCCATCCCAGCCTTGCTCGCAGGGTCTAGTGCAAACGTCCTGCCACTCGAACATCTCCGGGCGTGGATATAAGTCATTGCAAACATGAGACTTCTTTCTGACCCCGAAGGCCGTTTCGAAGCGCGACTGGCAATCCGAGGCGGGAGAGTAGAATTCTTACACGGTGGTCGTCGGCTCTTGGTCCCCTCGCGTCGCTCGGGGCAAGCTAAAATCGGCTTTCGGTCGTTGAGGTTCTTGGCCGACGACCGTTTCTAGCTTGCCCTGAGCGAAGCGAAGGGACCAACGACCGACGACAATCTCCCCATTCATGGACCTGCAGGAAAAGATCCGGGAACTGCCCACTGGGCCCGGCGTGTACCTCTACAAGAACGCCGAGGGTGAGGTCATCTATGTGGGCAAGGCCAAGAACCTGCGGGCGCGGGTGCGTTCCTATTTCCTGGAAGGCCGGGCCGAGGACGCAAAGACCGGATCGCTGCTGCGCGAGGCGGTGGATGTCGGCTACATCGTGGTCGACAACGAGAAGGAGGCGCTGGCTCTCGAGAACAACCTCATCAAGCAGAAGAAGCCGCGCTTCAACATCCTGCTGCGCGACGACAAGACCTATCCCTACATCAAGCTGACCGCAGGCGAGCGCTATCCGCGAGTGTACGTCACCCGGCGCCTGAAGAAGGACGGCAGCCTCTACTTCGGCCCTTACTTCCCTGCCAACCTGGCGCACCGCACGGTGGACTTGATTCATCGCGCGTTCAAGATCCCATCCTGCACGGTGGACCTGACCCGTTACCATCCGCGGCCGTGCCTGCAGTACTACATCGGGCGCTGCCTGGGCCCGTGCGTGAAGGACCTGACCACGCCGGATGCTTATCAGGAAGCGGTGCGTGACGTGCGGCTATTCCTCGAGGGCCGGCAGACGGACCTGGCGCACTCATTGCGCCAGCGCATGGAGCAGGCGGCGGAAGAGCAGGAGTACGAGCGCGCGGCCAAGTATCGCGATCTGCTGGCGACGGTCGAGCAACTCCACGAGAAGCAGCGTATGGCTGCTGCCGAGGGTGACGATGCTGACGTCTTCGGCTATCACTACGAGAACCACATGCTCGCCGTGAACCTGTTCCACATGCGCGGCGGACGGGTGCTCGATCACCGCGAGTTCTTCTGGGAGGACCTGCCGGAGTTCGGAGACGTTGCAAGCAGCGTCTCTACGGACGGGTTCCAGCCGGGCGAATTCTTCTCTGCCCTGCTGAAGCAGGTCTATATCGACCAGCAGTACGTGCCGCGCACGGTCTACGTCCCGGTGGATTTTGAAGACCGCGCGACGCTGGAAGAGTTGTTGTCCGAGAAGCGGCAGCGGCGGGTGGAGATCCTGGTGCCGCAGCGCGGCGAGAAGCGCTCGCTCATCGACCTGGCGGCGCGCAACGCCAAGCAGTCGTATGAGCAGCGCTTCCGGGTGATGAAACCCGCGACCAAGGCCATCCAGGAGGCGCTCCGCGACGCGCTCACGCTTCCCGAGCTGCCGCGCCGCATCGAGTGCTTCGATATCTCCCACATACAGGGCGCGGAGACCGTGGCCTCCATGGTGGTGTGGGAAGACGGCAAGATGAAGAAATCGGATTACCGCAAGTTCATCATCCGCTCGGTCGCGGGCGTGGACGACTTCGCCTCCATGCGCGAGGTGGTCGCGCGGCGCTACAAACGCGTCCTCGAAGAGAAGCAGAAGCTGCCCAGCCTGGTACTGATCGATGGCGGGCTCGGCCAATTGCACGCAGCGGCGGAGGCGCTGGAGTCGCTGGAGATCGTCAACCAGCCGCTGGCGGCCATCGCCAAGCGCGAGGAGATCATCTACGTGCACGGCCAGGAGAACGAGCCGGTCGCGCTCGACCATCACTCGCCGGTGCTGCACCTGGTGCAGATGATCCGCGATGAGTCCCACCGCTTCGCCGTCACCTTCCATCGCAAGCGCCGCGCCATGCGCGACCGCACCTCGGAATTGCTCGACATCCCTGGCGTCGGCGAAAGTACCCGACGACGCCTGCTGGAACACTTCGGCAGCGTGCGCGCGGTGAAGGAAGCGGACGCCGCGGCGCTGTCAGCGGTGGTGACACGCAATCAGGCCGAAGCGATTAGAAAGCATTTTGATGGGGGCGGAGATTAGGATCGATGGCAAGATAGGCGGTTAGAAAGGGGCTGTTTACGCCAACGATCCGCTATCTAACGAGGCCAATCGAATGAGAATGTTCTTGAGAATAGTCGCCGTCCTTGTAGCACTGGCCGTCGTACTGACACTTCTGATGGTCATTCAATTCGCTTTCAGCGGTGGGTTTACCGCTCTCGTCCGTTCGGGTGGGCTTGGAATGGTCACCATTGCTGCGTGGTTCATCATCCTTACGACTGGACCGGTTGCCTCAATTCAACTGTGGCGGCTTCGACGCGTCGGCCTATTTGTAACCGCGATGCTGTGTGGGCTTGTTTTCACGTACTACGTGGTGGGGCTCTTCTTTTTTCGAAGACCCGAGGCGCCATTGCGACCGATTCTTTGGGCCATTGTCGTCAACGCAGTATTTCTCGCCTTGCTACTCTCACCGACGGCGCGGCGAGCGTGTTCTTGAGGGAGAGCTGCGCTCTCAGGCGCCCGTTATCCAGACCACACAGGACGAGCAAGGCAGACGAGGACATCGGCGCCTGACGGCACGTCGGTCCAAGTCCCCTGCTCTAAAGTTCCTGAGCAGGAAAACTCAGTTGGGCTTGCGATTAGGGGGCAGGTAGTAGTGGATCAGCCCGTAGTCGGGCAGCGACTCGATCTGCTCGATAGTCTTGGCGGGATCGGCGCCGGTCTGCGCCGCCTGGCGCAACAGTTCAATCAACTGCTCGCCGTTCGACAGCGCGTTCAGGTAGAACCAGAGGAACTGCCGCATCTGGTCGATGACGGATTTGAACTCGTCCACCGCTTCCACCATCACCGACTGATCGGAACTCATGCAGGAACCGTCGAGCAGAGATTCCTGCAGCGAACGCTGCAGGAGCCGGAGTTCGTCGGTGATGCCGCGCATGTGGTCCGCTGTCTCTTTCAAGGTGCCTCGCCTTGAATAGTTAAAGCCAGCCTAGCTTAGCGCCGGGGCTGGAGCCCGCAAAGTAACCAAGGTAATGAAAATGCCGCGCGCTCGGCACCACCAGGACAGTGACTCACGAGTGGACCTCCGGAACCGCCCGCGATTCCAGCTCCTTCATCAGATACGCCCTTACGTTCGCGCTCAGCCGCGACTGCCGCATGATTTCGCGCAAGGCCTCGGTGGGCAAGCTCCGCGCGAACACCAGCACGCGCCCCAGCGGTGTGCCGGGGTGGCGCAGAAGCGAGCGTTGCACCTCGCGGCGCAACGACCACTTGGGATGGCGGCAGACCAGTTCCGCCACCGCCTGCGGCGCCCGGTCTTTCATCAGCGCATTCACCACCAGCGCCTCGGTGAGCTGCGGATTCTGGAGCGCGGCTTCCACGATGCGCGGCTCGGAATCGAACAGCAGAGCGGCGGCCAGCCGCCCGGAGCCACGCTTGGCCAGAGTAAGCCTCTCGCCCGGCGAGATGGTTTCCTGCCGGTGGAGGATGGCTTCGTCGGCAGCCGCTCTCACGTCGGCCGCGACCGCCGGCGTGAGCGCCACCTGCATCAGCTCAAAGGTGTGCAGGTGCTTGAGCAGCGGCAGCGAGACGAAGCGCGGCGTGCGCGGATGGGTCACCAGCGCCAACCGCACTTTCCGGCTCTTCTTCAGTGCGGGATGCCGCGAGAGCTGCTCCAGCGCGCTCGCTGGCAAGTCGCGGCGTTCCACGAGCGCCAGCGCCAGCTCTTCCGTCAGCCGCGGATCGCCGGCAGCCGCGCACAACACAGCCGGAGAAGGGTCGTGGGTCCACTGCTCGATGGGCTGGAGAACGTCAGCCATGCAGATGCCAGTTTTGGAGAGACTACGCGGACGCCGCTTCCGGTGAAGCCGTGGATCGAGCGGCTTTGCGCGCCAGAAGCAGGGCCCCTTCTGCGGGCCTTCTCTTGCCTGGCGCGACGCGAGCTTCCGGATAGCGGTCGCACAGGTCCGCCCCAAAAGCATCTCGCACCTCGGGCGAATTTTCCAGAACACCGCCGTACATGGCCACATCGACAGGCGTAGGAGTGGTCCAGAGGCCAGCGAGCACGTCGGCAGCGAGCAGCGACAGTTCGCGGCCGGCGCGGGCGAGGACGCGGCGCGCGAGGGCATCGCTGGAGACCGCGATCACGGGAAACAGGGCGGCAAAATCAGGCGCGGGAGAAGCGCTGGACATCCGGGCGAGCGCCTGAGAATGTTCCAGCTTCCAAGCCTTGAGGATGGCGTTCAGCAGGGCGGAGTTCTGGCCGTATTCGTTGGCCAGCAGGACCAGTTCGATCGAACGTCCGTCCGATCCATTCGCCGGAGCCGGGATCGCCGGTGGCGGGCGCCAGGCCGCCGGCGCGCGCTGTTTCACCTTGCTGGTTGCGGCCGTAGGCGATGGAGCCGGTCCCGGAGACGACCACCACTCCGGCGCCGCCATCGAACGCCGCGTGGTGTGCCACCTCCATGTCGCCCACCACCTCGATCTTGCCGGTGACGATCTCGCCGAGCAAACGGCGAATGGCAGCCACGGCGTCCGCCTGCGAAGCGCCGGCCACCCCGATGCAGGTGCGGCTGATCTGGGATGCGGCTACGCCGGCGGCGGCGCAGGCCCGCTCGACACCCTCGCGCAGCGCGGCGCCGGCAGCTTCCTCTCCCACGCGGGCGATCTTCGAGGAGCTCGAGCCCGCCCAGCCGAGCACCGAGGTCTCGTCTCCCACCATGCACTCGGTCTTGGAACCGCCGCCATCAATCCCTAGGAAGAAAGCCATTGCCGTAGTTTCTATCACAGGTGTGAGAAAATCCATTTCAAGTTTCGAGTTTCGAGTTTCATGTTGCAAGGACCACGTCGGGACGAGCGCCATTCCCACGTGGCGACGGGCGCCCTCGCCGTCGGGGCGCGACGTAGTCGCGCCTGGTTTTCGTGAAACGCGAAACTTGAAACGTGAAACGTTTCACGGAGGTCCGAATCAACCGGCTGGATCCGCTCGACCTGGCCATCATCGCGCTGTATCTGGCGGCGATCACGGTCTTCGGACTGCGCTTCCGCAAATCCCAACGCAGCCTGCGCGACTACTTCCTGGCGGACCGCAATATTCCCTGGTGGGCGATCGCTCTCTCCATCGTCGCCGCTGAAACCAGCACGCTCACCATCATCAGCATCCCCGGGCTCGCCTTCGACACCGATCTGGCCTTCCTGCAAGTCGTCTTCGGCTATCTGCTGGCGCGGGTGATCATCAGCGTGCTCTTCATTCCGCAGTATTTCCGCGGCGAGATGTACACCGCCTACCAGTTGATCGAGCGGCGCTTCGGCAAGACGCTCTACTCGCTGACCGCCGGCCTATTCCTGGTGACGCGCGCGGCGGCGGAAGGCGTGCGCGTCTTCGCGGTGTCCATTGTGGTGGCCATCGCCATCGGAACCGGCGAGGTAGCCTCCATCGCCATCATCACCGTGCTGACCATGATCTACACCTTCGAAGGCGGCATGGCGGCGGTCATCTGGACGGACGTGGTGCAGATGGCGATCTACGTGGGCGGAACCCTGGTGGGATTCTTCACCATCCTGCACGCGGTCCCCGGCGGGTGGGCAGGGGTGCACGCGATGGCCGATGCGGCAGGCAAGTTCCGCGTGTTCGATTTTTCGCCCGTGCTGCACAAGACCTACACCTTCTGGGCGGGGATCATCGGCGGAACGTTTCTCACCACCGCCAGCCACGGCACCGACCAGTTAATGGTCCAGCGGCTGCTGGCGGCGCGTAGCGAGCGGCAATCAAAGGCCGCGCTGCTCTCGAGCGGCGTGGCCATCCTCTTCCAGTTCACCCTGTTCCTGGTGGTGGGCGTGATGCTGTTCGTGTTCTACCGCGGGGCGCGGCCGGCAGGATCCTCGGACCGCATCTTTCCCACGTTCATCGTGCAGCACATGCCGCATGGAATCTCGGGGCTGCTGATCGCGGCCATCCTGGCGGCAGCGATGTCCAACCTCAGCGCCGCGCTCAATTCGCTTTCTTCGACGTCGATTGTCGATTTCTATTTGCGGCGGAACCCGGGTATGAACGAAGCGCGACGCGTCGCGGTTTCACGGGCGGCCACGGTGCTCTGGGCGCTGGTGCTGTTCGGGCTGGCGCTCTTGTCGCGGCGCGGCGGGCGAGTGGTGGAGGTCGGCCTGTCCATCGCGTCGGTGGCGTACGGGGCCTTGCTGGGCGTGTTCTTGCTGGGCGTGCTCACGCGGCGCGCCAACCAGCGCGGCACCATCGCCGGCATGGCATGCGGACTCGCGGCCGAGATATATGTGTGGACGGCGACGCGCGTGCCCTGGACGTGGTACGTGGTGATCGGCACCGCGGTCACCTTCCTGGTGGGATACGCGGCCAGCGCGGCAGAAGGAAGAAGCGCCACGGATTTACGTGAATGAAGGGACCAAACTGGTGAAAGCAATCCGTGAGTATCCGCGCCAATCCGTCGCTAGCGCGGATCCAGAGTTGACGTGTCCAATCTTGATGAGGTGAAGGGGCACGGCTTCCAGCCGTGCCGCTAACGTCCACACATGAACGGGCCTTTAGGCCCTGAGGGAGATTTCCTCAGCGGCTAAAGCCGAGTTGTTGCCTGCCTTTACGGCACGCCTGAAGGCGTGCCCCCTCACCTGCGTGTAGTGATCTGCTCTAATTGCTAGACCGTTACCACCTCGCCATTGTGGACCGTGCGCAACTGCCGCGACTTCTCGTAGATGCGCACATACTCGCGGGCGGAGTTGGTCCAGGAAAAGTCCTTCGCCATGCCGTTGCGCATCAGCGTGTGCCAGCCGCTCTGGTCCTTGAACGCCGTGAGCGCCTGACGAACGGTAGAGAGCAGCGCGTCGCCGGTGTATTCGCTGAACTTGAAACCGGTGCCGCGGCTGGTACGCGGATCCCAGGGCTCGATGGTGTCGTCGAGGCCGCCGGTCGCGCGCACCACCGGCACCGTGCCGTACTTCAGGCTGTAGATCTGGTTGAGCCCGCACGGCTCATAGCGCGAGGGCATGAGGAACATGTCGGAGCCGGCCTCGATCTTGTGCGCCAGCGCGTTGTCGAAGCCGATCCGCACCAGGATCTTCCGCGGGAACTGCTGATTGAGGCGGCGGAACAGGTCCTCGTATTCCTTGTCGCCGGTCCCCAGAGCGACGATCACCATCTCTTCCCGCGCCAGGCGGTCGATGACCTTCGCGATCAGGTCGAAGCCTTTCTGCGCGGCGAAGCGCGAGACGATGCCGATGACGGGCAGCCGCAGGTCCGGCGTGGTGAGGCCGAAATCCGCCAGCAAGTCCTGCTTGCAAACCAGCTTGCCGCTGAGGTCGTCGGACGAGTAGCGCGCTTTGATGAAGGTGTCGGTCTGCGGGCTCCACACGTTGTAGTCCACGCCATTGAGGATGCCGGTAACGGTAGCGGCGCGGCTGCGCAGCACGCCTTCCAAACCGAAGCCGTTTTCGGCGGTCTGGATCTCCTGGCTGTACTTGCGGCTGACCGTGGTGATGAAGTCGGCGAACACCAGCGCGCCCTTCAGGAAATTCACCTTGCCGTAGAATTCCATCTTGCCGATGGTGAACAGGTCCCACGGCAGCATAAGCAGGGGAAGAGTTTCCGGGGGAAACTGTCCCTGATAACCCATGTTGTGGATGGTGAAGACCGAGGACACGGCGCGGAACGCCGGGTCTTCGGCGTAGAGCGTTTTCAGCAGGATGGGCACCAGCGCCGACTGCCAGTCGTGGCAGTGAAAGACGTTGGGCGCGCCGAAGATCTTCGAGGCCTCGAGCACCGCGCGCGAGAACAGGGCGAAGCGCTCGGCGTTGTCGGAATAGTCGCCCGCGGGGGTGCCGTAGAGCTGCTCGCGGTCGAAGAACGGAGGATAGTCGATGAAGTAGAATTTGACGCCCGCGTACGTGCTGCCGTCGAGCACCGAGCAGAAGCGGTACTCGTCGTCGAAGGGCACGGTGACGCTGCGCAGCAGGGTGCGCGGACTGTTGAGCCGGGTCTGGCGGTACTTGGGAAGGTAAACCTCGACGTCGTGGCCGATGGCAGCCAGAGCAGGCGGCAGAGCGCCCACCACGTCGGCGAGACCTCCGGTCTTGGAGAACGGAACACACTCCGAGGCCACAAAAGCGATGCGCATCAGACAACCTCCGGAATTCCACCCTTGTGGAAGTCAAGTAAAGTGCCGGCCGGAGTTTCAGTCTAACCGGCGATGGGAAAAACGGTCAATCCAAGAGGAGCGGCAGATGGCAAGAAGCGCAGCCGGAAGTGGCCGGCGGCCCAAGCTGGGACAGAATTTCCTCGCCGACCGCAGCGCCGCCGGGCGCATCGTCGATGCCCTGGGCGACGTGTCCGAGAGCACCGTGGTCGAGATCGGCCCCGGGCGCGGCGTGCTGACCGACCTGCTGGTGGGGCGCGCCAAGCATGTGATCGCCATCGAGTTGGACCGCGTGCTGGGCGCGCAGCTGCGCATGAAGTACGCCCACCACTCCGGCATCGAGATCCTGGAAGGCGACGTGCTGGACATCGACTTCGAGAGCCTGTTGCGGCGGCCGCGGGTGGCCGGCGACGCCAAGCATCCCTTCACCGGCCCGGCGCGCGTCATCGGCAATCTTCCCTACTACATTACCTCGCCCATTCTGCAGCACCTGTTCTCGTTCCATCACTTGTTCTCGATGATGGTGATCCTGGTGCAGCGCGAGGTGGCGGACCGCATCGCCGCCAAGCCCGGCGGACGCGAGTACGGCCTGCTCTCGGCCACGGTACAGCTCTATGCGCGCATCGTGAAGCTGTTCACGCTGCCACCGGGCACGTTCGCACCGCCCCCCAAGGTGCATTCCACGGTTTTGAGGCTTACCATAGACCCACAGGAGCAGGCCCTGGGCGTGCGCGCGGCGGATTTTCTCGAGTTCCTGAAGCTTTCGTTCGGGCAGAAGCGCAAGACGCTGGTGAACAATCTTAAGCTGCACTATCCCGAGGCGGAGATCAGGAGCGCGGTCCAGAAAGCGGGCGTCAGGCTCGATGCGCGCGCCGAAGCGCTGCCGCTGGCGAAAGCGGCGGCGGTGTTCAAGGCATTGACGACCTCGGGTGATGGCGGGGAGAAAAACCAAGATCCCTCGCTTCGCTCGGGATGACATCTGAAGTTGGGTGTGGGGAGAAGGAGTCGGCCATGAGTACGGTGCGTCATCCAGCGGTGGCCGGGCGATTTTATCCTGCGCGGCCGGAAGTCCTAATGCGCGACGTGCAATCCTACCTCGCGACCGCGGGAGAGAAGATCGAGGCCGCCGGCTGCGTGGTCCCTCACGCCGGTTACATGTACTCGGGGTCCGTGGCCGGGGCGGTTTACGCGCGGCTGGCGCTGCCGGAGCGGTTCATTGTTCTTTGCCCCAACCACACCGGCATGGGGAAGCCCCTGGCCATCATGAGCGAAGGCGCGTGGGACACGCCCCTGGGCCAGGCGGAGATCGACCATGAGCTGGCGGTGGAGCTGCGCAACGCAGACCGGCACATCTCGGAAGACGCGGATGCGCACCGCGCCGAGCACGCGCTGGAAGTCCAACTGCCGTTCCTGCAAGCTCTGCGGCGGCAGTTCAAGTTCGTGCCCATCGTGGTCGGGGTGGGCTCCTACGAGCCGCTGGCGGAATTGGGAGAAGCCATCGCGCTCGTGGTCGCGGCGCACGACGATAGGATCCTCATCATCGCTTCCAGCGACATGAACCACTACGAGTCGGACGCGATCACGCGCGTCAAAGACAGCAAGGCCATCGAGCAGATCCTGAAGCTCGATCCCAAGGGACTGTTCGACGTAGTGCTGACTGAGGACATCAGCATGTGCGGTTACGGGCCCACCGTCGCCATGCTGACCGCGTCCAAGCGGCTGGGCGCGGAATCGGCGGAGTTGATCAAGTACGCGACCTCAGCCGATGTTTCCGGCGACCGCGATGCAGTGGTCGGGTATGCAGGCGTGATCGTTCACTGAGAACTCGCATTAGGGGGCAGGCGCTTTGGTCCGGCGATTGGGTAATTGGGTAATCTAGTAATTGGGTAATTGAGGGCCGGGAGCGCCCGGTTTTTCAATTACCCAATTTCCAAATTACCCAATTACCCAATAATTCTTTACCTGCGGCCTCCGCCGTGGCTGCCCGAGCTTCCACTCGAGTGTCCGCCAGTGCTGGATGCCCCTGCGTGCCCACCGCCCCAGGAATGCGCGCCGTCCGATGACGGACTCATTTGCGATCTTGGCGCTGCGGCAGGAGCCGAGGGCTTACTCGTGGGTGCGGGCCGCGGACGAGGCGTGTTGCTGTCACGATGCACCCGGGCCGGCGGCGGCGTAGCGGGTTTCGCGGCTGGAGTGGTGCTAGTCGTTGTAGTTGGGGTTATCGTTGGCGGCGCCACCACGCTGTTAGTGATCACGCCGTTGTTGGTGATCACACCGGAACTGGTGGTCGCGGTGGAAGCTCCCCAAACCCGGTGGCTGGGAGGCGCCTGACTGCCGCTCGAGGGCAGCAGGCTCTTCCCGGGGATGGCCGGACGCGTCGAGCCCGGCGGATACACCGGTCCCCAGGTACGGCCCACCCTAACGATCCCGGGAGTTCCCGGTTGCGGCGGCGTAGCCGGCGGGCGTACGGGCACCCAATTCACCGGCGGATGGTTCACCACCGTCACCGGCGCCCATCTGTTCCACGTCGTCCCAGGCATCCACGCCCAGCCATAGCCAGGGATGAAATTCCACGAGCCGTAGCGGTACGGCATCCAGCCCCACGGATAGGATGAAACCCACATGTAGCCGAACTGCGGATACCAGGCCCACGCGCCGTCCATGAACGGGTTCCAGGCGGCGCCGGTGTAATACGGGCGCCACACCCAACCCCATCCCGGAGCATAGAAGTAATTGCCGTAGTAAGCCAGATCGGCAAGACCGTAGCTGTAGGCGGGCGAGAACCCGTTGTAGTAGGAATCGGCGCTGTAGGTGCTCGCCGAGGTGTACGACTGCGTATAGCGCTCGCGCTCCTGGTTCCAGTCGTCGTAGGAGCCTTCTGCGATGCTGTTGGCCAGGTTGTAGCGGCTGGGATCGCTCACGTCGAGCGTGAAGGTTTCTCCATTGCGGACCGCGATCTGGTTGTCGCCGCTGCGCACATCCAGGTTGCCCTTGTAAACCGCAACCTTGAACTGGCCATTATCGCCGATCACGCGGAAGCGCGCCGGGTGCGCCACGCTGATCTGCTGCCCGCCGAAAGTGATGCGAAAGTCTCCCATGTGATTGCGGATGTCGAAGTATGCGGCGCCGCTCTCGAGATCGACGCTCGAGACCTTCTCACCGGAGCCGCGCAGCGAGAGTTCCTGGAACTCGACGGCGGTATCGGGCGTCAGGCGCAAGGTGCTGCCGTCTTCGAACTCGACCTCCGCCAGCGCATCTTCGCCACGCGTCCACAAACGGCTCCCCTGCACGATGGGCATATTCATAATCGCCCGCTCGTATCCCTGGCCCTCGCGGCGGTCTAGTTGCACGTCGCCGCTGATGTAACTCAGGCGTACGATGCGGACGTTGGTATCCAAAGCCGCTGCCGGAACGACCCACACGAGAGACAGCAAGGTCGCCAGCAGGAGAAGCGTCTTCCCCAGTCTGCGGCGGTTCATAAGTGACTCCTGCACTATCTACCTTGATTAGATGTCCTATCCTACTCGAGAGATGCTCCGGGCCAGCAGCTTAGGAGGATGCAAGCTGCTGAATTTAGGCCATTTTCAGGCATCGCCCGAAAGTCACTGCGGGGAAGCCTGGGTGCTGGCGGCGGGCGCGACGCCCGCGATCTGCAGAATGTGCCGGGCGCGCTGGCGAGCGATGTTCAACACGGCAGGGTCCTCGGCGAGCTGCTGCAGGATGGGCGCAATGAGCTGCAGTTCCGTCGCGGTGTGCTCGACGGCGAGGTGCTCCAGGCTCTTCAGCTCTTCATCGAGCCCAAGGCGCTCGAAGCGATGCAGGCGCTCGAGGCGGCGTCCGGATTCGATGGTCGTGGACATGCCCTGGAACAGCGCCGTCAATTCGCCGATGCCCGCGTTCTCCGACCAGTTGTAGCGGGTCTCGTATTGCTTGTCCGGATCAGCATAAGCCAGCGTCTTGTCGCCGGTCGAAGCGACGCGATGCTTGCGATACTCGAAGTCGCCGTTGAAATACTTGAGCTGGCGCGCCAGGGCGAAGATGCGGTCGCCCGCGGCGGCCGATGCCGTGAACTTCAGCATGTAGGGATCGCCCGCGCTGGACTGCCCGGCGGTCGGGTCAGCCGTCCAGGATTGGTAGGCGGCGTTGCCGCTGGAATCCACCGAGATGACGTAACGATGCGGCTCGATGCTGGGCCAGTCGAAGGTGAAGGTCACGGTGGGAACGGCGGGAGGCTGCGCCTGATTGGGCGCAAGCCGTGGCGTCTGCGCCGGCAGCAGTGTCGACACAGTCAGCAAGGCCAGTAACAGTCCTGGCCGGCAGCCCGCAGCGATGATGCGTTCGATCGCTTCCGCAGCCATCAAGCACCCGGATGATGCGCGGCCGATTGCTGCCGCGCCAGCGTGGACGCCGTGTGCAGGTGGCAGATAGCGATGGCCAGGGCGTCGGCGGCGTCGGGCGACTCGGGGACCTCGGCGAGCCGCAGCAGGCTCGCGACCATCTGCTGCACCTGCGCTTTTTCCGCCCGCCCGTAACCTACCACCGCCGACTTGATAGCCAGGGGCGCGTACTCGCAGACTTCGAGGCCGGCTGCGGCGGCGGCCAGCATCGCCACCCCGCGCACCTGTCCCAGCTTCAAGGCGGACTTCACGTTCACGGCGTAGAACACGTCCTCGATGGCGACCACCTCCGGCTGGTGCGCGGCAATCAATTCAGAAAGTTGGGTGAAGATGCGCTCCAGACGACGGGGCAGCGGCTCACGCGGCGACAACCGGATGGCGCCGCCGATGAGACAGCGCAGTTCTCCGTCACCGGTCTGCTCCACTACACCGTAGCCGGTGTACTCCGTCCCGCAGTCGATGCCGAGCACGCGCATCCGCCTGATGGTAGCGCAGAAGACTTCCCGCGTCAGCCCGCAAGTTGAGCCGCTTTGCGGGCGTGAGCTACTCTGAGCACAGCGAAGGGGAGCGGGAGCCCGCAGAGCCTGCCCTGAGCGAAGTCGAAGGGCGAAATCCCGAGCGCAGCGAGGGACCTCCTCAACGGGGCCGGGTTTGCTTGGTTGGGGCGGAAGGAGCCAACCATGAAGTCACATACCGAATATCTGACCTTCAACACCAGGAAGCACCGCGAGTACGTCCACATCACGCCGCAGGTGGAAGAGGCAGTCAAGCGCAGCGGCGTGCGCGAGGGGATGGTGCTGGTCTCGGCCATGCACATCACTGCGGGCGTGTATGTGAACGACAACGAGCCGGGGCTGATCCGCGACATCGACGAATGGTTGGAGGGCTTGGCGCCGTTCCGCGAGGACTACCGCCACCACCAGACGGGCGAGGACAACGGCGACTCCCACCTGAAGGCGATCCTGGTGCACCACCAGGTGCTGCTGCCCATCACTGCCGGCAAGCTGGACCTGGGCACCTGGCAGCGCGTGTTCTACGCCGAATTCGACGGCCAGCGCCCCAAGCGGGTGATCGTGAAGGTCATGGGCGAGTAGAGACGCGCCATCACGCACTTTCGGACATCGGAATTAATGGGCCGAACAGCAGATAACTCCGTTTGCGAAGAAAAAAAGGGCTTTGCGGGGGGGCAAAGCCACTCCTTGTCAGCGCCCGAGTTGGCGAAAAGCTCGGCTACCTTATGACAACGCCTACACCGAAGGTGATGTTGTTCTGGTGGTCCTGGCTGTTAAAGTTCACCAGAGAGCTGGTGTTGAACTTGGTCATGTAATAGTTGAATTCTGCCAAGCGGATGGCGAAGTGTGTGGCCACAGCCACGTCCAAACCGCCGCCGAGTTTCATCGAGAAAGCGTTGTCGGATGTGCTGCCGCTGGGATCCGAGAGATTAACGTTGGTCACGCCAAAGAGCACGTGACCGAACGGCTCCACCTTGCCGAAGTGCCCCTTCACGCGCGGTCCGCCGTGGAAGCTGATGAAGCGACCGGTATCGGTGCCGCCGCTGAACGTCTTCTTGTGGTACTGGAAGTCACCCGTCAGGCCGATGGCTTTCGCGAAGTAATAGGTCCCGTCCACGAAGAACCCGCCGGGAACGCTGGATTCAGTGCAACCACTACCGCAATCAACGTGCAGGTAATCCCAGCCGGCTCCGAGTTCCCCTTTCTGAGCGACGGCAAAAGTACCGCAGAACAGCAAAAACAGCGCAACCAACGAAACCTTGCGCATTTCTTTCCTCCTTGGTGTCCCTTTACATCGGATTTGTGTCTCGTCCCCCTTTCGTCCGTGCTGAGCGAAAGACTCCGCGGGGGAGGCAAAGCCAACGCCATCTTAGATGCTAAAAGAAAGGCTACCGAAACCGTTATGTTGAAGTCAATGAAGAGTACCCCATTGTGAACTGCACTTCGGGACGATGCACTTTAGATAAGTATCAGTGATTTCAGTGGCCTGTGCAGCGGTCCCTTCTCCTGTGTCGTGCCTCACCTTCAACCGTGACACCCGTCACGGCATGCGCGCGGCAGTGACTCCATCGTTATAGGCAGACGATTCCGCGTGGATCCGGTTTACACCGGGGCGTCGAGGTGTGCAGTGGCGGGCTGGCAGGCGGTAATCGTAGTTCTGGGGGTGGCTTTGGCGGCGGCGGTGGCAGCCGCTGTGGCGGCCCTGCGCCAGGCCAGCCGGCTGCGTGCCCAGGCCAGCCATGCCGCCCTGCTGGCGCGCCAGAGCGAGCACGAGCGCGACATGGCGCAGCAGGTCCTGGCGCACCGTGTCGAGGAAGAACGCGAACTGATCCGGGAGAAGACGCAGTTTCACGCCAAGCTCGCCGACTATGAGAAGTACGCCGCCATGGCGCAACTGGCGCTGGGCGCGGCCCACGAGATCAACAATCCCCTGCTCGGCATCTTTTCCCACCTCGAGCTGGAACTGAAAGGCACCGACGACCCGGAACAGCGCGCCGAGATCCAAGCCTGCCTGGAAGGGGCCAAGCGCATCTCCTCGACGGTGCAGGCTCTGTTGAACTACGCGCGTCCCGGTCCGCTGCACCTGAGCCGGATCAGCCTGGAGCGCCTGGTGGACGACACCTTCTCCTTCCTGAGCCACCAGCCGATGTTCCGCGCCATCGAGCTGAAGAAGGAGATTCCGCCGGAGCTGCCGGCCATCACCGCCGACGCCAACCAGATCTCGCAGGTGCTGATGAACCTGCTGCTCAATGCCGGCCAGGCCATGCCGCAGGGCGGCACCATCACCGTGAGCGCCGACAAGGTAAAGTTCGAAGACCGCGTCGAGGTCCGCGTGACCGACACTGGCTGTGGCATTCCTGCCGACATCCTGCCGCGCGTCTTCGAGCCCTTCTTCACCACCAAGCGCGGCCAGGGAACGGGACTGGGCCTGAGCATCAGCCAGGCCTATGTGCGCAGCCATCACGGTGAGATGGAAGTGGAGAGCGTTCCCAATCGCGGGACGACGGTGCGCTTCAACCTGCCGGTGCGGCAATTGGGACGCGCGGCGCCGCAGCCGGAAGAAGAGCTGGTGAGCTGAGGAGGACCATGTCGTATTCGCTGCTGGTGGTCGATGATGAAGCCCTGACGCTGCGCACCGTCAGCCGCGCCCTGCGCGAGGAAGGCTACGAGATCTTCCTGGCCAGCTCGGGCGAAGAAGCGCTGGAGGTGTACGCGCAGGAAAAGCCGGACCTGGCGCTCGTCGACGTGGTTCTGCCGGGGATCGACGGCATCGAGGTGCTGCGCCAGATCAAGAAACAAAATCCCGCGGCGATCGTGCTGATGATGAGCGCCTATCATCAGGTGGAACGCGCCGTGGAAGCCATGAAGTTGGGCGCGTACGACTACCTGATCAAGCCCTTCCACCTGGCCGATCTGGCCAACACCATCCGGCGCGCGACGGAAATGCTCTCCTTGCGCGTGCGACTCACCGAAAGCGTGCAGATGGCCAAAGGCCGCTACGACTTCGGACTGGTGGTCACCCGCAACGAGCAAGTCCGGCAACTGCTGGACGTCGCACGCAAGGCGGCGGAGGCGGACAAGACCACCATCCTCATCCAGGGCGAAAGCGGCACTGGCAAGGAAGTCCTGGCCAAGGCCATCCACTATCACAGCCCGCGCGCCCAGGGCCCGCTGCTGCAACTGAACTGCGCCGCCATCCCCGACACGCTGCTCGAAAGCGAACTGTTCGGCTACGAGGCGGGCGCGTTCACCGATGCGCGCCACCGCAAAGAAGGCCTGCTGGAGCGGGCCCACCACGGGACGCTGTTCCTGGATGAGATTGGAGACATGTCTCCCAGCACCCAGGCCAAGCTGCTGCGCGTCCTGGAAGAAGGCTCGTTCACGCGCCTGGGCGGGACGCGCCCCATCAGCGTGGACGTGCGCATCATTGCCGCCACCAATCAGGACCTCAAGGCCGCCATAGCCGAAGGCAAGTTCCGCGAGGACCTCTATTACCGGCTGAACGTGGTCCCGCTGTTCCTGCACCCGTTGCGCAATCGCCAGGAAGACATCGTGCCGCTGGCTCTCGACATGATGCAGCGCTTCAACCGCGAGCTGAAGAAAAACTTCACCGGCTTCACGCCGGCGGCGGCGGAACTGCTCACCAGCTATCCCTGGCCGGGGAACATCCGCGAACTGAAGAACGTGATCGAGCGCACCATGATCCTGGCGCCGGAAGGCGACATCGACGCCGCTTACCTGCCGGAGGAGCTCCGCGACTACATCGCCGAGGTCGCCGCCAGCCCGCTTTCGCAGGACGAACTCTCACCCACCGGCCACCAGTTCCTCACCCTGCGCGAACTGGAGCAGCACTACATCGACGAGGTGCTCACCGCCAGCGGCCAGAACAAGACCCAGGCCGCGCGCATTCTGGGCATCCATCCTACGTCGCTGCTGCGCCGGTTGAAGAAGCAGCATCTCGACAATTGAGCGCCGGCTCCCCAGCGCCTGGATCAGCCATGATGTCGGACCAGGGTGGAGCAGGGCTTCAGCCCTGCATAGATGGCGGCGTCGCTGCGCCCGGCTTTAGCCGCTGAGGTGCGCGGAGAACCTCAGGGGCTGAAGCCCAATGTTCAAAGCGCCACCTGAATGCAGGCCTGAAGGCCTGCTCCACCCCGGTAAAGAATGCCGGCCATCGGATACCCCCCTCCCCCTGGTCCGATTCGCAAGTGCCTGCGGCTCAGCGACTTCCAAAAATTGCGCCCGTAAATACCGTCAAATAAAGGGACTTTAAGTCCTTTAAATCATTTGTTTTACGGGGATGGCGCTAATACTGATCTTCTAAAGGACTTACACGTAAAATCCGTCAGACAAAGGACTTAGCGGCGCGGTTTATCGAAGTTGTCAAATAGCTATATACAAACAACTACGAATATCACACAATCAACGCTGTGTCAAGAGAAAAATCGCTGTTGTATCGCAAGACTCTGCCTGGTGCCCCACTCCCAGACGAGCAAACAACGCTCGTCTGGGCCACCCAGTGGTTTCTTGTGAGCGATGTTTGTTGGGCCACCCGCCCTGCCCCGGAATCAGATGGCAGCGGTATAGCAATCTATGTGACTTCCGGAGCAGTTAGTCTTGCAGCCCCAGCAGCATTCGTATACGTAAGTGCTGGGGAGAAACCGAAGCGCTTTTTCCCCTTTATGCTTCCCCTTGCGCACGACATAGGCCCGCACCATGAAAGGCGTTTGATCCCCCGTGGTTAGGTATGTCGCGTTAGGATCGGCGAGCACATGGGCGTATGCCTGCGCAAACGTCGTGCGGTTCCGCACTACTCCAGCATGTTTTCCGATGTTAGCCTTAGTCATTTCGTGCCTTTTCGCGGCGTCGTCGGTTTACTCATTGGAACTCCATCACCAATCCCGAGGCTTGCGCAGCGCACTCGGGGGATTTTAAATACTCCAGACGAGCAAAAGAAGCTCGTCTGGGCCACCCAGTGTTTTCTTGTGAGCGATGTTTGTCTAGGCCCCCCCTGTGGCAGTGACCCAGAGCAAAGTGTACACTCTTACCATGCTCATTCCGGAAGATCCTCACAAAGGACTATTGGACGACGAAGCAGCTACTGCTTTCGTGTCTGAGCAGCTCAACACTTGGACAGCTCTCCTGCGTGATCTGGCTAACTACGGCAGCCACCTGATACCGCGTGCATACACCTCAAGCGGCAAGGCATTGGGCGATGCAGTTGTAATCGGCATTCTGTTGAGGCAGGTTGTGGCTATGGTCGATGCAATCGAGATTCTGCTCTGCCGAAGTGCCGTTCATGCGTCTACCCTACAGCTTCGGGCTATGTTCGAAGCTGCTGTCTATATCGAGTGGATGCTCACCGGTGACGTTGAGAGAAAAACGTCTTACTATTATGTCCACAATTTATTGAGACTTCGGCGCTGGGCGATGCGTGTGCAGCCTGGAACGGCAGAGTCAGCAAGCTTCAAAGCGATTTTCGATAGTGCTGGCCTGCCGCTTGATCAGACGCTGGGGGATGAAGGCAAGCGTCAATGCGAGGAAATCGACCGTGTCCTCTCTCAGGATCGTCTTGCCGCAATCCGTAGGGACTTTCTCGACTGGAAAAAGCAGAACAAGCGCCAGCCGTCGTGGTACTCGCCACTGGGCGTGAGCGACCTGAGGAGTATGGCAAAAACCGTCGAGAAAGAGCCTTTGTACGAATTTCTCTACAGCTCCGGATCTGAAGTTATGCATGCATCCAACTACGGGCAGCATGTCAGCTTTAAGGCCAACAAGATTTCATTTCATTCGATTCGTCACCCCAAGCAATTCTCTTTCGTCGTGAGGATGACAGCGATCCTCGCGATCACCGTTTACAGGAGAGTTCTTGCTGAGTATCGCGAAGGAGAGTTGCAGCATAGGTTCGGACCAAAATATGTCGAGAAATGGCAGCGGGCGTTCATGAGCATCCCGCACGTGAACATCAACGACACGGAGCTTCGTTCCTAAAATAACCGCTTCGGGGATGGAGGGGCTGGTGCGGGTGGGGCCGCTGGCCCACCCGAACGCGTCGGGTGAACAGAGTCCTTGATTCCAGCAGGAACCTCGAGGATGCCCCATCCTAACGTCGTGCTGTTCGACGTTAGGGTGGGTTGTTGGCGTTCGTCTTGTCTCGTGTGGTTCGCGGGATGAGTCGCAACCTTGTGGGCCGATCAGCGATGAAGAGCGCACAAGTCAAAATCCCCACCTTCCCAACAGCGGGGAAGGATCGGGCACACCCACGAATTTGTGCTGATTGAAATTGTCTGCTCGATTACACTCAGAAAGGTGAGCCACCCCGCGGCAGCTTGACAACGGTAGCGCACAAGCCTAGTATGGTTATTGAGCGATCACCTCTTCTTGCTCTTTCAGGTTCTCTGAACTAAGTCAGCCCATCTGAAGTTGTCTCCTCTTAGATCACTCCAAGGAGGAACTGCGTCATGACCCTATTGACCCGTTGGGAACCTTTGCGTGAGTTTTCCATCATGCAAGACCGCATGAACCGCATGAACCGTCTTTTCCGTGAGTCGTACAGCCCCGAAGGCCCGGAAGAGGCGTTGACCACCACGAGCTTCGCACCGCCGGTGGACATCTACGAAGACGAGCACAGCGTTACTCTGAAGCTTGAAGTCCCGGGCATCGACGAAAAAGACATTGATGTCCGCATCGAGAACAACACCCTCACCGTCCATGGCGAGCGCAAGATGGAGAAGGACGAGAAAGAGGAGAACTTCCGTCGCGTCGAGCGGCAGTACGGAGGCTTCACCCGCTCGTTCACGCTGCCCAGCTCCGTGGATCCGGAGCAAGTCAGCGCCCACTACGACAAGGGCGTGCTGAAGATCATCCTTGCCAAGAAGGCCGAAGCCAAGCCCAAGCAGATCAAGGTTAATGTTGGCGGCGAGAAGACCCTCGAAGCCAAGGTTCACGGCAAGGCCGCATAAAAGCCAGCGCGCCTGGTTGTCAGTTGCGATTGGTGAGTGAGAGAAAAGGGAGGCGGATTATACCGCCTCCCTTTTGTTTGGCATCTTTGTTTGCCGAAAATCCCCAGCCTTCCCAACCGCAGGGAAGGATGGCGCACCCTCCAATTTGGGCTGATTGCAATTGTCTGCTCGATTAGAACCCCTCTCATAAATCCTCTTTGTATCAGGGCACGGCTTCAGCCGTGCCGCAAGCAGCCTTGTACTAGATTGGGCTTTAGCCCCTGAGGGCGCATTGGCAGGGGCAAAGCCCAAGTTTCTTAATACGCCCGTTCGGCACGACTAAAGTCGTGCCCTGATACGAACCTTTCAGCACATTTATGGGATGACTTGTAGACTCAGAAAGGTGGAGCACCCGTCCGCCACTCGATTTACGACCGGCTGCTTTGGGTGGTTTGCGGAGCCGGTGTTGCCGTCCGGCTGGTCATCACCCGGAACTTTTCTTCGACGATGAACTGAACCTGTGCGTCGCAGAAAATGCACTCCAGCGTGCGCAGCTCGCGAAGGACCCGGTCACTTTTCTCTGCGGGTATGGAGAAGGAACGCAGGCAATCGGTGCAGGTGATTACGTAGTAGTCGCCATTGCGGGGAACCCAGACGGGGGCTCTGTCCTTCTTGATTGCAGGGCGCGGCGGAGCGTCACCCAACAACTCCGCAATCTTCGCAAACAGTTCCTTGGGCGCATGCGGCTTGGCAAGGAAGGCATCCGCGAGCACGCCTAGCTCTTCGGCAGCGGGCTCGAACTCTCCGCTGATGGCAATGGTCGGGATTTGAGGGAATCGCCTGCGAACGACGGAGAGAAACTCGAAGCCTGACATGTTGGGCATCTTGAGGTCGGTGAGAATCAGGTCCGGCAGCGCGCCCCGCATTTGCGCCAATGCGTCAAATCCGTCCTTTGCGACACGGACTTCATAACCCCGCATGGAGAGTGACGTCTGCAAGAGGTCTCTGATGCAGGGCTCATCGTCGACGACGAGAAGGCGATAGTTGAAGCTCGCCATGTGGTTACACCGCCTTCACTCTATCTTGCTACCCCGATGGAAATCCGGGAAGTGCCGCTGGAGGTTCCAAAACGAGTCGTGAACCAACTTGGGCGGGGGGCTAAAGCCCGCATTATTCGTGGCTTTTGGCGGCACGGCTGAAGCCGTGCCCTCCCGAAAACCATTTATGAGATGACTTCGAGTTGCGACACGGCCTCTTACAGCCCTCCAAACTGAGCCGCCTCTCCCGCGCCCGCGCCGCTGCAAAACGCAGCGCCCCCAGCAAAACGCAGTGGTCGCGCACTATCTGGAGCGCGCAAGTCCTTTCCCGTCAACAGCCTCCTTCAGCCTCAGATTGCCCCTCGCGTGCACACCTAATGGGCGTAAGAGCCGAGACAGGCATCGGCAGGGGAGGCGGTTATGTCAATCCTATTTGTCCTGCTCATGTTCCTGCTGATCATCTCGATTACCTATTTCGTGAAGCGCCCTGGCGAAGCGGTGCAGCCGGCCATGCTGGCCCAGGCGCCGCAGGCGCCGGAGGTCGAACGCGAAGTCGGATTCGACGTCCCCAAGGGCTACTGCTTCCATCCCGGGCACACATGGGTGCTGGATGAAGGGCGGCAGAACGCGCGCATTGGTTTGGACGCCTTCGCCACCAACCTGCTGGGGAAGATCGAGCGCGTCGAGGTTGTCGGCCTGAACCGCTGGGTACGCCAGGGGCAGAAGCTGATGACGGTGAGCCATGGCGGTATGACCGCGGACCTGGTGTCGCCGGTCGAGGGCATCGTGATGTCGGTGAACCCGCAGGTCCTGAAGAATCCCGACCTGCTGCTCCAGGACCCGTACCAGGAAGGCTGGATCTGCGTGGTGAAGTCTCCCGACCTCGGCACCAACGTGCGGAACCTGGTGCAAGGGACGATGGTCGCGCCCTGGATGCAGCACACCCTGGGGCGGCTCACCAACCTGACTTCGCAATACGTGACGGCGACGGCAGCCGACGGCGGCCTGCCCATCCTCGGCCTGCTGGGACAGGTCGAGCCCGGCTTGCAGCGGCGTTTGATCCACGAATTCTTCCTGACGTAGGCGGGTGCAACAGCAGAGGAACAGGAGGCCGCACATGAAAACCAAAGCGATGCTGATCGACATCACCAAGTGCATCGGCTGCCGCGCCTGCGAGCAGGTTTGCAAGGAGATCCATGGCTTTCCGCAGGAACACGAAGCGACGCTCTCGGCCACGGCGCTGACCGTGGTGCAGGAACGCGGGGACAAATTCGTGCGGCGGATGTGCATGCAGTGCCAGGATCCGGCGTGCGCCTCGGCTTGCCCGGTGGGCGCGCTGACCAAGACGGCGCAGGGTGCGGTGCGCTACGCGGGCGGCAAGTGCATCGGCTGCCGCTATTGCATGATCGCCTGCCCCTTCGATGTCCCAAAGTACGAGTGGAGCAAGCTGGCGCCCTACGTCGCCAAGTGCGATATGTGCGCCGAGCGCGTGCTGGCAGGCAAGCCCACGGCCTGCGCCGAGGTCTGCCCCGTGGGGGCGACGATCTTCGGCGACCGTGACGACCTGCTGGCAGAAGCGCACAAGCGTATCGCCGAGAACCCGGCGTACGTGCGCAAAATTTACGGCGAGATGGAAGTAGGTGGCACTTCGGTCTTCTTCCTCTCCGATGTGCCCTTCGAAGAGCTGGGCTTCGTGACCGCGCCCATGACCCAACCGCTGCCCACGCTGAGCGCGGCTGCCCTGGGCGAAGTGCCCACGGTGGTGCTGGTAGGCGGATCGCTGCTGGCCGGCTTGTACTGGTTCACGCAGCGGCGGCAGCAGGTAGCGGCCGCCGAGGCGACGGAAAAAGAAGACAAGAACGTCCTGCGGTTCCGGGACAAGGAGAGGAGCTAAGCCATGACCCGCTTGAGACTTCCCAAGATCACCTTGTGGCGAGTGCTGGTGGGCGTGATTGTCGCCGCCGGCGCATGGGCCACCTATCTACGCTTCGTGAAAGGTTTCGAGGTGGCCACCAACCTGTCGAACGCGCAGCCCTGGGGCATCTGGGTCGGCGTGGCGACGCTGTGCGGCGTGGGACTCTCGGCGGGAGGCTTCGCCATCGCGGGCGCGGTTTACCTGCTGGGCATGGAGCGCTACCGGCCCGTCCTGCGCGCCGCCGTGGTCATCGCCTTTCTCGGCTACCTGTCGGTGGTCGCGGGATACGCCTGGGAGCTGGGCCTGCCCTGGAACTTCTGGCATCCGCTGGTGATGTGGAACCGCAACTCGGTGCTGTTCGAAGTGGTGTGGTGCATCATGCTCTACACCACGGTGCTGGCGCTGGAGTTTTCGCCGGCGCTGGTGGAGAAGATCCCGTGGCGGCCGGTGCGCGAGTGGTACCTGCGCTGGCACCATCGCATCCTGATCGCCCTGGTGCTGATCGGGGTGCTGCTCTCTTCCCTGCACCAGTCCTTTCTGGGCGGGCTGTTCATCATCTTCAAGGGCAAGATGTATCCGCTGTGGTACAGCAATTATCAGACGACGCTGTTCTACATGTCGGCCATTCCTGCGGGCATGGCCATGATCATCATGGCGCTCTACCTGTCGGTGCGCTCGCTCAATGTGCGTATTGACCTGCGCATCCTCGATGACTTCAGCCGGATCATCACCCCCATTCTGGTGATCTTTACCCTGTTCCGCTTCGCCGATTTGTACAAGCAGCACGCGCTCGGCTACCTGTTCCTGCCGGTGGAGGAGACGGCGTATTTCTGGCTGGAGATGGCGCTGTTCATCGCCGCGCCCTTGGTGCTGTTCAACCTGCCGCGGCTGCGGCAGAAGCCCATCGGGCTGTACTGGGCGAGCGCGGTCATGATCGCGGGTTTCATGGTGCACCGCATCAATGTCTCCATCACCTCGCTGGAGCGGGCCACGCACGCGGGCTACGTGCCCAAGTGGCCGGAGATGGCGGTAACCATCATGCTGGTGGCGGCAGCCGTACTGGCGTTCCGCTGGGCGGTGCTGCACCTCAAGATCCTGCCGCAGACGTTGGAGGTATCGCCGCCGCCCTTGCTCCTGCCGCGCATGACGGGGCAGGTGTTCCCGGCGCGCCCCAGCGCAGCGGTGAACTGACGAGAGATCGGGTGATCGGGAGATCGGGTCATCGGGTGATTGGTTGAGACCGAATTCGATGACCCGATGACCCGATTCGAAAAGGAGACGGTCATGACTGCCAACGATTTTCTGCCGCTGGTCGCGCTCGAGGAAGAATTCGACGCGTACCTTGAGTCCACCCTGGAATTGGAAGAAGCGGCGCATGTACTCGATCTGGAAGACTGGGTGGTGGAGCGGCTCCGCCATCCCCAGCGGGAAATCACCGCCAACCTGGTGCTGGTGCGCGATAACGGACAGGCGCTGAATGTCACTGCCTTCCGCGTGCAGCACAGCAGCGCGCGCGGGCCGGTGCTGGGCGGCGTGCGCCTCTCGCCGCACACCCAGCTTAGTGAAACGCGCGCGCTGGCCATGAACATGACCTGGCAATGCGCCTTGCTGGATGTTCCGTTCGGCGGAGCTGCGGGCGCGGTGGTATGCGATCCCGCGAAGCTTTCCGAACGCGAGCTGCGGCACCTCAGCAAGGACTACGTCGAGGCGCTGCGCGGCACCCTCGGGCCCGGAACCGACGTGCTGATGGAGGACCTGGGCTCGAACCCGCAGGTGCTGGCGTGGATGCTGGACGCGCATGCCCGCGCCGCCGGGCGCCTCGAGCCCGGCGCGGTCACGGGAAAGCCGGGCGTGCTGTTCGGATTGCCCGACCACGCCGAGGCCGCCGCGCAAGGCCTGTTCGACACCCTCACCCTGGCCATCGGCGAGAGCGGACGCAAGCTCGCCGGGCTGCGCATCGCGCTGCAGGGGATGGGCCGGACGGGGTTAGCGCTGGCGCGTCTGCTCGACGATGCCGGCGCCCGGCTGGTGGCGGCAGCCGACATCTCCGGCGGAGTGCAGTGCGATGAGGGGCTTGCTGTGCCGGCGCTGCTGGAGTGGATCGCGAGCAAGGGCATGCTTTTTGGATTCCCCTCCGCCGAGCCGGTGCCTAATGCCGAGGTGCTGGAGGCCGGCTGCGATGTGCTGGTGCTGGCCGCGGCGCCGCGCCAAGTGACGGCTGCCAACGCCGCCCGCATCCGCGCGCCGCTGGTGATCGAGGCGGTCGCGGGCGCGATCACGCGTACTGCAGAGCAGATCCTGCAGGAACACGGCGCAGTCGCCGTTCCCGCCCTTCTCGCAGGCGCCGGGGCCACCGCCGCCGCTTACCTGGAATGGAGCCTCAACCTCGGACACGAAAACTTCCTGCTCGACGGTGTGGAGGAGCACATCCGGCAGCGGATCCAAGCGGCGTACCACGAGGCGCGGCGAGCGGCACAGCGCTACCACGTCAACCTGCGCCGGGGAGCGTTGCTGGCGGCGGTGGAAAAAGTTGCGGCGGCCTTGCGCCTGCGCTGAACCCTCGGGGCCCTTTAAATCAATGAGGGTGCAGCACAGGCGCAAATGCCGCCGAACGCCCGTCAGTGTCTTTCGGCCGCTGGAGCCGCGGGCGCCGCCGGAGCCGCCTGCGCCGTGGTGCCTCCCGAAACCGGGGTCGCGCTCGCCGGCTTGCGGGTCAGGAAGGGCATAAAGGGCGTCACCTCGAAGGGCATCTTCTCGCGCGCCGAGGTAGCCGCGACCGGCTTGCTCTTCATCATTTCGACGCGGTCCGACCAGGGATCGAGCTTGAGGCGGGCGCCCAGAGGCAGGGCCGCGATCTGGTCCACCTGCGTCAGCTTCAGCTCCGGCGCGGACTGCGCCACGCTCTGCATGCGCACCACCTGATTGCCCAGCGCCAGGCGATTGCCGAGATGCGCGGTGACCAGGTTGGGCAGGTCCTTGCTGCGCGCGGCCAGAGCGCGCAGGAACAACCCGCCTTCATTCAGCTTGCCGTTGTAAGGCGACTTTTGCAGCAGCTCGACGGCCTTTTGGTCGGCGGCCTGCTCCTCCGCCTGATCGCGGTGGAAGTCGAGCCGGTTGAACGCCTGGTCATCGGGGAAGATCATGCGGTCGCTGAAGGCCCAGCGGGTGTCGATGGCGTGCGCCAGGATGACGTGGCCGAGTTCGTGCGCCAGCACCATGGCCAGGCCGGCCTCGTCCGGCAGGGTGTCGATCAGGCCCCGGCTGATCACGATGGTGTGGGCCATGGTGAACGACTCCAGCGGAGCGGTGAGCATCACCCGGCAGCGGACCTCAGGCTGAATGTCGATGTTGTTGGTGACCAGGAGATTGTTGACCACGGTGTCGAGCACCTTCTCCACGTCGCCGCGCGGCGCCAGCAGGCCGGCGCGCTCCATTTTGTCGATCACGTTGTCTTCCGACTGGCGCTGCCAGGCGTGCAGGGCCTGCAGCGGGCCGCGGTCCTGCGTCTGCTCGCTGTGATCGGCGATGGCCGTGGGCGCCTCCACCAGCACGCTGGTCATCTCGTCCTGGCGGTTGGGGTTCTTCAGGTTGTAGCCCCAGAGGCGGGTCTGTGCCTTGAAGCGAGCGTGGTGGAACATACTGAGCTGGCGGTCGCTCTCCTCGGTGTAAACGTAGGCGGGCAGCCACACTCCGGGACCCATGTTCAAGCGCCAGCTATCGAAGTGGAAGTAGTAGTGGAAGTGCGACGCGTTCACGCGCACGCCGCTGAAGCGCACCACGTGATAGTCCTGGTCCTCCACCCAGATGCGGCCCAGGAAGCGTCCCTGGCCGCTGCCCGGACGCGGCGCGACGTCGAACACGATGCAACGCACCTCGCCCAGGAATTCGCGGCGCAGGAAATCAAACTTGTAGTTGCTCTGGTCGAAGCCACCGGTGTCGAGGATGATCCCTTGCAGGAAGCCGGCCTCGACATACTTCATGGCGAAGGGGCTGGAGAACATCTTGGAGACGAAAGCCAGCCGACGGTGGCCGGAGCCATTGCCGCTGCCGATAAACACGCGGTCGCGGATGCCCTTGCTGAAGTCCGCCTTGGTTAGGAAGTACTGGTCGCGCTCCGGCACCAAGCCCAGTTCCTTGTCCGGACGCATCTCCTGGATGTAGGTCTCGATCAGCGGGCTGTAGTCGCGCAGCGAGTCCATGAAAGCGGCCTCCTGCTCGACCACGCGGTCGACGACCTGGTCCAGTCTCAGATTTTTCTCGGGAGCGGTCTGGGCCAGACCCGCCACCGCCAACATCAGCACGGCAACTGCAATCTTCAGAGCTCGCATAGCTTCCTCACAGCGACAATGTCAATACGCCAACTGAAATCGGACATGCAGCGTGGCCACCGAGTCATAGGGCTGGCCATCGCGAAGGGCCGGCTTGTAGCGGATCTGCTGCGCGGCGCGGACCGCGGCTTCGTCCAGGCCATGGCCGAGGCCGCGTTCCACGCGCACCACGCGCAGTTGTCCGGCAGCAGCAAACACCACCTCCAGGAGCACCTCGCCTTCCAGCTTCAGGTCGCGCGCTTCCTGGGTGTAAACGGGGTTGGGCTTGGAAATGATCTCCACCGGAGTCAGCCTGGGCTCGGCCACCAGCGGACGGACATGGGAAGTCTCGACCGCGGCGGCATTGGCGAATCCCCCCTGGCGCACCACGCCGCCGTTGGGACTGCCGCCCTGGCCGCCGCCTTGTCCGGGACCGGCGATACTGTTGCCGAAGCCGGTGCTCTTGACCGTCCCGCGGATGCCCTGGGCTCCGCCGGATCCGTTGCCGTAACCGGGGCCAGGAGGCAGGTCGAAGGAGCCGAGACGCGCCATCACCAGGCGTCCTTTGCCATCGGATTTAGGCGACGGGTTCACCCCGTTCTCGTCGCCGAAGCCTCCGGTCTGCACCTTCTGCACCGGGGCCTTGACCGTCGCCGGCGCCGAGCTTCCGGTCAGCACTCCCGTCTTGACTGAGGGCACCAGCCGCGGCATGGTGTTTCTTGCAGCCGGCATCAGCTCCGGTCGCGGCTGACTGAACGCCACCTGGGGCGCGCGCACATCGCGCACCTCCTGCTTATGCTGGGGTAGTTCCATCTTCGGGAACTCCTTCGCCAGCGTGGGCTTCACCAGCATGGGCTTGGGCTTGGGCAGGTCTACCTTCACGGGCGAGGGTTTGTACTCCTGCGGCGTGTACAGCGTAACCACGTCGTAGTGGTGCCGCGGGAGCACAATTTCCGGGTGCACGAGGGGGAGCAGGATGACGAGAATGACAGCGCCCAGGTGCAGGACCAGGCTAAGCCCGAAAGGGCTTTGCTGGCGCGGACGCTCGTTGAGCAAAGTGAATGGCACGCTCATCCCTCACAAAACTGGTTTCTGCGAAATTACCCGTCCTGACTGTTTCGGGAAAGTTACGGAAGGAGGAAGGACATGTCCGACCGGTACATGTCCGGGCGAATGGTTACGGGCGTGGTATGCTCGGCGGATTTCCTATCGCCACCAGGAACCAACGATACGGGCAGCCTGAGGCCGGCGACCAGCGCAGCGGGTGATTTCCAGGCGAGGGCACAGTGACCGGCCCGTCATGTTTACTCCCAAGGTCCGTAAAAGTCGAATCGTGCAAGACCTCGCAGTAATGCAACTAGAGTGTGAGCTGGGCTGGCCACAAGACAAAATTCGCAATTGTTTGAGTAGGCGCCGTGAGGCCGTCCAATTTCCTTTTGGAAGAATTGCAGCTTGTGCTGACTTCTGGTGTGAGGTTAAGAATGATTTCGAAGAGGTTGCAACTTCTCTTAGTCGGTGCCATATTGCTAACCCTGGCTGGTTGCGGGAGCAGCGGTCCCGCTGCGATCAGCGTTAACCTCGTCTCCTCCGCCTCCGCAGGAACCGTAAGGGGCTCGATCCTGAACTCCACGGCGCAGGCGCAGGACACGTCAGGCGCTTTGCAATTCATTCAAATTGCTCCATGTCGTGTCGCTGATACGCGCAATGCGACCGGCCCGTTCGGCGGCCCATCCATAGTCGGGCAGTCTTCGCGGGGCTTCGTGATCCCGAACAGCGCCTGTGGAATTCCCTCTCAGGCGGCGGCGTATTCGCTGAATGTTACGGTTGTTCCGCACGGGGGGTTAGGGTACCTAACGGCGTGGCCCAGCGGACAGTCGCAGCCTTTGGTCTCCACCCTGAATTCGCTCGATGGCCGGATCAAAGCGAATGCGGCCATCGTGCCAGCGGGAACCGGCGGTGCCATCAGCATCTACGTCACCGATACCACAGATGTCGTGCTGGATATTAACGGCTACTTCGTGCCACCAGATCCATCCGCGCTGGCGTTCTATCCGCTCACGCCCTGTCGCATTGCGGATACGCGCTTGCCCAATGCCCCACTAGGGGGGCCATACCTAGTCGGCGGGCAAAGTCGCACTCTCCCGATACTGTCGAGTACCTGTCAGATACCATCGAGCGCGCAGGCGTATTCGCTGAACTTCACCGCGGTGCCAAGAGGGGGGCCGCTTGGCTGGCTGAGTGCATGGCCGACGGGTCAGACATGGCCGGGAGTTTCCACGCTGAACGCACTAACCGGTACCGTGACGGCGAACGCGGCGATAGTGCCGGCGGGCAGCAACGGAGCTATCGACGTGATGTCCGTGAACGGCAACGACACGGACGTGGTGATCGATATAAACGGGTACTTCGCTCCTGCAGCATCAGCACCGGGCGGCCTGTCGCTCTATGCCCTCACTCCGTGTCGGGTATTGGACACACGGAACACGACAGGGTCCTTTAATGGAACACTTCTCGTTGATGTTAAGGATAGTTCCTGCGGGGTGCTGCCAAGCGCGCAGGCATTTGCGTTGAACGCGACGGTTGTACCGGCGGGATCATCCTTAGGGTTCCTCACATTGTGGCCGAATGGCGAGACGCAGCCGCTCGTTTCGACCTTGAACGCGTTAGATGGGATGATTACCTCTAATATGGCGATTGTCCCCACTGCGAACGGTTCGATCAACGCCTTCTCAACCGACGCTACGCAACTGGTGCTGGACATAAACGGTTATTTTGCGACTAATCCCCAGGTCTCAGTCAACCAGAGCGGTGCGCTGCCTGCCGGAACGTTGGCCACCTTCTACAGCACCACGCTGACCGCCAGCAATGGCGCGCCGCCGTACAGCAACTGGACCGTGTCCTCGGGGACGCTGCCGAATGGGCTTGGTCTCAACCCCGGCACGGGCGTGATCTCGGGCACGCCGGGCGCAGGGTCCGGCGGCACTTCGAACTTCTCGGTGACGGTAAAGGATTCTCTCAACGTCACCAGCGCTGCTGCGAACTTGAGCATCACCATCAACATCGCGCCGCTGGCGATCACCACGACTTCGCTGCCCAACGCCACTGTCGGCACTGCTTATGACCAGCCGATTCATACCAGCGGCGGCGACGGCACAGCCATCACTTTCGCTCTGGCTAACAGCACCACTCTGCCTGCATGGGCCAGCCTGAACACCTCTACCGGACACATTACGGGCACGCCTGCCGCGGGCGATATCGGCACCAGCGCCGTGTTCCAGATCAGCGCCACCCAGACGGGAACCACGGTTGCCTCGAGCAGCCTCACGATTAGCGTGTTTGCCTCCGGCGTGCACAACGCCGAGCTCAACGGCCATTACGCCTTCCTGCTGCGCGGGTTTGACCCCAGCGGCCAAGCGATAGCCGTTGGTGGCAGCTTCACGGCCGACGGCGCTGGTCACATCACCGGCGGCGTCATGGACATCAACGACTCGGGTTCTACTCCCAGCACAGATTTGACCATCAATGCGGCTCCCGCAAGCTCCTACTCGGTCGGCGCAGACAACCGCGGCATGTTGACGCTGAACACTTCGGCGGGCACGCAGACCTTCGACTTTGCCGTGGGTGCGATCTCGTCGGGGGTGGCGTCGTTGGGACACATCATCAGCCGCCAACACACCTCTGCGACTAATGGGTCTGCCATTAGCGGCGTCTTCAAGAAGCAAGACACCACGGCGTTCACACTGACCGCCCTCAACGGCGATTGGGCCTTCCTGGACGAGGGCACGGACAGTAGTGGGGGCCGTTTCGCCAGTGCGGGCAGATTTACCTTGAGCAGCGGCAACGTCACCCTTGGAACCGTGGACTTCAACGACAACGGAGTGTTCGACAACAACACCACGAACCCTTCGACGTTCACCGGATCGCTCGGTTCGCTTGACACTACCAACGGCCGCGTCCCGTTGACTACAACCGTCTCCGGGGGGCCGACGGGTCATAGCGCGGTTTACATCGTTTCGGCCAGCGAGACGCTCTTCATGAGCATCGATGCCATCAGCGCCAGCCCGTTGGAGAGCGGCTCGGCCTTGCGACAGTCCGCCACCTTCTGCCCGACAACCGGCGGCTGCAACTTCACCAATGCCGCTGGGAACGGCAACGCCATCGTCTACCAGCAAGGGCTGGGGAGCGGCGGTGCGGGCACCTCACGCGTTGAGCTAGATCGTCTTGTCCTCACCCCGACGGGCGGCACGACAAGCGGCTCCGTCAGTGTCACGAGCGACGACAACGACGGTGGCTCGATAACCCTGAACCAAGCCCAGCCGCCGGGCATCACCTTCACCGTATCGGCCAACGGACGTGTGACAACCGCGGGAGGAGGCAACAACCCCCCGGTCCTCTATCTCGTGGGCCAGAATGCTGGATTCTTCCTCGAATCCGGCAGCAGCGTGGGCGCCGGCGAGTTTGAGGCTCAGGCGGCTAATCCGTTCAGCATCAGCAGTGGAGGCCGCGCTGGCGGCGACGAACCGCCGGCGGTGAGCGGTTCCGGGATCCACAGCGGCGTCTCTACGGTCACCTCGACATCAAGTACGACCGGAACCATCAGCAGTATCGTCAACGACTTAAACAGCCTAGCCAATGGATTGCACGAAGGCCAGGGGGGCGTCGATGACACGGTCACCATTGATGCAACTACCGGTCGCCTGACCTACGGTAGTGGCACGAAGGTTGGCTACGCCATCGGCAATGGCAAATTTGTGGTCATCAACATCCAGAACACCAACACCAAACCGGTGATTAGCGTTAGCAATAGTCAATAAGCACGACCCAACCCGACGCCCGGGACGCAAACGCCGCGTTCCCGGGCGTTTTCTCTGTGATTGCGGTCAAGTTGCCAGTTCCGGTACCGATTACGCGCAGGGGATATCACATCGAGAACTTTTTCGGTATGGCCGGGCGCTGTTATGCTGCTCGCGTGAGTCAAGCCGAGTTTCCATGAGCTCCCGCGACCAAAGCGAGAACTGTCCGGGCGAATGGTTACGGGCGTGGTATGCTCGGGGATTTGCTATCGCCACCAGGAACTAACGATACGGGCAGCCTGAGGCCGGCGACGAGCGCAGCGGGTGATTTCCAGGCGAAGGCACGAGGGCGCACTTTTGTTCCTGCCGGCGTTCACCACCAACGTAACCGGAGGTTCACTAGATACACAACATCGGTAAGATCACTGAATTGCTATGCTGCTGCTTGCATAATCAAGCAGATGTTCGAATGAGCGCCCTGCATCAAAGCGACTATCCCGAGGGTTCGCGGAACCGCCCGCAAGCCGTAAGAGTACGCATCCCCTTGGTCGGCTTGGCGGTCGCGCTCAGCCTGTTGGTCGGCGCCGTGGCCGGCATCGTGGCGTATCGTTATGCCGCCACCGGCGGCAAACCGCGGACCGCCGTGCCTGCGCCGGCCGCCGCCCCGCCTCCGCCGGTCGCCACCGCTGCGGTCAGTAACCAGCCGGCGGTGCGGAGAGTCGATTCCCAGCTCATCAACGGCAACCCGCAACTCACCCTCACCCTGGATCAGCTCGTGCCGTACGATGCTCACCGGCTCGACCATCCCGATCGCGTCTATATCGACCTGCACGGGGCGCGCCTGGCGCCGGAACTGGCCGGCAAGACCGTGTTCGTGAATAACGGCGGGGTCTTCGACATCCGGCTGGCGCTCACGCAGGCGGATACTGTGCGAGTGGTGCTGGACCTGAAGAAGCGTTTCGATTATTCCGTCACCCAGCAGACGAATCCGGCGGCCCTGGTGGTGAAGCTCACGCCGCACGCGCGAGCGCGCAGCAAACGCCGCCCTGCGAGCAGCCAGCCCAAGAAGACTTCCCCCCAGTGATGGCGTGAACCGAGAAAGCTAGCGCGGGTCTGGTTGGAGGCGCAGATTGGGTTCCAGCGAGGCCACGAACTCCGCCAGATGCTGCAGCAAGGAAGCGGAAGCCTCGTCGAACGCATGCGGCCTGCCGGCAAAAACTTGCAGCACTCCCACCACTGAATCGCGGGCCACGATCGGGGCGATGGCGCTGGACCCGACATCCAGCCTGCGGCAAAGGGCGGCATCGACGCGCTGATCCTTCTCCGCTTCGCGGCAGATGACCGATCGCCGGGTCGCAATCGCTCCTCCCACCAGACCGCCCGAGACTGAGAAGCGAATACCGACCAACGGAGCTATTCCCGAACTGGCGCAGCAGACCATGTCCTCTTCGTCGCGCAAAGCGATGGCGGCGCCGTCGGCATCAGTGAACGAGCGCGCCCGCTCGACCATCATCTCCAGCATCTGCTCGGCCGAAAGAGCGGAGGAGCGGACCTCCTGGTTTAGCCCGGCCAGCAGCGCTACCTGATCGCGCCGCGCCGGTTCGGGCGTCCGTCGTTGCTGGGAAGATGGCTGCAAACCGAGGCCGAGTTCCTGGGCCAGAGATTGCACCGCTGCCACCAGCGCTTTCCGGTTTTCCTGCGACACCCCCGCCGAGAGGCGCTGCTGCTCTTGGACCAATTCATGACAGAGCTGGATGGCGAAGCGGACCCGCTCGGAATTGACGCTGGCAAGAATGTGGCTCTTGTCTCGGGACTCCTGCTGAAGTTCGACCCACTGCTGTACCGCCCAGCCAGTGTTGCGAAGATGGGCGGCGGCCGCGTGAAATTCCTGGGCCACCTGCGCGGGCATCCCGGCAGAGTTCACCAGATCATTCAAGCTGCGCAACGACGCCAGGCAATTCTCCAGCGCCGCGGCGAGTTCGTCGTTGCGGTTTTGCAGGACCGTGGGTTCCGGCCCCGCAACCGTTCCAGCATCCTGCTCGGCCCATGTTTCCGGCTGAGGGGCTTCCATCCCGGCCTGGCTGGAATCGGCACTCGCCCGCGGTGGTTCCGCGCCGGCCGCTGGGGGCGAAGCCTGCCCCACCGGCCCCTGGTCAATGAACTCTTCTTCCGGCAGTTCGACCCAGATGAACTTCTCGCCCTCGACATACCGAATCCCGACCTGGTTGTTTCTGGTCCAGACAACTTGGAAGCGGGCTTTGCGCTGCTTGTAGCGCACGGCGACAATATCGCCGCATTTCAGAGAGACCAGCACGCCGGCCAGCCTCCCCCCGCCCCTGCTGATGTTCAGTGTGTAGGCGAGTTGATGGAAGGCTTTGCCGGTGGTGTCCGTGCCCCAAATGCTGACGGGCAACACCATGCGGAAACGCGGTTTTTGTCGGCGTCCCATTTGGTCCCCGAGCAGGCTTGGCCGTGCTCAAACCACGGTCCGGCAACGCCAGTCTAATCGCGACTTCCCGGCGCTCTGTTGCTGAGTCGAATACCCTCTGCGGAACTCGCTACTCGTTTCCTCGCAGGCACGGTTAACTTTAGCCAGTGAAGATGAGCGGCCTCAAGCCCCGACCCCGGGCGAGACCGAATGGCCTGCGTTCCTGTGGCGGAAAATGACGGTGGGCGGCCCCACACCCCATACCATGACGCGGCGCAGCACGCGAGTGCGCGCACGCATCCCCATCCTGATCACCAGCCTCGACCCGGCCATCCCCTTCTCGTTCCTGTGTGACACTCTTATCGTGAACGCGCACGGCTGTGCGGCCAAGGTCCCCCAGCCGCTCGAGATCGGCATGCCGGTGCGCCTGCGGATCCGCGAAAGCCGTGAGGTGACCGCGCGAATCGTGGTTTGCCAGCCGATAGCGGGGGGCCAGCCAAGCTGGGTGACGGGATTCGAACTGGACAAACCTGGCAACATCTGGGGATTGACGCCCGTCCCGGAAGATTGGGCACGCTTCGATCAAGAGGCAGAGGAGTGCAAAGCCGGCGGGCCAGCGACGACGCGTACGCGGCTCGAGCTCAAAATGCCGGTGTGGCCCCTGGCCTCTCCTTCCACAAAGAGCGGACTTCCTGCCAAGGCGCAGGAAGAGCTGAAGATGCAGCTCGCGGCGCAGCAGGAGACGATCGCCAGCCTCGAAGACCGGCTGGCAACGGCGATGGCGTCGGTGCCGGGCGTGGTTCGGCAGCAGCTGGCCGACGCCCAGCAGGAGACTCTGGCGCAAGTGCGCAAGCAACTCGGCGCCATGCTCGCCCAGTCGGTGCAGGAGCAGGTACCGGCTCAGGCGGATGCCATCGCCAGGCTGCAGGAGCGGCTGGCGTCGTTCGAATCCCTGCCGAGCGCCGTTCGCGAACAGCTTGCCGAGGCCCGGGCCTCGCTCGCATCCATATCGGAGACGGTTCGCAAACAACTTGCCGACGCCCAGCAGGAAACTCTGGCGCAAGCGCGCCAGCAACTCAGCGCCATGCTCGCCCAGTCGGTCCAGGAGCAGTTCACCACCCAGTCGAACGCGATCGCCAGGCTGCAGGAGCGGCTGGCGTCGTTCGAATCCCTGCCGAGCGCCGTTCGCGAACAGCTTGCCGAGGCCCGGGCCTCGCTCGCATCCATATCGGAGACGGTTCGCAAACAACTTGCCGACGCCCAGCAGGAAACTCTGGCGCAAGCGCGCCAGCAACTCAGCGCCATGCTCGCCCAGTCGGTCCAGGAGCAGTTCACCACCCAGTCGAACGCGATCGCCAGGCTGCAGGAGCGGCTGGCGTCGGTCGAATCCCTGCCGAGCGCCGTTCGCGAACAGCTTGCCGAGGCCCGGGCCTCGCTCGCATCCATATCGGAGACGGTTCGCAAACAGCTGGCCGACGCCCAGCAGGAAACTCTGGCGCAAGTGCGCCAGCAACTCGGCGCCATGCTCGCCGAGTCGGTGCAGGAGCAGGTACCGGCTCAGGCGGATGCCATCGCCAGGCTGCAGGAGCGGCTGGCGTCGCTCGAATCCCTCCCCAGCATGGTCGGCCAACAGCTTTCCGACGCGCACGAGCAGACACAGGCCCAAGTCCGCCAGCAGCTCGGCGCTTCCCTCGCCGAGTTCCTCAAGCCGTTGCAGGAGGAGTTGGCGGTCTGCCGGAAGAAGGCGGAGGACGCCCAGCAGATCCGCGCGGCCGTCGCGGAGCAGTTTGAGCAATTGCCCTGGCACATCGAACAACACACCCGCGCGGCTTTTCGACCTCTTCAGGAGCGAGCGCGGGCTGAGCTCGAAGGCATCATCGCCGAGGCCAGGTCGCAAGACGAACAGGAAACCGCGCGGCGGCAAGCGCTGCAGGCTTCCGCCCAGGCCTTGCAGGAGGAACTCGCGCAGGCACGCGCGTCCCTGGAGTCCTCGATGCGAAGCCTGCCCGCGCGCATCCAGGCGCCGATCGCGGCCGCCGTGGAGGATGCGCTGGCCCGGGGGCGCGCGGAGATCTCCGCCGCACTCGCCCGCGAGCTGGAGGCGCTGCACGAGCGGGGACGGATGGTCGCCGACGAACTGCGCGCGGCGGCGGAATCGCTGCGCAGCGAGCGCGAAGCCACCCGCGCACAAATCCAGGAAGCCGGCGCCCAACGCGAAGAGCTGCGGCTCTGGCTGGCCGAACAGCAAGCCAGCTATACCCAACAAGTGGGCCGGCAGCTCGAGCAGCTCGCCAGTGAACTCGCCACGCGCTCCGGCGGGGTGCTGGAAGAGCGGATCAGGTCCGATGTCCAGATCCAGGTTGAACGCGCCGAAGCCGATCTCAACCAGCGCTTAAGGCCGATGCTGGATCGCGCGGCCGACCTGCGCCAGGAAGCGCTTTCTCTCCTGGGCGCGCTGCAGAGGGAAAACGAGCGCTGCCAGACTCAAATGCGCGCGCTGCTGGAAGAGAAGGACAGCGTCGACGACTGGATCAAGGAGCGCGCCGCGGAATTCCAGAAGACATTCCATGACGCGCTGGTCGAAACCACCGGACAGATCAAGGGACGGCTGCAAATGGCGGTGGAGATGATCGAGCAGCCGGTCGCCAAACTGCGCGACCAGGCCGCGCAACAACTGCAGGAGCAGGCCGGCCGGCAAGCCAGACATCTCCGCGAGCACGCGGATGAGGCGTGCGACCGGGTCACGCGTTTGCAGCGCGACATCGAGAACTCGGTCCGCGAAGCGCTGCGGGCGCAGGCGGCGGAGACCTCCGCCACCTGCGGGCGGGAAATCGCTCAACTTGCGCAGCGCTCGGTGGAAGAATGGCGCTCCGCTCTGGCCAGAAACCTCGAGTCGATCGCCAACCTCCTCGGCCAAAAGCTCCCGGGCGGGGAGGGATAACAACTCTGACCAATCGTCTCGCCCCCAGGCAGCAGGGTGGCGAGCGACTCAGTGTGGAATGCCCACCGCATGCAAGCGCCGCCCCAGGGCACTCAGAGCGTAATCCACCATCTCGTCCCGCAGCCGCTCGGGGCTGAGCCCCGGCCAGGCGAACTCCAGGTGTTGGCCGCCGTAGAAGCCCATGTCGCCACCTGGCGGAAGCATAATCGTATGGATCAAAGGGCGGAACTCGCGGATGGTGTCTTGAATCAGGGGCACAAACTGGAGCGGGTTTTCTAGGACTCGATCTCGCAAATACTTCACGCCAAACAGCACATGGCGGGACTCATCGCGTGTCGCCGCGGTGAAGCCCTGATAGAAGCCCCAGGTGCGGCCCCAGCGCCGCGCCCCCTCCAGCTGGTAACGCATTCCGGTCAAAAACAAGGCGCCTTCCACGATGAGGTGGTAGACGGTGACGAACTTCACAATGGCCTCGACATCCCTGGGATGCGAAGCCAGCCACTGCGATTGCTGAGGCAGCCAGTCGTAGAACAAGTAACGATAGGCGGGATTTTCCTGCGCGGTTATGCCAATGCGGCTGACCTGCTGGTGCAGATCCTGGGCCTCCATGCCCACGACCTCCCGCCAGTAGCGGTCGAACAGGATAGTGTGACGAACTTCATCCGCGAGCTGCGTGGCCACGAAGGCCTCTACGTCCTTGCTGGGAGCAGCCCATATGAGTGGCGCCAACAAGCTCGCGACCCTTTCCTCTCCGGCGAAGAACATACGCAGGCTCCAGATCCGGCGCGCCTTGGTGGCGGGAGACAATTGCTGCCACTCCTCCCGGTCCCGCGAAAAATCCAGTTCGTCCGGGGACCATGCTTGTTGCACGGCCTTTCTGTACAGATCCAGATAGGAGGGAAGCTTCTTCGCCCCGCGCTCCACCACCGCGAGCACGTCGTCGATGTACAGGCTGCTCATGGAGCTCAGGGACGCTAAGCCGATCTGCTGTTCCACTTCTTCATCGTTGATCTGGCGAACTTCTGGCATGACCACACCCCCATGTGTGATTCGGCCGGCGGAATCTATCATCACGGGAAACGGCAGTCAACTATCGCTTGCGGGGCGGCGCCTGCCGGGCCTTGACCGGGGAGTGTCCCGTGTCAAAGCCGGGTGCCGCTCTTCAGCAGAGGCGGGCGGTGGGTGGCGAGCGATCGAATCCCGGTAACAGAAACAGCACCACGCTTCCCAGGATCCGGCATTAAGGTAGCCAACTCGCGCCTGATGGATCGCAGGCCCGCAATCTTCTCCAGTTCGTGACGGTTCTGCACCAACAGGGTGGATCGCCTAAGACTCGCCAGGTGTTTCTTTCGGAACTCGGCGAGCGCGCGGGTGACGGTTTCGCGCGAAGTCCCTATCGCCTGGGCGACCTCCTCGTGGGTCAAGTCCAATTCCACTCGCGCCGCATGCCGGCAATCCTTCTCGGAACCGCCTGGCTCCTCGGAAACACTGAGAAGGAACCGGGCCAGTCTGACCTTGGTCGAATGGGAGAGCTTCAAAGAACTGATTTCGCTGTAGATCAGGTGGCACGTCCGACCCAGTTGCTCGGCAGCGGATAAGCAGGCTTCCTGATCCTCGTGCAGGACGCGCAGCAGGTCCTTACGGTTCACAAAGCTCACGCGAATGGGCTGCAGGGTCTGCGCTGTCATTTCGTAAGCAGCCCCGGTTATGCAGTTGTGGAGGCCGAGAACGTCGCCCGGTTCGGTGATCTGGAGGATGAGCGAACGGCCTTCGCAGGAGTTGGCGGTGAGCTTGACATGTCCCTTGGAGATGATGTGAATGCCGCGGGCCACCTCGCCCTCCATGAACAAGATGGCACGGGATGGCAGGGAACAGACAAGCCCTTCCGAACGCAAGTGTTCGACCAGCGCATTGTGGACGGTTTCCGGGTGACCTGGGGAGCCCATCGGGTCCCTCCCTCCCTCCAACTTCTTCTCAGGTATTTTCAGCGGACGGCTGGGGTATGGTGCGGCATACGCTAACACGTTTTGTGACTTGGCCGACAGATTTTTTGTCACGGCAGTGGTGCCGGGGGAAACCACTGATAATTCGCGGGTTGAGTTCAGCCGCTCCTGCTGAAGATGGTCCGCACTGGGGGCTGCTGGGCCGGCCTGGTGCATGCATTATCACACCGCATGTGACTGCAATCACCGCCCCTTCCGCCAGGCATTACGCGGCCCACCAGGAACTCCGTGGGAGCGAATTTTCGGCGCATCCCAAGACCAAAACAAGACGGCGGTCTCCCGCCGTCTTTGTGGAATCACGTCGTGGCCCCGAGCCGCGGGTGGTCGGCTAGAGTGCGCCCAAGCCCATGCCGCCCCCCTAGGCTAAGCCCTGCCCTTCGCCTACGAGTGCGCGTGCGAAGGTACTTCGGGACGCCTGGCGATCAGCTCACAGACCAACGCGACTATCGCCAGCACCGCCGCCCAGGAGAACGCAGCTTGATAGTTCTTGTACTTGTCGAACAGCACGCCTCCGATCCTCGGCCCAATGATCCCGGCGACTCCCCAGGCGGTGAAGAGCAGGCCATAGTTGATGCCGGCATTCTTCGTCCCCCAGAAATCGGAGGTGGTCGAGGCGTTCACCGACAGTTGGGTGCCATAGCACCAGTACACGACGAACACCACCATGTACATGTACACAGGGATCGCGGCAAGGCCGCCCGTGTGGGGCAGGATCAACATGGCCACGGCCGAGATTGCGATCATCAGCCGCAGCACGTTGAGGCGGCCGAGGGTGTCGGACATCCAGCCGGAGAGGATGCGGCCGGCTGCGTTGCCGGCAGCCCCGATGAAGATGCCCGTGGTGGCCAGTGCAAGCGGGACGCCCTTGCTGCGCGCGAACGGGACGAGTTGGCTGATCACCATGAGGCCCGCCGAGGTCCCGAGAGCGTAAGCGACCCACATGAAATAGAAAGCTGGCGTGCGCAGCATCTCGCCCGGTGCAAATTCATGCGTTGTTGCGGCAGCCTTGGCAGCCGGCGCCGGGGTCCATCCAGGGACCTTGTAACCCACCGGCGGGTTCTTCAAGAGGAAAGCCCCGATCATGGTCATGACCAGGAAGATGCAACCAAGGATCTGGAAGGTCGGTCGCCAGCCGTAGGTGGGGATCAAGTAGTTCCCAGAAAGAGGGCCGAAAATCGCCGAACCGCCGCCGTATCCCGCCACGGCGAGCCCAACCGCGAGGCCCCGCTTGTCGGGGAACCACTTGGCCATGACGGGAATCGGCGTGGCGTAACCAAAGCCGTTGCCGATCCCACCCAGCACGCCAAAACAGATGTAGAGGTAGTTCAAGCTGGTCGTGTAGGCGGAGAGAAAAAACCCGATGCTGACCAGCAAGCCGCCGGTGATTGAGATCCAAAACGGCCCTTTCTTGTCTTGTAGCCGCCCGGCAAGGATGAACGCGATCGCAAACACGACCACGGCGTAGGTGAAGACGTTGGAGGTTTGTGCCCGCTTCCACCCGAACTCCTTCTCGAGCGGCGCTACGAATACGCTCCAGGCGTAGAGCGAGCCGAGAGCCAGGTTCATTGACAGCCCGCCTACCACTCGCCACCAGCGGTTCAGGCCGGGCTGCAAAGCTTGCGATTGTGCGGTACCTGCCATGAAGTTACCCTCCTTCGAGCTTTGAAATCTGGGACTGGAACGGGCCTAGGACCGACCGACGATTGCTGTCTCTCCCGCGAGTCGAGCTGGGACCGACGCCTGGGAGGAGGCGCATGTTACACCAATTCAGGGATATGTCAAGAACGCGCGGCCCGATCCGGCCTTGTTTCGATAGTATCGAAATAGATATTACTAGTTACTTGATATTGTCATTGTTGTTAATGGAACTAGTACTGAACCCGGCGATCCTGCAGGCGGCTGAAGCCGTGCCCTTCCACGAAATTCCGTGACAGCATTCGGCTAACTTGGTACTCGGTACTCGGTACTCGGGAGGGCGTAACATATCCCCCCGCATGGAGCTGAACGAAGTCGCGCGCTACACGGACTCCTACTTCACGCGCGCCAGGATCACCTGCGCGCACGCCGGCAACAATCGCCGTGTGCTCTACCAGGTGTTCCAGCGCGGAGATGCCGTGCTCTGCGGGATCAAGCACGCGATGGAACTGCTGGGGCAGACCAGCCCTGAGGTCGAAGTCGAAGGGCTGGCGGACGGCGATCGCATCGCGCCGCTGGAAAGCGTGCTGCACCTCCACGGACCGATCCAGGAACTGGTCGAACTGGAAACGGTTTACCTCGGGCTGCTGTCGCGCATGACCAGGGTCGCGACCAACGTGCGCGCGGTGGTGGAGGCCGCGAGCGGCAAGCCCGTGCTCTTCTTCCCTGCCCGCTTCGACGTGCCCGAGGTGCAGGAGTACGACGGCTACGCGGCCAAGATCGGGGGCGCGCTGGGGGCTTCGACTCCCGCCGGCGCCGTCGCGTTCGGCGCGCCTGCGGTGGGCACCATGCCGCACGCGCTGATCGCCGCCCTCAAGGGAGATACGGTGGCCGCCACCCTGGCGCTCGCCGCAGCCACTCCCGACCGGCCGATCTGGGCGCTGGTGGATTTCGAGAACGACTCCGCGCGCACCGCCGTCGAGGTCTACAAGGCGCTCAAGGAGCGCGGGCTGGCGCTGGCGGGCGTGCGTCTGGACACTGCGGCCGCGCTGGTGGACAAAGCGGTCGAGCAGGCTGGTCACAAGCTCACGGGCGTCAACCCCGTGCTGGTCGAGATCGTGCGGCGGCGCCTGGACGAGGCCGGCGGCAAGGACGTGAAGATCGCCGTCAGTGGCGGCTTCAATCCCGAGAAGATCCGCGAGTTCGAAGGCGCCGGCGCCAAAGTGGACGTGTACGCCGTGGGCGAAAACGCCTTCCAGGGCAGCACCCCCTTCACTTCCGACGTGGTCGGCTACTACGAGAGCGGCCGTTTCATCCCCTGCGCCAAAGTCGGGCGCGAATACCGGCCCAACCCGCGCATGAAAAAACTCAAGTGATCAGTGCCCGGACTGCCGGGTTTTAGCGCGCGGCCAGGGGAAATGCTCGAAGCGCCGCCCCAGGATCAGCTTCACGATCATGTGGTCGGTGCTGCGGGTCATCCCTACACCCACACCGAAGTTGAACTCCCACTTCGGGGAAAGGTTCAGATCGATAGTGGGAAAAATCTGCTGCTCCTGCTCGGCAATGGGATCGAGGTTGGAGATCGGTCCCAGGCTTCCGTAGTACTCCAGACCCAGGGCGACCTGCTTGACCACGTCGTAGCTGAACTTGAAGTTGGGCGAGAACTCGAATCCCTTGCTCGTGCTCTCGCCGTGCAGCGCGCGATCGACGGTGGGATTGAATGACAGATACCAGCGCCCGAGCTGCTTGTCCACGATGGGACGGATCTCCCATGTCCAGGTGTCCACCGAGAACTGCCGGCGCTGGTAGCCGATCTCGTTCGACAGGCTGACCCCGACCGGCCAGTGCCAGCTTTCCGGCACGCTCACGCGCGGACGAATGTGGTCGCCGACCCATTGCCATCCGTCGCCGGAACGCGCCGAGGTGAAAACGTACCAGCCAACTTCGAACCAGTTGGTGAAGCCGTGGGTGATCTCAAGGGTCTCGTGGAGTGAATGATCGGTCGGCAGCACGCCGTTTTCGATCGTTTTACGGCCCTGGGCGGTGAAGTTGCTGTGCAACTCGATCATGGTTCCGCCCTTGGGCACGGGTTCCGAGCCGTACACCTGGATCTCGTAGCTGTCCTGGGCGGCGGCGGAGCCGCACAACAACTGCATCGCGACCAGGCCTGCCAGGATGAACGCGGAGCGCAGCACGCGCAGGTTTGGATGCGCCAGCGGCAACCGAAGACGCAGTCTCTCGCCGCTCTCTGCGGAGTTGCTCAGCACTTCTACGAAAACGGTGAGCACGATTACACTCTTACGGTCCGCGAAGGACAGGAGAGAACGCAAATGAAAGTCGGGTTCGTCGGACTGGGAGCCATGGGACGCGCCATGGCGCGCAATCTGCTCAAGGCCGGGCACGAGGTCACGGTGTACAACCGCACGCGGGCGCGTGCCGAGGAACTGGCGCGCGACGGAGCCAGGGTTGCCGCGTCGCCGGCGGAGACGGCATCGGGCGAGGTCGTCATCACCATGCTCGCCGACGACCACGCGCTCGAAGAGGTGCTGCTCGGCTCCGGCAACCTGCTGGGGAGACTCCGCCCGGAACAGATTCACGTGTCGATGAGCACCATTAGCGTGGAGCTCTCGCGCAACCTGGTGGAAGCGCATCGCCGCCATGGGACGGGCTTCGTTTCCGCACCGGTGTTCGGGCGCCCGGACGCCGCCGAGGCCGCCAAGCTGTTCATCGTGGCCGCAGGGCCGAAGCCGGCGGTCGGCAAATGCGAGCCCCTGTTCAACGCCATGGGTCAGAGGACGTTCGTTCTGGGCGAGGATCCGCCCGCCGCCAACGTGGTCAAGCTGAGCGGCAACTTCCTGATCGTCTCGACGCTCGAGTGCATGGGAGAAGCATTCGCGCTGGTGCGCAAGCACGGCATCGACCCGCAGCAGTACCTGGACATTCTCTCCAACAGCTTCTTCAGCGCGCCCTTTCAGAAAAATTACGGCGGGATCATCGCGCAGGAAAAGTACGAGCCTGCGGGCTTCAGCCTGCGGCTGGGAGCGAAGGACGTGCGGCTGATCCTGGCCGCTGCCGACGCCGCCAACGTGCCCATGCCCGTCGCAAGCGTGCTTCACGACCGCTTCCTGACCGGGATCGCGCGCGGGCTGGGGGAAAAAGACTGGTCGGCGATCGCGCAGTTGGCGGCGGAGAGTGCGGGGTTGTAGAGACGTAGCGAGCTACTTCTCTACACTGCCCGCCGGAACGCCAGCACCGCATTCAATCCCCCGAACGCGAACGCGTTCGACAGCGCGCACTCTACCTCCGCCTTCCGCGACTGGTTGGGAACCACGTCGAGATCGCATTCTGGGTCGGGCGTGGTGAAGTTGGCGGTGGGAGGAAGGATGGCGTGGCGCAGCGCCAGGACGGTGGCGACTGCCTCCAGCGCGCTGGCCGCTCCCAACGCGTGCCCGTGCATGGACTTGGTGGAGCTGACAGCCAGCCTGTCGGCGTGGGCGCCGAACACCTGGCGGATCGCGCGAGTCTCGGTGGAATCGTTGCTGGGGGTGCCGGTGCCGTGGGCGTTGATGTAGCCCACACGTTCCGCACTAATGTCAGCATCGCGCAAAGCCGCAAACATGGCGCGAGCCGGACCGTCGGTGGAGGGCGTGGTGATGTGGCTGGCGTCCGACGACATGCCGAAGCCGGCGAGTTCAGCGTACACAGGCGCACCGCGGGCGCGTGCCCCTTCCAGCGGCTCCAGCACCAGCATGGCTCCGCCTTCGCCCAGGATCAGGCCGCGGCGGTCGCGCGAAAAGGGGCGGCAGGTGTCAGGAGCGACCACGCGCATGGCTTCCCACGCCTTCAAGAAGCCGAAGCTGAACGGGGTCTCGCTGCCGCCAGCGATCGCCAGTTCGGCCGCGCCGTCGCGCACCATCCAGAACGCCTGGCCGATGGCGTGGTTCGAGGAAGCGCAAGCGGTCGAGATGGTATAGGCCGGCCCCGAGATCCCAAACTCCATCGAGATGTGGCTGGCGCCGGCATTGGGCATGATCCGCGGAATGGTCAGAGGGTGGACGCGCGGAGAGTTACGCCGGTACACCTCCCAGAACTGCGCGTCCTGCGTGGACTGCCCGCCGACCGACGCTCCGGTGACGATCGCGGTCCGCAGGCGCAATTCGGGAGTAAAGACGATGCCGGAATCGCGGACCGCCTGGCGGGCAGCGACCAGCGCGAATTGCGCGAAACGGTCGAGCAGGTCGGCCTGCGCGCGCTCGAAGTGCTGCGCCGGATCATAATCGCGCACCTCGGCGCCGTTCTGAAACCGCAGTGCGCTTACATCCACGGATTCGATGCGGGCGATGCCGGTGCGGCCGGCGATCAGGGCATTCCAGAAGCAGGAGACATCGTGGCCCAGAGGGGAGATCACGCCCAGGCCCGTGACCGCCACTCGCCGCGGCGCCATGGCTCACGCCGCCGAGGTGGCCCCGGAGGCGCCGGCGACCAGCTTCCTTACTCCCTCGACCATCTCGCGCACGTTGCGGATGGACTTGGCTTCCTCGTCAGGAATGGAGATGTTGAAGTCGCTCTCCAGCGCGAACAGAAGATTGAGCTGGTCGAGCGAGTCCATGCCGAGGTCTTCGAGCGAACTGTCGAGCGAGACCCGTTCGCGGGGAATGCGCTTGCTGGTGGCGATCACCGACAGGACTTTTTCCGCCAGTTCATCGGACATGCTTCCCTGCCTCCGGCGCGAATCGCCTCGGGCACGGCACTCCGAGGCTGCGAGGTATTCTACACGGCGAGCCCGGCAATTCATGCCCACAAAAGGCAATGCTATTGCCTTACCAGCAGCGCCAGACGCGGGAAGGTGAAGCGCCCGGCGGCATCATCGATCACGTTCACCTGGCAGGTGTAGAAGCCGGGCTTGAGCGACGTAAGCGGTACGTCGAGCTGGAAGACGGCGGCCTTGCGGTCGGGGACATTCAGTTGCTGCGCTTCGACCAGAGGTGTCTCGTAGGTTTTCACCTTGCCGGAAAAGAAGGCAACGTTGGTCAGGACACGGATGCCCTGCTGCCTCTCCGAGGCTTTGGCGGCCGCCTGCCGCGCGGGATCGTACACCTCATAATAAAGATAAAGGTGCTGCCCGGAGGAGAAGACGTGCGTCACGTTGGGGATGAGTTCTGAGCCGTCGCGGATGAGCGGGTTCTCGTTGCGGCGCTTAGCCGCGGGCTGGAGCTGGCTGGCGAGCACCACAGAGCTCATCTTGAGCGGCGCCGTCTTCAACTCGGGAACGACCAGATCGGTCTCGAACGAGCCCAGGCGCCCGCTCTGGTTCTCGCGCACCACAAACTTCAGGTGGTACTTGCCGGCGGGCAGCACGAATCCGCTGTTGTACTGCACGTTCTTGCGGCGGACCTCCTGCGCGCCGCGCACGTTGAACTTGACGGTATCGCGCAGCGTGCTCATAGGACGCTTGTTGTCATCGGTGACCGCTCCGATGACGTCCAGCGTGGCGCGGTCCTGGTCGCCGCCGCGGGTGAACGGGATCTCCGAACCGGGGACCACGAGCGAAACCGGGACGAAGAACTTGTTGTCCGCCAGGCGGAAGTACCCGGTCGCGAGATACACGGGCAGATCGGTGGTGGGCAGATCGGAGGCCAGTTCCTGGTCCAACTGGAGTTCGCGGTCTTCGCGCGTGGAGTGCTGGAAATCGGCGGGCGCGTAATATCCGCGGCGGTATTCGAGCTTGAGCCCGGGCCGCCGAACCTGCACTACGATGTGGCGAAACTTGCCGTCGCGCGCGGGATTGCTGCTGCGATAAGCGAGCATGTAGTAGGTGGCGGTGTCGTCCTGCACCCGCTTGAAGACCTGGCCGAAGTCGTTGGTGTCGAGGAAGGCGTGGCCCCCGGTGTCGCCCGCGAGAGTGACCAGGGTCTCCTGCGAGGAGAAGTTGGCGTTTAGCGCGTTCTGGGTGGCGCGGCCGGAGTAGGCAGCGGTGCCGCGCAGGCTGGCGGACTGGGCCTCGCCGCCGGGGACCAGCGCTTGCAGGCCGCGGATGTCCATGGTGTATATGGCGAGGTTGGAGCGCACGGCGGCGTTGACGGCAGCGCGCAACTGGGATTGGTTCTCGATCCCGGTGCGGTTCATGCCGCTGGAGAAATAAATCAACGACTTCTTTTGCTCGATGCGGGAGACCGCGGCCGCAACCGACCGCAAGGCTTCCAGACGGCGATCGGTGTTGAAGATGTTGTACTCGGTATCGTCGGCGGTGAAGGGCTGGCCGGTATCGGGTGTGCCCTCGGTGGCGCCAGTGGAGCCTTCTTCGAAACCGGCGCCGGCAGCGGGATTCAACCGGTTCAGCGCTTGCTTGAGCAGAGCACGGTCGCTGGTGAAGTCCTGCTCCACGCGCACCGCGCTGCCCAGCGAGACCACCGACACCAGGTCGGCCGGGGCCATCTGCTGATCGACATACTTCTGGGCGGCGGTGAGGGAGCGCTCGATCTCGTCCGGCTGCATCGCGCTCAGGTCGAAGAAAAGGATGACCAGGCGGCGGTCCTTGAGCGCGGGTTGTGCTGGCTGCGCTTCCGCCGGTGGCGCTGCGGCGCGGGGCTTGGGCACAGAGAGTACGGTGGCTTGTTCGGGACCGGCGGCGGTTTCCGGCACGGCGTCGGCGTTCTCGATGTCGAACGACGAGACTTTCTGCTGCTTGCCGTCTTCGAGCACGGTGAAATCGTCGGCGGTCAGGTCGCGGACGAGACTTCCCTTCTTGTCGCGCGCCGTAACGTTGACCAGCACGAGCTCGCTGCGGGCTTTAAGGGTGTAGGGCGTTTGGGGGGATTGCTGGGCCGGAAGTGTGCCGGCCAAAAGCACGAAACAAAGCGCCGCCGCTATCGCACCTTGACGGTTGGCTCGTTTAACTTGTGAAGGGGCACGGCTTCCAGCCGTGCCGTTAGGGTCCTCACATATGAACCGGCTTTTAGGCCCTGAGGGAGAGTGCCTCAGCGGCTGAAGCCGAGTTTTTACTTGCCTTTTACGGCACGCCTCCCACCCCAGCACGCCAAAAGCGGGCGTGCCGGGGACCCCGTGAAGGCGTGCCCCTTCACGAACCTCTACCATTGTCCGCAGCCATCGAATTGGAGCAAGTCGTCGCATATCAAAACCTGAAACGTGCCTGCATCTGGATCCTGCGCATGGAGCCCACGCTGATCACTTGCCCGAAGCTGGGCGAGGTTACGCTGGTGTCGATGGCGGTTAACTGCGGCGTGTTGAAGATGTTGGTCATCTGGGCGCGGAACTCGAGCATGCGCACATCGCCCATGGGGATCACCTTGGTGAAGGCCATGTCGAAGACCACGCTGCCCGGGCCTTCGATGATGTTGCGCCCGGCATCGCCGAACTGTCCCTGGGAGGGAGGGACGAAGGCGGCGGTGTTGAACCACTCCGCGATGGAGGGGTTGGGCACGGCGATGGGCTGGCCGGGGACGAGGTTGGCGCGCAGCGTGCCGTTGGTGCCGCCGCTCACGTCGGTAACACTGCCGAGCACGCGCGGCGTGAACGGCAGGCCGGAGGCGATGGTCCAATCGCCGCTCCACTGCCAGTCGCCGAAGACATTGCGGAGCGCGCTCTTGCTGGAGAGCCAGCGCTTGTCGTGGCCGAAGGGCAGTTCTACCAGGTAGTCGGCGACGAAGCGGTGCCGCTGATCGAAGCTGGAGAGGCCGCGTTCGGCGGCCAGATCGAAGGCGTTCTGCGCCACCACCACCGCGCCGCCGCCGATGGTGGAAGCGTTGTCGATGGATTTGGAAAAGGTGTAGCTGCCGCCGATGGAAACGCCGTGCCGCAGCCGCTTGCGCAGGCGCACGGTGCCGGCATGGGCGATGGAATCGGCCTGCGAGGTCTCGAAGTAGAAGGGCGACACGCCGGGGTTCAAGGGGCCGGTGGCGATGCGGTTGGGAGCTTCCAGAACGTCCAGCCGCGTGCCCTTGGTGCCGGTGTAATCCACGTTGAGCAGGACATCCCCCTTCAGCTCACGCTGGATGTTGAGATTCCATATCTGGACGTACCCCAGTCGATAGTTGGGGTCCACACCATAGTTGTTGGTGATGGTGGTGGGCGGCGCCGGCGCAAACCCGAGCGCAAGGTTCGATACCGGGATGCAGTTCACATCCGACGAGGACAAGCATTCACGATTGGTCTGCACCACGGTGAACGGAGGCTGGAACGCAAACTGCTGAATGATGTTCGAGTAAGCGCCGGTGTTGTAATTGATGCCGTAGCCGGCGCGCACCACGGTCTTGGCCAAGGGTTTCCAGGCAATCCCCACGCGCGGCGCAAAATTGTTGCGATCGGGGCGGACGAGCGTGGCGGGCAGCGCTCCGGCGTAAGGGCTCGTCCCGATGGCGCAAGGATAAACGGCGCAGAGCTGAGGGTTGCTCCCCGCAGGCAAGACGGGAACTACGGCCGCGATCCCGGGCGCAAAAGTGAGATTTGCGATCAGGTTGTTGATCTCGCTGTAGGGCGAGACGTACTCGTAGCGCAGGCCGAGGTTCAGGGTCAGGTTGCCGCGCACGCGCCATTCGTCCTGTGCGAACAGGTCCCATGAATTCCCGCGGAAGTGGTAGTTGTTGGCGCCGTACTGGACGGTGCTCAACTGCGGCAGGCCCAGCAGGAAGTCGGCAAAGTCGTTGCCCGAGTTCAGCTCGGTGAAGGTGAAGCTGCCGCGTGGGTTGCTGGCGGTCTCGGTGTTGAGCTGGATGCGGCGGAAGTCGCCTCCCCAGCGCCAGGTGTGCTTGCCGTGGCTCCAGATCATGGTGTCGGAGACGGTGAAGGTCTGGTCGCGGCGCAGCAGAGGATTGATGTCGTTCAGGCTGGAGAAGCCGGTGAACGAGAGATTGGGAATGCCAAAGTCGAAGGGATTGGTCGAGACCCCGGTGACTCCGGACAGGCCCGCAACATCGGTATTGAACGCATACAGGTTCTGGGTGCTGATGCGGTTGCGGTTGTAGTTGAAGCGCAGGATGTTGGTCAGCTTGCCGAAGGAGCGCACGTAGCCGACGGGAATGTCGAAGCTGCGCACCGAGGTAGTCCCACCGACCGAAGGAAAAGGGTTGGTCAGGTTACTGCTCGTGGCGTGATAGTGGAAGCCGAAGTTCAGATTGTTGCGCCCGCCGCCACCGGGACCAGGCCGGCGTTGTCCCATCAAGGTGGATTTGCCGAAGGCATGGATGATGCGCAGGTTCAGGTCGTCGGAATTGCTGGTGGTGGAGGTCACGAAATGAAGATTCTTGACGCTCCCCGGCAGATTGGGCTCGGGTATGTACGGCAACAACGCCTGCGCCACCGGATTGATGTTGTTGATGGTGAAGCCGGGAAAAATTCCTTTACGCTCGTCCTCCGTGGGCACGGTGGAGAAGGCATCAAAAGGATTCTCGGAACGGGAGCCGTTGTAGTTGACGAAGAAGAATGTCTTCTGGCCGCCCTTGTAAATCTTGGGAATGTTGAGCGGGCCGCCGAGCGCGCCGCCAAAGCGGTTCTGCTGATACGAGGGCTTGGACAGGGGAGCTCCGGTCAGCGAGTAAGGAGCCGCATCCAGCGCGGCATCACCGGCCATGTAATAAACGGTGCCGTGTGGGCGGTCGAAGTTGAAGCGGCCGCGGCCGCCGCCGAGCATGAATGGGCCTCCGCCGCCTCTGCCAAAGCCGCCCGGGCCGCGGCCCCCGCCAGGGCCTCCGCCGAAACCACCGGGACCGCCCATCTCGCCGCCCTGGCGCTCGCGCATCTCCTGCACGCGCTGCCGGAGCTCTTCGCTGCTCAGGCCGGTCCACCCGGAATTGGCGGTGTTGCCGGAGATGGAGACGGATTCCGTCGCCGATTCCGCGGACATGCCTGGCACCTGCAGGCCGGCAGGCAAGCTTTGCTCGGAGCCGTTGAAACCAGTGCTCTCGGACTCCGCGCCCAGCGCCGACTGCATCACTGCCAGACTCTGGAACCCGCGGTTGGTCGCTGCCGCCGCCTGGCGTTGTTGCTGCTCTTCCGCGGTTTGCTGCTGCTGCGCGCGGGAGAGCAGCACGAGATCGAGGTCCACACGCGCACTGCGGTTTTGGGCGTTGATCAACACTTCGTGCGTCGCGGCAGCGAAGGCAGCCATTTCCGCACGCACGACGTAGCGGCCGTTGGCGGCTAGGTGCAGGGCGTAGCCGCCGTCATCTCCGGTGGAAGTAACTGCCTTCTGGCCGGTCAGAGTATTGGCCGCGGAAACCGTAACCCCGGGCAAGGGCATGTTCCCGGACTTGACGAAGCCACTGATATCGCCCCCGGCAGCGGGTGGGGTCTGCGCGGAGGCAAATCCGCCGAGAGCAACCAGCAGGACAAAGGCAGCGGCAATCATGCAGGCATTCACCCGAAGGCGTCGAGAATCGTTTGGCCGGGAGTTTCGCATCGAGGACATCAAAGCGCGCTGCTGGAGTTAGACGGATTTCCAGGCATCCGGATGACCTCAGTGCCGGTCGGGCGAGCCCTGGGGACGAGGCATTCCCATCTGCTGCGGGTCTCCCGAATTCAACACCGCGGCGACGAAGGTCCCATTCTTGAGCTCACCGCGTCCGAACACGTGGTCGCCAGGCTTGAAGTCGGCGAGCGTGATGCTTTCGTTCTGCTTGCGGAACGAAGTGTTCTCATCCACCTCGATGGTCTGGGTTTCGCCATCGGGGCGCAGGATGGTGAGGCGAGTGCCGTCGATCGACTTAAGCTCACCGGCGATGAAGCGCTTGCCCAAAGCCTCCCGCATCATCTCCTGGCGCGCACCTGAGCGCGTGCCGACAGAGCGAGCGTTCCAAGTGTTCTCTCCGGCAGGGTCGCCGCTGACCATTACCCTGTCGCCCACCTTGAAGTCCGCGAGCGTGGCTGGCTGGGCGTCTTTGCGATAACGGGTTCGGGCAGACAGATTGACGGTCACGGCCTTGCCGTCCACAGCCTTCAAAAAGAGTTGATCCTTCTTGATTGCGGTGATGGTGCCAGCCACTCCCTGGAACCGGCCTTCCCCTTCACGAATCGGGCGGCCTTGCGCCTGGTCACCTGCGGGCTTTGGCGGATTGTCCTGCGCCATCGCCAGCACAGCAAGCAACGACACGATGGCGATCGCCCAGCGTCTTAGCATCATGGACCTCCAACTCGAGGGCGCTACCGGAGCAGTACACCTATTTAAGCACGCGCACCCCGGTGGGCAGGTAAAGACTTCGTCAAGAAAGGTCAAAGATCTGTAAACGGTGAGGCGGGATCTGCAATGGGTGTCGCCCCTGCGGGGGCTCTGCTCCTTATATATGCTGCAACCCGGAGCTGACGCCCCGGGCTAACACAAATGTCGCCCTCGGGGCTCCCTTTTTCTGTAGACGCAAAAGCTGCAATTCGTGGAGAGATCAGCGCAGCAAGCCGATAGCGTACCTCAAGGATGCCGTCTTGGCGGCATAGTCGTACTTGGCGCTGGCCTGCGCGGTGAGATCGAGGCGCTGATAGGCGGTGTTCCGGGGATGTGATATACATCACCGCCCGCGGGTGGCGCGAAAAGACAGTGTAACCGGGCCGACCCAATGATTCCTGTTGTCAAATCGCCCTGCGATCCGCAGGCGAATCGGGAAGGAGCGCCGATGAATCCCCCCACCAGCTCATCCGCAGCGAGTCCGGCAGCGACAACCCAGGGCTCCTGGCTGACCCAGCTCTCGAGGTCCGAACGCAGCACCTTGTTCGCCACCTTCGGCGGCTGGGCGCTCGACGGCATGGACGTGATGGTGTACAGCTTCGTGATTCCCAGCCTGATTGCGGCGTGGCACATCAGCAAAGGCCAGGCCGGGCTGCTGGGTACGGCCGCGCTATTGATCTCCGCCCTCGGCGGCTGGCTGGCGGGCACGCTCGCCGACCGTTACGGGCGCGCCCGCATCCTGCAGCTCACCATCATCTGGTTCGCCTTCTTTACCTTCCTGAGCGGCTTCACCCACTCCTTCACGCAACTGCTCGTGACCCGCGGCCTGCAAGGCCTGGGGTTCGGCGGCGAGTGGGCGGTGGGATCGGTGCTGATGGGCGAGGCCATCCGTTCCCAGCATCGTGGCAAAGCCGTGGGAACCGTGCAAGGCGGCTGGGCAGTGGGCTGGGGCCTGGCGGCGATCTGTTACACGGTGCTGTTCAAAGCGCTGCCCGAAGCCACGGCATGGCGCGCCATGTTCTGGATCGGCATCCTCCCCGCGCTGCTGGTGTTCTACATCCGCCGCCGTGTGCCCGAGCCGCAGGTTTACGCGGAGACCCGCAAGCAGGTTGAGACCTCCGGCGCCAACGCTTCGTTCCTGCAGATCTTCTCGCCGGACATCCTGAAGATCACGCTGCTGACCGCGGTGCTCGCGGTGGGCGCCCAGGGCGGCTACTACGCCATCACCACCTGGCTGCCGACCTTCCTGAAAACCCAGCGCAAGCTGTCGGTCATGAACACCGGCGCCTACTTGATCGTGGTGATCGTGGGTTCCTTCATCGGCTACATGATCAGCGCCTATCTTGCCGACCGCATCGGGCGCAAGAAGACCCTCATTCTGTACGCGGTGTGCTCGTTCGTGACCGTGGTCGCTTACACTTACCTGCCGATCAGCAATTCGGTGATGCTGGTGCTGGGATTCCCGCTGGGCTTCTTCGCTTCCGGCGTGTTCAGCCCCATCGGCGCGTTTTTCACCGAACTTTTCCCCAGCCGTCTGCGCGGATCGGGGCAGGGATTCTCCTATAACTTCGGTCGCGGCATCGGGGCGCTGTTCCCAACGCTGGTTGGATACCTGAGCACCAGCGTGACCCTGGGACAGGCCATCGCCATCTTCGCCGCCAGCGCGTACGTAGTGATGATTGTTGGCACGTCGCTGTTGCCGGAGACGCGCGGGAAGGAACTGCGCGTCTATGAGTGATCGCGCGGAAAACGCGGCGGCGATCCCGGGCTGCCAGGGCTTCAACCCTGATCCGGGAAGACCCAGGCTCGTGATTCCGCCGGACAGTTGCGATTGCCACGCCCACATCTTCGGGCCGGTGGATAAGTATCCCTTCACGCCGAATCGAAGCTACACGCCGCCGGAAGCCAGCATCGAGGCTTACCGGCGGATGCTGGGCGCGCTGGGATTCGAGCGCGGGGTGATCGTGCAGCCCAGCGTGTACGGCACCGACAACCGTTGTACGCGCGATGCCGTCGTCGCCGCGGGCGGCAAGTGGCGCGGCGTGGCCGTGGTCGAGCCCGGCGTCAGCGATTCCCTGCTCCCCGAACTTCACGCCGCCGGCTTCCGCGGTGTGCGCCTCAACCTTTTGTTCAAGGGCGGATTGCAACTCGATGCGCTTGAACGGATTGCGCGCGCCATTCAGCCGCTGGGCTGGCACGTGCAACTGCTGCTGGATGGAAGAGACCTGCCGGAACTCGCTGACCGGCTCGGGCGTTTGCCGGTGGACTTCGTCGTAGATCACATGGGGCACATGCCGGCGTCGCTGGGCGCCGGACACGCGGGATTTCAAACCCTGTTGCAGTTGCTGCGCGGCGGACATTGCTGGGTGAAGCTCTCGGGCGCGTATCGCATCTCGGGAGAGCCGCAGCCGTACAACGACGCCGTTCCTTTTGCGCGCGCGCTGGTGGAAACCGCTCCGGCGAAGCTGGTGTTCGGCACCGACTGGCCGCATCCCTCGGTCAGCGTTCCCATGCCGCAGGACGCGAGCCTGCTCGACCTGCTGCCGGCATGGGCGCCGGAGGAAGCCACGCGGCGGCGGATCCTGGTGGAGAATCCGGCGCGGCTGTACGATTTTCCGCCAGCGCCGAGCAGTCCGACTCAAGAAGTGCAATCAGTCCAGAGCATCCATGGCTAGAGTTCGTCGCTCTTGATTCACTGGTGAAAGGGCACGCCTTCAGGCGTGCCGTACAAGGCAGGGAAAAATTCGGCTTTAGCCGCTGGGGAAAAAACCTCCTCAGGGCCTAAAGGCCGGTCCATTTAATCAGCATTAGCGGCACGGCTGAAAGCCGTGCCCCTTCACCTGCCGCTCGAGCGCGTCGGGGGCGAAATCAAGCCGCGCGGAACGCCCAGCGTGCGCATCTTCTTTCCCGATAAAAGCGAGCACGTGGTCGCGGCGCCGCAGACCGAAAGGTTGTACGCCTCCTCGCGCGTGGCGAACTGAGCGCTCGTCCCCACGTGACTCAGCGGGCGACCACGGTCTTCTTCCCGCACAGAGCCGCGTGCTGTTCCTGGATGAAGTTGTCGGTCATGCCCGCGATGTAGTCGCAGACCACGCGCGGCAAGGGCTGGTGGCGCGTCTTTTCCTGGTAGCTGGCGGGCAGGGCGTGAGGACGGCTGGTCCAGTAGTCGAACAGCTCACGCACGGTGCGCTCGGCGGCGTCCTTCTCCGGCATCAAGTCGGGGCTGAGGTAAAGGCGGTCGTAGAGAAACCGCCGGAGCTGGTTGCGATGCTCCTCGGCCTCGGGGCTGAACGACACCATGCGCTCGGGGTGACGCCGCACGCCTTCCACGTCCTCGATCCGGGCCGCGCGCACGCGGGCCACCGTGTTCTCGATGAGGTCGGTGACCAGCAGATTCAGTACGCGCTTGAGCGCCTCGTTGAACTTCAGCTTGGGGAGCGCGTCCGGGTGGCGGGCCTCGACTTTGCCATAGAAGCTCTCGAAAACGGGCACGCCGGCGCGGATCTCCTCCACCGTGAGGATGCGCGCCTCGGTGCCGTCGTCGAGGTCGGCGGTGTGGTAGGCGATCTCGTCGGCCAGGTTGATGAGCTGGGCTTCGAGCGGCGGGCGCTGCGCGAGCAGGTATTCCGTCAATTCCGGAAATTCCTCAGCGGAATAATCGCGTGAGTGCTTGATGATGCCTTCCCGCACCTCGAAGGTGAGGTTCAGCCCGCGGAAGCCGGCGTAGCGCAGCTCGAAATCCTCGACGATGCGCAGCGCGTGCAGGTTGTGGTCGAAGAAGAAGCCGTGGGCGCGCATGGCGGCGTCGAGCGCCTTCTCGCCCGCGTGGCCGAAGGGCGGGTGCCCGATGTCGTGCACCAGCGCCAGGCATTCCACCAGGTCGACGTTCAGGCCCAGCGCGCCGGCGATGGTGCGCGCGATCTGCGCGACTTCGATGGTGTGCGTCAGCCGGTTGCGGAAATGGTCGGAGTAGCGGCGGGTGAAGACCTGGGTCTTGTTCTCCAGCCGCCGGAAGGCGCGGGAGTGGATGGCGCGGTCGCGGTCGCGCTGGAAGTCGTCACGGTAGGGATGCGCGGGCTCGGCGTGGCGCCGGCCCCGGCTGTTCTCCACCCGTACCGCGTAGGCGGCCAGCATTAAGTGAGTCTAACACCGGTGGGTCGCCGGTCGTTGTTTGGTAACGCCAGGCAAATGCCATCTGCTATGAGACCTGGCGCTGATCGAGCACCTGGGCAAGATGCATCACGCGCGCGTCGGGGCAGAAGTGTCGGACTTGCGACCGGCAGGAGAATCCATCGCTGATCACGATGGTGCCGGGCTCGCTGCGTTGGATCGCAGGCACCAGCACGCGCTCGGCCAGGATCTTCGAAATGTCGTAGTGGTCGGCCTCGTAGCCGAAGGCGCCGGCCATCCCGCAGCAACCCGCATCCAGGACTTCCAGCTTTAATCCGCTGACGCGCTCCAGCAGCGCCGTCTCGTGCTTCAGGCCGGCGATTGCCTTCTGGTGGCAGTGGCCGTGGAGCAACGCGCGTCCCTGGTGCGGCGGAGGCGCGTACGCGGGCGCTTTGCGTGCCAGGAATTCATCGAGCATGAAAGTGCCTTCCGCCAAGGCCTGCGCGAGCGGGTCACCTGGGAAAAGCTTCGGCAGTTCGTCGCGGAAGGTGAGGATGCATCCGGGCTCGAGCCCTACAATCGGCACTCCGCGCTCGACGTACGGGCCGAGCACGCGCATCGCTTCCCGCAGGCGCTGCTTGGCCACATCCAGCATTCCCTGGTCGTAGAGCGGACGGCCACAGCAAAGCTCGGACGGCGGGATGGTCACGCGGAAACCGGCGGCATCAAGAACATGTGTGGCCGCCATCGCTACCTCCGGTTCGTAGAAATTGTTGAACGTATCAGGGAACAGCACGACTTCCGGGCGCGAGTCCCGAGCGCCGTTACGCCCGCCGAACCAGGCGCGGAAGGTCTGCTGGGCGAAGCGCGGCAGATCGCGTTTCGCATGGATTCCCAGGGCGCGCTTCATCGGGCCCGCCAGGAACGAGTGTGAAAGAGAGTTCACGAGAACGGGCGCATGCGACGCCAGCGCGGCCCACTCGTTGATCCGTCCAAGCGCGTGCGCGATCAGCGGACGCCGATGGTGCTGGTGGTAGTGGGCGAGAAACTCGGCCTTGTACATCGCCATGTCCACCGCGGCCGGGCACTCCGTCTTGCAGCTCTTGCAGGAGAGACAAAGGTCCAGCGCCTCATGTAGCGCTTCATCGGTAAATCCCCCCGGCAGGCCGCCATTCAGCGCTTCGAACAGGACGCGGGCACGGCCGCGAGTGGAATCGCGCTCCTCGCGTGTTGCCATGTAGGAGGGGCACATGGTGCCGGCGTCGGTCTTGCGACACTTGCCAACGCCTACGCATTTCAGCGCCGCCCCGGCGAGACCGCCATCGGCGCTGAGATCGAAGTGGGTGGCGACCTGCAGCGGGCGATAATTCGGGCCCAGCTTCAAATGCGAGTCCAGCGGATGCGGCTGGACGATGTTGCCGGGATTCATGCGTCCGTCGGGATCGAACGCGCGTTTGAACTCGCCGAAAGCTCCGGTCAGTTCCGACCCAAACATTCTGGGCAGCAGCTCGGAGCGGGCGATGCCGTCTCCGTGTTCGCCGGAGATGGAGCCGCCGAACTCGCCGACCAGGTCGCCGAGTTCTTCCATGGTCGCGCGAAAGATGGCGATACCTTGCTCGCTCTCGAGGTCGAAGCTGACCCGGCAGTGGACGCAGCCTTCTCCGAAGTGCCCGTAATAGATGGAGACGCGCAGTTGGCGCTTGTCCAGGAGCTTGGTGAGGCGGCGGAGGTAAGCCCCCAGCTTGGCCGGCGCGACCGCGACATCTTCGGCGCCAGGCCAGGAGCGCGGGAATCCGGGACGGCTGGCGCCGGCGCCCAGTCCGGATTCGCGCAGGCGCCACACCGAGTCGCGCTCGACGGGGTCGACCAGCAGCGTTGACCCGGTGCAGAGCGGCAGGCGCTTGGCCTCGTGCAGCAAGGCTTCGCCGCGTCCGCGGGCTTCATCCAGCGTGGCGCCGCCGAGTTCGACGATCAGGAACGCACAGCCGGACGGCAACAGCCGGATGGCATCCAGGCCCTTGATCTTGCCGAATTCGACCAGCTGCTGGTCGAAGGCCTCCAGGGCTTCGGGACGGTGCTCGAGGATCCACGGCACCTGATCGGCGGCTACATAGATGTCCGCGAAGCCGAGCGTCACCAGAACGAGCTGCTTGGGACGCGGCACTGCCCTCACGGTGGCGCTCAGCGTGATGGCCAGCGTCCCCTCGGAGCCGACCAGCGCGCGCGCCAGGTTGAAGCCATTTTCAGGCAGCAATTCATCGAGGTTGTAACCGGAGACGCGGCGCGGGATCTTCGGGAAGCGCGCGCGCACCAGGTCGCCGTAGCGGGTGGTGATGCCGCGGAGTTGCTGGTAGATCTCGGCGGTGCGGCCTCCGGCAGAAATGGTGGCATTCAACTCCGCGTCGCTGACCGGCCCGAGCTTCAGACGCGTGCCGTCGTAGAGCAGAACGTCGAGCGCTAGGAGATTCTCCGAGGTCTTGCCGTACGCGGCGGAGTGCGCGCCGCAGGAATTGTTGCCGATCATCCCGCCGAGGGTGCAGCGGTCCTTGGTGGCGGGATCAGGAGCGAAGAACAACCCATAGGGCGCGAGCGCCGTGTTCAAGTGCGCCTGCACCACTCCGGGCTGAACCACCGCCAGACCCAGGTGGCGATCGACGCGCTGGATGGCATTCATGTACTTGGAAAAATCCAGGACCAGCGCGGTGTTGCAGGTCTGTCCGGCCAAGCTGGTGCCGCCGCCGCGCGCCAGGATGGGAACGGAATTCTCGCGCGCCAAACCCAGCGCGCGGATGACGTCCTCCTCGTGCCGCGGGATCACAACGCCAACCGGCACTTGGCGATAGTTGGACGCGTCGGTGGAGTAGATGGCGGCGGTTCCGCGGTCGAAGCGCACCTCGCCCTCGATGACTCGGCGCAGTTCGCGTTCGAAGCTCGAGTGCGAAACCATGACGGCAGACCCCGAGCCCGGCAGTATAAATCGTATCGGCCGCCCGGGAGCAGTTAGCGCGGGCGGCGCGACGCCGGCGTTACAATCCAAGCATGTCTTCGACGGAGGTTCCAACGCCAGCCGTCTTCTCGCGCGAGCCGAGGATGATCGAGATCCCCGCAGGCTGGTTCTGGATGGGCTCCGATACCGGCCAGGATGTGGAGCGGCCACTGCATCGCGTGTGGGTGGATTCGTTGGCGCTGGCGGAAACCCAGGTCACGGTCGCGGAGTATGCGAGATTCCTCGACGCGACCCGTCGTCCACCGCCGCCCACCTGGAACGATCCCAACCTCAACCATCCCGAGCAGCCGGTCACGGCGGTTTCATGGTTCGAGGCGGTGGCGTACTGTGAGTGGCTGTCCGCGAGCACGGGCGCGCATTATCGGCTGCCCACCGAAGCTGAGTGGGAGCGCGCGGCGCGCGGAGGAGCCGACGGCAAGCTGTTTCCCTGGGGCGACGATCCGCCGCAATCGCGCCCGCATTACGAGAGCCTATGGCAGCACGGGCCGGAGCCGGTCAGGAACTCGGAGCCGAATGCCTACGGCTTATATGAGATGTGCGAGAACGTACACGAGTGGTGCAGCGACTGGTTCCAGGCGGATTACTACGCGTGCTCGCCGGAGCGCAATCCGCAAGGACCGGCCAGCGGCGACAGGAAATCCTCGCGCGGTGGCTCGTGGCGACACCACGTCAAGATGGCGCGCTGCTCCGCGCGCTCCAGCATCCCTCCGCAGTTTCAGTACGCGGATTACGGTTTCCGGGTGACGCGCGACTTGGGCTGAAGTGACCTGGAGGCGAAATCAGTTCGACTGCGCTGAAAGTGCCACCGTGGGCTCGAGCTGCTGGCGGGAGAGGCCCGCAGCGGTGTCAGGCTGCGCTTTCCGCCTCGGCGACCGAGGGATAGACAGAGAAGAATTGAAGAACCCTGGTGACCTCCAGCGCATCCTTAACCCGCTGGTTGACGCCTACCAGCGCCAGCGAGCGTCCGTCCTTCTGACGCGAGACGTACGCCCCCATTAACGATCCGATCCCCGCCGAGTCGATGTAGGGCACGTTGCTGAGGTCGATGATGATCACAGGCGCTTTTTCCGCGCGCACCAAGGCTTGAAACTCGAAGAGGTTCGACAAGGTCAGCGGCCCCGTCAAACGCAGGATGCGGTGCTCAGCGCGCGAACCAACGACCTTCTCCACACGCAAAGGCTGCTCTGGCATGGGGCGGTATTGTAAGCGGCACTCCGGCTGGGTTTGTTAATGGTGTGTTAATTCTCACGACCGGGGGAGGGCGAGTGCCTTCCGTCCCCCCAGCCACGGGCGGACGTATGTCACCACCCGATGCTCGTCGCTTGGGAACTCGGTGCGAGGTTACCGAGCCCCGCCCAATTCTGCTATCCTTCCCCGAACCTTCGCGAGGAGGCAGCCGTGAAATTGTCCACCAAACCCGAACCGAAGACCAAGCGCCTGGCGCCATTGCACGCGAGCAACGTCAAGGACTTCCTCGCCAAATACAAGAAGGCTTGGGAGACTCGCGACGCTGATCTGGCCGCCGGCCTCTTCACCCGTGACGCTCGCTACAAAGAAAACCCGTTTGGAGAGCCGATCATTGGCCGCGAGGCCATCCACGACTACTGGAAGGCAGCCACCGAGCGACAGCAAGACATCCACTTCAATGCGAGCAACTCCTTCCACGTCGGCTATATCATCGTTGCCGAGTGGACCTGCACCTATCGAGATCGCTCAAGCGGCGTGCAGAGAGAACTTGCGGGCATGTTCTTCGCCGATTTTTACGGGAAGCAAGTCCGAGCGTTCCGTGAGTACCTGGCACTCCCGCTCACTGTGAAGCCGTCCGCGTGGAAAAAACGTATCCTCCACGGCCTCGGAATGGCTCTGATGCTGGCCTCTCCCATCTGGCTTACGATTGAAAAACCGCCCAATTACTTTAATTTCGGGATCAGCCTTCTCCTGGGCATCCTCTTGCTCATACTCGGTTTCGCCCGGCATTAGCCGGCGCGCCTTGCCTGCATTCGCCGTGTGCGCTTGGGGGAGGGCGAGTGCCTTCTGTAACTCTCGGTTGGGTTTCCGCTGGAGGGCTTTCTGCTTGCGCTGTGGTTGGAATCTTAACTCGTCACCCTTGCGCTCCGTGCAGAAGACGGACGAAACGCCAAAAGGGAGCGCATCTTGGTTACTTCATTTCGCGTGATCCCGGCAGCTGAATCGAGCTTTGATGGTTGCTTTCCTGGATGTGATCCCAGACGAACTTGTCCGCCAGCCAGATTGCCTGGCGCTCGGCCAGGACTTGGTCTGGGCACGCTGAACGATGCGCAATGGCAAACTGCGCACCACACTGGTAGCACACCACCTTAGTCATGACGACCGTACCGGGAGCGCTCTCCGTTTTTTTGCGCAGCCGCTTGGCAGTCCCATTCGAGCCGGACTGCGGCACTGCGGGAGAGGTTACCACCGAGGTTCTCGGCGCTGACGGGCGTGGCCCCGATCTCCTCCGCCGCCGGCGCGCGGGCCGCGGTCCGCCTTCGGTCGCGCCTCATTGACCGTGAGCGGACGGCCACCCGAATCCATGCCGTTGAGGGCGGCGATCGCCTTCTCGGCCTCGCCGTTGTCGGCCATTTCGACAAAGGCAAATCCGCGCGAGCGGCCGGTATCACGGTCGGTCACGATGGTCACGCTCTCCACCTGGCCGTGGGGCTCGAACATGGAGCGAAGCTCCGCTTCGGTCATACTGAAAGCGAAATTGCCGACGAATATCTTTTTCATATTGAATTTCCTTTTGAATGTGTCGCTATGTTCTGCTTTCAGCAGACGACGCAACCTGGTTGAGCGCTCACTTCCGTTTAGGTTCTGCCCGGGGCGCTTGGCTTATGTCGAAGACGCCGCATTCTTCAGCGAGCCCGGAAGCTGGCTGGGATCGCACTCCACGCCCGTGCTGGCCATGGTTGCCGCCGATTGAACCAGACTCTTACGCTTCTTCGCCAGTTTTTCAACCGCTCTCGAACGTTCTTCTTCGGAGTCGAACTTCTCAAAATTCCGACAGTGCGCGATCTTGCGATCGTAAAAACCGATTTCCTCATAGAGGTCTTTGAGGTTGTATTTGCTGGGCGGACGCGCCGGCATATGGCTCCTGTGGTCTCGGCACCGTTGTGGACCAGTGGTCCCACTGCGAACGGGGTTGGCTAAGGTGGGCAAACTTCAGATGGGCTGACTTAGCTCAGAGGATCTGAAAGAGGAAGAGAATCAACACACTCAAACTTAAGTTTAGGCCCAATTACAGCGGATGTCAATGGGTCGCCGCTGCCGGCCGCCTTGGGGAGCAACCGGCTTCATGCGAATCGCTCGCCCGGCATGGCCGTGAGCGTGCGGGTCGTCAGGGTGTTGCGGCACGTGCTTACGGCTGCACCACGGGTCACGTGCTTGCGCTCGATGCGCAGCTTGAGCGCGCGTTCGATGCTGCGCAGTTCAATAGCGTCCGTGCCAGAGATCAGGCTGGAGGCGCGCCCGCGTGCTCCGGCCCGGCCGGTGCGGCCCACGCGATGAATGAAGTCCTCGGGAAGTTTGGGCAGGTCATAGTTGATGACGTGCGCCACGTCCTGGATGTGGAGGCCGCGGGAGGCCACGTCGGTTGCCACCAGCACGCGGAAGCGGCCCTGCTCAAAGCCGTAGAGCGCTCCGGTGCGCTGTGCCTGCGATCGGTCGCCGTGGATCATGGCCGCGGCGAATCCCTCGCGGGAGAGGCTCTTCGCCAGCCGCTCCGCCCCGCGCTTGGTGCGCACGAACACCAGCGTGCGCCCCGGTTCAAGATGTAAGAGACTTCGCAGCGCATCGGCTTTATCCGTCGCTGCCACTTCAAATGCCTGCAACTCGACGCTTTCGATGGGCTTCAGGGTCGATCCCAATTCGATGCGGACAGGATTCCGCATATAGTCATGCACCAGCCCGGCCACCGAGGCCTCCAGCGTGGCGGAGTAGCACAGCGTCTGCCGCCTGTCCGGCAATACGGAAACGATGCGGCGGATCGCCGGCAAGAAACCCATATCGAGCATGCGATCGGCCTCGTCCAGCACTAGGATCTGAACCTTGCCAAGGCTCACCAGTCTGCGGCCGAGGAAGTCCTCTAATCTTCCGGGAGTTGCGACTGCCAGGCGCGCACCCGAGCGCAGGGCACGGATCTGCTGCCCTTCGGGTACGCCTCCCATGACGAGCGCCGCCGGCGGAAGACTACCGCGTAGACTTTCATATTGCGCATGCACCTGCATCGCAAGCTCGCGTGTGGGCACAAGAACCAGCGCTTCCAGGTCGCGTGCGGGCTGGTTCAACAAGCGTTCGATTATCGGGATGAGGAAGGCCAGGGTCTTTCCGGTTCCGGTCTGGGCCGTGGCCAGAACATCCTCGCCGCGCATCGCGGGAGGAATGCTGGCCGCCTGGACCGGGGTGGGGGTTGTGAATTGGGTTGCTGCGAGCCTCTGCTGCAAAACCGCAGATAGAGGCATATCAGAGAAACTTGCCATTCGAATCGTACTTTCTGAGGGGCGTCTCGCGAGACACACGCAGAGTGCGATTCGCGACTGGAGCAAGGATGCCGCTCGTGCTTGAATTTTGCGCTGAAAGAGAACGGAGAGCGTTAAGCGGGCACGCAGTCAAATCGGCAGTTCAGATCAGGTACGCGCCACAAGCGAGCCGTGGCTGATTAGCGCTGCGTTTAGTATAGCACAACATCTCGACACAGCTCGCCTACCAGCCTTGCCCTGCTTTGCACCGGTTGCTTTTCGTTGACGGCTCCGAGCTTAGAAATCGTGAAAGCCCAAGCCCTGTGGCTGGCCATCATCGTCGTAGGTCACGACTGGATCGCGCGGGCCTGTGGGAGGTGTGGGTTCGTCCTTCTGCAGTTTCTTTTCAGCCTTCTTTCGCGCTTTTTCGGCCTGTCGTTCCTGTCGCGCGCGTTCTTTCTGTCGTTTGGTGAAAGACGAGCTTCCGGCCATGAGGACTCCTACACAAGAAAATTGCAATTGCTCTATTATCATAAACCCCGGCGCGTATTTTCGCTTGGAGGCGAATAGATCCTGAGTGGTCGCTAAGGGCGCACGTGGGTAGACCGGAACCGGGGGGCGAAGTGGTCAGCAACGCAGGTCTTGTTGTAAGCCCTTTTGTTACAAGCTCTTACAGGAGGCAGCCCAGGACGCGCACGGTCGTCCCGGAGCTGCCTTGCTTTCCGGCGGGAAAGCATTCCAAGTGCCATCACGGTACCTGCGGAATGTTGCAGGAAGATTTCAGGGATGTGAATATGTCGTGAATCGCAGGGCTGGTGGAACCTTGCCGGCCAGGCGAAGACGGTTGACTCTAGTGAGGCTGGCCGCCAGCACGCTCCCCGCATCGCCCGGCAGTTTTTTACAATGTATTAACAACGCTCCGTTACCATACCAGGGGTCCTCCCGATGGCAGGCCTTTCCGTAGACAAGCCGGCTTATTTCCTGAACCGCGAGACCTCGTGGCTTGCCTTCAACCGGCGTGTGCTCGAGGAGGCCCAGGACGAGCGCAATCCCCTGCTGGAGGGTGTCAAGTTCCTGGCCATCACCGCCAGCAACCTGGATGAGTTCTTTGAGGTCCGGGTGGCCGGCCTGCTGCAACGGATCGAAGACGGCCATGCCGAGCCCGGCCCCGACGGCCTGACGCCGCAGGACGAGTGCAGCGAACTGGCGCGGGAGACCCACGAGTTCGTGGCCGCGCAGTATCGCTGCTGGAATGAGCAGCTTCGTCCCGCGCTCGCGCAAAGCGGCATCCGCGTTTTGAAGCTCAATGAGCTTGACGGCCCGGCCAGCGATTTCGTCCGAGACTACTGCGAGCGCGAGCTGGATCCCTTGCTCACGCCCGTGACCGTGGACCCGGCGCATCCTTTTCCGCGGGTGATCAACAAGGCGCTCTGCCAGGCGATCCTGCTCAAGCGCCGGCGCCGGTCCGCCGTCACCTACATGGGCGTGATCACGGTTCCGCGGGCGCTGCCCAGGCTGGTGCGCCTGCCCTCGCAGAACGGCACGACGGATTACATCACCCTGGCGGACCTGGTGGCCGCTCATGCCGCCCAGATGTACCGCGGCTACGACATCCTTTCGGAATCGGCCTTTCGCATCACCCGCAACAGCAATCTTTACCTGCAGGAGGAAGAGTCGCGCAACGTGCTGGAGTCGGTGCGGACCGAACTGTACAACCGGCGCAAGGGCGACGCCGTGCGCCTGGAGATCGAAGCCGATGCCAGCGCCGAGATCTGCGAGCGCTTGCGCGCCAATTTCAATCTCCAGCAATGGCAGGTGTTCCGCACCGAGGGCCCCGTCAATCTTTCGCGCTTGATGCACCTGTACGACGACACGGATCGCCCCGACCTGAAGTTCAAGCCCTTCACCCCGCGCGAACTGCACGTGTCGCGGGCGTCGCGCGACCTGTTCGACGAGCTCCGCCGCAGCGACATCCTGCTGCATCACCCTTACGATTCCTACGATGCGGTGGTTTCCTTCATCGAGGCGGCCGCCGAGGACCCCAACGTCCTCTCCATCAAGCAGACCCTGTACCGCACCAGCGAGGACTCGCCCATCATGCAGGCGCTGATGACGGCCGCCGGGAAGAAGGAAGTCACGGTAGTGGTCGAACTGAAGGCCCGCTTCGAAGAGGCTTCCAACATCCGCTGGGCCAGGAGCCTGGAGGACGCCGGGGTGCAAGTCTTCCACGGGCTGGTCGGCCTGAAGACGCACTGCAAGCTGGCGCTGCTGGTCCGCAAGGACCCCGATGACCAGGTCCGCCAGTACGCCCACCTGGGCACCGGCAACTACAACCCCGCCACCGCCGCCTTCTACACCGACCTGAGCCTGCTGACCGCCGACCCCGAGATGACCGCCGCGGTCCACGACGTTTTCAATTTCCTGACCGCCTACACCGACAACGCGGATTACGACCCGCTGCTGCTCTCCCCCCTGGGATTCGCCGAGAAGAGCCTGGGGTGGATCGCGCGCGAGGCGGAACACGCCCGCCGCGGGCGTCCGGCGCGCATCATCGTCAAGCTCAACTCGCTGCTCGACAAGACCATCATCCAGGAGCTGTATCGCGCCTCGCAGGCGGGGGTGGAGATCGACTTGATCGTGCGCGGCATGTGCGCCCTGCGGCCCGGGGTTCGCGGCGTCAGCAATCGCATACGCGTGCGCAGCATCGTCGGCCGCTTCCTGGAGCACAGCCGCATCTTCTATTTCGCCAATGGAGGCGAGGAAGAGGTGTATCTCGGCAGCGCGGACTGGATGCCGCGCAACCTCTATGAGCGCGTGGAGGTGACCTTCCCCGTGAAAGACGCGATGCTGCGGCAGCGCCTCCGCACCGAGATCCTGGAAGCCTATTTGCGCGATACCGCCAAGTCCCGCTGGTTGCGCTCCGACGGCAGCTACGTGCGGCCGGAACTCGCGGCCGGCGCCCGCGCCGGCGGCTTCAACGCGCAGGAATTCCTTATCGCGGTGGCCGAAGGCCGCCAGAACGCGAGCGATATCCCCGCCGTTTCGCGCTCCAGTGTTCGCACCCGCAGAAAGGCCGGTAAGCTGGCATGATCGTGTACTTCTTGCGCCACGCAAGCGCCGGGCACCACCTCGCCAATCCGGCTCAGGACGAGAAACGACCGCTGGACGAGCAGGGTATCCAACAGTGCACGCAGATGGGTCGCGCGCTGGCGGCTATGGATGTCCACGTGGACGCGGTCATCTCCAGCCCGCTCAAGCGCGCCACCCAGACCGCTTCCCTGGTGGCCAACGAGATCGGTTTTGACGGAAAGTTGCAACGCACGCCGGCCCTGCGCCCCAACGCGCCGATGGAAGCCTTTCGCGAGTTGCTCGACAGGAATGCCAAGCTGGAAGCCATCGCGGTGGTGGGACACAATCCCAGCCTGAGCCAGTTCCTGAGCCTGCTGATCAGCGAAGGCGCCAGCGAGAGTTCGGTGGACCTGAAGAAATGCGCGGTGGCGCGCGTGGACCTCTCCGGCGGGATGGGCATCCTGAAGTGGGTCCTGACGCCGAAGATGGTTCAGACCCTTTCCGCCACGGCCAAGAGCTCCCGGCCGAAAACATTGCGGAAATAACTGCGTTCTTTTGCGAGCGCCCACAACTCCAGGTCGGCGCCGCCGCGCTTGGTCTTCAGCCGCAGGATGACCTGCCCGCCCTTGATCTCGGCCTGCACCCCGTTCACCGCGCCCCGGCGTCCGTGGTCCAGAGCGCGCGCTAGCCGCAGCAGCACCACCGCCTTGGACACCAGCTCACGATCCTCCACGGGCAACGGCTTCAGGGCGCGGTCGGCCGGGGCGGGGCGCGACTTTCCCATGTAGCGCGCGATGGCGGCAATCCGCCGCCGCTGCTGGGTGGTGTATCCGAAGATCTCCGAATTGGAGATGATGTAATAGCTGTGGCGATGGCGGCCGGTGCGGTTGAGATAGTAGCCGACTTCGTGCAGCATGGCCGCCGCCGCCAGCCAGTCCTGGTATTCCGGCGGCAGCCGGTGGACCTTCTTCAGCCCGGTGAAAAGCTGGATCGCCAGGTTGCGCACGCGAGTAGCGAACCTCAGGTCCGCTCCGTAATGCTTGCCGGCCGCCAGCAGCGCGTTCCAGCGCTCCGATTCGATCTGCCGCCGGGCTTGCGCGCCGTGCCCGTAATCGGCGGCCATCTGCGCCAGCAGGCCGTCCCGCAATCCCAGTGCGGAGTAGCGGAAGCCGGAGACGCCGTGGTTCATCAGTTCGGCGAAGACCATGGCGCCGGCGATGATGATCTCGGCGCGGCGCGGACCGATGCCGCGAACCGCAATCCTCTGCTCCAGCGAATAGCTCTGCAGCTCGGCCGCCAGCGTCTCCACCGCCCGGCGTGACACGATTCCCCGGTTGCGGTTTCTGGCGCCTCTCCGCCGTGCCGCCACCACGCTGGCCAGCGCCGCGGCGGTGCCCGAAGTCGCGATGGCGAGCTGGATGCGCGCCGCCGCGATCCGGCGCTCGATGCGCGACAACTCCTCCACAATGAACTCCCGCAATTGCTTCAGTTCACTCTTCCTGGGAGGATCGTGATGCAGGAACTCCTGCGTCAGGCGCACCGCCCCCAGCGGCAGGCTGAACATGCTGCGGATCTGCCCATCGACGGAGAGCGTCAGCTCGCAACTGCCGCCGCCCAGGTCGATGAGCAGCAGCCGCGAGACGCCGATGCGGGTGCCGGAAATCACCCCGAAATGGATGAGCCGTCCCTCTTCCAGGCCGGAGACCACCTCCACGCGCCAGCCGGTGACGGCGCGCACCCAATCGATGAAGGCGCGTGAGTTGCGGGAGTCGCGCAGCGCGCTGGTGGCCACCACGCGCACGAAGTCCACGCCGTGGCCCTGGCTGGCGCGATGGAACCGCCGCAGGACCTTGATGGTGTGCTCCATCGTGTGCGGGTCCAGCGCGCCGGTGCGGAAGACCGACTCGCCCAGGCGCGTGACCTCGCGGTCCTCGTGGATCACCTTCAGGCGCTGGCGCACCAGGCGTGCGATCTTCAGGCGGACCGAGTTGGCTCCGATGTCAACTGCGGCGAATGTCGGCATGGGATCGAGTTAGGGGATGTTACCGCAGAAGCAACCGGCCGCGCTTCGAGCTTCAGTCGCCGCTGGTCAGGCGATTGCTGCTCTCGGCGCCGGGGTTGCCACAACCGGTACGGAGCGTGAGACAGGTTTGCCGGCCCTGCGCTGTGACTCGCACATTTCCAGCAGGACCCGCTTGGCGTCGGCTGTGATCCGCAGCGCTTCCAGGTACTTGGAGCGAGTGCTGGCGCGCAGCGCCGAAAGCAGCGGCACTTGTCCGGAGCGCGAGAGGACGCTTTCCGCGGTGGCGGTCAGCGTCAGCCAGTCGTGCCAGGCCCCGATCGAGTCCTGGATCCGCTTCGACTGCTCGATGACCGCGGCGACCCGTGGGCCCTCGCCCGCCATCTCGGCCAGGTAGCGCACCCGTTTGCAGTCCATACGGAAATCGTGAAGATTGCCCTCCGAGAGCGTCGGACGCTGCTTCACCACTGCAGCAAACTTATCCAGCGCGGCCGCAAGGAAGCGGTCCTCGGCGGCGTGCGGCTGGGCAGGCTTCGGGGTCTCCTGCTGCAAGCGCGTGGAGGTACGCTTCAGCCGCTTGTGCAGCCCGGCGTCCACCTCATCCTGGAAGGCACTCAGAAGCTTCTTTTCCCGCTTGGCGCGGGCTTTCTCCAGGAAGCTCATCACGCGCGCCCGGTCGCGGGTGACCGACTCCAGCCGCAAGCTGTCCAGGGCTTCGATCTGTACGTCCAGGTCGCGGACCTTGCCCGCCCGGCGCCGAAGCTGGCCGAGCTGTATCAGGAGCTTCTGCTCTTTCCGCCCGGGCGTGGGCCAGGTAGTGGCGAGCAGCGTCTCTACTCGACGGATGGTGGTGCGTAGCTGGTGGACCGTCTCCGGCTTGGCGCTGGACGAGAGCCCTGAGATACGCTGCAGCTTGTCGAAGAGAGCTTGAGTTCGCTTCGAATCGGGAGCCATTGCACTGCTCGAACGGGGGCAGCAGGATACCTGACCCCCCAGAGAAATGCAACGCGCCTGCCACGCCGCTTACCACAATTGGCCACGGGCGAATGTTAAAACTTCATGAAATCAATTAGTTGGGCGACGGGTCTCCCAAGGGTGCCCCGGCTATTGCATAATGTTGCGCCACGACGGCAATCCGCTTCCTCAGGAGGAGAAAAAAGTGACATCCGCCAACGCTGAGCCGATCTGGTTCAATCCCCCGAAATTCTGGGCGGCCACCAAAGACATGTCCCCGCAGCAGGTCGATTCGTTGATGGACACATTGTTCTTCCTGGCAGAAATCCGCAACCTGGAAGCTCTGCGCAAGTTCGATTTCATCGGCATCGGTCAATCTTATCTGTGGAGCCATCGGGCAAAACGCAGCAGCGAAAACGCGTAGCGCCGCGACCAATATTCCTTCCATCGCCGAACGTCGCGTGCCAATAAGAAAAGCCCCCCTGGGGGAGGGCCACTAGTCCTCAGTGGAGCTATGGGGGGCCCAGGCTAAGGTACGGCCTGATAGACGGCCGCCGAGGCAGCCGATTGCACCAGCGCGGGCGTACGCATGAGAAGCGCCTTGGACGTGCTGGGCGGGATGTACACGATGTCTTCGGGCTGGAGTTGCGGGTCCGCCGCTCGGCCTTCCAGGACCTGCTTGAGATCGAGGACGGTCTCCGCGATGCCGGAAGCGTTTTTGCGGATGATCCTGGTGCGCTTGCGTGCGGCGGTGCGATTCACACCCTGCGCCATGGCGACCGCCTGCAGCAGCGAGATCCTGCCACTGTTCTGCATGAGGTAGCCGCCGGGGCGGCCGACATCTCCGAGCACGTACACGATGCCGGACTTGGGGACAATGACGGTGTCGCCCGGCTGCAGCTCCACGTCGCGCGCGAGCAGCTCGGCAGGATCATTGGAGAGGCTGGCGGTGAGTTTTTCCTGGCTGGCGCGGCGCTTGACGGTCGCCTGCTGCGCGGCGAAAGGCGTGGTCCCTCCTGCCTCGGAGATGATGTCGAGCAAATTGCGCGTGCCTAGTACCTGATACACGCCCGGTTTCCTCACCTCCCCCAGCACGGAAACACCTTGTGTCCCGTACTCACGGATGATGAGGGAGACATGCGGATCGAGGATGAAGTCGCCCTTGCGCAAGCGATCTTCGATGAGGGTTTGCGCTTCCGCGGCCGTCAAACCGTCCAGGTGCAGCGCGCCGAGCAGCACCAGGGTGGCATCGCCGGTATCGCTAACGCGGACCGCCTGCGCCAGTTCGGGCACATCGAAGACCGACACCTGGAGCAGATCACCCGGGCCGATGCGGATGCGCGCAGCATCAACCGGGTGCGTTCCGGGTGCGGCGCGGCTCCGGTCACGCGCTACTGTATCCTGGGCAGCACAGGAGCAGGCGAGCGCAAAGACGAGAATGCCGGGCATGCCCACTCGCCACGTGCTGATGGGGATCGAGCGTCTGTCAATGGTTGAGGCCATAGTAGCGTTCTCCAAATCTGTCGCCGAGATAGCCGTACGAGTCGTAGTAATCGAGGGAATGGATGTTGGCGCGGTTGACCAGCACGCCGGCGATCCTGGCGTTCACCCGCAACAGCAGATCGCGCGCGCGCAGCAGTGACCGTTCGCTGGTTTGCGCCCAGCGCACCACCAGCAGCACGCCGTCCGCGCTCTTCGAGAGCACCACGGCGTCGGTGACCGCCAGGACCGGAGGCGTATCGATGACCACGAAATCGAACCGCTCCCGACAGCCGTTGAGCAGGTCGCGCATCCGCTTGGAACCGAGGACCTCGGCCGGGCTCAGGCGACGGCGGCCAGCGGGCAGCAGGAAAAGGTTCGGCACCTTCGGACATGCGGCCGCCTCGAAAGGTAAGCTTGCTTCGTCGGAAAGCAGCTCGCCCAAGCCGGGCTCCGCCGGGGCGCCCAGGCACGCATGCAGCTCGGGACGCCGCAGGTCGGCATCGATCAGCAACACCTTCGCGCCCTGGTAAGCCAGCGCAATCGCCGAGTTCAGGCTAACCGTCGTCTTGCCTTCCTGGGGCAGGGCGCTGGTCACCAGGATCACTTTGGGAGGAACCTCGCCGTTGGAGAACAGCAGCGCGGTGCGCAGGGCACGGTACGATTCCGCCAACTGCGAGGAAGGAGAGTCCAGGATGTTGCAATCGAACTTCGGCGTGTTCGCCGGGCGCCGGCGCCACGCGTGGCTTGCCGCCAGATCGGGGATGATGCCCACCGCCGGCAAACCTGCTACCGCTTCCACCTGCTCCGGTGTGCGGAGGGTGCTGTCGAAGCCCTCGCGCGCGAACGCCAGGCCGATGCCGCCCACAAGCCCCACCCCCAGTCCCAACCCCAGATTGATGGGATAGCTCGGGCGCACCGGCTTGGCGCTGCTTCTGGCGGGATCGACCACCACCAGATTCGTGGAGCGCAGTCCGGCGAGCACTCCGGCTCCCTTCAGCTTCTTCAACAGCCCGTCGTAGAGTTCCCGGCTCGATTCCGCCTCGCGCTTCATGATGGTGTAGCGCACGGCGCTGTCGTTCAGCTTGTTGGCTTCCTCTTTCTGCCGCTCGAAGGAGGCGCGCAGCATGTCCTCCGCATTCTTAGCCGCGAGGAAGTCGTTCTCGGCGCGGGCCGCCACTTTTTCGATCTCCGCCTGGATCGCACTCTCGAGTTCCTGCGATTGGTTGCGCATCTGGATGAGCCTGGGGTAGGCGGGCCCGTACTTCGTGGCGGCCTGGGCGTACTGCACCTTCAGTTCCGCCTGTTGCGAGCGCAGGCTCTGGATGAGCGCCAGCGGATTGCTGTTCACGCCGGCAAGGCTGCCGAGCAGATTGCTGCTGCCGACGGTCGAGATCAGTTCGGCGTTGCCGGTCTTCGCGATCTGATAGACCGTCTGCTTCAGCATGCGGCTGGCTTCGGCGGCGGTGAGCTGCTTGTTCAGCTCCTCCAGCTTGGCCATGACCACGTTGTGCGCCTCGTCCGTGCCCAGGATGCCCGCCTCCTTCTGGTATTCGACGACCTTCTCCTGCGCTTCCTCGACTTGTGATTTCAGCTCCGCCAGTTGTTTCGACAGCCACTCGGAAGCCTGCGCGGTGGCGTTGTAGCGCGTGCGGAAATACTGTTCCAGGTAATCGCCCACCAGCGTGTTGGCGACGTTGGCGGCAAGCTGCGGGTCCCGGTTGCGGAAGCGCACCTCGATCATCCGCGTGCCCGGAACCGTTTTCACAGTCAAAGATCTGCGGAACGCCTGCGAGATCCTCCGCCGGCGCAGCGGCGCCTTCTCCAGCGGCCGGTTGTGCTCGGCCTGGGCGCGGCCGGCATCGAACCATGCGCTGGCCAGCGAAAATTCTTGGCGCTTCTCCAGCCCCAGTTGCTCAGCCACCTGGAAGGCGAGCGAGTCGCTGCGCAAGACGTTCGCCTGCGTCTCCAGCGTGATGTTGTAGTCCAGGCTGTCGCTCATGCCGGTCTGCAACGCGTCCAATCCCAGAATGTCCGAGTTCTCCTTGTTGACCTCAAGGACGGAGACGGACTCGTACTTGGGCGACATCAGGAGCGAGACCAGCAGGGCCAGCAAGAAACAAGCCACAATCGAGGCCACGACGATCCGCTTGCGGCGCTTGAGGATGCGCCAGAAGTCGCGCAGGGAAAGGTCGGGTTGGCCGGCCAGGCGCACATAGCCCGCACTGGCCGCGAGCACCGGGCTCTCCCGTGTTGTTTGCGGTAAGAATCGGGTGTCCATGAGGTTCACTCCTTATGAATCACTGGCCTTGGGGTGGAGACTCTTTGAGAATTCCAAGGGTCGTCAGCATCGCCTGCCGCGCCCGCAGTTTCGCCTCCTTGTCACTTCTGGTTCTTCTCGTACGTGCTACTTATCGAGTGTAGACCCATAGTGTGCAGCCAGAGACGATGCTCCCAATGTCATCAAATGCGAAGCTGATTTTGGGCGCCACGATTCGCGACCTTCGCCGCACGCTCGGCTATTCACAAGAACGTCTGGCGGAGAAAGCAGAGCTGCACCGAACGTACATCGGCGGAGTGGAGCGCGGCGAACGAAATGTCAGCCTCGAAAACATTGTCCGACTTGCTCGGGCCCTGAGGGTCACCCCGAGTCAGCTACTCGAAAGGATCAAGTAAATGGCGGACTCGCCCTACGAAGGGCTGCCACAGGACAAGTGGCTGGAGAAGACTCGGGAGCTGGTTGCTCAGCATCCGCTAAAGCAGCATGAGATGATTGAGGTCGTCCTGCAAGCATGGAGGGACATTTTCGACTCTAAGCTGGGGCCAAAGGAATTCAAGATTGGCAAGGACATCTTCCCTCAACCGCAAATAATGGCGTTCCTGCTACACGAACTCATCCCTCTTGAGCTTGCTTCCCGGTACCCGGACAAGTGGCGGCGAGATACATCCGGCGCGGATAAGGATCTCGTTTACATGCCTGACGAGAAGTTTTCGGTTGAAATCAAAACATCGTCAAGTGCGACAGGAATTCACGGTAATCGCAGCTACGCCCAGCCCACAAGTGGCGACAAAAAGAGTAAGTCCGGCTATTATCTGGCTGTGAATTTTGAGGGCTTCAGCGAAAAACGACTCGAAGGGCCAAAGATACGGCTGATTCGATTTGGTTGGTTCGACCACACTGATTGGAAAGGACAGAAGGCCGCATCGGGCCAGGAAGCACATCCCTCAAAAGAGGCAAGACAGTACAAGATGCTACGGCTGTACCCCCCGAAATAGCCCGCCCTGAGCGGCGGCAACTCGAATTTCTTCAAAGTACGACTCGAGCCGCTCAGTCGCTATATGGAAGTAGCGAGCCGAAAGCTCGAATCCAATCACGGGCCGTCCGAGTTGAATAGCGACTAGTGCGGTCGTTGCTGACCCCATGAACGGATCCAGTACAAGATCGCTCCTGTTACTACAAGCCTTAATAATACGTTCGATCACGGCGACCGGAAACTGAGCCGGATGCTCGGTTCGTTCAGGGGAAGCCCGGTCCGTACCAGACGTGACCTTGGGACAGAGCCAGACATCTGACGGATTTTTCCCGAGAGGGTTACATTTCAGCTTCCCGTTCTTTTTCTGGTTCGGGTATTTAACTTCAGGATCGCGCACGTCGTCCAGATTGAACGTGTAGTTTGCTTCGTCCTTCACATACCAGAGAAACTTTTCATTCCGGGGCGAAAAGCCGTTTCGAGCGGCGACACCAGCGCCGTAGTGCCACACAATCTCTTGAATCAGGTAAAAGGGGACGCGGTTCCAAAGCAAATATGGGATTGGGATCGCCCGTGCGACATGCGGCTTCGAAACATACCCGAGATTCAGCCAAAAAGCACCGTGTGTAGCAGTCAGCCGGTAAATCTCAGAAATCCACTTCTTACACCAATCGAAGTAGGCGTCCAGTTCGAGAGGTTTTTCGTACTCCTTTCCGATATTGTAAGGAGGCGACGTGACGGTCAGTGCCACCACCTCAGGCGGCAGCGTCCTCATGGCCGCGAGGCAATCCCTGTTATAGAGGCGAATACCGGGTGCGCTGTATTCGGCCGGACCCAACGCAGATTCGACCATGGGGAAGACGTCAGCCGATGTGCTCATAAAGAGACCAACCGAATGTTAGCAGAATACGCCAACCAAATTGGAGAAGAATACGGTTGTTTGATCTGTTGCCATACTGACTACTATAAGTAGCCAACACTATAAGTATCACATAAAAAGAACACCATCAACCAAGCCGTCGCCCTGTGGAAATCCAGGCCGACCCGCTACCCGGGTTTTCAGCGCCTTGCGCGCGAGCCGCCTCTCGATCCTGGCGCGGCCACCACCGGCGCGCGGCCTGGCGCAAAACGATGCCCATAAATCTGCAATTGCCGATGAGATACCGTTTCCAGAGACGGCTGGGCTCAAGCAGCAGCCGGTATAACCACTCGCAGCCCAGGCGCTGCAGGAAGCGAGGCGCGCGCCGGAGAACCCCGCCCACGATTTCGAAGCTGCCTCCCACGCCGACCAGCACCGGGGCGCCCGAGCGGCGTCCATGCCGGTGCATCCAGGATTCCTGCTTGGGTGCGCCCAGGGCGACAAAAACGAAGTCAGGATGGGCCGCGCGGATGGCATCCCCGACGGCCTGCAACTCCCGCTCGTCGCGTTCAAAGCCCAGCGGGGGACAGCAGGCGCCGGCGACCGTAAGACGCGGGAACCGTCGCTTTAGCTTCCCGACCGCCAGTTGCGCGGAACCAGTTCGCCCGCCGAGCAAAAACACGCGCAGCCCAAGCTCCGCCGCCTTGCCGCAGAGCTGCTCGAACAGATCGACGCCGGCGATTCGCTCGCGCAGCTTCTCTCCCAGCACCCGGGATGCGAGCACCAGTGAGGCGCCGTCGGCTACCACCAGCTCTGCATCTGCATAGGCTTCGCGCAGGCCGGCGTCCGATTCCAGCAGCACGACGTGCTGGGCATTGGGCGTGACCACGCAGGCGGACGGGCCTCCGAGCGCCGCGTGGCGCGTGATCGCATCCACCGCCTCCCGGAAGGAACAGCAATCCACCAGCGCGCGTCCGATGCGAGCACGCGGGAACCGGAAGCTGAGAGCGTCGTGTTCGAGGCGAGACGTCAAAATCACGCCGTTTCCAAGGCTGCTGCGGAGACGTTTATCGCTGGCCACAACTGCTGCTCGATTCGCCGGAAGCGCCGCGGGTCTTCCCCGACGCGGAACATTGCGCCGCGGCGGAACGGATACGCGGCGCGCCGCACAAAATCTGCCGGCGAATGCAGGACCGCCTTCGTCAGATGCGGCACAGCGCTCGGATATCGCCGCGCGCTCAGGTGAGCCGCCGCCAGCCACATCTGTTTGCGGTAGGCCAGCCGGCGCTTGTTCACCAGGCCGCTTAGCGCGCCGATCACCGCTTCGTGCGGCTGCGGTTCCAAGCCCCACAGGTGCGAGAGCAGGAGGTACTGCGCAAACAATGTGTTCGCCGAGAGACTCCGCAGGTTGTTGATGCAGACACTGTCGTGGTTCAGGCGGTAGTGCACCGTCACCTGCGGAATGAAGACCACGCCGTGCCGCAACGCCATCCGCCACCACAGGTCGAGGTCTTCGATGTGCAGATCGAAGCGATAGCCGCCCAGCGCGCGCGTCTTGGCCACGTTCAGCACCACGCTGGAGTGAGCGATGGCGAGCAGGTATCCGGCGCGCGTGAGTTCCCACAGTTCGGCGGGAGTGCCTTCGGTCGAGCGCGCGGCCGCAATCGCCCGGATGTGCCCGTAATGCGAGGCGCGCGAGTAGAACATGCCGGCTGCGGGCTGGTGTTCGATCGCGCAGGCGGCGAGCGCGAGCCTTTCCGGACAGGCGACGTCGTCGGCGTCCAGCCGCACCAGCCAGGGCGCACGCGCCTCTTCCAGCATGCGGTTCAGGGTGGCGGTGAGCCCGCGGTTCTCCTGCGAGATGATGCGGAGCCGCGGGTCGCCCAAGCTGCGCAGGTACGCGAGCGACCCATCGCGCGAACCGTCGTTGATGATCAGCAGCTCGAAGTGGGGATACGTCTGCCGCAGCACGCTCTCCACCGCTTCCGCCAGGTACGGGAGGACGTTGTAAACCGGCATCCCGATAGTGAACAGAGGCGGCATGCGCCGAGTCCTTATGACGCCAGACGATGGAGCCAGCACCGCGTGGCTGTGGGCACGATCCAGAATCCGAGATAGCGGAGCACATCGGCGGGACGCGGGGAGCCGTTGCACCATGCCTCGCGCAGCAAGGGGAGAAAAGCCCTCCACTCTCGCTGCGCGGCTGCCTGCCAGGCCACGTGGGTGGTGATGAAGCCGGCGTAGGCGCGTCGCGTCACCAGGTGGGCGTTCTCCTGGATCCACCCCAGCGAGAGGCGCCAGTCGGCGCGGCGGCTGGTGCTCGCAGGCGTGCGCATCTCACACTTGGCCAGCACCTCGGGACAAAAGAACACGCGCGCGCCTTCCCCGGTGGCGCGCAGGATCCAGTCCCAATCCTGGTGCTTCTTCAGTCCGCTGCGAAACGGCACCCGGCACAGCAAGGAACGGCGCGTCAGGATGGTGGGCGTCGCCACGAATCCATCGCTGCGGCCGATGCCGCGCCGCGTCAGCAGGTACTCGCATAGCGGTTCCGAAGGCTGCGGCAAGCGTTCCGGCCAGACGCGATCACCAGCCTCGGTGCGGGCAAGAAACCGGCACGACAGGATGGGATCGCCGTCGGCCTGCGGCAACATCGCCAACTGCCGCTCGATCTTGTTGGGCAGCCACTCGTCATCATCGTCCAGGAAGGCGATCCATTCGCCGCGCGCCGCCTGCACGCCGACGTTGCGCGCGTCCGAACCGCCTGCCGGCGCCGGCAACGCGACCACGCGCACTCGCGGGTCGTTCACCGCGTACAGCATGGATTCAGTCACCGGATCGGGCCCGTCGATCACCACCACGACTTCCGTGACCGGATGGGTTTGCGCCAGCGCGCTCTCGACGGCTCGCCGAAGCGGCCCTGGCCGATGCCGCGTGGGAATGACGGCGCTGACCAGCGGATGCTTTATGGTTGGATGGCCCATCAGGCTTATGCTGCAACTACCTCGTGGTGCAACACTGCGCGGTAAATGTTCTCGAGCGCGGCGGTCTGGCGGCGGATGTCGAAGAACTCGCGCGCCCGCCTTTGCCCGGCCTCGCTGAAGCGCTCCCACATGGAACGATCGCTCAGCAGGGCGATGATGTTATGGGCCAGTGCCGTGGTGTCGCGCTCGCGCGCCAGCAGGCCGGTCGCACCGTGGACGACTGCTTCCGGAATGCCGCCGGTAGCGAAGCCTGCCACCGGCAAGCCCATGGCCTGGGCCTCGGCAAACACCATCCCGAATCCCTCGGAAACCCCTGAAGCGACGGTAATACTAGGCACGCTGAGCACGCGCGCCCGGCTCATCCAGTGCCGGACCACACCAGCGGGTTGCGTCGAGAGAAAGCTGACGTAGTGCAGGTCCAGTTCGCGCGCGGTTTGCTCGAGCCGAGGGCGCAGCGGCCCGTCTCCGATGATCACCAGCCGGCATTCGGGACGCACCCGCTGCACCAGGCGCATTGCGCGCAGCAACTGCTGGCATCCTTTGTTCTCGACCAGCCTCCCGACGAACAGCACGGTGTCAGAACGCGCGACCGCGGGGTCGGGAGTGAAGCCGGCGATGTCGATACCGATGTAGTGAACCAGCGTCTTGTGCGGGGGAGCGCCTTTGCGCAGGGCCTTTTCGCGTACGAACTGCGAAACACAAAGCACAAGCGAAGCCGCCTGGTAGAGCTGTGCGCGGCGCTTGAGGTACAAGCGCAGCGACGGTGAACGCGACAGCGCATGGTCTTCGGTGGTGACGTCGTAACCGTGGTGCGTGACGATCAGGGGCACGTCGAGGGCCCGCGCCAGCGGCAGGGCATGGGTCGCATCCGGACCGAAGTGAGCATGGATGAGCGCCGGGGAATGGGCACGCACACGAGCCGCCTGACGTTCACTCGGCCCGAAGAGCTTGTACAAAAGCCGCCGCGCCCGGTTCAGCCGGCCGGGCTCGACCAGCAGCTCGCACCGTTCGGCGGGAACGCGCAATCCCTCGACCGAGCGCAATCCCACGTAAACCGGGCGGAACTCACGCAGCGCCTCAGCCTGCTTAAGGATGAAGGTTTCCGAGGAGCCCAGCAGGTCGTCGCGATAGATAACGAGGTTGGTGTTCAAGGCAATCCAGGGGAACATTAGAGTGCATTGGAAATACGGCTCTCGACCTTTGCCCGATGCGCGCAGCCTGCGTGGCCGCCACCACCACCGCCACGTACACCGCCCAATAGATGTCGTTCTGTCGCGGGATCAGTCGTTCGACCAGGTCACAGAGGAACAGGAAGGCGAGATACTGCAGGGGCCAGGTCGCGAGCCGATCATGGCTCATGCGCAGCAGCTTCACTCCGTTGCCCACTGCCTGGAGATATCCCGCGGTGAACAAAAAGAGTCCAACGATGCCAAGTTCCAGCCAGAGGTCGAGGAACCCATTGTGGGCATGGCGCGCGGCAAACCCCAGCATGCCCGCGACCCGCGCTGATTCGCCGTGGAGTCCCGCCCAAAAACCGCTGAACCCGTAGCCCAGCGCCATGTGGCTGGAGGTGGCAATCCACACCGCCTTCCAGATCTCCGTTCTCCTGGTGAGGGTGGCATCGCGGCCGAGGGAAGCTAGCAAGAGAGAGCTATTGTCCGCCGCCAGGAACACCAGGCCCGCGCCCATCGCCAGGAACACGATCGCCAGTGGAATGAGTGTAGTCATGCGGGCGCGCAGGATGCGATAGCTCGGGAGCAGCAGCACGAGAGCGAGGGAGACCACGAGCGCAGTCCGCGATCCCGACATCAGCATCACCACCGCGCACAGAGATAATCCAGCGATCCGCGCCACGCGCGGCAGCACGCCTTTCGCCGACCACAAGACGATGATCGCCACCGCCATGATTTCCCCCAGCCGACTCTTGTGGCCGAGGATCCCCTGCCAATCGCCCCGGTGCAGTTGCTGGTCGATGCCGTATTGCGGCAGCAGGACGGCGCAGGCCGCGCTGAGCACTGCCAGGATGATGAATGTCCAGCCCAACAGCCGCACCTGTCGCGGAAGCTCGTAACGCGACCCGAAATAAATGCCGAACATGGTGGTGGCGATCAACACCAGGCTGCGGCGGAAGGTGAAACCCGGATCGCTCGACCACAGAGTCGAAACCAGGGCGAGCAGCGCCAGAGCCAACACCCAGCCGCCCGCTCGCAGCGCGCCGGTGAACTTCCGCCAGTGCAGAACCACGAACCCGAACGTAACCGCGTACATCACCGTCTGGATCGCCAGCAACAGGGGATTGTCCTCGACGCGCCACACGTTGAACGGAGAGTCTCCTGCCAGAAACCCGGTAAGGCCGCTGCTGAGATAAAGGAACATCAGCACCACGAAGCCTTTTTCACACAGGTTCAGCATTTCGATTTCTGTCATCCCGAGCGGCCTTTAGCCGCGAGGGATCTTGGTTCTAACTGCACAAAACCGAGATCCCTCGTTGCGCTCGGTCGCCAAAGCTCCCTCGCGCTGCCTCGGGATGACAATTCAATAACTAGTGCCTACGGCCCGGCTGAAGCCGGGCCCTCCCGAAACAGTGTGGGAAGCATTCAGTTTGCCGGCGCGAGTTTTGCGGCGTGGGCGCCGTCGGCGTGCGCCGAGTGAGTTTGCACCAGCAGCGCGCAGCTCCACAGCGCCACCGCCAACAGGCCATCGGAAGCCAGGCTGCTCCAGGCGGCGCCGCGCCAGGAATAGGCGGGGATGATCCACAGATTGACCAGTACGTTGAATCCGGCAACGACAACCTGCACCATCGTTCGCAGCGCCTGATGTCCGGCGCCGGTCAGCGCATCCGCAGCGAAGTAGTGCAAGGTCTTCAGCAACGGCAACAGAAACAGCCAGCGCAGCGCCTCGCTGGTGCGGGCGTACTCGGCCCCGAGGACGCGTGGCACCAGGGGCGCTGCCAGGGTCATGCCGGCTGCGACCACGGTCGAGTACACGAGCGGCTTGGGCAACAACCGCCTGGCAAAGCGGAAACTGCCGGCGATCCCATCCCCCCCATGCCGAAAAAAACTGGGGTAAGCCGCCGCCAGCAGAGCGCGGATGGGCAGGAAAGCGACGTCAATCAGCCGATACGCAGCCGCATAGATGCCGACCGCGTCCAGCGTGGCCAGGCGCGCCAGCATGGTCTTGTCCACATCGTTGTAAATGGTCTGGGCGGAGAGGCTGGTGGAAAACCAGAAGCCCTCGCGCAGTTCCCCGCGGATGCGGCCCAGGCCGCTGAACGCCGGCCGAGCGAGCCTGGCGAGCACGCAATACATCGCCACCAGCGCACACACCGCCGAGGTCGCCAAATAGGCGACCGACCAGGCCACCACCGTCGGCCGGTGCACCAGCACCACCGCTGCGATCCCAGCCAGCCGCATCAGGCTGGCGAAAACGTTCAGGTTCGCGGTCCAGCCCAGCTTCTCGACGGATTGGAATGCCAGACAAGCGACGTCCACAAAGCGGTACACCAGCAGGTCCGACGCCACCACCAGCAGGATCACGGACACTGGAATGGCAGGCGGAAGCACTACCAGGCACGCCGGCACAACCAGAACGCTGAGCAGCAAGCCGGAAATCGGGGTCATGAACAAGGCGTTCCCCAGACACTCGGGCAGGAGCTGCCGGTCGCGCGCCACGTTCTTGACCATCAGATTGCCGCTGCCGTTGCCCACAAATGGATACGCGATAGCGACAGCGGCGGCGACGGCAACGAACGCGCCATATTGTCCCGGCCCCAGACCACGGGCCATGAGGAAGAAATAGACCGCCTGCACCACCAGCCGCGCCGCCTGCGCCAGCACCATGTAGGCGGTGTTTCTTCGAAGCAAGGCTGAGTTGGCAGCGTCGGTACTCATTCACTGTCCCGTTCCCGCCAGCACGACGGCGATGGTCTTGAGCAGGATTTTGGTGTCCAGCCAGGGGTTCCAGTGCTCCACGTAATCGACATCGAGGGAAATGTAGCGCGCGAACGAGGGATTGGAGCGCGCTTCCACCTGCCACAGGCCGGTGATGCCTGGCAACGCATCGAGCCTGCGCAGGTGCTCGAGCTCATACTGCTTGACCTCGCTGGCCAGTGGCGGACGCGGGCCCACCAGGCTCATGTCGCCCTTGAACACATTCCACAACTGCGGCAGCTCATCCAGGCTGTACTTGCGCAAGAAGCGGCCGATGCGCGTCACCCTGGGGTCGTTGGCGATCTTGAACAGCACCTTGTCGCGCTGGTTCAGGTGCTGGAGCGAAGCTTTCAGGGCATCGGCGTTGGCTACCATGGTGCGGAACTTGTAACAGCGGAAGACCCGTGCTCTTCTGCCGACCCGCTCCGAAGCATAGATCGCACATCCGGGCGAACTCAGCTTGACGGCAAGGGCGACCAGCAGGAAAAGCGGAGACAACGCCACCAGCGCAACCGCTGAAAGCACCACGTCGCTCGCGCGCTTCAGGATCAGGCCCGCCGCCGGCCTGGGCCGCTGGTGCAGCGCGATGAGTGGGAACTTGCCGATGTACTCGACGGGCGCTCCCCATCCCAGGCCGTCGTACAAGTCGGGGATGACGCGGACGTCCAGCCCCATCCCGCCGGCCTCGAAAACCACGCGTTTGACCACTTGGCGGTCGGCGACCGAGACCAAGACTTCATCGATGAAGTGGCTGCGCGCCAAGGCCCGAAGATCGGCGACGGAACCCAGCACCTCGACCGCTTGCGCTTCTCCATTCTCCGGCCCGCACGCCACCACACCGCGGACCACGTAGCCGAGATGCCGATTGCGGTCCAGGTGGGCACCGAGCGCCAGCGCCTGTAGTCCAGTGCCAACGATCAGGACGTTGCGGCAGCTAAACCCGTTGGCGTAGGCCTTCTCCAGTCGCCGCCGGCGTAGGCGGCGCCATCCGGCAAGCAGGACTGCGCTCACCACCATGGTGAATCCGATGACAAAGCGGGACACGAACCTGAGCCCCGAGAAGCAAATACAGGCAGCTTGCAGAATGGTGGCGAACACCACGGCCTTGCCGACCGCCCAACTCTCTTCCGCCGGGGAAGCCGTCCGCTGGCTCCTGTATAGCCCTTGCGCGTTGCAGAGCAGCACCACCAGCACCGAATACAACAGCAGGAACCCGGCGTGACCGGTGAGATGAGCGCCGCGGTCGAGTGGGGAGAGGCCGAAGCGGCTGGTGAATGCCGGCGTGAATCGCAAGCCGAGCGCCGCCAGCGCGCTCACCCAGATCACGATGAGATCCGCGGCCACGAACAACGCCTGGGTGGCGTGGCGTGCGGAGCCGGCGCGGGAAACCGCCGCCTTGGCGCGGACGGATGCGTCGGCCGCAAAAGCAGGATTGGCTTGTTCTGCGAGAGCCATTCGGGCTGGAGTGGCTGACCGGAAAATGTATGCTGGAAAAAACCGGTCAAACCAGAGGGGAAACGGCCCGGGCCCACGTGCGTTTACCGCTGATCAGATCATCTCAACGTCATAGCCTTCGATACGGACCGCCAGGGAACGCTGGATCAGTTCGATCGAAACTACCAGGCTGGTTGCCCCCTTGACTGCGATCAGGGTCCCTTCCAACCCGTCCAGCACTCCGCTGCGAATGCGTACCCGCTGGCCCACTTTCAGGAAAGGGTGGTACAAGCAGGGGATGTTTTGGGACAAAAGTCTTTGCAGGGCTTCGATCTCCGCATCCGGGATCGGCGTTCCGCTGGGGTGGGCGCCCGCGATCCTGACCACACTCTCGAGCTGAGCGACGGTGGCCACGGTCTCGGCAGACTCGCAGGCGTGGATGAAGGCGTAACCAGGAAACAGTGGGACCTGAACCCACTTCCGCCGGTCGCTCCAGCGGTGGATCTCCGCCACCAGCGGCAGATAGGTATCGACACCGCGACCGCGCAGTTGCGCCGCCACTACCTTTTCGTGCCGCGAGCGCGTATGGACCGCGTACCATTTCTTAGGGGCCGCCGCGGGCGGCCGATCACAGATGTGCGCGCCGAGCCCCCCGCCGGAAACAGCTTCGCCCTCTGACTCCCATCCGCACCTGTGAAAAACAGAGACTCCTGCCAATGTACCCCCCCGTAATGCGTTCTCTTCGAGCGCAAGCTGCGACGGGATTTCCCGCCGCTCCGCTTATGCTTTTCCGCAGACTGAAAATACGGCGATTCTGCGCCCACCGGCAAGGGAGCGGATGCCCCGGCGAAGGGCTTCTCCGTTTCCCGACTGCCATGGGAAGTGTGCGTTGGTGCGCGCGGTGCCTCTCACGCGGTCGGGGGAGGCGATCTTCCCTAATTGGGATTGGAGTTAGTTTTCTCTAATTGGGACAGGGAGGATTGCCGGAAACAGAGATGCCTTGTTGAAAATTTCAACATTCCCTTGGGCGCAGCTTCCGACTTTCTGTTAAATTTCGTACCTTCTTTGCCCGCAATGACTACTGGGACGGTAGAGCATCTAGAATCGTGGGGCCACCGAGAAGCGGGGCGGTGTGCAGGCGAACGGAGGAAACACCGGCTTGCGCGACACCAGAACAAAGCTCTTACAGGCAGCCGTGCACGTCTTTTCCCAGAAGGGTTACAAGGCCGCATCCACACGCGATATCGCCCGGCGAGCCAAAGTAAACCCGGTGACCTTGTTCCGGCTGTTCAAGGGGAAGGCCGGTCTGCGCGCGGCCGTGGTGGACTTCATGTTTGCCAACATTAACTTCCGGGCCAGGCTGGCGCCCCGCCTGGAGCGGCCACTGGACGGACCGCAATTCATCCAAGTGGTGATTGACACGCTATTGGAGGCGCTGTATGCGTCTCCTGCCTTCTATCGCGTCATCGTTTACTCCGCCTTGGAGAACGATCCCAAGACGATTCGGGCGGTCTGGCGGGAACTGAAGCCTGCCTACGCGCTGGTAGCCTTCCACCTCGAGGACCGTATGCGAAGCAGGCGGTTCCGAAAGGTCAATGCGCTGGTGGCCGCCCGCCTGATCGCGGCGACGGCGTTCCATCATTACCGCATTTACGAGTTCTTTCAGGGCAAGAAAGTCCCTGGCTTCCGCAGCCGGGACTGGAGCCGCCAGTGTGCTGACATCATCTACCGGGGATTGAAGGCTGGTTGAGCGGGACTGCCGCGGTGACGGTGAGCGACTGGCATCCCGGGCCTCCGGAAGTCCGTCCCCAGGGGTCGAGAGCCGCGCAGCCGTGCGGAGGAGACCAGCTTGGGCGCGACGCCAGTAAAAGGTTGCTGGGGATGTCTGGGTCAAGAAGTCAAGATCGACGCAGAGGAAGGCCACCAGCTTGCGCGAACGCTGGATCAGTTCGATTCGAGACGACTAGGCAGAAGGGCGCGATAACCCGAAGCCAGCAGCAGCAGAGCGCCGGAGACGAGCACCGCAGCCCTCGATCCAGGCACCCAGATTTCCCCTGCGCTGCCGTGTCAGTTGTTGAGCTTGTAAGCATGCGCCGCGGCATTGGTCAGGCCATTGCCACCTTTATCAAGAACCTGGACTCGCCCGGTGCCGCCGGCAGCGACGCTGCCGGCAATGGCATTGTCGAGGATGGCAGGCGAGTGGCCAATGCTAAAGGCGTTGTGCTCCAGGGAGAGAGTTCCCACTTGTAGGCCAAGCTCAATAAAGTGAACTGATGGGTCGATGTCACCTGGCGTCGCCGCGTTGCCGCGCAAGTAGTTGTTGCAGCCAAACGCCCCGCCTGTGCCACTCCGAATCAACGTACCTGAGCCTTCGGCGAACACATTCCCCACTATGTCGCCAACACACCCGCGCGATTGTCCAATCGAGGCTCCGCCGGGGCCGAAAATGCTGTAAGTGCCGTTGTAGCTGTTATTGGTGTGCAAAAGTCGCAGGTATCCGGCATCCATCTGAATCATGCGGTAGCAGCCGTTCACTCCGCCGCCATCCCAGGTGGTGGAATCAGCGTTTCCGTCGGTCGAATAGAAACCCTTGCTCCCCGTCGAGCCGTTGCAGAAGATAGTAACATTCTGCAACCTGTAATTTTCCTGGTTGGGCGTGCCTTCAATGCGGAATCCGATGAAGTTGGTTTGCGGCACGCCGCCTGTGGCAGACGTTGTGAGCACAAGATCATAGAATTGGTTCGCCGTCGATGTGTACCCGCCGGAGCCACTATTCGTCGTCCTAATCGATTCGGTGAAATTGCTCGCGCACCAGGCATTGCTTCCGCCACTCCCTCCCCTGGTAGCGAGTGTTCCGCCGTGGAACTTTCCATAACCCGAACGATCCCATTGAATCAGCGGTCCAGCAGCCCCGTTGCAGCCGAATATCACCGTGCCGCCCTGGATGCGGCCTGCCGACCCGGGATTACCGCCGGTTGTGCCCCCCTGACCCTTGCTGCCCAGATCAACTTCAAGGAATTCTTGGCCGTGAATCAGCCACGTGCTGTCCAATCGGAGCATGGGGCAGCCACGGCCACTAATCGTCGTGCCCGTCACCGTATCCGCCGTGCTGGTAAGATAATTCAGCGCCGTAGAGGAATCTGTCGCTCCGGTGCAGTCCACCCCCGCATGGGCGTAGTCACGCAGCTCCAAGACCCCCTTAGATTGTGGCACGTACTCGCGACCGTTCCACACCAACACATCCCCAACACTCGGACGAGTCCGAAAGTGGCCAAATCTGCGTTCATCGGAGTCCTCTGTTTCGGCTGCGGTTCTAACACTTACTCCTGCTAAGGCAACGATCCATACGAGAAGGACGTAAATCTTCGACGAATGGATCCAACGGTTGCGAGTCGGCAACAAAACTTGGCAATGCTGATGCTTGTCGGTCTTCATAAAGGTTCAAACCTCCAATCGCTTCGTGTTAAGTTGGGCTCTAGGCCAACGGCGAGTAGTAAAATACGTGCAATCGCTTGCTCGCAACGCTATTCGCCCCACTTGCGCGATTGTTAGCTTCCTCTTTTGAAACTAGTCCCCAACCGGAACACCTCAATTGCTTGCCCAGCGGGGAAATGGGTTTCGGGACGAATGCCGAAGCTCCGTGATGAGCGCCCGTACCTTCGTCCGCCTCTTCAGGAGGCTCTCCAGCAACCTCTCGACCGCCCCCCGCTGGCCCCCGTACCATTCCGGCGGCACGGTTTCTGCGCACCCCCACAGGGCGGGTTCGTCGAGATCCTCGATGCGCGATAGCGAGGGCTCGAACGATTCCCACCCGGTCACGCGGGCGTAAACTTCGTTGCGCCCGTACACGCCCTGCAGCGGCGAATCCGGGAAGTTCCACGCTCCGGCATTGAAGCAGTCCCCCTGGTCGACGAAGGCGGCCGTGTACCTGGGTTCGCGGGACGTGCGCCAGAAGGCCGCTTGCCGCGCGTCCGTATTGCATGTCCACTTGTCCACCACCAGCACGCCGGCAAAATCATCCAGGTTGCGCACGCGCGGCAGCAGCACGTCCGGCAAGTAATCTAGCACCTGCCCGTCCAGCGGATCGACCAGATAGCGCGACCCGAATTGCCGTCCCGAACGGCACGCGATCATCCGACCGGTGAGCTCCATTCTGAGGTCGGGGGTCTGCTGGATGAGCCACTCCGAGACCTCGACTACCGCCGTCCGCGGCACCGGCAGCCCGATGCGCTCCGCTATCCGAGTTGCGAGCAACTCGTTGGCGAGAATCCGCAGGTGCTGGGGATTATTCTGGAACTTGATCACATAGAAGTGGCCGTCCCTGCAGCGCATCAAGTGCGCTTGCGTCCGGCCACGCATGCGCCGCACGTGTTGGACCGCGATTATCCGACTCTCGGGGTATGCCAACCTATCCCCCCACACGGCGGTTGTTCCCGCCGCTCGGCTTTTGCTTTTCCGCAGACTGAAAATACGGCGATTCTGCGCCCACCGGCAAGGGAGCGGATGTCCCGGCGAAGGGCTTCTCCGTTTCCCGACTGCTACAGGAAGTGTGCAGGTGCGCGCGGTGCGCCCCGCCCGGCCTGGCAAGGCAGTTTTCCCTAATTGGGAACAGAGTCAGTTCTCTCTATTCGGGAACCAGAAACAGAGAAGACTGGCCTCCACTCTGCCCAAGTCTTCTGTAAATTCTTGTAAAGTCTTTGCCTGCAATATCTACTGACACGGGCAGCGTCTAGAATTCTCGGCCTCCGGATACCTGGGTCAAGAAATCAAGCTCGACGCAGAGGAAGGCCACCACCTTGCGCGACACCAGAAAAAGGCTGCTGGAGTCGGCAATCCGGGTCTTTTCTGAAAGTGGCTACAGGGCTGCTTCCACGCGCGATATCGCCCGGCGAGCCAAAGTAAACCCGGTGACTTTGTTCCGGCTGTTCCGGGGGAAAGCCCGCCTCCACGCTGCCGTCGTGGCGCACGTGTTTGCGAACACCCACCTCAGAGCAGAACTGGAGAGTCGCCTCAGCCAGCCTCTGGAGGGTCCAAATCTCATCCGCGTCGCCATCCAGACCATCTCGAACGCGCTGTTTGAAAATCCTGCCTTCTACAAGATCATCCTCTACTCTTTGTTGCAGGGCGACCCCAAGGTGATCCGGACCATGTGGCGCGATCTGGGTCCCGTCTATGCGCTCATCGCCGGGCACATCGATGACGGTATACGAAGTCAACGACTGCGGAGGGTCGATTCCGTGGCGGCAGCCCGCCTCATCGTCGCCGCCGCCGTCCAGCACTACCAGGTGTACGAACTGTATCGCGGGAAGAGGCTTCCCGGCTTCCGCGCCAAAGACTTGAGCGGGCATTACGCCGATATCATCTACCACGGCTTCAAAGCCGGTTGAGCTGTGTTCCGCCCGGTCGCTTGCACAATTTCTGGTGCAATTTCCGGATTCAGAACAAAATCTGCTTTCACCTCGGGGAATGACCCTCTGCCGGTGGTTGCGGCTGAAGAGATGTCAGGTGCCCCGTGCCCACGCCCCTGTCGGCCGGGTAAGCCTATTCACGGGCAACTACACGGATGGATAGCTTGCGCTATCGGTGACTATCCACAGGGCGGTGGGTGTGCTTGTTCCGAATTCAGAACAAGACTGCACCGATTGTGGCGCACATTAGCCGAGTTTGTACCATTCCCGGTGCAATGCAAGCGACAACTTTCATGATGTGCAACCAACCGCTTGCATATTGCTGTTGCTGGACGCGCCATATCGTCTATGCCACTGTCACTTAAGTCTCTCACTGGCCCTATCACGGTGCTGGTTGCCGACGCCGACATCATGGCGTGCCGATTGCTGGCCAGCGGTCTGCGGCGATACCGCCAGTTGCGCGTCGCCGAGTGTCATCTTCCTGCTACCGGCATCCTAAAGCACCTCGCCGAGGTTCGCCCTGACATTCTGCTGGTCGGGACCAGTCTGGTCGACGGCCCGTTGAGCGGGTTTGCCGTGGCACGAGAAGTTCGCAGGAGCTACCCCGAAATCCGTGTCGTCGTGCTGCTCGAGAGTTCGCAACGCGCGCTGGTGCTGGAAGCCTTCCGCTCGGGGGCCAAGGGGGTGTTCTGCCGGTCTGATTTCGAGTTCAAGGCGCTGTGGAAGTGCGTCTCCTCGGTGAATCGCGGGCAGATTTGGGCCAATAGTCAGCAACTGCAGTTCGTGATGGAGACTCTCTGCGAAGCTGCGCCGCTGCACCTGGTCAACTCCGAGGGAGTGGGCCTGCTGACCAGGCGCGAGGAAGACGTGGTACGGCTTGTGACGGAGGGCCTCAGCAACCGCGAGATCGCCGAGCAGCTCAAGCTGAGCGAACATACGGTGAAGAATTACCTGTTCCGCATCTTCGAGAAACTCGGGATCTCCAGCCGGGTCGAACTGGTGATGTATACCATCGCCCATATCGAAAAGAGCCCTCCCATCCTGGCGCACACCCATGTCGCCTTCGAAGAACTCCCTGCCGCTAATCGTTCCCGCGACCGATCTGCCTAGGCCAGCAGCGGCAGGTAGGTGATCCTGCGGTTGAGGAGCGGAGTCTCTCCCACCTGAAGGGCGCCGAGCCGGTTGCCCAACTGCGGCCGGTCGGTCCGCACTTCGCCAGCCACACCGGTCACGGTAACGTGCTCCTCGCCGGGGGCGACACTGAGCTGCACCTGGAGATCTGCCGCGCTTCCGCCGACCAGCGTGATGCCGCTCAGATGGGCGTCGGCGAAGTGCCGCCTGTCATTGGGGGGAATCGGCGGCCGGCGCTGAGCTCCCGGCCAGGTGACTCGGGCGGGAACCCCCTCATTTCGCCGCTCGTTTGTCCACAGGATGGGTCGCGTCCAAGTCCAGGTTCAGTTCCAGGACGTTGACCCTGGGCTCGCCCAGGAAGCCGAGCTGCCTGCCTTCAATCGCGCTGGCCGCGACCAGCAAGATCAATGTCATGAGTTGGGCTCCACAGCGGGGTGCCGACGAGTTGGCGCCTTCATCCAACTCTGCGGACAGGCGGGTTGGTCCCGCCGACGATGACTTGGAACCGGGTTTGGTGGGGCGTGGCGCGCCGCTCGGACCGTGCCCCCGGTTCGCCTGCCAGGTGAAGCACACCGTTTTCGCTCGGAGTGGGCCGCGACGACAGGTAAACGACGTGGCAGGACGACTTCGGCTTGCTTTCCCGGAACAATACAGCCAGGAAGCAGATCATGAACATAACGGCGGCGACGCAAATCGCTTCCATGATCACAATTGCAGCCATAGCGAGCCTCACGGCTGAGCATTCCGCTGATTCTGCCTCCGCGTATCACCCAGCCTTCACTGGCATTGGATACCTCCGCCCATAAAGCCCGAATAAAAGGTGCATAAAAAGTTCATAAAGACGGTTGGCCAGCACCCACGGACTTGCGTCGCAATCACGGCTGCGCGCGATGACAGATTGGGCCACCGGGAAGGCCGCACTTTGCCCGTCGCCACGTTTACTAACTCTTTACGAACTTTTTATTCGAACTTTACGGGCTCCGTTATCGAATCGGAGTAGCGGATTCCTCCCGGCAGGAGACAAGATGATTTCCACCCTCGCATTGTTGGGCTTCCTGGCGCTGATATTTCTGCTGGCTTATCGAATAGTGATTGCTTGCGAGCGGCACAATCACATTCGCAAGCAACGACAACCTCGGCAGTACGAGCTCGCCGGCCGCGAGATCGAACAAAAGCTTCCGGAAGAAAGCGAACCCCTGGTACCCCTTCGGCAGGTTTGATGTGGCGGTGCACGGCACACCGGTTGTGGAGTCTTCGATCAAGCGAAGATCGCCGCGCAGATGTCTGGTGAGCGAGCCTGACGTTATCCGCAGGTCCCGGCGACCCACAGACCCGAACTTCACCCTCCCTCCCTCCGCTATTCCCAACCCCACAGGTCATGAATGCAAGCACTGATCCAATACAGTGCTTTCCTGCTGATCCTCACGCTGTTGGTCAAGCCGCTTGGCGGCTACATGGCCCGCGTGTTCCAAGGACAGCGGACGTTGCTGGATCCGGCGCTCAGGCCCGTGGAACATCTTCTGTACAGGGTTGCCGGCGTCGATGAACAGGCGGAGATGGACTGGAAACAATACGCCGTCTCGTTTGTGCTCTTTAGCTCTTGTGGAACCCTTCTTCTTTATGGAATCCTGCGCCTGCAGCGGTTCCTGCCCTGGTTTTATCCTGCTTATCACATCACGCCATTGACGCCGGACCTGTCGATGAACACGGCAATCAGCTTCTCCACCACCACGACCTGGCAGGCTTACGGCGGAGAGACGACCATGAGCTACTTCAGCCAAATGATCGGGCTGACGGCTCAGAATTTCCTGGCCGGAGCCGCAGGACTCGCCGTCGGCGTGGCGTTTATCCGCGGTTTTGCGCGGCAGAAGACGGACAAGCTGGGCAACTTCTGGGTCGATCTTGTGCGCGCCCTGCTCTGGGTGCTGCTTCCCCTCGCGCTGGCGGGAGCTCTGGTTCTGGTGTGGCAAGGCGTGCCTATGAATTTCCACCCCTACACACAAGTGACAACGGTCGAAGGGGCCAAGCAGACCATCGCGCAAGGACCGGTGGCCGCGCTGGAAATCATCAAGAACCTCGGCACCAATGGGGGCGGGTTCTTCAATGTGAATGGGGCCCATCCCTACGAGAACCCAACCCCGCTCACGAACCTGATCGCTATGCTGGCCATCGCGCTGCTGCCAGCGGCGTTCACCAACACCTTCGGCCGCATGATCGGCAATCCGCGACAGGGATGGATGCTGTACGCGGTGATGACGGTTCTGTTCGTGGCGGGCCTCGCGCTGTGCGGTTGGGCAGAGCAGAGTGGCAACCGCGTCCTCGAGCAGCAAGCGCACGTGCAAGCCAGGCCTACGGCGAATCAACCCGCCGGCAACATGGAAGGAAAAGAGGTGAGGTTCGGCATCGCGCAGTCGGTCTTGACCGCCGTGGTCACTTCCAACGGGGCGACTGGCTCTTACAACTCGATGCATGACAGCTACACACCGCTGGGCGGAGCGGTGCCGCTGGTCAACATGCTGCTGGGCGAGATCGTTTACGGCGGGCTGGGCACCGGTCTTTACAGCATCATCCTGATCGCCTTGCTGGGCCTGCTTCTGGCAGGACTGATGGTGGGCCGCACGCCGGAGTTTCTGGGCAAGACAATAGGGCCACCGGAGGCAAAGATGCTGACGCTTTACATGCTCGCCGGTCCCCTGGCCATTCTTCCGCTCACCGCGGTCGCCGTCGCAACCAGGGCGGGACTTGCAGGTCTCACGACCAATACCGGGGCCCACGGGCTTACGGAGATCATTTTTGCTTTCGCTTCCTCGATGGCCAACAACGGCCAGAGCTTCGCAGGGCTGAATGCGAACACGCCGTTTTATAACCTGACCACGGCGGTGGCGATGATGGTAGGCCGCTTTGGCCTGGCCATTCCAGCTTTGGCGCTCGCCGGATTTTTCGCCGCACAACCCCGCCGCTTTGGCGGTGAAGGCGCCATCTCCACAGATACAGTCACTTTCGGCGCTCTGCTGCTGGCGACCGCACTTATCGTTTGCGGCCTAAGCTTCTTCCCGGTGCTGACGCTGGGGCCAGTGTTGGGACATCTGGCGGGTTTCAGGCCTCTAGCTTGAAGCGCGTTGCAGCGAGGGCGTAGAGCCGTCGCCAGAGCATACGGTTAATGGTGACCACAATGATCGCCATGACCAGCGTCGCCACCAGCAGCACACGAAAATTGCCGCTGTCTGTCGCTTGGCTGATGACCGCGCCCAGCCCTGTCGTCGAGAAGGTCTGGCCTCGGAAGTGAAAGTACTCGGCCACGATACTCGCGTTCCAGGCGCCCCCGGATGCAGTGACGAAGCCGGTTATTAGGTAAGGAAAGATTCCAGGCAAGAACAGCCTTCGCCAGCGCTCCACCCGCTTCAAGTGGTAGACGTCGCACACCTCTTTCAAATCCGTGGGGATGGCCGTTGCCCCGGCGATGACGTTGAAGAGGATGTACCACTGCGTACCGAGCAGCAGCAGGACGATCGAGCCAATGCCTAATCCGCCGCCGACGCGAATCAGGACCAGCAGGATGATCGGAAACAACGCTGTCGCGGGGACCGACGCCGCGATCTGTGCGACAGGTTGCGCGATTGCCGAGAGTCTGGGGTGAAGTCCGACCACAGTTCCCACCGGGATTGTCCAAAGGGCTGCGAGCACGAGAACGAACTCTACTCGCAGGAACGTCGCTCCTGCCCCCAGGAAGATGGTGCGCAGATCTGACCAGGAGACGGATGCGGCGAGGGCCAGCATCTTCACCATCGCGTATGCCAGACCAGCCAGCGCAGCCGCGGCAACGATCCGCACCGCCCACTTCGACGCAACGCGCTTTCCAGGCGTGGGCGAAGATGCGTGCGCTCTCGCGAAGTGCAGGTCCAAGGCCTCGCGAATCGGCATCGCCGATTTCAGGACGGCCAGCGACAGCAAGCGCGACCGGCGCAGCAGATCCAGAATGCGTGACCGCGGCGCCTCGGCGGCTTCCACCTGCTCAAACTTGAACTTCTCGGCCCAGGCGATCACCGGCCGCCAGACCACGCGGTCGAGAAGCACGATCACTCCAATCATCACCGCCAACCCGGCCAGGATCGCTCGTGTGTTCCCAGCGTTGGCCGCAGTCTGCAGGTAGGAGCCCAGCCCAGGCAAGCGAAGGTCGCGATTCCCCAGCACAAACATCTCGCAGGCCATGAGGAAGAACCATCCGCCGGCCACCGACATCATGGAGTTCCAGATCAGTCCGATGGCCGCGTACGGCAACTCGAGCTGCCGGAACCTCTGCCACCAGCTTAGCCGGTAGACCTGCGCCGCTTCATACATCTCGCGGGGAATGTTCTTCAGCGATGAATAAAAGCTGAAGGTCATGTTCCAGACCTGGCCGGTAAAGATCAGCAGCACGGACCCGAGCTCCACGCCCAGTTGCCGGGTGGGAAAAAGCGTAACCATCGAGATCATCACACCGGGCAGGAAACTGAGGACGGGAATCGACTGCAACGTGTCCAGCAGCGGAATCATGAAGCGCTCGGCCTTCCGGTTGTAGGCGGCGATGTAACCGTAGATCAGAGTGAAGACCAGACTGAAACCGTAGGCGATGGTGATGCGCAGAACCGAGTACAACGCATACTTGGGCAGCGCCGATGGATGAAGGTCGATTTCGGCTTGCGTGCTGACCGGGCCGATCCAATAGCGAGCGAAGGAGAGCAGCCCGTAAAAGAGGGACAGTCCGGCAAGGATTATCGGCAGATCTCGGAGCAGGGACCGACCGCCGGCAGGAATAGTTGCCCACCCTGAAATCTCAGACGATGTCGTTCCGGTCTGCAGTGCTCACCCTCCTGTGACGGAAACTCCGTTAATGCAGCGGAGCGGCGGCGTTAGGATTCGTGGAACCTGTGGCCTGGTGCAATAACAGCCGGTCAGTTTCCGAATCGTAGGTGAAGATTTCGGCGTACCGCCCCCAGTTCAACACGGTCTCTATCTGCCTCTGGACCTCTTCTTCCGGCAGGTGCTCGTCGAGGACATCCCGGAAGAATTCCAGCGGTATGGTTCCATCTGACTTTTTCTCCAGCGCGCTGCGAATCTGCTGCATCAGGACGACATGGGCGAGGGCCGCCTCGCGGAACAGGCGCTTGCGCGTGGCGATGTCGGCCTCGGCGAAGGCTTTGCCTGCCGGAGAGATCTCCACGTCGCCCTCACGGGATTTGGCAAAGCCCAGCAGAACCGCTTCCTCGACGATGGGGAACAAATCATCGACCTCCATCAAGAGTTCATCCGCCAGGTGGTACAGATCCTCTTTCCCTCCGCGATCATTCAGGAATTCGAGCAAGCCGGCCATGCCTCCCGGCTTGGCGTGCGGCAGCCTCTGAAATGGAGCTCTGGCGGGTTGCTCCCGTCGTGCCGGGGGCGCCAGCTCCAGCTCGGGCTGGGTCATCACTTTGTAGATGTAATCCACGTAGACGAGGAACTCGGCAGACTTCCGGTCCCTCGGCTGGGCAATCGGAATGCGAAAATCCGCGCGGATGCGCGCCGGGTTCCTGCCCAGAACGATGACGCGATCGGCCAGCAGCACCGACTCTTCAATGTTGTGCGTGACCAGGAAAATGCTCTTGGTCGGGATCTGCTTCTTCAGCCACAACTCCATCAACTCGCCGCGCAGGTTCTCGGCCGTGAGCACATCCAGCGCGGAAAACGGTTCATCCATGAAAAGCACTTCCGGCTCCACCGCCAGGGCGCGGGCGAATCCGACGCGCTGCTTCATGCCCCCCGAGAGCTCCTTGGGGTACGCGTTCTCAAACCCCTTCAGGCCCACCGAATTCAAGGCGTCCAGTGCCCGGCGATGGCGCTGATCGTGGGGCAGGCCGCGCGCCAGCAGAGGGACTTCAACGTTCTCCAGAACCGTGAGCCAGGGGAACAGGGCAAAGCTCTGGAAGACGATGGCGACATTGGGACCGCACTCCGTTAATGGCTTCCCGTGCCACAGGACGGCGCCGCCGGAGGGCGCTGCGAGTCCGGAGAGGATGCGCAACAGGGTAGATTTGCCGCAACCCGAAGCGCCCAGGAGCGCGATGATGGCGTCCGATTCCACGCACAGATCCAGGGGGGCGATAACCTGGATTTCCCGCCCGTCCGGTTGCTGGAAACTTTTTTCGACTTGCCGCGCCTCGATGATCTTCTCCACCACCGGAGCGGGGACGACGGGGGCTACGACTGCGGGCTTCGGCGCTTCGACTGGCGCCGCCGCCAGCTCATCCATGACCCGCCGCCAGGCTTCCTCGGGCAATTCGTCGAAAAACCGTATTCGTTCCGTGGGGTCGAGCTCGTCCACGATCGCCCGCATCTCCGCTAGCGGTCGCGAGTGCAACAGGACGTATTCGTGGTAGTAGGGAAAGTGACTGACCAGCGCGGCTGCGAAATCAACCGGCAGCAGACGGAAGAGTAACTGCTGTTCCTCAAAGGGCAGGGCCGCAAACACCGCGGCCGCGGCGCCGGGATCGAGTTGCTGGATGATGGCAGCGGCCTCGTCGGGTCGTCCTTGGGAGAGAACCTCCCGCACGGCTTCAGCTATCGGGGGCGTCATCAATTCCTCAGCTAAAGGGCGATATCGATCAGCGCGCGGCTACGGCTGCTCATCCCCCGGATTGAAGCGATATCCGACCCAGGGTTCGGTGACGATATAGCGTGGCGTCTTCTCGTCCGGCTCGAGCTTCTTCCTTAGGTGGCCAACGAAGACGCGCAGGTACTCCGGCTGCTCCGTGCTGGTGGCCCCCCAGACGGCCGCCAGCAGCGCGCGATGGGTGATCACTTTGCCGGGATGGCGGGCAAGATAGGCGAGCAGATCGAATTCCTTGGGGGTCAGCCTCACTTCCTGATTTCGGACGTGAACACTGTGCGCTTGGAGGTCGATGCGGAAGTCGCCAATCTCGATGACTTCATCCGATTGCGCCTTTTTCGCCGCGGCCCCCCGTCGCAGGGCGGCGCGAACCCGCGCCAGCAGCTCATTGACGCTGAAGGGCTTGGTCACATAGTCGTCGGCGCCGGCATCGAGGGCCTCCACTTTGGTCCGTTCTTCGCCCCGGACGGAGAGCACGATGATCGGGACTTCGGACTTGCCGCGAACATGCCGGCATAAGGCCAGGCCGTCCATGTTGGGCATGCGAAGATCGGTGATCACCAGGTCGGGGGACCAATCTTTCATGAGCTGGACTGCCTCGTCGCCGTCGCGGGCGGTGCGGATGGAATATCCGTGGCTGGCCAGCGTGGTTTTCAGCACGCGCGTGATCTGCGGCTCGTCGTCCACCACCAGGATGTTGTGCTTTTCGTCTGCCGCCACGGTCGCCACCTCACTTCACCTCTTGCGTGACGATGTGCACGTCCACCGCGGGCGCGTCGCGCAGAAACTTGTGGATGGCGGAGAGATACAGGTAGCGGCGCCAGCCGGCCTGCGCCGAACGCCCGAATACCACTTCCGTAATGTGTTTCTCCCGCACCAGTTTCGCCACTTCCTCCGCCACGCCCTTGCCTTTGGCGCGGAGGACCTGCGCGCCCATGTTTTCCGCGAAATGGATGTTCTGCGCCAGGGTACGCTGATTGTCCGGCGTATCGTCGGCGCCGATATCCACGTAGATGGCGAACAACTCCGCGTCGATCCGCTGGGCCATGCGCCCAGCCCGCGCGATCAAGTATTGTGCCGCGGGATTGGAGCTGATGCACACCGCGATCCGCTCCCGAACTCCCACGGAAATCCCTGAGCCCTCCTGCTGCAGGTAAGGCTCCAGACTGCGATCCACCGCCCGGGCCACTTGCTGCAGGGCAAGCTCGCGCAAGGCAATCAGATTTCCGGGCCGGAAGAAGTGCCCCAGGGCCCGCTCGGCGCGGTCCACGGGATAGATGTCGCCGCGGCGCATGCGCGTCTGCAGCGCCTCGGGTGTCAGGTCGGCAAGCACGATCTCGTTGACCCGCTGCATCACCCAGTCGGGGACGGTTTCCCGCACCGTGACCCCGGTGATGCTCTGCACCAGGGGCGTCAGGCTTTCGATGTGCTGCACGTTCATGGTGGAGAGCACGTCGATGTTCGCGTCCAGCAGCTCCATGACGTCTTCGTACCGTTTTCTGTGCTTGCTGCCCTCCACGTTGGTGTGCGCCAATTCGTCGACCAGGGCGACCTGCGGCTTGCGCGCCAGGATGGCATCGACGTCCATCTCCTCGAAAGACGCGCCCCGGTACTCAAGCGGCCGTCTGGGGACGAACTCCAGCCTGGCCGCCAGCTCGGCGATGGCCTTGCGGCCGTGCGTCTCGACCACGCCCACCACGACATCCTCACCGCGGCTCTTGCGGCGGATGCCCTCGCTGAGCATGTTGTACGTTTTGCCCACACCCGGGGCATAACCTATGAAGAGCTTGAAGATGCCCTGCTTCTTCTGCGGTGCGGTTTCTTCCAGCCATTGCTCGGGGGTTTTCGGCATCGCGGGATATTCTCGTCGAGAGGGGATAAATTGTCGAATAGACTACAATCTCCCCCGTGAGTAGACCTGCGCAACCGATCTTGCGCTTCGCGGCAGTGGTCGCGATTGATTTAATCATCGTCTGGGTTTACTTCAAAGCAATCCATGTGAACCCTACCACCGTGGGATTCACGTTTCTGCTGGCCATTCTGGTGGTTTCGGCCACCTGGGGGTTGCAGTACGCCATCTTCATGGCGGTCGTCGCGACCCTGGCGTACAACTTTTTCTTCCTGCCGCCTCTGCTCCGGTTCACCATCGCCGATCCCCAGCACTGGGTGGCGCTGTTCGCCTTTCTGATCACCGCTATCATCGCCAGCCACCTCTCCGAGCGGGCGCGGCGCGAGGCTTTGCAATCCAACCAGCGCCGCCACGAGGTGGAGCGGTTGTACGCCTTCAGCCAGCAACTGCTGGTTACGGATAACGTTTTTGGGCTGCTGAACAACGTCCCCGGCTACATCGTTGAATCATTCGGCGTAGGAGGCGCTGCGGTTTTCCTGGAGAACAAATCCAAGACGTACTTTTCCGACATTGCCGTTCAATCTTTGTTGCCGGTCGACGAACTGAGGGCGATCTGCGGACGCGGAGAACCGGTGCGCGACCGCCAGCGGGGCACTTGCTTCATGCCGTTGCGGATGGGAGTCCGCTCCATGGGAAGCTTCGGAATCACCCGCTGCAATCTCTCCCACGAAACTCTGGAAGCCATCGGCAGTCTGGTAGCGATCGCCATTGAGCGTGCCGGCACCATGGAGAAGCTATCCCGAGCTGAAGCCGCCCGCGAAAGCGACCGCCTCCGTTCCCTGCTGCTCGATTCTGTCACCCATGAGTTTCGCACTCCGCTAACGGCGATCAAGGCCTCCGCCGAAACCCTCCTGTCGGAAGTCGAGCTGGAGAGGCCCCAACTGAAGGAATTGCTGGCCGTGATCAATGAGGAAAGCGACCGGCTCAACCGCCTGGTGGGCGAGGCGGCGGAGGTGGCCCAACTGGATGCCGGCCAGGTCGAACTTCGTTTTGAGCCGCACCACATTCGCGAAGCGGTTGATCTGGCCGTGCAACAATCCAGGCATGCTTTGGAGCACCATCCCGTAGAGATCGCCATCCCGGAAACGCTGCCCAAGGTGAGGATGGACCTGGATCGGATCACGGAAGTCCTCTCCCAGCTCCTCGACAACGCCGGCAAGTACTCAGCCCCCGACACGCCCATCCACGTCACGGCCGACCTGCGCACTGGGCAACTGGTCACCAGCGTTGCCGACCACGGCCCGGGTATCGATGACTTCGAGCAGGCGATGATCTTCGAGAAGTTCTACCGCGGACGCGATCAAAGAGTCTCCATCCAGGGCACCGGCATGGGCCTGGCCATCGCCAAGGCCATCGTGGAGCTGCATGGCGGCACGATCGGAGTCACCAGCCAGGTGGGCCGTGGGTCGGTGTTTTACTTTTCGCTGCCGCTGGCCTTTTGATCCAATACTCAGGCCTTGCGTGGCAGTTGCCGGAATGACTCCAGATACCAAGGCCCGTCGGGCATCGACGTGTCACATCGCAGGATATAGAGATTGCCGTCATCGGCGCGGACTTTGTAAAAGGCATCATGCGGGCCGTACCATTGGTCCAGTATCTCTTCGACCAGGTACTGGCGCCCCTCAAGTCGAAAACGAACCGGCCTTTCGTCCGCCTTCCGACCGGAGTAGCAATCTACCTCCAGCTTCATCTCCTCCTCATTCTGGGGCACCTGAGCCCGGACTTATTGGCGTGGGTCGCAATGCTGTCCATCGGTATTCCAGGGTGTTCGCGAACGGAAAGTTACCAGTTTTTGTTACCCGTAGACGTCCATGAGGGATTCCGGAGCGGTAAGCGCTCTAAAATCTTTGGCTGCCCCCCAGGGATTCGAACCCCGATATGCTGATCCAGAGTCAGCTGTCCTACCATTGAACGAGGGGGCAGCAGAACGGCGAAAATGGCCTCGCCAGTGCGCGGAACACCATCTGTGATTCTATTTCCCTGCCGCGGTGCGGTCAACCCGAGCGTCGCGGCGGACCCAGACCAAGAGTTCCCGTCATGGCCACGGTTCCCGCTTTGTTATGCCCCACGCGCCACTCGCGCGTAAAATGGAGTGTCCAATCGCCACTTGCCATCAGGAGGCGCCATGGTATCTACCGCAACCCCAACTCTGCAGGCGGACGCCGCCGAGATCGCCCGCACTCCGCTCGAGGCGCGCCACTGCGCGTTGTCCGTGGTGGACATCCAAGAGAAGCTGCTGCCGCCCATCTTCGAGAAGGAGCGGATGGTGCGCAATTCACAGTTGCTGATCCGGCTGGCCAAGATCCTCGGCCTGCCGGTGCTGCTCTCCACCCAGTACTCGAAGGGGCTGGGCCCCACCGTCCCCGAGATCGTCTCGCTCCTGCCCGAGGTCGCGCCGCTGGAGAAGATCGAGTTCGGCTGCTTCAACAACGACGCCTATTGCGCGCGCGTGAAGTCGCTGCCCGGCGACCGCAACACGCTGCTGGTGTGCGGCATGGAATCGCACATCTGCGTCATGCAGACGGTGCTCGGAGCGCTGAACAGCGGCTACGTCGTCCACGTGGCCTCGGACGCCGTCAGTTCGCGCACGGAGTGGAACTGGAAGATCGGCCTCGACCGCATGCGCGCCGCCGGCGCCGTCATCTCCTCGACGGAAATGATGATCTACGAGCTGCTGCGCACCTCGAGCGGCCCCGCCTTCAAGGAGATGCTGCAGTACCTGAAGTAACGATGAGCTCGGGCGCGCCGGAAGAGGCTACTTCGAGGCTTCCAGCAGGGGTGATTTGGATAGAACTCGTGCTGCCTGATTCCGCGCCGCTCTCGCCATCCTTTCCCGTTTATTTCGATTTCAACACGGCCACGGCGATGAACTCGATGGGTAATGGGATGGTGACGGTCTGCTTCCCTTCCGACGCCTGCAGGATCGCATCCAGATTCAGCCGCGGCATACCCAGGATTTCTATCTCCTTGCCAGGCGCGGCCTTGTTCAGTGAATCTCCCGGCTCGCTGTCGAGAAAATAGAAGACGCGAACTCCCCGCGCCAGCACTTTTGCGTCATCGTCCGTGATTACGTCCGCTTTCACCCAGCCCCCATCGGTGCTGCCGTCATCCCGCTGGGTCCGCGTGCTCGGCGCTGAGGTGCGGATTCGCATCTGAACGTAGTTGTCGCCGATGGTCTTGGAATTCAGAACCAGTCCGTTGTTTTGCCGGACGATGGTCAGGGTTTTCGTCTTCCCGGTATAGTCGCCGAAGGCTTTTTCCGAGGTCTTGACCGAGGTATTGTCCGCTTTCAGCACCATGGAGGAGCGGGCCACGGAGACGCCATTCACGGCAAACACGGGGTGAATCTCAAAGGAATGGTCCGGGTTGCTGTCCGGGCCGGAGAGTGACTGTTGCTGGCACAGCGACGGCGCCGGAGGAGTAAAGACCTGGCACTGCGTCCCGCCTCCATGAGGAGGATGCTCAAACCAGAGGCGCCAAGCCCCGTAGATGAGCTTTTCTGCACTGCCTCCCGGTTGCAACTCCTGGCGGCCTTTGGCTTGCGGCGTGTCGGCGCCGTTCAGGATCTCCGCCACCATGGGCAACCCGACCTGGTTCGCGCGGCTCCCGCCGTGGATGTCGGCATCCTGCTCCTTGGAGCTCACGTGCAGAATGGTCACCTTGGCTTCAATGGAGAGCCGGTTGCGGTACTTTTGAGCCCATTGCGTCTTCAGCACAAGATTGCTTCCCGAACCGGCGCAATAGGCGGTCAGGGAGAAGGCCAACACCACCAGCAGGCTACGCAGCGGGCGCATGTCCCTTCCCTCCATTTGACTTCTTCGACCGCGGTTCATCTGGGGCGCGGCCCGCATTGCGAATGTTCATAAAGCGGTTCAGTGTGTCGAACCAGAAAGGAGCGCCCAGCGAAAGGGCGAGGACGGTCAGGATCCAGCCGAAGATGTGGTCTTGCACCACTCCCTTGAACCATTGGTACCGAGTATCGAAGTTATCCCCTGCGAGCTGCAACTGAGCTTGCAGACGAGAGAGTTCTTTTTGCCAGCCAGCGAGCGAGGAGAGCAGTTGCTTCTCCGAGTCCGTCAGGGTTACGGTCCCGGTCTGCACCGGACGGCCAGCGTCGCTCTTGGCGCCTTCGGTGTAGTCGACCACCGGCATCTCCACGCCTTCGCTGGCCTGAATCCGTGTCTTGGCCTGTTCGACCACGGTGGAACGGAAGGCGGAGTCGGACCACAGCCGCTCGATGAGCGCGACCGAGTCCAGGTTGAACAGGAGAACCAGGACCACCGCCAGCACGTAGGTCTGCCGTTGCACGTAGCGTTTGTACCAGCCGCTTACCCGGTCCATCATCTGTTCGTACCATTCCTGAACCCTGGCCTGGAAAACATGGGGATCGTCCCGCGAGAGATCGAGCAGCGCAAGCAGTTGCTTGGCGGTGGCGTCCGGCAGTTTGCTGATGCCTTCCCGGGCGGCGACCAGGTTGGTTACCGGATCGTTTCCAGTTACGTGGTCGGTAACCGCCTGGGCGAAGCGGCCCGCAGGAATGTAGGACGGCAACGGCAGCTCGCCCTTTTTCCGCCGGCGTCCCAGAGTTGCGATGGCCGGATGCTCATACAGCGTCTGGGTGAGGTCGTTGCCCACGAGTATGCGCATGCCCTCGCGGAGCATCTTGGCGCGTTTGTCGAAGGCACTGGCAATGATCTCGTTGACTGTGGTGCACATCAACGCGAACAGCAGGTAAATGAACGCCATCCCGATGGCGACGTTCGAGCACTGGCAAGCCAAGCATGGCAGCAGCACCCCCTTTCACAGAGTCGTGGCCGGGTGCGGGCCGGAAGTCTAGCAGTGGACTGACTGTTGTCAACTGGACGATTGGAAATGTTCCAAAATCAGAACAAGGAGTGGCGAGGCTGGTCCGGCAGAGTCCAGGTGGTTCCCGGCCTCAAATCAGAGGCGCAAGCCCCCGCCGGCTCATCCTGGTCTGAGAGCTTGTCACGATCGCTCCAGGCAGCGTGCCCCATCCTAAGCGGAGCGGCGGGTGAGCCTTCTTATGTAGGTCCGGAACCCGGTTCTACGCCCCGGTTTCCTCGCCCTTTCTCTTCACCCGCACCACCACGATCTTGGTGAAGCCTTCCTCAAACTTGGGCGGGCGGAGCTTGGCGGCCATGCGCCGCAGAACGTCTTCCGGGATCACGCGATCGCGGCGCCGGTTGCGCTCCAGACAGACTTCCAGCGGCACATCGAAGAAGACGGCGTGCACCTCGTAGCCTAAGCCGCGGGCCATGTGGATCCACTGGCGGCGCTCGCGCGGAGAGAGGTTGGTCGCGTCCACGTAGTTCCACGGCATGCGGGCGATGAGGCGGGCGCGCAGCAGCGAACGCAGCGTAGAGAAGACCAGCCCCTGGTAGCGCTGCTCCTCCACGTCGTCGAACAGCACGCTGCGCAGCAGGTCGCTGGACAGCGGCGTGACCCCGCGGCGGCGGAACCAGGTGGTCTTTCCCGATCCTGGCAGACCAATGGCCAGCACCACCACGCCTCGGGGCTTCCTCTGCGGCGCGTGTCCGATGGCTTCCGACGCCGGCGCCGGCGGCATGGCCGGGGATTCCGGCTGCACTTCGACTTCGATACGGGGCTCGGGGGGCTTGATTTTAGGCGCGGGCGGAGGTGGAGGCGCTGGTTTCTCCCGCACGACGGCTTTCTGGGCTTCGAAGGCTTCCAGGTAGTCCGGCTGCAGTGGTCGGGCCTCGCCGCTAGGACGCTTCTGCCCTACTTTGCCGGTCGATTCCGATTCAGCGGCTGCGGGAGGCTTACGTTTGCGGCGGTGCAAACGCTCTTTCATCCATTTCCGCATGCTGCGTGTGTAACACAAAACGGCAGCTTTTGGCTATTGGCTCTTGGCTCTTCCCTGTTAGCTTTTGGCTTCCGCCCGTGGTTGCTGTTGGCTCTTAGCTCTTGGCTGTTGGCTCTTGGCTTCTGTTGGGCTGCTCGCGTCCCGAATAAGAACCGGACCAAATGCCAAAAGCCAACCGCCAAAAGCCAAGAACGCTTTTATGTTAGCATTCGAGGTTTGCATCCCAGTACTTCCGATCTTCTGTTCACACGCCGGAGGAAACATGGCCATCAAAGTAGGCATCAACGGGTTCGGCCGCATCGGGCGCAACATCCTGCGCGCCTCGCTGAACGACAAGAACCTGGATTTCGTCGCCGTCAACGACCTGACCGATCCCAAGACGCTGGCGCATCTTCTCAAGTACGACTCTATCCTGGGCAACCTGCCCAACAAGATCACCCACGGCCAGGACTGCATCCAGGTGGATGGCCGCACCATCCGCGTCTTCTCCGAGAAGGACCCGGCGAAGCTGGACTGGTCGTCGATGGGGGCGCAGGTGGTGGTCGAATCCACCGGCCGCTTCACCAACGCCGAAGACGCCAAGAAGCACCTGCGCGGCCCGGTCAAGAAGGTGATCATCTCCGCCCCCGCGAAGAACGAGGACATCACCATCGTGCTGGGCGTGAACGAGGACAAGTACGATCCCGCCAAGCACCACATCATCTCCAACGCCTCCTGCACCACCAACTGCCTGGCGCCGATCGCCAAGGTGGTGAACGACAACTTCACCATCCAGAGCGGGACCATGACCACCATCCACTCCTACACCAACGACCAGGTGATCCTCGACTTCCCGCACAAGGACTTGCGTCGCGCGCGGGCGGCCGCGGTCTCCATGATCCCTACCAGCACCGGCGCCGCTAAGGCCGTGCACCTGGTGATCCCGGAACTGAAAGGCAAGCTGGATGGCTTCGCGATGCGCGTGCCCACGCCCAATGTGTCGGTCGTGGACCTGGTGGTGTTCGTGGAAAAGAAGACCTCGGCGGAAGAAGTGAACGCGGCCATGAAGAAGGCCTCGCAGAGCGGCCGTCTGGCGTCGTATCTCGGCTATGAAGAAGAGGAGCTGGTTTCGGTGGACTTCCGCGGCGATGCCCGCTCCTCCATCGTGGACGCGCCCATGACCCGCGTGGTCGCCGGCAACTGTGTGAAGGTCATCTCCTGGTACGACAATGAGTGGGGCTACTCCTGCCGGGTGCGCGACCTCATCAACTACCTCGGCAGCAAGGGACTGTGAGGAAATTGGGTCATTGAGTCATTGATTCATTGAGTCATTGGTTTTCAATGGCCCGATGACTCAATGGCTCAATGACCCAATGGCTCATTCACCCAATCTCATGACGAAGCTCTCCATCAAAGACCTCGACCTCGACGGCAAGCGTGTGTTCATGCGCGTGGACTTCAACGTCCCGCTCGACGACGGCGGCCGCGTCATGGACGATACCCGCATCGTGGAGACGCTGCCCACCATCGAATACGCCGTCCGCCATCATGCGCGGCTGGTGCTGGCCTCGCACCTCGGCCGTCCCAAGGGCAAGCCTGACCCCAAAATGAGCCTGAAGCCGGTGGCGGAGCGCCTGCGCAACCTGCTGGACGAGCGCATTGGCCGCGGTATCAACGTGGGCTTCGCGCCCGACTGCATCGGCATGCAGGCGGAGGAAATGGCCTCGAAGCTGGAGAAGGGCCAAACGCTGCTGCTCGAAAACCTGCGTTTCCACCCCGAAGAAGAAGCCAACGACGAGCACTTTTCGCGCGAACTCGCCAAGCTGGCCGACTACTACGTGAACGACGCCTTCGGCACGGCGCACCGCGCGCACGCTTCGACCGTCGGCATTACGAAGTTCGTCAAGAAATCGGCCGCCGGGCTGCTCATACAGAAGGAGCTCGATTATCTTGGCCGGGCGTTGCACCACCCCGGGCGCCCGTTCGTCGCCATTCTCGGCGGAGCAAAGGTCAGCGACAAGATCCCCGTCATCCAGAACCTCATCGACAAAGTGGACGCGTTGCTGATCGGCGGCGGCATGGCCTACACCTTTCTCAAGGCCCGCGGCATGGAGGTGGGCCACTCGCTGCTCGAGAACGACAAACTCGATCTCGCCCACAAGCTGCTCGACCAGGCCAAGGCGCGCGGCATCAAGTTCCTGCTGCCGGTGGACCACGTCGTCGCCGGCAAAATTGCGCCCGACGCCAAGACTCACATCGTCACCGACGGGCACGCCATCCCCGCCGGGCAGATGGGCCTCGATATCGGACCGAAGACGGTGGCGCTGTTCTGCGAGCAGATCGAAAACGCCAGGACCATCGTGTGGAACGGACCGATGGGTGTGTTCGAGCAGGAGCCGTTCGCGCACGGCACCTACGCCATCGCGCGCGCCGTGGCGGCCAACCGTCCGGCGGTCTCGATCGTCGGCGGCGGTGACTCGGTCTCCGCCGTGCATAAGGCCGGCGTGGCCGACAAGATCACGCACATCTCCACCGGCGGCGGCGCTTCGCTGGAGTTTTTGGAAGGCAAGAAGCTGCCGGGAGTGGAAGCGCTGACCAATAAGTAGAGATTGTCATCCTGAGCGCGCGTATTTTGCGCGCGAAGGACCTGCTTTCCTGCAGGTGGCCAAGACCAGCGTAGGACGAGCACAGCATGAAAGCAGGTCCTTCGCTTCGCTCAGGATGACAAGGTGTATATGACCGCTGCAATCCGTATCACCATCGGCTCCGGCAAGGCCCTCGAACTCGTGCAGGGCGATATCACCCGCGAGACCACCGACGCCATCATCAACGCCGCCAATTCCGAACTGCTGCCGGGCGGCGGTGTCTGTGGCGCCATCCACCGCGCCGCCGGTCCATCGCTCGCGGAAGAGTGCCGCAAGCTGCGCGCCGAGCGCGGCCCAGTCGCGACCGGACACGCGGTCGCGACCAGCGCCGGCCGCTTGCCAGCGCGCTACGTAATCCATACAGTGGGTCCGGTCTGGTCCGGCGGCGCGAGCGGCGAACCGGAAGCACTGGCCAGCGCCTATCGTGAGTCCATCCGCGTGGCCGATGAGCTTGGGCTCACGAGCATCGCTTTTCCGGCAATCTCGACCGGCATCTTCGGCTATCCCCTGGGCGACGCGACCCAGGTGGCGGTCCGGACAGTTCGTGAGGCTCTCCTGCACGCGAAGAACGTCAACACGGTGCGCTTCGTCGTCTTTGATGACGCTGCGCTCAAGACTTATTCCCAGGTTCTGAACACGAGGTGACGATTGGCTCGCAGAAAACTGATGGCCGCCAACTGGAAGTGACCGCGCTTGCGCGGCGTCCGAGCCGCGCGCGGTCATCCTGAGGCGAAGCCGAAGGAACTCTCAGCGAAGGAGTTTTGATGAGAAAGAAGCTGATGGCCGCCAACTGGAAGATGTACAAGACGCCGCAACAGGCGCAGGAGTTCCTGCGCGCCTTCCTGCCCCTGGTCGAGGGTCAAAGCCGTGACGAGATCGCCATCTGCCCGCCCTTCGTCTGCCTGCCGGCGGTGGTCGAGGCGCTGGCCGGGCAGGCGATCGGCGTGGGCGCGCAGAACCTCCACTGGGAAAAGGAGGGCGCCTACACCGGCGAAGTCTCGGCCGGCATGCTGGTGGCGGTGGGGTGCACGCACGTCATCATCGGCCACTCGGAGCGGCGCCAGTATTTCGGCGAAACCGACGAGAACGTCAACCGCAAGCTGCAGGCTGCGCTCGCCGCCGGGCTCACGCCCATCGTCTGTGTCGGCGAGGTCTTGCAGGAACGCGAATCTGGCCTGACCGAGGACGTCTCTGCGCCGCCAATGCCAGCGCGGGCTGCGCGGCATCTCCGGCGACCAGGCGCGCACGCTGGTGATCGCCTACGAGCCGGTGTGGGCCATCGGCACCGGCAAGACGGCGACGCCGCAGATCGCGGCCGAGGCGCACGTGGTCATCCGCGCCGAAGCCGCCAAAGCCCTGGGCAAGCAAGTGGCGGAGAACCTGCGCATCCTTTACGGCGGCAGCGTCAAGCCGGAGAACGCCAAGGCGCTGATGTCGGAGCGCGAGATCGACGGGGCGCTGGTCGGCGGCGCCAGCCTGGATCCCAAATCGTTCGCTGCCATTGTGAAGTATTAGGATCGGGTCATCCGGTGATCGGGTCATCTACTCGGGGCGTGAATGCGGCCTTTGGTATAATCCTTATTGCCCTCAACGAGAGGCGCGGAATTCGCGCACGCGGGGAGTTTTTGACCGACTGCGGAAGTGGTGGAATTGGCAGACACACCATCTTGAGGGGGTGGCGCCGAAAGGCATGCGGGTTCAAGTCCCGCCTTCCGCACCATCCGATCCTCCGCAAATCTGAAGAAAGGCACGGGCGCCACGCGCGCCCCAATCTGAATCCGGCATGTGGGTTGTCGCTCTAACGGTTGTTCACGTCCTGGTTTGTGCCTTCCTGATCATCGTGGTGCTGCTGCAGAGCGGGCGCGGCGCCGACGTGGCCGCGGCTTTCGGCGGCATGGGCAGCCAGACCGCCTTCGGTCCGCGCGGTTCGGCCACGGTGCTGACGCGCGCCACGACCTGGTCGGCCATCTTGTTCATGATCACTTCCATCACGCTGTCGATCATCGCCTCCCGCCGCTCGACCGGCGGCTCGGTGCTGGGCAACATCAAGCCCAGCCAGACCAAGAGCCAGCCCGCACAGCAGCCGGCGCCCACGCCCGAGTCGCCGCCCGCGACGCCGAAGTGAACTGGCGACTGGCTACTGGCAACTGAACTTATGATCCACGAGATCTTTCCCGTCGGGCCGCTGGCGTGCAACTGCTCGGTCATCGGCGACGAGGCGACCCGCGAAGCCATGGTCATCGATCCCGGCGACGACATCGACGAGATCATGGCCATCGTCGGCCGGCACGGTCTGACGGTGAAGCAGATCGTCGTGACCCACGGCCACCTCGACCACGTCGGCGGCGCCATGAAGCTGAAACGCCTTACCGGCGCTCCCGTCCTGCTCAACCAGAACGACTACGACCTGCTGAAGACGGCTGACCAGGTGGCTGCCTGGCTGGGCATGACGCCTCCGGGCAAGATCGACATCGATCAGAACCTCGCTGCCGGCGATGTGGTGCGCGCGGGTGAACTCAGCGCCACCGTGATGCACACGCCCGGGCACACCGAAGGCAGCATCTGTCTGTACTTCGCTCCCCAGCAGAAGCTGATCGCCGGCGATACGCTGTTCGCCGGCAGCATCGGCCGCACCGACCTGCCCGGCGGCAACTTCAAGAAGATCATGCACTCGCTGAAAGGACCGGTGATGTCACTCCCGGACGAGACGGTCGTGGTCCCCGGCCACGGCCCGCTGACCACCATCGGCGAAGAGCGGGAGACGAATCCGTTCATCCTCGGCCGCTATAGCGAATGAGTTAGTTTCAAGTTTCAGGTTTCAAGTTTCAAGTTGCGCCTGCGGCCCTGGGCTGAGCAGCATATGCGACTGTTTGCGAACAAAACTGGAAACTCGAAACTTGAAACTCGAAACTAAAAACTAGAAACTCCCCACCACCCGCCTCACCCCTTCCGCAAACACCTCCGCCGGCGTGATCAGGCTCACCACCAAGAACCCTTCCCCGGGGAAATCATAAAAATGTCCCGGATGGACGATCACCGACTGCTGCTGGAGGAGCGCGATGGCCAGCTGTTCATCCGAGCGCGTCGCCGGCACTCGCAACACCACATACCAGCCGCCTTCGACTTCCAGCCGCCGAACTGGTTTCTGCGAAGCAAGCTGCCGGTCGAGCTCCGCCAAATTTGCCGCCACCCGTTCCTTCACCTGCCGCTGGATCTCGTCGCGCTGCGCGAGGAACTCCGGCAACGCAAGCTGCACCGGCGTGCTGACCGACAGGTAGGTATCGGCGATGACCTCCAGCCGCGCCAGCGCTTCCCCCGCCAGCTCGGGTGGGCCGCTGGTGACGATCCACGCCAGCTTCATCTGCGGCAGCGCGCAGATCTTCGATATCCCGCTCAGCGTGAAGGTCAGCGCCTGGCGCGGACTGGCGAAGCTCGGCCGGGCGCCGCCACCGTGTGCGTAATCGAGAAACACCTCGTCGGCCACCAGCGCCACCCGCCGCTCGCGGCAGAGCGCATCGAGCGAGTCCATCTCCGCCGGCTTCACGAACGAGCCGGTGGGATTGTTCGGGTGCACCACCAGGATGGCGCGTGTGCATGCCGTCGCCGCCGCCGACAGCGAGTGCAGATCGATCTGCCACCCGTGATCGTAGATCAGCGAATACGGGACCAGCTTCACATCCTGGATCGCAGCCAGGAACTCGAAGAGCGGATAGCTGGGCGCAGGCACCAGCACCTCGTCGCCAGGTTCACACAGTAAGCGAAACAGGAAGCTGTATCCCTCGCTGGTGCTGGCGGTGAGGATGATCTGTTCCGGATCGACCTCGGCGCCGCGCTGCCCGTAGTAGCCGCAAACCGCCTCCCGTGCTACGCGCAGGCCCTTGGGATGGGGGTCGTAGGCGAGCGCGTGCCGGTCCGCGAGCGCGGAGAGCAGTGACGGATCGTAAGCGAACCCGCAGCGCGTCGGATTGGACTCGGTGAGGTCGAGCGCTTCCCTGCCCGCGGCGCGATGGCGCTCGAGCGCGGCGGCGAAGCGGTTGGGCGCAAGCGCCCATCCAGTGCGGGAGGCGAACATCGGCGAGCAGCCTACAGGATGGCGCGCGGAAACTCCAACCTGGGGACCCCGCCCACGGGCCGGGAATGGTCTATTCCTTCCGGCTGGACTCGGCTGAGGATTGCCGCAGCACGATCCTGCCTCCGGGCAGCAGCTCGTACCGATTGTCGCGCCACACTGCCCGTCGGCTGAGGTAACTCGCGCACCAGACCAGGAACCCCAGGATGTCCCGCACCGGATACAGCCAAGGATAGCGGCGCGCCCGCGGATCGCGCACCACTCCCCATCCCACCACCCAGGCTTCGACCAGTCGGTTCACCAGAGCCACGCCCGCCAGCAGCGCGCCCAGCAGCGGATAGCCCATCAACCCCGCAGTCAGCAAACCGAGGATCCCGTATGGCATGGCGAAAACGAGCCCAGTCCCCAGGTGGCCCTTGGGCCGCGAATAGGCCGTCCCCTTGGCCCAGCGCACCTGGCGCTCCCACATGCGGCGAAAGCTCATGGGCGGCACCACGTGGTCGATGACATGGCCGGAGAGCACGACCTCGTAGCCGGCCTTCTCGATGAAGTTGCCAATCACGAAATCGTTGGAAAAATATTCGCCCAGGACGCGATAGCCGCCGATGCTGGCCACCGAGTCCTTGCGCACGGCGATGGTCGGCCCCAGCCCGAACTTCATGCCTTCGAGCAGGTTCGCCACCAGCACTCCTGCCGCCATCTCCACCGACATGCCGATCGCGTCCAGCCCCGACCAGAACCCGCCCGCATTCTTGCCGCGATACAGGCAGGTCACCATCCCGACCTTGGGATCGAGCAGCGGCGGCACGACCTCGCGCAAGTAGCGTGGCGAGACTTCGACGTCGCTGTCGCTGGTCACCAGGATTTCGTGCGCGGCGACCTCGGTCATGCAGTGGAAGGAATACGCCGGCGGATTCGGCCATGGTGGCCGCCCCGTCACCAGGATGCGGCTGGGAATCTGCGGGTAGCGCGTGCACACCTCGCGCACCACCGCCAGCGCCGGATCATCCGCCTCGTCGGCGGCGAACAGCACCTCGTACTGGGGATAGTCCTGTCGGAAAAAACTCTCGATGTTCTCTTGGAGCCGGGCTTCGAGACCATGCACCGGCTTGAGAACGGAGACCGGCGGCAGGTGCGCATCGTCGAGATGCCAAGCCAGCGTGGGCCGTGTGTCGCGGCGGAACCGCGCTGCTCCCAGCAGCACCAGCACCAGAAAAATGGTGGACGAGACCGTGCCGATGAGGGCCAGTCCCAGCGCGAGGTACAGGACCGGCAAGGCGGGTCAGGCTCCTTCCGCGGGCTGGACTGCACGGACATAGCCCAGGATCAGGGCTGCCAGGGCGGGAAAGCGGCGCGCGGGAGCGAACACCTGATCCTATTCTCCCTCCGGCTGCATCATGCGATGACGCAGGGCGGTGTAGATGGCGTGCGCGGCGCTCAGGTGGACGTCTTCGACATGCTGCATGTTGTCGGAAGGCACCACCAGGCACAGGTGGCAACGCTCGCGCAACAGGCCGCCTTCGTAGCCGGTCAGGCCCACGACCTTGGCGCCGGCGGCGTGCGCCACCTCCAGGCCCCGCAGCACGTTGCGGGAATTTCCGCTGGCGGAGATGGCCAGGACCAGGTCGCCCTCCTCGACCAGATTGCGGAGCTGCTCGGCAAAGACCTCATCGTAATGCGAGTCATTCGCCCACGCCGTCATGAGCGGGGCGTTGTCGGTGAGCGCCACCGCGCGCAAGCGGCGACGATCGCCCACGATGGTGCCCTTCGCCAGGTCGCAGGCAAAATGGGAAGCCAGGGCAGCGCAGGCGCCGTTGCCGAACAGGTAAACGGTCCGTGCCCGTTCGTAGGTCTGCCAGATGGCGTCCGCGATCTTGTCCACCACCGAGCTGTCAGTGCGCGCCAGCACCTGGCCGAGCCCGCGAAAATAGCTGCTCGAGGCCAGACTTGGGGTTTTCTCTGCCGTCAGCGGCTTCATTCAGGGTGCCTTGGATTTTGTGCGCAGAATACGGTAAGGGTACCGTAGCCCTGCGGTTTCAGCAAGAAAACATCACCTCTGCGCCGACGACATCGCCGGGCGCGCCAGGATGGGCTCATTCTGGCCATCGTTGCACAGGAGGCGCGATCCCTCCGTGCTCATGGCGAACGGCATCTCCCGCAGATGGCCCAGCGCCTCCCGCACCTGGCCTTGCTTCTCGGGTTTCGAATACAGCAGCAGGAAACCGCCGCCGCCTGCGCCCAGTATCTTTCCGCCCTCCGCGCCCGCTTCCCGCGCCCGCCGGTAGTTGGATTCGATGGCGTCGTTGGTGATGTCGCGCGCCAACCGTGACTTCAGTTGCCAGCCTTCGTCGAGGATCGCCCCGAACGAGTCCAGCCGGCTCTTCTCCAACTCGGAGGCAAGCTCCTCCGCGAGCTCGGCCATGCGCGCCACCATGCCGAATTTCTCCGCGTCCGCCATGTTGCGCGACTGCTCAGCAAGGATGGAACTCGCCGCGCGTTCCTGCCCGACGTAGAACAGCATCAGCCGGCTGCCCAGTTCTTCCCGCGTGGACGGCGCGCACTGGAGCGGCTGCACCTCCACACTCTCGTCGGGATGGAAGCGGATCGCGTTCAGCCCGCCGTACGCGCTGGCGTATTGGTCCTGCTTGCCGATGGGCTCGGCGACGCGCTCGAGCTCGACGTGGCAGGCGGCCTCGGCCAGGCGCTCGGGTCCCACGTTGCGCCCGGCGAGCGCGTGGAGCGCATGCAGCAAGCCCACGGTGAAGGCGCTGCTCGATCCCATTCCCGTCCCCGCCGGCACATCGGCGAAGCTGGCAATCTCCATCCCGCAGCCGATGTTCAGCAGGCGCAAGCACTCGCGCACCAGGGGATGGTCGATCTCAGAGATGTCCGATACGTCTTCCGTGCGCGAATACTTGATGCGAATCTTGTCGTGGAAGTAGGGGTGGATGGCAATGTACATCGACTTGTCGATGGTGGTGCTGACCACCGTTCCCCTACGTCGCCGGTAGAACTCCGGCAGGTCGCTGCCGCCGCCCGCGAAGCTGATGCGGAATGGGGTCTTCGCCAGGATCATCCCAGCCTCCGCGCCAGCGCTTCCAATCCCGCCGGTGTCCCCATGTCGTAGAACGGCTCGCAGGTCACCCACGCTCGCATGCGTCCCTGTTCGATCAGCCGGGGAAAAACTTCCTCTTCCAGCGAGCAGACGCGCCCGCGCGGGATGTCGTCCAGCACCTCGCGGCGAAGGATGATGGCGCCGGCATCGATGTGCGTCAGCCCCTGGGAATCTCGCTTGCGATATGCGGTGACGCGGCCATCGGCCGCCACCGCCAGGTTGCTGGCCTTCCGCGGCTTGCGATTGTCGTAGGCGACGATCAAGGCCGAGGGCCGGTGCTCGCGGAAGTCGCGCGCCATTGCGGCATAATCGACGGGCAAAAACGTGTCGCCGTTCAGCACCAGGAACTCGTCCTCCAGCTTGCCGGCGGCATGCTTGAGGGCCCCGCCTGTGCCCAGCGGCGCCGGCTCGTAGGAATAGCTGAGCTCTACACCGAGGGACGCTCCCTCACCGAGGTGCTGCTCGATCTTCTCTCCCAGATGCGCCACCAGAAGCAGCACGCGCGCCATGCCATTTTCGCGGAGCAGCTCCAGTTGATGATGCAGGAACGGCTTGCCGCAGACCTCGATCATCGCTTTGGGGATGGCCTCGGTGAGAGGCCGCATGCGCGTTCCCAACCCGCCTGCCAGTATCGCTGCCTGCAGATCGAGCTTCGGGCGGGCCACGCCGGCCACGCGCGAACCGCGCCTCGTCTGCGTGTCTTCCACCTTCACCTTCACGCTCGCATCATAATTGAGCGGCTCGGGGGCGTCGAGCGCAGCCGTGATCAAGCATCCCGGCCGGTCTCGGCGGCTGCTGCCTTGACTCCCGTTCCTCGCCAACTATTGTTAGTGCGCTGCGTGATCCGCACCTCGGAGAGTCCGGCGGTCGCGAACCAGTCTTCGATCTCCTCGCGGCTGTGGTAGAAGGCCGTCGGCGCCACCAGGTGGTCGAACACGTTCCAGAAGTTCTCCGCGAACGAGTAGTTGGAGATCGCGCCGAGATAGTCGGAGTAGAACAGCAGCTTCTTCAGCCACGGGCGCTTCCGCGCCGGACCATACACGAGCTTGAGCGCGGCATAGAGTGGCAGCGAGAGCAGGAACGACAGCGCGCGCGTCACCGCCTTGGGCGCGCGCGAGGTGAAGTGGATGCGCACCGGGTTGACGATCTTCTCGATCCACCAGTTGCCTTCCTTGCCGTACACCCAAATCACGGCGCGGCCGCCCGGCCGCAGGTGGCCGACCAGCGCAAGGAATCCCTGCTTGGGATCGGGAAGGTGGTGGAGCACCCCGATGCTGTAGAACAGGTCGAAGGGCGCCAGCATCGGCAGATGATAGATGTCGGCTTGCAGGATGTGGACGTTGGGCAGCCGCCGCGTGTTCTGGTAGGCCGCCTCGACCGCGTCCGAGAGGTCGATGCCCACCACATCGCGCGCGCCGAACTCCGCCGAAAGCCAGGCGTGGCGTCCTTTTCCGCAGCCTGCGTCCAGAACCACGCGGTCGCGGAAGGCCTCCGGCTGGAGGGGATGGATCCAGTCGAGAAACTCCGCCCGGTACTGTTCGTTCAACTCCGAGTAGTGAGTCCACTCGTACCCGAAGGCCGCCGCCGTGGCGCGCTTCTCCGCCGAAAGCTCCGCGGAAAGAAATCGCGGGATGCCGCGCACGATGGGGGAATTCGCGCCACAAGCGGGGCAGACGAGCGAGCCCTCGACGATCTCCGCATCTTCTTCTCTGTGGACCCGCAGCTCGAACGGGCGGCCGCACGGCCGGCAGGCTAGGTATTCGAGGAGTCTGCGCTTCATTAAACTGGGTCGCTGAAGACCAGAAGTATATATCCTGGATGCCGAACCGATTTGGGGTTGAGCAGGACTGAAATAGACTTATCAACAGACGTGTCATTCCGAGCGAAGCGAGGAATCTATGCATTTTTTCGATCCCCGCATCGTGATGAATCGCTGGAAGACAATTAGCACCCTGAAGAAATGGCTCCCAGCATTTCCATGAGCCCTAGAAGGTGAAATACATAGATTCCTCGCTACGCTCGGAATGACACTCTGGGTGGGATGCTTGGTTCGCGCGCCTTCAGCAAGGGGCGCTATGGAAAACCCACATCCGCAGGTGGAGGCGCAAAAGGCTGCTCTGCACAGGTGAACTATCCAGGATATGAGCCGCCGCATGCGGCCCCTTTGCTAGAATCTAAACAGAGATGTGCGGCATCGTCGGATTCACGCATAAGGATCGTCCCTCGGGCGGCGAGCGCATCCGCGAAGCCACCGCCATGCTGCTGCATCGCGGTCCCGACCAGCAGGGCGTCTTCGAGACGCCCAACGTCTCCCTCGGCGCCGTCCGGCTGAAGATCATCGACCTGATCTCGGGCGAGCAGCCCATGCGCAGCGACGATGGCGACACCGTCCTCGTCTTCAACGGCGAGATCTACAACTACGCCGAAGTGCGCGAGGAATTGAAGGCGCGCGGACATCGCTTTTCAACCCGCAGCGACACCGAAGTCGTGCTTAAGGGGTTTCTCGAGTGGGACACCGGCTGCTTCGCTCGCCTGCGCGGCATGTTCGGACTGGCCCTGTGGACGGAATCGCGCCGGCGCCTGGTGCTCGCCCGCGACCGTATGGGCATCAAGCCGCTCTACTACTCCCGCCGCGGCGATGACATCTACTTCGCCTCCGAGCTCAAGGCCATCTTCGTTCATCCCGAGATCGACCGCACCATCGATCTCGACGGGCTCAACTGCTATCTCCGCCTAAACTGGGTTCCCGCGCCCCACACCCTGGTGTGCGACATCGTGAAGCTCCTGCCCGGACACTTCCTCGTCTGGGAGAACGGCCAGGTGCGCACCGCATGCTACTGGCGTTGCGCGCCGGAGCCAATGCCCGCGCACACCACGCTGGAAGACGCGAAGAAGCAGCTCGACTCTCTGCTGCAACACTCGGTCAAGGAGCACCTGGTCTCGGACGTTCCGCTGGGCGTCTGGGCGAGCGGCGGCATCGATTCCTCGACCATCCTGCACTATGCCGCCGCGGCCAGCCCGGCGCGTCTGAAGACGTTCTCCATCACCTTCAAGGGGCGCAGCTTCGACGAGAGCCGCTACATCCGCGAGGTAGCGCACCTCTACGGCACCGACCACACCGAGTTCGACCTCAGCCCCGGGGCCGAGCTGGTGGATGCCATCCAGCAGTTCGCCTACTACTCGGACGAGCCCAGCGCCGACGCCGGTTCGCTCCCCGTCTGGTTCCTCTCCAAGATGAGCCGCCAGCAGGTGACGGTGGCGCTCAGCGGCGAAGGCGCCGACGAACTCTTCGGCGGCTATCTCACCTACCGCGCCGACCGCTATGGGCGCCTGGCGCGGGCAGTACCGACGTTGCTGCGGCGCGCGGCCGCCTTGGGCGTCAGCCGCTGGCCGGTTTCCGACGACAAGATCAGCTTCGAATACAAGCTCAAGCGCTTCCTCGAAGGCTCATTGCTTTCGCCCGAGGAAGCGCACGTCTTCTGGAACGGCACGTTCTCCGCCGAGGAGCTACGAGCCTTCTTCCTGAAAGCCGATCCCGAGCCGATGCGTCGCCTGCTCGGCGAGGTGCCGCCCTCCGCGGCGGGCCTCGACCGCTTCCTGCTTTTCGACCAGCGCTACTATCTGCCCGACGACATCCTCTACAAGGTCGATCGCATGAGCATGGCGCATTCGATGGAGGTGCGCCCGCCTTTCCTCGACCACCGTATCGTGGAATTCGCCGCCGCGCTGCCTGAGTCCCACAAGGTCCGCGGCTCGGAGCTGAAGTTCATCCTCCGCGAGCTGATGAAGGGCAAGCTGCCGCGCTCCATCCTGTATCGTAAGAAGAGCGGCTTCGATATCCCGGCGCACGACTGGTTCCGCGGCCTCTTGAAGCCGCTGCTGCTCGAGACCCTGACCGAGGCGGCGGTCGAGCAGACCGGCCTGTTCCGCTGGCAGGGAATCAAAGCTGTCATCCGCGATCACCTGGAAAGGCGAGCCAATTTCGGTTACCACTTATGGGGACTTCTGATCCTGTTCCTGTGGCTGAAGCGGTGGAACATTCGCAGCGCGGACTCACCCACAACCTCGCAGACGAGCGCCCGCGAGCGCACTCGCGTTCTGACCTGATCGTTCTCGCCTTTGCCGCCGCCATCTTTGTGGGCTCGATTTTCAGCCCGCCCCATCTTCTCGACGACGCTGACGCCGTACTGGCGCAGATCGGGCGCAACATGCTCCAGTCGGGAGACTGGGTGACAGCCCGGCTCAACGGCGTGCTCTATCTGGAAAAGCCTCCGCTGGGCTTCTGGCTCGAGGCCATCTCGTTCAAGCTCTTTGGAGTGCACGACTGGGCAGCCAGGCTATGGGCGGTGCTGGCGGTGGTGGCGCTGTGTGTTGTGACCACGCGCTTCGCACGCTGGGCCTTCGGCGAGCCGGCCGGCCTCTACTCCGGCCTTGCGCTCACTACCTGCGTCGGGCTGTGGCTGTTCACGCGCATCGTGATCCCCGACGCCGCGCTCACGCTGGTGGTCACGCTCGCCCTCTACGCTTTTCTGCGACTGCTGGAAGAAAATGAACCGCACCCGCGACGATGGTCGCTGCTCGCGGGCGCCTGTCTGGGAGCGGGACTGCTGCTCAAGGGCCTGATCGCGGTGGTGTTCCCCGCGGGCGCGGCGCTCGTTTACCTGCTGATCACGCGCCAGTTGTTCCATCGCCGGACGTGGCAGCGCCTGCGGCCGCTCTCGGCGCTCGGCGTGATGTTGCTGATCGCGGTGCCGTGGCACGCGCTGGCCATCCTGCGCAACCCGCCCTACTTCGACTTGACCTGGAAGAGCGAGGCCGGACACTACCGCGGCTTCTTCTGGTCTTATTTTCTGAACGAGCACGTCTTCCGCTTTCTGAACATGCGCTATCCGCGGGACTACAACACGGTGCCGCGCGCGGCGTTCTGGGCTTACAACCTGCTGTGGCTTTTCCCGTGGAGCGTATTCCTGCCAGCGGCAGTGAGGCTGAATTATCGCCCGGTGGACCGCGCCGGGCGCGCCCGCCTGCTGGCGCTGTGCTGGATCAGTTTCGTGATGCTTTTCTTCACCTTCTCGACCACGCAGGAGTATTACTCCATGCCGATCTACCCGGCGCTGGCGCTGCTGATCGGCTCGGCGATGGCGAGCCAGACTCGCTGGGTGGAGATTGGCGCACGAGTGATTGCACTGATCGCTGGCGTGTGCGTGGTCGGCATCGCTCTGATCCTCTACGCCGTCCGTTCCACGCCGACGCCCGGCGACATCGCCGAGGAACTCAGCCGCAACCCGCAGCTCTACACCCTGTCGCTGGGCCACATGGCCGACCTCACGCTGCCTGCCTTCGCCTACCTGCGCGCGCCGTTGCTGGTCGCAGGATTGGCATTCCTCTTCGGGGCGGTGAGTCTGTGGTTGCTCCGCGGACGCCGCGCATATTTGGCGATGGCGCTGATGATGGTGCTCTTCTTCCAGGCGGCGCGAATCGCGATGGCCGTATTCGATCCCTACCTCTCCTCCTACCGGCTGGCGACCACCTTCAATCGCTGGCCACGGGGCACGCTTATCCTCGATGAGCACTACTACATCTTCTCCTCGATGGTGTACTACACCGGCCAGGACGCGCTGCTGCTTAACGGGCGCTGGGCAAACTTCGAGTACGGCTCCAACGCGCCCGGCGCTCCGCAGGCCTTCATCGACGATAACGACCTGAAGCGCCGGTGGAGCGAGCCGCAACGCTATTACCTGATCACCGAAGAGAGCCAGCTCCCGCGCATCGAGCGCCTGCTGGGCCCGTCGGCGTACATGGTGCAGGCGACCGGCGGCAAGACGCTTTTCACCAATTACCGCTAGGGCATCGCTGTGCTCAGTGGAAGTGCAGGCCCCCTGAGAGATCGCTGACATAGTTTCTCCGCACACTTGAAGCTGTCATCCTTCGCGAGCCGAAGGCGAGCGGAGGATCTAAGGGATTAGCCGGCACTACCCTAGCCGGTCGCGCGGCCGTTGCTGTCAGATTCTCCCGTCTCGCTTTGCTCGCCGGAAGAATGACATTCGATTGAGGGAAAGCCACACGCTGGCTACGCCGCTAAGTCGACGCATAGACACCACCGGCGCCAGGGCCGGGTGCTACAATGCTGGCCTTCTCCAGGCACCGGCCATGCTCGAATACAACATCAGGCAGAATGGTGATGTCACCCTCATCGACTTGAAGGGACCCATTACCCTCGGCGAGGCGCTGGCGCACGGTCTGGAAAGCGGCGACAAAGCTGCCGAGGGTCCACGGCCGGTTGTGGTCGGCGAGATCATTCGTAATTTGCTCAAGCAGGGGCGGCGCAAGATCCTGCTCAACCTGAAAGACGTCACCTACATCGACAGTTCCGGCATCGGAGAGCTGGTCGGCGCCTTCACCAGCGTGCAAGGGCAGGGCGGCCAGCTCAAGCTGATGAATCCCGTTATCAGAGTGGTTAACGTTCTGCGGATCACCCGCCTGGACCACCTCTTCCCGGTGGAGACCGACGAGGCCGCCGCCATGCAGTCGTTCGCCAAGTCCGCCAACGGGGGATGAACGGCTACCGGGTTGAAGCTCGCCGCGCGACCACGCCGCTGTGGCAAGCCTCGCACATCACTTTGCCCTCGATCTCGTTCAGGTGCCGCTGGACGTTCGAGCGCCGCCGGCCCTTTGCCGGCATTGGACTCCTGCCGCTCGGCGAAGTTGAGCAACGCCTTCAGCAGTTGCAGTTGCCGGTGCAACTGTTCGCGCGCCGCCGGCTCGGCCGCCTCGAGCTTGGCCGCATCGGCCTGGGCCTGTTCCACGCGCGCCCGCAGCGAATCGAGTTCCACCTTGTTGGCGAGATACAGGTCGAGCGGCACCACGCGGATCTCCGCCCGCCGCCACATGCGTTCACCCGTGTCCGACTGGTGGGCCGGCATCATCTGGCTCGACTGGGGCGTGCCGCGGTCGATCAACCTCGGGTCCGAAAGGGTTTGGGCCAGCATCAGGGCACCTACCACACAGAGTGCAAGCAGAAAGGCCACACTGCGCATACACACCTCCCCGGATGACTGCCTTTCTCGGCTGATTCTGTGCTCGGCCAGACCGCGCAGATAGGACGGAGCGCACGTCTCGCTGTGACGGCCCCGCCGGTGGTGGAGCCGCAAGCGGCAACTCTCCGAACTTTTCACGTTGAGAATCGCCGGGTGGAGGGCGAGAATCATCCTAAGAAGAGCGAATGGACCACCGACCCCATCCCCGCCGGATGATCCTGCGCGAGATCGTCAACGTGGCGCTCGACACCTTCCGCAACTACAAGGTGCGCTTCACGCTGACGGCGCTCGGCATGGTGATCGGCACCGCTTCCCTGATCCTGGTGGTGACCATCGGCCTGACGGGCAAGCAGTACGTCCTCGACCAGATCCAGGGAATCGGCGCCAACATGATCTATGCCTTCTACGAGGGCGAGGGCGCCAACACCTCCACGCTTCAGGACTACCTCACCGTGGACGACATGCACGCCGTGCAGCAGCAGGTACCCGGAGTGGTGGCGGCCTCGCCCATGGTCACGCTGCACGAACGTGTCCCCACCCGCCGCGGCAAGGAGCAGGACGTGCTTGTGCTGGGGGTCGATCCGCAATACTCGCAGATCCGCAACCTCAGTGTGCTGGCGGGGCGCTTCTTCGATGACCTCGACGTGCAGGCGCACGGCAAGGTGGCCACACTCACCGAGCATCTCGCCAAGCGTCTTTACGGCAGCCAGGACGCCGCCATGGGCAAGACGCTGCGCATCAGCGGACTGCCCTTCACCGTGATCGGCACCTTCAAGGAACGCGTGGAAACCTTCGGCCAGTCGGAGCTGGCGGGCGACACCATCGTGATTCCCTATCGCGTGAGCCGCTACTTCATCCCCGGCAACATGGTCAACCAGCTCTTCTTCTCCATGGCCGATCCGGCCGAGGTCCAGCCGGCGACCGGGGCCATCAAGCACATCCTGCAGGCGCGCCACCGGCCGGAATCGGTGTACCGGGTTGAGAACCTCACGCAGTTGCTCACCGTCGCTGCCAAGGCCGCCAATGCCCTCACCATGGTTCTGCTGCTGGTGGCGCTGGTCACGCTGCTGGTCAGCGGCGTGGGCATCATGAACATCATGCTGGCCACGGTGAGCGCTCGCACGCGCGAGATCGGCATCCGCAAGGCCGTAGGGGCGACGGCGAATGAGATCAAGTTCCAGTTCCTGGCCGAAGCCGTGCTCATCTCGCTGATCGGAGGCGTCATCGGCATCGCCGTGGGACTGGCGCTGCCTTTTTCTGTGCGCTTCTTCACCGACTACAATATTCCTATCTCGGGGATCTCGGTGGTGGTCGCCCTCGGCGTGTCGTCGCTGGTCGGAATCCTGTTCGGCACGGTGCCGGCCACGCGCGCCGCCCAGATGGACCCCATCACCAGCCTGCGCTACGAATAGGGGCGCACCCGATCCCCCGCCGATGCTGTGGATTTTTGTGGGCTCGGCGTGTTGAAAGCCCCGCGTGCGCAGTGTAATTTGGGTTAAGGAAAGGGAGACGGGGGATGCCTGTACGCCCGACAGAGCCGGATTTGTCGGCATTGAAGATCGACGAGCACGCTCGCCCTCGCAGCGGCAGCAAATGGCTGCGCTGGGTTGCCGCCGCCGTTGGGGTGTGCTTTCTCGTGTTCGCTCTCGGCTTCGTTCTCATCGGCAAGACTCCCAGCGTGCAACTGGCCACCGCCCACAGCAGCAGCGGTGGCACGCGCGTCGCGCTGCTCAATGCCAGCGGATACGTGACCCCGCGCCGGCGGGCCACGGTCGCCGCCAAGATCACCGGCCGCGTCATCAAGATGAACGCCGAAGAAGGCATGCAGGTGCAGGAAGGCCAGGTGCTGGCGGTGCTGGATGAGTCCGACGCCCGCACGCGCCTCATCTCCGCACAGGCGGACCGCGACGCAACTTCCGCCGCGCTCGCCGACCTGCGTGTGAATCTCGCCAACGCCGATCGTGAACTGCGCCGCACCCAGGAGCTGGAGAAGGCCGGCGTGAGCAGCCCGCAGGCCCTCGATCTGGCGCGAACCACGGCCGATAGCTATCGCGCGCGCATCAAGCTGGCCGACGAGCAGGTTCGTGCGGCCGAGGCGCGCATCAAGGTGGCGCAGCAGGACCTGGACAACTGCACCGTGCGCTCACCTTTCGCCGGCATCGTCGTCTCCAAAGATGCGCAAGTCGGCGAAATGGTCTCGCCGGTGTCGGCGGGCGGCGGCTTCACGCGCACCGGCATCGCCACGATTGTGGACATGAATTCCAACGAGATCGAGGTGGACGTGAACGAGTCCTACATCGCCCGCGTCCAGCCGGGACAGCCGGTGACGTCGATCCTCGACGCCTATCCCGACTGGAAGATCCCGTCGCACGTGCGCACCGTGATTCCCACCGCCGACCGGCAGAAAGCGACGGTGAAGGTGAGGATCTCGTTCGACAAGCTCGATTCGCGCATCCTGCCCGACATGGGAGTGAAGGTCACGTTCCTGGGCGAGGAGACGGGCGCAGCCAAAGCCGCCGTGCGCGTGCTCGTGCCGCACGATGCCGTGCGCCAGGAGAACGGCCAGCCGGTGGTGTTTCTCTACCGTGACGGCAAAGTGGAGCGCCGCGCGGTGCGCGTGGGCGCGGCCCAGGGTAACGACGTTGAGATCATCGCCGGCGTGGCGGATGGCGATCGCCTGGCCGTCGGCGCCGGGCCGCTGAAGGACGGTCAGCGCGTGGATGTGAAGCAGTGATGTGGTGCAAAGCAGCTTAACCGTGTTGTAACAACCCGTAAGTAGAATCGTCCCTTTTAATCAAGACATCCATATTGCAGCGACAATACACGAGGACATCCATGGTCAGAGTCGATGGTCGCGGCGACGGCAACAGCCTGGTCCGCGTGCGCGGTCTGGACAAGAAGTACCAGCGCGGCAGCGAGGAGATCCACGTCCTGCAGGGACTGAACCTCGACGTGGACGCTGGCGACTTCGTCGCCTTCATGGGCCCCAGCGGCTCGGGCAAGACCACCCTGCTCAACCTGCTGGGCGGCATCGATCTGCCTTCGGCCGGCAGCATCACGGTTGCCGGGGATGAGATCACGCACATGTCGGCCGGCAAGCTCACCGCCTGGCGGGCCCGCCACGTGGGCTTCATCTTCCAAATGTACAACCTGATCCCCGTGCTCAACGCGTTCCAGAACGTGGAACTGCCGCTGCTGTTGACCAAGCTCTCGACCGCCGAGCGCCGCAAGCACGTGGAGGCCGTGCTGGAGATCGTTGGGCTCAAGGACCGCATGCGCCACTATCCGCGCCAGTTGTCCGGCGGACAGGAGCAGCGCGTGGGGATTGCGCGCGCCATCGTCGCCGATCCCACCTTCCTGCTTTGCGACGAGCCCACCGGCGACCTCGACCGCAAAAGTGCCGACGACGTGATGGACTTGCTCTCGCGCCTCGTTCGGGAGCACCACAAGACCGTGTTGCTGGTCACCCACGATCCCGTGGCCGCGCAGCGCGCCCAAACCGTTCTCCACCTGGAGAAGGGCGTACTGGTCGAAGGCCGGGCGGCGGAGGCGAAATGAAGTACCGCCACCTCATCTTCGCTAACCTCTTCCGCAAGAAGATTCGTACCACGCTGACGCTGGGTTCTTTCGCGGTGGCGCTGTTCCTGTTCGGATTGCTGGCCACGGTCCGCGGCGCCTTCAATCAGGGTGTGGAGATCGCGGGCGCCAACCGCGTAGTGGTCATAAACAAAGTCTCGCTCATCCAGCCACTCCCCATCTCCTACGAAGAGAAGCTTGCGCGAATCCCGGGGATCACGCTGGTTACGCACGACAACTGGTTCGGCGGCGTTTACCAGGACGAGCGCAACTTCTTCCCACAATTCGCCATTGAGGACGAAACTTACCGCCAGATGTTCCCAGAGTTCATCGTTCCCGACGACCAGTGGACCGCGTTCATCGCCGACCGGCAGGGCGCCATCATCGGCGAAGATCTGGTCAAGCGTTTTCACTGGAAGGTCGGGGACCGCGTTCCTATTAAGGGCACGATCTTCCCCGGCACCTGGGAGTTCAACATCCGTGGCATCTATCACGGTAGCCGGCCGCAGGACGTCACCAACCAGTTCTGGTTTCGCTACAAGTACCTGGAGGAGCGCGAGAATCCATATTGGAAGGGACTGGTCGGCTGGTACTATGTACGCATCGACAATCCTGATAACGCCACTCGTGTGGCCGCCGCAATTGACAGCACCTTTGCCAACTCTCCTTGGGAGACCAAAACCGAGACCGAAAAGGCGTTCGAAGGCGGATTTGTCAAGCAGGCCGGGAACATCGAGTTTCTCCTGGTCAGCATCGGCAGCGTGGTCTTCTTCACACTGCTGCTGGTGACGGGCAACACCATGGCCATCGCCGTGCGCGAGCGCATGCGCGAGTTGGCGGTGCTGAAGGCCGTCGGCTTCTCCGACAATTTCGTCCTCTCCCTCGTGCTCGGCGAATCGCTCTTGCTCGCCGCCATCGGTGGCGGACTCGGACTCGCACTGTGCAAGCTCTTCACCCTCCGCGGCGATCCCACCGGCGGCATGATGCCCTATTTCTATCTGGCGCCGCCGGTGGTGATCCTGGGATTGCTTACTGCCCTGGCGGTGGGTGTGGTGGCCGGAATTCTGCCCGCATGGTCGGCCATGCGGCTGCGCGTTGTGGACGCGCTACGGAGGGTATGACATGGCCATCCCGCTCGCCTACAACGTTCGCAGCCTGCGCGTACGCTGGCCGTCCACCGTGGTGGCGGTGCTGGGCATAACCGGCACGGTGGGTGTGTTCGTGGCCATGCTGGCGCTGGCCAAGGGATTCAAAGCGACGCTGGTATCCTCGGGCTCGCCGCGCAATGCCATCATCCGCCGCGCCGGCGCCACCTCGGAAATGGAGAGCGCCGTCACCCTTGACCAGATGCACGTCATCGAAGACATGCCCGGTGTGGCCCGCAAAGGCTCGGAACCGCTGGTCAGCCCGGAAAGCGTGGTGGTAGCCGCCTTCCCGCTGAAGGCCACCGGCACCGACGCCAACGTGCAGGTACGCGGCGTCTCACCGAGGGTGCTCGACGTTCGCGACCAGGTCAAGATCGTCTCCGGACGCTTCTTCAGCCCCGGCCTCAACGAACTCGTCGTCGGACGCAACGTCGCCCGCACTTACTCCGGCTTCAACCTGGGCAGCACCGTCAAGTTCGGCGGCGGGACGTGGACCGTGGTCGGCATCTTCGACGCCGGCGGCAGCGCCTTCGACTCCGAGTTGTGGGCCGACGCCCAGGTGGTCAAGCAGGTCTATAAGCGCCCGCTCGATATCTACCAGTCCGTCACCGCGCGCCTCACCTCGGCCGACGCTTACCCCGCGTTCAAGGACGCCATTACCTCCGACCCGCGCGTCACCCTGCAGGTGGACCGTGAGATCGAGTACTACGAGAAGCAGTCCCGCGCCTTCACCCAACTGGTTACGGTGCTGGGAGTGCTGGTCGGCGGAGTGATGAGCGTGGGCGCCATCATCGCCGCGCTCAACACCATGTACTCGGCGGTGGCCGAGCGCGCCCGCGAGATCGCCACCATGCGCGCCGTGGGCTTCGGCGCCGGCAGCGTGGTGCTCTCCTTTACCTTCGAGGCGCTGTGCATCGCCCTGATCGGTGGCTTGCTGGGATGCATTGTCGTCTTGCCGCTCAACGGCCTCACCACCGGGACCATGAACTGGCAGACCTTCTCCCACCTGGCCTTTGCGTTTCGCGTTACACCAGCATTGCTGGTAGGCGGAGTGATCTTCGCGCTGGCCATGGGGGTCGCCGGCGGCGTCCCACCGGCCATCCGCGCCGCCCGCGCGAGAATCGCGGTGGCGCTGCGCGAGCTGTGAGCTTCAGAGGTGTGCAATGCGAAGACGCTGGAGAGCCTCTCCGGAAAAATCGAAAAGGCAACCAGGATGACATCGTCCGTCGAGTTCCTGCTTCACCTGGGAATGGAAATCGACGACGCTCACTTCGCCTGCAGCGACCTGACATAATCTGTCAGATTCTTAATGCGTAACTGCACCTCTGCCTGACGGCCCTGGCCTAGCGCACGGAATACCGGGCCCCAGACGGGCATTTCTCTGGAACCGTGAGCCGGCAAATCTGCCTCGCCCTTAATGACCTCGTAAACGCGGTCGTTCGGAAAGTTGTTGTGGTTGCGGGCAGCGAGGGTGGTGAGATCGGCCGGTGTCACCTTCAGAGCCGGGGCCGCGGGGCCGTCACCCTTGCCGTCCTTGCCATGGCATGCGGCACAGTAGGCTGTGTACATTTCCCGGCCCGATGCGGGCGATGTATAGGGAGCCGGCCGCTTCTTGGCTACTGGCTCCTGAGCAAGCGCTACAACGCCAAACAGCAGCAGCCCAGCACATACGAGCGTATTACGCAGCCTCATATTCCTCCTTCTCCTCCATCAGGCGTGTACGGCGTTTTTTGGCGGCGAAGATTTTGCCAATGACCCGCACACGGACTGCAAGGCGGCTTCGAGCACGCCCAACGCTTCCTCGAATTGCTCATCTGAGATCACAAGCGGCATGAGCAAGCGAATGACGTTGCCGTAGGTCCCCGCCGAGATGGTAATTACTCCGTGCTCGTAGCAAAACTTCCCCACCTGCTTAGTCTCCTCGGCGGCGGGTTCGAGCGTACCCGGCCGGACGAGTTCGATGGCGCGCATCGCCCCCAGTCCATGGACCGTTCCTACGACTGGAAAGCTCTCTTGCCAGCTCCTGGCTCGCTCGACGAAACGCTGGCCTAATTGCCGCGCGCGATCGCAAAGCTTCTCGCGTTCGACCATGTCAAGCACCGCCAGGGCGGCCTCGCAGGAAACCGGATTACCGATGAAAGTGCCGCCCAAACCGCCAACGCCAGGCGCATCCATGATCTCGGCCCGGCCGGTGATCGCCGCGATCGGCAGCCCACCGCCCAGAGACTTCGCACTGATGAGCATATCGGGTTCGATGTTGTACTGTTCGCAGGCGAAGAGCGTGCCGGTGCGAGCGATTCCGGTTTGCACTTCGTCGGCGATGAAGACAATGCCGTGCCGCTTGCAGATCTCGACCAGCGTACTGAAATAGTCCGGCGGGGGCGCCATGAAGCCGCCCTCTCCCAGCACCGGTTCGGCGATCACGGCGGCGACCGATCCCGCCGAGACCGTGCGCCGGAAGACGTCCTCCAGGTGCTGGGCGCAAGCCAGCCCGCACGACGGATACTTCAGGCTGAAAGCGCAGCGATAGCAGTAAGCGTAGGGGATCCGGTAAACCTCGTTTACGAAGGGAGAAAAGCCCAGCTTGTAAGGATTAGTCTTGCTGGTAAGCGAGAGCGCGAGCAGCGTGCGCCCGTGGAACGCGTCCTCGAAGCAGATGACGGCAGGACGCTTAGTGTAGGCACGCGCGATCTTTACCGCGTTCTCCACCGCCTCCGCACCGCTGTTCAACAGCATCGTCTTCTTGGGGAACTTGCCGGGCGTGAGCTGATTCAAGCGTTCCGACAAGCGGACGTATCCCTCGTAGGGCAGGACACTGAAGCAGGTGTGCAGGAAGCGCTCCAACTGATCGCGGATGGCGCGCAGCACCGGTTCGGCCCGGTGGCCGACGTTGTTGCACCCGATGCCTCCCGCAAGGTCGATGAAGCGGTTGCCGTCTACGTCTTCGACGATGGCGCCCTCGGCGCGCGCGGCGAACACCGGCGTGGCATGGAAGATCCCGCGGGCGACCGCATTGTCGCGCCGCTGCATCAGTTCGCGAGAGCGCGGCCCCGGGACCGGCGTCCGTAAGTGGATGCTCGCCATCTCAGTACCATCCGATCGGTTGCTCGTTCAGATTAATGTGGACCTGCTTGGTCTCGAGGTATTCCTCGATGCCCCAGGGTCCCAGTTCGCGGCCGAAGCCGGACTGCTTGTATCCGCCCCAGGGAGCTTCCACGTACGTGGGCTGCATGTGGTTCACCCAAACAATGCCGGCGCGGATGGCCTTGACGGCGCGCAGGGCCTTGAAAATGTCGCGCGACCACACCGCTGCCGCCAAGCCGTACGGGGTATCGTTGGCGATCCGGATGGCATCGGCTTCGTTCTCGAATGGGATTACGGCAGCCACCGGTCCGAAGATCTCCTCCCGGGCGATACGCGCGCTGTTGTCCACGTCGTAAAAGATCGTGGGCTCGACGTAGTAGCCGTGCTTGAATTTTGCCGCGCGCCCCCCGCCGGAGGCCAGCTTGGCTTCCTTCTTGCCCAACTCCTGATACGAGCGCACGCGGTCGTATTGTTCTTTGCTGACCAGGGGTCCCATCTTGGTCTCGCGCTCCAGTGGCGGACCGAGCTTGATCTTCTTGGCTTTTTCGCTCATCGCGTCCAGGAAGCGTTTATAAATCTTCCTTTCAACCAGGATTCGGCTGCCGGCTGAACAGACTTCCCCCTGGTTGATAAAGACACCGAACAGCGCGCCGTCGATAGCGGCTTCGAAATCGGCGTCGGCAAAAAAGATGTTGGGCGACTTGCCGCCGAGTTCCAGGCTGACGCGCTTGAGCGTCTCGGCAGCCGCCTTCTGTATCTCCTTGCCCACGGCCGCGCTGCCGGTGAATGCGATCTTGTTGACCTTGGGATGGCGAACCAGGGGCGCACCCGCAGTTTCGCCAAAACCCGTAACCACATTGACCACCCCGCGCGGCAACCCGACTTCCTCGAACCAATTCGCCAGTTGCAGCGCGGTTAGCGGTGTCTGCTCCGCAGGCTTGAGAACGCAGGTACAGCCGGCCGCGAGGGCCGGAGCGAGTTTCCATGCGGCCATCAGCAGCGGGTAGTTCCAAGGAATGATCTGCCCCGCGACCCCCATAGGCTCGCGCAGCGACAGGCTGAGGGCGTTGTCGGGCACGGGATTCACGTGCCCCATCACTTTCGTCGCCAGGCCGCCGTAGTATTCGAAACAGGTAGCGACGTCGGCGATATCGAACTCAGCTTCCACGATCGGCTTGCCGCAATTGCGCGACTCGAGTTCGGCAAGCATGGCGGCGTTCTGGCGGACTTTTTCGGCGAGTCGGAAGAGGATGCGTCCGCGCTCCTGGGCCGTGGTCTGCGGCCAGCCGCCGGTCTCAAAGGCCGCGCTGGCCGCGGTCACCGCGCGATCGACATCCTTGGCATCGCAATCCGGAACCTCCGCTATCACTTCTTCCGTGGAGGGGTCGTACACGGGAAAGGTCTTCTGGCTGGCGCTGTCCACCCATTTGCCATCGACATAAACTTGATAGCGGTCAGCCTTGCTCTTGCCGGCAACCTGCCTCATTGCGAACCTCCCAGGGCGCCCGGGTCGGCGCCCACAGCCAGGATCTGCGACGCGTTCTTGTGGCCCGCATAGATGCGGAAGAGGAGCACGGCCAGGCCGACGAAGAAAGCGCATCCGATGAACATCTTCAATTCGAACAGCCAGACAGACGCGATCTGGTGCGTTGGCACGAAGGCCACGATCATGCCCATAGCCGTCGTTGTGAATCCGCATACGCCCGCAACTCGCAGCTTGCCGGCGGAATACACGCCCGCCTGGTCGCCGCGCCCCGCCAGCGAGATCAGGGAAGCATACATATAAAGGAAGGGCACCAACTGGAGGAAGACGGCAAGGTCGAGCATGGTGAGAAACGCTTCCTGCACGCTGGCGCCGATGAAGTTCATGGCGAGAAAGACGGTGGAGAGGGCTCCGTGCAGGGTGAGTGCGACCCACGGGGTACCGTAACGAGCATGGACCTTGCCCAGGGGGGAGGGCAAGTACTTGTCGAGGCCGGCGACAAACGGTATCCGCGCCGATCCCGCCAGCCAGGCTGAAGCTATTCCCGCAATCGCGATGCTGAGCAGCAACGCCACCGGCGCCACCAGCCAGGCAGCTCCGCTCTCGCTGGCCATTTTGCTCACGGCTTGCAGGATGCCCTGAACCACGCCGATGTCCTTGGCAGGGACATCGATGAGCACGGCCAGGGTAGCGCCGACGTAGAGCACTCCGGAGACGATGCCGCCCCACACGACGGCGGCGGGCACGGTGTGGCGCGGTTCCCGGATCTCATCGCCCATGATGGAGCCCAGCTCGAGTCCAACCAAGCCAAAGGTGATGTAGCCGAAGGCGGCGATGGTGCGCCAGTCGGCCCCACGGATGGTGAAATCATGGAGCGCGATCAGGCTGCCGTGACGGCGATAAGCGATGCAACCCAGGCCGATCAGGACCGTGGCCGTAATGCCCGTCCCGATCCCACCCAGGTTGTTGATCCACTTCCCGACCCCAAGCCCGCGGACATTGAGCGCCACAATCATCCAGAGCGCGACCAGTGATATCAGGAACGCGAATACTTTGTTATCGGCAAGAGCGTGAGCCTGTGGACCGAAAACGTAGACGGAGATCCCGACCAGATACAGCACCACCGTCGGCACGTAGAAAACGTTGTTGGTCCAGTAGCACCATCCGGAGAGGAAGCCGTGAAAGTCGCCGAATACTTCCTTGGTCCAGAGATAGACGCCGCCCTCGCCCGGATAGCGGCGCGACAGCTCGATGACCGCCATTCCCTGCGGCCAGAAAAAAAAGATAAGGGCCACCAACCAAAGCCAGATGGTGACCGGCCCGTTGGCAGCGATAGCAGGGACAACGTTGAGGTTGGTGACCGCGACGATGAACAGCAACGCCAGGTCCCAAACGCCGAGAACGCGCTTGAGATGCAGCGTTGCTGCTTCGCTGGCCTTGGTCGTCAAGGGGCCTCCCCCAACCTAGGTGACAGCGGCGGCGGACCGCTCGTGCTGAGCGGCAGCAAGCCCGGGAGCCACTTCAGCAAAGACCTCGAGGTGACGGTCCACGTCGGCTTCGGTGTGCACCACGGCGATGGTCCACTGCTCGTCCCACCAGTGCGCTTGCGGCAGGACACCGCGGTTGACCATGGCAAACCAGTAATGCTTCCAGAGATCGACATCGATCTCCGTCCAGTCGCGGTAATTGCGCAAGGGTTTTGGATAGAGCATCAGCGCGCCATTGGCGCCCGCGCCGATGCAGTAGGCAGTCAGACCCGCATCCTTGATGATGCGGTCGTGACCCTCCACCAGCCGGTCGCTGAGCCGCTGGATGCGCTTGTAGTTCTCGCGGGTGAGCACGTGCCGGAACGTGGCGATACCGGCGGCCATCACCAACGGGTTCGTGTTGTAGGTGCCGGCGTGAAAGACCTTGTGCTGGGCGATCACATCCATGATCTTTTTGCTGGCAGCGAAGGCGGCCAGCGGGAAGCCGCCGCCGATGGATTTGGCCAGGCAGACGATGTCCGGCTTCACATCGAAGTACTCGCAGGCGCCGCCGTAAGAAAGCTTCGCACCCGTCTTGACCTCATCAAAGATGTAAAGGGCGCCGTACTTGGTGCACAGTTGCCGCAAGCCCTGCAGAAACCCGTCTTCCGGCATGAGGATGCCCACGTTCATCGGAATGGGCTCGAGGATGACCGCCGCCACCTGGTTGGGATATTGCTTGAACAGGCGCTCGACCGCGTCCAGATCGTTGAACGGCGCCACCAGCGTGTTCTCGACGGTGAGCGCGGGAACCCCGGCGCTGGAGGGGACTTTGTTGGGCGCCTTGGGATCGCCCCACTTGTCGGCCTTGGGTTTCACGCTGACCATCACAGAATCGTGCACGCCGTGGTAGCAGCCTTCGAACTTGATGATGCGATCACGCCCGGTGTAACCGCGTGCCACGCGGATGGCGTGCATGGTGACTTCCGTCCCGCTGCTGCCGAATCGCACCTGCTCCACGGGAAAGCGTTGGCAGATCTCTTCCGCCAGTTCGTATTCCAGCGCGTGCGGCATGCCGAACATAGTGCCTGTATGCAGGCGCTCTTGCGCCGCCTTGACCACCGCGGGATGGCAGTGGCCGGCCATCAGCGCGCCGAAGCACAGGTTGAAGTCCAGGTATTCGTTGCCGTCCAGATCGCGGAGTCGAACGCCATTTCCCTCGGCGACGAAGATGGGGTACGGATCATAAATGCGGAAGTTGCTGGCCACACCCAGCGGCAGCCGTGGCATGGCCTTCTGGTGGGCTACCCGGGATTGGGGCGTTCTCTTTTCAAACTTCTCGATCTCTTTCTGCAGAGCTGGATACACGTGGTGCCTCCGAGAGGGATTGCCGGTCAAGAATAAGCGCCCGCGCAGTGGCAGCCCGAGCGGGCGTGTCCATCAAAAGTTAAGTTTAAACGCGAACTGGATCAGCCGCGGATCCCTGGTGTGCAGGACCCGGCCGAAGTAGAACCCGTCGGAAAAATTGCCGTCCGGATTCAGAAACTGGGTGTGGTTGAACGCGTTGAAGAACTCGGCGCGGAACTCGGTGCCGACCCGTTCGTTCAAAGGCGTGAGCTTGTGAATGGCGATGTCGAAGTTGCTGATCCCTGGCCCGCAGCAGATGGTACGCGGGGCGGTTCCCAGCGTGCCCGGTGCTTGGTCCTGGAAGATGGCGCCCGGCGTCGGGTCGAAATAGTAAAGGCCGTGGGTCTTAGGATCCTGGGTCACGAACGGCGCAACGATGTCCGGTCGGCCCGGCAGGTTGAAGTCGAAGCTGTTCATCAATTCCTGATCGTTGTTCGAGATGATGCGGATGGGGAACCCCGACTGGAACGTGGTGATACCCGACACGGCCCAGCCGTTCAGCAGTTTGCCCTTGCCGCCGGCATACTTCGGAACCGGCAGTTCCCACATGTAGCTGAGGACCAACCGATGGCGGGCGTCGAACAGCGACTGGCTGCGGTCCGCTCTGGGGTTGATGGGGTTCAGGATCTCTTCGAAGGTGGACGCGTTATCGAGGGATTTGCTGAATGTGTAAGCCGCCAGGAACTGCAAGCCCCTGGACAGGCGCCGCTCCAACGACACCTGCAACGAGTTGTAGCTGGACTTGCCGATGGTGTCCTGGGCGAAAATGCTGGAAAAGACCGGGATGCCGTCGGCCGGGCAGCCATTTTGGAAGGAGCTCGTGCCGGGGTCGTAGCCGCCGACTGGGTTGCAAGCTGGCGACGAATACTTCCGCAGTCCGACCAATCCAATCGGCTGCGGATTCGGTCCCGTCACGCTGGCCGTCGGCCCATAGGGAAGGTGCACGGTCATTCCCGCTGGGATACTGTTTGCCGGCAAGCCGAAATAAGAGTCGGCATAAAACGGTCCACACGCGAAGGCTGCATTCAGGTCCGCGTTGGCGTGCGGATTGCCGGCGACAGTAGGATCGTAGTAATTCGCGATGGCTTGCAAGTCGAGGCAGGTTTGGGGATTGCCGTAATTCAGATCGTGCGTGGCCAGCAGCCGGTGGCCCTGCGAGCCCACATAGGACAGCGTTAGCACCATACTGTTGGTCAGCTCGCGCTGAATCGTGAGGTTGTACTGGTTGGCGTACTGGGTGCGGATGTTGGGCTGCAACTCGCCGTAGAGGATCATGGGCCGGAAAACCGACCAGTCCAGCGGGCTGCCGCGCACAGGATCTCGAATGCCATTGGGGACGCCGCTGAAGGGATTGGGACTGGCAGTACCGCTCTGGCTCAAGAACGGAGTCATGAACAGCCCCTCGGAGAGCAGAGAACTCCCGCCGAACGGGGGCTCGCCCTGGAACTGCTCCAACACCAGTTGCTCGACCGGGTTGTAGAACATCCCGAATCCCATGCGGATGCTGGTCTTCCCCGGGCCGCCGGTCAGCTTGTTTTTCCAGTTGGGACTCCAGGCCAAGCCGATCCGCGGCGCGAAGGACTTGTAGTAGGTCTGGGTCAGCCCGTTGGGGACGCCAGTATCGCCGGGCACGAGCAGGCCCAGCGGAAACACCGCGCTGGCGGGCCCAGTCGGACTGCAGTCCTGCGATCCGTAGGTGGCGACCAGCGGGTTGTTGGGATCGAGCACGCAGGGAAAAATGGTGTCGGCCTGTCCGGGACGGAAGGTCTGCACTCGCCGTCCGATGTCGGTCATGGGCGTATTCAACTCCCAGCGCAGCCCGTAGTTCAGGGTGAGGTTGGGCTTGATCTTCCAGCTATCCTGCGCAAACAAGTAAAGGCCGGTAGTCCGGATGTGTTCCCGCTGGGTTGAACCCTCCAAGTAGGAATCGGGCAACCCCAGCAAGTAGTTTGGGAACAATGTGACGTTCTGGTCTGCGCCAGTCGCAATCAGGTCGTTGGGACCGCCGCCGCTGTAGGTGAAGCTTCCGTTCGGCGCGAAGAACAGCATCTGGTCGAAACGCATGCGGCGGACATCGCCGCCGAACTTGAGGGTGTGTTTGCCGACGACCCTGGTGAAATTGTCGGACCACTGGAAGGTATTGCCGATCTGCGGCAATTCACCTTCGAAGTCATTGCCGATGGTGAACCCGCCCAAAATCTGGATATAAGGGACTCCCTCGTGGTTGGGACCAAGATTGGGTGTGATACCCAGGGTGCTGTCAGGAGTGATAACGCCGGGCGTGTCCGTGGTCCCGGTGAAGCAGAACGCAGCCGCCGCAGCCGTGCAGGAGTTCGTCACCAGGTTGGTGTGCTGCGGATGCAGGAATGTCCCCTGGGCCTCGCGGAAGTAAGTGAACCGGAATTCATTAACCGACATGGGGCCCAGGGTCCAGGTGTGCGTGATGTTTGCCTGCTGGTTGCGAGTAGCGCTGTTGTTGCCAAAACCAGAGAGGAGGTTGGGCGTGAGCGCCTCGAAGCGGGTGAAAGGCTGCGCAATGTTGGAGTCGATGAAGTAGTAGTAGATGCTCAAGGACTGGTCATTGCGGAGCTTGTGGTCGATCTTCACCGTGAACTGGTCGTCACGGGACCTGCCGTTGGGAATATCCTGGTGGACATTGGCACCCTGGTTTGCCGCCGGAACATATTTGTTCATCAGGTCGAGTGCCACCGGGTCCATACAACTGCGCGGGATCACGTTGCCCGGGAAAACGTCCGACCACGCCACCTGTCCGTTCACGGTGGTCGAAGGCAGAGGAATTGGGGTGAGAGTGCCTCCGGCCGTGTTGGTTGTGCATCCGGGACGGGCGTTCAGGATTTGCGCCAACGTGTCACTGGTCAAGACCCCTTGGAACGGCGTGTCGGAAAAATCGCCGCCTCTCTGGGCTTGGGTCGGTACGAAAACGGGGTCGGAGGTAAACCCCTGGATCGCCCGCCTCCCTTCGTAGGACGCAAAAAAGAACGTTCGATTCTTCTTGATGGGACCGCCCAGTGTGCCGCCGAAGACGTTCTGCTTGTTGTCCGGCTTAAACGGATCAAGATAACCACGCGCATTCAGGTCGCGATTGCGGAAAAACTCGTAAACGTTGCCGTGGAGCTGGTTCGTGCCGGATTTGGTCACCACGTTGATCACCGCGCCGGAATTGCGGCCGTATTCGGCGTCGAAGGTATTGGTCAGGACGCGGAACTCCTGAATGCTGTCGGGGCTGGGTTGGATACCGGGTCCGTTGACGAACAGGTCATTCCCATCGCCGCCGTTGACGCTGAAATTGTTCGCGCGCCCACGGCCTCCGTTCACCGACACAGCGCCCGCCTGGTTGCTGCCGTAAAACAAGTCGGCCCCGCCCACTCCCTGCACCCCAGGCTGCAGTTGCAACAGTTGGTAGGTGTCGCGCGCGTTCAGCGGGAGATTCGAAACCGACCGGTCATTCATTACGGCGCCCAGTTGTGTGCTGGTGGTATCCACCAACGGAGCTTCACCGCTCACCTCGATCACCTGCTCGGCGGCGCCCACCGTCATCACGACATCGAGCTGGAGCACCTGGTTCAATTGCACCGTAATGCTGCGGCGAACGTTCTTCTGAAAACCCGTCTGGTTGAACTCCAGGTGGTAGTTGCCCACCGAAACTTCCAGGAAGGAATAGTCCCCCGCCGGGTTGGTGGTGGTGGCGCGGTCTTCCCCCGTGCCTTCGTTGATCAGGTCGACCTTCACCCCGGCGATGGCGGCTCCGGTCGAGTCGGTGACATGACCCAAGACCCGTCCCCCAGTGCTCTGAGCGTTCAGGGAATGGCTTAGCGTAATCAGGATGCAACACAGGACGAGGCACCGCTCGATGCGCGCGAACGTCGGCTGAACCATAACGCCTCCGGGTGGATGCTGCGGGGCCCGCGCTCTTCAGTTGCGTGAATCTCGAACCTTGCTATAATCCGGCAAAGTTCGGCGACCTTGTCGAGTTCGCGCAAGGTTAGAAAACGGCTTCTCGTCTGTCAAGTGGATTCTCGAGAATGATCCGGAAAATGATCAAGACCGTTGGGCGGGCGCGGAAGAACGGCAACGCGTACCTGAAGATCGGCGATGCCGCCGCCATGGCGGGCATGTCGGCCTCGGTGCTCCGCTCCTGGGAGCGCCTGGGATTGGTGCGACCGCAGCGCACCAACAGCAAGTATCGTCTGTACACGACCGAGGACGTCCGCCTGCTTCGCCGCGCCCGTTTTCTCCGGCGCCAGCGGGGCCTGAACGCCCGCGCGATCCTGGAGTTGCTGAAGCGGGAAGGAGTGCTCCGCGGCGCGCACGCCCGCAACAGCGGATCCGGCCCGGCGGCGATCGGCCCGCTTCTGCGGAGATTGCGCGACCAGCGTGGCCTCTCTCTGCAGCGAGTGGCGGAGAACGTGGGCATTTCGGTGGGGTTTCTGAGCGCGCTGGAGCGATCGGAAACGAGCGCGTCGGTGGGCACGATGCGCAAGCTGGCGCGATTCTACAAAATCAACATCCTCGACATGTTCGAGCCGGGCGGGTCGAATCCCCGGCTGGTGCGCCCTCGCGACCGCAAGCGCCTGGATGCCGGCTCCGGTGTCCGCATGGACCTGCTCGCCTGGGGAAACACGGTCATGGAACCGCACCTGTTCCGCATCGCCCCGCAGGCCGGCAGCGGGGAATCTTACTCACACCAGGGGGAAGAGTTCCTGTACCTCATCCGCGGTGAGCTTGCCATCGAACTGGAAGGCGAGCGCTACCGCCTGAAGTCCGGTGACAGCTTTTACTTCGACAGCAGCACAAGACATCAGTGGTCGAATCCCGGGAAACGGGAAACCTGGGTCCTCTGGATCAATACACCGCCGACGTTTTAGCCGCTCGCGAAAGCTCTCGATCGGCGAGAGGGAGCATGGTGAACGAGGCTCTCCGAGATGGGGCTCGCTGGATGGCAGTACTCCTGTGCGCGTTCTTCGCAGTGTCGCCGGGCGGGGTGGCAGCTCGATCGAAACGGCCCCCCGCGGATATCATCATTACCAACGCGCGCATCTACACGGTGAACCCTGGGCAACCTTGGGCGGAAGCGGTAGCAATACAAGATGGACGGATCCTGGCGGTCGGCAGCTCCGGCACGATCGCGCGCTATCGCGGACCTTCCACCCGGCTGATCGACGCACAGCAACACCTCCTCCTGCCGGGCCTGACCAACGCCCACATCCACTTCTACGAGGGCTCGATCTCACTGACACGGCTCAGCCTAGACGAGGAAGCAAGCCTGACGCAGATCCAGCAAAGCGTGAAAGAGTACGCGGCCGCTCATCCCGAGCTGCCGTGGATCATCGGACGGGGCTGGTCCTATCCCGCATTCGGCGCTGCCGGAATGCCGCACAAGCGATTCCTCGACGAAGTCGTGCCCGACCGGCCGGTGTTTCTCGTAGGCTTCGACGGCCACAGTTACTGGGCCAACAGCAAGGCACTGGCGCTTGCGGGCGTCGGCCCGGATACTCCCGATCCTACCAACGGCACGGTCGTGCGCGACGAGCACGGTGAACTTACGGGCGGGTTGAAGGAGGATGCTGCGGCCGACCTGGTTCGCCGCGTGATCCCTGAATCCACCCGCGAGCAGAAGCTTGCTGCGCTGCGCCGAGGCCTGCACGAGGCGAACCGGTTCGGGCTGGTTCGCGTTCATGGAGCCAGCGGCGAAGGGGAATCCAGCGATTTTGCGGTGCTGGACCTGCTGGAGAATCTCCGCCGCGACGGCGAACTCACGGTTCGGTTCTACACCGCCTATCACCTCGACCCGGCTGAACCATTGTCCACCGCCCTCGAGCATCTGCAGGCGGCACGCCAACAATACCAAGACGAATGGATCTCAACCGGCGCGGTAAAGACGTACCTGGACGGCGTCATCGAGACGCACACCGCCGCGATGCTGGCTCCTTACGCTGACGATCCTTCGCAACGCGGGAAGCTGTTCTGGGATCCTGACAAATACAAAGCGGCCGTTACCGAACTGGACCGCCGCGGATTCCAGGTCTTCACCCATGCCATCGGCGACCGCGCCGTGCGCCTGGCGCTCGACGCTTATGAACAGGCCGCAAAGTCCAACCGCACGGCAGATGCCCGGCACCGGGTGGAGCACATCGAGACCATCGCTCCCAGCGACATCGCGCGGTTCGGCGGACTGGGCGTGATCGCGAGTTTCCAGCCGTTGCACGCCTCTCCCAACGACGACACGCTGAACGTCTGGGCGCGGAACGCAGGACCCGATCGCAGTTCGCGTGGATGGGCATGGCACAGCATCGCCGCTTCAGGCGGACGGCTCGCCTTCGGCAGCGACTGGCCGGTGGTCACCTTGAATCCCTGGGAAGGTTTGCAGAATGCAGTGACCCGCCAGACATGGGAAGGCACGCCACCCGGCGGGTGGTTGCCCGAACAACGCGTCTCCCTCGAAGAGGCCATCAAGGCGTACACATTGGGCGCGTCCGTCGCGGGACGACGCGAGAAGACGGAAGGATCGATCGCGCCCGGCAAAGTGGCTGACTTCATCCTCGCTTCCCAGGACGTGTTCAAGATCGATCCGCACCGGATCCGGGAAACCGATGTTTTGTTCACCATGGTTGGCGGGAAGGTGGTATATCAGTCCCCCGCCTGGGGCGACAGGGCTCCGGTTCGGGAGGAGAAGCAATGACACGGGCGCGATTCCTGATGCTGTTGCTCGCAGGCTTGGCTCTAGGAGGCTGTGCCAGGAAAACGCCGACGCTCAACCTGCTGGTGTGGGAAGGTTATGCCGATCCTTCGTTCGTCCGTGCATTCGAGGAAAAGTACCACTGCAAGGTTTCAGCCTCGTACATGGGTTCCAGTGACGAACTGGTGGCTAAGCTGCGCGGGGGCAGCGCGAGCACCTATGACGTGATCTCGCCCTCGAGCGATGTGGCCACCGCGATCGCCAGTGCCGGTCTGGCGGCGTCGTTGGACCTGTCGAAAATCCCCTCGTACAACCAGTTGACCGCGCGGCTGAGGGAAATGCCGCTGGTCAGATTGAACGGCCAGGTTTATGGAGTTCCGTTCACCTGGGGCCCGAACCCCCTGCTCTACGACACGAGCGTGTTCAGCAGCCCTCCCCAGAACTGGAATGTCTTCTGGGACCCGAAGTATCGCGGCAAGATCTCTGTCTGGGACGATCTCTCGACGGTCTACATGGCGGCGCAGGTGCTCGGGTACGATCGTCCGAATCCTGACGCCATCTACAACCTCTCCGACCAGCAGTTGGAGGCGGTCAAGAGCAAGCTGCTGGCGCTCAAGCCGAATATCCGGAAGATTTGGTCCACAGGCGGCGAGCTGACCAATCTTTTTCAGAATCACGAGGTGGTTGCAGCCATGGGGTGGCCGCTGATGACAAACCAACTCCGCAAGTTGAATTTCCCCATCGGGGAAACCATCCCGGCGGAGAACACAACCGGGTGGATCGATCACCTCATGATCACCGCCGCCAGCGAGAACAAGGATCTCGCCTACAAATTCCTCGAATACATGGTCGCAGCGGAGACGCAGAAGAAACTGACGGATGTGACCGGCTACATTCCTGCCAATCCCGGGGCCGCACAGTTCATGACCGCCGAAGAGAAAAAGAACCTGCACCTCGATCAAGTGGATGAGTACCAGAAGCACATTTACTTCTGGCAGAACGTGCCGCGCCGGGCCAAGTACAACCAGATCTGGAACGAGGTGAAAGCCGCGCAGTAACTACGTCTTGGCGGATCGTCCCGGAGATCCAGACGAATGCGTTCAGCACTGCCACAATCCGCGGTCGCGGTGGGTGAACGGCCGGTTGCGCGCCCGGCGCAGCTGCTCTCGCTACGCGTCATCCGGAAGCGCTTCGGCCAGGCGGTCGTATTGCGCGACATCTCGCTGGAAATCGCAGAAGGCGAGTTCCTGACCATTCTCGGCGAAAGTGGATCGGGGAAAACCACGCTGCTCCGTCTGGTTGCCGGCTTCGAACAGCCCGACAGCGGCGAGATCTGGATGGGCGGTGAACGGCTGGACCCTCTGCCACCCTACGCCCGGCGCGTCAACACCGTGTTCCAGCAGTACGCGCTCTTCCCTCACCTGAGCGTCTTTGACAACGTTGCGTATGGATTGCGCGTCGAGAGGATCGACAAGGCCGAGATGGCCAGCCGCGTCGAACAGGCGCTGGCCATGGTGAAGATGACTGCATTCGCGCGCTCCAAGCCCGCGAACATCAGCGGCGGACAGCAGCAGCGGGTGGCCCTTGCGAGGGCGCTGGTGAAACGCCCGCGACTGCTGCTGCTGGACGAACCCCTTTCCGCGCTGGACGCCAACCTGCGCCGGCAGATGCAGATCGAGTTGAAGTCGCTGCAACGCCAGGTGGGGATCGCTTTTGTCTTCGTGACCCACGACCAGCACGAAGCTATGGCCATGTCCGACCGGATCGCGCTGTTGCGGGGCGGCGAGCTGGAGCAGGTGGCGACGCCGCGCGAGATTTATTTTCGGCCGGCGACCGCCTACGTCGCCCGGTTTGTGGGACAGAGCAACTTGCTTCGCTGCAGCGTTCAGAACGGCGTGGCACGATGCCAGTCGTTCGAGTGGCGTTGCGATCTGCCGGACGGGAACCACACCATCTCGCTACGGCCAGAGAATGTGCGCTTAGCCGAGCCGGGCGCTGCGACGGACAATGTCCGGTTCCGCGCCACGGTGCGCGACCAGTCCTTTCAGGGCGCGACCGACCTCTTGCAGGTCGAATGTGCCGGCGGGCCGACCCTGCTGGCCCGGGTGCCCGCCAAAGGGCCGCTTCACGGCGAGTTGGAATTCGAGTTCTCCATCGCGGACGCCGTGCCCGTCCGCGACGCTGAGGCAGGCTGACTATGTTCTCGCGCGCATACAAGTTGGCGATTTCTCTGCCGCCGCTGTTCTGGGTGGCGGTATTTCTGCTGGTGCCCTATGCGCTGCTGTTCTGCTACAGCTTCTGGGCGGTGTCTTCGACCCAGATCATCGTGCGGCAGTGGAACCTGGAGAACTACCGCGAACTGCTGCGCGTCTCCATGTACCCGGCAGTGTTGCTGCGCTCGATGAGGATCGCGGGCTCGGTCACGGCGCTGGCGCTCTTGCTCGGCTACCCGCTGGCCTACTATCTCTCGTTTCACGCTGGCGGGCGCAAGCACCTTCTGTACCAGCTCGTCATCATCCCGCTTTGGGTCAGCTACTTGGTGCGCGCTTATGCCTGGAAGACGATCCTGGGAAGTGATGGCGTCTTGAATACGCTGCTGCAGTATTTCCACGTCACGCGTCATCCGTTGGAGTTCCTGCTGTACAGTCCGTTCGCGGTGGTGTTGACGCTCACGCATATCTACACGCCGTTCGTGTTCTTGCCGATCTATGCTTCGCTCGAGCACATTCCGCGGCGGCTGGTGGAAGCGTCCCAGGATCTCGGAGCTTCGCCGCTCGAGACTTTCTGGCGGGTGATCCTGCCGCTTTCGATCCCCGGCGTGCTGGCCGGAGCAACCTTCGCGTTCGTGCTCAGCCTGGGTGACTTCCTGGCGCCGCTGCTGCTGGGCGGCCCCAGCGGCGTGATGATCTCCAATGTTGTGGTAAGCCTGTTTGGCGCCGCCTATAACTGGCCGCTCGGGGCGGCTATCTCGTTCTGCATGCTTCTGCTGGTGGTGGCGCTGCTGTTCCTGACCGAGCGCCTGGAGAAGCGCTGGAGTTTCTCATGAACGCCGTGCGCGACCGTGGACCTCGCTGGCTGCGATTGTATGCCGCGGCCGTTTTCGCGTTTCTCTATTTCCCTATTCTGGTGCTGGCGGTGTACTCGTTCAACGGCGAAGGCGTAGGCGGATTCCCGCCGCGCAATCTCACGTTGCGCTGGTATGGAATGCTGGCGGATGACTCCGCCATCTGGAGTTCCGTCGGCAACAGCCTGCTGGTGGCCTTGTTCGCTGTGGCGCTGGCGCTAGCCTTCGGCATCCCGGCGGCGCTGGCGCTCGACCGCGCCTCCTTTCCGGGCAAGGCCCTGTTCCGCCGCCTGGTGCTGCTGCCACTCATTCTGCCCGGGATCATCACCGGCCTGTCGCTGCTGATGCTCTTTGTGGCTTTGGGAATGAAGCTCAGCCTGGTCACGATCGCCCTGGGACACGGAACGGCGCTGATCTCGGTGGCTACCACCGAAGTGTTCGCCGGCCTTCAGAAGCTGGAGCGCGCGCAAGAGGAAGCCTCGCTCGACCTGGGCGCGAATTACTGGCAGACGTTCTGGCGGGTGACCGTTCCCAACCTGAAGCTGCCGATCATCGGCGCGGCCCTGTTGATCTTCACGCTGTCCATCGATGAGATCGCCGTCAGCTTCTTCCTCATCGGGCGCGACAATACCTTGCCGCTGGAGATATGGTCGCGGCTGCGCCGCGGCATCACGCCGGAGATCAACGCGATCTCCACTCTGATTTTCCTGTTCTCATTGACGATGATCCTGGTGTGGTATCGCCTTCGCACGCGCGGAGAACGCGAGCCGCGCCTGGCCGAAGAACTGGTGCCGGGCGCGGTTCAGGAGGGTTGAATGAGCACCAACCGCAGGGAGTTCATCAAGTTCGTGGTGGCAGGCGCCATCGCCGCCGGCTGCCCCATCGACCTGGCGCTGGTCGCCGAGGCTGAGACCAGGCCTGCGGTCGATGGCGAAAACAACAAGGTCTGCCACCAGGTGCGAGACGGCGTCCGCTTTGCGCGGCCGGCGGTGTCGGCGCGCCATGATGTGGTGATCGTCGGCGGCGGGGTCAGCGGCTTGACTGCGGCCTACCTGCTGAAGGATCACGATTGGCTGCTGCTGGAGAAAGAGCCGAACTGGGGCGGCAACGCGTACCTGCAGGAATACCAGGGCAACGCCTACGCGACGGGTGCTGCTTTCGTCGAAAGCCCGCCGGCCGCCGAACTCGCCAAGGAAATCGGACTGGAACCGCTGCCCATCAACTCGTGGGACGGCAGCATCATCAACCGCGAGTTCATCCCCGACACCTGGGGCGCGGGTCTCGATCACCTGCCCTATCCCGCTCGCGTGCGCGACAGCTTCAAGAGATTCCGCGAGGCCATGCTGAAGATCGACCTTGAAAAGCGCCGGCGCGAACTCGACAACATTGCGTTCGGCGCCATGCTGCGCGGGTATTCCCCCCAACTGAAGTCATGGTGGGACGCCTACGGGCCTTCCAACTGGGGAACCCTGGCCGACGAGACTTCCGCCCTGGTGGCGGTCGAGGAGTTTCAATGGTTCAGCGCCGAAACCCGCACCGACGATCGCACGACCTGGCCGGGCGGACTCGGCGCCATCAGCAAACGGCTGTCGGAAGCCCTTGCATCCAAGTACCGCGACCGGATGCTGCTCAATGCCACCACGGTCGCGGTCTCGCCCCAGCGCCACGAGGTCCTCGTGACCTACATGCACGATGGACATCTCACGACGGTCGCGGCGAAAGGTGTCATCATGGCGACACCGAAGTTCATCACCTGCCGCATCGTCGACGGAATCCCGGACAAGCAACGTCTGGCCATGCGGAAGATTCGCTATGTGCCATATCCGGTGGTGAACCTGATCTTCGACAAGCCCGTGTTCAACAAGGGTTATGACACCTGGTGTCCCGGCAACAGCTTCACCGATTTCATCGTCGCCGACTGGACCATCCGCCACCAAGCGGGATACCAGCAGAAATACAACATCCTGACCTGCTACACGCCGATGCGCGAGGCAGCCCGCGGAGATCTGCTCACCGAGACCGGCGCGCGCCGGATCGCCGAGCGCGTGCTGCGCGATTTCCATAAGCTGTTCCCGGACTCGGACGTGGACCCCGTGGAGGTACACATCTACCGCCGCGGGCACCCGATGTACATGGTTATCCCCGGAAACTACACCCAGGTGCAACCCGTGGCTCGCCGGCCCCTGGACCGCGTGTTCTTCGCGAACACCGACTCGGAAGGACCGGTCTCTTCGGCTTCCACGGGAATCACTGCCGCACGGCGCGCCGTACGCGAATTGAACGCCGCCCTGTCGGGTCATGCGCAAATGGGGGCGGAACGGGCAGTTGCAGCGGATTCAGCATGCCCGGCTTCGTTTTAGGGAGTTCCGTCTGCCAAACGCCTCAGCAAGATCTGCGCCTCCTGCCGCTGCGCTGCAGAACCCTCTGGATGTGGTAACGCCTGGGTAACGAAAATCCAGGAACAGCAAAAGCTTGCACCACAAATCATCCGAATAGGGTTGCGCCATCCGTTCATCGCCGCAGAGATGGCCAGCGCTAACTTACCTCACCTCACAGCTTCGGGACATAGCTACTCTGGAACCGCTCTAGCCGTCCGAGTAGAAGAATTGATCCTCATTCAGCAAGCAATCACACGGAACGAGCGAGGATGAACTAAGTGGAACAGGCGGCAAGATTTAGATGGTGCGCCCGGGGCGGGAATTGAACCCGCACGGAGCTTTCGCTCCTCGGGATTTTAAGTTGAGGCGCTTAGCGGGCGTTAGCAAGGCGCGTAGCGCCGAGCGGGAGCCCGCTGCCGAAATCCCGAGCGCAGCGAGGGATCTGGTGCCCGGGGTCGGAATCGAACCGACACGCCCCTTTCGGGGCCCGGGATTCTAAGTTGAGGCGCTTAGCGGGCGTTAGCAAGGCGCGTAGCGCCGAGCGGGAGCCCGCTGCCGAAATCCCGAGCGCAGCGAGGGATCTGGTGCCCGGGGTCGGAATCGAACCGACACGCCCCTTTCGGGGCCCGGGATTCTAAGTTGAGGCGCTTAGCGGGCGTTAGCAAGGCGCGTAGCGCCGAGCGGGAGCCCGCTGCCGAAATCCCGAGCGCAGCGAGGGATCTGGTGCCCGGGGTCGGAATCGAACCGACACGCCCCTTTCGGGGCCCGGGATTCTAAGTTGAGGCGCTTAGCGGGCGTTAGCAAGGCGCGTAGCGCCGAGCGGGAGCCCGCTGCCGAAATCCCGAGCGCAGCGAGGGATCTCAAGAAAGCACTTGGTGCCCGGGGTCGGAATCGAACCGACACGCCCCTTTCGGGACCCGGGATTTTAAGTCCCGTGCGTCTGCCAGTTTCGCCACCCGGGCGCACTCTCTATGCTACTGAATAGCTTCGGTTTGTGAAACCTCGGAATGTTCTGGAGCCTCGTTTTTAGCGTCAACGTGACCGAAACGTGACCGTTCGCGCCGGTCTGCCTCCAGCTTCTCTAGACCATCTATGTTGATGTCGGGCGCTCGAACCGGGGCAAAGAGTCCTGAGCCGCTAGGAGCCGCTAGATCGTTGCCCGCCTCTACACGCGCGGAGGGATATGCAGTCTGGCGCGGCTGTCTCGCCGGCCTTCTTGGCGCTGTTTTTGGCGAGGCTACTTAGTCAGTGGCGAGATTCTGGGTAGAGGTCACGCGGCAGGGTGATGCCTCTCACAGACGGGTGGCTAACGTTCGCACCAGCATAATACAGCGCAGAAGAACTACATTGATACAGATGGACTAAGCAGGCGCAGAGGCACGCGGCACGGGTCGCCTGTCGAGAATATTCCGAGTATGAGGGACCAGTTGAGCGCGTGGTATGCGCGCTCATCCCGTTCGGAGCTGCGAGGAATTTGACATGCTGTGGTGGACCCTACGACAGATGAAATCGACAAGAGCGGAAGCGCGGCGTCGTGCGGTGAACAAACTCGGCGAATGCACAGACGCCCGGGCTTTTGATGCGCTCGTAGCAGCTCTCAGCGACCCCGACGATGACACACGGACTACGGTCATCGAAGCGCTGGGAAAGCTCGGGAATCAGCGGGCGATTTGCTGGCTTGCCCGCTGTCTCAATGACAAGACCACATGCGTCAAGCACGCCGCAAACGCAGTGCTAAACCGACTTGTTGCCGTCGATCCAGCGCAAGGCGTGGATCTTCTTATAGCCGCTCTGCTGGATCGGAGAAGTAATGATGAAGATACCCGAGCGGGAGCTGCCATGATGCTCGGGAAGTTGGGAGATCGTCGCGCGGTGGAATCCCTTGTGCGCGCCCTGGAGGATAATAAAAGGCACGTGATTCAATCTGCGAGAGCGGCTTTGGCTCTGTTGATAACGCCTGACGAATTGCGCGAGTTCAAACTCCATAGGCTCATTGAGCGATTGCAAGATCCTAATAAGGGATACGGGGGGGATGCAGCCGATCAATTGGCGCGGCTTCGCGATCCTCGAGCTTTTGAAGCGCTCCTTGGTGCCTGGGAGTCGCGTGATCGTGAGAATGGCTACCACACGTCGGTGCTTGTGAATGCTCTTGTGAAATCGGGAGACCCGCGTGGCTTCGAGCCACTGCTCGATGCGCTTAAGAATCGGGACCGGGACGTGGTGGCAGCGACGTGGGCGGCGCGAGGGCTCGGAGAGTTGGGGGATGTCCGCGCCGTTGAAGAGCTCATCGCTGCTCTCAGTTGCGCCTCGGATGTTGGCCTGCGCGAAGAAGCGGTCAAGGCCCTCGGCAAGCTCAGTGACCGCCGGGCGGTTGAGCCCATCGCGAATGCGCTGGACCTCTGGAGCGACGAGGGGGCAAGCTTCAATGTGGCGGCCATTGAGGCGCTTGGCGCATTGGGCGACTCGCGGGCTGTGCCCGCGCTCCTCGGCGTTGTTAAGGACACACAAGTCGGACGTTGGATGGGGCCGCACGCTGTCAAAGCTCTGGAGAAGATAGGCGGGCCCGAGGCGAGCAGGGCACTGGCAGAGGCGGTCGGGAAGTCGTCCTCCGAGGTCGAGCGTATACGAACCGAGCTTTGCGAACTTGTCTTTGCGGAAGGAGACCATCCCTATCCATTCAATGCAGCTGCTTTCGACAGCTACCCCCGGTTGCTGACGCTGCTCGATACATTGAAGACTCTCGCGGAGGACGGTAACGCAGAAGCGGTGCTACTTCTTGATCGTGTGTTGGAGCACGCGAGAAAGGTGACGGGGCCTTGGTGCTATAAGATCCAGACTGAGTACTATAGAGGTGTAGAAAGAGTTGCGCTTGCGCAATTCGTTCTCGATCGCTTTGGTACTACAGAATCTCGCACCGGCGGGTAACAACTCATTACTGCAGTCCGCGGGTGGAAGAGTGCCTACGGGTTGGCCATCGCTGAGCGACCACTTGCGTAAAGAATGGTCGTGGCCAAAATGCCCCATCTCATCCCGAATCTGGGCGCCGTGGCCAACACGAGCAGACCTAAACGAAGCAAATGCTGGAAGGCATCGTCGCGAGATTATGTCTGGGCATGACTTCTGATGCTGTGACCAATCTCACAGATCGCTGTGCGCTCTCAGCCGCGCAGTTGCGATAGCGCGGGTGCCGCGCCTAGTCTTTCACGTTTGCCGGACCTGGGCCAATTAAGTGGCGGCCTTAGGGGCAGGCGTCCAGATCTGCCGGACTGACGGCACAGGGCGGGCGGAGTAGCAACGGCCTAGCCTGGTGGCATGGCGGGAGCAGCCGCAGCCTGGGCAGGCCAGTCCTCGCGCTCTCCGTGGCATCGCCAAGCGGTAGATCCCACACTCCTGACAATACAACTCGAACAGGCTGGAGGTGGTTGCGCTCGGCAAGCTCTGTCAGGGCTTCCATGCCCGCCTACACTAGCACCGCCGGGCAGCAAAACGGATACATCGCTGTGCCTGAAATTACATGAGAAATTCTGCCCGAACTCTGCCCAACAGCTCCCAACAGGACCCCACAGGACCCTACAGAACCTCACATCTTGATTCTGTTAAGTGTCCACAAACTGAATCACTTCTGTATTTTGGAGAATGGTGGCCTCACATTTTAAGTCCCGTGCGTCTGCCAGTTTCGCCACCCGGGCCTGGGCTACAGCTTAACACTACGGCGCGACGCCTCGGGTGGCAAAGGCACCGGTTTGACCTCGGGCACCAGCCTCAGTCCCTTGCCGGGCGGGCACTTTCCGCTATGGGGCTCCGGCTTCCACCCGGTTCCACAGAGGTTAAAGTGCTATAAGTTATTGATTCGTAGCTACTTAAGTGCTCGACGTGCAGCTGCAGAACGCCCGCTCGTTGATTTTTCCCGCCAAACCCCATTGTTTTTGCGTCTAAATGGAAGTAAGATAGGGGATTTGGAAGGCCCTTCGGATCGCACTCAGGGGCCCGTGGCCGGGAGGAATCCCGGGCTGGCGACATTGAATCTAATACTGTTAGAACTGACGCAAAAGGCAGGACGAACTTATTATGGCTAAGCGACGTGGCAATCCCAACTGGGGGAAGCCCGAGCCGATTGGACCGGTGATTCCCACGGTCACCTCCTTCGAACAGGCGGTGAAGGAGTTCAAGCTGCAGCCCGACCAGTATCTCCGCTCCACGCGCCTCCGGGAGTGGGCGCGGCGCAACAAGAACTCCAAGTTCATCCCCGAGTCCCTGTTGCAGGCATGGGGGTTCGAGATCGAATCGACGCTGTAAGCAACTTCCCATCGAGCAAGTTTCGCAGGCCGTCCTGGTGACGGCCTTTCTCTTTGGCTAGGTCTCTGGAATGGGGTCCTTCGCTTCACTCAGGATTTCGCTACGCGCTTCGCTCACGCCCGCGAAGCACCTCAAGTTTGACCGCCTCCCGCCTCGGATGCGATAGTTGAGGGCTTTTCCCACTTCTAAGAGGGAGCCTGAATGGTCCGTCTTGTTCCCCGCGAGACCAAGTTCTTCGACATGTTCGCGGAGGTCTCCGCCAACCTCACCCAGGGCGCCCGTTTGATGGTGGAGATCCTGCACGACTTCAAGGACATCCCCGCCCGCGTGCAGAAGCTGAAGGACATCGAGCACCGCGGTGATGACATGACGCACGCCATCATCACCAAGCTCAACCAGACCTTCATCACTCCCTTCGACCGCGAAGACATCCACAAGCTGGCTTCTTCCCTCGACGATGTGCTCGACTACCTGAACTCGGCCGGCGACCGCCTGGTGCTGTACAAGATCGAGAGCGCGCCTCCGGAAGCCGAGAAGCTGGCCGAGTTGGTGGTCGAGCAGTGTGAAGAGCTGCACAAGGCGGTCAATAACCTGGAGAAGCACGCCCACGTCGTGCTGCAACACTGCGTGGAGATCAACCGCCTGGAGAACGAGGCCGACACCGTCAGCCGCCGCGCCATCGGCCGCCTCTTCGACCAGGAGCGCGATCCCATCGCCCTGATCAAGCTCAAGGAGCTGTACGAAGTCCTGGAAACCGCCACCGACAAGGCGGAAGACGCGGCCAATGTGTTAGAGAGCGTAGTCTTGAAGAGCGCGTGACGGGTTTGGGGAGGGCACGACTTCAGTCGTGCCGGAACGAGTCTTAACTGGGTTGTCATTCCGAGCGGCCTCAGCCGCGAGGAATCTGCTTTTCCGGCAACTGGCAACTGACAACTATGGACACCGGCCTCATCCTGGTCGTCATCACCATCCTGATCGCGTTCACGTTCGACTTTCTGAACGGCTTTCACGATGCCGCCAACAGCATCGCCACCGTGGTTTCGACGCGGGTCCTCCCCCCCACGGTGGCTGTCTTCTGGGCGGCGTTCTTCAACTTCATCGCCGCGTTCTTCCTGGGGACGGCCGTCGCCAAGACCATCGGCCAGGGCATGATCGAGCTCTCGATCGTCACCCAGTGGGTAGTGCTCGCTGGCCTGCTGGGCGCGATCGTCTGGGACCTGCTTACCTGGTTGTGGGGCCTGCCGACGTCTTCCTCGCACGCGCTGATCGGCGGTTACGCCGGCGCCGCCATGGCCCGCGCCTCGATCCTCCGCGGCTGGAGCCACGCCAGCGAAGTCATCCTGCCCTCGGGCTGGACCAAGACCCTGATCTTCATCGTGTTCGCGCCCATCCTCGGCCTGGTGCTGGGCTTCAGCATCATGATCGCGGTGTACTGGATCATGCGCCGCCGTCCGCCGCAGCGCGTGGACAAGCTCTTCCGCCGCCTGCAACTGCTCTCCGCCGCCTGCTACAGCCTGGGCCACGGCGGCAACGATGCGCAAAAGACCATGGGCATCGTCGCCGGCGCGCTGTTCACCGGCGGTTACATGTCCAAGGCCGACATGGCCGGCAACTGGGGACACTTCCACTGGCCTATCATCCTGCTCGCCCACCTCGCCATGGGGTTGGGGACCTACTTCGGGGGATGGCGCATCGTGCGCACCATGGGATCGAAGATCACCAAGCTGAAGCCGGTGGGCGGATTCTGCGCCGAGACCGCCGGCGCGCTGACCCTGTTCGGCACCGCGCTCGCCGGCATTCCCGTGAGCACCACCCACACCATCACCGGCGCCATTATCGGCGTGGGCGCCACCCATCGCCTCTCGGCGGTGCGCTGGGGCGTTGCCCGCCGCATCGTCTGGGCCTGGGTCCTGACCATCCCTGCCTCCGCCGCCATGGCGGCTCTCACCTTCTACATCATCCGCGCCTTCCACCACGGGGCATGATCACTTCTTTGCCGCGGATCAGCGCGGATGAACGCGGATCGAATGAAAACCGCCGAGGGCGCGGAGAACGCCGGGCGCGGGTGCTACAATTTGTGGGCACGCCTATGACGGCAGTTTCCCCATTCTGTGATGTCGAGACCGCCATCAGCGAGATCCGCAACGGGCGGATGGTCGTGGTGGTGGACGACGAAGACCGCGAGAACGAAGGCGACCTGACGCTGGCCGCCGAGAAGGTCACGCCCGAGGCCATCAACTTCATGGCGCGGCACGGGCGCGGGCTGGTCTGCCTGGCCATGACCGAGGAGCGGCTGGAGCACCTGCGCATCAGTCCCATGAGCGTGCAGAACACGTCACAGTTCGGCACCGCGTTCTGCGAGGCCATCGACGCGCGCGAGGGCGTCACCACCGGCATCTCGGCGTTTGACCGCGCCCGCACCATCCAGGTGGCCATCGATCCCGCCACGCGTCCTGACGACCTGGCGCGGCCAGGACACATCTTCCCGTTGCGCGCGCGCAAAGGCGGTGTGCTGGTGCGCGCCGGACAGACCGAAGCCTCGGTGGACCTGGCGCGCCTGGCAGGCCTGGTTCCGGCGGGCGTGATCTGCGAGATCATGAACGAGGACGGCACCATGGCGCGGGTGCCGCAGCTCGTCGAGTTCTGCCGCGCGCACACTCTGAAGATGCTGACGGTGGCCGAGCTGATCCGCTACCGCATGCGGCATGAGCGGCTGGTGCACCGCATCGGCGAATCCATGCTGCCCACGCCCTTCGGCGAGTTCCGCATGATCGCCTACGAGAGCGAGATGGCGCACAACTCGCACGTCGCGCTGGTGATGGGCGACGTTCGAGCACGACGGCTCGAAGCCCGTGCTGGTGCGCATGCACGCACATTGCCTGGTCGGCGACGTCTTCGGCGCCACCTGGTGCGATTGCCACCAGATCATCCGGCGCTCGCTGGAGATGATCGCCGCCGAGGGCCGCGGCGCGCTCATCTACCTGCACCAGACGTTCGAAGGGCTTCTCCGTCGAGCGGGTAAACGATCTCCCCACGCTGACCTTCCACCGCGACGTGCGCGATCCCTCGCATCCCGACCACCAGCGCAAGACACAGCGCGAAGTCGGGATCGGCGCGCAGATCCTCTCCGACCTGAACATCACCGCCATCCGGCTGCTCACCAACCATCCGCGGAAAGTGGTCGCGCTCGAGGGCTACGGGATCGAGATCGTGGAGCAGGTCCCGATCCCGGTCGCGCGCGCCGAGGTTGCGAAAAGCTAGTCGGACGTTTCAAGTTTCACGGGTTCGGCAGAGACAGAAAAAGCAGCCTGCAGGCAGGCCGCCACATCCTCACTTCAAGCTCCGGGTTCGCGCGCGGCGGAGATCAGTTCGGCTTGCGCGCCACGATCTCGCTTTCGCGAATGAAAAACTGCGCCGGGCAGTTGTTCGAGCCGCAGATCACCGGGATCAGGCCGGCGATCTGGCGGCGCGTGATCAGCCCCAGCGTGCCGCAGGAAGGACAGGAAAGCACCGCCCAGTACGGATCGTCGGCCTCGCCCACCTCGCCGGCGTTTTCCAGCACGAACAGCGTTCCGGGCTCCATCTGCTCCGGGATCCATTCGCTCAGGATGCTCAGTTCAGCGACCATCGGCGCCTCCGTCCGCAAGCTCGTCGCACAACAAAAAAGCCCCGCTCAGGCGCGGAGCTTTACTCTCTTTCTAAGCGGAGTGCCTCCGCCGCCTCCGGGGTCCCCAGCGCGCGCCGGTTTTGCGCGTGCTGGGGTGGTGGCGCGCGCCGAGCTTACGGACTTGCGCCCGCGCAATTCGGGGTGGACGCGGCGTACCGCGTCCGAGAGGCAGACCGCGAACATTGGCTGGCGAGCGTTCTTCAGGATGTCGATCACCTGCTGGGCTGAGTTCTCCACGTAGATGCGGCGGCCGTCGGTGAGCAGGTGGTAATCGGAGCCGCCGCTGACGGTCTCCACCAGGCGCTTGCCGAGTTCCTGGCGCAGGAAGCGCACCACCTTGCGCATGCGCTGGAGCGAGAAGCCCTTGCGGCGCAGCTCGGCGATCACCGCCACCTCGGCGAGGTCGTCCAGCGAGTACAGGCGGCGATGGCCTTGGCGCGCCGGCACCACCAGCCCGCGCTCGTCCCACCACTGCAACTGGCGCAGCGAGATGCCGGTGAGCGCCGCGACTTCATTCGAGGTGAGACGATGTGCCATACCTGGGTCGATCTGTTTCAAACAATTAAATAACGAATTGTTTCAAACATTCTAGAGCGGGCCTGTGGAGTGTCAAGCAGATTGTCTGTGGAAAAGAACCGGGGAGGGCAACAGGAGGCGTTCCCTTCTCAGGGGCTACAAATGTCATTCTTCCGCCGAGCGAAGCGAGACGGGAGAATCTGACGGCAAAGGCGGCGCCACCCCCGAGGGTAGTGCCGGCTGCTTTCTCAGATCCTCCGCTCGCCTTCGGCTCGCGAAGGATGACACCTTCTAGGATACGTTGGCCACACCGCCGCCGACGAAGTGGACCACTTCCAAGCGGTCGCCGTCGTGCAGCGCGGTCCCGGCCCAGCGGTCGCGGCGCACGATGTCGTGGTTCAGCTCGACGGCGACGCGGTCGGGCTTGACGCCCAGTTGTTCGACCAGCGCCGCCAGCGTCAGATCGTCGCCGAAGCTGCGCTCTTCCCCATTGATCACGAGCTTCATCGAGAAACATTGTAGGAGGTTCCAGATAACCGGCATCGGAAAATTACTTTGAGCGCAAGAATCGGATAGTCGGGAGAACCATCCAACTCGTATCGTCTCCTCATGAGCGATACGATAATCAGTCCTCTGATGATGAGCGAAAGCCAGGATCGGCGTTGGCAGGCAGTGCTGGCCCGGGACGCCAGCCGGGATGGTGTGTTCGTCTTCGGCGTGACCTCCACGGGTGTGTACTGCCGGCCGTCGTGCCCGTCGCGGCGGCCGCGGCGTGATCGCGTGCGCTTCTTCGCCCAGCCGGACGAGGCGGAGCGCGCCGGCTTCCGCGCCTGCCTGCGGTGCCGGCCCCGCAACGCCAGCTCGAGAATGAAGACCGTCGAGAGCATCTGCCAGTTCCTCCAGCAGCACACGGGCGAGCCGGTGACGCTGGCCGCGCTCGGCGAGCGCTTCGGCATGAATCCGTTCCACCTGCAGCGGGTGTTCAAGTCGGTGGTGGGGGTGAGCCCGCGCGAGTACGCTGACGCCATCCGCATGAAGTCGTTCAAGTCGCAGCTTCGCTCCGGTCGCTCGGTGACCGACGCCATCTACGAAGCAGGGTTCGGCTCGAGCAGCCGGCTCTATGAGCGCAGCGGCCCGCAACTGGGCATGACTCCGGCCACCTACCAGCGCGGCGGCAAGGGCGTGTTCATCCGCTATACCACACTCGATTCTCCGGTCGGGCGGATGCTGCTGGCGGCCACCGACCAGGGAGTGTGCGCGGTTTCGTTCGGCGATTCCGACGGCGGCCTGTTGGAGGGATTGCGGCGCGAGTTTCCGGACGCCACGCTCCGCCGTGGCGACGTGGTGTTGCGGCGCTGGGTGCGCGCCCTGCTCGAGCAACTCCACGGCGAGCGTCCGCTGCCGCAGTTGCCGCTGGACGTGCAGGCGACGGCCTTTCAGGGCCGCGTGTGGGAGCACCTGAGGTCCATCCCCTATGGGACGACAAAATCCTACGGCGAGGTGGCCCGCGCCATCGGCCAAGCGGAGGGTGCGCGCGCCGTCGCACGCGCCTGCGCCAGCAATCCCGTGGCGGTGGCCATTCCCTGCCATCGCGTGGTGCGCGGCAGGGGAGACCTCGGCGGGTATCGTTGGGGCATCGCGCGAAAGAAGGCGCTGCTGGAGATGGAGCAAGGCGCGAAGCCATAGCAGCGGCGTGAGTCTTGCCGTCGCTAGCTCGACTTCCGCAGGCGGAACTTGCGCACCGCCGACCTTCCGCCGTGGATGACTTCCACCAGGATGTCGGCGTCCTGCAGTGCGGCTTCACGCAAAGCCACTCTCATTTCAGCCGTTCCTGCCGCGTCGGTGACCGCCTGAGAATAGATGGGCTCGGCTTCGAGCACGCGCAGCCGGGAGGTAAGGCTGGCGCCCTGGACCGCCTGTCCGCCGGCGGTGACACGGAAGCGCATGACCACAACGTCATCCGCGAACACCGAATCGGCGTTAAGAAACTGCACCGCCAGTTCGGCGTTTGGGCTGCAGGTCCCCAACAACTCGTCCAAGCGGCCTTCGCGAATCGCCTCGACAACCATCCGGTGCTGCGTGCGGAGGAGGTCCTGGAGCTGGTCTTCGATTGAGCCCGGCTGGAAGAACACCTCGTCGTAGGAGCTGGCACGCGTGCCCATGCAGCGGCCTCCCACAAACACCTGCGTCTCGAGCAACCGCTCACGTTCCCGGGGTTCGCTCTGGACGTGGTAAAGCGTGTCGCCGTGTTGGACGGCCGAGTTGAAGCCGAAGATCATGGTGGCGCGGCGCGAACTGCGGCTGGCCGCGCTGCCCAGTTGACAGTGGTCATACCGAAACTTATATTCAATGGTTTGGCAACTTGTCGTTGTCGCTGGCTATCTAGCGCCCCCTTATTATGCCGGACAACTACTTCGCCCGCTACCTCCCGATCCTGATCCATGTGCTGTTTGCGCTGGCGCTGGCGGGCGCGATTGTGATCCTTTCGACCTTGGTGGGCAAGCACCGGCCCTCCCGCGTCAAGCTCCAGCCCTACGAATGCGGCATCACGCCGGTGGGCGACGCCCGCCAGCGTTTCTCGGTCAAGTTCTACCTGGTGGCCATGCTCTTCATCCTGTTCGACGTGGAAGCCGTGTTCCTCTATCCCTGGGCGGTGATCTTCCGCGAGCTGAAGCTGTTCGGCTTCTTCGAGATGCTGGTGTACATTCTCGTCCTTCTCGCCGGGTTCTACTACATCTGGAAAAAGGGCGTGCTGGACTGGAACAAACCGGAAGGGATCGGATTGTAGCTCCATGCCGCTCGTGCCCGCCATAACCGACCTCGATCAACTGAAAGAGCGCCCGGCGCTGGCGCGGCTGCTGGCCTGGGATCCGGGCGCGGTCGAAGCCGTCAAATTCGATCGTGACGAGCTCACTATCGTGGTGAAGCGTCCGGCGATCCGCGAGGCTTGCGCCATCCTGCGCGACGATCGTGAGCTCCAGTTCAACTTCCTTTCCGACATCACCGGCGTGGACTGGTATCCGAACGAGCCGCGCTTCGACGTCGTCTACCACCTGCTCTCGATCCCGCGGCGCGAGCGGCTCCGGCTGAAGGTCAGGCTGGCCGGAGATGACCCCAGCCTCGAATCCGTCACTTCGGTGTGGCCCTCGGCGAACTTCTTCGAGCGCGAGCTTTACGACCTGTTCGGAGTGCGCTTCTCGGGTCATCCCAACCTGCGGCGCATCATGATGCCGGAAGACTGGGAGGGGCATCCCCTGCGCAAGGACTATCCCGTCGAGGGCTATCGCTGATGCCGCAGATGTTCACCCCCACGCCGGCGATCGAGGCCACCGGGCCCAACACCATGACCCTGAACATGGGCCCGCAGCATCCTTCCACGCACGGCGTGCTGCGCCTGCTGCTGGAGATCGATGGCGAGACCATCGTGCGGGTGATGCCGGACATCGGCTTCCTGCACACCGGGATCGAGAAGACCTGCGAGGCCAAGTTCTATCAGCAGGCGGTGCCGCTCACCGACCGCATCGACTATCTCTGCCCGCTGACCAACAACCTGTGCTACGTGCTGGCGGTGGAAAGGCTGCTGGGCCTGGAGATCCCGCCGCGGGCGCAGTGGCTGCGGGTGATGCTGAACGAGCTGACGCGCATCAACTCACACCTGGTCTGGCTGGGCACGCACGCCCTCGATATCGGCGCCATGTCGGTGTTCCTCTACTGCTTCCGCGAACGCGAAGACATCCTGCGCATCTTCGAGATGGTGAGCGGCCAGCGCATGATGACTTCGTACTTCCGCATCGGCGGGCTGGCGCTGGAGCCGCCGCTGGGCATGTTCGACGCGGTCAGGAAATTCGTCACCCGCTTCCCTTCCCGCGTGGACGAGTACGAGAATCTGCTGACCGCGAACCCCATCTGGTTGAAACGCACGAAGGATGTGGCATACCTTTCGCCGGAAGATGCCGTCGCTCTGGGCGCCACCGGGCCCACGCTGCGCGCCAGCGGAGTCGATATCGACCTGCGGCGCGACATGCCGTACACCGGCTACGAGAAGTTCAAGTTCAACGTGCCCATCTCGCACGACGGCGACGTGTTTGCGCGCTACATCGTGCGCGTGCAGGAGCTGCGCGAGTCCAACGAAATCGTGCGCCAGACGCTGGAAGGCGTGCCCGAGGGGCCGATCAAGGCGGATGCGCCCAAGATCGTCCTGCCTGACCGCGAGAAGATGAAGACGCAGATGGAAGCCCTCATCTACCACTTCAAGATCGTGACCGAGGGATTCCCGGTGCCGGCGGGCGAGGTCTATCAGGCGGTGGAGTCGCCGCGCGGCGAGATGGGCTACTACGTGGTGTCGGACGGCAGCCCGAAACCGTATCGCGTGCATGTGCGCGCGCCCTCGTTCGCGAACTTGCAGGCGCTGCACACCATGTGCGAAGGACGGCTGATCGCCGACGTGGTCGCGGCTATTGGGAGCATAGATATTGTGTTAGGCGAGGTTGATCGCTAGTGGGCAATTTGTAATTGGTAATTGGTAATTGGTAATTTTCCCAGCGCCGGCAGTAGCGGCCGACTGAAGATAAATTACAAATTACCAATTACAAATTACAAATGAAGCTTTCCGACCAACTCGAAAAGCGCTTTGCTGAGCTTGTGACCCACTATCCCATCAAGCGCTCGGCGCTGGTGCCCATGCTGCTGTACGCGCAGGATGAGGTCGGCCATGTGAGCGACGAGGTGGTGCACGAGATCGCCCGGCGGCTGGACCTGACGGACCTGGAAGTGCGCAACGTGGTCAGCTACTACTCGATGCTGCACACGCGCCCGATCGGCAAGTACAACATACAGGTCTGCACCAACATCAGTTGCATGCTGCGCGGAGCGGAGAAGGTTTTTGACCACATCCGCCAGCGGCTTGGCATCGGTCACAAGCAGGACACGCCCGACGGCCTGTTCCACCTGGAAGAAGTCGAGTGCATCGGCGCCTGCTGCTGGGCGCCCGCGATGCAGATTAACTACGACTTCCACGAGAAGCTGACCACCGAGAAGGTAGACCAGGTTTTGGAGAGGCTGAAAAGGGATTTGTAATTGGTAATTTGTAATTGGTAATTTCTTGCGGGTTGAGATGGCAAGCACATCGGAACAGCTTCGGGAACGCACGAAGTCCTTCGCTATAAGGATTGTGCGCCTCTTTCGGTCCTTGCCGAACACGCGGGAGGCGCACGTAATCGGCAATCAGGTCTTGCGGAGTGGGACTTCCATAGGCGCTAACTACCGGGCGGTGTGCCGGGCACGGTCTCGTGCGGAATTCATTGCCAAGCTGGGTGTAGTCGTCGAAGAGGCGGATGAAACCATATTCTGGCTGGAGCTACTGGCTGACACTGCTGTCGTTCCGGCTGACAAGCTTAAGGACTTGATCACGGAGGCTCAAGAGCTTACCGCGATCTTTACGGCGGCGCGGCACACGTCGCGCGGGCGATGAAAATTACAAATTACCAATTACCAATTACAAATTTGAAATGGCTGACCTAACATCCCATCCCGATGAAGTGCGTGTCGTTTCGAAGAGGTTTGGGCTCGGCGCGACCGATATCGACCGCTACCTGGCGCTAGACGGCTACAAGGCCACGCAGAAGGCGCTTGTCATGGGCCCGGACGCGATCATCAACGAGGTGAAAGCGTCGAACCTGCGCGGACGCGGTGGCGCCGGATTCCCCGCCGGCATGAAGTGGTCGTTCGTCCCCAAGCAGTCGCCGAAGCCGAAGTACGTCCTCTGCAACGGCGATGAAAGCGAGCCCGGCACCTGCAAGGATCGCCTGATCTTCGAGCACGATCCGCACTCCGTCATCGAGGGCGTGATCATCGCCGGGATCGCCGTCGGGGCGCACCAGGGATACATCTACCTGCGCGGCGAGTATCGCTACCTGATCGAGATCATGGAGAAAGCGGTGGCCGACGCCTACGCGCGCGGCTTCCTGGGAAAGAACATCTTCGGCAGCGGATACGATTTCGAGTGCGCAGTGCAGACCGGCGCCGGCGCCTACGAGGTGGGCGAGGAATCGGCGCTGATGGAGTCGCTCGAGGGCAAGCGCGGCATCCCGCGCATCCGTCCGCCGTTCCCCGCGGTGGTCGGGCTTTACGGCGGGCCGACGGTCATCAACAACGCCGAAACTCTGGCCAACGTTCCGCACATCATCCTCGGGGGCGGCGAGTGGTACGCCGGCCTGGGCACGCCCAAGAACGGCGGCACACGCCTGTTCTGCCTGAGCGGCAGCGTGAACAAGCCCGGCGTATACGAGCTGCCCATGGGCTACAACCTGCGCAAGATGATCGACGAGGTCGCGGGCGGGATCTGGAACGGGCACAAGCTGAAGGCGGTGCAGCCAGGCGGATCGTCGGTGCCGGTGCTCACGGCCGACGAGATCGACATCGCGATGGACTTCGACGCGCTGATGAAGGTCGGCTCGATGCTCGGCTCGGGCGCAGTGGTGATCATCGACGACTCCACTTGCATGGTGAAGTACACGCTGCGGGTGATGAAGTTCTACCAGCACGAGAGCTGCGGGTGGTGCATCCCCTGTCGCGAGGGCACCGACTGGCTGAAGAAGACGCTCGTCCGCTTCCACTCCGGCGGGGGCGTGCGGCGCGACATCGACAACATCCAGTACCTGGCGGAGAACATGCTGGGACGAACTTTCTGTCCGCTGGGCGATGCGGCGGCGATGCCTACCATCTCGCTGGTCAAGAAATTTCGCAAAGAATTCGAAGACCACCTGGAAGGCAGGCCTTGCCCGTACGAGGATCACGGCAAGATCGAGCAACTGCCGGTGCTCACGGCGTATGACCACCGCGCGGCCGATCCCTGGACGCAAGCGCATTGAGCGTTAATTTATGGCTGACGTCAACATCACGGTCGATGGCAGGAAGCTGACGGCGCCCGCGGGCACGCTGCTGATTGAAGCGTGCAAGAGCGCCGGGCATCGAAGTGCCGTCGTTCTGCTACTACCCCGGACTCTCGCTGCAAGGCGCGTGCCGCATGTGCCTGGTCGAGATTGCCAAGATGCCGAAGCTGCAGACGGCGTGCACCACGGTCATCCAGGAAGGCATGGTGGTCACCACCGACAGCGACACGGTGCATCAGGCGCGCAAGGCGATGCTGGAGTTCGTGCTGCAGAACCATCCGCTCGATTGCCCGGTGTGCGACGCCGGCGGCGAATGCGAACTGCAGGACATGACGTTCAGCTACGGCGCCTCCGAGTCCAAGCTCATCGACTTCAAGAACCACAAGGACGAGGAGCAATGGTCGCCGGTGGTGTTCTTCGACCGCCCGCGGTGCATCCTGTGCTATCGCTGTGTGCGCGTCTGCGGCGAAGGCATGGACGTGTGGGCGCTGGGCATCCAGAACCGCGGGTCGCTTTCGCTGATCGCTCCCAACCAGGACGACCACCTGGAGTGCGAAGAGTGCGGCATGTGCATCGACATCTGCCCGGTGGGCGCGCTGACCTCGGGCGCGTACCGCTACAAGACGCGTCCCTGGGAGATGAATCACGTCTCGACCGTCTGCCTGCACTGCGCCGACGGCTGCAAGACCACGCTCGGCGTGCGCCGCCAGGGCAGCGGTAACCAGATCGTCCGTAGCGATAACCGCGACAAGAGTGGCATCAACGGCGATTTCCTCTGCATCAAGGGACGGTACGCCTTCGACTTCATCGAGCACTCCGACCGCCTGAAGCAGCCGCTGGTGCGCAAGAACGGCACGCTTCAGCCGGCATCGTGGGAAGAAGCGCTGGAACTGGCGGCGCGGCGGTTCCGCGAGGCGCGCGACACCGACGGCGGCGCTTCCATCGGCGTCATTGGCTCCAACCGCACCACCAACGAAGAGAGCTATCTTCTGCAGAAGTTTGCGCGCCTGGTGCTGGACACCAATAACATCGATCACCACCGCACGGCCGACTTCCCGGCCTTCGTCAACGCGCTCTGCGGACGCGCCAACACCACGGCCAGCATGCGCGACGTGCTCTTCGCCCCGGCGATTTTGTTGATCGGCAATGACCCTACCTACCAGCATCCGCTGCTGGCGTGGCAGATCCGCACCAACGTCCGCCTGCACGGCGCGCGGTTGTACGTGGTGAATTCGCGGCCCATCAAGCTGACGCGCCAGGCAAAGCATTTCGTGCAAATCCCCAAAGGCGCCGAGGGCAAGGCCGCAGCATTTCTCGGCGGCGACGATTCCGCCGCCGGGGCGCTGCTGACGGACAAAACAACCCGCGAGAAGCTGATGAGCTTCCGCGAGAAGCTGCTGGGCGAGCAGAACCTGGTCATCATCCTGGGGTCGGAGCTGCGGGGACAGGAGTTGGCCGCGCTGGCGCGCGTCGCCGCTCCGGCAGGCGCCAAGTTCATCTGCCTGGGCGACTATGCCAATTCGCGGGGCGCCGCCGACATGGGCCTCTATCCCGACTTGCTGCCAGGATACTTGCCGCTGAGCGAGGCGGCGCGCCTCGGCGAGCAGTGGAAGTCGGTCCCGCACCAGCCTGGCATGGACTTCGCAGCGATGGTGGCCGCGGGCAAGGAGCGCAAGCTGCGGGCGCTGTACGTGGTCGGATCGAACCCGGTCGCGCGCTACGACATTGACCCATTCGCACTGGCAGAGACCTTCGTCGTGGTCGAGGACCTGTTTCTCACCGAGACGGCCGACATCGCTGAGGTCGTGCTGCCGGCGGCCTGCGCGTATGAAAAATCCGGCAGCTTCACCAACACCTGCGGCGACCTGCAACTGCTGCGCAAGGCCGGCGACTGCGAGGGTGTGAAGCCGGATTTGGAGATCATCGTGCGCATCGCCGAGCTGATGGGCTTCGATATTCAGCAGTTGGTGCCCATGGACCCGAGCGGAATGCGCGCCGACTTCGGCGAGTCGCGCGGCGTGCAATCCGGCGAAGTGGACCGGCAGGCGATTTGGAACCGGCGCCAGGGTTACGAGCCGCGCGTCAGCCCGTTCAACCCATTCGCCGTGCTGGAGGAGATCCAGCGCGTGGTGCCGGGGTACGACGTGGGGCGGCTCGAGCTGCTCTCCGGCAACGATGTCCACACCGCCACCGCCGGGCAGGCGCCCGGCAAGGCCGAGGCAGACCGCTCCCTGCTGCCCTCGAACGACAACCTGTTCACCTCCGGCACCCTGGGGCGCTATTCCGACGTGCTCAACAATGTCATCGAAAACCGGCTCGGATTACCCAACGAGAAGAAAGAGGTTGCGGCGGACTGAGGTGCGGAACGAAATTTGTAATTGGTGATTTGTAATTTGTAATTTGCGCCGGTTGAAAATGATAAGCACGCCGGAACAACTTCGGGGCGGCGCAACACACGCCACGCGGACGATGAAAATTACAAATTACCAATTACAAATTACAAATCGGCGGGAGAGATGCTGAGCATTACCACCTTCGTCATCGTCTCCGCGATCAAGATCGTGATCGCGCTGGCAGTGCTGCTCACCGCGGTGGCTTACACGGTGTGGCTGGAGCGCAAGCTGGTGGGACGGATCCAGAACCGCTGGGGGCCGCAGCGCGTCGGACCCTTCGGGCTGCTGCAACCGCTGGCGGACGGGGCAAAGTTCATCTTCAAGGAAGACCTCACCCCGCCGTACGTCTACAAGACGCTCTACATCGCCGCGCCCATCCTGTCGCTGGTGCTGGCGCTGACCTCGATCGCGCTGGTGCCCATCGGCAACTGGGTGACGGTCCGGGGCGTGCGCACGCCGCTCGAAATCACCGACGTCAACATCGGCCTGCTCATCATCCTCGGGATCACCTCGCTGAGCGTGTACGGCGTGGCGCTGGCGGGATGGTCGTCGAACAGCAAGTACTCGCTGCTGGGCGGCCTGCGCGCCAGCGCGCAGATGGTGAGCTATGAGATCGCGCTGGGGCTGTCGCTGGTGGGGGTGCTGATCATGTCCGGCAGCCTGAACCTGCGCGAGATCGTGGACATGCAGGGCGGGCACATGGCCGGCTTCCTTCCACGTTGGAACATCTTCCGCGGACAGATCGTCGCCTTCTTCGTGTACCTAACGGCCGCCTTCGCCGAAACCAACCGCGTGCCCTTCGACCTGCCCGAGGCGGAGACCGAACTGGTGGCCGGCTACCACACCGAGTACAGCTCGATGAAGTTCGCCATGTTCTTTATGGCGGAATACGCCAACATGATCACCGTGGCGTCGATCGCCACGCTGCTGTTCCTGGGCGGCTGGCACGGGCCGCTGTTCGGGCCCTGGTGGCTGCGGGCCATCCTGCCCGTCTTCTGGTTCGCGCTGAAGGTCTTTGGTTTTATTTTTCTGTACATATGGATCCGCGGCACGCTGCCGCGCTTCCGCTATGACCAATTGATGGCTTTCGGGTGGAAGTTCCTGTTTCCCATCGCCGTGGCTAACGTACTCATTACTAGCTTGATTGTGGCGCTACAAAAGTAAATGCTTCAACTCGTCCTATTCTTCGTCTTTGGGACCATCGCCGTAGCCGCGGCAGTAAACCTGCTGGCCCAGCGCCACCCCATCAACAGCGCGCTGTCGCTGATCGTGGTGATGGCGTCGCTGGCCGCGCTGTTCCTGCTGCTGCGAGCGGAATTCCTGGCCGCCATCCAGGTAATCGTTTACGCCGGCGCGATCATGGTGTTGTTCGTGTTCGTCATCATGCTGCTCAACGCCGGCGAGGAGGAGCGCACGCCCGGCAGCCGCGTCGCCATGCTCCTGGGAGTCCCCGCGGTGGTGCTGCTGGCTGGATTGCTGGCGTGGACGCTGCTCGCACGCAATCAGCGTCCTGTACCGGTGTCCCTCACCGGGGGCTTTGTCGGCTCGCCCACTGCCATCGCGCAACTGCTCTTCCGGGATTTCCTGCTGCCGTTTGAAGTCACCTCGGTGCTGATCCTGATCGCCATCATGGGCGCGGTGGTGCTGGCCAGCCCTCCCGGGACCACGGCTGGAGCGGGCAGTCCCGAGCCGCCGGCGAAGAGGGAGAGATAGATGGTCCCGATCTCCTACTATCTCGTGCTGAGCGCGATTCTGTTCTCGCTGGGCGTGGTCGGCTTCCTGATCAAGCGCAACCTGATCACGCTGTTCATGTCGATCGAGCTGATGCTGAACGCCGTCAACCTGGCTTTCGTGGCGTTCGCGTGGCAATGGAAATCGCTTAACGGGCAGGTGTTCGTGTTCTTCGTGATGGTGGTGGCGGCGGCCGAGGCTGCGGTCGGGCTGGCCATCATCATCGCAGTCTTCCGCACGCGCGAGACGCTGAACGTGGACCGCGTGAACTTGCTCAAACTATGAAGCCAGACCTGCATCTGTGGCTCATCCCGATCCTGCCGCTGGTGGGCGCCGCCATCAACGGCCTGCTGGGACGCCGGTTCTCGAAGCGCATCGTGGCGGTCATCGGCAACGTGTTTGTGGGTGCAGCTGCGCAGTGGCGTGGCGGGGCTTCGCACGGTTTCTCAGCCTCCCGCAGCAGTATGTCCCGTACACCTGGGACTACGGCACGTGGATCCGGGCGGGCAATTTCGTGGCTAGCTACGGCGTGTACCTCGACCAGCTCTCGATGGTCATGGTGCTGGTGGTGACCGGCGTCGGGTTCCTGATCCACATTTACTCGATCGGCTACATGGCGGAAGAGGGCGGCTACTACCGCTTCTTCGCCTACCTGAACCTGTTCATGTTCTTCATGCTGACGCTGGTGCTGGCCAACAACTACCTGGTGATGTTCATCGGGTGGGAAGGCGTGGGCCTGGCGTCGTACCTGCTGATCGGGTTCTTCTTCCTGCGCGATTCGGCCGCGTCGGCGGGCAAGAAAGCATTCATCGTCAACCGTATCGGCGATTTCGGGTTCCTCATCGCACTGTTTCTTCTGATCAAGCATTTCGGCTCGCTGAACTTCAGCCAGGTCTTCCCTGCCATATCAAAGATCGGTGTCGAGAACGCCGGGCCCGGCCTGCTGACCGCCATTGGCCTGCTGCTGCTGGTGGGCGCATGCGGCAAATCAGCGCAGATCCCGCTGTACGTCTGGCTGCCGGACGCGATGGAAGGCCCCACGCCGGTGTCAGCGCTCATCCACGCCGCGACCATGGTGACCGCGGGCGTGTACATGGTGGCGCGCTCGAACGTGATCTTCGGCCGCGCGCCCTCGGCGCTGCTGGCTGTCGCCATCATCGGCTGCCTGACCGCGCTGTTCTCCGCCACCATCGGCATGGCACAGACTGACATCAAGAGGGTGCTTGCCTACTCCACCATCTCCCAGCTCGGATACATGTTTCTGGCCTGCGGCGTGGCCGCGTACTCGGCGGGCATCTTCCACCTGATGACACACGCCTTCTTCAAGGGATTGCTGTTCCTGGCCGCAGGCTCGGTGATCCACGCGCTCGGCGGCGAGCAGGACATGCGCCGCATGGGCGGCCTGCGCCGGCACATCCCCTGGACGTTCTGGACTATGACCGCCGCGACCTTCGCCATCGCCGGCATTCCGCCGTTCGCCGGCTTCTTCAGCAAGGACGAGATCCTCTGGAGCGCGTTCTCCAGCGAGCACGGAAGCTGGATCTTCTGGGCCGTCGGCCTGGTCACCGCGTTCCTGACGTCGTTCTACATGTTCCGGCTGTGGTTCCTGACGTTCTTCGGGGAATTCCGCGGAGCGGAAGCGAGCCCTGGCGAGCACGGAGGTCACACGCACGGCCACATCCACGAGAGCTCCAGGGTGATGCTGATTCCGTTGGTGATTCTCGCGGTGTTGTCGGTGGTTGGCGGGTGGATCGGCTGGCCGGAGTCGATCGGCGGAACGCAGCGCTTCGACCACTTCCTCGCGCCGGTGTTCAGCGCTCACGCCGAGGAAGCTGCGGTCGCGACCGCCGAACACAGCAAGGAGCTGCTGTTGGCGGGTGTCTCGGTGCTGGTGGCGCTGCTGGGGCTGTTCTTCGCTTGGTTGCTCTACCACCGGCGCCGCGATCTGCCCGGCAAGGTCGCCGCCGCGCTCGGCGGCTTGTACACCACGGTGCGCGATAAGTATTACGTGGACGAGGGCTACGCCGCTGCATTCGTCGAGCCGCTGATCAAGGGCTCTACCTACATCTTGTGGCGCGGGATCGATGCCGGTGCGATCGACGCCACGGCCAACGAATCCGCGGAAACCGCGCAGCACGTCTCCGACGCGCTCCGCCGCATGCAGTCCGGCAACGTGCGCTCGTACGCGGGATGGGTGGCCGCCGGCGCCGCCGTGGTCATCGCCTACATGGTGTACCTGGGGGTGCGATGACTCGTCGGCTGCACTCACGCGGGAAGCTGTGCCGCGCGGCAGCGCAGAGAGCGGTCGTGCAGCGTAGCACGCATAGTCCCGTCCTACAATTGGCGGAGGTCACGCGCGGTCACGAACGGGATTTTCTCGAAGTCACTGACGTTCTCCGTGATGATCACATGGACTCCGGCATCCCGCATCGTGGCTGCCAGAAAGAGGTCGTACCATGCGGGACCCGTAACGCCCAGGGCTGCGCCTTCGCGTATCGCCCTGATCACGGTACCGCGGGTGGGATAAATCTTCGCGAGCCGTCGGGAGCGATACAGCAGGCTGCCGATACGCGAGATCTCCGCCGCAGGCAAGGGAACGGATACCAACCGGGCACGACTGACCACGGCCGCGAATTCCACCAGGTTCTGAGGAGCAATACAGTAGAGGCCGCGCCTCTGCAAGCCGGTGTCCACCAGTTCCGCCGCCCGCTCGTGCAGAGGGGATCCCTCATACATGGCATGGACAAGAACGTTCGTATCCAGCAGTGTGGGAACCACTTGACCAGCCTACTCGTACATCTGTTCGCGCCGAATGGGCGCGATCACAGTTCCTTTTACGGCGCCGAGCGGGTCGGGGGTCTTGCCACGCTTCCGTCGCTCCCAGGGCCTGAGTTCCTTCGTAAGGCGCTTACGGTTTTGGTACTCCTCAAAGCCGAATACGCGGGATGGTTTGCCATTCTTGATGACTACCACGAGTGCGCGGTCCCCCTTGGCCGCACGCTTCATAATCCTTCGCGCCACAGCGCGAGGCATGCTGCTCATAACGCCTCCGATTTGATTCAGCAATCAACAACAATATCTAATTATAGCAATAACGTGTATCGATACGCATTATGTAATTGGTCCCTACGGGACTTGCGATGAGCGCGTCCATCCTCACCCTCGTCACCTTCGTGCCGCTCGCGGGCGCGCTGCTGCTCGTGTTCTTTCCGCGGCGCGACGACCTGGTCCGCTGGTTCGCGCTGATCGTCACGCTGCTGGGATTCGTACTTTCCCTGCACTTGCCGCTGCACTTCGTCCGCAGCGCCAGCGGATTCCAATACGAGATCAACACCCAGTGGATCACGAGCCCGAACATCCACTACCACCTGGGCATCGACGGCATCTCGATGTGGCTGGTTGTGCTCACCACCTTCCTCAGCCCGCTGTGCGTGCTGATCTCGTGGAAGTCGGTGCACGAGCGCGTCAAAGAGTTTTTCATCCTGCTGCTGATGCTGGAGACGGCGCTGATCGGCGTGTTCGTCTCGCTTGACCTGTTCCTCTTCTACTTCTTCTGGGAAGCCAGCCTGATCCCGATGGCGCTGATCATCGGAATGTACGGCCATGAGCGCCGGGTGTACGCCGCGGTGAAGTTTTTCCTGTTCACTATGATCGGGTCGGTGTTCATGCTGGCGGCGATCATCTGGCTGTACGCGCGGACGGGGAGCTTCGAGTACACGGCCATCCAGCGCGCCATACAATCCGGCCAGATCGGATGGGAAGCCGCGCTGTGGTGCTTCCTCGGGTTCTTTTTGGCGTTCGCCGTGAAGGTGCCGATCTTCCCGCTGCACACCTGGCTGCCGGACGCGCACTTCGAAGCGCCCACCGCCGGTTCCGTCCTGCTGGCGGGCGTGCTGCTGAAGATGGGGACCTACGGCCTGCTGCGTTTCAATCTCGGGCTCTTCCCCGAGCAGGCACGCGAACACGCCCCTTGGATCATCACGCTGGCGATCATTGGCATCATCTACGGCGCACTGGTGGCGATGGTCCAGCCCAACCTGAAGAAGCTGGTGGCGTACTCCTCGGTGAGCCATCTTGGCTTCGTGGTGCTGGGCATCTTCAGCTTCACGCAGGCGGGCGTGGATGGCGCCGTGTACCAGATGCTGGCCCACGGCGTCTCGACGGGCGCGCTGTTCATGCTGGTCGGCATCCTCTATGAGCGGCGGCACACCTTCGAGATCTCCGAGTTCGGCGGACTGGCCACGCCCATGCCGGTGTACGCCACGTTCTTCATGATCATCATGCTGTCGTCGGTGGGGCTGCCGCTGCTCAACGGATTCGTGGGCGAGTTCCTGGTGCTGAGCGGCGCGTTCCAGGCCAAGGCGGTGTACGGAATCCTGGCGGCGACCGGCGTTATCTGGAGCGCGTGCTACCTGCTGTGGATGTACCAGCGCGTGTTCTTCGGCAAAGTGAATCGAGACGCCAATGCTGCGCTGACGGACATCAGCGCGCGCGAGCGCATTGCGCTGTGGCCGACGGCGCTGGCTGCGGTGGCGATGGGCGTCGCGCCGCTGCTCTGGCTGAACGCGATCGAGCCGGCGGTGCGCAGCGTGCTCTCGCCGCTGGCGCAGATGGCAGAGGGCCTGGTGCGATGATTCAGGCGGTGGACTACATCCGCGTGCTGCCTGAGATCGTGCTGACGTTGTTCGGCGTCGCGATCATGATGGGGGAAGCCGCGCTGCCGCCGCGCGCCAGCCGCAAGCCGCTGGGATGGCTCGCGTTCGTGGGGACGCTGGCCGCCCTCGCCGCAACCGTGTACCAGGCCGGCTATCCCGGTATGGCCTTCTTCGGCATGGTGCGGGTGGACAGTTTCAGCATCTTCTTCCACTTCCTGATCGCGTTCATCGCGGCGCTGGTGGTGTTGTCGTCATTCGAGTATCTCGACGCGCAGCAGATCCGCGGGGGCGAGTACTACGCGCTGATCCTGTTCGGCGCAGTCGGCATGGTACTGATGTCGTCCGCCGTCGAGCTGGTGCTGATCTTCATCGCGCTGGAGATTTCGTCCATCTCAACCTACGTGCTGGCGGGATTCCGCCGGCGAGCGCCCTCCAGCATCGAGTCGTCGATCAAATACTTCCTGCTGGGTTCCTTCGCCACCGCGTTCTTCCTCTACGGCGTGGCGCTGATGTTTGGCGCGACAGGATCGACCAGGATCTACATGATCGCGGAGACGATCCAGAGCGGGCAGCACTCGGCCATGGTCTTCACCGCCGTCGCGCTCATGTTCGTGGGCATCGGCTTCAAAGTCGCAGCGGCGCCCTTCCACGTGTGGACGCCCGACGTCTATGAAGGAGCGCCGGCGCCCATCGTGGGCCTCATGTCCACCGCACCCAAGGCCGCGGCTTTCGCCGTGCTGCTGCGCATCTTCTTCGCTGCCGCCACTCCAGGCTGGTTCTGGCCGGTGTGGATCTCGGCGGCGCTCTCGATGACCCTGGGCAACATCTCGGCGCTGGTGCAGGACAACGTGAAGCGCCTGCTGGCCTATTCCTCCATCGCGCACGCAGGTTACCTGCTGGTGGCGTTCGCGGCGGCACGCGACATCGGTATTTCCGCAGCGATGTTCTACACCGCCGCGTACGCCTTCATGAACGTGGGCGCGTTCGCGGTGGTGAGCCACTTCGCCTCGGCGGGCGAACGCTACGTCACGCTGGAGGACTACGCCGGCCTTGGCCGACGCTCGCCCGCGCTGGCGGCTACGCTCACTGTCTTTCTGCTGTCGCTGATCGGAATCCCCGTCACTGGCGGGTTTTTCGCCAAGTTCTACGTCTTCAGCGCCGCTCTGAAATCGAACCTGGTCTGGCTGGTGATCATCGCCGTCGTCAACAGCGCCATCGCCGCCTACTACTACCTGCGGATTATCGTACTGATGTACATGCGCGACGCGCGCGACGCAGCAGCCCCGGTGCAGAATGTCGGCGCGCCGCTGGGCATCGCGCTGGCACTGACGGTGGCAGCGACCATCTATCTCGGCGTGTTGCCGGGGCGCATCCTCGATTACGCCAGCCGCGGGGCGGCGCTGCTGATGCGGTGAACCAGCTCTTAGCCATTGGCTTTTAGCCTTTAGCTTGGTTCGCAAGTGCCCTCTCGGTCTTGCCGTTTTTAGCCTGCCCTGAGCGAAGCGAAGGGACCGACGACAGAAGGCCGACGACATTATTCCACTGCCGTCGTGATGTCCCGCCCGGCGAAGATCCAGGACGCGAGCCCCCAGAGGAGCAAGGTCTCGACCACGGCAATCCCGACGGGACGCCAGTCTGCGGCGACATGGTGCGCCAGCGTGGCCTCCGAGACCTGCGCGACCAGCGAATATATCGGCAGCAGGTTTCCCCATCCGCGGCCCAGCGCCTGCTCCAGCGCTGCCGGAAGAGCGACCGCCAGCGCCGTAGCCGCCGTTGCGAACAGCGGCGTCAGGAACGTGCTGAAGAACATCGCAACGGCGGAAACCAGCACGGACGTAACGACGGTCATACCCAGCAGGATCCACAATTGCTCCGGGCTCGCGTGCGCGCTGCGCACCAGCCAGGCGCCCGCGATCCCGATGGCGAGACAGTAGGCGCCCAATACCGCAAGGATCCCGGCCAGCAGCCCCGCGATGTATTGCCGCCGCGTGAGCGCCTTCGAGAGCACGGCCAGGATGCGCCGCGACTTGCGTTCGTTGTGGATGGCTGAGACTGCGAGAAACAGGCTGAAGAGCGGCGCATAAAGCGACTGCTGGCGCAGGAAGAAGACGGCGTCCTCGGCCGAGACCTGCTTCTCGCTGAGACCGAACAGGGCCGCCATCCCCACGGCATACAGCACCAGAACCAGGGTCAGCCAGCGCTGCTCGCGCAGAAAGTTCGCGGCGATAAGCAGGACGGGCCTCATCGGCGAGGCGCCTCGCCGGCGTTCTGCGTGATCTCCATGAAGATCTGTTCGAGCGACCGGCGCGCCGGGTTCACGCGGACGATCTCGCCCCCCGAGCGACCACACGCGCTCGATCGCGGCCCGCTGCGCGGAAGCGAGCACGTCAAAGGTCACGCAGCCGTTGCTCGTGGTCGCGCCTTCGAAAGCACCGGGACCGATGCCGCGTGCGACCACCTGCAAGCGTTCGCGAGATTCCAGCAGGTCAGAGGTTCGACCCAGGCGGCGGATGCGTCCGCGGTGCAGAATGGCCACGCGGTCCGAGATCAGCTCGATCTCCGACAATTGGTGCGAGCTGAGGAAGATGGTCTTGCCCGCAGCGCGGACGGCGAGCAGCAGTTCGCGGATGGCGACGCGTGCCGGCGGGTCGAGCGCCGACGTGGGTTCGTCCAGCACCAGCAGGTCGGGGTCGTTGACCAGCGCCTGCCCCAGTCCCACGCGCTGGATCATTCCACGCGACAACTTGCCGGCATTGCGCCCGGCAACGTCGGTGAGCTCCAGGGTCTCGAGCACCTCGCGCGTTCGCTGACGGAGCTGGGGATCGCGCACGCCGTTGAGCGCGCCGTAGAAGCGCACCAAGTGGTGCACGGGCCGGTGGTAGAGCGCCACCGTCTCCGCCAGGAAGCCGACACGGCTGCGCGTGCGCGCATCACCGAACCGCCGGCCGAGCATCTGTCCCGAGCCACGCGTGGGACGCATGAAGCCCATGGCGATGTGGATGGCTGTGGTCTTCCCTGCCCCGTTCGGTCCCAGGAACCCGAAGATCTCGCCGGGCTCGACGCGCAGCGAGAAATCGTCCAGCGCGCAAACCGGGTTGCGGCTGAACCATCCGCGATATTCCTTGGTGACATGCTCGAACTCGAGGGCGGGAAGCATCGGGCTATTGTAGCCAGATGGGAGGGCGAGACGGGGTCCCCAGCGCGCTTGGTCTTGGCGCGCTGGGGTGTCCGAGACGCCCTCCCGACAGCCGGCGGGACGCCGGCGCTACGAAAGGAAAAGCCCCGCTGGCGGCAGGGGCTTCAAAGTCAGAAGTGTCTTCGCTATTTCACCTTCACGATGATCATGGCCAAGGTGTAGAGAGCGAGGGACTCAATCAAAACGAGGCCCAAGATCAGCGCGAACTGGATGCCGGGCCGGGCGGCAGGATTGCGGGCCATCCCTTCACAGGCAGCAGCGGTGGCCCTCGACTGGCCGATCCCACAGACCGCGGAAGCGATGGCCATGGCAAAGCCGGAAGTGATGGCGACCCAGTTAGTGGCAGAGCCGGCGGCTCCTCCCTGGGCGAACACGGGCACGGCGAAGCACATCACCGCCAGTGCCATGAAGATGAAGCTCAAGGTACGACGCATGTTGACTCTCCTTTATCAAATTGCCGCCAGTGGGTGGTTGACGTCATCCTCGTGCAGACGCCCTCACGCTGATCGGCGAAACACAGCACGACATAGCTCCTAATGTGCTGTCTCGACGGCTCCTGCCAAGTAAATTGTCGACAGCAACACAAACACATAGGCCTGCAAAAATGACACTCCAATGTGCAACCCAAGAAAGATTACCGGCAGACCGATGGGAATCATGGAGAAGAAAGCCAATGTAACCAGATCACCAGCGAACATGTTGGCCCACAACCGGACTGTCAGTGACAACATGCGTGCAAAATGACTGATGACTTCGATCGGAAGCATTAGCAGCGCTAAGGCCGGGATGGGCCCGATGAAGTGCTTCGCATAATGCAGCGCGCCTTGCCTCTTGATTCCCTGAATGTGATAGTAGAAAAATGCAACCATTGCGCAACCGAATGGAACCGCCGGGGTTGCTGTTGGGGATTCGAAGCCGGGGACTACGCCAAGCAGGTTACAGAGCAAGATAAACAGTCCCAAAGTGACGAGGAACGGCGTGAAGCCTTCGCTGTGGTGGCCGATGATCTCTTCGCTCTGGTTTTGAATGAAGCCGTGCAGGCCTTCCATGATGTGCTGCAAGCCGCCAGGGCTCTCCACCGACAGCCGCCTCCGCACAAGAGCGAAGAAAACCAGCAGAAAGATGGCGACCAGAATCTCCATCGCGACGAAATTGGTGATGGGCGTCTCCGGGTACTTCGGCTGGATGTGGAGAGCGTGCAGCAACGCCAGCGCGACGCCGCCGAAGTACTTGTTCAGAATTGCAGTAAGAGGAAGTTGTTCCATTGGAAACCAGTGCTCAGTCCTCAGTTAAACGCCGCGGCGCAAAACCGCGTACAACTCGTAAGCTGCTTCGATCAGGATCGCGCCGACCGGCAAGAACAGGCCCGCAAGAAGGCCATACAGGCCGTCCCGGGAAATTTTGAATATAGCATAGGCCCCGAGGGCTATCAAAAAGTAGCGCAACAGGAAGCGCAGCACGACGCCCTTGCTCGACTGGCGCTGCCCCGACTGGGTTGCGCGGTCGGCAAGCGCACTGACAACGCGTTTCAGCCAATAGAAATTCAGCACTGCAATAGCGCAACCGAGGGCGAAGCCGGCGGCTACCATCGCGCCGCAGCACACCAGCAGAATGATGGACGCAACCGGGCCTAGTACGAGCATGAAGCGCACGATGCGCCCGCAAGCGCCGGAATAGAAGTCACCCTGCGATCGAGATATCGGGCCATCGGGTGATTGCGACATCGAGGTCCCTGAGCGAGTCATAGTCAATAGCTGTCAGCCCCCGAGGACAATGCACTTTCCCGGACCAGGATAAGATCTTGGAGGACATCGCCGCTACAGTTTCGATTCTGGACCGCTAACCGCCCGAATCAGTTCGACGAACCCAGCGACCATGCCGAGGATAAGGCCGACGAGGTAGAGCCAGGTCGTGTGCAACCACTTATCGAGCAGAACCCCAAGAAACCAACCCACGAAAGTCGCAGCTGGCAGCATAAGCGCGAGACCCGTGTAGCGTGCTACCAGTAGCGCAAGATTCCGCTTCTCCGATGAAGGCCGGTCGTCATCATCAGGGCCAGGCATGGCTTCAGCGCAGCAACTGCGCGACGGGTGGGTACTGCGCCAAGCGCAACGACCAAGTGGCGGCGCGGATGAACGGGTCGGGGACCAGTCCGATGCCGACGGTGGCAACCGCAGTGACGAACAGCGCCACACGCATCGCCGGCGAGAGGCTGACGGGGACCGTGTCCACCGCCGGGCGCATGAACATGGCGTTCACGACTTTGATGTAGTAGTAGAGCGCCACCGCCACGTAGACCACCGCCAGCGACGCCAGCGCATAGTGTCCGGTCTCGATCAGCGACAGGAAGATGAAGTACTTCCCGTAGAAGCCCGCCAGCGGCGGGATTCCGGCCAGCGACAGCAGGAAGATCATCATCAGGACGGCTTCGGTGGGCGCCTTGAACCAGAGGCCGGAGATGTCGTCGAGCTCGTCGCCGATGATCTCGCGGCGGCGCAGCGAGGTGATCACCGCGAACACGCCCAGGTTCATGAAGGTATACACCAGCAGATAGATCAGGATGCCCTTGATGCCGTCGGGGCTGACGTTGTGCTGGTCGCCGGCGATCAAGCCCAGCAGCATGTAGCCGACGTGGGCGATCGAGGAGTAGGCGAACAGGCGCTTGAGGTTGGTCTGCGTCAGGGCCGCGAGATTTCCGCCGGTCATGGTGGCGATGGCGACAAACACCAGCAGCGGCAGGTAGAGCGGCCGCAGCGGATGGATGCCGTCCAGGAATATCCGCAACAGCAGCGCCCAGGCCGCGGCCTTGCCAGCAACCGACATGAACCCGGTGATGGAGGTCGGCGCGCCTTCATAGGCGTCCGGCGCCCACTGGTGGAAGGGCACGGCGGCGATTTTGAACAGCAGACCCGTCGCGGTAGTGATCAGCGCCAGGACCAGGATGGGGTCCGTGGGCCGTGTTGCCAGGTACCCATTCAGCATGGCGGCGATCTGCGGCAGGCGCGTGCTGCCGGTCAGGCCGTAAAGCAGCGAAAGTCCGTAAGCGAAGATTCCCGAGGAGAACGCGCCCAGCAGCAGGTACTTCAGCGAAGCCTCGTTGGAGCGGCGGTCGCGGCGCAGGAAGCCGACCAGCACGTAGGTGGAAATGGCCATCAGCTCCAGGCTGATGAAGAGCATGATGAGGTCGGTGCCGCAGGCCATGCCCATCATGCCGACCATCGACAGCAGGATCAGCGCGTAGAACTCGCCGTGGTTCTCTTTCTCGATGTCCAGGTAGCGAGTGGACATGAGGATGGTGATCGCGCCCGCCGCCAAGAACAGGTAGAAGAAATAAATGGCGAAGGGGTCCATGGCGATGGAGCCGCCAAAGCCGTGCGTGAAGCGGTAAAGCGACATGCCGCGAGCTTCGGCCGCGCGATACGGCACCTGGATCCGCAGGAAGAGTGCGGCGCCCGAGAACATGATGCCCAGCAGGGCGGTAACGGCGTTCAACCGCTTCCACTCCGCCGGCAGCATCAGGTCGATGAGCAGCACGCCCAGGGCAAACAGGGTAAGCAGCACCATGGGCAGCGACAGCGTGTAGTCGAACCCGGTGAAGTATTGTGAGAAGGCGGACACTAGCGCTTCTCCTCAACTCTGGCCGCGGACGCGGCAGCATGCTCGGCGGCCACCGTGCTGGCGGGACGGACCGCGGGCGCTTGGCTCACTTGCCCAGGCACAGCCGCCTCGACCGGGGCTGGCGTCAGCGGGTAATCCGGACGCACGGTCCGCACGATCTGGTTGCAAGGCTGCTCCAGTATCTGGAAGAACGGCTTGGGATAGATCCCGATCACGAACGCCAGTATCAGCAGCGGCATGAAGTAGGTAACCTCGCGCGGCGTCAGGTCATGCAGCTTTTCGTTCTTGGGGTTCGTCACCGGCCCGAAGAACACACGCTGGTAGAGCCACAGCAGGTAGGCCGCGCCCAGCACGATGCCAATCACCGCCCAGGCCGCCCAAACCCGGTTCTCGGTATACGCGCCTTGCAGGATGGTGAACTCCCCGATAAAGCCGTTGAGCAGCGGCAGTCCCATCGAAGACAGGAACATGATCAGGGTGATGGTCGCGTACCAGGGCATGACGTTGGAGATGCCGCCGTACTCGGCGATCTCGCGGGTGTGGCGGCGCTCGTAGAGGATGCCGACGATCAAGAACAGCGCGCCCGTCGAGATGCCGTGGTTGATCTGCTGCAAGACTGAGCCGGCAGAGGCCGAGCGGCGTTCAGCGCGAAGATGCCCAGGGTGCAGAAACCGAGGTGGCTGACCGAGCGAGTACGCCACCAGCTTCTTCATGTCCTTCTGCATCAGCGAGACCAGCGCGCCGTAGATGATGCCGATGATCGACAGCACGATCAGCCAGAAGCGCATCTTCGGGTTCATGGCGACGCTGGGAAAGAACGGCAGCGAGAAGCGGACGAAGCCGTACGTCCCCATCTTCAGCAGGACGCCCGCCAGGATGACCGAGCCCGCGGTGGGCGCTTCCACGTGTGCGTCCGGCAGCCAGGTGTGGAACGGGAACATCGGCACCTTGATGGCGAATCCGACAAAGAACGCGAGGAAGAGCAAGATGGCCGCCGTGCCCGTGATCTGCGGCGCGGTCTTGTAGAGTTCGAGGATGTTGAAGGTGTACAGGCCGGTGACGGTGTGGTGGTGGAAGTAGAGGAACAGGATACCGAGCAGCATCAGCACCGAACCGACCAGCGTGTAGAGGAAGAACTTGATGGCGGCGTAAAGCTTGTTCGGCCCACCCCAGATGCCGATCAGCAAGTACATGGGCACCAGCATGACTTCCCAGAAGACGTAGAACAGGAAGAAGTCGAGCGACATGAAGACGCCCAGCATGCCCGTCTGCAGCACCAGGAACCAGATGTAGTATTCCTTCACGCGGTCTTCGATCGCCGTCCACGAAGCGAGGATCGAGATCCAGCCCAGCAGCGTGGTCAGCATGATCAGCAGGAAGCTGATGCCGTCGATGCCGAGGTAATAGCCGGCGCCGATCGAGGGAATCCAGCTACTGGGTGCGCCTTCCATGAACTTGAAGCCCGGCTGGCTCTTCACCGCCCAGAACCACGGCACCAGCGGCAGCGACACGATGAGCCCCGCCAGCGCGAACAGGTTGGCGATCCAGCGGATGGCGTCCTTCGCCGTCTTGGGCACGAACAGCAGGACCAGCGCGCCCGCCAGCGGCGTGAACAGAATGATCGAGAGGATGTGACTCTGCATAGATTCAGTTCTCAGTTGCCAGAAGGTATCTCATAAATGGGTTTCGGAAGGGCATGGCTTCAGCCGTGCCGCCGCGGTGCCGCCAATTCCTGGGCTTTAGCCCCTGAGGCCCAGCCGGTCGGGTCTTGCGCTGAACAAGAGTCATTTTCCTCGAAACCCAAGATCCCTCGACTCGCGCTCCGTTCGCAAGCTCACGTCGCGCGTCGCTCGGGATGACAATTGATGAGGCGCCTTTGCGGCACGGCTGAAGCCGTGCCCCTCCGAAATCCATCTCATCTCTAGCCACGTCCCAACACCATCAGCGAAATACGTAATACAGAACAAATCCCAAAATTCCGGCCACCATCACCAACGCGTACCACTGCACCAGCCCCCACTGGACCAGGCGCACCGGGTAGGACGCGGCTCGGGTCACGATGGCAATGCCGTTAACGAGCAGGCCGTCGATGATCCACTTGTCCCACCAGTTCGAGAGCGTGGCCAATGCGCGGGTGGTCCAGCCGGCGCCATTCACGCCGCCGTCCACGAAATTGGCGTCGAAGGCCCAGGCAGCCTCACCCGCGCCCATGGCGCCCAGGCGAAACGGGCCGAGCTTGCGCCGGCCGGTGAATAAATAATCGTAGGCTTCGTCCACGTACCACTTGTTGTAGAGCACCTGGTAGGCGGGCGGAGCCGTGGCTGCGATCGGTTCGGTGTAGCCTTCGGCAGCTTTGCCGTAGGAGCGCTTAGCCAAGCCCCATCCGGCAAACGCGGCACCGAGGGAGAGGATCATCAGAAAGTATTCAGTCGGATTGGTGTGCTCCTCTTCCTTCTTGCCGGCGGCCAGTTGCGCCGCTTTGCCGGTGTTCTCGGACTCCACGGCTTCGCGCGCGAAAACCGGCTCGAGGAACTTCTCGAAACGGTTGGAGCCTTTCAGGCTGTGCGGCCATCCCAGGAACCCGGCAAACAGCGAGAAGAACGCCAGGATGATCAACGGTACGGTCATCGACTTCGGCGATTCGTGGATGTGGTGTTCCACTTCGTGCTCGACGCGCGACGGGCTCCAGAAGGTCAGGTACATCAATCGGAACATGTAGAACGCGGTCATGAACGCAGTGGCGTACGCGATGTACCACAAGGCTCGATAGGCGCCGTTTTCCGACGACCACGCCTGCCACAAGATCTCGTCCTTGGAGAAGAACCCGGCGAACGGGAAGATGCCGGCGATCGCCAGGGTGGCAATCAACATGGTCTTGAACGTTGTGGGGATCCTTTGCGACAGCGCCCCCATGTGGCGCATGTCCTGCTCGCCGGAAAGCGCGTGGATCACCGAGCCGGAGCCCAGGAACAGCAACGCCTTGAAAAACGCGTGCGTGAAGACGTGAAAGACGCCCGCGGCGAATGCGCCCACACCCAAGGCCAGGAACATGTAGCCGAGCTGGGAGACGGTGGAGTAAGCCAGCACGCGCTTGATGTCGTTCTGCACCAGGCCGATGGAGGCGGCGAAGATGGCCGTGACCGCGCCGATGATGGCCACCGTCTTCATGGCGTTGGGCGCGAGCACGAACAGCGCATTGGAACGCGCCACCATGTACACGCCGGCGGTCACCATGGTGGCGGCGTGGATGAGCGCGGAGACCGGCGTCGGTCCTTCCATGGCGTCGGGCAGCCAGACGTAGAGCGGCACCTGGGCGGACTTGCCGCAGGCGCCGACGAACAGCAGCAGGCAGGCCAGGGTGATGGTCGGGTCGCCGATCGGGAACAGGCCGCTGCGCGCAACTTCCGTGATCTGGGTAAAGCGAAACGAGCCCAGGTACCAGGCGATGGTGAACACGCCCAGCAGGAAGCCGGCGTCACCAATGCGGTTGACGATGAATGCCTTGTTGGCGGCGTCGGTGGCCGATTTCTTCAGGAAGTAGAAGCCGATCAGCAGGTACGAGCACAGACCAACGCCCTCCCAGCCGACGAACAGCAGCGCGTAGTTGTTCCCCAGGACGAGCGTCAGCATGGAAAACATGAACAGGTTCATGTATCCGAAGAAGCGGTAGTAGCCGCCTTCGTGCCCCATGTAGCCGATCGAGTAGATGTGGATCAGCATCCCCACGCCGGTGACGAACAGCAGCCAGATGGCCGAGAGCGGGTCGAGCAGGAAGCCGGCGTCGACGTGGAAGTCGGCAGCGCGGCCGGAGTGGGTCAAGTAGCCGAGGTTGCCGCTGTCGCTGCCCAGCCAGGTATAGACGATCTTCTCAAACGGCTGGTGGCCGTGCGCGGCGGACCATCCCGTGTACTGCAACACGGTGAAGCAAGAAAAGACGAACGCCACGACCACCAGCCCGACGCAGAAGAAGCTCACCGCCGATTTCGAAAGCTTGCGCCCGAAAAAGAACATCAGCGCGGCGCCCAGCGCGGGCAGCAGGGGGATGACCCAAATGTGATCTAAGAAGAACATGCTCTTTGCTTCTAGCTCCTAGCTGCTAGCTCGTAGCTCCCCCAGGTTTAGCCAGCAGCTAGTCGCTAGCGGCTAGCTGCTTTCTCAAAACTTCAACAAATCGATCTCATCCGCGTTGACTGTCTCCTTGTTGCGGAAGAAGGCGATCAGGATGCCGAGGCCGACGGCCGCCTCCGCCGCCGCGTCGGTGATCACGAAGATCGAGAACACCTGCCCGTGCAGCCCGTAGAGCCGCGAGAACGCCACCAGGTTCAGGTTGACGGCGTTCAGGATCAGCTCGATGGACATCAGGATGATGATCACATTGCGGCGGGTCAGCACCCCGATGGTCCCGATGATGAACAGGGCCGCGGCGACAACTAAGTAATGTAGGGTCGTAATCTCCATGACAGCTCTTAGCTCTTGGCCCTTAGCTCCTGGCTCCTAGCTTCTAGCTTGTTCGGGCTTGGCTAGGAGCTAGTAGCTAGCAGCTCGCAGCTTGTTCAAATCCTCTTCTTCGCCATGACCACTGCGCCCACGATCGCGACCAGCAGCAGCAGCGACGCGATCTCGAACGGCAGCAGGTAATCCACGTAGAGCATCTTCCCAACCTGCTGCGTGTTCAACTGCTCAGGGAAGCGCACCGCCTGCTGCGGGAAGATCGACTGCCCCTTCACGTACACCGCGACGAACAGCGCGCCCAGCACGGCCGCTGCCAGCAATCCCACCAGCCATTGCTTGTTGAACTGGTACTCGCGCTGCATGCGCTCGATGTTGATCAGCATGATCACGAACAGGAACAGCACCACGATGCCGCCGACGTACAGGATGATCTGCACGCCGGCGACGAACGGCGCGTAGAGCATCAGGTAGAGCCCGGCCAGCGACAGCAGGGTGAAGATCAGCGAGATGGCAGAGTGCACGGGGTTGCGGCGCATGATCACGCCGACCGCGCTCAGCACCGCCACCGCCGAGAGCCCGTAAAAGAAATACGGTGTGGCTACAGGGTTCATGCGCTCACTTCCTCGAAGCTCCTCACAGCACCCCCACCAGCGCGGTGGCGATGAGCACACCGATGCCGGTCGGGATCATGAACTTCCATCCCAGCTTCATGAGCTGGTCAAAGCGGTAGCGCGGGAAGGTGCCGCGATACCAGATGTACAAGTACATGAAAGCCGCGACCTTGATGGTGAACCAGTAGATGTCCTGGATGCGGTCGCGCACCGGGGGCACCAGCAGCACCAGCCCGATCCCGCCCAGCAGGAGTCCGAAAACTCCCAGCCCCGTCTTCTGGATCTTGAAATAGGGGTGCTTGGGCATCCGGACTGTGGTGCGCAGCGCCATGCCCGCCAGCACGAAGAAGGTCAGCGCCGGGAAGATGGAAAAGGCTGTATCCCAGGCGTCGCCGCTCAGCCAGTGCGGGAAGGGTCGCAGCCATCCGCCCAGCCACAGCGTCACCGCGATGGACGACACCGCGATCATCGCCGCGTATTCCGCCAGGAAGAACAGCGACCAGCGGAAGCCGGAGTACTCGGTATGGAAGCCGGCGGTCAGCTCGCTCTCTGCTTCGGGCAGGTCGAAGGGCGCGCGGTTGGTCTCGGCGACCATGGCCACCGCAAACACGAAGAACGCGATCAGCCCCAGCGGGAAAAACTTGAACACGAACCAGACATGCTGGTTCATCTGCGCGCGCACGATCCCGATCATGCTGAGGGTGCCGATGGCGTCGCCGCCGCCCGGCCCGATGCCGTACATCCCCGCACCGCTCAACGAGGTCATCAGCACCGCCGAAACCACCGCCATCCCCATCGCGACCTCGTAGGAAACCATCTGCGCGCTGGAGCGTAGCGACCCGAGCAGTGGGTAGTGCGAATTCGACGCCCATCCCGCCATGATGATGCCCAGCGTGCTGAGCGAAGCCACGCCCAGCATGAACAGGATGCCGATGTTCATGTCGGTGACGGCGTGCGTCGGCCCGAAGGGAATCACGATGTAGGTGGTGAACGACGTGATCACCACCACCAGCGGCGCCATCCAGAAGACCAGCTTGTCGGCGTTTTCGGGGATGATGTCTTCCTTGATGAGCAGCTTGAGGGCGTCGGCGAAAGGTTGCAGCAGGCCGTGCGGGCCCACCCGCATGGGGCCGAGCCGCACCTGCATGTGGGCCAGGATCTTGCGCTCAAGCCAGTTCATCGCAATCACCGCCAGCGACACCGCCGCGAAGATGATCAGGATGTAAATCACCACCCAGAGGTAGGCGCCGGCCTGGCCGGGGGTGAGATTCGAGTTCAGATAATTCAGAAAATCAGACATCTTTCAGATTTCCTGTCATTCTTCCGCCGACCAAAGGGAGGCGGGAGAATCTGACGTCAATGGCAGCGCAACCGTCACCAGTGGCGTTGGCATTCTCGACAGATCCTCCGCTCGGCAGGTCCCTCGCTTCGCTCGGGATTTCGGCAGCGGGCTCAGACGCCCGCTAGTCGCCTCAACCTCGCGAAGGATGACACCCTCAATCACTCAATCTCCTATCGATCAACCTCGCCTAAAACGATGTCCAGCGTGCCGATCACGGCGACCACGTCGGCCACCAGGGCTCCTTCGCACCATCTTGCTCAGCGCCTGCAGGTTCACGAATGACGGCGGGCGCACGCGTATGCGGTAAGGCTGCGTCGAGCCGTCGCTGACGATGAAGTATCCCAGCTCGCCCTTGGGTGCTTCGATGGAGTGATAGATTTCGCCCACCGGCGGCTTCATCACCTTGGGCACCTTGCCCATGATCGGCCCTTCCGGGATCGAGTCCACCGCCTGGCGGATGATACGCAGCGCCTGCCGCATCTCGGCAACGCGCACGATGTACCTGTCGTAGGTGTCGCCATTCTGGCCGGTGGGGATATCGAACTCGAAGTTCTTGTAGGCGGCGTAGGGCTGCGCTTTGCGCAGGTCCCACTTGACGCCGCTGGCGCGCAGCACCGGCCCGGTAACGCCGAGGTCGATGCAGTCCTGCGCTTTGAGCACGCCTACGCCCTTGGTGCGCTCCAGCCAAATGCGATTGGTCGTCAGCAGGGTCTCATACTCGTCCACCTTCGGGGTGACGAAGTCGCAGAACCTTTTCACGTCCTGCTCGAAGCCGTCATAGGTCTCGTACAGGCAGCCGCCGATGCGGAAAGCGTGCGTTGTGAGGCGAGCGCCGCAGTACTTCTCGAAAATCTTGAGGATCTCTTCGCGGTCGCGGAAAGTGTAAAACAGCGGGGTGATGGCGCCGATGTCGAGGGCGTGCGTGCCCAGCCAGAGCTGGTGGCTGGCAATGCGATTGAGCTCCGTCAGGATGGTGCGCACCCACTGCGCGCGCGGCGGCGCCTCGATGTTCAGCAGCTTCTCCACCGCCTCGCAGTACCCCAGGCCGTTCGAGACCGCGGCGACGTAATCCATGCGGTCCACATAGGGGTTGAACATGGCATAGGTGCGGTTCTCGGCGATCTTCTCCACCCCACGATGGAGATAGCCGATCACGCACTCGGTGTTGAGCACCTTCTCGCCATCGAGCTTCAGGATGACGCGCAGCACGCCGTGCGTCGAAGGGTGCTGCGGCCCCATATTGAGGATGAGTTCGGTAGCATCGAGAAACGGCTGGTCCACGCCCTTCTCGGCTTCGATGTGCTCGACCGAGGACAGACTCTGCTCGCTCTTGAGGATGTCGGCCATCTATTGTCCGCTCTCGATTCCCAGGTTGCTCTTCACCCACTCGCTGTCCTGCTGGGTGATGCCGTACTCCTTGCGCAGAGGGTGGCCCTTCCAGCCGTCGGGCAGTAGGATGCGCCGCAGGTCGGGATGGCCATCGAAGCGGATGCCGAACATGTCGTAGCACTCGCGCTCCAGCCAGTTGGCCGTGCTCCACAGCGCGACCACGCTGGGCGCCGGATCGCCGTCCTTGAGCATGGTCTTCACCCGCACCCGCTGGTTGTGCTCAAACGAGTAGAGGATCCAGACGATGTCGAACTCCTGGTCCTTGCGCTGCGGATAGTGCACGGCGGTCACGTCCACGCAGTAATCGAACTGCTCGCCGTCGCGCAGCATCTGCAGCAGCTCGTAAACGATGGAGGGATCGGCGACGATGTAGTTCTGGCCCAGATAAGTCTTGGGATCGATGCCCGATCCGAAGCGGCGGCGGAAGCGCGCCACCATCTCCGACTCCCAGGGCTGCGGCACCGGGCCCGCAGGTTTGGCCGGGGCAGCGGGCTTGGGAGGAGCAGCGGCCGCAGGTTTTTCGCCCGCAGTGGGCGGCGGAGGAGAGGCGGGCTTCTGGTCTGGTTTGTCCTCGGGCATTTTTAATTTGCGATTTCTGATTTGTGATTCGTGATTTTCGCCACGGCGACACTGCTTTCAAATTACAAATCACAAATCGCAAATTACCAATCCGGCATCAGATCCACTCCAGCGCTCCCTTCTTCCAGACCCACACGTACCCCACGATGAGGATCGCCAGGAAGATCATCATTTCGATGAACCCGAACCAGGCGAGCGACTTGTACAGCACGGCCCACGGGAACAGGAAGATGGTCTCCACGTCGAAGATCACAAACAGGATGGCCACGATGTAAAAGCGCACGGTGTAACGCTGGCGGGAATCCCCGATGGGGTCCACGCCGCACTCGTAGGGCATCAGCTTGGCCTTCTCCGGCTTTTCCGGACGCACCAGCTTGGCGATCCCCAGGGTGAGCGGAATCAGGATCCCCACGATGGCCATGAAGATGAAGATAGGTATGTAGTTCTGGGGCATCGGACCTCGAGAGAACCGACGATAGTAGCGCGGCGAGAGGCTGCGGTTCAAGGGAGGATTTCGCAATTTGTGATTGGTGATGTTGGTGATTTCTGATTTGTGATTGCAGCCGGGCGCTACGGTTCACAAATCACAAATCGCAAATCACAAATCCGGCGAAGCCGCCTGCCGCTGGCTGCTTGCTATAATCCGTGTTTCCTTTCAGAGGAATCGACCGACCCGTGGCCCTCGACGAGAACATCTATCAGCTTCGCCGGCAGAAGCTCGAGCAGATCGAAGCGCTGGGGCAGCGCGCCTACCCGCACAAATACCAGACCACCCACGAGATCCCGCAGATTCTGGCCGACTACAGGGACCGCACCGCTGAACAACTGGAAGGTCCGAAGGCCGAGGTGCGCATCGCCGGGCGCATCATGGCCATCCGCCTGATGGGCAAAGCGGGATTCGCCCACCTGCAGCAGGGCGGCCAGCGGTTGCAGATCTATGTCAAGAAGGATGACGTGGGTGAGCCCGGCTTCCAGCTCTGGAAGCTGCTCGATATCGGCGACCACATCGGGGTGCGCGGCTACCTGTTCCGCACCCGCACCGGCGAACTCACCGTCCATGTTCAGGAACTGACGTTCCTTTCCAAGGACCTGCTGCCCTTGCCGGAGAAATGGCACGGACTCACCGACGTGGAGCTGCGCTACCGGCAGCGCTACGTGGACCTGGTGATGAACGCCGAAGTGCGCGAGGTGTTCGTCCGGCGCAGCAAGGTGGTGCAGTCGATCCGCCGCTTCTTCGACGCGCACGGCTACATCGAGGTCGAGACCCCGATGATGCAGCCGATCGCCGGGGGCGCGGCGGCGCGGCCGTTCATCACCCATCACAACACGCTCGACCTCGACCTCTACCTGCGCATTGCGCCTGAGCTCTACCTGAAGCGGCTGGTGGTGGGGGGCCTGGATCGGGTGTATGAAATCAACCGCAACTTCCGCAACGAAGGCATCTCCACCCAGCACAATCCCGAGTTCACCATGCTGGAGTTCTACCAGGCGTACTCGGATTACCGCGACCTCATGGACCTGACCGAAGAGCTGCTGGCCCAGGTGGCGCGCGAGGTTACCGGCTCGACCGTGGTGACGTATGGCGGGCACGAAATAGATTTTGCCAACTGGCAACGGCTGTCGATGCGCGAGGCCATCCAGAAATACTGGCCGGAAAATGCCGGGCCCAAGCCGCAGATGACGGATTTCGCTACCGCCGATGGTGTCGGCGGGCTGGTGCGGCGTTTCAACGCCGCCCACCACCCGCACATGCCTTATGACCCCACCGATCCGGCGGGCAAGACCATCGCCGCGCTGTTCGAAGCGGTCGCCGAGGAACACCTGATCCGGCCCACCATCCTCTACGACTTCCCCGCCGCCATCTCGCCGCTCTCCAAGAAAAAGCAAGGCGAACCGGACTGGGTGGAGCGCTTCGAGATCTTCATCGGAGGCCTCGAATGCGGCAACGCCTTCAGCGAGTTGAACGACCCCGAGGAGCAGTTGCGCCGCTTCGAAGACCAGGTCCGGCAGCGCCAGCGCGGAGACGAAGAGGCCATGGCGGAAGTGGACCACGACTACGTCCGCGCGCTCTCCTACGGCATGCCGCCGACGGCGGGAGAAGGCATCGGCATCGACCGCCTCACCATGCTGCTGACGGGCTCGCCCTCCATCCGCGATGTAATCCTGTTCCCGCTGCTCAGGCCGGAAAGAAAAACCGCCGCAGAAGAGGACGTAGAGGCAGAGTAAAGCCCAAGCCAAGAGCGCTTCGAGACTTACAAGTTGAGGGTAGAACGCAGCGCGGGGAAGAAGGTCGCCAGCGCACCGCGGCAAACCGCAATCGCCCCAGCCAGCCAGATCAGCCGCCGTGGCAGACTGCGATTGCGCTCTCCGGAGATTAGGTATCCGCCCGCATCCATGCGCCACAGCTTCACTCAAGGCGCTGCGCGGCGCAATTTACCCGCGTAATCGAGCATCCCCGCAAGAGTAATGGCCAGCGAGATGATGAAAGTAACGTCAGGAAGGGCGGGTGTGCGAACACCGAGAGGCTTTGGTGGAACCGGTGTCCGGAGTGCTGACCGCAGCTTCGCAACATGGAGGTTCCAATTCAACATGTTCTATTTTTGGAACACGAATGCCAAGCTGAGCCACGGCTCCATACGTTTCTGAATTTGTATCTCGTTGATATTATTGATGCGGTCCGTAGTGTGTTCTGTTTTTGGAACAGCCAAACTGTTTTTCTGTTTGCAACAGCGGTCAGTGGCATCTTGTCCCCCACTTCAATTCGCTCCTGTGGAGGTAAGCTATATGGCCGGTCAACTCGAACACCGCAAGGTCCAACAGATTATGAGTTCGCTTGAAGAGGCGAAGATCGTAAACCTTGACGCTAGGATCCGCGATCTGATGGAGCCGATGGCACCGCACCTCAAAGACATAGGCGGAGAAGTTAGTCTCCACGTTCTCTGCTGCAATGAGTACTTCCTCGTCACGGGCCTGACCGGCGTCAATATCGCCGAGATTCGAGAGAACGCGGCGGCAATACGCTCCGCTATCGAGCGCGGCCGCTGAGCCAAACGAACTAGCACAACCAATCCGCGGTTTGGTCGACTGTTCGAGTGCACGCCTGCATCAGGGTGACAACGCGCCTCGGGCTTCGTCGCTTCCATCTGGACGTGCTCTTTTCGATCACGCGACCCTGGGGCTGATTCGCCGGGAGTATGAAGAAACGCTAGGCCCCTTCGATCTTCGGTAAGCCCCGCAGTGGGTACCACAAGGAGTCAGACGATGAGTCTCCCATGTCTGGAGGCGCTGTCTCCGCTGCTCAACCGAGCCTATCTAGTTCAGCAGCTTAAGGTGGTTCTCGAGTTCGCCCGGCGCAATCTGAGACAACTTGACCGAAACTCAAGTATCTGGACGGATGACATAGACCCGTATGTGAGCGTCATTGACAAAGTAGTGGTCGAGACGGCGCTACTCGTTCTCATTGCGTCACGGGTTGCCCCTGAATCGCAGGAACTTGGGGAAGGCACAACCGAATTGGCCGGTGAGCTTGCTAAAGTGGCCAGAAGCGAGCGAAATCAGGTGATGCTGCTGCGTTACCCGCACACCGCGGCATCACTTGGGATCTCGCACGTCATTCTCACCTGCCTCGGACACCGCGATGCTGTATTCGATGTGCTTGTCGACCGGGCGTTCGAGAGTGGCCATGTGCATGCTGTGGAGCGGCTCCCCTACCGACTGGCAGATCTGCGGTGGTTATGTGGGCTTAGGAGGCCAGAAGCTCCCCCCGCTTTCGAGGATCTCGTGCCCCACACCATGCTCGTGACGGGCGCACACCCAATCTATATGTCAGTGGCCGACGTGTACGCGCTCACTCACGACCTGATGTACATTTCCGATTTTGGGTGTCGACCCTTGTCGTCTCTGGTGGATGTGCAGCGAGTAAGCGCTATGGTCGACGCAGCACTGGCGTGGCACATCGGCACACAGAACTTTGACGTCTTAGCCGAACTACTTCTCGGAGCTGCGCTCCTGGGCGGATCGTGGTCCCCATATGCACGCCTTGCATGGTGTCTGCTGGCGACGACCTGGGACGAGTTTGGGTTCCTGCCTTGCCCGACCTTTCAGGGAAAAGAGTTCTCTATGTTGACCGGCGATGACGCCGCTGCATACGCCTTCAAACATACATACCACACGACCTACGTGGCCGGTATCCTTTGCGCAGTTTTGCTGCGACATCCGGAACACGACGCAACCCCGGCTCTGTGGACAGGGCCGACTCCGGTACTACCCGACGTTCTGCGCCGCTCCGAGGAGGCGATTGCCGGCGCGTTCGAATTCTGCCGAGCGGTCCCGGCGAGTCTCAATTGGACTTTTGGCGAGATAGCAGCGCTGGACGCCTCGATTGACGCACATGCAGGGCCAGCGGATGGTTGCGAAATTATCGGAGCAAACAGCCGCAATGGCAACAGCACGGCGCTGTTCCTGCAGCGATTCTGTAGAGCGGATCGCCGACGAGGAACTCAGTGGACTCGCATCATTAACGATTCGGTGCTATCGGATGACGAGTGTGCGCTAGTTCTAAGCGATACATTGCTGATTGAGGCAGCGCGTCAATATGACCTAGCCGTTTTCGCGGCAACCTTGGCCGAGGCAAGTCGGCTGGACACCCCCGCATCCCCTACCTTCCTGGAAGCCATCGAGTTCCTGATCCGGCAACAGATGCCATCAGGCGCGCTTGGCGCTCCCTTTGTAACCGGTGAAAACTTGAGGTCCCCCGCGGCAGCCGAGATTACTGCCGGGCTTGCACAGTCACTAGCCGTCGCTATAGCACGTGTCGCGCCGAAAACAGAAGTGGAGACGTGCAGCAAGAATGGAGGCAGCGTTACGCAGCCTGGAACATCGGTTCATCAAATAGTGGAAGCGACATGAAGCGCGTACTCCTCGTATGGATGCCGTTCGGCAGCACGGCTTGGCCATCCCTTGCCCTCGCGAGAGTACTTGCGGCATTGTGGAAGCCCACGCCTTCAGGCGTGGGAATCACGCGCTGAGAGCAGAGCGCCTTTAGGCGCTGCGAGCGCATCCTCGCTTGCCACAGCGGCTAAAAACCGCATTCCACACTTGACAATCGTGTCCCACGCCTGGAGGCGTGGGCTTCCACCCGTTAAACCGGGGGCGTCTTGGCGAGTTTGATCTGCTCTTCGACCCACTGCTGGATGAGGCGGCATTTAGGGTCGCGCAGGTCGAAGCGGATGCCGACGCGGTGGGTCCGCTTCCACCACACCACCGCGTCCAGCGTCAGTTCCCGTCCCGGAGACAGGGTGAAGGAAAGCTTTACCGGCTGCGCCACTGAGAGGCGGCCGGCATTTTCCAGCGCCATCCCGCCGGCGCCGATTTCCTGAGACTTGGCGACGAAGACTTCATCGCCGCAGTGAACCTTCACTTCCACAGCAAAGGACACGCGCGGGAATTGTCGAGGTTGGAAGAGCAAAGCTGCGCTCCACTGCATTTATATCGTGCAAACCGCCGCAATCAACACAAAAAGCAGCGGGAATCGAGGAGAGCAATCGTGCCTAATCCCCGCCGGAATCGTCTTTAATCCTGTATAGCGGGCAGGCGCGTGTTTCTTCCGGTGAGGTCACGCGCCCACCCACCTGTTTATCGGCCACTGTCTTGCTTTCCAACAGATGGATCCAAGGCGATCGAAGGGGCGTTCTCAGCATTCTCCCTGCCTTGCAACGAGGGTGGCGTATGGATACTCTTGCAGAGTTGCGCTCGTGAGGGTCGCTCCTCGCAGCAGTCCTAGAAGCCATGAAACCTCATCAGCGGATCATTCTTGTCGTCTTGCTGCTTCTGCTGGGTGCGGCCGTAGTCGGCGTGGTGGTCACGCGCCGGCCACCATCGGTCCGGGGAAAACGCAGACCGAAGCGTGAGCTGGTGGACCAGCGTCCCTTGGAGACGGCGCGCAATCTGGCGGCGCTGGCGGCCAGTCCGGGAGAGCGGGCGTTTGCCGCGCGCGCCCTGCGCCTGGCGGATGACGAGGTGGACCTGGCCTTCGCCATCGCGCTGCGCGATGCTGCCGCTCATCCGCCCCCGCCGACACCCGAGACGCAAGCCCTGACCGACCGCATCAACCAGCTTCAGGCGCGCGTCGACGCGGACCAGCAACTTGTCGAGCGCCTCAAGCAGGCGCCGCGGGACAAGCATGGCGAGGACGTCCAGCAGCAGCTCGACTTCGCGCAAGGCGAGCTGTCCCTCGACCAGGATGCCCTGTCCGACGCCAAAAAGGACCTGAGCCGCGCCGGCGGCGACCCACACAGCACCATCCAGCGCCTGCTGGAGCAGCACAAAGCCGGCACTCAAGCCAACGCCACGGCCTCCGAGCCGCAAGCGCCGGCGGCGCGCGAAACGGCAACTCTGCTTTCTCGCTTCCGCAACTGGGCCGCGCTCCGCGACCGGCACAAGCAGCTCCTCGCCGCCGAGGATGAGGCCACGACAGGCGCGGGCGCGCTGACCCAGGCCCACCAGGCCCTGGCAGCGCAAGTCAAGCAGCAGCGCGCGGCCTTCCGCGCGGCCCGGCAGTCGGGAGACGCACAACAGGCTCCCGCCGCGCTTTCGCGCGTGCAGCAGATCGCGGAGGACGAGAAGAGCCTGTCGGACTACGATCGCCGCATCAAGGATGAGGAGGATCTCAGCGGCGTTTACCGCGACTGGGCGACACTCGTGGCTAACCGCCAGCAACGCAGCCTGAACGGGATCCTGCAAAGCGTGGCGCTCATCCTGCTCATCTGCCTGGTAGCCTTCGTCGCCGATCACCTGATTGGCCGCTTCGAAGCACGACTCACTCCCGACCGCAGGGTGCTGCGCAGCCTGCGCTTCATCGCGCGTTTCGGGGTACAGGTGGTGGCGCTGGCGCTGATCCTGCTGGTCGTCTTGGGCGCACCCGGCCAGATGACCACCTTTCTCGGCCTGGCGGGCGCGGGGTTGACGGTCGCACTTAAGGACTTCATCGTCGCCTTCTTCGGATGGTTCGTGCTGATGGGCAAGAACGGCATCCGCGTGGGCGATTGGGTGGAGATCAACGGCATCGGCGGCGAAGTGGTGGAGGTGGGGGTGCTGCGCACCGTGCTGCTGGAGACCGGCAACTGGAGCGACGCCGGCCATCCCACCGGACGCAAGGTGGTCTTCGTGAACAGCTTCGCCATCGAAGGCCACTTCTTCAATTTCTCCACCACCGGCCAGTGGCTGTGGGACCAACTGGAGGTGCTGGTGCCTCCGCAGGAAGACCCTTACCCCATCATCGATTCCATCCAGAAACTGGTGGCCAAGGAGACGGCGGCCAACGCCAACCAGGCCGAACAGGAGTGGCAACGGGTGGCGGGCAGCCGCGCCTTGAAGTCGTTCTCCGCCACGCCGGCCATCAATCTCAAGCCCACGAACATCGGCGTGGAAATCTCGGTGCGCTACATCGCCCGCGCGCACGAGCGCTACGAGCTGCGCTCACGGCTCTACCGTGAAGTGGTGGAACTGCTCCGCAGCCGGAACATCCCAGAGATCGTCGGCCGGGTCGCGGCCGGTGCCGAACCGGCCTAGAAGCATCTTTAGGTAATCCCTGAACCTGGCTACATCCACAATAAAACAGCTTTAGCGATCGACGCCTGCCATGCAGAGATACTTCACTTCCAGGAACTCCTCGATGCCGTACTTCGAGCCCTCACGTCCCAGCCCGGACTGCTTCATGCCGCCGAAGGGCGCGACTTCGGTGGAGATGGTGCCGGTGTTGACGCCCACCATGCCGTACTCGAGCGCCTCGGACATGCGCCAGACGCGGCCGATGTCGCGAGTGTAGAAGTAAGCGGCCAGGCCGTACTCGGTATCGTTCGCCATGCGCACGGCTTCCTGCTCGGTGTGGAAGCGGAACAGCGGCGCGACCGGGCCGAAGGTCTCTTCGCGTGCCAGCTTCATCGCCGGCGTGACGTTGGTCAGGATGGTGGGTTCGTAGAACGTCCCGCCGAGCGTGTGACGCTTGCCGCCGGTGAGCACGCGCGCGCCCTTGGCGACAGCGTCGGCGATGTGCTCCTCGACCTTGGCCAGCGCCGCCTGGTCGACGAGCGGCCCCTGCACCACCCCTGGTTCCATGCCGTTGCCCACCTTCATCGCACGCACTTTCTCGGCCAGCTTTCCGGCGAAGGCGTCATAGACCTCGTCCTGCACGAGCATGCGGTTGGCGCACACGCACGTCTGACCGGTATTGCGGTACTTGGAGGCGATCGCGCCTTCGACGGCGGCGTCGAGATCGGCGTCGGCGAAGACGATGAAGGGCGCGTTGCCGCCGAGTTCGAGCGACAGCCTCTTGACCGTCGCGGCGCACTGCTCGATCAGCAGCCTTCCGACTTCCGTCGAGCCGGTGAAGCTCAACTTGCGGACCAGGGGGTTAGAGGTCAGCTCGCCTCCGATCGGCTGTGGGTTGCCGGTGACGAGGTTCAGCACGCCCTTGGGCAGGCCGGCGCGCTCGGCCAGTTCAGCCAGCGCCAGAGCGGAAAACGGAGTCTGCTCGGCGGGCTTCAGCACTACCACGCAGCCGGCGGCCAGCCCCGGCGCCACTTTGCGCGTGATCATCGCCGCGGGGAAATTCCACGGTGTGATGGCGGCGCAGACTCCCACCGGCTCTTTGATCACCACCAGACGCTTGTCCGGATGGTGCTGCGGGATAGTGTCGCCGTAGATGCGCTTCCCTTCCTCGGCGAACCACTCGATAAACGACGCGGCATAGACCACCTCGCCCTTGGCCTCGGCCAGCGGCTTGCCCTGCTCGGCGGTCATCAGGTGCGCGAGGTCGTCCTGATTGGCGAGCATGAGCTCGTACCAGCGGCGCAGGATGGCGGCGCGCTCTTTGGCCGTCCTGGCGCGCCATCCCGGCCAGGCCGCGTTGGCGGCTTCAATGGCGCGGCGCGTCTCCGCGGCGCCCATGTTGGGGACGTGTCCGAGCAAGGCGCCATCGGCGGGATCGGTGACCTCAAACGTGGAACGGTTGTCGGCATCCACCCATTCACCGTCGATGTAGCCCTGCTGCCGGAACAGACGCGGGTCTTTAAGCGCCAGTGCCTTCTGGGTAGGAGGAGTCAGGATTCCAGCCATAGAAAAGCCTCTGTTCAATCGGCGCCGCACGCGGTTCGGAGCACGCGGCGGTCTCATACAACTGCGGCCCCCGCACACAGGGCGCATCCCGCAGATTATAGTGCGGCAACCGGGGTGATGGTAGCGAGAGGCCGCAGTGTAGTTTGGGCTACTGCTTGGCCGATTGCGCCAGGGGAATCAGGCAAACTTGAAATTTTTTCCTGGGACCGGACATTTCTTCCCCCTGCGGCTGCATTTGAGCTGACCGGTCCTTTCGGCAACCTTTTTGATACAACGACTTGCGAAGTTTGGCACGGGTACTGCTCCACTACCATTTCCCAATCCCAATAACTTAAGTAGGGAGGAGAATCATGAAGAAAGCGCCCCGGAGACTACCAGCGTTCCTGTGCGTGTTGCTTCTGGTTTCTGCTGGGCTTCTGATCCCGGCTGCTTATGCCGGAAACCAGGTGCTGGGAGAAATTCAGTTTGAAGGAAAATCCAAGGTGGAAAAGACTTCCGGTGTGTGGGTTGACGGAGAGTACGTGGGGTATGTGCAAGAACTCAAAGGATCGAAGAAGCTGCTGCTCTTACCGGGCGAACACACGATCACGGTCCGTCAGAATGGCTACCGGGACTTCACGGAACAAATTGTTGTCCAGCCCGGGGAGAAGCAAGTGGTTCGCGTAGCCATGGGAAAGGCGCCCACCAGACCGCTCCCGCCGGCACCGGCCACCGTCAAGCTCGCAGTGGACCCGTCGCGTGCTGCGGTTTTTGTGGATGGCCTTTTCGTGGGGCATGTGGGTGAGTTTGAGGGCTTGGGAAGAGGAATGCTGGTCGCGCCCGGAACCCATCAGATCAAGATCGCCCTGCCCGGCTACCAGACTTTTGAGACAGAAATCAACCCGCGGCCCAACCAGAAGGTTGAAATCAAGACTGACTTGGTCAAGGGTGGCGCCCCTCTGGCTGACCCCTTACTCAACACCACATCGGCGTCCGCGGTTGTTGATGGGGACGGTCTCGCGAACGCCGCCGTGCCCAGGAAAAAATAAGAAGAGCAGGCTGCTGCACCAACGGGCAAGATATGGTGAGCGCGGCAGGATTCGAACCTGCGACCCATGCCTTAAAAGGGCATTGCTCTACCGGCTGAGCTACGCGCCCACTGTAGTGATTATACGGTACTTACTAGCCTAGCTTGGGCTCTTTCAGCCGCTTTCTTCTTCGCGAACATGCTGGCGGTAGCAAGTCGGACAGAAGGTTTTGTCACAGCCGTCGCAGTCTTCTGCATGACCACCGCAAATTTCCCGGCTGCACTTCGCACAGCGAGCGAAGGTCGGACGGGTACACTCTTCCACCTTGCAAGGCATCGCTTCAGGCCTTTACGCTTCGCGCCAGGTAATACTTCCAGCTAGTAGCACCGGGGGGCCAACATCACCGTCTCTGGGAGGAGTCTTGGCTCAGGCCGCTTCCACGAATCCTTCCAACTGAACCTTCGTCAACAATGATCCCAAGATCCTCTGTTTTTTCTGCAGCTCCATGCGAAAATCGTGGCTCGCGGTCTTGTGTATCTCCTCGCGAAGATCCCGGCGCGTTTGCTCGAGGAGTTCCGTCAAGAACTCATACTCATCTCGGCTGAGTAGCAACTGCATAACCGCCTCCCTCAAGCACCTTCAGCTTAGTCCGCTTCTTTTGTGCCTCGCCATGATGTGGATCACCCCTGGGTGTGAGAGACCGCTGCCGTATGTTGCTGGAGGGCCCCGATTTGTAAGGAGGTATCAGCCGCGCAACGGCAAGGTAATATGGGTCACTGCGGCCGGCTGCGGAGAATGGGATAGTTCACCCCGCCGGCAACCAGGCGGCTTCGCCGGAGCCATGACCAACTGGATCGCCCGCTTCTTTCATTTCGCCGAGCACGGCACGAATCTCCGGCGGGAGATCATCGGCGGCGTCACCACCTTCATGACCATGTCCTACATCGTGGTGGTGAACCCCGCGATCCTGAAGGCCGCCGGCATCCCGGCGGAGGCCTCGATGGTGGCCACCATCGTCACCGCCATCTTTGGCACGGTGGTGATGGGCCTGTACGCCAACCGGCCGTTCGCCATCGCGCCCTACATGGGCGAGAACGCGTTCGTGGCCTACACCGTGGTGGCGCTGCTCGGATACCACTGGCAGTCGGCGCTGGGGGCGGTTTTCCTGGGCGGCCTGCTGTTTCTCGTGCTGACCGTGTTCCGGCTGCGACAGTGGCTGCTGGAGGCCATCCCGAGCACGCTGCGCTACAGTTTTGCCGTCGGGATTGGGCTGTTCCTGACCTTCATCGGCCTGAATGAAGCGGGCATCGTGGTGCTGGGCAGCGCCGGTGCTCCGGTGCGCGCGGGTGACCTGAGTTCGGCGCCGGTGCTGGTTGCCATTCTCGGCTTCCTGCTCATCGCGCTGCTGATGATCCGGCGCTTCCCCGGCGCGATCCTGGTGGGGATCGCGATCACCACGGTTGTCGCCATTCTTCTCCGCGTCGCCGCCCCGCCACAGCACTGGGTGAGTTCTCCACCCAGCCTCGCGCCCATCCTGTTCAAGCTCAGCCTGCGGGATGCCTTCACCTGGAGCTTTTTCCCGGTGGTGCTGACGATTTTCGTGATGGCCTTCGTGGACACCATGGGCACGCTGATCGGGGTGTCGGTGCGCGCCGGCTTCCTGGACGAAAAGGGCCACCTACCGCAGGTGGAACGCCCGATGATCGCCGACGCCCTGGCCACGATGTTCGCGGCGCTCGTCGGCACCAGCACCTCGGGCGCGTACATCGAATCGGCCACCGGCGTGGAGGCGGGCGGCCGGACGGGCCTGACCGCGCTGGTGACGGCGGCGTGCTTCGCCCTGGCGCTCTTCTTTTCGCCGGTGGTGGCCGCGATCCCGGCGCAAGCCTACGCACCGGCGCTGATCATCGTCGGGCTGCTGATGCTCGGCCCGGTCACCTCGCTGAAATTCGACGATTTCACCGAGCTCATTCCCTCGTTTGCCGTGATCGTGCTGATGAGCTTCACCTACAACATCGGCATCGGGATCACTGCCGGCTTCGTGCTCTACCCGTTCTGCAAGGTGATCGCTGGCCGCGCTCGCGAGGTGCGTCCGGGACTCTGGGTGCTGAGCGCCATCTCGCTGCTGTTCTTCATCTTCTACCCGTACAAATGAGGCGCCGCCCCGGCGGGCTGCAACTCGGGCGACAGCCAGTTCGCGGTCAGCCTTATAATCTCTCTGCACCGTGAATCCTGTACTGAACCACGTCGAAATCCGAGTCCTGGGCTCGCTGATTGAAAAAGACATCACCACTCCTGACTACTATCCCCTGTCGCTGAATGCGCTCGTCAACGCCTGCAACCAGAAATCGAATCGCGATCCGGTCATGAGCCTGGACGAGGACACGGTGCGGGATGGGTTACGCGCTCTGAATGAAAAAGGACTGGCAGGACCCGTCAGCAGCGCCGACAGCCGTGTGCCCAAGTATGAGCACCGGCTGCAGGAGGTGTTCAACCTCCCCCGCGCCGAGACCGCCGTCCTGTGCGTTCTGCTGTTGCGGGGACCGCAAACACCCGGCGAACTGCGCGGCCGCACCGAGCGGATGCATCGTTTCGAAGAATTGTCCGATGTGCACTCTACGTTGCAGCGCCTGATCCAACGCGAGCCGCCGCTGGTCCAAATGCTCCCCCGGCAACCTGGCACCAAGGAGACGCGCTACATGCACCTGCTGTCCGGTGAGATGGAGATGGCGGAGCCGCCGGCTGGCGAGCCTGCCACGACCACCTCCGCCGATGACGAGCGGATCGCCCGATTGGAGAGTGAAATTGGCAGCCTTAAGGCGGAGATCGCCGCCTTGAAAAAGGAGCTCCAGGAGTTTCGAAAACAGTTCGAATAGAATCGCGGGCGCGGCCTCCTTTCAGCAAGGAAGCCGTTACTCCCCCGCTCCCTTTTCTTCTTCCTCGGACTCAGGCAGCTTCCTTATTTTGCCCTGAGCTTCGCCCACCGGGCCCGCTGAGCGGCTGCTATTCTCTTTCGTGCGGCCGCTGAAAGCTTCCGCCGCGCTGTTACCGCGCGCTTCCCAACCAGCTTCCCAAATGCAGAAAGGGCTTCCTCCAACCGTTCCAGTTCCTTCTGCGCACGCCTTCTCTCGTCCTTGAGCTGCTTGAATACATGTCGTAAGTCAGCCATGCGGCCCTCGCTTTCTTAAGCACCGATCACTGCGCCCGAAATTTTACACGCTGGCCGCCGGAAAGTAAGTATGGCTCGCTTCGCGCTTAGCTGGGATCGCGGTTGCGCAGTATGGCACGGGCAGCGACATGAAGAGTGACAGTTCGGCCTCGGCGCCGCTGAAGAACATCAAAGGCACGGTGAAGGCCGACGGCGGCAAGACCTGGTTCGTCTCCGACAAGGACAACAAGTCCTGGGAGGTAGTGAATCCCGAGGCGCTGAAGGGGCATGAGGGGCATCACGTGCAGGTCAGCGCCCACGTTTACGCCGACAAGCACCAGATCCACGTGATGAGCGTGAAGATGCTGCCCGCCTCCAAGATGAAGGACGACAGCATGAAGAAAGACACGATGAAGTAGGCAGGCAGACCGTAGAGGGCCAGCATCTCCGCCGCCCTCTCCAAACTTCATTCGCCGCGGATAAACGCGGAGGAACGCGGATCACGACCATTCTGAAATCCGCGTTGATCCGCGTGAATCCGCGGCGGAGGAGTTCAGATGCAGTCGGTGTGTTCCGGCCTACATCTTCCCGTTCAACCAGTCTTCGTAGGCCTTGAACCCATACGGACGGCCGAGGAAGTCGGTCACCAGCACGGCCGCCGGTTTGGAGCCGCCAGGCTCCAACACGGCATGGCGATAGCGCGCTGCCGCTTCCGGACTGAGCAGGCCGTCGTGCCGGAACACGGTGTACATGTCCTTGGCGATCACCAGCGACCACATGTAGGTGTAATAGATGGCCGAGTAGCCATCCAGATGTCCGAAGCCTTCCTGCATGTAGGTGCCCTTGACGTACTTGAACGGGGTGTAACGGTCCTGGAGCTGGGCCACCACTTCCGTGCTGTCGAGGCCTTTCGGGTTGCGCGAATAAAGTTGCAGGCTGAGGGCGGCGTAGAACATCTGCTGCCGGACTTGCAGGCCGCGTCCGAAGTCGTCGGCGGTCTTCATGCGCTTGGCGACCGCGATGGGAAGCGGCTCGCCTGTCTTGTACTGCTTGGCGAAGGTTTGCAGCACGCCCGGGTCCCACGCCCACTCTTCCAGCATCTGCGAGGGAGCTTCGATGAAGTCCCACTCCAGGTTGGGGCCGGTCCAGCGGGTGTTGCCGCTGAAGATGGCGTGCAGCAGGTGGCCATACTCGTGGAAGAAGGTGACCACGTCGCCGTGCTCCATCAGGCCGGGGTCATCGCCGCTGGGCCGGGGGAAATTGCACACCAGCACAGCCTCGGGCAGCGCCCGGCCGCGTTTGCCGCTGGCCAGCCCGAAGGTAGCGTAGTGCTTGTATTTGTTCTCCCGCGGGAACATGTCGAAATAGATCCGCCCCAGCAGGCGGTCGCCGTCGTAGACGTCGTAGGTCTCGACGTCGGGATGCCAGACCTTGGCGCTCTCCACCCGGCGATAGGTAATGCCGAACATCTTGCCGCTCAGGTCCATGATCCCCTGCTTCACTTTGACGTACTGGAAGTAGGGACGGACGGTGCGCGCGTCGAAGTCGTACTTCTCCGCCCTGACTTTCTCCGAGAGATACGGGCTCTGCCAGGGATAGACCGCCGTGGCTTTAGCGTCGTCCTGCCGCTTGCGCTCCAGCAGTTCCTGGTAGTCGTGCTCCATGCGCGCGCGGGAGGCGCTGGCGATCTTCTCGATGAAATCAGCGGCGTTCTTCTCGCTGCCGATCATCTTGTCTTCGGTGATGTAATCCGCCCAGTCCTTGTAGCCGAGCAGCGTGGCCAGTTCGTAGCGTTCCTGGAGCATCTGCGCCAGCACCTCGAGGTTCTTGGGGTGTCCGCGCTGGCGGTAAAGCTTCCAGAATTCCTCGCGCGCCTTGTCGCTCGAGGAGTAGGTCATGAAGGGGAGGTAGTCGGTGTTGTCCGTGGTCAGAGTGACCTTGCCGTTCGGGCCGGGTTTGTGGGCGGCGCGGAAATCGTCGGGCAGTCCGGCGAGTTCCGCAGGATCGACTTCGATCTTGAGGACGCCTGACTTGATGTTGTTGCCGAACTCCTGCCCGGTCTTAACCAGCTGCTCGCGGAGATCCTTGATTTTGGCGCGAGTGGCGTCGTCGCGGTCCACGCCGGCGCGGCGGAAGTCGCGCAGGGTGCGCTCCACATAGAACTTGGTCTCAGCGTCCAGCTTGGAGCGGTCGAGGCCGGCCAGCGCGTCGTAGATCCCCTGGTCGAGGGAGAAATCGGTGTTCAGGGCGTCGGCTTCCTGCTCGCATTTCTCCGACGCCGAACGCATCTCGGCTGTGGGCTCCACCTCGCGGGCCAGCCCGGAGCGCGCCAGCGCATTGCTGAGCGCCAGCTCGGCTTCGTCGTAGGCGTCCAGCGCCGGGATGGGGTCGCGCGGCGCTTTCATGGCTTTGAGCGCGGCCATCTGCGACTTCGCCCGGTCCATGTCGGCATGGCACGCCGAAAGATACTGCTCGGGCGTCCCGGCCAGGATGGTTGCGGCCCCTGGTGTGAGCGCCTTGTCGGCGGCCAGACTCGAGGCGCAAAACGCAGACAACAGCAGAAGAACAACAGTCAAGTGTTTCAGACGCACAGGTATCCCCCGGATCATTTGACTTGGGTAAAACGAAAACGTAAGCAGATGAATTCAGAGTGTAATTTGCCGCGGGCCTGGTTGAAAAGGGCCGCCTACCGCTCGACCAGCGCCTCCAGCGTGGTGAAGAACTCAGGATAGGAGATCTGCGCGGCGCCGGCGCCGCGGATCAGCGTGTCGCCTGTGGCACGCAGAGCGGCGACAGCGAAAGCCATGGCGATGCGGTGGTCGCCGGCGGAATCAACCTCCGCTCCATGGAGCTGCTGGTTTCCGGGAACCCGCAATCCATCCTCGCGCTCCTCGACGGTCGCGCCCATGGCACGCAGGTTGGCGGCGACGGCGGCGATGCGGTCCGACTCCTTCACCCGCAGCTCGCGTGCGTCGCGAATCTCGATGCCAGCGCTGGTGTACGGAGCGATAGCCGCGAGCACCGGCAGTTCGTCGATGAGCGCGGCCGAGAGCGCGCTGGCGATCATCGTCCCCTTCAATTCCGCGCCTTCCACAGCGACGGTGCCGACCAGCTCGCCGTGATGTTCCTCCAAATTGACCACCGAGATCCGGCAGCCCATCCCCATGAGCACGTCCAGCAGGAGGGCACGCGTGGGGTTCATCAGCACGGAATCCAGCAACAGGTTCGATCCGGGGAACAGCGCCGCCGCGCAGAGGAAGAACGCGGCTGAGGAGATGTCGCCGGGGATGGCGGCTTCGATGGCGTGCAGCTTCTGCTCGCCGGTCATGGTGACGCGGTTGCCGCTGCGCTCGAGTTCGGCGCCGAAGGCCTGGAGCGCCAGCTCTCCGTGGTCGCGGGTGCGCACTGGCTCTTCCACCGTGGTCGTGCCCCGCGCGAACAAGGTCGCGAACAGGATCGCGGTCTTCACCTGGGCGCTCGCGACGGGCAGGCGATAGTCGATCGCCTGCAATGGATGTCCGGTGATGCGCAGCGGAGGCCGTCCGCCGGGGCCGGCTTCGATGTGCGCTCCCATCTTCGTAAGCGGCTCGATGACGCGGCCCATCGGGCGTCGTGAGAGCGAGTCGTCGCCGGTCAGTTCGGCGGTGAATGGCTGTCCTGCCAAGATTCCGGACAGCATACGCATGGTCGAACCGGAGTTGCCGCAGTCGAGCGGCGCGCGCGGCGCGCGCCAGGGCGAGCCCTCGATCTCGACTGCGCCCGCTTCCCTGCGCCGGATGGCAACGCCCACGGACGAAAGCGCCCCGAGCGTGCTGGCGCAGTCCGCGCCCGTAGAGAAATTGCGCAGCCGCGTCGTCCCTGCGGCGAGCGCACCCAGCATGGCGTAACGGTGCGAGATGGACTTGTCGCCCGGCAGGCGCACGGCGCCGGTGACGTTCTTTGCAGGACGGATGACGATGTCGGTTCGCGGCGTCACGGAGCGGCCACTAAGACGCCGCGCCCGCGCGCGCCTCAGCCAGCACGTCCTGCGGCACTTCCTGGACGCTTAACTGCAGCTCGAAGCGCGGCCCTTCGGCGTGGTGGCCCCAGCGGCCCACCGTCCAGTGCGCGCGCAGGAACCTTATCTCCGGGTGCTTCGATAAGTCGAGCAGCAGCGGGTGCTGCCCCCGATAGAACTTCTGCGGGAAGGAAAGCAGCGGCTTCTCTCCCCAGGCAGTGCCGTCAGGAGAGCCCCACACGGCCACGTCGAGCGACTGCTGCTCGATCACGTCGGTGATGTTCAGGGTCAGGAGCAGGACCTTGCCGGCGGCGGGAGAGACATCAAGCGGCGGGCTATCGCCCTTGTCGCGCACCACGGTCTTTTCGGGGATCAAGGAGGCGTTGAACATGACACGCCGATTCTAGTCGGCAGCACGGGGATTTTCCAGCGCTGGCAGGTCCTTCGCTTCGCTCAGGATTTCGGCAGCGGGCTCAGACGCCCGCTAGGCGCCTCAACTTACCAGCTCTTGATCCCGTCCAGGAATCCGCGGATGGCTTTGCCAGCGGCCTCATGCTGTTCGAAGACCGCGTAGTGTCCGGCGCGGGGAATGACCTGAAGGCGGCTGCCAGCGAGCTGGCGCTGCAAGGATTCCGCTTCGCTCAGCGGGGTGAGGGTGTCTTCGGCGCCGACCATCACCAGGGTGGGGACGTTGATGGTCTTCAGGTCGGCGACGGAATCGGGCCGCGCCGCCATCCCGCGCTGCACCGCCGCAATCCCGGCCACGGACATCTCCAGCATCATCTTGCGGGCGCGCTCGACCAGGTCGGGGCGGGTGGTGCGAGTGGTGTCGCCCAGAAGCTTGGGAATCATGCTGTCGATGAAGGGCACAGGGCCGTGCTTCTCGACGTCTTCGGCTGCCTTCAGGCGGTTGGCGCGGCCTTCGTCGGTGTCAGCACCCGCGCGGGTATCGCAGAGGATGAGCCCGCAGATGCGCTCGCGTTGCCGCCTCCAGAACTCGAACAGGACGTACCCGCCGATGGAAACGCCCGCGAAGACGGCCTTGCCCACACCGCAAGCATCCGCAAGCCGCAGCAGGTCGGCGGCGTGCTTCTGCATGGTGGCGGGGCCCGCGCCAGCGCCGGACTGCCCGTGCCCACGCAGGTCGGGGAGGATCAGGCGATAGCGGCCCGCCAGCAGCTCGGCCGCCGGCAGCCACACTTTCTGGTTCGCCGGAAAAGGATGCAGCAGGACGACGGGCGGGCCGTCGCCCATGACGGTGTAGAAGATCTCGGCATCGTCGCTGCTCAGATGCATGCTTCAGGGATTATGGACGCGTTCGGCGTTGGCGGGCGCGGCCGGCAGCGGCTCCGGCTCGTTGGGCATCACGATCCAGGCGATGATGTAGGCGATGAGGCCCGCTCCGCCCGATAGGAACGCGCCCACCAGCCACACCACCCGCACCAGGCTGATGTCCAGATCGAAGTACTCCGAGAAACCCAGACAGACGCCCGCGACCTTCCTCCCAAAGCGCGGGCGCACCAGCCGCTTGCGCGCCGCCACCGCGCCCACCCGCTTGCCGCAGTAGGCGCAGAGGTGGGCGTCGTCCTGGATCACCTTGCCACAGTAGTTGCAATACATAAGCGCTCCTCTTCGTATTGTATATACGGCGGCAGCCCGCGGGGAGTTCCGGCCCTCTTCACGGATTCCGATACGGCTCTTTCAAGTAGCGCCGGGCCGCCTCGGCGCTGGGCGAGCTGGCGTTGGCGGTGATCACGGCCTGGTACTTCTTTACCGCCAGCTCGCGCTTGTCCAGCAGGTCGTACATCTCGCCCGCGGCAAGGTTCGCCTTTCCGACGAGGTCGCTGTCGGCGGTAGGCGACTCGCGCACCGACTCATAGGCCTCGGCGGCGGCGGCGAAGTCGTGCTGCCCGCGCAGGGCCTCGCCCAATCCAAAAGCGGCCAGCTCGAGATGCGGACGGTAGTACAGGTTGCTCTGCCGGCCGGCGGCGAGCACCTTGCGGTAAGCGGCGACGGACTGGGGCCCGTGGCCTGCATCCTTGAGGATGTTGGCCTCCTCCAGCGCGAAGAGAAAGTTGCGCGGATGGGAGGCGGTCAGGCTGCGCACCGCCGCCAGCGCTTCCTCGAAGCGTTGCTCGCGGCGCAGGAACAGCGCCAGCCCGACGCGGGCGTCCACACTGGTTTCCCCGCCGGCGTTGGCCGCGTCGTAGAGATACTGGATGCCTTTCTGCTTGCTTCCGCTCAGCGCCACCAGCGAGGCCGCGGCCTTCACCGCCCAGGGCAGGCTGCCGGCGACGTAGTTGTGAACCCCGACGATAGTCTTGGCATCGGCGTAATCCGGCGCCAGCTTGAGGACCTCCTCATGATCGCGCCTGGCCCCGATGGCGTTCCGCAGGGCCGCGAACCAGGCCTTATCGACCAGCGCCATGTACTCGGCCCGCAGGCCGCGGGTCAGGCCGCGCGCGTAGAGCGCCTGCACGTCGTGCGGGTCCTCGGCCAGCCGCTGCTCGCAGAGCGCCAGCCCCCGGTCAGTCAATTCCTTGACCTGGGCGCTCACCTTGGGATCGAAGGGAAATTTCTTCTTGACCAGAAAATTGTTGCTCGAGTACAGGCCGGTATCGAGCGCTCCCACGCGGTAGAGTTCGCGGTAAAGCACGGCGCTCAGCAGGTGGTTGACGGCGAAGGGGTCGTCTGGATGGGCCTTCAGCTCCCGCTCGAAGTCGCCGACCGCGCCATCGTAGTCGAGATCGTAGTAGTGCTCGAAGCCGCTGCGCGTCAGCGCATCCTGCGGAGGAGGGCCGGTGGGAGCGGAAGCCGGGCGGGAGCGAAGCGGAGTTACCGCGGCTACCACAAGCGAGCACACTAAACAGCAGGCCAACCAATGGCGGCCCGCAACGGGAAAACCGTAAGGTCTCATCGAGCGGAGCTATGGGCAGTTTAACCGATGGCGTGTGGATTCCAAAACCTTCGGGTTGCGCGTAATTCTTGCCCTGCAAAGCGGCGCGCGTTGCCCTCGCGATTCCCGGAACTTCATGCTTGTCAATGGGTTACATAATTTGACCTTTGGTCATCGGTTTGCGAAAGCGAAGACGGGGAAGGGTGTCAAATATGGCAAACACCGCAAGCGACGTTCATGACCACGGCGAGTTCTGGAGACCGCCGCTGGAGACGCGGCACGAAGCCGTGCCCACGGTCCAGACCGAGAGTTGCGCGCGCTGTGGCACGGAGTTCGTCGCCGGCTCGCGTTTCTGCCATGTCTGCGGGGCCAAGCGTGAACCGCAGTTCGCTGCCCGCCGCTTCCAGTGGGCGCGATTCCTGGACATTCACCGCATGCAGGAGCGGCTGGGTCTGCCGCTGGTGTCGGTGGTGGCGCTCATCATAGGCGTCATCTGCACACTGGCGGCGGTCGGCACCGGGCTGGTCTATACCGCCACCACCGTCTTGGATTGGCAGGCAGTCCAGCTCTGGCGGATCGAATGGCTCCTGGCTGCTGTGGCGGCCTTTCTAGCGGGAATCCTGCTGAAGGCTGCCGGCGGTCCGAAACGCGACCAAGAATAGTTTTTTCTCCCCCGAGCCGGTCAAGGGCGACGCCTCCGAGCGCCGCCCTTTCCCTTTGCAGCGACTAGTGCTTGCTGTTAGAGCTTCCGGGCGGCGATTACGGTGACGCCCGGGGATCTGACATGACTGCAACCCAATTCGCAACGGCCATCTCGGGTCGGGGAGCATGCCGTGCCCCAAATTAGGCATCGAGGTGCCCACAGCGGGTACTCGGGTTCCCGGACTCCGTTTCGAGTGGGGCGCTAAGTCATTGACCGAGAGTCGTCAGGAAATCTAAGCGTTTGAGAGTTGCGGGTTGGGTGTGGGTAGGGAAGAGGCATTCCCTTGCTACGTGGACGCGGAAAGCGTCTCCTTCTATACAGATTACAAAATCTCTGAGCCTGTGCAATTGTGTACATACGGCAGAGCTGCCGGCCCGTAGGATTTTATTACGACTGAAAATCAGGTGAAGTGTTCTTTCTTACACAGACGCCCAGGTCGTAACCGCCTGCTAAGGGATCAACGCACCACACTTAGCACGGAAGGAGCGCAGCTAAATGAAGCCAGTTGGAGCCATCAGCACCGCATTTCTGTTCTTGGTTCTTGGGACTGCAGTTCCTGCATGCGCACAGCATGAGCAGCAGGGCGAAAAACAGCGGGAGCCTGAAAAGCAAGCCCAGCCCGACAAGCAAGCCAAGCCCGAGAAGCAGCAGGGCAAGCAACAGCAAGCCAAACCCGAGAAGCGGCAGGGCAAGCAACAGCAAGCCAAACCAGAACAACAGCAGCAACAGCGCGCCCAGCAACCAAAGCAGCAGGACCAGAACAAGCAGCAGCAACAGCGCGCCCAGCAGCAGAAGCAGCAAGACCAGAACAAGCAGCAGCAACAACGCGCCCAGCAACAAAAACAGCAGGACCAGAACAAGCAGCAGCAACAGCGCGCCCAGCAGCAAAAGCAGCAGGAACAGAACAAGCAGCAGCAACAGCGCGGACAGCAACAGCAGCAGGCTAATAAACCTGCACAGCAACGGCAACCGCGCACGGAGCGTGTGCAGCAGAAGGCCACGCCAGAACACCAACGCGAACAGCGGGGCGCTTGGCAGCAGTATCGCGCACAAAGAAACTGGCAGTCCGAACACCGCACCTGGCAGCAACGCGGCGGCTACAACGGCTACCGCATTCCTGACGGATATTTCCGTAGCTACTATGGTCGGGGTCACAGATTCCGCATCTACAGCCTCCCCTTCATGGTCGTTGGCGGGTATCCGCGCTTCCAGTACGGTGGCTATTGGTTCAGTCCCGTTGACCCGTGGCCAGAATTCTGGGCAGAAAACTGGTACGAAACCGACGACGTTTACGTGGACTACGTTGATGATGGCTACTACATGTATAACCCCAGGTATCCTGGCCCGGGGATTGCGATCAACATCTCGTTCTAGCCGGCTACCCGGCGCAGGTGGGGAGGATGCTGAAGGACAAGCAGCACCTTCCTGCCCGAAGTGAGAGCATGATGGGGTGGTTGTCGCGGCCGAGGGGAGAATCTCTTTGGAAACTTGGCCTGTGCAGGCTCCACGCCCGCGCCGCTCATTTGTGCGGTTTTGAACAGAACTGTCGACCCGGCGAATGCGATACTTGATGTCAACGTCAGATGAGACGCTCGCACTTGGTGATCGTAGGGTGCGCAAGTCGACTTGCACAACCCAGATTCGAATGGAGTAATTATGGATTCTCAAGCAGTGAACCTGCAGGTGACCGCCAGTATACCGATTGACTGCGAGTTCTGGCCGGAAGATGATGGCTGGAAGGGGCTCTGTAAGAAACCTTCGGTCACTGTCCGTGGCAGTAGTTTCGAAGATGCCAAAAAGAACATGGCAACCGAATTACAAGTGCATATCGAGAGAATCCTGCGCGAGCATCCTGACAGAAATGCGCGGCGAGTCGCCTGAGCCAGGCAGCACGACGGATGTGTTCACAAGTGAACAGACATCGGTCTCCTCCTCTTCTAATATGTCGGCCTGTAGGTAAAAGCAATAGGACCAAGGCGAAAACAAGTCCAAGAGGTTCCGCCTGAGCAACACCGGAGATCGCAGGTTCCTTTCCACTCCAGCCGGCGGTAACAGTTTGGGTCAACACAGAACCTGGTGCAACGTCTTGGACGATTCGGAGTGTCTGCCTGCGAAGAGAAGGGGGCGATAGCTCATGCCTTTAATGCAAATCGTAATAGCCCTGATTGTCGTAGGTATTCTCCTGTGGCTGGTGAATCGTTTTATCCCCATGCAAGCAACCATCAAGTCGATTGTGAACGCGGTCGTCGTCATCGCCGTGGTGGTATGGCTCCTGAACGTGTTTGGGCTTTTCACCTCGCTCTCCAGGATCCACGTCGGTAGATAAGCGGACTTACCTTGGACACGAGAGGGAAAGAGGCGATTGCGCCGTATCGCGCAAGGTGACGCGGCTTTCTCGTCACGTTGATGCGCACGCCAAGCCTGGCGTCACGGGAACTTCTCTTCCGGCCGGACATGGATAGCATGCTGCGAATACGCAATGCGCGCGGTAGGGCATTACTCGCGTATGCGAGTCGTGGTCTTACTTGGTTCGAGCGTATGAGGGTGCGCACCCTGGCGGCAGCTCGGAAATTCTATCGCACTCCCTCGGGCAGGCTGCGGTGGGTGGTTCGCTTTGTAAGCTGTACCACCGGCACGGCAGCCATGACGGCTGCCATTGTCGTTGGAATGGCACTCCATTACGTCTATTTTGACCGGACCAACCTGCCTGACATCGAGCCGTTCGCCCGTTTTGAGTTTCCTGCCATTGGACACCTCTACGACACCAACGGACAGCCGCTGATTGAGTTGGCAAGAGAGCGCCGCCAGATCGTGCAGTATGGGGACATTCCCCCCATTGTCCGCAACGCGATTCTCGCCGCCGAGGAAAAGAACTTCTTCTCCCATAACGGAGTGGACTATTCCAGAATTCCTCGCGTGCTGCAAAAGGTCAGGGTTAGAGCTCTGGTGACGCGCCTCACACGGGTTGGACGGCAAGACAAAGCTGATAGCCTGGTCATGTGGCGGCAGGGCGGCTCCACGATCACGCAACAGCTCGTGCGGGCTTATTTTCTCCGAACCCTCACGGCCAAAGAAAACGGGAACCAACTCCGGCCGGGCGCACTATCGTACGTGATCGGCGCACGAAGCGCCAAGAAGCTGGCGCGGAAGCTGGAGGAAATTCGGCTCTCGCTGTGGGTGGAAAAAGCGATGCAAGAGCGTTTCGGCTCGAAACGCCGCGCCAAAGAAGAAATTCTGGCCAGATACGCCAGCTTCGTTTACATGGGAAATGGTCAGTACGGGTTTGCGAGTGCGGCCGAGTACTACCTGGGACGGCCTCTCGCCAGCTTCACCGCAGACGACGCTGACCAGGCAGCGCTGCTGGCGGGAATCGCAAAAGCGCCTCAGTTCTATGCGCCCAGTGCCAAGGACGGCGAGAGAGTGTTGCATCGCCGCAACCAGATCCTGGGCCTCATGGTGAAGCGTGGTTTTATATCCGGGGATAACGCACGAGCGGCCGAACAGCGCCCCATCCTGGTGGTCGCGCCAGGCAAGCACAACATGCCGCAGGCGCCTGCCGCGGTTGAAAGCGTGCTCAGCGAGCTGCGAAGCCGCGACACGGAAGTGAGCGTCCAGAGCTTGCTCCAGGGGCGTATCCAGATTTACTCCACGGTGGATGCCCGGGTGCAGCAGATCGTTAACCAGGCGCTGGAGCATGGCCTCTTGATGTGTGAGAAGCGGCACCCGAGCGCAAGCGGATTAGTCCAAGGCTCTGTCATTGTGCTGAGGAACCGTGATGCAAGCATCCTCGCCGAGAGCGGAGGACGCGAGTTCTACCAAGAGCGTTCCAACTCATACAGCGACTTCAATCGGGTCACGAAATCCCTGCGGCAACCCGGCTCCGCAATGAAACCCTTCGTCTATCTCGCTGCTTTTCGCCAGGGAATATTCAACCTTGAAAGTGTGGTTCCCGACGAGCCCATCAGCGTGCCCGACCGAGGGAAGCAGACTACGAAATGGATCTCAAACTACGACGGTCAATTCAAAGGCATGATTCCCCTTCGGGAAGCGCTCGCCGAATCCAGGAATGCGGTCGCAGTTTGGATAGCAACGCAGATTGGGATTGAGAAGGTGTTGCAAACATCGCGGAGTTTAGGAATCCGGACACCCTTGCAGCCTTACGCCACCACGGCATTAGGCGCATCCGAAGTGAGCTTGCTGGAACTGGCGAATGCCTACCGCACGATGGCCTCAGGCATTCTCGCCCAGCCTCATGTGATCGAACAGATTCTTCGCGAGTCGGGCGAAGTGGCGGTGGACAACAAACATGAATGGCCTCGGATGCATGTGGACGACGATGCGCTCGCGCTCATACAGGAAGGGCTGCGCGGTGTCGTGCGCATGCCGACCGGCACGGCGCATGCGCTGGATTCGCAGGGGTTCCCGATAGCGGTCATGGGCAAGACAGGAACCACAAACAACTTCCGGGATGCGCTGTTCGTGGGCTCCACTTACGGCCCCGAAGGAGTCACCGTCGCCGTCCGCATCGGCTTTGACGACAACCGTTCCCTTGGGCCAAAAGAAACCGGCGGCAGGGTTGCGCTTCCGGTGTTCAAAGAGATCATGCTCAACGTGTACCGCAAGAAGCTGGCAGGGCCTGTGCCGGAGTTTCCACCTGAAATGGAACAGAGCATCAGCATCTATCTGAATTCCGGCCCGGTCGAGACAGCCGCAGTGGCAGACGCTTCTCTCGCGGCGATGTTTTGAACATGCTACTGAAAATAGAATAGTCCGATGCTGGAAGGTGTCTGGTCCAGACCGCTCGCCGTGCTGTTGGCCTGCGCCGCGCTGCTCCAGCCTGGCGCGCTGCCGGCGGCACCGGTAGCCGTACGCCACACGGAGGGCGTAGTCCACGGCTTTCTAATACTCCGCACGCTGGAGGGCAACGCCCTCGCCGACGGCGACTTGATCCAGGTCGCCCGTGGTGATCGGGTGACCAGCCAGCTGCTGTTCCGCTTCAAAGACGGCTCGGTGCACGACGAAACCGCTGTCTATTCTCAGCGTCGTAGCTTCCGGCTCCTCAGTTATCACCTGGTGCAGAAGGGCCCAGCCTTCCAGCATCCGATGGAAGTCTCCATCGACGGCTCCACCGGCCAGGTCACGGTCCGTTACACCGACGACGATGGCAAGGAGAAGGTCGCGAGCGAACGTCTCCAACTGCCGCCGGAACGTCGCCAACGGCCTGATTCTCACGCTGGTGAAGAACGTCGGACCGGATGAGCCGCGGACGACAGTGTCGATGGTGGCGGCCACACCAAAGCCGCGGCTGGTCAGGCTCGTGATTGTTCCCCAAGGCGAGGAGCCGTTCTCGATCGGCGGTTCCAAGCGCAGAGCCACGCATTACGTCTTGACGGTTGAGATCGGGGGTGTAGCCGGGTGGGTGGCGCCACTGATGGGGAAACAGCCCCCAGACATCCACGTCTGGATCCTCGGCGGGGATGCCCCGGCCTTCGTTAGATCGGAGGGTCCGCTTTACCTGGGCGGCCCGACCTGGCGGATCGAGCTAACGAGTCCAGTCTGGCCGGCCGCAGACTCGAAAAACGGAACCGGCACCGAAAACAAGCGTTAGCCGGGCTTGGTTACGTAACCCTCGATGCTTCACCGGTTCATTGCGGTTGAGTGGCGGCGCTCAATCGTGCAGAACTACATTGAGCAGCGAGCTGTGGACCTGCAGACCGCCACCGTTGTAGTGAATGAAACCCAATTTCCGGAATCGGTTCATGAAAAAGCTGACTCGCGAACGAGTGGTACCGACCATTCCGGCCAGGGTCTCCTGGCTGATTTTGGGGACCACGGCTTCCGGCACACCCTCCTTGCCGAAACGAGCGAGCAACAGAAGGGCGCGGGCCAGTCTCTTTTCGCTGGAATTAAACAACTGGTCGACCAGGTCCTCTTCGTAACGGATATTCCGCTGCAGCAAATACGCCACGAACATATCGGAAAACGAGTGTTCGCGGTGAAGCGCATCCATCATCGCCCGCTTGTCGACCCGCAGAAGCTCGCAATCTGTTAAGGCGGCCGCGGATCCCATGCGGAGAACCTGGCCAGCCAGCGCGCCTTCGCCAAAAAAACTCCCCGCACTCAGGATGCCGATCGTCGCTTCCTTGCCGGTCTTGGATACGACGGTGAGTTTTACCTTGCCTTTTTGGATGTAGAAGACGGCGTCCGCCGCATCCCCTTGCGCGAATACCGCTTGCTCTTTCGGAACCGCCAAGGTCTTCCGGCCGTTGCCAATCGTCGCCAGGAAAGCATGGGGATCGAAATTGCGCGTGTTTTTGGCCATCGCAACGGTCGTCATCATGGGGTTCCCCCTCATCACCGCGCACCAGAATAAGGCTGTCCCGGTCATACGGGTGAACTCTCAGCAAGTCTTAGCGCAACGCAGCCGGTGCATCTGCTTGATAATACGGGAGAGATTGCAGGCATACGCAGCAGATCGCTGAGATGGTTACGTTCTTCACAGATTTTAGTTGCAGCATACGATTCGTTGCAGTACGATTGTTCGCATACGGGTACGATTTCCGATGAAAGGACCTGCCCGCATGGGACGCAACGGAAACAGAAAGGGAAGTGGACTCCACTACTCTGCGGCGAATCGGTCGGATGTTCCGCAGGGCCGCAAAGGAAAACATCGGAAGGCGGTGGCGGACATTCTGGACGATCTTTCCAAGCTGAACCCCCGGCAAGCGGTCAAGATCCCGCTGAGCAGTTTGAAGGGCGAGAAGATGCAGAATCTCAGGTCAGCTTTGAACCGCGCAACGCGGGAGAAAAACATCCCCGTGGAAACGTCGAGCGACGAGAAACACCTGTACGTTTGGCGCGGCGCTCCGCCCAAGAATGCGGAAGCCAACGAGTAGCAGGGTAAGGCACGCAAGGCCGTTCCAGCGGCGCCGCTGAGCTGGGTCTCGCCCGCGACGTTCCACCGCACCATGATGATGCGCCTGCTCAAGACTGCGCAGTCACAAATTCTGCTGACGACCTCCCGGGGATGCTCATGTTTCCGAGCGTGTGTATTGTGTCACTTCTGGCAGGTGTCACTGACCATGGTCAAATGCGTGACCGTCATATGACCACGCTCGGTGGCGTGTTTATCCATGCCGTGCTCTTTCATCTCCGCCTTCGTGTCTTCCTTCATCCCGTGCAGTTTGGCCATGGAGACCACGCCGGTAATCTTGACCGTATGCCCGACATGTTCGGCGAGTTTGACGCTGTCGCTCTTGATCTCCCAGGTGCCGCCGTCCTTGGCGGTAAAATTGTACTCATTGGCATCCTCGCCTTTCTGAAGACAGCCCGTGAGCGTCCGCGTTTTCTTGTGGGTGGTTTTTGATGTGTCCTGTGCCGTAGCCAGTCCGGCCGCCCCCGCAAACATGAACAAGGCAATAAGCCCCGTCACGATCTTGAGATTCATCATTAGCCTCCAAAAGTTTACAGCTCGGGATGATACGACTTGCGCATAATGACGCGACTGCTCAAAACCGCACACTTTTGAAAATAATCTAGGGAGCAAGAAGCTGGCTGGCCTCTAAGAGGCTGGGGCTTCCTGCCCTCGCCAATCATCGCAAGGAAAGCGTTGCTGGCGAACTCGCGGTTCTTCCTGGCTGCCACAGCCAGACTTCATAACGGCAGATTATGACGAAAAGTGCTGCTGACCATTTGCTTTTCCGAAGCCGCCAAGCGCCGATCTCGATGCGGCCATGTGCGGGGTAGGCCAGTGCTAAGCTCACACTTCTCTCGCGGTCTCGCACCACAAGTGGGGCAACGAACAGCCAGAGCTTGTTGCTGCTCGGTTTTCATGGCTACATCATGCGCCGCTGCGCGGCGCCAGTCTGTTCGATTTTGACCAGAGCCGATCCCGCAGGTCTTCTCGGTCTCCACGCAGCCCGCTTCTTCCCTCGCCAGTTTTCGCCCAGTTTGGGATTCACGAGCCAATGCGGTCAATTCTGCTCAGCATTCAGTCTGGCGAACCTGCAAGATAGCCATGGAAAAGGAGAACTAACGATGAAAGTTCCACGAATACTCCAGGCGGCGTCCTTGCTGATTATCGGGACGTGCGCTCTAGCCATGCCCCCTCCCCAGCCACAACAATCCATTTCAAGAGATGAAGCCAGGCAGCAGCTTCAGGGACCGACGTTCACGTACCGGGTGACGGTGGTCAGCCGGAGCGTGCAGGCCGTGAATTATCGGAACCGCGGCGGAGCCACTCTGCTGGCGTTCAAGGGCACGGACCTGATGCCCGCAGCCCACGCCCAAGCCAAAGTGCACAGCAAGAAGGGCTATACGTCGATTGAAGTCGAATTTCACGAACTGGAGAACCCCACGACTTTCGGTAGAGAGTACCTGGCCTACGTCTTGTGGGCGATTACGCCCGAGGGCCGGTCCGTGAACTTGGGCGAACTAGTGATGGGTGGCAGGAGCAGCAAGCTGGATGTCACCACGGAACTTCAGGCATTCGCGTTGCTCGTCACCGCGGAACCTTATTATGCCGTGCGGCGTCCCAGCAACGTGGTCGTGCTCGAAAACGAGGTTCGCGCAGACACGGTGGGAACCACCCAAGCTGTGAATGCCAAATATGAGCTGCTCGAACGGGGCGGCTACATCCCCACCGGCTACAACTTCGACCCGGTGGTCATAAATGACAAGTTGCCGCTGGAATTCTTTGAGGCGCGCAACGCGCTGCGCATCGCTCAATCGGAGGGAGCCGAGCAGTATGCCAGCGACACCTATCAGCATGCGGTCCGCCTGATGAACCAGGCAGATGAATACGCCACCGGAAAGCACGTCGACAAGAAAACGTTTATTTCCGTGTCGAAAGAAGCCACACAGACGGCAGAAGACGCGCGCGAGATTGCGGTCAAGCGCATGGAAGCGGAGCGCATTGACGCCGAAGCCAGCGCCGCAGCGGCTCGCGAAGCCGACGCCAAGGCTCAGGCAATCAGCGCCCAGGCTGACACCGCGGACGCACTGCGCGCACGTGACGAGGCCGAGCGCCAGAAACGGGAGGCCCAGGCCTCTGCTCTCCAGGCGCAACAGAACGCCGCGGCCGAAGCCGAGCGCAATCGCGCCGACGCCGAGCGCAATCGCGCCGACGCCGCAGCGGCCGCTGCCGCCTCCGAGCAAAAACTCCAGCAAGCGGAGCGTGAACGCTTGGAACTCCGCGCCCGCCTGCTGCAACAATTCAACGCCATCCTGGAGACTCGCGACACCGCTCGCGGGCTGGTGGTTAACATGTCGGACGTTCTCTTCGACACGGCAAAGCACACCCTGCGCCCGCTGGCGCGCGAGAAGCTGGCCAAGATCAGCGGCATCATGCTCGCCTATCCCGGGCTCAGGCTGGGAATTGAGGGCAACACCGACAGCGTTGGTGGAGACGTCTACAACCAGGGCCTCTCGGAGAGGCGTGCTGAGGCGGTCCGGAGCTACCTTGCCCAGCAAGGAGTCCCAGAATCCTCGATGACGGCGAAGGGCTTGGGCAAAACCCAACCCGTTGCATCCAATAGCACAGCCGAAGGCCGTCAACAGAATCGACGCGTCGAGTTGATCGTGTCGGGTGAGGTGATCGGAACCACGATCAGCTCCGTTACACTCCCCCAAATTCGGTAATCGAAGCGCAACCACGCCTCGGTAATCGCACAGAGAGCCGGCCGCTAGCGGGCCGGCTCTTCGTTTCTTTGCCCTCTATGAGCGTTATTGCTCAGACGGCTTCATCCTGATCCGCTAACGTAAGCAGTACCTCGGGCGCTGCGAATAGGATCGAATGCGGCACCAGCCTCCGTCAGGGAGGCAACCCCTGGCTACCGAGGCCCGGTTCCACGGTTTAGCAAAGGAAATCGCGATGAGCCGCCAACCTTTCGCGCTTCCGCATCTTTCGCCCATTTTGCTGCTCGGCTTGTTGGTGCTCTGCGTACCTGTGACATGGGCACAGAGAACACCACTGGCAAGGCAGACTTCAATCCAGCTTGCGAAATATGCTGTTCCTTTTGCCGCTGTTCCAGAAGCTCAAACGCATCTGCTTCACTTCCATGACAAAATGCCGCTGAGCTTCACGCCCAACTTGGGTCAGACCGGACCGGGACTGAGATTCATCTCGCGCGGTGCCGGCTACGATCCCCTTCTTCCAAGAAACAAACCGGTGGTGGAGCTGGGTGCCAAGGCGAACTACTGGATCGCTCCCACACGATGGCTCACGAATGTGCCTGATAACGTGCCTCAAAGGACGGTTTATACCCGCGACGTGCAGTACTACGGGCGGCGCGTCCCGGTGGTGGGCCAGACCATCCTACGCATCGCTCGGCAAGCTGATTCTCATCCGCGAGCCACTCGCGTACTGCGGCTAATTGTTAATCCACTGTTTTAATTAGATGCCTTTGGAGCAATCCAGCAAATGCCTGCGAGAGCAACAAACGAATCGCATTGCCCTGGCCGTGATTGCTGAGAGTGCAGGTCGTTAGAACGAAGGTCCGCGCCTGTACCCGAGGGACAGCGAAGGGAGACGCATGACGAACTCCAAGCTCCAAGCAGCAATCGACGAACTGGAAAGGCTGTACAGAACCGTCCAGGCATTCAAAGCGCGAAATGGTACGCTGCCCAATCCCGACAGCGATGCAGGGCGCGCCGTGTATGCCATGGAGGCGTTCGCCGGCGAGCTGAACAAACTGCATATCGGAAAACTGGTCTATGTCAGTATGTAGCACAACGCCTCCGCCACCGGCCCTTCCCCTTCACTGGTCTCGACGCCTGAGATGACAAGCGATTCCTGGGCACGCTCGGCTCCGAATATGGCGTTTTCCGCAGTTGCCGCTACTCAGGCAGGAACTCCTGGGGCAAATTAAGCGAGGTGGTTGCAGGGTCGCCGTGCCGGATCTCAGGACTCGGCGCGTGGAGGATTGGGGAAACAAGAAGCTCGTTCGCTTCTGACAGACTGAGATCACCGGGAACCGCACGGAAATTTGATCGGACCTCGTATTGCTGTTTACTAATTGTCTTGAAAAAAATCAGACGCCCTGACAATTGGATATTGAGCAAAGCGGTCTTCCATTGTAAGGGTCCGACCTGCACGCGCCCAATCTCGATCGTGCCACCATTGTCGATGTGCCCGAAAAGCCCATAACCAAATTGCACACGGTCTACGAGTTGGCCCGAGAGCTTGGCCAGTCGTTTCTCCTGCGAATCGATCAGAACTGTTCCGGCAAGGCTATGCACCACCCGGGCTTCATAGTTCGGGGGTTTGTAGCTGGGGTCGGGGCGGAACTTGAGCCTCACAACATTTCCATCAACGCCATCGTAGTCGTAGAGAAAAGCCTTCGGCATCACCTGCATGAGGGTCTCCAGCTTCTGCTCGTCATGGTCATACTGTTGCTTGAGCTTCGACTGCTGGCTGGTATCGTGCAGCAGGCGGCGAATGCGCACGTTATCCTGCTGCCGCTGACCAGGGGTCAGCGGTATGCCGTCCACTGCAAGTACACGGTAGAGAGGGCCGTTCTTGGTCTCCACCTGCTCTTCCGTGAGGGATTGGTTTCCCTCCCGCTTTTCGATCACATACATCCATTTCCGCTGCTGCACGCGGTCCCTGAGCTCATTCGCTACGACGGCATTAATGAGTTCGCCCGCAGGCGCCACGGAACTTTGATCTTGTGCAGGGGCGGCGGTAGAAACTACCCACACGACTGCGATTATGAGGCGGCGTAAATTCATCGGATCTAGAGGATTATCGATGTGCACGGTCGTCGCTCTATCGGGGTGCTTCCGGCGTCTTGGATTCTGTCGCTTCTGCAACCGTCGATTTCAGCAATGCAATGTTCCTGAGCACCTTATTCCATCTTTCGGGATTCTTCTTCGCGAAAACGGGAACATCCGCGGTGCTATAGAAGTCTAATATATTCTTCCGCAGCGCTGGCGTCATGTCGGCAAACTTACGGTCTGCCAGCTTGTCCAAGAGCTTGGCATACGCTTCATCTGTCAACCCGTACTCCCCGGCTACGGTCGGCTTGCCAGTATCAAAGTCCGTGTTCTCCAGAGAAAGCTTTTCCGCCTTCAAGTCCCGGAGATAGATCCCATATTGGTCTACAGTGTTGTTGACGCTCTTCAGATACAGAGTCTCAGTATCCGGGCTTGGCATCTTGAAGCCGACCGCCTTGAATGGGCCGATTTTGGGCACGAGCCTAAAAAGTGCGGCGAGTATCCGGGCTCCAACCCCCGGTTTTTGGTAGCCCTTTCCCCACTCTCGCTCATAATCAGTGCGCTTCAAGTTGTAGAGAAACTTCTTCTTGGCGAAAGTCGGGTCCTCTCTGACCAACTCGTCTTTCTTGAGGAGGAGCGCGACGCGGGTCATTTCAGGTATGACACTACTGATGGATCGGCGAAACGTGCCGATGGATAAATCAACGCTGCTGAAGACGTCTTTCATCTCAATCCCGTAGGTCTTCAGGAATGCCCGTTCCAGCACTGGTTTTGAGACCTGAAACCCGATGAAGTTGTGGAACGAATCGGACGTGTAGCGGTGCTTGGCGACTTGGACAACATCAAAACCGAACTCCGTCTGGATGTGGGCTTTTTTATTCTGGGCAAACGTGACCTGGGGGCCATACTTGGCCTTCAGTTTGGGAAACCCCTGCGCGACGGCAGCGTTCACTAACGGATGCCCGGTGATGTCGGCGGTGTAGTGCGCCAGCGCTCCCAGCGCGAACGCATACTCGTTGACATCGGTCGCCTCGGAAAGCAGTGCCTGAACAAAATCGCCGCTCCGGACGTAGTGAACCAAATCGCTGAACAACCTGTTCCCGAACGGGTAATAGCCCATGTCTTGTACCAAGCACCCGCCATAGGCATATCCATGAGCCACACGTAAGTCGTCGGCCGATGCGCCCGGGTACTTCTGCAGCAAGAGGGGTTTCATGTGCTCGTCCCAAAGCAGATCAACGATCTGTTCGTGCGTCAGCACCGAATAGCCGCTGCACACCTGACTCAGGGCGCAGACAAGCAGTAACGACAATGTTAATGCACCACGGGCGCGGCGAACGAATTTGTGAGCTTTTGTCATTGCGGGTCTCAAAGCCTAACAAGTGGGAAGGGACTTTGATGTTCAAAAATGCTCATCGTTGAGAGGGGTCCGAACTGCGGGAATTTAGAGGCCGAGCTCCACACGGCCGCGGGAGAAACGCGTCGAATCATCGGTGAGGGGGGCGCGTGGGGCGGCCACGTTTCACTGCCAGTGAGCGTTATTGCTCAGACGGCTTGATCCTGACCCGCTAACGTAAGAAGTACCTCGTGCGCTGCGAATACTATCGAATGCGGCGCAGGGGTAGAAGAAAAGAGGCGGGAACTGTGAAGAAACTTATCTTGTTCGTGGGGTTGCTGAGTTTTGCCAGCCTGGGCTGGGCGGAATCGAACCGCGAATCTTCGATTGATCGCCTGGATAATGCAGGCAAAGTGCTGCACGAGATCATGGCCGCACCGGATAATGGCATTCCGGAAGAGGTACTGGAACACGCCAGGTGCGTGGCCGTGGTACCGCACATGATCAAGGGTGGCTTTGTGTTTGGTGCGGAGAACGGCAGAGGCGTAGCCACATGCCGCACCGCCGCTGGATGGAGCGCACCAGCGTTCTTTTCCATCACCGGCGGTAGCTGGGGATTGCAGATCGGTCTCGAAGGTGTGGACCTGGTCATGATCATCCAGAATGAGAAAGGCATGCAGCACTTGCTGGCCAGCAAGTTCCAACTAGGAGCTGACGCCTCGGCGGCAGCGGGACCGGTAGGACGGCACGCTTCGGCCAATACCGATTGGAAGCTGGATACAGAGATCCTGACCTACTCTCGTGCCAAGGGCGCCTTTGCTGGACTCACGTTGTCGGGTGCTTCGATTCGTCGGGACGACGATTCCATGCGGGCTATCTACGGGCGTAAGGTCACGACCCGGAGCGTACTGCTGGGTAAAGTAGCAGCGACACCTGAAGCGCAATCGTTCCTTAACGCAGTCCGGGGCGCGAAGGCGCAGGCCGCACAGGCTGCAAAGGAGTAGTTGGGTCTGGAATGCGCGTGGCACCCGAGCAGAATATCAAGCCTCGGGTGCTCACGAGCGGAGAGAAGGCGAATATGCTTTGGACGGTTCTGGTTGTTCTCATGATTTTGTGGCTGCTTGGTTTTGGCCTGCACCTGGGCGGGGGTCTGATCCACCTGCTGCTCGTTGTGGCGCTGGTGGTCCTGATCGTTAACTTGGTGAGCGGACGCCGACGCGCAGTCTGAAGCAAGACGTTGCACCCGAAGCAGGCGTGAGGAGGCCTGCGCTCCGATGAGACTGTCGTTCGCATCGGGCGATGCCCCAAACTCTCCTAAGCAGCCCACGGAGCGCCGCTTGGAGGAAGAAGCCTTGTCGCGGATGGAGGACGAAGGCGGTTCCACTGAACCTGCCGTGAACCCGCCCGCCGCGGCAGGGAAGGCTGCTCCTGGCAGTTAGACGTATTTTATGAATCATCCAGAAGACGCGGCGTAGTAACGGGTACTCTAAGCTGAGAGTTGCAAGAAAGACGAAACCAATGAAACCCATATCCTGGATTGGACTCGTCGTGCTGGTACTGGGCGTTCTGTCGCTCGTGGTCCCCATTCCTCACAAAGAGCGTGAAGGCTTTTCGGCCGGGGGCATCTCCATGGGAGTTGAAACTCAGCACAGTCAAACCGTCTCGCCGATCATCAGTGCAGTGATGATTCTAGGCGGTGCCGGCATGATGATCGCGGGCAAGAGCAGGAAATGATCTCCGCCAGTTCTGCGCGGGGGTTGGCGTCTGCGGCCCTGGTCGAAAACCGCCACTACACTCCCCCGGAAGCCTACTTCCGCAAACGCGCGCTGGGCGCGCACAGGTAGCCCTCTCCAAAACCCTCGTGTGATCTCTGTTCCGAGCCCGCACCCGAGGTGTAGGCTTCCGCGCAATGAATCAATGATTCAATGAATCAATGATCCAATCCCCATCATTCCCCCGCGCCGCGGCTGTTGGGGTGCATGGGGACAGTCACATCCGGCGCAGGCCGCGGCGGTTCATCCATGCGGTAGAGGTGGTGGAGGGGGCCGGCGCCTTTGCCCAAGGGGAACGCCCGGCTGATGGCCTTGGTGACATATGCCTTGGCAAGCACGATGGCATACTGCATTTGACGTCCCTGGGCGAGATTGGCTGCCAGCGCGGTGGCGAAGGCGCATCCCGTGCCGTGGGTCGAGGTCGAGCGCACGCGGTCGGAGACGAACTCCAACTGTTCGAAGTTTCCCTCCGGCAACGCGATGCTGAGCACGTCGATGGCGCGTTCCAGGTGCCCGCCGGTGACCACCACGTTCTGCGCCCCCATCTGGTGCAGCTTGCGCGCTGCCGCCTTCATCTGCTCCAGGTCCGCAACTGGAAGCCCGGCGAGCATGGCGGCTTCGTCAATGTTGGGAGTGATCACGGAAGCCAGCGGGACCAGCACCTTGGCCAGCCGTTCCACGCCTTTGTCGTCCAGCAACGCGGCGCCGGAAGATGCTTTGATGATCGGATCGAGCACCACGTTAGGAGGCTTGGTGTTGTCGAGGAACTCAGCCACCACGTCCACCACGTCCGCCGAACCCAGCATGCCGATGCGGACGGCGGCGGGGGGCAAGTCGGCCGCCAATTCGCGAAGCGTTTCCCTTACCGTTTCCTTGGAAACCGGCTCCACGCGCAGCACGCCGACTGTGGTCTGCACGGTCAGAGCCGTGATGCAGGCGGTGCCGTAACAGCCGTGGGCGGCTATCGTCTTGATGTCGGCGGTTACCCCGGCCCCGCAGGAGGGATCGAAGCCGCCAATGGTGAGCACAACCGGTGGCGCGGTGGGCATAGCGCAGAATGTAATGGCAATCGCTCGCAGCGCAAAATGAATTCTTCATTTTTCGCTCTGCTCGCATCACCAAGAGCGGTCAGAAGCGAAGCCGGGTTGATCCCGAGATGCCAGTGTTTGGCAATTAGGCGGGAATCCGCTCTTACCGGCTCCCGGGGGAGTGGGCAAGAGCGTCCAGGGACGGTCATGGGCGCCGACCACCTTATTGGCCGCCCCCCAGCCCGGTGGAAAACCCGGTTCTGCCCGTGGGCTCATCCAACTCCGAGAAGGGGGCTCGACGGCCGGGAATCCCTTACTGTGCAACAGCTTGCATGGCGGTACAGAAGTAATGTTTATCGGGCTGAAAAGATTGACTAGGACCCTTTAGTTTCATATAATTAGCTAATCTCCGAGCGAAGGAAAGGTCAACTGTAGATAGACTGAAAGGACATCCAATGCGACGAGTACTACCCTGCATCACGGCAACGCTGGTCATGGTTGCTACCTTGGGGGCGGCACCCGCTACAAAGGGCCCGAGGTCTACGAAGTCAGGCATCCCGAAACGCGAGAAGCCTTACCAGATTGGAAGGGCGTCCTGGTATGGCAAGCCCTTTCACGGCCGAGCCACCGCCAGCGGTGAGCCCTACGACATGTTCCAGTTCACGGCCGCTCATCGGTATCTCCCTATAGGGACTTGGGTTAAGGTCACCAACCAGCGCAACGGCAGATGGGTGATGGTGCGCATCAATGATCGCGGGCCGGTCCCGGAAAGCCGCATCATCGACCTCTCTTATGGCGCCGCCTCCATGTTAGAGTTCCGCCACGAGGGGGTCGAACGGGTACGACTGGACATCGTCACCCCGCAAATGGTCGCCGCGGCACAAAACGTAGGCGGCGAATGAGCGATTCCCGGCAGACCGAACCTGGTCTGCTGGGCTCCCGCAATTCAAGGACGAGAATGATGAGGCCTGAAGACCGCCTGATCGTGGCGCTCGACGTGTCCTCGGCCGCCGAGGCGCAGAAAATCGTCCAAGCACTGGGCGCTGCGGTTTCGACCTATAAGGTCGGGAATCAACTCTTTACGGCCGAGGGACCCGGCGTGGTCGGGGAGCTGGTGGACTCCGGCAAAAAGGTCTTCCTGGACCTGAAGTTTCACGACATCCCGAACACGGTCGCGGGCGGGGTACGCTCGGCGGCGGCGCTGGGCGTCTCCATGCTCACGGTCCATGCCGCGGGAGGTTCGGCCATGCTGCGGGCGGCGATGGAGGCCGCGAGGCAAGCCCCGAAGCCACCCCTAGTGCTGGCGGTCACGGTGCTGACGAGCATGTCTGACGCCGACCTCCAGGAGACGGGATTAGCCGCACGGGCCGCCGATCACGCCCTCGTCCTGGCGACCTTGGCCCGGAATTGCGGCTGTGATGGAATCGTGGCCTCACCCCATGAAGCAAGCGTGATTCGCCGGGATCTCGGCACAGGATTCGTGATCGTGACCCCCGGGATACGTCCGGCAGGCTCGGCCAAGGGCGATCAGGCGCGAGTGAACACTCCCGCGGAAGCTATCGCCGCGGGAGCAGATTACCTGGTGGTGGGAAGGCCGATCACGGAAGCAAAGGATCCGGCGCAGGCAGCTCGACAGATTGTGAACGAGATCCGTGGCTGAGGCCCAGCCGCTTCAGACTGACCACTGACAACTGACCACTGACAACTGGTTTTACAGCTTCTCGCAAAACTCACACGCCGAGCACGAAATATAGATCCCGCCGGGCACGCCGCGCTCGCGGTCCTTCACCCGCTTAACGATGCGCGTGGGCTTACCGCACTTGGGACAATCGTGGCTCTTGGATGTGTCCATCATTCTCTTACGATCGGCCGTCTTGGCTACCTTGACCATGCTTGGCTCCTGACAGAACTCTCCCGCTTCAGAGGGACCGATATCTTGGGGAATACGACGGAAAGAAAATTCCGATGCACTGCAAGAATCTAGTTTACATGAGCGGGTGGCTTGTGTCGCTCGCGCGTAAACCTTTCCCACGGGTTCGCGTCTCACCCAGCAGATAGTCTCCCTGTACCCACCTGAGGCGCTTCGGCGCCTCTTTCTTGCGGCTGGTCCTTCGCTTCGCTCAGGATTTCGGCAGCGGGCTCCCGCTCCCCTTCGCTGCGCTCAGGGTCGCTCACGCCCGCTAAACGCCTCAATTTGACCCTCCTCTGGCCCTCTGGTAGGTTCTACTGTTCTTCTCGCCCCACCGCGAATCCCGAGGTCAAGATGGCCATCAAGTTCCGCGGCGTCGATTTCATCGAGTTCGATTCCCTGCTTTCGGACGACGAGCGCCTGGTGCGCGACAGCACGCGCCAGTTCATCGAAGACAACCTCATCCCCATCATCGAGCAGTGCAACCGCGAGGGCCGCTTCCCCCGCGAGCTGGTCAAACCAATGGCAGAGCTGGGCTACTTCGGCGCCAGCCTAAAGGGCTACGGTTGCGCGGAGATGTCGAATGTCGAATACGGTCTGGTGATGCAGGAACTGGAGCGCGGCGACAGCGGCGTGCGCTCGTTCGTCAGCGTGCAGTCGGCGCTCGTGATGTACCCCATCTACGCCTTCGGCAGCGATCAGCAGAAAGAGCGCTGGCTGCCGGCGCTGCAGAAGGGCGATGCCATCGGATGCTTCGGCCTGACCGAGCCCGATTTTGGCTCCAACCCCGGCGGCATGCGCACGCGCGCCCGCCGCGACGGCGCCGACTACATCCTGAACGGCGAGAAGATGTGGATCACCTCGGGCTCGATCGCCGACGTGGCCGTGATCTGGGCCAAGGTGGACGATGAAGGCGGCAAGATCCGCGGCTTCCTGGTCGAGACCAACCGCCCCGGCTTCCGCACCGCCGACGTACATGGCAAGTGGTCGCTGCGGGCGTCGGTGACTTCAAGCCTTTCGCTGCAAGACGTGCGCGTGCCCTGCATCAACCTGTTACCCAAGTCCGACGGTCTGAAATCGCCACTGCTGTGCCTGAACCAGGCGCGCTACGGCATCGCCTGGGGCGCGGTGGGCGCGGCCATGGCCTGCTACGATTGCGCGCTGCAATACGCCGGCTTCCGCAAACAGTTCCGCGACCAGCCCATCGCCTCGCACCAGCTGGTGCAGGAAAAGCTGGTGTGGATGATCTCCGAGATCAGCAAGGGACAGCTTCTGGTGTTGCAGGTCGGGCGCTTAAAGGACCAGGACCGCGCCGGCTTCCAGCACATCTCGATGGCGAAGCGGAACAATGTCTGGATGGCCTTGGAGTGCGCCCGCCTGGCTCGCGACATACTCGGCGCCAACGGCATCGCCGACGAGTATCCCATCTTCCGCCACATGGCCAACCTCGAGTCGGTGAAGACCTACGAGGGCACGCACGACATCCACACGCTCATCATCGGCAGCAGCGTGACGGGCATTGACGCGTTTTGAACTTCTTCGCCGCGTTCTGAACTTCTTCGCCGCGGATCAACGCGGATAGACGCGGATTCCGACAGAGCCCTTCTCGGTACTCGGTACTCGGTACTTGGTGCTCGGCACTTGTCCTTGACGCCCTCCGCCCGAAGGCGCATCATGCGCGATGGTCCCGGCATCCCTAATCGCCGGGACGGAGGCACTTATGGCAACCATCACATCCGAGCCCGCCAAAGCCATCGCCAAGAGCTACGGACAGAACATCGAGACCGATCTCGCCCTCGAATTCCTACGCGTGGTGGAGAACGCCGCCATCGCCTGCGCCAAGACCATGGGCCAGGGCGACCGCAAGTACGCCGACCAGGTGGCCACCGAGGCCATGCGCAAGACCATGGACACGGTCCCGATGAACGGCACCATCGTCATCGGCGAGGGCGAGCGCGATGAAGCGCCCATGCTCTACATCGGCGAGAAGGTCGGGGCCGAGTTCCCCGACGGTACCAAGGTTCCCGAGATCGACATAGCCGTGGACCCGCTCGAAGGGACGAACCTATGCGCCACCGGCTCGCCCGGCGCCATCACCGTGCTGGCCGCTTCGGAAAAAGGCGGGCTGCTGCACGCGCCCGACTGCTATCTCGACAAGATCGTAGTCGGCCCGTCCTGCAAGGGTTGCGTGGACCTGGACGCGCCCGTGGCCGACAACCTGAAGAACATCGCCAAGCGGCTGGAGCGCGACGTTGAAGACCTGGTGGTGGTTGTGCTCGAGCGCCCGCGACACGAGAAGCTGATCGCCGATATCCGCAAGGCGGGCGCGCGCATAAAGCTGATCTCGGACGGCGACCTCTCGCCGGGCATCGCCGCCGCCGTCATCGGCGCGGGCGTGCACGCGGTGATGGGCTCGGGCGGAGCCCCGGAAGGCGTGCTCACCGCCGCCGCCATCCGCTGCCTCAACGGCTACATGGTCGGCCGCCTGATGCTGACCAAGCCGGAGCAGGAAGAGCGCGTCCACAAAATGGGCATCAAGGACGTCAAGAGAATCTACACGGCCGACGACCTCGCGCCGGGCAAGCAGATCATCTTCGCCGCCACCGGCGTAACCGAAGGCGCGCTGATGAAGCCGGTGCGCTTCTTCGGCGAGGGCGCGCGCACGTCCTCGATCGTGCTAACGCTCAACACCGGCAAGGTGCGCTTCATCGAGAGCATCCACCTGGAGAAGAAGCCGGATGTGAAGGTGAGATTCGCCTAAGACGGTCGTCGGTCGTTGGTCGGCGGCCAAAAGCAAAGGCTTCCCTGGAGCGGAAGCCTTTTTTCTCGGTACTCGGTACTTGGTACTTGGTACTACTGCTTTTCCGGCAATTTCGGCACCTGCGGCCACTCGATGTACGGCCCTTCGAACAGAGCGACCGTGTCTTCCAGCCGCGCCTTGCCGTCATGCACCGCGAACTGCACGCGCTTGCCGTTGTAGCTCTGGCTCCAGAGTGAGACTCCGGCGTAAGCGCCGTCGGTGCGCAGGACGAAGTAGACCATCTGCACGTAGCGCAGGCGGGTCTTGTCGTTGTTGTAGAGGCGGGTGACGCGCTGAAGCGCATCCATGCCAGCCTCCACCGGCGTCATCCCGTGGCGCATGTTTTCGACCACGGTGTGCGCGCCGGCCACGCGGATGTTCTCCTCGCCATTACCGACGGCCCCGGCCGAGCCCACGTCCTGGTCGGTGAAGCAGCCGGCCCCGATGATGGGCGAATCGCCGACGCGTCCTGCAATCTTCCACTCCAGGCCGCTGGTCGAGGTCATGCCGGACATCTCGCCTTTTTCATTCACCGCCGAGCAATGGATGGTGCCGTGCTGGCGATGGAGCACGCGTTCGATGGCGAACTCGCGCCACTCCGGCTCGATGCCCAACTCCGCCGCTACCTGCTCCATCTGCTCACGCTTCTGCCGCCATTCTTCCGACGTGGGCGGCGCCGGAGGCTTCCAGTTGGGATCGCTCAGGCCCGGTCCCCACCAGTCCTGGTGCGACATGGTTTCCTTCCACAGCAGCCACATCTTGCGCGAGCGCTCGGTGAGAAGGTTTTCCTTGGGAAAGCCCATCTTCTCGGCGAACCGCTCGGCGCCTTCGCCCACCAGCATCACGTGGCCAGTGTGGTCCATGACGGCGCGGGCCAGCAGCGAGACGTTCTTGATGTTCTTCACCGCCGCCACCGCTCCGGCGCGGCGCCTCGGACCGTGCATGCACGAGGCATCGAGTTCGACCACGCCGTCTTCGTTGGGCAGCCCGCCGAGACCCACGGTCTGGTCATTGGGGTCATCTTCCCGCGCTTTGCAGACCAGAGTAACGGCATCGAGGGTGTCGCTGCCGCGGCGAAGCAGGTCGTAGGCGGCATCGAGCGAGTGCAGCCCGCTGGTTTTCGAGATCAGTGTCGGACGCTTGCCGGCTGACGCGGGCCGAGCCATGTGCTTACCTTCCTGCGGACCGGTACCGAGTCCCATGGCCATCGAGGTTGAACCCAGGGCGGCGGTGGCAAGGAAATCGCGGCGGGAGATGGACATGGTGATCTCCTGGGAGACGCGTCAGGATAGCAAGAACTGGCTCTTAGCTCTTAGCTCTTAGCTCTTAGCTTTTAGCTTTTGGCTCCTAGCTCCTACTCTTGGATTTTCTTGATCTTGGCGCTTCAAAATGGCTCGCGGCGGCGGCGCGACAAAAAAAGGCCGGCCAATGCCGGCCCGTCATCACACCTAATTTGAGAGCCTATAGCTTGAGCCAAAAGCTAAGAGCTAAAAGCTGCTTCATCCCGCGATCTTCCCCGACTTGGTCTGGTCGGCACGGAAGCGGAGCAGCGCCCCGATCTTGCCGGCTTTCTCGAACTCAGGGTCGGGGCCGATATAGACCACGGCGATATTGCCGTCGAGGGCGCGGCGCAGGATCGCGTCGGTGACGTCCTCGAGTTCGCGTGTGCTCTGCCCACACGCAGGGCAGGCATCCACCAGGTTGCTGTCGAGGTGGCCGCAGTTGCTGCATTCGCTTCCGGGCGCGTAGAAGGCTTCACCGAACAGCAGCGTCTGCACCTCGCCCTGTTCCAGCGCTTCCAGGACGCCGCGCAGCCCGACCTTGCCGCGTCCGTTGCGCTGCGCGCCCCCCATGACCTCGCGGATCAGTGCCTGGCGCTCGGAAGCGCTGCGTTCCTCGAGGATACGCTGCGCCTGCTCCCGCACCTGTTCGGGAGTGGCAATGGCGGGATCGATGCCGAAGCGCCCCAGCATCTTCTGCCGGACATAGGGATGCAGGTGGGGCTCGAGCTGCGGCCAAACGTCCTCGCGGCAGCCCACGACAAAGCTGTCACAGCCATGCGTGCTTTGCAGTTCCTGCAGGCGCTGGGCCACGTTCTTGAAGTGCCGCATGGCCTGGTTCTCGACGTGGCGCTCGATGTGGCCGGCGTCGTAGCCGCCGACTCCGCTGCTGCGGCCGGTGCGCGGCAGCAGATCGACGATTTCGGCCTGCTCCCGGATCTCACCCATCCACAGCTCGAACAGCCGCGCGCGCTCGCGGTCGATGAGCGCCACACAGCAGCGCGGCGCGGAGGCAGCCACCGCTGCCAGCGGCCGCAGGTGGAAGCGGTGCGCGACGTAAAGCTGCGTCCGCTTCAGGCGCTTGGGAAGATCGAACTCGCGCCAGATGCTCTTCGCCGAGCAGGCGAAGACGGCCTTGCCGCGCGCGTGGTTGCCGTGCAATTGCTCGGCCAGTTCGAGGATGCGCTTCAGGTCGGCGCGCACGCTGGGGTTGTTGCCGTTCTTTTCGGCGCGGCGCAAGGCCTCCCGCACCAGGTCTTTCACCTGGATCTGTTCTTCGCGGTGCGATTTGTTCTGCGGCGTCTGCGGCTGGAAATAGAAGGTGACGGCGGAATTCTCCGCAGATTCTACCCGCGCCAAGTGGCGGAGTTCTTCACGAGTGATCATCGCGGTTCCCCCTGTGATGCGATGTCAGGCAGTCCTGGAATGCTGCAGCAGCTTGTCGCGCCAGTGCGAGACCGGCAGCGTCTCTTGCAGGCGGTGGCGGGCAGCCTCGATAAAAGCGCGCACCTGGTCTTCCTTGCGGTCGGAAATGGCCGAGATCTCCCGCAAGGTGAAGCCCTCGAAGGCGTACAGGATGAAGGCCGCACGCTCCTCGCGACTGCCGCCCTTGAGCGCGCCCTCGACGATGTCGATCATCTCGTCGGACGCCGCGACGTCCTCGGGCGTGGCCAGGCGGCGATCAGCAATAACGTCGGACTGGAGCAGCATCTCGTCGGGCTGATGGTACTGCAACTGCGGCTCGTCGCTGGCACGCACATTCTGCTTGCGCGCCGAGGTCTCCAGCGGCACCGCGGTGACCGCTTCGCCATTGCCCGAGGCCAGCCGGCTGATGGCATGGATGGCCAGGCGGTACAGCCAGCGCTCCAGCGACAACAGCTCCGGCCGTTCTTCCTCGTCGCCCAAGGCGGCGGCGATGGCTTCGTCCACTACCTCCTCCCGGGTGACGAGGTTGAGTTGCAGGAAGCCGTTAGCCTCGCGATACCGCAGCTCGCGCTCCACGAACCGGTCCAGCCGCGAGAGATTCGCGTCGATGTAGGACTTGATGTCCTCCACCGAAACCACCGGCGGGTGCACCGCTGCGGGCGTCTTCTCGAACGGAACCGAAGGCAGCGATTGTTCTCGCACCGAGCGGCGCAGCAGGCGGCGGCGCTGCTGCGAGCGCAAAAGGTCCTTGTGCCGGGTGAGCTGCGATACCAGATCGCCGAATGCGGCTTTCACCGCCGCGATCCCGGTGGGGCCGGCCTCTTGCGATGCCATCTGCCCGGAGGGGAGCCGCAGGTTCAGCGAGACCACCACGCCTTCGCGGGTCCTGCTCTGCTCGATGATCCCCTTCAAGTGCACCAGTTCCGGGCGAAACACTTGCAGCCGGCGTCCCAGTTTTTCGATTTGGTGGTTGAATTGTTTTTCGAGATCAGGAGCCTTCGCGGTCTTATAGGAGATATGGACATTCATGGAGACCTCGGATACGGGTGCAAGCCCGCGGCCAAGTCCGCGCTCTGCAACGACTCCATAGAAATTCTACACCCGTGGGTATAGACGCAACCGGAAAAGTGCAGGTTGCATTTTGGGATTGAGCCATTGTGCCATTGAGCCATTGGGTCATTTACGGGGTCCCAATGGCTCAATGACCCGATGACTCATAAGTCATCTCATAAATGGTTTTCGGGAGGGCACGGCTTCAGCCGTGCCGCCCAAAGCCGCGAATAATGCGGGCTTTAGCCCCTGAGGGAATCAGCATTTTACTGAAATGGTTCATTATGAGATGGCTTCTCAATGACTCGATTCCTCGGCGTCCTCGGCGTCTCGGCGGTTGTCCGCTCCTGAAATTTAGACGGTAACGGTGACGGACGTTTCAGTCCTAAGCACCGGCCGGTACAAGGTGTCGCGCTCGATGGGCTCGCGGCCGGCTTCGCGGATCAGGCGCACCAACTCCTCCCGGCGCAGGCCCTGGGGCGTGGTCGCCCCGGCATCGTGGTAGATCTTTTCTTCGATGACGGTGCCGTCCAGGTCGTCGGCGCCGAAGCGCAGCGCGATCTGCGCGATCTTCGGGCTGAGCATCTGCCAGTAAGCCTTGATGTGAGCGAAATTGTCCAGCACCAGACGGCTGACGGCGATCTGCCGGATGTCGTTCAGGCCGGTGGTCGTGGGCAGGTGCTCGAGCGGGGTGTTGGCAGGATGGAACGCCAGCGGGATGAAGGTTTGGAACCCTCCGGTCTCATCCTGCAAGGCGCGCAGCTTGAGCAGGTGGTCCACGCGGTCCTCGTCGCTCTCGATGTGGCCGTAGAGCATGGTGGCGTTGGAGCGCATGCCAAGCTGATGGGCCAGGCGCGCCGTCTCCAGCCACTGGTCGCCGTCGATCTTGTGGTCGCAGATGATGTGCCGGATGCGATCGGCGAAGATCTCGGCCCCACCGCCCGGCAACGAATCCACGCCCGCAGCCTTCAGTTGCTCCAGCGTCTGGCGGGTGGAGAGCTTGGCGCGCTTGGCGAGATACGCAACCTCCACCATGGTGAAGGCCTTGATGTGCACCTGGGGAAAGCGTTCCTTGAGTCCGCGCACCAGGTCGAGGAAATACTCGAAGGGCAGGTCGGGATGGAGCCCGCCCACGATGTGGAACTCGGTGACCGCCTCGGTATAGCCCGAGGCCGCCGCCTGCCAGGCTTCTTCGAGCGCCATGGTGTAGGCGCCGGGAGCGTCCTTCTTGCGCCCGAAGGCGCACAGGCGGCACGCAGCCACGCACACGTTGGTGGGATTGATGTGCCGGTTGACGTTGAAGTAGGTGTTGTTGCCGTGGAGCCGCTCACGAACGTGGTTGGCGAGCCAGCCGACGGCGAGGATATCGCCGGTACGGTAGAGGGTCAGCGCGTCATCGGCTCTGAGGCGCTCGCGGGCGAGAACCTTCTCGCGGATGGGGTACAAACGCGAATCGTCGCTCTCCCACCCCCGCAAACCAAAAGCGGGTTTGCTGGGGACCCCGGTTTGGAAGTCTTGTGCCATCCCAAGGCAAATCATACCTTAGCCGGCGGACGGACGTCAGCCGGCTCCAGCGCAAACACACAACAGCGCTGGCAGCTTATGATCGGTTGCGGTTGCGGAAAACAGTTACAGACGGGTGACGTTGGCGGCCTGCAAGCCCTTGGGGCCGTCCTGCACTTCGAACTCCACCGCGTCGCCCTGATTGAGAGAGCGATATCCATCCGACTGGATGGCGGAATAATGCACAAACACGTCTCCGCCCTGTTCCCGCTGGATGAAACCGTATCCCTTGGTGGCGTTGAACCACTTCACGGTGCCACGTTCCTTCTCTGCCATTTGCTGCTGATACTCCTTACTCGACCCCACCCCGTTCACGTCGTCGTACACGCGAACAAGTGAGAATCTCTCGCCGCTGGACACGGAAGCGTCCCAAAAAGAAAATCCCCCGAGCCTTTTTGGGCCCGCAGGGACTTCGCTCAATGAGTAGAACGGCGCTTCACTTGCCCAACTCAAGAAAATTATAAGCCAAGTGATTGCTCGATTGCACCACTAATAGTGAAAGCGGCGCGGTTTCAAACGGTTACAACGAAACCCTCTAGTACAAAGGTAACCCTCTCGGCTAAGCACGGTTCTTCGGACGTTTGCCGGGAAGCGCAGTGGGGTTCTCGTGGGTGCGCTCGCGGAACCCGCCCTTCAACCCGGTAGCCAGGGAGATGGCGTCTTCCCCGTACTTGTCGCGCAGCCGGTCGGCGGCGGAGAGAGCCTGCTGCCAGCGCTGGTGCTTTCCGCCGTCCAGCAACCCGAGCTGCCCTTCTGCGGCTTCGAAGGACGAGGCGTGCACGCCCAAGAGGCGCACCTGCGCGCCCGGCTTCCAGTTGGCGCGAAAGAGAGCGCGCACCTGCTCGAGGATCTCGCCATCGACCTGGGTCGCGCGTCGCAGGCTGCGGGCGCGCGTGATGGTCGAGAAATCCTTGTACCGCAGTTTGAGCTGGATGGTGCGCGCATGCAGCCCGTGTTCACGCAGGCGCCGGCAGACCATCTCGCTGAGCCGCGCCAAGGTGGATTCGAGCTGCTCGGCATCCGCCGTATCCTGGTTGAAGGTGTGCTCGTGGCTGATGGACTTGGGCTGCTCGTTGGCGCCAATCTCGCTGTCGAACCACCCGCCGGCATCGAGACCGCGCGCCTTGCCGGCCAGCGCCAGTCCCCACTTGCCGAAACGCTCATCGAGAAATGATTCGTCCAGTGCCGCCAGATCGCCCACCTTGTGGATGCCGAGATCGTGCAGGCTCTTCTCAAGCACTTTCCCAACGCCGGGAATCTTGCGGACGTCGAGCGGCGCCAGGAAGCGCGCCTCCTCGCCCGCCAGGACCCACAGCACGCCGTTGGGCTTTGCCTGGTCCGAGGAAACCTTGGCGACCAGCCGTGAGGTAGCAATGCCGATCGAGCAGTTGAGCTGGGTTTCGCGCTGGATCGCCGCGTGCAAAGCATGGGCAGCGCGCAGCGGCGGGCCGTGCAGGCGCTCGGTGCCGGTCATGTCGAGGTAGGCTTCGTCGATGGAAGCCATCTCTACCTTGGGCGAGAAGCGTCCGAGCACGGCGTACACCTTCTGCGAATACTCGCGGTAGCGCTCCGGATGTCCGTCCACGAAGATGGCGTGCGGACACAGGCGCGCGGCGGTGCGTAGCGGCAGGGCGGAGTGCACGCCGAACTTGCGCGCCTCGTAGGAAGCCGCCGAGACCACGCCGCGCTCGTGGCGCTGCCCGCCCACGACCACGGCCTTGCCCTTCAGCGACGGGTCGAACAACTCCTCCACGGACACGAAGAAGGCGTCCATATCCACGTGGAAGACGGTCCTGGGGAGGGCGTCAGACATCGCGCTGCCCTCATTGTAGGCGTGTCGCGAGTATCCGGTTTCAGCTAAAGACGGATACATTTATTCTCAGGGAGACCCATGCCTGCAACGGCACACAACGTTTCCAGTCTGTTCATCGAGCTGGGCCTCACGATCATCGGCCTGGCAGTTCTTGCGCGCCTGGCGAAACGCTGGGGCTTCTCCGTCATTCCCTTGTATCTCGTGGCTGGTCTCGCCTTCGGGAAAGGCGGACTGGCTCCCCTCGAACTCAGCGAGAACTTCATCGCCACGGGGGCAGAGATTGGCATCGTTCTGCTGCTCTTCATGCTGGGCCTGGAGTACAGCGGAGCGGACTTGAAGAAGAACCTCCGCCTGGGGTTGTCGGCCGGCATAGCGGACTTCGTTTTGAATTTCACGCCCGGCCTCATGGCCGGTTTTCTCCTGCAGTGGAAGCCCCTGCCCTGTGTGCTTCTGGGTGGCGTGACCTATATCTCCTCGTCCGGGATCGTCGCCAAAGTCCTGGCCGAACTGCGGGGTCTGAACAATCCAGAAACCCCGTTGGTTCTCTCGATTCTCGTGCTCGAGGATCTGGGCATGGCTGCCTATCTGCCCCTGGTGGCGGTGTTGCTCGTGGGTGGTGGTCCGTTGAAGGTTACGATCTCGGTGCTGATCGCGATCGCCGCGGTCTCGGTTGTGCTGGTCGTGGCGCTGCGGTACGGCCGCCGACTAAGCGATCTGGCGGCCCACGAGTCGGATGAGATCATCCTGCTTACGACGCTCGGGACGGTGCTGCTGGTGGCGGGCGCGGCGCAGCGCTTTCACGTGTCATCAGCCATCGGAGCGTTTCTCGTGGGGATCGCCGTGTCTGGACCTATCGCCGAACAGTCTCATAGGGTCGTTGCGCCGCTCCGCGATCTGTTTGCCGCCACTTTCTTTTTCTTCTTCGGATTGCAGATCGACCCGGCGACCCTTCCTCCAGTCCTGCCACTCGCACTCGTATTGGGCATCGTCACAGCGCTGACCAAGGTGCTGCTGGGACACTGGGCAGCCCGGCGAGCAGGCATAGACCAGCGTGGAAGATGGCGAGCGGGAATGGCGCTGATCGCACGCGGCGAGTTTTCCATCGTGATCGCTGGTCTGGGTGCGGGCATCGAGCCTCGGCTCGGTCCGCTGGCGGCCGCCTACGTGCTTCTGCTTGCTATCCTGGGACCGCTCCTCGCGCGTGTGGCCAAATGAGCCCTGTGTTAGCGCCGCAGCAGCAAATCGGCGGCGATGAAGATGAAGTACACCACCGAGATCACACCATTCATGGTAAAGAAGGCGGCGTTCAACCGGCTAAGGTCTTGGTGGCGGACCAGGGAATGCTCGTAGGCGAGCAGCGCGCCCACAATCGCGACCCCGAGGATCGCCAGCACCCCGAGATTCAGGGCGAATACCAGCCACAGCAGCAGTCCGATCATCAGCAGGTGAAAGGCGCGTGCCACCCACAGCGCGCGGCGGATGCCGACGAAGCGCGGGACCGAGTGCAAGCCGGCCTGGCGGTCGAAGTCATAGTCCTGGCAGGCATAGAGGACATCGAAGCCGCCCACCCAGAAGGTCACGGCTGCGGCCAGGATGATAATGCGCCAGTCAAGGGAGCCGCGGACGGCGATCCATGCCGCCGGCGCCGAGAGGCCGTCGGCGAATCCAAGAATCAGGTGCGACCAGCGGGTGAAGCGCTTGGTGTAGGAGTACAGCAGCAGGATCGCCAGCGCCACCGGCGACAACATGAACGCCAGCCGGTTCAATTCCGCCGCGGCCAGCACGAACACCACGCAAGACAGGACGACGAACCCGGCGACAAACTGCCGCGAGAGCAGCCCGGCCGGCAGGGCGCGGGCACGAGTGCGAGGATTGGCGGCGTCGTGCGACTGGTCCACCAGCCGGTTGAAAGCCATCGCCGCCGAGCGTGCGGCCACCATGGCCACCAGGATCCACCAAAGCTGGCGCCAGGTGGGCAGGCCTCCGGCGGCCAGCATTGCTCCGGCCAGCGCAAACGGGAGCGCAAAGATGGAGTGCTCCCATTTGATCATGTCGAGGGTCAGGCGGAAATTGCGGGCGACGGACACGGGAAGAATTCTAACGGAATGCTTCGTCGCGCGGTGAATTCGGTGATTGAGTAATTTGGTAATTGGGTAATTGCTCGGGACCAAATTACCCAATTACCAAATTACCCAATGACTCAATCCATTCACCAGCCCTCGCGGAAGCCCTCGCGGCCGATGAGGGGGACAAAGCGGACGCCGTCCAGGTACATGGTAGTGGCAGCGCCGCCGATCTTGCGCACCAGCTGGAGTTCCTGGGCGAAGCCGCTGCCCACGGGTATCACCAGGCGGCCGCCGTCGCGCAACTGGTCCATCAGGGACGCGGGCACGCGCGGCGCCGCCGCCGAGACCACGATGGCATCGAAGGGCGCAGCTTCCGGCAGGCCCTGGCTGCCGTCTCCGTGGACGACGGCGACGTTGCTATACCCCAGCCGCTCCAGCACCGCTGTGGCGCGTTCCGCCAGGCTGGCGATACGCTCGATCGAGTACACCGTGCGCACTAACTCCGCCAGCACCGCGGTTTCATACCCCGACCCGGTGCCGACCTCTAAAGCCACATCCTCGGGCCGAAGGGCCAACGCCTCGAGCATGGCGGCCACCACGAAGGGTTGGGAGATGGTCTGGCCTTCGCCGATGGCAATAGGATGGTCCTCGTAGGCTTCGTCGCGGTGCTCCTGGGGGACGAACTCGTGCCGCGGGACCCGCGCCATCGCGTCCAGCACGCGCTCATCGCGGATGCCACGGGCCCGAAGCTGCTGTTCGACCATCAGCAGCCGCTCCTCGCGGTAGGCGTCGGGTTGCGGAAGATCGTACATGCGCCGCCCCCGGCCGGCGACCCGGCAGCCTGGATTATTCACGATGTCGGAACGATCTGGGTGGAGCAGGGCTGAAGCCACAATTCACGAAGGCCGCCTTAATGCAGGCCTCCTGCTCCACCCTTGGTGAATAATCCAGGCGGCGGGACACATTCAAATATTAGAAGGTCGCAGGCGGGAATGCAGTGATCCGCGGAAAGAATTCTGCCGGGGGCGAACCAGGCCCATGCTCCGAGCGTGCGAAGCGCGCGGTAGAGTGTGCAGCCGGCGATCGCCGCGGGCATCTGGTTGGGATGTCGTATCGGCGCCCTGGTGAATAATCCACCTTCAGCGCCTCCGCTGCCGGTATTTGACGTTCGAAGGAGAGCACGCCGTTCTGGTCGCGGACCGCCACCACCGACAGGCGGCGGTTGATGTTGTACTCCACCTGCACGATCTGCTGGGCCGATTGCGAAACGTTGCTGATGAAGGTGAGGGTCACCTTGTCCGAGACCTGCTGCTCGATGGTGACGCGGGCGTTGGGGTTGGCCTCGGCCCCGCCGGCCTGGGGATCGATCTTGATGCGGCTGGCTCCGAACAACCTTTGCGCGCGGCTGCTGTAGGCGTTGGCCAGCGCCTGTTCCAATACGGCATTGGAGGTCAGCTCACTTAGACTCTGGCTCGGCCCCGTCTGGTAGTACACCGACTCTTCTTGGGTCCGGCCCAGGGCCAACAGCGCGATGATGTCCGAGGTCGGCAACGGCGGGTCGGAGCGGTAGTTGACGCTGGGGTGGGCGATGGGTCCGTGCAATCCCAGGCTGATGTCGTAGTCGCGCACCCGGGCGGTGGCTTCCACGTCGATCACGGGCGCGATGTTGGTGGGATTGTTGAACAGGAGGTCGCCGCGCTCCAGGTGATACTTGGTGCCGGCAATATCGATGTTGCCTTGCGCGATGTCCACGCGCCCGAGCAGCACCGGGTGGCTGGCCGTCCCGCGCAGCCGCAGGTCGGCGTTGCCCGAGAGCTTGGCCATCGACATCTCCACCTGCAGTTCCTGCGCCGTGACGATATGCAGATCGAAGTGCAGGTTGTTCAGCGGCGACTGCGGGCTGGCCACCTTGGGCGCTTGGGCGAAGCGCTGCAGGTAATAAGCTAGGTCGAACTGCGGGCTCACGCCGAACTTGGTGATGGTCACCGTCCCCGCGAGCAGGGAATTGTTGGGCGTGCCGCTGAAGCGCAGCTCGGCGTCGGCATAGGAGCTGACCCCGGGCGGGTAGCGCAAGCGGATGTCGTGGCTGCTGGCGGTCAGGTCGAACGAAAGGCCATGGGAGTAGTTGATGAAGCCGCCCAGCGTGAGCGTGCCCCCGCCGGTCTGCGCGGTCAGCGATTGCACGCGCAGGCGGTTGTCGTTGAAGACCAGCGTGCCATTGATGTTGCTCAGCCCGTTGGGCAGGTCGATGTAGGAGATGGCGCCGTTGCTGATGCGCACCTGCCCTTGGGTCTCCGGCCGGGACAGGGTGCCGGTGACGGCAACGTTGATCTCCATCTTGCCGGAGGACCTGAGGTCGGGGCTGAAGCTCTGCAACAGCCCGAAGTCGAGCACGCCGTCGGCGCGCAAATTCATCTCGTAGCCTCCGCCGAGCTGGATCACGCCTCCGGCGGTGATGTCGGTGGTCGGACCAGCGCCGGCAGTGCCGTTCTGTCCCCGCTGCGCACGGTTGAATCCTTTCAAGTGCAGATGATCGAGGGTGAAGAATTCGTTGGCCAGCGTGAACTGGATGGGGCCCTCGCTCTCGATGCCGACCTTCTCGATCTCGGCCGAGAACTGGTCCAGGTGGCCGGTGAGGTTGAGGTCGCGGGGCCGGCGCAGCGGTCCGCGCAGGTCCAGGGCGCCGGCGATCGAGGAATGGCCGGTGACTTTGCCCGCGAGATACGCGCGCAGCAAGGGATTGATGTCGAGGTGGGAGAAGCGAAGAGTAACGTCAGCGGGAAAATCCCCGCGCAGGCGGACATTGCCGTCGATCGCCAGCTCCGCCGTCTGAAAATGCGAGCGCGCGGTCAGGTGTAGGTCCGGCCCGTGGGTCACGCCGGCCAGGTCGAAGTCGCCGGCCTGTTCCTGGTTCAGCACCAGGTCGTGGATGTGCAACTCGATGTTGATCAGCGGAGCTTCGGTTGTGCCCGCTCCCTGGAGATGGAACCCCGCCACGCCGGCCACCGTCAGGCGTGGCCGTTGCAGCCGCGGGAACTTGGAGAGCTGGAAATTCGTTCCCGTGAGGTCGAAGTGAAACCCGGTATCGCCGAAGTTGTAGGCCAGGCTCCCGCTGACCTGGGCGCCGTTGCGGGTGAGCACGATGTCGTCGAGTTCCACCTTGCGGCCTGCCCACGCCAGGGCCGCGCGCAACGACTGGAAGGACTCGCCCGCGAACGTCCCGCCGGCGATCTCCACGGTCCCCTGGCCGCTGGGGCGCGCGCGTGTGCCGCCCAGGGTCATGTTCAACGACAGCCTCCCGGTGATGGGATAAGCGGTGCCGGCGAGCACCTGCACATCCTTGAGGCCTGCGCCGACGATGTTCACGCTCCCGTGAAATGGGCTGGCGTCTTCCAGTTCGCCATCACGCAGACCGGCGGTCACATCGAAGCGGGCCTGCGCGGCGCCGCGGCGCAGCAGCCCGCGGTGGAACGACAATTCGCTGGGCGAGTACACCAGGTCGGCGCTCAAAGAGTCCCAATGCATGCGCCGGGGAGGAGCAGCGGACCATCCGGAGCCTGGGGGGACCACAATCTGGGCAGTGGCGAAGTCGGTATCGAAATCCGAGATTTCGAGATGACCGCTGATGGTCGGGCCGGCCAGTCTGCCGCTGACGCTGCCGGTGAACGAGGCCCGCCCGTGCACTTCCACCGGAAGCGCCGGCTCGTGGAACGCGGCCAGCACCGGCTGCAGCTCGGCGATGTCGCCGGTGTTGAGTGTGACGCTCAGCCGCGCGGTGGTTGAACCCAGCACTCCGGCCGCACTGAACCGCGTAGCACGCGTGGCGAGGTTCAACTGCGAAATGTCCAGCGCCGCCTGCGAGCCGCGATAGACCATCTGCAGCCGCGCTGTGACCGGTAACTGTCGCGGTCGTGGATTGGTCGGCGGCTCTACCTCGACCACGAAGGTCGCATCCAGGTTTTTGGCTGATCCGGTCCATTCGAGATCGACCGTCCCACGGGCCGCTCCTGCGGGATTAATGCGGTCGAGCGGCAGCTTGGGGGTGGAGACGGCCCTGGCGAGTGCCTCGATCTGCACGCCGGACAGGCGCAGATGTCCGACGCCGTGCTGGCGAGGTTGGGCGCGTCCTGCGGCCCCCTCGCGCGGGTCGAGGCTCGCCCAATTGGTGACTGCGGCGCCGCCGGAGATCAAACCTCCCAGCGCCTGGGCGGTGAGGTTGGAAATCACCAGCCGGTCGCGGGTGAGCGAATACTTGGCCGCAGCGGTCAGATCCGGCACGCGCAGGCCCGGTTCGCGCCACTCCACACCTCTTAAGACCAGGCGCCCCGAGGACGTGAAGTCCTGCGCGTAATACGTACCCTGGCCGTTGACCTCCAGTTTTCCCCGCCGCAGCTCCGGGATGCGCAACAGCGCGCCGAACTCGACTACATCAAGGGACCCGTCGTACACAAGCTGGATCTTGGGGTCGCGGAAATCCGTCAGAATGCCGCGTGCCTCGAGCACGGAGCGGTCCGACACCAGCTTGAACGATCTGAGTTCGGCCTTGCCGGGCGCCAGCGCGAGCTGGAGCTCGGTCTTGCCATGGAGCGGCGGAAAGCTGCCATACTTGGTATCCAAGGCCCCGACCTGGATGCGGGCCTCGTAGGTGCTCTCCGCGGTGGCGCGCGTCATGGTCGCCAGCAGGTCGTGCGCCGCGAAATCCAGCGCCACCCGCTGGTTATTCCACCGCAGCTCTCCGCGATCGACGTGCAGGCGGTCGATGGCGAGTTCGAACAACACGCCGGCGAGGGCTTCGCCGGTCGCCTTCGTCCCGGGCGCCGGCTGGTTGGTGGTGCCGTCCGGATAGACGATGATGTGGACAACCGGACGCTCCAGCTCGAGCTCGCGCAGGCCGATCTGCCGTCGGAATAACGAGAGGATCTTCAGCCGAATCAGCAGCCGGTCTGCGTGCAGGTACGGCGCCTGGTTGGACGATTCCAGCCCGTGAATGGTAAGGTCGCGGACTTCGAACTGCAGCATCGCCGGCTTGCAATGGAAGGACTTCAGCTCGGCGCGCCCGCCGGTCATCTGCTCCAGCTCAGCCACCACCTTGCGCCGCATCCGTTCCTGGAACCGCGCGCTGGTCAGGTACCAGGCCGCGAGCGCCAACACTGCCAGCGTGACCACGCCCATCACAGCGTAGCGGACCCACCTCCGGCGCGGCCGGCTTGGGACGGTGTCGGTCATCGCACGTGGATCTCCGCCTGCAGGCGCAGCGTGCGCACCCACTGGCTCTGGAGTTCGTTCAGCCGTTGCTCGACCAGCAGTTGCTCGATGGTCGGGGCCACCTGCTGCAACGGTGGCTCCGGCGCCCCGGCTTTGCCCAGTTGCGGGAGCAGTTGCTCGCGATAGTAGTTCTCGATCGCTCTTTGGTCGATGCGGATCTCGTGGCGGAATCGCAGGTCGAGGTAGCGCAGCAGATTCACCTGGACGGCCGTCCTCTCCTCCACGTCCTCCTCCGTCAAGCCGCAGCCGGCCAGGGCGGCACGCCAGCCGTCGTCGGTCTTCCACGCCGGGACTGTCTGCCGCAGCTCCCGCACACGGCCGGCGATCTCCTCAGGGGTCGCCGGCACGAATGAACTGGCGCGCATCTGCTCCGCCATCAATTCCTGGTCGATCAGCCGCTCCAGGGTCTGCCTGCGGTCGCCGGGCGTGACGTCCTTGAGGGGGCGGCCGTTCAGCAGGCACTCGAACCCGACGGCTTCGTCCCATTCGCTTTCCAGGATAGCGTGGCGGTTCACGGTGGCGACAATGCGGTCGATCACCACCGCCATGCAGCAAAGCCCGGAGCCGGCCAACACCACCGCCATGGCGAACCACGCGCGCCGCCCACCCGCGTGCCACCCGGATTGGACGCCAAGCCTCATCAGAATGTCTGCCCGATGCTGAAGAAGAAATTCACCCGGTGCAGCACCTCGGAACGGTTTTGGTTGCCAATGGGAAAGACGGGCGGATTCAGGTTGTAGCCCACGTCGAAGCGCACCGGCCCGATGGGCGTGCGGTAGCGGATGCCGCCGCCCACCGCGTGCGAGGTGTAGTTGAAGTTGCACGTGGTGCTTGAGCACTCCGTCCGTTCCGACCAGCGGAAGAGGCTGGGGAACAAGTCGGAGCTGGATTCGAACACGTTCCCCATGTCGTGAAAGATCACGGGGCTCAAGTCCTTTCCGATGAAGGGCAGCAACACCGGCGGGAGACGGAGTTCCAGGTTGTTCACGAACATGGCCCCTCCCCCGACTTGGAAGCCGGTAACAGGGTCGCGTGGGCCGGCCTCGTTGATGGCAAAGCCGCGGAGCGAATTGCCGCCGCCGGCAAAGAACCGCTCCGGCAGCGGGATGATGGCCGACGGCCCGCCCCAGGGCTGCTCGATGCCCAGCCGCGTGGAATGCGCGAGCACATACCTTCCTTTGTACCCGAAGCGGTGATACTCGGAGTGCTGCACCAGGAAGCGGGCGAAGTTGGCTTGCGAGCCCAGCACGTGGGAGGCCACGCCGGTGTCGAACACCAGGTAGTTGCCCTTGCGCGAGTCCACCGGATCGTCGCGCGTATCGCGGATGTAGGTGAAACTGGGAATGCCGACGCGCACCGGACGCGACAGCAGCGGGACGAGGCTCGGGTCGATGGCCAGGTTCGCCACCTTGACGTCGCGGTAAGTGAGGCGGTACAGCAGCGTGGTGGCCTTGCTGAACGCTTGCTGGACCTGGGCGGACCCCTCCAGCCGCTGGGAAGTGAAAGTGAAAACATCGCGCGTGTTGTCGTAAAGGATGTTGAAAGTGAGCTTGAGTTTCTGGTGGTCCAGCCAGTTCGGGACCTCGTACCCCAGCAGGGCGCGCTGTTGCAGCCGCCCGAAGTGGGATTTGAAGAAGATGGTGTCATTGCGTCCGCGGAAGTTAAGGCGGTTGACGTTGAAGGAGACGCGCGGGCTGGCGCCCGTCCGTCCTTGCGGGCTGGCCGTGCTGGACGCGCTTCCCGTCTGCACCTCGAATCCCAGGCCGTAGTCGAAGGTGTAGCGGCGGGCTTCGGTCAGGTGGAGCAGGACATTCTTGTAGGGTTCCTCGCCCTCCGGATTCTGCACCGCCACGTCCACCGCATTGAAGATGCCGAGATCGTAGAGCCGGCTCTGGGTCTTGAGCATGTCGGCCTGGCTGAGCGGGTCGCCAGGCTGCGGAACGATTTGCCGGTTCACGACAAAGGGACGAGTGTAGTACAGCCCGCTCACCAGCACCTGGTTCACATACACGCGTTCCCCCTCGTGGAGGGTATAGGTGACAGCCATGCGGTTGGGCTCGCCGGCCACGGGCTGGGCGGCATAAGTCATGGTGACGTCGGGAAAGCCGCGGTTGAAATAGAAATTCACCAGCGCATCGTGATCAGCCACCATGTTGGCATCCGAAAACGGCTGCTCGGGAACATTGGCCAGCATGTTCTGCAATGCGCTGGGGGCAAACGTGGTGGCCCCGATGATGTTCAGATCCTTCACCAGCGTCTGCGGGCCTTCTACGATGTGCACGATCGCCCGCATGTGGCCGCGCTTGCCGAGGTAGTCATCCTGCACCTCGGCGTATACGTTCACCTGCGGAAAGCCGTTGGCGCGGTAGAGATCGCGGATCGACTCGACATCGCGGCTGAGCATGGACTGGCTGAAGAGGCCGTGCGCCAGCAGCCAGCCCGCAGGCTGGATCTGCATGCGGTCGCGAATGAGGTCGTCGGGGAAATACTTGTTGCCCTCCAGCGCCAGGGCGGCCAGCTTGTGTCGCTCGCGGCGGTCCACATCAAAAACGATGTCGGTGCGCTCCGAGCCGGGCTGCTCCTTCCGCACCACCGTGACCTGGGAATCGAAATAGCCCTGAGTCTGCAGGTAGTCGCGCAGGTTGCGACGGCCCTCGTTGAGCAGGTCATCGTCCACCGCGCCTTCCTCATAAACCGGGACGGAGCGCTTTACCACGGCCCCGGTCAGGCGGGCGCCTTCGACGTGGATGGCGACTACCGGCCCGCGCACGATGTTCAGCGTGTAATCCACCGTGTTGCTTTCGGGGCGATAGGCGCGGCTGACCACCGAAACCTGCGCTTCCAGCCGGTCCTGTTTCTGGTACTTCTTGCGCAGTCTCTGCAACGCCCGCGTCACGCTCTGCGCCGTCACCGCGTCTCCGCGGCGCAGCTTGGCAACGTCGCTGATCTGGCCGGGGGTGAAACCGGGGTCTCCGGTCACCTCGATCTCGCCCACACGCGCCCGCGGACCGGCCTCGACCCGGAAGAGGATGTCCACCTGCTGCGTGTCCGGGTGCGGGGTGAGCTGCGGGGTGATGGTCACGCGATAGAAGCCGTTCCCTTCCAGGACTCTCTCGATGCCTTCGATGGCCTGCTTCAGCCGCTCCTCGGTAAGCAGTTCACCCAGTTGCAGCTTGCTGGCATTCACCAACTGATGATCGGTCGGTCCGTGCCGAGGTCCGCCCGTCAGGCCCACCGGGCCGACGAACTGGTTCTGCTTGGCGATGAACACCAGCGAGAGTTCATTCTGCGGCGCGGGCTCGACCGCCACCTGGATGTCCTGGAAGCGCCCGCTGGCATACAGCGCCTGGACGCTGCCGCGCAGTTTGTGCTTGTCGAGGGGCTGGTCAGCTTTCTGCGGGATCAGCGACAACAACCGCCGGGTATCGACCAAGGGGGGGGCGCCGCGAAACTGAATGTCGTGCACGCGGCGGCCGGCGACGGAGTTCAGCGAGCCAAGATCCGGTGGCATGGCGGGAACCGTGGATGGCGCCGCAGCATCGGCGCTGGCCGCGCCGGGCTTGCTGTCCGGACGGCTGTTCTCCTGCGCCCACACCGGGACGACAGTGGCGGAAAGACACGCCAGCCCAGCGATGAGCGTCGCCCTGAGCGCTGCCCGCACCACACCAGATTTTGTCCTTTCGCCGGATAGGGTCCGGCTGCCGTCGCGATGCCTTATAGGATGTGTGCTCCTGCTGGTCTCGTTGCACTTGCGAATGGCCGCCCTTCTTCGGCCGTGAAAGAGCGGCCTCTTATAATACTGGCTGGGGCGAAATCATGCCCATGACTCCGGAGGAACGTTACTCACGGCAGGTGCTGTTCCGCGGGATTGGCGCGGAAGGCCAGCGACGGCTGGCCACGGCCCGGGTGGCGGTGGTCGGCTGCGGCGCCACCGGCTCCGCCCTCGCTTCCTTGCTGGCGCGCGCCGGCGTGGGGACTCTGCGCATCATCGACCGCGATTACGTCGAGCCCAGCAATCTCCAGCGTCAGTCGCTGTTTGACGAGAACGACGCCGCGGAATCGGTGCCCAAAGCCATCGCGGCGGCGCGCAAGATCGCCGCCTTCAACTCGGAAGTCGTGGTCGAGCCGCAGGTCGCCGACCTCACCCCCGCGAATATCGGGAGTCTGCTGGCGCGTTCTGACCTGGTGCTCGACGGCACCGACAACTTCGAAACCCGCTACCTGGTGAACGATTACGCCGTCGAGCAGGGCGTGCCCTGGATTTACGCCGCGGCCGTGGGCAGCTACGGCGTGACCATGGACATCTTGCCGGGCGAAACCGCCTGCCTGGCGTGCGTCTTCCCTGCCCCGCCTCGCGGCGTGGTGGAGACCTGCGACACCTCCGGCATCCTCAACTCCGCCGTCAACCTGGTCGCCTCCCTTCAGGCCACCGAAGCTTTGAAGCTGCTGGTGGGCGCGCGCGACCAGCTGCGGCGCACCCTGCTCTCCTTCGACGTGTGGACGAACGAGCGCTCGGAGATCTCGACCGCCCGTCCTCGCGCCGATTGCCAGACCTGCGCCGAGCGGGAGTTCATCCACCTGGAAGGAAAGGGACGGCCGCATATCACGCTCTGCGGGCGCAATTCCGTGCAGATCCATGAACGGGAGCGGCCGATCGACTTCGCGGAGATGAGCGAGCGCCTGAAGCCGCATGGCACCGTCCGCCACAATGATTTCGTGCTAAAGTTCTGGCGCGAAGATTACGAGATGACGCTGTTCCCCGACGGCCGTGCCATCATCAAGGGCACCACCGACACGGCGGTCGCCCGCAGTCTCTACGCGCGGTACGTAGGCTCCTGACCCGTACAGCCCGGAAACCCACGCAACCCCCGCAGGTCCCCGGGCAATCCAAATAAACAAATGCCTACATTTTTTGCGCAAGTCTTTGCACCCGAGGTACGCGGCCGAACTGCGAACGTCCCAAAACAACCAAAACCATCGGCAGATATCGGCTGAACGCGGACCAGACCTAAGTGGCATGCCACCTGCTGTGCAGGGATGCAGGGTAAGTCTTCCGGGAGGATGTCATGCGTACGCTCACCGTTCTGTGCTCCATTCTGCTGTTGTCCGCTCTGGGTTTCGGCCAAAGCGTAATCCGAGGCATTCCGGGGTTTTGCCCCTACGGTTGCGGGCCTTATATCCCGCTGATCACGACCCCGCAACTGTCGTTCGCAACGATTTCCCCCAACCCCGTGGGGGCGACCAACGCCACCGGCGGACTGGTGGCGGGCGCAACCAATGCCACGCTCTCCCAGGTATCCGGTAACCTGGACGCGGTTTACACCATGCCGGTTTGGTATTCCGGCGGCGGCACACCGCTCATATCCCCCGCGGTAAACGCTCCCGTCCATGAGATGAGGATGGGACGGATGGAATATGGGCAACGGATGCCCCACCGGCACGAAGCCGCGCAACGGGCGTGGACCTATTTCAGCTCAGCAGCAGAAACCGCCAGCCCGGCGGAAGCAGCGAGTGCGGCGAAGGGCCTGAGGCGGGCCGCGCGGGTCTATTCGAACGACGATGTAAATCGCCAGAACCAGCAGAACGGCCTCGTCAAATACGACAGCAAGACGAAGAAGATCCAGTAGAGACGCGGCATGCTGCGTCTCTAGCCGGGCTCGCGAAACTCTCCGCCGCCTTCAGGACCAGAACTCCGCAGTTGCTAACCAAGCACTGCCCTCTGACTTCAAGCGCCCAATCTGATATCTTGAGTTCTCGGCTGTGCGACGCATCGATGGCGTCGCATTTTTGTGTCAGGGTTCTCGAGAGAAGGTCTTTCTTAATGGCGGATCCCACCATAACCACGCCCAAGCCGGAGACGCTGCCGGCGCCCTCGACCGCCTATCGCTGGACGGTGCTGATCTTCGTCAGCCTGGCGATGTTCGGCAACTACTACTTCTACGACGCGCTCAGCCCGCTGGCCGACATTCTGCAAAGGCAGCTTGGCTTCAGCGACCGCAATATCGGACTGCTGAATTCGTTCTACAGCATCGCGCCCATCGCCACCGTGCTCATCGGTGGCGTGATCATCGACCGCATCGGCACGCGCAAGGCGACCCTTCTGTTCGGCGCCATCTGTCTGGTGGGAGCGATCCTTACCGCGGCGACCCCGCGTTTCGTGGTCATGGCCAGCGGCCGCTTCATTTTTGGCATGGGGGCGGAGTCGCTGATCGTCTCCGTCACCACCGCCCTGGCCAAGTGGTTCCGGGGAAAGGAACTCAGTTTCGCCTTCGGCATCAACCTGGTGATCGCCCGCTTCGGAACCCTGCTGGCGCAGAGTTCCCCGAGCTGGGCGAGGAGCGCGTACAACTCCTGGCACACACCGTGGCTGATCGGGGTCGGGTTTGTGACGCTGTGCGTCATCGGGCCGCTCCTGTACTGGGTCCTGGAGGTCCGCGCTGAACGCCACTACCATCTCGGGCATGCCGGTGAAACCGACAAAGTGGTAGCCCGCGACATCCTGCAATTCAGCCGCTCCTACTGGTACCTGGTGGGTCTGTGCCTCGTGTTCTACTCCGCCATCTTCCCGTTCGAAACCTTCGCGGTGAAGTTTTTCCAGCACCAGCAGGGGATGCCGCTGTCCGACGCGGGGCTGCTGCTCAGTATTCTGACCGCATGCACCATGGTGGGGACGCCCCTGTTCGGTCTGTTGGCCGACCGGGTGGGGAAACGCGCCCTGCTGATGATCTTCGGCTCGGCCTTCCTCGTCCCCGTGTTTTTGATCATGGGGTACGCGCATTCCAATGTGATCGTCCACGTCCGCTTGCCCTGGCCGTGGAGCACGCAGTTCGCCGCTCCGATACATTTAGTGGCATCTGTCGCCGTGATGGGAGTCGCCTTTGCCCTGGTGCCCGCGATCATCTGGCCGTCGGTGGCTTATATCGTGGACCAGAAGACGCTGGGGACCGCACTCGGCCTGATGACCATGATCCAGAACATGGGCATGGCATCCTTCAACTACTTTCTGGGGTTAGCCAACGATACCGCTCATGCGGGGGAGACCAATCCCGGCGGTTACCTGCCCATGCTGCATATTCTTACGGCTCTCGCATCCTTGGGGGTGGTCTTCGCGATCCTGCTGCGGCGCCGCGAGACGGGACCGCACGGGCATGGCTTGGAAACCATCACCACCAGGAGTTCGGGATAAACCAGCACCCGGGAGCCCCACAGTGTCATCTTAGGAGAGGCGGCACCGCGGTTCGCACTCCACCTTGGCCGGCCGGGTTACGGAAGTTTCCGGCCTGGGGCAACCAATACAACGAACAGGTAGTTAGGCCGCATCTAGGTTAGTGCGGCCTGAAAAGGCGAATTGGCACAAGCAAAAAAATTAGCTGGCCCCGGGCTCTCAGAGGCGGAGGCGATCGACCGGGCCCAGCGGGGAGATACCGAGTCATTCGAGGCTTTGTATGCCTTGCACAAGCGGCGCGTGTATTCGTTGTGCCTGCGCATGACTGGGAACACTGCCGAGGCGGAAGACCTGACGCAAGAGGCGTTCCTGCAGCTCTATCGCAAGATCGCCACCTTCCGCGGCGAGTCGGCGTTTTCCACCTGGCTGCACCGGCTCTCGGTCAACGTGGTGCTGATGCACCTGCGCAAGAAAGGCCTGCCGGAGGTCTCGCTGGAAGAGAGCCTGGAGCCGCAGCAGGAGGATGGGCCGAAAAAAGACATCGGCGTCCGCGACAACGTGCTGGCCGGGTCCATCGACCGGATCAACCTGGAACGGGCGATCGAAAACCTGCCTCCCGGCTACCGCATCATCTTCGTACTGCACGATGTCGAGGGGTACGAGCACAACGAGATCGCGGAGATGATGGGTTGCTCGATCGGCAATAGTAAGTCGCAGTTGCACAAGGCGAGAATGAAGCTGAGAGACCTCCTCCGAGTGAGCAGAGCCGAAAAGGCCGCCAGGCGCTGAGGAAGGAAGCACACGGGCGAGAGTATGCGGGGAGAGGATCGTAGCAATGAATTGCGCTGAGTTTCAAAAGCTCCTGCCGTACATCATCGAGAGCGGCGGGAACGCGGAAGAGGAAGCCCATCTGAACTCCTGCGCCGTGTGTTCCGACCTGGTGCAGGACCTGAGATATATCGCCGAAGCGGCCAAGCTGCTGTTGCCGATGCAGGCCCCCAGCCCGCGCGTCTGGACCGGTATCCGCAACGCGCTGCAGCGGGAAGGATTGGTGCGTCCCCTGGCCGGGACGGCGCGATTTCGCCCGCAGGCAGCGGCGGTCCTGAGCCAGCGGCGGTGGGCGACGGGCGGCAGCATGCTGGCCTTCGCTGCACTGCTGCTGTTCACCATCAGCATCATCTGGTTCCGCAATAGCAGCACGCGCGAGGCCCAGCCCGCAGTCACCGCCCGTGTTCCGGCGGTGGTCCCGTCCACCCCGGTGGACGACGACGATGCGCAAGTACTGAGCTTCGTGCAGCAGAAGTCCCCCGCCCTGCTGGCCACCTACCGTGAGAACCTGGACAGCGTCAATGCCTACATCCACGATGCCCGGCGCACGGTGGAACAGGACCCCAGTGACATGGGCGCGCGCGAGCATCTGATCCGCGCCTACGACCAGAAGGCGCTGTTGTACGAGATGGCTATGGCACGGTCCGGGGAGTGAGGGCCGCCGCCGGGTGGTAAGGACGGAAGCTTAGCATGCCGACGAGGAGAGAGGATTTATGCAAAGGATGAGCAACGGCGTCAAGTGCTCCCTCGTTGCCGTCGGCTTGCTGGCGGTCGCAGCCTTCGCCGCCGATAACCGGAAGGAGTTCCGGTACACGGTGGGGCCGGGTGCGAGCGTCACCGTCACCAACGAGTCGGGTCCGGTGGACATCAAGGGTTCGGCGGGACGCCAGGTGGTGATCATCGCCACCACCCACTCGGACAAAGTGGAAGTCAATTGTGACCAGAACGGTAACCGCATCCACGCTACGACCCATTTCCTCCAGCGCACCGACGGCCCCGACGCCCGGGTGGACTACCAGGTGCTGGTGCCGCCCGATGCCAGCGTGACCGTGCGAGCGCCCAGCGGCCCGATCAGGGCGGAGAAGATGCGGGGTGACCTGATTCTCGAAGGCGACGCCGCCCCGGTCGACGTGCGCGACGTCAGCAATGCCCATGTGCATGTGCGCACCATCAGCGGCCCCGTCAGCCTGAGCAACATCGCCAACGGCCACGTCGAGATCACCTCGTTGAGCGGCGACGTGCGGCTCGACGCCGTTTCCGGTCCCAGAGTCTCGGTCAACACCGTCAAAGGGTCCATCCGCTATACCGGCGATTTCGGCGGGGGCGGCGATTACCTGCTGGTTAACCACTCCGGTAACATCGACGTTGCCCTGCCGGCCTCCGCCTCCGTGGATCTGAGTGCGCGCTCCATCACCGGCAGCGTGGAGAACGATTTCCCGCTGCAACAGAAACAGCATCCGACTTTTTCCATCACCCAGGGACGTTCCTTCGCAGGCACCTCGAACTCGGGGGCCTCGTCGGTCCAACTCCGTTCCATGAGTGGTAAAATCCGCGTCAAGAAGCAATAACCGCGAGTACCGAGTTGCGAGTACCCAGTACCGAGTTGGGAGTACGCCGTACCGAGTCACTCGGTACTCGGTGCTGGGTACTCGGTACTGTTTCCTGATGCCCGAGAAGACGCAGCCCCGCGCGGTGTTCCTCCTCGGATTCATGGGCGCAGGCAAGACCAGCGTGGGCCAGGCGCTGGCGCGCCGCCTGCGCTGGCGGTTCGTGGACTTGGACCAGCGGATCGAGATGCGCGAAGGCCGGACCATCGCCGAGATTTTTACCCGCTCCGGCGAGGACGCCTTTCGCCGCATCGAGACTGCGGTGCTGCGCCAGCTGCTGGCGGAACTCGGCCACGGCTCGCCGCTGGTGGTGGCCCTGGGGGGCGGGGCTCCGCTGCGGAAGGAAAACGCCGATCTGCTGGCCTCCTGTGGCGCGCCCCAGGTGTTTCTGGACGCTCCCTTCGAAGTCGTGCGCCAGCGCTGTGGCGAGACCGCGGCGGCACGGCCGCTGTTTCAGGAAGAAGAACCGGCCCGGCTCCTCTATGAATCGCGCCGGCCGCATTACCTCAAGGCACAGCTTCGCGTGGATACAGCTTCGCGGTCGGTGGAGCAAGCCGCTGCCGATATCGCATGCGCACTGGCGCTGGAACCCACGGGGGGAGAGTAGGTGAGATTGAAACTCAGGGTATTCGCAGCGCTGCTCGCGGCGGCGACCATCGGCAGCCTTCCCGCCGGTTCCTATAAAGGATCCAACGAAGGCCAGCTCGTCGATTCCGGTTCGTTCGGGATCTTCCGCCAGGGGCGCCGCATCGGCACCGAGACTTTCACCATCCATCAGCGGCAGGACGTCAGCGTGGCCGTGGCCCAGCTCAAGATCGAAGCCGGCAACGACCGGGCCAGCCAGACCTCGGAATTGCAGGTCGCATCCAACGGCGACTTGCGTCACTATGAGTGGAAGGAGCTGAGTCCGGAGAAGGCGCAGGCCACCGTTGACTACCACGACCAGTTCCTGGTGGAACACATCACGCCGGCGCCTGGCTCCAAATCCCAGGAGCGCGCCTTCATGCTGCCCCCTTCCACGGTGATCCTCGACGACTTCTTCACCCACCGCGAGATTCTTTTGTGGCGTTACCTGGCTACCTTCTGCGGTGCTGCCGTCAGCCCGCAAGGCTGCAAGCTGCAGCCCGGCAAGTTCGGCGTTTTCATCCCCCGCCAGCAGGCTTCGACGACCGTCGCCATCAACTACGAAGGCAAAGACAAGGTGAAGTTCCACGGCGCCGAACGTGAGCTGGACCGCTTCACCCTGCAGTCGGACGACGCCGCCTGGACCTTCTGGGTGGAAAGTTCGTACCCCTTCAAACTGTTGCGCATCGTCGTGCCCTCGGAGAACGTGGAAGTGCTCCGCGACTGAGCCCGGCCGCGCAGAGAGCCACAAAAAACCAAGCCCGCCGTAATGGCGGGCTGATCTGTTGTGGGCTCGAGTTTCTGCTACGGAGTGGTGGCGCTCGCCGAACTGCGGGTCGTCAGCCAGACCAGGAATCCGGCTACGCCGCCCGCCGCTCCTGCGTACAGCAAGATGCTGCCGGTATTGATGCCTCCCGTGGGCGGCGGAACGCTGCGGCCCATACCTCCGCCAGCACCCCTCTTCTTGCCTTGCTGATCCTGCGATTGGTCCTGAGGCATGGGCGAACTGCTCGTCTGATCATCGGCATAAGGCGCCGCCATGCAGGTGGCGGGCGCGGTCAGCATGCGGCCTGCCTGCAAGGAACTGGTGGTGGCCCCGTTGTCGATGGCCAGCGTGCCTTCGCGGGCGATGATCTGAAGCTGCCCCTCGTTCTGGGTGATCTGGAACCGCGCTTGAGCGCCGCGCACCGGCTGCACCAGCAGGTTGCTCACCCGCACCGACAGGCCGCGGCTGGTGCTGACCAGGGCGGTCCCGCAAAGCACGTTCACAAAACTCTTGGAGAAGACCAGCGACGAATTGCCGGGCACGGTCACCGAAGAGCCTTCGTTAGTCAGGGTGGCGATCGAGTTAGCGCCGGTTTGGACCTTGTCGCCGGCGAAGATTGCGGTGGCTCGTTCGATGGGACTGCCGTTGACGGTTACGCTGCCGGTCGCGTTCAGCATCGCGGACGTGGCGTCCGCCATCACCATCGAAGCGGGGAACAACACTACCAGAAGCCACGCCAAATACTTTACCCAAGACTCGCGCACTTGTTCCTCCCAGACGAAGGGCTGTTGGAATCGTAAGTTGATCCGGATCGGAGCGTCAAGAATAATTCCGCTCCTGAGAGGGCTAGAACCTCTTCAATAAACAGCGTTACCTAAGTGCTTGGGCAGTCGAAGATTTCAGGGGCAGGCCAACCGCAGAAAGCACAGAGGTTCACGAAGGGCACCGCGCGTATGACATTCCTTCGCTCTTACTCTTTGGCCTCCGTGGATGTTGCGAGCCCCGCAGGGGCGGCTGACCAGGGGCGTCTGAAGTACCAAGATTACAGCGAGCTCATGTTGCCCAGGAACTCGGCGTTGGAGCGGGTCTTGCCCACCTTGTCGATGAGCAGCTCCATGGCCTCGACCGGGGACAGCGGGTTCAGCACCTTGCGCAGCACCCAGATGCGCGCCAGGTCTTCCTTGGGGATGATGAGCTCTTCCTTGCGGGTGCCGGAACGCTGGATGTCGATGGCCGGGAAGACGCGCTTGTCGGAGAGCTTGCGGTCCAGAATCACTTCGCTGTTGCCCGTGCCCTTGAACTCCTCGAAGATCACGTCGTCCATACGCGAGCCGGTCTCGACCAGCGCGGTGGCGCAGATGGTCAGCGAGCCGCCTTCCTCGATGTTGCGGGCGGCGCCGAAGAAGCGCTTGGGCCGTTGCAGGGCGTTGGAGTCCACGCCGCCGGAGAGCACCTTCCCCGAAGGCGGCACGATGGTGTTGTAGGCGCGCGCCAGCCGGGTGATGGAATCCAGCAGGATCACCACGTCGCGCTTGTGCTCGACCAGACGCTTGGCCTTCTCGATCACCATCTCGGCCACCTGCACGTGGCGGGCGGCGGGCTCGTCGAAGGTCGAACTGATGACCTCGCCCTTCACCGAGCGCTGCATGTCGGTGACTTCTTCCGGACGCTCGTCGATGAGCAGCACGATCAGCACCACCTCGGGATGGTTGGTGGTGATGGAGTTCGCGATGTTCTGCAGAATCATCGTCTTGCCAGCCCGGGGCGGAGAAACGATCAGGGCGCGCTGCCCTTTGCCGAGCGGCGTCAGCAGGTCCATGACCCGGGCGGTGATGTTGTCCTTGGCGGTCTCCAGCTTGATGCGCTCCTGGGGATAGAGCGGCGTCAGGTTGTCGAACAGAATCTTGTTGCGCGCCTCTTCCGGAGACTCGAAGTTCACCGCCTCGATCTTGACCAGGGCGAAATATTTCTCGCCCTCGTGCGGCGGCCGCACCTGCCCGCTGATGGTGTCGCCGGTCTTCAGGTCGAACTTGCGGATCTGCGAAGGGGAGACGTAGATGTCGTCCGGACCCGGCAGGTAGTTGTAGTCAGGGGAGCGCAGGAAGCCATAGCCGTCGGGCAGGATCTCCAGCACGCCCTCGGCAAAGATGTGGCCTTCCTTCTCGCTTTGCGCCTGCAGGATCTTGAAGATCAGGTCCTGCTTGCGCAGCCCGCTGGCGCCCGGCAGGTCGAGGGAGCGCGCAATGCGGGTAAGTTCCTGGATGTTCTTTTCTTTCAGCTCCGCGATAGTCATGTTCACCTACGGGAAATGGATTGTGATTGAGGAGGGGTCAGTTCGACCTAACGATCCAAATTAAGGGAGTCAGTTCCGCGGCGCGGGCGCGCCGCAGACCTTCTATTATGCAGCGCGCCGTCGAGCCTCGGCAACCGGTTGGGGTTGCGCCACGATGCGGGTGGGCGATTCGCTCTCGGCGAAACGCTCAAATACCTGGTTCATCGTGTCCTGGATGCGCGTGTTCGGCTTGTGGAACTTGCGCGTAGCCTTGGACGCAACCTGGCACAGAAGATACCGGTTCTGCACCGTGCGCAATGCATCATAGATCAACTCAGAACGCATTTCCTTGATTCCTCTCCTCGGGACCCTGGTTCCCTGTTTACCAGCCGAGCACCCAACCCCTGTTCGTCCAGACGCTCACCGCGTGGCCACGCCAGAACCTAACTGATTGTTATAGCTGGCTTTATTCCTAAAGAATTGGATCCAGTGACAATTAATAGATGCCCGCGGCAGGCTCAAAGTTGCTTTTCTGCTGAAATTTACAACCAAGCTTGCCAGGAATCCTCGGGCCCGGCAGTCGATCGCCCGACTTCAAGCCACCTTACAAAGAATCGCCTTGCGGGTCAAGAAGATTCTTGGCCAGGGGGGTTGGCCACAGAGGCACAGGGCCAGGTTTCAAGTTTCACGTTTCATGTCTCAACCTCGACCTTTCCCGTCTGTTTTCCGGTGGAAGCGCGGGCCTTCAGGCCCGCGAATCGATCGCACCCCCTTATTAATTGGGCTCTTAGCCCCCCCGGGTTGGTGCCGTCCAACTTGAAACGTGAAACTTGAAACCTGAAACGTCCTTCACGCCCAATACGTCCTGTCCAGCGTCCGATACTGTATCGCCTCCGCGATGTGCCGCGAGTCAAGGTTCTCCGCCCCGTCCAGGTCGGCGATGGTGCGCGCGACCTTCAGAATCCGGTCATGCGCCCTCGCGCTCAGGCCCTGCTGCGCCATGGCGCGCTCCAGCATGCGTTCGCAGTCGGGAGTGAGGTCGCAATACGCGCGGATCTGCCGGGGCGCCATCTGCGCATTGCAGTAGATGGGCTCGCCCGCCGTCTTGAAGCGCTGCAGTTGCCGTTCGCGGGCTCTTATCACCCGTTCGCGGATGTGGTCAGAGCCCTCGGGCGAAGCCCCGCCACGCAGTTCCTTGTACCTCACCGCCGGCACGTCGATGTGGATGTCGATGCGGTCGAGCAGCGGCCCGGAGATCTTGGACACATAGCGCTGGATCATCGGCTGTGTGCAATGGCAGTCGCGCGAGCGGTCATTGTGATATCCGCACGGGCACGGATTCATGGCCGCCGCCAGCATGAAGCGCGCCGGGAAGGTGAGCGACATGGCGGCGCGGGCAATCGAGACGGTTCCGTCTTCGAGCGGCTGTCGCAGGACTTCCAGCACGTTGCGCGGGAACTCGGGCAGTTCATCGAGGAAGAGGACGCCGTTGTGCGCGATCGAGACCTCGCCTGGACGCGGCACCGCGCCCCCGCCGATCAGTCCGGCGTCAGAGATGGTGTGGTGCGGAGCGCGATACGGACGCGTCCCCACCAGTCCGGCGCCGGGATCGAGCACGCCGGCTACGCTATGGATCTTGGTGGTCTCGATCGCCTCCTCGAAGGTGAGCGGCGGCAGGATGGTGGGAATGCGCTTGGCCAGCATAGTCTTGCCCGAACCCGGGGGGCCGATCATCAGGATGTTGTGCCCGCCGGCGGATGCCACCTCGAGGGCGCGCTTGGCGGTCTGCTGACCGCGCACATCCTTGAAGTCCACGGTGAACTGCCGCGCCTCGTTCAGCAGCGCGTCAGTCTCGACGCGCAGCGGAGCAGCGCCATTGCCCTCGGCGGCATTCAGCAGGTTGACCACATCCAGCAGCGAGCGCACGGGGAAGACGTCCACGCCGCTGACCACGGCCGCTTCCCGCGCATTGACCTCGGGGACAATGAGGTTGCGGATCTTGCGGGCGCGCGCCTCCACCGCGATGGGCAGCGCGCCGCGGATGCCGCGCACTCCGCCATCGAGCGATAGTTCGCCCACCAGCAGGTAGTCCACCACTTCCTTGCGGGTGAGCGCGCCGTACGCGCCCAGGATGCCCATGGCCATCGGCAGGTCGAAGCCCGAGCCTTCTTTCTTGATGTCGGCGGGAGCGAGGTTGACGGTGATGTGCGTGGGCGGAATGTCGTAGCCGCAATTCTTCAGCGCGGCGCGGATGCGCTCCCGGCTCTCCCGCACCGCCGCATCCGGCAGCCCGACGGTCATGAAGTGGTCGCCGTCGTTCAGCCTGACGCCGGAGACATCGACCTCGACCTCGATGATGCTGGCATCGATGCCGTAAACCGCGGCACTGAGGGTCTTGAAAAGCATAAAAGTGGGAGGCTGAGTATACCGACGACTGCCCAGGCCGCAAGGGGCTGTTCTACTCTATGGATTTTTGACCGCCGAGACGCGGAGAACGCCGAGAGCGCCACGAAAAGGAGCAACCTCGGCGAACTCGGCGTCTCGGCGGTATGAATTGGGATTCGTGCCGATCCGTGCTATTCCGTGGCTGCAAAACGCCACGATCCGCGGACGGATGCGCGCGAAGTGCGTACTGGTTCAGAGGATTGCGATTGTGAGTCACGCCCGATAACGCGGCGGGCGAATGCCGTTCAGGCGCATGTACACGGCGCTCTCCCCGCGGTGATAGGTGGCGTGATCGAGCAGAAAACGAACCACCCGCCCCTTCGAGAACGGCCGGTTCTCCAGGAACTGCACCCGCAGGTCGAGGTCAACGTCGGTCAGATCGGCAGCGCCGCGATGCACGTAGGTGAACGATTCCCGCAACAGCGTTGCTACGTCCGCCTTGGACTTTACCAATTCCTTGCCGGCTTCGCTGAACAGGAGCGTAGGCTGCGTCTTGTCCTGCACGAAGACTTCGAAGAGGCTGCGCACCGACTCGGCGATATGCACCATCTGCTGCCCGAAGGTCCGCTCTTCGGCCACGGGGCGGAAGCCGTAATGCTGCTCCGGCATGGCCTCGGCGCACTCCACGGTGCAGGCGCGCGCCAGGCTGATCTCGTCCATCAGTTCGGCGACGGAATCGGTGGTGGGGCCGCGCCGCAACCCCGGGCGGGGATACCCGCCGCGCTCCGACTGCGGCCACATCGCCGGCGCACAACCGGCCAGCAGGCCCAGCACCGAAGTTCGCAGCAGAGCACGCCGGGAGAGAAAGGACATGATGATCCTCTAATCTGCTCTACGAAAGGAATCCTCGAAAGGTTCAGTGGATTTTATTTTTTTGGGGGTGAGGGAGGCGAGAAACGCTCGCGGTCACGCCGCGAACGAATGAACCACATCTCTTCGAGACCGTCGAGCGACGATGCCCTGTCCGCATCTCCAACCTGGGATCGATGCAGCGCGAAGCGCGGGATGCGCGTGCCGCTTGCTTTTCGCCTTTCCGCGTGCAGCGCGACGTTCCGAGCGCGATCGCGGGCGACATCATCGCGCGAAAGCATCATCTCCCTCGACGTACATCGCTCGACGGTACCGGCGCATTCCGATTTTTCTCTTGACATCGTTTTTCATTGACTCTATACATTCAGTCATCACATGCAACGGCACGTTGGTTGCATCCACGAAGAATGGAAGGGAGAATAGAACCATGGCAACGAAGAAGGGTGGCAAGAAAAAGGGCGGCAAGAAGAAGCACTAATCGCCCAGCCCAAAAGGCAAACGGGGACGCCAGGCAGCGTCCCCGATTTTTTTGTGCCGGTTTTTTTAACCTTCCGCCGCGCCCAGCGCCCGCTTTTCCCCGTCCAACGGCAGTTCCGGCTGGCTGATCCCAGCGCCCGCGAGGTTATGGACGCGGTTCTCCAGCTTGCTCAGCGCGCGCGTGCTGTCGTCGTAACTCTTGCCCGCGTTCTTCAGGTGCGTGCCCAGCTTGTCGTAGACGTCGGTGAACTTCTCCAGCTCGAAGCGCAGCGATTCCATCTGCCGCAAGATGGATTCCGCCTGCTGGCTCACGTGCAGGCTCTTGAGTCCGACCACGATGGTGTGCAGGTAGGCGTAGAGCGAGTTGGGCGAAACCGGCATGACGCGCTTCTGCGCGCAGTATTCGTAGAGACCGTTGTCGTCTTCATCGCGGATGATGGCTTCGTAGTAGACGTTTTCCGCCGGAATGTACATGAGCGCGAAGGGCAGCGTGCCCTCAGCGGGCCGTATGTACTTGCCGGCGATCTCATCCACGCGCTTGCGGACATCCTTCAGGAACTCGCGCCGCGCCGCTTTCTTCTCCGGCTCGGTCTCCGCTTCGGCGATGCGCCGGAAATTCTCCAGCGAGAACTTGGAATCGATGGCCACCATTCCCTGCGGGAACAGCAGCACGGCGTCCGCCTTCTCGCCGGAGGAGAACGCATATTGTGTCCGGTACTGCTCGCGGGCGAACACCATGGCCAGCAGGTTTTCGAGTTGCTCCTCGCCGAAGCCGCCGCGCAGCTTGGGCGCGGTGAGGATATGCTGGAGATCGGCGATGGACTTCGACATCTCGGCCAAGCGCCGCGCCTGCTCGCTCATGCCGCCCACCTGCTTCTGCAATTCGGCGAAGATGCCCTGCACGTGCGCCATGCGGTCGTTTACTTCCTTCGAACGTCCCGCTCATGGCCTTCACGTTCTCGTTCAGACGCTCGGCCAGGTGGCGGTTCATCGCTTCCAGGCGTTCGGCGACGTTGCTGTTCACCGCCCCCAGGGCCTTCTGGACGTTGTCGCCGACGCCCTCGAGCTGTTTGCTGAAAACATCAACCACGTGGGAGACGGATCGGTCCGTGCCCTCGCGGAGGAGACTGAAGTCGTTGCGCATCGCCTCGAACGCCTGCGGGTCCGCGGCAGCCGGACGGCGCAACACCAGCACCACAGCGATCAGCGCCAGAAGCACGCCGACGAACGCCAGCGCGACGGCCAGCATCAGTTCACCCCCGCAGCCTGCACCTGGATCTGGTAAAGCCTCTCCTCGGTCGCAGGACAGAGGTTGCGATACGCGCACCATCCGCAGTGGAAGCCGGGCGTGGGATCGAAGTTCCCGGCAGCGATCTCGGTCGCCACCTCGGCGACGCGCCGGCAAGCCTCCTCGAGTTGCCGCGGGTCACGCTTGCTGGCAACCTCGGTGTTGTCTGCGAGGTTGTAGAACACGAGCCGCTCGGCTTCGTAATCCCACTTCTCGCGCGCCGCCAGGGCGTAGATCGAAAGCTGGAGGCTTTTGTCCGCGTGCTGCGGGGTGCGCGGCTTGCCGGTCTTGTAGTCCACGATGGCGACCCGGTTGCCGGCGATGCGGTCGATGCGGTCCAGGCGTCCCTTGACGCGCACGCCCCCGAGCGTGATCTCGAAGCCGCGCTCGGTCCCAATCACCTCGGCCGGCGGCGCGGCCTGCTGCAGGCGCACGAACTCGCGCAACTGCTTCGTCCCTTCCTTCTCGTAAAGCTCGCGCTGCACCGGATCGGCGAACCCGGTGGCCGCCAGGCCATCGCGCAACAACGCGAGCACCTCGTCCTCGCTTTTCGGGCGCCCGGCGCGCAGCGACTCGTAGTAATCGCGCAACAGAGTGTGGACAGTGTTGCCGTACTGCATCTGCGCGGCGACCTCGCCTGGGACCTTCCAGAAGCGCTCGATCTTGAACTGCAGCGGGCAAGTCTCGTAGCTCTCGATCAGTGTTGCGCTCAACGCGCCGTCGAAAACGTACGGAGACGGCGGCGGGTTTAGCAGCCACGCGCCCACTCCCGGGCCGGCGGCCAGAGCTCCCGCGGCGAGATCGATGGTGAAGGGAGCGGCATCCCTCTTCGTCCAGTAAGGACGGGCCTCGCGATCGTCCATCAGGTCACGCACGAAGCCGGTGGGACGGAGATTGCGGTTCCGGGGACGCGCGCACAGCGTCAGTGTCTCTCGCGCCCGCGTCATGGCGACGTAGAACAGCCGACGCTCTTCCTGCTTGTGGATCTCCTTGTCATCACCCTCGGCCACTAGCCCGCGCCGGAGCTCGAGGGGAAACTCGAACAGCTTTTCGCGGAAGCTGGTGGGAAACGAGTTCTGGTTCGCGCGCAGTACGAAGACGTGGTCGAACTCCAGTCCTTTGGCCGCGTGCGCGGTCATGAGCTGCACCACGCTGGGGTCCGAACCCTCATCGCCCGTCGGTACGGCGACCATGCCGCCGGCCTCGGGATAATGGTCCATGTACGCGAGGAAGTGGGAGAGCTCGCCGTTTCCCGCCACCGGCTTCTTGCTCCATTCGAGGACAAAGTTCGCGAAGGCAAGCACCGGAGGCGCGTTCCGGTCGAAAGCAAAACGCTCGAGCACGTACATCAGCACGGCGGCGGTGTTCATGCCTTTCATGCGCGCCGTCGCCCAGGCCTCCTCCACGGTGGCCACTGCCTCGCTGCCGCCCGGGACGGTCTCCAGGACGCTGATTAAGTCGGCGTCCTTCCCCGCGTGCTTCAGCGCCTGGCGCAGGGCTTCGGCATCCACCTGGAACATCGGGAAGGCGGCTACGCGGAACAGGCTGCCGCTGTCGGCCATGGACGCCAGCACCCGCAGGCAGGCCAGCAGATCGCGCACCTCGGGCGTCTCCAGCGCGTTCAGCCCGGCCACCACGAATGGGATATTCCGTGCGACCAGCTCGCGTACCAACAGGTTACGGTGAGCATGCTGGCGGTAAAGGACGGCGATGCGCGGACACCGGGCTTCCTTCCCCCCATCGCGCCGCCTGCCGGTCGCCCGGCGCAACTCTTCGATGCGGCCGGCGATATCGAACGCTTCCTGCTCGTCGCTCTCCGCGGTGACGACCTCCACCGGGAACTTGGGAAGCAGCTCTCCCTGCTGTTTGTCGCGCAGGTCGCGCGCGGATTCCAGCGCCTCACGCCCCAAGGCGCGGTCGGCGCCGGTCGGCGCCACCGCGGGATTGCCGCGGATCACCGCGTGCGCGCATTTCAGAATCGGAGTTCGTGAGCGCTGATTCTCAATCAGCGTCACGTGCTTGGTTTTGGGAAAGCGGTGCGCGAATTCCTGGAAGGCCGCCGAGGATGCGCCGCGGAAGCGGTAGATCGCCTGGTCGGGATCTCCGACTGCGAAGAGATTCTGCTCGCTTCCGGCCAGAAGCTGCGCCAGTTCGATCTGCGCCAGGTTGACGTCCTGGAATTCATCGAGCAGCAGGAAGCGCGCGCGGCCCTGCTCGGCCGCCCGCAACTGCGGATCGCTCCGCAGCAATTCCAGCGCGCCCGTGATCATGTGGGCGAAGGCGCCGAGGTTCTCGTCCGCAAGCATCTCCGCGACGTTCTGGAAGACATTGGCGATCTCCTCGCAGCGAGCCAGCACCTCGTCGCGCGACATGCCTTCGGCCAGCTTGGAGCTGACCACCCGCGGCAGAGCCGCATTCGCCCTGCTCAGGCCGGACACGTATTTCCGGTAATCGGCGGGGCCCACCAATTCGTCGTGGCAGCGGTCGAAGAACTCGAGCAGCGCGTCCAGAAACTGGCCCGGGCTGGCCGCGCGGATATACCAGCTCAGGCCCAGGTCGGAGATGCGCTGCCGCAAGTAGACCCACAGGTCCTCCTTCGTGAGCAGGCGAAAAGCTTTTCCTGCGCGCTCCAGCACGCCGTTGCAATAGGCGTGGAAGGTCATGGCGCGCAGCCCATCGCAATCCGTACCGGCAAGCGCCTTGCGCACACGCGCGCTCATTTCGCCGGCGGCGTTATCGGCAAAGGTGAGTGCCAGGATCTCCTCGGGACGCGCGTGCCGGTCGCGGATCAGGCGCGCGATGCGCTCCACCAGCACGCTGGTTTTCCCGGTGCCGGCGCCCGCCACCACCAACATGGGTCCGTGGACGTGTTCGATGGCCTGGAGCTGCCGCTCGTTGAGGGTGACAGACACTGATTTGTGAGTGAATCGCCTGGGTGATCCATTATCGGAGAGTCTACGGCGAGCGGCAACTGCGAAGTGCTGTGGAAAAGGCGCTTTGCCGGATCAGTCGTCCCTACAGGACTCACTAATTGCACCTATTGGATCCCGGCGATAAATCGCCGGGCTAAGTTCGTTTCGTCGCTGCCGCGACGGAAGCGGGGCCATTCGGCCTCGGGCGGCAGCGGACAAGTCGCGTAGCGACGTTGCGAGTTTAGCCCGGCGATTCATCGCCGGGTACGCAGGGGAATTGAGACAAGTCCCGTAGGGACGAGTGAACTGGCGCAACTACATCAGCTCCGCAAGAACGATGCTCACGGCGGCGATAGCCGCAGTCTCGGCGCGCAGGATCGTGGGTCCGAGCGAAGCTGCAATCCATCCCTGCTCGCGGAAAGCGCGCTCTTCTTCGCTGGTCCAGCCGCCCTCCGGACCGACCGCCAGCGCCAGTGTCCCCTTCCAGCCCGCGACCGCCTGTTTGAGCGAGATTTGCTCTTCGGCTTCTGAAAGCACGATGCGGCGCCCCGCCGGGACGGACAAGATCTCTTCAAACCGCGCCGGCGCAGTAATCTCCGGGGGCGCGGCACGGCGCGACTGCTGAGCGGCTTCGCGGACGATGCGGCGCCAACGTTCGACGCGTTTTGCCGCCGCCGACGCAAGATGCGAATCCGTCCGCTTCGCGATCAGCGGCACCATGCGCGTCACGCCCAACTCTGTAATTTTCTCGATTGCCCACTCCATGCGGTCGAACTTGAAGATCGCTAGCAGCAGCGTGATGTCGGGGAGCGCGGCCGCCGGCAGGTCCTCGCCGAGTTCAAACTCGACCTTCTCCGGCGTGACGGAGACGATGTGGCCGCGCCGCACCCGCCCTTCGGCCACGATATCGAATTCCTGGCCGATGCGGGCACGCAGCACGCGCGCCAAGTGTTCCGCTTGAGCCCCCACCAGCGCCGCACGGCTGCCCAAGGCCTTGTCGGCGATCCAGCGGCGGCGCGTCATCGTGAACCGCTCCGCTCAACCAAAAATGTCTTTGACCTTGTTGAGCAGGCTGGGGCGTTCGGGCTTGTTTTCGATGCGGGTGATGGCGTCGATCTCCTGCAGCAGTTCGCGCTCGCGTTTGGTGAGGCGGGTGGGCGTCTGCACCACCACGCGCACCACCAGGTCGCCTTTTCCGTGCCCGTTCAGCACGGGTACGCCCTTGCCGCGGATGCGGAACTCCTTGCCCGACTGGGTGCCTTCGGGGATCCTGAGCAGGTGTTCGCCGTCCAGCGTCGGCACTTTCAGTTCGACGCCCAGCGCCGCCTGCGGAAAGGAGATGGGCAGCACGCAGTAGAGGTCCTTGCCGTCGCGCAGGAAGAACGGGTGCTCCTTCACGTGCAGCACCACGTAGAGGTCGCCCGGCGGACCACCGTGGACGCCAACATTGCCGAGTTCGGAGTAGCGGATGCGGGTGCCGTCCTCCACCCCGGCGGGGACTTTGACTTCCTGCACGCGCTCGCGGCTGACGAATCCCTGCCCTTTGCAGCGCGGGCACGGATCGGTGATCACGGTCCCGGCGCCGTGACATGCCGGGCACGTTCGCGAGACGCTGAAGAATCCCTGCTGATATCGCACCTGCCCGCGCCCGGCACAGGTCGAGCACGTACTCGGAGCTTTTCCCGCGGCTGCGCCCGTCCCGCGGCACTCTTCGCAGATTTCCTGGCGGCGGTACTTGACCGTGCCTTTGGCGCCGAAGACGGCTTCCTCGAATTCCAGGTTGAGATCGGCGCGCATATCGGCGCCGCGCTGCGCCCGCGTGCGGTGACGTCCGCCGCCCGCGCCGAAGATGTCGCCGAAACCGAAGAAGTCGCCGAAGATGTCGCCGAAGTCGCGGAAGATGACGTTGGCATCGAAGCCGAACCCGCCCCCAGCTCCGGTCACGCCAGCGTGGCCGAAGCGGTCGTAGTGCGCCCGCTTCTGCGCGTCGGCCAGCACCGAGTAGGCCTCACTGGCTTCCTTGAAGCGCTCCTCCGCGGCGGGGTTCTCGGGGTTGCGGTCAGGGTGGTGCTGCAGGGCGAGCTTGCGATAGGCGCTCTTGATCTCCTGCTCGCTGGCTTCGCGGGTCACGCCCAGCACTTCGTAGTAGTCGCGTTTTGCGTTGGTGGCCAGAATCTTCTTCCGTGTTTACTTGTGGGGATTGCGCGCCACGCGCACCATCGCCGGACGCAGCAGGCGATCTTTGAGCTTGTAACCGCGCTGCAGTTCCTCCAGCACCGTGTTGTCCGCGGCCTCCGAGGTATCGACCATCTCGACCGCCTGGTGCAGGTGCGGGTCGAAAGGCTCCCCAGCCGCGGGAATGGGACGCAGTCCCAACTTTGCCAATGCGTCGTGGAACTGCCGGTTGATGAGTTCGATGCCGCGGAAGTTCTCCTCGCCGGCATGGGCCTCGAGCGCGCGGTCGAAGCTGTCCAGCATGGGCAGCAACGCCTTGATGGCATCGGCGACGGCGTACTCGCGAAACTCCGATTGCTCGCGGGCAGCGCGCTTGCGCGCATTATCGAATTCCGCTTGCAGGCGCGCCAGGCGGTCGTACAGGACGTCCCGCTCCTGCCGCAGCGTCTTGATCTCATCTTCCGCACCAGCCGCCGCAACTGGCTGCTCAGCGGCTTTTTCCTCGAAGCCGTCTTCCTCGGCCGCCGGCAGCTCGTGCTCCGCGTCTAGGTTTTGGACGTTGGTCTTTCCGTTCCCTTTTGCCATAACCAACTAATATTCCTTCTCGTTCAGAATCTTGTCGAAAAGCTGCGCAATGTAGGAGACGGCGGTGATGCTGTGCTCGTAGTCCATGCGCGTCGGCCCGATCACCGCCAGCGACCCCACCACTTCATCGCCCACGTGCGCCGGAGCGCCGATGAGCACGAAATTGCGCATCTGCGGGACCGCTTCTTCCAGGCCGATCACCACCCGCACCGCTTCCTGCCGCGCATCGAGGTAGGCGGAGAGCAGTTCGACCACACGCTCCTTCTCTTCCAGCATGCGCAAGAGCTCGCGCAAGCGCTCCTTGTCTTCCTCGCTGGCCACCAGATTGGCCACGCCTTCCACGAACACGGTCTGCGCCGCGTGCTCCGGGGCGAGCGCGCCGCTGCGGCACAATTCCTCGACGGACTGCATCAGCCGGTCATACTCGCTGCGTTCGCTCTGCAAACGGCGGTCGATCTCCGCCCGCACCGCGTCGATGGTCCATCCCCGAAAGTTTTCGTTGATATAGCGGGCCGCGGTCTCCAGTTCCAACTGCGAAAAATCGCAGGCCGTGCGCAGCACCCGGTCGCGCACCAGTCCCGACCTCGCGACTACCACCGCCAGCACTTTGTTCGTAGCCAGCCGCGAGAAGTACACGTGGTCGAGCGCATTGCGCGGGCCTGTGGCGGTCACCGCCACGCCTACGCCGCTCGAAAGCAGCGAGAGCACGTGCGACGTGCGTTCCATGAACTCCTGCACGTCGCTGACCCCGTGGAAGTACTTCTGAATCGCGCCTTCGTCGGCCTGGGAGATATGGGCGTGCCCGGTGAGCTGCTCCACATAATAACGATACGCCTGGGCCGTCGGCACCCGGCCCGCCGAGGTGTGCGGCTGCTCCAAATAGCCGGCATCGGCCAGGTCGGCCATGACGTTGCGGATGGTCGCCGGGCTGATCCCTTCTTTACTTGCGCGCGCTAATGTCCGCGATCCCACCGGCTCGCCCGTGGCAATGAAAGTCTCCACGATGGCGGTCAGGATCTCGCGCTCACGCTGTCCGCTTGGCCCCACTTGCGCCATTTCTGCCTACACCAATGCTGCTAAGCCTATGGAAAAACGTTACTTATGTTCCTGGCTCGCAGCTTTACCTTTGTCTAGATTCTAGGATTTGAGTCGGGAGCTGTCAAGTTTGGCGCTCTTGGCTTCGGAGTGCCAAACCGTGAACTCCCTCCTTCTATTGGATTCGGATCACGGGCTCCGGGATCCTGGTCCGCAAATCTTCGAGACCCGCTATGACCCGGCGGGCGAACTGGTAGAAGGACTTGGCGTGCGGATAGTCCTCGCCGCCCAGGGCGACCGGATGTCCGGTGTCGCCGCCCTTGCGAATCTCCGGGTCGAGCTCCACCGCGCCCAGGTAGGGAATGCCGAACTGCTTTGCGGTGCGTTCCACGCCGCCGGTAGAAAAGATGTCGATCTGATTCCCGCAATGCGGACAGGTGAAGTAGCTCATGTTCTCCACAATGCCGGCAATCTCGACTTTCACCTGGCGAAACATTTCGATGGCCTTGCGCGCGTCCTGCAGGGAAACGTCGGAAGGCGTCGAGACCACGATCGCCCCGCTGAGCGGCACCGTCTGGATCAGCGAAATGGCCACGTCGCCGGTCCCGGGAGGCAGATCCACCACCATGTAGTCCAGCTCGCCCCACTCCACCTGCTGCAGGAACTGGCGGATGATGGAGTGCAGCATGGGCCCGCGCCATACCAGAGGCTTGTCGCCGGGATTGAGGAATCCGACCGAGAGCACCCTGATGCCGAAGATTTCCAGCGGCTCGATGCGGTTCTCGCCCACCACGCGCGGCGTGGTGCTGGTGCCCAGCATCAGCGGGACGTTAGGACCGTAAACGTCGGCGTCGAGCAGGCCGGTGCGATGTCCCAGCCGGGCCAGAGCCAGCGCCAGGTTGACCGCAATGGTGGTCTTGCCGACACCTCCCTTGCCGGACCCAATGGCGACAATGGTCTTCACGCCGGGCAAAGGCTGCGGGCCAGCCGGCTGACCGAATTGTTGATGCGGATGAGAACTCAAAGGGCACCTGCCACGATCGGGGATGATGGCCGAATCGTTGATTATACGATGCGTGGGGGCAGACCATCGATTCTGCCCGACGGGTTCAGTGGAGCGGGCGCGGCATGCTCATTTCCCACGGTCGCTTGACAAGATCCGTAGCAGGTGTATCTTTGTGCCGCTCAGCCGAAAACCCTCTGTCTTCCTCCTTCCTGAATGAAGTTCCGGCTGAATCGGCTATCAATTCTAGTGTCTGGCCTTCGGACCTGCGTGTTTAGAGTGCGGGCGTTCTTCCAGACTTGGAGGTTTGCATGGCGAAAGTCGGTTGGACATCGCGGTCACTGGTGCGCCCAGCCCTCCCTTCGCTCAAACTCGTCTCGCTGCTCCTCTTGATAGCTGTGTGTTTTGGAGCCGCACCGCAGACGAAGAACATGGCTGAAAATACTCAAAAACGGCTGAGCGAGGAAGCGAAGAAGAGGATCGCCGCCAAGCTGAAAGAAGCGGACTCTAGTTCGATTCTTGAGTTCGACATGTGCGGGGACTTTAAGTCAACCGTCAAAACGTTAGCGAGGAACGACTTGGCCTTTTACAACTCGCTGGATTCGTTTATCACGAAGAACCCGATAGACAACTGCAAGAATCCCGTTCCATCTCCGCCTTGCGTAATCTGCGATGACGGCATTGTGCTTTGCAGTAGAGCGAACTTTGCTACCGCCAAGAAGGACATGCCTAATTTGAAGTGATCGCTGGCCAGAGCTACGTCTTGGGAGTTTAGGACATGACTGATCCAAACAAGCCCGTCACCCCTCCCTCCTCTAGTCTGCCGTCTACAATGCCGTCCGAGTGGGTAGAACAGATTAGGACAGCTTTCCAGGCTGCAAGTAGCACTCTGACCCAGACCGAGTGTAATTTTCCGGATGCCGTGCCTGTCCCTTGGTCGGACGAGATCAAGAAGGCTTGCACGCCGAAGCAAGGCTTCTGGAGCATTGTTCTTGGGCAGCGCGGCTGTTGCAGCATTGATCGGGGCATTGATCACCGGTGGGGTTTCGTATTGCACGTCATTAAAGATAGAGAAAGTGAAGAGCGAGCAGGCAGTCCGGTTGGACAGACTTCAGGCACGCAGCAAGGTATACAGAGAGTTAGGCAATAATCTTGGTAGTCTTGGTGCAAAACTGCAGGCCTTTGCTGCGAGCGCCAAAATCGCCCGGGAGCATCAAGTGAGTGCACGCACGGTCGCACAGCTTAAAGAGCAATTGAAAGACGCCGGCAGAGCCCAGCGGGCGGTCGTTGCAACAATCAATCAGCAAGAGATACACGGGCAGCCGGTCGCTACTGAAGTGGCAACATGTCTGGGAGAGGTCGGTCAGGCGATCTCTGCTGCGCAGGCGGACCCCACGGCGCCCTTGGACCGTATTGAGTCCGCCGCAGCTGAGCTTGATGAGCTTCGCGTTCGCGTACAGAACCAGATCGAGAAAGAGATCGATAACGTTCGATGATGCCGCTTGGTCCGTTACAGTGGGACAATCTTCACATGGCGCGTATCGGGTCGGGTCCTGAAGAATCCGCCCAAGTCAGGCTCCTGATCCATGGCGGGGGCGGGTCGCGCGCCTTTTCGCGCAGCGAAGGGTGGGCTATGAATGGGACTCCGCACGGGTACGCGGCAGAATGCGATTCAACGCGGAGATAATTTTTTCCGCCCGCGCCAGCGTCTCAGTGACTTCCTTGTCTTTGCCATTCAGAGCGGCCGGATTCCTGAACAGCCAGTCCGCTGGTGTGAAGTGATCAAACTCGGGAGCATTGGGCGGCAACACACGGAAGTAAGCCTCTGCCTTCTTCACGAGCCGCGTAGTGTTCGGATCGGCCTCCAACAGTTTCTCGGTGGTCAATTGCTGATCAGCCGGAAGCGCGAAGGCGTTGTTCAGGATGGTCGCGTAGAGAGCGGGCGTGAATACGTCTTCGATATCCGCTTCGTCCACCCCGAGCACGCTGGCGAATGTCAGAAGCCGGTCGCTCTCCATGACCCTGTTCCGGCGCAGAACGTCCAGCTTCTTCCGGTCGCTCTTCGCGTAATCCGTGAGCGCGGCAATGTCCAGCCTCTGACCGGCAAACAGAGCGACGAACGGTTGAATCCGGTCGATGCCGCCTGCGGGGCAAGGCGTCCAGCGCCGGTCGAGAGGTTTGCTCCCACGGCGCGACAGGGCTGAAGACCAAGCCTGTAGATACAGGATGTCTCCCGGCCCTTCCAAAAGCAGCGGGTGCTTCCCGACAAATAGCGTCTGCGTGACCTCGTACCCGAGCGCACCCTGGAGGGGAAACAGGGTGTCACGGTCGGTCACCAACGTGTCATCGCGCACCTTCGTGCCCTCCGACACCCAGAAGTTCGGCCTTGGCGACGTGATGCGATCTTCAACAATGCGGACTGAAGGCAAATCGTCGGGCGGAACCATGAACGGGGAATGCGTCGTGAACACGACTTGGTGGTCCGGCGCAAGCTGCTCCACGAAATACCGCAGCAGGTCGGCCTGTGCTTTGCCGTGCAGCGTCAAGCCGGGTTCATCGAGCAGCAGAACCAGCTTTGTACCGTTCTTCCGCACCTGTGCGAACTTCACCAAGAACGAAAAGAACCAGATGAAGCCCGCGCTGCGCTCGGAGAAGGGAACGCTCACCTTGTGGAGATTATTGCGAACACGCGCTCTGGCAATCACCCCTTGATTGAACGGCACCGGGTCTTGCGGCTCGGCCTTCGTGACGCGCACCTCGATTTCGAGGTTGGGGTTCTGCGTCCAGTATTCCAGCAGTTGCTGCGTAATGCGGTTCGAAGCCGCCTCGCACCGGGCGTTCAGTCCTTCGTACGTCGTCGCGGAAGTGATTTCGTCAATGGACGTGCCAGCGTACTCAAGGAAATCCACAAACACCTGCTCCCCCGCTTCGATTCTGGGTTGCTGCTGCCCCTGCTTGCGCGCCTTGAAGGTGTCGAGCCGGATTTGACCGACCATCCGGTCGTAGTGCGAAAACAGCATGAACTGCGGGAATCCCGGTTTGAGGATGCTCTCAACCAGTCCCCCGACGTTCTTCCCCGGAAGCCCGTCGAGCCGGTCGAGCAGGCGCTGCTGCTTGTCGGTGCGCTCTGCAACACCTTCCAGTCCTTTGCGAAGTTCGTCGCTGTTGTTGGCGTTTGCCAGCGGCTTCCGTTCCGGCGCGCTGAGCCGCTCGTCCTCGACCAGGTACTCGATGGCGTTCTTGTAGCTGATGGGCAACTCCCATTGCGGTTCCTTGTCTTCATACCGACGATAAATCCGGACCGGTTGGTCGAGCAGCGCCTTCTCGCCAATCTTCTCCACGATGGCTGCCTTTTCCTCGGGCGTGAGTTGCCATTTAGTGCTGACCACGACGGCCTGTTCACCCCTGTGGCGTGTCTCGTACTCGGTCAGATAGCGGCGCGGGTAGTCCCGTTCCAAGTCATAGCTGAAGGGTGTCGCCGGATGTGGGTTCAGCCCGGCGAGCGCCTGAATGACGGCGCTCTTCCCCGCCTCATTCTTCCCTACAAGGCAGAGCACTTGGCCGACATCGAAGTCCCCTGAGTCTTCGGCGCTGCGGAAGTTGGTTACGTGAACGTGGGTGAGTTTCATTGGCTCTCCGGGGCAGTGCCCGCCAAGCCCGGCAGCAGCGCCCGTTTCGTCACTCCACTGCGATGATATGCACCTTCGGCGCTCCTTTCAAGGCCATGCGCCTGGGCTTGCTACGAATATGATTCCCGCTTGACGACCTATAGTAGTTGTGATATACATTACTTAATCACAATGACAATAGGCTAAGTCATTGCGGCTCGAGATTTCCCATTTAACTCCTCATGGTTTTATGGGCCCACGCCGCGGGTGGTACTTTTCCACAGGCATATTATCATTTGGTTAACATGCCGCCTCTGCGCGGCTTCCGCTCTTTGACAACAAAATCCCTTTGGCGGCGGGCTAAGTCCTTTCGCGATGGGATTTTGCGTGTAAGTCCTTTGTTTCATCGGATCTCATCGGATACTCATCGGATCTCGGTCCGCAAAGTGTTGATTCTAAGTGGGGGCGGGGGAGGGGGGCGGTAATTACCTAACGGTTAACAGTCCTTCCCTTCTCCCGCCAGCCGGAAGGAAGGCAACTCGGGGATCGCGTTCCAAGCTCTAATCACGAGCGCCGCGTTGGAGGAACGACGAGAATGCAACGTGAACACCCCTACCTTACTTCTCTCCTGCTGGCTGCTGCGCTGGCCCTGCCGCTGCTGAGTTCCGGTTGCGCGGAGCACAGATACGCCCGGGTCTATGACCCGTACCACAGCGATTATCATCGCTGGAGTCCGGACGAGGACCGCTATTACCGCCGCTGGGAAGCGGACGGCCACAGAGAGCATCGCGAGTGGGGTCAGCGCCGCCCCGAGGAGCAGAAGGAATACTGGGGCTGGCGGCACAGTCACGGTGACAAGGACCACGATCGCGACCACGACAAGCACTGAGATCCAGCCGTTACTCCCCGCGCTTCGGGTCCCTCGCTTCGCTCGGGATTTCGGCTGCGGGCTCCCGCTCCGCGCTGCGCGCTTCGCTCACGCCCGCAGGGCGCCTCAACTTGCGGCGTTCCAGCTCGGCGCGGCGCAGTTCGCGACGGCGGCCGGCGTCCTCGAAGCGGCGCTTCTCGTCCGCAGTCTCGGGCGTAGCCGGCGGGACCGGGACGTGGTTGCCCTGCTCGTCCACGGCAACGTAGGTCAGGTAGGCGGAGCTGACGTGGCGCCGTTCGCCGGTGATGTAGCTCTCCACCCAGCACTTCACGCCGACTTCCATCGAGGTGCGAAAGGCGCGGTTGACCGAGGAGCGCAGGATCAGCAGGTCGCCCACGTGCACCGGCGCGAGAAAATCGAGATGGTCCATGGAGGCGGTGACCACCGCGCTGCGGGCGTGGCGGTGCGCGGCCATGGCGCCGGCGATGTCGATCAGGTGCATCAGGCGGCCGCCCAGCAGGTTGCCGAGCGGGTTGGCGTCGTTGGGCAGCACCACTTCCGCCATGTCCGACTGCGAGACTTTGACGGGACGCGGAGCTAGATCGTGCGCGCTCATAACTTGCCGTCGCCCGAGCCTGCCCTGAGCGAGCGCAGCGAGTCGAAGGGCCCGTTCCGCCGGCGCTCAAAATAGGATTCGAGATAGCAGGCGGCCATGGCCTGGATGCGCGGGTCAGGATGCGCCACCGCCCACTGGCCCGCCGCCGAATCGTACTCCAGCACGCCGTGCGTGCCGGGCCGATGGGCGGCCTCGAGCACGTAATAAACATGGACGCGCTGGTCGCGGTCGCGTGCCACGGAAAATCGCACCGCGTCAAACCGGCGCTGGCTGGGAAGCCGCTGGCACTGGGCCGCGTATCCCAGGTTGCAGAACTGGCGCAGTTGGTCATCCGAAGGTACGACGTGTTCGTGTCCGGACGCGGTGCAGAGTCCGCGCCAGCCGTTGCCCAGCGGCAGCCGCGGCCGGTGCGGCCAGCCGCCGTCTGCGAATTTTTCTGTAGGGATGAAGTAGGGACAAGCCATTGTCTTAAAGGGTTTGTATCAGGGCACGACTTTTAGTCGTGCCGATAACAGCCTCCATGAATGCGGGCTTTAGCCCCTGAACAAAAGGCGCCAGCGCGCGAGCATTTTACCTCAGGGGCTGAAGCCCCTCTGATTTTTGCGTCGTTTCGGCACGACTGAAGTCGTGCCCTGATACAAATCGTGGGACGCAGCGATTGCGAGGTGCTTCAGGGTTTTAGCAGTCCAGCTTTACTTCCCCGCCTCGGACGTGCAAATCTGTACGCGCTTCCGAGAGGCGATATGGATCGCGCTGAGATGCTGAAGCAGTTTCTGGAGCAAAACCCGAACGACGCGTTCGCGCGCTACGGTCTGGCGATGGAGTACTCGCGCGCGGGCGAGATCGAGACCGCGCTGGCCGAGTTCAAGAAGCTGCTGGAGCTCCATCCCGACTACACCGCCGGTTACCAGATGGCCGGACAGATGCTCTCCGCCGCCGGCCGCTCCGAAGAAGCGCGCCAGATGCTGGAATCCGGCATTGCCAGGGCCGAGCGCGCCGGCAACAAGCACGCCCAGGAAGAAATGCAGGGCCTGTTGCAGGAGCTGCGGTAATTTCGCGAGTCGAAGGCCACGCCCGGAACATCCATCGGGCATGGCAACCGCAACGAATCCCTACACCTCGCGAATCCTGGGACTGCTTGGCGACAAGCCGTTCCTCGGTGTTCTGGAATCTACTCCCGCGAAATTGCAGCAGCACTTTGAGCGGCTGGGGCCACAGGGATTGAAGAAAGGCTACGCTCCGGGCAAGTGGACCGCAGGCCAGATCTTCTGCCATCTGGCGGACGTAGAACTGGCGACCGGTTTCCGCTCGCGGCAAGCGGTGGTCGAGCCGAACCACCGCATTCAGCCCTATGATCAAGACCTGTGGGCGCGAAACTATGCGCGCCAGGATCCTGCGGCTGCGGTGAAGGCGGTCATCGCCTTGCGCGCGTGGAATCTCTCGTTCTGGCGGACGCTCGGTCCCGAGGATTTCGCGCGGGTGGCGTTCCATCCCGAGCGCGGCGATGAGTCTGTTGAGAGGATTCTCCAAATGCTCGCCGGACACGACCTGAATCATTTGGCGCAACTGGAACAGATCCGCTAAACGTCAGGGCTGGCGCTGCGCAACCTCGGCGGTGACGTCGGCGGGGCCGAGCGAGCGCGACATCACCCACTCCACCAGCCACGGGAATAGCTGGTAGAACTTGACGCTGATGTGGTGCTGCCAGGGGACGATCACTTCCCTCTTCTCGGTGCGGCAAGCGTTGACGACCGCGGCCGCCACGCGATCGGCGCCGATGCCGCGGCGGCGGTTCGCGCCTCCGATGCGCAACCGCTCCTTTCCTTTCACGGCATTCTCGCTGAAACTGGTGGCGATGGTGCCGGGACAGACGGTCATTACGTGCACGCCGCTCGAGCGCAGTTCCATGCGTGCGCCCTTGCCGATGGCGTTCATGGCGAACTTGGTGGCGGAGTAGGCAGCCATGTACGGCAGCGGGATGTGGCCGGCGATGCTGGAGACGTTGATGATCATGCCGCCCTCCTGGCGCTTCATCACCGGGATCACTGCCTGCATGCACTCGATGGCGCCGAACAGGTTGGCGTCGAACATGTTGCGGCAGGCTCGCATGTCCATAGCAGCAACCGAGTCCTGCAAGCCGAAGCCGGCATTGTTGATCCAGATGTCGACGCGGCCGAAGTTGTGCAGCGTGAGGCCGAGCAAGCGATCGATCTCCTCGCGGTTGCGGACGTCACAGGCGATGGCCAGGGTGCGGTCCGACGCACCCACGCGTGCGCGGGCGGCCTCCAATCGCGCGGGATCACGCGACGACAGCACCACCTTGCAATCCTCACGCACGAATGCCCGCCCCAGCGCCTCGCCGATGCCCATCGACGCGCCGGTAATCACCACCACTTTTCCCCGTGGGTCCATGCTCGTGCTTGTATTTGGTTGTGGCGTCGAAGTCAAGTTGAGGCGCTTTCCGCAAGTGAGGTTTACAATCCCACGGATGAGCGCGCTGCTGCCACTGTTCCCGTTGGAAGTGGTGCTCTTGCCGGGCACGCCGATCCCGCTGCACGTCTTCGAGCCGCGCTACAGGGAGATGGTCGGCGAATGCCTGGCGCAGAAGACCGCGTTCGGCATCGTGCGCGCCAAGGAAGACAGCATTGCCGAGATCGGCTGCACCGCCGAGATCCTGGAAGTCACCAAGCGCTACGACGATGGGCGCATGGACATCGTCTGCGAAGGCCGCCGCCGCTTCGAGGTGATGGGGCTGAATGAGGAGCGCGCGTTCCTGCAGGCTGAGGTCACCTACTTTGACGACGAGCCGGGACGCGCTCCGGCCGAACAGGTGGACGAGGCTCTGCGGCTGTACCGCGATCTGCTTCGTCTGGTCGAGGCCGATGCCGGCGCCCCGGAAGCCGGCACGCCCCAGCTTTCCTTCCAGCTTGCCGCTCCCATGCCGCTCGACCTCGATTTCAAGCAGACCCTTTTGGGCATGCGTTCGGAGCGGGAACGCATCGCCGCCGTCGTCGCCTACTTCCAGGCCTTGTTGCCGCGCATGCGCCGCGCGGTTAAAGCCCGCCAGAAAGCCGGAGGAAACGGGCACGCGATGTGAGTCGCCAGTCGTCAGTCGCCGGTCGCCAGTTTCACTTGCTCCCAATGCATCGGCTGACGACTGGCGACTGGCTACCGGCGACTGCTTTTCTGCAACTAAGGCTCCCCGAATCGCGTCCAATCGAGAACCGACGCTGTTCTCCGCCACTCTTCCCCCGAAAGCCAGTGTTGCGGCGCGGCGTATAATCGGTTCAAGTGAACAAGGGGGGCCTCATCCTCATGAATCTTCCGCAAACCCTCGGGGAACTCCGAGGCAGTGACTTTTCCGAAGAGCGCCTGCGCCGACGTCGCGTGAAAGACGAGATGCGCGAGAACCTGATCTGCAAGCTGCGGCGGCGCGAAACCCTGTTCCCCGGCATCGTGGGCTACGACGACACCGTAGTGCCGCAGCTCGTCAACGCCGTGCTGTCGCGGCACAATTTCATTCTGCTGGGCCTGCGCGGGCAGGCCAAGAGCCGCATCCTGCGGGCGCTCACCTCGCTGCTCGACCGGGCGCTGCCCTACATCGAGGGCTGCGAGATCCACGACAATCCTTACGCTCCCATCTGCGGCCGTTGCCGCGAGCTACTCGAGGAGCGGGGCGACGAGACGCCGGTCGCGTATCTCTCGTCCGAGGAGCGCTACGTGGAGAAGCTGGCCACGCCCGACGTGACCATCGCCGACCTGATCGGCGACATCGATCCCATCAAAGCCGCGCGCGGCGGACACCAGCTCTCGAACGAACTCACCATCCACTACGGGCTGTTGCCGCGCGCCAACCGCGGCATCTTCGCCATCAACGAGCTGCCCGATCTCGCCGGCAAGATCCAGGTGGGGCTGTTCAACATCATGCAGGAAGGCGACGTGCAGATTAAGGGCTACCCCATCCGCCTGCCGCTGGACGTGGCCCTGGTGTTCACCGCCAATCCCGAGGACTACACGGCGCGCGGCAAGATCATCACCCCGCTGAAAGACCGCATCGGCTCGGAGATCCGCACCCACTACCCCGCCACCGTGGATGAGGGCATGGCGATCACCGCGCAGGAAGCGTGGAGCCAGCGCGACGGCCACAAGCTGGTGGTGCCCAAGTTCCTGCGCGAGGTGGTGGAGCGCATCGCCTTCGCCGCCCGCGACGACAAGAAGATCGACAAGCGCTCCGGCGTCAGCCAGCGGCTGCCCATCACCTGCATGGAGAACGTGATCTCGAATGCTGAGCGCCGCGCCATCCGCAACCAAGAGGAAACGATCGTGCCGCGCGTGGGCGACATCTATTCCGCCATGCCGGCCATCACCGGCAAGCTGGAGCTGGAATACGAGGGCGAGATGCAGGGCGCCGATTTCGTGGCCCGCGAACTGATCCGTGCCGCCGTGGCCAAGACCTTCGACGGCTACTTCGACGCCGTGAACATGCAGCAGATCGTGCAGTGGTTCGACCTGGGCGGCGAGATCAAGTTCGGCGAAGGCGCATCTGCCGCGGAGTTGTCGGAAGGACTGAAAAAGATCCAGGGGCTGGCGGAGAAGGTCGAGCGGCTGGGTGTCAAGCCGAAGGACGCTCCCGAGTTGCAGGTGTCCGCGGCCGAGTTCGTGCTGGAGGGTCTGTACGCCCACAAGCGCATCGGGCGCAGCGAAGAGCGCGTTTTCAGTGCCGGCGAGAAGCAGGTGCGCCGCGAGCCGTCGTATAGCCGCGAGGAGCCTCCGGTGCCCAGGCCGCCGAGACGGCCGTACAACTAGGGAGTAGGGAGTAGGGAGTAGGGAGTAGGGAGTAGGGGCCGATGAAAGACTCGGTACTTGGTACTCGGTACTAGCCCATGAAGTTCATCAAGTACTCCAAATTCGTGGCCGATCCGGCGTCGCAGATGAGCATGGAAGACCTGCTGGAGGCGCTCTCCGACTTCCTGCTGCAGAGCGGGTTCCAGAATCAGTATGCGTTCTACGAGATGCCGGATGAGCAGACGCTGGAGCAACTGCGGCAGGCGATCGAGGACGCGCTGATGAACGGAGAGTTGCTCGACGAGCAGATGCAGGAGCAACTCGAGCAGATGCGCAGCGACGGCAGCCTCGAGCAGCTCATCCAGAAGTTGATCGAGCGCATGGAGCAGGAGAATTACATCTCCATCGACCAGCCACACGATCCTGCGAAGCAGTCCATTGCGCCCGGCCAGACCGGCAAACCGCAGACGCAGGTGAAATTCGAGATCACCGACAAGAGCCTGGACTTCCTCGGCTTCAAGGCGCTGCGCGACCTGCTGGGCTCGCTGGGGAAGTCGAGTTTTGGACGGCACGACACCCGCGATCTCGCCACCGGCATCGAGGCCAGCGGCGCCTCCAAGCGCTACGAGTTCGGCGACACGCTGAATCTGGACATCACTGCAACGTTGTCCAGCGCGATCCAGCGTGAAGGGCTCATGCTGCCGCTGAACATCGAGTACTCAGACCTGCAGGTCCACCAGTGCGAGTACCAGTCGTCTTGCGCCACGGTCCTGATGCTCGACTGCTCGCACTCCATGATCCTCTATGGCGAGGACCGCTTCACGCCCGCCAAAAAAGTTGCGATGGCGCTGTCGCACCTGATCCGCACGCAATACCCGGGCGATTCGCTCTCGCTGATTCTTTTCCACGATTCAGCGGAGGAAGTGCCGCTCTCGCAACTGGCGCGGGTGAAGGTCGGGCCGTACTACACCAACACGCGCGAAGGCCTGCGCCTGGCGCAACGCATCCTGCAACGCCAGCGCAAGGACATGAAGCAGATCGTCATGATCACCGACGGCAAGCCGTCGGCGCTCACGCTCGAAGACGGACGCATCTACAAGAACGCCTTCGGGCTCGATCCCCTGGTGGTCAGCCAGACGCTGGAGGAAGTCTCGAAGTGCAAGCGCGCCGGGGTCCTGATCAACACCTTCATGCTGGCGTCAGATTATGGCCTAGTTCAGTTCGTGCAGAAGGTAACCGAGATGTGCCGCGGCAAGGCATACTTCACCACGCCCTACACGCTGGGCCAGTATCTGCTGATGGATTACATGAGCCGGAAGACCAAGACCATCCACTGAGAGCAGCAGTCAGCACTCAGGAATCAGTCCACAAGCGTGCGGGCTATCGCGTTCGCGGCCTGCGCCTTGGCCTTCACCCTTTCGACGAACTTGGCGGCGTTGACGAGGAACCGCTCGTGAGTGCCCCTGCAGATCGTATCCACGCCGTCGTGGGCCTCGACTTCGAAGACCAACCGCCGCCCGTCAACTTCTACCAGCTTGACCTTGGCGCGCACTTCGAGGCCAGGAGGCGTTGCGGCCGAATGGCTGAGGTTCACGTGCGTGCCGACGCTCTGCTCGGCGGGCCAGTCGAGGTGCGGCAGGATGGCCAGCAGACAGGCCCACTCCATCAGTCCGACCATGAAGCCGGTGGCGAAGACCCGCGGCATGACCTGGAACTCCGGTGCCTCGGGATAAAGATGGGGCACGGTCTTCGACTCGGGTACCCGGTACGCGAGTTCGTACTCGATGCCCGGCTTCAGCGAGTCCTTCATCAGCGTGCCTTCAGACCCCTTCGGCTTTCTTCACCGCCAGCTCGGCGGCCTGGAAGCCGATCTTGGAGTGGGTGCCGTCGCAGAACGGCTTGTTGACCGAGCCTCCGCAGCGGCAGAGCGAGAACGCCGGCTTGCCGGTCAGGTCGTAGAGACCGCCTTCGGCATCGAGCAGGACGACTTCGCCTTCGGTGGTCTCAATGCGGTACGGTCCATTCTTCCTGGCAGTGATCTTGACAGCCATCAGTTCGCCTCCTCGGAAGTTGTTTAGATGTTGCGGGGGCGAGGCGGATACAAGAAAGCTGGGCGGGCAGATTACCGCCATGGCAAGGCGTTTCGCAAACCGGGGTCCGCGTTCATCCGCGTGAATCCACGGCGGTGAATTCCGATCTCTAAGCCGTGCTCAGGCCGCGGGCTGCAGTCGCTGCCGCATGGACATCGCCAGTTGGTACACCGAGCGCAAGCGCGCCTGGGCCGCCGCCGGGACCGCCGGCACCTCCATCGCCAACTGCGAGGAGAGCAGAATGCCGGTCAAAGCTTCCGTCAGCTGGCTGCGCAGGTTGGCTTCCGCTTCCCGCACGGCGCGGATGCGCTCGCCTTCGCGACGCTGCAGGGCGGAGCGCACATCGCGCACCGCGCGATCCATACCGCAGATGGCGAAGTTGACGAATACCGGGATGGCGGTTTCCGCTTCGTTCAGCACCACGTCGGCGGCGGCGGGATCGGCTTCCATCAGGTTCTGGTCGATGACCAGGGCCGAGCATTCCGTCGAGCGCAGAGTGCGCGCTGCCACCGCAAGCCTGGGACAGATCTGGGTGCGCTCGTTGGTCGCCCGCTCGATGGCGGCGGCGCACTCTGGAGCACGCGTCGAAGATGTGATCAGCAGAATCATGCCTATTTTTGGTGCAAGTGTCTGGCCAAGAACTCCGGTTGCAAAATCAAGAGTTTAGCGGCCCGCAAGTCCGCCGGTTTCCCGTAATGAGACCGGCCAAGGGAACCCAGTTCAATCCTGGGAGGCGTATTCCTTCAATTTGCGGTACAGGGTGGTCTTGCCGATGCCCAGCAGCTTGGCCGCCATCAGCTTATCGCCCTGGAGTTGGTCGATGGTGCCCAGGATCGCCTGCCTCTCCATTTCAGCGATGGTGACGATCCGGTTTGCGGGCAGGCTGCCGACGGCCGAGTGCAGTTGCGCATTCTGGATGCTGGTGGGCAGGTCGGCCACCTGCATCAAGGGTCCGGAGCTCAGGGCACAGGCGCGCTCCAGGCAATTCTCCAACTCGCGTACGTTGCCCGGCCAGTCGTGGGCCAGCATCAGCTTCATGGCTTCGTCGCTGATGTCGCGCTGCACCCCGCTGGAGCGCGCCAGCTTCTCTAGAAAGTGACCCACCAGCAGAGGGATGTCCTGCTTGCGTTCGCGCAGCGGTGGGATCTTGAGCGTGACCACATTGAGGCGGAAGTAAAGGTCTTTACGGAACTTGCCGTCCTGCACCGCCGTCTCCAGGTCGCGGTTGGTGGCGGCAAGGATGCGCACGTTGATGGGCAGGCTCTTGGTGGAGCCCACCGGTCGGATCTCCTTCTCCTGAATGGCGCGCAGCAGCTTGGATTGCAGGTCCACCGGCAGCTCGGCAATCTCGTCCAGGAAGATGGTTCCGCCCTGAGCAATGGCCAGCAGGCCCTCTTTGGAGCGCACCGCACCGGTGAACGCGCCGCGGACGTATCCGAACAGTTCGCTTTCGATCAGGGTCGGCACCAGCGACCCGCAATCCACCGGGATGAAGGGCTGGTCCCGGAAGGGACCGGTGAAGTGGATGGCCCGCGCCACCAGTTCCTTGCCGGTGCCGCTCTCGCCCTGCACCAGCACGGGGTGCGCGCTGCGCGAGACCTTGGCGATCAGCCGATACAGCTTCTCCATCTCCGGCGAGCGCCCGACGATCCCCCCGAATCCCTGCTTGGATTTGATCTTCTCGCGCAGCAGGCGGTTCTCGCTGGCCAGCTTCAGGTGCGACGCCACCCGTTCCAAGAGCAGCCGCAGTTCCTCCAGGTTGAAGGGCTTAGTGACGTAGTCATAGGCGCCCAGCTTCATGGCATGGACCGCCGACTGCACCGTGCCGTAGCCGGTGATGACGATGACTTCAGCATCCGGCTTGCGGCTCTTGATCTGCTGCAAGATCTCCAGGCCGCTGGCGCCGCCGGGCAGCCTCATGTCCAGCAGCACCACGTCGATGTTCTGCGCCTCCAGCACGCGGTAGGCGTGCTCCGCCTTTTCCGCCACGAAAGTGCTGAAGCCCAGCGACTGCGCCACCTCCCGGCAGCCGTCGCGCACCGAGCGCTCGTCATCGACCACCAGCAGGTTCAACAGGTCGGCGCGCGGAGTTTCGCCAAGGTTTGGCATGGAGTTCAAGGCTACAGGGGTGGTCATTTTAGTATCCTTTCGCCGCCCTCGGCTGTGACAAGCGTCACGGCGTTTTGGCCTGGCTTCTTCGGCGTCGCCGCCAGCAGTTCGCTCACCTTCTCCGCGATGGCGGCGGCGGTGAACGGCTTGGGGAAAAACGCCTTCCCCGCCTGCTCGAGCTTGCGCACGCGAACGTCATTGCGGTAGCCCGAGATGTACAGCACCCGCATGTCCGGCCGCGCCGGTCGCAGCTCGTCGGCCAATTCCGGGCCGCCCATACCGGGCAGCACCAGGTCGGTGAGCATCAGGTCGATGGGACCACCATAGCCCCGGCCGACCAGCATGGCCTCGCGCGCGTTGCGCGCCTGCAACACGCGATACCCGTTGCCCGCCAGGATGTCGTTGAGCGAACGCCGCACCAGTTCGTCGTCTTCGACCACCAGAACGGTGCCGGCCCCGGATGCCCGCGCTTCCTGCCGCGGCGCGGATGCTGTCACCGCCTCACCCTCGACGCCGGGCAGAAAAACCTGCACCTGCGTGCCGCGGCCCGGAGCGCTTTCCACGATGAGTTGCCCCCGGCTCTGCCGCACGATCTCGTGGACGGTCGAGAGTCCCAGTCCTGTGCCCTGGCCCAGTGGCTTGGTGGTGAAGAAAGGCTCGAGGGCCTGCGCCTGCGTCTGCTCATCCATGCCGCAGCCCGTGTCGGAGACGGCCAGCCGGACATACTGGCCCGGCGTCATGCCCGGATACTCCTGCGCCGCACCTTCGCCGGCGGTGAAATTGGCGGTGGCGATGCGCAGCACTCCGCCCTCGGGCATGGCATCGCGCGCATTGACGGCGAGGTTCACCAGCATCTGTTCCATCTGCGTACGGTCGGCCCGTACCGCTCCCAACCGCTTCCCGTAGCTGGTCTCCAGGCTAATGTGCTCGCCCAGCAGGCGGGCCAGCATGTCACGCACGCTCTCCACCACCTCGTTCAGCGACAGCAGCGTGGGCTCGAGGCTGCGCCGCCCTCCCAGAGCCGTCAGTTGCGACACCAGCGACCGGCCGCGCTCGGCGGCCACGTTGACCTGCTCGGCCTGGCGCCGCAACGGGCTCTCGTCCGGCAACTGGTTCAACAGCAACCCGGTGTAGAGCAGGATGGCCGTCAGCAGGTTGTTGAAGTCGTGGGAAACGCCCGCCACCAGCCGCCCCACCGCCTCCATCTTGCGGGCTTCGCGAAGCTGGTCTTCCAGGCGCTTGCGCTCGTCGATCTCGCGCATGAACGCGAATTGAAAGCCTTGCCCCTCCGTCACCCCAAACTGGCCGAGGACGACTTCGACCGCCAGCCGCCGCCCCTCCCGATGCTGGCACACGGTCTCGTTCCTGACCCCACCCTCGGCCAGCAGGCGCGGCAGTTCGGGAAGCAGATCCTCGAGCTTGCGTTCGACCAACTCTCCCGAGCCATAGCCCAGCAAAGCGCAGACGGCCGGATTGGCATAGACTAGCCGACCGTGTGCGTCGGCCAGCAGCGCGAGTTCGGCGCAGTGCTGCAGCGCATAATACGCAAGACACTCGTGCCGCACCGCGCAGACCACGGGCTGGGGGAGGGCCTCCATGGCACGGTGACCAAGGCATTCCCGTTTCCGTTCTCGTCGCAGCCACAAGTAGCGGCAAAGACAGCTCGTTCCGGATTCGGGCCTCGTTCGCCGGCAAGGGGAAGTTCCCAATACGGGAAACTCCCGGGCGGATCCCAAGCAGGGTTTCCATGCAAGCTATGTTATATCAATTGATTACGGTACATTGTCGAAACTGGTCTATTTCCTGATTTGGGAAGCAGCCTGCGCAGTGTGGAAAACGGGAAAGAGCGCGCCGCCGGCTAAGTGCTAATCGCTACCTGCCAACTGCTGCCTTATTGGTTTGCCCCACCTGTGGGAATACTGGAGCGCGTCGAACTCTCGTTGAGGATGTGGTCCTTCTGAGTGACGACGCCGTCGAAGTCGGTGCGGGCGTAGAGGCGTCCGCCGCCCACGCTGATGCCGCGCAGCCGCGAGGTGGGCTCGCCAGTGCGGTGCCAGGTGCGGCCCAAGTCGGCGCTCTCGAAGGCGCCGGTGACGGTAGTGGCCAGCAGGCGGCGGTTGTCGCTGTCGTACATCATGGAAGTGACGTCCAGTGCGTCGATGCCGGTGATGGCGTGCTCCCAAGTCTCGCCGCCGTCGGTGGAGCCGTAGGCGCCGCCACGCGAGGCCAGCCAGATGCTTCCCTGCGACCCCAAGGCCACTCCCGCGAGGGGAGTGATGTTGTCGGGAAGCCGCGGGGCATACCAGTGGCTTCCACTGTCGCGGGAAACCACCAGGGTAGCGGGAGTGATGGCGACCACGATTTCTCCGGCAGCGTGAACGGCGATGAAATCCCGCTGCCCGAGGACAGCCCCGCCGCGCCAGCTCTGGCCGCCATCCACGCTGCTGAACAGCCCCTGGGAGGTGGCGGCGAACCACGCATCCGGAACCACTTCCAGGTCCGCTACTCGCCCGTTCAACTCATGGCGTGCCGGCGGATCGTCGGTTTGCGGCTTCTGCTGCTTCTTGGCGCGCCCGGTCGGCATCGGCAAGATGGCGCCGGCCGGCGGCGGCGGTTCGTGGGCAAGGCTGTTGATGGCGTGCCAGGCTTTGTCCATCGGGCCCCAGGCGAAGACGCCGCGGTTGGTGCCCGCCAGCAGTGTGCTTTGCTGGGTCTGGCGCAGGCTGAAGATGTCGTGTCCGGCGAGGCCGTCGTTCATCTGCACCCAGTGCTCGCCGGCATCGTGGGAGACGAACAGCCCGCCGTATTCCTTGTCATTGACCACGCCGGCATAGAGCACGCTGGGATCGTTGCGGTCTACCAGAACGGCGGTCACCTGGCGGTGGGCGAAACCGCGGTTGGAGGCGAAGAAGCTCGTTCCACCATTTTCGCTGCGCAACACGCCGCCGCGGTCGGTGGCCAGCAACACGGTGCCGGGATGGCGCGCGTCCACCAGCACGTCGTTGACGATCACGCTGTCGGCGGTCACACGGCGCCAGGTCTGTCCGGCGTTGACGCTCGCCCACAGGCCCTCGGTGGTGCCGGCGTACACCATGTTGGGATCGAGAGGATGCTGGCTGAGCACGCGCGTCCGGCGCGCCGAGTTGGGAATGCCCAGCACGCGGCGGAAGTGCGCGCCCGCGTCCTCGCTCTTGTAGATCCCGGTGCAGGCGCTGGCGTAGAGCAGGCGCGAATCGCGCGGGTCGAGAATGATGGAGAACACGTCGGAATCGTCGACCACGCCCTCTTTGATGGAGGCCCAGGTGCGGCCGCCATCCACGGTCTTCCACGGCAGGTGCCAGGTGCCGGCATAGATGATCTCGGGGTACTGGGGATCGACGGCCAGCGATTCGATGTTCTTGAGCTCGGGATGTCCCGGCGGCGAGATGCGCTCCCAGGTCTCGCCGCCGTCGCGGCTTCGGAACACGCCGTCCAGCGCGCCCGCGACCAGGATGCTGGGATCCGACGGCGCCAGGGCGAACGAGCGCACCGACTTGCCGTGCATGCCCGCGAGCGCGCGCCAGGTCCGGCCGCCGTCATCGCTGCGAAAGATGCCGCCGCCATCGGTCTCGACGCTCCACGCGGCCGCGTAGACGGTCTCGGGATGAGCGGGGTTGAACACGATGTGGTCCACGACGTAATGATCACCGTCGCCCACCCGTGCCAGCCGCGACCAGCTATGTCCGCCGTCGCTCGAGACGAACAGTTGGCTGGAACTGGTACCCAGCAGGATGCGGTCGGGATTGCGAGGATCGGCGGCCAGGCTGCGCGCGTCTCCGCCATCGGGACCGATAGGCCTCCACGGCGCCGCTACACAAGCGGCCGCAGCCACAACCATGAACCCGAGAAGCGCGGCCTTACGGAGAGACGTCCGCATGAGGATCGCTGCTCATCATATCAACAGGAGAGTTGATGCGCACCGGGCGATCACCTCACCTGCGTACTGGAGATGCAGGCCCTGCGTCCTGCTTCCTGCTTCCTGCGCCCTGCCTCCTGCGTCCTGCTTCCTGCGCCCTGCCTCCTGATCTTGGCAGTGTTTACTCCTGTACGGCCGGGGACATCCCTGACATTTTAGACCGGGCACATCCCTGACACTTTCTCCTCCGCAGCTTCGAGGGGATGGGGTGCCGGGGAAGGGGACGCTTCCCCTTCCCTGGCCTCATCCCTGTAGAAGCTAAATCCGTTGGGCAAGGGCACGACTCGCCGCTGCCAGCTATCAAACCTTCCCAGAGGAAGGTGCGCGAAGTAGACGGTGTACCAGCGCTCATCGATGGGCAACAGACCTACCCGCTCGCCCCACAACACTTCGCTGAGAAAAACATCATGCCGCTTCTTCCAGCGGAAATGACCGTGCGCATGCACGCTGCGCACCAGCATGGTATCCGGATACTCGGGTTCGGGCACCTGCGCCGGATACTTCCGCGGTGACGGCGCATACACGCTGGCGGGGGTTTGCATCCCCAGCGCTTCATGCGGTCGCACCTGGTTGTACTCCTGGCGGAACCGCTGCAAGGCTCGCTGTTGCGCCCGCCGGTCCTTCGCCGGTGGCATCGCCACCTCCTGCTTGAGCGTGCGATGCATGCGCTCGTGCCGCCCGTTCTGTTCCGGATGTCCCGCCTCGATCCGTTCCGGCACAATCCCCAGCTTGATCCACCACACCGCCAGCCGCGAGAGCCCGGCGATCGCCGTCGAGGCAAACGGCGCGCCATTGTCCGTGCGCATCGCTTCCGGCATTCCATACTCGCGGAAGGCGGCTTCGAAGATCGCTTGCACCCGCGCCGTGTCTGTCTTCTCCACCGCCTGGCAGCGCAGCAGATAGCGGCTGTGGGCATCGGAGATGGTCAGCGGATCGATGCGCGTGCCGTCGGCGGTGCGGAACCAGCCCTTGAAATCCGCGCACCACACCCGGTTGGCTCCATCGGCGTGCGCCAGTGGTTCGTTATAGGGCGCCGTCTTGCGCCGCTTCTTGCGCGCCACCACCAACCCTTCGCGTCGCAGCAGCTCGCCCATGGTGCTGGCCGCCGGCCACTTCCGTCCCCGCTCGTCTCGTTCCAGCACCTGCTTCAGCTTCCGTGGTCCCCAGCGCATGTGCGCTTGCCGCAGCTCGAGCACCCTCTGCTCGATCTCGGCTGGCGTCTGGTTCGGATGTCGCTCCGCCGCCCGGTTTAGTTCCACCAGCCCGGCAACCCCTAACCCCCGATATCGCCGCAGCCATACATACCCGGTCTCGCGCGCGATGCCGTACCTCTGGCAAAGCTCCGTCATCGTCTGCTCATCCCGCTCATAGTCAAAGACAAACCGCAGCTTCTCTTCCATCACACTGCTCGCTCTCCAAGGCATGTCGTTCTTCTACATGCCTTCGCCTGTTAGCAAGAGTGTCAGGAATGCTCCCGGTCTGTTCTGTCAGGGATGCGCCCGGTCTGTACCCTCCGACGATATCCACCCCCCCACCCCCCGTGTCCAATAGAATCATCGAGTTACGCGGAGTGATCTGATCGGTATCCGATGAGATCCGATGAAACAAAGGACTTACCCGCAAAATCCCATTCGCAAAAGGGTTAGGTGCGCTTCTTAGGCTATTTTCGGCTGATTGTCAAAGAGCGACGGTCTGGCCGCTGTTATCTTATAGATAACTAGTTTAGATAGTATATAGCAATTGTATTAGCGCGTCAATGGGAAACCGCACGAGAACTCCGACGGTTTCAACTTCCGGCTTGCCGTAAGCCCGCCGCGGATGAAAAGAAAACCGCCGAGACGCCGAGTCGCCAAGGCCCGCCAGGGCCGAAATAAATTAGCCCAGGGCGGAAGTGTGTGCGTGAGAACTCACTTGTTTCGCACAGGGGAGATGAGGCAGAAGGAAGCATGAGCCGATATCTGCCGTACAGCCCGGATCAAGCGTACCTGCTGCCGCCCAGCGTGAAAGATGAACTGGGAGGCGATCACCTGTGCTTCTTCGTGCACGAGGTGGTGGAGTGGTTGGAGTTGAGCGTCTTCGAGGAGCAGTACAGCGAAGAAGGCGGGGCGCTGTATGCGCCCGAGCTGATGTTGAAGGTGTGGCTGTACGCCTACGCCTTGGGGATCACGTCGGCGCGGCGGTTGGAGCAGCGCATCCGCGAGGACTTGGCGCTGCGCTATCTGGCCGGAGGAGCGAAGCCGGACAACTGGGCCCTGAGTGCGTTCCGGCGGCGGCATGGGCGGGCGCTGAACGACGCCTTCATGCAGGTACTGGAGTTGGCACAGAGGTGGAAGCTGGGCAAGTTGGGTATGGTGGCCGTGGACTCGACCCGCATCCGAGCCTGCGCTTCGGGCGAGCGCATCGATACCGAACCACGCCTGCGCAAGGAGCGGGCGCGGCTACGGCGGCAGGTGCGGCGCTGGCAGCAACAGTGCAACCAGGACGATCACGACGAAGGCGCCGGGGCCAAGCTCCCGCAGCAGGCGGTGGAACAGTTGCAGCAGCGGCTGGCCATCATCCCGCGGCGGCTGGAGAAGCTGCGCAAGAGCGGCACCGCCAAACTACCGCGCACCGATCCTGAGGCCCGTTTGCTGCGCAGCCGTGAGGGATTTGTGGTGGGCTACACGGCCGAGATCGCGGTCAGCGAAGATCATTTAATCCTGGCGCAGCGGGTGACGCAGAACGCGCACGATGCGCACTCGCTGGTGCCGCTGGTCGATGAGGTCACCCGCCGTTGTCGGCAAAAGCCGCACCGCGTGCTGGCTGATGCTGGCTTCTATGCGAACGTCAATGTGGAGCAGTTGGCGGAACGTGGGGTAGAGGCCTTCGTGCCCGATCCCAACCTGGCACCCTGTCTGAATCGAGGGCAGCCGGTGCGGGATCCATCGCCGCCACCCACGAGCCCGCACCTGTGGGCGATGCGACAGAAGCTACGCAGCCCAGTGGGACGGCAGGTGTATCAACGCAGAAAGGCGCTTGTGGAACCGGTGTTCGGGGTACTGAAACAACAGCGCGGAATGCGGCAGTTCCGGACTCGTAGTCTGGTCAAAGTGGCGGCGGAGTTCACCCTCGCCACTCTGGCCTACAACATCACCCGGCTGTACGCGATGGTGTAACCAGGCAAGCAGCCCTCGGGACGGTCGAAACAGGGAGAAGAATCGGAATATCGAGTCTACGTGAGAACGTGACGGCGTTCTCACGCACACACGGAAGCCCTGGGTACGCGATTAAAAAGGATGCGAGCCCCGGCGGGGCGGCACACGGCTGAATGCCTGAAGCGGGCGAGTCGATTCTGGGCAGTTTACGAGTCTCCTGCGGCTGCCGCTTCCTCGCGCGAGGCGCGTCGCATGAACTCGGCCATGGTCCGTACCTGCTTCACCTGCATCTGCGCCACTCGCGCGCGTTCTGCCTCCCAGATGCGGTCTAGTGCGCTGGGATCCAGGCCCTCCTTGTCGTCCGTTCGCGAACTCTCCTGCAGAATCGCGTGATAGCCGATCCACACCTCGTATTGCGACTTGAACAGCTCAAGTAAAGCTTTGCTCTCATTCGTCAGCTTCACAACCTGATTGCGGTACGGTACGAAGATCGTTGAGTAGTAAACGATCAACTTTCCTCCCGCACGCACGGGTTTGTATGCAACTGCTCCGAGTTGCTCCTCGGTTTCGCCATCACTTAGATCGGGCCACGCGATACCCCACTTGTCGGGATTATCGTCGGGGTTTATGGGCACGATCTCGAAGTCCGGAACGTAGCCTTTGATCTTGTCCGCGGGCTCCTCAACTGCCGCATGAACCTCGAACGGTTTTGAGTTAACTATTTGGCTGCCGTCTAGCCGTGTAATCGTTGCGATTATGCGACCTGTGACGCCGACCTTAGCCTCGTTGGTCGGGCGTAAACGCCACCGGACCCGCCCGCCTCGAAGGGGTGTCTTGGACGCGACTTCAAGGAGAGCTGGCTCGGAGCGGATCGCAACCAAATTCCGGCGATCAAACTCCGCGTCGGCATCAGTTTCGACGAGTACGACTTCCACGTCGTTAAGATGGATTTCGAGCTTGTCTTTCGGCACAACAATTTCAAACCGTGTCACCTCGGGGAACGGGAGCGTCGGCAGAGGACTGGGAACAATTGGTTTGTGCGGTCGCGAGGGGCGGACAGGTTGGGGCAACTGAGTCCCGGCGCCGAATGTCGGACCTTCCCCTGAAATACGAAATCCCGCTTCGAGCAACAGACGACTGACTTGGCGCTTCACCTCATCACTGGTGGTCTGGGCCTCGCGCTGCGCGGCACTCTCGGCCAATTCGCGCTCGATTTCGTATAGTTTTGCGTCCTCCTCAAGCATGCGCCGGAGAACGCGCGTAAGGCTGGTGAGCACCGGCCCGTCCTTAAACCCTTCCCGGTTCGTCGAAAAAAGCTCCCGACGGACCCGCCGATCCACTTTCGTCGCGTCCAGGTGAATCACGACATGCCTCGCTAGAAGGTTGAGGCCGATTTCGCGAAGCAGTTGGGAGGAGAGTTCTCCTTGATTCTGTCCATTCAGGGTTCCCACTATTGGGTAATTCGTCTGGACAAACAGTTCATTCGAGTGAGGGCGCAACATCATCTGATCTTTGCGCTTTCTGTAATTCAGAACGACCCAATACTCAATGCCCACACAAGGTTCCGTGGCACCTTGTGGAACCACAAATTCCATCTCTCGGTAATGGCGAACCTCCGACCCATGTTCCACTTCTGAATCAACGCCCATTTTCATCGCCAGCTTCATTAGACGATTGCGGCTGCCAGTCACAACTTCATCTTTCGGTCTTTTCGGGTCGCGGAGGTCAAAGATGCGGAATGGGGTCAGCGGGTCGAACATCGAAAAATGGAGAAAATGATATAAGTTGCCGGGACTAGCCTGAAAACTCTTGTCGAGGTTAGCCAAACGATAGCCAAAATGCCGAACGAGAGTGCCGTGGCTAAGAACAGGGAGCCGTGCACCCAATTCATTCTGATACAGCGAAAGTGCCTCGGTGGATTCACAAGATGGAACTGTGAGGCCTGAATCGGAAGCGACTGCCAGATAAGCGTAAGAATCTTCTTTGTATGTCTCGTTTAGATTTAGGACTCTCACAACCGTAAAACCGGTGCGGTGACTTGCGCGAGCCTTCGAAACAATAAGGGCAAAGTCGCAGAATGCTAGAGTCGCCGCGCCACCTTGACCGAAGGCCCCGATCAAGTACCACTTCCTTATCTTGTTACCCGATTGGAGGCTGAGAATGGTGGATGCGAAATCGTCTGGTGCAATACCGGTCCCATCATCGACGACATCAACGATGTAATCGGATTCATCACCGCCTTGCGAGAGTACCACCGCTATCCTGCGGTCGATTCCGTACTCGGAATAGTCCCACTTGAATAGTCCATCATCTGGTCCCGAGATCGGGCGTCCAAACCACGATTGAGCCGCTGCGCGCGGAGAAGGTGGCGGGATAATCCCAGGGGGCAGGCGATCCTCTAAGACGGCATCAACCGCGTTTGTAATTCGCTCGGTCAGACTGCGGCCTGGTTTCGTACCCAGCCCGATCGTAGAAAGATTCGATGCATTGTTGCCGAATGCGTGCCACTGAAACTGGTGCGGACCAAAAGGTTCGTCCAGTGCAGCCTGCGGGTGGTCTCCGAGGGCAGTGAGAATCGTTTGCACGTCCTTGGTTGAGCGCGCAGACAGAAAAGCATCTAGGACTGCGCACGTATCGGAGAGGGGCATAGCGGCCTCCGAATTGTGGAGATCGGTGCTTTCTTTCTGTGCACCAGTAGAATTTCGCGCGTCGATGAGAGGACACCTTTTGCATCCGCGTACCACTTTCTGTTCGGAACGACCCGCTCGGGTCGCACTGACGAGCATTCAACCAGTCCCGCGCGCTCTGTTCGGTCGAGATACAGCGGAAGATGCTCCTCGGGATCTGAAAAAGCGACTACCTGCACCAGAAGGGTTCTTGGCGACATCAGATCGCTGACTGCTTCAAAACAAGCTGATAATCGGTCGAGATATCTGGCTGGCTCCTTAAGTCCACGCGATGCGAATGTGTAATACGAAGCGCCACGTCCATCATTGCACCCCGCCAGCCAAAATGGGGCTGGAGTCTCGCGTCGACCTCGCACTTGCCAACGGTGATACAAAATGTGAACACCGAGGTAGGGAGGCGACGTAAGAATTAGGCGTGGGGACGTAGAATGATTGGCAACAGCGTGCGCGCTGATACCTTCTGCTGGCATCGTTAGGATTGTTCGGGCGCGGCGAAGCTGATGCAGGGTTGCGAACCTCTGCCGTACGGCAGATTGGAACTGATGCATCCCTTCGATCATCTCTTCGAGGACAGTACGGTGCTTCTCGAAGAATTCGGCTACCGTCGGGGTGTTTGAGCGACAGTCCAAAGCCCATTGGCCGGTGCGCAGGAGTGTACACCGAGCAAACGCCTGTCGCTTTCCGGCACGCAGCTTTGAAAGCGTACGGAGCGCCAGCTCTAATGTCTTCCGCAGTGTCCAAGGCAAATTGCGAGCGTATGCCGGGTGATGTTCTCCACCAGAAGGCTCATGCAGATTGACGGCGGATCGTAGCACTTCGCCCCACTGTCGAATGGCGCTGATGTCACCCGAATCGAGCGGGGTCGTCTTTACGTTACCGATGAAGGTTGCAAGCGGGTTCAGATCGCATCCGACGAATCTTCTCCCGGTCGCCAGAGCCTCAACCGCTGTTGTCCCCGCCCCCATGAAGGGATCGAGAACGAGGTCCCCTGGCGAGGTCAACGCCGCGATTACTGAACGCACAAATTCAGGCGCGAACCGTGCTGGATAGCGATAGAAATCGTGTGTATATCCAACAGCGGGAGCCGTCGAACGGAACGCCTGGAGGATTGTGTCAGGCCAAAACGCTGCGCACGAGTTCATCCTGCAGTTTTTGGTCGCGGAGATGCTTATCATCCCACAACGGCTCACGCAGCGGCCTCGTTAAACATCGCCGGAATCCACGTGGTAAATGGCTCGATAGCTCATGACGCGCTCTGAGGGCGGAAAACTGGACTGGTGGATCTGGGTGAGAACGTCTCAGCCCCAGGGCGCGGTCAAGAACTTAAACTAATGGGCCAGAAAAACAAGGGGCCGAAAGACCCCACCCTTGGCAAAACCGGCCAAGGATGGGGCACCCCGAGCCCGCCGAGCGTGGGGACCCCGAATTCCGAACACAAAAAAGGGCCGGTCCTAAGACCGGCCCTGGTTGTTGCCGCGTTCGCGGGCTAGTGGGTTGCCGGAGCCTTCTTCTTGGCGGGCTTGCGGGCGGGGGCGGCGTGCCGACCGTAAGGGACCTTGGTCGGCGGCACGTTGACCACCTCGGTGCCCGGCTCGTTGAAGGTTGCGCCGGCAGGCACGATCCAGATATCCGCCTTCATCCCGCCACCGCTGCCGGTGCGGGTTTCGATGCGGCCGGGATCGATGCCCTTTTCCTTGGTGAGGTACTCCTTGGCGTTGGCGGCGCGTTGCGCTGCCAGCGTCGAGGGCTTCAGCTCCTTGGGATCAGCAAAGCCGACGATCACCGCGCGCGCATCCGCCTCCCGCTGCAACCGCAGGGCCACATCGTCGAGGATGGCCTTGGCGGTGTTGTCCACGCGGGCGCTGTTGCGCGAGAAGGTGATCTCGTTCAGCTTGCTGGCCTGTGGCGGCGGTGGCGGCACCTCCACGTTCACCGAGGCTGTGGCCCTGGAACTCAGGCCGCGGCTGTCGGTGCAGGTGGCGGTCGCGGTGATGGGACCAGCCGAGGTGCCCGTGGTGTCCAGCGTGGCAGTGTTGCCGCTACCGCTGATCCTGCCGCCGGTAGCCGACCAGTTGCTGAGGCTGGTCTGCACCGGGTAGTCGGGCGCGTTGTCCGGGCTGCTGCAGTTGCAGGTGATGGTCGAAGGCGTCCCGGTCAGCACTGTGCCCGGATTGGCGGAGCAGGACACCCGTGGCGGGTTCTTTGGCCGCTCCTTAATGGTGAAGTTGGCGCGGCAGCTTGCCTGTCCCTTCTTGCCGTCGGTGATAGCGGCGCTGGCGGTATAGCTGCCGGGAGCCATGCCGGTGGTATCGATGCTGGCGGTCGAATCCTTGCCACTGATCTTGCCCCCGCTCGCGGTCCAGCTATAGCTGAGGGTGCGCTTGGGGTTGAAGTTCAGGGCGCGGGCGTTGGCCGTGATGGGTTCCCCGGCATAGACATCCATGGGCTGCACGCTGCAACTGGCGCTGGGCGGAGGTCCGGGCGGCGCCACTCCCAGCAGGATGTTGATGCCGGCGCGGTAGCGGATGCTGTTGAACGTCACATCATCAGTATCGATGGTGTGTTTGGAATGGACGAAGTCCACCTGCGCCAGACGCAGATCCAGATGTCGTGAAACGTGAACATCCAGTCCGCCACCTACGGCCAAGCCGAAGGCGTTGTTCGAAACACTTGTGGTCGTGTCCGATACGCGGTGCAGACCGAACAGGGCCTCTGCGAAGGGGGTGAAGTGCGAGGTGCGGGCTTCGATGTGAGGCCCGAACATGATCGTCCCCAGGTGGACGTTGTCGCCGGCCACGAAGTTGTTGCGATTAACATCGAAGGTGTGATAATGCCCGCCGAAATCGGCCGTGAGACCGAAGTGAGGCGCGACATTGAAAGTGGCGGCGGCGCCCCACCCGGCGGGGATGTTCTCCAGGTCTTGGGAGACGCCGTTGACGTTGACGCGAGGATTCAGGAATGAGTATCCGCCGAAAATCTCGGCTTTGGGTTGTGGGTTATCTTGCGCCTGCGCCGTTGCCATCGTGCAGATTGCAACCGCTCCTACCACGATCGCCAACAGCAGCACGCGGGGCGAGTAACCTTCACTGCGAGGTGACATGGTCTTAGACCTCCCGATTGTCGTTACCGCGATTACCGCGTCAACACGATTGCCGTGTCAACAACTGAGAGACTGCGACCGGACAGAGCGGAAAAACGCGCTCCGGCCAGCCGAGCATTGTACATGGGAACACGTCGGAGCGAAAAGTCAAGTGCCGGGAATTATTCGGTTTATGCTCGTCAGAATGACTCCGCTGCGCTGGCGGAGAGGGCCACACGCAGCCCCCAAAAACGTTGAAAGAATCAACAATGGACGCGCGACCCTCGCTGCGCATCCTACTCAGGCATTCAAGGGTCCTCATCATTTAAGACGCTTTCTCGGATCAATCGGCTTGCGGTGTCGGCGTGCTGGCCCGGATAATAAAGGATCAGGTCTGCATGAATCAGGAAAAGATCCTCATCGTTGACGACGAAGAGAACGAACGCACCGGGCTGGCGGAGCTGGTCGCCGCCTGGGGCTATCGCACCGAGACCGCCCGGGATGGCCTGGAGGGATTGGAGAAGGCCGCCGCCTGGGGACCCGACCTCATCATCACCGATCTGAAGATGCCGCGGCTGGACGGGATGGGCCTGCTGGAACGTTTGGCGGAACAGCCGCAGACCGTCGCCGTCATTCTGCTGACCGCGCAAGGCAGCGTAGACTCCGCCGTGCAAGCCATGAAGATGGGCGCCTACGACTACATTCAGAAGCCGGTGGACGTGCAGCGCTTGCGCAGCATCCTGCAGAACGCCGCGCGGCTGCGGGAAACTTCGGTGGAACTGGAAGTCACCCGCCGCAAGCTGCGCGATACCGGCGTGCTGGGGTCGCTGGTGGGATCGTCCAAGAAGATGCAGGAGATCTTCCGGCTCATCGATCTGGTGGCGCCTTCGACCGCGTCGGTGCTAATCACGGGCGAGAGCGGCACGGGAAAAGAGCTGGTGGCGCGCACCATCCACAACCTGAGCCCGCGCAAGTCCAAACCGTTCGTCGGCATCAACTGTTCCGCCATCCCCGAGACGCTGATCGAGAGCGAGATCTTCGGCCACGAGAAGGGCGCGTTCACCGGAGCGCTGGAGCGCCGCGCCGGCTGCTTCGAATTGGCCGAGGAAGGCACGCTGCTGCTGGATGAGATCGGCGAGATGCCGGTGGCCACGCAGGCCAAGCTGCTGCGCGTGCTGGAAGACCACAAGTTCCGCCGCCTGGGCAGCAAGGTGGAGACCGAGGTGGACGTGCGCGTGCTCGCCTCCACCAACAAAGTCCCGGAGGAAGCGGTGGCGCGCGGCGAACTGCGCAACGACCTGTATTACCGGCTGAACGTCTTCAACATCCACATGCCGCCGTTGCGCGAACACAAGGAAGACGTCCCGCAACTGGTCGAAGCCCTGCTGGCGGACGTCAACAGCAAGCACCAGCGGCACGTCAGCAGCGTGGCGGACACGGTGATGAACCTGTTCCACCATTACGCCTGGCCGGGCAACGTGCGCGAGCTGCGCAACACGCTGGAGCGCGCGGTGATCGTCTGCGAAAGCTCGACCGTGGAGATGAAGCACCTGCCGCCGGGCTTCGGCAGCGTGACCCCGCGGCCCGCGGTGCAGGAGGCCAACGCCGTTCGCCTGGGCGTGGGCACCACCGTGGAAGAGGCCGAGAGATTGCTGATCCTGAAAACCCTGGAAGCTACTAACAACAACAAGACGCGCGCCGCCGAGATCCTGGGCATCAGCTTGAAGACCTTGCACAATAAACTGAAAGAGTACGGATCGGTCGCCGAAGCGGCCGCCGAAAGTCATTTGTAATTGGTAATTTGTAATTGGTAATTTTGTAAGCTGATTCGCACCGGCACCGCGATCGGGCTCTACAAATTACCAATTACCAATTACGAATTATCAATCCCCATGCGGGTTCGCCTCAAAACCAAACTCGTGCTGGCTATCAGCGGGATGGTGGTAGCCGTGGTGGCCACCTTTTCGACCATCTATATCTCGCGCACCGTGCGGCAGGCTTTGACCGACGCCCACGGGAACGCCGATTTCGTCGGCCACCAGGTCTTCCACCTCACGCGCGACGCTCTGGCGGTCGATCTCAGCAATTCCAAGGTTGACCTCGACAATCCCGAGGCGGTGCGCCCGGCAGTGGAAGAGGCTTTGCAGAGCGATCCCGGGCTGAGCTCGCTGCTGCAATCGGTGATCGGGTACTCGCCCACGATCTACGACGTCTCCATCGTGGATGCCAGCGGGCGCGCGCTGCTGCACACCGACGCCGGTCAGATCGGCAAAACGATCCCTCAGCGCGAGGAGCTGATTGCGGTGGTCCACGGCAGCTTCCGCCAGCAGATGGAAGTGGTTTTCGGCGGCCCCCGGGTGTACGAGCTGCGCATCCCGCTGGAGCGGAACAAGCAGCCTTTCGGCGCCATCCGCGTCGGCATCTCCACCACCTTCCTCAAAGACACGCTGCGACAACAACTGCGAGCCTCGATCGTGTTCTCGCTGCTGGCCATCGTGGTATCGCTGGCGCTGGCCGCCAGCCTCTCCAACCTGGCGCTGAAGCCGCTGGAAGCCATCAATCGCCGCCTCGACCTGCTGAGCGCGGGGCAGGAGCCGAGCCAAAAAGAACGGCAGCGCAGCGACGAATACGGCGTGGTCACCACCAAGATCGATCGCCTGGGCCGGCAGATGCGCGACGTGAAGGAGGTCTTCTCCGCCTTGAAGGAGAACCTCGACCAGATCATGGCCAACCTGCAGGACGGCGTCATGCTGTTCACGCGCGACTGGCGCGCGGTGCTGGTCAGCGCCTCGGTCGAGGGCTTCGTGGGCAAGCCGCGCGGAGAGATGCTCGGGCACAGCGTCACCGAGATCTTCGCGGACAACACCCGCCTGGGCCGGCTGGTGCTGGCGTGCTTCGAGCGTCACCAGCCGCTCTCCGGCCGCGAGGTGGAGAGCGAGAGCGGCACCCGCCTGCAGGTCTCGCTCGACTTCATCGAGGAACGCGGCGAGCGCATCGGAGCGCTCCTCACCCTGCGCGACGCCGAGTCGGTGCGGCGCATCGAAGACGAGATCGAGCTCTCGCGCCGTCTGGCCGCCATCGGCCGGCTGACTTCGGGCGTGGCCCACGAGGTCAAGAACCCGATCAACGCCATCGTCGTGCACCTGGAAGTGCTGCGCCAGAAATTGCAGCAGCTCGATCCCGACACCCGGCGGCACATCGACGTGATCGGCAGCGAGATCCAGCGGCTCGACCGCGTGGTGCAGACGCTGGTGGACTTCACCCGTCCGGTGGAACTGCGGCTGGCGGAGATCGACCTGCGCCGGCTGCTGGACGAAGTGGTGGTGCTGGCCCAGCCTGACGCCGAACGCCACGGGGTCAGCATCGTGCGCGACTTCCCCGGCGACAGCCTGCCGGTCAAGGTGGATGCCGACCTGGTGAAGCAGGCGGTGCTCAATATCGTGCTCAACGGCGTGCAGGCCATGCCTGGCGGCGGGGAACTGACGCTAGTGGGAAGCCGCGCCGACGAAGACGCCCAACTCGAGGTGCGCGACCATGGCACCGGCATCCCGCAGGAAGTCCGCGACAAGATCTTCAACCTTTATTTCACTACCAAGAAGAACGGCAGCGGCATCGGGCTGGCCATGGCTTACCGCGTCATGCAATTGCACAACGGCTCGGTGGAATACGATTCTGTGGAAGGACAGGGCACCATTTTCCGGCTGCGCTTGCCGCTCTCCACGGCGGAGGTGGAACCGCGCCAGGAAGTGGCCGCGCGGCCCTCAGTTTAAGGATAGTGTTCGGGATTCAGGCGTAACGGGGGCTTTGGCCGCTGATCACGGCCCGGAATCGGTGGCCAGCGCGGGTTGGAACAGGTAATCTAGAGGACAGATGAAACGCCAGCTATCGTTGATCGGGATCGCAGTTCTGGTGCTGTCGCTCTCCGGCTGCCCTTTCAAGAAGAAGCAACCGCCGGTGCCGCAGCAGGGACAGGCGCCCACCATCGCGGCGCCCGAACCCGCACCTCCGCCGCCCGCGCAGCCCGCGGAGGCGCAGCCTCCTGCTCCTCCTGCCGAAACGCAGCCGGCGAAGACGGAGACCACCGCCGAGAAACCGCAGCCGAAGAAGAAACCCAGCCCAAAGAAACCTGCGGCACCGGCACAGACTCAGCAGCCGGCTCAGGCCTCGGCAACGCCGCCCGCTCCCGCGCCTCCCAAGACCACAAGCAAGCTAGTCATCCAAGAAGGTGGCGCGCCCAACTCGCAGGGACAGCTTGCCGCCGGCGTGGGACTGGAAGACTCCTCGTCGCGCAGCAAGCAGACCACCGAGCAACTGCTGCAATCGACGCAGACGAACCTGAACAGCATCAACCGTCCGCTCAGTCCGGAGGAGCAGGCGATGGTCGCTCAGATCAAGGACTACATGGCGCAGTCGGTCAAGGCCACCAAAGACTCCGACACGGTGCGCGCTCACAACCTGGCGCTCAAAGCGCATTTGCTCTCGGACGAGCTGGTCAAGCACTAATTCACTCGGTACTCGGTACTTGGTACTCGGTACTCCTAACGAGGGCTCACCTTCACCAGCAGCTCGCGCGCGGGCTGCTGGAAGGGCCCTGCGGTGGCGACCAGCTTGTTCAGGATCTGCCGCGCTTCCGCATAGTTCTTCATCTTCGCATAGGCATAAGCCAGGAAGTAAGAAGCCTTCTGCGATCCCACCGGATCCTCTTTGAGCAGCGCCAACGCGCTCTTGAGCTCCGCGATCGCCGCCGTGTTCTTCTCCTGCTTCATGAGTCCGAAACCCAGGGCGGTGTGGGCCGTGCCCGCGGCCAGTTTGCGGTTGGTGTCGGCACCGGGCGCGTCAGCCTTGGCCAACGCGATGGCTTTGCGCGCATATTCCATGGCGCGATCGAAGTAGGCAGGAGTGTCCACCAGCGCGCTGGCCAGCACGCTCAGCAAGGACGCGTTGTCCGGGTTGGCCGCGACTGCCTTCTGGCCGTAGGCCGCCAGGCGGGAGACGTTGTTCATCTGCTGCAGCGCCACCACCGCGTACTCGACCACCTGCGGCCCATACTTCGACTTGGGGAATGCGAACTCGAACTTTTCGACCTCCGCTACCTTTTGCTTGCCGTCCGGCTCGCTGGCGATGGCGTTCACCGCCAGGCCTTCCAGATACTCATAAGACTGCTGCGCGCTGGCCCGCTCCTGCTCGATGCGCGCGGCAAAATCCTGGTCGCTCATGTCCGCAGGCTTGGGTTGCTTGGCGATGCCCTGAACGGCCATGCCACCGCGCGCCGCATAGTCCACTACCTTGGCATAATTCTTGATCTGCAATGCCAGGTTGGCCTGCGAGCCCAGGATGTCGAGATCGTTGGGAACGGCCGCCAAAGCTTTGTCGCCGTAAGCGAGCGCCTGCTCGTTATCTCCCTTCGCGGAGTAATACTGCGAGACCTGCAGGTTGCCGTAGGCGACCGCCATGGGATTGGCGGAAAACTGCTGCAGAAAATCCTTCGCCAGCGCCAGCCGTTTGTCGGCGTCCGCCTCTTTGGTGATCTCTTGGATGGCGGCGTCTTCCGGTGTGCCGGCCGGGATGAGGATGTGGGTGACTTGCGCCCTCCCGACAACGGCGAGGATCACGACCAGGAAGACGTGCCCGAGCTTCATAACCACCTCCGGCCTGCGCATGCTAGCGCCGTCCGTACCGCACAGCAAGGACACGGGTCACAAGCTCGCTGATTCTGGTATTGCGGGCAGCCGGACACGTAGAATTCCGGCGGACAGTTTTGTGGACGGCCAAAGGAGGGACGTGGTCAAACGCTCTCGCAGTATCGACCTGACGCAAGTCTCGGAGTGGCAGGAGGGCGACCTGCGCCGCTTCCAGGACTACCTGGTCGCCGAGGAGCCGCTGGAGATCCGCGTCGCCGGCGCGCCCCTGACCGTCACCATGCGCACTCCCGGCCACGACCTGGAACTCGCCGCCGGGTTCCTGTTCACCGAAGGTCTCATCCAGAAGCGCGAGCAGATAGCATCGCTCGACGAGGGCACGGCGGAGAAGCAGGAGGCCAGCGGCAACCTCGTCCAAGTGCAGCTTGCCGGGATGGAGTTCGAGCGCGAGCGCATGCAGCGCAACTTCTTCGTGGCCTCGAGCTGCGGGATCTGCGGCAAGGCTTCCATCGACGCCATCCGCGTGCGCGGCATTGCGCCGCCCAATCCCGAGTTCCGCTTCGACCCTGAAGTGCTCTGCACCTTGCCGGACAAGCTGCGGGCCGCCCAGACCATCTTTGGCAGAACCGGCGGGCTTCATGCCGCAGGCCTGTTCAGCTCGGAAGGAGAGCTGATCCTCGTGCGCGAGGACGTGGGACGCCATAACGCCGTGGACAAGATCGTGGGCTGGGCCTTGCTCGAGGGCCGGCTGCCGCTCTCGCAATGCGCGCTGATGGTGAGCGGGCGCGGCGGCTTCGAGATCATCCAGAAAGCGCTGGTGGCCGGACTGCCGCTGGTGGCCTCGGTCTCGGCGCCTTCCGGGCTGGCGGTGCGCCTGGCACGCGAACTGGGGCTCACGCTGGTCGGATTCCTGCGCGGGCGGCGGTTCCTCATTTATTCGGGGGAACAGCGGCTGGCGTCCTCTCGCTCTCCGGCTGCGGCCGAGCCGCGATGAACAACCGCGTCTTTCGCAACACGCCGTTTAGGCTGGCGACTTGTTGTGCTCGCGCCACGCGGAATAAGATGCTCCGCCAGTGGACGTCAAGAAGGAGAACAGCGATGAATGCCAGCCGCGAGGTGGGAATGCAGAAGACTGTTGAGAGGAGGCGGCGCGGAGAATGCCGGAGGGTGCGCGTCCTGGGCGGCTACATGGAGTGGAGGCTGACCGCGGCAGATACGGGTGGCCACTACTGCGTGCTGGAGACCTTTGCTCCTCCCGGAGCCGGTGTCCCGCCGCACCAGCACGCGGACCAGGAGGCCTTTTACATCGTGGAGGGCACCCTGGAGTTCGCGCGTCTTGGCTCAGGCGGCCTGGAGTGGTTCCCGGTCACGGCTGGTGACTCGATCCATGTGCCCGGCGACCAAATACATGGATTTCGAAACGCTGGCACAACGGAAGGGCGCATCCTTGTGACCGCCACAGCAGGGCTGGCGGCGTTCTTCGAAGAAGCGGGAGTGCCGATTCCGCCGGGCGAGCCCGTGCCCACCGGCCCGCCTTCCGCAAGCGAAGTCGAACGCGTGCTCAGCATCGCCCGCAAGCACGGCCACCGGTTCCTGCAGCAATAAGTCTCACGGCACTGCTAGAAACCGTGCCTTTCGACGCGAGAGGCCAACCAGCGGGGGCGAGACGCCCCCGCGACAGCCGGCGGGACGCCGGCGCTACTTTCTGCGCCTCCAGCGGCGCCAGCTTACCTGTCCTTGTAGGTTCCGAACCTTTGCGCGACCGGCTTCAGCGTGGGATAGAACTGCACGAAGCTGTGCTCGACGGCGGCGTGGTCCTCGTGACACTGCCAGCAGCCGGCTTTGGGATTGGGGCTGGCGGACTTCGTGTCCTCGCCAAAACTGAAATAAGCCCAGCGCTCGGGGAAACGCTTTTCGTCCTTCACTTCCACGCCGATGCCCATCAGGTCGGTCTGGAACTGGCCGGCCTTGTTGATCGACCCTTGCGAACTGGACATGCGCTCTTCCACCACGAACATGGTCTTGTCCGGCCATTTGCCGCTTTTCAGGAACTCGCGATAGGCGGCCTGGGGCACGAACACGTTGGTGAACATCTGGTGGTCGCCAGCCATGGGGAAGTAGCTCATCCCCAGTCCGGACGAGAGGTAGATCCATTCGCGGTAGTTGCCCGGCCGCAAGAGTTCACCGGAGCTGGTGTAGGAAGGCGTGTCCGCTTCCGGGCTGGCCGCGACCAGCGTCAGGGCTGTGACAACAAGGATGAGCAGAGCGGTCCCCCACCTGCGCACTGTTCTCATAGGTCCACCTTCTCCTCGTGGAGTCTTTCGGGATTTACGAGGTGTTGGACGGGAAAGTTCCCTGTTGGTTAGGGGGAAATGCTTGGATTCCTCGCTCGCGGAGAAGGCTTTCGCTATGGCAGCGCCGGCGCTACGGTTTTACAGAAGAACTCTTTCCTTTAGGTCCTGAGCGGCTTGCAGCACGTTGTCCGGCTTGCCGAGATCACGCCAATAATATTCATCGGCGCGAAAGGCGAGGATCTTTTCTCTCTGGGCAGCGAGACGCAAATAGGAGGGGATGATGGAGAAGACGCCGTCTTCATTCATCATCGCAAACAGACGAGGAGAAATAACGTGGATACCGCAAAAACCCAGCGCCTGCGCCCGCGGTGAAGAACGAACCAATTCAGCTTTCTGATCGCGCCCGGATCGGCGGCCGCAGAGCTGGAGTTGCTCGTCGAAGAGCAGGTATCGGGAAGTCTCCCGGTCTTGCACCGCCAGTGTGGCGAGAGCCTGATTTTCATTATGAAATTGCAGCATGCGCCGGAGATCGATGGTACTGATGACATCGACATTGTGCAAAATGAACGGCTCTTCAAGACCGCTGGAATCCTCGAGAAAGAACCAGGCGGCCTTTTTCAGGCCGCCGCCGGTGTCGAGCAAGACCTCCTCGCGAGAGACTTCAATCCGCATGCCGAAGTTATCGTTGGTTTTCAGATACTCGAGGATCATGCCGGCAAAGTGATGCACGTTGATGATCACCTCGCGGATCCCGAAGGCGCGCAAGCGAGAGAGGGTGATCTCGAGCAGCGTGCGGCCGGAGATTTCCACCAGCGCCTTGGGGCGATGGTCGGTGAGTGGCCGCAAGCGCGTACCGAGGCCGGCGGCCAGGATCATCGCCTTCATTTGTCCACATTCTCCAGCCCAAGATGCCGCACCACCACCTCCACGCCGCTCCTCCCGCGCAAGCGTTCCGCCAATTGCTCCGCCAGATATACCGAGCGATGCTGGCCGCCGGTGCAGCCGAACGACACCATCAAGCTCTTGAAGCCGCGACGCTGATAATCGCTCACGCTGGCCTCCACCAGCGACAAGACGCTGGCCAGAAACTGATGCACGCTCTCTTGCTGACTGAGATAGTCGATCACCAGCGCGTCTTTGCCGGTGAGAGTCTTGAAGCGCTCTTCGCGTCCGGGATTGGGGAGGCTGCGGGCATCGAACACGAATCCGCCGCCATGCCCGGTCTCGTCTTTCGGCGGGCCGCCCCGGTGAAAGGAAAAACTGAAGATCCGCACGGTTACATTTCCGGCTGCGGAAGCCAGGCTCCGTATTTCTCCGAGTCCACCATTTCCGCCCCCGACGCCAGGCTCTTCAGTTTCTCCGAGTCCACCATGCTCCCGAACGCGTGCCAGCAGCGTGGGCAGCGCGATGGGCAGCCTGACGTGGTGAAGCAGCCAGCGCAGGTTGTTCAGCGCATAGGGCACGCTTTGCAGAAAATGGACTTTGCCCTCGTAAAAGCCGCGAAAGCCATACGCGCCCAGCGCCTGCATGATGCGGACGTAAACGTAGGCATAGTAGTGCTGCATGAACGCGTCGCGCTCCAGCGTCGAGGAACCCGGCCAGCCGTGTCGAGATAATGATCGAGCAATTGCTGGCGCAGCTCGGGCGGCAGATCGGCCTTGGCATCGTACAAAAGAGAAGCGATGTCGTATTGCAGCGCGCCTCTGCGGCCGCCTTGATAATCCAGAAAAAATGGATGGCCGTCGCGCAACATGACGTTGCGTGATTGGAAATCCCGATAGAGAAAGTAATCGTGGCCGGCGCTCAACAGGAACTTGGTCAAGCGGCCGAAATCGTCCTCCAGCGCCTGTTCGTTGAAGGGGATACCGGCGAGCTTGAGAAAATAATACTTGAAATAATTCAAATCCCAGGCGATGGACTGGCGATCAAAGCTGGCGCGCGGATAGCACACCTTGTAGTTCAAATCGCGGCCGGCTTCGATCTGGAAGCGCGGCAACACGGCCACAACTTTGCGATAGGCCTCAACCGCTTGGGGAGCAATGTCCTCGCCGTCACGGTTGTTTGAGAGAAACTCAAAGAGCGTCGTGTCCCCCAGATCTTCTTCGAGATAGGCGCCGTGGCTCAAATCTTCAGCATAAATTTCCGGCACCGGCAGACCGTGCCGGCGAAAATGCCGGGAGAATTCCAGGAAAGCGACGTTCTCTTCGCGTACGTCATACAGAATGCCAATCGCGCTGAACTTCTCGCCGGCAAGCCGGATGATCTTACGCCCGGAACCGCCGAGCTGGCCCTGCAGCGGCTCCACCCGCCCGACCGGCGAGTGGAAATGCTGCTCAAAAAGCTTTTTGAGAACGTCCATGAATGTGGCCAAGCCGAGGACAGTGTATCCGCGACTGCTGTCCGGCGACTACTGTGACTATCGCGGATCGTGACCGTGAGGAAGCGGGGGCGGGACGCCGGCGCTACGTCTTTCATCCCCGCGCTTGCAGCTCTGATGCCGGGGTGCCCTGGATGGCGGCGTCCATCAGCTCGATCATGTGCAGCACCGGGATCCGCTTGCCCGCGCGCTTCAGGCCGGACGAGATCTGTACCAGGCAGCCGGGATTGGCTGAGACCACCAGGTCGGCGCTGGTCGAGAGGCAGTTCTTCACTTTCATGTCACCGAGCTGGGCCGCGGTGTCGGGCTGAACCAAGTTGTAGATTCCGGCAGAGCCGCAGCAGATGGCGGCGTCGGGGATCTCCAGAAGCTCCAACTGCGGAATGGTCTTGAGCACCTGTCGCGGCTGGGCGCGGACGCCCTGCGCGTGCTGAAGATGGCAGGAATCGTGGTAGGCGATGCGCAGCGCCAGCGGATGCCGCACGGCGCGCGGCTCCAGCTCCGCCAGCACTTCGGAGATGTCCTTGCACTTGGCGGCGAAGGCCTTGGCGCGTTCGGCGTACTGCGGGTCGTTGCGCAGCAGGTAGCCGTACTCTTTCATGGTGGAGCCGCAACCGGCGGCGTTGATGACAATGGTGTCGACGCCGGCGCGTTCGAAGACGCCGATGAGGTTGCGCGCGAAATCCAGCGCCTGCTCTTCCAGACCGGCATGCACCGTGAGCGCACCGCAGCAACCCTGTTCGCGGGGAATGATGACCTCGCAGCCTTCGGCGGCCAGCACGCGCGCGGTGGCCGCGTTCACGCCGGAGAACAGCACGCGTTGCACACACCCGGTCAGCAGGCCCACGCGCTTGCGCACCGGGCCTTGCGCCGGAATGCGCTCCGGCATATTGGCGCGCAGCTCGCGCAGCGTGATCGCCGGCAGCAAGGCTTCCGTCGAGCGCAGCTTGCGCGGTAGCAGCTTGAGCAGCCCGGTGCCTCGCACCAGCGCGCGCAGTCCTGATGCCTGGTACGCCCACGCCGGCCACAGCGCCGCCCGCAGCCGTTCGGGATAGGGAAACAGATTGAAGATCAGTTGCCGATGGATGACTTCGCCGGGCGAGCGCCGGTAGTGGCGCTGGAGCTGAGCGCGGGTGGCTTCGATCAGCCGGTCGTACTTCACGCCGGAGGGGCAGGCGGTCACGCAGGCCATGCAGCCCAGGCACAGGTCGAAATGGCGGGCGTAGCTGTCGGTCAGCCTGGCCTTGCCTTCGCTACCCAGTTTCATCAGGTAAATGCGGCCGCGCGGGGAGTCCATCTCTTCGCCCCACAGCGCGTAGGTCGGACAGGTGGGCAGGCAGAAGCCGCAGTGGACGCACTTGTTGTACAGCTCCGCCGCCGGCGGATTGTGCTCGTCGAAGATCCCTGCGGCGCGGTTGGTGGTTTCGGCGTGGGCCATCAGATTCCCCCTACGAAGCGTCCCGGGTTCAAAGTGCCGTCGGGATCGAAGCGCTGCTTGATGCGCACCATCAGCAGCTGCGCATCCGAGGGCGGTCCCCAGGCGTCGAGGCCGCGCTTGATCGCCGCCGGGCAACCGAGCACGACGACTGTGCCGCCCATCTTCGCCAGCTCGTCGCGCACGGTCAGCAGCGCGGTGCGCAGTCCTTGCTCGTTGCCGTCAAGTCGGGCATACCCGGCGCCCACACCCTGCACGACCAGCTTCCACGCCAGCGACTGTGCCCCGGCCGAGCGCTCGACCAGCGCACACGCCGTCGCAAGCTGCGCCGGGAGCACGCTGAATTTTGTCATCAGCGCGGCAGCAGCTTCGTCCCAGATGGCCTGGTGCGCTGTCCAGGCGTTGGCCGGCGCATCCGAGGCAGCCCGGGATCCGGCGAGCTGCAGAAGCTGGTTGACCTGGGCTTGGATGCCGGCAGCGATGCCATCGAAGCGCACGTCCAAATGCGCGCTCCCCTGCTCCGCCCGCAGTTGCAGGCCGGTGAACGTCAGCTTGGAGGACTGGATGGCGAGCAGCAGTTGGTTCAGCGCTTCGGGCGTGCCACTGAAGCTGAGGCTGCGGGTTTCCCTCGGCAAGGGATGGAGGCGGAAGATCGCCTGCACCACGACGCCCAGCGTCCCCAGCGCCCCGGTGAAGAGCTTTGCCAGATCGTAGCCGGCAACGTTCTTGACCACTTTGCCGCCGCTCTTGGCCAGCGTGCCGTCGGGCAGCGCGATGGTGATGCCGATGATCAGGTCACGCAGCGGCCCGTAGCGCCCGCGCAGCGTGCCGCTGTCGTTGGTGGCGAGAATGCCGCCGATGGTGGCCCGCTCCTGCCACAGCGGGTCGAGGGCCAGCCGCTGGCCGTGCTCGGCGAGCGTCTTTTGCAGCTCGGCGACGCGGCATCCTGCCTCGACGATGACCGTCATGTCAGCCCAGGCATGTTCGAGGACGCGGTTCAAGCGCGCGGTCGAGAGCACCAGATCGCAGGCGGCCGGAAGATTGCCCCAGCCCAGCTTGGTACCACCGCCGCGCGGCGAGACCTTCAGCCCGGCGGCGTGGGCCCAGCGCAGAGCGCGCGCCAGGTCTTCGGCAGTGCCCGGTTCGGCGACCATCTGCGGCTCGACGCCGTCGATGGCGTCCGCGGCGGTGGCCGCGCGCAGATATTCCTTCCCAACGATTTCGGCCAGTTCCGGCCACGAGACTTGAGTCATAACCCCGGGTGCGCCTGGCATGGAGGTTTCTCCTGCTCTTAGAAGCGTTGCGCCACGCCCGCGACTTCCAACGGGTGCGGTTCATAGACCCCGGGCTTTTCTCCGCACAACCGGGGCCGGGGAAAGACCTTGTCGGGATTGGAGAGATTCTCGGGATCGAAGGCGCAGCGCACCAGTTGCATGGTGTCGAGGTCGGGCTCGGCAAACATCTCGGCCATGAACATCTTCTTTTCTTCCCCGACGCCGTGTTCGCCGGTGATGGAGCCGCCGGCCTTGATGCACAGCCGCAGGATGTCGTTGGCCAGGTTCTCGGCCAGCTTGTCCTGCCCGGGCACGCTGCTGTCATAGAGCACCAGCGGGTGCAGGTTGCCGTCGCCGGCATGGAAGACGTTGGCCACGCGCAGGCCGACCTCGGCGCTGAGCCGTTCGATCTCGCTCATCACCTGCGGCAGGGCGGTGCGCGGGATGACACCATCCTGCACGATGTAAGCCGGCGCGAGGCGCCCGACGGCGGCGAAGGCGGCCTTGCGTCCGGTCCAGATGCGGGCGCGATCGGCGTCGGACTGCGCCACGCGGATCTCCCAAGCGCCGCATTTGGTGCAAACGTCGGCCACCTCCTCCATCAGGGTTTCGACCTCGGCGGCCGGGCCGTCCAGCTCAACCAGCAGCAGCCCGCCGCAATTGGGATAGTTGGCCTGCACCGCGGCTTCGGCAGCCTGGATGGCGAGATTGTCCATCATCTCGATGGCCGCCGGCAGCATGCCGGCCGCGATGATGCCGCTCACCGCCGCGCCTGCTTCATTGGTGGAGTTGAAGGCCGCCAGCAGGACCTGGATGACTTCCGGCTTTTTCACAATGCGCAGGATGACTTTGGTGGCGATGCCGAGCGTGCCTTCCGATCCCACGAAGACGCCGGGCAGGTCGTAGCCGGGACGGTCTACGGTCCGGCCGCCAAGATGGACGAGCGCGCCGTCGGGCAGCACGACCTCCAGACCGAGAACGTGAGTGGTGGTGAAACCGTACTTCAGGCAGTGGGCGCCGCCGGAGTTTTCCGCGACGTTGCCGCCGATGGAGCAGACCTGCTGCGAGGAAGGGTCGGGGGCGTAAAAGTAGCCGTCGGGCGCGACCCGCGCGGTCACGTTCAAGTTGAGCACGCCGGGTTCGACCACTACCCTCTGGTTGGGCAGGTCCACTTCCAGGATGCGATTCATGCGCGCCAGGCTGATGACGATGCCGTTGGCCACCGGCAGCGCTCCGCCGCTCAGCCCCGTGCCCGAACCCCGGGCCACGAACGGGATCTTCTCACGATGGCAGACGCGCACCACTGCCTGCACCTGTTCGGTGGAGGTGGGCAGCAGCACGGCGAGCGGCAGCACCCGGAACATGGTGAGGCCGTCGCACTCGTAGGTGCTGAGTTGCTCGGGCTCGGTGATCAAGCCGAACGCGCCCACGATGGCGCGAAATTCATTGAGGATTCGGGCTTCCATGTGCTCTCCTCTTACGGCGAGCCATCCCAGGACGCCAAAGCCAGGCGGGGCGGGGCAAGAACAGCAGCCAGCAGCTAAACCACGCCACGGAGGGGTTCGCCGGCCCGGTGGGACCGGACAATGTACACCAAAAAACTGGGGGCACGAAAGAAATCGGCCCCGCCGGATGCAGCGGCTGCGGCCGGGCGGACAGGCTGGCCTTCTGTCCCGGCGATACCCTTCCGGTACCCTTGGTTAAGAATCCCTTGACAAAACCGGGAAGCCCTAGTATTAGGGTGTGATTTCTTGTAAGTAGCAGACGTGTCTAGTAAAGCGGTATCGGGCCCCAATCAACGCACGGGAGGTTGCTCCGATGACGAGACGACTGTCCCTGCTGCTGGCCGTAGTACTGGCTTTCGGACTCGTGAGCCTGGCTGCCGCACAGCAACAGGACCAAACTAAGGCCGCGCCCAATCCTCTTGTTCAACTGCTGCAGACCAAAGGCGTGCTGACGGCGCAAGAGGCGGCCGCGATCAATCAAGCAGCGACACCAGCCGAACAACAACAACGGCTGACGCAGTTGCTGTATTCCAAAGGCATCATCACACAAGACGAGTACAAACAGACGGCTGCCGCAGAAGCAAAAACGATCTCAGATACGCAGGGGACCCTGCTCCCGGCCGCCGCTCACGTCTCGGCCGGTGAACCTGAAGCGGCCATGGCGGCTGCCCCGCAGAAGCCCGCTGCCCCCGCCGTCATTCCCGCTGTCGCCCCTGTCCGGGTGTTGCAGTTGGAGCCCTCCAAGCAGGGGGGTCTGGCGCCCGATATCACGCTGGGTTCCAAGGCGAAGGTAAAGCTTTACGGGTTTTTCAAGTCTACTGCGGTCTACGACACCTCCCTTGCGACCGGAGCGGACTTTCCATTGCCGGGTTTCGGCCGAGGGGGCGTGGCGGATACCGGCCCCGACGGCTCGCCGGAATTCCACCTCAAGGCGCGCGCCGCCCGCTTCGGGGCCAACTACGAGTGGCCCGACCTGGCCGGATCGAACAATACCCTTACCGGCAGGCTCGAATTCGACTGGGAGGGCAACTTCTCGCGCGCCCTTAACCGCAACATTTCCTCCATCCGATCCAACATGCCGTCCTTGCGTCTGGCCTATGTGAGGATTGACCACAAATTCTCTGACCAAACCAGCGGGTTCGCGCTCTTCGGTCAGGACTGGGTGCCCTTCGGGTCCTCCATCCTGCCCGCCATGCTGGAAACCACCGGCAATGGCATCTCCTTCGGCAGCATCTACACGCGTGATCCGCAGTTCCGCGCCGGGATCTACCACAACTTTGGCGGCCCGCGGAACTTTACCATTGGCATAGAACCGGCCATAGTCCTGCCGGCATTCGGCAACCAGCCGACAGACGTCGGCGTGCAGTTGGGGCAAAGCGAACGCCAGGGTGTCGATTCGCAACGGCCGCAGATCGAAGGCCGTTTGGTATTCCAGTTCCAGGCGGACACGGCCAAGGGCGTAGCCCCGGCGCAGATCATCTTCAGTGGCATGCACGCAACCCGCCGGGCGATTGTGACCAGGGCAGCGCTGATCACAGGCATTGGCGCGTCCGCTACCAATCTCACAAACTTCGTGACGGGCACTGGCGCTCCGTTCGCCGAGGGCGCTACCGTAGACAGCAGCCGTTCTGGATGGACCGCTGGATTCCAACTGCCTACGCGGTACGTAACCCTGGTTGCCAACTACTATAACGGCAGCGATCTGCGCTGGTACTTCGCAGGGGAGGTGTTCAGCAACTTCAACGATCCCCGGGTGGGCATTACCACCACCTCCGGGGGCACGACCCCCTGCACGGCCGCCACGTGCGCTTTCTCTGCGGCCTCCATCGATGGTTCTTCCACCGTGCTGTTCGGTTATTCGGGCACGGCTCCCGTGGTGGTGCCGCAGAGCCCGGTTCGGGCGGTGGGCGGATTTGCCCAAGTCTCGTTCCCGCTGTCCCGCATTTTCAACGCTAACCCAGCGGGAAGGAATGCGGGCTGGACCGTGTCCTTCCTCTATGGCGAAGACCAAGCCAAGGCGCGCGATATCCGCTTCTTCAACGCAAACGGCGCGGCCAACAAGTCAGACATGGGCGTTGGCAACCTGACATACAAGATGAATAGTTACGTCACCTTTGTGTACGAGAGTTCACTCTATCGTACCCGCTCCACGTGCAACACCCCGGTTGCGGGTACCTTTAACTGCTCCGGAACCGTGTTCCGTGGGTTGGCAGCGCGATCGATGCACGACTGGCGGAACGAATTCGGGCCGATCTTCACCTTCTAACTGGCCCGAAGCTAACCAACCTTCAGCGGAGTCTCCCCCTTGGGCGGCTCCGCTGAATCTTTATGAGCGGTTTGTCAGTCGAGGCAGGTTTCGTCGGGACCACCGGAACTTGTGCAACGTGGTAAGGCTGGCCGCGAAAGTGGGGTGGCCAGCTCACGCCACACCCTCGAGCTGTACCCAGGGGCTAAAAGCCGGTCAAGAAGACCGTGTCAGGGCACGCCTTCCAGGCGTGCCGTAACAGAACCGCAAGAATGAGCGGCTTCAAGCCGCTGGGGAAATCATGTCGATTCCTTCGCACAATGCGAGTGCCTCAAACATCGTTGCTGAGGCGCGGACTTTCTTTGTCACATCGTCGACATGGGGCCGCAGACCCTTCTTTCAGACCGAACGCAATGTGCAACCTGTTCATCGATAACCTGTACCATTACCGGAGAGAAGGGCATTATCTGCTGCACGAGTTTGTGCTCATGAAAGACCATTTTCATTTGCTGGTCACCGTCGGCGGGAACACATCGATTGAGCGGGCGGTGCAATTCATCAAAGGCGGGTTTTCGTATCGAGCGAAGAAGGAGCTCGATTTTCGTTCTGCCGTGTGGGAGAAGGGTTTCTCCGACCATCGGCTACGGCGAGTGGAAGAGGTGGATCCTTATCGGCGTTACATTCACGAGAATCCTGTTAAAGCGGGCATGGTGTCGGATGCATCCCACTATCGGTATTCCTCCGCATTCCCAGGGTACGATTTGGATCCTACACCCCAGCGGCTAGAAGCCGCCCAAAGCACCGCGCTAAGGCGGCACGCCTGAAAGGCGTGCCCTGACACGAAACGGGAGTACAGCACTGCGGAACCGCTCTAGAGATCATGCATCCCGCCCGGGACCCCTGCGGTTCGCCAAGGTTCGTCCAGGGATTAACCGAGACGCTGGCGAGGCGGTCAAGAAAACACTACACTCGCATCTTCGAGGAATATAAACAGCGCTGCTTCGGGGGACTGATGGCCGTCGTCGAAACCAGGGCTTTAACCAAGGTCTTCAAAGAAGGCGAGGTCGGGGCGGTCAACAACGTCAACCTGCAGTCTCGCGAAGGCGAGTTCCTGGTCTTCCTGGGACCCTCGGGCTCGGGCAAGACCACGCTGCTGCGGATGATCGCCGGCCTGGAACAGCCCACCAGCGGCGAGATTCTGATCGGCGGTTCGGTGGTCAATCACCTGACGCCGCGCGAGCGCCGCATCGCCATGGTCTTCCAGAGCTACGCGCTCTATCCTCACCTGAGTGTCTATAAGAACATCGCCTTCCCGCTGAAGGCGCAGGGCGTCAAGAAAGAGCTGCACCGGCAAAAGGTGGAGTGGGCGGCGGAGCTGCTGGGGATCGAGCGCCTGCTCGACCGCAAGCCGCGCCAGCTCTCGGGCGGCGAGCGCCAGCGGGTGGCGCTGGCCCGCGCCATCGTGCGCGAACCCACGGTGTTCCTGCTGGACGAGCCGCTGTCGAACCTCGACGCCAAGCTGCGGGCTTCGGCGCGGGAAGAACTGGAGTTGTTCCACAAGCGCATCGGCACCACCACCATCTACGTGACCCACGACCAGGTGGAAGCCATGGCCATGGGCGACCGCGTCATGGTGCTGCATCAGGGATACGTACGGCAGATCGGGACGCCGACCGACGTCTACGACCATCCCTCCGACACCTTCGTCGCCACCTTCCTGGGCTCGCCGCCCATGAACCTGCTGGAAAACGGCGACGCGATCGCGGGCTTCCGTCCCGAGCACCTGCTGCCCGTGGAACTGGCGCCGAACCCGGCCACCACCTTCCGCCTGCGGGTGAAGAACAAGGAGTATCTCGGGGCCGAGTGGATCCTTTACGGCATCGTGAGCGGAGGGAAGTTTGACGGGAGAGAACTGATTTCACGCTTGGGATCGGCGGCCTCCTTCCAGACCGATCAAACTTATGATTTCGGCGTGGGCGAGCAAGACCTGCACTTCTTCGACCGACAGACCGAGAGGCGTACGGGGGCGAAGGTGCTGGCATGGCGATAGGCGAGAGCCCGGCGCCGGCTGGGGCAGTGGGAGGTAGTACGCCGCCGTTGGCGGCAGGGCCGCACGTGCCTTGGCGCCGGACTCCCGAAGGCCGGGCGCAGGTGCTGGGCATCTGCATGTTCTCGCCGGCGGTGCTCTATATCGCCGCCCTGATCGGCTTGCCGCTCGTGCTCGCCTTCGTCTACGCTTTCACCGACGTGAAGGTGGGCAGCGCCACCTCCCACTGGGTCGGCCTGGAGAATTTCCGCAGCATCCTGCAAAGCCCCAGCTTCCGCCGGGCGCTGCTCAATTCCTTCATCTTCACCATCGTCTCGCAGGTGCTGGTGATCGTGGGCTCCACCATCCTGTCGCTGGCGCTCAAGGACAAGTTCCACGGCCGCGGGTTTGTGCGCTTCCTCATCCTGCTGCCCTGGGTAGCGCCGATCTCACTGGGCGCGATCGGCTGGAAGTGGATCCTGGATTCGCTCTACAGTGTGATCAACTGGGTGCTGGTGGGGCTGCACTTCTACAAGCCCTACAGCGCTCCCATGTGGCTGGGCGAACCCGTGCTGGCGATGGCTTCCGTCATCCTGGTCCACACCTGGCGCCTGCTGCCGTTTTCTACGGTCATCCTGCTGGCGGGTCAGACGGCCATTCCCAAGGACATTCCCGAAGCGGCGGAGGTGGATGGCGCCGGCTTCTGGCGCATCCTGTTCCAGATCAACATCCCCATGATGCTGCCCATCATCAGCGTGGCGGTGCTGTTCGGGATTATCTTCACCTTCACCGATATGACGGTAGTGTACATCCTGACCGCCGGCGGGCCCTTCGACTCCACCCAGGTACTGCCCTCGCTGGCGTTCTTCACCGGCATCCTGGCCGGCGACTTGTCGCAAGGGGCGGCAATCTCGCTCTTTCTCGTGCCTATCCTGGTGATCGTGGCCTACCTGATGCTACGCGTGGCGCATCGAGCGGAGATCACCTGATGCAACGGGGAAGGCTGCGCACCATCGGCAACCACGTCGCCCGCTGGGTGGTGGTGATCGTCTTTGCTGCGCTGCTCGCCTTCCCGTTCTACTGGATGCTGATCACCACCTTCAAGAAGACAGCCGACCTCTACACGCTGGAGAACAACCCCTTCATCTTCAACCTGCCACCCACGCTGGAACACCTGCGCCTGCTGTTCAACGAGACGAGCTACCTGCGCTGGGTCACGAATACCGCGATCGTGGGCGTGATCGTGGTGGGCATCACGCTAGTGCTGGCGCTGCCTGCGGCTTACGCCTTGACGCGCCTGACCGGACGCTGGGGACAGCGGATCGGCATCGGCATCTTCCTCACTTATCTGGTGCCGCCTACGCTGCTGTTCATCCCGCTCTCCCGCGCCGTGGCCATCCTCGGCCTGCAGGACACCATCTGGTCGGTGGTGGTGGTGTACCCGAGCTTCACCGTGCCCTTTTCCATCTGGCTGCTGATGGGGTTCTTCAAATCCATCCCACGGGAGTTGGAAGATGCCGCCATGGTGGATGGGCTCTCGCGGCTGGGCGCGTTCATCAAGCTGGTGGTACCCATTTCGCTTTCCGGCATCCTGACGGTGGTGATCTTCACCTTCACGCTGGTGACGCAAGAATTCGTGTACGCGCTGACCTTCATCTCTCCCGAGTCGCAGCAGATGCTGGGCGTGGGCGTGCCCACCTTCCTGGTACGTGGCAACGTCTATTACTGGGGCTCGCTGATGGCCGCGTGCGTGATCGCCAGCATCCCCATCGCCATCCTCTATAACCTGTTCCTCGATCGTTTCATCGCCGGCTTTACCGTGGGCGCGGTGAAATGACTGCGCATTCCGGGGCCGGATGTAATTCCGGCCTCTGGCCGGCTGTCGCGCTACTTTTGGGTCACACCTACTTAGTCGTGCAGTAAGACGCCGTAGAGCGAAACGGTGTTCGACGTGTTGCTGAACTCTACCGTGCCGGAGCCGCCCTTGATGTGGCCCTGGAACCCGCCGGCCACGGTGATCTTCTCCACCTCGTAGGTGCCGCGGAAGCTGCCGCCGCTCTCGGAGATGCAGAATTGGCCGATGACGGTCATGCGGAAGCTGCTGCCCCCGGCATCCTTGCTGAAGGTCAGCGTGCCCGACTGCGTGCCGCAACTGCCGATCTTGCCTCCCCAGTTCTGCGGAGGCGGCCCGCAGAAGACGATCTTGCCCAGGCCGATGGTTTCGCCCTTGAGCGTGCCTTCGAAGCTGGTGCCATGGCAGGGACCGGTTCCGGTGATCACGCCCACGGCGCGAAACGGGGCCACGCCCTCGAGGGGATCGGGAGGGACCACGGGATCGGGATCGGAGGGTTCCCTTTCATAGACCAGCACCGACCCGTCGGAGAGCTTGGCGGTGAGGGTTTGCCGGTCTTCGGAAAGCAGCCAGCTATCGGTTTCCGAGTACGCCTGGTAGCCGAAAGCGTCCAGGACGTGGCGGGTGATGATGATGAGGTCGTCCTTGTGCCAGTGGACCTTGGAATAGGCACGCTCGATGCGGGTGCTGTAGCGGTCACGCTCGAGGCCGTCGGCCAAAAAAGACTCCGACCCGGTGGCTGCACCGCCGGAGTAGTAAACGAATTTGACTTCGTCGCCGCGTTGCGTGACGTCCAGGGCGGTGGCGGCTCGGGGCAGAGACGGACCGCTGCTGCGGTCGCGGTCGAGCTTCCATTTGCCGGAGAGGTCAGGCAGGTTCTTCACCACGGCCAAACTCGCACACGCCGCGAACAGCGTGAGCGCAAGGACACGCGTTGCTGCACGTCCGGCAGGAAACAATGGCAAGAGGCTCAAGATCCCTCGCTCCACCACCCCAGCAAACCAGAACCGGGTTTCCACCCCAACGAAGCAAAACCGGCTTCGTTGGGGACCCCGGGTTTGCTGGGGGCCCCGGATTGCGCTCGGGATTTCGGCTGCGGCCCTTCGACTTCGCTCAGGGCTCGGCCTCGCGTTGCTCGGCCTCGGCTAACCGGCTTCGCTCACGCCCGCAAAGCGCCTCAACCTCCCGAGGCCCCTCATTGTAGACGTTCAGCTAGCGCTTGTCCGCAGCGATGCCTTCCAATTGGGGTTTCATGATGGATTGGTAGCAACTGGGGCAGATGCCGTGGCTGAAGCTGGCCTCACTGTGGTCGCTGAGGTAGGTTTCCAGTTGCTCCCAGTAGTTCTGATCGTTGCGGATGCGCTTGCAGTAGGAGCAGATGGGCAGCAATCCCTGCAACTGCCGTACGCTGGTCAGCGCCTGTTGCAACTGGGCAACATGGGCCGCCAGGGCGCTCTGCAGCTCGACCACCCGCCGCCCCACGCGCACCCGGGCGCGCAATTCCTCGGGATCGCAGGGCTTGACGACATAATCGTCGGCGCCGGCTTCGAAACCGGCGAGGATGTCTTTGATGTGGTCACGGGAGGTGAGCAGAATCATGTACAGCGACGCCATCTCGGGCTGGTGCCGCACCTGACGGCACACCTCAATGCCGTCCATCCGCGGCATGAGCCAGTCCAGCACCGCGAGTTGTGGCGCCTCCTCGGCCAGCAGGGCTTCCCAGGCCTCCACCCCGTCGCGCGCCAGCAGCACTTCGTACTCGCCTTCCAGCAACCGCTGCACCAGCAAGGCGAACATGGGATCATCTTCGGCAAGCAGGATCTTCACTGGGCACCTCACAGAATTTGCGCAACTGGGGATCCAGGCAGGCCATGGCGCCATCCAGCTCCGCCAGGGCTTCGGCCACCCCCGGGAAGTCGCGTTGCCGCGCCTTCTCCTCCAGCTTGTGGGCCGCACTGAGCGCTTCCGGCGCGGCCAGGCAACGGATCTGTCCCTTCAAGCTGTGGGCGGCGCGCTCCAGTCCACCTCCGTCGCGCTCCGCCAAGGCCTGCTCGATCCGTTCCAGCAGCCTGGGCGACTCCTCCAAAAAGATTCTTACGATCTCCCGCAGCAGGACCTCGTCCTCGGCCGTACGCGCTCGAGCTTGTTCGTAATCCCAGGCGGGAGGGTCGGGCGCAGGACTGCCAGGCTGCGCCGCCAGCTTCTGGAGTTCTGCCTGGATGGCGGCAATGCTGACCGGCTTGGGGATGTAGCCGTCCATGCCCGCCGCCAGGCAGCGCTCACGGTCGCCTTTCAAGGCGTGGGCGGTCATGGCGATGATCGGCAGATGCCCGCCGGACGCCTGTTCCCGCTGGCGGATGGCGGCGGTGGCCGCAAAGCCGTCCATTTCCGGCATCTGCACGTCCATGAACACCAGATCGAAATGGGCGGTTGCGGCCAGAGCCACGGCTTCCCCTCCGTTGCGCGCCAGCGTTGCATAGTGGCCTTCCTTCTCCAGCAACCGCAGGATGAGCGCCTGGTTGACGGGATTGTCTTCCGCCACCAGGATGCGCAGGCCGGTGCGCGCTTCGCGCAAGGAGTGGCGGGTGACGAGCGGCGGGGCTTGGCCCGCCGGCTGGCCCAGCACCGTCAGCAGGGCCTGCATCAGTTCGCTGCTACGGATGGGTTTGACCAGATAGGCGGCGATGCCCAGTTGGCGGCAACGCGCGGCGTCCCCCCGCCGCCCCGACGAGGTCAGCATCATGATGACCGCTCCTGCCAGGCGGGGATCGTGCCGCACCCGTTCCGCCAGTTGGAACCCGTCCATCTCCGGCATGCAGGCATCGATGAGAGCCACGCGATAGGCCTTCCCGGTTTGCCGGGCGGACTCCATCTCGCGGATCGCGGCCGGCCCGTCCCCCACCGCCTGCGCCAGCATTCCCCAGCCGTGCGTGACCTCGCAGAGGATCGTGCGGTTGGTGGCATTGTCGTCCACCACCAACACCGGCACGCCCACCAGGACTTCCGGCCGGACGGGCAGCGCCGGCTGTTGCTCGGCGCCGGCCTCACGCAGGGGAATGGTGAAATGGAAGCGGCTCCCCTGACCGACCTCGCTCTCCACCCATATCCGTCCGCCCATCAGCCACACCAGGCGCAGGCAGATGGCCAGACCCAGGCCGGTGCCGCCGAACCGGCGCGTGTTGCTGCTGTCCACCTGGGAGAATGCCCCGAACAACAGGTGCTGTTCTTGGGGCGGGATCCCGATACCGCTATCGCTGACCGTGAAGCGCAGCAGCGGCTTGTCCTCGGGCCGGATCGCCGCTTTCACCTCCACCAGCACCTCGCCTTGCTCGGTGAACTTGATGGCGTTGCCCACCAGGTTGAGCAGGATCTGCCGCAGCCGCCCCGGGTCCCCCACAATATGCTGCGGGACATCCTCGCCGATGCGGCAGGCCAGCTCCAGACGTTTCTCGTGCGCCCTGAAGGCCAGGCTTTTCAGAGTCTCGGCGATGCAGTCCGGCAGGTCGAAAGCGATCTCCTCCACCTCCAGCTTGCCCGACTCGACCTTGGAAAAATCCAGGATGTCGTTGATGATTCCCAGCAACCCATGCCCGGAAGACTTCGCCATCAGCAGGTACTCGCGTTGCTCGGAGGTAAGCTCGGTGTCCAGCGCCAGTTCGGTCATGCCCAGGATGCCGTTGAGCGGGGTGCGGATCTCGTGGCTCATGTTGGCGAGGAATTGACTCTTGGCACGGTTGGCGGCTTCCGCATTCTCCTTGGCCTCCGCCAATCGCAGGTTGGTCGCGTGCAGCTCCGCGGTGCGGCGAGCAACCTCCTCTTCCAGGTGCTCGCGGTAGCGTTTGAGTTCGAGATCGCGCACCTGGATCTGCTCCAGCATGTCGTTGAAGCTGGTGATGAGCAGGCCGAACTCGTCCCGCCTGCGGCCGGTGGCGCGGATGGCATAGTTCTTCTCGAAGGTGACCTGCCGGGCCGTGCCTACCAGTTCCTGCAGCGGTTCGGAGATCAGCTTCTGCAGATTGGAGGCGAGCGCAAAGGCCAGCGTGAGGCATCCGAACAAGGCCAGCAGGGTGGAGATCAGGGTGCGGTGCACACGGGCGCGCACCTTGCCCAGGTCGGAGGCGATGTACACCGTCCCAATGGTCTCTCCGGAACGGACGATGCGCCCGAAGTGCGCCAGCGAGCGCTTCTGAAGGTAGTTCCCGTCGGGCCGGATGGGCGGACAAGCCTCGCCCGCGCCGGCATCGCGCAGGTAGCGCGCGAACGGCTGTCCGTCCTTGCCGTAAATGCAGGCGGCGGTCACGTGGGAATCGCTGCGCAGCGCCCCCAGGATCTCGGTGGCGGCGTGCGCGTCCCCGAAGGTGAGCGCGGCGGTGCTGTTGGCACTGGTTGTGCCCGCCAGCACTGCCAGTTGCTCGCCCATCACCAGCGGAGCGTCCGCCAGGTCGTGCCCGATCACCACGATCGACCCGGTGAGCAAAGCCACGGCGCTGGTCGCAAGAATGATCCATGTCAGCTTTTGCCGGACCGCCAAATCGCGGAAGCGACGCATGCTTCTATCCTCCCCCTCCCGGTCGCCCGCGCACGTTCTGCGCCAGGGCCAGGCTGGCGTCGGCGAGATCGCGGGGAGGCTGGGCGGAGTCCTGGCCCAGCACCATGCAGCCTGTCAGCGCTTGTGCCAACAGCCACCACATGATCCGGTATCGCGGACGGCAAAAGCACCCGCCACGCATAATTACCTCAGTAATATGAAGAACTTTGGTGCCTTAAAACCCGTTACTGAGTGCAGGCGGGCGGCCAAAGCTGCGCGCGACCAGCCGCGGCTCAAGTGGCTGTGGGGGTGGCGGATAGCTGCCGGCGAGCACCAGCCTTCGAGGGTTGGATCGGGCTTTCAGTCTTATTTGGAACAGAGTTCCCGCGCCGGGAATCGTTCGATCATGGAATGGTTTGGCGCACTCGGCATGAAGGGCTGGATGCAGTCCGCTCGCTACTTCTCGCCCTATCGCGATGCTGGCGCGCGGCCCCCGGCGGCGACACGGCATTTCAGGAATTCCTGCACGAATTGCCGTCCTTCGGCGGTGATGTAGCCGCGATCAGTCTGCAGTCGCACCAATTCTGACGTTGCCAGAAAGCCCAGCCAGTGCTCGAAACTGGAGCCCTCGTACAGTTCCGGATAACGTCTGGCCAACTGCAGGTAGAAGGAATCGAACTGCGCCAGCGAACATCCCTTGGATCCGGCGGAATTGAGCTGCTCGAGCAGCGGCAGTTGCGTTTCCCAAAGCATGAAGCGTTCGGGGTCGAAGGCATGCACGATGGAGAGCGCCGAGAAGGGCTGGCTGAGCGGGCCCAGGCGGAGCTGCTGCACGTGCTTGCGTTCCGCCAGGTCAGCCAAGAGCAACAGGGCGACAATCAGGACGAAGGCGATTACCGCGGCAACCACGACCAGGAGGGGCACATCCCACCTCCATGAATCCCCGTATATTACTAGGAATCGGGGACACCGGCGCACTTGGATTTCAGCTATTTTGCGCTGCGTAAAACTCACGAGAGGGCACGGTGGGTGAGATGCTTCGCTTCGCTCAGCATGACAGTTCACGCGAGACTCTCGTGAGTGCCACCCTGAGCGAAGCGAAGGGCCTCACACGCGATTCTGACGGGCCTGGGCCAGCGACGGTGGTGGACCGAAGGGTCTCACAACCCATACTCTTGGCTGTGAGACCCTCGAACCCTCACCGCGCCGCCACCGGCTGCGGGAAGGCGTGCTCGGCGACCATCTTCAGCGCTGCCGTTCCCCGCACCTCATTGTCGAACAGCGGGATGATGGCGCGCACATTATCGAAGTCGCGCCAGATCTCCTGCATGTAGGAGTCCTGCATGGCCACCCGGTTCTTCACGAACTCGGGCGAATCGGACCGCACCTGGTCCTTCTGGATGACCATGTTGACCACCACGCCGCCCACCGGGATCCCGAAATCGTGGAACCAGTTGATGAAGCGCTTGATCACGGCGATGGGCAGCGCCTCCGGCAGGGTGACAAAGAAGAACGCGGTCAGCTCCGGATCGGTGAGCAGATCGCGGGCGTGGCTGATGCGCTCGCGGAAGCTGAGCAGATACTCCATCAGCGGGTCGGCTTCCTTCTTCTTGGTGAAGCTGAACAGCTCGCGCAGCGACTGCGCTTCCTCGCGCGACTTCACCATCTTGTTCACCCACAGCGAGTACACCTTGCTCATGCCCAGCAGGCGCCGGGCATTGGCGGTGGGCGCGGTGTCGAAGACGTAGGCGTCGTACTCGTTCTTGAACATCAGGTCCACCATGTTCTCGAACATGGCCGACTCTTCGAAGGCCGGGTTCATGGTGGCGCTCTCCACGAAGGAGTCGGCCTGGGTGGAGATCTCGGCGAACTTCAGGAACCAGCGGATCTTCTGCTTGATGTCCTGCTTGGAGCGCTCGATGGTCTCCTTGGTGTCGATCTCATACGCCCACAGGTTGGGCACGCCGGTCACCGCCGTGGGCTTCCCGTAGACGTTCTGGTCGAGCAGGCCGCTGAGCGAGTGCACGGGGTTGGTGGAGGCCAGCATGGTGCGCTTGCCCTGCTGCGCCAGGTGCATCGCGGTCACGCCCGCCATCACCGTCTTGCCCACGCCGCCCTTGCCCCCGAAGAAACTGTATTTCAGTTTGGGGTGCGCCACCGCGAATTCGGTCATGGATTGTTTGATCTCTGACATGTCACCGCCTCCCGTTGCCGTTGCCGTACATCAATCCGGCCAGCTTCTCGATCATCCCCAGCCCGGTGACGTCGCGCTCCAGCTCCGGAACCCGCCCGATCACCTGCTTGCCGAAGGTCTTGTCGATCCTCTCCAGGTAGTGGTCCTGCATCTTCAGCCGGTTCTGCAGGTAGGGAGGGATGTCCTTCCCAACCAGGTCGGCCGGCAGCACCCGGTTGACCACGTACCCGACGATGGGCACGTCGAACTTGGCGAACAGTTGCGCCGCCTTCTCCGTGTCCAGGATGATCATTTCTTCCGGCACCACCACGAAGAAGAACGCCGTCTTCTTCTTGTCGGTGAGGATGCCCGAGGACTGGTTGATGCGGTTCTTGATGTACAGCAGCTCGGTGAGGATGTGGTCCTCTTCCGTGGTCTTCTGCCGCTTGATGCGCGCCACCATCTCCTCGTGCTCTTTCATCTCTTCGCGGAGCTTGGTGATGCGGTTGATCCACTCGTCGTAGACCTTGGCCATGGAGAGGTAGTAGAGCGCGTGCCCCAGCGGCACCAGGTCATAGATGTAGTAGTCGTATTCGCCGCCCACCACGATGTCCACCACCGCGTCGAAGATGGCCGACTCTTCCATGGCGGGCTCGGCCGAGGCCGCCTGGATGTAGTGCTCGATCTCCTCCGGCACCTGCTCCATCCCGTACATGTCGAGAATCTTCTTGCGGATCTGGTCCTGGTACTGGCGGATGTGCGAGTCGGCGTCGATCTCCTGGGCGTAGAGGTTGTCGATAATCTTCACCGGCCCCTTGCCGAAAATGTCCTTCTGGAAGATGTCGCTCAGCGAGGCTTGCGGGTCCACGGAGAAGACCAGCACCTTGTGCCCCTGCTGCGCCAGCCAGAAGGCTGTCGCCGCCGAGAAGGTGGTCTTCCCCAGCCCGCCTTTGCCGCCGAACATGATGTAACGACGGTCCTTGTTCTGTTCAAAAGCTTCTTTCAGTGCCATGAAGTCCTCGTATGATTGCGGCGTTCTGGCTTTTAGCTCTTGGCTCTTAGCTCTTGGCCGACGCACCCGGTACTGGGTACTTGGTACTGGGTACTCGGTACTCGGTACTAGAACATCGCGTCCGACACGTCCTTCTCGCGCAGCATGCGCCGCTTCCACGTGGAGATGTTGGGCACCACGTAGGGCAGCAGCCGCAGCGAGTAGTACGGCGGCAGGATGGGAACGCCAATGAGGTCGCCCATGGTGATCAGGATGAACAGGTGCTCCATGCTGGCGCGCGTGCGCATGGCGTAGCGCGACATGTCGTGCGCGCTCATCCCGTAGGCGATCTCCTTGACCTTGCCGAAAAATCCCTGCTTCTCGTCCTTTTCTTCCTTCTTTTCCGGTTTGTCTGCCATTGTTTTTGCTCCTAGCTTCTAGCTTCTAACTCTTGGCTACCGTCTTTCATACTCGGTACTTGGTACTCGGTACTTGGTACTCGCTCACACTCCGTGCAAATGGAACTCTTCCCGGTCCGACAGCTCGCGCTCGCGCATCACCCGGCGCTTCCAGGTGGCGATGTGCGGCATCACATAGGGCAGCACGCGCAGCGAGTAGATGGGCGGGATGACGGGCACGCCCAGCATGTCGCCCATGGTAATCAGCATGAATACCGATTCCAGCTCCGCGCGCATTTCCACGGCCTGCTTCTCGAACTCGAAGGCGTACATGCCGTAGATGAATTCGCGGATCGCCTGCAGCATTCCCTTCTGCTCCCCTCCGCTTGTCTGCGCGCTCATTCGCCGCCTGCCTGTCGGTATGCCATAATCAGCGGTCCGTCACACGCAACCTGACGAGCGGTTATGTCACTCAATCTTGCCATCTTCATCGTCGTGGCCATCCTGGTGGTCGGCGGCTTTGCCCTCGGCACCCACCGCAACGTCCGCCGCGGCCACGACGCCATGCGCTGGGCCCAGGGCGGCCTGCCGCTGGTGGGCGAGAAGACCACCCTCCGCTGGCTCGGATCTTCCGTTGTGCAACTGAAGATCCCGAACGCCAAGCGGCCCTTCCGCGAAGCTGAGGTCCTGTTCGTGCTCGAACCCCGCGACGTCGCCCCGCTGTGGTTCCTGGCCCGGGCCCGCGGACGCCGCGACCTGTTCATCTTCCGCAGCCGCATGCACAAGCTGCCCGAGTTCGAGTTCGAAGCCTTCGAACCCACGGCCTGGTCGGCGCGCGGTCGCGAGGCCCAACTCCGCTCCCAAAAATGGCAGCCGGTCACGGCGCGCGACTCGCTGGTCGCCTACGCGCCCGAGGCGCTGCCGGCCGCCAACCGGCTGCTGGATCTCGCCGCGCTCTCCGGCTGCCCGCTGGTACGGCTGTCCATCCAGCGCAGCGACCCCAATTTCGAGGTGCACTGGCCGTTGGCCGAACTCAAGAAGTTGCCCGCGAGCACGGTCTTTGCCACCCTGCGCAAGCTCGGCGAGCAAACCTGAACCAACTCTTCCAGCCGGCGGATGCTGGAGACGTAGCAAGCTACGTCTCTACATTCAGCCTCCGCCGCGGTCGCGCGAGCACCACCACCCGCGCGACCGCGGACAGAGTGAAGTGCCTTAACGGGCCGCCGGCGCCAACACCGGTTCCTTCCCCTTTGCAGGCGGAGCCGGCTTCAGCCGCGTCCAGGCACGCGCCGCATCGTAGGCGATCAGGAGCGAGGCTATAAACAGCAGCGCCGCCACGATGATCATGGCCACCGCGCCGATGAAGTTGATCGGCTGGGCCGCGATCCTCGGGTTGGAGAGGATGCTGGCATACAGGTTGTAGGCGGTCACCACGATGGCCGCCATGGTGGTCACGTACATGAACAGCATCGGGTAGAGGGCATAGCGCGGGCTCTTGCCCACCGACTTCAGCCACAGACTGACGATCAGCAGGCTCAGCGCCGCCATCAACTGGTTCGACGCCCCGAACAACTGCCAGAGGTAAATCCAGGTGCCGCTCAGAACCAGCAGCATCGTCAGCCCCATGGAGACGAACGCCGAGATGTGCGCGTTCTTGAAGCCTACCCAGGCCTCACCCAGCCACTCGGCCAAAGTGACGCGCATGACGCGGAAGACGAGCTGCACCACTGTCAGCACGATCACCACGAAGACGCCGAAGCCCAGCGCCGTGCCGTAGGCCTGCGGGATGCCACCGAAAGTGACAATGCCCAACAGCTTGCCCACGCCGCCCGCGAATGCGCCCGCGCCCGCTCCGCCGGCGATGGAGATGGCCACCAGTGACAGCAGCGCCAGCGCGTTCTCGCTGAACATGCCGCCGCCGCCCACCGGCAGGCCGTCGGTCTCATACTCCAGTTGCCGCGCGGTGCCGATCGAGCCCACCAGCGCATGCCAGCCGGAGATGGCGCCGCAAGCGATGGTCACGAACAGCATCGGCCACAGCGGCTGGATCGCCGGCAGCGCCTGCAGGATGCCGCCGGCCGCGTCCTTGGCCTGGCTCATCGGCATCCAGGTGCTGAACACCTTGGTCTGGAAGGTGATCGCTTTGGCCATCTCGGCGTTTCCGAGCAACGCGCGGATGCCGCCGAAAACCGCACCCAGCGCCGACAGTCCGATGGTCAGGAAGGTCACCCAGAAACCGAGATAGTTCACCGGCTGGGCGAAGCGCCAGATCGGCAGCACGGTCCCCAGATAGGAAAACGCGAACACGAACAGGCACCAGAAGATGAACGAAGGCAGCATCCTGATGGCGCCGGTCTGGTCCACGTACTTGGGCACGATCTTGCCCTCGGGATTGACGATGGTGGTCACCAGACGGGGGTCGGCCCGGGTGGGATCGACCACGGTGTACAGCGGCTGTTTTCCGCTGATTCGGTTGATGCCGTTGCCGACCTTCTCCACGATGGAGTTGATGGGGCCGGTGTAGGTCATGGCCACGGCCGGCTTACCGTCGGGGGTGGTGCCCTTGACCGGGGTCATGCCCTTGGCGCCCAGCGCCATCGAAGCCAGCGTGATCCCTACGGCCACGATGGTCACCAGGATCAGGTCCATCTTCCAGCGGTAGAGCATCTGGCCGGCGACCAGGCCCATGATGGCCAGCATCAGGATGCCAAAGGGGACATCGGCGCGGGGATCGAAGATGCCCGCCAGGATGCCCACGAAGGCGCCCGCCAGCAGCAGCAGGTAGAAGAAGATGAACACGAACAGGATCATGCGCGCCCGCGGCGCCACCAGCTTGTGGGCGATGGCGGAGAGGGAACTGCCGTCGTTGCGGACGGCAACCATGATCGCCGAGTAATCGCTGGCCCAGCCGATGAAGGTCACGCCCAGGGTTAGCCACAGCAAGGCAGGCAGCCAGCCCCAGATGGTGGCCGCTGCGATCGGCCCCACGATGGGGCCAGCGGCGGCGATGGATTTGAAGTGGTACCCATAGAGCACGTTACGGCCTGTGGGCATGAAGTCCACACCGTCCATGTACATGCGCGCCGGGGTGGCTTTCTTGCCGTCGGGCTGAATGACCTCGCGGTCGATGCGCCGCGCGTAACGGGTGTAGGCCAGGTAGATCATTACCGCGCCCAGCACGGCCACCACAGTGGCATTCATGGGACGGTGGGTCATCGCGAAGCCGCCCGCCACCACGATGGGGATTAACAGAAGGATCAGAAGAGTCAGCCGGATATTCATCTCGAACTCCTCCCGGAACTTGAGTTTCGATGAACGAAGGAGAACCTTGGGAACAGCGACACCGGACCCGTAGCCGGCGCCCGGTCCGTATTGAGGTGGACGGGAAGACCAGGCGAATCCCGGCGTGCGCTTCCGCGTACCACTATCCGCCGAGCAACCCCGACAGTATGTGACACCCGTCACCGCCGGGGGTGAGATTGTACCGCATCCCGTGGTTCCGGTATCCTAATTTTGTTGTATTTTTAAGCAGGAGGTTGCAATGGCCGAAACTCCATCCACCATGGTCCCACTGGGCATGAAGGCCCCGCATTTCCGGCTGCCCGACGTGGTCACCGGCCGGACCGTGTCGCTGGACGATTCCAAGAGCGCCCCGGCGCTGCTGGTCATGTTCATCTGCAGTCATTGTCCCTATGTGAAACATGTCCGCGAACACCTGGCGCAACTGGTGCGCGAGTACCAGGCGCGGGGCGTGGCCGTGGTCGGCATCAGTTCCAACGACGTGGCGCAGTTCCCCGAGGACGGTCCTGAGGGCATGAAAGAAGAGGCCCGGACCACCGGCTACACCTTCCCCTACCTCTATGACGAGGACCAGGAGGTCGCAAAGCAATACCGCGCCGCCTGCACGCCGGATTTCTTCGTGTTCGATAAGGACCGTCGGCTGGTTTACCGCGGACAGATGGACGACAGCCGTCCCTCGAGCGGCCGTCCCGCCACGGGCAAGGACCTCCGCGCCGCGCTCGATGCCGTGCTGGCCGGCCGGCCCGCCCCGGCCGAGCAGAACCCGAGCCTGGGCTGCAACATCAAGTGGAAACAGAAGAACGCGCCCGAATACGCGCTGATCAGCAAGTAATCGTGTGAGAGGTAGCTTCGCTAGATATAGCCTGTGAAGGGGCACGCCTTTCAGGCGTGCCATGAGCGGACACCAGAAACTCCGGCTTTAGCCGCTGCGGACACGCCTCAGGGCCTGAAGGCCGATTCTCCGCGCGCATGTCGGCACGGCTGAAAGCCGTGCCCTTTCACCTTCCCAAACCTGCACACATCAACTGTGGATCCGCCCTAAATCCAGCGGAACCATTTCACCGCCAGCACAAACGACACTCCGCCCCATATTGCCATGATCGCCAGCCGCGTTCCCTGGGCGGCCAGCGGCGCGCCCTCCAGGATGGTGGCGCGCAGAGCGTCGTTCAGCGCCGTGAGCGGCAGCGCCTTGATGTAAGGCAGCAGCATCGCGGGAAAGCGCTCGTAGGAGAAGAACACGCCGGAGAACACCCACATGGGCAGCATGACCACGTTGATGAGCCCGCTGACGGTCTCGAGCTTCTGCGCGCGGCTGGCGGTCAGCAGGCCCAGCCCGCCGAAGCTCAGCGCCCCCACCGTCCCGATCAGAAGGATGGTGAGGAGCGAGCCCAGCACGCGCATGTGGAACACCAGGATGCCGAAGCCCAGCAGCAGCGCGACCTCGATCAGCATCAGCACCAGCCGGCTCGAACTCAGGGCCAGCAGGAAGTCGCTGCGGCGCATGGGCGTGGCCAGGTAGCGCTTGAGCAGCTTGCGCTGGCGCATGTCCACCAGAGCAAAGCCGATCCCCCACATGCCCGAATTCATCAGGTTCATGCCCAGCAAGCCGGGAATCAGGAAGTCGATGTAACGCGAGCCCGGCTCCATGGCGGTCTCGCTGGAGGTGGCGACAACATCTTTGCGGCCGGCGGCTGCCTGCAACGCGTCGTCCACTTGCGCGCGCGCTAGCACGCTCTCCGGACGCGCCGGATCGTAGCGATAGCGCACGCTGCCGTCCGCCTGCGGGATCACGACCAGCGCATATTTGCCGAGACGGAAACGGTTGAAAGTTTCCGCCTGAGAAAGCACATCGGCGTGGATGCCGGCGTGCTGCGGCGAGGCTTGGAGCCAGTCGATGGTGCGCTCGGCGCCCGGGCCAGCAACTACGGCGATGTTGGTGACGTCCGCGGGCTTGTCGCGGAAGGCGATCCCCAATCCCAGCGCCAGCAGCAGCGGGAAGACGAATACCCAGAAGACCACTTCCGGCTCGCGCTTCAGCTCTTTCATGCGCGCGGTGAGCAGTGCCCAGTAGCCAGCCCATCGGCCGTTGGTGCGCGCAGGCCGCGGCGACGACGGCGGAGCCAGCCGCGCTGACGTGAGATCGGCTTGTTCTTCTACCTTCATCCCTACTCGCTACTCCCTACTCGCTACTCCCTGCTTCCTATTCCTCCCGCAAATGCCTGCCCGTCAGATGCACAAAGACGTCCTCCAGACTCGCCTGGCGCGTGGTCAAGTGGACCAGCCGCCAGCCGCGCTCTTCCACCGCGTCAAGCAGCGCAGGGATGGTCTGGTGCGCCTCGCGCACGCTCAGCGACGTGAAACCGTTCTCTTCGTGCACCGATTCCACGCCCGGCAGCGACTTCCAGAGATCGCGCGCGGCGCCATTCATGGGCGGAGTCACAGCGAACTCGACCATGTTCTGGCCGCAGTAGCGCTTGATCAGCTCCGACGGCGTGCCCTCGGCGATGATCTTTCCGTGGTCGATGATGGCGAGCCGGTCGCACAAACGCTCGGCTTCGTCCATGTAGTGCGTGGTGAGCAGCACAGTGCCGCCACGCTGCTGGAATTGCCGCACGATGTCCCAAAGCTGCCGCCGGCTCTGCGGGTCGAGGCCGGTAGTCGGCTCGTCGAGAAAGAGAATTTTGGGATTACCCACCAGCGCGGCGGCCACGGCCAGCCGCTGGCGCTGTCCGCCGGAGAGCTTGCCCACCCAGGTGTCGGCTTTTTCCGTGAGCGCCATCTCTTCCATCACGGCTTGGGGCGAGCCTGGGTGTTCATAGAAACTCGAGAACAACCGCAGCGTCTCGCGCACGGTAAGCTTTTCCGAGAGGCGCGTTTCCTGCAGCGAGATGCCCAGCAACTCGCGCAGTTCGCGCTGGTGCGCGCCCCAGTTGCGTCCGAGGATCTCGACTTCGCCGGAGGTGGGCTGGAGCAGCCCTTCCAGGATCTCGATGGTCGTGGTCTTTCCCGCGCCGTTCGGGCCCAGCAGGCCAAAGCACTCGCCCAGGCAGATCTCGAGGTCGAGACCGCGCACGGCTTCCACCTTGCCGTCGTAGGTCTTGAAGAGATTGCGGCAGCGGACCACTACATCCATGATGGAATGATAACGTAACCCCGGGGTTTCGCCGGCAGGCCGCGCCAGGTCGACGTGATAGTATTTCCGGTCTTCCACTTGTCCAACAGGCTTCCGAACCGATGAACAACACCTCTCGCCGCCTGCCGTTCCGGGCCGCCATCGCCCTGGTCCTGATTCTGGTGCTCGCCCCGCTTCCTTCCTCGGGCTGGGGGGGCGAAGGGCACCTGATGATCAACCAGATCGCCGCCAGCTACATTCCCGCGGATATGCCGAAGTTCTTTCGCCATGCGCGGCCGCGGCTGGGGTATCTGGCCTCGGAACCCGACCGCTGGCGCGACCAGCGGGACGCGCAGCTAAAGTACGCGCAGGAGCCCGAACACTACATCGATCTGGAGCGCGTGGACTGGATGATCGAATTCCCCCGCGACCGCTGGCAGTTCACGCACGCGCTCTACGACAAGCGCGCCACGGCGGCCAATCCCGACGATCTGCTGCCGGAAAAAGTCGGCCTGCTGCCCTATGAAACGATGGAGGTCTACCAGCGGCTGCGCGAGGCCTTCCGGCAGTACCGCCAGCTCAGCAACGATCGTAAGCCCACCGAGGCCGTCGAGCAGGACATCGTCTTTTACGCCGGATGGCTGGGGCACTATGTCGGCGACACGTCGCAGCCCCTGCACACCACCATTCACTACGATGGCTGGGTCGGCCCCAATCCCACCGGCTACGCGGTGCACGTTGAACCGACCCCCAGCGCGCCCGGCCTGCACTGGAAATTCGAGGGAACCTTCGTCGCGGCGAACATCAAGACCGCGGATGTCACCGCGCACATGCGTCCGGTCCAGCGCCTCTCCGACCCGTTCCAGGACTACCTGAAGTTCCTGCGCGGCAGCCACCGCCTGGTGGAGAAGCTGTATCAACTGGACAAGGCCAAGGCTTTCGACGGAGCGGGAACACCCGAGGGCAGGCGGTTCGTGGCTGAGGACATGGCCTCCGGAGCGCAGATGCTGGTCAACATGTGGTACACCGCCTGGCTGGAGAGCGCCGAGACCGAGCTGAAGAAGGAGTGAACGATATCTGATTTTGGGGCTTCGGGAGGGCACGACTTCAGTCGTGCCGAATGTGTCTTAGTTTTACTCAATGTCATCCCGAGTGAAGCGCGAGGGAGCTCCTTGCGACCGAGCGCGAGCGAGGGATCTTGGGGTTGAAACGAAGGAGGTACATAGACAGAGCATGCCCCGACTCCGTGAAGCACAGGTCCTTCGCTTGCCCTCGCTCGCTGCGCTCGTTCGGGCTGCGCTCAGGATGACATTTTTGTTTTCTTCTGACGGCACGGCTGAAGCCGTGCCCTCCCGGTTTTTCCTGATGAGTGATCCCGGAAGGAAACAAGAATGAGCGTTCCTCTCTCTCCTGACCAGCAACAGCGCCTGCTGGAGGCCGCCCGCGCCATGCTGGACAAGGCCTACGCGAAGTTCTCGCACTTTCAGGTCGGGGCGGCCATCCTGACCGAGCGCGGCGGCGTGTACGCCGGCTGCAACGTGGAGAACTCGTCCTACGGACTCACCATCTGCGCCGAGCGCTCCGCTGTCTTCACCGCTGTGGGCGCCGAAGGTCCGGGGATGAAGATCCGCGCCATTGCCGTCTGCGCCCGCCACAAGGGCCGCGATCAGGCCGCTTCTCCCTGCGGCGCCTGCCGCCAGGTGATCTTCGAGTTCGGACCCGAGGCGCTGGTGCTGTTCCAGGGGCCGTCCGGGCCACAGCAGGTCGCAATCTCCGATTTGCTGCCCGGGGGCTTTCGGTTATGATGTGCACCCCTATATGAGCACAACCATGAACCAGATCCCGCCCGTGCCGGTCCCCGTGTCAAGGATGAAAGTGCTGATCACCCGCGAGCAGATCGCGCGCCGCGTGGCCGAGATGGGTTGCGAGATCACCCGCGACTTCGAGGGCCAGAGCATCCTGCTGGTAGGCGTGCTGAAGGGCGCTGCCATCTTTCTGGCCGAACTCGCCCGCAGCATCGAACTCGATGCCACCTTCGACTTCTTCGGCGTCTCCAGCTATGCCGACCGCACGCAGCACAGCGGAGAAGTGCGCCTCACCAAGGACGTGGACACATCGCTCGAGGGCAGGAACGTCATTCTGGTGGAGGACATCCTCGACACCGGGCTCACCATGAACTACCTGAAGAACGTCGTCCTGCAGCACCAGCCGCGCTCCTTCAAGATCGCCGCTCTGCTCGACAAGCCGGCGCGCCGCATCCAGCCCATCGACGCGGACTATCTCGGCTTCACCATTCCCAACGAGTTTGTCGTGGGATACGGGCTGGACTATGCCGAGCACTACCGCAACCTGCCGGACATCTGCATCCTGCCTCCGGAGGCTTACAGCGCCGGGTAGGGCTGCTGGAGCATGGCTGTAATGAGTGTCTATTCGAGCCTGGGCGCCGAACATCCGGCGCTTTCCGTCCCGGAATGGCAGGCCGCAGCCTGGTGCATCGACCACACGCTGCTGCGCCCGGAGGCCAGCCGCGCCCAGGTGGTGCAACTCTGCGATGAGGCCGCGCAGTACGGCTTCGCCTGCGTGATGATCAACCCCACCTGGGTTTCGTTCTGCGCCAGCCTCCTGCGCGATACTCCGGTGAAGACCGGCGTGGTGATCGGGTTCCCGCTGGGCGCTTCCGTCACCACCGCCAAGCGCCTGGAAGCCGAGGAATGCCTGCGCCTGGGCGCCGATGAGTTGGACATGGTGATGAACATCGGCGCGCTCAAGTCCGGCGATCACGCGCTGGTCGAGACCGACATCCGCGCCCTCGCGGAGACCTGCCACCAGGCCGGCGCCATCCTCAAGGTCATCCTGGAATGCGCCCTTCTCACTAACAAGGAGAAGGAGATCGCGTGCCAGCTCGCGCTGGCGGCGGGCGCGGATTTCGTCAAGACCTCTACCGGCTTCAGCACCGGCGGGGCTACGGTCGAAGACGTGGCGCTGATGCGACGCGTGGTCGGCGAGCGCTGCCGCGTCAAGGCGGCAGGGGGCGTGCGCAACGCCGCCGATTTTGCCGCCATGCTCAAGGCCGGCGCCGACCGCATCGGCACCAGCGCCAGCGTCAGCATCATGCGCGAACTCGGCGCTCCGGGAGCGCCTGGGAGCCCGACCGCGTCTCGCAGCGGATACTGAACCCGCGCGCCCTGCCTCTCTTCTTGCGGTCCTGTGGCGTTTACAAAACTTTTACACGCCGCGCGTTGACACGCAGCACGGCGCGAGTATAAAGTCCCCGCGCGTTTTCTGAGCTGTCTCGCTGCTCGCTTCCCCCAGAGCCGAGGAAAGTTCCGAGATGCTGGAGGGTACGATGAAGCGCATCTTAGTTATCGCCGCAGCCCTGCTGACAGTGATCGTTGCTCCCGTCGCCGCCAACGACGAGGAAACGATCAGGGTGCACCTCGTCGGATATCAAGAGACGCCGACGACCATCAATACAACCGGAAGCGGCGACTTCAAAGCGAGGATCAGCCATGATGGCACGGCCATCGACTATGAGCTGACCTATAGGGACCTCGCGTCGCCAATTACCCAGTCCCATATCCACTTTGGCCGGCCCGCGATCACGGGCGGAATCGTGCTGTTCCTATGCACAAACCTGGGGAACGCGCCTGGGACCGTGCCGGTTCCTCAAGCTTGTCCGACGACCAATCCGGCTACCATCACGGGCACGCTCACCGCTGCCAACGTCATCGCCGTTCCCGCACAGGGAATTGACCCTGGAGCCGCCGGCTTCGCCGAGATGCTGCAGGCGATCCGCGCGGGTGCGGCGTATGTGAACGTGCACACCACAGGCCATCCGTCCGGTGAGATACGCGCCCGCCTCGGGGGGCATAGGGACCACGACCACGACCACGACCACGACCACGACCGCGATCGCGATCACCGCGAGCACCATCACTAGACAATATGGGGCGCATCGCAAGGTGCGCCCTTCCTTGCCTGCATCAGCGATTCACCCGGCGAACCCGTTCGAAAATCCCTTTCCTCCCGCGCCCTCTCACGATAAGCTTCCGTTTCCTTATTCCGCCGGGAGGGGGTTTCGCGAGCGCCCGATGGCAGGGGCTCGGCTGCGACGATGCGCGCCATCGACGTTATCCGCAAGAAGCGTGACGGCGGCGAGTTGTCGCCGGAAGAGATCGAGTTCTTCATCAGCAGCTACACCGCCGACCGCATCCCCGATTACCAGGTGGCCGCCTGGCTGATGGCCGTTCTGCTGCGCGGCATGACCCGCGCCGAGATCGCCGCGCTCACCCAAAGCATGCTGCACTCCGGCCGTGTGCTGGATTTCTCCGATCTGCCGGGACGCAAGGTGGACAAGCACTCCACCGGCGGGGTGGGCGACAAAACCTCGCTGGTGATCGCTCCCACGGTGGCGGCGGCCGGCGTGCCCGTGCCCATGATCAGCGGCCGCGGGCTTGGGCACAGTGGCGGGACACTCGACAAGCTGGAATCCATCCCCGGGTTTAACGTCAATCTCTCGCTCACGGAATTCCGGCGCGTGCTCGCCACCTGCGGCTGCGCGCTGATCGGGCAGACCGCCGAGATCGCTCCCGCCGACAAGAAGCTCTATGCGCTGCGCGACGTCACCGCCACCGTCGAAAGCCCGCCCCTGATCTGCGGCTCCATCATGAGCAAGAAGCTGGCGGAAGGCATCGACGCCTTGGTGCTGGACGTGAAGACGGGCAGCGGCGCGTTCATGAAGTCTGAGGAGGCCGCCACCTCGCTGGCCGAGCTCATGGTCGAGACCGGCGTGCGCATGGGCAAGAAGATGGTGGCGCTGATCACCGACATGGACCAGCCGCTGGGCAACAAGGTCGGCAACGCACTCGAGGTCGAAGAGTGCATCGAGGTAATGTGCGGCTCGGGACCCGCCGACCTGCGCGAGCTGTGCCTGGAACTGGCGGCGTGGATGCTTTTCCTCGCCGGCCGGGTCACCCGCCTGGATGAGGGCCAGCGGCTGGCGGCAGAGCTGATCGCCTCCGGCGCCGCGCTGGAGAAATTCCGCGAGATCATCTCGCTGCAGGGCGGGGATGCCGGCGTGATCGACGACACTGGCCGCTTGCCGCAAGCCCAGCATCGCCTGCCGATCCTGAGCCGCAGCGACGGCTTCGTGGTTTCGATCCAGTGTGAGCAGGTGGGTGTCGCCAGCCTGGTGCTGGGTGGCGGCCGCGAAAGGAAGAAGGACACCATCGATCCCGCGGTGGGGATCGTTGTGCATAAGAAAGTCGGCGACGCCGTCCACGCCGGCGAACCGCTCTCCACCATCCACTACAATTCCGACGCCCGGCTGAACGAGGCGCGCCGGCTGCTGGAGGAAAGCTACGCGATCGCGCCACAGCCGCCGGTTTCGCGGCGGGCGCTCGTCCACAGAATCATCCAGGGGACTCGACATGTCGAAGCCGGCAAGTAGAGGTTCTTTCATAGGAGATGGCCGATCGTTGAGGGGTAGCCCGCAGCGGCTGTGTTTTGAAAGGGCGCGGCTTTTAGCCGCGCCGCAACCCGCCCCAAAAGGTTGTCATCCCGAACAAAGCGCAGCCGAACCGCGTGAGGGAGCGCGAGTGAGGGATCTGCAGTTTTGGCGGCTGCGCGAGAACTGCAGATCCCTCGCGTCGCACTCGCCTCGCGAACTCGGCTCGCGCTTGCTCGGGATGACAATCCCATTTATCTGGCATTTCGGCGCGGCTGAAGCCGCGCCCTTTCAAAACCCTAAAGCCGTGCCCTCCCGCGTACTCGCAACTGACAACTGGCAACTGACAACTGGAGGCTCTCGATGGGCCGCCTGATGGGTTTTGTCGGCCTAGCCACCATGCTCGGCCTCGCCTTTCTGTTCTCCAGCAACCGCCGCAAGATCAGCCTCAAGACCGTGCTCTGGGGAATTAGCCTCCAGTTCCTGTTCGCGCTGTTCGTGCTGCGCTTTTCCTTCGGGCGCAAGCTGCTGACCTACGCGGGGGCGGGCGTGAACCAACTGTTAAGCTATTCCTTCGCGGGTTCGTCCTTCGTCTTCGGGGAACTGGGCAAGAAGAGCGGCCAGATGGGGTTCTTCTTCGCCTTCCAGGTGCTGCCCACCATCATCTTCATCTCCGCGTTTTTCGCGGTGCTCTATCACTTCGGCATCATGCAGTTCATCATCCGCCAGTTCGCCAAGATCATGGTGCGCATGGGAGCGAGCGGCGCCGAGTCGCTGGACGTTGCCGCCAGCATCTTCATGGGACAGACGGAAGCGCCGCTCACCATCCGCCCTTTTCTGCCCTCGCTCACGCGCTCCGAGCTGATGACGGTGATGACCGCGGGCATGGCCCACGTCTCCGGCGGCATCATGGGGGCATACATCCTCTATGGCGTCGAGGCTAAGCACCTGCTGAGCGCCGTCATCATGACCGCCCCGGGCACGATTCTGATGGCCAAGATGCTGGTGCCGGAGACGGAGACGCCGCTGACCTCGGCCAAGCTCAAAGCGGGCACGCAGGCGGCGTCTGCGTCGGCCGAACTCGATGCAGCCTCCATGCCCAAGGACGAGAACGTGCTCGGCGCCATCGCCCGCGGCACCATCGACGGTCTGCACCTGGCGCTGAACGTGGCCGCCATGCTGATCTCGTTTCTGGCGCTGATCTACCTGGTGAACGGCATCTTCGGCGGCATCCACAATCATGTGGCATCGTGGTTCCCCTCCAGCCTGGAGAAGATCTTCGGCGTGATCTTCGCGCCGGTGGCGCTGGTGATCGGCATCCCGTGGAAGGACTGCCTGGCGGTCGGCAACCTGCTGGGCACGCGCATGGTGATCAACGAGCTGGTGGCCTATTCCATGCTGGGCGCGCAGAAGGCGATGCTCGACCCGCGGTCGTTCACCATCGCCACCTTCGCGCTGTGCGGATTCGCCAACTTCAGCTCCATCGGCATACAGATCGGCGGCATCAGCGCGCTGGCGGAGAACAAGCGCGGCGAACTGGCCCGGCTGGGCTTCCGCGCCATGATCGCGGGAACCATGGCTAATCTGATGTCGGCCTCGATCGTGGGAATCCTGCTGACGACGTGAGCGGCGAGTAACTAAGTACCGAGTACCAAGTACCGAGTACCGAGTACCGAGTACCGATGAATGACTAGTCCTGCACAATCCGACACTCTGGACGAATTCTCCCGCGCGGAAGCGGCGGCTGAGTTCATCCGTTCGAAGACCGCGCTACGCCCCGAGATCGCGCTGGTGCTCGGCTCGGGGCTGGGCGACTTCGCCGATGGCATGAGCGACGCGGTCCGCATCCCCTACGGCGAGATCCCCCATTTCCCGCGCTCGACCGCCATCGGCCACGCCGGGCGCCTGGTCATGGGCCGTATCGCTGCGACGCCCGTTGCCGTCATGCAGGGCCGCGTGCATTTCTATGAAGGGCACTCCATCAAGGATGTCGCTTTCCCCATTCGCGTCTTCGGGCGGCTGGGCCTTCGCGCCGTCATTCTGACCAACGCCGCCGGCGGGATCAGCAGCGGCCTGCGTCCCGGCTGCCTGGTGCTGATCCGCGACCACATCAATCTGCAGGCCGCCAGCCCGGTCACCGGGCCGAATGATGAGCGCTTCGGGCTGCGCTTCTTCGACATGACCACCGCCTACGATCCCGAGTTCCGGCGGATCGCGCAGGCGGAAGCCAAGCGGCTGGGAATGTGGCTGGGCAGCGGGGTGTACGCGGCGCTGCCTGGACCTTCCTACGAGACACCGGCGGAGATCCATTATCTGAAGATCATCGGCGCTGACCTGGTCGGTATGTCCACGGTGCCGGAGGTGATCGCGGCGCGGCACATGGGCATCCGCGTGCTCGCCATCTCCTGCGTCACCAACCTGGCAGCGGGACTGTCGCAGCAGGCCATCAATCACCTCGAAGTGCTGGAGATCGGCGCGCGCGTGCAGAAGGAACTTGTGGCGCTGTTGACGGCGGTAATCCCACGCGTGGCGGCCGAAATCGCGCTGCCAGGCACGAGCTAGCCGGTTTTCTAGAAGGCGTACCCCCGCCAGAGAATTATCGAATAATTCACCAATTTTCAATTGACGTGAGCGGCGGAATTGGATTCTAATCCCGCCGTTGCACCCCCTACAAGTTAAGACTCCGGCAGAGAGTCATTCCGCTTCGAGGCAGTGGTTCCGGTGCATGTGCGTGTCGATTTCGCGCACGTGTGCCCATTCTCACCAAGCTGCGTAGGAGGCAGAAGGCCATGTCTAAGATTACTCTGCGACTCTCGTTGATATGCTTGCTGTTGATGAGCTGCGCCGTCCCGATCGCCACACCCGTTTTTGCGCAATCGCAGGCGAGCACGGGTCAGATCACAGGCGTGGTGAAGGACCCGCACGGCGCGGTCGTTGCCAAGGCGGTGGTGAAAGCCACGAATCTCGCCACCGGTTTGGAGCAGACGGTGACGACCAATGAAGACGGCCTGTACCGACTGGTCCTGCTGCCCCCAGGCAAGTACAAGGTCACGGTTTCTGCGCAGGGTTTTGGCGAGGAGGGCGCAGAGATTAGTGTCGGCGTGGGCCGTACCACGGACCTTAACTTCGCCCTCGCTGTTGGCGCCCGCAAAGAGGAGGTCACCGTCACCGCGGAGATGATCGAGACCACGCGCAATGAGCAATCGGCGTTCGTGGATTCCACCGCCGTCGGGAATATCCCCTTGAACGGCCGCCGCTTCCAGGACATCACGAACCTGACCCCCACAGCGGCGGTTGACCCGCTGCGCGGCGGCATCACGCTAACCGGCCAGCGCATGGTCAATACCGGCAGCATCAATGTGGACGGCGCCGACTACGGCCAGCTCTTTTTCGGCGGTATCCGCGGCGGCGAGCGCGCCCAATTCGCTCCCACCATTCCGCTCGATTCGATCCAGGAATTCCAGGTCATTCGCGCAGGCTACACCGCCGAATTCGGCCGCTCCACCGGCGGCGCCATCACCGCCATCACCAAATCGGGGACCAATAGCTACCACGGATCGGCCGGATACGTGATCCGCCCCTCGGGGGCGGGCAAGAGCACCGAATTCTACGACACCCAGCAGAGCTCACTCCTGTCGAAGGGGTGCACCACGTGCGTGGTCAATCCCAACCCTACGCTCATGCAGTGGGGCGGTTCCGTCGGCGGCCCGATCAAGAAGGATAAGCTGTTCTTCTTTGGTGCCTACGATCAGCAACGCCAGCGAATCCCGCACCAGGTCTTTTTCACCAATCTTGCGGCCCCCTTCGCTCCCACTCCGGCCACCCAGGAAGCCTACGATGCCTTCAAGGGCGGCACCTTCGGGGCCACCACTTACCCGAATCTCGAACAACCGTTCACGCAGACCAATGACGCCTGGATGTTCCTGGTCAAGAGCGATTACCAGATCAGCAACCGTCACCGGTTGAGCATGCGCTACACCCATAGCAACTACCAGGGCGTGAACGCGAATTCCGTCGGGGTGGCGCTGGCTCCCACCGTGACCGCGGCCCTCTCCGCCAACGGCACCGAACTGGACAGCACGCGGAGCGTCGCCGGTAACCTGAACAGCTACCTCAGCAGCCACCTGGTCAACGAATTCCGCGGCCAGTACGCGCGCGAGACCCGTCCGCGCATCAACAATGCCTCTGCGCCGACATTCTCCAACTCCGGCGTAGGCAGCTTCGGGGCCGTAAGTTTCCTGCCCACCACCGAGTATGACTATCGCATCCAATTTGCCGACAGCCTCACCTGGATCAAGGGTGCTCATACCTTCAAGTTCGGAGGCGAGTACAACCACCTGTACGCCAACCAACTCTTTGGCTTCAACCAGTTCGGCGCCTACAGCTTCTCCAGTATCAGCACTACGAACGTCCTCACGGCCATGGGGACCGTGGCAACTCCTACCCTCAACCCCAACGGCAACCGGTTCGACGTCAACAACTCGACGAATACGGCAAGGTACGACCTGCAGATCGGCAACCTCTTTGTTGACTATCCAGCAGAGCAAATTGCCGGCTTCATCCAGGACTCCTGGCGCTTGAAGCCGAACTTCACCATCAATTACGGCCTGCGGTGGGAGGCGGCGCTGAATCCTACCCCACAGGCCAACAACGCCATGGTTGCCCTGGTGCAGGCGAGGAACCCCTTCCCCGACGGCCGGACCGTGGATCCCACCACGGTCTCCAATCAGCTCCACCAGTTCGCGCCGCGGTTGGGTTTTGCCTGGGATCCGAAGGGTGACGGCAAGACAGTGATCCGCAGCTTCGGCGGCATCTACTTCGGAGCCACTCCGCAGCTCCTATATTCCAACACCGTAGGTGACTACCGGGAACCGCCCGCTAACGTATCCGTCCGGGTGCCCTTCGCGAACCCTAATGCGGTGGCCGTGCCTGGTTGCCCGGCGCCCTGCAACACTGTCTACGACCAGTTCCAGATTGTCGGTATTAACCTGAACAACTACCCCCTGAATGCGCTGCCGATCCTCACCCCTGCCCAAATCGTGCAGATCGCCACCGCCGTGTTTACGGCTGAGGGGCTACCGTTTAACAAATTCGCCGGCGCGCAGCCCATCACTACCGCTAATGGCTATCACAACCCCCGTTCTTACCAGGCAGGTTTCGGAGTGGAGCGGCAGGTCGCTCGCGGTTGGACCGTAGCCGCGGAAGGGACCTGGATCAAGACCGTGTACCTGGAGCGCGATCTTGATTTGAACCTACCTTGTGCAGCGTCAGGTTGCCCCACTCCGTTCAGCGGATTCGATGCTGCCGGCCGGCCGCTCTACGGAGTGAGCACCAACGCTGTATTTCGGCCGATTTCCACCCTGGGACAAGTCATCGTCCGCGATCCCACGGCAAAGGCCCTCTATCGCGCTTTCACCATACGTTCCTCGGTGAACCGCAAGTGGGGCCAGATCAACACGTACTACACCCTGTCCGAGAACCTCTCCGACGATGACAACGAACGCACCGCCAGCGGTGCGTTCTACATGGACCCCTTCAATTTCTCGTCTGATTACAGTTACTCCAACCTGAACGTCAAGCACCAGTTCGTGACCAACCCGGTGTTCTTCCTCCCCAAGGGGGTTGAACTCTCCAGTGCCATCCGCCTGCTTTCCGGTGCGCCCTACAGCGCCATCATGACCAACGACACGAACCAGGACGGTACCAGCAATGACCGGCCGTATTCGGCGGTCGGCGTTCCGTTCAAGCGCAACTCCTTCCACAACCGAGCCCTGACCTTCATCGATTTCCGCGCCCAGAAATCCATCCCCATCAAGGAGTCGAAGCAGATCAAGCTCTCGGTGGAGATGTTTAACATCTTCAACTTCATGAACCTTACTTACGCCACCAGCTCTTCGACTGGGCTGCCCATCTCCCCGATCGCGAACCTCTGCACGACTACTGCCGCTACTTGCGGCATTCCGGGTGGCGCCTGGACCCTTAATCCGACTTTCCTGCAGTTGAGGGACCCTGCGACGGGAGCCTTGCTCACCCAAAACAACGCGGGCGCACCCTTCGAGGCCCAATTCTCGTTCCACTTCGTGTTCTAAGCCCAGGGAACGGCAAAGGCGGCGGATGCATCCGCCGCCTTTTTCTGTTCCGATGCGTACGCCTAGAATCTCTTCTCGAAACGCACGAATGCGCCTTCCAGCTCCCACTGTACACGGGCGCGCTCGCTGGACTGGAGCAGACGGCGGCAGGCGGGCGAAGGCTCCGGCACGGCGGGGGTATCGCCGGCACAGGCTGGCGTCAGCTTGAAGGGGGCGGTCTGGGCCCACAGGCTGGCGCCCGGCAGGAAGGCGTGTTCCAGGCTGGTGCGCGCCATGGTCTTCAATTCGGTGTAGCCGAGCCCGAAATCCTCGACAGCGCGCTCGTACTCGCGGGTCATGTCGGAGCGCGACACGCCTTCATCGTCGGTGGCGAGCGCGACCGGCACCCCGTGCTTCATATAGAGCGGCAGGGGATGACGCGCCCCGCGAACGCCCAGTATCACATCGTTGCTGGTCAGGCAGATCTCGACCATGACTCTCCGCTGCGCCATCTCCCGCAACAGGCCCATGGGATCGGACTCGTACATCACGTCCACACCGTGGCCGATGCGCTCGGCGTGGCCGATTTCGATCGAATCGCGGATGTGGAAGCGAAGGTCTTCCGGCGGCACCAGGCCGGGCGCGAGTTCGCCAGCGTGCAACGTCAGGCGAACCCTGGGATAGAGTTCGTGCATGTAGCTGAACATCTTCATGTGCAGCGAGAAATCGTGGCGGGGGACGTAGTCATGCTCCGGCATGACCGGATTCACCGACACCACGCGCGGATCGCGGCTGGCCAGCTCGAATCCGCCCAAGGTCAGGGCGAAGACTTGCGCCGGCGGAAAACCCCGCAGGACGGTGGAGATGTAGCGGATGGTGACGCGGCAGCCGGGATCGGCCGCTGGGGTTCCACAGCGCAGGCGCGAGCGCATCTGCGACTCGGCCTGGTCCAGCGTGCGGCTGGCAGCGGCCACGGCGTCGTTGAGCCCGGCTGCCAGCAGGGCTTCGCGAGCGCGATTGAAATCTCCGGTCCAGGTGATGCTTTTGCTCAGATCCATCACCGGCCAAAGCACTTCGACCATCAGCTCCAGGTACTGCTCGTTCTGGGCAGCGGCCCGGGAAGCGACCTCGGCCAGGAAATCGCCCATGTGCGCCTGGGTGACTGGCAGGAACTTGAGAAAGCTGTCGAAGAAATGGCCGTGGGCGGATTCGGCCCCGGGCTGGAAGTCGCGCATGGAGAATGCGTCCACCATCTGGCGGTAGAGCACGGGATCGTCGAGGGCCGCGCTGGCCGGCGGACGCGTCTGGGGATCGCACGGCGGCGGGCCCAGCGCCATGCTGTGGCGGTCCACGCACAAGCCGTCGTCGGCCGCGTACTGGATGAAGCTCTCGGCATAGACCGCGCCCACCAGGTGATTGTGGAGGTCGCCACCCTTGGGCATGTCATAGAGGAACGCGTGCAGCAGCAGCGGCTGATGCCGCACCGATTCCAAATGATGCGCGGCGCGCTGTTCGGGCATGTCCTGCTGGGCCGCGGCCACAAGCGCAAGAAGAAGTACGGGTACGAGGCGACGGAATCTTTTGCTCACGACAATCCCCGGTGTGTTTTTGTGAATGCGGATTGTAAACCAAGCGTCAGCCGTGAGTCGCGCCACCGCCAGCTTCCGGCACAACCACTTCTCCGGTGATGGCAATCACTGCGCTGCGATTACTGGGGGCGGAAAATGGTGATGAGCTGGGATCTCTGGTGGCGGGGAAGGCCATGACCTTCGACGCACTGTTCCGGCGGGAAGCGCGGATACGAGCCGCGATTGTCATGGTCCTCCTATTGCTCGGGGTCTGGTGCGTGGGCGCTCTGGCCCACCTCGCCCTGACGGTCACCCTGGTCCGGCGCGGAGTGCGGATGTGGCCGGCCATCTACATTCAAGCAGCAGTGGCCGGCACCATCGGGATGCTTCTGGTCGGAGCCGCGCTGGCCCTGGTGCTGTACCGGCGTGAAATCCTGCGGCGGCAACTGCTGGTGGTGGCGGAACTGAATCACCAGGTGCGCAATGCGCTGGAAATCATCGCCTCCTCGACCTCGCGTATCGCCGACAAGAAAACAGTGGTGACCATCCTGGACGCCGTCATGGGCATCGATGCCACGCTGCGAAGCCTGTTCCCAGCCACCAGCCCGCTCAAGAAGAGCGCCGCAGCCGCCAGCGCGCGTATGGGCACAAAATCAGACCGCAACTCCGGACCAGCGCGAGGGTTGTAATGGCCATGGATGCTGAAGCCATGGGTCTGGGTCTGGCACTCCTGATCGCCTGCGGGGTCGCGCTGATGTGGCTCATCGCTTTCGGTGAGGAGCACGCCCGCAAGGGCTGAGCAATCCCCTCAAAAACCCGAGTCACAAGGAAAGGTGATGAAGCTCACAGAAAGTGCGGTGGTGACAGCTTAGGCTAGCGCGCGTCGACAGCCGAAAAGGGTTCCGCGCCTACCAGCCGCGGGCCTGAAGTAGGCCGGGTGACCCGCCCGGAGGGGTGACCCGCCGGGCACCTGGACCCGAAAAAACCGACGGCTCCACGCGAAGAGAAGTCGGGGTCTGGGACTGCGAAAGCAGTGATCACATCAAGAGCTGTGACGGTGCGTGGTCCACGCCGCGGACTCCTCGGAGCCGGCGACTCGAACGCACCAACTCACAGCTCTTCTAATTTTCTAGTCGCAAGTCGTAAGCCGTAAGCCAATCCCGGTGAGACCTAGCCGCTACGCTTATCGCCCGCTGTAGAAGTCAATCATCCGCTCGATCGCCCGCCGGCACACCGCGCAGAAATACTTGGCGCGCGTGAACATGATGCAATCCACCTCCGGACGGTAGCATCCCCTGGCCTCGTAGTTGGCGCCTTCGAAGGCCCCGACCTTGCCGGCATACTTCTCAGAAGCAAACAGCTCGTGCTCATGCATTTCGGCTTCGCTCATGAGCGCGTCCATCTCCTGCTCGGGACGATTCTCTTTGCGGATCTGGCGGCGGCGCTTCAGGTATTCGCGCGCGTCGGCCTCGAATGTCTCTTTCTGCCAGGGCGTCGGGACAGGCGTTCCGGGCTGCACCAGGTCTTTCCACTTCAGATGGTCGGGGTCGAGCAGCGCGGTGACGTTGGGCTCGTGAGGCTCGACGCGGCTCTCGGCGGGAAGATAAGAGACGTTGGAGGTGTAGTACTCGTCGGCCAAGTCGCCGAACTGGTGTCCGAACTCGTGCACGAAGATGTAGGGCGCCCACAGGCTGTCGGCGGCGACGGTGCTGTAGAGGCCGAAAATGCCGCCTCCGCCGTAGGTATTGCCGTTTACCAGGATCTCCACGAACTCGTAGGGCGCGAACTGCGCGATCTCGCGGAAGGCGCGGTTGTCGAAGGTGAGGATGTAGCGTTCGCTGTCGAAGGCGTCGTAGGTCGAGCCCGCCGGGTTGCGGCGGTGGATGCCGGTTGATGGCCGCGAGATTCCGGACTCGGCCGCTGCCGGGCACAGCAGCCACACGTTGAAGTCCTTGCGGCGCTCCTTGAACGGTGAGGTCGCGAACAGGATGCCGGTCAGGCGGCGCGCGTCGCTCTCGCATTTGCCCTTCTCGGCCGCGGTGTAGCCGTCGCCCAGGATGAGGAAGTCCACCTTGTCGGCGGAATCGCCGTTCTTCTCGATGGTGATCAGCGGCGCCGGTGCAGGCGGATGCGAAGTGTCCACGAACTTATTTTTCGGGTCGATAACCGCGGACCAGACTTCGACGAAGGAATTATCGTGCGCACGCTTCTTGAGAACGATCTGCACTGGCGCTTCGGGCGCGGGAAAGCGCAGCGACTCGGAAAACGTGCGGTGCATGCGCTTGGCTTCGTCCGTGATCTCCCACTCGCCGTAGATGGAGGAGAAGCCGCGCGAATAGAGCATGCGGTTGGTGGCGCGGTCGCGCACCTCGAACAGGTACTTGCCGGAGTTGGTGTCGTCGAGGGCGCGGCGCGGGTTGCCGGGCCAGGGCAAGGGCTCGATTACCGCGCGATCCTGGCTGAAGACCTCGTGTGTGGCATCACCTGTGTGGTAGTAGTCGAGGCGCATGGTGGCGGGCGCGGCCAGCGCCGACGCGGACAGAAGCAGCGGAAGAAGAAAACGTAGCAGGCGGATCTTCATGCGGGTGATTGTACGCGGGAGGGCAAGGCCATCAGTGACTTTCTAAGTACCCCCACCCCCCGGGGGTGCTCTCCTGTGGAATGAGCAACTTGCGAGCAAAATCCGGGCAGGATACCGCAAGATCTATGAAACCAAAGGAGTTGCAGGGAAAATCTTGAGCCATAAGGGCTTGCTGGCTGATCGTTATCTTAATATCTATAAGAAATATAATATACAATACTAATAGCATATTGAGGGGGCGGTGTCAAGCTTTTTTTCGTGCCGCCCAGCCGTACAGTCGCCAGAAAACACCGAGCCCCTTTTAAAGGGGCGGCACAGGAGCGCAAACCTGCGCTGCGCGAAGTCGCAGGGGCACCCAGGTGTCGCCCCTGGAAGGGGCCTGGACTACGGAGAGGCGATAGCTTTTATGCGGTTGCACCTACCACCATGGATGAAATCATCAGCGCATGCCAAGATGTAACCGGCTTTCGGGCCAACTTGGGCCCTACTCAAACCAGGCTGAAGCAAAATGATTTGCAGGCTCAAGGGAACATCTCCGGTGAGGAGCCGAAGAAACTCCTCGAGCGTTCCTCTCAGGAAGACAGAACCTCGGGCGTGCCGCCTGTTCAGAGCTTCCGCCATCAGCTTATGGCTCACCCATCTGGCCGACTTGACCGCTTGTCCACACAGGTCGTAAAGATCCTCTACCCGCTCTCCGGGTTTGGGGTCGGATGAGCCCTTGCAATGAAACAGTGAGACCAGAAAGTCATCTGCACGCGGAATGAGCGTGACGAAATCTGCCAGTTCGCCGGTGCCGTGATCATAGAGGATGATCTGGGCATCGGAACTCAGAAGGCGATCTCGGAGGTACGCGTGAATCGAGCGTCGTCCAGGGGCCGGGGTGTCGACCTCAGCCTCAATATCCACGCCTTCTGCGTTCCAGTCGACCGCCTCAATGCGCGTGGCTTCAAAAGGAGGGACGTTCGGGTTAGGCGGATCAAAGTAGTTGCACCCTTCAAAAGAGCCACAGTCAGCCGTATAGAAGATGGGCAGGTGGTGGTTCAAATAGTCCTCTATGCGGTCGCCCGATTCGAATCCGTGAACAGTTATTCGGCTCCGCTCGCCTTCCTCGAAGAAGATCGGATTTCTGCCAAGATCGAAAGTGAGCTCATGGCAAATTCCCTGTCCCACTAACTTGATCCCCACTCGGTGATCATTGATTCGCGCCCTGTCGACGACTATGTCCATATCGAGAAGTTGACACTGGGCTTCGACACCGTCATCCCGCTCATAGACCACACTGCAAGGATCTAGGTATGTAGATTCGTTCCAATCAACGTATGCCACGTTGTCGGGAACACTGGTAATCTCATCGCCAACGGCGAGGTGGTCGAGCCCACAATTTGTGTGAGGCGTTCTCTCGCTGGACACCTTTCTCGCGAGCTGCTTACACCAAGCAACGAGCTTCGGGATCTGCGAAGACGAATTGCTCCACACTTTCGAAGCTGCACTGATGCCTATCGTATGGGTTGACCATCGTCCATGGCCGATCCAAACCAATGGCCGCGACGAAACTCTCGCGCGTAGCTGAGTTCAATAGCTTCGTCTACGCTTGGCCCCGCCAATGTTCTGTACGACTCAGAGCGTCTAGCTGCGGCGACGTTGCGCATTCCGACGTTAAAGAGACGAAGTTCTTCAAGGCCCAGCAGTGCCCGGTTCACCTTCTTATAGGACAAACCACGGAGAGGTAGCCTTCCTCCGAACTGTCCCGCGACGTGGTCATATAGGCCATCGGTCCTGAGTGATGAGCACACGAACAAGAGTCCAGTGCCCTCGTGGAAGTAAAGCACGACCAGTTCGTGGACAATGGTGTCCAGGTGATCCACGGACGTCCATTCCGGTCTGACACGTCGCCGCAGAACATAGACAGCGGTTGATTCTTCAAGACTTACATGGCGATGAACAATGCTGAATCCAGGAGGGGGCTGAATTTCCCGTGAAAGATCGAGCCGGTCCGGTGAATGCAGGATTTTGACGTGGTGATATGGACGAAGCGAGTACAGTGAGAGGTCCAGCGTCTCATCCGAGGCCTCTTCAGCGGCCTGGAACGTTCCCAGAATCTCACGAGTCTGCTCCTCTTCCAGGACTCTCGCAGAGCTCAGATTAGGGATGATTTCCTCCCAAGCAGCGCCCTGGTCGTACAATTTCTGGCGCTCGACCTCCATGTCAGACTCGAGCGCGAAAAATACAGCGCTTCCCATGTTCGGGGCGGTAGTGCGAGCGAACCTTCCGATGAACTGTAGTGTGACAGCCAGTGAACGGTGGGGCGTGTGCAACGCGGCCACCTTAAGGTTAGGCAGATCGAAGCCTTCACCCAGCATGTCAACGCAGATAATGCCGTCTAGGTCGCGAGTCCTAAGCTTCGCTACGACCGCTTTCAGAATCTTGAGGGAATGGTCGCCCGTTACAAGCTTCAGTTTCAGGTCGGTGTGCTCAGCATAAAGATCGACGAGTTGTCTCGCACGAGCTTTGGTCCCGGTCCGGACCATTATTAAGTGTGCGAGGCCGGCCGCCTGATCGTTCCTCAACCTCGTCGTCGCGGCTCTCGCTATCGCCAAATCCGCACTCCTCACGTCTTCTGGCACTACTGCCTGGTACTCCAGTTGTCCGAAGACTCCATCGTGATACGCGTCCCGGAGTTCATAGACGTACACCAACCTTCCAACCAGCTCTCTTCGGTCTCGTCTGAAAGGCGTGGCGGTGAACAGAATCTGTTTCGCTGGAGAAAGGCGCTCCAGCAGCCCTTTCCAGCTCCGAGCCGCCGCATGATGCGCTTCATCTACAAGAACAACGTCAAAAAAATCCAGCGGCGGCGGTGCGATGCCCGGGAGTTCTGGGCTTATGCTGTTGGGGGTGCCTACGATTACATCGTAAGGGCGGAGGTTTAGCCATTCCTGCACGCTGGTCATTTTGCTTTCGACGCTGTAAACGCTCGGAGCAGCCACATCTCGGGTCACAACCTCCAGCCGGCGAAGGACCGACAGACCTTTGAACTCCTCCACGATTTGTTCCCTCACCATTCGGCTGGGCGTAAGCACCAAGACACGCTCGGCGCGGAGCAAGAAGGGAACGGCGGAAATCACTGCCGTCTTGCCGGAGCCCGTTGGCATGGTGACTATCGCGGGGTTGCTGTATCGAGTGAAATGCGCCGCGATCGCGTGCATCGCACCCAACTGCGGCATCCGCATGCCTGGAAGACCGTCTTCCTTTATAGGCCAACGAAGGTCCCCATAATGGGGCTTGAAATAATTCATTTAGGGCGGCACCGTCCCTCCGAGCGTAGATGCGGGCAGCCGGCACCGTCAACGAGGCACGGATCCTCTACCACGCCCCTCTGATCATGCGGTGCGGACGACGGCGGCGCACCACCGCCTCCGGCGTGGCGGCGGGCGATGGTTGCTCGTCTGCGAGGCTGGCCTTGGGAGGCGTAGTCGCCGAGGCAGCCAGCCCGAGACGCTCACCCATACCGGCCAGGCGTTCCAGCAGATCATCGGCGCCGTTGCCGGGACGCAGCCGCGCTTGCGAAGAGATCGCCTGCACCAGCTCGTAATAGACGTTCTGCGAGTTCCACAGATTCACTTCAAAGGGGACAACCCGCGCCACCGAGGCGACCGACTCGGCCAGCTCCAGCAAGTGCAGGTCTCCGGGCTTGCGCGCCCATTGTTCCACCGCCGCATTCAGCCGCTGGCGCAAGGCGACCTCCAGGCCGGCGGTGTCGAGGTTGATGTGCTGGCGCGCGGCCGTGTCGAGCAACGAACGCACACGCTCCAGATCCGGCTCCGCTTCGGCCAGGGCGCGCTCCACGGCGCTCGAGAGAACGGCTTCGGCGGTGGCACGCAGCAAGCCCGGCAGGGGCGTCTGCAGCTCCGCGAGGTACGACAGCAGCGGCGCGTGATGCTCGTACACGTGGCGGCAAGCGGCTTCGGCTTCTCCCAGGGTGGAATCGAGGATACGGCTGAGGATGCGGCGCTGCTCGTCCCTGAACAACGACTTCAGAGAGTAGGTGGCGCCCTGGAAGCGCTGATCGAGCCCGTGCAGGCACCCGGTCAGGTCGCCGCTCAAGAAGGTCCGGGCAGCTTCCTGGACCATCACGCGAAAGGCGTTCTCCCCCGGGAAGGGGCAGAGGCCGGCCCGGAGGTTGTGGTCGCCGAAATGAAGCACGGCGAAGCAGAAGGTGAGCCGCTCGCGCGTGGTGCGCGAGGTGATGCGGGCGCGTCCCAGGGCGAGCTTGGCCTTGCCGGACTCGAGCACGCGCGACTCCTGCAGGTCCAGGCGGTAGCAGTAGGTGGAGGTGCGTCCGCGATAGCCGTTAAACAGTGAGCTGATGGCGTAGTGCGCGGCCACGCCCGGCAGGTTCACCATGCCCGCCCGCACAAAGCGCTCGTACACATCGCGGCCGTTGCCCATGCCGGAGATGTTGCTCCACGTCTGCTCCAGGCGTGACAGGAACTGCTCTTCGATGAGCGGTCCGAACAGGTCTTCGGCGAGTTGCACGGCGCGGCCGGCATAGCGGAGCACCTGCACGGTTTCGAGACCTGTCAGTTCGTCAAAGAACCAGCCGCAACTGGTGTACATCAGCATCAGATGGCGCTCGATCTCCAGCAGCTTCAGGGCGCGCACCTGGTCGTCGGCATCGAGTTCGCGGGTGGCATGCCGGGCGAAGAAGGCGTTGACGCTGGCCGGCGAGCGGTCAAGCACGGCGGAGATGTAATCGTCGCGGGCTTCCCCGGGGTCGCGCAGCAGCTCCTGCGCTGCCAGCTCGTAGCGGGGTGAGAGCTCGTCGCGCAGCCAGTCGAGGGCTTCGCGCAGCGGGCGGCGCCAGTGCTGGGCCCAGTGCGGACGTTCGGTGGAGTTGCAGCCGCAATCCTGCTGCCAGCGGTCCAGGCCATGCACGCAGCTCCAGGAGGTGTTTTCGATGATCTCCACCTCGTCGCTGGGCGGATGGCCGGCCAGATACTCGCCGTAATTGGTGATGCGCGCGAACTGGTTGCGTTCGATGTAATCGAGCGCATAGGCCAGCGCCATGTCGCCGTGAGCATGGTGATGCCCGTAAGTTTCGCCATCGGTGGCGATGTGCATGAGCTGGGCCCAGGGGCGGCCGTCGTTGAAGCCGCCCAGCAGCCGGTGGGCGAAACTCTCGCCGTTCAGCAACAGCTTCTCGAACGCGACCGCGCGAGAGATGGGGCCGTCGTAGAAGAACAGGGCCAGCGAGCGTCCGGAAGGCAGGTTGCAGCGGTAGGCGCGCGTGGGATCGATCTCCGCGCCGTCGAGATGGACCCAGTCTTCCCAGGGACGGTGGCGGAGGCGCCGCGCCTGGTGTGGCGCCAGAACGGTGAACTTGATCCCCAGCGAGCAGAGGACTTCGAGCGTCTCCACATCCACGGCCAGCTCCGGCAACCACAGCCCTTCGGGATCGCGGCCGAAGCGATGCTGGAAATCGCGAATGCCCCAGAGGATCTGCGTGTACTTATGGCGCGAGCCGGCCAGCGGAAGGATGATGTGGTTGTAGGCCTGTGCCAGCGCCGATCCGTGCCCGGAAAACAGCTCCAGGCTCTGGCGGTCGGCTTCGAGGATGCGCTCGTAGGTCCGGGGCGCGTGCTGTTCCAGCCAGGAAAGCAGCGTGGGACCGAAATTGAAGCTGATGCGCGCGTAGTTGTTGACAATCTTGGCGATGCGGCCGTGCCTGTCGAGGATGCGGGCGGCGCCGTTGGGCACGTAGCACTCGTTGGCAATGCGCTCGTTCCAGTCGTGGTAAGGAGCGGCGGAATCCTGCAGCTCGATGGCTTCCAGCCAGGGATTCTCCCGCGGCGGCTGATAAAAGTGTGCGTGGATACACAGATAACGGTCCATGGGGTCAGGGGTCTCCGGGAAAGAACCGGAACGAGCGCAGGCAAAGGGATGAGACGAAGACGAAGGTATGGGCGCCGCGACAACTTGGCTGCCTGGGTTCGTTCACTAGCTCGGTACAGGGCTGGCGGAGGGGACCGACCGGCCGTTCCTACGCAAGCAACATATCGCGGCTCGCCAGTCAGGGGGGAGAGACAGATTTGGTACACCCAGCTGATTTTGTATACTCGCGCCCCGGGCGGGTGCTAAATGCGAGACGAGCGAAGAGGGCTGGAAGCGCCACCGAGTCCCCGCGAACTGCTCGATTTTCGGGGCAAACGCGTGCTGGTGACCGGAGCGGGCAGCGGTCTGGGAAGCGGCATCGCGCTGCGATTCGCCGAGGCTGGCGCGGGCGTCGCCATTCACTACCGCACCAGCAAAGCGGGAGCGCGCGGGCTGGTCGCGAGGATCGAAAAGCTGAAGCGTAAGGCAGTGGCGATCCAGGCGGACGTGAGCCGGGCGGGAGACGTCGCGAAGCTGGTGGAGAAGACCGTCAAGACGCTCGGGGGGATCGACATCCTGATCAACAATGCCGGGAGCTATCCGGTTTCTCCGCTGGTCGAGATGCGGGAGGCGGAGTGGGATGCGGTGATCGCCGACAACCTGCGCAGCGTCCACCTGTGCACCCAGGCGGTGGCGCGCCACATGATGAACGACGGTGGCGGAGCCATCATCAATGTCGCTTCCATCGAGGCGGAGAACCCCGTCCCGGGCCACAGCCACTACAACGCCGCCAAGGCCGGTGTGCTGATGTACACGCGCACGGCCGCGCAGGAGCTGGGGCGCTACGGGATCCGCGTGAACGCGGTCTCGCCCGGGCTGATCTGGCGCGAGGGCATCGAGCAGGCGTGGCCCGAGGGCGTCGAGGCGTATCTGCGCGCCGTGCCGCTGGGGCGCCTGGGGCGGCCGGACGATGTCGCGGATGCTTGCCTGTTTCTCGCGTCTCGAGCAGCGCGCTGGATCACCGGCGCCAACCTGGTGGTGGATGGCGGGGTAATGACCAACAGGATCTTCTGACGAGGGCTGACATGAAAGCGCCGACTGCTGCGCAACTGATCGAACATCTTCGCCTGGAGGCGCTGACTTTCGAGGGAGGCCTCTTCCGGCAGACCTATGTCGCCGAGGAATCCGTCGCGGCCGAGGCGCTCCCAGCGCGGTACGGCGCGCCTCGAACCTTCGGCACCGCCATCTACTACCTGCTCACCAGCGAGCCGGATTCGTTTTCCGCGCTGCACCGCCTCGAGACCGATGAAATTTATCATTTCTACCTTGGCGGCCCGGTGGAGATGCTGCTGCTGCATCCGGACAGGCATGGCGAGCGAACCGTCCTTGGGCCTGACGTTCTTGGCGGGCAACACGTGCAGTTCGTCGTTCCGCGCGGAGTGTGGCAAGGGTCGAGGCTAATCTACGGGGGCAGCTTCGCGCTGATGGGGACCACCATGGCGCCGGGCTTCGATTTTGCGGACTGGGCCGAAGGCAAGCGGGATGCGCTGATTCGCGAGTATCCCGAACACGCTGAGCTCATCCGCGCGCTTACCCGGTAGAGTGCGCCAGCCCGAGTGCGCTCACGCCATCACCGCGATCACATTGAGGACGTGCAGGCCGAGATTGCGGTCTCCCGTCACGGTGATCTGCGGGCGGGCCGCCTCTTTGGCGATTCCCTTGGTGAAAATCTTCCACGCGATGTCCTGGCTGAATTCGACTTCAGAGGCCAGCCGCCCGACGGGCTCGCTCACCAGTTCCCACCTGCGCTCGCGCCTCGCCAGGAACCAGGCGCCGCCGGCATCGCCCGTGATGCGAAACTGGATGAGCGCGCCTTCGTCCGCCTCAACATCCCGGTAGCGGAACGGCAGGGCGCGCATGAAGGTGTCGAGCACGGGAAAATAGAGGTCGCGCTCCATGATCCCCGGCTTGTTCACGGCCAGCCGGATCTGCTGCTGGTGGTGCCAGCGCTCGGTGTATTCCCGCGCCAGCTCGAACCAGTTGCGCGACCGTTCTTCGCCGGCCCAGGCGACAGGCAGCGCCGCCTCCGTGTAGGGATCGAGCTGGCGATACATATCATTCACTTGGCTGCCGGTGTGCTCCAGCAGATCGATCAGCACCGGCGGGCTGACCCTTTTGAAAGCCTTGACCCAGTCCGCGTTGAGATCATTCAGGAACGCGACCAGCCTCCCATACGAATCGGCGTTCTCGGGCTTCTCGCCGAAGAACCGGTCGCGGACGATGGAGAGCCTCCTCAGATTGGTGTCGAGCAAGTGAGCGGCGACGTCCTTCACGCGCCAGAGCGGCGCGATGGTCTGCCGCTCCCAGTCGTCACCGGAAAGCGAGCGCAGCAGCTCGATCAGCCCCGAATCCAGCTTGGGAAACAGATCCACCACGAAGATCGGCCCGAGCTGGGGCATGCATCCACCTTGCGATCGAGAATTTGAGTTCTGGCCCTGGCGATGATTCCATTAGAATCCCGCCACCGCAAGCGCCGCGCAGGGGCGCGAGCCGAGTCGGACAACGATGAAAAAGTATCCCTGGTTTGTGGCCGGCGATCTGAATGCGTTTTTCGCGCTGGCATTCGACAACGTCGCCAACCTGGTGATTTTGGCGAGCATTCTGATCGGCGGCTTCGGAATGCCGAAGGCGGTGGTGCTCTACCGCATGGTGCCGGGAACAGCGATCGGAGTGCTGGTCGGCGACCTGGTCTATGCGCTGATGGCCTTCCGGCTGGCGCGCCGCAGCGGCCGCAACGACGTTACCGCCATGCCGCTGGGGATGAACGCTCCCAGCATCTTCGGCATGTCGTTCGGGGTGCTGGGGCCGGCCTACGCGCTAACCGGAGACGCCCTGCTCACCTGGAAAATCGGCATGGCTGTCACCGTGATGCTGGGAGTGTTCAAGATCGTTCTCTCGTTCGCCGGCAATGCGGTGCGGAGGGCGGTGCCGCGGGCGGCGCTGCTGGGCTCCATCGGCGGGGCCGGGCTGGCGCTCATCGCCCTGCTGCCGATGTTGAAGATCGCCGCCGACCCCATCCCCGGCCTGCTCGGCTTCGCCGTCATCCTGATCGCGCTGGTGGGGAACGTCCGGATGCCGTGGGGACTGCCGGGCGCGTTTGTCTCGGCGCTGCTGGGCGTCGGGGCGCATCATCTGCTGAGGGTGGCGCACTTCGCCAGCCCCATCGTCACAGCCGTCCCCTCGGCGTCGGCAGGGTTGCATGTGGCCCTTCCCTGGCCGACGCTGGCGTTCGTCGGCGGACTATCGGCGGCATGGGCGTACCTGCCCATCGCGCTGCCGTTCTCCCTGGCCACGGTGGTCGGCGGCATCGACAACACCGAGAGCGCCGCCGCCGCCGGGGATGAATACGATACCCGCGCCATCCTGCTCACCGAGGGCTTCTGCACGCTGGCGGCGGGCCTGTGCGGAGGAGTGGTCGAGAGTACGCCTTACATCGGCCATCCCGCCTACAAAGCCATGGGAGCGCGCGCCGGATACGCCATCGCCACCGCGCTGTTCATCGGCCTTGGGGGCATCGTGGGCTATCTGCCCCTGTTCGTGGACTGGATCCCGGCGGCGGCGGTGGCGCCCATCCTGGTGTACATCGGCATCGAGGTCATCGCGCAGGCGTTCTTAGCCAGCCCGCACCGGCACGGTCCCGCCGTCGCCCTCGCGGTGGTCCCCTCGCTGGCTTTCGTAATCGCGATCCAGACGAATTCCGTCTTGAACGCGGCCGGCGGCAGCCTGGCGAGGCTCGGGGGCGAGGTGGGAGAATCGCTGCGGGCGGTCAACCTGCTGGGAAACGGGTTTATCGTCTCGGCGCTGGTGTGGGGCGCGGCCACGGCGGAACTGATCGACCGCCGCTACCTGCGGAGCGCGTTCTTCCTGCTGTGCGGCGCGGTGTTGTCGCTGTTCGGCGTGGTCCATTCCCCGGCCGCGCGGGGCACATTCGTGCTGCCCTGGAGCGAACCCTCGCGGCTGCCGCTGCACTTCGCGATCGCCTATGCCGCCGCCGCGGTTACGGTCGGCGCGGCCAGATTCCTTGCGGGGATACCGGGGGAGGGAAAGGCGGTCACTCCATCGCAAGACACCTGAACCATCCCACTGCGCCGTTGATCACAACCATCGGTAACTTCTTCCTTGCAAGATTCGTAAAGCTGTCTATAATCCCCCAAATTTCCCCAGAACGCACTTTTCTGTAAAAGCGGCCGCAAGGCAGCGCATGGAACAACCATAAACTCGCGACTTCCCCCGCCCCCCGCGGGTTGTTCGCTGGTTGCCAAACGGAGGCATGTCATGAAGATTCGAGCCGCTGGGTTGTGCGTGGTGGTTCTCGCCCTTGCTGTTGCGGGGTTCGCGCAGACTCAGATCACCACAGGTGTAATCCAAGGGATAGTCATGGACCAGTCGGGCGCGGTGATGCAAGGCGCCGACGTCGAGGCCAAGGAGTCGGCGACCAACTTCACTAAGGACCAGAAAACCGACGACAACGGCCGGTTTACCTTCCTGGCCCTGCCGCCCGGACGTTACACCTTGACCATCGCTCACACCGGCTTTGCCACCATCGTGCAGGAGAACCTGAACCTGACGGTCGGGCAGGCGATCAACCTGAATTTCACCATGAAAGTCTCGGCGGTGGCGCAACGCATCGTGGTGACAGAAACACCTACATTGGTAGACACGACCGAGACCGCAGTGGCCAGCACCTTGAACGAGACCACGGTGGGCACCACGCCCATTCTGGGCAGGAAGTTTGAAGACCTGCTGACCTTGACCCCCGGTGTCAGCATCGTGCAAGGCCCGGACGGCGACGAGATCACCTTCGCCGGCCAGCGCGGCATCTTCAACAATATCAGCCTCGATGGCGGCGATTACAACAACGGCTTCTTCGCTGAACAGATGGGCGGGCAGCGCGCTGCAATCGATATCACTCTCGACGCCGTGAAGGAATTCCAGGTGGTCGCCAGCGGGGCTAACGCCGAATTCGGACGCACCGCCAGTGGGGTGGTGAACGTCATTACAAAGTCGGGGACCAATGACCTGCACGGCAGCGCTTACGAATTCTTCCGGCACAAGGCGCTGAGCTCCAGCACCTCCGACGGCAGGCCACTGGATGGCTTCTATCGCGATCAGTTTGGAGGCACTATCGGCGGCCCGATCGTGAAGGACAAGATGTTCTTCTTCGCCGGCATCGAGTCGATTTTCGCCAATCTGCGCCGCGCGAACCTGAGTGCCCCGGTTGGCGCCACGCCCTGTCCTTTGACCCACACTCCCGTGGTGACGAGTCCGACTGACGAGGCGGCAATTACGAGCAACCTCGAGTGCCAGCGGCTGGCGCTGACCAACTTCTTCGCGAACGGTCCTTTGGGCCTGCAGCAAAAAGAGGATCTACCAATATTGCATCCTATCCGCAACACCGCAGTGTTGGGGAAGTGGGATTGGACCGTCTCGCCGAAGCACAGGCTGGGAGTTTCGTACAACTTCGATTATTCGAAGAACACGAACCAGACGTTCGATGTGCCAACCTACGGCGATTCCGCCAACGGAATCGAAGGTCCGTCCAAAATCCAAGCGATCAACGCGAACCTCTTCACCACCCTGTCGGCAAAGAAACTGAACGAATTTCATTTCAGCTATTCGCGAGAGAACCGCCCGCGCTCCGCCACCCCTTCCAATATCCTGGCCGACACTGCGGTCGGCATTCCTCTCAGCCCTGACGTGGCCTTCCGATTTGGCAACCCATTCTTCCTGGGACCAAACATCGACGAAGTATTCTGGCGTACGCAGGTCAGGGACAATGTCTCCGTCATCCGCGGTAATCACAACATCAAGTTTGGTGGGGAGTGGCTGCACAGCAGGAATACTCAAGTGTTTCGAGGATTCTTCGAAGGCCGGTACATCTTCTCAGATGTGGACGGATTCCTGCACTACGCATACCCGGCGGCGACGGGTCCGGGTTTCGGACCGAACACGATCGGGTGTTCCAACGGGACTTTTGTGACCAGTCCCACTCCCTGCCCCGCCGGATCAACCTCAACCGGTTCGCCGCTGCTGCTCTTCCTGCAGGCCGCGAGCCTGACCGGACCGGCGACGGATGCCACTGGCTTCTCCGATATCGCAAATGAAGACCTGGCTCTCTTCATTCAAGACACCTGGAGGGTGACATCACGATTGACGGTAAACTATGGGCTGAGGTGGGAGGCCCAGGTTTTCCCACAGCCCGTGATCCCGCCCGCGCAGACCGCGTATGGTCCGCTCCTGAGCAATCCGCTGTTTCCCTCCAACGGTACCATCCACAACCAGTGGAAGGAGTTCCAACCCCGGCTCGGCATCTCCTGGGATGTTACCGGCAGGCAGAAATCGGTGCTGAGGGCCAGTGCCGGGATCTTCTACGCCCGTCAGAACATGTTGACTGAAGTGAGCGCCATCACTACTAACGGCGTGCAGCAGCATAACATCGCCGGTGGGGTTCAGGGGGCTCCCATATTCCCCACCTGGCCGGGTTTGACCAGCGTCTCTCCCCCGCCGCCAGGATTCAACGCACCTCTCTTCAGCGGCGTGCACGTGTTCCCTAAGGACTACGCCAACCCGCGCATCTACACCGCCAACCTGGGATTCGAGCAGGAGTTGGCACCCAGCTTGTCTGCCTACGTCGACTTCACTTGGTCCAAGGGCGTTCACTTGACGCAGTTCCTCAATGGCAATGCCCCCGTAGCGGACGGCGCACCTGGCGGATACTTCGCTTCGGACGGAACGTTTGTCAAGGAATTTACCTTCACGCCCAATCTCTTTGACATGTTCATCCATGCTCCGACGGCGAAGTCGCTATATCGCGGGTTCACAGTTGGCATGCGCAAGCGCTTCAGCCAGCATTATCAGTTGGAATGGAACTACGTGCTTTCTGAGGATCTCGACAATGACTCCAACGAGCGTGATCCCTTCACGGATCGCCGAATTCTGCCGGGATACCCGCCTCTGGATTATTCCTTCGCTGACCGTGACGAACGGCACAAGTTCAACCTGTTCAGCTACGCCGAGCTTCCGCACGGGTTCAATCTGAACTTGCGGTTGCAGGCCCACACGCCACAGCCTGTAACCCCCACGACACCAACACTAACTGGATTTGTCTTCAACTGCGCCCCTAATGCGCTGAGCGTGCAGCTAGACGCTCAGTTCGGCACCCCAGGCGTCAACTATTGCAAGCGCAACTCGACTTGGAGGGACAACGCGTACATTTCATTCGATTGGCGCGCCATGCGGCCGTTCAGGTTTGGAGACCGCTATGAGCTTATTCCTATGGTAGAGATGTTCAACACGTTCAACAATGTCAATAACGTCAGTACTTCGGCGTCACCGATCCTACTCAACTTTGATGGGTTCTTGCGCCAAGGCGTGGGCGATCCGCGGCAGTTGCAGGTGGCGTTGCGGTTTACCTTCTGAGAAACGGGTTGCTGCCGATCCAGCGCCAGTTTTTTTGTGGAGACGCAGCCAGCTGCGTCCTACATAGCTGGGCCGACCCCTGCCTCTGCGGCGGCAATGGATCGCATCAGTTCGGCCTTCACCTCGGCCGGCGCGAAAGCCGCCTCGGCGGCATTCTTCTGGCACTGCCAGAACTCGGCCAGACCCCAGCCGTGCGAGTGTGCGAGCAGCTCGAACTCGCGGGTGATCGAGGTTTCCGAGGTCGTTCGCGCATCCGTGTTCAAAGTGACCCGCACGCCCGTGCGTAGAAGCCGCGTGATGGGATGCCCTGCCAGCGACGCCGCTGCCCGGGTCTGCACGTTCGACTTGGGACACATCTCGAGCGGGATCGCCCGGGTGCGCACATGCTCTATCAATTCCGGATCTTGTTCCACACGGACGCCGTGCCCGATGCGCTCGGCGAAAAGCTCATCCAGCGCTTCGCGGACGCTGGCCGGACCCGCCGCCTCTCCCGCATGAACGGTGCGTCGCAGACCCGCCTCGCGCGCCAACTGGAATGCCGCTCGATGCGGACTGCCTGGGTAGCGCGCTTCGTCTCCCGCCAGGTCGAGGGCGCAGACCTTGTCAGGATTGGCCACTGCCAGCTTCGCGATCTCCAGGCTGAGTTCCGCAGGCTCATGTCGCAGGCAGCAGAGAATCGAGCCGGTGCGGACCTTGAAATCCTTTTGACCCTCGACCAGCCCCGCGTGCACCGCGTCGAGCACCTGCTGGAGCGTCAACCCCCGCCGCCTGTGCAACTGCGGGGCGAAGCGGACCTCACCGTAGATCACGCCGTCGGCGGCGAAGTCCTCGACCAGCTCGCGCGCGACGCGCGTCAAGCTCTCCGGCGTTTGCATCAGCGCAACGGCAAGATCGACCCGGCTCAGATAGTCGGCCAAATCGTTGCAAAGCTCGGGCGCGACCAGCGCGGTACGGAGCGGCTGGGGAACGACGATCTTCATTCCTTGCGCCAACTCGGCGGCGGTTTCGAGTCGCACGCAGCAATCGAGATGGCAGTGCAGCTCGATCTTGGGGAGCTTGGCGAAATTCATGAGCTTCTTGGAATGTCATTCTTCCGCCGACCAAAGGGAGGCGGGAGAATCTGGCGATGTCGTCTGCGCCACCTGGTCCGGCGGTGAAGGCCTGCTCGACAAATCCTCCGCTCGCCTTCGGCTTGCGAAGGATGACACCTTCAACCCAGTTTGCATCCTCCGTGCTTCTGCGGAAGGCTAGTCTAGCCCTTGCGCACTTTCAGCAGCCGCCGGGCGGCTTCGTCCAGCGTAGCGTCGGTCTTGCAGAAGGCGAAGCGCACCTGGCGCGCCCCCAACTCCGGGCGGCTGTAGAAACTGGACCCCGGCACCGACGCCACGCCGATGTCTTTCACCAGGTGCTGCGCGAAGCTCATGTCGTCGGGAGAGCGGAACGGGCCGATGTCGGTCATGATGTAGTACGCCCCGCGCGGGACGAAGGTCTTGAATCCGGCCTGCCGCAGCGCCGGCAGCAGCCGGTCGCGTCGCGCGCGATACGCGTCTGCCAGCCCCTCGTAGTAGTTGTCCGGCAAGCTCAGCGCTGTCGCGCCCGCTTCCTGCAGTGGCGCCGGCGCGCCCACGGTCAGGAAATCATGCACTTTGCGGATGGCATTGGTCAGCACCGGCGTGGCCACGGTCCAGCCGATCCGCCAGCCGGTCACGCTGTAGGTCTTGGACATGCCGTTGATGGTGATGGTGCGCTCGCGCATGCCGTCGAGGGTAGCGATGGAAATGTGCCGCGCGCCGTCGTAGAGGATGTGCTCGTAGATCTCGTCGGTGACGGCCAGCGCGCCGAATTCCACGCACAGCTCGCGGATGAACTCCAGTTCGGCGCGGGTGAAGACCTTGCCGGTGGGATTGTTGGGCGTGTTCAGGATGATGGCCTTGGTCCGGGGACCGAAGGCCGAGCGCAGCTCGCGCTCGTCGAAACCCCACTCCCCTTGCGGATCTGCGGGCGGATGCAGCGTCACAAATCGCGGGCGCGCGCCGGAGAGAATGGCATCCGGGCCGTAGTTCTCGTAGAAGGGCTCGAAGACGACGATCTCATCGCCGGCGTTGGTGATGGCCAGCAGCGACGCGATCATGGCCTCGGTCGAGCCGCAGCAGACCGTGATCTCGGTCTCGGGATCGATGTCCAAGCCTTGCCACTTCCTGACCTTGGCTGCGATGGCGTGGCGCAGAGACTTGGCGCCCCAGGTGATGGTGTACTGATTGATGTCGGCGGCGATGGCCTCCTGCGCCGCAAGCTTGATCTCCGCCGGAGCGGGAAAATCGGGGAATCCCTGCGCCAGGTTGATGGCGCCGTAGAGGTGCGCTTGCCGGGTCATATCGCGGATCACCGACTCGGTGAAGCGCTCCGCTTTCTCGCTGATCAGCGGTTTCCCGGAGGCGCGCGGGAACGTTGTTGGACGGGGCTTTGGGACCATCGGTGGCGTCAGGATGGGGCTTTGCGACATCACATTGTAGGCAGGGGTGGAGGGCTGGTCAACGCAGCCGCGGAAGTGGGTAGTGTCTGAAAAGTGCGTTGATGAATGTTCCCAGCCAAGGAAGCCGATGGTGGCCACATACCGAGACAAGGCTTTAGTCGCCGACTACAACGTTTGGGGGCTCCACTCCTCGACAAGCAAGCCAGCCGATGATGGCTCCGACGACTGCGACCGCGATCAAGGAGGAGACGCGACAACCGCCCTTGATAGCAGTCAGTTCTAGCAGTGCTGCCCCGAGGCCGATAAGCCCCAGCCATGCGCTCAAAACGCCCAACCGTGTGCCTACCCGCACCGCGATGTGCGGGTGGTGGCAGCAGGCGCGGAGGCTCCTCCAAACTGGGATTTGTGCCTGTGTGATGTCGAGCTTGACCTGTTCTCCGCTCTTGCTGGGCGCAAAGCCACCAAGGGCATCACGATACCACTCGCTAATCACCAGTGCTTCATCTGGATTCGTGATCTTCTGCGTGTGTCGCCGTTCATTGTATTGCGTGAGGAAATTGTAGTCGATCTCGCGCGACTCGCAGAAGACGACACGGCGGGTTTGGGAATTGTGGACTCTTACGATGGTGCGGGTATGAAGCGGTGGCTTGCTGAACCAGATCCAACCTTCATTGGTCTCATTGGACAGGGCAGCGAAGATTGTGTAAGGCTTCTCCATGGCAGCGTACCAAACTGGACGATTTAATCTGAAATCGGAAGCCCCATATTCCGCAACCGGCCAAGCGTTCTCCCGCCGGTCGTCCTGGGTAGTGTCCTAGGTTAGGTGCAATTCGTCCAACTCGTCCTGAAGTTTGGCACGCCGTTTGCGTAGCTTGTCCGCTTCTTCAACTTGCTCTAAAGAGTATTCGGTTCTCTCTGACGGGCGATTGAATGCGGCAAGCCGCCGATTGATTTCATCCATCTCGTCGAGAATTTGACGCTCGCGTTCTTCGTTCATCACTGTCTCTCCTCGACACACCGACCGCGAATCGGTTCTCTTTTACTTTGCGCTAATCTTGCCCACGTTGTCACGCCAATAATTATCCGCGTCCATGCGGCCAGCAATTCTTTCAATTCGCACACGTGATCGGTGAGGCCCACTTCCATCGCAGGCGTCACCCTCTGCCATCCAATTCGTGGTCGCTTATACGCCACCAATGCCCGTCGCCATCTACCCTGCATTGCTGTTTGAGCCGTTTCAAGATGGCTAGCACCCTGATAGGCTTTTTCTTTAGTACACGTGCAATGTCTGTGAGGCTGCAATCTATTTGACGGTACGGGTGCCGGAGTTGGCCACCAGGGTGCGCCAATGGGCCAGGATGAAGTTGCGTAGCAAGATATTCAACTACTTGCGTCTCCTCGCGGCGGTCCAACCACGCACGAATCAAGCGGAGCACCCAGCGCGAGAGTGCATAAAGGGCACCAGCAATCGTGATGATGGCTGCAATGGAAGGGAGAAACCACGGGTGACCATCGAAGAATCGCAGCCACTTCTGCCATGGGTGCATGCGAGTTGACTTTCGACACGAATCACGGCAGAATCTCCAATCAGAGAGCCTAGAGACCTCTCGCCGTAATCTCTGAAAGGCCCGACTGCAAATCGGGCCTTTCGGCATTTTACGCGACCAGTAATTCTTTCAACTCCCACACATGATCGGTGAGGCCCGCTTCCATCGCGGGCGTGACGCGAAGGCTGGAATGCACGCGGCAGAAATTGTAGTAAGCGAAGTGCAGGGCGACAGCGGCTTTCAGGTTCGCCAGCTTTTTGCTGAAAGCGTTTGTCAGGCGGGTGAATCTGCGAATCGCCATCCGCATGGTGAGGTTCTGCCGCTCTACGTAGCTCGTGGAGATGTGCGCCGGATCGGGATCGCCAGTTCGGACCTTGGATATGACCTCCACGATTGGACTTGGGGAATACCTCGCTTCGGCGTCGTGCTGGCCCCACTCGCCGAACAGTTTCACCAGTTGCGCGAAATCCACGTCTAGGCCGAAGGCGTCAGGGACGCCAGCGGTGTAGTGGTGCAGCCCATCGGTGGTGATCTGCGTTCTGCCGCTGATGCGACCGTACAAGTCCCACAAGAATGCTCTCGTATCTTCCCGATAGCGCTTCCCCACGTGGAATGCCGGAATCAGTTTCGTCTCGGCATCAATCGCCACAAACACCCACGCATCGCCGACTTCGGGTGAATCCTCTTTGCGAACGCGCCGGGCCTTCTTCTGCACAAACGTCCAAATTTCGTCGATCTGCAAGTATCGGGAATGCACGTCTCGCATCTTGGAATCCATCAGGGCCTCGCACCGCTTTCCCGCAAGAACGAGCAGGCGCATGATCGTGTTCCGGTCCAGATGCGTGATGCGCTCCGTGCTCCGAATCGAGTTCCCCTCAAGCAACAATTGCAGGGCGAGCACGGCGCGATCCTCGGAGATGTACATCGCGTCCAGAGTGCGCGTGTGCGGTTCGGTATAGGTCCGCTTGCACTGCGGGCAGCGGAAGCGCCGCAGGCCATTGCGGTGTTTCCCGAAGCGTTGACAATCGACGTTGTAGGTTCCGCAGGTCATTGTCTGGGCGGTTTTTCTTTCGTTCATCATGGCTCAATACTACAGCGAGCGCTCGCTGTTGGTCAAGAGAAAAATGAACAAAAAAAGCGATCGGGTTGGGCTGCGAATTCTGACTTCGGCTTTCACAGCTTCTAGTCATAAACCTTCGGCCCGGCAGGGTCAGCGCAGATTGGGCGGAAATGTCTCGCATGGAGTTGCAGGGTCTGGCAGGGTGTTGCATTCTTGGCTGTATCTGCTACTCAGGCAACTGATTAGGGCTAAGGCCTAGAGCTTTCGCCAGCTTTACGCGAGTTGAGCGATAGGGACGTTTGGAACCCGAGAGGTAGTCGGCTGCCGTGTGATAGGCGACATTGGCATGATTGGCCCAATCCAAGATGGACCAACCCCTATCGACCAAGAGCGGCTCGATAATTTTCTTACGCCTTCTCGCGACATCCTGCGGTTCCGTAACCATCGGCACGGCATTGACTGGCTTTGCTCTCTCCGCTAGATGGTCTTTTGCGGTGCGATGCAACTCGGGCCGGAATTGTTCGCCTGAGGTGAACAGGGGGAATACTCCGAGAAGGGATTCAATCGTGTCGTTTTCAAGCTGCCTTATCCACTGCGGATGATAGTTCGGCAGAGACGAATAGTAAGCAAGCTGCGCGTCGAGCAAGGCCACGAGGCATGTGCGTAAAACCCGGCTCGCCTCTTCCGGGTTGACCCATCCCCGAACCGAATTACTGCATCGGCTTATAGCGGTGCGCGCAGCATCCTGAATGTCTTGAACTCGCACAAGCGCTTTAAGAGAGAGCGGCGGTATTGGTGGCGGGGATGGCTTTTTCCTCATCGCTCCCTTGCATCCGGGCGCGATGAAGGGCTACGATTGGACTGTCTAGGTTCCAATCGAAATGCCCCGGCCATCGCGCCGGGCTTTCGTTTTTGAGAAGGCCTTTTTATTCTAGCCGTTTGTGGAGAGCTATTCGGATTGTTTGCGTGGCCTGCCGCCGCCGTGGGTCTTGCGCCGGGCCGCCAGCTTGCGGAAGTAGGCGCTGCCGCGCTTGGCGGTCACGGAGCCGCCCTTGCGCCCCAGGATGGCGGCTGCTGGCAGCTTGGCTTGGGAGAGCAGATCGTCGGTGAGAGCCAGAGCGGTCCGGAGCAATTCGCGGCATCGGGCGGTGCGGTTCTCTGGCAGGGTGGTGGAGGAGAGGATTAGGTCGGTTTCGGATAGCAGCCTTTTGAGGGTAGCAAGCTCGGTTCGATTCGATCCCATGCCCTCACGATACGGCTGGTAGGCTCGAAAAGCAAGCGCTCGCTGTTTGAGTTTCAACGCACATTTCAGACACTACCCGGAAGTGCAGACCCTCGGGATCGGCAACAGCTATGCCGCCCTGATGCTCAAGTTTTCCATCCAGCGTGCCGATAAATTCCCCGCAGCAGACTGCAGCTCAGATCAGAACTACTAGAGGAGAGCACTGAAATGGCTTTGATAACCTGGGACCGGTCGTACAGCGTGAGCGTCCAAAAGCTTGACCAGCAGCATCAGAAACTGTTTTCGCTGATCAATGCGCTCCATGAGGCCATGAAACTGAGGAAGGGCCACACCGTAATTCAGGACACCCTGCACGAGCTGGCCACCTACACGGTGACCCACTTTCGGGCGGAAGAGGAGTTGCTGCGGAGAACGAACTATCCCGGATTCGCCGCGCACCAGGCTGAACATCAGAAATTCGTCGCCAAGGTGAACGAGTTCACGGAGGATCTGAAGGCCGGCCGGCTTACAATTTCCATCGCTGTTCTCCAATTCCTCAAGGATTGGCTGACCGAGCATATCCAAGGGACTGATCGCTCCTACGCGGACCACCTCAACGCGAGCGGGGTGCGGTAGAGAAACACCGTATCGGGGCTAGTTCTGCCGTTGTCCTGCTTTCGACTCCAGTGGCTTGGCGGAGTAGTAGCCGTCCCTGGCCTGCACGACCAGGTCTTTCTGCTTGGTCGCCACATGGATCTTGTGGTACTCGGGGCCACCACTGGCGCGGTCCGGTGTGTAGCCGAGGTTGTACTGGTTGCGCAGTTCGTCCTGGATCTGTTGGTAGATCTGATCGACCGTCTGCTTCTTGGAGACTACGAACATGCGTCCGCCGGTCTCCTTCGAGATGCGCTCCAGCACCTTCTTGCCGTCGGGGTGTTCCTGCTGCGGCTGAGGCGGACGTGGATAACCACCCCCTCCTCCCCGGCGTCCCCAGGGGCCGTTCATGCCTCCTCCACCACCCCAGCCTCCGCGGTTGCGGTAGGCATCCTCGTCGGCAAACAGGATGGAGTAGACGACGGTGTCGGCACGCTGGGCGGATTCGATGGCGCGCTCCAGGGTCATCTTGCTGCCTTGGTCCACGCCGTCGGTGAGTACGATGATGGCCTTGCGCCCACGCTGCTTCTGCATCACCTCATCGGAGGCAAGAAAAACCGAATCGTAGAGCAACGTGCCTCCGCCCCGATGATGCGGATGCCCGCCGCGCCCTGAGCCGCCCCCGCCGCCGGGATAACCGCCTCCGCCCCCGGGATAGCCGCCACGGTCTGGTTCGGGCGCCGGCATCTGGAGCAAGCGAAGACCGGCCTGGAGCTTCTGTCGCGAGGAGGTGAGGTCCTGCAGCAGTTCCACCTCGCGATCGAAGTGGATCAGGTACGCCGAGTCCTTGTCTTCGCGCAGCACCTGGTCCACGAATGTGCCGCTGGCGGAACGTTCCTGGTCGAGCACGCGCCGCTGGCTAAGGCTGGTGTCAACCAGCAGGCCCAGCGTAAGCGGAAGATCGGTCTCGCGGCTGAAGTAACGAATGCTCTGCGGACGGCCGTCTTCATCGAGGATGAAATCCTCCTGCGACAGATTATTGATGATCTTTCCGTGCTTGTCGCGGACGGTGGTAAGAACGTTCACCACTTTGACTTCTACGGAATAGGTGGTCGTCTGCTGGGCGACGAGCAGAACCGCGCATGCGGCGAGCCCGGCCAGCAACAGCAGCCGATGCTTGGGGCGGTACCGGAAAAATCGCATAGAGTTCTGAGGACGCTGAGGAGCTAATAACTCACAACACCGAAGGTAACACTTTGTTGCTGTTGGTTGTGAAATCTACGCAGAAATGCGAGGCGCCCAGGAGGGTCGAGGCCACTTGGGGACGGGTCGGCAACTCGGCGCTCGTGCGCCTGGTCTCCTTGGAAGACCTATTGACTCAATGACCTCAAGTAACTGATCACCTGCCAGATCTGGGGATCACCCAGCTTGGACCAGGACGGCATCCCGCGGGCCATGTTCCCGTTCACCAGCAGCCAGTGCAAATCGCCTTCTGTGGCTTGCTGCTGCACCCGGGCGCTTTCCAACGAGGGGCGCTTCTTCCGGCCTTGGGCATTCTCTCCATGACACTTGGAGCAATGATCCTCATAAACGAGCCGCCCCGCCGCCACCGCATCGGCCTGCCCCTGGTAGGGACCCTTTCGGGCATGGTCTTTCGCCGGCACATTTCTTAACCAGGCGCCATCGGCGGCGCCGAACCCCAGCACAACCCAAATCAAGACCGTCAGCACGACCAGCCATGCCCGCCTGCTTTGCATCACTCACCTCGCCGGAAGCGACCCCAGAACTGATCAATCTCGTAGCTGACCCCGAAGCGGTACAAACGCGGAATGCTGTAGTCGTTGAGTCCGAATTGGGGCGAGAACGATAACGTCATTCCGTTGGGCGCGCTCCAGTTGATGGTCGGCCCCAGATAATGGGAGGTGAGCCGCGTCCCGAAGCTATGCCAGTCGCCCAGCCCTCCGTACATCTCCACCCCCGCCTGAAATTTCTCCGCGCAGAACGTGCATTTGTGCGCGCTCGCGGCCAGCTTGAGAGGCCGGCTGACGGCCAGCGCATAGCCGAACTCCCAGGGCTCGTTCTTGAGGTTCTTTTCGGCAATGAAGTTTTCGCTGAGGTTCCAGCCGCGGAAATTGCTGCCCAGGATCAGCTTCAACTCGATCTCCCGCTCCTTTTCCGCGCGGGCGTCGGCGTTCGTGTCCAGGAAATCGTCCCGGCCGTCGTGGCCCACCACCTCGCGCAGCGCTTTATCGGCGCTGGTGTTCTCGAATTCGATATAAATGACGGGATTGATGCGATGCTCTCGCAACAGCGGCCGAAAGCGGTTCTCCCAGCGGTAGCCGGTGAAGATGGTGCTGTCGTGCCAGGTCACCTGGCCGTCGAGATAGAACTCTGTCGTGCACCAGGCCTTCACCCCGTACTCGAACTCGGTCGTGGAACCGAGAAAACGGTTTCCCACTTGGGGTTTGCCGCTGACGCCGGCCATCTTGATCTCCAGGTTCCCCGGCTCTTCCATCTCATGCGAATAGGTGACGAAATAAGGCCGCTCCTGGGCCCAACAATCGGCAGACACTGCCACGGCCACGAGCAGAAAACATAAGCAACGATGCCATGGTCCCGTCCGCCCTTGGCGGCATGCCATACTGGTCCTCCGGGGTGTCCCGGGTTGCTGCCGGGCGAGACCGCAAATTCTAGTTGCGAATGAGTCGCAACTTCGCTAGGCTGAAAAAGCTTATGAGCCATGGTTCCGGGTGTCAATGAGCCCCGGAAGATTTTGTCGCAGGCTGGTTGCAACCAGTTGCGACTCACTCGCGAGGTGGCAACCATGCCTTTTCCCCAGACCGAAATCCCCGGCCGGCTGCAAGCCGAACTTTCAGCGCGAGGGATCCGCATGACCGAGCAGCGGCGTGCCATCCTCAAGGTGATCGAGACCGCGAAGAAGCATCTGGCCGCGGGTCAGATCCTGCGCAAAGCACAGCGCCTGAATGCGGCCGTCGACCGAAGCACGGTGTATCGCACCCTCGAGCTGCTCAAGCGCCACCGCATGGTGGACGAGCTGGACCTGATGCACATGGACGGTGACGGCCACTACTACGAGCGCAAGCTGGCCCGCGACCACATCCACATGGCCTGCCTGCGCTGCGGTAGGATCACCGAGTTCATAAGCGAGATCTTCGACTCTCTCAAGCAGCAACTGGAGCGCGATTGCCGCTTCACGATCGTGGTGGCGCGGCTGGAAGTCGGCGGATACTGTTCCCAGTGCCGCCACTGAGGCTTGGACGCGGCCGCCGGGAGCAACTTCCGGCCGCTTCCGGTGTTTGCAGGAGTGAGCCCGCAGAACAACTTCATTCGGGGGGACACATTTATGGGCCGAATCCTGTCATGGTCACGGACCGCGGTTTTCGCCACCCTGTTGGGAGCGTCCCTGCTGGGGACCAGCGCAAATGCCCAAGTGTATGGCGGATGCCGCGAGCGCATCCGTCGGGCAGAAATCAGACTGCAGCAGGCCATCAACCGTCACGGCTGGAATAGCCGGCAAGCACGGGCACGCCGGCGGGACCTGGCCCGGGAGCGTCAGAGTTGCCGGCTGGATCGCCGCGGTTATTGGCGGTAGGTTCGGCTCGCACACCCGACGGGACTCAAATTCAGCCGATGGCTCATTCGCACATAGGCGTGCGCCGCACTCCAGGCCGAATGTCCTAGCTTGTTCTGGATTCGGAACAAGCGGCGATTCCGCTTGACTCCATCCACCCACGCCGACCAGAATTCGCACGACTTCCAGGTTCATCGCCATGAAAGGCGCCTATGGACGGAGACAAAGTGCGGCGTCCACGCTCCCGTTCACCACTGGTTCTGTGCTTGCTGCTGGCCGCGTCGCCAGCCCGGGCGCAGACGCCGGCCCAACCGTTGCCTGATGCAACATCACAAGATTGTGGTGCCCTTAAGCGGCGCGCCCCAGCCACTCGCCCTCATCTTCCCAACTCCACGGCGGGGCGCGATCGTTCGCCAATCCAACAGAGCTCTCCCCAGGTGTCCGTCAACGTGGCGCCCGCCGCCGGAACACCATCCGGCAGCGAATCTCGGCTGAAGACAGTCGTCCCCTTGCTCCAGTCCCTGGTTTGGCCTGTTTTCCTGGTCGCGATCCTGCTGGCTTTCCGGGGTGACGTTTCGCGCTTGTTGAACCGGGTGAGCCGTATAGACTTGCCGGCTGGCGCCAAGATTGAACTGCTGCCCCCGGAAACGGTTGATTCCATCAACCTCTTGCCTGCTCCCGAAGAGAGGCCGCTCTGGCCCTGAGGGCGAGGATTTGGGTTGACCTAGGGCGGCTCGTGTGAGTATTATGTGAGTATTGTATGAATACTCACTGAAGACGTCCTGTGAGTGAGGACGGAGGCACCATGGAAACCAAGAGCGCATCCCAAAAGTACAGAGTTCAACTTGACTTCACTCCGGAAGCATTCGAGGAGCTGGAAGCCCTGAAGAGCCAAGTCCAGGCCAGCAGTCGAGCCGATACCGTCCGCTATGCCATGCGCGTGCTGCGCTGGGTGATGGAGCAAGTGAGTGAAGGCGGGAAGATTCAAGTCAACCGGGGCGGCAAAGTGAGCGAAGTGGTGTTCCCCTTCCTGCCGAGCACAGCTTTGCGCGACCTCTTCGGAAGGCTTCGCAAAGGCGCGGTGCGCAGAGCCGAAGACGAGTTGCGGATTAGGGACTTGGAGCAGGGCGGGTCGGAACCATTGAGTCGCTGAGCAGATTCGAGCATAAACCCCCGCCACACCGGTCCAAGCACGCCATCAGCGTCCCGGATCCTTGGATTGTTCTTCTTGCAGCTTGCGCAACTCTTCCAGTAGTTCTTCCGGCGTCTTCACCAGCGGCGCCGATTGGCCTCCCTCTCCTGAGGGCTTCGATGCCTCTGCTGCCGGTTGCGGCCCTGGCTCAGGCTCGGCCGATTCTGCCAATTCCTCCGCCGGCGCTGTCGGAGCCTGCGCCGCAGGCATGCTGGCCACCTCCACGGTTAGCCCAGACGAGCTGTTGGGGCTCAGGATGATGTTGCGGATGGCGCCGGGATCATTGCTGGCACCAATGACGATGTAGTCGAGCCCGGCCAGCAGGTCGGCCATCACCTCCCGGGGCGGGGCTGGCCCTATACGAGCCGCCACGCGCTGGCCGATCAGGGATGCGGGCGCCTCCACCGTGGCACCGGTGCGTACGGCCACGTCATGCAGGATGTCGGACAGCGTGGAATTGGTGGCCACGATGGTCAGCAACCCGTTGCGGTAGGTCACTTGCGGCGGCAGGGGAGGCATCTGCTCGGGGACGAGCGCCTCAGAAACGGGCGGCGCACTGGCGAGAGCCGAGGGTGATGGCGGTTTGAGGTTGCGGGGCTCGGCGCCGGCCCCGGCCCGCAGGACCTCGACCACCAGGCGCGGAGGATTGGCCAGGAAAGTGGCGGTGTAGGGAGCCGGCCGTGCCAGGTCCAGGACCATGCGCGTGACTCCCGGCCGGTACTGCGCTACGCGGATGCGTCGCACGATGGGGTCGCCAACCGGGGCCCGGGAGGCCAGCGCGGCTGCCGGCCGCGTCCCCTCCAGGTCGAAGAAAATCCGGAAGGGATCTTGGGCTGTTCCCCCCACATACTGCACGGCAACATCGAATCGCACCACCACACGGATGCGGTCTCGGGTGACGTAATGCTCGATCCCAAGGACTTGAGCCCGCCCCAGAGACCTGCCGCGTGCGCGCGCGGCAGCGGGAAAGCAGGCCCCGACGAATACGAGCAAGATTGCCCCTAACAAAAAGGCCTTCTCCGATGCCGGAGTTCTCTCCCGTTTCATAAACCCTAAAGATTAGCAAAGATCGCAATAAAAAGCAGGCTGGCCTCGACCGTTCCTTCTCTACACGTCGCCAGCCTGCTTCAATATTTTGCCCAAGCGCACCTTTGCACCCCAGCAGCCGTCCGAGTTCCGTGCTCTGCTCGCGCAGAATATTTCGGCAAGATAACGGGTGATTTCGCTACTCTGACCTGGCCCCACTTTGGCCGTCCGATTTGGCCCCACCCTAAGCGATAGATCGGCCTACGCTGTCCCTGCCAGCCGGGACGGGGAGGCCGATGGACAGGAGACGCAAGGTGGAGCTGTTTGAACAGATCAGGCGGGAACACCGCTTCGGGGTAGGTACGATCCGAGGAGTGGCGAGGCAGTTCGGGGTACACCGGCGGATGGTGCGGCAGGCGCTGGCGAGCGCGATCCCGCCGGAGCGCAAGACGCCAGCGCGGGCGAAGCCTGGGCTGGGCCCGGTCCTGGAGTTCATTGACGAGATTCTGCGGGCGGACCAGCAGGCTCCGCGCAAGCAGCGGCACACGGCGCACCACCTCTGGGGGCGGATTTGCCGGGAACGGCCGGAGAGCAAAGTGGCGGAATCGACGGTGCGCCATTACGTCGCACGTCGCAAGCAGGAGTTGGGGCTGATGGCGCGGGAGACGTTCGTGCCGCAGGTCTACGACTGGGGCAGCGAGGCGCAGGTCGATTGGTACGAAGCCTTCGCGGAAGTGATGGGCGAACGGCGCGAGGTTTATTGCTTTGCGATGCGCTCGATGGCGGGCGGCGGGGCGTTTCATCGCGCCTATTACCACGCCACGCAGCAGGCGTTCTTGGAAGCGCACGAGTCCGCCTTTGGCTATTTCGGCGGGGTGTTTCGGCGGTTGCGCTACGACAACCTGAAGAGCGCGGTGAAGAAGATCTTGCGCGGGCATCAGCGGGAAGAGACCGAGCGGCTGATCGCCTTTCGCTCGCATTGGGGCTTCGAGACGGAGTTCTGCAATCCGGCGCGGGGCAACGAGAAGGGCGGAGTGGAAGGCGAAGTGGGCTATTTCCGACGCAACCATCTGGTGCCGGTGCCGCGCGTGGAGAGCTTGGAAGAGCTGAACCAGCTTTTGCTGGCAGCCTGCCGCGGCGAGGAACAGCGGCGGATCACGGGCAAGCCGCACACGGTCGGCGAAGCCCTGCGGATCGAGCGCGAGCATCTGCTGCCGCTGCCGGCGGAAGGGTTCGAGTTGGCCGAGACCAGCTTTCCCGTCGTGGATGGCAAGGCCTGTGTGAAGGTGCGCACGAACTGGTACTCGACGCCGCTGAAGCCGGGCACGCGCACGCGCGTGAAGCTGCTGCCAGCCTATGTGGAGATTTGGCAGGAGCGGGAGTGCGTGGCGCGGCACGAGCGCAGCTTCTCGCGCTACGAACAGGTGCTCGATTTGGAGCACTACCTCGATGTGCTGGAGCGGAAGCCGGGCGCGTTGGCGGGATCGAGTCCCCTGCAGCAGTGGCGCGAACGCGGGCGCTGGCCGCAAAGTTTCGACCGTCTGTGGCAGAGCTTGCGAGAACGTCAGGGCCCCCAGGCGGGGACGCGGGAGATGATCGAGTTGCTGCGCCTGGGCAAGCAGCAGGGTTGGGATCGGCTGGAGCACGCGGTCGAGCAGGCGCTGTTGCTGGGATGCACCGATGCGGCGGCCGTGCGGCACCTGCTGAGCTTCGGCGAACTGGCCCATCCCCCAGCGGAGAGCTGCGACGTTGACAGTGAACTGGAACGCTACCAACGTCCGCTGCCGGTCCTGAACGAATATGACTTGCTGCTGGGTGAGGCGATGACCGAGGCGGAGGTGGTGCGATGAAGCCAGCCGCCACCGAAGCTCTGGAACACGCCAGCGTACAGCAGTACTGCCAGCTCTTACGCATGCCGGTAGTGGGCGCCAACTTCGTTCCCTTGGCCGAGCAAGCGGTGAAGGAAAAGCGTAGCCACATTGGATACCTGGAAGCGTTGCTGGCCATGGAGAGCGAAGAACGGGATCGGCGTGCGATTCAGCAGCGGTTGCACGATGCCCGGCTGCCGCGGTTGAAGACGCTGGAGGAGTTCGACTTCAATCAGGCGCCACAGATTCCGGCGGCGAAGATCCGCGAACTGGCCGGGGGCGGCTACATCGAGCGCACTGAGCCCGTGGTGCTGATGGGCGAATGCGGCACGGGCAAGACCCACCTGGCGACGGGCCTGTGCGTTGCAGCTTGCCGGCAGAAGCGGCGGGTGCGCTTCACCACCGCCGCGAACCTGGTGAACGAGTTGGTGGAAGCTCAGCAACAAAACTCCATCCGGCGGGCGCTGGCGCGCTGGCTGCGTTACGACCTGATCGCCCTCGACGAAGTGGGCTACGTGCCGCTGGCAGAGATCGGCGCGGAGTTCCTGTTCCAGGTGATTGCCGATCGCGTCGAGAAGGCGACGTGGATCGTGACCACCAACCTGCCCTTTTCGGAATGGACGCAGGTGTTTCCCAATCCGCGCTTGTGCAAGGCATTGCTGGACCGGATCACCGACCGGGCGCACATCATCGAGACCGGCACCGACTCGTACCGGTTCCGGAGAACCATGGAGATACGACAGAAGAAGAAAGCTTCGTAAAGCGCTGGGCAGGGGCAAGGGGTTCACACGCCACCCCTTGCCCCTGCACCCCCATCCCGGCTCAGGCTGTAGCTGGGAGCAACGGAGAGTTCAGGACCCAGGGGTGGGCCAAATGAAAGCATCAAGGCGGGGCCAGATCAGGTTGCCAAAGGCAAACGGGAGACGATGTCCCGCATTGTTGGCGTAAAATCGCTTTTACACAAGTGACCGGGGCTGCGCGAGTGTAAAGGGCTGTTGCAGCCGCTCCTAAGCCCGCCGGACGCTGCCGCGCCATACTCTAGAGAGGCCGAGTCTCATTCCGCCTTCAACCCGTGCAGCCGCTCCAACTGAGCGGTCTGCGCGTCCTCGTCCATGTGGCCCGCCGTGTGGTGAGCGACGGTTTCTCCGTCCCGACGGATGAACCTTGAAGGGGCGGCCACTACGGGCGCTTCTGCTGTTCACTGCAACTTCGCGTACGCCTTGGCTTCTTTCAGGACGAACTGCGGCGGCTCCTCTACGTGGCCGCAGCAGCGCTCATCCAGGTCCGCACACCCGCGCACAAGAAAGCCACCGCTGGTCGCACATCAGTCTGTGAGCGGCGTCACAGACATGAGTTTGGCCGGAGCCGCAAGCTCCACTCCAGCGCCGTGTGGCAATCGGCGTTCTCGTAGAGATTTCCGGCCCGATCGTGAGGAAAGCAGCAGGCCCCGACACACACCAAGCTGGCTGCTGTCTGCCGGCGCAGAGAGTTGGTGCGGACGATGCCCCAGCAACTTACACGCCTGCTCGTCGTCTTTGCTGTGCTCACCGGCGGGCTCGTCGTCACTCGACACTTGTTGATTCCGAAAACCTTCGGTCAGCGCGGCCACTACCGGGCGGCCGCGGTTCCCACCATCCAAGAGCGGTCGGTGCGGTATGCCGGCCGGGAGGCCTGCGCCGACTGTCATGCGGATATTGTCAGTCTGCATGGCAAGGGACGGCACCAGACGGTTTCCTGCGAGGTCTGCCATGGACCGGCCGCGGCGCACACCTTGTCGCCCGTGGATAACCAGTTGCCGGCGCCGCGCAAGCGCGCTTACTGCCCGCTGTGCCATGGCTATGATCCCAGCCGCCCCACCGGGTTCCCGCAAATCGATCCCGTCAGTCACAACCCGATGAAGCCCTGTATCACCTGCCATAATCCGCATCAGCCGGAACCTCCCCATGTGCCTGAAGAGTGCAGCGCCTGCCATGGAGGAATCGCACGCACGAAAGCGGTTTCCCGCCACGCCCTGCTGCCGTGTACGCAGTGCCACAACACGCCGGTGCAGCACAAGGTAACGCCGCGTCTGTTGCGCCCCGACAAGCCCCGCAATCGCGAGTTCTGCGGGCAATGCCACGCCAAGGACGCACGCAGCCCGAGCGAGATCCCGCGTATCGATCTGGCCACTCACGGGGGACGCTACCTGTGCTGGCAATGTCACTACCCCCACATGCCCGAGGTGGACTGATGGAGAAACCGATCCCCGACAACGCCGGGTCCCAGGAAGCCATCTGCGAGAGCCGCCGTGACTTTCTGCACACTTGCTCGCTGGCCGCTCCCCTGCTCCTGCTGGCCCTGCAAGCCAAGCTGGTGCGCGCCTTCGCCGCCGGCGAACCCGCCTACAACCCGCGGGAGCACCGCTACGGCATGGGCATCGACGTGTCGCGGTGCATCGGTTGCGGCCGCTGCGTGGACGCCTGCAAGAACGAGAACGACGTCCCGCGCGAGCCCTTTTACTTCCGCACCTGGGTGGAACGGTACGTGATCAATTCCGCCGGCGACACTTCTGTAGACAGTCCCAACGGAGGCATCAGTGGGTTCCCGGCGAGCAGCAGCGAAAAGGGCATCTTGCGCACCTTCTTTGTGCCCAAGCTGTGCAACCAGTGCGACGACCCGCCCTGCGTGCAAGTCTGCCCCGTGGGCGCGACCTTCGCCAGCGAGGACGGTGTGGTGCTGGTGGATCGCGACTACTGCATCGGTTGTCGTTACTGTGTGCAGGCTTGTCCGTACGGCGCCCGCTTCATCGATCCCCGCACCCGCACCGCCGACAAGTGCACGTTCTGCTACCACCGGGTCACGCGCGGACTGCTGCCCGCCTGTGTGGAGGTCTGCCCCACGGGAGCGCGGGTGTTCGGCGACATCAAGCAGCGCAGCAGCCCGCTGGCCCGCTTCACCCGCTTCCACAAGATCCACACGCTGAAGCCGCACATGAATACCAAGCCCAAGGTCTACTACGCCGACCTGGACGAGGAGGTCCGTTAACGTGGAGCCCCTAGGGGAAGTGCTCAAGCAGGTGCAGGGCTACATCTACCCCAACGAGGTGGAACTGCAATGGGGCGTGTTGATCGTGGTCTATCCGTACGTGACCGGACTTGTCGCTGGCGCGTTCATCCTGGCTTCGCTGGTGCGAGTCTTTAACGTGAAGGAGCTTCAGCCCACCTATCGACTGGCGCTGCTGACGGCGTTGGGGTACCTGATCGTGGCGCCCCTGCCGTTGCTGGCGCATCTGACGCACCCGGAGCGGGCATTGGAGATCTTCCTCACGCCCAATGTTCATTCGGCCATGGCCATGTTCGGTTTTGTTTATGCCTGGTATCTCATGGTCGTCCTGCTGCTGGAGATCTGGTTCGACTACAGGAAGGACTTGGTGCTGTGGTCCGCGCAGGAGACGGGAGTGCGACGCTGGCTGCACTGGATCCTGACGCTCGGCGCCACCGATCTGTCGAACAAAGCCGTGCGCTTTGATCAGAGCGCCGGGCGTTTCATCACCATCATCGGTATCCCCTCGGCTTTTCTATTGCACGGCTACGTGGGGTTCATCTTCGGCTCGGTGAAGGCCAATCCCTGGTGGTCGAGCGTGCTCATGCCCATTGTGTTTCTTTTTTCCGCGATCGTATCGGGGATCGCCCTGGTCTTGCTGCTGTACGTAGTCAGCACGCTGCTGCGCTCCAAGGCGGTCGACATGCTGTGCCTGGACAAGCTCGCCAGCTTCCTGTTCTACGCCCTGGTGGTGGACTTCTCCCTGGAAATGCTGGACTTTATTCACCGGCTGTACGAGGCCGAGGAGTCGATCGGCATCCTGTCGCAACTGGTGTCAAGCCGGCTGTTCCTCAGCCTGGTGATCCTGCAAGCCTTATTGGGAACCATCCTGCCGTTAATCATGCTGGGCGTTATCTCGCCCGCTCTGCGCAGCCGCGGCTCGTTGAAGACCCCGGACGAACTGCGGCGGCTCCTCTACGTGGCCGCGGCAGTGCTCATCCAGGTGGGGATTTTCAGCACCCGCTGGAACGTGGTAATTGGCGGCCAACTGTTCTCGAAGAGCCTGCGCGGGTTGACGGTTTACAAAATGCAGCTGCTCGGTATCGAAGGACTGATCGTAGCCGGGTTTCTGCTACTGCTTCCGCTGGTGCTGTTGCTGGTCCTGATTGTTCTGCTTCCACCCTGGCCGGAGGCCGAGGCCCATTTGCCTGAAGCCGCATGAGCAACTTGAACGGCGTGCGGCGGATTCAGGACGCGAAGGCGGAGGAGGTCCACAGTGTTGCGACGCATTGATGCCGTCGGATTTGTGGGAATCGCTTTCGCCGTGCTCGGGCTGCTCTTTTTTGTCGTGGGCCGCCACTATCCCACCCATTCCAATATCTGGCGCGACTGGCTGCTGGCATTCGCTCTGGTGATACTGGGCTGCGCGCTGGCGATCGCATGGCTCCTCATTCGGGTGTCCGGTACAGGCATCCGCGGTCCTGAAGAAGAGAGAGAAGCAAAGCCCAAGACAGCAGCAAAAGCAGCCGGGGGGCAGCCGGGCGCCTGACTGGGTGCCGCTGCTCTGAGCGTTCGAAGGAAGTGAAACCGCAAATTCCGGTAGAGATCGTGCGCGGCATGAAGACAATGCTTGTCACCGAGTGATGCCTGCAAGGAAGACGACGCCTACGACCACGCTATGCGCCGCACTGACTCCTGCGACCCACTGAAATGCGCGGGGGCGGCGCATTGAAGCACGGAACAGGCCAGCCGCTGCGGCGCACATCACGGTATTCATCACCAGCATGCCCGTAAGGAAGGTCCCCAGCCCGAGCAATCCTTTGGCGATCCGCCACGCGCCGATTTCTACCGAACCAATTCCAAATCAATTTAGGCAAACTCCAGCTCCGCGAATTTTTTGTTGAGGTCCGGTTTGAGGTCCGTTACAGGTCCGATTGAAACGAACCTTCGAGCGGATTGGAGATGGATAAGTCGTTGAAAAAATGGTGGCCAGGGACGGAATCGAACCGCCGACGCCAGCCTTTTCAGGGCTGCGCTCTACCATCTGAGCTACCTGGCCACGCCCCTGAGCCGCGAGCTTAGCAGCGCTGCGACTGGGCAGATATGGATTATAGCAATCTCCTTCACCCTCTCCAAAACCGCGAGTCGCGGGCTGCAGCCGCCTACCTGACGCGGGCGGGGCGAGCCAGCGGTGGAAAACGAACTTGAGGCGTTTCCCGCGGCGTCTGAGCCGCGGGCCGAAATCCCGAGCGCAGCGAGGGACCTCAGTAATGGGCGCTGAGGAAAACGAACCTTGCGAGGCAGCCGAAGCGGAGCTCGCATCGTGCTACACTGCTGGCAATATCGAGGTTGAGGACTGGCTAAATGGCATTTGGAAGATTCCTCTGCTTTACCCTTCTGGTTGTTTCCCTGGTTTTCACAATTGATCGGCAAGCGGCGGCGCAGAACGCCCCGGCGCCCACGCAGGTGGCCGGCCAGAGCGCCGGCCAGGCCGTGCAGAATGATGCTGCCCGTCCCGCCGGGACCTCCGGCGCCTTCACCGACCGAACGGCGAAGCAGGCTGCGGCCCCGGCTGAGTCCGGCACGCCGGCTGCACCAGACTCCTCGGCAGCGCAAATGCGCATCGGTGGCGGCGACCTGCTGAACATCAGCGTTTACGGCGTGCCCGAACTCGCACAGGACATCCGCGTCAGCAATACTGGTGATGTTTACCTGCCACTAATCGGGTACGTACAGCTCGGAGGCCTGACCCTCGACCAGGCCCAGACCGTCATCGAGAACCGCTTACGCGAAGGCGAATTCGTCAAGAACCCGCACGTTACCGTGTTCCTGAAGGACTATGTGAATCAGTCCGCGACGGTGACCGGCGAGGTGACCCGGCCGGGCATCTACCCCATCCTGGGCACGCGGCGGTTGCTGGAGGTGCTGGCCGCTGCCGGCGGGCTCACCACGCGGGCAGGAAAAACGCTCACCATCACCCACCGCGACCATCCCGATGAGCCGGTGAAGCTCGATCTCCCGGCTGACCTGACAAAATCCCCGAAGGACAACATCGAGATTCTCCCGGGCGACACTCTGGTGGTCAACCGGGCGGGCGTGGTGTACGTGGTCGGCGAAGTCGTGCGCCCCAGCGGCCTGGTCATGGACAACAACGAGAAGATGACTGCCGTACAGGCGATCGCCCTGGCGGGCGGCCCCACGCCGATCGCGGCCATGAACAGCGCGCGCTTGATCCGCACCACCGCCACCGGGCGCGAGGAACTGCAGCTCCCCCTCAAGAAGATGCTCTCTGCCAAACAAGCCGACGTTCGATCTCAAGCCGGACGACATCATTTTCGTACCCAGCAGCATGGGCAAGAAGGCTGCTAACCGCGGCGTGAGCAGCATTCTCACCATCACCCAGAGCCTAGCCCTCTATCGTCCCTAGACCTGGTTCCGGAGCTTCCCCGGCCCGAAGCTCCCTGAGTCCTTGCAAGAGGCGCGCGGGATGGCGTTCTATTGGGGAACGAGGAGAACACCATGAAGATCGTGCCGTTCGCAGTACTCACGGCGGCGCTGGCCGCAGCCAGCCTGATGTCCGCCCAGGAGCGGCCCACCGTGGCCGCGCCCGCCAACAGTCTTTATGTCGGAGCCGATGGCAAGTACGAGAGTGCTCCCGACACCGCCCTGTTCCAGTTCAACATCTCCGTTCAGGAGGAGCGCACGCAGGCGGCGTACCAGCACGCCTCTCAGGCCGCAGAACAGGTGCGGCAACTGCTCAAGTCCAACCAGATCGATCCCCAGAGCGCAGAAATCGGCTTTTTCTCCCTGCAGCCGGTGTACGACTACCGCACTGCCAAGCGCAAGCTGGTGGGCTATCGCGTGAACGCCAGCGTCTCGCTCAAGCTCAAGGATTTTGCCAAGGTGGGGCCGATCGTCGGGCAGTTGTCGGACCTGGACGTGACCGAGAACCAGTCGCTGAGCTACATCCTGGAAAACATCGAGGCCGCAAAAGCGCACGCGGTCGAGGACGCCTACCGCAAAGCCCGCGAAGAAGCGCTCACGCTGGCGCGTGCCAGCGGGCGCAGCCTGGGAGAACTGTCGTATGCATCGGTGGATGTCCAGACTGGCGGCATGCCGGTGCCGATGATGTCGGCTCGCGTCATGCGCGCCGAGGCTGCCGCTCCCGCGCCCACGGCGGAGTTCACCCCGCAGAAGATCACAGTCACCGCGCACGTCAACGCCTTGTTCATGCTGAAATGAAGGCTAGCGCCCGGCAAACAGCCGGGAGACCACGCCGCGGGATTGGGCGGCGGCAAACGGAAGCTGGGCGAGGATCGCCTCGACCTCCGGCGCGGCCAGCGCAGTGACATCCTTGCGCAGGCGCACCATCTCCTGAAAGGTCGTGAAACGATCGATGCAGTAGAAACAGTTGCCCATGTGCTCTTCCGCCAGTTCCCTTTCCCGCCAACTGATCTGCCCGTTCACCAGATTGTTGAAGGTCTTCACCGCGAGGCACTGGTCGGTCTCGGACTGCTCAGCCAGTTCCATCAGCACCCGCGCGAACCGGGGTCCCCAGCACGCGCGATTTTCGTGTGCTGGGGTGGGGGAGGCGGTAAGGGCCTCCGGCGCAACCCCGGGGTCCCCAACGAAGCCGGTTTTGCTTCGTAGGGGTGGAGGCCCGGGGACGAGTGCGGCCAGGCGTTCGTCGGCGATCCGCTGGACGGCTTCCGCGGTGGCCGCGGCATTCATCATGATGGCAGCGATGCGCTGGGCGTCATAGCCCTTGATGTACAGCCACAGCAGCTCGCGCTCCAGCAGCGAGAGGTCCTGCGTGATGGCGCGCACCTGCTCAAGAGCGATTTGCGGCGCCGGGACACGCTCCTGCTCGCGTCCGTAGGCAAACACCAGGTCGCGGAAGGCCATCATGAACTCGCGCTCGTTGGTGAAGCTCAGGCCGGAGAACCAGGCTCCGCCCTGGGCGCCGGCACGCCGGAAAATGGCGACCACGTGCTCGTCGAGCTCGGGGACGAGGGTCGGGAAGTAGTGCGCCAGCAGGGTGCGGGCGATTCCGGCGAAATCGCGGACGAACTCCAGCCACCCCAGGCGTTCGCCCCGAGCGCAGTCCTCGGCCATGTTGAAGATGGTGCGGATCGCCATCGCTCACCCTGCAGCGATTCTAGCAAACCGCCCGAGACGTGGTGGCAAGACGATTCCGAAGCAATGTCAGGACGCAGTCAATCACCGCGCCAACTCATTGAAAACATACAGAAAACCATAAACCTCTGCGCGCCCGTATTCCAAATCTCGTAGGAATCCGCCACTGCCTCCTTCTAACCTGCTGATTAATCGAGGTTTCGTTCGGCCAAAAACTTGCTTAGGGTGGAACTACGTCACTTCCACGTGAGACGCGGCAGGAGTGTACCCAGGCTTTCCATTGACCTTCCGCGAGTTGCAGCTTTCTTAGGCCCCCAGCACTAACCAAATTTTGATAAGAAGTGACGAAGGAGAACCCCATGAGGCACGCCCGGCACTTTCTCTTCTCCTGGTCCCTGTGTTTCCTGCTGGCATCTGCCGCGGTCGCGCAGGTCAATACCGGCCGAATCAACGGCACGGTTATGGACAACTCCGGCGCGGTAGTCACCAAGGCCACGGTCACGGTGACCAACCCCGACACAGGGATGTCCCAGCCCAACAAGACCAACGATGCGGGTGAATACAACTTCCCCTTCCTTCCTCCCGCGAGCTACAACCTGCGGGTTGAGGCGCCGGGCTTTGCCACGCAGCAGCAGAAGGCCGTAGTTCTGGCGGTGGGCCAGGTTCTCACCCTGAATTTCACTCTCAAGCCAGGCGCGGCTTCGGAGGTGATCGAGGTCACCGGCGAAGCTCCGCTGATTGAGACCAGCCGATCGGAGATTGGCGGCAACGTAACCCCGTTGGAGGTGAATGACTTACCCGTACGCGATCGCAACTTCGCCTCGCTGATGTCGTTGGTGCCCGGGGTGCGCCCCGCTCCCAACTTTGACCCGACCAAGACCCGTTCCGGCACGGTCAGCGCCAACGGCAGTGACGGCCGCTCGTTCGATTACAACGTTGACGGAGGCGATAACAAGGACAACGTCATCGGCGGCATTGTCCAGAACTACACGTTGGAAGGCATCCAGGAGTTTAACGTGATCACGGACCGCTACACGGCCGAGTCGGGTCGCGCGGTGGCCGGGATAGTGAACGTGGTCACCAAGTCCGGAACCAACAAGCTGCACAGCTCCGGGTTTGGGGAGTTCCAGAATAGTTTCTTCAATGCCAAGTCAGCTTTCGATCGTGCGCCGGGTCCAGACAAGCGCCTGTTCACGGCCGACGATACTCCCCTTGCGAAGGAGAACTTCAAGCGCTACCACATGGGCGGGTCGATTGGAGGACCGATCATCAAGGACAAGCTCTTCTTCTTTGGCGCCTATGAGTACCAGCGCGAACTGGCGAAGCTAACGCCAGACCCAACGGCCGTGGCGAACCTCAACCTGATCACCACCGTCCAATGTGGTAACGCGTCCGGCGGCATATGCGGCCAGCCCTTCGCGGCGCCCGCAGCCAAGGTCTCCCAGCCCTTCTTTCAGCACTTGGCCACGATCAAGCTGGACTACAAGATCAACGACAAGCAGAGCATGTTTGTGAGGTATGGCCGGGAGCGCTGGCTGACCACGAACGATCAGTCCACCGGAGCGGGAACGCCCATCGCCGACCTCACGGAAGCCAATGACGATACCAACCAGTTCCATTCGCTGGTATTGCAGCACAATTACACGCTGGCCAATAACAAGGTGAACGTAATCAATATTCAGTTCCAGGACTTTGTGAACCAAATCAGCGCCGCCCCGACCCGCACTTTCACGCTTCCAATCGCCGGCGGCGGGACCGCAGTTAACCCCTTAGTGACATTCCCCGTCACCGAGTTGGGTACCAACATCAACATCCCGCAGGAAACGCTTATCCGGAAGTACCAGTTCCGAGACGACTTCAGTTTTGTCAAGGGCCGCCACTCAATGAAGTTTGGAGGAAACTACATCTATCTTGCCAAGATGGCGGGGTTCTTCGCTTCCGGGCTGGGATACGAAGTCGACTTCTGGGATAACCCGAGCGACATTCTGGCTAATCCCGCTGTTTATCCGCAGGGTCTGGCTACTCCCGGAGCAGTGCACAACATTTTTTACAGCGCCGGCGACAGCAGCACGACCAATCCGCAAGCACCCCACCTGCTGGGGCTTTATTATCAGGACGATTTCAAACTCACGCCTCACCTGACGCTGAATCTTGGACTGCGCTGGGACGCCAACATTGACTTCCTCAATGCCCAACTGACAAACGACCCGTTAACGACTAATCGCACGATTGCCATCCTGAGGCAGATCGTTGCCGCCAATCCAGGCGGGGCTGCTGCCGACGGCTTGGCACGCGCCCAGTACCTGGCCGGCAACGCCAGTGACCTGCAAAGGAAAACAGCCACCTTCAAGGAATTCCAGCCCCGGTTAGGGTTTGCCTGGGATCCGACCGGTGCCGGCAAGTTAGTGATCCGGGGAGGGTTTGGCATCGCCCGCGACCAGATCTTCCAAAACCTGACGTTGTGGTCGATCCAGCAGTCGAATACGACCCTCTACCAGAGCGGCCTTATTGATTTGGAGAACAACTCGCGTCCGCCGGCGCCTGGACCCACTCCATTTCTCAACACCTTCCAATTCGGCATTACTCCTCTGCCGGCGCCAGCGGGGCCGGCCACTGACCTGGCCTTCGGTGCTCGCGGCCGCATTACCGATCCACACATTACGGATCCATGGTCCGAGCAAGCCTCAATCGGGTTCTCCTACCAGTTTCGTCCCGAGTACGCGCTTTCGGTGGATTACTACCATGTGCTCGGGTTCCACGAATTCCACATGCTGGATGACAATCCCCTGCTGCCTGCATGTCAGGACGCGTTCGGCGGGAGTTCGGCCGTTACGCCGAGTTGCCCGCGGGGGGATGGCACTCGTCTTCTGGATCCCGCTTTCGTGGCAGCCGGCCTCGGTGCGGGCCGGCTGGAGCAGATCCGCACGGCAGCCTCGACCGGCCGTTCGCTCTTCGACAGCGTGAACTTTGTCTTGAAGAGACGCATGAACCGCAACTTCATGTTCCAGGCCAGCTATGTGCTGTCCTGGTCGCGTTCGTGGGGTGGTGTCCCGACCTCGTCCTATGGCGGCTCGTTCCTCACCGTCACGCGCGAGAACCAGTTCCTGCCGAACGAGTTCGGTCCCACCGACTTCGACGAACGTCACCGCTTCGTGTTCAGCGGTATCTTCAACCTGCCCTATGGATTCGAACTGGCGCCGATTTTCCAGGCGTCATCGGCTCGTCCGATCGACTTCTGGGCCGACACCGATCTCAACGGCGACGGCCGCACAGACACCGACCGGGTATGCGTAGGGTCAACAATCACAAGCCCCATCTTCACGCCCGGCTGCACGATGATTACGCCGAACTCGCTTAGGGGCAAACCCTTCGTCCAGATGGACCTCGCGGCGGCAAAGAACTTCAGGCTGGGCGAAACTGCTTCGCTGCGGTTCTACTGGCAGTTCTTCAACTTGTTCAACCGATTTAACGAGTGCAACTCCGTTAATACCGATGCCAGCCAAGGCACGTTCTTGACGCCGCTTCGGGGACCGATCAGCGGTCCCTACTGCGCGGTCAATGGTGGCGTGTACGGCGCTGGCGGCGCTGCTTTCGGTCCGGGCATCGCCACACCCTTCCGCTCGCAATTCGGCTTGCGCGTGCGGTTCTAGCACAAGTTGACTGGGTGTGATCCGGGCAAGGCCACTCGGCCTTGCCCTTTTTGCTTATGGAGAGAGGTTTTTGCGGACCTGCTTTGAGAGCTTTTCGATTCTCTTCAGCTTTTCGTCGAGATCTTTGGGATGGAGGCCTTTCCCCAGCTTGTCGACATCGGCCGGAATCGATTGCGCCAGCAAGGACAGTTCTTCAGCCTCGCGCTTGAGTTGCGCCGGATCGACGGCTCGCCGCGGAGCTGGACGCACCGGTTCCGGCGGGATGTCCGGGAGGGGCCGGCGGTGCGACTCCTGGGCGAATAACAGCAGCGAGCAGACGCTGAGGGTCAGAGCGTAGCGGATAAGCATAGTCATACAAATACCCCTGCTGCCGGTCACTTCCGGATGGTTTGCGTTTTCCCTAACGCGCCTACCGCATCAGCGCGTGCCGGGCGGCGGGTTCATGGGATGTTCGAGCCGCTGTCCCTGTCTGACGGGGATGAGGTCGCGATTGGTCGTGGTGACGCGCGCTTCTTCCAGGGTCAGCGGGCGCTGGAGTTCCATCTCCACCGTGCTACCAGCTTCCATGCGAACGTCTTGGCCGCGCGAAAGCAGCACGGCGGCCAGGCCCACCGCCCCTCCCGCGCCGGCGCCGATGCCCGCGCCCTTACCGCCGCGCGCCAGCCCGCCGATCAGCGTCCCTGTCCCGGCGGTTTCGGCGATGGTGGTGGCGTCTCTGCCCTTCTGGCTCTCGGCCTCTATGGTCCCTTCCTTATCTTTCACCTTGGAGTTGTCGGCTCCGGGGACTCCCTCGACCGCTCCCGGGAACGACACTGTGTAGCCATTCGGGAAGATGAGAGTGGTGAAGTGCATGAGCAGCTCGGCGCGGCCCTTCACCCGGCCCGGGCGCTTGACGCTGTCCACCACGCCCTGCACGTAGGTCCCGGCGGGAATCAGCATGCGGTTGTTTTGCGTGACCGGGAAGGTGGTCTCCAGGTACACGGGATCTCCCGGGCGCACGCTCTTGGTGCTGATGGCATGCTTGAGCACCAGCGGGATCCTGGTTCCGGCGGGAACGGTCACGCGGACGGGAGCGTCGGACGCGTTGTTTGAAGACTCAGCTGCCGGCGGAGCGGTCTGCGCGGATGCCAGCACCGCGCCCAGCAGAATGATGGGGAGGAAACGCATGTTGGCCTCCTGCTCCCACTACGGTATATCAACCCAGCGGTTCGGGGGAAGTTGCAGCGTCGGGATTTGCTCACATGACGCAATCATTTGACTCCCGTTCTCATTGCGCCATGTGACCATAGAGTCATTAGGCCCGGCGCCCAATGGCTCAATGACTCAATGATTCAATGACTCCATAGAGAAGATACTTTTCCCGCAGCCGCTCAAAAGCCTGGAGCGGCTCGCGCCAGTCATCGGCGATGCGCCGCGGGTCTTCTCCCCGAACGATCGCGTCGAACACTGCCTGATTTCCAAGGATGTCGTTCATGCGATCGATCTTGAAGTCCTTGGGATAAAGCTGGTGCAGGGCCGTAGCCAGCTCGACGCCCAGTTCCGGAGAATCCAGCCCGTTGCGGCGGGTGACCAGGAGGTTGACGCCCTCGCAAAGCTGGCTGGCATGCGGACCGGAGACGGGCGTGAAGCGCACCGGCACGAAGCGCACGCCCGCGATCTGCCGCCGGTTCAGATGATCGGCGAACTGCCGCGCGTCGATCCAGGGAGCGCCCACGACTTCGAATGGCGTGTCCGTGCCCCGGCCCACGGAAACGTTCGTGCCCTCCACCAGCGCCACTCCCGGGTAAAGCGTCGCCTCATTCAAGCTGCGCAGGTTGGGCGAAGGATTGATCCACGCCAGACCCGTAGCATCGTACCAGTCGCCACGCTGCCAGCCCTCCATCGCCACCACAGTCAGCCGCGCGTGGATCGCGCGCTCGCTATTGAACAGACGGGCCAGCTCGCCCATGGTCATGCCGTGGCGCACAGGGAGCGGGAAATATCCTTTGAAGCTGGCGGGCTCATGCGTGACCACCGGGCCCTGCACGAACGAGCCGGTGATGGGATTGGGACGGTCCAGCACGAACACTTCGATCCCGGCCTGCGCCGCCGCTTCCAGGAAATAGCCCATCGTGACCTCGTAGCTGAAGAACGGCACGCCTGCGTCCTGAAGATCAATGACCACGGCGTCGAGCTGCTTCAGAACGTCCAGGGGCGGGCGTCGCTGCGCGCTGGTCGCGCCATAAACGCTGTAGATGGGGACGCCGGTCGCGGCGTCGCGCGTGTTGCCGATTTCGGTGGTGTCGAGTGTCCCCGCCGCGCCGTGCTCGGGGCTGAAGATCGCTACCAGCGATACTCCCGGCGCGCGCGCCAGCACGTCGATGGTGCGCCGGCCCTGGGAATCCACGCCAGTTTGATTGGTCAGCAGGCCGACGCGGACCGAATTGCGACCGTGACGCAAGCGAGCGAAGCCTTGCGACTGGAGCACGTCGATGCCCGTGAGCACCGTGCCGTTGCGGTCCTGCAGGCGGCGCGCGCCCGCCAGGGTCTCGTTGTAGCCGGTGATCGCGGCCCAGCGTTGCTCATCCTTTCCGCTCACGTGAAGGTTCAACCCGGCAACAACGGCATTGGCCACGCGCGTACGCAACGAAACCATCGCATTGTTAGTGCCGTTGGGATGGATCGCATTGGAGAGCAGAATGATGTACGTCTGCGTGACCGGATCGACCCAAATGGACGTTCCGGTGAAGCCACTGTGCCCAAAGGATCCGACCGGCAACAGCTCGCCGCGGTTGGTGGAGAACGGAGAATCGATGTCCCATCCCAGCCCGCGCAGCACAGTGGAGTTAACCGGCTGCTGCGGCGTGGTCATCTTTTCGATGGCCGCCGCAGAAAGCAAGCTGCCGTCGCGGTCGAGCAGGGCCTGCGCGAAGCGCGCCAGGTCGTCGGCAGTGGAGAACAGGCCGGCGTGCCCAGCGACGCCACCCATGCGACGCGCGCTGGGATCGTCCACCACACCGCGCAGCAGGGCGCCGTGCTCGTCATGCGCGGTCGGGGCGATTCGCGGACGCCACTCGGCCGGAGGATTGAAGCGCGTGCTCTCCATCTTGAGCGGCAGGAAAATGTGCGCCATGGCGCACTTGTCCAGCGGCATGCCGGAGACGCGCGCCACCAGTTCGCCGAGCACGATGTAATTGACGTCGCTGTAGAGGAACCCAGAGCCTGGTGGGATCACCGGCTCGACCTCGTAGGCAAGCTGCAACGCCTGGGAGTACCCGTGCCACGGAGTCTTCAGGTCGAGGTCGGCCGGCAGTCCCGAAAAGTGCGTCAGCAACTGGCGGACGGTGATCTCCTGCTTCCCGTTGCGGGCGAATTCGGGGACGTAGCGAGCGACGGGATCGTTCAGGCGCACCTGCCCGCGCTCCACCAGGCGCATGACGCACATGGCGGTGAAGGGCTTGGTGAGCGACGCCAGGTCGAAGATGGTGTCCGGCGTCATCGCTTCGGGGCGCGGTTCGAAAACCGGGGCCCCCGGCAAACCCGCCTTTGGTTTGCTGGAGTGGTCGAGCGCGCGCGAGCCGAAAGCCTTGCGGTGAACGGCCTTGCCCGCATGCCCCACCACCAGCACGGCGCCGGGGATCTCGTGATCAGCAATCGCTTGCTGGATGGCAGCATCGGCGGCAGAGAATGGGTCGGACGGGCTCTCCTGCGCGGATGACGATGATGCGCAAAGGAGGACGACAGAAAAAGCGGTTAGAAGGAATGGCCGTGTGGCCGGTTTGAGTGCGATCACTGCCGGCCAGTATGCACCAAAGCCGGCCGGCACAGGAAGGTCCGCCGACAACACTGTGCTCCTGAAGACATGGATCCGCGTCACTCGACCATGAACGTAGCCGTAGGCGCGATACTTTGCTTCGAGACTTTGTCGTCCACCTTGATGCTGACCTGATACTGGCCGGGTTCGACGGCAGCCAGCGGCAGGCTCTTGGTCAGCGTCAACTGGTCGCCCACATTGCCCATCTGCTGCGTTGACTCCACCGCATGCACCACTGCTTTGTGATTGGCCAGGTTGGTAATCTCGTACTCCACAGTGGCCGAGGGTTTGTGGGTCTGCTGGTCGATGCCCAGGTTGTACACCTGCATCCAGAAGTTGACCCGCTGGTTGCGTTTGAAGCTGGCGGGCTTACCGGCGTCAGGCACGCGCGGCCGCACCCTGGTGTCGCCGATGACGAAGCTCCCGGTTCCGACGTTCTTGGTGGGCACTTTCTCCATGTCGTCCGCGAGGATCAGGGACGAGACCGCCAGCTTATCGTCGCCGAACTCCGGCACCACGATGCCCCGGCTCCAACTGCCGACCCGGTCACCGTTGACGTCCTTGAGCACGATATCCAGCCGGTAGCGCCCCGAACGCAACGGCAGCGCCTTCCAATACACCGAGGGTTTTTCCTGCTCCTTGGGAAGCAGTTCCGAGGGCGTCTGCACCGTCACCGTGTCCTCGAAGGTCTGGGCGATACGGCCGGTCAGCGTGGTGAGCCGCCCGAAGATGTTGACCACCGCCGTCTGCACTCCCTGCTTCTCCACGAACGTGACGTCCTTGTTCTTAACCTGGATAGTGATCGGGACCAGCGCCGTATCCGACGTGACCTTGATGAAATCCGTGATCACGTCGAAGGGCAGCAGGTTGTAGCTGAGTTTGTGGGAGACGACCTCTTCCAGGTCCTTGAACTTGACCGCCGGCGGCCGACTGAGGGCAGCAAATGTCGCCAGGCGGTCGAACTGCTTGCTCTGGTTGTTTTGCGTGAATGGGCCAGCGCCGAGAGCCTCAAGTCCGGGGGTGGAGAACCGGGAGGCTTTGCTAGTTATGCCCATCTGTTCATACATCGTCAGGCCAGCCCCTGGGACGTGCAGCAGCGCATCTTTTTCGGAGCGGTCCATAGTCATGTGGTACTCGCCGCACGTGCAGGGGTCAACGAATTCGATATCGATGTTCTGCCCAATCCCTTCGAGGTAGCGGTAGTTCCAGACCTCAAAGGGATAAGTCGAGGTCGAGCCGCCGCCCTCTTCTGGCGGGCGCTGGTAGTAGCCGCCGCTGGGGTGGGAGTCGATGCTATCCGCGGGTCCGTACATGATGTATATCCGCCCACGATCGGTCTTCCATCCCGGGATACCGGCCGCGAAGCGTTCGTTGGCATAGGCGATGCGCCGGTAGTGCTCTTCCTTGTATTCGTTCTCTACGGTGTCGGGGGTAGGATCGCGGCGCAGCCAGAACTGCTCGATGAACTGGTCGCGCTCTTCGTCGTTGGACAACTGTTTGAAGGCAGCCCGCTCTTCGTCGGTGATGATCCAGCGGACGTCCTCGTCCAGCCACTTCTTGTAGGTCTTCCCTATTTCCTTCTGAAGCGCCTTGGCGTTCTCTTTCTTCTGCTTTTCGCTGAGCGGGCGCTTCAGCGGGTCCGATTCCTGACCCACCTGGCCACTGTTCAACCGGGAGTTGGAATTGTCAGCGGGTTTGGAGTTGCCTTCTTGGGCGGCGAGCATCCCCACACTCAGAGAACCAACCAGAGCGATGCCTAGAACACGTCCGATGAGCACAGGGATTAGAACTCCTTGGGGAACACTTCAGCCCTATGCATTCTATGTTCTGCAATGCAGGAAAAGCAAGGCAGCAGCACCGCCGGTACTGGGCTATTAGCCCAGTATTGCACCGCTGGTAGTGAGCATCCGAACTGCGGCAGGAGGGCCAGCGACAATGTGCCCCAAGAGGATAATGGGGGCCGCCGTCGACCCCCAATACCTCAATCGCCGTGTCGTCTAGGGAAATGCGCTGGCTGCGGCGCGCTCAGCGTTCCCCGAAATCGAACACCACCCCTGTAGCAAACCGGAAATTATTCTGGTGAGGCCTGGCGAGGCTTGCCGGGAAACCATTTTGCACCAGAAACGCGCTGCAGTCGATAGGGGCCTGACCGGTGAGCTGGCAGGCGTTATGTTTGGTATATAGCCAATCGCCCTGGCCAGGACGGATAGATATATGCTTCGTAATCTTAAGGTCAAGACCGCCGCCCAAGGCAAAGCTGAACCCCGAATCGGTCACCCCCGAGCCGGTGGTCGCGGATGAACCGACACTGACCCGGTTGCCTCCGACTAGAAAGTGCACAAATGGCCTCGCATGCGAGGCCTGATGATACACCGTCGGGCCGAACAGATAGGTAAAGGAATTGGCGCTGGGGAGGGCCACGCCCGGGATGGTGACCGGCGTCCCGTAGTGGCCGCTGAGATCCGCCGTTACGCCAACCCACTTCTTCAAGTTGTACTGTGCCGCGGCGGCCCAACCGTTGTAGTTCAACTTGAGTGCCGCATCCGCTCCGAAGGTGCCGCCGGTGACCCCCTCTGTGTCGACACGCAGGAATGAATATCCTCCGAACACCTCGAACTTGGGTGGATTCTGAGCGGCGGCAGTCACGGTCAGCGCCAGAGACAACACCGCAAGAAACACGAAGAACTTTCGCATGCTAACTCCTCCTCCGAAGAAATCATTTACGGCAGTTTGGGACCCGCTCACCGCGATCCATTCGTGCCAATCAATAGAGAGCTCGCGAGAGTGCACAGCGATACGATTGCATGGAAAACCGCGGGTACATTACCTAACCACTCTCCTGAAGTCAATCAAAGCGCAACATCCAGGATTCAGGAATCTAACTGGCGCCCTGGTATACGTCCGACTTCATCGCCCGAGTAGCATCCCAACCCCAACCAATCAGGGCTGAAGATCGATTAGGAGAAGGGGGCACTCCTCAGAGTGCCCCCTTCAAACCACTTCACCTGCCGCTAGAAGACAAACTTCGCCGTCAACCCGAGTATGCGTGAGTTGCTGGAGAAGACACCCTGCGGATTGTTGAAGATCGGATTGGATGCGGTAGCGTATGCAAAGTTGCTGGCTGTGGTGGTGTCGATTCCGAGCGTACTGACGTCGTTGATGCTGCCCGGGATGTACTGAGGATGATTAAAGAGATTCTGCGCCTGCGCGCCCATCTCGAAACGCATCCTCTCGTTGACCGAGAACTTCTTCACGATCGACAGGTCAATGTTGTTCGTCGGTCGCGACGGAATCGAGTTCCTCGGAATGTTGGACAAGGCACCCTGCCCGGCGACGATGTACTGCGCGTTCGGGTGGTTGGCAAGATAGGCAACAACGAAAGGTCTCGAATCAAAGTTGCCAGGTCCCGGGGGGCCAACATCCGGGTCGAAGTCGCTCTCTCCGCATGTTGCAAAAGCAGGAAGCCCGCTAGTGCAGAGCGGATGGACGCCGCTTCCTGTCCCCGCTACCCCGCCGGGGTTGAGGATCGCGCGATCCCCAGCGGAATCGCCGTTGAGGTTCGAATCCGTGCCCGACTGCACCGTGACGTATTCGGGGGACTCATAGGTGTAGATCGGAGCGATCAACCAGTTGCCGACGATGTTCTTCATGAACCAGTTGCCGCCCTTGAAGTAGGGCATGTCGTAGATCACCGCTATGGTGAAGCGATGGCGGCGATCCAGGGCGGAAGTGGCCCAGTCCGCATTCAGGTTCTGAAAGTCCTGCGGACGGCGCGGAGTCAAGGCCGTGCTGAAGAAGTCAGCCGTGCTGTTGTCGAAGTTATGGCTCCAGGTGTAGGCCGCCTGGAATTGCAAACCATTTTCGAAACGACGGTTGAACTGTACCGCCAGCCCGTTGTACTTGGATTCGCCCGCCGGCACAAACCCCACGATGTTGGTGCCGAACCCGGCGGCCGTGTACGCAGGAATGCGCCCCGGCCGGGCGTTGATGGAAGCCAGGGTGTTCGATGCTGCCAGGCCGTCCAAAGTAGCTTGCGAGGGAGCGGCCGTGTAAGTAGGCAGGAAGTGCGTTGCGTCCACCCTGTTTATCACGTTGACCCGGTCCTGGACGTCCATGTGGTAGGCATGTACGCCGAGATACCGGACTTCCACCGAGTACGCCTTGCCAAACGAGTGCTGAATACCCAGGTTCCACTGTATTGCCACCGGCCACTTCCTGTCCGGGGGCAACCAGCTCGCGGTACCGGCACGCGCGTCCGCTTGGCTGAGAATCGTGACCCCGCTTCCGCCGCCCGGCAGGCCACCGCCGGCAAGGAAGTTATGCGTCCCGCCGAGCGCACCGGTGGTTGGGGTATCGGTTGTGGACCCGATCTGTGGCGGCTGCGACAAGATGCCGATGTTGTCGTAGAGCACGTCGTAGCTGCTGCTGAAGCCCGCACGGATCGAGGTGTTGCCGCTGTTGCCTGGCGAGTACGCGATCCCGATGCGCGGCGCCCAGTTGTTCTTAGGAGCCCGTGGGGAATCGAACAAAAGCGGCCCGTAGAGGCCCCCCAAGGGAAGGAGGCTCGGAGCGTTGGAAAGCGCGTTGAGGGCTTGGTTCCCTTCGCCCACCGTGGTGGTCGTGTACTCGTACCGCAGACCAAGGTTCACAGTCAGGTGCGGGTTCACCTTGATGGAATCGTTCACGAACGAGTAGAGAGCCCAGTTGTTGCCATAGTACGTGAGGGCGCCCGAGCTACGCTCCCCGAAGTTGTCTGGAGCGAGGTCGCGCAGGAAACCCTCGGTGCCGAACTGGCCCTGGGGTGTGGCTCCGGGATCACCATAGTAGTAGTCGCCGCGCTGGCGCTGGGTGAACTGTTGCGGTGAGATGTACGAGCGATACTCGCCACCGAACTTCAGGTTGTGGCGACCCTTGACCCAGGCTATGTTGTCCACTATCTGGTAGAAGTTTTGGATGGTGTACTGCGGGGAATTCGGGTCTGGCCCGATGTTCAAGCCGGCGCCGAGGTCGTTCAGAGTGATGTTCGGGAATACATCCAGCCCCGGGAAAAGGAGAGTGCCGGCGTTAGGGCCGTTGAGGACATAACGGTTGAAGCCAAGGCGCAACTCGTTGTTCACATGCGCGCCAAAGGAGTGGTACTCGGCCAAGTTGATCAAGTGAACGGTCGCCGGCGTGGTCGTGTAGAAAGCTGGTAACTGGGCGGCAGTGTCGATGTCGCCGGTGCTGTTGAAGACGTAGCGTCCCCGGATCTGGTCTTTTGACGAGATGTTCCAGTCCACGCTCTGCAGGAAGTTCATGTAATTGGTGAACGCCGGACCCGAGATCGAAACCGAGCCCACCGGGATGCCACCGGTGGTACCATTTCCGATCCCAGTGAACGCGATGTAGCATGGCTGATTGTGAGCGGCGCCGCAGGTCTGGTCCTGGGCCGCAGCAACCGGCACGTACGTCTTGAATGCGCTGTAGTTGTTTGCGCTTACAGGGGGAAGGCTACCGGCCGCCCCTTGGTGCGAATCGATCAACGCCAACCCGGCTGCGGTAGGTGCCTGCACCGTGCCTCCACCGGCACCGGTCTGGCCCACCGGCTGCCGCTCGAAGTTGGTGAAGAAAAACACCTTGTCCTTGATCGCCGGCCCACCGAAGGTGGCGCCATAGCGGTTGTTATCGTAGCGTGGGGGGCTGGTAAAGCCCTGCAGCACGTAGGTGTTATCCAGCGCGTTCAGGTTGCGGTTCTTGAAATACTCATACACCGAACCATGGAAGCTGTTCGTGCCACTCTTCACCACTACGTTGAACTGGCCTCCCGGGGAATGACCGAACTCGGGAGTGAACTGGTTCTGCAGAAGTGTGAAGTCCGCCACCGCGTCATTGGGAACCTGGGCCAGGTACCCGGTCACAGACTTGTTGTTATTGTCTACACCCTCAATGGTGAAATTGTTGGCGCGCGGCCGGAGGCCGCCGATCGAAGGACCCTGACCATCGCCGAGCGCGCTGGCCTGGGCAACCCCGGCGCTCAACAGCGACAGGTTCAGGACGCCGCCACCGGTGCCGCCGGAGCCAGTATTCGGCAGGACCTGCGACTGTATCTCGCCGTACGTGGTTTGCAGTTGCGCCGTCGTCGTGTCGATTAGCGGTGCCACACCGGTCACTTCGACGGTGGTCTCGACCCCGCCGACTCTCAGCCTGAGGTTCGCAGTGGTGGTCTTGTTCAAATCCACGACCACGCCGCGCAGCGACGTTGCGCCGAAGTTGGCAGCGCTTGCGCTCAAGTTGTAAGTGCCGACCGGGAGGTTGGTGATGCGATACTCACCCCTTTCGTTCGCGTGTCCAGTGGTCTTTATCCCAGTGGCGATATGGGTAGCATCGACAGTAGCATTAGGAACGCCCAAGCCCTGTTCGTCCAGCACAGTGCCTGTGATGTCGCCGCTAATCTGCTGAGCGAAGCTCTGAACCGGCAGCAGCGTAACCAGAGCAAAGGCGAAAGCCGCGGCGATGGCAAAAGCAACCACCAGCCGGTGTTTCGATCCTGACAAGTTAAATCGCATGCCTCTTCCTCCTGTGAAGACTCCGAAGAATAATGTGCTGGTGGGATCTGCCACTTGGCGAGGAAGGTTGAGGCCTTCCTTCTCCCGCCCCTACCAGACACAGCTCTAGGGAGACTGCCGCGGTTAGGGCACTTTAATGGCCGACCCCCCCTACAACTAAGTTGCTCCTATCCAGTAACTTACGTTCCCATAGAAGGTCCGGAATACAATTTATGGAACCTGGAACACTGGGTGATATGGAATTGCGTATTTTCGTGTCCTTTTAAACCGCTTCTCGTGTTGCCCATCCCTTATTCCGCCGTCGTTAAGCCCATCTCTGCTATAAGTCGTTTTGGAGACTGATCGTGGCGCTGTTCTGAGGTCGATTTCGCCTGAAAACCGTCCCTGATAATCGCGCCCTACCGCTGGCCGAGGCCTTCGATGACCAGGCCGCGACTTTCGCCGGAGCATTCGAGGTTCTGGCCCAGGGCATCGCCAGCCGTACGTTCCCGGGCGTCGCCTCGTGCGTGGTACACAACGGCAAGCTGGTCGCACTACGCGGCATTGGGGGCTTCACCTACGACGACGGCTCTCCGGAAGTCGCGGCCGAGACCATCTTCGATCTGGCGTCGGTGTCCAAGGTCGTGGGCACGACGGCCATGGCCATGCTGCTCTACGAGAGTGGCCACCTGGACCTGGACGTGCCGGTCGCGGGCGTCATCCCCCGGTTCGCGAAAGGGGACGCTCGCCGGCAGGAAGTCACAATTCGTATGCTCCTGACGCATTCTTCGGGATTGCCGGCGTACGTGCGTCTCTATCAGACCGCCCGCACCCGCGAGCAACTGCTCGAGGCGGCGCTGGCCGTGCCGCTCCAGGCCGATCCGGATACGCGCCCCGCCTACAGCGACATCGGCTTCATCATCCTGGGCGCAGCCCTGGAACGAATCGCCGACGAACCTTTGGACACCTTCTGCGAACGCGAGGTCTTCGGGCCCCTGGGCATGCATCACACCACCTATTGCCCGCCCGCGCAACTCCGGGCGAGCATCCCTCCCACGCAGGACGACCGCGAATTCCGTAACCGCATCATTCAAGGCGAAGTGCAGGACGAGAACGCCAGCGTGCTCGGCGGGGTCGCGGGACATGCGGGGGTCTTCTCCAATGCCGCCGACCTGGCCGTGTTCGGGCACTGCATGCTGCAAGGCGGACGTCCTATCCTGCGTCCGGACACGGTTGAGTTGTTCACGCGGCGGCATGGCCAAAGCTCGCGCGCTTTGGGCTGGGATACTCCCAGCACTCCCTCGCAATCGGGAAAATATTTTTCGCCGCGCTCGTTCGGCCATTTGGGATACACAGGAACGTCGCTCTGGATTGATCCCGAGCGCCGGCTGGCGGTCGTGCTGCTGACCAACCGCACCTGGCCCGATAAGAAATCGCAGCTCATCAAGCAGGTGCGGCCGCAGTTCCATGATGCCGTGGTGGAATCGCTGGAGGCGCAAGGCGCGTGAGCAAGGCGGCCAAACCGCAACTGCAGAGACTCAGGACGGAGCAGGCCAACCTGGCCACTGCCGGACTCGACACGCGGAGCGCCCGCGAGATCGCCGAAATCATCAACGCAGAGGACGCGCGCGTGGCCACCGCCGTGGCTCGGACGCTGCCCGAGATCGCGCGCGCCATTGACGCCATCGCCCGGGCGCTCTCCTCCGGCGGACGGCTCATCTACGTGGGCGCGGGAACCAGCGGGCGCATCGCCGCGCTGGATGCCGCCGAGTGTCCGCCCACCTTCAACACCGATCCCGAAATGGTGCAATTCGTCATGTCCGGCGGCGAGAGGGCGCTCGGCCGCGCCGCCGAAGCCAGTGAAGACTGGCCGGCATTAGGCCGACGCGACATTGCCAAGAGGAAACCCGGTAAGCGCGACGTGGTGGTGGGCGTTTCGGCCAGCGGGCGCACGCCCTACACGGTAGCGGCGCTCAGGTACGCGCGGAGTCACGGCGCAACCACGGTGGCGGTCACCAACAACCGCGGGTCTTGGCTGGAGCGGGTGGCCGAAATTGCCATCGTCGCTGAAGTCGGTCCCGAGGTGGTCGCCGGTTCCACGCGAATGAAAGCGGGCACGGCCCAGAAGCTGATCCTGAACATGCTCTCCACCGGCGCCATGGCGCGGCTGGGCTACGTTTACGGCAACCTGATGGTAAACGTGCACGTCAAGAACAAAAAGCTGTGGGAGCGCGGAGTGACCATTCTGGAGGAGGCCGCCGGCATCAAGCGCGCCGCCGCCGACCGGGCGCTCAATGCCGCCGGACGCAGCGTGCCAGTGGCGCTGGTCATGCTCAAGGCGGGCGTCGGCAAAGCGGAGGCCCGGCGCCGGCTGAAAGCCGCCCACGGCAACGTGCGCCAGGCGATCGGAGACTGAACCAGTCCGGGAAGGGCGTGTCCGCGGGGCCACGCCAGGACTGTGCTCTGGGCCCCACATCCGCGGCCATCCTCGATAGAATGGAACCGCGCACGGCTTGACGCATCACCCTGAGGCTTTTCTCCATGGACAAGTTTGTAATCCGCGGCGGCAACCCACTGGTAGGCACGGTGCGCATCAGCGGCGCCAAGAATGCCGCGCTGCCCGCGATGGCGGCGGCCTTGCTCACCGACGAACCCGTCGTGTTGGAAAACATCCCCGAGGTGCGCGACATCCAGACCATGCGCAAGCTGCTGGTGGAGATGGGAGGTGAAGTCGAACTGGGTTACGGCCGCGCGCATCACCGCACCACCATCCAGTGCCGCGAGCCCATCCAGCCGGAAGCCCCGTACGAGCTGGTGAAGACCATGCGCGCCTCCACGCTGGTGCTGGGGCCGCTGCTGGCGCGCACGGGCTGCGCACGCGTGTCTTTGCCCGGGGGATGCGCCATCGGTGCGCGTCCCATCGACCTGCACATCAAAGGCCTCGAGCGCCTGGGAGCAACCCTCACCCAGGACCACGGCTTCGTGGAAGCTCGCGCCGAGCGGTTGCGGGGCGGCCACATCGTGTGGGACCGCATCTCCGTGACCGGCACCGAGGAACTAATGATGGCGGCGGCGCTGGCCGAGGGCGAGACGGTGATGGAAAACTGCGCGCGCGAGCCGGAAGTCGGCGACCTGGCGGCGCTACTCACCAAGATGGGCGCCCGCATCCAAGGCGCGGGCACGGCCACCATCCGCATCCAGGGCGTGCCGCGGCTGGGGGGAGCGCGTCACCGCATCATCCCTGACCGCATCTCGGCGGGCACGTTCGTGGTGGCCGGGGCGATGACCGGCGGCGACCTCACCGTGGCCAATTGCGAGCCCGGGCACGTCGGGGCGCTGCTGCAAAAGCTTGCCGAAACCGGGGTCACCCTCCAGGTCGAACACGACAGTATCCGCGTGCTCGGCGACGGCCGGCTGCTGGCCGCCGACGTCAATACCGAGGAATATCCCGGCTTCCCCACCGACATGCAGGCGCAATACATGGCCCTGGCCACCCAGGCGGACGGCACCTCGGTGATCACCGAGAACATCTTCGAGAACCGCTTCATGCATGCGCAGGAGATGGTGCGCATGGGAGCCAACATCAAGATCGAGGGCCGGCGGGCGGTGGTGCGCGGCAAGACGCCGCTGAGCGGGGCCGCGGTGCTGGCCTCGGACCTGCGCGCGTCGGCCTCGCTGGTGCTGGCGGCGCTGGTCGCCGACGGCGAAACCATCATTGATCGCGTTTACCACATTGACCGCGGCTATGAGCGGATTGAGGAAAAGCTGCGCGGCGTGGGCGCGCAGATGAAGCGCATCGGGGAAATACTTCCCAAGCGGGCGGCCTTGGCGCCCGCGCAGTAAGGCCTTCTTCCGCCGAACCCACCAGGCCCGGAGGGCCTTGCCCAGCTTAGCCCAGCGCTGGAAGGCCTGAGTAGGCGGTTGTAACATGAGCCAGCCGGAGCGGAGGGGCGACACTCGCTTCTGTAGGCCCGAAGGGCCGAAATGTAATAGCCCAGGCCGTCAGGCCTGGGTGCGTGATTGTAAGATGAGCCAGCCCCGGAGGGGCGACACTCAATGGCTCTCGCTTGCTGTGGAAATACCTCGCGGGCATTGCCAAAAATTACGGCATGAAGGCGCTCGCCATCGGAGGCATGCCGGACCACGTGCACATTTTGCTTTCCTTGGCCTCGGAAATGTCGGTCGCCAAGGCGGTGAATGTCTTGAAATCGAATTCATCCAAATGGATGAGAGCCCAACTGCGCTAGGGAGACTCTGAACAAGTTCTGCCTTATCCACAAGAAGAGAAGTTAGAGTGGGGGAAGCGGGAGGATTCGCAGAGGAATGAGGCAGGAGACACTGGCGATGATGAACGGATTTGAGCGGTACAGCAAGAAGACGCGGCGGTCATTGTTTCTGGAAGAGATGGAGCAGGTAGTGCCGTGGAAGGAGCTGTGTGCGCTGATCGAGCCCTATTATCCGAAGGCGGGCAACGGGCGGCCTCCGGTGGGAGTGGAGCGGATGCTGCGGATCTACTTTCTGCAGCAGTGGTTCAACCTGTCGGACCCGGCGGTGGAAGAGGCGCTGTACGACTCGGTGGTGATGCGCAGCTTCGTGGGGATCGATCTGGGATGCGAGCCGGTGCCGGACGAGACGACGGTGTGCAAGTTCCGTCACCTGCTGGAAGAGCATGGGCTGGGCGGGCAGATGCTGGAGGCGGTGAACCTGCATCTGGAGGGCAAAGGTGTGCGCATCACGACGGGGACGATCGTGGATGCGACGATCATCCACGCGCCCAGTTCGACGAAGAACCGCGAGCAGAAGCGCGATCCGGAGATGCACCAGGCGAAGAAGGGCAACCAGTGGTACTTCGGGATGAAGGCGCACGTGGGGGTGGACAGCAAGACCAAGCTGATTCACACGGCGTTGGTCACGCCCGCCCACGTGGCGGATGCGACGGTGCTGCCGGAGCTGTTGCATGGGGAAGAGACGCGGGTGTGGGGCGATCAGGCGTATCGCGGACAGACCGAGGTGATTCACGAGTGCGCACCACGAGCGCAGGACTGCACCCATCGGCGCTACCGGTATAAGGACCGGATCGACGAAGTGGAGCGGGCGAAGAACCGGACCAAGTCCACGGTGCGATCCAAGGTCGAGCACGTGTTTGGGGTGATGAAGCTGAAGTTCGGGTTCGTGAAGGTGCGCTACCGAGGACTGGTGAAGAATGCGAACCGGTTGTTTGCAACCTGCGCGCTGGTGAACCTGTTTCTGGTTCGCAAGAAATTGCTGCGTGCGCTGGCGGTGTAGCGCGCCAAGGCACGCCGCTCACCGCTTTGGCGGGTCGATCAAGAGGCCAGATACCCTCACGAAACTGGGTCAGACCATCGGAATCGCCCGTTGCTCGTCATCCACTGGAGGGCCGGCGGGCGGTGGTGCGCGGCAGGACGCCCCTGAGCGGGGCCGCGGTGCTGGCCTCGGACTTGCGCGCGTCGGCCTCGCTGGTGCTGGCGGCGCTGGTCGCCGACGGCGAGACCATCATCGATCGCGTTTACCACATCGACCGCGGGTATGAACGGATCGAAGAGAAGCTGCGCGGTGTTGGCGCGCAGATGAAGCACATCGGGGAGCTGCTTCCTAAGCGGGCGGCCCTGGCGCCGGCGCAATAAGGTCTTTCCAGCTCAGGGTTGGATGGCCTCGAGGGGCCAACCATTGCCCGCAGCGTCCTTGAGCTTGCCAATGAGCCGACCACGGATTGTCAGTGGAATTGCGCTCTCGCGGCCTAAGGTGAGCGTCACCCGTTCGCCAGAAAACCAGGTCCGTTTCGTCCGTATGCTCACCTCGCTCCAAGGGATAAACAATGGAGGGTGCATGAATCGGAACAAGAACAGGATACCCAAGTAGAGGCCGTCGGAGTTGGCTCCCACCGTAAGGCAATTCCCGTACCCAACGAGCCAGCGCATCTGGCCACTCTGAAAATACCGCTTTGTCCCAACGAACGGGTCTCTTGCGCGAAAGCTCTTGGAGAGTGTCCGCCAACCTCCTATGTAACTAATGAGGGCGCTTATGGCGAGCCACAAAAGGACAAAGAAGATCGGAAATACCGCAGGGAAATGTTGGTCAACCCACTTCTGTGCGTCCATTCGGGGACATCATAGGCGACGCGCTAGCTCTCCTGTAACGAAAAAAGCCACGCACGTCGCGTGGCTTTGATTCTGGACTCTCGATAACTACCGCCGCGGTCCGCGGCCCCCACCGCCGCCGCCGCCACCGCGCCGCCTGCGCCCACCGCCTCCTCCGCCACCGCCAGGACGTCCGCCATCGTGAGGCCTCCCGCCGTGCGGCCGGCCGCCGGGGCCATCGCGGTTGTAGTTGGGCTCGTCTGACTCGGCGGTGCCGCCTTCGATGGTCATAGTCGAAGTGCCCACCGGCGCCGGCGCCTCGCCGCCGCCCATCTTGGCGCGCTGCTCCTTGAGGATGGCCTTGCGCGACAGGCGGATGCGGTTGCCTTCGACGGCCAGGACCTTGACCAGGATCTGGTCGCCTTCCTTCAGCTCGTCGCGCACGTCGCTTGATGCGATGCTCGGCGACCTCGCTGATGTGCAGCAGGCCGTCGGTGCCGGGGAAGATCTCGACGAAGGCGCCGAAATCGGCCAGGCGCACCACCTTGCCGAGGTAGGTCTTGCCGACCTCGGCGACGGCGGTGATGTCGCTGATCATCTGCAGCGCCTTGTTGGCCGAGCGCCTCGTCGTTGCGAAGCCACGTTGACCGTGCCGTCGTCCTCGACGTCGATCTTGACGCCGGTCTGCTCGATGATGCCGCGGATCACCTTGCCGCCCGGCCCGATCAGGTCGCGGATCTTGTCGGTCGGGATGTGTCAGGGTGTAGATGCGCGGCGCGTAGGGCGAGATCTGGGCGCGCGGCGCCGGCAGCACCTCCGTCATCTTGTCGAGGATGAACAGGCGGCCGCGGCGCGCCTGCTCCAGCGCCTCGCGCATGATCTGCGGCGGTCACGTTGGGGACCTTGATGTCCATCTGCAGGGCGGTGATGCCCTCGCGCGTGCCGGCCACCTTGAAGTCCATGTCGCCGTAGTGGTCCTCGGCGCCGGCGATGTCGGTCAGGATGGCGTACTTGTCGCCCTCCTTCACCAGGCCCATGGCGATGCCGGCCACCGGCGCCTGGAGCGGCACGCCGGCATCCATCAGCGAGAGCGTGGCGCCGCAGACCGTCGCCATGGAGACTGGAGCCGTTCGACTCCAGGATGTCGCTGACCACGCGCATGGTGTAGGGCAATCGGCTTCTCGTCGGGGATGCACGGAGATGAGCGCGCGCTCGGCCAGCGCGCCGTGCCCGATCTCGCGGCGGCCCGCGCCGCGCAGGAACGCCACCTCGCCCACGCTGAAAACGGCGGGAAGTTGTAGTGCAGCATGAAGCGCTTGGACTTCTCGCCCTCGTAGCACCTCCAGGCGCTGCTCGTCTTCGGTGGTGCCGAGGGTGGTGGTGACCAGCGCCTGGGTCTCGCCGCGGGTGAAGAGCGCCGAGCCGTGGGTGCGCGGCAGCGCTCCCACCTCGATGGTGATGGGCGGATCTCGTCGAAAGCGCGGCCATCCGGACGGCGGCGCTCGTTCAGCACCTGGTCGCGGAAGATGCGTTCGCGCATGGCCTCGTAATAATGCTTGAGCTTGGCGCGACCCTCCTCGTCCTCCTCCGGCAGCGCCTCCAGCAGCTCCTTCTTCAGTTCGCGGACACGGTGGTGGCTCTCCGCCTTGGGATACTTCCGGGTGTCGAGCGCGTCGCTGAGCCGTGCCCCGATCTTGCGCTTGAGTTCGTCGTAATACGCCTGGTCGAACTCGACGGGCGTGACCTCGCGCTTGGGCTTGCCCAGCTTGCTTCGCAATCTCGGAGATGGCGGCGCAGATCTTCCGGATCTCGGCGTGGCCGAACTCGATGGCGTCCACCACCGTCTCTTCCTTCACCTGCTTGGCGCCGGACTCGACCATCACGATGCCTTCGGCGGTGCCCACCACCATGATGTTCAGCAAGCTGTCGCGCATCTCCTGGTACGTCGGATTGATGACAAAGCGCCCTTCCAGCAGGCCGACGCGTACTGCGCCGATGGGGCCGTTGAAGGGGATGTCGGAAATCGCCAGCGCGCAGGACGCGCCGTTGATGCCAGCCGACGTCGGGATCGTTCTCGGTGTCGGCCGAGAGCACCAGCGCGATCACCTGCGTTTCGCAGCGGAAGCCTTCCGGGAACAGCGGCCGGATGGGGCGGTCGATCTGCCGGCAGGTGAGGATCTCCTTTTCCGTCGGTCGTCCTTCGCGCTTGATGAAGCCGCCGGGAAAGCGGCCGCCGGCGTAGGTGTACTCGCGGTAGTCCACCGTCAAGGGGAAGAAATCGATGCCCAGGCGGGGGTCGGGGTTGGCGCAGGCGGTGGCCAGCACCACGTTGTCGGCAACGCGCACCACACAGGAGCCGTGGGCCTGCTTGGCCAGATGTCCGGTCTCGAAAGAAATGGTTTTGCCGCCCGCAAGCTCGACGGTAGTTGCATGTTTCATGATGGGAATCCTCTCCTCAGGAGCGTCTCCGGGGCGTATCGCGAAGGCCCTCACAGGTGGGAAGCGCAAGCGAACTTCAACAAGAACTCAGGCTGTGGCTACACTGGTGCCGCAGCAACCCGTACGTTGCGAGCCTGGGGAAACATTACTTACGGATGCCCAGTTTCTGAATGACGTCTTTGTAACGCTCGGAATCGTAGGTCTTCAGGTAGTCGAGCAAACGACGACGTTTGCTGACCATCATCAATAGACCACGCCGGGACGCGTGGTCGTTCTTGTGGGTCTTGAAGTGCTCCGTCAACTCAGTGATCCGCTCGCTCAGAATCGCGATCTGCACCTCGGGACTGCCGGTGTCGCTCGCGTGCGTCCGGAATCGGCTGATGACGTTCTCTTTGCGCTCTCTCGCTAACACTGATCCTGATGCACTCCTGCTCTTTTCTTTTTCTCCTTCGTATCGCTAGCAGACTAACATGCGGGGGGAGAAAGTGCAAAGAAGAGGCCAAGCGCTCTTGGCTTTTTGGCTTTTGGCTCTTGGGGCACCCTCAGCACGTTCGTTGGAGAAGAAAAAAGCGCCGCGTCCATTGGCTGAACGCGGCGCGGGACGACGGGCTGCGCGGCTCATCACTCCGGAAGCGGGCCGCGCAAAGGCCCGGGCTAGTCGGCAGCGGACAGGCCCCTAGCCTTGCCTCCCTCCACGCCGTCCAGAATCTCGTTCACCTCTTCGCTGTCGATATCGCTGACGTGGGGGATACCGGTGATCCGGCTGGCCTCCATGGTCAGCGAGGCGATATCGTCGCGGCCGATGTACTTCAGCCCGAACTTGCGGGCGCCGGCCATCAGTTGCCGCAGGCCCTGCGCCAGCCGCTGGTAGTAGGTGTAGATCCCGATGGCGCCCGCGGGGAGCTGGTTGAAGCGGTCGCCCAGCTTCTGCCGCAGCTCGGGAGCGGTGACGAAGACCTCATCCACCGTGGTGCCGAAGCGCTCGATGTAGATGGGCAGGTTCTGCGCCTCGATGCCCTTGCCGATGGTCTTGGCTACCATGGCCGCGGCCAGCGGCGCGCGCGCCATGGCGATCAGCTTGACGAAGGGCGCGCACAGGGCGAAGCCCTTGAACATCTGGTCTTCGAAAGTGTAGCCGCCGGCCAGCGCGACCGCCGGGATGAACTCACCCTTGCCGCGCAGCGCCAGCAGGTACTCGCGCAGCAGCGAGTGCAGCTCGACGCCCGGCACGCCCCATTCGTTCATCATGCGCCAGGGGCTCATGCCGGTGCCGCCGCCGGCTGCGTCCACGGTGAGCAGGTCGATCCCGGCCAGCGACGCGTATTTGACGGCGCGCGCCAAGTCGGCCGGGCGATAGGCGCCGGTCTTTAGCGTGATGTATTTCGCGCCGCACTTGCGCAGCTCCTCCACGCGCTTGAGGAAGCCCTCGCGGCTGACCATGCCTACGCGCGAGTGCCGCTCGAACTCGTGGAAGTTGCCCTTCTTGAACGCCTCGATCACTATCGGGTTCGAAGGATCGGGCAGCACCACGTAGCCGCGCCGCTGCAGCTCCTGCGCCTTGTTGAGATCCTTGATCTTGACCTCGCCGCCAATGTCCTTCGCCCCCTGGCCCCACTTCAGCTCGACGGACTTCACGCCCAGCTTCTTGATGGCGTATTCCTGCACGCCCAGCATGGTGTCTTCAACGTTGGCCTGCACGAAGACTTCGCCGTAGCCGTCGGTCTGCCAGTCGCGGAAACACTTCACGCGCCATTCCAGGTCCACACTGGAGATCACTTTGCCGTTCTCGAAGCGCGACTCCATATCCATGCCAACCACGTTCTCGCCGACGGCGATGCCGGTGCCGGTGATGGCGGCGCCGGCGGCCAGTCCCGGCCAGTTGTTCTTGGCCACATTGGTGGAGCCCATGGCGCCCAGCGTGAAGGGCAGCTTGTAGCGGATGCCCTTATCGCGACCGAGCGCCACTTCCAGGTCCACCGCGGGAAACAGGGCGCGATTGGAGTCGGGCTCGACTCCCCACGCGCCGACGCAGCGGCCCAGGATGGTGAAGTGCGACAAGTCCACCGGGTAGTCCTTCTGGCCGGCGGTGGTGATGATGCCGAAGGGCTGCGGATAGATCATCTCCGCGCCGCGGTAGGCGCTTTTGCCGATCTCGCACATGCCGATGCAGCCATCCACGCAGGTGGCGCACATGCCGCTGATGGGAACCACGGCATCTTCGGTGCGGTTCTTGGTCAGCGTGGCTGCTGAGGAGTTCAAGCGCGTGTAAGTCATTGTTTTTCTCCTGAGAGGACGGTCGCGTGAATGCGGGTCTTGATCTTTACGTCGGGACGCAGCGGACCCGCCAGCTCACAAGCGTGGCAGGGGTCCAGGAAACACATGGCGTCGTCGTAACTCTGGAAACACACCGGAGCGAAATTCAGGCAGCCGTTGCACAGCGTGGACTCGGCCGCGGGCCCGGCGCAGCGCAGCTCGCAGACCGGGCAGATGTACAAGCAGGCGCCGCATTGGCGGCAGCGCTCGTCGGTCATATCGAACGGCCGCGACACGCGGCGATTGGCGCCGCGCCCGGCAAAGCCGATGGCGCCGGCCATCATCTGCTGCTCGCACATGCGCACGCACAGCCCGCACTGGATGCAGTCCTCGTGCTCGGCTTGGTAGCGGCACTGGCGCACCCCGTAGGCCGAGGCCAGGTCCTGGATGCGCTTGGACGAGGGGCAGGTGGCGACGTAGAGCTCGATCAGCAACTGGCGGGCGCGCTGCACTCGCGCCGAGTTGGTGTGCACCACCATGCCTTCCTCGGCGGGCAAACTGCAAGCCGCCAGCAGCTTGCTGTTGCCCTCTGGTCCGCGGCGCGCCTCCACCACGCACAGGCGGCAAGCGCTCGCCGGAGCCAGGCCATCGTGATGGCATAGCGTGGGGATCGGAATGCCGAGAAAGCGTGCGGCTTCCAGCACCGTGACTCCTTTCTCGACCAGGACTTCAATGCCGTTGATCGTCAGTTTCGGCACACCAGTGCTCCTGTCTCAACCCGCACCGCCTTGGGCTGGCAGACCTCCAGGCAAGCGCCGCAGCGCGTGCACTTGGCACGGTCGATCGTGTGGACTTCTTCCTTCTCGCCCAGGATGGCATCTCCGGCGCAGACGCGGACGCAAGCGTGGCAGCCGTCGCAGAGCGTAGGTTCGATCTCGTAAAAGATCAGCTCACGGCAAACCTTGGCCGGGCAACGCCGCTCGCGGATATGCGCCAGGTATTCGTCGCGGAAGTAGCGCAGCGTGGTCAGCACCGGATTGGCGGCCGTCTGCCCCAGGGCGCACAGCGACGCTTGTTTCATCAGCCAGCCCAAGTCTTCCAGCAGGGGCAGGTCGTCTTCGATCCCGTTGCCGGCGCAGATGCGGGTCAGGATCTGGCGCATGCGCTGCGTCCCCTTGCGGCAGGGGAAGCACTGTCCGCAGGATTCGTCCTCCAGAAACTCCATGAAGTAGCGGGCTATGTCGACCATGCAGGTGGTCTCATCCATCACCACCATGCCGCCGGAGCCCATCATCGATCCCGCTTCGGTCAAGCGCTCGTAATCGATGGGGAGGTCGATGAGATCGGCGGGAATGCAGCCTCCCGACGGGCCCCCGATCTGGATGGCTTTAAGAGCCTTGCCTCCGGGGATGCCTCCGCCGATGTCGTAGATCATCTCCCGCAGCGTGATCCCCATGGGCACTTCCACCAGGCCGGTGTTGTTGATCTTCCCCACGAGCGAAAACACCATGGTGCCTTTGCTCTTCTCGGTGCCGATCCCCGCGTACCAGTCGGGGCCCCAGTTGATGATCACCGGCACGCTGGCCCAGGTCTTGACGTTGTTGATGATCGTCGGCCGGCCCCAAAGGCCTTTCTGCGCCGGATACGGGGGCCGGGGATGCGGTTCGCCCACCCGGCCCTCGATGGAGGCGATCAGTGCCGTCTCTTCACCACACACGAACGCCCCCGCGCCCTTGACCACGTGGATGCGCAGCTTCATGCCAGTGCCCAGGATGTCGTCGCCCAGCAGCCCGTATTCTTCCGCCTGATCGATGGCCGCACGCAGGTGTTCGCACGCCAGCGGGTACTCGGCGCGCACGTACACATAAGCTTCCTGCGTTCCCAGGGCGAAGGCGCCGATGATCATGCCTTCCACCACGCTGTGGGGATTGCCTTCCAGCAGGCTGCGGTCCATGAAAGCGCCGGGATCGCCCTCGTCGCCGTTGCAGATGAGGTAACGGGGCGCCGGATTTTCTCTGCACACCTTCCACTTAACCCCGGTGGGGAAACCGGCGCCACCGCGGCCCCGCAGCCCGGAGCGGGTGACGGCATCCACGATCTGCTCCGGGCTCATGGTGGAGAGCACCCGCGCCAGAGCGGCATAGCCGCCCACGTGGAGATAGTCCTCGATGTCCTTGGGATCGATCCTGCCGTTATTGCCGAACAAGACCCGCTGCTGGCGCGCGTAGAAAGGAACTTCTTCCTCGCGGATCACACGCTTGCCGGAAACCGGGTCGCGGTACAGCAGTTTTTCCACCGGCACATGGCCGTTGCTGACGCTGGCCACGATCGCGGCAGCATCGTTCGCCGTCACCTGGTTATAAAAGGTGCCCTCCGGCCAGACGATCATCAGCGGGCCGCGTTCGCAGAAGCCGTGGCAGCCGGTGCTCTTGAGGTCGATGGCATCCTGCAGCCCGTGTTTCTCGAGCGCCCTGCGCAACCCGGCCAGGACGTTGTGGGCTCCGGCGGCCGTACACCCGCTGCCCGCGCACACCGTCAGGCAAGGCCGTTTAGGATCGCGCGCGGCGCGTAGCTCGGCACGAAAGCTCTCCAGTGCTTCAACCGACTTGAGCCGTGGCATCGCGATCTCCTGCTTCTTCTGCGGAAGCGGCCTTTTCCTGCGACTGCCGCTTCAGGCGGTATTTGTTGAGCACTCCGCGCACCTTGGCTTGAGTCAGGTGAGGATGGGTTTTGTTGTCCACGCGCACCACCGGGGCAAGCCCGCAACAGCCGACACAGCGCACCGTCAGCACCGTGAACTGGCGGTCTCGGGTGGTGCCGGGCGCGCCCAGCTTCAGGTCGGTCAGGATGCGGTCCAGCACGCGCGGCGCGCCGCGTACATGGCAGGCCGTTCCCAGGCACACCTGGACCTGGTGCCGGCCACGGGGCACCAGGCTGAAACACCGGTAGAACGTCGCTACTTGATAGACATCGGTCAAAGGGATGCGCAGCTTGCGCGCAAGGCGTCGCAGCGCGCCTTCCGGCAGGTAATAAAAGTGAGCCTGGATGTCCTGGAGTATGGCTATCAGGTTGGCCCGTTGATCGTCGAACTGTCCGAGGATGGAATCTGCCTGCTGAAGTTCGGTCTCGGTCATGGCGAAAGTACCGCCTCCCGCACCGCTACAGGCGGGGGCAGCAACCCCCGCTTTGGTGAAGGTGAGCACTCGGCCGTCCACGCCGCTCCGCCTCCCACCGCGGTGCTATCCCACGGTGGGCGCGGCATTTGCGCAACGCCCACACTTCCGGCGCTGCGCCTCGGTCTGCGCCGTCCTCCACGACTTCATGGGCCAGTTGGCGCACTGGAATCCCCGGCCCCGCGAAATCTGGAGCGTCAGCGACGCGTGTGATATCAGCCGTACCATCTCACCGGCTCTATTCCTTCGGGCTGCGACGCCACAGGATGCGCGTCACCGGCCCCCTCAACACTTCCCGTTCGAACTCCGACCCCGAGTCGGCTGCGTTGGTTTTTTCAGCCTGCCGGCCCTCGTACTGCTGGACGAGCTGCTCGCGGCAGGCCGTCAGCTTAGCCTGCAAGTCGTGATCGGCCAGCTTGGCGGCCAGCTCGGAGCGATGCATCTGACCCTTGCCCTCACAGAGAGGACATTGCACGTAATGGCCGTTCCCAGATAAGTCGCTCATGAATGCCTCTCAAAGCTCCGCATTAAATAAGACAAATAAAAAAGCGCCCTCAAAGGCGCTGGAAGACATCGGTCATTGAGATTGGGTGGCACACGAAGCGCGTCCATGGGGCCTTGCCCCATCTCGTAGCTTGCTACGTTCAGGTGCGCCGGGCTGTGATGGGAGTCACCCTTCGCAGTGACTGGATCTTCGGCCTGGCAACCGTCGCGTGGGGCGGGCGCCCTCGCCCGCCAGGCAAGAAGCACTTGGAGGCCGCTCACGGCGCGCTCGCTTATTCGAACATCCGCGCGTCGAACTCGAAGGGTTCCGGCTCATGGAATTTGAGCTTCGGAAAGTCACCATGGGCAGGGTTCAACAGGATGTTCCACTCCCCACGAATAGCTGCAGAAGGGACGAGCAGCGCCACCGTCTGCCCTTGGCGAACCCCTTCGTCTCCCAAGCGACACAGGGATTCGTCTCTGGTTCGGTGCCAGTTTGCGGGAAGAGCCTTCAGATCGACTCTATCGATCTCAAGTGTATCGGGGATCTCACCTTCGCTGAACACAAGATCGCTGGGTCGCAGATTTGGTTCCAGATTGACGAAGGTTTCAACCGCCGCAAGGGCGAGAGAGGTGGAGGCGTAAACCATCCGCACCCCGCGGCTGTTCCACCGCCCACCATAGAGGCGAGCGCCCTCTCCGCTTGCCGACTCGGCGGCGTAGCGTTTGCGGCATATTCGCCAGAACCGCATCAGCTATACACGCCATAGGCGATGCGGCCCAGGATGTCCTCCACAGCTCGGGCGCCCAGGTCGGTATCGAGCTGATCGAGCGGCCGTCCTCCGCCCAGCGCCCGATTGGGGGTGCGCAGCCACTCCACTGCTTTTTCCTCGCTTCCGATCATCTCCACGGCATGGGCGTATAGGCGCGCCAGCCGGACCGTACGATCCGACTCAGCCGCCGTCAAGCGCGAGCCTTGACTGAGACGACGGGTCAAGGTGCGCTGCGCAATGCCCAGCTGGCGCGATAGCACCGCGTTCCCAACATCCAGTTTCTCGGCCAGGGCCGTAACCGAGGTCGCCGGCAATCCTCTGCGCACAAGCTGTGCCAGATCAGCGGGCTTCTTTACAGCCCGACCCAGCACTTTTCTGCCGCCCAAAACCTTGGCAATCGCCGCGCTCTTCATGTATGGCCTCATGGCTACTTATATTAGGCCATTTGGCTAATGGTGGCAAGTCGCTTCCTGGATGATTGGCCTCTTCAGTTGCAGGTTGGCCTTGAGGATCTGATCCAGCCGACCGTGCGCTTTACTTCCGCACCTCGCTCATGAGCGCGAACAGGTTGTTGTCCATGTCCCGCAAGAAGGTGAGCCACAGCTCGTGGTCGGGCATGCGGGCCACCAGGTGCGGCTTGTCCTCGAAGCGCACGCCGCGCGCCAGGAGCGTCTCGTAGGCTGCCTGGATGTCCGGCACGCGGAAATACAGGATCGAGGCCGGATGGTCGAACTCCGGCTTGTCGGCGTGGCCCAGCATCAGGCGCACGCCGCCGCAGTCGAAGAAGGCCATGTTGGGGACCTCGAACAGGAGTTTGATCCCCAGGGTGTCGCGGTAGAAAGCGGTGGCCTGCTTGAGGTCGCGCACGGTGATGGCGATCTGCCCGATTTCGGAGAGTCCGAAGGCAGCCGGTTGAACGACGGGATTGGTCATGGCGTTCTCCCCCACAGGCAATTAGTTAGCAATGCTAACGAAGTATAATGGCGGGAGATGACGCCGGCAAGAAAAATCTCTGCTGGCCCGGCCGCGGTGGCGGACCGGCTGCACTCGGCGGCCATCCACCTGTTGCGGCGGGTGCGGCGGCAGGACGCGGCCAGCGGCCTGGGCCCGGCGCAGCTCTCGGCTCTCTCCGTGCTGGTGTTCGGCGGCCCCATGGGGCTGGGGGAACTGGCGGCCGCCGAGCAGGTGCGCCCGCCGACCATGAGCCGCATCGTCGCCGCCCTGGCGCGGCAGAAGCTGGTGGAGCGTACGAGCGATGCCGGCGACGCCCGCCGTATCCGGCTGCGCGCCACCGCCAGAGGTCAAAAGCTGCTGCACCAGGGGCGCCGTCTCCGCATCGCCTATCTGGCGGGGCGCTTCGAGAAACTCTCGGCCGAGGAGCTCAGCGCGCTGGGCAAGGCAGCGGAGATCCTGGAAAACACGCTGAGAAATTGGTCCGAGCGGGAGACGTAGCCAGTTGCGTCTCTACATACGGGGCCGGCTTACACGGCCTTTCGGACGGGCACCGGGCGCGTGCCGGGATATTCCTGCGGTGGCGCAGGAGGAGCTTGCTGGCTCTCGTGGCGCTTGCGGTTCTTGCGCTGCGGGGCGGCGCCGGGTTGCTGCTGGGTATCGGCCGGCGGAGTCTTGGCGGGTGGAGCGGCTGGCTTGGCGCGATTCTGCAGCTCGCGCATGCGGATCGCATTCAACTGCTGGGTGTCGCTGGAGAGTTGCTGGATCAGCAGGCGCTGGGCGTCGATGACGCGTCCCTGTTCCAGCACCAGCAGCGCCAGCAGCGGGAAGGTGAAAAGTAACACCACCAGGATTACCTGCCCCGTAAGGCGGTTACGGGGCGGCTGCCCGGCGACGACGATGGTTTGCTCCACCGCGACCCTCCATCCGGCTGAACCACGCTGCCGGGACACTGGAAAGTGCAGCTTGCTGGCCGAAAAGTGGGGCATTGTAACTCGCGGACAAGGATAACGTTAGTCCAACGACAAAGGGCGGAGCTGGGAGACAGCGGTGCAAATCGTTTCACAAAAATGGATTGCGGCTCGCCCCCTGCGGACACGCTGAGGGCTCTCGATGAGCAGCCATCGCGAGACGCAGCGCTTGCATCCCGGCATTACAGCCGTAATCAGCGGTGGTCGTGAGACCGAAACAGAAAGGCCACGATCGCTCATGGCCATTTCTGCGGGGAGTCCCCTGTCGAGGGAACCTCAAGACCAGACAGGCGCCGACTCCTGCCAGTGGACGGTCAGTACCGGACACTGGGCCTCGGATACGATGCGGTGAGCTACCGCTCCCGGCAGGTGGGTGGCAAAGCTGGAAGCGTGGTGCGCCCCCAGCATGATGAGGCCGCATTGACGGTCGGCAGCCAGCTTGAGGATGTTCTCCGCCGGAGAACCGAACCGGACCTGGTACTCCACGTGGGGCTTGGGCGGGATCAGTTCGCGCATCCACTTGCCCAGGGATTCCGCGGCCAGCGCCAGCTCTTCCCGGCAACGAACCTTCTCCTGGCTGACGTGCAGCACGATCATCTCCGCCTGGTTCTCTTCCGCGAACGCCTGCAGGAAAGGCAGCGCCTTGAGCGAGGCCGGACTGAGGTCGGTGGCGAACAACAGGTCGCGAAAGACCGGCAGCGTAGTCTTCTTCGGCACCTTGGGACCGACCACCAGCACCGGGCACGGCGCCGCTCGGAAAATGGTTTCGGCGACCGAGCCCAGGACAATCTGCTTCAGCCCTTCGCGGCCATGGGTTCCCAGCACCACCAGGTCGATCTTGTCGGATTCGATCACCGATTCGATCTCCGTCCAGATCTCGACCCCGCTGCGGACCCTGCCGTCGTGCGGGACGCCTTCGAATGCGTCGGAGGAGAGCAGCTCGGCCATCTGCTGCTCGGCCCGCTGCATGAGGGTGTTCTCCAGCATGATAGGCGCAGCGTCGGGCATGGGTTGCAGTTCTCCCGGAGCCAGCACGTGCACGGCGTGGATGCTGGACTCGAAGCGGCGCGCAATGGCCACCGCAAACGGCAACGCAGCCTCGGACACCGGGCTGAAGTCGGTGGCGAACAGGACCTTCTTAAGCGCAAGACGAGTTGGGGTTTGGAGAGCCATGAGGACAGCCTCCTTTGAGGCGCTCTTGGCTGTCGGCTTTTAGCTTTTGGCCAAAAGCCAAGAGCCAAAAGCCAAGAGCCAAATTCAGTATGGCTCCAGCGCGGCGGTGCGGCTGTGATTCCGGTCACCTGACGGCGTGAGCCGCAGCCGTGCTTTCGGTTTGCTGCGAGTTGGCGCGCGCAGCTTTCCGGCTCCTGCTCCCCTACTCCCTGCTCGCTACTCCCTGCGTCCTGTGGGCTACCCCCGCAGCTTCGGGGTCATGGGATCAGATACCCCCCACCCCCCGGTCTAATAGAATCATGAGGTTACAGACCGTGATCTCATCTCATCAGGTCTCATGATCTAAAGGACTTAAACGTAAAGTCTCATCGACAAAGGACTTAGCAGGTTGTCAAAGCGATTATCTATTTGATATATTAACGACACGTACAATATCACATATTCGCCGAGCTGTCAACGGTTTTCTTGCGAGTCTGCGAAGTCTGGCGGCGCCGGCCGCGGGTAGGAGACCCGCGCCCGAAGACGACCAGGGCGGCACCAGACCTGCATATCCACAATCCGGAGCGGTCTGTTCCATTTTTCGAACAAAACAAAGGAAATATTGCGCAACGGCCCCGTCTGTAGTAAGTAGGGCCGTTCCTTAAGCCTGGCTGAACATCGTCGTATAGGACTGGCAAGGCCATGCCGATCCACAAGGTATCGGACAAGATCGCCAAGCTCGTTTTTGATCTCGACGAGCAGGAGAAAGCTCCTGCCGAAATTGCGCAGATTCTCAACCTCAAGAAAGTTCAGGTTTCAACGATTCTCGCCTCTAAGCACTTGGCGACTTCAGGGAACTCCGACCGATCTGAGCTCGAATACCGAGGGAGTGAAGCGAATGCGGCGGCCGCTCCTGACGCGGAGATTAGTTTTCCCGCTCAGCCGGTGGTCGTAAGCGAGCCCGACGAGGCCGAAGCATCTCCAGATGCGGTTTACGTCGGCGAGGACAACGACTACCAAACGCCGATCTATTGGGAGCCGGCGGACTTCCAGCGCCTCCAAAATCCGCACCTCATGATCATGGGTGAGAGCGGGTCCGGGAAAACATATGCTGCGCAATGCTTAGTAGCGGAACTTGCCCAGCGCGGATTTCCGTCAATCCTCTTCGATTACGGCCAGAGTTTTGAGCTTGCGACGCTGGAGAAGCCGTTCAAGAAGTTCACAAAAATTCGCGAGCACCTGATCAGCGAGGAAGGGCTCCCTATCAATCCCCTTCAGATCTTCCCCAAGGATCTCCAGGGACCGAAGAACGTAGCGACTAGGGTTTCGGAGGTCTTCGATGCTGTCTACCGGCTCGGTGATATCCAGCGGAAGGTTGTAATCGACGCTATCCGTGCCGCCTTCGAGAAATCCGCAATCCTGGAGACCGAGCCCGCCACCTGGCAAAAGGAACCGCCCAGCCTCACGGCCCTCCAGAACACTCTCGACGAGCTTGCCTCGGATCGCGAATACCAGAACTACAAGAATGCTACCGGGGTCGCGGCCCGTTTGGTTACGTTTTTTATGTTGATCACGCTACGGAAGCAAGGCGAGGCGTGGTCGTGGGACAGTCTGCTCAAGGACCCGAATCATAATGTCCAGGTATTGCAGTTCCGCGGCCTGGAAGGGAAGACGCAGCGAGTCCTCGTGGAACTCCTGCTCTGGCATCTCTTCTACTATCTGAAGGCGCACGGCCAGAGCCGGTTGCGCCTGTTCGTGGTCCTCGACGAGGCGCATCACCTTTCGTTCCGCGAAAGCGGGCCCGTAGATGCGCTTCTCCGGGAAGCGCGAAAGTTCGGCCTGGGTATTCTGTTCGCTTCGCAGCAGCCGGAGGACTTCAGTCCGGCGGCATTCTCCAACAGTGCCTCGAAACTAGTCTTCCAGACCGCAGACCCGACGCTGCGCGTATCCAAGTTCCTTGCGCAGAAGTGCTCAAACTACTCGCTACCGGAGGAGATCGGGAAGCTCATTCCCGTTCTCCGGCAGGGGGAGGCGTTTTTCATTACGAAGAACAGGGGCCAGGTGGTTAAGCTCGCCGATTTCAAGAAGAGAGCGACCCTATGGGTTCAAAAATAACGAGCGCGGCAGCTGCCGCCGGCGCTCCGGAAGAGAACGAAGAGCTCTTATACGCCGCAGTCGTCCAGATCCTCTCGGAAGACCTGTACCCCCGCAAGCTCGAAATTGTCCGCGAGTACATCCAGAACGCCAGCGACGCGGTGGATGACTGGCTGCGCATCTCCGACCTCATCCCACTGGACCGCACCGAACCGCAGATCAAGCTGTCGATTCAAGGCCGTAGCCTCCTCATCTTCGACAATGGCATCGGAATGACCGAGGAAGACATCCCCAAGCTTAAGCGCGTCGCCTACTCCGAGAAGAAGATGGGCGAGGAAGCCGGCTACAAGGGCATTGGCCGGCTCGCGGGGATCGCCGTCGCCGACAAGTTGAAGATCACTTCCACCTCCTACGGCGACCCGCGGCTCCACCATTTTGAATTTCGCGCAGCGGAAATGCGTAAGGACATCAGCGAGAAGAAGAAGCAGGGCATTCAGGAGCCTGCGACGCCGGTGATCAACCGCCACACGAGCATGTGGTGGACCGATATCGATCCCAGCGACCACTACACGTTGGTCGAAATCAAGGACATCAAGGAATCCTGCCCCGAGCTCCTGGACCCGGACAAGCTGATTGAATATATCGGCGACATCGGCCCGGTTGACTTTTCCCCGGACTTTTCGCACGGCGCCAAAATATCGGAGAATCTCGCCCGTAACGTCCCCGATTACTCACCCAAGACGATCTATCTTTCCAGGTCCGATGGCACCAAGGTCCGTGTCCACCGTCCCTTCCGGGACTCGATGGCGATCGCCGAGCCGGGGTTTAGGGAGGTGCCAGACCCAGCAGATCCCAAGAAGCTGCTTGCGTATTGCTGGTACACCAGCAACGCAGAAGAGATCCTGGGCAAACTGCGGCCGACCGGCAAAATATTCCAGGTTCCGGCAGAGTCAGAGTCAGTGGAAGAGAAGCGGCGGTTTGCCGGACTCGTCTACAAGCTCTTTGGGTTTTCGGTCGGGGACCGCTCCCTTCCGGAACGTACGCTGTGGACGACCGCGCGGGCACGGGCATTGTGGTTTACCGGCGAGATCCACATCGTGAACAAGGACATTCTGCCCACCACGCCCCGCACGGATTTCGTCGAAAACAGCACTCGCGCGAAGCTCTACGGCGAGGGCCGGAACCGGATTGCTGTGCGACTCAACGCCCTTGCGCAGGAGATCAGTGACAACCGCAAGACCTTCCAGGACGCGAGGACCATCAGGCAAAAATTGGACACTTACAAAGGCCGTTTGGAAAGCGGGGGCATTGACCGGGCAGACCTCAAGGCCATCCGCGACGACCTGGAAAAGGCATCCCAGAAACTCCGCAGCCGAAAGTGCACGGATACGGAGATCCGGGGGTTCCAGAGGGAGGTGCAGAAGCTTGGGACCGCGCTGCAGACTGCGCTGAATGACCCAAAGAAGCTCAAGCCGGGCCAAGCCCTCGCGGACCTTGCCAACGAACTCGAGATGCCAACAAAGGCCCGGAAAGTGTTCCTGGTCATCATGGAAACCCTCCAGCAGCACTTCGCGAAGGACAAGGACGAGTACCACGCGATTTCCGGCAAGATCAACAAGGCCCTGAGGGAGAAGGTACTGAACGCCCCATGCAAACGCCCAAGCTCCAGGGAGTATTCGACTCCAATCCGAACAAGGACTTCCTGCGCGCCGCATACGACAAAGCGCTCGTAGCTGCATGGGCAAGAGAACTGGGCCGGAAACTCAAGTACCTTGGTCTGCCGGCATGGAAAATGCTCGACATTGTCGAATGGCAGGAGTTCCTGACGCGGTTTACCACCGTGGAGCGAGAGGAAAATCAGCAGCACTTGCTGTTTCTTCGGGCCAACGTCAAGAACGTAGAAGAGCGCCTGCAGGCACTGTACGGCGAATTCGACCAGATTCTCCTCGACGGGCGTGACGAGTACCGGAAGACGCCCGAGTGGCCATACGAGCTCGTCAACCTTGACTACTTCGGCGGCTTCATCTATTCCACGATGTCGCGGCCGAAGGCCATCAAGCAGCTCATCCGCAACCAAGGCACGTACGAACAGAGTTTCATCCTCTTTATCACTCAGCAGTTGCGAGACGGCGACATTGGCAAAGAAAAACTCGGGTTTCTCAACGATCTCGGGAAGTCGCTCAAGAGCGGCATTTTTGACGCTGCCTTGCACCCAGCGATCGACGAGATCATCGACTGGTACCGAAGCGCCGAGATCCCTGACGGCGCGCGCCAGGCCCTTTACATGAACTACTTCCTGCGGGACTCCGGCGAAACGGAGCATTTCAACGTCCGCTGCCGTCCTGCTGTTATCTATCCCGGCACCGGGGGCAGCTGGATGATTCATTTCGCGACAGATTTCCGTTATCAATCCGGAGTAGGCCACAGAGTGGCGAGCGAGCAGTCCCTTATCGAACTCATAAACCTCGGGCTGTTGGAAGTGCAGAATGGTGGCTTCGCAAAGACCCGGTTCATGCAACCGAAGCTGACGATGCCAAAGGTTTAGCGGGTAGAGCCCCACGTCCTCATACATCGCAGTGACGAACCTGGAGCCCACGCATGACCGAGCGCACGAGCGAGGCAAAGCGATACATCGACCGGCACTTTGATATTGGGTCTCTGCCCGGCCGACCGCGCACAAAGAGTGCCCTTCTCATCAACCCGCCGGTGTACGACACTCAATACTGGGCCGAGTGGTCGCAGCCATACGGGCTCCTGCGGATTGCGGCCCTCCTCGAAAAGCACCGGTACCAGAAGCTCTGGTTCTACGACTTCATGGAGACAGGAGAGGACCGCAAGGTCGCGTCACAGCGCATACATCCGGACGAAAGCTATTGGGAACTCAACGCGCCGGAGAAGCGCATAGAACCGATCCGCATTCAGAAGAATGGGGAGTCGCTCGAACTCTACAAACGCCACTTCGGCAAGCCCTGGAACGATTTCGAAGAGTGGCTCAAACGCCGCGGACTCATGAAGCACCCGCCTCAAGAGGTCTGGGTCACTTCGGTGATGAGCTATTGGTGGGAATCCACGCGAGACCTCACGCAGCGCCTGCGGCGGTATTTCGGTAAACGTACGCGGATCATTCTCGGGGGCATTTACCCATCCCTCGTTCCCGAGCATGCTCTCCAACATACAGCAGCAGACATCGTCGTGGCGGGCGAAGTGCAGGAAGCGAACGACCTCTGGACTGACCTCTCCCTCTACCGCACGAAACCGACCTACGCCATCGTCACCCCGAGCCGCGGCTGCCCCTATGACTGCAGCTATTGCGCGCAAAAAACGATCAACGCCGGGATCACCCGGGTCCGTTTCCGCAAGCCTGCCGATATCATCGCCGAGATGCGCGACAAGTACGAGCGGTACGGCATCCGCGATTTCGCGTTCTATGCCGATTTCCTGCTCATGAATTTCCGCGATAATCTCATGCCGGTGCTAAGTGAGGTAGTCGCCGCCAAGCTGCCCTTCCGGTTTTACGCGCCCGAGGGCCTGGATACACGGTTTCTCAGCCAATCGCAGGAGTTGGTTGACCTTCTCAAGGCGGCCCGGTTCCAGAAGATCTATCTACCGGTGGAAAGCATCGATGACGAGTACATCAGGACACTGAATCGCCGTCACGTAAGACTCGAACACTTCGTGCGGGCGGCGAAGATGTGCGAGAAGGCCGGCTTCGAACTCCGCAACCTCGACGTGAACGCGTTTGTGCTGTACGGGCTCCCGAAGGAAAGCATGGACCGGGTCGTCAAGACCGTGATGTTCGTCTCGGAGGTGGTGGGTTCAATCATCCCCATGCTCTTTGCTCCTGTTCCGTCCACGAGGATCTATGCAGAGCACTTTCCCTACTTCCAGGAGCGCGGCTGGGATAAGGATCTGCACTGGCTCAACGGGAAGGTCTACCCCTTCTTGGCAATGAACGAAGGCTCCATCTCCGATTACATTGACGTGCAACGCCTCATGTTCACCCTGAACGCACATTACCGCAGCGAATCATTCCGCGTGTTCGGAAAAACGCGCGTGGGTGAGGCGTTCCGGTACAACATCCGGAACGGGTTTGGCGCGTTTCTCGACTCCTACTTGGACGAGCCGACGGCCCAGAACCCGGGAACCGAGCAGACCAACCTTCTGCCGATACTAACGTGAGCAATCTCAGCCAGGGCAGGCTCTACGGGCCTCTGCGTTCTGGGCGTCTTGGCGGTTTGGGTTTGATCCGCGGCAAGCTCCCTCGCTGCGCTCGGGATTTCCCCTCGACTTCGCTCGGGGCAGCCCTTCGACTTCGCTCAGGGCTCGGCCTCGCGTTGCTCGGCCTCGGCTAATTCCCGCTAGGCGCCAGATCCCTCGCTGCGCTCGGGATTTCGGCAGCGGGCTCCCGCTTCGCTCACGCCCGCTAAGCGCCAGATCCCTCGCTGCGCTCGGGATTTCGGCAGCGGGCTCCCGCTTCGCTCACGCCCGCTAAGCGCCAGATCCCTCGCTGCGCTCGGGATTTCGGCAGCGGGCTCCCGCTTCGCTCACGCCCGCTAAGCGCCAGATCCCTCGCTGCGCTCGGGATTTCGGCAGCGGGCTCCCGCTTCGCTCACGCCCGCTAAGCGCCAGATCCCTCGCTGCGCTCGGGATTTCGGCAGCGGGCTCCCGCTTCGCTCACGCCCGCTAAGCGCCAGATCCCTCGCTGCGCTCGGGATTTCGGCAGCGGGCTCCCGCTTCGCTCACGCCCGCTAAGCGCCAGATCCCTCGCTGCGCTCGGGATTTCGGCAGCGGGCTCCCGCTTCGCTCACGCCCGCTAAGCGCCAGATCCCTCGCTGCGCTCGGGATTTCGGCAGCGGGCTCCCGCTTCGCTCACGCCCGCTAAGCGCCAGATCCCTCGCTGCGCTCGGGATTTCGGCAGCGGGCTCCCGCTTCGCTCACGCCCGCTAAGCGCCAGATCCCTCGCTGCGCTCGGGATTTCGGCAGCGGGCTCCCGCTTCGCTCACGCCCGCTAAGCGCCAGATCCCTCGCTGCGCTCGGGATTTCGGCAGCGGGCTCCCGCTTCGCTCACGCCCGCTAAGCGCCAGATCCCTCGCTGCGCTCGGGATTTCGGCAGCGGGCTCCCGCTTCGCTCACGCCCGCTAAGCGCCAGATCCCTCGCTGCGCTCGGGATTTCGGCAGCGGGCTCCCGCTTCGCTCACGCCCGCTAAGCGCCTCAACTTGAAAGCTGTTCTCATAAAGGCTACAATTGTTCTCGATATGAGTACACCTTCCCATGCTTTGTCGGATGTCTTGTTCGGGCAGATCCGTGGCGCGGTTTTAGCGTTGTTGTATGGACGAGCCGACCAGTCGTTTTACGTCCGCCAAATCGCACGCCAAGTAAATGCCAGTGTGGGTGCTGTTCAACGGGAACTGGAAACGCTTGCTAAGGTGGGTCTCATTGTTCGGACCTCGGTAGGAAATCAGGTTTTCTATCGGGTGAACCAGCGCCATCCAGTGTTTTCGGAGATGCGCGCTCTGGTGGGCAAGACGGTGGGCGCGTTCAACATTCTGCATTCCGCGTTAGAACCGCTATCGGAGCAAATCACCGTTGCTTTCGTGTACGGGTCGGTGGCTCGTCAGGAGGAGACAGGCGAGAGCGACATTGACGCCATGATAATCGGCAAAGTCAAACTCGACGAAGTGCTTTCCCGTTTGTCAGACGTAGAGACTGCACTAGGCCGTGCGGTGAACCCGACCGTATATTCCGTGCAGGAGTTCAAAGGGAAACTGCGAGCCGGAAATCATTTCCTGAAGGCCGTGCTCAACGGAAAGAAAGTGTTTTTGATTGGAAACGAAGATGAGCTTAGAAAAATGGGTGGAGTACGGATGGCTAAGGCGGGAGCCCAGCAGCCCAAGCGAGATCAAGGGTCCGCTGGGAATCACGCAGCGCAGTACCTGCCGACCGGTTGACCTATTTCGCGTCCTGGCTGACCTGGCGCGCCCGCGCTCGGAACTGTGGCCGCAGGGGCTAAAGCCCAGTTCTCATGCGATCTCTAACGGCACGACTCCGCACCCCAGCGCGCCAAAATGATTTCGCTACTCTGACCTGGCCCCACTTTGGCCGTCCGATTTGGCCCCACCCTAAGCGATAGATCGGCCTACGCTGTCCCTGCCAGCCGGGACGGGGAGGCCGATGGACAGGAGACGCAAGGTGGAGCTGTTTGAACAGATCAGGCGGGAACACCGCTTCGGGGTAGGTACGATCCGAGGAGTGGCGAGGCAGTTCGGGGTACACCGGCGGATGGTGCGGCAGGCGCTGGCGAGCGCGATCCCGCCGGAGCGCAAGACGCCAGCGCGGGCGAAGCCTGGGCTGGGCCCGGTCCTGGAGTTCATTGACGAGATTCTGCGGGCGGACCAGCAGGCTCCGCGCAAGCAGCGGCACACGGCGCACCACCTCTGGGGGCGGATTTGCCGGGAACGGCCGGAGAGCAAAGTGGCGGAATCGACGGTGCGCCATTACGTCGCACGTCGCAAGCAGGAGTTGGGGCTGATGGCGCGGGAGACGTTCGTGCCGCAGGTCTACGACTGGGGCAGCGAGGCGCAGGTCGATTGGTACGAAGCCTTCGCGGAAGTGATGGGCGAACGGCGCGAGGTTTATTGCTTTGCGATGCGCTCGATGGCGGGCGGCGGGGCGTTTCATCGCGCCTATTACCACGCCACGCAGCAGGCGTTCTTGGAAGCGCACGAGTCCGCCTTTGGCTATTTCGGCGGGGTGTTTCGGCGGTTGCGCTACGACAACCTGAAGAGCGCGGTGAAGAAGATCTTGCGCGGGCATCAGCGGGAAGAGACCGAGCGGCTGATCGCCTTTCGCTCGCATTGGGGCTTCGAGACGGAGTTCTGCAATCCGGCGCGGGGCAACGAGAAGGGCGGAGTGGAAGGCGAAGTGGGCTATTTCCGACGCAACCATCTGGTGCCGGTGCCGCGCGTGGAGAGCTTGGAAGAGCTGAACCAGCTTTTGCTGGCAGCCTGCCGCGGCGAGGAACAGCGGCGGATCACGGGCAAGCCGCACACGGTCGGCGAAGCCCTGCGGATCGAGCGCGAGCATCTGCTGCCGCTGCCGGCGGAAGGGTTCGAGTTGGCCGAGACCAGCTTTCCCGTCGTGGATGGCAAGGCCTGTGTGAAGGTGCGCACGAACTGGTACTCGACGCCGCTGAAGCCGGGCACGCGCACGCGCGTGAAGCTGCTGCCAGCCTATGTGGAGATTTGGCAGGAGCGGGAGTGCGTGGCGCGGCACGAGCGCAGCTTCTCGCGCTACGAACAGGTGCTCGATTTGGAGCACTACCTCGATGTGCTGGAGCGGAAGCCGGGCGCGTTGGCGGGATCGAGTCCCCTGCAGCAGTGGCGCGAACGCGGGCGCTGGCCGCAAAGTTTCGACCGTCTGTGGCAGAGCTTGCGAGAACGTCAGGGCCCCCAGGCGGGGACGCGGGAGATGATCGAGTTGCTGCGCCTGGGCAAGCAGCAGGGTTGGGATCGGCTGGAGCACGCGGTCGAGCAGGCGCTGTTGCTGGGATGCACCGATGCGGCGGCCGTGCGGCACCTGCTGAGCTTCGGCGAACTGGCCCATCCCCCAGCGGAGAGCTGCGACGTCGACAGTGAACTGGAACGCTACCAACGTCCGCTGCCGGTCCTGAACGAATATGACTTGCTGCTGGGTGAGGCGATGACCGAGGCGGAGGTGGTGCGATGAAGCCAGCCGCCACCGAAGCTCTGGAACACGCCAGCGTACAGCAGTACTGCCAGCTCTTACGCATGCCGGTAGTGGGCGCCAACTTCGTTCCCTTGGCCGAGCAAGCGGTGAAGGAAAAGCGTAGCCACATTGGATACCTGGAAGCGTTGCTGGCCATGGAGAGCGAAGAACGGGATCGGCGTGCGATTCAGCAGCGGTTGCACGATGCCCGGCTGCCGCGGTTGAAGACGCTGGAGGAGTTCGACTTCAATCAGGCGCCACAGATTCCGGCGGCGAAGATCCGCGAACTGGCCGGGGGCGGCTACATCGAGCGCACTGAGCCCGTGGTGCTGATGGGCGAATGCGGCACGGGCAAGACCCACCTGGCGACGGGCCTGTGCGTTGCAGCTTGCCGGCAGAAGCGGCGGGTGCGCTTCACCACCGCCGCGAACCTGGTGAACGAGTTGGTGGAAGCTCAGCAACAAAACTCCATCCGGCGGGCGCTGGCGCGCTGGCTGCGTTACGACCTGATCGCCCTCGACGAAGTGGGCTACGTGCCGCTGGCAGAGATCGGCGCGGAGTTCCTGTTCCAGGTGATTGCCGATCGCGTCGAGAAGGCGACGTGGATCGTGACCACCAACCTGCCCTTTTCGGAATGGACGCAGGTGTTTCCCAATCCGCGCTTGTGCAAGGCATTGCTGGACCGGATCACCGACCGGGCGCACATCATCGAGACCGGCACCGACTCGTACCGGTTCCGGAGAACCATGGAGATACGACAGAAGAAGAAAGCTTCGTAAAGCGCTGGGCAGGGGCAAGGGGGTCACACGCCACCCCTTGCCCCTGCACCCCCATCCCGGCTCAGGCTGTAGCTGGGAGCAACGGAGAGTTCAGGACCCAGGGGTGGGCCAAATGAAAGCATCAAGGCGGGGCCAGATCAGGTTGCCAAAGGCACCCAAAAGCGGACGCCCACCCCAACGAAGCAAAACCGGCTTCGTTGGGGACCCCGGGGGCGCGCCGGGGGCCCCGCTGAAGTCGTGCCCCTTCACAAGGCTTCTTTGACAAAACCACTAATGAGACTGGTTCTACTTCGCGTCCTTGAGTTCCGGGAAGTCCTCTTCCCAGGTACTCGCCGGGACGGCGGCCGGGCTGCTGGCGCGCCTCTTGTTCCAATCCGCGGAGTTGCACGCGGCGAATCTTGCCGGAGATGGTCTTGGGCAGATCAGAGAACTCGATGCGGCGGATGCGTTTGTAGGGCCCCAGACGGCCGCGAACGAACTTGAAGATGTCGCGCGCCAAGTCCGGCGAGGGCTGCACTCCGCCGGTTCTATCGCTCGCCGAAGGTGTACCCGATCCCGGAGCTGGTCCGCCGGTTGATGGCATGCGAGGCTCTGCGGGTGCTGCTTACTGCTTGACACCCTCGGGGCTCGCTGGCAACATCTCCGGTTCCAAACGCTCGCCCCTCCGAGGTGCTGCATGGCCGTAACCGCGACCCCATCCACAGGCCAACAAAAGCCTGCCGCGAAACCGGAACGCGGAGGACACCTGCCTGGCATCCTGATGGCGCTGACGGCAGCAGCCATCGTCGTCCTGGCCTGGAGCGGCGAGACCCCAACTAAGCCCTGGGCGCAGGGCTACGACCCCTTCGGGCACTGGTGGATTTCCACGATCTTCGCGGCGCTGCCCATAGTCGTGCTCCTCGGGACGCTCGCTTTCTTCCGCATGAAGGCCCACTACTCCGCGTTGCTGGGACTGGTCACGGCGATTGTGATTGCTTCCGGCCTGTTCCATATGCCGATCAAGATGGCGAGCATCACCGCTATTTATGGGGCCTGCTTTGGATTGTTCCCCATCGGCTGGATCATCCTGAACGTCATCTTCCTGTACCGCATGACGCTGGCGACCGGCCGCTTCAAGGTGCTGCAGGAGAGCATGACCGGCATCACCCAGGACACGCGGCTGCAACTGCTGCTGATCGCCTTCTCGTTCGGCGCATTCTTTGAAGGGGCATCCGGATTCGGAACACCGGTCGCCGTCACGGCGGCGGTACTCATCGGCCTTGGGTTCAAGCCGCTGCAGGCATCGGGCTTGTCACTGATCGCCAACACGGCACCCGTGGCCTACGGCGCGCTCGGCACGCCGATCATTGCCCTCGCCGCGGTTACCGGTTACAGCGAGTTTGTTCTGGGCGCGCAGGTCGGCCGCATCCTGCCCTTCTTCTCCGTGCTGGTGCCGTTCTGGCTGGTGTGGGCGTACGCAGGGTTCAAAGGGATGAAGGAAATCTGGCCGGCCGTTGCGGTGGCCGGTGTTACCTTCGCCATCCCGCAATACCTGGTTTCGAACCTCCACGGGCCGTGGCTGACGGACATCATTGCGGCCGTGGTCTCGATGTTCTGCCTGATCATGTTCCTGAGGATATGGCATCCGAAAACGATTTGGGGACACGAGGGACACCAGGAAAGTGAGCAGCGCGCCGCTCGCGGGGAGCACGGCTACAGCCGCGGCGAGGTGCTCCGGGCGTGGCTGCCGTGGCTGGTGTTGAGCGTCTTTGTTTTCTGCTGGGGTACGTATACCGGCAAGAAGATCATGAATACTCCGGAAAAGGTGTTCACTTCGATGAGCACCTGGCACACGCCGCCGAGCAAGATCACCAACCCGCAGATTCCCGTGAACGGCCTCGACAAGCTGGTGCAACGCATTCCCCCGGTCGTAGCCAAGCCTACGGCGGAGCGCGCGGTGTTCGGCTTGAACTGGCTCTCCGCGACGGGTTCGGGAATCCTGTTCGCGGCGATTATCTCCGGCTTCATCATGGGGCTCTCGCTGCCCAGAATCGTGGCCATGTGGTGGCAGACCCTGTGGCATGTGCGGTTCTCGCTGATGACCATCGCCGCCATGCTCTCGCTCGGCATCCTGACCCGCTACTCGGGTGTGGATGCCACCATGGGCCTGGCGTTCGCGCGAACGGGACATTTGTATCCGTTCTTTGGCACCTTGCTGGGCTGGCTGGGCGTGGCCCTGACCGGTTCGGACACCTCGTCGAACGTGCTGTTCGGCAGCCTGCAGAAGATCTCCGCCCAGCAGATCGGGATCTCTCCCATCCTGATGGGCGCGGCCAACAGTGCCGGCGGCGTGATGGGCAAGATGATCGACGCGCAGAGCATCGTGGTGGCCAGTACCGCGACCGAGTGGTATGGACACGAGGGCGACATCCTGCGCTACGTGTTCTGGCACAGCATTGCGCTGGCCTGCCTGGTCGGTGTGCTGGTGTTCCTGCAAGCGTACGTTCCACCGTTCACCAGGCTCGTCGCCCATTAGCGGCGGGCATTACAGACGGGCAAGCTGGGCGGGTCGGCCGCTCACAACCGCAAAGCAGGAGTGTGCAACTTTTTTCACACCTCTCTGCGCCGGGAATAACAGAGTTGACAGCGGTCCCGACAACGAGTAAAAAAGCAAGCTGTGTTTCTCCCGAAATGCTGGTAGTAGTTCACTCCGGGAAGGTCCTTCGCAATCTTACGCGGGCCGTTAGGAAGCAGCTTCTCCTATTTTCCCCCCGGCAACCGCGGTGGGCCAGGGCAACTTCCACTTGCTCCAGTGAAGTGGGGCTCGTGGCTGTTGATCGTTCCTCGCTCACACGTGGGGGGAGAGATGCGCGACATACCGTGGGAGAAGGTTCTCACCGCGATCAAGCTTCGTGATGCAGCCGGCCTCCGCTTTCTCGCGGAAGAAACACGCTGCGACCAGCGGCGCGCCTTGCTGCAGGTTTTCGCCGGCATAGTCGAGAACGGCACGCCGATCGGCGAAAGCAATCGAGGGAGCCTGCCGCGGATCGCGGCCCATCTGGTTCGCGACAGCTTGCAGCGACCCTTCCCCGCTGGCGGTGTGCGCGGTCAGCAACGCACCTGCCGCACGGCGCTGTATCGGGCCGATGGGTACTCCATCGAGCTGCGGCTCGAGCACGAGAGCGGCTCAGGGCGCATCGACCTCATCGGTCAGATCGCCAATAGGCGCTCCGGCTCCGAGCTGGGAGAAACGGCGGTGCTGCTCATGTCGGGCAGACACTTGGTGGCGCGCGCCGTGTGCGATGCGCTGGGGGAATTCCACCTGCACTGCGCGCCCGCGCCCAGCCTGTGCCTCTGTGTCTCGCTGGAGCCGAGGGGCAAGGGGATTAAGGTCCCGCTGGGCACGCTGATCTCACGATTTCTTTTGGATTGTGGGAAAACGCAGAGTGGCTTTTCGGCTGGTCGCGCGTCCTAGTCCCGCGGCGGCGCCCTCGCCGCCCAGTTCGCGCGGCCTCGAAAAAGTGGCAGCCTTCGTACACCTCTGTGGACAACTGCGAAGAAACCGGGGCCATGGCTGCCGTGGGTCCAGACCGCCAACCGCATCCCAGGCGAGGGAAAAAGTTACAGTGATTTTACAAAGCGGTGACAGGAACCGCCGGGGCAGACACATTATCCTAATTCTTCACGGAGACTTGCGGGGAGACGCCGAGGCCGCCTTCCGGGCGCGCGGTCTGAGGCGCAGGGTTCCACTACCCCAGCAAACCAGGTTTGCCGGGGATCCCGGGTGCGTGACGGCTTCAGGTCAGGTGATAACGTGCCCCTCCCTGTCGATAGGCATGCGCGGAATACCCGGTGCTACAAACCATGGAGAAGATACTCGTCATTGAAGATGATCGCGCGGTGCAGCGGGCCTTGAAGCGCCTGTTCGAATCCGAAGGCTATAGCGTCGATTCCAGCTACGATGGGCCGGCCGGCCTGGAGGCGTTCCGCGCCTCGCCGCCCGCGGTGGTAGTCCTGGATTTGAGGCTCCCGGGCATGGCCGGCAAGGAGCTTTGCCGCGAGATCAAACAGAGCTCTCCCGACCTGCCGGTCATCGTGCTCAGCGCCGCCGCGGATGTGGCCGACAAGGTGCTGCTGCTGGAACTGGGCGCAGACGACTACGTCACCAAGCCGTTCAGCCCGCGGGAACTGCTGGCGAGGGTCAATGTGGCCATGCGCCACAATCGCCGCCCCGGCGCCCCGGAGGTGTTTTCGTTCGAGGATGTGGTCGTGGACTTCACGCGCATGCAGGTCACGCGGGCCGGGCGCACCATCGCGTGCACACCACAAGAGTTCAAGATCTTGAAATTCTTCGCCGCTAACCTGGAGCGTGTGGTCTCGCGGGAGGAGCTGCTGAATGAGGTTTGGGGATATGAGGTATACCCCACCACCCGGACGGTGGACAATCACATCATGAGACTGCGGCAGAAGATCGAGAAGAATCCAGCCTCTCCCGTCCACTTCCGGACGGTTCACGGCGTGGGGTACAAGTTCGTGAAGTAAGGCCGGAACCGGCGGGCTCCGGCCGCGCTGCTCAGCGCGTAACAGGTGGCCATGGCACGTTTTAGATTGCGCACGAAGCTGGAGCTGTCGCTGCTGCTGATCTCTTCCTGTGTGACCTGCGCCACTTTGCTCATCATCCACCACATCGTCAAGACCCAGGTGCAGAAGGAGATTTTCGAAGATCTGCAGGGTTCCGTCGCCACCTTCCGCAACGTGCTGCATCAGCGCCAGATCATGCGCGCGCGTTCCGCCGGGCTTATCTCCGACCTCCCCAACCTGAAGGCGCTGATGACCAGCCACGATCCCGTCACCATCCAGGACGCCTCGAGCAGCATCTGGCATGTGGCGGGCAGCGACCTGTTCCTGCTGGCCGACCGCGAAGGCCAGGTGGTCGCGCTGCACACTTCCGCCCCCGGATTCACGCGCCCCCTCGCGCAAGAACAGCTCCGGCTGCATTCCGCGCGCGACGAGATCGCCACCTGGTGGTTCGGAGGGGGGCGCCTCTACGAAGTGTTCCTGCAGCCGATCTCCTTCGGCTCCGCGGCGGAAGGCGGGGTGCTCGGGGTGCTGGCCATCGGCTATGAGGTGGACGAGCGGCTCGCCCGCGAGGTCAGCCGCATCGCCGGCAGCGAAGTCAGCATTACCTTTGGAGACTCGGCGATCGTGAGCACTCTGCGGCCGTCGCAGGAATCAGCCATGGCAGCCGTGCGACGTGGCGCCAGCCTCACCGCAACCCCTACGCAGATCACGCTCGACGGCGAGCGCTTCATCGCCTCCACCCTGGATCTGGACAGCTCCACGCCGCCAGCGGCGCGGCTGACGGCGCTGAAATCCTACGACCAGGCGGCCTCGTTCCTGGACCGGCTCACCCGCCTGGTGCTGGGCCTGGGCATCGCGGCCGTGGTCTTCGGCAGCGTGGTGCTCTATTTCATTTGCCTGAACTTCACCCGTCCTTTGGAGAACCTCGCCGCCGGGGTCAAGGCGCTTCAGGCCGGCGATTTCAGCTTCCCTCTGGAGGGGCGCAGCGATGACGAGGTGGGGGTGGTGACCAACGCCTTCGGCGCCATGCGGCGCTCGCTCGGGCAGACGCAGCAGAAGCTGCTGGAATCGGAGCGGCTGGCCACCATCGGCTTGATGGCCAGCTCGATCTCGCACGACCTCCGCCATCCCCTCACCGCCATCCTCGCCAACGCGGAGTTCCTCTCTGAAGGCCGGCTGGCCGGCGGGGCGCGCGAGGAGCTCTATGAGGAGATCCGCTCCGCCGTGAACCGCATGATCGACCTCATCGATTCCCTGCTTGAGTTCAGCCGCGGGCGGGAGTCCCTGCAGCTCTCGCAAGGCAGCCTGGGTGAGACCGTCGCGCACGCCCTCCATGCGGTGCGGGCCCATCACCAATTCCTCGGAGTGAAGATCACGGTCTCCGGCCAATGCCCGGAGTCGTGGTTCGACCCCAGGAGACTCGAACGCGCTTTCTACAACCTGTTGTTGAACGCCTGCGAGGCTGTTCCCAGAGACGGGAAAATCGAGGTATCAATTGAGGGGGCGGGCCGCGCGGCCCGCATCCTGATCAGCGATAACGGGCCGGGGATCGCCCAGCCGATCCGCGACCAGCTCTTCCGGCCTTTCGTCAGCTTTGGGAAAGAGAACGGCACCGGGCTGGGCCTGACCATCGCGCACAAGATCCTGCAAGACCACGGCGGACGCCTCAAGCTGGCCAGCACTTCTCCCCAAGGCACTACCTTTGAGCTCACCCTGCCCCTCAATTACCAGATAACCGCCACCGCGGTGGTTCAGGCCAGCGTCATCTCCGATTAGAGCAAATTCTATGGATGGTGTACCCAAGACCTCAGGGGGGCGAAGGGGGTCTGTTCGGCTCCAAACTGAGGCCTGAGCAATGTTGCGGGCGGCCCACTTCAGCGCTGATCGATTCTCTTTGGGGCGGGAAGGCTCCACCTCTCGACAGTGTCATCCTTCGCGAGGCAAAGCCGAGCGGAGGATCTGACGATATCGTTTCTGCAACCGACATCGGCGGTGTGAGCCCATACGACAGATTCTCCCGCTTCGCTTCGCTCCGCGGAAGAATGACATCTTAGCCAAATTGGGGAAGATTTCCTCGGCCGAAGCCCACGAGTCTCGCACGTCCCGATGATCTTGCCGGAAGTTAGCGTCCGAGGAAGTGCTCCAGGAGCTCCACGTCGGCAGCGGTTCGATCCGCGTATCTCTTGGCCCGTGCGGCATCTCCTTGCTGAACCGCACCTTGGGCCTTGGACAAGTTCGTCTGCATGCTGGCCTGGCTGGAGGCTATGTCCCCACGAAGCCCATAACCGGCGGCCGCCTGCTGCCGCTGCAGATTGTCCAGACTGTTGTTCACAGCGGCGGCGCGGCTGGCAAGCTGATCGATGCGATGCTCCAACTCGTCGAGCTCGGAGGGACCCTCGGAGCTGGCCGTGGAGGCTGCACCTTGAGAAGTGGTCGCATCTCGTGTGAGTACAAATTCGACCCTGCTCTCGGACGGAATCTTGACTTTGCTGCCATGGGTAGCCATCTGGAATGCCATGGCACCCCCGACGCCGCCGGCCCCGCCGATTGCCGCTCCCTCCCCTCCTCCTGAAGTGCCGCCGAGCACAGCGCCCATCGCCCCTCCCCCTTCCGCCTTCTGGGCGGAATTGGATCCCCTGGAGGGACCTTGTGCGCTCTGGACTTCTGTCTGCACCGGCAAGCTGCGTCCCTGGACTTTCAAACTAACAAGCTGGAGGCTCAACTCGGAGCGGCCGCGAACGTGACCGCTCCGCTTCAAACCGGCGATCTCCAAGACGGCATCCGCGTTCTTCGGAACCGCGACCCGGTCACCGACTACCACCGGCTCGTCCACGCTGGCCTTGAATCGCTGGCCTGATACTGCCCTGTCAGAGTCGATGGCGTCGATCGTGCTGACCACAACGGTCGTACCCCCGGGAAGGGTGAGCGGCCCCTGCGATTGGCCCGGGGAGGGCGGATTCAGGGGGTCGCCCTGGCCGGTGGTGGTTACCTCAACCTGCGGCTGCACCGGTGGCGAATCGGCGGCCGCTGCCGGCGCAGCACCCACGGCTGGGGGCTGCGCGACGGGTGGCTTGCGGGTGAACATCAAGATCGCCAACAAGATCACCGCCGCACCCGCTATGAACGCCGCGGCCGTGTATCGCGAATTCCAACTGAACTTCCCTGTAGCAGGACTCGCCGCCGCGGCCGGAGCCGGCGGGACCGGCAGCGCGGGTGCGGGTTGCGCCCGGGGCATGGTCACAGGCGAGGCTTGCGCGGCGGGGGCGGTGACCGCAGCGGCCGCCGCCAGGGCTGACGACCCCGCCACCAACGGCGGCCTGGGCATTTCAATGATGGTTGGCCTCACTCCAGCCGATACAGGTACCGCGCTGAACGGCGCCGGCGCGCTCTCCGGATGCTCCAGTGCCGCTCCGAATTCTTCCACCGTCTGGTAACGGTTGTCGGGGTTCTTCTCCAGCGCCTTCATGACCACGTTCTGGTACTGGACGGGCGCATACGGATACATGCGCGCGAGCGGAGGCGGCGCCGCGGTGAGGTGACCATTCATGATCTCGAAATCGCTGTCGCTCTCGAAGGGGACGTGGCCGCTCAGCATCTGGTACAGCGTGATCCCCAGCGCATAAATATCGGTGCGCACATCGATCGGCCGGTTCTGGATCTGCTCCGGAGACATGTAGGCGAGGGTGCCCAGCTGCATGCCGGTGCGGGTCATGCCGCGCGTGCCCACCACCTTGGCGATGCCGAAATCCATCACCTTCACGATGCCCTGGCGGTTCAGCATCAGGTTGCTGGGCTTGATGTCGCGGTGCACGATGCCCATGCGATGGGCCGCTCCCATGCCCAGCAGCGCCTGCTTGAACCACGGCACCGCGTCCCCGGGCGCAATGGGACCGCGACGGTTGATGATTTGTTCGAAGGTTTCTCCCTCCACGAACTCCATCACCATAAACGCGTTTCCCTGATCGACCAGGAACGCGTACAAGGTCGCGAGATTGACGTGATTGAGGTTGGCCTGGGCCTTGGCCTCGGTTCGGAAGCGCTCCACCACCTGCGGATCGCGGGCGAGATCCGCGTTGAGCATCTTGATCGCAACCGGACGGTCCAATTGCAGATCGAGGGCCCGGAAGACCACACCCATGCCGCCTTCGCCGAGTTTATCCAAAATGCGGAAATTTGCGATTTGATTGCCGATCATGGCGCCCCCTCCAGCTAACTCGTCCCTTCGAACTTGCAAGGACCGTGCTTACTGCCCAACCGGGGGAAGTCAGGGCATGTTTGTCGAGCCCGGGGGTTCGGCAGAGCGGCGGGCACAACCCTTGCCGGAAGCGGCTCCACTTGGAAGAAACGTCCAGGGAACTGGCGCTGTACGAGCATGGAAACGACTTGGGCAGCCCCCACCGCCTGCGAATACGTGGCAGCCTTTTTAACCCCGGCAGGATTCCCGGTCAACTGAAAAGTGAATCGCCCAGGCCGGTGGGCGGGCTCGGCGAGGACCGAAATGGCCCTTTCAGCGCCTCTGGCTTGGGAACGTGCCAACGCCGGCGCATAATTTGTTCGAACGTACGTTCGGTGTGATGTCCGTCACAGCCACTTGTGACTGAGGTCATAGCAGACTGTCCACCTTCTTCTCTACTCTTACCCTCGCACCCTTATGTCGCCATCCGTCCAGGCCATCGACTTCATGTACTACGTTGCCACCCGCGAGTTCATGGAGCAGTGGGACCGCGCCAAGCAGGGCGAACTGATCTGCCGCATGGAGCGCGCCATCGGCGGCCTCCCCCGTTACAACTCCATCGAGGAAATGCTGCGGCTGATGGACGAGGCCGGGGTGGAGAAGGTGTTCATCACCCAGTGCAAGATGTGGTCGTACTGGCGCAAGTGGATGTACATGGACACCAAGCTGGAAGACGTCCTCCAGTACACCGAGAAATACCCGGACCGCTTCGCCGGACTTGCCGGGTACAACCCGCTCCGCATCAAGGAGAGCCTGGCCGAGATCGAGACCGCTGTCACCCGCCACGGTTTCAAGGGCGTGTATGTCCACATCTACGGCTTCGACATCGCGCTTGACGACCGCAAGATGTATCCACTGTACGCCAAGTGCGAGGAGTTGCGCGTGCCGGTGTCGCTGCAAGTAGGGCACGTGCTCGAAGCCATGCCCAGCGAGGGTGGCCGGCCCATGTGCCTGGACCGCGTGGCCTGTGATTTCCCCAGCCTGAAGCTGGTGGGCGCGCACACCGGCTGGCCCTGGGTCGATGAGCTGCTCTCGGTTTGTTACAAGTGGGAGAACGTGTGGTTCGGCGTGGACGCGTGGCTGCCCAAGTATCTCTCGCCGCAGATCATCCAGTTCGTCAGCAGCCGCTTGGGACGCGATCGCTGCCTGTGGGGCACCAACGGGCTGCCCTGGAAAGAGAGCCTGCGGCAGATCGACGAACTCGGCCTCAAAGAGGAAGTCAAACGCAGGCTGCTTCGCGACAACGCCGTGGAACTGTTCCAGTTGGCGCCGAAACCCGCGGAAGTCCGGGCATGAACCTAAAGGACAAGACAGCAATCGTTACCGGCGGCGCGCGCGGGATCGGACGGGCCATCGTCCAGCGGCTGGCGGAAGCGGGCGCCGACGTGGTGATCGGCGACCTCCGCCTGGACGAGGCTGAAGCCACGGCGAGCGAGATCGGGAAGATCACCGGCCAGCGGGTCCGCGCGGTGCGCGCCAACGTCACCGACCTGAAGCAGGTGGAGGCATTGCGCGATGCGGCGCTCCAGGCGTTCGGCAAGATCGACATCCTGGTGAACAACGCCGGCTGGGACCGGCTGATGCCCTTCCTGAAAACCACGCCCGAGCTGTGGGAGAAGATCATCGCCGTCAACTACAAGGGCGTGATCCACACCTGCTACGCAGTGCTGCCGCACATGGCGGAGCGCAAGCAGGGCAGCATCGTGAACATCAGCTCGGATTCGGCGCGCGTGGGTTCGCTGGGCGAGGCCATCTACTCCGGGTCGAAGGCGGCCGTGGTGGCGTTCTCGAAGACCCTGGCACGGGAGCACGCGCGCGACAACATACGGGTGAACGTGATCTGCCCGGGGCTGGCCGACACGCCACTCTTGAGCGAGATCCAGCAGGACCCGTTCGGGCAGAAGGTGCTGGGCTCGATCGTGAATTTCGTGCCGCTGAAGCGGCTGGCGCAGCCCGACGATATCGCGCCGCTGGTGGTCTTCCTGGCGTCGGAGGCGGCCGGCTACATCACCGGGCAGGTCACCAGCGTGAATGGCGGCCTGACCATGGTGGGCTAGAGATTGAGGAGATCGGACAAGCGGGAGATGGGGGCAACATTTATGCAGTGTCCTGGACTAGAACGAACGTTCGATACATGCGCGGAGATCGCGCAGGACCTCAGCCTGGCCGAGGTCCGTCGCTGGAAGAGCGAGCATCCGGGCGCGAAAGCCATCGGCTATTTCCCGGTCTATGTCCCCATGGAGATCATCCACGCTTGCGGCATGCTGCCGGTGGGTTTGAACGGGGCCGGCGACCGGCTGGACATCCAGTACGCCGACGCGCGCTTCGGATCGTTCATCTGCTCCATCGTCAAGACCACGCTGGAAATGGCCATGACCGGCCACTTGGAGCCGCTGGACGGACTGCTGTTTTCCACCATCTGCGACTCGGCGCGCAACCTCTGCTACGTGCTCAAGCGCAACTTCCCGCAGATGTACCTGGATTTCCTCCACCTGCCGCACAATCCCGGCTCGCCGGCAGCGGTCGAGTTCCTGCGCGGCGAATATGCCCGGCTGCAGCAACAGTTGGAGGAACTGGGCGGGTGCAGAGCGACCCACGAGGGGTTGCGCCACGCGATCGCGCTCTACAACGAGAACCGGGCGCTGCTGCGGCAGCTCTATGCCTTTCGGGCCGCGGCGCCGCACCTGCTGCGCACGTGGGAGCTCTACACGCTGATGCGCGCCGGCAACTTCGTTCCGGTCGAAACCCACAACCAGTGGCTCCGCGAGACCGTGGAAGAGCTGCCCGCGCGGACCGGCAAGCCGCGCGACTCGATCCGCGTGGTCATCGAAGGCTCTTTCTGCGAGCAGCCGCCGCTGGACCTGATCAAGCTGATGGAAGAGGCCGGCTGCTACGTCGTCGACGATGACTTCATTCTCGGCCGCCGGTGGTTCACCGAAGACATCCCCCTGGACGGCGATCCGCTGGCCGCGCTGGCCGAGAGCTACCTCAATCGCGCCGTGTATTCATCGGTGCGGCACGATTTCCGCAACCCGCGGCACAAGGCGCTGGTCGAGAAGACGCGCCGCCTGAACGGGCAAGCCGTGATCCTGCTCATCGCCAAGTTCTGCGAGCCCGCCTATTTCGACTATGTGCTGTTCAAGCGCGAGTTGGAGGCGGCCGGCATCCCTCACCTGCTGCTGGAGTTCGAGGAGAAAGCCTTCACCTTCGAGCGCCTGCGCAGCGAGGTGGAAACGTTCGTCGAATCGCTGCTGTTTTGACTGAGGAACTATGACCGCAAAATCGGAATATCGCAGCCAGATCCACCAGCTCCAGAAAGACCTGATGCTGCGCTGGTACGAGCGGCTAGACGAGGCGGCGCGCACCGGGTCTCCGCCCTCGGTGGCCATGATGATCTCCGGCAACTGCGTGGAGCTGCTGGAGGGTTTCGAGGCCGTGCCGCTGTATCCGGAGGTGAACGCTCTGCAGCTCGCCATCCGCCACCAGTCGCTGGAGCCGATCCTCGCGGCGGAGGAATTGGGCTACGCCGCCGACAATTGCGCGTACGTGAAGGCGGATATCGGCTGCATGCTCAAGGGCATTACGCCCACCGGCGGCAAGCTGCCGGTGCCCACGCTGGTGCTGTGCAACTTCGTCGGCTGCAACACCTACATCAAGTGGTTCGAGCACGTCGCCGAGCTGCAGGGTGCGCCGCTGTACATGCTCGACGTGCCCTTCTTTCGCACCGAGCACCCGCGGCGGGAGGACATCGACTACGTCGTGCGCCAGCTCCAGGAAACCGTCCAGAAGCTGGAAGAGCTGACCGGCCGCCGGTTCGACTACGACCGCTTCCGCGAGGCGGTGCGTTGTTCGGCGGAGGTGGAGGAACTGTGGTCGCGCATCAAGTGCCTGGCGCAGAAGACGCCCTCGCCCTTCGACGCGTATTTCGATGCCATCACGCTGATGGGTCCGCTCTACGTCTACCGCGGCACGCCCGCCGGGGTCGAGTTCTTTCGCGTCGCGCTCCAGGAGATGGAAGACAAGGTGGCGCGCGGCGAGGGAGTCTACGACCAGGAAAAATTCCGGGTGGTGATCGAGGGTCCGCCGCCGTATCCGTATTTCCGCACCTTCCGCGACATGTTCGCCAAGTGGAAGGCGTGCGCCGTGGCGTCGACGTATTCCACCGTAGGCGGACTGTGGGAGTTCGGCTTCCGGCACGATCCCGACCATCCCTTCGAAGCGGTGGCGCTGCACATGCTGGCGCACAACGTGACCAACCGCAATTACCTGCAACGCTACGAGCAGATTCGCCGGTACGTCGAGGAGTGGGGCGCGCACGGCGTGATCATCCACTTTGTCAAGAGCTGCCGGCTGTTCTCGGCGGGGCAGGGCGACATGCGGGACTACTTCACGCGCACGCTGGGCATCCCCACGCTTTACCTGGAGTCGGACCTGGAAGATCCGCGGTATTTCGCGGAAGCGCAAACCAGGAACCGCATTGACGCGTTTTTTGAGGCGATGGAGCACTCGCATGCAACGGGCGTCTCGATCTCGATGGAGAAACCGGGGCCGAGCGCGTCGCTGAAGGTGATTGAGTAAGGCGTTACGGGAGGAGGAATATGCGATTTGCCGCAGGGGTGGACGTGGGATCGACGCAGACCAAGGCCGTGATCATGGAGGACAACGGCGGAGGCGGGTCGCGTCTGGTCGCGCGCGCACTCGTGGACACAGGCGCGAACGTACAGAAGGCTGCCGAGCACGGGTTCCTCGCCGCCTGCCGCGAGGCCGGCATCCCCGCGCAGGAAGTCGGGTTCGTGGTCGGCACCGGCTATGGGCGCTACAAGATCACCTTCGGCAACACCCAGATGACGGAGATCACCTGCCACGCGCGCGGCGCCGCCTTCCTCTGCCCCGGCACACGCACGGTCATCGACATGGGCGGGCAGGACTCCAAGGCCATCAGCATCGGCGCCCAGGGCGAGGTGCTCGACTTCGTGATGAACGACAAGTGCGCCGCCGGCACCGGGCGCTTTCTGGCCAATGCCGCCGACGTGATGGGCATCAGTCTGGATGAAGTCGGTCCGCTCTCGCTGCAAGGCAAGCAGCCGGTGAAGATCACCACCGTGTGCACGGTGTTCGTCGAGTCCGACATCCTCTCCTACCTGGCGCAGGGCAAGAAGGCGGAAGACATCCTGAATGGGGTGCACCTGGCGATCGCGCGCCGCACGGTTTCGCTGGCGCGTCGCGTGCCCATCGAGCCGCAGATCGCCCTGACGGGCGGCGTGGCGCGCAATGTCGGAATGGTGCGGGCGCTCGAGCAGGTGCTGGGCGCGAGCTTGCAGGTGAGCGCGGAGGCGCACTTCACCGGCGCCATCGGCGCGGCGCTGTTCGCGCTGGAGAAGATGGACCAGAGTTTCGAATCCGCGATATGGAGGCCGGCCCATGCCTAAGGTTGCGGGGATCGACGTGGGATCGGCTTTCACCAAGGCCGTCGTGGTGAGTGACGCTGCGGGTGCTGCGGCTGTGGTCGGTCGCGGCGCAGTGCGAACGGGCGTGGACTTGGAGAAAGCCGCCGCGGAGGCGCTCGCGATGGCGCTGGCCGATGCCGGATCGCCACGCGAGTCGGTGGATTACATCGCCACCACGGGGTTCGGCCGCTCCAGCGTCAGCTTCCGCGACCTGCAGGTCACCGAGATCACCAGCGGAGCACGCGGAGCGCGGCGCCTGTTTCCCTCGGCGACGGCGGTGCTGGATATCGGCAGCCAGTGCACGCGGGCGATCACGCTGGCGGAAAACGGCAAGGTGCGCGGCTTCAAGACCAATGACAAGTGCGCGGCCGGGTCGGGCAGCTTCATCGTGCGCGCCGCCAAGTATTTGCAGATCGAACTGGGAGAAGTGGGCGAGATCGCCTTGCGGGCGGAGAACCCGCAGCCCATCTCCAGCATCTGTGCGGTGCTGGCCGAGAGCGAGATCATCAACCATGTTTCGGCCGGAGTGAGCGTCGAGGACATCCTCTCGGGCATCTACGATTCGCTCGCCGAGCGCGCCTCCATGCTGCTGAAGCGCGCCGGCATGGGGCAGGAGCTGGTCTTGATCGGAGGAGTGGCGCGGCAGAAGGGGATGGTGCGCGCCCTGGAGAATCGCCTGAAGGTCCCGGTCAGCGTGCCCGCCGATTGCGAGTACGTGTGCGCACTGGGTGCGGCGCTGCTGGGCCTCAAACGCCTGGAGACCCAGTTGTCGGCCGCCGGTTGCCAGTCATAATTACAACAACCGCAAGAATCCCTTCCTTTTCCGCGACACCATTAAGCGAATGCTAAACGCTGACAACTTGGAGTTCAAACAACTCACTGCTGCTTAGGCTGACTTAGCCGCTCAACAAACGCACTAAGGCATTTTTTCCTACCCTCGACCCCACGAGTGTTACGAAATTTAACAGCGGCAGATTCGCGAAGATTAGCCCGCAGCCAATCCTCAACCCTTATTGTCCATTCATTTTCTTCTCGCGATTCCGCCTCGGCATCATTGCTAGCGCCAAACTGCTGTTCGATGGCGGTTCCTTCATATATGAATTTCATCAGTTGGATAGCAAGCACACGTTGTTTGTCCACTTTCAATGCTGCTGGTTCTGGCCCAAAATAAACCCCAGTTACTCCCTTGCCCAAAGACCCGTCCGTTGATCCGTTGGGTGCAAACCCCATCTGAGTGAATGCCAAGAACAGCGTGATCTCACTGAGATTCATTGCATGCCATCTCCCCAGATGTGGCGGGAGTGGTGGCCCCGGCTCCGGCTGACTGACTATGAACACGCCATCCTTCGGAATGTGTGGCTCCAACCTGAGGACTCGATTTTCCTCAATTGTCCATCCAGCCTCACTAAAGAGAACAACAAATTGGCCTGCCGCTACACACGCTCGTTCACTCCATGCAATGCAGGCTACCCTGAGTGTGTCTGCCCCTATTGGCGGCTTCAGCAGCTTAAGAAATTCAACGCGCCGCTCACCTGCCAAATCGTATGGTCGCGATGGCGGCACGGTTTGGATGTGTGATTTTGGTTTTGCGGCTACGGTTTTCTCTGACGGCTGTGGCTGCGGTGGATGCTCATTTGATGGAGTGATTCCTGTTGCGACCCCCGGGCGCGTTACGGTGGCTTCTGCACCAAATCCCAACCCGCTGGCCGTCACACCTGTCGGTGGCGTCATCTTGGCGGATCGCTTCCTGTCAACGTACCGCATCGATTCGACTGTAAGGACCCCGACAATGGCAAAACATGCGGCAACCACTACCAGCCTCGCAGGCGTGGATTGCGATGTGCTAATCCCCCACATTACAGTTCCTCCCATCAGGTCCGCTGCGGCCAACATGAAGCACACCTTGGCTATTCTGAAGTCATCCAAGGCGAGCACTCCCAGGCCGACGGTAAGAAGCACGCCGACGGTCGGCGCGACCACTTCCCAGCGGAATATAAATTCCAGCATGAGGCTGATTGTAATGGATTGACGCCAAACCACCGGGTATGAGCTAGCGTGCGTGCGTTCCTACGAGGCCATGTGCACCGCCACTGCGCGTTCGTGCAGATGATGTCTCTGAAACCGCGTCAAGGGCCTGCCGAAGGTCGGCAATAAGGTCCTCCACGTCCTCGATGCCCACGGCATAACGAACGAGACCGTCGCTGATGCCAGCCGCTCGCCGATCCTCGGGTGCCATGCCCGCGTGCGTCATGGAGGCCGGATGTTCGATGAGGGTTTCCACCCCGCCCAGCGAAACGGCCAGGGTCGCCACCTGGACTCGGTCCATGAGTCGGCGGCTCGCTTCCAGCCCGCCTCGGAGATCGAAGCTGATCATGGTGCCGAAGCCTTTCATCTGCCGTTTGGCCAGCTCGTGCTGAGGATGGGACTCCAGGCCGACGTACCGCACCGTCTCCACCTCGGGCTGCTTCTCCAGCCAGCGAGCAATCTCCAGGGCGCTCTGTTGCGCCCGCTCCACGCGGATTGCCAGCGTTTTTAGGCCGCGCAGCACCAGGAATGCTTGGTGCGGGTCCATGTTGCACCCGGAGTTCACCATCACATGGCGCAGGCGCTGGTAGATCTCCATTTCCTTTGCCACCAGGACTCCGCCCACCACGTCGGCATGGCCGTTGATGAACTTGGTCACGGAGTGGAGAACCACGTCTGCGCCCAAATTCAAGGGGTTTTGCAGGTAGGGGCTGGCGAAGGTGTTATCCACGACGACGAGGCAGCCATGAGCGTGGGCGAGGTTCGAGACCTGCTCGATGTCAGTGACCTGCATCGCCGGGTTGGATGGGGTCTCGACATAGACCAGCTTGGTGTTGGGCCGCAGCGCGTCTCGCACTTGGGCCAAGTCCGCGGTGTCCACGTAGGCCGATTGGACGCCAAACCGCGAAAAGTGCTTCTCCATGAGGCCCCGGCTGGGACCGTAAACCGACGCCGTGCTCACGATATGAGCGCCCGCCTCGAGGAGAGCCAGATAGACGGTGCAGACGGCGCCCATGCCGGAGCTGGTGGCGATACCTCCGCAGCCGTTCTCCAGTTCGGCGAGGTTCTCTTCCAGAGCCCGAATGGTTGGGTTCCCGATGCGCGTGTAGATGTATCCGTCCTGCTCGCCGGCGAAAAGCGCGGCGCCGTGCGCGGAATCCCGGAACGCGAAGCTGGAGGTCTGGTAAATGGGCACGGTGACCGCACCGGTCACATCCGGCCTGTGGCCCGCATGAATCAATTTGGTATTAATTCCCAGGTGCTTGGTATCCATGAGCTTCCTTTCGGGTGCCTACGGGTTCGTCATGACCATGGTGCGCACGGTTGGCCTCAGTATCCGCTGACAGCTCGGGACCGAACAGTGACGCCCCGCACGTGCTTCAGTGACTGCCGGCCATAGGAGTAGCCAGTCATCGGTCCGCCGAGGCGTACAAGACGCGTCCTCGGGCTCGGTCCTTGATCTGTTTCGCCGACTCGGGGTTGACCATATCCATTGCGCTCACAATTGCCGCAACGTAGTTGCGCGTCTCCTGCGGGAGAAGCCGCTGCAGGCGAGAGAAATCTGTTTGCCCGGCACGCGAGACTGCGCGGTGCACGGCGGCTTCGCCGGCGTTGTAAGCGGCGAAGGACAATTGCCAATCGCCAAACTGCCGGTGAAGGTCTCGCAAGTAACGGGCAGCGGCACGCGTGGACTTCACGACATCGAGACGCTCATCGCGGGTGGCGGTAACCATCAGGCCATAGCGACGCGCGGTATCCGGCATGAATTGCCAGATGCCGCGAGCGCCCTTGGGAGAGAGGGCTGTGGCTCGGCCGCCGCTTTCGATCAAAACCAAGGCGGCAACATCGCTTGGGACGCCCTCTTCACGCAAAATCGGGTCTAGAACCGGCCGGAACTGCGTCACCCTCTCGATTGCGCGGCGGACGTTTTCCTCTTCGTTATTCCAGTACTTTTGAGCAAACTGTCGCACTGTGCCCTCGTCCGGCCGGACCTCACGGATCTGCTGGGCGACTCCCGGTTGCATCGTCGACGTATCGCGCGTGGCAGCCGCCAACAGTTGGTTGGCGGCATCGCTCAGATCCTGGTGATAAGCGGAGAACTGATCTTCAACCGAGGCAGCAGGTACGGTATAGCGCGCTTCTTGCGCCCACCCGGATGCAAGCAGCGCCAACAAGACCAGCAATGCGCCGAGGTGGAAAACACTCCTAGACATGCGAGGGCTCCTCCATGACCAAGGGCTTGAGCTGGTCAGTTGCGGGCTTCTGGAGCGCCCGCTTTACCTCGAAGTTCCACTTCCAGATGGCAAAGATCGGCGGATAAATGACGAGTTCCATCAGGAAGGAGGTAATGATGCCGCCGATCATGGGCGCGGCAATCCGTTTCATGACATCCGCGCCGCTTCCGACCGACCACATGATGGGAAGCAGCCCGAACAGCATGCAGGCCACCGTCATGACCTTCGGACGAAGCCGCTTGACGGCGCCAAACACAATCGACTCGCGCAGGTCATCCCAGGTGTTCATTCGGCCCTTGCTGATAGCATCGTGATACGCGAGATCGAGGTACAGCAGCATGAAGACCGCTGTTTCCGCATCCACCCCGAGCAGAGCGATGAGACCGACCCATACGGCAATGCTCATGTTGTAGTTGAGCAGGTAGAGCAGCCAGATCGCGCCGATCGCGGAAAACGGCACAGCGAGCAGGATGATGAACGTCTTCACCGTGGATTTGGTGTTGAAGTACAGCAGCAGGAAGACAATAAAAAGTGTGATCGGGAGCACGATCTTCAGGCGCTCCTTCACGCGTTCCATGGACTCGTACTGGCCGCTCCACACCAACTGGTATCCCGCCGGCACGCTGACCTTTTCCGATACCACCTTTTTCGCCTCGGCGACGTAACCGCCGATATCGCGGCCGGAGACATCGACGTACACATACCCGCTCAGCCGGCCGTTCTCATCGCGGATCATACCTGGGCCGGTCTTGAGCGAAATGTCCGCAATTTGCGCGACTGGGATCTGCGCCCCGGAAGGGGTGTTGACCAGCACTCGCTGCAATGCATCGATGTCGCTGCGATAATCACGCAAGTAGCGGACGTTCACCGAATACCTTTCGCGGCCTTCGATCGTAGTAGTAACCGGCTCACCCCCGACGGCGGACATCAGCACCTCGTTCGCATCGTCTACGGTCAGACCGTACCGCGCTAATTGATCCCGTTTGAGGTCGAAATCCAGGAAGTAACCGCCCGTCGTGCGCTCAGCAAATACGCTGGTGGTTCCGCGAATATCCTTCAGGACCATTTCGATCTGCTCACCGACCTTCTCGATCTCGCTCAGATCGGAACCCAGCACCTTGATCCCGAGCGGGGTGCGCACGCCCGTGGTTAGCATGTCGATACGCGCCTTTATCGGCATGGTCCAGGCATTCGCAATCCCGGGCATGGTGAGGGCGTCGTTAAGGCCGCCGGGACCGTAGATCAATTCCTGTGTGGTCTTATGGTCCGGCCAGAAGCGACCGAGTGTGCCCTGTAACCAGTTCGGTGCCCACTTTGAATACCAGCGTTCGCGCTTTGGCCAGCCCATATGGGGCTTCAGAACAATGACGGTCTCCATCATCGAGTACGGTGCAGGATCGGTGGCGCTCTCGACACGACCGGCCTTACCGAACACGCGCTCAACTTCAGGGAAGCTCTTGATGATCTTGTCTTGCACCTGAAGCAACCTGGAAGCTTCGGTCACCGACATGCCGGGCAAAGTAGTCGGCATGTACAGCAACGTGCCCTCATCGAGAGGCGGCATGAACTCCGAGCCGAGCTTGAAGAACACCGGCACGGTTAGCGCCATCGCAATGATGGCGCCAGCAATCGTCTTCCACTTGTGCTCCAGCACGAACTCCACCACTGGGTGGTAGAGCTTCATCAGCGGACGGCTGACGGGATGGTGGTCTTCGCTGTGGATCGTGCCGATGGCGACTGCCGACACCAACCGCGAAAGCCATGCCGGCCGGAAGCCGAAGGGCCGCGTGCGCCCGAACAGCAGACCAACCGTCGCCGGCACTAAGGTGACGGCAAGCACGGCGGCAATCGCCATGGCGAAGTTCTTGGTGAAGGCAAGCGGTTTGAACAGCCGTCCTTCCTGAGCCTCAAGGGTGAACACGGGCAGAAAGGCAACCGCGATCACCAGCAACGCGAAGAAACTCGGGCCACCCACCTCCGTGATGGCTGCGAGCAGCACGGCGGAGCGACTCCCCGGCCGGCCTTCCGCCTGCCAGTGCTCGAGCTTCTTATGAATCTGCTCCACCATCACGACGGAAGCGTCGACCATGGCGCCAATCGCCACCGCAATGCCACCGAGCGACATGATGTTGGCGGTCATGCCGGATAGCTGTATTGGAATGAACGCCAAGATCACGGTGATCGGAATCATCGTTATGGGGATAATCGCGCTGGGGAAGTGCCACAGGAAAATCATGATCACCAGGCTGACGATGATCAGTTCTTCAGCGAGCGTGTGCTTCAAGTTATCGATTGAGCGGTCGATCAGGTCCGAACGGTCATACGTGTTGACGATCGTTAGGCCCTTCGGCAGCGTGGGCTCGATGTCGTTGATCCTTTGTTTAACGCGCTCAATGACCTTCTGCGCATTCTCCCCGAAGCGCATGATCACGACACCACCGACCGTTTCACCCTGGCCGTCAAGTTCGCCCACACCACGCCGGATGTCGGGACCGTAGGTTACCGTCGCAAGGTCTTTCACCAGCACCGGCGTTCCCGTCTGCGGATTCGACATCACCACGATGTTGCCGATGTCGTCGAGCGATTTAATGTACCCGCGCCCGCGCACCATATACTCGCGGCCGGACATCTCCACCAGTCGAGCACCCACATCGTTGTTGCTCTTCTGAATGGCCCCAACCACCATGTTGATTGGGATCTTGTAGCCGAGCAGCTTGTTGGGATCGACGTTGACCTGGTACTGCCGAACGAAGCCGCCCAATGGAGCGACTTCGGCGACGCCGGGCACCGACTGCAAGGCGTAGCGCAGATACCAGTCCTGGAAGCTGCGCATTTTCTCAATGCTGTACTGCCCGCTTGTATCCACGAGAGCGTACTGATATACCCAGCCGACAGCGGTCGCGTCTTTCGCCAATTCGACGTTGACGCCCTTGGGCAGGCGCGGGATGACGGAGTTCAGGTATTCCAACGTTCGCGAGCGTGCCCAGTAAATATCAGTGCCTTCGTCGAAGATGATGTAAACGTAGGAGTACCCGAAATCCGAGAAGCCGCGGATGTCCTTGACCTTGGGCATGCCCAGCAGGGCCGAGGTGATTGGATACGTGACCTGGTCTTCGATGATGTCGGGGCTGCGATCCCACCTGGCGTACACGATCACCTGGGTATCGGAGAGATCCGGGATGGCGTCCAACTTGGTGTTCTTCAGCGAGTGCCACCCCAGCAGCACGGCCACCCCGATAAAGAGAAAGACCAGGAACTTGTTCTTGGCGCAGACTTCAATGACTCGGTCGATCATGTCTCTACTGGGCCTCCGCCAGCAACTCCGGCAAGCGCCGCAGGACACCGCCGTTCTGTTCCACGAACGCCTCGGCTGACTTGCGCTCGCGGAATGCGAACGTGCCGGGGGAGCAGCGGTCGAAGGCCAACTGCTGGGCGTGTTTGGTCACATCCATCCTGGCCATGTCGTGTTCGCAGGCCACTACGCGGCTTCCGGCCACGTACCAGGCCTGTTCCGGGTTCACCTTGTCGCCGGTGGGATAGTCGGTCACTTCGATCAACCGCAGCGGCTTTTTCTCCTGGCGTGCTTCCGTCACTGCGCAATGGGCGCAGCACACGACTTGTCTGTTCCCGCCTACCTCCGCCACGACCCTCGCCTGCGGATTAATGTGACGTTGGCAGAATCCGCATACCACCTCCGAGCGACGGTTCATCAGCCGGTAGCCGCCGGCGAACAGGACTGCGATGACCACCATCGCAAGGCCGGCGTAGATGGAAGCCTTTCTTGCCATGACGCATCTCCTCTCAGTGCTTCATTCCGCCCATGGCGCTCTTCAGACGGCTTTCGGAGTCGATCAGGAAGTTCCCGGAGGTCACGATGGTTTCACCCGCCTTCAGACCGGAGAGAACCACCACCTTGCCTTCGAGCTTTGCCCCCATCTGAATGGTGCGGGGCTCGAACATGGCGCCGTCGTGGACGACAAATACGTACTGCTTGTCGCCGGAATCCATGATCGCTTCCTGTGGTACCAGAACCTGGTTGCCGTAGTTGATCTTCAGTTGAACGTTGGCGAACATCTGCGGCTTGAGCTCGAACTTCGGGTTCGGAAACTCGATGCGGACTTTTACGGTGCGCGAGACCGGATCAACAGTTGGGTAAATGTAGGTGATCTTTCCGGTGTAGGTCTTCCCGGCGTAGTAGCTGAGCTGCATTTCCGCCGTTTGGCCCACCTTCACAAATGGCACCTCGTATTCGTAGACGTCCGCGTTGACCCAAATCGTCGATAGATCGGAAATCAGGTACAGATCCATATCGGGGGTGATGGCTGTTTGGGGATACGCTTTGCGCTCCATAACAAAGCCGTTAATCGGCGAGTAGAAGGTCAACGTCTTGCTGACCTCTCCAGTCTCGTCGAGCTTCTTGATTTGCTCGTCGCTGATGTCCCAGAGTTTCAGCCGTTCACGCGTGGAACGAAGTAGAGACTGCGAACCCTGCGCTACCTCGGCGAATGGCGACGCGCCGAGCGTTTTCTCGCCGCGCTTGGCGATCAGGTATTCCTCTTGCGTGGACACCAGGTCGGGGCTGTAGAGCGTAAACAGAGGCTGGCCTTTCTTCACCAGTTGACCGATGTAGTCAACGTAGACCTTATCGATGTAGCCGGTGATCTTGACGTGCACGTGGGCGATCTTGGTCTCGTCGGCCGTAATTTGACCAGTTGTGCGTACTGACCGCAGCAACGACTGGCGCTCTACCTTCTCAGTCCGCACCCCGACAAGTTGCTGCTTCTCTGGCGCAATTTTGACCGTTCCTACCGGCATGCTGCCCATGTCGTCCTCGGCGTACTTGGGCAGCAGGTCCATACCGTCGGGCGCCTTGCCCGGCTTGTCGTACCTGCGCTGCGGGTTCATGGCGTCGTACCAGTAGAGAATCTTGCGTTCACCCTTGGGCGCCGTGGCCACGCTGGTACTTTGGGCGGGCGGCGTCGCTTGATCCGCATACATCGGCACCAAGTCCATGCCATCCGGGGCCTTGCCGGGTTTGTCATAGTGGTGCTGCGGGTTCATAGCATCGTACCAGTAGAGGACCTTGCGCTCGCCGCCTGCGGCCTGCTGCTGGCCGTGGTCGTGCTGAAACGCGGCGATCACCTTGCCGCCATACAGCAAACCAAGGACAACAGCGATCGCCGCTGCCAGTGCAAGAATGCGTAAGAAAGTGTTCTTTGTCTGAGCCATTTGCGTGCTCCTTATTTCCTCTCGGGTCCTTGCGGCGCGCTTGTAGGAAGCGGCTGCGTGCTCGTCAAATCGGCGCCAGTCAACGCCTCCATGCGTGCGAGCGCCATCTGGTAGTTGGCCAGTTCGCGGTAGTAATCCGTCTCGTAGTTCAGAACAGTGGTGAAATTGCCGATGACCGTGAGAAAGTCGACGTTGCCGACCTGGTATGCCGACATGGAAGATTCAAGTGCCAGCGACGACTGCGGCACCACGCCCTGCGAGAACAGCTTCAGGAGACTGTCAGAAGCTTTCGCCGCCAGGTAGTTCTGTTTCAGGTCGAAGTAGAGTTCGTTCTGGCGATTGTCCCGGGCACTGGCCGCACTCAATTCTTCTTCTTTGGCTTGTCTTACTTCTTCCCGCTGTTTGCTCTTGTAGAACACCGGCAGGTTGACCGTGAACGTCAAGCCATGCATGTCAGGCATCATCGGCCGTTGCTGGTACATGTAGCCGACGCTCAGGTCAGGCAGGTAATCCTTCTGCGCCAGGTTGATGGCGAGTTGGTTGCGCTCGACCACCGTCTGTATGCGCTGGTATTCGGGGTCGTTCTCCCGGGCGAGTTTGTACAGATCTGCGAGCGAGTAGTTCAGCGCCGTCTGGCTGGGGATATCAGCCGCGGGCGGCAGCGGCGTCTCCGGATCGCGCGCCAGCAATGTGTTGAGCCGCGCCTGCGCAGTGGCTCGCTGCTGCTCGAGCGTGGTCAGCTTCTGCAGGAGCATGGAGATCTCCACCTGCGAGCGCAGCACGTCCGCCTGCATGCCTTTGCCGACCCGATACCGGGCCTCGGCGATCTGCGACAGCTTTGCCAGCAAGTCCTTGTTCTTCTGCGTGGTTTGCATCGCCTTGTCGTAGTACCAATATTCGTAGTACGCGGCTTTGACATCGGCGGTCAGGCGGCGGCGAATCGCTTCCAGGTCCCACTGGCCGGCATCGGCTTCCTTCGACGCGATCTGGCCACGCAGGCTTCGCTTCCCGGGAAACGGCAGCATCTGCATCGCACTCGCGCTGCGGTAGCTCGACGGATCGCCGGTCTGCACGCTGAACGGCTGAATATTGCCCATCCAGCCGATGCCCACGTTGGGGTCGGGAAACGCCCTGGCCTGCGATACCTTGGCGTGCTGTGCGGCAACTGCGTGGACCCCAGCCTGAACGGCGGGGTTCTTCGCCAGCGCCTCACGCACAACATCGTCCAGACGAAGTACGCCCTCATTGCCGGGCGGCTGAGCTGTCTGATCCATGACTTGCGCCGGAACCTTGTTCGGCGTGCTGTTGTCCAGCGCTATCGCACTGATCGAAAGCGCACCAGCAATGACTAAGAGCAGTCCTTTGTTCATGTGAATCTCTCGTTGTGTGCTGAAACCGTTAGGTGCAATCAGGCACTACGGCCTGAAAGGCAAAACACTAACTAGGCGGGAGGGGATTTAGATCAGAAAAGTGCAGAGTAAGGCCCGGGACAAGGGCTTGACGGCGGGGTCCGGCGCTAGAGGGGTCTCCACGGACATTGCAACTGGCGCTGCCGCGATGACGGTCGAGTTAAGTGGCGGTGCCGACGTTTTTCCTTCTCGATTTGTCGCCAGCTTTGCCGATGTCTCCGGCGTGCTGGAGACCTGACAACAAGAACCGCCGCCCGACGGCGCCCCGGGACCCTGTGTGCTTGCATGCTGCTGCGCAGGCATCATCGGGCAGTGCTCGCCGCCGCAATGACCGGCCATCGCTGTGCCGGGACGGCAACTGGCAAGCGCAGCCACCGGCATGCCGGATAGGACCAGGGCCAGCACGGAAGCAACGACTTTGGTAACTCGGTTCACGGGTTCGACATTATGCTAAGCAAGGCTATCATGGATTGATGTGACCTGGATCACAGGGCATGCATGAATATCAGCTGTCCGTAAATTGAACAAAAGAAATGGCTCCTCAGGTAGGACTCGAACCTACAACCCTCCGGTTAACAGCCGGATGCTCTGCCATTGAGCTACTGAGGAGTGGCGTGACCCGGCCGCCGCCAGGCAGCGACGGAATCACTAACCTCAGTTTATAGCAGGTGGAGCGGGGCGTCAAAAACTTGCGCGGTTCCGGCGGTGTCCCGAATCAGCACAGTACCCCCAGGTTCCCAACCAGGAAGCCCTTTTCATTTACACTGCGGTCAGCGCCAGCCGGGTACGTTTCCCAGCCGCTTTCGTCTAAACCGTTCAGAGGTGCATGATGGGAGGAACTCGTTTGTCCTACGCCGTCTTCCTGCTGCTGATCGTGGCCGCCATCGCACGGGCGGAGAACGCCAGTCCCAATGGCGGGGCCGATCCGGCTTCCACGGCAACGCCGGCGGCGCCGCCCAAAGCCAAAACCGAGGTGGTCACCGACGACCTGCACGGGCACAAGATCTCCGATCCGTACCGCTGGATGGAGAACTCGGACAGCCTGGAGACGCGAGAATACGTGCGGGCGCAATTGGCGTACACGCGCAGCCTCCTGGACCCGCTGCCCGGCCGCGAAAAAATCCATGCCCGGCTCACGCAACTGTTGAGCATCGGCAACGTGGGGACGCCGCAGGTCGGAGGCGAGTGGTACTTCTACACCCGGCGCGAGGGGATGCAGAACCAGCCCGTCCTCTACGTGCGCAAGGGCCTGAAGGGCACAGAGCGCGCGCTGGTGGACGTCAATACCCTGGCCGCCGACGGCACCGTCGCTCTGGACTGGTGGCGGATCTCGCACGACGGCAAGTACGCCGCCTACGGAACTTCTCCCAGCGGATCGGAGAAGAGCACGCTGCACGTGATCGAGACCGCCACCGGAAAGCTGCTGCCGGATACCATCGAGCAGACCCGCGCCGCCAGCGTGGCGTGGAAGCTGGACGATTCCGGCTTTTTCTACACTCGGTATCCCAAAAAAGGAGACCTCCCGGCGGAGGAGGAAAACTACCACCGCCGCGTCTACTACCACGCCCTGGGCGGCGATGCGGCCAAGGATCCGCTGATCTTCGAGCCTAAAGATCCCCAGGATTGGCCTGACGTCTCGCTCTCCAACGAGGGTCGCTGGCTCACCATCGTTTCCAGCCATGGCTGGACCAGGAGCGAGATCTACTTGAAGGATCTCAAGGCCAACACCGCGCCCGTGACGGTGGTCGCCGGCAAAAACTTCCTTTACAGCGGCGAGGTGTTCAACCGCACCTTGTACATCCTGACCAACGAGGACGCGCCGCACTACAAGGTGTTCGCCGCGCCCGCGGAAACGCCCGACCAGGGGCACTGGAAGCCGGTGATCCCCGAATCGGAAGGCGCCGTGCTGCAAGGGCTGAACATCATCGGTGGCAAGCTGGTGGCGGAGTACGAGAAGAACGTTAGCTCGCTGTTGAAAATCTTCTCGCTCGTGGGCAAGCCGCTGGCCGAGGTGCCGCTGCCCGGCATTGGTAGCGTGGCCGGCGTCGGCGGCCAGTGGGACAGCCAGGAAGCTTTCTTCGGATTCCAGTCGTTCATCGTGCCGCCCACCATCCTGCATTACGACCTCGAGAGCGGCAAGACATCAGTGTTCACCAAGGTCGATGCCCCGATCGATTCCAGCGGCTACCAGGTCCAGCAGGTCTGGTACACGTCCAAGGACGGCACACGCGTGCCCATGTTCATCGTCAGCAAGAAAGGTCTGGCGCTGAATGGCAAGAACCCGACTCTGCTGTACGGGTACGGCGGTTTCCAGGTGAGCGAGACGCCGGCGTTCAGCCGCGGCATCCTACTGTGGCTGGAAAACGGAGGCGTGTACGTGCTGGCCAATCTGCGCGGCGGCAGCGAGTTTGGCGAAGCCTGGCATCGGGCGGGAATGCTGGAGAAAAAGCAGAACGTCTTCGACGACTTCACCGCCGCTGCTGAATACCTGATCGCCCAGAAGTACACTGACCGCGACCATCTGGCGATCATGGGAGGCAGCAACGGCGGTCTGCTGGTGGGAGCGAGCATCACGCAGCATCCTGATCTGTTTCGCGCCGCCGTCTGCCAGGTGCCGCTGCTCGATATGTTGCGCTACCAGAACTTCCTCATCGCCAAGCTGTGGGTCCCGGAATACGGCTCATCGCTCGATCCCAAGCAGTTCGAATATCTGTACGCCTATTCGCCCTATCACCACGTCAAGCCGGGGACGCTGTATCCGGCGGTGCTGTTCATGACGGCCGATTCGGACACGCGCGTGGACTCGATGCACGCCAAGAAGATGGCCGCGCTCATGCAGGCCGAAGCTAAGAACGGTGCTGATCGCAACCGGCCGATCCTGCTGCGGATCGAGCCCAAAGCCGGCCACGGACAGGGCAAACCCCTGACCAAGCTGATCGAGGAAGGCACCGACATCTGGTCATTCCTGTTCTGGCAGTTGGGGGTCAAGCCGTAGAATTTGCGGTTTCTGCCTGGTGTGCTGTCCCGTAATTTCATTCAACAGGTCGAATGCTGTCATCCCGAGCGGAGTCGGGGTCCCCAGCAAACCCGCTTTTGGTTTGCTGGGGTGGTGGAGCGAGGGATCTATGCATTGAAAATCAAAATGCATAGATTCTTCGCTCCCTTCGGTCGCTCTGAATGACACCTCGAGGGGTATCGCCTGCCGGGCGATGCCCATGTTTACTGCGGCGCCAACCCCACCCCCTTCCCTGCGGTCTAATAGAATCAGCAGCTTACACGGAGTAATCCGATGACATCCGATGCGAACCGATAAAACAAAGGACTTACACGCAAAAACCGATTCGCAAAGGACTTAGGCTGCGTTTTTCGCTGTTTTGGCGCCGATTGTCAAAGAGCGTGAAGTCGAATTATATTATCTCACAGATAACATACTAACGTAGTATATATCTTCTTGAGTTTGACGTCAAGGAGTTCCGAATCTTCCGATCTGCGATGTTATCTGGCGAGCTTCGAGGTCCCTTGATCCATCCAGCGAACGTTATGTTGAATCTGCTGCATCAGTGTTGCCCGCCTGCATCCATCCGCGCGATCATGGATGCTGAATCATGGATCGCGATACTGTTGAACCGAATATTACCGGCCTTTCAGGCGGAATTCCTCAAGTTGTGTTATGTAATGCTGCTGAATCGGGGGTGCCACAGCAAGTTCCTTCTGTGCAGCCAGAGCAAAGCTGCGGTTAAACGTCGCAATAAGAGTTCCGAATTCGCACGCACGTTGGAGGAATTCGTCCAAGGAACGGGGTGGGAGGGTTAACTGTTGACGAAAGCTCTCGATCCAGCCGTCGAGGTAATACAGGCCGAGGAGCCGTCCAACGCCTGGGCTCAGCGATGACGCGGAGCGGAGAATTGGAAGCAAAGCACGGCTGTCGCTCTGTGACGTAAACCGATCAAATCGCTTTAGCAGCTTGCATAGCTGCTCATCCTCTCGCGCGGTGAATCGCCGCTCTGCGTGCTTCTTCCACCCCCATCTCGCGAATCTGACGATATAGCGTAACGGCACAACCAGGAGGGCGACAATGATCGCGATGAGGAGCAGCTTGGACAGGACCGGATGCTGATTGGCGATGCCGAGCAGGTACAGCACGAGGGTGATTAGCGGAGCTGCAAGCTCCAATAGCGCTCGGGGCCACTGCGGCTGTTTCGCTGGTGGTGGTTGCGGAAAGTCCATAAAGCCGGGCATGTAGTCCGTCGTGATCCTGCGCTTCATATCAATAGCTAATCACAGCTTGCTTCAACCTGCATACAGGAAAAATCTGTGCCTATACGTGGAACGCGGCCCAGGTAAGCGTGCCGGGCACCCCCGGCCTCACTGTGTCCCTCCCGTTGATTGCGTGGGCGCCGCCGGCTTGAGAGGCACGAAGCTGCCGATGTCCAGCGCGACCTTCCACGCCCCGTCGGGCTGCTTGCGCCAGATGGTGACGTAGCTCCCTTTGCGCACCACCGGCGTGCCGTCGGACGACTTGTCGTGAATCTCGAAGCTCCCGGTGCTGTAGCCCAGGTCGGCGGACTGTCCTGCCTCGGCATAGAGCGGGGCCCAGGTGATGCTCCAGTTGGGATCGGCGAAACCCTTGGCCCAGCCTTCGCGGAAGGCCAGCTTGCCGGTGCGCATCACGCCGGCGGAATAGAAGCGGACGTCTTCGGCGACGAAGCTCATGAAGCCCTCGATGTTCTTGGCGACGCCGGTCTTGGCAAAATCACGATCCACCTGGAGCAGGGCCGCCGTGGCCGCAGCGGCGGGGTTTTCGCTGCGAGCCCGCGTTCGTGGCCGGGTCTTCTGCGCCTCGACCAGCGGCGACGTCAGCGCCAGCAGCACCAGGACTACCAGCAGTTTTCTCATGCGCCCATCTCCCATCCTTCCAGGGGATGTTACCCGCAGCCGCGCCAACGGCAAATTGACAGCGGCGATTCCGGCACGCTAAGTTTGCCGAGAGGGAGACCCCATGCCCCAGCGCCGGTTCATCACCCTTACCACCGATTTCGGCGCCAGCGATCATTATGTGGGCACGATGAAAGGTGTCGTGTACAGCATCAATCCTTCCGCGCGGGTGGTGGACATCTCCCATGCCATCCAGTCCTACGACCTGCTGGACGGCGCTCTCACCATCGCGCAGGCCTACAACTATTTCCCCGCAGACACGATCCACGTGGTGGTGGTGGACCCGGGAGTGGGATCGGCGCGGCGGCCCATCCTGGCCCGCACGGAGAAATACTTCTTCGTGGCGCCCGACAACGGCGTGCTGTCGCTGGTGTTGGAGCGCGAGGAACGGGTGTCGGTGCGGCATATCACTTCGGACCATTATTTCTTGCAGCCGGTGAGCCAGACGTTCCAGGGGCGGGATGTCTTCGCGGCGGTCGCCGGATGGCTGAGCAAGGACGTGGAGTTCTCCAACTTCGGCAAGGAGATCAGTGACTATGTGCGCTTTAGGGCGCCCCAGCCGAAGCGCATCGAAAATGATCAGATCCAGGGCGTGGTTTTGAAAGTGGACAAGTTTGGGAACGTGGTCACCAACATCACCCAGCAGGACATTCCGCAACTGTTTGCTCCAGAGCCGCCGCAGTTCAAGATTGTGGTCGGCAAGCACGAAATCACACGCATGATGACCGCTTACGGCGAGGGCGCCCCGGGTGAGGTCTTCGGAATTTTGGGCAGCATGGGGTTTCTGGAGCTTTCGACGAATCGCGGTTCAGCCGCTCGTGCCCTGGAAGTGGGTAAAGGGACGGAAGTAGTGGTAAGTGGTAAGTGGTAAGTGGGGGCTGTTGGCTCTTAGCTCTTGGCTCTTGGCTTCCTACAGACGACGGGACGCCCTGAGCTAAGAGCCAAAAGCCAATCGCCAAGAGCCGACTTCCTCACGGATTTTTCGGCTTGACGCGCGCGTAGCGCTCCATCTGCGCCGTCCACTTCAGGTAGCGCAGCAGCTCGGAGCGTTCTCGCCACATGAATCCCCAGAATTCCAAGAAGCCGACCTGGCTCATCTTGACGCCGCAATAAGTCTCGATGCGCCAGCGCAGATAAGGACTGCGCCAGGGCGCAAGCCGGTGGCCACGAGTCGCGTTCCAGAGCAGGCGGAGGATCTGCCACATGACAGAAGGAGTATAGCGTTACCAGGATTCTGGCTTTTGGCTTTTGGAGCATTTCCCGAGTCGGTGTACCGGCTTCGTGTCAGGGCACGACTTCAGTCGTGCCGTTAAGGCTCACCTTGTGAGAGCTTATCCCGAGCGAAGTGCGACCGACCGAAGGGGAGGGAGCGCGAGCCGAGGGATCTGCTTTTCCCCGACCGCTCGGCCGAGATTAACAGAACACCAAGATCCTTCGCTCGCCCTCCCTTCGCGAACTCAGGTCGGGCGTCGCTCAGGATGACAATCTCGTTAGTTCTCATTCGGCACCCTTCGACTTCGCTCAGGGCAGGCTTTGAAGTCGTGCCCTGACACGAACCTGGGGTACACCGACTGCGGAACGGGTCTATAGCTCTTGGCTTGGCCTTTGTCTCAAGTACGAAAGCCGGACGCAACAGGCCAACAGCCCAAAGCCAATGGCCAAGAGCCCTGCCCGCATCGCGACGATGGAAGATCAGGCGCCGTTCAACGTCACCGTGAAGGTGGTGCCGTGAGCGGCGGAGGACGTGAAAGCGACCTTTCCTTTCAGGTAGCGCTCGGTCAGCAGCCTGACGCTGTAGGTTCCGATTCCCCGCCCCGACCCCTCCTTAGTGCTGAAGGAACGCTGGAAGACCTGCAATTGAACGCTTGCCGGCATGGCAGACTCATTGTGGACCGAGAAAACCGGCGCTCCCGAATTCTCGAAGGACACCTCAACGGTCTGGCCACGCGACGAGGCTTCGAGCGCGTTCTTGATGAGATTCCCCAGCACGCGCGAAAGGAGGGCCCCGTCCGAGCGGATCATTCTGGGGCCCGAGAAGGTTGGCGGTGCCAGCGTTTTGCCCATGGCCACGGTGTGGTGGCCGTACAACCCGCAAAGCTGCATGAGCAGTTGTTCGACATCGATCTCCTTAATAACCGGCTCCAGATCGCCACGCTCGGCAGCCACCAGGTCGCGATGAGATCGGATCTCTTCCAGTAACTCTTCGGCCAGATTGCGCATCGTCTGGTGCATCTCGGGCTGCAGTCTTTCTTCCAGATCCGGCCAGATGTCGAGGATGCCTTTCAGTCCCCCGGCGACGTTGAGGACATCATGAAAGAACAGCCGCTCGAGCACGCCCCGCCGCTTCTCGTCGCTGATGTCCCGGACGGCGAGGATCGTGAACCGCCCACTGACGGCCAGAGGAGTTGCCCACACCTTCAGATCCAGTGACGCGGAACCCTGTTCCGTAGCGCACGTCATTCTGCACTCCTGCACCTGAGCGGTATTGGTCTTCTGCGACTCCCAGATTGCTCCCAACGTACCGCACTTGGCGCAGAATTTCGATGTCCCGCATCCCCCGTCACAGTCCTGGGAGTGAATACAGTTCAAGATCTCTCCCGGCCTGCGCCCGAGCAGCTGTTCCGGCTCGGCGTTTAGCAGAGCCGCGAGCTTGTCGTTGGCCAGGACGACCTGCCGCTGCGGGTTCAGGATCATCGCCGGCTCGGGGAAGCTGTCGAGGAGCTGCTGAACCAGCGGCTCTTGGAGCAGCTTCTGATAATCGGCCGCGACGTCAGCAGCGCTGGCTCGCTCCGGCGGGGCGGAGTAAGTTAGCCGGACGTTCAAAATCGATGCCTGGATTTGCCACACCGTTAACTCTTCGGCAGGAATCCTGAATTTCTTTAGCGAGAATAACCATGAACTCGGCTCTTGGCCCTGCTCTTAGAGCGGTTCGCCGTGGCTGCGCGTGTCAGGGCCTGGCTTCGATGGTTGTGGAAAAACACCTCCCCCGGGGAGGTGCTCCCGGTGGAATCATGGAGTTACGGGATACCCCTCCCCGGGGCGCAAAAGAGCCAAGAGCCAGCAGCGGCTTCTAGATGTCGTATTTCTTGGCGAGATGCCGGAAGGAGCGATACGACAACCGCAGCAATTCCGCGGCGCGGGTCTGCACGCCTCCTGACTGGCGCAGGGCGGTTTGTAGCATGGAACGTTCCAGGTCGGCGACATAGCGTTCCATATCGAGGCCTTCGGTGGGGATGGGGATGGAGCCATTGGCGGACAGGACCGCCACGCGGATCTTCGAGCGTTCCGCCGGAAGTTCGACGTTCAACTCGTCGCTGGACTCCAGCGCCACGGCGCGCTCGATGGTGTTCTCGAGCTGGCGCACGTTGCCCGGCCAGTCGTATCCCTGCAGTTCGCGCAGCGCTTGCGGAGCGATGCGCACGATGCTCTTCCCCGAGGCGGCGACGAACTTCTTGAGGAAGTGGTTCGCCAGCACGGGGAGGTCTTCGCGGCGCTCGCGCAGCGGCGGCACCTCGATGGGGATCACGCTGATGCGGTAATAGAGGTCTTCGCGGAAGGCGCCGTCGGCGACCATGCGGTCGAGATCGTTGTTGGTGGCCGCGATCAGGCGGACGTCGATGGCGATCTCGGCGGTGCCGCCCACCGGACGGATCACGCGCTCCTGCAATACCCGCAGCAGCTTCACCTGCATGGCCAGGCTCATCTCGCTGATCTCGTCGAGGAAGACGGTCCCGCCGCTGGCGACCTCGAACAGTCCGGCCTTGTTCTGCGTGGCGCCGGTGAACGCGCCTTTGACGTAACCGAACAGTTCGCTTTCCAGCAGGGTCTCGGGAAACGCGCCGCAGTTGATGGAGACGAAGGGCTCGGCGGCGCGAGGCGAGCAGGCGTGAATGGCGCGCGCCACCAGCTCCTTACCGGTGCCGCTTTCGCCGTGGATCACCACGGTGCTGGCGCTGGAGGCCACGGTGCGGATGGTCTGCTTCAGCCGGTCCATGACCGGGCTGGCGCCGACGATATTTTCCAGCGAATTGCGGATGCCCGCATCGCGCTTGAAGGCGAAATTCTCCCGGTGCAGGGCCACGGATTCCAGCGCGCGGTTGATGGAGACCACCACCTCGTCGATCAAGTGCGGGCCCTTATGGATGTAATCGAAGGCGCCCGCCTTCAGCGCCTGTACCGCAGCCTCGTAGTCCTCGATGGCGGTGATCAGGATGACGGCGGTCTCGGGTGAGACACGCCGGGCGTGGCGCAGCACCTCGATGCCGTCGGTCTGCGGCATCTTGATGTCGCTGACCACCACGTCGTAGATATTGGAATCGAGTTTGCGTTTGGCTTCCGCGCCGGAGGTCACGGTCTCGACCCGGTGGCTCTCCTTGCGCAAAGCGATCTCGAGCACGCCACAGATGGCGCGCATGTCGTCACAGACCAGGATACTAGCCATGCTTCACCCCGCTCGGGGTCTCCCACACGCCCGGGGTCCCCACCGAAGTCGCTGTCGCTGCGTTGGGGTGGGCACCCGCCGTTGGCGTGTTGGGGTGATTGGTATGGGCAGCGGCAGCTTGCACCAGTTCGGGTTGGTGGCGCGGCGGCGGTTCCGACCGTTTCAGCTCGATGCAGAACTTGATCCCCTCCCCCAAGGAGGATTGGACCGAGACGCGCGCATCGTGCGCCTGCAGGATCTCGTACACGATGGCCAGGCCCAGGCCGGTGCCGCCGTCCAACTCCGACTGGAAAGGTTCAAAAACTTTTTCCACCTGCTGGGGCGTCAGGCCCTGGCCGGTGTCGGCCAAGTGGATGCGCCAGTGGTCCGGCGCGGGCGCGAGGGTGACCGCCAGCCGTCCTCCCTGGGGCATGGAGTGCAGGGCATGGTTCGAGAGGATCGCGAACACCTGCTTGATGCGATCACGATCCGCGAGCGCCCAGGCGGATTCGGTCGCGAAGCGCCGCACGATCTCAACCGGGGGCCCGCTGTGGGTCCGCTCGAGAACCGTCAGGGTATCGTCGAGCAGCGGGACCAGATCGATCACCGCCATCTTGTAGGTCTTCTCGCGCGCGTACATGAGGAAGTCGGTGATGATGGCGTTCAAGCGGTCGGACTCGCGCAGGACGATCTCCACCAGCGCTTTCTGGTCCGGGTTCAGTTCGGAGATGCCGGCCAGCACCTGGACGGAGCCCGCGATGGAAGTCAGCGGGTTGCGGATCTCGTGGGCGATGCCGCCGGCCATGCGGCCGATGGCGGCCAAGCGGTCGCGCATGCGCACCTCGCGCTCCAGGCGGCGGATCTCGGTCAGGTCGGCGAAGGCGTACACGTAGCCGGTCAGACCACGCTCCGGGACATTCAACTCCGAGGCCGTGATTCCGAAGGTCTTTTCCGTAGCACTGGGAGTAAGGCAGCGGACCTCGGTGCGCACGAAATGCGGTCCCATGGCAGGTAGCCGGTCGAGAAAGAACTGGGCAACCGGCTTGCCGAACACTGCGGCCGCGGAGGTCTCCAGCAGTTTTTCGCCGGCCGGGTTCAGCAAGGTGATACGCCCCTCCAGGTCGGTGGTGATCAGGCCGCCGCTCATGGAGTCGATGACGTTTTTGTGCAGGGCTTGCAGGTTCTCGAGTGCCCCGCTCTTGTCCTGCAACTCGACGTCAACCTGGCGCAGCCGGGCGGCCATTTTGCTGGCCAGGTAGGCAACCGCCAGGTAAGCGATCAGGTTGATGAAGATGACGAGCTGCAGAAACCTGGGATCGGTACGAGTGGTGGAATACGAGCGTATCAGGTCGAAATAGGAGAGCTCCAGGATGGCGCCGAACAGAATGAACGAGAGCAATGCGCTCAAGTAGGCCCAGGTCCGCGAAAGCAGGATCGAGGCCATGATGATGATCAGCGGGTTGAGAAAGTTGAAAGAAGTGTCGATGCCGCCCGTCAGGTAGATGAGCGCGTTGGCGAAGACCAGGTCGGTCACCACCTGCAAGCGGGCCTGCGTCCACTGTTCGCGCCAGAGCGGAAGCAGCAGCACGTAGAAGAGAGAAATGGCATACCAGAGCGCGATGACGCTGATGAACGCGCGCTCGGGCACGCCGGTGACCGTAAGCCGCACGATCGCCAGCTCGATGGCCAGCAGAAAGGTGACGACGATGATGCGCACCTTGGAGAGCCACGCCAGCCAGGTGCGCTCGTTAAATTCGCTCCGCATCGATGGCGGCCAGGGCGGTCCCGCCGCCCTGCCGTTTCCTCCTCATCAGAAACTGTGCGCGGCGGCAGAACCCGGGAGTTTCGGCCGCCCGCCCGCGTCTAACCCCCCGAGAGTTTGGCGATCATGCTGAACAGCGGCATGTACAGCGAAATGACGATGCCGCCGACGGCCACGCCCAGGAAGGCGATCATGATCGGTTCCAGCAGCGTCAGCAAGTCCTTGGTGGCCGCGTCCACTTCGTCTTCGTAGAAGTCCGCGATCTTCTGCAGCATGGCATCCATAGCGCCGGTGGCCTCGCCCACGCCGATCATCTGGGTGACCATGTTGGGGAAGACGCCGCACTCTTTCAGGGGATCGACGATGGTGCGGCCTTCCTCGATGGACTTGCGCACCTTCAACAGGGCCTGCTCGAGCACGGCGTTGCCGGAGGTGCGGGCGGTGATCCCCAGACCTTCCAGGATGGGCACGCCGGAGGTGATCAGCGTCCCCATGGTGCGGGTGAAACGCGCCACCGCGATCTTGCGCAGCAGCATGCCGACCACCGGCATGTTGAGCAGCATCTTGTCGATGAACAGGCGCCCGCGCGGATCTTTGCGCATCTGGCGGATGCCGAAGAACAGGGCGATCACGCCTCCCACTCCGATCCACCAGAAGCTGCCGACGATCTCGCTCAGCTTCATGACGATGCGGGTGGGCAGCGGCAGGGCGACGCCCAGTCCGACGAACAGGTTGGCGAAGATCGGCACCACGAACTTCAGCAGCCCCGCCACGATGAGCACGGCGATGCCGATCACCGAACAGGGGTAGATGAGCGCCGACTTCACCGCCGACCGCAGCTTCACCGCCTTTTCGACGTAGGTGGCGAGCCGCTGGAGAATGGTGTCGAGGATGCCGCCGGTCTCGCCCGCCTCGATCATGTTGGTGGTGAGGTCGTCGAACACCTTGGGATACTGGCGCATGGCATTGGCCAGAGTGGAGCCGCCTTCGATCGAGGTGCGCACCCCGGTCAGGGTCTTCTGAAAAGTCATGTTTTCCTGATTGGCGGCGAGGATCTCGAGGCATTGCACCAGCGGCAGACCGGCGTCGATCATGACCGAGAACTGCCGGAAAAAGATGGCAAGGTCCTTGGTGGGCACCTTGCCGCGGCCCAAGGTAGGAAGAGCGAATTCCTTGCCCTTCTCCTTGATGGTGGTGGGGTTGACGCGCTCGCGGCGCAGCGCCATGGTCAAGGACTGCTTGCTCTCGGCGATGCGCTCCCCGCTGATCTTGCTGCCAGCGGCGTTGGTGCCGCTGTAGGTGAAAACCGGCATTGGGTCCTCCGCTTAGTCGGTTGGCCCGCGACGGCGCAGATGCCCGCGCGGGCAAGGGCTCTACTTTCGTGCTACGGCGGAGCCACGAGCTGCGCTCACGGCCCCGCGGTTGATCATGTCCTGCAACTCGTCCTGCATCGACGAGCGGTGCATGGCGGTTTCCAGCGTGATCTGTCTCTGGAAATACAGGCTCGCCAGCGACTGATTGAAGGTCTGCATCCCGAACTTGTCCTGGCCGGACTGCATGGAGGAATAGATCTGATGGATCTTGTCTTCGCGGATCAGGTTCCGCACCGCCGGATTCGGCACCAGGATCTCCATCGCCATCGCCCGGCCGTTGCCCCCCGATCTTGGGCAGCAGCGACTGGCACAGGATGCCTTCCAGACCATGGAAAGCTGGGCCCGGATCTGCGGCTGCTGGTGGGCGGGGAACACGTCGATGATGCGGTTAATGGTGGAAGCGGCGGTGTTAGTGTGCAGGGTGCCGAAGGTAAGGTGTCCGGTCTCGGCGATGCGCAGGGCCGATTCGATAGTTTCCAGGTCGCGCATCTCGCCGATCAGCACCACGTCGGGGTCCTCGCGGAGCGCGGCGCGCAACGCGTCGCCAAAGGACTTGGTGTCGGAGTTCACCTCGCGCTGGTTCACCAGGCAACTCTTGTGGTTGTGCACGAACTCGATCGGGTCTTCGATGGTAATGATGTGCTCGTGCCGCTCGCTGTTGATCTTGTCCAGCATGGCGGCCAGCGTGGTGGACTTGCCGGAACCGGTCGGCCCGGTCACCAGGATAAGGCCGCGCGGCTTCTCGCACAGCTTGGCCACGATGGCAGGCAGGCCCAGTTGCCTGAATGCCTTTGATCTCGAACGGAATCACGCGGAAGACGGCGCCGACCGCGCCACGCTGGTTGAAGCAGTTGCCGCGGAAGCGGGCCAGTCCCTTGAGGCCGAAGGAGAAGTCGAGCTCCAGCGTCTCCTCGAAGCGCTGCTTCTGGGCGTCGGTGAGGACGCTGTAAGCCAGTTGCTTGGTCTCGGCCGCGGTCAGCGGCGGCAAATCGAGAGGCGTGAGATGGCCGTGCACGCGGACCTGGGGAGGCGAATTGGTGGTGATGTGCAGGTCGCTGCCCGACATCTCTAACATTTTCTTCAACAGCTCACTGAGAGTAACTGCCATGGTTTCCTCAAGCCTCCCTGACTTAGTGGACGGTCTCGCGCGCCACCTCTTCCAGGGTGGTAACGCCATCCATCACCTTGGTAAGACCGCTGCGCCGCAGCGTGATCATGCCGTGCTCGATGGCTTTCTTCTTCAGTTCCACCGCCGACGCACCCACCAGGATCAGTTCGCGGATCTCGTCGTTGACCTCCATCACTTCATAGAGACCGGTGCGTCCTTTGTAGCCCGTGCTGTTGCAGACGACGCATCCCTTGCCCTTTGCGGATCTTCACCGTCTTGGCCTCTTGCGGCGACAAACCGGACTCCAGCAGCGTCTGGTAGGGGACCTCGACCACCTCCGTGCACTCTTTGCAGATCCGGCGCACCAGCCGCTGGGCCACAATCAGGTGCACTGAAGTCGCCACCAGGAAGGGCTCGATGCCCATGTTCATCAGGCGGCTGATGGTCTCCGGCGCGTCGTTGGTGTGCAGCGTCGAGAGCACCAGGTGCCCGGTGAGCGCCGCCTTGATGGCGATTTCCGCCGTCTCGAAATCGCGGATCTCTCCCACCAGGATGATGTTGGGATCCTGCCGCAGGAAGGAGCGCAGGGCGGCGGCAAAGTTCAGCCCGATCTGCTCTTTCATCTGCACCTGGTTGACACCGGGCATCTGGAACTCGACCGGATCTTCGGCGGTCATGATGTTGGTCTCCGGCGTGTTCAGCCGCGCGATGGACGAGTAGAGCGTGTTGGTCTTGCCCGAGCCCGTGGGACCGGTGACCAGCACCATGCCGTAGGGCTTCAAGATGGCCTTCTCGAACTTGGCCAGCGACTCGGCCTCGAAGCCGAGCTGGGTCATATCCAGCCGCAGGTTGTCTTTGTCGAGCAGCCGCAGAACGATCTTCTCCCCCACAGATAGTGGGCAGGGTGCTGACGCGGTAATCGAGCGTCTTGCGCTTGCCCGCGAGCCTCACCTTGAGCATGATGCGGCCATCCTGCGGCAGCCGCTTCTCGCTGATGTCCAGCTTGGACATGATCTTGATGCGCGAGATGATGGCGTCTTTCAGCTTCAGCGGCGGGGTCATGATGGTTTGCAGGATGCCGTCCATGCGGAAGCGCACGCGGTATTCCTTCTCGTAGGGCTCGAGGTGAATGTCGCTGGCGCTGCGCTTCACCGCGTCGGTGAGGATCAGGTTCACCAGCTTGACGATGGGCGCTTCCTCGGCAGCCTTCTCCAATTCGCTGACCGCCAGTTCGTCATCGTCGCCCGCCTGCAGCTCGACGTCGGCGTCGGTCTCGCCGATGTCCGCCATCACCTTTTCCAGGTCTTCCTCGTGGGTGTCGCCGTACGCCTTATCGATGCCCTGAAGAATCGCCACTTCCGAGGCCACCACCGGCTCGATGTTGAAGCCGGTCATGAACTTGATGTCGTCCATGGCGAACACGTTCGTGGGGTCCACCATGGCGATGGTCAGCGAAGCGCCAACGCGGCTGAGCGGCAGGATCTGGTAGCGGCGCGCGGTCTCCGGTGGGATCAGCTTCACCACCGAAGGATCGATGTCGAAATACGAGAGATTGATGGCGGGAACGCCGTATTGCCGGGAGAGGAAGTTGGTGACGTCTTCGTCGGAAACGTAGCCCAGCTTCACCAGCACGGAACCCAGCCGCGAGCCGTTTCGCTTTTGCTCCGTCAGCGCGCGATCCAGTTGTTCCTGCGTGATGACCTTCTCTTTGACCAGAAGATCGCCGAGCCGTTGCGACATTCGCCGGTTTCCTTGCCGCTGCCGCAAGTCACACGGCAGCCGCAGCAACCAGGGCTCCAGCTTCGGGGGAGAAGAGCTACGGTTCGCTCGTTTCGAGCCCGACCCCGGGGTTGCTGACAGAAATTGTCATTTAAGTTTAGGTCATTGAATATTAACTAGTTAGACCCGTTCGGGCATGTACTTTGGGTATGTATTCAAGGACCTTATCGGCCATTGACAAAAGTTGTCAACGCACTAAGCGAATGATTTCCAGCCGTCCGCTAAACTGGATTGGAGGGGTGCCGATTTGGACCGCGAAGCCAGCGTTCGGGCTTACTACCAGGAGTTGATGGCGGCGTGGGGTCCGCAGGACTGGTGGCCGGCCTACACCCGCTTCGAGGTCATTGTGGGCGCGTTCCTGACCCAGAACACCGCCTGGATGAACGTCGAGCGGGCCTTACGCCGGCTGCGCGAGGAAGGCGTGCTCAACCCCGACGGCATTCGCCGGACGCCCTTGCCGAAGCTGGCCCAGATGATCCGATCCTCCGGATATTTCCGCCAGAAGGCGCAGCGCTTGAAGAACTTCGTGAGCTATCTCGACGCGCGCTATGGTGGTTCCCTGGGACGGATGTTCGCGCAACCGACCGATAAGCTGCGGGGAGAATTGCTGGCACTCAACGGCGTGGGCCCGGAAACCGCCGATTCCATCCTGCTCTATGCCGGCGGCCATCCCGTTTTCGTGGTGGACGCATACACGCGGCGCATCTTCGAGCGCCATGGATTGATCACCGCCAAGGTGGGATATGAGGACCTACGCCAACTGGTGGAGCAGGCGTTGCAGCAGGCGCTTCCGGCAGCATGGGATCCGCCGCCGGCGTCGCCGCTCGGCGGACGACGACGGCACAAGTTCGTCATCCGCCGCGCGACCTCGGCAGCCCGCGCCTTCGACGAATTCCACGCGCTGCTGGTACAGGCAGCCAAACACCATTGCCTGAAGGCGGAGGCCCACTGTCCAGGGTGCCCGCTGGAACGATTCTTGAAGAAGTGAGCTGAGGCTGCTCAGCGCGATCGCACCCTGAAGATCAGCACCACCCCAGCGACGATGGAAAGCAGGCTTGCGACCTGGGCGTTGGTGAGCACGCCGAAGGCCGAGCGTGGGTTGATGCGGATGAATTCCACCACGCAGCGCGCCAAGCCGGTGAGGACCAAATACTCGGCGAGGACCTTGCCCGCCGCGGCTTTGTCGCGCAGACGCAGAGTGCCCCGTCGCCAGAGAAGGTAGGCGACTAGCACGCCCACGATGAATTCATAGATCGGCGTGGGGTGGACGCGCACGATCGCATTCATAGCCAGGCCCACGGTGGTGCCATAACTCGGCTCGAGGCTGCCGTGGATGGCGCAGATGAAGTGGCGCACGCGGCATCCAGTTTCCAGCGGATGGAACGCGATCCCCCAGGGGAGGTTGGTGGCGATGCCGTAATCGCCATCGCCGGAGAGCAGGCATCCGATGCGCCCCATGGCGTAACCCAGCGCGGCAGCGGGGCTGCACGCGTCCAGGAACGCAAGGGTCGGGACACGATAATGATGCGCCAGCCAGAGCAAGACCGCCAGTCCTCCCAGGAAGCCTCCGAACCATGCGAAGCCATAACTGGAAAAAAACAGGCCGATGGGGTTGGAGAAGAATTCTGAAGGGCGCTCCAGCAGGTGGTACAGCTTCGACCCCGCAAGACCGGCGACCACCAGCAGCAAGATGATATTGAGCGCGTCACCCGGCAACTTGCGGCGGCGCAGATCCGCGCTCAGCACAAAATACGCGGAGAAGAAGGCCAGCCACACCATGAGCCCATAGGTGCCCAGCCGCAGCGGGCCGACTTGGATGAAGGGGATCAGGTAAGCTCCGTTCACCAAGTATAAAGAAAAGGTGATTTGCGATTTGTGATTTGTGATTGGCGATTGGCGATTGCGGATTGGTGATGGCGATTAAGGCGGAGGCGATCCCCAATCACAAATTCAGCGAGGCTCGCTACTGCCGCGAATGGCGTATCCCGCGGGAGTGATCAGCAGGCGCGGCAAGGTCCCGTCCTTGCGGCGGAAGCGCGCCAGATCGCCGAGGGAGCGGGCCTTCATGTGCGCGCGCAGGAAGCCCTCGGCGGGAAGGTCATTGAACTCCAGCAGGTCGGGAGGGAAGAAGCCGGATTGGGCCGTCAGTACCAACTCCTGTTCACTGCGAAAGTCTTCATGCAGGGTGGGATCGAGTACGACGGCCCAGTAAACGTCCCACTCCACCGGTTCCTCGGTCGCGGGCAGATCGCTGAGCACACAGTTGTGGTCGTAGTCAGGCCAGCCTGGAGCCCGGTGCTGGCTGCCGGGAAAGACCACGTACAGGTTCCGCCGCCGATCGCGCGGCTTCGAGTCCGCGGCGCGCACGCCCAGCAACCACGGGCCGACCCGCAGTTGCGTTTTATGGTCACCCGGTTCCAGCACTTTGAAGGGGACAGGCTCGCCCTCGTAGTAGGCGGAGTCGATCTGGATGCGGCCGGTGTCAGGTCCGGCGGCATACACAATGGCCGCCAGCAGCAACCCGCAGGCCATGTACCTCCAGTGCGTCGGCGGCAGGCGCAAACGACCCTCCTCCCGGGGCCGTCATTATGGCCGACTCCGGCGGCGGGCAGAAAGCAAATTGCTAGGTGGTGCGCATCCAGAAGGACGAGCCCAGACCGCTCCGGTCGGCCACCTGCACAGGCTGGACGTTTGCGGGCGTGGCGGCGGCGAATCCCGGGTCGCGCCACAGCGGCGCCAGCACCGCGCTCAGCTCCGGGTCATGGCTGAGGAAGGCGTTGGGCAGCGCGATGCGGAAGCGCGAGCTCTGGCCCAGCAGCATGGCCGCCAGCAGGTATTGTTCCGAGTAGTAGCGGTCGCGCCACTCCGGCGGATAGTCATAGGGAAGAAAAATGTCGTGCAGGTGCACCAGTACGCCCGGCTGCAGACGCGGCAGCACGTCGAGGAACACCACGGTCACGTCGGAGTTGGTGAACACCCGGTGCGAACTGTCGATGAACAGGATGTCCCCGGGCACCAACTGGTCGAAGACCGCCAGTTCGACGCTCTCCAGCGGCTGGCGGATAACTTTTTCGCAGAGTGAGTCGATCTCCGCCCGCGGCTGGGGGTCGATGGAGATGATGCGGGTGCGCAGTCCGTGGTCGCGAACCGCGCGCCGTGCCACGCGTGTGGAAACTCCGGAACCCACTTCCAGGTAGTGCCGCGGGTGGTTGAGCGCCACCAGGCAGTAGAGACTGGCGAGGTCGAAAGGCGACAGCCACTTGTTCGCCCAAGAGGGTTCGAGGGGGGCTGTCGACTGGGTGGGAATCTTCAACAACGAATCCTTGAATTCCCAGAATTTCTCCAGCGTTGCCTTGTAGCCCGCGCGGTCCTTCGCGATCAGGTCGTGGAGCTGGGGATGCGGCGGCTTGCCGTACCCATAGCGTGCCAAGGGCGTGACGGGATAGTCGATGAACACGAGCTGCTGGCGTTTCAGCACCCGTCCGAAGTGATAGAGGAAGTAGAGCTCCGGACGGTGGCGCACGAAGTCCTTCACCCGGTCGCGGATTGGTTGCGACATAGTAACGCTGCGGCGGTCGTTCGACGTGACGTTCGAAGCGGAGCGCCATTATGGCACATCGGGTTCACCAGACCCTGGCATGTGATCGTGGCGCAGTCGCACGCGATATCCACAACCCTGCGCGTTGGCGGCCCTGTGAATTTTCGATTACAGTGGGCGAGGTGAGGAACGATGCGCTCGATCCTGCAACACAGGCCGCTGCGGCTGGTTTTCACTGCCAACACCGTCTCCATGGTGGGCAGCGGCATGAATATGGCCGCCGTGATCTGGTACATCCTCCAGGCCACCCATTCGGAAGTCGCGCTGGGCACCCTGCTGGTCCTGCAGACACTGCCTGCGATGCTGATCATGCCGGTGAGCGGCGTCATCATCGACCGCGAGGACCGGCGCCGGCTGCTGATGGCACTAGACGCGGCGCGCGCAGTGGTGATCCTCATCGTCGCCGTGCTCGCCCTCCGCCACCAGGCGCAGCTCTGGCAGGTTTATGCCATGGCGATGCTCGTGGCCAGCGGCTTCTGGATGTTCTGGCCCACCATTAATGCGCTCATCCAGGAACTGACGCCGGAGTCCCAGTTCGTCGCTTCCAACACCTTCCTCTTGGCGGCGGTGCAGGCGGGCTGGCTGATGGCGGGCGCGGTGGTGGGGTTTGTGTACAACCGCATCGGCCTGGGTGGCGTGCTGCTGATCGACGTCAGCTCCTACGTGGTTTCGTTTCTCTGTTATCTCGCGGTGAGGAAAGGCCGCGTGGTCGTGCGTCCCCCGGATGCGGCAGCGCGGCCCGAGGGTGCGGTCGCGCGTTTCGCTCACGAGTTGCACGAAGGCATCGCCCACCTGCGGGGAAGGCCGCACCTGGTGATGCTCGGCATAAGCTACGCCTGCTTCCTCGGCGCGATGCTGACGCAAGGCGTGGTGACCGCGCCGCTGAGCGACCGCGTCCTGAAGGCGGGAGCGGTGGGCTACGGCTGGCTGAATGCGGGATGGGCGGTGGGCGCATTCGCCAGCGCGTTCTACGCGCCGGTGGCGATCCGTGCGCTGGGAAAGCGCCGGTCCGTTGGAGTCTCCTTCTCGCTGTTGGCGCTCAGCCTGGTATTGCTGCCGTTCTCGCGCTGGCTGGCGGTTGCCGTGACGCTCTACGCGCTGATGGGCTCGGGCCGCGGTGTCGGCGGTGTGGCCATCAACAGCAGCATCATGGAGTCGGTCCCGCCTCACTTCATGGGCCGCGTGCAGAACACCTTCATGTTCTTCGGCACCGCGCTGCAACTGGTGCTGGGATTCATGGTGGGCCTTGTCTCCCATCGCGTGGGATTGCTGTGGGGTTTCGTCATGATCGGTTCGGTCTATCTGTTGTCGGGACTGGCGGCAATATGGCCGGTGCGCGCCGATGCTCCGCTGAAGTCCATGGCCGAAACCACGGCCGACTGAGGCTTTCTGGTATTCTTTCCAGCTTTAGACGAGCTTCAGCGAGGATTCCCGATGCCTGACAGCATGGCAGGACGCACCGCCGTGGTCTTTGGTGTGGCCAACAAGCGCAGCATCGCCTGGGCCATCGCGCAGCACCTGCAACAGGCGGGCGCGCGGTTGGTTATCACCTACCAGAACGAGCGGCTGGAGCAGGAAGCCAAGGACTTGATCGCGGCGCTGCCCGGCGCCGAGGCGTTCATGTGCGATGTGTCCTTCGACGAGCAGATCGAAAAGTTGTTCTCCCTGCTCAAGTCGCGTTACGGGAAGCTGCACACGCTGGTGCACAGCATCGCCTTTGCTCCCGCCGATGAGCTCAAGGGAGAATTTCTCGCCACCACGCGGGAAGGCTTCCGTATCGCGCACGATGTGAGCGTCTATTCGCTGATCGCGCTGGCGCGAGCCGCTGCGCCCCTGATGGAGGATGGCGGCTCCATCCTCACGCTCACCTACTACGGCTCGACCAAGGTGGTGCCGCACTACAACGTGATGGGTGTCGCCAAAGCTGCGCTGGAGGCATCGGTTCGCTACCTTGCGTACGACCTGGGCCCGCGGCGCATCCGCGTCAACGCGATCTCGGCGGGACCGGTGAAGACGCTGGCGGCGCGCGGCATCTCCGGCTTCGGCGACATGCTCAAAGCGCACGCGGAGCGGGCGCCGCTCAAGCGCAACGTGGACGTGAACGAAGTGGCGGAGACCGCCGTCTTCCTGGCTTCGGAGGCAGGCGCCGGCATTACCGGCGAAGTGATCTACGTGGATTGCGGCTACAACATCATGGGATTCTGAGCGAATAACCAGCCACGGATTTGCACGGATAAGCACGCATAGGTATTGGTTCTTCTGATCCGTACCAATCGGTGTTAATCCGTGGCGATTTTGATCTTTCTGTCGTTCTCGCCCAGGCGCTCGATCGTGATCTCTACGTCGCACTCGCGAAGGAATCGCGCGAACTTCTCGCCCCATTCGATCAGCACCACGCTGTTCTCGTCGAACAGGTCGTCGAGGCCGAGCGTGTCCAACTCGCGTTGCGTGTCCACCCGATAGAGATCGACGTGATACACGTTCACGCCCGGCCCGCGGTATTCGTGAATCAGAGTGAAGGTGGGGCTGGTCACGTTCTCCTGCGAAGCCGCCTGGAAGCCCTCGGTCAGTCCTTTGATTAGCGTGGTCTTCCCTGCCCCGAGCGCTCCGCGCAGGACCACCAGCTTGGGCGGGCTTAGCTGGGGAGCGAGGCGACGGCCGAGTTCCGTGGTTTCCTCCGCGGAGTGGGTGAAGAACTCCTTCATGGGCACGCGGGCTGTTCGTTCAGCCACACATACTTTTCGCGTGCAGTCGCCTGGACGCGGCGAATGGCCTCGGGCAGCGCCGACAGCAGGTCGGTAGCTGTCAACGAGAGCTCGCCTTGCCGCTCGCAAGCCACATCGCCGGCCAGCCCGTGCAGATACACGGCGGTGACGATTGCCTCCCAAACGGGTGATCCCGCGCTCGGGCTCACGGGTTTGTGCAGACCCTGCGCCCAAAGACTTGCGACCATGCCGGTGAGGATGTCTCCCATCCCACCAGTCGCCATGCCGGGATTGCCGCTGTGGTTCACCCACAGGCGCCCATCCGGCAGCGCGGTCAGCGTGCGATGTCCTTTCAGAACCAGCACCAGCTTGTGCTCCTGCGCAAATTTGCGAGCTACAGCGATGCGGTCATCCTCCACATCGGCAATCGTGCCGCCGATCAGGCGCGACATCTCACCAGGATGAGGCGTCAGCACCAGCGGGTGCGCCGCGCCATCCAGCTTCTCAACCGCGCCCTGGAAGGCGTTCAGGCCGTCGGCGTCGATTACCATCGGCAAGCGGAATTTCTCCACCAGCGTGCGCACGAACTGCGTGGTCTCGGTGTGACGCCCGATGCCGGGGCCGAGCGCGATCACCGATTTGCCCTCAACGAGCGCATCCATGCGGCCATACTCGAGAGCTCGCAGGGAGATCGTCCCGGCCTCGGTCTCCTCCAGCGGCTCGGTCATCAGCTCGGGCATGAAGCCGGCGACAGTCGGCAACACCGAGCGCGGGCACGCGACCGTAGCCAGTCCCGCTCCCGAGCGCAGCGCTGCCATGCCGGCCATCGCTGCCGCGCCTGCCTTTCCCAGCGAACCACCGACCACCAGCACGTGCCCGAAGCTGCCCTTGTGGGCTTCGGGATCGCGGGGCGAGAGCAGGCTCGCCATCTCACGCCAGGTGGGGACTTCCAGGCCCAAGTTGGAGATGATCGCTTCTTCGGGTGAGCCGATGGGCGCCACCATGATCGGTCCGCGAACTGCGCTGCTGAACAGGTGGGCCGGCTTGGGCGCGGTAAAGGTGACGGTGGCGTGCGCGGGCACTATGGGGTGGCTTGCATCTGGCTTCGGCCGCATCTCGTCGGAATCCAGGCCCGAAGGGATGTCGATCGCAACGACAGGTCGGTCAGCCTTTGCAAAGGCTCCGATTGCATCCGCGTAGAATCCCTTCACCGGCGGACGAAAGCCCGTGCCCAGAATGCCGTCGATGAGCACGTCAGCCCGGTACACCTGCTGTACCGCAGCGCTGCGCAGCTCTTCGTCATTGCGCGCCAGCACCGGCTGAAGCGAAAGCCGCTTGAACATCGCGGCGGCATCGCCCTTGAGTTCGCCGGGATCGGCCAGCAGCAGAATGGACACCCGCTTCCCTGCCTCGCGCAGCTTGCGTGCGGCCACGAATCCATCGCCACCATTGTTCCCTTTGCCGCAAATGATGCCGATGCTTTGCGCCCCGGGATAACGGCGTAAGACGAAATCGGCGACCGCGGCGCCGGCATTCTCCATCAGCATGAGCGAGGGGACGCCGAAGCGCTCGCTGGTGGCGCGGTCGAGCTCGCGCATTTCGGCGGCAGTGACGATCTTCATCGCGGGCGCGCCGTGGCGGTGTCCTCGAGCCGGCGCAGGCTCGCGGGCTCGCCCATGGCGATCAGGTAGTCGCCGGCCTCGATGCGGTCCTCCGGCGCGGGATTGAAGCGCATGCCGGCGCCCGCGCGCTTGATGGCCAGCACGATCACGCCCATCTCCTGACGGATGCGCGAACTCTCGATGGTGGTGCCGGCGAAGCTGGAACCGTTCTCCACATGCACCTCTTCGATCTCCAGGTCGAGCCTGCCTTCGCGCGCCGTGGCGATGTCGAGAAAGTCGAGCACATGCGGACGCAGGAACGATTGCGCGATGCGGTGGCCGGCAAAGGTGTAGGGAGAGACTACGGTGTCGGCGCCGGCCGACACCAGGTGCTTCTCCGCCTCTTCCTCGCTGGCGCGGGCGATGATGCGCAGCTTCGGGTTCAAGCTACGCGCGGTGAGCACGATGTACATGTTGGTCGCATCCGTGGTGGTGGCTGCGACCAACCCGTGGGCGCGCTCGATGTGGGCATCGCGCAGGATCTTCTCCTGGGTGGCGTCGCCCAGCAGCGTGAGCCAGCCTGCGTCGCTGTATTTCGCGAGCTTCTCGGGGTCGTTCTCGACGATGACGAATGGCATAGACTCCCGCGCCAGCTCGCGCGCCGCGCTACGTCCTACACGCCCGGCGCCGCACAGGATGTAGTGTCCCGACAAGCGTTCGATCTCGCGCTCCATACGACGCCTTCCGAAGAACTGTCCGAGCTCGAATTCTAACAAAGCCTGGGTAGCAGTCCCGATGCCCAGAAACAGCAGGCCCACGCCGAGGATGATGAGTGTGATGTTGAAAACCCGGCCGGCGTGCGAAAGCGGGTGTATCTCCTGGTAGCCGATGGTGGTGAACGTCGTTACCACCATGTAGAAGCCGTCAAACCACGGCCAGCCTTCGATGACGTGAAAGCCGATGGTGCCGGCGGCCACCAGCACCGCCAGCGCGGCCACAATGATCTTCAGGTTGCGCAGAGCCTTCATCGAGCTACTCAGGATAGACCAAGGGCACTCGCGCGGGGGCAGAGAACCCTGATTCCGGGGAGTTGCGTGAGGGCGTGAGCTCAGCCGCTCCCACGCGGGTGGAGTCCTTCACCAGCAAGGCTTGTCATTCCTTAGGTTCCCTGATCGTCGTATCAATCGGAGCCGCCTGGCTGCTTGGTCCCGCATCCGGGTCCCCGACCGCAGGTGCGCCCGTGCCATGGATGGCAATTTCATGTTCGAGGTGGTGCTGCCTGGCCATGACGCTGTGGTAGCGCCCATAGAAGAAATAAATCGCGAATCCGATAAGCAGCCAGACAATCAATCGGTACCAGTTGCCGGCCGGCAGGGAGAACATCAGCAGCAGACAGGTCAGGATGCCCAGAATGGGCACCACCGGGACCAGCGGAGCCCGGAAGGGCCGATTGGCATTCGGGTTCGTTTTCCGCATGACCATCACGGCAGCACAGACGATGACGAAGGCGAACAGCGTGCCGATGTTTGTCATTTCGGCCAGGATACTGAGGGGCAAGAACCCCGCCATCGAGGCGACAAAGAGACCCGTCAGAATCGTGGATTTCCAAGGAGTGCGAAAGCGCGGGTGAATCGCGGCAAAGACACTCGGCGGTACCAGGCCGTCGCGCCCCATGGCCAGCAGCACGCGCGGCTGACTCAGCATCATCACCAGCAGCACGGAGGTGATGCCAGTCATCGCGCCCGCCGCCACCAGATATTGCATCCAGGTCAGCCCCACCCGGCGAAACGCGTCCACCACCGCGGCATCGCGATCAATGAGAGGAGTGGGCACCATTCCGGTGAGCACCGCGGACACCGCGATGTAGAGAATGGTGCAGATGAAGAGCGAGCTGATGATGCCAATGGGAACATCGCGCGCGGGCTTGCGCGCTTCTTCCGAGTGTACGGAAACCGAGTCGAAACCGATATACGCGAAGAAGATAATCGCCGCGCCGGCAAACATTCCCAAAGGCTCGCCGCCCGCGGTGGTCTTGCCCAGCAACGTGTAGCCGAAGAAATTGATCCCGCTGTAGCCGAAGGGCGCGAACGGGTGCCAATTGGCAGGATTGATGTAGAACACTCCGATGCCGATCACCATCAGCACAATGAGTAGCTTGATGGCCACCATCACGGCATTGAAGCTGGCGCTCTCCCGAATGCCTTTGACCAGAACTACGGTAATAATGAACGTGATCAGAATCGCGGGCAGATCGAAATACGACCCTGTCATCACAAACTTTCCGGTCTCGGGGATGTAGTCAAACGGCGCAGTTGCAACATGTTTCGGCACATGTATGCCGAACAGCGGTATCAATTCTCGGAAGTGCGCGGACCAGCCATGCGCCACGGTCGAAGAGCCCACCGCGTATTCGAGCACCAAGTCCCAACCAATGATCCAGGCGAAGAGTTCGCCCAGCGTGGCGTACGCGTACGTATACGCCGAGCCGGCTACCGGCACCATGGAAGCGAACTCCGCGTAACAAAGAGCGGCAAAAACGCAGGCAATTCCCGCCACCACAAAGGAAAGCATCAACGCCGGGCCCGTGCGGTCATGCGCCGCTACGCCGGTAAGAACGAAAATGCCGGTACCGATAATCGCACCCACCCCCAGAGCGCTCAGTTGTACGGGCCCAAGCACCCGGCGCAAACGGTTTTCGCCGGCCATCTCTTCCAGCAGCAAGCTGAGCGGTTTGGTTGAGAACAGTCTGCTGGCCATTAACGTTCCTCCCACGCATCACGTTCTTCTGCAGAACTCCCACTCTTCGGGCGGTGCCAGACAAAATATACCGGGATTCCCAGGAGCACGATGATGAGGCCCGGCCAGGTGTACTGGGGTTTATATCTCAACAGTACGACATCGATAAATATGGCCACTACGATATAGATCGCCGGCAACACGGGATAGCCGAACGCCTTGTAAGGCCGCTCGGCATCCGGCCGGGTGCGGCGCAGAACGAACAGGCCGAGGATCGTCAGAATATAGAACACCAGCACGGCGAAGATGATGTAGTCCAGCAACTGGCCGTAGGTTCCGGAAAGGCACAGGATGCACGTCCACACAGCCTGTACCACCAGCGCATTCACCGGCGTGCGGTACTTGGGATGGACGTGTGCCGCCTGGCGGAAGAACAGGCCATCCTTGGCCATGGCATAGTAAACGCGCGCGCCCGCCAGGATCAGCCCGTTGTTACAGCCGAACGTGGAGACCAGGATAGCCACCGCCATCAACGCACCGCCCGCGGCGCCGAACATGGAGATCATGGCCGCCGTACCTACGCGGTCCTCAACCGCATATTGGATGCCGCGGGCCATCACGGTTGTACCCTGCGGGTCGCCGTGCAACGGCAACACATACATGTAGGCGAAGTTCGCCAGAATGTAGAGCGCGATCACTACCCCCGTTCCCACGGCCAGCGAGAGCGGCAGATTGCGCCTGGGGTTCTTCACTTCTCCAGCGGTAAAGGTGACGTTGTTCCAGGCATCGGCGGCGAACAGCGATCCGACCTGCGCCACCGCCAGCAAGGTAATCACCAGCAAGAACGGCGAAGCGATGCCGAGGCCGGCGTGCTGGGCGCCCAAGCGCCAGAAGTCGGTGAAGTTGGCGGCCACCGCGGCGGGGTTGCGGAAGAGCAACGCTCCGGCGATCACCAGCCCCAGCAGGGCCGCGGTCTTGGCGAAGGTGAAGATGTTCTGGATCGCCGCCCCGGTCTTGATGCCGAAGACGTTGACCACGGTGAGCACCACAATGGTGAGGATGGCAATCAGGTTCTGCGTGTTCAGGCCGACGTGCATGTCGCCCAGCACCATCGGTCCAATGTGGATGGGCGGCGCCTTCCACAGGTGGATGATCCAGTTTGTGGAGGAGATCGAGGGGAAGAACACGCCGAGAAATTTGCCGAAAGCCACGCCCACGGCAGCGATGGTGCCAGTCTGAATCACCAAAAACAGGGTCCAGCCGTAGAGGAATCCCCACAGCGGGCCCAGCGACTCGCGCAGGTAAACGTACTGGCCGCCGGCCTTGGGCATCATGGCGGCAAGTTCGCCATAGGCCAGCGCGCCGGTGATGGTCAGGAATCCGGTCACCGCCCAGGCCAGGATCAGCAGGCCAGGAGAATCTACGAGGCGGGTGATGTCGGCAGAAACGATGAAGATGCCGGAGCCGATCATGGAGCCCATGACCAGCGTGGTGGCACTGGTCAGGCCCAGCCCTTTGACCAGTTCCTGTTCTGGGACGGCTTGGGCTTGCGCCTGGCTGCTCATTGAGTGCTTGTTTTACCCTAAAACGCGCAAGAATGCCTCAACAGATTTTGCGGGGTCGTGCACCAGGTCGGAGATGACCGCCACCGAATCCGCTCCCGCCTTAATAACCGAGGCACAGTTGACCCGCGTGATTCCCCCGATCGCGACCAGGGGCTTGCGGGTAGCTGCGCGAGCCCCACGAACCCCCTCGAGACCGACCACGGGATCGGGGTTCAGCTTGGAGGCCGTGGGGAACACCGGGCCGATGGCGATGTAGTCTGCCGAGGTCTGGCCGGCCTGCATCACCTGTTCGACCGAGTGCGTCGAAACGCCCACCCAGAACCGCTCTCCCACGACTGCGCGCGCGCCCTCCGGCGAAAGGTCCTCCTGCCCCACGTGAACGCCGTCGAAACCTGCCGCGAGGCAGAGGTCGGCGCGGTCGTTCATGATGAGACGCACTCCGGCGCCGAGGGTCCGCCGCAGTTCGCAGGCGTAGCTCAGAATTTGGCGGCCGCTCCCGGTCTTGTTGCGGTACTGGATGAGCGTGGCGCCGCCCTTCACCAGCTCGCGAGCAAAAGCAGCCACGCGCACTGCCTGGTCGCTGGCGCCGGACAGAAGGGCGGGGTCGATGATGGGGTAGAGGCGAGGAAGCATGGTCTGTCCGCGTGCTCCTGGGAAGCAACAACCCCCGGCCGTGTCATTCCGAGCGTAGCGAGGAATCTATGTATTTGACCGTTCTAGGTTCATGGAAATGCGGAGAGCCATCTTCGTCAGCCTATTCACTCCCTTCGTGCAATTCGTCATGATGTAGGCGCGGAAAAATGCATAGATTCCTCGCTGCGCTCGGAATGACACTCCTCTATTAATTATCAGACTACAAGACCGAAATGCCCCGTTCGACCCGTCACTTGGCCGCTTTCTGCTCCGCCAGAAAGCGCTCCATGAACTTGGTATCGAAATCGCCGGCGCGGAAGTCGGGGTTGGCCATAATCTTCCGGTGCAGCGGAATCGTCGTATAGACCCCCTCGATGATGAACATCTCCAGCGCGCGCGCCATGCGGGAGATAGCTTCGTTCCGGTCCTTGCCATGGGTGATCAGCTTGGCGATCAGCGAGTCGTAATACGGCGGAATGACGGCCTCGGCATAGGCCGCCGTGTCCAGGCGCACGCCGGTGCCGCCGGGGGTATGGAATACCTTTATCTGGCCCGCGGAAGGGATGAACGTCTCGGGATGCTCAGCGTTGATGCGGCACTCGATGGCGTGCCCGCGCTGCTCGATGGGATCGCCGTTCAAAACCGAATCCAAACGCTCGCCGGCGGCGAGCAGGATCTGGCTCTTGACCAAATCGATGCCGGTAACCATCTCTGTGACCGGGTGCTCGACCTGGATGCGGGTGTTCATTTCGATGAAGCTCAGGCTGCCGTCTTCGTCCATCAAGAATTCCACCGTCCCGGCGTTCACGTAGCCGATGCGGCGGAGAGCCGAGACCAGCCGGTCGCCGAGCTGTTGGCGCAACTCGGGCGTGACCTTGACCGAGGGCGATTCCTCGAGCAGCTTCTGATGACGCCGCTGGATGCTGCACTCGCGCTCGCCCAGGCTGGCGACATGTCCGTATTTGTCGGCCAGGACCTGGAACTCGATGTGGCGGGGGCGCTCGATGAATTTCTCCATGTAGAGATCGCCGTTGCCGAAGGCGGCCGCGGCTTCCGACCTGGCGGCGTGGAACAGCGACGGCAGGTCTTCTGGGTTGCGGATCACGCGCATGCCGCGTCCGCCACCGCCCGCTGAAGCCTTCACGATCACGGGAAATCCCACCTGCTGCGCCCATTCCAGCGCCGCGCCCTCCGACGCCAGCAGACCTTCCGAGCCCGGCAGGATGGGGATGCCGGCCGCCTTCATGGCCTCGCGCGCCTTCTCTTTTTCCCCCATCAGACGCGTGACCTCCGGCGGCGGGCCGATGAAGGTGAGGTGCGAGGTCTCGCAGACTTGGGCGAAGTTGGCGTTCTCGCTGAGCAGGCCGTAGCCGGGATGGATGGCGTCCACGTTGGCGATCTCGGCGGCGCTGATCACGGCGGGAATGTTGAGGTAGCTCTCGGACGAGCGCGGCGGGCCGATGCAGATGGCCTCGTCGGCAAAACGAACGGGCAGCGAATTGCGGTCGGCCTCGCTGTACACGGCCACCGTCTTGATGCCCAGTTCCTTGCAGGCGCAGATCACTCGCAAGGCGATCTCGCCGCGATTGGCAATGAGGATCTTGCGGAACATTGAAAAAAGGAGTCGAACTTCATTTGCCGCGGATTAACGCGGATATACGCGGATAAAAATAAACGCGGGAGGCTAGTCTTGGTTGTGCCGTTCCCTTCGGGACTAGCATCGATTTCTCCCGCATACCCAGGGCTGTCCTGATCTTGATCCGCGTTTATTCGCGTGAATCCGCGGCGGGCGAAGTTCTGCTCGCTACGACTGCGGCCGGATCAGGAACAGCACCTGCCCGTACTCCACCGGCTGCGCGTTGTTCACCAGCCGCTTGACGATCTCGCCGCTGACGTCGGCCTCGATCTCGTTCATCAGCTTCATGGCTTCGATGATGCAAAGCACCTGCCCCGTTTGCACCACGTCTCCCGCCTTGACGAAGGGCAGCGCCCCCGGCGAGGGCGCCTCGTAGAACGTTCCCACGATGGGCGACTTGACTTCGTGCAGCCCCGCTTCCTCGGCGCCAGGCTTCGCTTGTTCCGCCGAGGGCGGCGCGGGAGCCGCCGGCGCCGAGGAATACTCGACCGGCGATACAGACATTGGCGGTGCCACGTGCACGTAGCGGGTCTCCGTCGGAGCCGCGCTATGAGCTTCCCCGGCACGCTTGATCCGCACCTTGACGTCGCCGCGTTCCAGTTCGAACTCGGCGATATCCTTCTCGATTAAGAACTCGATGAGTTCCTTCAGCTCTTTTTGGTTCATGAGCAGACGACAGGGCCGCTTTTCTTACACGGCGAGGAGTTCCTTGGTGGTGGGAGTCAGCACCTCGCACGAGGCTGTGGTGACGACGACCATATCCTCGATGCGGACCCCGCCGTAGCCGGGAACATAAACGCCGGGCTCGATGGTAATCACCATCCCCGGCCGCAGAACTTCCTGCTGCCCGCGGGCGATGCGCGGTGGTTCGTGGATCTCCAGCCCCACACCGTGCCCGGTGGAATGCGAGAAATAGCGTGCCAGGCGCGCGCGCCGCAGCACCGAGCGCGCCGCCCCGTCCACTTCACTCACCGTCCTGCCGGGCCGCACGGCCTCGATGGCAGCCTGTTGCGCGTCCCGCACCGCCTGATACAGTCTGCGGACCTCCGCCGTGGGCTTGCCCACGTACAGGGTGCGGGTCATATCCGAACAGTAACCGGCGAGTATAACACCGAAGTCGAGCACGACGAATCCGCGCCGGGGAATAGGCTGGATGGAAGCCCGCCCGTGCGGCAAAGCCGAGCGCGGCCCAGCCGCCACGATGGTCTCGAACGACATGCCGTCGGCGCCGGCATGGCGCGCGGCATACTCCAGCTCGGCCGCTACGGCCCGCTCCGGCACGCCGGGACGGATGGCGGCGACGGCTTTGTCGAACAAGCCCGACGCCAATCGCACCGCGGCGCGGATGTGTTCCACCTCGGCCGGCTCCTTGACCATCCTGTGCTCTTCCACCAGCCCCTGGGTTGGGCGCAGGCGCGCCTGCGAACGCAAGCTGCGCGCCACCTGCGCTTCCGCCGCCACGCTCATGTGCTCGCCTTCCAGGCCGACGGTCTTGACCCTGGAATCGGCGACGGTGCGGGCGGCGGCATCCAAAATCGGGCTCTTGGGCACAACCACCCGCGCGCCCTGGACTTCGGCCCGCGCCTGCTCGCGGTAACGCCCGTCGGTGAAGAACGTGAACCTGCCGTTCGCGACCAGCAGCACGCCAGCGCTTCCCGTGAACCCGCACAGGTAGCGAACGTTTGGCAAGTGCGTCACCAGCAGCGCCTGGAGACGGCGGGCCTCGAGCACTTGCGTCACTCGGCGCTGGCGCCCTCGGTAGTCCATGACCTCATCGGGTGATTGGGTCATCGCAGTGCCGATTGTAAATGGACGGTGCATGCCTCCAACAGAAGGCCCCCGGTGGTTGCCGGGGGCCGTCGGTTGATTGTCCCGTTGTAGCTGGTTGACTACGTCTGGATGATCTTCGGAGTGATGAAGAAGAAGAGCTCCTGCGTCTCGGTGGAGACCGCCCGGTGCTTGAACAGATTGCCCAGCGCCGGGATGGAGCCGAGCAGCGGTACCTGGGAGATGGACACCGAGTTCTTGGTCGAGATGACACCCCCGATAACCACGGTTCCTCCGTCGGTGACCAGCACCTGAGTCAACGCCTGCTGCGTGAGCAGGGCGGGGTTGCCCCCAACCTGCTGAGAGAAGTCAGGCGTGGTGTTCTCCACGTCCACGTTGAGGAAGATGGTGTTTTCCACCGTGATCTGTGGCGTGACGGTCAGGCGCAGGAACGCGTCCACGTAGGTCGTGGTCGCCGGTCCACTCAACTGGGCCTGGGTGACGACCGGGATGCGGACACCCTGCCTGACGACTGCCTGGATGTTGTTCTGAGTGATGATGCGTGGCCGCGACAGGATCTTAAGCAATCCGCGCGACTCCGCCGCCGTCAGTATGACGTCCAGCCGGTAGTTGGAACCCAGGTTCAGCAGAGAGAGGCCGCTGGTCGGACCAACCGCCGGCAGGTTGCTGAACAGCGGGATGCCGGTGGTGGTGGTGGTGGTGCTGCCGCCGGTGGTGGTGGTGCTCCCAGCGATGAAGTTGGACGGGCTGGTGATGGGGCTGGTGCCGACCGCGCTGGCGCCGCCTACGGCCGTGGCGTTGTTGGCAAATCCGAAGCCGAACTGCGTGCCGATGTCGCGCGCAAAGTTGCGCGTGGCCGCCACCACCCGGGCTTCGATCTCCACCTCGGGTGTCTTGCGGTCCAGTTGCGTCAGCAGGCGATCGATCTCGGGGAAGACCTGCGGGATATCCATGATGATGAGCGCGTTGGTGCGAGTGTCGAAGACGATCTCGCCGCGCTTGGAGAGGAACTTCTTGATGGTGGGCATTATATCCTTGGAGTGGGCATAGCTCAGGAAGCGCGTGACCGTGATCCTTTGCGAGGCCAGCGCCTGGGCTTCCACCTGCGCGGTGCGCGAATCGGCTTCGTGCTTCAGCGTATCCACGGTGGCGACGCGCAGCACGTTGCCGTCGAGCTCACGCTCCAGCCCGTTGTTCTTCAGCACAATGTCCAGCGCCTGGTCCCACGGCACGTCATCCAGCACCAGCGTGAGGGTGCCGTGGACGTTGGGATCGAGTACCACGTTCAAGCCGCTGATCTCATGGATCAGGCGGAAGAAGTCCTTCAAATCGACGTCCTTCAGGTTCACCGAGATAGGCTCACCCGTATACCTGGGCCTGCCAGTCATCGACATTTGCGGCGGCGCTGCGGGGCGCTGCGCCGCGCTGACGGGGGTGGCCGCATGCAGGCTGGCGCTGGCTCCGGGCAGAGCCGGAGCGTTGGACAAGGCCACCTCGGTGTTGCCGCCAGCGAACTTGGAAGCGGCGTCGGCAGCGCGAGCAGCCGGCTCGCCGGCCTCCGCCTTGGGCTTGTAGTTCGGCTGCAGCATCACAAAGTCCTGCGCAACGGCGGGCGCCGGCTGGGTTGCGGCCGCTGGATTGGCCGGCGACATGGCGCTGGCCACTTCTTTCACCGGCTCGCGAAGAGCGGCAGCGGCCTCACTTGCGGGTTGGGGAGCGCTGTCCTGCTCAACGGTTGGTGACGCAGTCGCTGGGGCCTTGGGGAGCACAGGCATCGTCTGCGCCGCAGCCGGCGGGACCGGAGGCGCGCCCAGGCTTGCCACCTGGGAGGGTGGGTGCAGCTTCACCCGCAATCCACTCTGCGAAGGAATCAGCTCATAATCGCGAGCCGCTTCCAGGTCCACGACCACCCGCGTCACGGGAGGATTCGTCTGGTACTGCGCCATGCGCACGCTTTTGACATCGTCGCTCTTGACCGGCACCTGTACCGGGCGAAGCGTGCGGGCGTTCTCCAGATCGACGACCAGCCGGTCAGGATCGGCGATCTTGGTCACCGTCGGCCGGAGCGGGCCGTTGCTGCGGATTTCCAGCTCGATGCCCTGGCGGCCGTGAATCACATTGACGCTGCGCACCCAGACCGGCTGATTCATCTGCGCGGCCTGATGCGGGGTGACCTCCATCGTTTCCCCGGACGGTGCCCCCTGCACGGCCTGGCTGGCAGGCGGAGCCGCCGCAGTGGCGTGCTCCGACGCCGCGACCGGGGCATCGGACCTTGCCGGCGCTGCCGGGGCCGCGTTGGCCGCTGCTGCCGCTGTTTCCACGCCGGTCACGCGCACTTCCAGCGCGCCTTTATCCTGGTTGAAAGTAACGAAGGGAGCGCCGCGCAGGGTCAATTCCACGCGCGCGACGGCGGTGCCACCGGTGCCCTGGAACGCCTCCACACGGTAGGCCGCGACACCGGGACCCTGCACAGACTGGCTCTGCCCTTCCAGCACGCCGGCAGAGACTCCGGGCAGATCGACCAGCAGCAGATTATCCGAAGGCCGATACTCCGTGTGCGTGAAGGCGCCGCTGGCGCGGATGGTGATCGTGGTGGTGGTGTCCTGGGTGCTGATGCTGACCGCGGTCAGTTGCGGCCCCGCGGCCGCCGCCATCGTCGACAGCACCAGCGCCATCAGGAAAATGCCCAGCAGTTGCTTTCCCCTCATCTTGTGTCTCCCCATCTCTCCCCATCCCGCCTTCCGCGGAATGTGCGGCAACCTGACCCCTGCCGCTGAGGTTGACCCGCCGTGGCGGGTTCTTCTGTTGGCGGCGAGGCCGCCACCCGCCGCTTGCGCCCCCGCCGTTACGCCGACGGGGGTGTAACCTTCTTCACCACTTCCCGTGTAGCCTGGCGCCCGATGCGATCCACCGTCTTCTCCTTGAAGACCACGGAGTCGCCGGTGATGCGCACCACGTATCCGTTGAACACCGGGTCGTTCTCGCGCAGGAAGTAAGCCTTGTTAATCGAATTGGCGACCACCGCGATCATGCCGGTCGTGGTCCTCACCACGCCCCGTAGCACCAGCTGATCGATCACCAGGCAGCGCTTGCCGCTGGAACAGTTACTCGCCGGCAGCGCCGCCCCGGTAGCGGTAGAAATGGGGCTGACGAAGGGATCGCGCTTGCCCAGACCGGGTTTGCGTTCCGGGCGCGTCTCGTCTTCAGCCGCCGTCTTGTCGCTGGCGTCGGTGCTGCGGTTGGCCGTGATAGGACGAGGCGCCGGAGCGCTCGTCACCGCGACGCGGGCGGGCGGCGGCCCGGCTTGCGCTGCCGCCGGCCTCTGGCCGCCCAGGATCTGCCGGACGTTGGCGGGCGTGTCCACACGCTGCCCGCAGGCTCCGCAGCTTGCGATCACCATGATGAAAAGTGTTTTCTTGACCATTGCCGTTTTCCTACCTTGCGGGCGCGTTCGCCGGCTTCGGCGGGGCCGCCTGCGGAGTGCTGTCGTGACTGAAGAAGGTGGTGGCCAAGCAGCTCACCACCACGCTCTCGCTGGGCGCATACTGGTACGTCTTGCGCACCTTGGCATCACCCGGCTTCTTCACCGACGCCATCTGCAATCCACCCACGTTGATGATCCGTTCCAGCTTGCTGGTGCGGTCGAAAAAGTTGAGCACCGAGTAGTAGGGGCCGTCGATGTCCATCTCGAACGGCGCCTCGGTGTAGAACTCGCGCGTGGCGACGGCCTTCGAGGTGTAGCGGCGGATCTCCACCCCGGCGGAAGCGGCTGTGGTCTGCATGATGTGCATGAACTGGTCGGCCTCCTTCTCGTCGGGGACGATCTTCTTCAGGATCTCGAGCTGCTGCTGGAGAGCCGCGATCTTCTGCTCCAGTTCTCGTTCTTTGTCGCGGTACGGCCGCAGCAGGGCGTTCTCGCGCTGCTTGGCCTGCAGCGCGGCGCTGGCGTGCTGATTGGCTTCCGTCATGCGCCGCAACTGCAGGAAGTAAAACCCGACCGTCAGAGCGACCGCTCCGCCCACGATGATGGCCACTTGTGCCTTGCCCGGCAATTCGCTGAACTTCGCCATATGCGACCGTCCCGGTTACGATTTCTGCGGCTGCGCTTGCTTCTCGCAGACCAAGGTAAAAACGAACGCCTGCATGGTGTGCACCTGGTCGTCCTGGTAGGACTCCTTCATCTCCACGTTCTTGAAGTAGCCGGTGCGCTTCAGGTTCGCCATGAGGTTGGCCACGGCATCGATGCTCAGCGCCGTGCCCTCGAGGTTGATGTTGGGGCCGTCATCGTTCATTTTGTTGAGCCAGACGGCGTCGGTGGCGTTCACCGTGTCGCCGATCATGGCCAGCAGTTCCTTGGGACCGGATTGCTGCGCCCGCAGCCGGTCGATGACGTCAACCCGCCGCTGGTAAAGTTCGGCCTGCTTGTTCTTCTGCTCCACCCGAGCCTTCACCTGGAGGAGCTCGCGGTTCTCTTGTTCCGCTTTCGCCGTGTCGGCGGCGATGCGCTGGCTCTCGTGGTTCAGCTTGTACCACCAGCCCAGGTTCACCCCCGCGGTGAGCACCACCACCACCAGCGCGACGATCATGAGGTTGGGCCCGGGGCCGCTGACGGCCGGCACCGCCGCCGTCCGCTTGCCCCGCTTCGATTTGGGAACGCTCAGCAGATTGATGCGGATCATAGGTTCTCAAAACTCCTTAAGGCCAAGCCCACAGCCACCGCCAGCTGGCCCGCGTTCTGGTCCACCAGGGCGGTGGTCTGGCCCAGCGGCAGCGCCACCCGCTGGAAGGGGTTGAGCAGCTCCACCGGGAGGGAGAACTCCTGGCGCAGCGCCTCGATCAGTCCCGGCACCTTGGACGAGCCCCCGGCCAGGTAAATGCGCTCGATGTGCTCGCCCGGCGCGGTGGCCCGGAAGAAGTCGAAGGTCTTCTGAATCTCCAGCACGATGATCTCGGTGACCTGCTGCAGGATGGGGGCTTTGGCATCGGTGCTGACCGTGCCCACCTGCTGGCCCAGCTTGAGCGCCTCGGCGTCGTCGAAGCTGAGGTCGAGCTCCTTCTGCAGCGAGTCGGTGTACTGATTGCCGCCCACGCTCACGTCGCGCGTGAACAGCGGCGTCGTGCCCTTCACGATGTTGATGTTCATCACGCTGGCGCCCAGATTCAGCAGGGCCACCGTCGCGCCCGGCGCCGGATCGTAGTTGTACTCATAACAGTTCTGCAGCGCGAAGGCGTCGATGTCCACAATAGCCGGGCTCTTGCCCGCCAGCGAGAGCACGTTGGTGTAGTTCAGGATCTTGTCCTTCTTGACCGCCACCAACAGCACGTCCATCTGCGGCCCGCTCAGGTCCTCGGAGAGGATCTGGAAGTCGATGTTGACGTCGGTGATGTCGAAGGGAATGTGCTGCGCCGCCTCCGTCCCGATGTGCTCGGCCAGTTCCTGCTCGCTCATGGTGGGGATCGAGATCTTCTTCACGATCACCGAGTGCCCGCTCACCGAGGTCGCCACCAGCTTGGACTTCATGATGTTCTCGGTGAAAATCTTGCTGATGGCGCTGGAGACCGAGCCCGAATCCACGATCATCGAGTCCACCACGATGTCGCTGGCCAGAGGCTCGAAGCCGATATGCGTCACCTCGATCTGCCCCTTGCTCTTCTTCAGCTCGATGGCCTTGATGCTGCTGGAGCCGATGTCCAGCCCCACCACGTTTTTCGCTGCTCCGATTCCGAACATGAAAGCCTCTAGTTCCCCGCCGCGGCGGTGCGTGCGGCTCTTGGTTTCTTCTTTCCCCGGCCTTCGCCCAGCACGCTCTTACGCTCCATCCACGCGTCCAGGATGGTCTTCTTGAACTTCCAGCGGTTGCCGAGCTTGAAAGCAGGGATCTTTTCTTCGTACACGTACTTGTACAGGGTGTCCGGACTGACGCCCAGATACTGCGACGCTTGCCGTATGTTCATCACTTCCCGCGCTTCGGCCATGCTGCTTATGCCCTTTCCACAGGAGAGACCACCCGCAACTCTCACCCCAGCAAACCAAAACCGGGTTTGCCGGGGACCCCCGGCTGCGGGCCACTGGCCCATATCCGGCCCGGACCTCCGGACCTTGCACAGAACCTGCTTTTTCGGGGGAGACTGCGTGAGTTATATCAGCGTTGCGGTAAGTACTGTCAAGGTACTAATCCCTGTTTTGTCCGTGTTTTAGGGGGATTTTAGGCCATGTACTTCTGGAGTGGCCCCAACCGATAGTCAAGATTATGTAGATTGCTCGCCAACAACCACAATAGGTAGTGGTGTTAACGCACTGGATTCGAAATCCGGCGCGCTTTTGTTACCGAAGTAGTAAAGCTCCCGTTTGCCTGGAGCAAGCCCCTCCACAGCAGATGGAACACCGCTTCAAGTTATTGATGCAGCGGTGGTTAGCAGAATCAAGATAAGTCGCCCCCGGCCAGCTTGCGCCCCGGTCAAGCTACCGCCGCGGCGCACTTCTGAAGCGGCAACTCGCGCATCATGGCCTGGAATTCGCCGCAGTCGAGAGACTGCGGACCGTCCGACAAAGCGCGCTCCGGATTGGGATGGACTTCGATGATCAGCCCGTCCGCGCCCACGGCGATGGCCGCCTTCGAGAGCGGTGCGATCAAGCTGCGCCGCCCGGTACCGTGCGAAGGGTCGGCGATCACCGGCAGGTGCGAGAGCTCCTTGGCCAGGGCAACCGCCGCGAGATCTATCGTGTTGCGCGTCTCGGTCTCGAAGGTCTTGATGCCGCGCTCGCAGAGCACCACGTTGGGGTTGCCGCCGGCGAGCAGATACTCGGCCGCCAACAGCCACTCCTTCACCGTAGCCGAGGGCCCGCGCTTGAGAAGCACAGGGTTGTCGATGGTCGCGAGGCGCCGCAGCAGAGCGAAGTTCTGCATATTGCGCGCGCCCACCTGGAGCATGTCGGCATGCTCGCAGATGATGTCCACATCTTCCGTGCTCATCACCTCGGTGACCACAGGCAGGCCGGTCTCGCGCCGCGCTTCCGCCAGCAGCTCCAGCGCTTCTTCGCCCAAACCCTGAAAATCGTAGGGAGAAGTGCGCGGTTTGTAGGCGCCTCCGCGCAGCAGGCGCGCGCCTGCGCTCTTCACCGCGCGCGCGGTGGTGAGGAGTTGCTCCCGGGATTCCACCGAGCATGGTCCGGCGATGACCACCACGGGCTCGCCGTTGCCGATGCGCACGCCTCCGACTTCGACCACCGTCCCGCCAGGACGTACCTGGCGGCTCACCAGCTTGTAGGGCTGGGCGATAGCGACGACGTTATCCACGCCAGGCGCGGCTTGCAGCGCCTCGAGTTCGTGGCGGCGGCCGTTGCTGCCGACGGCGGCGACAATGGTGCGCTCCACGCCGCGCGTGATGTGCGCCTGATACCCGGCCTCGCGGATGCGCTCGATGACGTGCTCGATCTGCTGCTCGGTGGCTGTATCCTTCATGTTCACGATCATGACCTGGCCTCCTTCGGAAAGCTCATAAATGGATTTCGGAAGGGCACGGCTTCAGCCGTGCTGCAATGTATTTTTCTTGAATTGTCATCCCGAGCAAGCGCGAGCCGAGTTTGCGAGGCGAGCGCGCCGCGAGGGATCTGCAGTTCGCAAGGACCACAGAAATGCAGATCCCTCGCATCGCGCTCCCTCGCTCCGTTCAGTCGCGCTCGCTCGGGATGACAATCCATATAGAGTATCCAGCCACGGCGCGGCTCAAGCCGCGCCCCTCCGAAACCAATTTGTGATTAACCTTCTAAAACAAAAAGCCGCGATCCTTGAGAGATCGCGGCTTTGGGCTTGCTGAACTTGTGCGCCTTACATCAGGCTGGCACGCACGGAGCGCCCGCGCCGCTACTCTCGAACCAGTAGCGGTAGCTAAAGCCGGCGCTAAATCGGTTGGCGTGCATGAAGTTGAGACTATATGCAGAACCGAAGGCCGCGTCAACCCTGTTCTTGCCTCACTCCATTGTGGCGCTGGCGTCTCGCCGGCTGTCGTGAGGACGTCCCGCCACGAGTGTGTCTGACATGATTGTTATCTTAGAAGTTATCTGACAAATGAGCCGGCAGTTTGGCATCCGGGGATTGGTGGTGAGAACGCCGCAAGGCCCTGGGCAAGAGAGGGTGAAGGGGCACGCCTTCAGGCGTGCCACAAAAGGCAGCTAAGAACTCGGCTTTAGCCGCTGCGGGAATCTCCCTCAGGGCCTCAAGGCCAATTCATTGGCGGCGCATATCGGCACGGCTGAAGCCGTGCCCTTTCACCAGTTACAGCAATGCTGGAATCGCCCTAGTTCAGGTCAAACTGCTCCTGGTGCAGCGCGGGGTCCGATTTCACGATCACCGTGCGCCCGGTCAATTCTTCCATCTCCTGCAGCCAGCGCCCGCTGTTCGCCTTCAGAGCTTTGACGACCTCGGGATTGGCACGCAGCATGACGTCGCTGCGATCGACGTGCTTCGCGATCTTGCGCATCTCGACGTAGATCTCATTGCAGATGGTGCTGACTGATTTCACCAGGCCGGTGCCGGTGCAGTACGGGCAAGGCGCGCCCAGCGTGCGCTCCAGCGACTGGCTTGCACCCGTTTGCGGGTGATCGCCACCAGGCCGAAATCGTTGAACTGGAGAACCTTGGAGGGCGCACGGTCGTGCGCAGCGCTTCTTCCAGCGCCTGCATGACCTTCTGGCGGTTCCGGCGCTCGTCCATGTCGATGAAGTCGATGACGATGATGCCGCCCAGGTCGCGCAGGCGGATCTGCCGCACGATCTCCTTGATGGCATCCACGTTGGTCTTGACGATGGTGTCTTCCAGGCGCGTCGGTCTTGCCGACGTACTTGCCGGTGTTGACGTCGATCGCCACCAGCGCCTCGGTCTGGTTGATGACGATGTAGCCGCCGCTCTTCAGCCACACCTTCGACTTCAGCGCCTTGTTGATCTCTTCCTGGATGTTGAACTGCTCGAAGAGCGGGGTTTCCTTGCGTGTAGAGCTTCACGCGCTTGACCAGGCCGGGCTGGAAGCGGCTGACGAAGCGCAGCACGCGCTCGTACTCCTGCTCGTTGTCCACCCAGATCTGGCGTGAAGGTCGGCGGTCACCTGGTCGCGCAGAATGCGCTCCACCAGGTTCAGGTCGTGGTAAATCAGCGCCGGGGCCTTGCTGGATTCGGTGCGGTTGCGGATCTCCGTCCACAGGTTGAACAGGAAGCGCATGTCGGCGCGCAGATCGTCGTCGCTGGCTCCTCGCGCGGCGGTGCGGACGATGAAGCCGCCCGACCCGTCTGGTGCTCGGCCAGAATGACACGCTTCAGCCGCTGGCGCTCTTCGTCGCTGGCGATCTTGCGCGAAACGCCGATATGGTTCACCGTCGGCATGTACACCAGGAATCGCCCGGGCAGCGCGATGTGGCTGGTGATGCGCGCGCCTTTCTTGCCGATCGGCTCCTTGGCGATCTGCACCAGGATCTCCTGACCCTCCTTGAGCAGGTCGGTGATCTTGGGCGCCGGACCGCGCTGGATGTTGCGGCGGGAGTGCATGCCGCGCCCGCCGCGACGGCGGCGACGCTCGAACGGCTGCCGCTCGGCCCTCTGCTGGAAGCCCGCGGTGCCAGGAATCCCCCGGGTCTCGGCGCGCGCGCGGCCGTCTTCGCCCTGACCGTTCTCGCCGCCGGCAATGGCTTCCGCTTCTTCTTCCTCGACTTCCTCCTCGCCCTGCTCGTCGCCTTCCTCGTCGAATTCCTCTTCCGCCCCGACCGCGGCACGGTCGCTATCGGCTTCTTCCACGCTTTCGGTCAGATCGGCAGCTTCCACTTTTCGTGCGGCAGCGCTCGGCGCCTCGCGATCGAGGGTCTCCTCTTCCAGTTCTTCGAATTCGGCGACGTCGAGATCCTCTTCCACCGGGGGGAGGTCGGCTTCGTCCTCCTCGATCTCCTCCTCTTCGATCAGGCCGGAGCCGGGGGTGAACGCCGCAGCGGCAGGCTGCTCGTCGGACGCCTGGGAACGCTCCGTCCGCGCCGAGAATCCCGTCCCAGGTTCATCATGTTCCGTGTCCGCTTCTTCGCCTGCGAAGACCCCCGCAACGTTCATCTGGTCGAAGCGTTCTTCCTCTTCGTCGTCCAGAGTCTGCGCTGGCTGGTGGCTCTCCTCGGTAACGGCACCAGTGCCGAAGCTTCTGCCCACCTGTGTCACCGCGGAGAATGGACGCGCCTCCGCCTGGTGGTCGCGCTCCAGGGAATCGCTGAGCGGTTCCATGGAGGCAGCCAGCGCGGCGGCAGCGGCCGCCTGTTCGGCAGCCCCGGTGCTTACTTCGGCGGCAGTCGGCGCCGGCGCCGCCAAACGCTGGTACTTGGAGATGGATTCACCGGGCAGGATAATCGGCTGGTATCCGGGCGCCGGTGCACTCGCCTTTTCCGGCGGCCGCGGCTGCTCCTGGCGGGCAAATTTGCTCTCGGGGAAACCGCGGCCGCGTCCACGACGGTGGCGGCGTCCACGCCAGCGGCCCCCGCCTTCGCCATTATCGTCACGCTCAGCGCCACGCGCCGGCTGGGAAACGGCAGGACGCGCGATCTCCTGCTCCTCCGCGACGGCCGCCACCGGCTCAGCGGGGAGAGGCGGGGGAGGAGGAGCTTGCGCGCGCGGCTGCCCCCCGTTGCCGGTGGCATCATCATGGGCGCGCGCGATCACCTGCTCGAACTCTTCCTGGTCTTCCTGCTCCTCCAGGAAATCGGTCACGTAAAGAAACGCATCCCGCTCCAGGCCGACATCCACAAATGCCGACTGCATGCCCGGAAGCACGCGGGTGACGCGCCCTTTGTAAATGGATCCCGCGAGGGTGTACTCGTTCTCGCGTTCAAAATAGATTTCAGCTAGCTGGTCATCCTCGACCACCGCCACCTTGGTCTCATGTGGCGTCGAGGAGACATAGAGTTCCTTCGACATACTGTCTCCGCAGCCGCTCGCTTCGTGAACGGCTCTACCGGCACGGAAACACGAGGGTGGGACGCAGGCTTGCCGCCGCGGCGCGGTCGCGCCCGGCGATGGGTCTGGGACGAAGCATGGAAGCCCGGACCCATGAGCTTTCACAAAGGGTCCGGCGGCGCTCGGGGAGGATTCTCAGGCTACGGCTTAGAATCTTTTCACCTATGCGTCATCGCAGGACTTGTGGCCTCACTGCCATGCCTCGGCGGAGCCGTTACCCGCCCTGCGGCGCTTATTTCGCTTCAATCCTGTCCGGCCCCCTCATGTGTGCGGCCGGGTTGCCCTCTTATCGTGGGGCGATACGAAAATCCTGTTGGGGCCGCCTGCGGCGGCCGCCGTTGAATCAAGCCGCGGCCTCTCACCCGCGGCGGGTGATCGTCAGTTCACGAAGCGGCGCATGCGTATGTTCATCACCATGCCCAGCGCCAGGAACATGAACAACACTGACGAGCCGCCATAACTCATGAGCGGCAAAGGTATCCCGGTGACCGGCATATAGCCGACCACCATGCCGACGTTCACCAGGATGTGGAAGAACAATACGGCCACCACACCCATGACCACGAACGCGCCCACGCGATCCGGCGCCGTCTGCGCGTTGTGGACCAAACGCATCAGCAGTAAGAAGTATAACAGCAGGACTGCGACCGCGCCCACAAATCCATGTTCCTCGCACCAGGCGGCGAAAATGAAGTCGGTCTGCGGCACGGGCAGGAACATCCCCTGTGTTTGCGTGCCTTTAGTGATGCCTTTCCCCCACAGTCCTCCGGAGCCGACGGCGATGAGGGATTGCTGGACTTGGTACCCCGAACCCTGCGGATCCGCCTCCGGTTCGCGGAAGCTGACCAGCCGCTGTTTCTGGTAGGGCTTGAGCCCATAATGCCAGACGACCGGCACGACCAGCGCTCCCAGCAGGATGATGGCGGCCGCATGTCTCAGCCGGATCCCGCCCAGGAACAAGGCCATGACCAGCACCGGGATATAGGTAAGGGCCGTCCCCAGATCCGGCTGTTTGAGCACCAGCAGCATGGGCACGCCGGCGATCAGTCCGGCTTTGACAATGTCGCCCACCGAGGCTTCCTCTCGGTGCAGGTCGCTGAAGTACTTGGCCAGCGCCAGAATGAGCACCAGCTTCACCCACTCGGAGGGCTGAAAGTGCTGCCCGCCGGGCATCTGGATCCAGCGCCGCGCGCCCAGGTACTTCTTGCCGATCAGCAGCACCGCCACCAGCGAAACCAGGGAAGCGATGTAGAACCAGTGGACCTTGTCCAGCAGCGCGTGATAGTCGATCAGGCTGGTGAGGAACATCAACACCACGCCCGCCATGATCCAGTACACCTGCTTGGTGTGAACGCCGGCGAATTTAGTGTGCAGGGTAGCGCTGTAGATCTCCATAACGCCCAGACCGCAGATCAGCAGCACAAAGATGAGCAGCAGCCAGTCGAAATCGCGCAAGGAGAAGTATTTTGTCATTGGCCCGCTCCCGATGTACCGCCGCCGTCTCTGCGGCCCGGGGCGCGGGCGGGACGCCCGCGTGACAGCCGGCGGGACGCCGGCGCTACTTCGTCAAGCCGCACGCGGAAGCGGCCGGCTTGCATGGCATCGGGATTTCCTTCCGCCGCGCGGTTCCAGACCGCGGCCACGTCGGCGCTGGGAGCGCCAGCCATCTTGAGGCCGCGCTTGCGCTGCTTCTCGACGTAGGCCTTGATGACTTGTGCGCATAGGCGCGCCGCCAGATATCCGTGCTCGCCTTCCTCCAGCAGCACGGTGACCACGATCTCCGGATTGCGGCGCGGCGTTACCCCGACGAACCAGCCGTTGTCCTTGAATCTGGCCTTATTCGCCGTAAGCTTGGCCTTGGCCACGTTGCTGATGGTCTGTGAGCTGCCGGTCTTGCCCGCGAAGTCGATGCCCTCGAGATGGGCGCTGGGCGCCGTGCCGATAGGATTCACCACATTGGCCATGGCGTCGGTGATGATCTCCCAATTCGCGGGATCGATGGGCACCCTCACCTCATCGGACTGCTGCGCTTGCGTCCGGCGGAAGTTGGGAGGCAACTCGTCGGGGAAAGCGACGTGCGGCCGGCGCAGCACGCCGTCGGAAGCGATGCCGCCAATGGCTCGCGCCAACTGAATGGGCGTCACCGCCACCGCGCCCTGCCCGATGCCCACCGAGATGGTTTCTCCCGCATACCACTTCTCTTTGAAGTTCTTGATCTTCCACTCTTCCGAGGGCATCACGCCGCTGGCTTCGCTGGGAAGGTCGATGCGGGTCTTCTGTCCCAGCCCGAGCGCCAGGGCGTACTTGGCGATGCGCTCGATGCCCAGCTTGTCGGCCAGGGTGTAGAAGAACGAATCGCAGGACTGGTAGATGGCTTTGCTGATCTCCACGACGCCGTGCGTGGTGTGCTGCGCCGTGATCCAGCACTTGAAGAAACGTCCGTAGAACACCTTGCCCCCGCCGCAGACCACGTGCATGCTCTGCGCGACGCCTTCCTGCAGTCCCGCGGTCGCCATGATGATCTTGAACACCGACCCAGGCGCGAGCTGCGCCTGAATGGCCTTGTTGAGCAGAGGATGGTTCTCGTCGGTGACCAGCTTGTTCCACTCGTTGCGCTTGATGCGCACCGCGAAATCATTGGGATCGAACATCGGACGGCTGACCATGGCCAGCACCTCGCCGTTGCGCGGGTCCAGGGCGACGATGGCGCCGCTCTTGCCGCTGGCGTCGATAGCTTCTTCAGCGGCGATCTGCAGATCGACGTCGACCGTCAGCTTCAAGGGCTTGCCGGGCTCGGCCGCGGTCTCGCTCAGGCGCCCGACTTCTTTGCCGCGGCTGTTGACCAGCGCCCGCCGCGAGCCGTCCTTGCCCATCAGCATGTCGTTGTAATACTGCTCTACGCCCGACTTGCCCACCACGTCGCCGGGCTCGTAGAGCTCGTATTGCGGCTGATTGAGTTCCTCTTCGCTCACTTCGCCCACGTAGCCGATCAGGTGCGCCATGAAGCCGTACCGGGGATACAGCCGGCGGTGCACCATGATGGTTTCCAGCTCCGGCAGCTCGATCTTGTGCGATTCGACGAAGGCCAGCTCGTCCGGCATGATGTCATCCTTGAGCACCAGGGGCTGGAACTGGGGAGCATAGGCAAACTTGCGCAGCCGCTCGCGGACGGCTTCGGCACTCAGGTGCAGGCCGGCGGCAATGCGGTCCACGTCGGCGTTCAGATCGCGGGTCTGGTCGCGCAGCAGCAGCACGGAGAACGACGGGTAGTTGTCCACGATGACCCGGCCCTCGCGGTCCAGGATCCTGCCGCGCGGCGCGAGGATGGGAACGGTGCGGATGCGATTGCGCTCCGCCAGCGTCTCGTATTTTTCCGTGCCCGCAACCTCCAGACGCGCCAGGCGGAATGTCAACACCACGATCACCGCCAGGATTACGTACTGCACGGCCGTCAACTTGAACTGCGGGACTTTGTCGTCGCGATCCATTTAGAACCAGTTGCCAGTTGCCAGTTGTCAGTTGCCAGTTGCGCCGTAACAAGTCACAAGAAGCCTCCTCATAAAATGGACCCCCGGGAGGGCACGGCTTCAGCCGTGCCGTTTCCGAGCCGCCCATTTGTGGGCTTTAGCCCCTGAGGCACAGCCGGTTCAGGCCTGGGCTGGACACTAGAGTTGTACCCTTTCAAACCCAAGATCCCTCGCTCGCGCTTGGTCGCCGAGCTCCCTCGCGCTTCACTCGGGATGACAGGACTCCTGAATACCCATTGCGGCGCGGCTCAAGCCGCGCCCGCCGAAACCAATTTATGAGACAGCTCCAAATCACCAATCACCAATTACAAATCACAAATGCTCTCACGTGCTGTGCTTGAAGCGATCAAGAATGGCGAACAGCACGATCGCAGCCAGGCCATTCAGCAAGGCCGCCAGCAGCGTACGCGCCCACAGCCATTCCATGGCGACGCCCAGAATGTTTCTTGCCACCAGGAAATAGACGGCCTGGTGCACCAGGTAGAACCCGCCAGTAACCAGCAGCCGGGTGCCGGGGTTCTCTACGTCGATCTTCACCCCCAGAGACGATGCGCCGTATCCGACCACCGTCTTGGCGACGCCATAGAGTCCGATGGCCTGATGGGTCAACGCGTCCTGGATCAAGCCGATGAGCGCCCCCGTCAGCAGCCCGGCAAACTGGCTGCGCCGGGTAACCGCAAAGAAAACCGTCACCAGAAAGGGCAGATCGAAAATCGCGGCAACGTGCAACCTCGCGGGAACGAACGCCTGGATGACCAGCGCCAGGACCGGGATCAGCACGCTGACGATCGGTCCGAAACGATAAACCTCGATCTCCTCGCGGCTGGTGCGGACAAGGGGCACATCAGTCATCGCGAGACTTCCTCGCCCGGCGTCTGCGGCGGCGGAGCGGATGGTTTAGGAGGTTGCCCGGCCGAATTGGTCCGCTTGGTATCGCTCGCAGCGGGCTTGTTCGCGACCGGCTTGGCGACCGCGGGTTTGGCAGCGGCGGCGCCGGCCGTCGCAGCCCCGGCGGTGCCCGCAGGCGGGGTCGTCCCCGCAGGCTTGGCGGCTGGTTTCGCTCCGCTCACATCCGGCGTCACGCCTGCAATCGAAGGCTTGGGAGCGGCAACCGCCGGCTTCGTGGTTGCGGCTGTACCGGTCGTCTGCGACTGGACCGCCGCAGGTTTGGACGGCTCCGTCCCCGTGGTGCTCGGGGCGATTGCGGTGGTGCTGGGCTTGGTGGCGGGGGAGATGGCGGCGGTCCCGGCCGGTGCCTTCGTAGCAGCTGTCGATGTCGCGGCGGCGCCTGTCGCGGCAACTGTCGGAGGCTTCTGCGGGACGCTGGGCAGGCGTTCGGCCAGAATGTCGGCCGCGCGCACCGGCGCGGAAGGCTCCGGGGCCGGCGGAGTGTTCTCGAGGATCCTGGTGAGCACCAGCACTTCTTCCAGCCGGCTGAGGTTGGCGGCAGGCTTAACGCGTATGTTCAGGAAAAGATCGCTGCCGGGGTTGGCTTGCTGCACTGCGCCGACGGGAAGTCCCTTGGGGAAGATGCGGTCGCCGCCGCTGGTCAGCACACGCTCTCCGGTCGCCACCTTCTCATCGCTCATGACGTAGCGCAGCATGGTTTCGCCCGCGGCCGTCCCCTGCAGAATGCCCTGCAGCCGCGACGATTCCAGGATGGCGCCCACGCCGCTGGAGGAATCGTTGATCAGCAGCACCTGCGAGGAAGCGTGAAACACGCGCAGCACCTTGCCCACGATGCCCTCGGGCGTGATCACCGCCATATCGGGCTTGATGCCGTCGCTGGCACCCTTGTCGATGTAGATGACGTGCGACTGATCGCTGCCGCTGCTGCCGATCACCTGGGCCGCCACCGTCTGCGAGATGAACTGTTCCTTGAAGCCGAGCAGCGCCTGCAGCCGGCGTGCCTGGGCCGCATCTTCGCTCAACCGCACCTGCTCCACGCGCAGGCGCTCGATCTGCGCTTTCAGATCACGGTTCTCGTGGCGCACCCCGCGCAGGTACACATAATTCCTCCAGACATTGCGGACACCCTGGCTGGTGTTCACCAGGGCCTTCTCCAGCGGGGTGATGGCGTTCACCACCCACAAGCGGATCAGGCGGGTGCCGCCGCTCTCGCTGGTGCGCTTGACCTGCACCGCCAGTCCCAACACCTGCGCGAAAAGCACGATCACCAGGATGCTGGCGTTGCGGTACCGGCTGAAGAAGTTTTCCACTGCGCAGGTCTAGGGTTCCAGTTTCAGATTTCCGGTTCGAGCGCTGCCGCTCGCCAATGGCCGGGTCTTACTCGATCGAGATCTTCCGCAGCAGCTTGAAATCGCTGAGCATCTTGCCGGTGCCCAGCACCACCGAGGCCAGGGGATCGTCGGCGATCGAGACCGGCAACCCGGTTTCTTCGCGGATGCGCTTGTCGAGGTTCTTCAGCAGCGCGCCGCCGCCGGTGAGCACGATGCCGCGGTCGCTGATGTCGGCGGAGAGCTCCGGCGGGGTGCGTTCCAGGGCCACGCGGATGGCGTTCATGATGGTGGCCACGCACTCGCCCAGGGCTTCGCGGATCTCGCTGTCGTCCACGGTGATGGTCTTGGGCACGCCCTCGATCAGGTTGCGGCCCTTGATCTCCATGGTCAGCGGTTTGTCCAGCGGGTAGGCCGAGCCGATCTCGATCTTGATCTGTTCCGCGGTGCGCTCGCCGATCAGCAGGTTGTACTTGCGCTTCAGGTAATTCATGATGGCTTCGTCCATCTGGTTGCCGGCCATGCGCACGGAACGCGAATAGACGATGCCGCTGAGCGAGATCACCGCGATGTCGGTGGTGCCGCCGCCGATGTCCACGATCATGTTGCCGCTGGGCTCGGTGATGGGCAGCCCGGCGCCGATGGCCGCCACCATGGCCTGCTCCACCAGGTGCACCTCGCTGGCCTTGGCGCGGTAGGCCGAGTCCATCACCGCGCGTTTCTCCACCTGCGTGATCTCGGAAGGCACCCCGATCACGATGCGCGGATGCACCAGCATCTTGCGGTTGTGCGCCTTCTGAATGAAGTAGTTCAGCATCTTCTCCGTGACCTTGAAGTCGGCGATCACGCCGTCCTTCATGGGCTTGATGGCCACGATGTTGCCCGGAGTGCGGCCCAGCATCTCCTTGGCTTCCTTGCCCACGGCTTCCACTTCGCCAGTGTTCTTGTTGATGGCCACGATGGAGGGCTCGTTCACCACGATGCCCTTGCCCTTGGCGTAGACCAGCGTGTTGGCGGTGCCCAGGTCAATGGCCAGGTCGCTGGAAAACAAGCTGAACAGCGACCGCAGATTGTGGACCCAGGACTGAGAATGAAAACCGTTGGATGGCATATCGTACTTCTCTCGCGGAGCGGCTGATTTGTCCAGTTACCAAAGTTGATGCGACAATTGGGGAAACCGGCTCCTATTGTAGTCGAATTGCCGGTTTTGGGGGGACGCGTGCCGCCCGGCATGGATGCCATCTTGGAATCCCGTCGGGAATGGCACGGGCTACTGGATGACCACCGTTTTTTGCTGGGTATTGACCCCGCCGCGGGCATTCTGAGCCGTCACCGTGATCAGGCTTTCCCCGTTGGGCAGCGGGGGAGTGAAGTAGTGGAAGCTGCCGTCGGAGGCAACAATGGGCACCTCATGCCCGTTGACCATGACCCGGGCCGCGGGCTCGGTCTTGCCCAGCACCTCGATCACGTGCCCGTGCTGCACCAAAGGCCGCAGTTCCAGTGCGATCGAGGCCTCCTGCTTGGCCTTGGCGATGATGGTAAAGCGGTTCTTCTCGCTTTCCACCGACTGTTTGCCGTCCGGCCCGACCGTCTGCGCCACCCAGTAGTACGGCCCCTCACTCAGACCTACGACCTGCACATCCGTCCCCTTCACCACGCGGTCGAAGACGGTGGAAGAGAAGTAAGGATTGCGCGAGATCCGAATGTGGAAGGTGTTCACTTTCCCCACCGGCGACCAGCTAAAACCCACCGGTTGCGTTCCGGGCGCGAGGAGGGGCGCCATGTTGGCGGGAGCGATCAGGGTAGGCGGACCGACTTCTCTCTCCTTCACCATCTTCGGCGAGCCGCTTTGGAAACTGACCTTCTCAAAGTCGGTCAAGCGCACCAGTTGGCCATTGCGCACCACCTCGCCGGACCCTTTCTTCAGCAAGATCTCGTGCTGATCGGCGGTGGCGTCGCTGCGCACCATGGCGGCGCTCTCCGGGGCCAGGCTGGCGGTGGCGCCGGAAACAATCACCTGGTTCTTCGACCCCTGGGCAAAGGTGGCGGTAGTTAGGTCGACGGTGCCGGTGGTCACTTGCACCGCGACCTGCGTCTGCTGCTGCGCGTTGGCCGAGTTCTCCTCCACTACGATCAGGGAATCCTGCTTGATGGTGTAGTTGGTGCCATCGGCGAAAACCACTTTTGCCATTCCTTCGGAAGTGGTTTGCACCACATCGCCTTTTTCCAGCGGCAGCGAGTAGTCCGCCGCTACCCAGGTGTTGCTGTTGGCCTTCTTGACCCGGACCTTGCCGTCGATGGCGGTGAAGTGGGCCTGCTGTTTTCCGGGGACGAACTTCTCGGTACTCCCGACCGAGGAATCGGCGCGGTTCAGCGCGCTTTGCCAGGCACGCTGCGCGTAGGTTCGACTCTGAGGGAGCACCAGGTAAACGATGAAACCCGCGAACAGGAGCAGCACGAACGCCGCGATAGCAACGCTGCGGTAGGTGATGGTGATCCAGGCGATCACCGATTCGGATTTGGGTTTCTTTCTGGGCAAAACTGGACCCAGTGCGCGGAAATATGCGCGCTTGCAGGCAGAGTACCACAAGCCCAACAGCCGAAGAACCGTGCGGGCACACCGAAGTAACCACCGGGGCAATGGTTCCGACAAGCCCCGGGGAACGAGGAAAACCTGTGAATCCGGGCCCGAAACGGGACAAGCATTCCCGCGACCGTCCCCAGTCCCATTGGGCGTAACACTTCTGAGTACAGGCAGATATAGGACGCCTGCCGACAACGTGCGTGCCATAAGGGGAAGTCCGTCATCACCGAGCTTGCGCAACCAGCACATTTTCAAGCCCGATCAGTTCGGCACGCTAACTGCAAAAGTAGGGTCGCCTCCACGGAGAGACTGCGCCGGCTGGTTCGCGGCGCGAGAGGAAGCGAACACGCAGCCTGCGGGTTCGGCAGTTTTGGACTGCGCCGAATCCCACTCGCAGGCTCCCGGCTCGTCGGGTCTTCACGGGAGCTTGACCCGGCGAGCCGGGCTGTTCGTTCTCTCCACTCTGGGCTCCACGATCCTGCCCTCCCCCCTTCCCTCCTAGCAACGCTGCGCGAATGCGCAGCGTCTCGCCTGCTCAACCACCACTCGCCTGTCTGGCTTGCGCACCCCGAATGCGGGGATTACGATGGGAGCTTCGAGCACCCCAGCGCGCCAAAAGCGGGCACGCTGGGGACCCCGCTTTGAAAGGGGAGGCAACCGGCAATGGCCACGGACACGATCCGCGCAACCGAAGACATCGCCCACATGGGCAAGTCGAGGGTCTATAAGAATTTCATCAACGGCGAGTGGGTGGAAGCCAGCACCGGCGAGACCTTTGAGAATCGCAATCCCGCCGACATCCGCGACCTGGTGGGTATCTTCCAGAAATCCGGCAAGGCCGACGTGGATGCAGCCGTCGATGCCGCCAAGCGCGCCTTTGAGAAGTGGCGCCTGGTGCCGGCGCCACGGCGGGCCGAGATCCTCTACCGTGCCGCCGAAATGCTGATCGAGCGGAAAGAAGATTTCGCCCGCGATATGACTCGCGAGATGGGCAAGATTTTGAAGGAGACGCGCGGCGACGTGCAGGAAGCCATTGACACCGGCTTCTTCATGGCCGGTGAAGGCCGCCGCATGTGCGGCCCGACCGTCCCCTCGGAGCTGCCCAACAAGTTCGCCATGGCGGTCCGGCAGCCCCTGGGCGTCTGCGCCATGATCACACCGTGGAATTTCCCCATGGCGATCCCGTCGTGGAAGCTGTTCCCGGCGCTGGTCGCCGGGAATACGTGCCTCATCAAGCCGGCGCAAGATACGCCGCTCTCCGTGTTCAACTTCGTGCGTACCTTGAGCGACGCGGGCGTGCCCAGAGGCGTGGTCAACATTGTGTCGGGCTTCGGCTCGAAAATCGGTGCGCCGCTGATGGAGCATCCCGACGTGCGCGCTGTCTCGCTCACCGGTTCGACCGACGTGGGCCGCATTGTGGGCGAGACCTGCGCCCGCAGCTTCAAGCACTGCTCGCTGGAGTTGGGCGGCAAGAATCCCATGATCGTGTTGGACGATGCCAACCTCGAACTGGCGCTGGAGGGCGGACTGTGGGGCGCTTTCGGCACCACCGGACAGCGCTGCACCGCCACCAGCCGCATCATCGTGCAGAAGGGCGTGTACGGCGACTTCGTCCACGAGTTCGTGGAACGCGCGCGGCGGTTGAAGGTGGGCAATGGTCTGGACGAGACCACCGAGATGGGGCCCGCGGTCAACAAGCCCCAGCTCGAGACCGACCTCAGCTACATCGAGATCGGCCAATCGGAAGGCGCGCGCCTTTTGTGCGGCGGCCATCGTCTGGATGGCGGCGAGTACGCGAACGGCTGGTTCCTGGAGCCTACAGTGTTTGCGGACGTCGATCCCCGCATGCGCATCGCGCAGGAGGAGATCTTCGGGCCGGTGGTGTCGATCATCCCCTGCGACAGCCTCGAGGATGCCATCGCCATCGCCAACAACATCCAGTATGGCCTGTCTTCGGCTGTCTATACCCGCGATGTGAACAAGGCCTTCGCGGCCATGCGCGACTTGCACGCCGGCATCACCTACATCAACGCCCCCACCATCGGCGCCGAGGTGCACCTGCCGTTCGGAGGCGTCAAGGCCACGGGCAACGGGCACAGAGAAGGCGGGATCGGGGCCATCGACTTCTACACGGAATGGAAATCCATTTACGTGGACTACTCCGACCGGCTGCAGAAAGCGCAGATCGACCGGCCGGAGTAGCGGTTGAGCCGCGCAGCAACGGCATTTTAGTGAGGGTATGGGGAGGGCACGACTTTAGTCGTGCCGATGATTGGTTTCAACAATTGTCATCCTGAGGGAGCGCGACCGAGCCCGGGCGAGGAAGCGCGACCGAAGGACCTGCTTTTAGACGACGACCAGACAGCAGATCCCTCGCACGCGCTCACTTCGCACGCTCAGTTCGCGCTTGCTCGGGATGACAATCTTGATGAGGATCCCGTAACGGCACGGCTGAAGCCGTGCCCTCCCGCCTGTCCTCACGGATAGCCCAGGTTCAGGGAAACCTCGCGGGGCATCTTGCCCGCGTTCTTGCACAGGGAGACACTCGCATGCGAATCGGTGTGCCCAAGGAAGTGAAGGACCACGAGTCACGCGTGGGCATCGTTCCGGCGGGAGTGAAGGCGCTGGTCGAGGCCGGGCATCAGGTGATGGTGCAAACTGGCGCCGGTGATCTCTCCTCCATGGCGGACAGCGAGTACAAGCAGGCCGGCGCGGAGATCGTTGGCACGCCTGCCGAGGTCTGGAGCCGCGCCGAAATGGTGGTGAAGGTCAAGGAGCCGATTGAGCCGGAATTTAGTTTCCTGCGCGACGGCCTGCTATTGTTCACCTACCTGCACCTGGCGCCGCTGCCGAAATTGACCGAGCAGTTGCTCAAGAACCACGTCACCGGGATCGCCTACGAGACCATCCGCGACAAACACAACCGTCTGCCGCTGCTGACGCCGATGTCGGAGGTCGCAGGGCGCATGTCGGTACAGGTCGGCGCCGCGTATCTCGAAAAAGAGCGCGGCGGCCGCGGCGTGCTGCTGGGTGGTGTCCCTGGAGTTCCGCCGGCGCAGGTATGCATCATCGGCGGCGGTACTGTCGGCACCAATGCCGCCAAGATCGCGCTCGGCATGGGCGCGCTGGTGGTGCTCATCGATCTCAATCTCGACCGCTTGCGCGAGCTGGACGACATCTTCAACGGCCGCGTGTACACCGTCTCCTCGAATTCCTACAACATCTCGAAAGCGGTGAAGCATGCCGACCTGGTGATCGGCGGCGTGCTGATTCCCGGCGCGGCAGCGCCGAAGCTGGTGAGCAAGGCGATGGTAAAAGACATGAAGCCCGGAGCCGTGATCGTGGACGTCGCCATTGACCAGGGCGGGTGCATCGAGACCGCGCGCCCCACCACGCACAGCGACCCGGCCTACGTGGTGGACGGCGTGGTGCATTATTGCGTCACCAACATGCCTGCGGCCGTTCCCCACACTTCGACGCTGGCGCTCACCAACGCGACCTTCCCTTACGTCATGAAGCTGGCGCAGCACGGCCTGGCGGCGGTGAAGTGCGACCAGGGATTCCGCGAGGGCGTCAATACCTATCGCGGACACGTCACCTGCGCGGGCGTGGCGGCTTCCCAGGGCAAGCTGCTTAAGGACATGATGGATCTGCTGTGAACCGCCGGCGCCGCCTTTTCCACAATCCAGGACGGGCTACAATGGCCGATTGGTATTGAGCCATGGTCGATATTCACTGCCACATCCTGCCGGGAGTCGATGACGGCGCGAAAAGTTGGGAAGTTGCCACCGAAATGTGCCGCATGGCGGTCAGCGACGGCATCACCCACATCGTGGCCACACCGCACGCCAACGAGGAGTACGTCTATCATCGCGAAGAACACGCCGCGCGCTTGCAGGAGCTTCAGAAAACGGCGGGAGAGTGGCCGGTCTTGAGCCTGGGCTGCGATTTCCATTTCTCCTTCGACAATGTGCAGGACGCGCTCAAGACGCCCGAGCGCTACTCCATCAGCGGCTCACCTTACCTGCTGGTCGAGTTCAGCGATTTCGGCGTCTCCCGCTACATCAATGACGCCATCTACCGCCTGCGCGCGCAGGGCATCGTCCCCATCGTCACCCACCCCGAGCGCAACCGCATGCTGCAGAGCCATCCCGAAAGCGTGCTGGCCTTCGCCGAGCAGGGTTGCGTGGTGCAGGTGACAGCGTCCTCCTTCACCGGCAACTGGGGAAGCAGCGCACGCAAGGCCGCGGAGTGGCTGCTGAAGCATGACGCCGTGCACGTGATCGCCACCGACGCGCACGATACGCAACACCGCCCGCCGGTGCTCTCCGCCGGCCGTGATGCGGTTGCCAAGATCGTGGGGACCGATATCGCCCGCGCGCTGGTTGAGGACAATCCCGCCGCTATCGTCGCCGGCGAGGCGCTTCCCTACCTGCCGGCGCCGGTTTCGCGGTAGCTAGGCCGCGAACTCTTCGCCCTCCTCCCTGTGGTCCTGCTGGCGTGCCGCGGAGAGATATCCGTCGCGGTCGCAAACTTCCACGATGGTCGCGAGGCGCGCCGCCAGCTCGCGCGTCAGCGCCCCCGGCGGGTAGCGCCAGGTCCAGTTGCCGTCCGAACGGCTGGGAACGTTCATGCGTGCCTCGCTGCCCAGCCCCAACACGTCCTGCAGCGGCACCACGCACAGGTCCGCGATGGAAGCCTGCCCGGCCCGAATGAAGGCCCAGTTCATTCCCTCCGGGTCGTGACCCAGGTAGGCCGAGGCGTGGCACCGTTCCTCCTCAGTGGCGCACCGCCACCAGCCCAGGATGGTGTCGTTGTCGTGCGTACCGGTGTACACCACGGTGTTGCGCTCGAACTGGTGCGGCAGATAAATGTGAGCGCCGCGATTGCCGAAGCCGAACTGCAGAATGCGCATGCCGGGGAGGTCGAGGCGCCGCCGTAGCGCGCGGACCTCTTCCGTGATCAAACCCAGGTCTTCCGCGATGAGGGGCAGCTTGCCGAGCGCCTGGCGGAGGGTGTGGAAAAGGTCGTCGCGTGGCCCCTCCACCCAGCGCCCATGCCCCGCCGTGGGTTCGGTGGCCGGGATCTCCCAGTAGTGCTGGAACCCGAGAAAGTGGTCCAAGCGCAGGATGTCGCAGGTGGTAAGCGCGGCGCGCATGCGGTCCACCCACCAGCCGTAGCCGCGGCTCTTGAGCACGTCCCAGCGGTAGAGTGGATTCCCCCAACGCTGGCCGGTCTCGCTGAAGGCGTCCGGTGGAACGCCCGCTACCACGTAGGGCTCGAGGTGCTCGTCCAGATGGAAGAGGTCGGGATGCGTCCAGAACGTCGGCGCTGTCGTAGCTGACAAAGATGGCCACATCCCCGATGACCTTGATCCCCAATTCCGCGCAACGCCGGTGCAGTGCGCGCCACTGCTCGAAGAATGCGAACTGGATCACGCGGGCCACGTCCAACTCCCGCGCCAGTCCGCGGCGCGCGCTCTCCAACGCCTCGGGCTGGCGGCGCGCCAGCTCGCCCGGCCAGCGGTTCCAGTTCTCGGTGCGGTAAAGCTGGCGAAGGACGTCGAAGAGTACGAAATCATCCAGCCAGACGGCGCTTTCCTGGCAGAAGCGGCGCAAGCGTTCATGCTCCTGGGGGCGCGGCTGAGCAAGGAAGTTCCAGGCAGCTTCGCGCAGCAGCGGCAGCTTGGCCGCCCGCGCCTGGTGATAATCGATGGAGGAAACGCCGTCAGGCAGCGACTCCAGGCGCTCGCGCTCGATCCATCCGCGATCGGCCAGCCGCTCCAGGCTGATCAGCAGCGGGTTTCCCGCAAAGGCCGAGGTGGCGGAGTAGGGAGAATTCCCCACACCCAGGGGACCGAGCGGCAATACCTGCCAGAGGCCCTGCCGGGCAGCCGCAAGGAACTCTACGAAGTCGTAGGCGGCGGGGCCGAGGTCGCCGATGCCGCCACGCGAAGGCAGCGCGGTGGGATGCAGCAGGATGCCGGAAGCGCGCTCGAAAGACATCGGTAACAGCCGTTGGTGGAAGCGCCGGGCTTCGAGCCCGGCGGAAAAGAAAGCGGGAGGGCACGGCTTCAGCCGTGCCGTTCAAAGAAAAACAAAAGATGTCATCCTGAGCGCAGCCCGAACGAGCGCAGCGAGCGAGGGCCAGCGAAGGATCTATGCTTTATATAGAGTCGGGGCATATGCTCTGTCTGTATGCGCTCCTCTTTTCGATCCCAAGATCCCTCGCTCACGCTCGGTCGCAAAAGCTCCCTCGCGCTTCACTCGGGATGATATTACTAAGATTTACCCGCCCTCGGCTCCAAAGCGGGGTTTCATCAGCCGGTCGCGCTCCTCTTTGTTGTAGCGGATCTTGCCGCTCTTTTCCATCTCGGCCCGCAGGTTGTTGGCGAAATTCTCCAGCACTTCTTCCCGTCTCTTCTGCAAAAGGCTCTCGCGGATCCGATCTTTGGACGCGGCGAGCTGGTCGGGGGTGGGCTCCTGGCGCTCCGTCACCGTGAACGCCACCCCGCTGCGCCCGGCGTTGATGGGCCCGCTGATCCCGCCGGGCTTCATGTCGAAGGCCACCGCGGCCGGACCCGCCATCGCTCCGATGTCCGGCACCTGGCTGCTGCGCGTGACCAGTTCGCTCGTCTTCACCGAGGCGCCAAGCTCCTTGGCTGCTTTCTTCAGGTCATGGGCAGCGCGGGCGCGGTCGGAAAGCTCCTGCGTCTGCTTCTGCAGCAGTTCCGTGGCCCGCTCCTGCTTGAAATCGGCCTCAACGCGTGCCCGCACTTCGTCGAACGTCGGCTTCTGCGGCGGCTTGACCTCGGTCACCTGGAACACCACCCGGCCCTGCGGAACGGTGGTCATCTCCGGCGGATCCTTGAGGCGCGCGCCGAACACCGCATCCATAAGCTCCGGCGAGGCGCCGATGCCCGGCAATGAACTGGCGCGGCTGAACAGATCGCTGTCAATGACGGCCAGGCCATACTTGGCGCCGGCGGCGTCCAGCCCGGAGGCGCGGGCCAGGGTACGGAACGTCATTGGCCAGGGTCTCGGTGGCGCGCGCTGCCTTCTCCTGGCGGACCATGGGCTCAATCGCCGCCTTCACCTCCTCCAGGCTCTTCACGTGGGCGGTGCGCTTGTCCTCCACCCGGACGATGTTGAAGCCGAGCGCGCTGCGCAGGACATCGCTGGTCTGGCCTTTGTTGAGCGCGAAGATCTGGTCTTCGATGTCGGGGATGCGTCCCCGCCCGATCCAGCCCAGTTCGCCGCCGTTCTCCTTGCTGGGATCGTCGGACTCCTTCTTGGCGAGATCGGCGAAATTGGCTCCGGCTTTGAGCTTCTTCAGGATGTCGTCGGCCTTCTGCTTGGCGGCGTCCACGGCCTTCGGATCGACTTTGCCGTCCGGGCCGGGGGGCGGGGTGCGCACCTGAATGAGGCGCAGGTTCACCTCGTCGGGCACGCGGTACTCGTCGCGATGCTGGTTGTAGTAGCGCTGCAGGTCTTCGCGCGTGACCTGCACCTGCTCGGACACCTTGGCGGTGTCGATCACCATGTAATTCGCCTTACGCTTCTCGGGGATGGCGCTGGCGTACCGCCCCTGGTTCTTGTCGAGGAACGCCTTCAGCTCCGCCTCGTTGGGATGGATCTCGCTCATCACCTTGTCGAGGGAAAGCACGGCATACTCCAGCTTGACCTTGGTGTTCTCACGCCGGAATTCCTGTTCGATCTCGGAATCGGAAACCCTGATGCCGCCCTCGACCAGGCCCTGCAGCTTGCGCAGCAGGAGGTCGTCTTTCATCTGCTGCTCGAACTGGGTCACACCCATGTTGAATTGTTGCAGGATGAACTGCTCGTAGCGGTCCTGCCCGATGAAATTACCGCTGGGGAAAAACTGCGCTCCGAGAGGACCGGAGCGCAATTCGTCGCGCAGCTCGTCGTCGGTGACGCGCAGGCCCAGGCGGGAAGCCTCCACCAGCATGGCTCCGCGCAGCACCATCTGCTGCGCCACCTGGCCGCGGATGTAGGGCAGAAGCGCCGCCGGGTATCCCGCCTGGCGCACCGCAACTTGCGCGCGCTGTTGCACGTCCTGGATGGTGACCTCCTGGTCGCCGACCCTGGCGAACACGCCCTGTCCAGCGCTGCCGAAGCCGAAGGCGCTGCCCAAGCTTCCGCCCGGGACCAGGGTGATCACCATGGTCGCGCTGATTAGCAACAAGAGGCCACCGAGCAGATATTTCTTCAGCGGTCCAGGCCTTTGCAGGAATCGAATCATTTGCTGGGTACTCCGAACGTCATGCGGGAAAAATTAATTATAAACCAGCGACGCCGCGGGGTCTGGACAGAGGTCGCGCGCAGGCTTAGACTCGCGGCGCGCGCGTGCGCGCCGCGCATCCAACCTGTTGGTATGAAATGGATGAGGGTATTCGCCGGCATCATCTTGCTGATCGCGGCCGCGGCCTGGTCGCAGCAGCGGCAAGGAGGTAGCGCCATGTCCCTCAAGCTGAACTCAACCGCCTTCCCGCCGGGAGGCGATATCCCCCGCAAGTACACCTGCGAAGGTCCCGACGTCTCACCGGCGCTGAGCTGGACCGATCCCCCGGCCGGAACGCAGAGCTTCGCCCTGATCGCCGACGATCCGGACGCGCCCGCCGGAACCTGGGTGCATTGGGTCGCCTATGACCTACCTGCCGGCGCGCGCCAGCTCCCGGAAGCGGTGCCGAAGACGGAGGCTATCTCCGGAGGAGGCGTCCAGGGGCAGAACGACTTCCGCAAGACGGGATACGGCGGACCGTGCCCGCCGCCCGGCAAGCCTCATCGTTACTACTTCAAGCTGTACGCTCTCGACAGCAAGCTGAACTTGAAACCCGGGGCGACGAAGAAAGCTGTCGAGCAGGCGTTCGAGGGGCACATCCTTGCCCAAGCAGAAGTAATGGGCCGTTTCCAGCGTTAGCGGCGCACGGGAAAGGCCAGCGGCTCACCCGCAAAAAAGGCGTCCGGCCTCGACCGGACGCCAGTTTCAGGATACGCACGGAGGTTACGAAGCTGGTCCTTCCATGATCCGGTTGGACCGAGCAAAGCCCTTTTCGGGGCCCAGCGAAGCTAAACCTCGCCCGATGGCGTGTCAACTTGAGGCGCTTGCGGCCCGGCCGAAATCCTGCGCGGGGCGAGGGAACCAGCGTTGGATTCTCAAGGCCTTCGAGGCGCGGGCCGGGGCGAGGGGCTGCGCTATCATGCCGCAACCGGTTAGCGCAGGTGCAAGGAGGCGGTGATGCTCCAGTTCGATTCCGTGCGCATGGAATTCCCCTCCAACGCCAACATCATCGTCGGGCAATCGCACTTCATCAAGACGGTTGAAGACATCTACGAAGCCGTGGTTGGCACCGTGCCGCAGGCGAAGTTTGGCGTCGCCTTCAACGAGAGTTCCGGCCCGTGCCTGATCCGCTCGGAGGGCAACGACGACGACCTGCGGGCTGCCGCCATCCGCAATGCCCAGGCGCTGGCGGCTGGACACGTGTTCGTCCTGGTCATCCGCAACGCCTATCCCATCAACCTGCTGAACGCCATCCGCAACATTCCGGAGGTGTGCTCCATCTTTTGCGCGACGGCCAACCCTGTGGAGGTGATCGTGGCGGCGAGCGCGCAGGGCCGCGGCATCATGGGCGTGATCGACGGCAGTTCCCCCAAGGGCGTCGAGGGCCCCGGCGACGTTGCCGCACGCAAGGAGTTCCTCAGGAAGATCGGATATAAGCGGTAGCGCGCGGAACTGCCACACCGAGCCGAGCGGACGGAGAAGCAACCAAGTGAGCCCAAAGCAGAACCTCTAGTACACGTCCGGAATACTGCCACGCGCTGTTCCACTGCGGCGTTCTTCGGCTCGGGCGCCAGGCCAGAATAGTGGCATCATGCGCACAAGAACCGGGGTTACTTTCATTCTGCTCCTGCCGCTCCTGCTCGCCGGCTGCAGCATCGGAGGGAGCTCGAATACCAGCAACAGCGGAAGTGGCGGTGGCGGAGGCACAGGCGGCGGTGGCGGCGGCAACTCCAGCGCCTGCAACAACATCAGTCTTGGCCAGGGCGCGAGCCTGAACGGCTTTCTTCCTTTTCCCGCCGACAATGCCTGGAACCAGGACATCTCCGCGTCCGCCGTCGATCCCAATTCCGCAGCCATCATCAGCTTCATCGGTCCGTCGATCGGTTTGCATCCTGATTTCGGCTCCGGCCTGTACCAGGGTTCGAGCATGGGTATCGGGTATGTTGTGGTGGGCAGTTCGCAGGCTCCGGTGAACATCAATTTCACGGCTTACGGGGATGAGAGCGATCCCGGGCCGATGCCGGTGCCGGCCAACGCTCCCATCGAAGGCGATCCCAATCCCGGCAGCGGCGACCGCCACGTGCTGGTTCTGGACAACGCTAATTGCTGGCTGTACGAGCTCTACAACTCCTATCCCAACGCGGATGGAAGCTGGAATGCCGGTTCCGCGGCGGTGTGGGACTTGCTGGCCGACGGGCAACGGCCGTGGACCTGGACCTCGGCCGACGCTGGAGGGCTGCCCATCTTCCCCGGGCTCGCCCGTTACGACGAGGTAGCGAGCGGGCAGATCCGCCACGCGTTGCGCTTCACCCTGGCGCAGAGCCGGGCGGCATTCGTGCCTCCCGCTTCGCACTGGGCCTCGAACACTTCCAATGCGTCGGCGGCGCCCATGGGAATGCGTCTGCGCCTGAAGGCAAGCTACGACATCTCGGGGTTCTCGGCGAACAACCGGGTCATTTTGACGGCGCTCAAGAAGTACGGCATGATCATGGCCGACAACGGCAGCTCCATGTACATCAGCGGCGCGCCCGACTCGCGCTGGGACAATAACGACCTGCACAACCTCGGGCAGGTGACCGCCTCAGCGTTCGAGGTGGTCCAGATGAATCCCATCTACACCGCGGCGAATGTGCCGCAAGGGGCGGCGCCGGTGATCTCAAGCTTCTCCGCCGCGCCGACATCGACTGCGGCCGGCACGCCCGTTACCCTGAGCTGGAACTCGACTGGAACCTACTTCCTGGTCTCGCCGCAGATCGGCCCCGTGCGCGGCAACCAGGTGACCGTCTCTCCTGCTCAGACCACCACCTACACGCTCTGCGCGACGAATCCCTACGGCCGCACCACGGCCGCGGTCACCGTGACCGTGCATTAGTGGGCGTACTTGACCGAGCAACCGTACGGGCGCGACGTGGGCGTGCTGACCGGCTTGCCTGACATGGCCTCGTTGAGCGCCAGTGAGACGTAGTTCCTGGAGCTCGCGATGTCCGCCTGGTCGGACGTTGGTCTGTCATCGATGGCGCCGTCGTAGATCAACACGCCATCGGGGTTGATGATGAACATGTGAGGCGTGGTCTTGGCGCTGTAGAGATGGCCGAGGTCGCCGTTGGGATCGAGGAGCGCCGCAGTCGGCGTGGCGTTCATCCGGCGCATGTAATCATTCTCCTGCTCGGCGGTGACATAGCCCTGCGTGCCGGGCGCGGAGGAGATCACCGTCAGCCAGACCACTCCTTTCTGTGTCCACTCCTTCTGCAACCGCTCCATGTTGCCGCTGTTGTAGTGCTTCTGGGTGTAGGGACATCCCTGGTTATGCCATTCGAGCACCACGAACTTGCCGTGATAAGCGGCAAGCGTGTGGGCTTTGCCATTACTGTCGATGGCCGTGAAGTTCGGGGCAGGCTCGCCAACCCTTGCGGCCAGAGCGGCAGTGGACAGAGCCATCCAAACCAGCGTTACCACGCAAGCGAATCCTCGTTTCATCTCACTACTCCTGGTTGAGCTTCTTCGCCGGCAAGGGCGCTACCGGCGCGTCGATCAGATACGCGCCCTGGGGCAGAACCAGCACGCCGCGCAACCGCGAGACCGGCTTTAACAACTGGTCAGACCTCTTGAGTATCAGACGAACTCCTCTTCCAGTAGATGCAGTTTCCTGCGGAGCTGCGTTCTCGATTTGGAGCGGCTCGAGCGGCGCGAACCAGGCCTGGGATACCGAGCGACCGGTGCTGATCCGAAGCTCGAAGCTGTTGCCCAGATCCTTGGCAGACGGCCCCCAGTTCGCGGGCGCCGGTTTGGGCAAGCTCTTCCGGGCAGCGCGGAACATGTCCAGGGTTTCGGCTGATTCGCGCGGCCGCTCCGCACGCACTGGCAGCGAGAGCGCAAGATGCGCCTTGGCGGGAATGCAGACCTCGCGGCAGACGATGGCTTTCATGTCGGCTGCAAGCGTCGCCTCGCTCCTGCCAGCGAGAGCTGACGTGCTCTCGATCGGCACCGGCAGAAGGACCTCTCCCTCGTAGCCATAGTCCACCAGTGGCGGTGTAGGCAGGCGGCTCGGCGCCGGCCACTCGATCGCGCCGGCCCGCAATCCCGCGGGCAGGTGCCATTCCAATCGCGGAGGCTCACCCGAATCGCCCGGATTCACCCAATAGATGTGCCATCCCTTCTCCAGCCGGAAGTGGAGCCCGAGCAGGATCGCATGTCCGGGCTGGATGCTCTCCTGTTCTGACAGCAGCTCCACAGTTCCGTGGGGGATGGAAACGCGGCGCTCATCCGCGATGGCACTGGCCGCCAGGCCCAGGCACAACATGACGAGCGCAACTGACTTCCACCTAAGTTGGGAATTGCGAACCATCAGATTGATTGGACGAGCGCCGCGGCCCAGCGATTACATCCATCACTTTGAAACGGGTTGGTGAGCGCGGAAGGAATCGAACCTTCAACCTACTGATTAAGAGTCAGTTGCTCTGCCAATTGAGCTACGCGCCCTTTCCCTGAGGACTCGCGGGCGGGACTGTCACCCATCGAAGTACGACCAAGCAAGCCGGAACGGCTGCGACCAGCCGCGCTCTGAATATAACAGCCCCACGCCGCAGATGCCAAGGCATCGCGCCAGCCAACAATCCGGCGCGTTGCGCTTGTCCGAGATACATCTCGCTCGGTATGATTCGCTGTTTCGCCCCGGGCCTGCGGGGAGGCGACTCACATGCCGAAGTTCGCTGCCAATCTCTCGATGCTGTTCACCGAGCTCGATTTTCTTGCGCGCTTCGCGGCGGCCGCACGCTGCGGGTTCGCGGGCGTGGAGTATCTGTTCCCTTATGCTTACCCCAAGGAGCAACTGGCCGAAATCCTCCGCCAGCACGGTTTGAAGCAGGTGCTGCACAACCTGCCGGCGGGAAACTGGGAGCGCGGCGAGCGCGGCATTGCCTGCCATCTGGACCGCGCCGGCGAGTTCCAGGAAGGCGTGGAGCGGGCCATCGAATACGCTCGCGCGCTCGACTGCCGGCAGATCAACTGTCTCGCCGGCATTGCGCCCGAGAGCCTCCCACACTCCCGCACGCGGGAGGTGTTCATGGACAACCTCAAGTACGCTGCGCCGCGCCTGGCTGAGCACGGCATCAAGCTGCTGATCGAGCCCATCAATACCTACGACATTCCCGGGTTCTTTCTGACTAACACGGCGCAGGCGCTCGAGATCATGCGCGACGTAAACGAACCCAACCTCCATCTGCAATACGACGTCTACCACATGCAGATGATGGAAGGTAATCTCGCCGCGACCATCGACAAGAACCTGGCGCGCATTGCGCACATACAGGTCGCCGACGTTCCCGGACGCCACGAGCCCGGCACCGGCGAGATCAACTACAAGTTCCTCTTCCAGCATCTGGACGCGATCGGCTACCAGGGCTGGGTGGGATGCGAATACAAACCGCTGGCCAGGACCGAAGACGGCCTGGGGTGGCTCGCGCCCTACGAACACGCGGCCGCTTAAGTTGAGCCGCCTTGCGGGCGTGAGCGAAGCGGGAGCCCGCAGAGCCTGCCCTGAGCGAAGTCGAAGGGCGAAATCCTGAGCGAAGCGAAGGAGCTAAGCAATGAAAATCGCATTTATCGGACTGGGCATCATGGGTCGCCCCATGGCGGGACGCCTGATCGACGGCGGTCATGACCTCTACCTCCACGACCTCAAACCGATCCCGCAGAACCTGGTGGAAAAAGGCGGCCATGCTTGCCGTTCCAACAAAGAGGCGGCAACGCAGGGTGACGTCATCATCACCATGGTGCCGGACACACCCGACGTCGAAGCCGCGATCTTCGGCCCCGACGGCGTCGCGCAAGGTCTCGCGCCGGGCAAGACCGTGGTGGACATGAGCTCCATCTCTCCCATCGCCACCAAAGACTTCGCCCGCCGCATCAACGAACTCGGCTGCGAGTATCTCGACGCGCCCGTCTCCGGCGGCGAAGTCGGCGCCAAGCAGGCCTCGCTGACCATCATGGTGGGCGGCAGCGAGAAGGCGTTCGCGTGCGTCAAGCCGCTGTTCGAGCTGATGGGCAAGAACATCACCCTGGTCGGCGGCAACGGCGACGGGCAAACCACCAAGGTCGCCAACCAGATCATCGTCGCGCTCACCATTGAGGCGGTGGGCGAGGCGCTGCTGTTCGCTTCGAAAGCCGGCGCCGATCCTGCCATGGTCCGCAAAGCGCTGATGGGCGGCTTCGCCTCGTCGCGCATCCTCGAGGTGCACGGCGAGCGCATGATCAACCGCACCTTCGATCCCGGCTTCCGCATCGAGCTGCACCAGAAAGACCTGAACCTGGCGCTCTCCGGCGCGCGCGCGCTGAAAATGAGCCTGCCCAATACGGCGACTTGCCAGGAGCTGTTCAATGCCTGCGCCGCGCACGGCGGCTCCGGCTGGGACCACTCGGCGATGGTGCGCGCGCTCGAAGATCTCGCCAATCACCAGGTGTCATCCAAGGACCGGCAGAAGGGCGCAGCGTAGGAACGGCCGTCTCGGCGTTGGTGTATTCCGCCGGAACCCCCGAAGAACAATGCGGATTTGTATCAGGGCGCGACTTCAGTCGCGCCGTAAGGAGGCCTATAAACACTGGGCTTTAGCCCCTGAGGCCTACACGCCGGGCGCAGGGGCTAAAGCCCGACGCACTCTGCGAGCTTTTGCGGCACGACTGGAAGTCGTGCCCTGATACAAGCCAACCGCCCGTAGCGGGGGATACACCTTCGCTGGAACGGCTCCAAAATCACCGTGCAACGCTCTCGCCTGGCAACGCGGCGCTGGAGTGTCGTCTCTGTTCCACTGCCGCGTAATAATCCTCGCGACTACGTATGCGAGGCGATTCCGCGCCGGGATCGCCTTCAGGCTGGGCGAGGAGTCCCAGCTGAAGCTCGGCCAGCCTGGCCTCGTCGCTGGTCTTGGTTTTCTCCGCGCCGGCACGCTTCGGCTCGATCTTCTGAACTTTCTCGCCCTCGGCAAGCTCCGGTTGCGGCTGTTCGGCCATGAAATTCTTCAGGTTCGCGCAGGCGATCTGTAGCGAATAGAGCAGCAACGCGCAGCGTTTGTGCTCGACGTGGCCCATCACCAGCATGCGCATTACCCGCATGAGGGCAAATTGCAGGCTGGTGGCGTCCTCGATGAAGGGCAGAAATGGTTCTGCGTCTTCCGCGTCCAGAGCGCGATATTGGATGCGATTGTGGAAATGGCAATGGCTCTCCCCACGTAGCGCGGGCGCGGCGCAACGCTGGCCGTTGAGCTTGATGTGCTGGCAGCGCGGCGCGGCATTGGCTGGTGCAATGTGTTCGGGATCGTATCGGTATGGGACCATACCCCCCTTACCTCCTGGTCTAATGGAATCAATATTTCGCGAAGCTGTAACCGATGAGAACCGATTAAATAAAGGACTTAGGGGCAAATACCGATTGGGAAAGGAGTTAGGGCTGGTGGAGAGCATGTATTTCTAGAAGATAATCTGTGTCACATACATATATCATAATTCGGAGTTCCTGTCAAGACTTTTTTCGACGCTTCTTCTGGGAGGCGCGGCTTTCAAGGGGTGTTCCCGGAACGCCCGGTTTTGGCGTTCTGGGGCGGAGGTTGTCAAAACAGAATTGAACTCTTCAATCACATACTACGGCGGACTTGGGGATTTCCAGATTATCGCTAAAAAACATCACCTCGGAACCCGTGTGTCTCCGTGAAGCTGTGTACGCAAGGTTGTAAGCCAGGTGACGACGATGCTTATACAGGTTTCGAATGGCTGAGTTGTTATCGTAGGACACAATCCAGGGATGATGCAGGTTAGTCTGCACGAACCGTGCAACGCGCGCATGGTCAACGGGAAGGTAATGGTTTTCGTATAGCCGAGATCCCTTCTCAAAATAGGGTGGATCTAGGTAAATGAGGGCCTTCTTCGGGAGTCCGGCAGTGATGTGCGACAGAAACACCTCGGCATCCAGGTTGTAGACACAGATTCGTCGTGAGTAACGTGCAATCCTGTGGATTCGCTCGATCAAAACACCCTTAGGGAGACTCTGAACAAGTTCTGCCTTATCCACAAGAAGAGAAGTTAGAGTGGGGGAAGCGGGAGGATTCGCAGAGGAATGAGGCAGGAGACACTGGCGATGATGAACGGATTTGAGCGGTACAGCAAGAAGACGCGGCGGTCATTGTTTCTGGAAGAGATGGAGCAGGTAGTGCCGTGGAAGGAGCTGGGTGCGCTGATCGAGCCCTATTATCCGAAGGCGGGCAACGGGCGGCCTCCGGTGGGAGTGGAGCGGATGCTGCGGATCTACTTTCTGCAGCAGTGGTTCAACCTGTCGGACCCGGCGGTGGAAGAGGCGCTGTACGACTCGGTGGTGATGCGCAGCTTCGTGGGGATCGATCTGGGATGCGAGCCGGTGCCGGACGAGACGACGGTGTGCAAGTTCCGTCACCTGCTGGAAGAGCATGGGCTGGGCGGGCAGATGCTGGAGGCGGTGAACCTGCATCTGGAGGGCAAAGGTGTGCGCATCACGACGGGGACGATCGTGGATGCGACGATCATCCACGCGCCCAGTTCGACGAAGAACCGCGAGCAGAAGCGCGATCCGGAGATGCACCAGGCGAAGAAGGGCAACCAGTGGTACTTCGGGATGAAGGCGCACGTGGGGGTGGACAGCAAGACCAAGCTGATTCACACGGCGTTGGTCACGCCGGCCCACGTGGCGGATGCGACGGTGCTGCCGGAGCTGTTGCATGGGGAAGAGACGCGGGTGTGGGGCGATCAGGCGTATCGCGGACAGACCGAGGTGATTCACGAGTGCGCACCACGAGCGCAGGACTGCACCCATCGGCGCTACCGGTATAAGCACCGGATCGACGAAGTGGAGCGGGCGAAGAACCGGACCAAGTCCACGGTGCGATCCAAGGTCGAGCACGTGTTTGGGGTGATGAAGCTGAAGTTCGGGTTCGTGAAGGTGCGCTACCGAGGACTGGTGAAGAATGCGAACCGGTTGTTTGCAACCTGCGCGCTGGTGAACCTGTTTCTGGTTCGCAAGAAATTGCTGCGTGCGCTGGCGGTGTAGCGCGCCAAGGCACGCCGCTCACCGCTTTGGCGGGTCGATCAAGAGGCCAGATACCCTCACGAAACTGGGTCAGACCATCGGAATCGCCCGTTGCTCGTCATCCACTGCCTCAAAAGCAGTGCTTGTTCAGAGTTTCCTTAGTGAATCGTGCGCTGATCTTCCACTCGCCGTCTTGAGCGTTGCCGCCGATTACGCCACCACCCTTGATGATCCCAGACCTATTAGTTCGATTGAGAAAATAGGGCCGTGGGCTTCCACCCGCACCCCACGCAGGGCTGAAGCCCTGCGCTTCCACCCCGGCGGAAAGTTGGCCGGGTAGGGGTCCCTCGTTCGCGCTCCGTTCGCAAGCTCACGTCGCGCTGCGCTCGGGATGACAATTCAATAACAAGCGCTTACGGCCCGGCTAAAAGCCGGGCCCCTTCGAAACAGCGCCTGATACAGAAAAAACAAAACCGCTCTCATCCCGCAACAGCTCCAGCCCGACCTGTGGGCTTACATAGGCGGGATCGCGCGCACAATGGATTCGTGGCGATTGCCGTTGGTGGGGGATTTTACGACGCGGCTGAGGCCAACCGGGATTGACTCCTATCACCACGTGGGCAGCAATCAACTCATTAACATCCTCAAGATCCTTCGCCCGCAAAAACGGCGGGCTCAGGATGACATCGGACAGACGGTGCCGGCAAGAATACAGCGTCGGTCAAACCCGCCGACTGGTTTTCTTCATGTTCCGGCGTTTGCGAGAAAAAAGGAGGACACGCAAGTCTTTGCCCATGCCACGCACGTCAGGAGTGTCATTCTGAGCGAAGCGAAGAATCTAGACACTGCCCTTCGGGCCCATACGGTTTCTTGAGGCGAACATCTTCCGGAGCTTTTCGTCTGACTGGCGGTTGTACCAGCCGGCGCTCAGGTCCTTCCACTTAGGATTCACGCTTTCAATCAGGTCGATCTTCCTTTGCCTGACCCAGCCTTTAATTTCCTTCTCGCGATGGATGGCATTGCGAACATTCTCGAAACATTCGTAGTACACGAGTTGCGTCACTTTGTACCTGCTGGTGAATCCTTCCAGTGCACCGGTCTTGTGTTGGAAGACCCGCCGCTGCAGGTTGTTGGTCAGCCCTACGTAGAGGACGCGACGCTGGCTGCTCATGATGTAGACGAAATAACCTTTTTGTGTCCACATTGACGGCTGTCTCCTCCCTGGCATCCTCAAGATCCTTCGCGCGCAACTGCGGCGCGCTCAGGATGACAGCGCAAGAAAGGCCTCCGTGGCTGATTAGAACTTCCTTGACCACTCCCTGGGCCAGCGTTCGATCACCACTTTCTGGTCGGTGTAGGACTCGACTGCGTCGCGGCCCTGGCCGTGAAGCACGCCCAGCTTAGCAGGGCGCTTGGACCGCACCGTGGGGTCAGTCACAGAAGGTCCGCGAGTTTCTCAGTGCTAAGGTCGGCATCACGCAGAATGCTCTTCAGTAGCTTTGGGTGGAGGATCTTCGCACCGTGGAAAGGGACGGTAACGCGCTTGCCGGCAGTGTTCTTGTAAATCATATGGCTGCCACTCTGCCGGGCCAGGGAAAACCCGGACTTCTCCAAGGCAGCGATTACCTGGCGGGCGGTGAGGCGCGGCAGCTTTGGCATCAGACAGCAACTTCGACGGTGGAAAGGCTCACGGAGACGCGCTCGGGGATCTCCTCGCCGCCTGCCAAGCGATCTTCGATGTGCAGTCGGATGGCGTCCTTGATGTTTGCCACGGCTTCTTCGTAAGTGTCTCCCTGGCTGTAGCAGCCTTGGAGCGGCGGGCAGGAAACGAAGTAACCGTCCGTGTCAGCTTCCACGATGATGGGTAGCGTGAGGTGTTTCATACGCAGATTATAGGTCATGAGGCGGGCCAGTACGCCCATCCCACGTGAGTCCTAAAACTTCCTCGACCACTCCTTGGGCCAGCGTTCGATCACCACTTTCTGGTCGGTGTAGAACTCGACGGCGTCACGGCCCTGGCCGTGGAGCACGCCCAGGAAGCTGTCCTTCCAGCCGCTGAAGGGGAAATAGGCCATGGGCGCGGCCACGCCGATGTTGACGCCGATGTTGCCGGCGGGGGCTTCGTAGCGGAACTTGCGGGCGGCGCCGCCGCTGGAGGTGAAGATCGAGGCGGCGTTGCCGTAGGCGCTGCGCGACAGGATGTCGATCGCCTGCTCGACGCCGTCGGCGTGCACCAGGCTGAGCACCGGGCCGAAAATCTCGGTCTGTGACAGCTCGCGGTCGGGCGGGACGCCATCGAGAATCGTCGGCTTCACGAAGTTCCCTGCCTCGTGGCCGGAGATGCGCGGATTGCGGCCGTCGAGCAGCACCTTGGCGCCTTCGCTCGCGCCCTTGGCGATCAGGCCTTCGATGCGCGCCTTGCTCTCTCGGGTGATGACCGGGCCCATCTGCACGCCGTCGTCGAGGCCGAAGCCGACGCGCAGCGAGCCGGCGGTCTCGGCGATGGCATCGCGGAAGGTGCGCTGCGCTTCGCCCACGGTGACGGCGACCGAAACGGCCAGGCAGCGCTGGCCGGCGCAGCCGAAGGCGCTGTCGCTAATGATCTGCGTGGTCATGGCCATATCGGCGTCGGGGAGCACGACCACGTGGTTCTTGGCGCCGCCCTGGCACTGCACGCGTTTGCCGTGGGCGGCGGCGGTCGAATAGATGTACTTGGCGACCGGCGTCGAGCCCACGAAGCTGATGGCACGCACCTTGGGATGGGTGAGCAGCGTGTCCACGGCGGTCTTGGTGCCGTTCACCAGGCTGACCACGCCCGCGGGCAGGCCGGTCTGCTCGATGATCTCGAAGGCGCGGCGGATGCTGACTGGGACCTTCTCCGAGGGCTTCAGGATGAAAGTGTTGCCGCAGGCGATGGCGAAGGGCAGGAACCAGAAGGGCACCATCACCGGGAAATTGAACGGCGTGATGGCGGCGACCACGCCCAGCGGCTGGCGGATAGTCATTTCGTCGATGCCGCGGGCCACGTCTTCCAGGTTGTTCCCCTGCATTAGCATGGTGATGCCGCAGGCGACCTCGACGCTCTCGATGCTGCGGCGCATCTCGGCGCGCGACTCGGGCAGGGTCTTGCCGTTCTCCAGCGTGATCAGGCGCGCCAACTCTTCCAGATGGGTTTCCAGGAGCTGCTTGAGCTTGAACAGGTACTGGATGCGCTCTTCCGGCGGGGTGCGGCGCCATTCAGGGAAGGCCGCAGCCGCGGCTGCGATCGCCTCCACCACCTCGCGCTCTGGGCTCACCGGGACTTCCGCCAGCAGCTCATTGCTCGCGGGATTGACGACCTTGAGGAACTCCGTGGCGGTGGAATTCCTCCATTGCCCGCCGATGTGGTTGGGAAGCTGAGTGGTATGCGCCTGCACTGTGCTCATGGCAGCTCCTTGTAAGTGGACGCCAGATGGAACTCAAGACACCTCACCCGACGAGGCTCAAATGATAGTACAAACCGGCAGCGGAGACGGCAGACGATTTATAGCAGGATTCAGATCTGGGGCAAGGCTTCGCAGCGGTCGATCACTGCTGCCACTCCGATTTTCTGGTTCGGGTTGTCCTCTTCGACCCGAACCACAGTGGCCTGGCAGCACACCCATTGGCTGCCGAACTGCTGCAGTTCGGGAGGCATCATGAGCACGATCTCGAGTTTGGAGTTCTCCTCGACCTTGGCCTGGGTGAAGAAGAAGAGGCCGCGGGAGCTGATGTCCTGGAGCTCCACCTGGGCGCGGCCGGAGCCGCGGAAGCTCACGCTGGCCGGGAGCTGCCATGGCACTCGCTTGGCCGCGCGTTTTTCCTGCTTCGGTTTGACCATCGGTTACCCCCCAGGGAGGACGGTTGGAACCCATCATAATCGAGGATAGGGCGCCGGTTCATCCCTCTACCCAGCCGAATGTACGCCAGCCTTAGACCCCGCGGGTCAGAAAAAACGGTCTTGTTCTGAATTCAGAACAAGCGCGCTTCACTTGTTCTCAGGAAGGCCGGGAGGGTGATCTGCCGAAGGCGCGCAAAAGGTGGTAAAGGAGCGAAAATCGTCGCCGGTGGGCACTGGGCAAAACCCGCTCAAGGCCGCTAAAATCGCGGGGTTTCGCTGTTCCTCAACATTGCGTCGCGGTGGCTAGCCATTTGTTCTGATTTCAGAACATGGCCGCATGACGCCAGAGAGATTGCTTTATTTTTAGGGCAGCGGTGTGTTAGAAGGCGAATACAGGGAGAGAGTCAACGTGTTACCAGCGGGTCAACGTTTACGCGGACTGCGGGAAGACCTGGGACTCACCATCCGGGATGTAGAAGCGGCCAGCGGGCGCATCGCTGCCCGCCATGGCAACGAGAATTTTGCCATCTCTCCCAGCCGGCTCTCCGATATCGAGACCAAGGGTATCCTGCCCAACATTTACCGGCTGTATTCCCTTTCCGTGATCTACCGCCGGGATCTGCGTGAGTTCTTCGTCTGGTACGGCATTGACCTGAACGAGACGGCTGCCGACCTGGCGCTTTCGGAGCCTCCTAAGTCTCACATTTCAGAGGCCTTGGATAGCCTGATGGCGGTGAACGTGCCGGTCCGGCTGGATCCCGGATTCGATCCCCGGCGGACGGCCAATCTAGGGCGCATGATCGAGCGCTGGGGCCTGGTGCCGCTGGCCTACCTGTCGCAGTTCACCGGCACCAAGTACACCTATGGCTATATCGGCAGCGAGGACTTCACCATGTATCCGGTGCTGCTGCCGGGATCGTTCATCCAGGTGGATGAATCGGCCAACACGGTAGTGGAGGGCAGTTGGCGTTCGGAGTATGAGCGGCCCATCTACTTCGTCGAAATGCGAGACGGTTACACCGCCTGTTGGTGCTCGCTGAAAGGCGACTGCCTCATCCTGCAACCCCACCCGCTGTCGCCGGCGCCGGTGCGCATGCTGAAGCAGTCGCAGGAGGTCGAGGTCCTGGGACAGGTGGTAGGCATTGCCATGCGGCTGGACGGCTGGCGCCCCGTTTGCAGCCGGGAAGTTCCGGCTAGCGGAGAACCGACAAAAGGGCCGCGACCACTGAATTGAAGTGTGCCTTGGAACCTCCGCCCAGGTTCGGAGGCACCAGCGCGCGCGGATCCCGCAAGACCGTTTCCAGATACGGCCTGACCTCGGAGCGCTGGAGGGCGGCCGCGCGCGTCACATCCTCCACCAGCTGGCGTAAGGGCGTGCGCAGCACCTGCAAGAACAACCCGCGATGCACTTCCGCCACCGTGCGCTGCATCCCCTCCTCGCCATAGACGCGGGTCAGGCCCCAGTGCACATACCTGCCGTTCTCCCGTAACTCCGCCACGTAGTCCAGCTTGCCCAGCAGCCCGGGGATGTTGGCCAGAGTGCGCTGGAAGAAGTCGTCCTTGATCGCCAGCAGGGTCACGTCTGTTCCACTTTCAGAAAATCGGACGCCGCTACGATTTCCCGCACAGCCTTTCTCCGAACCGGCAGATTCGGGACTGCAAGTTTACTTCGCCTGCGAGGAGAGCTCCCAATGAAAAAACTAGTCCATGTATTAAGAATTGGTAGCGGTCGCGGTTCGCTCACAGATCGGCGCAATCGCCGACACCGCATGGTCGCAGGTGAACAGCGCAGCCTATAGCTGCGGCGTGATGATCTGGTTTTGCTATCTGTTGGCGCCGGAGCCGGCGCCGCAATACAGCGGCGTCGTGCTCCACAACCACCTGGAAAAGTGGAACCAGGCCTTACGGGAAATACTCGAACGATGATTACGACTCTGTTACTTATCGCACTTGCCGTGGTGGCCGTCCTGGTGCTGATCCGGGCCGCCCGCCGCCATCACCATCCGGTGCCTGGCCTGCAGGCCTTGGAGGAGTACACGCGGCCGGTGGACCTGGCCGCCTTCCGCAACCTGATCGATCCAGCCGAAGAGGACTACCTGCGCGAACACCTGCCCGCGGACAAGTACCGCGCCATCCAACGGGAGCGCCTGCGCGCTGCGCTCGAGTATGTGCAGCGCACCGCCTACAACGGCGCCATCCTGCTGCGTGTGGGTGAAGCCGCACGCCGCAACCCCAACCCCGAGGTGGCGGCTGCCGCACGCGAGCTGGTCAACAATGCCCTGCGGCTGCGCCTGAACGCCAGGCTGGCCACGGTGGTGCTCTATGGACGGATTGTTCTGCCGGGTGCGCGGATCTCGGTCGGCCGAGTCACGGACACCTATGAGAACCTGACCCAGGGCTTGGTGCGGCTGACGCGCCTGCAAGACCCGGCTTACGCCACCCGCGTCTCGGCCGCAATCTGAAGCGGCCGCCCACGCCGACGCCTGTGTTCGTTCCGCTCTATGGGTGTGTCTAGTGCCTTCCTCTGCATTCAGCCGGTCAGCTCCCCCATTTGTGAGAGCGCGCCGCGTGGTGGCGTGGAAACTCCGGCGCCCCCGCCTTGCTCGCGGTGGTCCCGTCGGCGTTGGGCAGGATCTCTCGCAGACACCAGTCGATCCGCTTGACAGCCTGCCGAATGTCTTCAATGGCAGTCGAGTCCGCGATGGACAGAACCGAGCGGCTGACGATCACCTGCAAGGCATTACGCGTGTGGTGGTTCATATCGGCAACAATGCCCATGAGCTGTCTGTGTCTTTCGAGTTCACGCTCGTACCTTAACTGCTGTGCGATCCCAAGCGCGAACACCAGCGCACTGAGCAGGAGGTTGTCCAGGAGGGTGGCTTCCGGACGCAGGCCATGGTGCACGAGCCATGCGTCGATCCAATACACGGCCGCGAAGATCACGATGGCCGAGAATCCCGCCCATTTGAAGCGCAACGCACGAGCAAGCGGACCACGGGCACTCCGGTTCAAGGTTGGCGAGTGCAGCGGAGAGGCCATGGCGCAACGACCCTCCTTGGGTTGAGCTCATATCCTACAGTGGACTGCGTGAAAGAAATTGTAAAGAGAGGTAAACTCTCGCGACCTGCCGAGGATGGGATTCGGCTAGAAGGTGAACGCCAGCCCGCCGCGGATGGAGCGTGAGGACTGCACCAGATACAGCGTTTGCCCGTCCTGCCCCAGCACGGGGATGTATCCCTGGGCCAAAAGGTTGCGCAGGTCGAGCAGCGCCTCCATGTGGCCGGGGACGAAAGAGGCGGGAAGCGGCTGGCGGAGGAAGATATTGAGATAGGGGTCCGATTCGCCGGGGGAGGCGTTGAACATGTCCACCGGGGTCAGGGCGGGTCCGCTGGTCCATTTGTAGGAAGCGATCCAGTGTGTCTTGCAATGCGGGACGCCGCCCGCGAGCTTGACGGCCGCCGCATGCCGGCGCTCCACCCGCAACAGAGCCTGCGCCTCCTGCCAGGAGATGCCGGAACCGGGCAGGGCGATAACGCCACCGTAGCCGTAATCCAAGGTCGCGGTCAGGTTCGGCAGGAACCTGCGTTCGACCACCACGCGCAGACCCTGCGTCGAGAGTTCGCCGCCGTTGTAGGTGAAGGTGCCGGAGTAAACGTCGGGCAGAAATTCGCCTGTATCCGCGGTCACTTCGCCCACGCCGACCAACGCCGCATCGCGGACATGGTCGGAGTACGCCGCGACTTGCAGGTTGTTGTTGCCGAGGCGGCGCGATACCGAGAGTTCATGGTGCTGGGCGTGCTCCAACAGGGCGCGGTCGCCGCGCATCGAAACCCGCGGCCCCGACTCGCTGCGGTCGACGGGAGCGGTATCGAAGCCCTTGGCCATCCGCGTGTTGGGTTCCGACGTGGCATAGCTGTATTGGACCACGGTGTTCGGTGAAACGTGCACGGTAGCCACGCCGTAAGGACGGAAGGCCGTCACCCGTCCCCGGAAGTCGATGGCCTGGAATTCGCCGCCGAAGCTGAGGTCGATGAGGTCGGCGAGCGTGATCCCGTCCGCGACCGTGAACGCCAGCGCACCGAGGGCACCATCGTGCTGCACCGAATCGGGCATGGCAAAGCGGCGTACCGTCAAGGCCATCTCGGGGCGGGAGCCGTCCGGCATCTGATGCGAGTAACCTGCCCGCACCACGGCCGCCGGGGTGCCGCTGCCGTAGCCCACGTTGCCGCCCAGCGTCAAGGTTCCGGCGGAGAAGAGGGATTGCTCGAGGCGGAACTGCGTGGTCATGTCGGCCGCGCTGCCGAAGCCCTCATTCTCGGAGCCGGCGATGAACGACACCTGCGCCTTCAAAATACGGTCTTTGCTCTTGGCCGGAGCGCCGTCATCGAGCACGCGCAGGATGGGGCGGCTGGTGGCCGTGCGCAGGGTCCACTTCCAATCGTCGTCCTGCTGGGGAGAAGTACGGCGCGGCGGCAACCACTGCACCGCTTCGAACAGCGTGGTTAGCGTTAGATTGACGATGAGGTTCGCGCCAGCGCGCAGGGCGACGTTCTCCCGCAGACTGGGCATATAGGAGAAAGCCGAGGCCTTCACCTGGTAGGCGCCGGCGGACAGGCCGGAAGCCTTGTAATAGCCGCGCGCGTCGGTAAAGACGGTGGCGCCCAGCGGACCCTGGGGCGAGACGATCTCCACCGCCACGCCCATTTGCGGCACTCCGCTCGAGTTCTTCACGTACCCGGAAATCGAGCCCGGCACCGTGGCGGCACACGCCGGCGCCACCACCATGATCAGCGCCAGCAAGCACCCCAGTTTTCGTGCCATCCTCTACCACCTGCCCCCGGGAACGGGGTCCGATTACTCTACGGTAAACCAGCCGCAGGATCCAGGCGAGCATCAACTCGTCACCCACATTGCCCACCTCCTGCGTTGACTCTACCGCCGGCAGCAGCACCGTGTGATTGACTAAATTGGCGATCCTGTATTCCAGCAGATTCTATGTCCTAAGCTGCGGAAAAGGCAAGGCTCTGCGCCTGCCCGGCTCCCTCGCCCGGTAGCGGCAGAACTTTCGCAGGTGCGAATCGCCGCAGCCACCCGATATAATCGAACCAGAGGGGAAAAGAAAGGCCGGTTTATATCCAAGGTTCCTCTCCACCTCGGCGGGCGTAGCCGGTCAGGCCGGCGGGCGCCCCGGGCGCAACGAAACTTTCTACGGCAATCCGGCGTATCTATGAATGGATGGGCCCACCCCTTGCGGGGCGTGCCGGCTGCCTGCGCGCCGCTGGCGGTTGACGCACTAGAAGCAGAGGAATCATGAACTGGAAGAAGATCGGCATCATCGCGGGAGCGGTCATCGTGCTCGGCTCCGCGGTGGGATTCACGGTGTACCAGAGCCGCAAGAACGTGGTCGCGGTGCAGAGCGGGCGCGTGGTGCGCGAAGATCTTGCCAGCGTGGTAACCGCCTCCGGCGAGGTCAATCCCAAGACCTACGTCAACATCGGCGCCAACGCCTTCGGCAAGATCACGCACCTCTACGTCAAGGAAGGCGACAGGGTGAAGCGGGGACAGTTGCTGGCGCAGATCGAGAACGTGCAGCCGGCGGCGGACGTTACGGCCATGCAGGCATCGCTGCAGGCCAGCAATGGCGACGCCGCCGCCGCGGAAGCCGCTTACAATACCGCAGTCGCCGACCTGGCCCGCGCCAAAGCCGACGCCGCGCAGAAAAAGCTCGACTATGAGCGCGCCCAGGGCCTGTTCAAGGACCAGCTCATCGCCAAGCAGGATTTCGACGCCCGCGAGGCGGCCTGGGAAGCTTCCGCCAGCGGCCTGGAGCAGGCGCAGGCGCGCATCGTGCAGACCAAGGCGCAGCGCGACGCATCGCACCAGCGCGTGAAGCAGGCGGCAGCCAGCCTGACCCACGCCTCCGACGTGTTGCAGAAGACCGTCTACAGCGCCCCGTTCGACGGCACCATCACCAACCTGCCGGTGCGCGAGGGGGAGACGGTGGTCATCGGCATCCAGAACCAGCCCGGCAGCACGCTGATGACGCTGGCGGATATGTCGGTCATCACCGCCGAGGTCAAAGTGGACGAGACCGACATCGTCAACGTGAAGCTGGGGCAGCCGGCCGACGTCACCATCGACGCCATCCCCAACAAGGTGTTCAAGGGGCACGTGAGCGAGATCGGGGAGAATGCCATCGTGCGCTCCACCGGCGTGGCCACTTCGCAGACGCTGGCCAGCAGCCAGGAGGCCAAGGACTTCAAAGTGAAGGTCACGCTCGAGGAGCCGCCGCAGAACCTGCGGCCCGGGCTCTCCACCACCGCCAAGATCACCACGGCCACGCGCTCCGGCGTGCTGGCCATCCCCATCCAGGCGCTGACCATCCGGCAACGCGCCGACCTGGAGCCGAAGGCCAAGGGAGCGGTCGAGGCGGCGGCGCCCTCGGCCACGCAAGCGAAGAAAAACAAGGAAGAGATCCAGGGAGTGTTTGTGATTCGTGACCGGAAGGCGGTCTTCGTGCCGGTGGAGACCGGCATCACGGGCACCACCGACATCGAGGTCACCAGCGGGCTCAAGCCAGGGGACGAGATCGTGGTGGGCAGTTACAAGGTCCTGCGCACCCTCAAGAACGAAGCCCCGGTCAAGATCGATAACACCGTTAAGAAGCAGGAAGAGTCATAACCGAAAGAGGGCACGAGCGTCTAAACAAGGGCTACTAGCTCCTAGCCGCTAGCTTCTAGCTAGAAGCCAGGAGCTAGCAGCTAGCAGCCCCAGGAGACAGCAGAATGTCCACTCAAGTCGCCACCATCAGCGAGAAACCGACCGCCCCGCCGTCCAACTGCATGATCTGCACCGAGGACCTGTGGAAGACCTATGACATGGGCTCGGAGCAGCAAGTGCATGCGTTGCGCGGGGTGGACTTGCGCATCGACCGCAACGAGTACGTCGCCATCATGGGGCCCTCGGGGTCGGGCAAGTCCACGCTGATGAACCTGATCGGCTGCCTGGATAGTCCCACCAAAGGACGCTACTGGCTCAATGGACAACTGGTCAGCGATCTGGACGACGACGAGCTGGCGCGCATCCGCAACAAAGAGATCGGCTTCGTGTTCCAGACCTTCAACCTGCTGGCCCGTGCTACCGCATTGCACAACGTCGAGCTGCCGCTCATCTACAACGGCACCGCGTCGGAAGAACGCATCGAGCGCGCCAAGGCGGCGCTGAAGGCCGTTGATCTCGCCGACCGCATGATGCACAAGCCCAACGAGCTCTCCGGCGGTCAGCGGCAGCGTGTGGCCGTCGCGCGGGCGCTGGTCAACAATCCCGCCATCATCCTGGCCGACGAGCCCACCGGGAACCTGGACTCACAGACCGGCGCCGAGATCATGGCCCTGCTCGACCGGCTCCATCAGCAGGGGAACACCATCGTGCTGGTCACGCACGAACATGACATCGCCGAGCACGCCCACCGCATCATTCACCTCAAGGACGGCAAGGTCGCCGGCGACGAGCGCAAGAAGTAGAGTCTTACCGCCGAGTATGCCGAGGATTTGATTTGCGGTAACGGCATCCCCACCCCGAAGCAACCTACTATTCTGGCCTTTGCCGGAGGGCCCAGCAGATGTAAGCTGTGCTGATCGAAGCTATGCCAGGCTTAAGCCAATCGGTTCGCGAGTACATTGCCTCGGTCTTCGAGCGGGACCCCGCGGCCAAGTCCTGGATCGAAGTCCTGCTGTGCTACCCCGGTCTGCACGCCTTGTGGGCGCATCGGGTGAACCACTGGCTGTGGACGCACCGTCTGCGGTTGCTGGCACGCTTCCTCTCCCAGGTTGCGCGCCTGCTGACGGGCATCGAGATCCATCCCGGCGCGCAGATCGGCCGCCGTTTCTTCATCGATCACGGCATGGGCGTGGTCATCGGCGAGACCACCATCATCGGGGATGACGTGACCATGTACCAGGGCGTGACCCTGGGCGGAACCGGCAAGGAAAAGGGCAAACGGCACCCAACGCTTCGCAACAACGTGGTCGTGGGAGGCGGGGCCAAGATTCTGGGCAATATCACCATCGGCGAGAACTGCCGCGTGGGAGCGGGATCGGTGGTGTTGAACGATGTCCCGGACAATTCCACCATTGTGGGTGTCCCCGGGCATATCATTTTTCGCGACGGGAAGCGGGTGGTCATCACCGATCCCAAGGAAATCCGTGATCCGCTGTCGGATGCCCTGGCGGCGCTGGCGGAGCAGGTTCAGAAGTTGGAAGACACGGTCAAGGAGCTGACGCGGGAACGGGATGAGACCGGCGGGAAGCAGAATGTCTCGGTAGTAAGTTCCAAGACCGGATAGCCCGCCGGGAACCCGGATCTTCGGCGACGAGCACAGGAAGTAGCTGCAAACCTTCCACAGGGTCTTACCACAGAGAACGCCGAGTTCGCCGGGGATCTGAGTTCAGAAAAGCCTCGGCGACCTTGGTGTCCTCGGCGGTGAATCAGCCTTGCTTCGAGCAATAAGAAAGGCCTCCGATCCGGAGGCCTGCTGAAGAAATCTGCGGCTCGTTCTTACTGCGCGGCGCCGACCGATTGCATGCCCGGCGTGCGGCTGGCGTTGGTGCTTGGCGTCGCGGCGAAGAAGTTGTGGTCGTAGAGATTGCGGTACATGCGCCCGGCGATTTCCGCCGCCTTGGGGCCGAAGGTGGGACGCCCGCCCTGCAGGAAGACCACCACCGCGATCCGTCCGCGGTCCGTCTTGGCGTAGGAGGCGAACCAGCCGTAGCGCGTGCCGTCGTGCGAGCAGGTGCCAGTCTTGCCCAGCACCGGTTCTTCGCTGAAGTTGTAGCGCACGCTACGCGCGGTGCCGTATTCGACCGCGCCCGCCATGCCGTCGGCCATCGCCGGGACGAGCGGCGCGATATCGAGCTGCCGCTTGACCTTGGGCAGGAATCCCGCCACTTCTTCCGCCCGGGTGGGATGCTGCAGGTAAAAGAGTGTGCCACCGTTGGCCATGGCCGCCACCAACGCGCCCAGTTGCAGCGGGGTCATGGAGATGCTTTCCCCGAACGAGCACATCTTGGCCACGCCGCCGGCCCGCGCCGCCAGTTCCTGGCTGGGGAACACGCCCAGATGCTCGCCCGAGATGTTGTAACCGGCCAGTTCGCCGAGCCCGAACTCGTGCGCGTAGTAGCTCACCTTCTCGAAGCCGAGCCGGCGTCCGAGCGCTTCGAAGTAAGCGTTGTTGGAGTGCGCCAAGGCCTCGGTCAGGTTCACACGCGAGCGACGGCCGAGCGTGATCTCGGTGTTCTTGTCCACGATGCGTTCGTTCAGCCCCGCCAGCGCCACCGCCAGCTTGATGGTCGAACACGGCTGCGCGCCGCCGGAGAGCGCCACCTTTTGGTTGACCATGCTCAGCACCCGGCCGCTATCCGGATCGATGGCCACCACCGTGCCGTTCATGTTGCCCAGGGCCTCGATGGCGGCGGCGCGGACCATCGGGTCCTCGCCCGCGATCACGTCGCCTTCGGTGACGTCGTCGGCATAGGAACTGGTGTAGAAGCGCTCGTAGGACCGCCGGTGGCGGCGAGTGGATCTGGCGCGGGTGGCGCGGGTGTGCTGCGGGCGGCGGCGGCTGGAAGTGGCGCGGGTGGCGCGGGTATGCCGCAGGCGCGCGATGCGCTTCTGCGTACGCGGAGTCTCGGTGATGCCTGCGGCGGCAGAAGTCTTGCTGCTGCGGGTGGAGCTGGCTGCAGCGCTCGCCGGAAGCAGGACGGCGATACCAACGATCAGGACGAGATGAGCGATACAACCTGGTTTCAACATTTTCCCTAATATCCGATTCGAACCGTGATGTCGGTTAAGAACACTACTAGCAACCTTCGGCCATGCCGGAGCTGGGGCCGCGACATTCTCGGGGGGGAGACTGGGCGTAATAGTAAGAGAGTTACCGCCCCGATTGCAACGCAAAAACTCCAATTCCCGGCCTCCGAGGTCACCTTGATGGTTAACCAGAGTCACTCTTTTGCTGAGCAGAGTCACTCGTCCTGAGCATAACGGATGCCGCCCCTGACACGTGAGTTGCGGCAGGACAGAGGCTTTGGTAATGGGGCGGGCGCGCTGGACCGATTCAGGAATGCGGCAGTCCGTTCCGCGGGTGCGCGGGCGCGGCGGCGCCAGGGGTGATGGGGGGAACCGGGGCGGCCATTGCGTCGGCGGCCGCATGAGCTCTGGGCGCGCTGGCGCAACGCGCTTCCAGCCAGCTCAAAACTCGCGAACTGGCCGAGACCAGCGGCGATGGCGGCACCAGGTCGAACATCTCAGGCCTGTCCGCGGCCGCGGTTCCGTGTTCCGCCATCTGCATGCCGGGCGTTCCCCGGGGATGCGCGAGGAACAAGTACAGGTAGAGGACCCAGAACACGAACGGCGCCACCAGGGCGATGGGCAATGCCCAGCGCGAAAAGGGCAGGTGGCGCACGCAAGCCAGGAAGGTACCGAAGAACACCAGGCTGGCCAGCAGCACGATTCCCGCATCGACCAGGGTCGAGAACACGCGCTGCGCGACGGTTGCCGAGCCCGGCCGGGCCTTTGACTCCAAGCCCGCATCGACCAAAGGCGGCAAGAACGCGGCTGCGCCGTCCTCCTGCCTGGTCGCGGACCGCAGGCTGGAGCCGTTGACGCGCAGCCACTCGCGCAGCCGTTGCAGCTCGTCTTCCGAGGGGTCGAGGAAACGCAAGCCTGCGCGTCCGGAAGAATCGGTCCAGACGATATCGGCGGTCAAGCTCAGGGTGTCGAGCGATCCGGGCAGGTCGAAGTGCAGGCGCAGCGGCCCGCTGGCTTGCACCGGCTGCAAGGCCTGGATGGCCATGCCGCCCTCGCTGATGTCGAGAATGATGGCGGGATCGTACGCGCCTTCGAAGCTGACGTAGGCCAGGGTCGGCACCACCAGGCGCGCCGGGCGATGGATCATGCGCCGCACCAGGGCGGTGGCCTCACCCAGGCTGCGGGAGGCGGCATCGGCGCTGACCGGCTTGATCAGGACGAAGTTCGCGCCCATGTCATAGGCCGCCTGGATGCTGGCCAGCCCCTTGACCATGGCCAGCGCTACGCAACTGCCGGCGTAGTTCTGCCGCATCAGCTTCAGCAGTTCGGTGGCGTGTTCGACGTCGTAGTCCACCACCACGGCCGAGGTTGCGCCCTGCGCCAGCCGCTCCACCGCGGGCTGCAGTTCGGCGCACACCTCGCTCTCGACGTCCAGGTCGTGCATCACTCGCTGCAGGACGGACACCGCGTCCGCATCGCGGCTGACCAGCAAGGCTTGCAGACTCATCCCTCCCCTCTCAGCTTATGCGCGAGCCCGGCCCCTGCCAATTGGCGGGAATGGTTCGGAGCACCGGGACCGAGGGAAAGCTGTTTGGCGGTGGATGCAACTTTGCTAACATGCCGACTAGGCTCTCAGCCCGGTTCATCCTACAGATGCCAACGCTTCAGGGGAACGCGCCGACTCGCTCCGGGAGGCATGCCCTCTCCAGTACAGGCCATTTGTTTCACTCTGCTGGGCAGTACCAGATTTTCCACACCGACGCCTTCGACTGGCTGCAAAAGGCACGGGCTCACAGCGTCCACGCGGTCGTGACGGATCCTCCCTATGGACTGGTCGAATACACTGCCCGCGAATTGGAAAAATTGCGCAATGGGCGTGGTGGTGTGTGGCGGATACCACCAGCTTTCGACGGTTGCAAACGAAAGCCTCTTCCCAGATTTACTGTGCTCAAACAGCGGGATCATACGGCACTGCGAAAGTTCTTTCAGCGCTTCGCTGAACTACTCTTGCCGGTACTGGTGCCCGGAGCGCACGTCTTCATTGCTACCAATCCGCTGGTGTCGCACCTCGTATACGAACCGTTTATTGCCGCTGGTTTCGAGAAGCGTGGGGAAATTATTCGTGTCGTGTACACTCTGCGCGGTGGTGACCGCCCAAAGAACGCACATCACGAGTTCCCCCACGTAAGTGTAATGCCCAAATCGTGCTGGGAACCGTGGGGCTTATTCCGCAAGCCGTTCGAAGGTCGAGTGCAGGACAACCTGCGAAGGTGGAAGACCGGGGGACTGCGCCGGATATCCGCCGACGAACCGTTTAAGGATCTCATTTACTCGTCTCCCGCGCGCGGACTCGAACGACAAATTGCTCCGCACCCCTCGCTGAAACCCCAGGCGTTTCTGCGCCAGATCGTCCGTGCTGCTCTGCCCTTTCAAGAAGGTGTCATCCTTGACCCCTTCATGGGTTCGGGTTCCACGATCGCTGCTGCTGCTGCCTTCGGATTGCAGGCTATAGGGCTCGAAGCGAATGAGCAGTATTTCTTAATGGCCGCAAAGGCCATCCCGCTGCTGGCCCAAGTCGTTCCAACCGAGTCCAACGGGAATGGCGCGAAAAAATAAGAGGGCCGAGTGGTTCGACGGCACCGTGCCTCTGCCTCCTGGATTCGGAGGCGTATCCGTGATCGGGCACGCCATCGAGTACATGGAGCGCGAACTCGCAGGTTTGGTAGAGATCTATTTCGAACAGGCAAACGTCTTCAGCGCCATTGTCGGAATTCTTGGTACGAAGGCATTGGATTCGGTCAGCAATTGGGAAAAACACCGGCACGCGTATACAGCTCAGCAGCGTTTTCCCGATCTGTGCCGGCGGGGCTGCGCGCACCCGCCGAAGCCGGACGAATGCCTTGAGAGTAAAGCAAGTAAGCGCCCATGGGCGATCCAATCGCATTACGACCACCCCGGGTGGTACATCGTTTGGCGCTACTTGGTCGATCCGACTGAATCAATCGAACGAAAGAAACCGGTAATCATCTGGAGAGTTGATGTTGTGTTTCTTGAAAAATCGGATTGGAAGTACGAGAAAAGCAGCGCAGGCGAAGCTGGCGGCGGCAGAACACACACGTTTGGCGTAAGAAATCCCGCCCAGAAACTCCAAGGAAAAGCGATCTACCGGCGCACGGACGTTGTCATCGTCGATGGCAAGCCCGTTGCGGCGAATGGCAAGAAATAGCCCGGCTTGACTCAGCTGCCCGACGTTACTGGATCTCTCCCCGCTTGCGGATGAAGGCCGGCACGTCGAGGTCCTCATCCTCGAGCGGTGGCGGCATCTCCGGCAGCATGCTCAGGGCATCGTGCTGTGCCGCAGCCACGGCCGCCGCCCGGTCCTTGGCAACGGCGGCTACGGTCACGCCCGGCGGAGGCGTCGGCGTGGCCGGCACGAAGGTGCGCGTGCTGGAGATGGCCGCCGCATCCTTGGTGCGCTCGCGGCGCTGCGGATTGTCGGTTTTGAAGCCGGTGGCGATGACCGTGATCTTGACCTCGTCCTTCATCTGCTCGTTCATCACCGCGCCGAAGATGATGTTGGCGTCCTCGTGGGCGGCGCTCTGGATGATGGTGGAAGCCTCGTTCACCTCCGCCAGCTTGAGGGCGCTGGAGCCGGTGACGTTGATGAGGATGCCGCGCGCGCCGTCGATGGCGCCGGCTTCGAGCAGCGGCGAGGCGATGGCCTTCTGCGCCGCCTCCATGGCGCGGCGCTCGCCTTTGGCGGTGGCCGTGCCCATGACGGCGTAGCCCATGCCCGCCATGATCGCCTTCACGTCGGCGAAATCGCGGTTGATGATGCCGGGGATGGTGATGATGTCGGAGATGCCCTGCACCGCCTGGCGCAGGATGTCGTCGGCCACGCGGAACGATTCGAAAAAGCCGGCGTTCTGCGCCACCGCCAGCAGCTTCTCGTTGGGGATGACGATGGTGGTATCCACCGAATCGATCAGCTCGGCCAAGCCGCGCTCCGCCTGCTGCATGCGCCGCTTGCCTTCGAAGGCGAAGGGCTTGGTGACCACCGCCACCGTGAGCGCGCCCATCTCGCTGGCGAGCGAAGCGATGATCGGCGCCGCGCCCGTGCCCGTGCCCCCGCCCAGGCCGGCGGTGACGAACACCATGTCCGCGCCTTCCAGCGCCTCGATGATCTTGTCGGCGTCTTCCAGCGCACCCTTGCGCCCGACCTCGGGATTCGCCCCAGCGCCCAAGCCGTTGGTCAGCTTGACGCCGAGCTGGATCTTTACCGGCGCGCGCGCCATCTGCAGCGCCTGCAGGTCGGTGTTGGCGACCACGAACTGCACACCCTCGACCTTGGCGTCGATCATGCGATTGACGGCGTTGCTGCCGCCGCCCCCCACGCCGATCACCTTGATCTTGGCCTGGTTGCGCGCGTCGTCGTGGAACTGGATGCGGATGTCTTTCTTCTCGGTCTTGTCGCTCATGATTTCTCTCTCCGACTAGGGTGCGCTGAAGAATCCCATTCGTGTGACATTAACGTATCAGGGCACGACTTTAGTCGTGCCGTAGCCGGCGCGGCAATTGTCATCCCGAGCGAAGCGGGAGGCGAGTTCGCGAGCCGAGCGCGAGTCGAGGGATCTTGGGTTGTGTGGATGTCCTCTGACTTCCCGAAGACGCCTTGTAGAACACCAGGATTCCTCGCCTCGCCCTCGCTCGCAATGGCTCGCTCGGCCGGGCTCGGAATGACAATGCAAGAAGCCCCTAACGGCACGACTAAAGTCGGGCCCTGATACGTGAATCGCGTTACATTTGGCACGAACTTGAGGGTTGCTCTGCAATGTCTCAGCTTGCCGCGCTTCATCGCTGGTCACTAGTACCGGCATTGGTTCCCGGCCATCCTGTTTTCCTAGCGAACAACGCGCGCAGCCGGGCGGTGAAGCCCTGCTCCTGCGCGCTGCGGGCCAGGCGCATGCGGTTGCCGTAGAAGATCATGCCGATCACGGCCGCGAACTCGGGCGCGGCCAGCTCGGCGGGCATCTTGTCCACCGGGGCGGGCAGAGGCAGCCGCACCGGTCGCCGCAGGATCTGCTCGGCGATCTCGCCGACGGCGTTCAGCCGCGCGCCGCCGCCGGTCAGGACGATCCCGGCGCCGCACAGCTCCAGCACCCCGGCGTGGCGCAGGTTGTCGCGCACGTGCTCGCAAAGTTCCTGCGCTCGCGCCTGCAGCACCTCGCACAGGAAACGCTGCGGCATCAGCCGCGAGGGCTTTTCGCCCACCGACGGCACCTCGATCTCGTTGGCCTCGGGAATCTTCGTGACCACCGCGCAGCCGAAGGACTTCTTGATCTTCTCCGCCTCGGCCAGCGGGGTGCGCAGGCCAACGGCCACATCGTTGGTGAAGTGGTCGCCGCCGATGGGCACCACACCCGTATACGCGACCGCGCCTTCGTAGTACACCACCAGGTCGGTGGAACCGGCGCCGATGTCGGCGAGGCACACGCCCAGTTCGCGCTCATCCGGCCGCAGGATGGCGTCGGCCGAGGCCAGCGGCTCATAAATGGTGTCGTCCACGTGGATGCCGGCGCGGTTCAGCGCCGTCACCACGGTCTGGGCCGCGGTCGCCGACGCAGTCACCACGTGCACCTGCGCTTCCAGGCGCGTGCCGATCATGCCTTCGGGATCGCGGATGCCGTCCTGCTGGTCGAGGATGAATTGCTGGGGCAGCAGGTGGAGCGTCTGACGGTCCTCAGGCAGGTTGAAGGCGCGGGCCCGCTCCACAGCCGCGCGAATCTCGTCGCGGCCGATCTCGCGCGCGCGTGTCCCCAGGCTGATGCCGCCGCGGCTGTTGACCCCGCGCACGTGCGGACCGGCGACGCCCACCAGCGCCCGCTCGATCGGGGCCCCCACCATCTGTTCGGCCTGCTCGACCGCGCGCTGCACGCTGGCGGCCGCCTTGTCCAGGTCAACAATCACGCCTTTGCGCGAGCCGCGGGCGTCGCTGATCCCGTGTCCGCAATAGCGCGGACCGTTCTCGGTCAGCTCCGCCACCAGCGCGCAGGTTTTCGCGCTGCCTACATCGATCGCCGTAAGAAAATTCTGCTCGAACTTTGCCATGGGCCTATTGCTTCCCTGAACTCTTGTTCCTCGTCCGCGGGGACGGCTTGCGGGCTGGAACGGCTGGTTTGGCCTGGGTCGCCGCCGCCGGCTTCACCACTGCCTTGTGCGTGGCCGCGGGCGCCGGGTGCGGGCCGGAATCCGGGTTGACGATGATCTGGCGCTCGTAGCGCAGGTCCACCGAATCCAGCTTCTGGAACTGCTGCCGCCACTCCTGGAGATGTGCAAGATAGATCTTGTAGCGCCGCAGGAAGTCGGAGCCCCCCAGATGGATCAGGACGGCGCCGCCGGGGTCGGCCGCCACCACCTTTGCATCCTCGGGATCGGAGAGGTCCACCTCGCTGATGTCCTGGGAATAGTGGGCGCCTTCGGAGTCGAGCTCACGCATAAGCGCGCTGTAGATCTGCATGCGGGCGGCGCGCGTGGAGAGCGGCTCGGACTCGCTCATCCCCTTGATCACCGGGAAAGAATATTTTCTGGAGCGCGGCAGCTCCATGACCACGCCGTTGCGGTCGATGAGCGAGATGCGAGAGCCCATGCGGACGAAAGCCACGGGCGTGCGTTCGGTCAGGTCCACCCGCAGGCGATCTGGCAGCAAGCGCATTACCGATGCCGACTCCACCCAGGGGATAGCCTCCAGTTGCCGGCGGCGGTCAGCCAGCGGGACCAAGAAGATGTTGCGACCAAGGTCGGCCGCGAACACTTCCATCACCTGCCGCCGGGAAACGGTCTGCGTCCCGGCAAGCTCAATGCTGCTTCCCGAGCGGAGGCGGAAGCGCCAGGAACTGGCCCCGTAGTGGTAGAGGACCGACGCGCTCACCGCCAGCGCGCCCGCGGCCGCCAGAGCCACTAGAACCATCTTCAGACGATTAGCAGTCTTCTTGGCCAGAGGACCGCGCCGCACCGCCACCCGCTTCTGGGCGCGTAAGAACGGGGATTCCTCCTCGGGGTCGAGGTCGAGGACGCGGGGAGAATCATCTTCGGCGACAGGCTCGCGCGCCGCAGGGGTGCGTGGCCGGAACAGCGTCTCATCTTCTCGCGTGACGTTTGCGCGCGACATCAGGCCGTTTTGTCGGAAGTGATCGCCAAGAATCACTATAGCGTCTTTTTCCGGAATTGCAGATGTGGATTTGGGTACGCGCGCGAGTTTTCTGTGAAAAAAATCCGGCAGCGCCCGATGTTGGTTTGATGGCGCAGAAGGAAGTCGTCCCTCAAGGGATGGTCATTCTTCCGTTGAGCGAAGCGAGACGGGAGAATCTGACGGCAACGACGGCGCAACCGTCCGGGGTGGCGCCCCCTTTCCCGTCAGATCCCCCGCTCGCCTTCGGCTCGCGAAGGATGACAGCTTCAACTGTGCAGGGAGCTTTTGCCAGCAATATCTCACGGCAGGTTTGACCGGGGGCAGCTTCCGTGAAAGGGACCTAAGGAGTGGGGACGCGGACAGCAAGGTTGCAGGCGCTGAGGGCATCGGTGCGGGCAGGCAACGCGTCGCGGCCGGCCAGCGCGCGATCGAGCAACTCCACGCCGGAAGATGCGTCACCCACCGCCAGCTTGTACTGCGCCAGCAAGTAGAGCGCGGTGGGGCTTTGGATGGTTACCCGCGGCGCTCCCTTCAGCTCGGAAGCCGCCAGCAGCCCCGCCACCAGCACCACCAGCAATCCGGTCCGCCATGTCTTGCGCGATCTCATTGTGTTTCCCCAGTCGCTTAATCAGACGTGGCAGAGAGGATTTTGTTAGGTGCGGGAAGGGAAATTTCCAGGTCAATGAGTTGACAGGGCACCGAGCCGCGGGCAGAATCATCGACCGGTTGACGGCCCCTGATCTCACCTTTAAGGAGTCCACTCCCATGAAAAGCGTACTTGCGATCTGTCTGCTGGTTGTGCCGGTGTGTTGGGGCCAGGCAGCAAACGCACCTTCGCCGGCCGACGGTCACACCGTTCATGTCACTGCCCCACATGTGGTGGCCGGCAAGGTGATGGGGCCGTACCATCATTACTGCAAGGTTCTCTCGCCGGAACCTGTGATCGAGTGCCTCTGTTACAGCTCGAATGATGCGAACGCCCGCCTGGAGCAAGTCGAGTACATCATGGCCAAGTCCATCACCCGGACGGGCGCAGTGCCGCTGGCCGCCTGGAATAAGAACTGGCATGACCACAAGCAGGAAATCGCCACCGGGCGCGTGCAGGTGCTTGATCTGCCGCCAGACAAGGCCAAGGAAGTGGCTGACCTTGTGGCCACTACGGATGGAATCATCTTCCACCTGTGGTCCCATGACGACACGGTCCCGAGCGGCAGTGTGATCATCGCGCAATCCGTGGGACACGTAAACCTGACGGAAGCGGAGTTGAAGAAGGGCGCGCAGGAGAGCACTGGGGCGAAGCCGGCCGGCAAGTGAAACAGGGTAAGAGAAGCCTTACTCTGTGGCGCTGACCGCCTGTGCCTGTCGCGCCTCCAGCCGCTCGAGGATCTGCGGCCCGAGCTGCGACACGCTGCCCGCCCCAAGAGTCAGGATCATGTCGCCGGGCCGGGCGGCGGCGGCCACCATCTCGATGGCGTCGCCAAAGGAAGCCGCGTAGGTCGCTTGCCGCTTCCCCAGATTGGCGATGTGCCGCGCCAGACGCTCGCCCGTGATGCCATCAATGGGCGGCTCGCTGGCGGCGTAGATGTCGAGCACGAACAGCGAGTCGGCATCGCCGAAGGCGGTGGCGAACTGGTCAGCCAGGTCCTGAGTGCGGGTGTAGCGGTGAGGCTGGAAGACCACGTGGATGCGCTTGTAGCCGCACTGGCGGGCGGCGGCCAGCGTAGCGCGGATCTCGGTGGGATGGTGGCCGTAATCGTCAATCACGCTGATCTCGCCCACGTGGCCGCGCAACTGGAAGCGGCGGTCCACGCCGCGGAACTCCGCCAGCGCGTTGCGGATGGCTTCCAGATTCACCTCGAGGCCCACGCCGACGGCGATCGCGGCGGTGGCATTCAGGATGTTGTGCCGCCCGGGCACGTAGAGATGAAAGTCGCCCAGCGACTGCCCGCGATAGTCCACGCGGAAGCGGCTCATGGGCCGCTCGTGGCCGTCCACGTGAGGCGTCTCCGAGTCCGCCACACGGAAATCGGAGTCCGGACGCGAGCCGTAGGTCATGACGCGGCGGCGCAGCTGCGGCAAGAGCGCGCGCAGGCGGTCATCGTCGTTGCACGCGACAGTCAAGCCATAAAACGGGACGCGGTCCATGAACTCGACGAAGGCATTCTCGACATCGGCCATGTTGCGATAGCAGTCCATGTGTTCGCGGTCGATGTTGGTAACGACCGCCAGGATGGGTGAAAGCTTGAGAAAGGAACGGTCGCTTTCGTCGGCCTCGGCAACCAGGTAGTGCGACTTGCCGAGGCGCGCGTTCGAGCCCATGGCGTCCACGCGCCCGCCGACCACCACGGTGGGATCGAGGCCGCCGGCGGCGAGCACCGCGGCAATCATCGAGGTGGTGGTGGTCTTGCCGTGCATGCCGGCCACGGCGATGCCGTACTTCAGCCGCATCAGCTCGGCCAGCATCTCGGCGCGCTGGATCACCGGGATGTGGCGGCGGCGCGCTTCCACCACCTCCGGGTTGTCGCGCGTGACGGCGGAGCTGGTGACTACGACTTCAGCGCCCACGACGTTCTCCGCGCGATGGCCTTCGCAAATGATTGCGCCCATTGTGGCCAGGCGGTCAGTCACCAGCGAGGGCTTCAGGTCGGATCCGGAGATCTTGTAGCCGAGGTTGAGCAGCACCTCGGCGATGCCGCTCATGCCGATGCCGCCGATGCCGACGAAATGCACGCGTTGGATCTTGGCGAACATAACTACTTAGGCCACGGATTTACACGGATGAGCACGGATCAGAAACAAGAATTAAATCCGTGTTGATCCGTGCAAATCCGTGGCGTTTTTACGCTGGCACGCCTGCCAGTCTTCCCGCCATGAGCGCGATCTGGCGTGCGGCGTCGGGATGCGACAGCTTGCGCGAAGCCGCCGACATACGCGCCAGCCGCGCCGGATCGCACAATAATTCGCGCACGGTGCGCACCAGCCGCTCGCTGGTCAGGTCCTTCTCCGCGATCAGCACCGCCGCCCCGGCTCTCTCCAGCGCTTGGGCGTTGCGCAACTGGTGGTCGTCCGCCGCGTGCGGGAAGGGGATGAAGATGGCCGGCTTCCCTGCCGCGGTCACCTCGGCCACCGTGCTGGCGCCGGAGCGGCAGACCAGCAGGTCAGCGCGCGCGAACATCTCCGGCATGTCCTCGATGAACGGGAAAACCTCTGCGGGGGCCCGCGAGCGCAGGTAAACCGCCTGGGCGTCATTATAGTCACGTTCGCCGGTCTGGTGGACGAGGTGGATCCCCGGGACCTGCTCCATGAGCGCTGCGAGCGAGTTCATCACGGCTTCATTGATGGCATGCGCGCCCTGGCTGCCACCGAAAACCAGGAGCGTCGGCGGGCTGCCCGCGGGCTTGGGCGGCAGATTGTAAAACGCGCGGCGCACGGGAACGCCCGTAATGCGGCAGCGCTGGAAATAGCGGCAGGTTTCCTCGAAGTGCACGGCGGCGGACGAAACGATGGGCGCCATGATGCGGTTGGCCAGCCCGGGCACGACGTTGGGCTCGAAAGCCAGTGTAGGCACGCCGGAGAGCGCCCCCGCCAGCATGGCCGGCCCGGAAGCGTATCCGCCGACGCCGATCACTACGTCGGGCCGGAACTCGTTGAGAATCTTCCACGAGCGGAAGATCGCTGCGGGCAGCGCCGTCATGGTCTGAACGCGCCTCGCCAGGCTGACCTTCTTCAGGGCTCCGACCTCCACCAGCTTGAGTTCGAACCCGGCAGCGGGAACCAGGCGGTTCTCGATACCGCGCGAGGTTCCGATGAAGATGATGTCTGCATGGTAAAGCGCGCGTAACTCGTGGGCGATGGCCAGTGCGGGGATGACGTGGCCGCCGGTGCCGCCTCCGGCCAGGACGGCGCGCATATCAGTCGGTGCTCTGGGTGATGTTCAGCAGGACGCCCACGCACGCCAGCATCACGAACAGTGACGAGCCGCCGTAGGAGATGAATGGCAGCGGAATCCCTTTCGTGGGCATCAGGCCCAGCACCACGCTGATGTTGAACACCGCCTGGACGACGATCATCGAGGTGATCCCCGTGGCCAGATAGCGCGCGAAGATGTCCTCGGTGGCCAGCGCGGTGCGCATTCCGCGGTAGAGAAAGATGGCGAAGAGCGACACCACGGCGAGCGCGCCCAGCAGTCCCATCTCCTCGGCGATCACCGCGAAGATGAAGTCGGTGTGCGGCTCGGGCAGGTAGAAGAGCTTCTGCTTGCCTTCCATCAGCCCCAGGCCGGTGAAACCGCCGGTGCCGACGGCGATCAGCGACTGAATGATGTGGAAGCCGCGTCCCTGCGGGTCCGCCCACGGGTCCAGAAAGGCGAGGATGCGCTCGTAACGCCACTTCACGCGGAAGATGGTCAGGTACAGCACCGGGATTGATGCGACCAAGGCGTAGCCCAGATAGCGCAGCCGCATGCCCGCGACGAACAGGATGACGGAGCTGATGGCCACGCAAACAGCAGACGTACCCAGGTCAGGCTGCTTGAGGATCAGCCCGGCACAGACCACGATGGGCAAGACGGCGGGCAGCAGCGTCTGCCGCCAATCGTCCATGGACTTGGTGCGGTTCTCCAGAAAATACGCCAGGAACAGGATCAGCGCCGGTTTCGCCAGCTCCGAGGGCTGGAAGGACAGCAAGCCGAGGCGGATCCAGCGATGCGTGTTGTGCGAGCGGTCGAGGAAAAACACCGCGACCAGCAGGATGAGCGTGACGCCCAGCAGCGAGAACACGACCGCCGGATGCTTGTAGCGGCGGTAGTCCACGTTCATGGCCACGACCATCGCGATCAGGCCCGCGACCGCCCACACCATCTGCTTAAAGAGGAACGTGTACGCCGATCCGTAGCGTTCCTTCGCCATCACGGCCGAGGCGCTGAACACCATCACCAGCCCGATGAACACCAGCAGCAGGGTGACGATGAACAGCGTCTTGTCCACGCTGACGCGCTTAGCCATCTACGCTCCCTGAACTTCCACCACAGCACGAAATCGGAAGCCGAACCCTGGTTTGAAGGGGCGCGGCTTTCAGCCGCGCCGCAATCAGGCATAAAGAGTTGTCATCCCGAACGAAGCGCGACCGAACAGAGTGAGGAAGCGCGAGTGAGGGATCTGCAGTGCGGGCTCTAAAACTGCAGATCCCTCGCTGCGCGCTCGCCTCGCAACCTTGGCTTGCGCTTGCTCGGGATGACAATTTGATAAGTTCAGCATAGCGGCGCGGCTGAAGCCGCGCCCCTTCAAGGCAGCCCCACTCTGTACTCTTCAGCCAACTCATTCGCCTCACGCGGCTCCTCCCACCTCGCTGGGCGCCTTGCGCGCGGCCAGAGCGTGCACCGCTTCCTTGAAGACGTGGCCACGGTGTTCGTAGCTTTCGAACTGGTCGAAGCTGGCACAGGCCGGGGCCAGCAGCACGATGTCACCCGGCGCGGCCGATTCCGCAGCGCGCTTGACCGCAGCCTCCAGGGTCTCGGCATGGAGCACGGGTGCGGCGCCCGCGATCTGCGAATCGATCTTCTCCGCCGCTGCGCCGATGGTGTACACGCGCTTCGTCCGGGCGCGCAGCAAGTCTTTCAGCACGGAGTAGTCGCTGCCCTTGTCCTTGCCGCCGAGGATGATGTGGATGTTGCCGGGGAATGACTCCAAAGCCTTGATGGTGGCGTCCACGTTGGTGGCTTTGGAGTCGTTGTAGTACTCGACCCCCTGGATGCTGGCGACGTACTCCAGCCGGTGCTCGACCGCCTTGAACTCTTCGACGGCGCGGCGGATGCGGTGCGGCTCGCAACCCACGATGCGGCCGACCAAGACCGCGGCCAGCACGTTCTCCAGGTTGTGTGTGCCCTTCAGCGTGATGCCGCTGACCGGCATCACCTCCTGATCGCCTTCGTGGTCGCGCCAGAAAATTTTGCCGGCGCGCGCGAACGCCCCGCGCTCGACGTCCTTGCTGCGGCTGAACCAGTGCACCTGGGCGTGGGTCTTCCCCGCCAGACCGGCGCAGGTCGGATCGTCAGCATTGAGAACGGCATGATCCTGCGAAGTCTGGTTCTCGAAGATCCGTGCCTTCGCCAGCACGTACGCGTCGAAACTGTGGTGACGGTCGAGATGGTCGGGCGTGATGTTGAGGGTGACGGCGATCTCGGGGTGGAAGCTCTCAATGCTCTCGAGCTGGAAACTGGAGATCTCCAGAACGTTGTAGGTATCCGAGGTCGAATCCGCAACCAGCGAGATCGCGGGCGTGCCGATGTTGCCACCCACCAGCACCTCGTATCCGCCCATGCCGATGATTTCGCCGGCGAGCGCGGTAGTCGTGGTCTTGCCGTTGGAGCCGGTGATGGCGATGATGTGTCCCTTCAGAAAGCGCGATGCCAGCTCGACTTCGCCGATGATGGGGATGCCTTGCGCGCGGGCCTTCTCCAGTTGCGGCACATCGCTGGGCACGCCCGGGCTGACCACGATCAGTTCCTGGTCGCGGAAGGTGCGCTCGCCGTGCCCGCCGGTCTCCACCGATATGCCTTTGTCCAGGAGCGCGGGAATGGCCGAGGGAAGCTGGTCTTCGGTCTTGGCGTCGGAGACGCTCACGCGCGCGCCGCAATCTTTCAAAAAGATCGCCGAGGCGACGCCGGACTTGCCCAGGCCGACGACGAGTACGCGTTTGCCTTTAACGTCCAATGCCCAACTCATTCCCTGCGCCAACAAGTGAAGAGTGGTTTAGTGATAAGTGGTAAGTGAGGGCCCGCAGGGGCTGAAGTCCCATCCGTCCATGCCTCAACGGCACGGCTAAAGCACGCGCGTGAGAGCGACTAGCCTTCTTGATTCTCGCCCAGGATGGTTCGGTTGAGGTTGTCATCCTTCGCGAGCCGAAGGCGAGCGGAGGATCGGGCAACCACGCCGGCGCCACCGAACTGGTGGCGTCAACCGCTATCCCAGATTCTCCCGCCTCGCTTTGCTCGGCGGAAGAATGACAGTGGACGCTTATCCGAGTTCTCACACACACGCTAAAGCCGTGCCCGTCCCGAACCGCATCCACGGAAACCATCCCAGCCCTTACCACTTTCCAACTTTTCACCTACCACTTCTACCACGACCGCCCCACGCGCTAGCGCAACTTCAGCGTGGTCAGTGCAAAAAGTGCAAACACCAGCGAGGCGATCCAGAAGCGCACGATGATCTTCGACTCCGACCATCCCAGCAGCTCGAAGTGGTGGTGCAGCGGCGCCATCTTGAAGATCCGCTTCCGCCGCAGCTTGTAGGAGACCACCTGCAGGATGACCGACACCGCTTCGATCACGAAGATGCCGCCGATGAAGGGCAGCAGCAGCTCCTGCTTGATGATGACGGCGACGGTGCCGATGGCGCCTCCCAGGGCGAGCGAGCCGACGTCGCCCATAAAGATCTCCGCCGGGTGGGCGTTGTACCAGAGGAAGCCGATACTGGCCCCCACCATGGCGCCGCAGAAGATGGTCAACTCCCCGACCTGGGGCATGCGTTGCAGCTCGAGGTAGCCGGCGAACACGGTATGCCCGCTGACGTAGGTCAGCACCGCCAGCGCCGCGGCGGCGATCACGGTGCAGCCGATGGCCAGGCCGTCGAGCCCGTCCGTCAGGTTCACCGCGTTCGACGAGCCCACGATCACCACCACCACGAAAATGAGAAACGGCATGAAAGCGATGGGCCACATATAGGGGTTCCGCACCAGGTGGGTGATCACCAGGTCGGGACGGAACCTTTTCAGGAACGGGACCATCAGGTGGGTGGAGTAGTCGCCGCTGGCGGTCAGCAGCATCAGCGCCACGGCCACCACCAGGCTGGTAAGGATCTGCAGCATCAGCTTGGTCTTGCCCGTCAGGCCCAGGTTGCGGTGGTGGATGACCTTCAGGTAATCGTCGGCAAAGCCGATGGAGGCGAATGCGACCGTGGAACCGACCACGATCCACACGAAAATGTTGCTGAGGTCGGCCCAGAGCAGCGTGGGCACGACGATGGAGATGGCGATCAGCACCCCGCCCATGGTCGGCGTGCCGGCTTTCTTCTGGTGTGCTTTAGGACCTTCCTCGCGGATGTACTGGCCGATCTGGAACTCGCGCAGGCGCCGGATCACCGCCGGCCCCACGATCAGTCCCGTGGCCAGGGCCGTCAGGCTGGCAAATGCCGTGCGGAACGTCAGGTAACGGAAGATGCGGAAAGGCGAGAAGTAAGGAAAGAGTTTTACGTACAACAACCAATAAAGCAATCTGCCTCCGCCTTCCTGCTGTGGCTGCTACCTCAATCCTATCCTGCCGTGGCCGCCGCGAGGTGTGCACGCCAGGCCTCGAGAGCGCCTTCCAGCTTCACCCCGCGCGAGGCCTTGAGCAGCACGGCATCCCCGGGACGCACCTCGCGCGCCAGCCACTCTCCCGCCTGCTGCGGCGTTTCCACGAACTCCGCCGCCATGCCGGCCGCGCGCGCCGCCTCGACCATATGCTGCGCCGCGCCGCGCACGCCCAGCAGCACGTCGATCCCATTCTTCGCGATGGCAGTCCCGCACTGGTGGTGCAATTCGGCGGCTGTGGGGCCGAGTTCGAGCATCTCGCCCGCCACCACGATGCGCCGCCGCGCCGGCAGCCGCGCGAACGAACTCACCATCGCCGCGAGGGCTTTCGGATTGGAATTGTAGCAATCATTCACCACGGTGGCGCCGGCAACTTCCGTCAACTGTCCACGCTTGTCCTGGGGTACGAGCGCCGCCAGCGCTGTTGCAGCTTCGGACGGCGCAATGCCGGTTTCCAGTCCGACTGTGGCCGCCGCCAGCGCGTTGTACACATTGTGCAGCCCGAGCAGCGGCAGGGTGACACTCTGCCGGCAGCCGCCGGCGACCAGATCGAAAACCGAACCCTCGAGGCCGCGCTCCTGAACGTTCTCCGCGCGCACGTCCGCCGGGCGCTCGATGCCGAAGGTCACCACTTTGCCGTGGAAATCGCGCCCGAACTGGGAGACGTATTGATCGTCAGCGTTGAGCACCGCGGTCCCGCCGGCGTGGAGGGTCTCGATCAGTTCGTACTTGGCGCGGGCGATGACAGCGACGGAATCGAAGAACTCCAGATGCACCGGCCCCACGTTGGTGACCACCGCCACATCGTGTTGCGCGATCCCCGCCAGCGCGCGAATCTCGCCGGCGTGGTTCATGGCGATCTCCATGACGGCGATCTCGTGCTCCGGTTCGAGCCGCAGCAGTTGCAGCGGCAGCCCGAAGTGATTGTTGAGATTGCCCTCAGACCTGAGGACGCGAAAGCGCGTGCTGAGCACCTGCGCGATGGCTTCTTTGGTGGTGGTCTTGCCGGTGGAGCCGGTGACCGCGATCAGCTTCTTCCCCCACAGCCGCCGGACGGCGGTCCCCAGGCGTTGCAGGGCGGTGAGCGGGTCTGCCACTGTGAACAGGCGATGGTTATCGGTGTAGCGCGCCGCCTGGTCACGGCTCACCACCGCCGCCACCGCACCCGCCGAGAGCGCCTGCTCGACGAAATCGTGACCGTCGAGGCGCTCGCCTTGCACGGCAAAAAACAACTCGCCGGGAGCGATGGTGCGCGAGTCGATGGAATAGCCGCCGGCAACGGCGACGGCATCGAACTCGCCCCTGGCGCCGATGAACTCAGCGATCCGCCCCAGCGGCAGCCTCATCGCGCTGCCTCTCCTCGCCCCAGAACGCCAAAACCGGGCGTTCCGGGGACCCCTTCCGAAACGGCCGGCGCGGACGGCTCGTAGCCCAGCGAGCGCAGCACCTCGCGCGCCACCTCGACATCGTCGAACGGGGCCGCGCCCTCGCGCGTGACCTGCACCTTCTCGTGTCCTTTGCCGGCGATCAGCACGATGTCCCCGGGCCGTGCTTCGTCGATGGCCAGGGCGATCGCCTTGCGGCGGTCGGGCTCCATGGTGTAGCGGACACCGGTCCGCTGAAGCCCCGGCAGCACGTCGTTGATGATGGCCAGCGGGTCTTCGCTGCGGGGATTGTCGCAGGTAACGACCACGAAATCGCTGCCCCGGCCGGCGGCTTCGCCCATCAGCGGTCGCTTGGTGCGGTCGCGATCGCCGCCGCAGCCGAAAACCGTGATCACCCGCCCGCGATCCTTGCTTACGAGGGCGCGCGCCAGCGCCATCAGGTTGCACAATGCGTCGTCGGTGTGGGCGTAGTCCACCACCACGTAAAACCCCTGGCCGCACTCGACGCGTTCGAAGCGTCCCGGCACCCGCGTCAGTGCGGCGACTCCTTTCTCGATCGCCGGTGCGGAGCAATCGCGCCCATACGCAGCCGCAGCGGCTGCCAGAATGTTGTACACGTTCACGCGGCCCACCAGCGGCGACCAGATGGGGATCGTGCCCTCCGGCGTGACGATATCGAAGCGCGTGCCGTTGCGTCCCGTCTCGACCCTCTCCGCGCGAAAATCGCCGGCGGCGATGCCGTAGGTAATGCGCAGCTCCGACTTGCTCGCTTGCGCCAGCTTGGCACCGTACTCGTCCTCGATGTTGAAGACGGCCACCCGCGGCGGCTCAGTGCCGCACCCGCGAAACAGGATGCACTTGGAATCGAAGTAGCGCTCCATGGTCTGGTGGTAGTCGAGGTGGTCGCGCGTGAGGTTGGTGAACACTGCCACGTCGAAGGGTATCCCGTAAACGCGCTGCTGCTCCAGAGCGTGCGAGGAGACCTCCATCACCGCCTCGCTGGCGCCCGCCCCCAGCGCTTCGGAGAACAGTCGCTCGAGTTCCAGCGCCTCCGGCGTAGTGTGCGGCGCGGGCAGGACTTTGCCGGCGACGTGGTACTCGACGGTCCCGACCAGCGCGCTGTTGCGGTCGGCGGCGTGCAGAATGGATTCGATCAGGAAGCTGGCCGTGGTCTTGCCGTTGGTCCCGGTGATGCCGGTGATGCGCAGCTTCTCCGCCGGGCGGCGATAAAAGTTCGCGCTGATGCGGGCCAGCGCACGCCGTCCATGCGCCACCTGCGCCCAGGCCACTCCCGGCCTTGGCTTCTCCTGGGCGGAATCGGTGACCACCGCGCCCGCGCCATTGGCGATGGCGGCATCGATGTAGCGGTTGCCGTCGGTGGTCTCGCCACGCATGGCGACAAAGCAGTCGCCCGGCCTCAGCAGGCGCGAGTCATACTCCACGCCGGAAATCTCGGCATTGCCGCTCTGCAACAGGACTTCAGCCCCGTCGAGGAGGTGAAGGAAGGTCATTAGCCGAATTATAGCGATTCTCCCAACAGCTCTGTACGAGCCCGCGTGCGCCTTTCGTTCGCCTGATTTGTCATTCTTCCGGCGAGCGAAGCGAGACGGGAGAATCTGCCAACACAGTTTGACGCGACCTGAACGGTGGTGCTGGTGTCCTTCTCAAATCCTCCGCTCGGCTTCGCCTCGCGAAGGATGACATTGTCGTGGAGCGAACGGTCACGGCGAAAAGCGCACCGCCACGCGGCCGCCGGGAGCGATACGCGTACCCGGCGCTGGCGCCTGCTCGCGGGCCACGCCGTCGCCCAGCACGTCGATCTCGAAGCCAGTTTCCTGCGCCAGTTCGACGGCCGCGCGCACCGGCTTGCCGATCAGCGATGGAACCACCAAGCCGCCGCTCTCGACGTCCACCACCACCGTTCCCGATGCGGGCGCGGGGCTCGCTGGCAGCGGGGCGGCTGCCGCCGGCGCGCGGGAGGCCGTCTGCACTGCTGTCGGGGCCGAAGCGGCGGCCGGTTTCGTGGCGGGCATGTCCGCCACTGCCATCTCCAAACCGCCGGCCAGCCGGTCGGGGGAACTCTCGTCCAAGTCGGAGTCTTTGAGCTTGGTCTGAAGCGCACGGCGGCTGGGCGCCTTGACGTCCGTGTCATGCGGCACGTTCAGGTACTCGAGCGCCTGCTGCATCACGCGCTGGAAGACCGGCGCGCAGACCTGTCCGCCCTGGTGCAGGCCCACGGCGGAATCGAGGATCACCACCACCGTCAGCGCAGGATTGTTGATGGGCGCGAAGCCGGCGAAGGAAGCCACGTATTTCGAGCGCGAATAGGCGCCAGTCGAGGGATCAACCTTCTGCGCCGTGCCGGTCTTGCCGGCGGCGCTGAAGCCGTCCAGTTGCGCCTTGCGGCCGGTGCCGCGCAGCACCACCTGCTGCAGCATCATCTTCATCTGCGCCGCGGTCAGGTTGGAGATGACCCGCCGCTGTTCCGCCGGCGGTGCGCTGCCGGGATGATCAGCAGCTTCGCGCAGTCCTCCCTGCGGCGCGGCCACGATGTGCGGCGCCTGCCAGACGCCGTCGTTAGCGATGGTCGAGATCAGCCCCGCCAGTTGCACCGCGGAGATGCCGATCTCCTGCCCCATGGAAATGGCGCCAATCGAAACCTTCGACCAGCGGTTCACCGGCTTGGCCAGCCCGCGCGTCTCCCCGGGCAGTTCGATGCCGGTTTGCGCTCCGACGCCGAAGGCGCGGATGTAGTGGTCGAAGCGTTCCTCGCCCAGCCGCAGCCCCAGCTTGATGGCGCCTACGTCGCTGGAGCGGGCGATGATGTCGGTGACGGGAATGAGGCCGAACTTCTCGTGGTCGCGGATGCGCATGCCGCCGATCACGATGGCGCCCATCTGGCAGTCGACCAGCTCCTCGGGCCTGGTGAGCTTCTCTTCCAGCGCGGCGGCGACGGTCACCATCTTGAAGGTCGAGCCGGGCTCGTAGACGTCGCTCACCGCGTGGTTCTTCAGGAATGCCGTCGGAACTTTATTAAAGATGTTGGGATTGAAGGTCGGACGATTGGCCAGCGCCAGCACTTCGCCGCTGTGCGGATTGGTGACGATGATGGTGCCCGCCACCGCCTTGGTCTGCTCCATGGCGGTCTGCAGCTCGCGCTCGGCGATGTACTGGATGTTCTGGTCGAGGGTGAGCACCACGTTCTGGCTGGGATCGGGCTGGCGTTCCACCCGCCCGAACCAGCGCCGGCGCGCGTCCAGGCTGATGAGCATCTTGCCCGGCATCCCGCGCAGGTGCTCGTCGTACACGCGCTCAATCCCGCCCAGGCCCTCGTCGTCCATGCCCACGTAGCCCAGGACCTGCGCCGCCAGCTCGCGCTTCGGGTAAAAGCGCTTGGGCTCCTTCTGGAAGTAAATGCCCTTCAGGTTCAGCGCTCGGATGCGCGCTGCCAGGTCGGCGTCCACTTTGCGCGCCACCCAGCAGAAGGCGCGCGAGGCCTTCATGCGGGCGACAACCTCGCGGGAATCCACGTTCAGGATGCGCCCGAGCAGAGCCGCCGTGCCGGCCTGGTCGGGGACTTCCGCCGGCACCGCGAAGACCGAATCCACCATCACCGACATGGCCAGTTCGCGCCCGTGGCGGTCGTAGATGATGCCCCGCCGCGGCGAGACCTCGATGGTGCGCTGCTGCTGGCGCTGGGCGCGTTGCGTGAAGTCGCCGTAGCGGAGCACTTCCAGGTCGACCAGCCGCAGCCCGATAGCACCGATCCACAAGACAAGAATCCCGCTCAGCGCGTAAAGGCGGCGTCTGCTGTCCCAAGGTGAAGACTTGCGGAAACGGGCAGAAGGTCTTGCAAGGAATGCGCGCAGGCGAGTGAAGGCAGACATTTCCAGCTTACTCGACGAGACAACCCCACCCTTGGCAAAACCGGCCAAGGGTGGGGCACCCTCAAACCATTAGCTCAAAAAAAATTATTGCGGCGAAACCACGGCCAGGTTGCGCACGGCGTCGGAGACGCGCGCCATCACCGGAGCCCCCGGATCGATACTGTCGCCGCCACCGTCGAGGCGCACCACCTGTCCCGCTTGGGGCGCCGCCAGTCCCATCTGGCGCGCCAGCAGGTCGATACGTTGCGGGTCGCGCAACGACGCCTCTTCCAGCCGCAGCGCCCGGTTCATCTCCACCAGGCCGTCGCGCTGGGCGCGTAACTGCTCGACTCGGTAGCCGCACTCGATGGCGCTGAAGTGCTGCCAGGCATACACCATCACCAGCAGGAACAGCAGCACGGTGGCGCCGAAGAACATAGCCATCTCGCGGTTGTGCTTGGGATCGCTCACCTTCACCAGGCGCGAGTTGTCGATGCGCTTCGCGAAGTAAATCTCCGGGGTAACGCCGCGTGACTGCCGCCGTACTGCTGCAGGTGCTGCCAGGGTGCCCATGGATGATGCTCCTATGCCACTTCCACCAGTTGTTCGCCGTAGGACTGTTCGAGCAGGTAAGCCACCGGCAGGTCGAGATCCTCATCCCGCAGGATCTCCGCCGGTTCCGCCGTGGCCCAGCACTCGGCGCGCTCGACCGTCGCGATCAAGTCTTCGATCATGGTTCCCGTGTACATCGTCCACCTCCGTGTGCCTACCCAGCCCCTGAAAAGTTTTTCGGGACAGCGCCGCTCCTAAGGAAGGATTGGTCTGTGGAACCGCGTTTTGCCCGTTTGTGTGGAGGCAACCGCCGTCCCGAAACTTGCCGCCGGCCTTCCCACCCTAGCAAACCAAATGCTGTTTGCTGTTTCTGCTTGAACTTCATTCGCCGCGGATTCACGCGGATCAACGCGGATCAAGATCTTCTTTCAAAATCCGCGTCAATCCGCGCACATCCGCGGCGGAGAAGTTCTTGCCGCCGGCTAAACTCTTTCCGCCGCGCGCAACTTCGCGCTGCGGGATCTTGGATTGCGACCGACCTCGGCGGCGCTGGCGGTCACCGGTTTTTTCGTCAACACCCGGTAGAGACCGCGGCGCTCGCCCTCCCGGAGAGCGTCCTTCACTCTCCGGTCTTCCAGCGAGTGGAAGCTGATGATCACCAGCCTTCCACCCCGCTTCAGCACCTGGGGCGCGCTCGCGAGCAGCGCCTCCAGGTCTTCCAGTTCGCGGTTTACGAAGATTCGGATCGCCTGGAAAGTGCGGGTCGCCGGATGGATGCGCTCAGAGCCGCGTTTCATTGGCCGGCTCGCGGCCGATATCACATCAGCAAGATGCGTGGTCGTTCGTATCGGCCGCGACCGGACAATGGCTCTGGCGATTCTCCGCGACCTCCTTTCCTCACCGAATTCGTAAATCACATCGGCGAGTGTTTTCTCGTCGAGGCGATTTACCACTTGATCGGCGGTACGCTCGCTGCGCGGGTCCATGCGCATGTCGAGCGGTCCTTCCGCCTGGAAACTGAATCCCCGCGCGGCATCTTCAAGCTGCAACGAACTCAGCCCGAGGTCGGCGAGCAGGCCGTCGGCCCCGCCGTGGCGGGGCGCAACGCGCTTGCCGATCTCTCGAAAGCTCTCGTTCACCAGCTCGATCTGCGGCCAGTCGCCCGCGAGTTCCGCGGGCGGCCGGTCCAGATGCCGGCGCGCGATCTCCAGCGCTGCGGGATCCTTATCGAAGCCAATCAAACGACCCGGTGCGCCGAGGCGTCTTGCGATTTCGTAACTGTGCCCGGCCCAACCGAGGGTCGCGTCGATACAGGTTCCACCGCGCCGGATGGCTAAAAAGTCGATCGCTTCTTGTAAAAGAACCGGAGCGTGGCCAACTTCCGCCCTGCCACCACGCCCGCCCCGCTTGGGGGCGTCTGCATCCCCAAACTCCTCGTCCACCGCTATATGCCCAACCCGTCGAGAGTCGCCTCATCCTCAGCCGTGAATGCGTTCTCTTCGATCTCCTTGCGGTACGCCTCCAGGTTGCGGACTTCCAGATAGGTCAGCACGCCCACCACGGCCACTTCGCCCTTCAGTTGCGCCGCTTCCCGGAGCAGCGAGGGCACCAGCAACCGGCTCTGGTTGTCCATCTCCACCACCTGGCCGTAATAGTTGGTGCGGTCGAGAAACTTTTTCTTGGTCGGGTTGAAGGTCGAGAGGCGCGCCAGCTTCTCCTCGAGGCGTTGCCATTCCTCGAACGGGTAAATCTGTGCGCGTTTCCCATCCAGGCTGGTGATGTAGTACTGAGCGCCCGAGTACTTCTCGTCCACCACGCGCTTGAATTCCGCAGGGACCTTGAGCCGTCCCTTTTCGTCCACGCGGGCTGGATGGTTGCCGCGAAACATACTTCCCAACCCCTCCCCGGCTCCCTAAACTTCTATGGGCTGCAAGGGAGGTCAAAACGGCCAAAAGCGGGCTGATTTCGGGTTCGTTGGCGTCGTTTCTTGGGGGTCGGTTATTCATCCCACTCCCAGTCACCGCGCTCCACCGACAATCTCATATCGCCACTTTCAACCACTTTGTTCCACATCCTACACCTAAGTTATGCCCTGTCAACAGGAATTTTTAGGTTCTGTGCCAGGAGTGGTGTCAGGCTGCAGCCGAAGGTGGGGAACCCGACGCCTAGACGTTGAAATTCCCGCTGCCACAAGGGATTGGGTTTACCAGGATGGTTCGCCCGGGCTGCAAATCGAGGCTGCCTTCCGCGAGTACGGGATGCCGCTGGCGGTGCGCAGCGACAACGGAGCGCCGTTCGCCTCGCGCGCCATTGCCGGCCTGTCCCGCCTGGCGGTGTATCTGATGGCAGAATGTCAGCGGGGCGAAGAAGCGCTTTCCATCCGGATCTCGACGGCCTTGCCGGCGCGGAAGATGATGGTAGTCGGATGGCCGCCGTTGGGATAGACGACGGTCTTCCCCGGCTGGTCGCCCGCCGGCTGCGGGATTCCCATGCCCAGCGCAAACGTAGCCTGGATCTCGTTCATGCCCGGCTGCACCTGATGGCGGTCCACGGCTTGCCACACCTGCGGCGCCCAGTGGCGGTAGAGCTGGTGCGGATCTTCGAAGAACAGCATGTCGTCGGCATAGATGGTGTAATCCTCGCCGCGGCGAGCCCCGATGGGAACGGCAAAGTCCTGGCCGCCTTTCGCGAAGACGGCGACGATTTGCGGCAGCTCGCCGGCAGCCGGCGGTGGCGTCTGGACGACGTCCCGTATATCGAGTTGCTCAAGCGGCAACAGCAGCCCGGCAGGATGCACAAAGTCGGTGTGGCGACGGCTTGAGTCGTAGCGGTAGTAGGTGAACTTGTAGCCTTCGCGGACCCAGGGGGAATGTCCCACCATCCCCAGCCGGGCAGTCTTCAAGTCGTAGGCGTGCAGCTTCTTGGGGACGACGTAGTAATCGGGATCGAGTGCGGTCAGCGGCTGCGCGGCAGGACTCGGGGCGGGGACGTGGCGCTGGTAGTAAACCAGTCCCAGCCGCAGCGCCGCCGCTACCAGCGCAATGGCCAGAATAAGCTGAATGACGTGCCGTGTTTTCACCGGTACGGGCTAGACGACGTAGGGCGAGCCTTCGCGCAGGACGCGGTGCTCGGCCAAACGCTCCAGGAAAGTGGCAGCCCTGCTCAGGACCTGGTTGCCCTTGTTGACGTACTCCGGAGCGCGCTCCCACAGGCGCTGCATGTGCTCGGGGTATTCGGAGGCCAATGCCGCCAGGCCCACTCCCGCCAGCACCCCCGCTGCCGGCTTGCGGCCGGTCACCAGCAGGAATGCGCTCGCCCCCAGAGAACCGAAGATCAAGGCCCGCTTCCAGTCCTTCATCGATGACCTCCTCGCTGTTAGAGCAGTGCGGCAACGACTTTGTTGCATGCCGATTGTAACTCGGGGCACAGATGAACACCGAGAATCAATCCCTAATGATCCGTGAAAATCCGTGGCGTTTTTCCCCGGTTTCCATCGCTTGTTGCGCCCGGCGATTGCTGCTAACGTTGCTGCGACGGGCACGTCCGGCAATCTGCGCCGGCCCCTATCACGTACTTCACAAGAGAGCGCGTTGAGCACTGCGGGGCTACAACCCGGTTCCGCCGACGCGGCGCTGATCGCCCGCATCCGCTCCGGGGAGCAGGATGCGATGGCGGAACTGTACGACCGCTACTCCCCCCTGGTGTACTCGGTAGCCCTGCGGGTGCTCGCCGACACCGGCGCGGCCGAGGACGTGCTGCAGGAAGTGTTCATGCAGTTGTGGCGGCATCCCGCAAGCTTCGACGCCCGCCGCGGCAGCCTGGGACCGTGGCTGGCAGTGGTCGCGCGACACCCGTGCCATTGACGCCCTCCGCAAACGCCGGCCGCAGACCGACCTGGAAGATGTCGTAATCGCCATCGAGGCCGACCTCGAGGGCACGGCCGAGCGCGCCCGCGCGGTGGAGAAGGTGCGCGCCAGCCTGCATGCCATGCCGGACAATCAGCGCAAGGCGCTGGAGATGGCTTTCTTTGAAGGCATGACGCACACGGAGATCGCCGCCGAAACCGGGGAGCCGCTGGGGACAGTGAAGACGCGCATCCGCGCGGGGCTGGTGGCGCTGCGCCGGGCTTTGAACGCATGACGGCACACGAACAATTCGCCGAAGACCTGGCGCTGTACGCGCTGGGCTCGCTCGAAGGTGAGGTAGTGGTCTCGCTGGAGCAGCATCTCGATGAGTGCGCCGCCTGCCGCCAGGAGTTGGCGCGGCTCCAGGGCGACATGGCGCTGCTGGCGCTCACCACGTCCGGCCCGGCTCCGCCGCAGCGCGCCCGGCAGCGGCTGCTGAAAGCCATCGGGCACGAGCCGCGCTCGTTGCGCACCGTCCTCATGCGCCGCCGCTGGTGGACCCTGGCCCCGGTGTTCGCCTCGCTGGTGCTGGCGATTTTTGCAATCCTGTTGTGGCGGGAGAACGCAAGCCAGCGGGACCGCATCGTGGCGCTGAAAGCGGACGCCGCGCGCAACCAGGGCACTTTCGAGGAAGCCAAGCACCTGCTGGCCCTGCTCACCGATCCCAGCGCCATGCACGTCACGCTGGTGGCGGCGCAGTCGAAGCCGCAGCCCGCGGGCAAAGCCATCTACATGCCGCGTAACGGCGCCCTGGTGTTCATGGCCAGCAACCTGGCGCCGCTGGCACCCGAGAAGACCTACGAGCTGTGGCTGGTGCCCGCCGCGGCGGGCGACAAGCCCATGCCCGCCGGCACCTTCAAACCCGATCCCAAGGGCAACGCCATGGTGATGATGCCGCCCATGTTGCCGGGCGTGGAAGCCAAGACCTTTGCCGTGACCATCGAGCCGGAAGGCGGCTCCGCGACCCCGACCATGCCCATGGTGTTGCTGGGCTCGTAGTCGAGACCTCCCACAGGCCAGTTCGCCGGGGCGGCTTCGAAGCAATGGGGTTGGGGGCGCCCGACCTTACCAGCGGGGTTCCCGCGGCTGGCGCGCATGGCCACGGTAATCATCCCGTCGCCCGCCGCCGCCGCCGCGTGAACCGCCACGCTCCATCTTGGGGCGGGCCTCGTTCACGGTCAGGGTTCGCCCTCCCAGATCCTTGCCGTTGAGAGCTGTGATCGCCTGGTCAGCCGCAGCATTGTCCGCCATTTCGACGAAGGCGAAGCCGCGCGACCGGCCGGTATTGCGGTCGGTCACAATCAACACGCTCTCCACCGCTCCGTATGGCTCGAACATCGACCGTAGCTCTGCATCGGTCATGTTGAACGAGAGGTTGCCTACGAAAATCTTCTTCATGTTTTCCTTTCCGAGGCCTTGCGGCGTACAGTCCATAGGGCGCGGGTGGGCGGCACAAACAGAAGAAGGCAGCTTCCCGGGCCCCCGGCATGGCGCTGGCGCATTGGGCTCGTTGATCCTGAGAGGCACCCTTGGGCGCCCGTCTTTCAGGGCTGTGGTTGGGCTAAGGAGGACAAACTTCAGATGGGTCTGACTTAGCTCAGAAGATTCTGAAAGAGGAGAGGGAACGCTGCTCGCTCCGCCTTCAAGCTATCTCGAACCGCGGTGGATGTCAACCCGCAGATGGAGCCAACCCGCGGCGGGGACGCCGGCTAGTGCACCCGCCGGTAGGACGGTATAATTGCCACGTGCGCGCCCGTAGCTCAGTTGGATAGAGCGATTGCCTCCGGAGCAATAGGTCAGGGGTTCGAGTCCCTTCGGGCGCGCCAGTCCTTCGCTGCAGGTCCCTCGCTGCGCTCGGGATTTCGGCTGCGGGCTCCCGCTCCGCGCTGCGCGCTTCGCTCACGCCCGCAAGCGCCTCAAGTTCGAGTCCCTTCGGGCGCGCCAGCCCTTCGCTGCAGGTCCCTCGCTGCGCTCGGGATTTCGGCCCGCGGCTCAGATTTTAGCCTGCCCTGAGCAGCTGAGCGAAGCGAAGCTGTCGAATGGGCCGCGGGAAGCGCCTCAAGTTCGAGTCCCTTCGGGCGCGCCAGATCCCTGCCCTTCTGTCCGCCCTCAGCACCTCTCAAGGCATTTCGCGAAGCACCTGATTTTATTTGTGACCAGACGGGCGGTGTCCCATCTAAGTGCAAGAGAGATCATGTCTGCTTATCCACCCAGCGCCGCGCCTGTCGCCATCGGTTCTGCCTGCCCGTGTTGTTGTTGCCGGCTGCCAAGCGGCACGGGATGGGTCTCTGGTTCCTGACTAACCTTGATCTTCAACCCCCAGCCGCTCCGAGTGAGCGGCTTTTTCGTTATCCACGAAAGGAGAAACCATGAGCACCACGGACCAACTGCTTAAGGCCAACGAACGCTACGCCCAGAGCTTCAAGCTCGGGCATCTGCCCATGCCACCGGCGCGCAAGGTGGCGGTGCTGGCTTGCATGGACGCGCGCCTCACTGTCGAGCAGTTCCTCGGGCTCGATACCGGGGAGGCGCACATCATCCGCAACGCCGGCGGCATCGCCACCGAGGACGCCCTGCGTTCGCTGCTCATCTCGCATCACCTGCTGGGGACGCAAGAGTTCCTCATCATCAATCACACCGACTGCGGCATGCTGACCTTCAAAGATGAAGATCTGCGCGACCGGCTCGAGAAGCAAACCGGCGCGGCAGTTTTCGCGCCCGTCCATTTCCACGCCTTTAGCGATCTGGAGAGCAACGTGCGCCGCCAGATTGGACGGGTGCGCTCGCATCCCTGGGTCCCGAAGCAGATTCCCGTGCGGGGATTCATCTACGACGTAAAGACGGGAAGGCTGCACGAGGTCCAGCCATCCGCGAAGACCGCGGCCGCGTGAGTTCTGACGAGGGGCGGGCCACCGGGGTTCGCCCCTGACCGTTTGCCGGTTGGGAGTGGTCCGGCCCCTAGCGTCCCGCGATGCCTTCGGCGACATCGCCGGCGATGGGCACCTTGAAGCGGACGCCCTGGTACGCCTTCACCATGCACACGATCCACAGCACCAGGGAAAGCAATCCCAGGCACCCGATCAGCAAGGCGCCGATGCCCAGGTTCGCCCAGCCGCCGTGGTACCACCATCCGAAACCGAAAACGGCGCCGAGCGCGACGCGGATGATGTGCAAGCCTCCGAAGGTGACCAGGGACTGCGCGGCGTGGAAGCGCACGAAGGGACGGCTGTCAATGAGGAAGAAGATCAGCCCCGTGATCCAGCCGAGCACATAACTCAGCAGCGCCGCCGTGTTTTCCGAGAGTCCGGAATGAGCGGATGGAGCTGCCGGCGGAGCCGGCGTCCCGGTTGCAGGTTGGGAGCGGCCACAGCTCGGGCAGAAACGCGCATCTTGGGCAAGTGCAGTTCCGCATTGCGTGCAGTGGGGCATGGCGCCTCCTTGGTGTGGCGTCCGCGCATGTTAGTTTGCGCGCTGGCGCAAGTCAACGGCACCCCGGCCAACACCGCGCGATCGGCGCACGCCCCAACTTTCTCACCCCTCGGCGCCGTTCTGTCGAGCTCGGCAACGGTACAATTGGGATGAATCCGATGAGATCCACCGTTCTGGCTGCGCTGTTGCTGGGCATCTTCACCGTCGCTTCCGCCGCGCAAGAAGTGGGAGCGCCGCTCGCCATCGTCACTGAAAAGACGCTGCCCAAAGCGATCCTTACGGCGAGCTACGAGGCGAAGCTGGCCGCGACCGGCGGCGTGCTGCCGCGCACGTGGGAGGTGATCGCCGGCAGCCTGCCTCCGGGGCTGAATCTGGACCCGGTCTCGGGCAAGATCTCCGGCGCTCCCACCGCTCTGGGACAATTCCGCTTTGCGGTGGAGGTGAGCGATTCCGACGATCCGGCAGACACCCGCAGCCGCGAGTTCACGCTGGCGGTGATCTCGGCACTGGTGGTGGAGTGGAAGAGCGTTCCCGCAGTCACGCTGGACGGCATTGTCGGTTCGGTCAAGCTCGCCAACCAGACAGCCACCGATGTTGACCTGACCATGATCGTGGTGGCGGTAAACGAGATCGGCAAGGCCTTCGTGCTCGGCTATCAGCACTTCACGTTTGCCGCGCAGACCACGATTCCGGAGATCCCTTTCGGCTCCGCGCTGCCGCGTGGGGATTACATCGTGCACGCCGACGTGATCGCCGAAGTGCCGGGGAAGAACGCCATCTACCGCGCGCGGCTGCAGACCTCGGAGCCGCTGACGACACACTAGAAGCTGGATCACAGCGCGAAAGACCCCACCCTTGGCAAAACCGGCCAAGGGTGGGGCACCCGCGCGCTGTGATCACAATCGTGCGGCTGGCTATCAGTCGCGGTCGTGGTCTCCGCGGTCGTGGTCCTCGTCTTCGCCGCGGCGCGGGATGCGCGCCCGGATTTTGGACACGGTGTAGTGCTTCACCTGGGCGCACCACTGCGTGTCCACGGTCGGCAGGCCAAAGATCCCGCCAATGTTCAGCGCGAGATTAGTGACATATAGCCACTCGCCGTCGGCGCTGAACGCCGGGCTTGCCGGGAACAGCAGGCCGTGCGGCACCCCATGCTCACTCACGCCTTCGAAGTCCCCCAGCTTGGCGATGACTTTCCCCGTCTTGTCGACTACCACGATCTCATCCGCCTGGTTGGCCGCCACCCAGATGTTGTCGTGCTTGTCGATGACGATGCCATCGGCGCCGTTGATGCTGTTGACGAAGACTGAGGGGCTCCCCGGGGTTCCAGTGGCACTTACCGGAATCTGGACGATGGTGTCATTGCCGGTATTGGCCACGAATAACGTGTTGCCAGCATTGTTGAACTCCAGGCCGTTGGCGCCGAACGGAGGCACACCGCTGGTGCTGAGCAGGGAGTTGGTCACCCATGCCGTGCCGGCGTGGCCACAAACCGCGTCACACTTCCAGATGATGCCCTGGAAAGAATCCGAGACGTAGACATTGCCGTCCTTGTCGAAGGTGAGCGCGTTCAGACCCGCGCCGCCGGTCACGGTCATGAACACGGACGAGTTGCCGGTGTGCGGATCCACGCGGAAGACCTGGGAAGGGCCGCCCCCGCCCGCCGCCGAATCCAGGACCAGAAGCTGGTGGGTGGTGGGATGGAATGCCAGACCGAGCAGGAACGGCGTGGAATTCTGGACGGTGACATTCCGCAGCAGGTGGCCATTGGGATCGAAGACGTAGAGCTGGCCATGTCCGCCAACCGGACCCTGGCTGTTGAAACCGAAGGTGGCGACGTACACGTTGCCGTCCGGGCCCACCGTGAGCCCTTCCGGCCCGGTCGCGCCGTTCGGCAGGATGGCGAAGATCTTGGCAGGAGTGCGATGCCAGGCGCCGGCCGGCACCGCAACGTACAGCGCAAAGAATGATGCAAGGATCCCCAGCAGCAATCTGTTCTTTCTCATGGAAGTCACTCCTCGTGTCATCTCACGCGGCGAACCGAGAAGCTCATGGGGGAAAACCATCGCCGTCGAAGGGGAGGTCTTCGAAGCTCGGCGGACACGAATGGCTGGCACAGCCCGTGAGTGCGGCGCAATCTATGCTGTTCGGGAACCGGTGTCAAGATGGATGTACTTGCGAAAGCGTTTTTCCACAGTACCGGCGAATTTCGAAGATCGGGCAGCGAAAACCACCAGGCTCACGCGAGCAGCCAAATACGCGGGTTGGAACGACATCGTGATCACGCCGACAATGGTGCTATGCACCGTTTTTGATGCCCAACGGAGCGGATAACTTTCCATAAGCTTGAATGCAAACGGGATAGCGAGTTCGAAAATGTCTTTGACGGCCCGCGAAAACGTCCTAAGTTGTAGGGGAAGGAGGCACTTTTCTCGATGAACCGGATGGGAGGACTACTGTTCGGTCTCGCGGTCGGCGTGGCCAGACTGCTGTCCTACTGGGCGGTGGAGTTGTGCCTGCGTCACTGGCAGGTGAGCGACCATGCGTCGGACTTGATCCATTCCACCGTCTCCTTCAGCCTGTTTTGCGCGGCCGGCTGGTACATCTGGCAGTTCTACACCCGCAATGCCGTGCAGCGAGCCATCGAAGACCAGGTGAGAAACGGGCTGCAGATCGTCCGTTACCTGGAGGCCCTGGAGGCGGACCCGGGAAAACGGGCGGCGTTGCGTGCCGTGGACGTCAAGTTCGAGAACTCCATTCCGCAGCGTGTCCGCAAAGCGTAGCGCCCTCTCGCGCCTCCGCCAAGCGTCGGCAGAAGGAACTGCACTCCCTGGTGTGACCGCTGGAACTGCACAAAGTTTGTGGGATTGACGCCGGTCCGGACGGGGCGTAACGTCCGTTGATGGGAACTCATCTCCGCCGTGCTGCTACGACGGAATCTTTTCACTCTCCAACCCAAAGGAGGCCGATATGTTCACACGGTTGGTTGAGATCAACACCAAGTACGGCAAGACCAAGGAAGTCGCCGAGATGATTCAGGAGAAGGTGCTTCCCATCCTGAAGAAACAGCCGGGCTTCATCGATGAGATCGTGCTTCTCTCGACGACCGAACTGAACCGCATCGTCGCCCTCAGCTTCTGGAGAACCGCGGAAGATGCCGAGCTGTATCGGCGTGAGCAGTTCCTGAAGGTCGAGGAGCTGCTGAAACCGATGCTGGAGGTCGCTCCCAAGATCCTCACCTTCGACGTTGATCTGTTCACCACGCACAAGATCGCCGCGGGCAAGGCTGCGTAGAAGAAGACCTGGGCGATCGAAGGGCGAGCCTTGCGAGGCTCGTCCTTTTTGTTTGGCGAAAGGCCAGCGAAAGAAGTGCGCGGTTACTCGCCCAGGCGGTCGGCAGCGGCACGCAGCATCCGCCGGAACAACCCGACTTCCTCCTGCTCGGCAGCGTCGGTTGCCAGGAATTCCACCCCATAGCGATTCCCGGCGGCATGGCGCACCGCACCCCGGACGTACACCGGCAGCCCCGCATAGGGAGGCCGGAATTCGACCTGCACCTGGTTGCCGACCTGCAGGGGCGCGTCCAGGTTGAGGACGATCCCGATCCCACCCTCATTCATCCCGGTTCCGCGTCCGGCGACCTCCAGGTCGCGTGCGTTGCGCCGCATCAGGACACGCACCGGCACGTCGAAGCGGAAGCGATGCCACCGCCGCCCTTCTGCGGAACCGTTCTGCGGCTGCGGTTTCGGTGCCATAGGAGGCGAGCGTAGGCCCACCCGCTCCCAGAGCACAAATTACCAAAGTGCATCAGGAGTCCGGGACCACACCGTCGCCGCAACCCGCCTGCCTCAGACGGCAGAAACATCATCCTTCGCGCGGGCACAGGCCGCACAAGGACAGACTTCGCGCAGGAAGTCCCAGGAGTAGTCGCCCTCGCGATGGCCATCGTCCCAGTGAAAGCGCAGAGCGTACTTGCCCACGGGGTCCGCCTTCACCGCGCGCACTAGTGCACCCAGCGTCCCCAGGTCGTCGAAGCGCATGGGCCGGGGAGCGCCCGGCTGCCGGCCCTGGGCGGCGCGACGAGCCGAACACGCCGCGCATGGACAGACGGAGCGCAGGTAGGAGAAGCTGTAGTGACTGCGATGCCCGTCCTGCCATTCGATGTCCACACCCGTGCCGGCTGCGAGTTGCACCTCGACCGACTTCGGTTCTGCGCTCTGAGACATGTTGACGCCGGGTGGATTGTAACCCGTGCATCGGGGTAGCTTGTCCGGCGCAGGGCTGCGTGCTGTAATGGCCTGCCTCGACGATATGACCACGAACTCCAGCCCCGTTCCCCTGACCTCCTTCACCAGTCCGGCGCTGGAGCTTGATTTTCCCGACCTGCACATCGGTGTGGCCGAGTACGAAGAAGGTCCAACGGGCGCCACCGTGTTTTACTTCCCGGCGGGCGCCATGGCCGCCGTGGACGTCGCGGGGGCGCGGCGGCCACGGTCAACACCGAACGCCTGCGACTCGGCCACGAGCGCCCCACGGTGCGGGCCGTGGTGTTTGCCGGTGGCGCCAGCTACGGCCTGGAAGCGGCGGCCGGCGTGATGGCGGAGCTGCTGGCGAGGGATCGTCAGGCCACCCACTGGGAGCGCGTGCCCACCGTCACCGGCGCGGTGGTGTATGACTTCCGCCACCGCTCCAATGCCATCTATCCCGATAAAGAGTTGGGACGGGCGGCGCTCGCGGCGGCGCGTCCCGGGCGGTTCCCACTGGGAGCGCGCGGTGCGGGACGCTGCGTGCACGTGGGGAAGCTTTTCGGTCCGCGCTACATGGAGTCCGCCGGGCAGGGCGGAGCGTTTCGCCAAGTCGGCCGCGTCAAGATCGCGGTCTTTACCGTGGTCAACGCCGTGGGCGCCATCGTGGATCGCGAAGGGCGCGTGGTGCGCGGCAATCGCGCCCCTGAATCCGGGCTGCGCACCAGCTTCGCCGCCGACCTCGTCGACGGCACCGGCCAGCGCAAGCGTCAACTGGAGACCCCGCCCAGCACGCCTCTGGAAAACACGACGCTCACCCTGTTGGTCATCAATCGCCGCATGCGGCACCTGGAACTGGGGCGCCTGGCGATCCAGACGCACACCTCGATGGCCCGCGCCATCCAGCCGTTTCATACGGAACACGATGGCGATGTGCTGTTCGCCGTCACCACCGGCGAGGTGGAAGACACAGACGTGAGCGCGCAGGACCTCGCCATCCATGCGGGCGAGGTGGCCTGGGACGCTGTGCTCAGCAGTTGGCGGGAGACGTAGCCAGCAGCCAACGATGTGTCATGCCGAGCGGAGCCGGGGTCCCTGGCGCGCCCGGTTTTGGCGCGCTGGGGTGGGGGAGCGAGGCATCTATGTATTTCTTCGGCGTGGGCTGGAAAAGCATAGATTCCTCGCTGCGCTCGGAATGACACGTTCAGGGTTTGGATTTCGTCGTCCGCAGCGACTTGGGGTCGGACAAATTCTTCGGCGAGTGCTTGCGCAGCGTGGCGACCATCTCCTGCCCCGCAGCCGGCACGCCAACCTTGCCGCTGACGATCTCGCGTGCGCTCAACTCGCGCCCGTAGAGCTTGCGGTTGGCGCTGTTGTCCTGGCGTAAGGTAGAGCCTTCGAGGGAGATTCCCGCGAACAATCCGCGCGAGCGCGAGTAGGTAAGGATCTCCGCCCGCATCAGCACGTCGGTGGCGGCGGCGGCGTCGCGGCCTTTGGGTCCGGCGGCAGCAGCGGCATCGGCGCCCAGCTTCACCTTGCTCTTGAGCAGCGACCCCACTCCCTTGGGATTCATCACCAGCAGCACGAAATCGGTCTCCTCGCCGCCAAGCTGAAACCCGATGTTGGCGCCTTCCAGCGCGTACAGAGCCGGCGCGCTCCACGGCCCGGTGTAGTTGCTGCCGGTGCGGCACGACATGGCGCCACGTCCGTAGCTGCCACCCACTCCGATGGCGAACTTCTTGGTCCCGGGGATGACCACCACGCACTCGGCCTTGTTGAGCAGGTCGGGAGGGATGTTCTCAGGGATGTCGAGGACCTCCTGCAGGACTTCGCCGCAGGCACGCGCGCGGTCCTCTTCTCTCTTATCACCGGCGAACAGGGCGGACGAGAACAGCAGCAGGGCAACAGCAAAGCAAACGATGCGAGTCATACTGAAGATGGTACGAGCAACCGTGGCGGGCCGCAAGTCGCAAACCTGCCCGCCGACTACTCCCAGAAGCCGCAGCCAGGGACGAGCTCTTCTTCTTGTTCTTGCTTGGGAAACTTCCGCATGTGGATCTCGGTGCCGCCGTGGTGGAACTGCACGTCGTCCATGAGTTGGTTGATCATGTAGATCCCGCGTCCGTGCTCGGAGAACAGGTTTTCGGCGAGCAGCGGATCGGGCAACGAGGAGGGGTCGAAACCGCCGCCGGGATCGCGCACCACGATCAGCATGCCCCGGCTCTCGTCGCAGGCTACGCAGACCTGGACCTTCTTGCCGGCATCGCCCTTGCAGCCATGGATTACGGCATTGGCTAGGGACTCGCGGAGCGCGGTTTCCACCTCGAACTCGTGGCCGCAGGCACAGTCCATCGCTTTGAAAACACGCACCACGCCCTCGGCCACATCGGCGATGGCGTTGGGGTCTGCAGCGAAGGTGAGATTCATGCGGACCAGCAGCTTGTTGGCGTCGAACTCGAACTGCGGCGTGGCGGAGGACATGGCGAACCCCCTGGCCGTGGGCGTCCTATTGTAGCCCCGGACGTGGGTCGATTGCGCGGCTGCCAGCACACCTCGGTAATGTTACGAATCGTATCTTGTCGTGACACACTTTTTGCAGCAAGATGGCGTGAACGGCGCGCCGGCACCTCACTCGCACAAACTGAAGCGGCAGGCCGGCAAGCACCGCCGGCGATCCCCGCACCCTCCCCCCACGAAAAAGGACCGGCTGACCGAGCCGGCACGACAAACCCATGGCCCTGCAATCGCTGCTGTTGACCACCGACCAACAAGTCCTGCACCAACTTCGCAATGTGCTCCGCGATTTGGGAATCGGGGTGGAGATCTGCAACCGCGCAGCGCAGGCCACCGAATGCCTGCGGCGCAAGCATTTCGACGTGGCCGTCCTGGATTGTGACGCCCCCGGCGTGGAAGCGGTGATTGGGCAATTGCGGGCCGCAGCCAGCAGCCGCAGCGCGCCGCTGTTCCTGATCGGGCCGGCAGACAGCCCGGCCGAAGCGCCCTTCGCCGGCCAGGCCGACCACGTGCTTCCCCGGCCGCTGGCGTTAGAGCAGACCTGGCGCGCGCTGCGCCGCGCCCGTCAGCAGATGGAGTTCACCATGTTCCGGTACTGCCGCGTGCGCATCGACGCCGCCGCCCTTCTGCTGTGTTCCGGCGGGAGGACGGTCGAGGCCCGCACCCGCGAGGTGGGGCAAGGTGGGGTTGGGCTCCAGGCGCCGATGCCGCTCCGCCGCGGAGAGACGCTGGGAGTGCGGCTCAAGCTCCCCGGTTGCCCGGCTGTGATCGAAGCCCAGGCGGAGGTGGTTTGGGCCAACGAAGAGGGCACGGCAGGACTGCGCTTCATTATGCTGGCTGCCGAGTGCCGTTCCGCGTTGGAAGCCTGGATCGCAAAAAGATTGGGAGAGCGCGAGTTCGCATTCGTGTTTAACGACACACGGCAAATGCCCAGGCAGGTTCCCATTCCCGTCGTAGAGCCGGCATCGTAAGGATGAACTTCGGGCGGGTGGGCTTTCGCGCCCCGGTGCTGCGACTTTCCACCGCCTCCTGCCCTTCCCCGGCATCTCATCAAGCGCCCCTGGAGAATAATCGGTGAGCACGGCCCTTGATCCATCCGCAGCCGAGGCATCGAAACTTTCCGCTCCCCCGGAACCGCTCGAGCCTGAAGCTACCCCCAGTCGCAGCGCGCTATGGGAACTGGCCGTCGGCTACGGCCTCCTTCAGGCCGCGCTGTGGAGCGAAGGCGAACTGCGCTGGGCTTGGGCCGTCGCAGTCGCGTTGTGGATCATAGGCGTCAACGTGTATCACCGGCCCTCGCTGCGGGAGCTTGGGCTCGGCTGGACGGGATTCGTGCGCTCGCTCTGGATCGTGGGGGTAGCCGCGGTGGCCGGCGCAGCCATGCTCTTCGTGGCCCACCTGGCCGGCACACTACATCGTTACGGGCTACACCGTGCGCTGCTAGTGGTAGCCACCGGGTACCTGGTCTGGACCTTGCAGCAGCAGTTCATGCTGCAGTCGTTCTTCTTCCTGCGGCTGGAGGCGCTGCTGGGCAGCCGTAAAGCAGTGTGGGCTGCGGCCGGGCTCTTCGCCCTGGCGCACTTCCCCAACCCCGTGCTGGTACCCGCGACCCTGGGCGCCGGGCTGGTGTTTTGCGGGGTGTTCCGCCGTTATCGCAACATCTACACGCTGGCGATCGCGCAGGCCATTCTGGGCATGTGCCTGGCGGCCGCTGTTCCCGACGCTCTTCACCATCACATGCACGTGGGCATCGGATACTTAAGCTGGATCCCCCGCTGAGGCGCGCTCTCGTCCGCGCCGGGCGAGGAGGAAGAAAGGCAGCGCCAGCGGTGCTGACGACCTAATGCGACAGTGACGCCTCAGGAAAAAGGTCAGTCGCTAGCGGGCGATGCGCTCGCGCGCAGGAACGCGGTATAACCGGGCTCATCCAGCGTCCCGGCCGCGAGGGCCATTACGGCCTGCGTCGCGTCTTCCTCGCTGGCCGTGAAACGATAGCCGTTCAGTTCGAGGAACAAGATTCCCACCACGAAGCCGGTGCGTTTGTTGCCATCGACAAAGGGATGGTTGCGGAGGATGCCCGCCGTATAGGCCGCCGCCATGTCAATGACATCAGCGTTCTCTGCATAGGCGCAGAGCTGGCGCGGCCGGGCCAGGGCGGATTGCAGCAACGCGCTGTCCGTCACGCCGGACACGCCGCCGTGCAGCGCGAGCAAGCGGTCGTGCAGAACCAGCGCGTCCCGTTCCTCGATCCAGACCGGTTCCGTCACTTGGCAAGAACGTGCAGCGTATTGCGGTAGCGGTTAATGATGTCCTCGGCCTTCGCCATTTTCTTTTCGAAGGCGGGATCGTAGGGCGTGAGCCGATAGGCGCCGTCGGGCGCTTCGATCAGGAACAGAGGTTGGCCGTCGCCGGTGTGCAGACGGTTGACCACTTCCTTCGGCAGAACGACACCCAGCGAATTGCCGAATTTGCGGACCTTGAGTTCGACCACGGAGCACCTCTTGTTATGTTATTACTATTGTAATAACATTGCAGGCGGCTGGCAAGCGGAATCAGTCAGGAAGAAAACCAGATTGGCCACCGCGATGACGGGCAGCGTGATGCGAAGGGCCGGCTTCATGGTTTAGAGCGGCTCCACAGGTGATGTGTCCAAGCCTTGAAAGGTGAAAGGGCACGGCTTTCAGCGGGGTCCCCAGCAAACCCGGCTTTTGGTTTGCTGGGGTGCGAGCCGTGCCGCTAGTGCCCAACGATGATCTGGCCTTTAGGCCCTGAGGGAGACTTCCCCAGCGGCTGAAGCCGAGTTTTTTTCCTGCCTTTTCGGCACGCCTGAAAGGCGTGCCCCTTCACCCGCTAAATACCCGACCGGGATATGACTACCGTCTTACTTGATGGCACCGAGCTCGCGGGCTTCCTCGCGCAACTTCCTTGCTTTGGCGCCCAGGAACAGCAGGTATCCGATGTGGATCACCCAGGTCGCGGCATAAGCGATGTAGAGATTGGTGACGCTGCGGATCATCGTGTGAAACTCCCTTCCGCCTGGCCGACGGCCCGGAGGGCATGCGCCTCATCGAGTTCCTGCCGCGTGCGCTCCAGGCGGTAGCGTACCCAGATCAGCAGCGCGGCGAAAGCCATGAACGCGGCCCAATTCCACAGCACCGCCTGCCACATGCGCGGGTCGAGACCGGAGCCTTGCCCGCCGGCGATCACCGGCTGGGGGTGCTGCGTGCGCCACCAGCGGATGGACATATAGACGATGGGCACGTCGATGAAGCCGAAGATGGCGAGCGCGGCGGCGAGCGTCGGCGTCGCCTGGCCGGTCGAGTAGCGCCGCAGGATCAGGTAGCTGACGTAGATCAGCCATAGCACCAGCGTAGTGGTCAGGCGCGCATCCCAGGTCCACCAGATGCCCCACACCGGCCGCGCCCAGAGCGGTCCGGTCACCAGCACCACCGTGCAGAACACCACCCCGACCTCGGCGGTCGCGACCGCGAAGGCATCGGCTTTCAGGTTGCGCCGCGCCAGGTAGACGACCGAGGCGATGAAGTTGGCGAAAAAGCACAGAAACGAAGTCCAGGCCGAGGGCACGTGGTAGTAGAAGATGCGCTGGATCTCGCCCATGGTCTGTTCCCGCGGCGCCGCCCACATGCCCTGGTAGAGCGCATAGGAGAGCAGCAGGAACGTGATGACGGCAAACACTCTGAATTTCATTCCGCGTGTAACACCGTTTCAAAAAGTAAGAGACAGACGGTGGTGAAGACTACATCGTAAACCACCAGCAGGCTGATCCAGAAAGCCGGTGTCTCGGTGCCCGTCAGGACCATGGTGGTGGCCTCGACCATCCCCAGCAGCGCCGGGATTGAGATGGGGAACAGGATCAACGGCAGCATCACTTCCCGGCTGCGGGTGTGCAGGGAGATGGCGGCGAAGAACGTCCCCACCACTACCAGCGCCCACGTCCCCAGCAGGAATACCGGCACGAGCTGCCAGGCCGGGCCCACCGAACGCAGGTTGTAGAACACCACGAACAGCGGCATCAGCAGCGCTTCCACCGCGCTGATGAAGAGAAAATTGCCCAGCGCCTTGCCCAGGAAAAGCGCGTTGGCGGGCGCGGGCGACACCCGGTAGGCGTCGAGCACCTGGTTGCGCAGCTCTCGCATCCACGCCTGGTTCAGGGCGACGATGGCGGCGAACAGGAACGCCACCCACACCAGCCCGCCCACGATCTGCCGCGATTCTTCCGCCGTGGGATCGAAGGCGAAGCTGAAGATCACCACCACCAGCAGCGCGAAGAACAGCATGGCGTTGACGGCGTCCTTCGAGCGCCACTCCAGACGCAGGTCCTTGCGCAGATTGGAGGCGGTGACGGCAGCGAGCGAGCTCATGACAGCACCGCCGAGGCCGTGGCGCGCTCCGCCGCGGTGATCCCTGGCTCCCAGGCGGCGACGCGGCCCGCCGCCATCCACAGCGACTCGTCGGCGATATCGGCCAGATGCGCGGCCTGGTGGGTTACAACGAGGATCGTCTTGCCGCGGTCGCGCATCTCGGCGACCAGCCTTCCCATGGCGCGCGCCGAGCCGGGATCGAGGTTGGAGAACGGTTCATCGAGCAACAGGATCTCAGGATCGTGGATCGCCGCCCGCGCCAGCGACAACCGCTGCCGCATGCCCTGCGAATATTCGCCGACGCGGCGTGTGAGCGCAGGGTCGAGGCCGACTGCGGCGATGGCCTGCTCACAGCGCGCGCCGTCGCCAATCCCGTAGAGTCCCGCAAAGTAGCGCAGATTTTCCATGCCGGTCATCTCGTCATAGAGCAGCGGGGCATGGCCCATGTAGCCCAAGCGCGCAGTGAACTCGCTGCGCTCGCGGCTGCCGAAGATGAGAACGGCGCCCGCCGTCGGCCGCGCCAGTCCGCAGATCACGCGTAGGAGCGTGGATTTTCCTGCACCGTTATCGCCGAAAACGGCGTACACCCGGCCCGGCTGGAAGCTGGCCGTCACTTCGCGCAGGGCCGCAAAACGGCCGAAGATTTTGCTGACTTTCTCCAGGCTGATGGCGGGCGCCTCCGCACCAGGCGCGGTGGGAAGCGGCTTGGTTTCGCTGGGCAGCGCAGCAGCCTCAGTAGACCGAACTGGAGGAAGAGTTCTCGGTGCGCTGCGTCGCCGGGGTCTGGCCGGGCGTTCCCTGCTGCTGGTCCTTGGGCGCGTACTTGGAGGCGCACTTGGCTTGCAGCATCTTGGCGTGGAAGACGCCGTCGTGCCCGTAGCTGCCCTCGGCCAGCGCCTGGGCGTTGTCCACGAAGGTGTCGGGCGGCGCCTCGGAGCCGTTATAGACCACGGGTAGCGTCAGATCCTGCTCCACCAGGGTGAACTCCACATGCGAGCCCTGGCGCTTGATGGAGCCCGGCGCCACGTTACCGGCCACGCGCAGGCGCTTGGCATAGACGCTGGAATCCATCGTCCGCAGCTCTTTGATGGTCACGTAGTAGCTCTTGCTCTGCTGCACCCCGGTGAATGCCAGGTAGGCCAGCCCGAGGATGATGATCCCGGTAGCCACGCCGAACTTCACGTATTTGCTGTTCACCCCGGACATGCTCCTAAGACTCTAATCCCGTGGGCAGCGGGGGTCAAGGTGACAGGGGACGAATCTCGGACGCAACGGCATTGTACGGAAGGACAGGCCAGGGGGATTGGTAATTTGTAATTGGTAATTTGTAAAGTGAGCCATGATCGCTCGCGCCGAGCAATTTACAAATTACCAATTACAAATTACCAATCCCCAACTCCGGCTCGTTGCGTGCGTCGGCGGCGAAACCCTCGGCGTATAATAATAGGTTTGAGAGGAGGGGACAGGCCCACCATGAGCGGAAACAGCTTCGAGCATTCTGGAAACGGCGGCGGCGCGTCCAAGCTGCGCGCCGACTGGATCGCGCGCCGCAAGGCGGAGAACAGCGACGGCAACTTCTCGCAGATGCACTATGCCCGCAAGGGTCTGGTCACGGAAGAGATGCTCTACGTGGCCGAGCGCGAGAAGCTGGCGCCCGAACTGGTGCGCGACGAGGTGGCGCGCGGGCGCATGATCATCCCCGCCAACATCCACCATCCCGAGCTGGAGCCGATGTGCATCGGCGTGGCCTCGCTGTGCAAGATCAACGCCAACATCGGCAACTCCGCCGTCACCTCCAACATCGACGAGGAACTGAAGAAGCTGCACACCTCGGTGCACTACGGCGCCGACACCGTCATGGATCTCTCCACCGGCGGCGACATCCCGCAGATCCGCGAAGCCATCCTGCGCCACTCGCCCGTGCCCATCGGCACCGTGCCCATCTACGAAGGCATCTCGCGGGTCAAGCAGATCGAAGACCTCACCGCCGAAATCATGCTGGAAGTCATCGAGGAGCAGGCGCAGCAGGGCGTGGACTACATGACCATCCACGCCGGCGTGCTGATCCAGTACCTGCCGCTGGTCGTCGCAGCGCATCACCGGCATCGTCAGCCGCGGCGGCGCGATTCTGGCACAGTGGATGGCGCATCACCACAAGCAGAACTTCCTCTACGACCGCTTCGACGACATCTGCAAGATCTTCAAGAAGTACGACGTGTCGTTCTCGCTCGGCGACGGCCTGCGTCCGGGCTGCGTGGCCGATGCCAGCGACGAAGCCCAGTTCGCCGAACTGAAGACCCTGGGCGAACTCGACCGAGATCGCCTGGAAGCACGATGTGCAGGTGATGATCGAAGGCCCCGGCCACATTCCGCTCGACAAGATCAAGGAGCAGGTGGACGAAGAAGTGAAGCACTGCCACGAGGCGCCGTTCTACACCCTCGGCCCGCTGGTCACCGACATCGCTCCCGGCTACGACCACATCACCTCGGCCATCGGCGCCGCCATGATCGGCTGGTACGGCGCCGCCATGCTCTGCTACGTCACCCCCAAGGAGCACCTGGGGCTGCCCAATCGACAAGGATGTAAAGGACGGCATCATCGCCTACAAGATCGCCGCCCACGCCGCCGATATCGCCCGCCACCGCCCGGGTGCGCGCGACCGCGACGACGCTATCAGCTACGCCCGCTACACCTTCGACTGGGAGAAGCAGTTCGCGCTCTCGCTCGATCCCGAGACCGCGCGCTCCATGCACGACGAGACCCTGCCCGACGACTACTACAAGGAGGCGGCCTTCTGCTCCATGTGCGGCCCGAAGTTCTGCTCCATGAACTATCTCGGCCAAGGTGGACGAGTACAACCGCCAGGTCCACGGGCTGGAGAAGAAGGACTACTCGGGGCTGGTGGAGAAGTTTGCGCCGTCGAAGCTGGTGATGCCGGGGAAATAAGCAGTCAGCAGTCAACAGGAGCAGATTCAAGGAAAAGTTTAGCCCGGGAAGACCCGGCCTTCATGCCGGATACTGACCATCCCCTGTCATTCTTCCGCCGACCAAAGGGAGGCGGGAGAATCTAACGATACTGGCAACACCGCCTGCATCGGTGGTGGCGGCATTTCCGTCAGATCCTCCGCTCGGCTTCGCCTCGCGAAGGATGACAGCCTTCGTTGAGGTTTGCACTTGCTAAGTGCTGACTGTGCCGTAGATCACAGCTTCCCGTTTGCGCTTCTCCCTTACAATGCGAGCGTGGGAACACCCGACCGCCTCGAGCGCGAACGCCACGACCAGCGCCTTGCCATGCGGCTGTCGCTGGTAGTCGGTGTGGTCATGCTGGTGGGAAAGGTTACGGCGTACGTGCTCACCGGCTCGGCCGCCATCCTCTCCGACGCTGCCGAGTCGGTCATCCACGTGGTGGCCGTCTCCTTTGCCGCCTTCAGCCTGTGGCTGAGTTCGCGCCCGGCCAATCACAAGTTCCTCTACGGCTACGAGCGGATCACGTTCTTCTCGGCGGGATTCGAAGGCGCCATGATCGTGCTCGCCGCCATCGCCATCATCTATGCGGCGATCCACAAGTGGCTGGCAGGATTGCGGCTGCAGAACCTGGGCATGGGCGCGCTGTTCGTGCTGGCCGCGGCGGCGATCAACGCCGCACTGGGCTGGTATCTGTTGCGCACCGGGCGCCGCACCCACTCGCTGATCCTGGAAGCCAACGGCAAGCACGTACTCACCGACAGTTGGACCAGCTTCGGCGTCGTGGGCGGCCTATGCCTGGTGCTGCTGACGGGATGGAAGCCCTTCGACCCGCTGTTCGCCATCGCTGTGGCTTTGAACATCGTCTGGTCGGGCGGGCACCTGATCTGGCGTTCGGCCACGGGCCTGCTGGATTACTCCGATCCCGAAATCGGGCGCACGCTGCGCCAGCGACTCGATGAGCTTTGCACCGAACTCGGTGTGCAGTACCACGGCGTGCGCTTCCGGACAACCGGAAACCGCTTGCTGGTCGAAGTCCACCTGCTGTTCCCCCACGGAGTCCCGGTCGGCGAGGCGCACCGCGTCGCGACCCAGATAGAGGAACGTCTGCCGGAGGGATTTGATGTCCCTGCCGAAGTCATCACCCACCTGGAATCGCTGGAAGACCATGCCAGCGTGCACCACGCGGAGCATTACACGGGCAGGCCGTCGTAGCGGCCTACTCCATGTCCGAATGCCGCTTCAGCTTTGCCGTTGAGGGCTGGGGCTTCGGCCGAGGCGCCGGAGAACGCCGAACCGCGACTTCATCTTCTGCCGGCGAGTCGGCTGGCGGCGCGCGCCGATGGAGGCTCGCGCTAGGCTTCTGATTCGCGCGGCGAACCGCAGGTGAGGTCTTGGTGGTTGGCGCGACCGAACTTAGCTTGGGCGCCGCTGCGGCGGGCGGCGTGATGGTGGCTGCGCCGAAGGGCACGTCCTGCTTCACCCAGCCATCCTTCATCAAAGCGCCGGGCGAAAGCGGCGACGCGGGGCGGCGGTTGGCATAGGTGACAAAGCCCAGCAGCAGCGCGAGGCTGGCGCCAAACGCGATCGCCACCGCCTTGCGTGATATCGCAATCGGCGCGCGCCGGCGCCGCATCGGGGATGGCCGCGTGGGTTCGGGGCTGCGTTGAGGCGGTTGCTGCCGCACCGGTTCGCGGGCCAGCTCTTCTTCGCGCCTGATCTCTTCCTGCTCCCGCGCCAGTTCCGCCTCCAGCTTCAACGTGCGCTCCTCCGCGCGTTTCCGCCGGAACTCACGGGCAGGCGCTTTCACACGGCTGAGCAGCGAGGCCAGCGCCCTGCCTATGCGGTCGGGTTTTTGTCGGCGCTCTGGCTCTTCTTCGTCGGCGAACTCCACGGGCCGCCCGGTGATGTCATAGGCGACCGGGATCTTGGCTGTTTGCGGCTGCGCGGGCTCGGGAGCTGCGGCTACCTCGGCCTGCGCCTGAACTGCCATGCGTTGCGATTCGACCAGCGCTTTGGCGCGGTCCACAGCTTCATTCGGCCGGCATCTGTCCAAGTTCAGCTCAATCTCCGTTGGAGAGATGTGAAACTCCCCAGGCGAAACGGTCTCGACGGTGTATCCCTGCGAAAGCAGGTACTCGGACGCGGCAATCGCGTCCTCCGGGGTGCGGGTGATGATCCGCGCGAGGGGCATGTGTTTTAGGATTGCGCGGGAACAGCGCTTTCATTTGGATGCAGGAACCGCCGCGAGGGTGGCCAGAACGTCCGTCAGTTAGCGATACCTCTCCAGGACACTAGCTGCCCGCGTCAGTGCGTCGGTAAGCGCCGCCGTTTGCTGCTCGGTGGCGGCGAGGTCGCCGGCATCGATGGCCTCGTTGACTCCCGGGATTACGGCGGCGGCGTATCCCGTGTATCGGCCGGGAGCATAGATGGCGTGCCGGAACCAGGGACGCCCGGGCAGGCCGTGCGGCAGAAGCAGGGCGCGTTCGGCGTCCCGCAGGGCACGGTTCACCGCGGCAGCCTCGGCCGCGTCCTGCAGCTGCACCCGGGCGATGGCAGCGCCGGCGCGGGCGAAACGCTCCGCGGCCTCCAACGCCGCGTCGAACGAGGGTGGCTTGGTGAACGTCTTCTCCGCTCTCCCCTGAGCGGTGTGGATGTAGGCCGCGATCTCCTTGCCATAGTTCTCGTAGTCGTAGGGGAGCACGTCCGCGTCGGCGAGGCGCAACACCTCGATGCCGAACACCCGCGCCATCTCCTGCTCATAGGCGAAATCGGGATCGGCGAAGCGCTTGAACCACGCCAAGTCGTCGAAGGCGGAGTGATAGACCCCGTAGCTTCCGCTCGAAGCCATGTCGGTGGAGGCAATCCCCAGGTGTTGCAGGAAAGGCGTGTAGTCGGAACCGCTGCCCAGGTCTCCCACGGGAACATCGGCATGGAGTTGCACCACCGGGATGCGCCCGGAACCGGTGACATCGGGTTGCTGCGGGTTTGCGCCGGCGGCACGCCAGGCCTGGTACACGGTTCCGCCTTTGGGGCTGGGGACCGCCTTGGTGACCTCGCGCAGGAACTGCTTCAGGCTGGGGACGGCGGAGGCGCCGAAATTGGGGCCCGAAACCGCCGAGTCCATGTTGAGGTAAGCAACCGCGCGATCGAGTTCCTTGGCGTGCTGCTCGGCCCACTCGGTGGAGCCCATCAGGCCGTGTTCCTCGGCGTCCCAACTGCCGAAGATGATGGTGCGCTTGGGCCGCCAGCCTGCCTTGAGCATCCGTCCGATGCCACGCACGGCTTCCAGCATCGCCACCGTGCCGCTGCCGGGATCGACCGCGCCGTACACCCACGCATCCCGATGATTGCCGGCCAGCACCCATTCGTCGGGATAGACACTGCCGGGCACGCGGCCGATCACGTCCCAAATACTGCGGTAGGCGTAATCCTGCTTGAGGCGCATCCGCACCCGCACCGGGCCGGGGCCAACGTGATAGGTGAACGGCAGGGCGCCTTGCCAGTCGCGCGGCGACTCCGGCCCCGCCAGATGCTTCAGGATGGGTTCAGCATCGGCCCAGGAGAGCGGCGTGGTGGGGACCTTCGGCATCTGCGCCTGCTGCGGCGGCGTGCGTTGCGATTGCGGCAGCCCGGGCACGGAAGCGATGCCCGGCGTTGTGGGATCCCCGGGAATGTTGAAGCTGTAGCCGATCGAGCCGCGCTGCACGCCGGTCGCCGGACGCCACGGCCCTTTCGGATAGGGATCGCCCTTGAAGTATCCGTCCTCGAGCGGGTCGGAGTAGATCAGCAGGCCGGCGGCGCCGAATTGCTGCGCGAGAAGCGCCTTCACCCCGCGGTAGTTGGTGCCGTAGCGGACGATGACGATCTTGCCGCGCACATCGATCTTCATCTGCTCCAGGTGCTTGAAGTCCTCCAGGCGGCCGTAGTTGGCGTACACTACCTCGGCCTCGACATCGCCGGAAGGCGAGAAGCCGCTGTACGGCATGACGATGCGCGGGTCGTCCTGGTAGGGATCGCTGCTCACGTGCTCGGGGCGGGGACCGTGCATCTTGACGCGGGGCGGCGCGACCACATCCACGCTGATCTCGGAGGGATAGTTGATCCAGACCTTGTATTCGACAATCTCAGTCTGCAGGCCAGCTTCGCGGAACTTTTGCGCCACGAAGTCGGCGGTCTTCTTGTCTTCGGGAGAACCGGCAATGTGCGGCGCTGCGGTGAGCACACGCATGTCTTCTTCGGCAGCCTTGGGATCGGGAACGGCGAGGAAGAGTTTGTCGAGATCGGCCTGGGTGCGGGATTCGCCGGATCCAAACGAGCGCGCGCCAGGGCTCTGTCCAGGGCCGCTGATTGCCACCAGCGCGGCACACAAGCACGCCAGGATGAAACGCTTCATCGTTCTCCATGCCGAACTGAGTGATCCGGGGAGGGATTAGGTGTCCGGGGCAAGACCAGACAATTTACACCAGCGGCTCGGTATCGGCCATGGCGGACCAGCTTCAGGGAGCGAGTCAATTTCCGGTTTGCCGACAATCCGGGAGTTGTCGCATGGTGGCTCGAATCGAAATGCCGAGTGCGGCACCTCTACGGTAGCCCGTCAAATACGGCCGAGTGGCTCTGACTTGCTCGATAAGATGTGCCCAGTGCGGGCCATTTCAAGTGGACCTCTTCAACGGGCTTCTTCGATTGTGGAAATCCGTGCCGAATGGGCCGCTAAGTTCTACCCGTCTGCATCAGCGCCCGGAAACGGGGATGGTCACGCACCGGGGCCAAGTCGGGATCGTGTTCCATCCACTCGCGTTGCCCCCAGCCGTGGGTGATGGACTTCTCGAGACAGTCCAAGGCCCTATCCGCCTCGCCCAGCAGGGCATAGACACAAGCCACGTTGTAAAGGACCTGAGGCTCTTCTCCTTCCAGTACCAAAGCCCGTTCGGCCCATTCCATGCTCTTTTCCCGTTCCCCCAGCTGGGACAGGGCATTCGCGCCGAAATACAACGCGCGAGAATCACCGGGGTGCAGTCCCAGATGTTTTTCTGCGGCCGCCAGCCCACGACGGTAAGCAGCATGGGCCTCGGCTTTTAAGCCCAGGCCGTTCAAAGCGCTGGCCAGCAGCATTGGTGCCTGATAGTCCTCTGGGCTGACCTTGCTTGCCTGCTCGAACCAAGCCACGGCATCCTCAAATTTCCCCTGGGCGTAGCAGTTGCGGGCGTAGAAGTAATAAGGCTCGAAGAGCCGCGGTCCCAGCCGCATCGCCATCCGGAATTCACGCTCGGCCTCCTCGTACTGCTTTTTCATCGAGGCGGTGAGACCACGCGAAGCGTGCGCTTCCGCCAGATCGGGATCAAGCTCTAGGGCCTTTCGACTGGCCTGATCCGCCTGCTCCAGATTGGCACTGCTCGAGTCCCAGTAGAAATACAGAAACGCAGAGCAGTCGGCAATTCCGGCGTAGGCTCGCGCGTAGCCGGGATCGATTTCTATTGCCTTGGCGAACATCTCCCGCGCTAAATCGAAGCCCTTGCGCCGAAACTGGTGAAAGAACTGGCGTCCCCGGAGGTAAAAGTCGTAAGCGCGCACGTCCGCCGTGGGAATTTTCGCAATGGCCTGTTTCTCGGTCTCGGTCAGTACGACCCGCAACTCATGCGCGATGTTGGTTGCGATCTCGTCTTGGATGGCAAACACATCTTGCAGTTTCCGGTCATACCTCTCCGCCCAGACACAGTGCCCACTACGAGTCTGCACCAGTTTCGCGGTGATGCGCAGCCGATCGGCATCACGCCGAAGGCTGCCTTCCAGCAGGTAAAGTGCGTTCAACTGCTGGCCCACTTGGGCGGGCGTGACCGCCTTGTCACGAAAGGCCAGAACCGCGGAACGGGAGAAGACACGCAACTCTTTGATCTTGGAGAGCTCAGTCGTGATGTCCTCGGTGATGCCGTCCCGGAAATATTCGTCTTCTTTCTGTCCGCTGAGGTTCTCGAAATAAAGTACCGCCACTGATTTTTCTATCGACGCGGCCCGGCTCGCTCGCCGCAAATCGGTCAACAGTTCCAGTGCCGACTGATACCGGTGGCCCGGTTCTTTCTCCAAGCACTTCACGATGATCTGCTCCAGCCGGATCGAGAGGTCGGGGCGCATGCGCCCGGGCGGCAGCGCCGGTATATGAAGAATGGCGTCGACCAATGTAGTGGTAAGCGCTGCTTCAAACGGCCGGTGTCCCGTAGCCACCTCGTACAAAATCACGCCCATGGAGTAGATATCACCGCGCACGTCCGTGACCTCACCCCGGAGTTGCTCGGGCGACATGTAGGCTAGCGTACCTGCCAGCGCCGGAGTAACACTCGTGCTTTCCGTGGAGCTGGTCTGCCCAGCGGCAGCCAGCGGCCGAGCCAGCCCGAAATCGAGAATCTTCAGCCGCCCATCCGGCATGACTCGCAAGTTGCCGGGTTTGAGATCGCGGTGGATGATGCCTTGGCCATGGGCCGCAGCCATACCCTCAGCCAGCTGCGTGCACAGCTGCAGGATCTCGTCCTCGGACAGAGGACCTTTGGCCAATAGCTCATTCAGGGAGATGCCGGGGACGTACTCGGTCACCAGGAAGTCCGTTCCCTTATGGCAGTCAAAGTCGTGGACGGTAGCGATGCTGGGATGGTTGAGCTTGGAAAGGGTCAAGGCTTCCCGGCGGAAGTTACGGCGGGCTTCCTCATCTGCCAGCGTGCCCTCGGGAAGAACTTTGATGGCCACTTCCCGGTCTAGATGTTCATTCTGGGCCCGGTACACTTCGCCCATCCCACCAGCACCAATCTTCTCCAGTATGTGGTAGTGGCCCAGTCGCTCGCCGACAAGTTGTCGCTCCGCAGTGGCTTGGCGGTTCATGGGGAAGACTCCTTCCCCTCACCCTTATCGGCATCTTAGGCAAGGCCCGATGGCAAAGTCAAAGACACCCATCACACAACAGGGAGACGAGGTGCATCTTTCTCATCCGCGAAATCCATCCGAAACAATTATTTCCAAGCTGGCAGTTAACCATTGGAATTATTGGGACGAGAAGTCGGCTACACGTAGAATTGACCGCCTTCGCAGCCGATTAGCAGCGCCTCTCGGGATTGTGCCTGGATCACGGCCTAACCGGAAACTGGCCCACCATCCAACTCGAGTGATGAACGGGGTTCCGCAACCCGAATCAGTGCACCTGCAGCTGCAACCGGCGCGGACTCTTGATTGACTATCCCCAGCCCCCGGCCTAACATCCCTTTACTCTCAAGGCGGGGCCTTTGACTGGCCAGACGATCGCCCATTACCGGATTCTGGACAAGCTGGGGAGTGGCGGCATGGGAGAGGTGTACGGCGCGGTGGATGTGCGCCTGGGGCGCACCGTCGCCGTCAAGTTCCTCTCCGAACGCCTGGCTAGCGACCAAAATGCGGTGGACCGCTTCCAGCTCGAAGCCCGCGCCGCCTCCTGGCTGAACCATCCCAACATCTGCACCATCTACGACATCGGCCAGCATAATGGCGCACCTTACATCGTGATGGAGATGCTGGAAGGCGGCAGCTTGCGAGGCCGCATCCAGCAAGGCCCGCTGCCCAACGACCAGATGCTCGACGTCGGCATCCAGATCGCCGACGCGCTCGACGCCGCCCACACCAAAGGCATCATCCACCGCGATATCAAGCCGGGGAACATCTACGTCACCGAGCGCGGCCAGGCCAAGATCCTCGATTTCGGTCTGGCCAAGCTGGCGGCCGAACGCCGCCGCATGGCCTCGCAGCCCGTCAGCGCCACGGGGGAGCCGCTCAGCGACGTCAGCGACGACAGCCTGACCAACGCCGGCATCATTCCCGGCACCACCTTCTACATGTCGCCCGAGCAGGCGCGCTCGGAGGAACTCGACGGCCGTTCCGACATCTTCTCCCTCGGCGTGGTGCTCTACGAGATGGCCACCGGCAAGAAACCCTTCGCCGGCAAGACCGCCTTCCTCACCATGGAGGCCATCCTCAACGCCAAGCCGGTCTCGCCCATGACCCTCAATCCTAAGCTGCCGGAGGGCTTCGAAGAGATTGTGGGCAAGGCGCTGGAAAAGAACCGCGAGCAGCGCTACCGCGCGGCCGCGGAACTGCGCCACGATCTGCAACGGCTGAAGCAGGAAAGCGACAGCGCAGCGGTCATCGCTGCGCATCCCGGCGTTCTTCAGCGGCGCACTTTCCGCCGCGCCAGCCTGAAGCACACCTATCTGCAGCTCGCCATCGCCAGCCTGCTGGTGGTGACGCTGGCGGCGCTTACCGCGTGGTGGGCCCGGCATGGCAAGGCCGTGGTCTCCGGACCCGCCCCCAACAACACCATCGCCATCCTGCCCTTGCACAACATGACCGGCGATCCCGCCAACGATTATCTGCGGCTGGCGCTGGCCGACGAAGTCTCCAGCGTGCTTACTCATACCCACTCGCTGGCGGTGCGGCCCATGTCGGCCACGCAGAAGTACACCGGCAAGGAGGTCGACATCCGCAAGATCGGGCGCGACCTGCACGTGGCCAACCTGCTCACCGGGCATTACATGCGACAGGGCGACAAGCTCCTGGTCACGCTGGAAGTGGTGGAGGTGAAGGACGAGCGCGCGTTGTGGCAGGGCAACATCACGGCCGCGGCCAACGACATGATCGCCTTGCAATCGCAATTGTCGTCCCAGATCGCGCAGGGTCTGCTGCCGGCTCTGGGCAGCACTTTGGGTGGCCTGGAAAGCGCCACCAAGCCCAAGAATGCCGAGGCTTATGACCTGTATCTGCGCAGCACCGCCATTCCTCACGATGTCGGCCCTAACCGGCAAGCGATCGCCAACCTGGAACGGGCGGTGGGCTTGGATCCCACCTATGCGCCCGCCTGGGAGGCTCTGGGAATCCGCTATTACTATGAAGCTTCCTACGCCGGCGGCGGCACGACCATGTTGGACCGCTCCGACGCCGCCTGCGAACGCGCCATCGCGCTCGATCCCAATCTGGTTACGGCCGGCGCCCAGTTGGCGCAAAACCGCGTGGAGCGCGGCAACCTTGCCCGGGCCTACCAGGACGCGCAAGACCTCATCCGGCGGCGTCCCGACAGCGCGGAGGCCCATTTCACGCTGTCCTACGTCATGCGTTACGCGGGATTCCTGGAACACTCTACCCAGGAGTGCGACGTCGCGCTGAGACTCGATCCCGGCAATTACCGTCTGCGCTCCTGTGCGCTCGCATTCTTCGAACTGGGCAACACCGACCGCGCCATGGACTACTTCCGCCTGGACCCGAACTCCGAATGGGGCCGCGCCCACTTGCCTGCCATCCTGCTGCGCGCGGGCAAGATCGACGAAGCCGAGGAAGCCATCAAGAACATGCCCGACCTCCCCATTTGGTTCAAGGGCCTGCTGTCGCAGTGCGTGCAGAATGGAGGGGTAACCGCGGGACAGAACATCGACGCCAAGACGCAGGCGGCGCTCTTGGGGCTCCGCGACCCCGAACTGGTGTATTACCAGGGGTCCATCATGGCGTTCTGCGGCAACCGGGATCTGGCCATGCGCATGATCGCGACCGCCATCCAGCGCAACTACTGCGCCTACTCCGCTCTGGAGCTCGATCCTTTGCTGGCCAGCCTGCGCGATACCGCCGAATTCCGGCGGCTGCGCGATGCCGGCACCAAGTGCCAGCAGGATTTCCTGGTCGCGCGTACCCGCAAGAATCCTTGAGCCGTCCCCAACCTCTGCCCTCCTGCAGCCGGATGGTTCATGATGTCGAGCCGGCGTGGGCGGAGCAGGGTGAATGGACTCATTGAAGTGTCATTCCGAGCGAAGCGAGGAATCTATGAATCTTGTCTGCCCCGGCATCTTGACAGACTGTTGCAACAGATTCAGCCCTTGAACACGATGGCTCTGATCGTTTCCATCAATCCTGAACTGAAATGCATAGATTCCTCGCTGCGCTCGGAATGACACTTTGGTGGGATGCATGGTGGGACGCATGGTCGTGAGTGCGATTCAGCACTTCCGTTTGAGCACCGCGCGAACGGCTTCCACGATATGGGGAGCCGTCAGACCATACTTCTCCATCAACTGCTCCGGTGTGCCCGATTCCGCATAGGTGTTCTGAATGCCGACGAACTCCATCGGCACGGGATGGGACTTGGCGGCCGAGCGCGCCACCTGCGAGCCCAAACCGCCGTCGAGCAGGTGCTCCTCGGCGGTGACGATGGCGCCGCACTCGCGCGCGGCGGTGGCTACGGCTTCGTCGTCGAGCGGCTTGATGGTGTGCATATCGAGGACGCGCGCGTGGACGCCTTCTTCCGCGAGCTGTGCCCGCGCTTCGAGCGCGTATCCGACCTCGAATCCGCAGGCAATGATGGCCACGTCGCGCCCGTTGCCGTGCACTTTGGCCTCGCCGATGCGGAAGGTGTCGTCCGGACGGTAGAGGATCGGCGCTTTGGCGCGGCCGGTGCGCATGTACACCGGACCGGCGTGCGCCGCCATCTCCTTCACCAGCGCGCGCGCGGAGAATTCGTCCGCCGGCACCAGCACGACAAAACCCGGAAGCGCGCACATCAGCGCCAGGTCCTCCACCGCCTGCTGGCTGGGACCGTCCTCGCCGATGGAGATGCCACCGTGCGAGCCCACAAACTTGGCGTTCACCCGCGGATAGGCCACGCACATGCGCAACTGGTCGTAGGCCTTGTCGCAGAGGAACACAGCGAACGAGGACGCAAACGGCAACTTGCCGCTAAGCGCCAGTCCGCTGGCGATGCCCACCATGTCGGCTTCCGCGATGCCGCAGGTGTAGAAGCGCTCGGGGAACTCTTTGCCGAAGGTGGCGCTGAAGGTGGACTTGGCCAAGTCGGCATCGAGGGCAACGATGTTGGGATTGGTCCGGCCCAGTTCGGCGAGCGCCTGCCCGTAGGCTTCGCGCGTGGCCAGCCCCAGCTTCAGTTCAAACTTCGCTGACGTGGCTTTCATGAACTTATGTTTGTTGCGCAGCCATCCGAGGGCTCCGCTGCTCCCGAAACGCACTCGGGAGGGCACGGCTTCAGCCGTGCCGCCAAACGGCCTTATTACCTAAGGGCTTCAGCCGCTGAGGGCTGCTGGCATCCCGGCGAAGCACCCAAGAATTCTGTGGACTCGGCGCTCGCCAACCAACCCGCAGGGGCTAAAGCCCACTGTTACTGGAACTCGAAACGGCACGGCTAAAGCCGTGCCCTCCCGTTCTCTTCATCACAACCAAAGGCCGGCGCTACTAAGGTGCTCCCAACTCCTTCAGCGCAGCCGCTACTTCCTCGGGCTTGGGCGCCACCCCGTGCCACTTGATGTTGTTCTCCATGAAGGAGACGCCCTTGCCCTTCACCGTGTGCGCGATGATGACCGTCGGCTTGCGGGTGGCGCTACGCGCTTCCTCCAGCGCCGGGATCACTTGCTTGAAGTCGTGGCCGTCGATCTCGACCGCATTCCACCCGAACGAGGTCCATTTTTCGACCAGCGGCTCGAGGTCCAGGATCTTGGCCGTGAAGTCGTCCAGTTGCTGCTTGTTGTAATCCACGATGGCGGTCAGGTTCGCGAGCTTGTGGTAGCCGGCGAACATGGCGGCCTCCCAGATCTGTCCTTCCTGGCTCTCGCCATCGCCGATCATCACGAACGTGTGGTAATCCTTCTTGTCCATGCGCGCGGCCAGCGCTATGCCGATGCCGATGGAGAGCCCCTGGCCGAGCGAACCGGTGGAAGCTTCGAGGATGGGCAGCATGCGCTTGTCGGGATGTCCCTGCAGCGGCGAGCCCAGCTTGCGCAGCGTCGCCAGCAGCGCCGGATCGATGTATCCCGCTTCCGCGTAGGTGGCATAGAGCACCGGGCAGCCGTGTCCCTTGGAGAGGATGAAGCGGTCGCGGTCCGGCCACGCGGGATTCTGCGGATCGTGCCGCAGCACGCGGAAATAGAGCGCCACCAGCAGCTCGACCGCCGACAGCGACCCGCCGGGATGCCCGCTGCCGGCCGCGCCGATCATCTTGATGATCTCGACACGGATGTGGTTGGCGATGCGCTTCAGCTCATCCACCGACTCGACCGTTCGCATCATGAGCGGGACTTGTCTCCTGCGGCGGCGCGAAGCGTCTCCAAGCCGGCGCCCTTGTCGGAAGCAGGCTGGTATCCGCGGGTCTCGGCGGACCCCGCTGCCGCGGTCTCGCGCAGCGCTTCCCGCGCCTTGCGCACCAGGTACTTCCCCTTCCCGCTGAGATAGAGCGCGAGAATTCCCGCCACTGCGTGGAGCAGCACGCGCTCCTCCGGGCTGAACCCGTGCCCGGGCGCAAGCTGCACCCGCAGGCTGCCCAGAGTGTGGCTGGCGATCTTGATGGGGACACTCAACTCCGCCCCCGACTGGCTCGCGCCCAGTCCCGGCCCGCTGAAGGCGCGCGGCACTTCCCGCCCGGCGACCATCAGGAAAATGCCCGCTTGCTCATAATGCCGGCTGTCGCAAAGCAGCTTGAGAATGCGTACCAGCGCGGACGGCGGACGCGGTGAAGGCTTGTCGGTCGCGATCAGGCGCTTGACCTCGGCGACGACTTTTCTCGGCAAACGATAGGTTTTCAAGGCTGTCCCTGGCGTGCTCGACGGGTCAGAGCGGCTAGTTTAACCGCCGCCTCCCACAGGGTCAACGATGGCCTGGGGGATGGTGCAGGGTCACCGTTTGCGGTGCACTATGATTTGCTATCGTGATTCTGCCGTCCCAGCGAAGGGTTTTACGACTTCACCGCCGCGGGCTCGGGCAGCACTGCGGGAGCGTGCGTGGGTGCGGCTGCCGGCTGCCGCAGCCACTCTCGGATGTGGGGCAGCGCGCGGCGCGCCGCCTCTTCCCCGGCGCGCACCAGGGCGGGCGCGCGATCGAACGCGTCGTAAGCCACGCCCTGCACCTCCGGCTCCATGATGACGTCCGCATCCGCTTGCCAGAGGCTGCTCATCTTGGTCTGCGCGATGGAGAAGCACTGTCCAATGACGTCGAAGACGCTGCGGGGTGGACCTGGGCTCACCCAGTGCGCCTTCAGATAAACCGCCAGCACGCGCTCGGCGCCCATGTCGCGCAGCGGCGTGGTCGGCACCGAGTAGGCCAGCATGCCGTCCACCATCAGGCGCCCGTCCACGCTCACCGGCAGGAACATCCCGGGATACGCGCAACTGGCGCGTACTGGCCCGATCAGCTCGCCCGACTGGAACACCACCGCCTCACCCGTCACAAAATCTGTCGCGATCACCGCCAGCGGCACCCGCAGCTCTTCGAAGGTCTTGACTTTGAGGCAGCGTTGCAGCATGCCGGCCATACGGTCATTGCTGGCGAAGCCCAGGCGCGACACCGTCCAGCGGGCAAAATCTCGGAAGCGTATCAGCCCGGCGAACTCCTCCATTTCTTTGGGGCAGACGCCGCTGGCGTACACCGCGCCGATCAGCGCGCCCACGCTGGTGCCGGCGATGAAGTTGATGGGGATCTTTTCCTCTTCGAGAACTTTAAGGACGCCGATGTGCGCCAGGCCGCGGGCAAAGCCGCCGCCCAGCGCCAATCCGATGCTGGGAACGTGGTTGGTGGGCTGGACTGGAGGAACAACCCGATTCAGCTCGCGATGGAAGGCCCGGAAGGAGCGTACCAGCTTGGATAGTGTCCCCACTTCCGTTGTCACCCCCGTCCGGCGGGGGGAACCGGAGCTGTAAGGTACGATGCAGGCTGCTCTGGATACGATGCAGCATATCCCAGCCTTGTCCGGGTACAAGGTGCCGCAGGTGCCCCGGAGACGTTACAAAGGTAATCGCAACCGATGACGCGCGAGTTCTCCGCTGGAGGAGTGGTGGTGCGGCAGATGCGCGGCCGCTGGTGGCTGGCCGCCATCGAACCCGCAGGCCGCTCGCCATCCGGCAAGAAAACCGTTTGGGCGCTGCCCAAGGGACTGGTGGACCAGGGTGAGCGCCCCGGGCAGGCCGCCCTCCGCGAAGTGCGGGAAGAAACGGGCGTGGAGGCCACGCTGGTCGGCAAGCTGGGTGATATCAAGTACGTCTACACGCGAAGCTGGGCGGGCGGTGAACGCGCGTTCAAGGTAGTCAGCTTTTACCTGCTGCGGTATGTGTCCGGCAAGCTGGGCGAGATCGCGCCCGAGATGCGCATTGAAGTCCGCCGTGTCGAATGGATCCCGCTGCAAGATGCGCCCTGCCAGCTCGCCTACAAAGGCGAGCGCGAGATGGCGGCCAAGGCGCTCCAGTACGTCACGCGCAATCCTGAACTGAAATCCTTTGAAAACTGAAAACCCACGACAGAGACACGGAGACACGGAGGAATTCGCATTCCAATTGCGAAGACGCCAGGCCAAATGCGCACCCTCCCGTGTCTCCCTGCCTCCGTCGTGGATTCCGGATATTCAGTGGCGTAACGCGCAGCGCGAACTCGCAACCACCAAGTCTGTGACGTACGTCACACTGCTGTGTGACGTTATGTCATTCAAAATGAGCGACTTACATCAAGATTTCCCTTGACGCCCGGGATCCTGCAGCCTAGACTCGATTCAACTTAATAGGGCGCGCGTCGTTGCCATCCTCACCCCCACATCCACTTCGACGCGCGCTTGCTATTTATGGGCGCCTGGCCCTCCCCCTCCCCCGCCCTCTCCACTGGGCTGTCCCGTCGTGAATCGCGCTCCCGGTCGTAGCCGCTCCGTCTGGATTATCATGCTGTCCTCATGCTCAAGCGCATTCACAAGCTAGCTGTCCTGGGCGCCGGGACCATGGGCGCGCGCATCGCCGCCCACCTCGCCAACGCCGGCGTGCCGTCATTCCTGCTCGACATCGTTCCCCCCGATGGTGACGCGAAGGCCCGTAACAAGATTGCCCACGCTGGGCTCGAGGCCGCCATCAAATCGAAGCCCGCGGCATTCTTTGAGCCGTCGCTGGCGCGGCTGATCACCGTCGGCAACTTCGAGGACAACCTGGGCTGGGTTGCCGAAGCCGACTGGATCATCGAGGCCGTAGCCGAGAACCTCGAGATCAAGCGCTCCCTGCTGAAGAAAGTCGAAGGCGCGCGCCGTCCCGGAACCATCACCACCACCAACACCAGCGGCCTGCCGGTCGCGAAAATTGCCGAGGGATTCTCGGAAGATTTCCGCCACTGCTGGTTCGGCACGCACTTCTTCAATCCGCCGCGCTACATGCGCCTGCTGGAGATCATCCCCACGGCGGACACCGACCGCGCCGCCCTCGACGCCATCGCGCACTTCGCCGACTTGCGCCTGGGCAAGGGCGTGGTCTATGCCAAGGACACGCCCAACTTCATCGCTAACCGCATCGGCACGTTTTCGGTGCTGAACGCCATGCGCCTGATGCAGGAACTCGATCTCTCCATCGAAGAGGTGGATGCGCTCACCGGCTCCGCCGTGGGCTGGCCGAGGTCCGCCACCTTCCGCACCATCGACCTGGTGGGGCTCGACATCCTGGCCAGCGTGGTGGCCAACTTCCTGCGCAATGTGCGCGACGAGCGCTCCGAACTGGAAGTGCCGTCGTTCGTCCACCAGATGCTCGAACGCAAGTGGCTCGGTGACAAGACGCACGGTGGCTTCTACAAAAAGATCAAGCACGAAGGGAAAGAAGAACGCTTCGGGCTCGACTGGAAGACACTCGAGTACCGACCGCAGCAGAGGCCGAAATTCGCGGCGCTGGAAATGGCCAAGCAGGTCGAAGACACGCGCGAGCGCCTGCGCATGCTGCTCGCCGGCGATCCCAAGAAGGACAAAGCCGCGGCTTTCCTCTGGAACGCGCTGGCCGACCTGTGGACGTACTCGGCAAACCGCATCCCCGAGATCTCCGATTCCATCGTCGAGATCGACCGCGCCATGCGCCTCGGCTTCAACTGGGAACTGGGGCCGTTCGAGCTGTGGGACGCCGCCGGCGTCGAGCCCACGGTCGCGCGCATGAAGAAGGAAGGCCGTCCGGTCGCGGCCAACGTCGAGAAGTTGCTCGCCTCCGGCGAGAAGTCCTGGTACGAGGACGCGCCATCCACGCCTTCAGGCCGCGCCTACTTCGACCTGTGCACCGATAGCGACCGACCAGTGCAGGTGCCCGCCGGAGTATGGTCGGTCGAAGTCGCGAAAAAAGCGAATGGCGTGGTGAAGAAGAATGCCGGCTGCTCGCTCGTGGACTTGGGCGACGGCGTCGCGTGTATCGAATTCCACTCCAAGGCCAATTCGCTCGGCGGCGACATCGTGCAGCTCATCTCGCAGACGCTGAAACCGGGCGACCCCGGCGACGCGTTCGACGCCTTCGTTATCACCAACGACGCGCATAATTTCTCCGTGGGCGCCAACATCATGCTGCTGCTGATGTGGGCGCAGGAGGAAGAATGGGACGAGGTGGACCTCGCCATCCGCCAGTTCCAGGCCATGACCCAGGCCATCAAGTTCTCGCCCAAACCGGTGGTGGCCGCGCCCTTCGGCATGACGCTCGGCGGCGGCTGCGAGATCGCGCTGCACGCGGCCGCGCGCACGCCTCACGCCGAGCTCTACATGGGGTTGGTGGAGGTCGGGGTCGGCCTGCTGCCCGGTGCCGGCGGCTGCAAGGAGATGCTGCTGCGGGCGGTGGATGCCGCGAGTTCGGTCCGGCCGGAGGGGCGCGGCGAGTCGGTCGAGATGATGGAAACCATGAAGCGGACCTTCGAGACCATCGGCATGGCCAGGGTCTCCATGTCCGCCAGCGAGGCGCGCCACCTCGGGTTCCTGTCCGAAGCCGACGAGATCGTGATGAACCGCGAGCGCGTGCTCACCGACGCCAAGGCACGCGCGCTGGAGATGGTCCGCGCTGGCTACAAGTCGCCCGTCCCGCGCACCATCCCGGCCCCCGGGGAAAACATCCTAGCGACGCTCAAGCTCGGCATTCATCTAATGCGGCAGGGTGACTACATCACCGATCACGAGGTGAAGATCGGGACCAAGGTCGCGGAAGTGCTCTGCGGAGGCCGGGTTTCCCCGGGCACGCCGGTGAGCGAGCAGTACATTTTGGATTTGGAGCGCGAGGCTTTCAAATCCTTGGCTGGCGAGCGCAAGACGCAGGAGCGAATTCAGCACACGCTGAAGACGGGAAAGCCGCTGAGGAATTGATCTGGGGATCGCCGGAATCGCCGGAAATCGACGCGGAGCGCCGCAGGCGCGGAAGAATCAAGCCCGGCACGTAACCTGGATTATTCACGATGTCGGACCGATCTAGGGTGGAGCAGGGCTTCAGCCCTGCATAATGACGGGCTCACTGGTGTTCGGCTTTAGCCGCTGAGGTGTCTGTTCTCTGTACACATTCTCGCTGCGAGCATTAGAGTACCTCAGGGGCTGAAGCCCACAATTCATAAGTGCCGCATGAATGCAGGCCTAAAGGCCTGCTCCACCGAACCCGAGTCCCGCAAGGGACGACAGAAGCTAAGAGCCAAGAGCTAACAGCTAAGAGCCCGTTATGAGAGACGTCGTCATCGCCTCCTCCGTCCGCACTGCGGTCGGCAAAGCCTACAAAGGCACACTCCGCGCCACCCGGCCCGATGATCTTGCGGCCGTCGCCATCAAGGGCGCGCTGGAACGCACCCCGCAACTCGATCTCAAAGAGATCGAAGACGTGGTCCTGGGCTGCGCTATGCCCGAAGCCGAGCAGGGGATGAACGTGGCCCGCATTGCCTCGCTGCGCGCCGGTCTGCCGGTCGAGTGCGCGGCCATGACCATCAACCGCTTTTGCTCGTCGGGGCTGCAGGCCATTGCCATCGTGGCCGACCGCATCGCGGCCGGCGCCTACGACGTGGCGGTCGCCGGCGGCACCGAATCCATGACCATGATCCCCATGGGCGGACACAAAGTCTCGGCCAATCCCTGGCTGGTGGATCACTATCCCGACGCCTATCTCTCGATGGGGCTCACCGCCGAGCGGCTGGCCAAGCGCTACGGGATCACCCGCGAGCAGGCCGACGAGTTCTCGCTGCACTCGCATCAGAAGGCCATCGCCGCCATCCAGGCGGGCACGTTCGACGAAGAGATCGTGCCCGTGCCCGTCAGCTTCACCACGCCCAACGGGGCGAAGCCCAAGCGGATCGACATCGTCTTCAAGATAGACGAAGGCCCCCGCGCCGACACCACCCTCGAAGCCCTCGCCGCGCTCAGGCCTGCGTTCCACGCCCACGGCACGGTGACCGCCGGCAACTCATCGCAGATGTCGGACGGCGCGGCTGCCGCCGTCCTGATGTCGGCCGAGAGGGCCAAGGCGCTGGGCATCAAGCCTCTGGCGCGTTTCGTCGCCTTCGCCACTGCGGGGTATAAGCCCGAGGAGATGGGGCTCGGCCCGGTGTACGCTATCCCCAAGGCGCTGAGGATGGCCGGCCTGAAGCTCGAGGACATCGACGTGATCGAGCTGAACGAGGCCTTCGCCGCGCAATCGCTCGCGGTCATCAAAGAAAGCGGTCTCGACCCGGCCAAGATCAACCCCTGCGGCGGCGCGATCGCGCTGGGGCATCCCCTGGGCTGCACCGGGGCCAAGCTGACGGCGACCGTGATTCGCGAAGTCAAGCGCCGCAGCGCTCGTTACGGGCTGGTGACGATGTGCGTGGGCGGCGGCATGGGCGCGGCGGGTATCTTCGAAAACATCTCTTAACCACAGAGGACACAGAGGATCACAGAGGAAATCGGCGGATGTGGGCGCAAGGCGGCGCGTATGATATCGGCAATTCCAAGAATGCACGTCAATGAACTCAGTCGAGCCGTCATAGCTGCCGCTATGAAAGTTCATTCGGCGCTTGGGCCGGGCCTTCTGGAGAACGCCTACAAGGCCTGCCTGCTGTACGAACTGCGCAAGGCAGGAATCCGGGCTGAGTCCGAGGTCACCTTGCCAGTTGTTTACGACGGAGTGAGAATCGACCTCGGTTACCGGCTGGATATACTTGTTGAAGATGTGCTGATTGTCGAGCTGAAGAGCGCTGAAGCCCTTACGCCGGTGCATCAGGCCCAACTCATGTCCTACCTGAAGCTTTCGGGCAGGCCTGTCGGCCTGTTGATAAATTTCAAAGTGGCCCATCTGCGGGAAGGCATCAAGAGAATCGTGAACGGCACCGGTTGGGAGTGATGACGGCATGGTGTTTTTTGAATAAGATTTCCTCTGTGTTCCTCTGTGTCCTCTGTGGTTAAGAAGGGGTTTTCTATGGCGACGGTAGCAGTCCCGAAGGTCAGAATCACCGGCGGTAGTTTCCTGCTCGAAGGACGCAATCCTAACGACGTCTTCACTCCAGAAGATTTCAGCGAAGAACATCTGCAGATCGCCAAGACGGCGGAAGAGTTCGCGACGAACGAGATCGTGCCCGCTGCCGAGAAGCTGGAGCACAAGGAATGGGCGGTGGCGCGCGATCTGATCAAGAAGGCCAGCGACCTGGGCCTGAGCTCGGTGGACATCCCCGAAGCCTACGGCGGCACCGACATGGACAAGGTCACGTCCTGCATCATCGCCGACAAGATCGCCAAGTATGCCGGCTTCGCCACCACCTGGGGCGGTCACACCGGCATCGGCACGCTGCCCATCGTGTACTTCGGGACCGCGGAGCAGAAGAAGAAGTACCTGCCGCGGCTGGCTGCGGGCGAGATCGTCGGGGCGTACGCGCTTTCCGAATCCTCCTCGGGCTCGGACGCGCTCAACTGCCGCGCCCGCGCGCAGCTCTCGCCCGACGGCAAGCACTACATCCTGAACGGCGAGAAAATGTGGATCACCAACGGCGGCTTCGCCGACCTGTTCACCGTCTTCGCCAAGGTGGACGGCGAAAAGTTCACGGCCTTCCTGGTGGAAAAAGACTTCCCCGGGTTCGCGATCGGCGCCGAAGAGCACAAGATGGGCATCCGCGGCTCCTCCACCTGTCCGCTGATCCTCACCGACTGCAAGGTGCCGGTGGAGAACCTCCTCGGCGAGATCGGCAAAGGACACGTGATCGCCTTCAACATCCTGAACGTGGGTCGCTTCAAGTTGGGCGCCATGTGCGTGGGCGGCGCGCGCAATTCCCTGCAGGCGGCAGTCGAGTACGCCAAGCAGCGCAAGGCCTTCGGCAAGGTGATCGCCGATTTCGGGCTGATCCGCGAGAAGCTGGCCGACATGGCGGTCGGTGTATACACCGGCGAGTCCATGGTCTACCGCACCATCGGCATGATCGACGTTGCCCTCTCGGAGATCGATAAGTCCGGCGCCCATGCCGCGACCGAGATCCGCAAAGCCATCGAGGAATACGCGGTGGAGTGCTCGATCATCAAGGTGTTTGGCTCGGAGATGGTGGACTTCGTCGTCGACGAGACGGTGCAGATCTTCGGCGGCTACGGCTTCGTCGAGGAGTATCCGGCCGAGCGCGCCTACCGCGACGCCCGCGTGAACCGCATCTTCGAAGGCACCAACGAGATCAACCGGCTGATCATCACCGGGTGGCTGTTGAAGCGCGCCATGAGCGGCCAGATCCCGCTGCTGCCGGCGATCAAGAGGCTGATGGATGAAGTGCTCTCCGGTCCGTCGATGAGCGCAGGGCCCGAAGGGCCGCTTGCGGCTGAGCGCGCGATGGTCGCCAACGCCAAGAAGATCTCGCTCTTCGCCTCCGGCGCGGCATCGCAAAAGTACATGCAGCAGCTCGTGGACCAGCAGGAGATCATGGGCGCGCTGGCCGACATCGTGATCGAGACCTACGCCGCGGAATCAGCGCTGCTGCGCGCGCAGAAGATGATTGAGCACCAGGGCGAGTCCGCCGCGCACCTGGCCGTCACTATGGCCCGTGTCTACCTGCAACACGCGCTGGAGAAGATCGAGACTTCGGCGCGCAAGGTGATCGCCGCCGTCGCCGATGGCGACATGCTGCGCACGCAACTGGCGATCCTGAAGCGGCTCTCCAAGCACGAGCCCTTCAACACCATCGCCCTGCGCCAGCAGATCGCGCAGCGCGTGATCGAGGCGGGGAAGTACGTAGCCGTTTAAGAACGCCACGGATTTACACGGATGGACTTTGCTGATCAGGATGTGCCCAGCGCGGCTACAATACTCACATATGCCGGTACGAACTCTGACCGCCATCCTGCACCGAGAAGGCAGCCTCTACGTCGCTGAGTGTCCAGAAGTGGGCACCGTCAGCCAGGGCGCGACCGTCGAAGAGGCAGTCGCCAATCTGAAGGAAGCTACGGAACTCTACCTGGAAGAATTCCCCTCCGCCACCAGTTCTCCATGTGCTCCGCGGTGGCCGGCGTAGGCTCCGCCGGCGGCGCGCGCTCTGGTTCGAAGCCGCAGCCTGCTGGACCACGCGCACTTCCGACTTCGGACCCACATATCCGTTTCCAGCGTACCCGGGGGAGCGCGGAATCGCGCGGCGCGTTACAATAGCACGCTTTTTGAGAGAGGGGGATCGATGATTCGACTGCGCAACTGTGCCGTGGCTCTCGCTGCCATCGCTGTCTGCTCCGTGCTCGCCTGCGGCCAGCAGGACAAGAGCAAGCGTCCCAGCCCGCCGGGATCGGCCGAGTGCCAGTTTGCCGACGGCAAGACCGTCCACATCGACTACAGCCGTCCTTCCACGCGCGGCCGCAAGATTTACGGCGGCCTGGTGCCCTACGACAAGGAGTGGCGCACCGGCGCCAACGATGCCACCACGTTCGGCGCCAACACCAACCTGGACGTCGGCGGCGCCAAAGTCCCGGCCGGCAATTACACGCTGTTCACCGTGCCCTCGCAGAAGCAGTGGACGCTCATCATCAGCAAGAAGACGGGGGAATGGGGCATTCCTTATCCCGGCCAGGGCGAAGACCTGGCGCGCGTCCCGATGCGGTCCCAGGAACTCTCGAGCCCGGTGGAGCAGTTCACCATCTCGTTCGAGCGCACCGCGCCGGAGGCCTGCACGCTGCGCCTGGACTGGGAAACCACCCGCGCCGAGGTGAGCGTCCGCGAGCAGAAATAGCTGAACGGGCCTGGCTGGGTTGAACGCCGGCCTCGAAGGGACTAAACTTTGTTTGTCCTTATAGTTCTCGTGCCGGGAGGTGGCCATGCCGGTTTACGATTACGTTTGCAACGACTGCCACAAGAGTTTCGAAAAAGTCCTCACCCTCAAGGAACACGACAAGGACAAGATCGTCTGCCCGAAGTGTGGCAGTAAGAATGTGGAGCAGGAGATGGCCGCGTTCTTCGCCGTGACTTCGAAGAAGAGCTAACCACAGAGGCCACAGAGGAGTTTTCGATCCCCTCCGTGCCTCCGTGTCTCCGTGGTGAAGATTTCGGTTAGTCCGCCGCTGCCGGCTGCTGCCGCGGTTTCCAGCGCAGGATGGGCTTGCGCGCAGCCGTCACCTCGTCCAGGCGGGAGACGCGGGTGGTGTGCGGCGCCTCCAACACCAGCTTGGGATCCTTCTCGCACTCCTCGGCGATCGAGCGCATGGCGTCGATGAACAGATCCAGTTCTTCCTTGGACTCGCTCTCCGTGGGCTCGATCATCAGCGCGCCATGCACGATCAGCGGGAACGCTGACCGTGTAAGGGTGGAATCCGTAGTCGATGAGCCGCTTGGCGATGTCGCCGGTCTTGATGCCGTTCTTCGCCTGTAGGTGGTCGCTGAACACCACCTCGTGCATGGTGGGCGTCGAGTAGGGCAGGTCGTAGTAGCCTTCCAGCTTCTTGCGAATGTAGTTGGCGTTGAGCACGGCGTCTTCCGTGGTCTGGCGCAGCCCGTCCGGACCGTTGGCCATGATGTAGGCCAGCGCGCGCACCAGCATCCCGAAGTTGCCGTAGAAGGCGCGCACGCGGCCGATGGACTGCGGGCGGTCGTAGTCGAAGGCCAGCGTGTCGTTGGGTTTGGTGACGATCACCGGCACGGGCAGAAACGGCTCCAGGATCTGCTTGCACAGCCACCGGTCCCGACCCCGGACCGCCGCCGCCGTGCGGCGTCGAGAACGTCTTGTGCAGGTTCAGGTGCATCACGTCCACGCCGAAGTCGCCGGGACGCGCCTTGCCCACCAGCGCATTCATGTTGGCGCCGTCCATGTAGAGCAGCGCGCCCTTGGCGTGCAGGATCTCGGCGATCTTGGCGATCTCCTGCTCGAACACGCCCAGGGTGTTGGGATTGGTGATCATCAGCGCGGCCACGTCTTCATTCATCTGCGCGATTCAGCGACGGGATGTCCACCATGCCAGCGGCGTTCGACTTGAGGTTCTCGACCGCGTAGCCGGCGATGGCCGCCGTTGCCGGGTTGGTGCCGTGCGCCGAATCCGGGATCAGAATCTTCTTGCGCGGGTTGCCCCTTCGATTCGAGGTAGGCGCGGATCAGCAGGATGCCGGTCAGCTCGCCGTGCGCGCCCGCCGCCGGCTGCAGCGTAACCGCGTCCATGCCGGTGATCTCGGTGCAGGCACTTCGAGCAGCGCCTTCATGATCAGCAACGCGCCCTGCGAGAGCTTCTCCGGCTGATACGGGTGCGCGCCGCCAGGCCTTCCATGCGCGCCACCACCTCGTTGACCCGCGGGTTGTACTTCATGGTGCACGAGCCCAGCGGATACAGGCCGTGTCCATGCCGTAGTTCCAGGTGGAAAGCCGGGTGAAGTGGCGGATGATCTCGATCTCGCTCACCTCGGGCATGTTCCCCAGATCGCTGCGGGCAGCCGCGCCGAGAGCTTTGGAGGGATCGACTGCGGGCACGTCCAGCTCCGGCAGCTGCCAGGCGTGCTTGCCGGGCGACGATTTCTCGAAGATCAGGCCCTCGTTCTGATTGACGTGCGTGGTGGCTTTGCGGATGGGGCTCATGGCGACACCTCCTTCACCACTGCATCCATCTGCGCGCGCGTCGTCATCTCCGTGCAGCACCACAGCGCCGCGTTCCCCAGCTCGGGATAGAACTTCTTGAGCGGCAGCCCGCCCATGATCTTCTTCTCCAGCAGGCGTTCGTTGATCGCCTTGGGGTCTTCCTTGGTCTGGACCACGAACTCGTTGAACCGCGGCGCGCCGCCGAACAGCACCTTGGCACGTTTGCCGAATTCCCCAGCGGCATACGCTGCCTTGGAGAGATTCTGCTTTGCCAGCTCCTTCAGGCCTTCGCTTGCCCGTACACGGTCATGAAGATGGTGGCCATCAGCGCGACCAGCGCCTGGTTGGTGCAGATGTTGGAGGTCGCCTTCTCGCGGCGGATGTGCTGCTCGCGAGTGGTGAGCGTCAGGCAGAAGGCACGCTTGCCGCTGCGTGTCCTGGGTCTCGCCCACCAGCCGTCCCGGCATCTGGCGCACGAACTTTTCCTTGGTGGCGATCACGCCGGCGTAGGGTCCGCCGAAGCCTGGGGGCACGCCGAACGATTGCGCTTCCATGCGCCACGATGTCAGCCTCGCGCGGAGGCTTCACGATGCCCAGCGAAACCGCCTCGGAGATGGCGACCACCAGCAGCGCGCCTTTGCGGTGCGCGATCTCGGCCGCGGCCCCAACGTCCTCGATGGTCCCGAAGAAATTCGGCGACTGGATCAGGACGCAGGCCGTCGTGTCCGTGACCGCCTGCTCCAGCGCCTTCAGGTCAACGCGCCCGTTTTCGAGGAAGCCGACCGTCGTGATCGGCACTCCCTGATGGCGCGCGTAGGTAGCCAGCACTTCGCGGTACTCGGGATGCACGCTGCGTGCCACCACCGCCCCCCGCCGTCCCGTCACTCGCGCCGCCATCATCACCGCCTCGGGCGGCTGGTGGAACCGTCGTACATGGAGGCGTTGGCCACCTCCATGCCGGTCAGCTCGCAGATCATGGTCTGGAATTCGAAGATGGCCTGCAGCGTGCCCTGCGCCAGTTCCGGCTGGTAAGGGGTGTAGGCGGTGAAGAACTCGCCGCGCGAGATCAGGGAATCGATCACCACCGGGCGGTAGTGGTGGTACGCGCCCGCGCCCAGAAACGAGGCGTAGCCGGCGCCGTTCTCCACCGACCGCTGGCGGAAGTAGTCCACGATCTCCGATTCCGCAAAGGCGCGCGGCAGGTTCAGATCGCCCTTGACCCGGAAGTCGGCGGGAATGGGCGCAAAAAGGTCGTCGATGGAACGCACGCCGATCTCGCGCAACATCAGCTCGCGCTCAGCGTCGGATTTGGGAAGATAGCGCATGGTTTACCTGATTTGTAATTTGTAATTGGTAATTTGTAATTTCGTACGGCCCACGCGGGTCCACCAGACGTGGTCGTGCGACGGTTCTTCAAAATTACAAATTACCAATTACCAATTGCAAATCGGCTACCCTCTCTCCGCCGCGTACTTCTCGTAATCGGCGGAGGACATCAGCTTTCCCGCCTCGCCTTTTTCCTTCAGCTTGATCTTGATCATCCACGCGCCGTAAGGGTCCTGGTTGACTTTCTCGGGCGCATTCGCCAGCTCCTCGTCGACGGCGATGACAGTGCCGCTGACCGGAGCAAACAGCTCCGAGACCGCCTTCACCGACTCCACCGTGCCGAACGGCTTGCCGGCCGTGATCTCCGTACCGACCTTGGGCAGCTCGACGAACACGATGTCCCCCAGCGCGTTCTGGGCGTAGTCGGTGATGCCGACCACGCCGGTGTCGCCTTCGATCTTCAGCCACTCGTCGTCTTTCGTGTACTTCAGGTCGCTTGGATAGTTCATTTTTCTCTCGTGGCGCCGGTATGCTACCGGCTTTGTACTTCGGGTGTTATTCGTGACCGGGAGGGCACGGCTTCAGCCGTGCCGAAATCGGTCAATCTAATCTTGGGCTTCAGCCCCTGAGGATTGCCCGCAAGCCTTACTGGACAGCATCAGACCCCTTCAACCTCAGCGGCTAAAGCCGGACTCAATTGGGGCCGCGTTCGGCACGACTGAAGTCGTGCCCTCCCAAAAAGCCCCTGCTCCACGCACGACGGTTCGACATCAAGAATAATCCACGTCTAACGGCGGCATCTTGCCGCCGCATGTCTACTTCTTCGGACGCTTATAAAACGGCGTAGGCACGACTTTTGCTTTCACCTTCTGCCCGCGGATCTCCACGTTCAGCACCGTCCCGACTTCCGCCTTGTCGGGCGGCACGTAGGCCAGCGCGATATTCTTCTTCAGGAAGGGCGCCACCGAGCCGCTGGTGACGTAGCCGATCTGGCTGCCGGTGTCGTCCACGATAGGATAGCCGTCGCGGGCAATGCCGCGCTCGATCATCTCCAGGCCGACCAGCGTGCGCTTCACGCCTTGCGCCTTGATCCGCTCCAGCGCCGGCTTGCCGATGAACTCCGGCTTCTCCAGCTTGCACCAGCGGTCGAGGCCTGCTTCGAAGACGTTGATCTTCTCCGAGATTTCGTGTCCATAGAGCGCCATCTTGGATTCGAGGCGCAGGGTGTTGCGCGCGCCCAGCCCGCAGGGGATCGCCCCAAATTCCTTGCCCGCCGCCAGCACCTCGTGCCACACGCGCGCGCTCGTCTGCGGATCGGCAGGGATGTAGATCTCGAAGCCGTCCTCGCCGGTGTAGCCGGTGCGCGCGATCATCGTGCTCTTGAGGCCGCAGACCGTGCCGAAAGTGAACCAGTAGTTCTTGATCGGCGACAGGTCGGTGTCGGTCAGCTTCTGGAGCAGCGCCTGCGCCTTCGGCCCCTGGATGGCGATCTGGGTGTAATCGTCGCTGACGTTTTCCGCCTTGCACCGGAACCCACCCACATTCTGCTGGACCCAGCCGGCATCCTTCTCGCGCGTGCCGGCGTTGATGACGAAATAGTAATGATCGTCGGCGATCTTGTGGACGATGATGTCGTCCACAAACGTCCCTTCCGGATATAGCATGGCCGAGTAGTGCGCCTGGCCAGGGACCAGCCGCGAAGCATCATTCATGGAGATGTGCTGCACCGCATCCAGCGCCTGGGGCCCGGTGAAGCGGATGTCGCCCATGTGGCTGACGTCGAAAATGCCCACCCCGGTGCGCACCGCCAGGTGCTCGGCCAGCACGCCGCCGGTCGCGGGATATTCCACCGGCATGTGCCAGCCGCCAAAATCCACCATCTTGGCGCCCATCTGGCAATGGACCGGGTTCAGCGCAGTTTTTCGCAGGGTCGGGTTGGCCTCGGCCGAGGATGACAAGAGAGACCTTCCTGTACGGGCGCGCGAAGTTGGCAGAACGTGACAACTTAGCACCGAGCGTCCGGTGCGTCAACGCCTGCCCTCGCGGCCGTGACCACCGTCACTTGAGTCGTGCGGCCAAGCGCGCTACTCTCGGCGCATGGCCTACGTCTGCGCGCAATGCGACCAGGAAGAAAAACGTTGCGAGTGTGACCGCTTCTGCATTCTCTGCCAGGGCTGGGACAACGTCCGCCTCTGCGCCGACGGCCAGTACTACTGCCTGAACTGCCGCGAAGCCTGCGACCTCCAGGCGCAGAGCTAGGACGCGTTTCAAGCCAGAGGTAAAATAGCCCATGGCCCAAGAAATTTCCGAATTGCTGAAAAAGGCGCTCGCCCTCCCGGCTGAGGCCCGCGCTGCTCTAGCCAGTCGGCTGCTCGAAAGCCTCGATGACGCCGTGGACACAGCGGCAGAAGAAGAGTGGAACAAAGAGATCGCCCGCCGCATCGAGGAATTGGATTCCGGTAAGGTGAAACCCATTTCGTGGGCAGATGCGCGCCGCCAGATCTCAGCCATCCTCGCGTGACGAAACTCTCATTTCGCCCCCTTACATCAGAGCGCTGGCCGGATCTCGAGCGCCTGTTCGGACCACGCGGCGCCTGCGCCGGATGCTGGTGCATGTGGTGGCGGCTGAACCGCGCAGAATGGAACCGCGGCAAGGGCGAGGGCAATCGCAAAGCCCTCCGTAGGCTGGTCCGCTCGGGCGCCGAACCCGGCGTGCTGGCCTATGCCGACGGCGAGCCCGTGGGCTGGTGCGCTGTGGCTCCGCGCGAGCAATATCCGGCGCTCGACCGCAGCCGCATTCTCAAGCCGGTGGACGATCAGCCGGTGTGGTCGGTGACCTGCTTCTTCATCGCGCGGGGGTTGCGGCATCAGGGGTTGTCAACCGAACTGCTGAAGGCGGCAGTTGATTTTGCGCGCGCTCGCGGGGCGAAGATCGTGGAGGGCTATCCGCACGACACAAAGAAAGCCACGGCCGATGTCTTCGTCTACACCGGGCTGGCATCGGCGTTTCGCAAGGCAGGATTCAAAGAGGCAGTGCGGCGGTCGAAGACGAGACCGATCATGCGGGGGAGCTTCTAGTTTTTCGAAACCAGCAACGAGAAACTAAAGAGCGTCTAACAGGACCTTACCCGTAGGTAACTCCAACAAGAACAATGCCGTTCGCCATGAGAGCCCCTCGTTGACTTTGTCGAACCGTGCCGACTAACATGCGCGTGCATTAGAGGTGTGGGGGCCTACGCCGTGATCGGCCAAACCATTTCGCATTACCGCATCGTCGAAAAGCTTGGCGGTGGCGGGATGGGTGTGGTGTACAAAGCTGAGGATACGGAACTCGGCCGGTTCGTGGCTCTGAAGTTCCTGCCCAGTGACGTGGCCCAAGATTCGAATGCACTGGAACGCTTCCGCCGCGAGGCGCGTGCCGCATCCGGCCTGAACCATCCGAACATCTGCACGATCTTTGAGATCGGCCAACACGACAGCCAGCCTTTCTTGGCAATGGAGTTCCTCGACGGGCAGACGCTCAGGGACCGCATCACCAGCCGGCCGCTCGATACAGATATCCTGCTCGACATAGCCATCCAGATCGCCGACGCGCTGGACGCCGCTCATGCGAAGGGCATCATCCACCGGGATGTAAAACCGGCCAACATCTTCGTAACCGGCCAGGACCAGGTGAAAGTGCTCGATTTCGGGCTGGCCAAGGTGCTGAAGCCGAAAGCGCAAGCCGTGAGCGTCGATGCGTCGACCGCGTTCAGCGAAGAACATCTGACGAGTCCTGGCAGCACGCTGGGAACCGTGGCGTACATGTCACCGGAACAGGTGCGAGGAAAAGAATTGGACGCGCGCAGTGACCTGTTCTCCTTCGGAGTGGTCCTGTATGAGATGGCGACCGGCATCCTACCGTTCCGCGGCGATACCTCGGGCGTGATCTTCAGCGCGATTCTGGAGCGCGCGCCGACGCCGCCCATCCGCATCAATCCCGACATCCCGCCCAAGTTGCAAGAGATCATCAGCAAGGCCTTGGAGAAAGGCCGCGACCTGCGGTACCAGCACGCCGCCGACCTGCGCGCCGACCTTAAACGCCTAAAGCGCGAGATCGAATCGTCGCAGCGTGTGACGGTCGAGGCAGAGGAAGCGCCGGAGTCGGTAGCTGCGTCACGTCCGAGTGGCTCGGAGACAGCGAAGGCTTCCAGCGGCAAACTCGAAGCGGTTCCGGTGGTCCGGCAGCCTGTGGCCGCCACGCCGCGACTGGCTGCCAGATGGAAGATGCTCGTGCCCGCCGCTGTGGTGCTTGCCGCGCTGGCTGGGGGCGCTCTGTACTGGCGTTTGGGCAGAATGAATCCGCGTGAGATCCGCTCGATCGCGGTGCTGCCGCTCGAGAACCTCACTGGTGATCCGGCACAGGAGTACTTCGCCGACGGCATGACTGACGCACTCATTACAAACTTGGCACAAATCGGCTCGTTGCATGTCATCTCGCGTAGTTCTGCTATGCGCTTCAAAGGCGCTCGGAAGCCCCTTCCCGAGATTGCCAAAGAGCTGAACGTGGATGCAGTGGTGGAGGGCTCGGTGGCGCGCTCCCGAGATAAGGCGCGGATCAACGTGCAATTGATCCAGGCAGCGAGCGATCAGCACCTCTGGGCTGGGAGCTATGACCGCGACCTTCGCGACATATTGGTTTTGCAGAGCGAAGTGGCGCGGGCCATTGCTAATGAGATCCGCATTAAGCTGACGCCGCAGGTTCAGGCGCGGCTAGCCAGCGCCCGTCCCGTTGACCCGGAAGCCCATATCGCGTACCTCCAAGGCCGTTACCAGTTGAACCGGCGCGCAGAAGGGAATGTACGAACAGCTCTCGGATACTTCCAACAGGCGATCGAGAAAGATCCGAACTATGCCATGGGTTACGTCGGGCTCGCCGACGCTTATTACCTGTTGTTCGACTATGCAAAAATGAAAACGCCGGCGACGAAGGCCCTGGAGATCGATGATGCGCTCGCCGACGCCCATGCTTCCCTTGGACTAGTCAGGACGTATCACGACTGGGATTGGTCCGGCGCCGAAAAGGAGTTGAGGCGCGCGATCGACTTGAACCCAGGGTCTGGGACCGCTCACCATTACTATGCTCATTACTTGATGGCGACGGGACGGGTCGATGAAGCTTTTGCCGAGAGCAAACAGTACCTGGAACTGGACCCGCTTAACCCGCTGGCGACGGAGCACCTTGCATTTCATTATCACTATGCGCGCCAGTACGATCAGGCGATTGAACAATTGCGGAGGCTAATCGCGATGGAACCCAACTTCGCCCTCGGGCATATCAGGCTCGGGCTAACCTACGAGCAGAAGGGCAGGTTTGAGGAAGCCATAGAGGAGTTCCAAACGGCGATCAGCCTGGGCGGAATAGGCCTACAAGAGCTCGGACACGTTTATGCAGTGTCGGGGAAGAAAAGCGAAGCGCTAAAGGTACTTGAGAAACTAAGGTCCCAGACACCTCCACCGTCCTACCAGATAGCCCTTGTCTATGTGGGTCTGCGTGAGAGCGATCAGGCATTCGCATGGCTCGAAAGAGCTTACGAGGAGCGTTCTCCTTTCTATTTTATGACTCTCAAAGTAGAGCCGAGGCTCGACTCCTTGCGCTCCGAGCCGCGCTTCCAAGACCTGCTGCGCCGCGTTGGACTGCCGCGGTGAGTTGTACCGCCACTCTGTTCTTCTTGCCTGTCGAGGGTCTCAGGTTTTGTCAGGGGCCCTAAATCACCACCGCCTCTTTATACTCCCCAAACACCTTCCTGAGGCTGTCCGAGATCTCGCCCACCGTGCAGAAGCTCTCGACCGCCTGGATGATGCGGGGCATGAGGTTCTCACTCGAGCGGGCGGCTTCCTCGACTGCCTGCAGCGCGGCCGTCGATTTCTGCGGGTCGCGGCGGGCACGCAGGGCGCGCAGGCGGTCCACCTGCTTGCGCTCCAGGGCTTCGTCCACGCGGTACAAGGGGACTGACGTTGCCTCGTCGGTGGCGAAGCGGTTCACGCCCACGACCACCGTCTCCAGCCGGTCCACGGCCTGCTGGAAATCGTAGGCGGCGTTCTGGATCTCGGCCTGCACGTATCCACGCTCGATGGCCTTGAGCATGCCGCCCATGGCTTCGATCTTGTCCAGATACTCGCGGGCGCGCTGCTCAATCTGGTTGGTCAGCGACTCCAGGTAATAGGAGCCGCCCAGCGGATCCACGGTGTTGGGCACGCCGGATTCATAGGCGATGACCTGCTGCGTGCGCAGCGCGATGCGGACGGCTTCCTCGGTAGGCAGCGACAGCGCTTCGTCGAAGGAGTTGGTGTGCAGCGACTGCGTCCCGCCCAGCACTGCCGCCAACGCCTGCAGCGCGGTGCGCACGATGTTGATTTCCGGCTGCTGCGCCGTGAGCGTCACTCCGCCGGTCTGGGTATGGAAACGCAACATCAGCGAGCGCGGATTCTTGGCCCCGAAATGCTCCGTCATGATGCGCGCCCACATGCGCCGCGCGGCGCGGAACTTCGCCACCTCCTCCAGGAAATTGCTGTGCGCCGCGAAGAAGAACGAGAGCCGGGGCGCGAACTGGTCCACGTCGAGGCCGGCATCGATCGCCGCCTGCACGTAGGCGATGCCGTTGGCCAGCGTGAATGCGACCTCCTGCACCGCGGTCGAGCCGGCCTCGCGCATGTGGTAGCCGCTGATGGAGATGGTGTTCCACTCCGGCACCTGCTGGTTCGCGTAGGCGAACAGGTCGGTGACGATGCGCATGGCGTGCCGGATGGGGTAGATGTACGTCCCGCGCGCGATGTACTCCTTCAGGATGTCGTTCTGCACCGTGCCCTGGAGCTTGCGCACCTCCGAGCCTTGCCGCTTGGCCACCGCGATGTAGAGCGCGAGCAGGATGGACGCGGTGGCATTGATGGTCATCGAGGTGGAGATCTTTTCCAGGCTGATGCCGTCGAACAGGCGCTCCATGTCTTCGACGGAATCGATAGCCACGCCGACTTTGCCCACTTCGCCCATGGCCATGGGGTGGTCGGAATCGAGGCCGATCTGCGTCGGCAGGTCGAAGGCGACCGACAGCCCCATGGTTCCCTGCGATAGCAGGTACTTGTAGCGCTTGTTGGATTCCTCGGCGTCGCCCATGCCGGCGTACTGGCGCATGGTCCAGAGCCGGCCGCGATACATGGTGGGCTGCACCCCGCGGGTGTAGGGAAACTCGCCGGGATAGCCGACGTCGCGGTCGTAGTCCCAGTCCTGCATCTCGGCGGGGGTGTATAGCGGCCGGACGTTGATCTTGGAAGTGGTCTGCGTGGCTTGCGTCTCAGCGCGGGGAGGAGTTGTGGTCTTCGTTTCTTGAGACATGAGAACTGCTTTCTACAGCAGATCCGCAGTTGATGTATCCAAAAGTTTTGCAAGGTGAAAGGGCACGGCTTCAGCCGTGCCGCTAACGCGCACACATGAACGGGGCCTTTAGGCCCTGGGGGAGATTTCCTCAGCGGCTAAAGCCGAGTTTTTACCTGCCTTTTACGGCACGCCTGAAGGCGTGCCCCTTCACCCCCGGATATACCAGTTGTGAATCTCGTCCAAAAGGATCATGCCTTTCGCCGGCCCGGGGTCCCCGGCAAACCCGCTTTTGGTTTGCTGGGGTGGTGGGCCCGCCAGAATGAGCTCAAGCCGAACCAGGCGAAAATGACCATAAAGCATAGCGCGGCGGCGAAGCGGCCGGAAAGCACCTTATGCTTAGAGTATTCGTGCCAGGCGGCCAGTCCCCCAATCACCGCAAAGGCCACGAAAAACAGGCCGGTCACTTCCAGCCACAGCAGGTGGCCTACTTTGCCGACAGAGCCCAGCACGCCCTGCGCCGCCGCGGTCAGAGCGTTTACCGTCCGGCTTTTCCGGACCAGGTTGCTGCCGACGTGGGCCGCGGCCGCTCCCCACCATCCCCAGCGGAACCCCCGCCGGCGCGAGCTGGAAACCTCGGCCATACCGGCGATTATACCTGCCTCCTGCTCCCCACTCCCTGCTCCCTACTTCCTGCCTTTTCCGCGCATCTAAACATTTGGCGGTGAAAGTGATAGTCTCGCCTCGCCGGCAAGAGGGAGGGCCCGTGGACGACAAACTGAAGCAGCTCATGAAGGAACTCGGCGAAGCCATCAACGAATCCCTGTCCGAATCCGAGCCGATCGCGGAGGTCATCTCCAAGATCAAGGCCGGAGGCTACGACGTCTTCCTGGTGCTGGAAGCCACCATCGGTTTCAACCGCCGCGACGACGCCGAGAAGAGCGTCAGACGGCCCGCTTCCGCCTCGCGCAAGACCGAGGTCGAATTCAAGATCAACGCCCAGGACCAGAAGTTCCTGAAGTCGCTGCGCATCAGCGTCGATCGGTGACGGCGGGGAATCCAGCTTTTGGCTCTTGGCTCTTGGGTTCTAGTTCCCGATTTCCCGACAGAAGCGCCGCCACGGTACTTGGTACTTGCTTCCCGCCCTCGCCGTACCTACTCGGTACTCGCTACTCGGTACTCGGTACTGCCTATTTCTGCTACCATCTTTTGCTCGCCGCCGGGTGGTGGCGTTCTGCGTAAAAGCGATGAAAGACACGCTGGGAGTCCTGCTGGCCGGGGGCGCGGGTGAGCGCCTCTATCCCCTGACGCGCGACCGCGCCAAGCCCGCGGTCACCTTTGGCGGCATCTACCGCATCATCGACATCACGCTCTCGAACTGCATCAACTCCGACCTGCGCCACGTTTACATCCTCACCCAGTACAAGGCGCTGTCGCTGAACCGCCACATCCGCGAGGGCTGGAACATCGTGGCCCGCGACCTGGGCGAGTTCATCGAGATCCTGCCACCCATGAAGCGGGTGAGCGAGAACTGGTACCTGGGCACCGCCGACGCCGTCTATCAGAACATCTACTCCATCGGCAGCGAGCAGCCCAAGCACGTGCTCATCCTGTCGGGCGACCACATCTACAAGATGAACTACGGGCTGATGCTGGAGCAGCATCTCGCCTCCGCCGCCGACGTCACCCTGGCCACCATCCTCATCGACCCCAGCGACACCTCCCGCTTCGGGGTGGTGGACGTGGACCGCGAAGGCCGCATCGTCGGCTTTGAGGAGAAGCCCGAGCGCACCGACATCCGCTCGCCCTACAACCCGCGCCTGGTCTCCGGCTCCATGGGCGTGTACCTGTTCAACACCGACGTGCTCATCCCGGTGCTGCTCAAGGACGCCGAGGACGCCAACTCCTCCCACGACTTCGGCAAGGACATCCTGCCGCGCATGGCGGCGGAGTACCGCGTGTACTCCTTCAACTTTGTGGACGAGAACAAGAAAGAAGCGCTCTACTGGCGCGACGTGGGAACGCTGGAGTCTCTCTACGAAGCCAACATGGACCTGGTGGCGGTCTCGCCCGTGTTCAACCTCTACGACAAGGCCTGGCCCATCCGCACCCACCAGCGGCAGTATCCGCCGGCCAAGTTCGTCTTCGGCGAACCCGGGCGTATGGGCATGGCCATCGACTCCATCGTTTCCGCTGGCTGCATCATCTCCGGCGGCATGGTGCGCAATAGCATTGTCTCCCCCGACGTGCGCATCAACTCCTATACCGACGTGGATTCCTCCATCATCTTCTCCCACGTCAACGTCGGACGGCACTGCCGCATCCGCCGCGCCATCATCGACCGCGACGTGCACATCCCCGAAGGCACCGTCATCGGCTTCGACCCCGAAGCCGACAAGGAACGCTACTTCGTCACCGATAGCGGCATCACCGTCGTCACCCGCGATTATTCGCTGTTCGAGAGCCCGGTCACGGTGGACTACTTCACGGCGGAGTAGGCGTCATCTAGTGCCGCGCGGCACAAGCTTAAAGGTCCCATGGCTGGTCAGTTTATCCTTGCGTTCTCTGGTCCACTTGGCTACTAAATAGGATCAGTGCATCCCCTCGAAACATACCTGACCTCTCTCGGTGAGATTCGGGCCTCTGCTGCAGGAACGAAGGAAACGTCGTATTACCCCGCTCTACACGCGCTGCTGAATGAGGTCGGGAAATACCTCAAGCCAAGAGTCCGCTGCATCCTTCAGCTCGCGAGCCGAGGTGCCGGCAATCCCGACGGCGGGCTGTACACGCCGGACCAGTTTCAGAAACTCACCGATGAGGAGCCCATTCCAGGCCAGAAGCCCGCACGCGGCGCAATCGAGATAAAACCCGTCAAGAACGATGCGTGGGTAACAGCGGACAGCGAGCAGGTGACGAAGTACTGGAGGGAATACGGGCAAGTCCTCGTCACGAATTACCGCGACTTCGTTCTGGTGGGGCGCGATGGCGAGGGTAGGGCTCTCAAGCTGGCCTCCTATCGGCTCGCACCGGATGAGAAGGCCTTCTGGAAGGTGACCGGACATCCGCGGAAGGCGGCAGCCGAGCAAGGCGACCGCTTCCTCGACTTCCTGAGGCTGGTCATCCTCTCCCCCGCCATCCTGGCCGCCCCAAAAGACGTTGCCTGGGTGCTGGCCTACTATGCGCGCGAGGCAAAGTTTCGCGTGGAGGCGCAAGCAGAGCTTCCCGCACTGGCCACCGTACGCAAGGCGTTGGAGCAGGCGCTGGGTTTGAAGTTTGAGGGCGATAAGGGCGAGCACTTCTTCCGCTCCAGCCTGGTGCAGACGCTCTTCTACGGTGTCTTTTCCGCTTGGGTGCTGTGGAGCAAGCAACACCCGCCTGCCAGCAAAGAAAAATTCGATTGGAAGCTGGCGCAGTGGTCGCTACGTGTGCCCATGATCCGCGTGTTGTTCGAGCAGGTTGCCACTCCCGGCCAGCTCGGGCCCCTCGGCTTGGTTGAGGTGCTGGACTGGACCGCAGCGGTGCTAAACCGCGTGGACCGTGCCGCATTCTTCACACAGTTCCAGGAGCAGGAAGCTGTTCAGTATTTCTACGAACCTTTCTTAGAGGCATTCGACCCAGAGCTGCGGAAAGAGCTGGGCGTTTGGTACACCCCCTTAGAGGTGGTCAAGTACATGGTGGCGCGCGCCGACGCGGTGTTGCGCGAAGACTTGAACCTTGAGGATGGGCTGGCTGACAAGAACGTGTATGTGCTCGATCCGGGGTGCGGCACAGGCGCTTATCTGGTGCAGGTGCTGAACACAATCGCCGCGACGCTGAAGAGTAAGGACGACGACGCCCTGGCTGCGCACGAGGTGAAACGCGCTGCAATGGAGCGCGTCTTCGGGTTTGAGATTCTGCCAGCTCCATTCGTAATCTCCCACCTCCAACTCGGGGTCCTGTTGCAAAACTTGGGCGCGCCCTTGGCGGACGCCGGCACGGAACGGGTCGGCGTTTTCCTCACCAACTCGCTCACTGGATGGGAGCCGCCGAAAGGGCCGAAGCAGCACCTGATCTTCCCGGAAATGGAGGCAGAGCGGGACGCCGCCGAACGGGTCAAACGTGATGAACCAATCCTCGTAGTCATTGGGAATCCGCCCTACAACGCGTTCGCGGGCGTCAGCCCAGCAGAGGAGGAGGGTCTGGTCAAGCCTTACAAAGAGGGCCTGATCTCAGACTGGAAGATCAAGAAATTCAACCTGGATGATCTGTACGTTCGTTTTTTCAGGCTGGCCGAACGCCGCATCGCCGAGAAAAAACCAGGTAAGGGTATCGTCAGTTACATCTCCAACTTCTCCTACCTGGGCGATCCTTCGTTCGTGGTCATGAGGAAGCGGTTCTTGAATGAGTTTGACAAGCTGTGGTTCGACTGCATGAACGGGGACAGCCGGGAGACAGGTAAGCTAACGCCTGACGGTAACCCCGATCCGAGCGTATTCTCCACCGACAGCAATCCTGAGGGCATCCGCGTGGGCACGGCCATTTGCCTCATGGTCCGACTGTCGCCTAGGCGACGTGAGAAACCGGTTGTCCGGTATCGTGATTTCTGGGGGGTAAACAAGCGTTCCAACCTGCTTTCCAGCCTAACGAACCAAGACGTTGACTCGGACTACCGGCTGCCAAGCCCGAGCAAAGCAAACCGTTACTCGTTCCGGCCGTCGGTCGTGGCTCCCGACTACGAGACATGGCCCAACCCGACGGAGCTTTGCGCGGAGCCGCCCGTCAGCGGCCTCCAGGAAATGCGGAGGGAGGCGCTGATCGACATAGATAAAAAGCCGCTTCGAGAGCGGATGGAGGCTTATTACGATTCCAATGTGGACTGGGAGGAGTTGAAGGCGCTGAACACGGGCCTGACGAAGGACGCGGGTGGATTCAAGGCGAGGAAGGCACGGCCCCTGATGCAGAAGGCGGAGAAGTTCGATGCCGACCGCCTGGGGGCGCTATGCCTTGTATCCTTTGGACTCACGCTGGTGCTACTGGACGCCAACCCTTCCGCTGTGGAATAGGCCGAGGCCGACCTTGGCTGCTCAGCGTTGGGACGGGAACGGCTTCTTTGTTGTGCGGATGTTCGCGGAGCGGCCGCATGAACATGCCCCGGCCATCGTAACAACGTTGCTGGCCGATTATCACTTGTTGCGGCCGAACGCAGTGGCGATCCCTTTTCGCATTCGCCACGTACAGGAGGACGATGGACACCACGGCAAGATTAAAGCTCGTGAGGACATGCCGCCTGGAGTCCCGACCGCGAACTTGTCGCAGCAGGCCCGGGCGTATCTGAAGCGACTCGGAATCGCAGATCCTGACCATCATGCGGACTCCGCATCGTTGATCTGGCTGCATGCTTTGGCAATCGCATACTCGCCCTTTTACCTGCGTGAGAACTCCGATGGCGTGCGGGGCGACTGGCCACGCATTCCGCTGCCGGAATCGAAAGACGTCCTACTCACGTCTGCCGCGCTAGGAGCACAACTGGCTGCTCTGCTTAACACCGAGGCTGGCGTAAGAGCCGTTACCTCCGGCCCTGTCCGACCGGAGATGAAGGTCGTTGGCAGTGTCACCGTGGCTGGTGCGAAGGCGCTGGACGCCGCCAAGGACCTGCAGATCGAAGCAGGTTGGGGGCACGAAGGCAAGGACGGCATCACCATGCCCGGAAAAGGCAAGCTCGTCGAGCGCGACTACACCAAAGAAGAGCGCGAAGCAATCAGCAAGGGCGCCGCCGCCCTCGGCCTGACGCAGGAACAGGCCTTGACGGAGTTGGGTGAGCACACTTGCGATGTCTACCTGAACGACCGCGCTTACTGGAAGAACATTCCCAGTAAGGTGTGGGACTTCACAATCGGCGGGTACCAGGTTGTTAAGAAATGGCTGAGCTATCGTGAGGCCAAGCTACTGGGCCGGGCGATTGCGCCCGAGGAGGCCCACTACGTCCGCGACATGGCGCGCCGCATCGCTGCCATCTGCCTGCTGCAACCTCAACTCGACGCCAGCTACGCAGCCGTGAAAGCCAACACCTACGTCTGGCCAGTTGCGGCCGGGCCTGCCTTGGACTGCCGCGCCACGGCTGAGGAGAATGCCATCGCCCATGACTTCGCGGCGGTAGCGGGTGTGATCGACTTTGACCAAGAGCTCTGAGTCTCGCCATTAGCAGACTGCGGGGAGTCGTGACGCCCAGCCCGCAGCGTAAAATCTCAGGGCGGCGTTGGCGTCGGAACCTCAGGGGGGAATCGTACGAGGCTGGACGGCTTTATCTCACGCCACTCTGGTGCTCTGGCCGGAAACCGCGCGCCATTTGCCGCGCTGGCGCACGTACACGCGGGTATTCCGGTAGACGCCTGTAACGTCGTCCTTGTCCCTCTGGCCCTGGAGGGTGACGCGGGCGGCCAATACTGCCGCCTCGCCGTAGACGCGGACTCGTATCTCATCGACGTCCAGCCGTTCGTATTGCGGCCAACTGAAGTTCCGCACCGCCTCCTTGGTGCGAACCTGGCCGTTGGGAGCGATGAAGACGTAATCGTCGTCGAGGATGCGGTCCAAGCCCGAGAGGTCTCGCCGCTGGTAGGCGTCGAACAACTCCCGTTCCAGTTTCTCCACTTCACACGCGTGAAACGATCGGGCCTCTGCCGCCATGGCGCACCTCCGAATCCGACATTGTACGAGTTCTTGCCCGGCGGCGTCGCGCCCACCTGCTGCTACAATTTCGCCGGGGCTTTCCCTTAGAATCCATTGAACTTCTGCCCGCTCTTGTCCGTAACTATCCGCAAACGTCGCGAGCCGGGGTTCTAAGGAGTGCCGGGTTGGAAGACACCCAAGCCGTCGCTGCACTGGTAGAACGCTGCCTGGGCGGCGACGCCTCGGCTTGGGAAGAGATTGTGCGCCTGTACCACCGCCGCATCTACAACGTCAGCTACCGCTTCGCCGGCGCGGCCGAGGACGCTGAAGACCTCACTCAGGAGGTCTTCATCAAGATGTACCGCACGCTGAAATCCTACGATGTTTCCAAAGGGGCGTTCGTCACCTGGGTCACGACCATCGCCCGTAACCTGCTGGTGGACCACTTCCGGCGCAGCAAACATGATCGTATCACCGACTCGCTGGAGTCGGCGCCGGCGGGCAATCAGGATGCCCTCACCCTGGGCGAGCAGCTTCCGGATTTGGGTCCCAGTCCCGATGCCGGTGTCCAGACCCAGGAGAGGCAGCGGGCCGTCCACCAGGCCTTGCAGAAGCTCTCGCCCGAGTTGCGGGAGGCGGTGATCCTGCGCGACCTCCAGGAGCTGGAATACCGGGAGATCGCCCATGTACTCAGGGTCCCGGAAGGCACGGTGAAGTCAAGAATTAACCGGGGACGCGCGGAACTTGCGCGGCACCTTTCTCGTACCTATAGGCAGGTGAGCTAATGTACGGCGAACACAAAGGCGGGATGGATTGCACGCAGTTTGAGGCCCTACTCTCCGACGCGCTGGACGGCACCCTCAGCGAGCCGGTTCTGGCCGGGTTCCGGGGCCATGCTGCGGTCTGCAAGGATTGCGGGCCCATGCTGGCCGGCGCCCAGGCCGGGATGAGCTGGCTGAAGTCGCTCGCGGAGGTCGAGCCTCCGCGCAACCTGGTGCGCAACATCCTGATCGCCACCAGCAGCGCCGAAGCCGCCGCCCACGTCCGCCTGGCCGCCCCCACCAGTCCGTGGCGGGACCGGCTGCGCGAGTGGACGCGGCCTCTGGCCCCGGTGTTCTCCGCCGTACTGCAGCCGCGGTTCGCACTCTCCCTGGGGATGGCTTTCTTCTCCGTCACTGTGCTGCTGAACGCCGCCGGCCTGCACCTTTCGAGCCTGCGGGCTGCTGACCTGCGTCCCAGCGCGATCCAGGAAAACCTGACGCGCACCTACAACGAGACCACTGCCCGGGCGTTTAAGTATTACGAGAACATCCGCCTCGTGTACGAGATCGAGTCGCGCGTACGTGAGTTCCGGAACGCCACCCGGGAGGAAGACCAGCAGGAACAGCGCAAGAAGGAACCGGAGAAGCCTCGAGACCGTAAGTACCGGGATGACAATACCAGCGGGAACCCCGACCAGAAGCAGGACCGCTACAGCCGGCAGAATGAGCCGGTGGTACTGGCCGGAACCTGGCTCGACGATCCCGTGTATCCCAATCCCGACGGGAGGGCCGCATGAACTGCGCCGTCCATGACCAAGTCCCCGCGGTCGCCTACTGCCGCACCTGCGGCAAGCCGGTTTGCGAGCAGTGCAAGCACGATGTGCGTGGGGTCGTGTATTGCGAAGACTGCCTGGCGTCGCGCGTCGAGGGCACGCTGCCTCCGGGAGTGGCGGCTGCAGTCCCGCCCGGCGCCGTTTCCGCCGCCGGCGTGCCGACCGGCGGGCCGAACCCCGTGGCCGCCACGCTGCTGGGATTCATCCCCGGTGTGGGCGCCATCTACAACGGCCAGGTGGTCAAAGCTCTGATCCACGTGCTGATCTTTGCCGGCCTGTGCTGGGCGCAGGATCGCAGCGGCGGCAACGTCTTCTTCGGCTTCCTGATCGCGTTCTTCTACTTCTACATGGTCTGGGACGCCTACGCGACCGCCAAGGCGATGCAGGAACGCCGTCCCTTGCCCGATCCGTTTGGACTGGGCGCAAGCCTGCCAGCCTCGGAAACCTCGGCCCCGGCCAGCCCGGGACCGGGGAGCGAATTCGCCAGGCAGGGCCCGCACATACCCACGGCCGCGATCGTGCTCATCGGGCTCGGGGTTATCTTCTTGCTCGACAACATCGGCATTTTCCACTGGCACTGGATGGGACGTATGTGGCCGATCATCCTGATCGCCATTGGGGTGTGGTTGTTCGCGCGCCGCGCGGGGAAGTGCGCATGAACGGCTATCGCCGCAATCGCCTCTGTTCCTGCATGCGCTGCCGCTGCAGCGGCTACATCGGTCCGACCGTGCTGATCACGCTTGGAGTACTGTTCCTCATCGACCAGTACTCGATGTACGGCATCGGCAGGACTTGGCCGGTTATTCTCATCGTGATCGGGATCGTCAAATTGTTGCAGTGGAATGCGCCCACGACCGGGCATGTGGATGTCTCGCAGATCGGTCCCGGCGCTCCCCCACCGGGCGGCCCCAATCCTGGCGGCGGTGCGCAACCGCCCTCCGATGGACAGCAGGTGCCACATGGCTAGCCCAAGCACTCCTACCGTACCCCCGCCGTCACCGCCGGTGATGTACCGGCCGCAGCGGTCGTTCGCCGGGCCCGTGGTACTCATCGTGTTCGGTGTCCTATTCCTGCTCGGCAACCTCGGCTACCTGAGCTGGGGACGGCTGGGCTACCTGTTCGCCCGCTACTGGCCGGTGCTGATCATCTTGTGGGGCTTGGTCAAGCTGATCGAATACTACGATGCACAGCGTCGCGGCTACCGTCCGCGCGGCCTCGGCTTCGGCGGCGTCTGTCTGCTGATCTTCCTGGTGATGATCGGGTTGGGCGCCAGTTCGGCCTGGCACTATCGCGGCGCGCTGAGCGACGAGTTCTTTCAGATCGACGACCACCCAGGTTTCATGCTCTTCGGCACTCCCCACAACTACAGCGATGAGCTGCAGCAGGCGTTCCCCGCCGGCGCCAGTCTGCGCGTAGTCTCCGACCGTGGCGAAGTGCGCCTGGTCCCCTGGGACGAGAGCAACATCAAGGTCTCGGTGCGGAAGAAGGTCATCGCCGATTCCCAGAGCGACGCCGATAAAGTGAACGCCGCCACCAAACCCACAATCATCGTTGCCGGTGACCTGGTGACGGTGAACGCCAACACCTCCGGCGCCAGCGGGAATCACCGCGTGGACACCGACCTGGAGATCTTCCTGCCGCGCAAGGCAGCGGCGGAAATCGCCACGGCTCGCGGAACGGTGGCGGTGCATGACCGCACCGGCGACCTAAAGATCAGCAACAGCCACGGCGACGTGGAGCTGGGCGGCATCCAGGGCAACGTCAGCATCAACCTGCGGGGCGGTTCCGTGCGCGTGGAGAACGTCCGCGGCGACCTCAGCCTGAACGGCCGGGTGGGCGACGTGAACGTCGAGAACCTTCAGGGCAGCGTGCGCCTGACCGGCGATTTCTTCGGCACCACGCGCCTGGCGAAGATCGCCAACTCGGTCCACTTCCAGTCGTCGCGCACCGACATGGAGATCGCCAAGCTCGACGGCGATCTGGTGCTGGAGTCCGGCGACCTGCGGGCCAGCTCGCTGGCCGGCCCCACGCGCGTGATCACCCGCTCCAAGGATATTCGCCTGGACAACTTCACCGGCAACGTCCATATCGAGGACAACAACTCCGATATCGAGCTGACGCCGGGCAAGCTGCCGCTGGGCAATATCCAGATCACTAACCGGCGCGGGCGTATCCACCTCGTCCTGCCACCGGAAGCTGCCTTCCAGCTCGACGCGCATGCCTCGCGCGGCGAGATCTCGTCCGACTTCGCCGGCGTGAACGTCGAGAACCGGGCACACGACTCGAAGGCTACCGGGTCGGTCGGCAGCGGCGGCCCGCAGATCCAGCTCTCGACCGAGCGCGGAGACATCGAAATCAGAAAGGGATAAGAACGCCACGGATTTTCGCGGATGTACACGGATAAATTGAAAATCCGTGACGATCTGTGCTAATCCGTGGCCGCTTTTTGTTTCTCCTTGGCGGTAATGATGGCTTCCGCGCGCTCGATCACCTCATCGATGGTCATGTCGGTGGAATCGATGATCATGGCGTCGGGCGCCGGGGCCAGCGGGGAAGCCGCGCGCGTACGGTCGCGCCGGTCGCGCTCGCGCAATTCGGCGATGACGGCCTCGGGCGGCAGCTTCGCCTCCGGCTTCTGGCGGAAACGGCGGTCGCCGCGCACCTCAGGCGCTGCGTCGAGGAAGATCTTGACCTCGGCGTCGGGGAAAACCTTGGTCCCGATGTCGCGGCCTTCCATGATGATCCCGCCCTGGGCGCCCATCTCGCGCTGGCGAGCGACCATCCACTGGCGCACCCCGGGATGCACGGAGAGCTTGGAAGCGGCATCGGTCACGTCCGGCTGGCGGATGCGCTGGGAGACGTCGCGGCCGTCGAGCAGCACGCGGTTGCCGTCGCTTTCAGGCTGCAGCTCAATGCGCGATCCTTCGGCGAGCGCGATCAGCGCGGCTTCATCATCGAGCGCGACCCCGGAGGCGAGCGCCTTCAGGGCGAGGGCGCGGTACATGGCTCCGCTCTCCAGGTTGATGTAACCGAGCTTCTGCGCCAGCCGCGCCGCCAGCGTACTCTTGCCTGCTCCCGCGGGGCCGTCGATGGCGATGACCAGTTTCTTGGTGGTTCCTTCACTCACCCTTGGAATCAGCTCCCGATGCGGCGATCTCGGTGATTTCGGCGATTTCCCGATGCGCTCATGCTCTCCGGCGTGAGTTCCTTGGCCTCTCCGTCGTGCGTGCCGGCGCCACCTGGACCAGCGTGCGCTTGCCGACGTGCACGAACTCCAGCTCGCGTGCCGCCAGCAAGGCGTTCAGTGCCTCCTTGACTTTGGAGCGCGCGATCAGCGGCGAGAAAACGTCCCCGATCTCTTTTTCGTCGGCGGCGATCACGCAGTCCAGGTACTGGGAGAGCAGCGCGGAGAGCGCCACCGCGACCGAGAGGTGCATGCCCTCGTTCACCGCCTCGGGCGACCAGCGGTAGAGCACGTCCCACGATGAGCCCTCGCGCGGGTTGTAGTCCACGCGGGTGATGCGCAGCCGCGCCGCCAGTTCGGCCAGAGCGCGGTCGATCGCCGCCTCCGACAGGTCGCCGCCCAGCACCTCGGCCAAGCGCCGTTTCGTGACCGGGCCCGCACGCTGGAGGGCGCCCAGCACGTCCTGGGCCAGCGGCGAAAGCGAGCGGTCCGAGCGCGGCTCCTGGCGCGGATTGCGGTCCCCAGCCAGCGCGTAGAAATAAGGGAACACCGAGGCTGCGACCAGGAAATTGTCTTCCCCGAACACGCTGGCTTCATAGGCGGAGCGCTCCCGCAGCAGGCGCACGGCGAGCTCTGTAGCCTGGTGCGCGCGCGGATCGGCGAATGCCCTCTGCCGCGTCGGGACGTTCTCCTCGCCCCCGACGAAGGCGCCCGTGAATGTCGGTAGGACGATCTCCCCGAGGCCGCGCACGTACGGGTCCTGCGGAGAGAGCGGATACATCAGGCAGAGACCGACGGACTCCAGGAACTCGCGCGCGTCTTCGATGGTGCCCACCGGGCGCCCGTCAAGACGCCACTTGTGCCGGCGAAGTTCGTGGAGTTCGGGATCAGTCATGGGGATTGGTAATTTGTAATTGGTAATTTGTAATTTTGTGAGGACTGTTGGTTGCGACGAAAGCCTGGCTCTACTTTACAAATTACAAATTACCAATTACCAATTTCAAATCCTCTTGAACGCCTTCTGGATCTCCCTCACAGAATACCGCAGCAGCACCGGGCGGCCGTGCGGACAGGACATGGGACACTCCGTCCGCGCCAGCTCCTTGAGCAGCCATTCCATCTTGTTCTTCTCCAGCGGCGTGTTCACCTTGATGGCGGCGTGGCAGGCGATGGAGGCCGCGATCCGGGCCCGCACCTGTTCCAGGTTGATGGCCTGCGACTCGCGGTCCACCTGATCGAGCAGCTCGTGCAGCATGCGCTCCACGTCGGAGGCATCGACACCCGCGGGCGAAGCCTTCACCGCGATGGTGCGCGAACCGAAGGGCTCGACCTCGAAGCCGTTGTGGCGCAACTCGTCGGAAATCTCGCTGAAAACGGCCTGCTGGATGGGCGTGAGCTCGACGATCAGCGGCATGAGAAGTTGCTGGGTCTCAACCCGCTCGGCGGCCCGCTGGCGCAGCACCCGCTCGAAGAGCACCCGCTCGTGGGCCACGTGCTGGTCGATGATCCACAGGCCCTCGCCGTTCACCGCCAGAATGAAGGAGTCGCGCAACTGGCCGAGCGGCGCCAGCGTGGCCAGCGAGACACCGTCACCATTCTCGTGAGCGGCTTCGATCATCCCTCCACACTCTCCCGTGATTGTCATCCCTTGGACTGTCATCCCGAGCGGCTTCAGCCGCGAGGGATCTTGGTTTTCCGACGGTCGGCCTAAAGCGACGGCGGCATTCGCCGTGATCTCTATTCCCTCTCCGAACTGAAAGTTCTCATTACGCGGCGGGACCGGCGGAGGCTCGAGCCTGAAGCCCGCCTCAGCCACGGCCGCTTGTGTGTGCGAAGAGATCATGGGCGTAAGCGCCTGCGCGGAGGTGGGCTGGGCGTGGATTTCTGTCGTGAACTGCGGGATGGGACGCGTCTTCATCAGCGCGGCGCGCACCGAGTCACGCACGAAGTCGTGCACGAATCCCTGCTGGCGAAAGCGCACTTCGGTTTTCGACGGGTGCACGTTCACGTCTACCTCGCCCGCAGGCAGCTCCAAAAACAGCAGCACCACCGGGAAGACCGTGGGCGGCAGAATGTTGCGGTAGGCCTCGGTGAGCGCGTGCTGCATGAAGCGGTCGCGGATCAGGCGGCCGTTTACGAACACGAAGATCGAATTGCGGTTGAGCTTCTGGATCTCTGGCCGCGAAACGAATCCGGTGGCGCGCACCTCACCTGGCTCAGGACGCTGATAGTCTTCGCCACGCCTCCACGGCGGCGGCTCGGGAAGCCCGATGTGATCGAGACGCGCCGCCGCCGCGATGGGCAGAAGCTGGTCGAGCGTCTCCTTGCCGAACACCTGGTAGATGCGCTCCGAGCGCGAAGCCACGGGCGCTGCGACAAGCATGGCGTTGGTCGCCGAGTGCAGCTCGAAATGCTTGTCGGGATGCGCCAGCGCGTAGTGCGTCACCAGCGAAGCGATGTGCGACAGCTCGGTGGATTCCGCCTTCAGGAATTTCTTGCGCGCGGGCGTGTTGAAGAACAGGTCGCGGACGCTGACCGACGTCCCTGCGGGCAGCCCGGCTTCCTCGACCTTGAGAATCTTGCCGCCGGCGATCTCGATGATGGTCCCCGCAGATTCGCTTGGCGCGGCACAGGTTTCGAGCCTCAGCCGCGAGACCGAAGCGATTGACGGCAACGCTTCGCCGCGGAAGCCGAGTGTGGCCACATTCAGCAGGTCTTCGGCATCGCGGATCTTGGAGGTGGCGTGGCGCTCGAAGGCCAGCAGGGCGTCGTCGCGCACCATGCCGCAGCCGTCGTCGGTGATCTGGATGAGCTTCTTGCCGCCCGCCTCCACTTGCACGCGGATGCGGCGCGCGCCCGCATCCAGCGCGTTCTCGAGCAGTTCCTTCACCACCGACGCCGGACGCTCCACCACCTCGCCCGCGGCGATCTTGTTGGCAACGTGCTCGGGAAGGACGTGGATTCTGCCCATGGCTTCTCAGCCAGTTTCAAGTTTCAAGTTTCAAGTTTCAAGCAGAAAAGCGTCGTTGACACCGGTAAATTCGCGAGCGATGTTAACGGCACGCCGTTACGCAAGCCTTGTATCAGGGCACGGCTTCAGCCGTGCCGACAGGTACGTTTCGTGTATTGTCATTCCGAGCCCGCCCGAACGAGCCTTGGCGAGTGAGGGCGAGGCGAGGAATCTTGGTTTTCGTTTTCGCGATTCCGGAGCCCGCAAAACCTAGATCCCTCGCGACGCGCTCGGTCGCGCGGCTCCCTCACGCTGCTCGGGATGACACTTTAATACTGCGCTTGCGGCACGGCTGAAGCCGTGCCCTGATACGAACCTTTTGCCGACCGGAGCGAAAGCATACTCCAGACTGTCCACGTTGTGGCCAAACAGCGGAATTTGGCCGTTGAGGGTCGGCCTACTCCAGTTTCTTTTTCACCTCGATCCCCAGCTCGCGCAACTGGGCGTTGCTGACGGGCGTGGGAGCGTCCACCATCAAGTCCACGGCTTTGGCGGTTTTGGGGAAGGGGATGACCTCGCGCAGGCTGTCAGCCCCGGCTAGCAGCATCACGATGCGGTCGAGACCCAAGGCGATGCCGCCGTGCGGAGGCGTGCCGTACTCCAGCGCTTCGAGGAAGAAGCCGAAGCGGGCGCGGGCTTCGTCGTCGCTCATGCCGAGGGCGCGGAATATCTTCTTCTGAATATCCTGGCGGTGGATGCGGATCGAGCCCGAGCCCAGCTCGGTGCCGTTGAGCACTACGTCATAGGCGAGCGCGCGCACGGCCGCGGGATCGCTCTCCAGCTTGTCCATATCCTGTTCGTGAGGCGAGGTGAAGGGATGATGCGCCGCCGCCCAGCGCTTCTCCTGGTCGTCCCACTCGAACATGGGGAAGTCGGTCACCCAGAGGAACTGGAAGTCCCTTTTGTTCTTGAAGGCGCCGTGCTTGTCGGCGTACTTCTGCGCCAGCGCCAGCCGCAGCGCGCCCGCGGCGGTACAGACGGCTACGTCGTGCTGCTTTACTTCGGGCGGCGTAGTCGCTTCCGCCGGATGCGTGCCCGGCTTGCTGTCGCCTGCAACCAACACCACGAGGTCCTCCGGGCGCGCGCCGGTCGTGTCGCAAATCTTCTTCGCCGCGTCGGGGAACGACTTCCCCAGGCGCTTGAAATCCTCGAAGACCTTAGCGCGCTGCTTGTCGCCGAGCATGGTCTTGATCTCGTCGCGTTGGTGGCGGGAGAGTTCGCCTACGCCCGGGATGAGAATGGCGACCACCGGCAGCCTGGCGTGGACATTGAGTTTCTCCAGATCGGTAGCGGTAAAGGCCGAGCGCACGTCGGTCATGGCAGGCAGCCGCATGTCTGGCTTGTCGCTGCCGTAGAGGCGGATGGCCTGATCGTAGGTCATGCGCTGGAACGGCGTCTTGATCTCGATCTCCGCGGCCTTGAAAGCGGCAGTCAGAAAGCCCTCGACGACTTCAAACACGCGGTCGGGCTGGGGGAAGCTCATCTCCAGGTCGATCTGGGTGAACTCGGGCTGGCGGTCGGCGCGCAGGTCCTCGTCGCGGAAGCAGCGCACGATCTGGAAGTACTTGTCGAAGCCCGCGATCATCAGGATCTGCTTGAACAGTTGCGGCGATTGCGGCAGGGCGTAGAAGCTTGCCCGGCTGCACCCGGCTGGGGACCAGGTAGTCGCGCGCGCCCTCGGGGGTGGAGCGCGTCATGAACGGCGTCTCGATCTCCAAGAAGCCCTGCCCGGCGAGGTAGTTGCGGATCGCCATGGTGACCCGGTGACGCAGCTCGATGTTGGCCTGCATCGGCGGACGGCGCAGGTCGATGTAGCGATACTGCAAACGCACCTCCTCGTTGGGCAGAACGCTCTCCGAGGGCAGGAAGGGCGGCGTCTTGGACTCGTTCAGGATCTTCAGCTCGTCGGCGACGATCTCGATCTCGCCGGTCGCGATGTTGGGGTTGACGGTGGCCGGGTCGCGCCGCTTGCACTTGCCGATGACGGCAACCACGTACTCCGAGCGCAGCCTGGCCGCCTTCTCGTGCAGAGCCGGGTTCAGCTCGGCGTTGAAGACCACCTGAGTGACGCCGGTGCGGTCGCGCACGTCGACGAAGATCAGGCTGCCCAGATCGCGACGCCGGTTCACCCATCCCATGAGCACCACGCGCTCGCCGGCCTGGGGCGCGCGCAGCTCACCGCAGGTGTGAGTCCGCCGCAGATCGCCTAGGAAGTCGAGAGCCATGAGGAACCAGTTTCAAGTTTCACGTTTCAAGTTTCAAGTTTTGGAGTCTCTGCTTCAACACAATTTGTGATGTGTAATTTGCGAGTCCGCATTCGGGAGGGCACGACTTTAGTCGTGCCGAAACGCGAAAGCCTCTCTTACGCGCTTGCCTGCGGCACGACTAAAGTCGTGCCCTCCCGAATGCCCTTTGGGCATGACTAAGGTCGTGCAACTCCCGCCGGACTTCACCGCTGGATCCGTCCTGCCAGTTCCGCGCGCGGCACCGTCACCTGCTCGCCGGTGGCCAGGTTCTTCAGTGCAAAGGCGTCGGCCTTCACTTCATTCTCTCCGACGATGACGGCATAGCGCGCGCCGATCTTGCTGGCGGTCTCGAGAGACTTCTTCAGGCGGAAGCTCTCATCGCCCAGTTCGACAACAACACCCTGCTTGCGCAGTTCGCGCGCGAGCTTCGCGGCTTCACGATCCATGCCGGCCCCCAGCGGCGCGAGATAAGCGTCGGGTGGTGTGGACAAATCCTCTGGTGTTTTGCTCAGCGCGAGCACCAGGCGGTCTTCGCCGATAGCGAAGCCGATCCCCGGAGCCTTCGGGCCGCCGAGAGACTCGGAGAGCCCATCATAGCGGCCACCGCCCAGGATCGCGTTCTGCGCGCCCAGGGCGCCGTGAGTGAACTCGAACGCAGTCCGCGTGTAGTAGTCGAGACCGCGCACCAGGCGCGCATTGATGACATAAGGCACACCGACGGCGGTGAGTAGGTCCTGCACCGTCTGGAAGTGCTGATGGCAGCTCTCGTCGAGGTAGTCGAGCATGCGCGGCAGCTTCGCGATGATGGGCTGGTCCTCGGGGACCTTGCAGTCGAGCACCCGCAGCGGGTTGCTGACGGCACGGCGCTGGCAGTCGGCGCACATCTTCGCGAGATCCTTCGCGAGCGCCGCGCGCAGGGCCTCGTTGTACTTCGGACGGTCATTGGCGCAGCCCACCGAGTTCAGCTCCAGCGTCCACCCCGTGATTCCGATGCGCTCGAGATACCGGGCCAGCATCTCGAGCAGCTCGGCGTCCACCGAGGGCGACTCGCTGCCCGCGGTGGGCGGCCCGATGGCCTCGGCGCCGATCTGGTAGAACTGGCGATAGCGTCCCTTCTGCGGGCGCTCGCGGCGGAATTGCGGTCCCATGTAGTAGAGCTTCTGCAATCCCGGACGCTCCCAGAGCCGGTGCTCGATGTAAGCGCGGACCACGCCGGCGGTGTTCTCGGGCCGCAGGGTGAGCGACTCACCTTTGTCGCTTCCGGCCCGACCGCGGTCTTCCCAGGTATACATTTCCTTGGCGACGATGTCAGTCTCCTCGCCCACCGAGCGCGCGAACAGTTGCGTCGGCTCGAAGATGGGGGTGCGGATCTCGCGGAAATTGTAGAGGCGGAAGACGTTGCGGGCGGACGTTCTCGACGAAGTTCCACAATGCTGTGTCGGGTGGCAGCAGGTCGCGGGTACCGCGGACAGCCTTGATCATGCGCCCACCTGCACCCGCCGCGCATTCGACTCGGGGTAGGGATACTCCATGTAGCGCGCGGTGTTGCGGGCCACTGGTTCGCCGAAACAGCGAGTCACGATCCGCAGCGCAAGGTCGATACCGGCGGAGATGCCGGCGGAAGTGAGGATGTTCTCCTCCTCCACCACGTGCTGGTCGTCCACCACGGTGATCTTGGGAAAGCGTTCGCGCAACAGGGAGAGCGCTGCCCAGTGGGTGGTGGCGCGGCGGCCGTCGAGCAGCCCGGCCTGGCCCAGCAGGAGCGAGCCGGTGCACACCGAGGTCAGGGTCTCAACTTTCTTCGCGCGCTGGCGGATCCAGTCGATCAGGCGGGTGTTCTGCATCTGGTCGCGGGTGCCCCAGCCTCCGGGAACGAGCAGGATGTCGAGCGCCGGGCAGGCGGTGGTGGTGCAGTCGGGCAGGACGCGCATGCCGCCGGCAGCGGAGACCGGCTCCGCGGTATCGGCGATCAGCAGGACGCGGAAGGGCGACGGCTGTTCGCGGCGGCGACTCTCATCCAGCCGCGTGACCGAAAACACTTCGAAGGGACCGCAGAAATCCAGCACTTCCACCTCGGGGAAGAGCAGGACGCCGACCGTCTTTTGCTGGATGGCCGCCATCAGTGCGCTTCCGGTCTTGCTAAGACCAGCCTTGAAAGGGCACGGCTTCAGCCGTGCCTAATCTCCCGCGAATGAATTGGCCTTCAGGCCCTGAGGTGCGCGTCCCTCAGCGGCTAAAGCCGCATTCTCTGCTTGCCTTTACGGCACGCCTGAAGGCGTGCCCTTTCAAACAAAGCAATCTGTACTGCCGCCCATGCTAATGTCCGCCGCGCTCGCGCAGGTACTCGTCCTTGTAGCTGAGATAGTTCTTGGCATAGCGCAGGATGAGCTCGAGGTCAGGCTTGCCGAGCGCTTTGCGGAACTTGCCGGGCACGCCCATCCACAGCGAGTGCGGCGACACTACGGTGCGCTCCGGAATGACGGTACCCGCGGCGATGATGGAGCCAGTGCCGACAATGGCGCCGTTCAGGATCACCGAGCCCATGCCGATCAGGCACTTGTCTTCGATGGTGCAGCCGTGCAGCGTGACCGAGTGTCCGACCGTGACCCAGTCGCCCACCGTCACCTTGAACTCGCCCAGCATGCCGTGGAGCACGGAGAGGTCCTGGATGTTGGAATGGCTGCCGACGCGGATGGAGTTGACGTTGCCGCGCAGCACAGTGTTCATCCAGATGCTCGCGTGCTCGCCTAGCGTCACGTCACCGATCAGTTGCGCCGACTCGTCCACGAAGGCCGTGGCCGGCACCTGCGGCAGAATTCCCTTGTAAGGACGGATCATCGGGCTCTCGGGAAAATCTAGAAGGTATCACGCGCGCGGAGGAAGCGGCAACGAACCGACCGGGAGATCGGGTCATCGGGCGATTGATTCATTGAACGCATTGGTTCATTGAATCGTCGCCATCCAGTGTCCCCCTGGGCCTGCCGGCGAGACGCCGGCGCTACAACCTTTGTTCTGCTTTCAGAACAAGCAGGTCAAGAAAGCGGCCGCGCACTGTCAGTCCCATCTCCCGCTGAATCTGCGCCATAGCGCCCGCCTGTTCCGTTTTCCGAAAAACATTCCTCAGTCACAGACGCTTTCTTGCCACCAGCGTATCAGGGGCCGGCAAGCACTCAGCATTCAGCACTCAGCAGTCAGGAAATGCTTGGGCGGTGTCATTGCCGCTTTACCCAGGGGCTAAAGCCCACGGTTTGTCAGCATTTTTCGGCACGACTGAAGTCGTGCCCTGATACGAACCGCGAGTCGTGCCGTGATGCGAACCGCGAGTCGTGCGCCGACACGGACCCCGGAGACGCCAGTGAAGCCGCTTGAGCTGCCTGCTGAGAGATGAGTGCTGAATGCCGCCTGCTGACCGCTGACTGCTGAGTAAGGAGTGGTCCCATGCGAAGCCCCTCCCTCGTTCTGCTGCTCATGGTGTTGTCCCTGGCTGCTGCACTCCACGCGCAGGATGCTTCCACTGGCGCCCTGCGTGGAACCGTAACCGACGCGAGCGGGGCGCGCGTGGCCGGCGCGGAAGTCCGGCTCATCAGCGCCCAGACCGGCATCGAGCGCACGACCGCCACCATGCAGGAAGGTTCATTCGTCTTTGAAATGCTTCCCCCCGGCGAGTATGGGCTGCAGGTGAGCGCTCCGGCAATGGCGTCGTTGCGACGTTACGGCTTACAAGTGGAAGTCGGGGGCGCGGTCGAACTGGCGCTGGCATTGGAGGTGGCGGGATCGCGGGAGACAGTGACCATCTCCGGAGCCGCGCCGATGGTCGAGACCCTGCCCGCCGCGGTCTCGACCGTGCTTGATGAGCGCGCCATCAGCGAGCTGCCGCTGAACGGGCGGCGCTTCAGCGACCTGGCGCTGCTTACCCCCGGAGTCACCCAGGACCCGCGCAGCCTGACCTCGGCTGCCAACGGCGACCTGGCCTTCGGCGGCATCCGCGGGTATCAGACCAGCTTCCTGGTGGACGGCGTGGACAACAACAACGCCTTCTTTGGTCAGGCGCGCGGCCGCTACCGCGCTCCCTACCAGTTTTCCAACGAGGTGATCCAGGAATTCCGGGTCTCCTCGAACACCTACGGTCCGGAGCTGGGGCGTTCCGGAGGCGCGGTGATCAACGTGGTCACGCGCTCGGGCGGCAACCAGTGGCACGGCAGCGTGTTCGATTACTACCGCGACGGGCGCCTGGGCGCCCGCTATCCCATGATCGGAGGCAAGCCGCCGAACCGCCAGGACCAATTCGGATTCACGCTGGGCGGTCCCATCAAGCGCAACCGCGCATTCTTCTTCGCCGGCTTCGACCAGCACATCTTCCATGTGCCCACCGTAGTTCAATTCGCCAACGGCGCCACGGCGGTGGTCCCGCAGAGCGCGGATTACGAGAGCACGGACCAGGCTCTGGTGTTCGCGGCGGCGGCCTCGCTCACCCAGATGGGGGGCCAGTTCCGCTCGGCGCTGGTGGGCAATGCCGCCTTCGGCAAGCTGGATTTCGTGCTCACGCCGCGCCACCACCTGAGCGCGCGGCTGAGCACCTCGCGTTATTACGGGGAGAACAACGTTTTCTTCGATCCTGCCAGCCCGGCGACCACCTTCGCCATCAGCGAGAACGGAGAAGAGCGGGTGAGCACGGAAAGCGCGGTGGTGTCGCTGACCAGCGCCCTCTCCCCGCGCCTCACCAGCCACCTGCGGCTGCAGTTCTCCCGCGACCTGCAGAATTCCGACGCCAATTCCAGCAACGCGCTGACGAAAATCTACGGCGTGATCGACGGCTTCGGCCGCTCCAACATCCTGCCCCGGACCACGCGCGAGCACCGCCTGCACCTGGCCGAAACCCTCAGCCTGGAAGGCCGGCGCCACCAGTGGAAATTCGGCGGCGATGTTCTCAAGAGCTGGATCTACAACTTCTTCCCCTCGCAGTTCGGCGGGGAGTATTACTTCGACACCATCAAGGTGAACCCGTTTACCTTCGTGCCGCAGATCGGCGGCCTGCCACTCTCCCCGCTGCGCGCCTATGCCCACCTGGTGCCGCGGTATTACATCCAGAACTTCGGCGATGCGGAGTCCCATCCCGACACCACGGAGTATGCCGGGTTCGCGCAGGACACCATCCGCCTCAGCGGGCATTTCGCGCTTATGCTGGGCGTCCGCTACGACCTGCAAACGTTCAACACCGGCAACCTGGTCACCAACTCGCTGTGGCCGGACACCGGCAACCTTCCCCGGGACAGCAACAACTTCGCCCCGCGCGCCGGCTTCGCCTGGACGGTGGGCGACGTCAATCCGCTGGTGGTGCGCGGAGGCTTCGGGATCTTCTATACCCGCATCCCGCAGATCTACAACTCCACCATCGAAACCGACAACGGGCTGCGCCAGACGGACCTTTTCCTGGACAACACCGACTTCTTCGACCGCCTGCTGTTCCCGCAGTATCCCAACCCGCTGGTGTCCTGCCCGCCTGCGGCGCGCGTGTGCACCCCGCCCGCGAGCCTCACCGGCCATCTCACCAGCGATGTGTCGGCCTTCTCGCCCTCGTTCCAGACGCCTTACGTGATGCAGGCCAGCCTGAGCGTCGAGCGCGAGCTGGGGAAGAAGCTGGCCGTCAGCGGATCGTATCTCTACGTACACGGCGAACACCTGATCCGCGTCCGCGACGTGAACCTTGCGCCCCCGACCACGGTGACTTACCCGGTCTTCGACAACAACGGGACGCAGTTCCTCAGCGCCTACTACACGGTGCAGTCGTTTGCTGACTGGCAGTTCACGCACACGCTCGACTGTCCGTTCCCGCCTTGCGTGAATCCGCTCCAGCGCCCGATACCGGGACTGGGCGCCATCAACCAGTTCGAGAGCGCGGCTACGAGCGTGTACCACGGACTGACCATCTCCGCCCGCCGGCGCATGAGCTCCGGCCTGTATTTCCGGCTGGCGTACACCTGGGCGCAGGCGTTCGACGACGTGCAGGACGCGCTGGTGGTGGGCCGCCCCGGCAACGTGCAGAATTCCTACAACCCCCAGGCGGACTGGGGACGCAGCGTCACCGACCAGCGGCACCGCATGGTGGTCTCCTGGGTCTATGAGCTGAATCCGTTCGATCGCTCGCACGAGGTGCTGCGGCGCCTGTTCAACCACTGGAAGCTGGCAGGGATCGTGAGCGCAGGCAGCGGCCGGCCGCTGAACGCCACCATCGCCGGCGACGCCAACCGCGACGACAACACCTTCAACGACCGGCTGCCCGGCGTCGCCCGCAATTCCTATACCGGCCCCAACTACGCCAGCACCGATCTGCGCCTCTCACGCCGCCTCTTCCTGGGGGAACGGTTCAAACTGGACCTAATGGTCGAGAGCTTCAACCTGTTCAACCGCGACAACCAGCGGGTGGTGATCACCGATGGCGGCTTTACCAACTCCGCCGGGCAGTTCGTGCTGGGAGACAAGACCATCGGCGCCAACCGCTACCCCGGCTATTACACCAGCAGCTCCAGTTTCCTGGCGCCCACCAGCGCCTACGCACCACGGCAGGTGCAAATCGCAGCGAAATTCAGCTTTTAAGTGAGGCGTGAGAAATGTGGTCTAAGTTGTGGAAAACCCCTTGACTTGCCACAGGAACGCTGCAATAACTTACGCGTCCAAACTGGAACAGTTGGGAGGTGTATCGGGTTGGCAGAGGTACGGGTCCAAGAGGGCGAGTCCCTGGAAAACGCGCTTCGTCGGTTCAAACGCAAGGTTCAGCAAGAAGACATCATCAAGGAGGTCAAGCGTCACTCCTTTTACCTGAAACCGGGCGAGAAACGCCGCGCCAAGGAAGCCCTGGCACGCAAGCGAAATCGCAAAAAAGCACGCAAAGAACAAGACTAGAGCCTGCGGGCCGCAGGGTGTAACGCGGCCCGTCCCTTACTCAGCCCGTGAGTATTCCGCAGTCGTAAATCTGTCGTTTCGCGCAGTTACCTGGGCGGCCCGTGCCGTCCAGGAGGGCCGATTCCAGTAGCTGGGGATGTGCCCCGCTCTTTCCGTGGAGGCACCGTCGGACGCGCCACGCCGCCGGTTGTCGGATGGGGCGGGATCACGGGTGGGAGAGGGAAGGTTCTCCATGGAATTCCAGGACAAGTTGTTGAAGTGCATTGACTGTGGTACGGAGTTCATCTTCACCGCCGGGGAGCAGCTATTCTTTCATGACAAGCAGTTCAAGAATGAGCCCAAGCGCTGCAAGGCCTGCAAGGGCAAGCGCGCTTCGTCCCTGGGCAGCGTTCCCACGGGAAACACGTACCAGAAGGTAGAGACCCGCACCGTCTGTTCGCAGTGCGGCAAGGAAACCACCGTGCCGTTCAAGCCGACCCAGGGAAGGCCGGTTTTCTGCCGCGAGTGTTTCCAGCAGCGCCGCACCGTAGCAGCCAGCGCCTGATCCCCCAGTTTCTCTCAGGCCTGAGTCCTGCCCGCCACGGCTAAGGGTGTGTTCCAGCAACACCCCTGGCTTGTAGTGTTTTCCCTTGTTTGGTGTTTGGAGACGTCCGTTTCCGACGCGGAACTGTGACCGAGTAACTTGGTACTCGGTACTTTTCTAGCTGGCCCGCTTGGCGGCGTTCTTGTGCCCGGAGTTGCTGCTGGCGCGGGCGGCCGCCTTTTGCAGCTTCTGCTTCGCGTCCTCGTGCTGGATCAGCAGGACCTCGATCTGCCGCAACAGGTCCTCGGTGTTCATCGGTTTGACCAGCATGGAATCCGCACCCTCGCTCTTCCATCCATTTCCCAGACTGGGGAAGGCGGTCAGGACGGCCACCGCGGGGCTGTTCTCGAGCTGTTTGGCGGCGCGCATCACCTCGTAGCCTGCCGTCTCGGTCTCCATTTTCAGGTCGGTGATCACCATGTGATACTGATTGCCGTTCTGCAATTTGGTGATGGCCTCCCGGCCGCTCGAGGCGGTCTCGACCTCGAAGCCGTTCATCTCCAGGATCGCGCGGAGGGTCAGCAGGATAGCTAGCTCGTCGTCCACCAGCAGGATGCGCCGTTTCATGTGTGACTCCAGGGGAAGTGCCCGCTCAGCGTCCGGGTCAGATGCGACCCAGGGGTGCGGTCGCGCTTCGAGGACGGCTCGGCCTCGGTTGCTATAATACACCCGCATGTCCAATTTCTATGTGCAGAACTTCGGCTGCCGCGCCACCCAGGCTGACGGCGCCGCTCTGGAACGCGACCTGTTGGGCCGCGGGTTGAGCCGCGCCACCACTGCCCGTGAAGCCGAAGTGATCGTCCTGAATACCTGCACCGTCACCGCCGAGGCGGACCGGGACGTGCGCGCCGCCATCCGCCGGGTGCATCGCGAGAACCCGGGCTGCCGCATTTTGGTCACCGGCTGTTATGCCCAGCGCGCTCCCCAGGAACTGGACGGCCTGCCCGGCGTGTCCTGGGTGGTGGGGAACTCGCATAAGCATCGAGTGGGCGAGATTGTCGGCAACAGTAATCCCGTGGGGACGGGTGTTGCCGCCGGGGGCCCTCTATTCCCGGTGGAATCGCTGGCGCCGGCATCCACCTACGTCGGCGACATCTTCGCCCACACCGAGCTGATGGCCGCGCCGGTGTTCGACGGTCTTGGCTACGACAAGACCCGCCCCAACCTCAAGGTCCAGGACGGCTGCGATAATCGCTGCTCGTTCTGCATCATCCCCTTCGTCCGCGGGCAGAGCCGCTCGCTGCGGCCTGAGGACGTGCTGCGCGAGATGGACGCGCTGGTTGCCGCCGGCTTCCGCGAGGTAGTCATCTCCGGCATCAATCTGGGGCGCTGGGGGCGGGACCTTGAGCCGGCGCGCCACTTCGAAGACTTGGTGCGCGCCATCCTCGCGCACACCGGCGTGGAGAGGCTGCGGCTGAGTTCGATCGAGCCCATGGATTGGACGGACGAATTGATCGAGCTGGTCGCCGGCTCGCCGCGCATCGCCAAGCACGCGCACCTGCCCTTGCAGAGCGGCAGCGACCGCATCCTGCGGCGCATGCACCGCAAGTACCGGCCCTGGCATTACCAAGAGCGCATCCGCCGGATCCGCGCCGCCATGCCGACGGCCGCGATCGGCGCCGACGTGATGGTCGGCTTCCCCGGCGAGACCGATGCCGATTTCGAGGACAACCGGCAGTTCATCGCTTCCCTTCCCTTCACCTATCTGCATGTGTTCACCTACTCGCCGCGCCCGGGAACGCCCGCGGCCCAGATGCCGCAGCCGGTCGCGGCGGAGGCCAAGCGCGAGCGCAATCGCGTGCTGCGGGAGTGGGCGGCGGAGAAGAAGAAGGAATTCATGCGGACTCTGGTCGGGCAAACAGTCTCGACCATCACCCTCAGCGTGGCCGAAGACGACCGCACCGAGACGCTCACCGATAATTATCAAAAGCTGTGGCTGAAGGGCGAGCACCCGGCTAACCAAATCCTGAGCGCCCGGGTTGAGGACCTCAGCGGCGACGCTCTCCTCGGCACCGTATAAAGCCGTGGCTGAGAGTGAAATCCCTGAGCAACTCGTGGCCGCGCCGCTCTGCACCGCGGCCGAAGCGGCCGCGCGTGTGCCGATCAAACCGCCCAAACCAGGGTATTACGCAATCTTCATTGACGACCCCTGCACATTGCCAAGCCCTTTTCAAAGGTTTCTGCTGCAGAAAATGACCAGATTGATCTACATAGGCATCGCGACCAAGTCTCTCTTTCAGCGCCTGGTCAAACAGGACTTGCGGCACGAAGAGGGGCGCTCGACCTTCTTTCGTGCCATCGGAGCAATTCTCGACTACCGGCCGCTTCCCGGCTCACTTACGGGAATGAAGAATCAAAACAACTACAGGTTCAGTCCGGAAGACACCGCCGAGATAATCACTTGGATAAACAAACATCTGCTAGTGAGCTGGATTGAGGCCAACCCGGCGCTCCCGAAAGTCGAGCAGGCGCTGATCCGTAAGTACTGCCCAATCATAAATACTCACCACAATCCCCAAGCCGTTCCGGAACTGGCAGACCTTCGGCATCAATGCCGAATGATCGCTAGAATCAGCTGACCCGATGACCCGATCTCCCGATGAGTTGATCCCCTCGTGCTATACTTTTTGGGCTTCTCGCCGCACTTTTCTCCCGGAGGCTGTGTATCGACAAGAGATTTATCCGTACGAATGACCGCATCCGCGCGCGCGAAGTGCGCGTGATCGACGATGAAGGCAAGCAGATCGGTATCCTGCAGCCCTTCGAAGCGCTCAAGATGGCCCGGGAAAAGAACCTTGACCTGGTAGAGGTGTCGCCGACGGCGCAGCCGCCGGTGTGCCGCATCATGGATTTCGGCAAGTACCTCTACGAGCAGGAAAAGAAGGAGCGCGCGGCCAAGAAACACCAGAAGGTCATCACCGTCAAGGAAGTGAAGTTCCGCATCAACGTGGACGAACACGACTACGAGTTCAAGAAGAACCACGTGTTGCGCTTCCTGGAAGACGGCGACAAGGTGAAGGCCACCATCTTCTTCCGCGGCCGCGAGATGACGCACACCAACCTGGGACGCAACATTTTGGAGCGGCTGATCAAAGACATCGGCGACAAGGGCGTGGTCGAGTTCCGGCCGCGCATGGAGGGCAATACCCTCCACGCTATCCTGGCGCCGAAGAAAGTGTAAAGAGCAGTTTCAAGTTTCCAGTTTCGAGTTTCGAGCGCTGGGGCAGACTGAGGTCTTGAAACTTGAAACTCGAAACTTGAAACTGAGAGAGAAGACATGCCTAAGCTGAAAACACATTCCGGCGCGGCCAAGCGCTTCAAGAAGACGGCGGGCGGGAAGATCAAGCGCGGACACGCGTTCACGCGCCACATCCTGACCTCCAAGCCCACCAAGCGCAAGCGCCATCTCGATACCGCAACGCTGGTGGACAAGGCTGACGCGCCCAAGATCAAGCGGATGATTCCGTATTAGTCGTTGGTCGGTAGTCGTTCGTCGTTGGCTGGCGTCTGCGAACGACCAACGACTAACGACCAACGACCGACAGCGTGTGAAGAGGTACATCCTGCCTCCAGCCGCTTATTTGACGAGAGTCACTAAAAGGAGAAGACATGCCCCGAGTCAAACGTGGCACCAAGCGCCGTGCCAAGCGCAAGAAGATCCTCGACCGCGCCAGCGGTTATTTCCTCACCAAGTCCAAGCTGTACCGCTCCGCCAAAGAATCGGTGGAGCGGGCGCTGAAGTTCGCCTACGCCGGACGCCGGCAAAAGAAGCGCCAGTTCCGCTCGCTGTGGATCGTGCGCATCGGCGCTGCCGCCCGCGAGAACGGCATGAGCTACAGCCAGTTCATCAACGGCCTGAAGAAGAGCGGCATGGAGCTGGACCGCAAGATCCTGGCCGACCTCGCGGTAAAGGACCCGGCCGCGTTCAAGGGCCTGGCCGAGCAGGCGAAGGGCGCGTTAAGCGGCGCAGCGTAAGAACCGGCCACGGATTCACACGGATAGTCACGGATCATGCTCATGCTCTATCCGCGTGAATCCGTGCAAATCCGTGGCGTTTTTCATGTACACCGTTCCCAAACTCGAGGACTATTCGCCGGTGGCGCTGGACAAGGCCGTCCGCGAACTGCTGGCGGCGCTGAATTCTGAATCGAAGGCCGTCAATAGCGAGTCCGACTGGAAGAGCTTCCGCGACCGCTGGATGGCGCGCAAGAACGGCATCCTGACGCAGATCAACGATCTGTGGCTTAAGGCTGCGCCCGGGGCGGCGAAGCGCAAGGCCGGGCAGCGCGTCAACGAGCTCAAGGCCCGCGTCGAACAAATGGTCGCGGCCACGCGCGAACGCCTGAAGGCCGGCGCGAGCCCGCTCGAAGCCGAGCGTCTCGACATCACCCTCCCTGGCCTTCGGCGGCCGATCGGCGCCGAGCACCCCGTCATCAAGGCGCTGAACGAGATCGTCTTTGTGTTCAAGGCGATGGGCTACTCGGTGAGCGAGGGCCCGGAGATCGAGAGCGACTACTACAACTTCGAGGCGCTGAACTTTCCGCCCAACCATCCCGCGCGCGACACGCAGGACACGCTGTTCATCGCCGGGCAGCAATCGAAGCCGCTGCGCGACCGGCTGCTCTTGCGCACGCACACTTCTCCGGTGCAGATACGCACCATGGAGAAGCTGGCGCCGCCCATCCGCGTGGTCATCCCCGGCAAGGTGCACCGCAACGACGCGCCCGACGCCAGCCACTCGCCCATGTTCCACCAGGTCGAGGGTCTGGCCGTGGATACCAACATCACCTTCTGCGACCTGAAGGGCACGCTCGACCACGCCATGAAGGCGCTGTTCGGCTCCAGCGTCAGGACGCGTTTCCAGCCGTCGTTTTTCCCGTTCACCGAGCCGAGCGCCGAAGTGGCCATCAGTTGCATCTTCTGCGGAGGCAAAGGCTGCCGCACCTGCAAGCAGAGCGGCTGGATCGAACTCCTGGGCTGCGGCATGGTGGACCCGAACGTATTCGAGTTCGTGCGCGCCAACGGCTATGACCCGGCGAAGGTCAGCGGGTTTGCGTTCGGCATGGGCGCCGACCGCATCGCGCTGCTGAAGTACGGCGTGGATGACATCCAGTTGTTTTTCCAGGGTGATGTGCGCTTCCTGGAGCAGTTCGTGTAACTGAAAACCGCAGAGGACGCCGAGGACACAGAGGCTTTCTCGGTACTCGGTACTTGGTACTCGGTACTCGGTACTTCTTAATGAAGATTTCTCCCACATGGCTGCGCGAGTTTGTCGACCTCAAGGTTGACACGAAACAGCTCGCCGAAGACCTTACCGCCGCCGGGCTTGCCGTCGAGCTGACTTCCGGTGAGGGCGACAGCCTCGTCTTCGACATGGAGATCACCACCAATCGCGTGGACGCCATGAACCACTACGGCGTCGCGCGGGAGTGTTCGGCCATCTACGACCTCGACCTGAAGCCCATCGAGCCCAAGTTGCCCGCCGCAAAAGGCAAAGCCAAGTTCGCCATCGAGCTGCCCGACCCGCAGGGTTGCGCTCGGTACACAGCACAAATCATTCGCGGGATCAAGATCGCGCCCTCGCCGGCGCGCATCGCACGACGCCTCGAGATGGTTGAGGCGCGTCCCATCAACAATGGTGTGGACGCCAGCAATTACACGCTCATCGAGATGGGCCATCCCACGCACGCCTTCGATCTCGACACGCTCGAGGGCGGCAAGATCATCGTGCGCCGCGCCCGCGCCGGAGAAACGTTGAAGACGCTGGATGGAGTGGAGCGCAAGCTGCATCCCGACGACCTGGTGATCGCCGACGCGGTGAAGCCGGTTGCGCTCGCCGGCGTGATGGGCGGCTTCGACACCATGATCACCGACAAGACGCGCAACATCCTGATCGAGTCGGCGTGGTTCGACCCGGTGAGCATCCGCCTGACCGCACGCCGCCATGGCATGCACACCGACGCTTCGCACCGCTTCGAGCGCGGCGCCGATTGGGGCGCGACATCGCTCGCCTGCCGGCGCGTCGCGCAACTGATCCTTGAGACCGGCGGCGGCCAACTCGAAGGCGGACTCATCGACGCCATCGGCCGCCGCATCGAGCAGCCGGCTGTTCACCTGCGGCGGTCCGAAGTACACCGCATCCTCGGGCAGGAGATTCCCGAGCAGGACGTGCTGCGCATCCTGCGGCGTCTGGGATTCGCTGTGATCGACTCCACGGTTGGAATACCCACATGGCGCCTGGACGTTGAGCGCGAGATCGACCTGATCGAAGAGATCGCGCGCCTTTACGGCTACAACCGCTTTCCCAACACGCTGCCCGCCTTCGCCGGCGCCGTCGTCGAGACTCCCGACGCTCCGAAAGACGCGGCGCTGCGCTCCGCCCTGCTGGCCCTCGGCTACCACGAGGCTGTGTCGCTGAGCTTCATCTCGCTGGCCGAAGCGCAGCAGTTTTCGACTGCGGCCCCGGTGGCGCTTGAGAACCCGATCAGCGATGAAGCCGCGGTGATGCGGACGTCGCTGGTCGCCGGCATGCTGAACATGCTCGCCTACAATCTCAACCGCGGCGCCGACGATGTACGCCTGTTCGAGGCGGGCAACGTTTACGAGTTCGTCGGCGCGGGCACGGAAGAGCGGAAGCAGATCGCCATCGGCGCCACCGGCCAGGCCATCGCCGCGGACGTCCACCAGCCCGGGCGCGCGCACTCGTTCTTCGACCTGAAGGGCGACGTCGAGACCCTGCTGGGCAAGGTCCAGCACCAGTCGCTCTACTTCGACGCGAACAATGCGCCGGCGTACTACCACCCGTATCGCTACGCGCGCGCGGTGCTCGATGGCGGAATGGTGGCGCGCCTGGGGCAACTTCATCCCGAGGTCGCGGCCGCCCGCAAGCTGCGCCAGGACGTGTATCTGGCCGAGATCTATCTCGACCGGCTCTACCGCCACGGCCTGCGCCCGGTGCGATACCAACCCATCTCCCGCTATCCCGCGGTGGACCGCGATTTCTCGTTCCTCTTTGCGAACGAGATCACGTTCCAGCGGATCCGCGCGGCGGTCGAGTCGCTGCGCATCGCCGAGCTGCGGTCATTCTGGCCGGTGGAGATCTTTCGCGGCGGCACGGTACCAGCGGGGCAATATTCAGTGCTGCTGCGCGCTGAGTTCCAGTCGGTGGAGCGCACGTTGCGCGACGACGAGGTCGCGCTCTGGGCGAATCAGATTGTCGAGGCTCTGAAGGCGCTCGGCGGAACGCACAGGGCGTAGCTTCGAATGTGGATTTCTCCGCCGGGCACATGCGCTATACTGCGCACGCGCACACTTCACCAAGTTCCAAGAGTGAGGACCCTCCAGGTATGTCCGTGAAGGCGATGGAAGAAGTGGCGGCGACGGTTCCGGCCGACGATTTTCACGCGCTGGAAGAAAAGATCTACCGCACCATCGAGATGCTGAAGGAGGCGCGCGAGGCCAAGGCGGCCGCCGAGCGCACCGCCGCCCGCCTGCGCGAGCAATTGGACGGGCGCGACGACCAGTCGCAGTCGCTGCGCGCCGAGAACGTCGCCTTGCGCCGGGAGCGCGAGGAGGTACGTACCCGAGTAGAAAAGATGCTTAAGCAGATTGAGGCATTGACGCAGGAGGAAAGCGGGGCATAATCGCCGCTAGGAGACGACTCATCATGTCAGAGACCGCGGCGAGGACCAACGGCAACTGCGTGCAGGTGGAGATCTTCGACCAGGCTTACAGCCTGCGCGGGTCCGATCCCGACTACATCGAGAAGCTCGCCGAATACGTGGACACCAAGATCCGCGCGGTCGCCGAGCAGACCGCCACGGTGGATTCGCTGCGGCTGGCGGTGCTGGCCGCGCTCAACATCGCCGACGAGTACCACATCCTGAAGCGCAAGTACGACACCGTGGCCGCCGAGTACAACCGCCGCGCCATGGACCTCTCCGGCGCGCTCGACGAAGCCCTGCGCGAAGAACGCCGCGCGGGATAGGTCCGGCAGGCCTTTCGGCCGCGGCTGCCCCTAGTCCGTTGCAACCCGGGTGCCAACTATTTGCGTGCCCGGGCTTGCCATCCACTCCAGATTTCTTCTAGCATCAACCCGTCGGCCGGCCTGCAAAGTTGGTGAGGCTGGAGGCCGTTTTTTTGAACCAACAGTCACACAACGGGAGCTCGACTCGCTATTTGGCCTGGTGAGCTGTTCCGCCATGCGGAAATGCCTAAAGGGCCTCGGGGAGTTCCCACCGTCTTAGGACGGGTTCATAAAACGGTCTTATCCCACGGCCCAGCGGGTCGGCTTTCTTGTGTCAAGGAATACAGCCGCCAGCAAGCGTACGATCAGAGCAGAAACGACTGCCTTAGTTGATGTAGCTCAAGAGCAATAGGAGATCCGTGTCAGGGCACGCCCTTCAGGCGTGCCGCCAGAGTCGTCCAGATAGGCGGCTTCCAGCCGCTGGGAGACTGATGTCCATTCCTTCGCGCCACGCGAACGTCTCGAACATCGTTGCCGAGGTGCGGACCTTCTTCGTCACATCGTCAACATGGGGCCGCAGACCGGTCTTCCAGACAGTTCGTATGTGCGACCTTATCGACAATCTGTACCACTACCGCAGGGAAGGGCGCTATCTGCTGCACGAGTTTGTGCTCATGAAGGACCATTTTCACTTGCAGCTCACCGTCGACGAGAAAACATCGATTGAACGGGCGGTGCAATTCATTAAAGGCGGCTTTTCATATCGAGCGAAGAAGGAGCTGGATTTTCGTTCGGCCGTTTGGGAGAAGGGTTTCTCGGATCACCGGCTCCGTCGAATGGAAGAAGTGGATCCATATCGACGTTACATCCACGAAAACCCGGTTAAGGCGGGCATAGTGTCGGAGGCATCCCAGTATCAGTATTCCTCCGCACGTGCTGGGTACGATTTGGATCCCCTGCCTCAGCGGCTGGAAGCCGTACAAAGTGCCGCGCGGCAAAGGCGGCACGCCTGAAAGGCGTGCCCTGACACGGTCCGGAACCGCATGGGAAATTCGGGACCCGAACCGCGAAAACCCCTTTCCAACCGGCTGCGACTCGCATCTAACTGAACGCGGTGCTCCCCATCCTGCTGCACTTCGGCCGTTTTTCACTTCCGACCTACGGATTCCTGGCAGCTGTCGGACTGCTTGTGGGGCTTGCCATCAGCGTGCGGTACGCCGCCCGCCACGGCATGGATCCAGACAAGACGTGGAACCTGGGCATTCTCGCCATCCTGGCCGGGATCATCGGCGCCAAACTGCTCCTGGTGGTGAACGACTGGGCGTTCTACAAGGCGCACCCGCGGGAAATCTTCAGCCTTACGACGTTGCAGGCCGGAGGAGTGTGGTCCGGCGGACTGGTGGCGGCGGTGCTGGTCTCGTGGTGGTACATCCGCCGCAACCACATCCCGGTGCTGAAGACTTGCGACGTGTTCGCGCCCGGCATCGCGCTCGGCCACGCCATCGGCCGCCTGGGATGCTTCGCCGCCGGCTGCTGCTGGGGCAAGCCCACCACCCTGCCCTGGGGCGTCACCTTCACCAATCCGCTCGCTGCCCAACTTGTCGGGACGCCGCTCGGCGTGCCGCTCCATCCCACCCAGCTTTACGAGATGGTGTTGGAGCTGGCGAACTTTTTCCTGCTCGCCTGGGTGCTGCGGCGGAAGCGCTTTGACGGACAGGTGATCGGCACGTATATGTTCGTGTATGGGTTCGCCCGGTATTTCCTCGAGTTCCTGCGCGACGATCCGGAGCGCGGCAGCGTGCTGCATGGGTTCATGAGCGGCACGCAACTGCTGGCCATCGGGCTGGTAATCGCCGGCGGGCTGCTGTGGATGCGCCGAACCCCTCAGCCCGAGGCTGCGTCCGCCGGACCGGCAACTGGCAAGAGCAACTAGACCGGTTCCGCAATAGATGTAGCTGGTGAAAGGGCACGCCTTCAGGCGTGCCGTAAAAGGCAGCTAAAGATTCGGCTTCAGCCGCTGAGGAAGTGCACCCTCAGGGCCTGAAGGCCTGTCTATTTGTCGACCTTGGCGGCACGGCTGAAGCCGTGCCCTTTCACTTGTGATACAAACCTCGCAAGTGCCAGAACAGAACTTCCCGACCAAACTGCTCGTTCCCGCAGAGCACGCGGGCGAACGCCTGGACCGCTTCCTGGTTTCGCAGATGCCGGAGGTCAGCCGCGCGCGCATCCAGCAACTCATCGCCGGCGGAAAGGTGCGTGTGAATGGCGTCCAAGCCAAGCCCTCGCTGCGGCTGCGCGAACGAGATCAAGTTGAGCTGCTGGGCTCGCCCGCGCCTCCGCCGCTCAAGGCTTTCGCGGAAGACATCCCTCTGGACGTGGTGTACGAAGACGACGCGCTGGCGGTGATCAACAAGCCGGCAGGGATGGTGGTGCACGCCGGCGCGGGAGGGCGCTCCCGGAGCGGCACGCTGGTGAACGCGCTGCTGCACCGGTTCGGCTCGCTCTCGGGGGTGAGCGGCGAGCTGCGGCCCGGCATCGTGCATCGTCTGGACAAGGACACCAGCGGGCTGATTGTCGTGGCCAAGAACGACCTGGCGCATCGCCGCTTGGCGGAGCAGTTCTCGCGGCGCCAGGTGAAGAAGACGTACCTGGCGCTGGTGCACGGCTGGATGAAGCCGGACCGCGGCACGATCGCGAGCGCCATCGCGCGCGACCGCATCCGGCGCACCCGCATGACCACCCGCGCGCGCGGCGGACGTGACGCCGTCTCGCACTGGCGCGTGCTGCGCCGCATCCAGTCCCGATTCGGCAAGTTCTCCCTGCTGGAGCTCGAGATCGACACCGGCCGCACCCACCAGATCCGCGTGCACCTGGCCTCGCTCGGCCATCCCGTGGTGGGCGACGGGTTATACGGCGCCCCGCGGGAACTGAAGGACACGGGCGGAAGTAAGCTGGCGCTGGGAAGAAACTTTCTGCATGCTGCCGCCATCGAGCTTATGCACCCCAGGACCGGCGCGCCACTCCGTTTCTCGCGGCCCTTGCCGCCTGAGTTGGAGGATTTCTTAAGCCACTTCGAACGCGAGTGAATCCGGCTATAATGCGAGTACAGATGAAAACGCTTTTCGTGTTGCTTCTTTTGGTGGGGATCCTGGTAGCTGGTGCGGTGTCGCAGAGCGCTCCTGCGTCCCAGAACGGCCCGGCCAACGCGCTGCCGGCCGCCCAAAAGGCGACCGCACCGCCCAGTTTCTCCTCTCCCGTCGTGCCCAAGAAAGCAGACGAGACGACGAAACCGGTGGACGAGGACTCGGAGGCGATCCCCACTTTCCGCAAGCGCGTCGATGAAGTGAACGTCATCTTCACCGTGACCGACAAGCACGGACACTTCATCAAGGACCTGAAGAAGGACGATATCCGTGTGCTGGACGACCACAAGCCACCGTCCTCGGTGGTGGCCTTCCGCAGCGAGACCGACCTGCCGCTGCGGGTAGGCCTCTTGATCGACGCCAGCAACTCCATCCGCGACCGCTTCCGCTTCGAGCAGGAGGCGGCGATGTACTTCCTCTCGCAGACCGTCCGCCCCAAGTCCGACCAGGCCTTTGTGCTGGGGTTCGACACCACCGCCGAAGTTACCCAGGATTTCACCGACAACACCGAGAAGCTGACGCACGGCGTGCGCATGCTGCGCCCCGGCGGCGGCACCGCCATGTACGACGCCGTCTATTACGCCTGCCGCGACAAGCTGATGAAGGCGCGCGCCACCGGCCCCGTCCGCCGGGCCATCATCCTGTTGAGCGACGGCGAGGACAACCAGAGCCGCGTCACCCTGAGCGAGACCATCGAAATGGCGCAGCGCGCCGAGGTCATCCTCTACGCCATCAGCACCAACGTCAGCAACATCAAGATGCGCGGCGACAAAGTCATGGAGAAGATGGCCGAGGCCACCGGCGGCCGCGCCTTCTTCCCCTTCAAGATCGAGGACGTTTCCAACGCCTTCGCCGAGATCCAGGACGAGCTGCGCAGCCAGTACGCCGTGGCCTACAAGCCCGCCGATTTCCAAGCCGACGGCCGCTACCGCACCATCGAGATCATGGCCGACAACAAGAAGTACCACGTGCGCGCCCGCAGGGGGTATTACGCGCCCACGCAGTAAGGCAGCAGTTGGCTCTTAGCACTTAGCTCTTAGCTCTGGCTCTTTGAGTTTGCAACGCCACCCACCACTCCGCCCGCTTCTGCTCTGGCTGCTTCTAATCCTCGGTGCCTCGGTCCAGGCCGAAGCGCCCCGGCCGATCGCCGACCTCAGGCCCACCCTCATCCTCATCTCGATTGACGGGTTTCGCCATGATTACCTGGAAAAGTACAGCCCACCGAACCTGCAACACCTGGCCACCAGCGGGGTGCGCGCCGAGGCTATGCAGCCGTGCTTTCCGACGTACACCTTTCCCAATCACTACACCATCGCGACCGGGCTCTATCCGGCGCACCACGGGATCGTCGCTAACGAGATGTACGATCCCGGCTTCGACGCCACCTTTGAGATCAAGGAGCCCTCTGCGAAGGAGGGCAGATGGTGGGGCGGAGAGCCGATCTGGGTCACGGCCGAAAAACAGGGACAAAAAACCGCCAGCATGTTCTGGCCCGGCTCGACTGCGCCCATCCAGGGCATGTGGCCTGATCACTGGGAGCCCTTCGACGCCAAGGTGCCGCCCGAAGAGCGCGTGGACAAAATCCTCGGCTGGCTCGACCCGCCGGCCGTGCAGCGTCCCACGTTCCTCGCGCTCTACTTCGATCAGGTGGATCACGAAGGCCACGATCACGGGCCGGATTCGCGGCAAGTGCGGGACGCGGTCGCGACCGTGGATGCCGCCATCGGAAGGCTGCTCGGCGGTTTGCGTCAGCGCGGCATCGAAGACCGCGTCAACATCATCGTGGTTTCCGATCACGGCATGGCGGCGACATCGACTGAACGCGTGATCTTTCTGGACGACTACGCCGACCTTAGCCGCGCTCGTGTCCCTACGCGCGGCTCGCTGCTCACGGTGTGGCCTGCGCAGGGCGAGGTGGACACCGTCCTCGCGCAACTTCGGAAAACCCCGCACCTGCGCGTGTATCGGCGGGAGAATGTGCCGGCGCGCTGGCACTACTCGGGCAATGCCCGCATCGCGCCCATCATCGCACTCGCCGACGAAGGCTGGACGGTTACCACCCACGAGTATCTCAAGTCACACACTTTCTCGAAGGGGCAGCACGGATACGACAACAACCTGCGCTCCATGCAGGCCATCTTCATCGCCTATGGTCCCGCATTCAAACCGGGAACGAAGCTGCCCGGCGTCTCCAACCTGGATGTGTATGAGCTGATGGCTTACCTGCTGCGCCTGAAGCCGGCGCACAATGATGGCACGCTGGAAGTTTTCCAGCCGGTGTTGGTGGGGAAGGCGAAGGAAGCGGTCACCCAAAACCGCTGACGGGCCTCTGGATTTGGTGGCTCGGCGGCTAGCCTCTCATCCGCGTCACTCCGCTGCGGATCTTGCCATTGAATGCTCACCCCTTACAAACCCATCCTTGGCAAGACCGGCCAAGGATGGGGCACCCTCGACCAAATTGATGGCCCCTCTGAATGCTGAGTGCTGACTGCTGCGCGCTACCTCGCCGACGCGTAGTATCCGCGCCGCGCCTGGATACGGTAGCCCTCTTTACTCTTCATTTCGATCTTGCGATAGCTGCCGTCGTGCCTGGTGTTGGTGGGAGTGTAGCCGATGCTGTACTGGCTGCGCAGTTCGGCGGAGATCTGGTCGAAGGCTTGCTTCAGCTTCTCGAACTTGTTGCCCACATCGATGACGCGCCCGCCGGTCTCCTCGGCGAGCTTCTTCATCTCCCCCGCGCCGAAGCCCTGGTACATGCCGCGATCGGCGATGAGCAGCACGTACACCATGGTGTCGGCCTTCTGCGCCGCTTCCATGGCTTCGCGGGGCTTGACTCTGCTGCCCTCGTCCTCGCCGTCGGTCAGGATGATCATGGCTTTGCGTCCGACCTCGGTGGAGAGCCGGTCCTTCGCGGCCAGGTACACGGCGTCATAGAGGTGGGTACAGCAGGCATCACGGCCGGCGGGTATCGGCCCTTGACCGACGCCAGGGATGTTGCTGATGCCTCCTTGCGGTGAGCCACCGCCGATCCGGGTGCGGTTCAGCGCCACGCGCAGCTCGCGGGCGTCGTTGGTGAAGTCCTGCAGCAAATCCACATCGGCGTCGAAGCTGATGAGGAATGCCATGTCTTTTTTCCGCAGCACCTGGTTCAAGAAAGCCGCCCCCACTTCCTGCTCCATGGGCAAAACCCGGGTCTGGCTGGGGCTGGTGTCGATGAGCATGCCGAGGGTCAGGGGCTGTTCGGTTTCGGCGGCGAAATACTTGATGGTTTGCGGCTTGCCGTCTTCGAAGATCTCGAAGTCGTCCTTGGTGAGATTGGGAATCAGGAGCCCGTGCTTGTCCTTGACGTTAAAGAAGACGTTGACAACGTCCACCTGGACCTTCAGCGTCCCCACCGAACCCTCGTTCTGACCGTCCTCCGGAGCCTGCGCATGGAGGGCGCGCGGCATGAGCGCCAGCACGGCGAGGCACACCAAGGCGCGGCAGCACGCGCCTGCGACGGTGGAGCGCTTCAGCACTTTGGCCGGCCTTTTCCTGATAGTCTAGTGGTTAGATGCAGAAACTCACGCCTTCGTCCATTATCATATCCTGATGGGAGCAAACAAGGCGACCGGGGGAAGCACGATGCTCAGGGCGGCAAGATGGGCGTGGTTGCTGGCACTGCTGGCGGGCATGGGCATGGCACAGCAGTCCTCGGCGCCGGCCGCCACGCCGGACAACGCGCAGGACCAGCTCCCGTCCGCTCCTAGTCCGCAGAACAACGTTCCCCGGCCGGCGCCGCTGCCGACGCCGCCGCCCACCGTTCCGGCACCCGCTCCGCCGCAGATGAACGATGCTGCGCCCGCAGTCCCGGCGGCTCCTGCCCCGCCCAATGAGCGTGACCAGATGATGTACACCATGCGTACGACGGTGAACTTTGTGGTGGTGCCGGTCACGGTAAAGGACCTGAGCGGGCATCTGGTCGAGGGCCTGGTAAAGCAGGATTTCGCGGTATTTGAAGAGGGAGTGCAGCAGCAGATTCGCTATTTCACCAGCGACCCCTTTCCGCTGTCGGCGGCGGTGGTGCTGGATGTGGGCCTGCCCGACCCGGTGCTGCGCAAGGTCAACGACACCCTGCCGGCGCTGGCGGCTGCGTTCAGCCAGTTCGACGAGATCGCCCTCTACACCTTCGGCAATTCGGTGACCAAGGAGCTTGACTTCAGCGCCGTAACCGATCGCTACGCCAAGTCGATGAAGCGGCTGAAGCGGCAAGGCCAGCAGGGTGGCGCGCCGGTTGTGGGCGGCCCCCTGGGCCAGTCGTCGCCGAGCATCAACAGCAAGCCGGTCGATCCCAACGTGCCGCATGGCGGAGTTTACGTGCAGTACCGCGAAGCGCACGTGCTCAACGACGCCATCCTGGCCGCGGCCATGGACCTCTCCACCCGCCCCAAGGACCGGCGCAAACTGATCTTCGTGATCAGCGACGGCAAGGAAACCGGCAGCCGCGCCAACTACGCCCAGGTGCTGAAAGTGCTGCTCTCGAATGCCATCAGCGTGTACGGGGTGGCGGTGGGAGATTCCGCCATGCCCATCCTCCGCGAGATCGAGAAGGTCAACGTCCCCCGCAGCGGTTTTGGCAACCTGCTGCCCCGCTACACCGGCGCGACCGGGGGCGATGTGCTGCCGGAGTTCGACCGCAACGCCATCGAAACCGCCTACGCCCGCGTCACCCAGCAGGCGCGCAACCAGTACACCCTGGGCTACACCGCCAAAGCCGGGCCGAGCAACACCTACCGCAACATCGAAGTCATCGTGCACCGCCCCAACCTGAAGGTGCAAGCCAAGGAAGGCTACTACCCGCTGCCGATCGCGCCGGCGATGTGACCGCGGGACATGTACTTGCGACCACTGTGCCCGCGCGCCGTTACCGCGGTGTGGCTGCGTGCTTACGGGCTTGTGATATAAACAGCCACGGAAGCGGTTTCCCCACATGGCGTCCGGAATTTCCCCGCCCTGGACACGCGGTGCTTCGCGGTCGGCGGGACGATGGGGTCCCCAGCAAACCCCGGTTTTTGGTTTGCTGGGGTGATAGAGGACAGCGCTCTTGAGCTTCATCAACTTCGCGGCCCGCGAGATCAACTGCAAGATCGTCTATTACGGCCCCGGCCTGGGCGGCAAGACCACCAATCTCCAGCACGTCTACGACAAGACCGCCGACAAGCAGAAGGGCAAGATGATCTCGCTGGCCACCGAGGCCGACCGCACCCTGTTCTTCGATTTCCTGCCTCTCGACCTGGGCACGGTGCGCGGCTTCAAGACCCGCTTCCACCTCTATACCGTCCCCGGGCAGATCTTCTACGACGCCAGCCGCAAGCTCATCCTGCGCGGGGTGGATGGCGTGGTTTTCGTCGCCGACTCGCAGCAGGAGCGCATGGACGCCAACCTGGAAGCCCTGGACAACCTGCAGGAAAATCTGGTCGAGCACGGCTACGACTTCGCCCAGATACCCTACGTCCTGCAACTCAACAAGCGCGACCTGCCCAATGCCCTCCCGGCCGATACCTTGCGCCGTGAGCTGGTGAAGAAAGGCGAGCCCGCGTTCGAGGCCATCGCGAACCAGGGCACGGGCGTGTTTGAGACGCTGAAAGAGATCGCGCGCCAGGTGCTGGCGGAATTGAAGAAGAGCTAGCCGTCACCGGTAGTCGGGGCCGGCGCGCCCGCCGCCGCTTGCCAGCCAGTCGTATACTCGTTCTGTACAGGCTGGAGTTGGCCATCACGAAGAAGCCCGTCATTCACAGTGACCGCGACATTTTGGGTGGGACCCCAGTGTTCGTCGGCACGCGAGTACCAGTTAAGACGTTGTACGACTATCTAGAGGGCGGCGATTCGCTCGACGAGTTCCTCAACGATTTTCCGTCCGTCAGCCGCGACCAGGCGGTTGCAGCGCTGGAACTGGGCCGTGAGATGACGGAAGCCAATGCGACCGTTGCTCGATGACTGCGTGCCCCAGCCCCTTAAGGCAAAGGCCCGTAGGGCCGACATAAATTAGCCCAGGACAGAAGTCCTGGGTAAGCGATCAAAGAAATTCCCGAGCCCCGCAGGGGCGGCACAACCGGGCAGCAACGGCCCACCGTTGGTTCTAAGGCAATTCGTCGGCTGATGTAACCACGCGATAGTCGACCCCTAACGCGCCAACAAAGTGTCTCTCCCCGCAGTGGGTTTTCTGATTCTCGGTTCCGCGAAGCTCGTCGGGGATGGTGCTGGTCTTGGTTTCGCGAACCAAATAAAGCAGCGGCCCGTGCTCTCCGAAGGCGTCCACTTCTTCCATAACCAACCCCCAATCGGGGTTGTACTGACCAACGGGCGTGACCACTTTGAACCAGCTCGGCAGCTTAACGAAGAGGCGTATGTCGTTTCGCTTCTTCAGCTTCTCGACAAACTTTCTCTCGTTCTCCGATTGCACCACGATGTGGTCATAAATGGAGTTGTCGACAGGGATTAGCCGCTCGGAAACAGTTTCTTCCTCTTCCACCCACTCGGTCATCTCGTACCAAGTCCCGTCCTTGAAGTACTGAATTCCGCTCACCAATTGCTCAATTGCCTTTTGTCGCACAATCCGTGCCGCCTGTAACGCGAACTCTTGTGGATTGTCCAGCGCCGATTGACGATTCCGTGTCTGCGTGATGATTGTCGTCAGCGTTCGGCGCGTCAGCTTAATCGGAGGGGTGATGTGGGCTATGAGGTCCTCGATCATCTCCACTACATTTGGCACGGCGTAACGCCCCGCGAGGGTGGCGACGACTTTCTGACCAAAGTGCTGGTAATCCAGCCGGTCCTCTTTCGCGTCCGCCGTCACTTCGGCCTTAGAGGCAACGATTCGTGGTGGGTCAATCTTCAACCTGTCAAGGCCGGCCACAACGTCGGCGATGACTTTTTCCGTGTCAATAGTGACCTGATAACGGGTCTTCAGCTTGATCTTGTTCCAAAGAATGGTGAATTCCTCTGGTAGCGCATCCAGCGCTTTGCGTTTGGCTACTCGCTTCTGGCGGACGTTGATTGGCCTGGGCGCGGCGCCTTCCTTACCAAAGGCCTCCTCCATCTCCGCCTGCAACGTGGCGACAAATCGTTCGTAGCTCTCGTTTGCGACCACAGTGAGAACGTTTACCTTATCCTCCGGAACTCGCTCTCCCTTCTGATTGACCACAAGCCGCATGCCCCGCCCCACCTCCTGGCGTTTCTTCACTTCGGACACGGTCTGGTTGAGCGTACAAATCTGGCAGACATTCGGGTTGTCCCACCCTTCGCGCAGGGCACTATGGGAGAAGATGAAGGATACCGGCTCACTGAATGACAGCAGGCGTTCTTTGTCCTTCATGATGAGGTTGTAGGCAGCCCGATCCTCAGCGCTTTGGCCGCTTGTTGAATCTATCGCCTCCGTTATTCCCCCACGGCGTTTCTTTTCCGCAAAATAGCTCGCTCGTACGTCGGATGGCTTCTTGTCCGAAAAGTCGGGATACCTCGCTTTGAGCTCCTCGAATGCCTCATCAAACAGCACCCGGATGATTCCCGAGTAAAGACCGTCGACCCCGATACTGGATTTGTCAGCCGGCGGCTCCCCCGTGAAATTCTCTACGCGATCGATAAAGAACAGCGACAAAACCTTGATGCCCGACGCTGCCAACCGCTTTTGTTTGCGGAAGTGCTCTTCGACCGTGTAGCGGATTTGTTCACGGAACAAAGCCGCCTGGTCGCCGCCCTGAGTCTGCCCAACTCCGATCTCGATTCCGTTCTTGAACCGTACAACCTGTTGGCCGGCGTTGATTTCGTCAATAACGAAGCTCGCATATTCCGGTCGTTCTGCCTTGGTCTCCAGGCAATCGCCCGGCTTGAACAGATACGCCTTTTCTTTCACCGCCGCGTCGGCCATCCGCTTGTGAACGGCAATCTTGGCCCGCACAGTCTTCGCGGCTGTGCGGATGTCGTCCACTCGCACGAATACTTGATTGAAATCATCCTCTTTGAGAACCGACGCCACTTCGATCTTTTTTACCAATGACTGGCGGTATGCCTCAAACGGTGTGAGCCGGTACACCAGGTTGTAAGGATTCCGGTGGGTTGCCGAATACCGCAAGGCAAGCAGTGGATTAAGAGATGCCAAAGCGCGAATGCGAGCTTCGCTCTCCATATTCTGGGGTTCATCGAGAATGAGCACGGGCCTTGCAGATTGGACAAGGAAAAGAGGAGTTGCTCCCTGCAAGCGATCTGTACTCTGGCGAATGACATTGTCCTCCTTGTTGAAGGAGTCGATTGTCATCACGAGCAGTTCTACGCAGTCACTCTGCACAAACTGACGGACCCTGGCGATGCTCTTGGAATCGTAGACCGTGTACCGATATGGCACGTTGTCGTATAGAGCCCGCAGGTGCTCCTGCGTGATCTTTAAGGTCTTGATAACACCCTCTCGAATCGCCACGGAAGGGACAACGACGATAAACTTGCGTAGACCATAGCGCCGGTTGAGCTCTAGCGCGGTGCGGATGTACACATACGTTTTGCCGGTGCCAGTTTCCATCTCCACAGAAAAATTTGGGAATCGGACCTCCTGATCGCCGATAGCAGTTCTAATGGCCTCTTCAATTCTCTGGAGTGCTCCGTCTAGAGGAATCCCGTTACCGTTCTGCACCGTGTGAAGATTCGCCAACAGTTGGTCTTCGTTCAGGTCGAAACGGTTCATGACCGGCCCGAACATAGGGCCGAAGTCGGCAGCGAGAAAGTCCACCATCTTCCGCGGCTGACCGCGAAAAAGATCGGCAACCGCTTCAATCGCTCGCAACTGATAGGCTTGATTGCCGTCGAACTGCAGTCGCAATTATCGGCTCCTCAAATGGTCTTGAGTCGGCATTGGAGCGCCAGGTTCGCCGCGGCGGAGTCGTCCAGGGCGATGTCCCGGCAGACGAAGAGCTGGTCGGCTTTTAGTTCGCAATGCTTTGCGAGATCTGCCCGGATTCGGTCGTCGAGACAAATCATGAACTGCTGGCCGTTATCCGGGTCCGCAACATCGTAGATCGTGCTCCCGTTCGGTAATTCTCGTTGTCGAAAACGGGTGCTTAGGCCGAATCCCTCGCGCAACGCCACTTCCCAAATGACGTTCTCGGCTTTCCAGTCGGCAATGAGTGGGTCGTTAAAGAGAGAAAGCTTTTGCGCGTACGTCTCAGGGTCCCGCTCCTCATCCTCCGACCAACGCTGGATGGTGGGCTTTGCCAACTTAAAAACCTTGAAGCCCAGGTCTTCCGGAGTATCCTCGTTGTTAAGCGGAAGTCGCGGATTAGTTTCCTTTCCCATCCTCTTGATGACACGGCGGATTCGTTCTTTACCTATGTCGGCAATATTTGCGTAGCCCGCCACATCCGTTGGCTCTGGCAATTGAACAACAATGAAGTTTCGCCTGCCGCCATCTTCCCGGTTAATTTCGAAGACCGCTTGCGCTGTGGCGCAAGAGCCAGCAAAAAAGTCAAGGATCAGATCCTCTGGGTCGGTACCGAAACGAATAAACTGTTTGATCAAGCGGGAGGGTTTTGGGAACTGGAACGGATGTGCGCCGTCAAACAAGTCGACGAGTTCTTCTGTGCCGTGCTGTGTGTAGATGCCATCAATTACTGACGCTAGTTTGGCGCCGCGCCTTTCACCGGCTTCGTTGAGAAGATACTGCTTATATGAAACGGTGACCTCACCGGCATTCTCGGTAAACACGAAGTCGTCGTTAGCTAGCGCTTTTGCAACTCGGCCTTTGCTCCACAGCCACTGGCGCTTCGGCAGCACGTCACGGCCATCAGGCATGCGTATGGGAAAGATGAGATTCTCGCGCCGGTCCATACTCTTTCCAGCTTCTAACGGTTGGAGACGATGTGGTCCGCGAGTTTCGAATTTGGAATCCCGATACTTGTAGTACTTCTTCTCGATCTCTGGGTCGGACGGGAGCCACAGGTCGGGAAGGTCTTCTAGGGACCGACAGTACATGACAATGTACTCGTGTTGGCTCACAGCATATTTTTCCTTTGCTCCGCCCCCGTAGCTCCTCTTCCAAATAAACTGCTCAACAAAGTTCTCCTCCCCGAGAACCTCGTTCATGAGCATGCGAAGGTGATGTACTTCGTGATCGTCGATACTGACGCAAATGACACCATCATCGCGCAGGAGTTGCCGGGCAAGAAAGAGCCGTGGGTACATCATCGAGAGCCATGAAGAGTGGTAACGTCCGCTCGTTTCCGGGTTGCTCGTGAGCAAATTGCCTTCTGCGTCCAACTGACCGGTAATTTGAAGGTACGTCTTGAGGGGATCGGAGTAATTATCTGGATATACGAAGTCCTGCCCCGTGTTGTATGGCGGATCGATGTAGATCAGTTTGACCCTGCCGAAGTACGGCTTGAAGAGCAGCTTCAAGACTTCGAGATTGTCGCCTTCGATGAAGGCGTTGCTAGTGGTGTCGAAGTTTGTCGATTCCTCGGGACACGGGATCAGCGTTCCCGCACTGGGCGTCTGCAACAGCCTGATGGCGTCGTCCTTACCTGCCCAGCTGAAATGAAATCGATTGGGGCCGGATTCCGCCGCAGCGCCAAGCGTGGTTCTCAGCTTGTCGAAGTCGATCTTGCCTTCGACAAAGGCCTCTGGAAACAGTTCACGCAGCTTAGCGATCTGTGCTTCAAGCACATCACCGGACGTTGTCGCCACGCGGTCGATCTGCCGCCGCTGCCCACTCGTTGCCACGTCAAATCCTTTTGCCCGGTTCGGGATTGAGCCCGACTCCACATGCTTCGCGGGTAACCCATTCTACAGAACTTCCAGCATTTGTTTTATAGACCCGTGTGGCGCCCCTGAAGGGGCTCGGGGCCTTTCTCCCGCGCACCCAGGACTTCCGTCCTGGGCTAATTCATTCCGGCGCTACGCGCCTCTCCTTCTCGGCATGCAATCACGGGATATCACCCTCGGACATTATTTTGGGTAGCACGTTAACAAAAATGCTTGACACGTTTCCCTAACTTATGCTATAGTTTTCCTGTAATATTATCTATATGATATACAACGGCCCGGCCAGCCCGCAACTCCTTTATTTGACTGTTGTTACCTGTAAGTCCTTTGTTTCGACTGTTCGCGACTGTTAACAGTTGCTAAGTTGTTGATTCCACTCACACCCGCAGGAGGGGGTATGGACCCCATACAGTTACCCGAACACCACCGGATGCGCGCCGCGCACGAGTCGCCGCGCTGCCAGCACATCCGCTACAACGGCCAGCGCTGCGCCGCGCCCGCGCTGCGTGGCCAGGACCATTGCCATTTCCACCATAACGCCAGGAATTCAAGAATTTTCTTGAACTCCGATCTGCCCTTCATCGAGGACGCCACCAGCCTGCAGTTCGTGCTTATGGAGGTGATTCGCATCCTGGCCACCGGCCACGCCGACTACAAGTGCTGCGCTCTGTTGCTCTACTCGCTGCAGATCGCCTGCGCCAACCTGAAGAACTTCATGGCGGAGCATCCCAAGCCGGAGCTTGCCGAAGGCGAGCGGCCGCAGCCAATAATCGGCAGCGGCGATAAAGAAAAGAGGATCGGCAGCAAGAACGGCGATGAACCAAGTCTGGCGGAACTCCGGCTGGGCAAGAGCGAGAACGGCGATCCCGAGAAGGAACCGCCTCGCATCCGCAGCCGCGAGGCTTACCATGCGGCCGTCGAAAAGAGAAACGGCGCCAAGGCGGCCCTGCCCGGCAGGAGCGCCCCGGATATAGCTGGTGAAGGGGCACGCCTTTCAGGCGTGCCGCAAAAGGCAACCAGAGACTCCGGCTTTAGCCGCTGAGGAACGCGCTCAGGGCCTAAAGGCCGATTCACTTGCGGCGCATGTCGGCACGGCTGAAGCCGTGCCCTTTCACGTGCTCTGCGACGCAAGGCCGCAAAAGCTAACCTGTTATCGCAGGTGCAGGCTGCGCAGCATGGTCTCGTAGGCCGGCCGCAGCTCGCTGAAGTCGCGTTCCGGGGCAATGAAGACGGCATAGAGCATGCCGCCCTGGGGCCGCGGCAACACCACCAGCCAGTCGTGTTCGGGCGCGGCCTTTCCGTCCTGCTCAATGGGCGACTCGCCCGTCAGATCCACGGAGCGGCCCTCGACACCATTGACGCGCACCGGCTGCGGGCGGCCGCGGGCGCGCAGCCCGGGATTGGATTGCTCCAGGGCGCTGATGAGGTCCTGCGTCGCCTCATCGAGCGAAGAGCCATTAGGATTGGCGGCGTTGATCACCACCCCATAGGCGACCGCCCCTTCCGCGACTCCCGCCGGCGGAGCGATGGTGACCCCAACGCCGCTCTGGTCGCGGAAGACCTGCCAGTTGTCGGGGTAGGAAATGGCAAGCACGCTGTTCCGCAGCGCCGTGAAGTCGCCGCTGGGCCTGACCTGCCGGTACGACACGCTGGAGATGCTCCCCCCGGAGGCAACCCTGGCGCCGCCGGCAGGGGCGGTGGGGATATTGTCCGGAATCGAGCCGTTCTCGCGGTTCTGCCGCGCCCACAGGCCGGACCTTGCACCCTGCGAGATCTCCTGGGCGGTGTAGGCTCGCAACCCCTGGGCGTGCTGCTTCACCTGGACGAACGCCTCGCTGTCATTCACGAAGTCCTTCGGCGGCCAGTTCCGTACCTCTTCTGCGATCGCCTGCATGCGATTGCCGGGATTGGGGTGATCGCTCAGGAACTGCGGACCACTGCCACTCATGCTGGCCAGCTTCTGGAAGAACTTCGCCATGTAGCGGGGATCGTAGCCGGCCTTGTACATGATGATGGCGCCCACCGCATCGGCCTGGGCTTCGTCGGCGCGCGAGTACTTCATGGTCAGCACGCCTCCGGCGACTCCGGCGCCGAGCTGCCCCAGAGCTCCCACCGGGCCTCCCATACTCCCCAGCACGGCGCCCAGCACGCCGGCAATCCCCCGTGTCATCTGGGTCTTCTTCATTTGCTTGATGGAGTGCTGCATGTAGACGTGCGACATCTCGTGCGCCAGCACGCCGGCCAGCTCGGCTTCATTGTCGGCAGCGATGATCGTCCCAAGGTTGACGAAGATGGGCCCGCCGGGCAGGGCGAAAGCGTTGATGCTCTTCTGCGGGATAACGTGGAACTCGTACGGCCAGGAGTATTGCTGGGGAATGACGGCGACCAGCTTCTGCCCGAGCTGGCGCACGTACTGCGTCTCCGGGCTGGAGTCAGGCAGCACGGGCATCTGCCTATAGACCTCGCCCATGGCTCGCCTGCCGATCTGCTCCTGCTGCTGCTTGCTGACGCCGGTGTCCCCGGGATAAGGCAACTGCGGGTAGGAGATGGCGGCCAGCATCTCCGTCGCGCTGAATGCCACCGCCAGCAACAATGCCAGGACCCGGGCCATGATCGAACGGGGTTTCATGCTTTCTCTCCTGCCTGCACGCGCACGATTCTACAGAACCGGAACAGGGGTGCCGCCATGCTTCCGCGTGCCAAGGATAGAGGATTAGATGCGCGCGTGCTGCTTGGCGTTGGAATTGGGGGGCGCCGGGGGCGCCCGTCCCCAGGTGTGCAACCGTTACTTCTGGTGGTTCAGCAGAGGCGTGGCGGTGAATTCGCGCCGGCCGGCGCTGCGGGTGGTGCGCGCCGTGGCGGCCACCGCTCCCGCTTCCTGGCTGTACTTCTCCAGCAAGACCGGCACCAGGGCGCCTTCGGCCTCCTTGACGAACAGCAGCCGGTTGTCGCCATTCATGTCGATGCGCACGAAATCGCCAAGCTTCACTTGCGCGGTAGCCACCAGGTTGGCCAGCGGGAAGACGAGGTTCTTCTCGATGGCGCGCTTGAGATGGCGGGCGCCGTACTTGGCGTCGGTGCCCTCCTGCATGAGGAACTGCTTCACCTTCGCAGTGCAACTGAACACGAACTGGTTGTTGCCGGTGGCCTGCAGGATGCGCTGCTGCAGCAGACCCAGCTCGATTTCCAGGATTTTCTCGAACGTCCTCCGGGCGCAGTGTCCTAAAGACCACAACCTTGTCGATCCGATTCATGAACTCGGGAGCGAATTTCTTTTTCGCCGCTTCGACCGCCGCCCGCTGAATCTTCTCGTCCAGCCGGTCATCCACGGTGGCCGGCGACTGCGTGAAGCCCATTCCCGCATTCATGATCCCGTTCATCTCCGGAGCCCCCAGGTTCGAGGTCATCACGATAATGCAGTGGGAGAGGTCCACGCGCCGGTTGTCGCCCAGGGTGAGCGTGGCTTTGTCCAGGATGCCGAGCAGCAGTTGCCACAGCGCGTCCGACGCCTTCTCGATCTCGTCGAACAGCAGCAGCGTGATCTTCAGCTTGTCGGTATGCCACTGGTTGAGCGCTTCCTGGGTGAGCAGGGGATGGGTCTCGCGGTGCCCCAGGTAGCCGGGCGGCGAGCCGATCAGCTTGGCGATCTCGTGGCTGTGCTGGAATTCCGCGCAGTCGATCTTGACGCAGGCCCGCGCGTCGCCGAACAGGGCTTCCGCCACGGCCTCGACCACGCGCGTCTTGCCCGAGCCGGTCGGGCCCAGGAAAAGCAGGTTCCCCACGGGACGGCCGGGCGCGTTCAGCCCCGCCAGGAACATCTGGTAGATCTCAGTGACTTTCTCGATGGCCGCGTCCTGCCCCACGATCCTGCGCCGCAGCGCAGTCTCGAATTCCTGCGCGTCGCTGCTGCGGCGGCTGGGATCGAGCGCGGTGTTTATGCCGGTTTTCATAACTATCGGGCCCCTTCCTTGCTTCGTTCGGGCCGTGAGATGGAGCGGAAGTCCATTCGAACTGCAAAAGCTGGCCCTCCACATCCATCCAAAATATTAGATGCGGAGACCGCTGTTTGGAGCGCGCATGCTGTGGAAAAAAGCTTCGAGGGAGGTTATTTTCGACGCATCCCTAACGTCACCGGCCGCGTCTAATGTGGCATCCGGAGTAGTTGCGTGTTCGTGCTACGATCGGTTTTGTTGCTGTACTGGAGCGCGAAATCGCATGCAGCTCGGGCCCCGCGTTGTTGCCGCTAACCTGGTTCTCTCCCTTCTTGGTGTATTTCTTTTTTGGGCCACGCCGTCATTAAACTTCGAAGCTCCGCGGCAGTCTGCGGAGCCGGTTGCGGTCGCAGTTCCGCGCCCGGCCCCCGTTCTGGTTCCGGTGTCGCTCGAGTCCAGGCGCGTGCCCCAACCGGCGGCGCCACCTGTGCTCACGCCTGAGCCGGCGCCCGGAGTGCACAGCGCCAGGGCAGGAGAGAGCGTGGCGGCGGTCGCGCGCGCCTACCTGCCCGTGACCTCGTTCATGACTCTGTCGGAGTTCGAGTCCGCCATCCGCCGGGAAAACGGCATTCAGGGCAACTTCCTCAGAAAAGGACAGCAGGTCGCCATCCCCGGGCTCCTGCAGGAACGCATCGTGGAGCGACCTGTCCACGTGGCCAGGGATTTGGAGATCCGCGCCATCTATCTGACGGGGCTGATGGCCACCAGCGAGCGCGGAATCGAGTTGATCCGGCGCTGGCGGCAGGTGGGCGGCAACGCCGTGGTGTTCGACATCAAGGACAGCGATGGCTCGCTGAGCATCGGGGCGCCCGAGGTCCCCGAGTCGGCGACCGGGCTGGTCGCTACGCCGTTTTCGCACCCACTGGCGCCGCTGCGCCGTCATCCGCCGATTGGCAGCCTGCCCAAGTTCGCGCGCTTCCTGCACGGGCAGGGCATGCACGCCATCGCGCGCATCGCCATCTTCCGGGACGAGCAGTTGGTGAAACAGCACCCCGAACTGGCGGTCCGCTCGCGCCGCAGCGGCCAGCCCTGGCGCGAGAACGGCAAGCTGGTCTGGACCGACCCCTCCCGCGCCGAGGTCGAGGACTACAACATCGCGTTGGCGCGCTACGCCGCCGCCTCCGGCGTGGATGAAGTGCAGTTCGATTATGTCCGCTTCCCTGCCGAGGGCGACCAGGCCGATGCGCAGTTCGCGTTTCAAACCGTGCACGCGGACTGGAAGCGCTCCGACGTGATCGCGCATTTCCTCGACCGCGCCTATGCCGAAACGCAGCGCGCCGGCGTGCTCTTCTCGCTGGACGTCTTCGGAGTGATGGCGTGGCAGCGGCCCATCGATCTTTCCCATACTGGGCAGGACATTGTGGCCATGGCGCACCGCTGCGACGTGCTCTCGCCCATGATCTATCCCTCGCACTTCTTCGGCATGGACGGCTATGCCCACCCCGGCGACGCGCCCGAACACTTCATCGCGGAATCCATGGTGAAGTTCCGTGAGATCACGCAGGGCTCAGGGGTGGTACTGCGGCCGTGGCTGCAAGCCTTTGCCTGGCGCACCAAGAGCTATTCGACCGATTACATCCTCACCCAGGTGAACGTGGCCCGCGAGAACGGCGGCATCGGCTTTCTGTTCTGGAACGCGCGCAACGACTACAAGCAGCCGTTCCTGGCCATGCCGGAGATGGCCGCTGCAAAGGGACGCTTCTTCCGCGGAGATGAAGTGGAGAACCGGCGGACTACCGTATTGCCAACCATCGCGAAGAAAACCGACTGAAAACCACAGGAGACGTGGGCAGAAGGAATGCATGAGGGAGATTCTCCCGCTCATTTGGCAACGGCGATGCAGCGAAGGTCGCCGGGCACCGAAGTAGCGAAATGACAGCCGCTGAGCGCGCGGAGGTGGAGGCACAGAGTCGCGGAAGCGACAGTCCCGAGCTTAGCCCGGCGATTTATCGCCGGGTCCGCAGGGAAACGGGGTTCGAGTCCCGTCAGGGACGACTGAACTACGCCAAACAAAACACGGATCGTATTGCCTCAAAAGCTCACGGATAGGGTATTCTGGCACAGAGCCTGAAAGAGGCGTGTGCCAACATGAACCTAATGACTAAGAACACGTGCTTAGCAATTCTCGTTGTCGGACTCACAGTGGGACTCGCGCTTTTGATCATGACGCCGCAGCATAGGCGTCAATGCAGAGAATCCATCAGTAGGCACTTGCTGGAGCGGCTACCAAAGATGATCGTGCGCCTGTTGCAAGCCCTGGCACTTTACGCATTTCAGCGATTCGAAGCCAGTGGTCTGAGGCAATTGACCTGACCGTAAGCCGCGTCCAGCACAGGAGAGACCACCGCCGGAGGCATTATGGATGAATCGGTCCTAAACCTCTATCGTCAGCTCGCGGCTAGAGCGGCGAATTGTCTGCCGGAAGCAATCGATCCAACATTGCTGCACGCCTGGTGTGCGCTTACGAGGACTGATTCCGTCTCTGCATTTCCGTTAGAGACGTTCATAGAACGTCAGCAGCACTTTTGGGTTGAAGTGAAGCGTAAGGTCGAAGCGGCTGAACAAATCGGGCGCATCGACGCCGATATCGATAGAAACTTCATCCCGAATATTTCATGCTTACTATTGAAGAATCCCGGCATGACCCTGGCTGCTGCGGTGGACGAGTATGCGAGATGCATTGCTGCCCGTATTCCCGCAGTCGCTGATGATGGACAGCTCATCGCAGCGTCGCGACGAATGGGTGAAGTGCTTCGGGAGTGGCTACAACACATCGGCATTTATGTAAGTGCTAGGCCTCCCGTCAACATCCCTGCCTCCACATTAGATCGGCTTCTCAGTAATAACAAAGGCCGGCCTGACATTCACTTCGCCCCGAACATTCCGCCCGACAAACTCGCTAATGCATTGCTAACGTGCGCCATGCCCGATCATGACAATGCAGCAATGTTGATTGATTGCACGTTTTGGGGATCGTCGAAGGATGCAGTTGTATTTGGGTCGAGAGGCATTTATTTCAATAACCTAGAAATCTTTGGATTCCTGCCGTACTGTGACTTTCCCCATGTGACGTTCGCTCCAGTGCCAGGCAAGGAGGAGGTGAGTTTCGGAACGGGCAAGATCACTCTTTCCGGAAGCCAGGTGGCTGCCGCGCAGGTCGTGGACATGCTCGATATTCTCCGGAAAGAGGTGCGTCGCTTGCAGACGAGAGTGGAGGCAAAGCCTGAAGGGATCGCTTCGATTCCGGGGATGCACTCTCTGAAGCAAATGCTTGCCGAGGAAGTGATTGAGCCTCTGCGAGATCCCGAAAAGTTTCGAAAGTACAAAATTGAGATTCCGAACGGAATTCTCTTGTTCGGTCCGCCTGGCTGCGGAAAGACATTTGTGGCGAAAAAGTTGGCAGATGAACTTAATCGAGAATTCATCGAGGTGTCGCCTGCCGCTGTGGGATCGCCCTACATTCATGAAACAGGCCTAAAAATTGCGGGCCTCTTTGAGCGCGCGGCACGGTCTGCCCCGTCGGTTATGTTCGTTGATGAATTCGAGGGACTCGTGCCGTCTCGATTCTCTTTGCGTGGCGAGGATCAATACAAAGCGGAGGAGGTCAACGAGTGGCTGGTCCAGATTGGCACATGCGCGGAGCGGCGAATCCTCTTTGTCGCTGCAACCAACCATCCATGGAAGCTCGACGAAGCTGTACGCCGCAGCGGTCGACTGGACAAGAAAGTATACGTTGGTCCTCCCGACATTTTGGCGATTACTGAGATGCTTCGCTTCCATCTGGATGGCCGGCCGGTTTCGCCGCAATTGTCGATTGATTCTTTCGCCGAAGCCATAGCTGGGCAGGGATACTCCGCAAGTGATTTAAAACTGTTGGTCGATGAGGCAGCGAAAATCGCTATGCGGCACGGTGGAGACGTCGGATACGAACATCTCGAAGCTGCGGCTGCCCAGAAAGTGCGCCCTTCGATCACGGATGATGTACAAGCGGAGTATCAACTCTTCATGGAGAAAGCGGCGTCAGCATAATGTCAGAAAGTAAAGAAATGCGCTTCTTGCAAGTCGAAGTCCCTGAGCCTACGAGCGGCACAAGAACAACTGAAGTCAGAGCCGTAAAGGTGCGCGTCCTGTTCTCGGATGGCTCCTGGACTGACCTTACTACCCACACGTCTATGAAGCCGTGGCCTTCCGGTGATCTCCTCGAAACGGTGAAGAATTTTGTCGCTGAGTTGGAGCGTAGCTAAAGATCGTCTTTCGCCGGCCTCTGGTCGAAAAAACAACATGCACGAGGGCGAAACATAGGCGTGAGCCATAGTCTCTCCTCGAAAGCTTCAGTCGTCCCTAACGGGACTCGGAATTGTATGCCGCCAATGACCCGGCGATGAATCGCCGGGCTAAGCTTGTTCGTCGCTTGCGCGGACTTGGCTTCAGTTCGTTTGTCGCCTGCGCGACTCCGCTTAAAGGCTGCGAATGCCGATGACGGTCCTATCCATAAATGCAGGTATAATGACCTGTAACGCCGTAACCCGTGTTGCCACGGAGGGCCTTTAGCCGCACCGCTCCCAGTGACAGGCGAGCGTCCCCATCCTGCCGGGCAGACACGACCCAGGGGGAGTCAGGATTCACAACAGCTACCGATAGAAGGAGCGCCCATGGCCGTCAAGAAGACCGACAAAATCTGGCACAACGGGAAATTCATCAACTGGGACGACGCCACCCTGCACGTGATGGCGCACGTGGTGAACTACGGCTCCGCCGTTTTTGAAGGCGTCCGCTGCTATTCCCAGCCCAAAGGGCCGGCCATCTTCCGCGCCCAAGAACACATGCAGCGCCTCATCAACTCGGCCAAAATCTATCGCATGAACGTGGCGTACAGCCGGGAAGAGCTGGTGGCCGCCATGGTCGAACTGGTGCGGGTCAACGGCGTGGTGCCCTGCTACATCCGGCCGATCGCGCTCCGCGGTTACGGACAGTTGGGCGTGAATCCGCTGGAGTCGCCCATCGACGTGTACCTGGTCAACTACGAGTGGGGCCGCTACCTGGGCCACGGCTCCGACGACGGCGTGGACGTCTGCGTTTCCTCCTGGAACCGGCTGGCGCCCAACACCATGCCCGCCATGTCCAAGGCGGGCGCCAACTACATGAACTCGCAGCTCATCAAGATGGAAGCCCTGCTCAATGGCTACGTGGAGGGCATCGCGCTCGACGTTAGCGGCTACGTCAGCGAGGGTTCGGGGGAAAACCTGTTCTTGGTCTATCAGGGGTCGCTCTACACCGCGCCTCTGGGCAACTCGGTCCTGCCGGGCATCACGCGCGACACCGTGATCCAACTGGCGAAGGAGATGGCCGTTCCCGTGCTCGAGCAGATGATCCCACGGGAGATGCTCTACATCGCCGACGAAGTGTTCTTTAGCGGCACCGCCGCCGAGATCACGCCCATCCGTTCGGTGGACAAGATCCCCGTGGCCAAGGGCGCGGTGGGTCCCATCACCAAGGCGATCCAACGGGAGTTCTTCAACATCGTCAACGGCCTCGTGCCCGACCGCTTCCACTGGCTGACACCGGCGCCGGTCGCGAGCACGCAGCCGGTCACGGTATAAACTTTTTTCGCAGGCGCAGGGCACCGGAGCTCCGGCGCCCTTTTGTTGGACGAAAATTCCGCAACCGTACCTGGCCCCACTCGTCTAACCAACTGATCCAGTTCGGAAAAGGAGGCTTTCTATGTCCACCGCACCCCAACCCGGCATCACCCCGGAATTCGCCGCCGCCTACCGCGAGATCCTGTGCGAAGGCCTGCAGAACGAGTTCGAGACCACGAAGAAGGTGTTGGCCGCCATCCCGGACGCCAAGCGTGATTACCGGCCTGACCCCAAGGCGCGCACTGCTTGGGAACTGGCCTGGCACATCGCCAAAGAGGATGTGCTTTTCCTGGATCAGATCGCCGAAGGCAAGTTTACGATGCCTGATCCCCGTTTCGACAAAGAGAAGCCCAACACGGTGGCCGAGCTTGTCGCCTGGTACGACAAGAACCTCCAGCGGGCTGTGCAGCGTGTGCGCACCATGACGCCGGCGCAACTGGCCACGCCCATCAATTTCCTGGGGATGTTCAACCTGCCCGGTGTGTTCTACCTGGGTTTCATGAACAACCACAGCATCCATCACCGGGGGCAGTTGGCGACGTATCTACGGCCTATGGGATCGAAGGTGCCTTCGATCTACGGCGGCAGCGCCGACGAGCCCTTCGAGATGCCGGCAACGGCGTGACCCCACCAACCACGGAGGCACAGAGACACGGAGGGCCATTATCCCAATACCTCCGTGGCTCCGTGCCTCTGCGGTTTCTTCGGTTACGAATCCCTCTCCGTGATCAGGCGCGGTCCGCGCTGTGAGGCGAAGTACGCCCAGGTCCAGTTCACCATCACCAGCACCCGGTTGCGGAAGCCGATCAGCCACAGGATGTGGATGAAGAGCCACACCACCCAGGCGATCAGACCCGAAAGATGAATCCCGAAGATGTCGGCCACCGCGGCGGCGCGGCCGATGGTCGCGAGACTTCCGAGGTCCTTGTAGTGGAAGGGCTGGCGCGGCTGCCCTTTGAGCTCGCGCCCGATGTTCTTGGCCACCGCGCGGCCTTGCTGGATGGCGACCTGCGCCACCCCGGGCAGCGGTTTTCCGTGCTCGTCCTTGAAGAGCGCCAGGTCGCCGATGACGAAGACCTCGGGGTGATGCGGCAGGCTGCAATCGCTTCCGACCGGAATCCGCCCCACGCCGTCGGTATCGTCGGAAAGCAGGCGGCCCAGGCCGGAGGCGGCCACGCCTGCGGCCCACACCGTCACCGTGGCGGAAATAACCTCGTTGCCGACGCGGATGCTTCCCGGCTCCACGCCGGTCACCAGGGCGCGGGTGCGCACTTCGACGCCCAGCTCGCGCAGCTGCTCCTCCGCCTTGCGTGACAGGTCCTCGGGATAGGTGGGCAGCACGCGCGGTCCGCCTTCCAGCAACAGCACGCGGGAGCGCCTGGTCTGGATCAGGCGGAAGTCTTTGGCCAGGGTGCGGGAGGCGATCTCGGCGATGGCTCCGGCCAGCTCCACGCCGGTGGGGCCGCCACCTACGATGACGAAGTTCAGCGGCCCGGGATCTTTGCCCATCGCCGCCCGCCGTTCCGCGACTTCGTAGGCCAGCAGCACCCTCCGGCGGATCTCGAGCGCGTCCTCGATGGTCTTTAGCCCGGGCGCCAGGGACTCCCACTCGCCATGCCCAAAATAGGAGTGCTGCGCGCCCGCGGCCACTACCAGGTAGTCGTATTCCAGGCGCCCGCCGTCCTGCAGCAGGACGCGGCGCTCGTCGAGCTCGGATCCCACCACCTCGCCCAGCAGGACCTCGACGTTCGCAAACCGGCGCAGGATGGAGCGGATGGGCGAGGCGATGTCGCCGGGCGACAGCGCGGCCGTGGCCACCTGATACAGCAGCGGTTGGAAGGTGTGGTGGTTCTTGCGGTCCACCAGGGTGATGCGCACCGGCTCGCGGGCCAGCGCCCGCGCGCAGTACAGGCCCCCAAAACCGCCGCCCACGATCACCACCCGCGGCCCCGTCTTCCAGTCGCCCATAAGCTTCCCAATGGAGAAGATGTCCCAACCGGTACCGCAGACTCCGAAGTACGCGACCCTCTGGTTACTTTCCGCCGCTTCCCTTTCGTGTTAGCTTCACCGGGACAAGGAAGGCCATGCACGTAGACGAATTGCTGCGCACGGCGATGGAGCGCAAGGCTTCCGACCTGCACATGAAGGTCGGCAACTATCCCCACATCCGCGTGGATGGCGAGTTGGTTGCGCTTTCCGACCAGCCCCGCGTCTCCGCCGAAGACATGCTGAACATGGCCTTCAGCATGATGTCGAACCGGCAAAAGCAGAAATTCAAGGAGAACGCCGAGCTCGACCTGGCCTACGGCGTGGCCGGACTGGGACGCTTCCGCGTCAACGTGTACCAGCAGCGCGGCAACGTGGGCATCGCCTTCCGCGTGATTCCCACCAAGATCCTGCCGCTGGACGAGCTGCACCTGCCGCCCATCGTGGAAAAGATCTGCGACGAGCAGCGCGGGCTGGTGCTGGTGACCGGCATCACTGGCTCCGGCAAGTCCACCACCCTGGCGGCCATGATCGACCGCATCAACTCCGGCCGGCCCGAGCACATCATCACCATCGAGGACCCCATCGAGTTCCTGCATCGCGACAAGAAGGGCTTTGTCAACCAGCGCGAGGTGGAGGTGGACACGCCCTCGTTCGGCTCGGCGCTGCGCGCCAGCCTCCGCCAGGACCCCGACACCATCCTGGTGGGCGAAATGCGCGACGTCGAGACCATCGGCACCGCCCTGCTGGCCGCCGAGACCGGGCACCTGGTGTTCTCCACCTTGCACACGCTTGACGCGGTCGAGACTGTCAACCGCATCATTGCCGTCTTCCCGCCCTCGGAGCAGAAGCAGATCCGGCTGCAACTGGCGACCACGCTGAAGGCCGTCATCAGCCAGCGCCTGGTCAAGCGCTGCGACGGGGCTGGGCGCGTGCCCGCCGTCGAAGTCCTGATCAGCACCGCCTATATCAAGGAATGCATCGTCACCCCGGAAAGGACCCGCAACATCAAGGAAGCTCTGGCCACCGGGACCTCGCAGTACGGGATGCAGACCTTCGACCAGTCGCTCTACGACCTGTACATGCAAGGACTGATCTCCTTCGAGACCGCCCTGGAGACCGCCTCCAACCCCGACGACTTCAAGCTGCGGGTGCAGGGCATCTCCTCCACCGCCGACGCCGCCCGCGACGAGATGCAGCGCGCGGGGTACGGCAGGTAGCGCCGGCGCTAGCCGTTGGTCGTTAGTCGGTGGTCGTTTGGCAGTACGGCCCTCTGTGTCTTCGGCCAACGACGAACGACTAACGACCAACGACAGCCCCAGCGATCTGTGTTCAAATGTCTCGGTGCCGCTCCACCGCCGCAAAACCTACGACGAATCCACGCTCTATGAATATGCCGTCGGCGCTCTCGCCCGGAAGATGCGCAGCGTGGCCGAACTCAAGCGTCTGCTGCGACAACGTCTGCCGGCGGGGGACGACAGCGAAGCGCTGGTCGAGGCGGTGATCGCACGATTGAAAGATCAAAAATACCTCAATGACACCGCCTACGCCGCCGCCTACTCCTCCTATCGCAAGGAAAACGAGAAGTTCGGCCGGTTGCGCGTCGTCTCCGACCTGAAGGTGCGGGGCGTGCACGCCAACGTCATCACGAAAGCCGTCACCGCGGCCTACGCCGGCGCCGACGAGGAAAAACTGGCCCGCGAATACCTCCGCCGCAAACGGCTCAAGAAGCCGGCGAATGCCAAAGAGGCTGCCCGGATCTTCCGCGCCCTGATGCGCGCCGGCTACACGAGCCGGACCATCATCCGCATCCTGAAACAGTGGGATGTGGACGACGAGGTGCTGACCGCGCTGGAGTCGGAGACGTAGCCGAAAATCCACCACGGAGACACGGAGACACTGAGAAATCCTGTTTCGCAATCCTCCGTGCCTCCGTGTCTCGGTGGTGGGCGTCCCAAACCCGCCCACTGACCGCTAAGAGCTAACAGCCAGGAGCCGCTTTCGCTACAATGAAGGTTTATCCCAGCTCCTGAAGGCCTGTTATGCTGACCGGCGCACAGATCCGCGAAAAGTTCCTGCAATACTTCGAGCAGCACGGTCACCGGCGCGTACACTCCTCGTCCCTTGTTCCGGCGAACGATCCCACGCTGCTGTTCACCAACGCTGGCATGAACCAGTTCAAGGACGCGTTCCTCGGTCTGGAGAAGCGCGACTACTCCCGCGCCACCACCTCGCAGAAATGCGTGCGCGCCGGCGGCAAGCACAACGACCTGGAGAACGTCGGCTTCACCAACCGCCACCACACTTTCTTCGAGATGCTGGGGAACTTCAGCTTCGGCGATTACTTCAAGCGCGAGGCGGTCGCGTTCGCCTGGGAGCTGGTCACTTCGCCCAAGTGGTACGGCATCCCCAAGGACCGCCTGTTCGCCACCATCTTCAAGGGCGAGCAGGGCGTGCCGCGCGATGAGGAGGCTTTCAACTTCTGGGCCGAGCAGGGCGTCCCCAGGGACCGCATCTACGAGTTCGGGATGAAGGACAACTTCTGGGCCATGGGCGACACCGGCCCCTGCGGTCCCTGCTCGGAGGTCCACTACGACATGGGCGCGATCGCCAGCGACCAGGGCCATGCTGATTGCAAATTCGGTTGCGAGTGCGGCCGCTACGTCGAGCTGTGGAACCTGGTCTTCATGCAGTTCAACCGCGACGCCTCCGGCAAGCTCGAACCCTTGCCCAAACCTTCCATCGACACCGGCGCAGGACTGGAGCGGCTGGCGGCCGTTCTCCAGGGCAAGCTCTCCAATTACGATACCGACTTTTTCGTCGCGCTGATGAAGCGTGCGGCGGAGCTAACGGGCGTGTCGCTCGATAAGGAATTGAAGAAAGAATCGGGCAGCCGTGGTGCGGCGTCGTTGCGCGTCATCGCAGACCATGCTCGCGCTACTACGTTCCTCATCTCCGACGGAGTGCTGCCCTCGAACGAAGGCCGCGGATACGTCCTGCGCAAGATCATGCGCCGCGCCATCCGCCACGGACGCCTGCTCGGGCAGAACGAGCCGTTTCTTTATCAGATGGTGTCCGCCGTCCGCGACCAGATGAAGGACGCATATCCCGAACTGGTGGACTCGGCCGACCGGGTCTCTACGGTCGTCCAGGGCGAAGAAGTGAGGTTTGCGCACACGTTAGAAATGGGGCTGCGGAAGCTTGAGGAGGATTTAGCAACGATACGTCCGGCTCGCGTGTATGAAGTCGGCAAATACGCTTTGGCCGAGAGGATGACGCTCCCACCGCATGGTTTCGTGCGGGTCGATCGTGCGGGCGATCTGGTCAAAGGCTTGAGGGTGACCGGGTCCAAGTACTCGCCCGAGTTTTTGTCCGTTGACGAGAAGCAGTACGTAGGTGTGAGTGGTAGCCAGGTCGAAGTCTGCCTCGACGAAGCCTGCGTTTTCGTGGAGGGGGGGCTCTATCGGATATTGTCGAAAGCCGAGTTCTCGCCAGAGAAGGTGCGTTGGCAGCATCCGCGCTACTCGGGCGAAAGAGCGTTCAAGCTGTACGACACCTTCGGCTTGCCGCTCGATTTTATGATTGATGCCGCTCGGGATCAGGGGATCGAATTTGACCAAGCAGGCTTCGACCGTGCTTTGCAAGACCAGCGTGAGCGCTCCTACGCTTCCTGGAAGGGCGCGGCCAAGCAGGCCGCCAGCCCTGCGTTTCAGAAGCTGCCGCCGACCAGTTTTGAAGGCTACCTTCGCACCGAGTCGCACGATTCCGAGGTGCTGGCCATCATCGACCCGCGCGGGCAAGGCATGCAGCAGCTCAAGCCCGGCGAGCAGGGCGAGATTGTTCTCGACCGCACGCCCTTCTACGCCGAGGCCGGTGGACAGGTGGGCGACATTGGCTGGCTCTACGACAGCGATCACAACACTGTGGTCGCCGACGTAACCGGATGCTACTACCCGGTACAGGGCGTGCGCGCGCACAAGGTCACGGCGAAGCAGGCGATTCGCGTGGGCGATCGCGTCGATCCGGTGGTCAACACCGGCGTGCGCCAGGCCACCATGCGCAACCACACGGCCACGCACCTGCTGCATGCCGCGTTGCGCGAAGTCCTGGGGAAACACGTGAAGCAGGCCGGGTCGCTGGTCGATCCCCGGCACCTGCGCTTCGATTTCTCGCATTTCACCGGCATCGCCGACGAAGAGCTGCAGGACATCGAGGATCTGGCCAACAAGGAAGTGCTGAAGAACGAGAAGGTCGAGATCATCACCGACGTACCGTTGGACGTGGCCATCAACGAGTACAAGGCGATGGCGCTGTTCGGCGAAAAGTATGGCGAGCGGGTGCGCGTCATCCGAATCGGCGACTTCTCCACCGAGCTTTGTGGCGGCACGCACACGGCCATGACCGGCGAGATCGGACTGGTGAAGGTCCTGGACGAGGGCTCGGTGAGCTCGGGGGTGCGGCGCGTCGAGGCCGTCACCGGCATGGGCTCGCTCGGCCACTTCCGCCGCGATCACGAACTTGAGCACGTAGTTTCGAGCCTGGTACATCGCGCCGAACCTTCTGTCTCTCCTGCCGAGGCGCTGCGGCTGGAGCTCGAGCGCAAGGAAGCCGAGATCAAGCGGCTGAGCAAGGAACTGGAGCGCGCGCGGATGAAATCTGCGACCGCGACCGTCAGCTCGGCAGAAGAAAAAGTCCAGGTGGTGGAGGGAATCAAGGTCCTCGCCCACCGGGTGGACAACCTGGAGCGTCCGCAGATGCGCACGCTGGTGGACAATCTGCGCTCGAAGCTGGGCTCGGGCGTGGTTGTGTTGGGCTCGACCTCCGACGGCAAGGTGGCGCTGATCGTGGGTGTGACCAAGGACCTCACCAGCCGCGTTCAGGCCGGCAAGATCATCGGACTGGTGGCCGAGCGCGTGGGGGGCTCGGGCGGCGGACGTCCCGACATGGCCGAAGCCGGCGGCAAGAACCCCGAGGCCCTGGATGAAGCGCTGGCCCAGGTTCCGGCGGTGGTTAAGTCGCTGTTGAAGTAGTGTCTGCCCAGGTGTATACCATCGGAGCATTCGCCGGGGGGAGGGTGCGGCCATGGAGCGCGTGCGTTTCATTACCCACCGGGGCAAGCGGGTGCTTTTCATTGACCATACCGGCAGCACATCCCAGGAGGTGCTGCGTACTATGGATGAAGTCGAGCGCATCATCGCGGCCGAACCGCACGACTCGCTACTCACGCTCAGCGACTTCACCGGTGCGGAATTCGACAAGACGACGGCCGATCGCATGAAGGTGGTCGCAGCCAAGGACCGGCCGCATGTGCACCGGGCTGCGGTGGTGGGCGCCGAAAGCATCCCCGAGGTGTACTTCCGCAACCTGGAATCCTTCTCGGCGCGGCACTTTCCCAAGTTCAAAACCCGCGAAGAGGCACTCGCCTGGCTTACCAGCGAAGGCACGGAGGCATCAGTATCATGAGAAATCCTGAGCGCCGAGCGCGAAGGATCCCGTTCGCAATCCTGCTCCTTATCTTTTCTTGCCTGCTGTTGCTTTCCACGGGCATGCGCGCAGCGGAGCGCGCCCCTTCCACCGCCGAGGAGCGCGCCAAGGTCATCGACCTGACACACAAGCTCGAAACCGATCCCCTGAACCCGCAGGCGGAGGAGTGGCGAGTCTGGCTGGCGAAATGGATCGACGAGGTGCCGGACGTGGTGGTACCCGTATGCCCCGGCCTGCTGCCGCAACTGCTGCGCAGCAACCGCAATTACTCGCACGAGCTCGCCATGCAGGTGGTTTATTCCAGCGCCGCCTTCATCGTCGAACATCCACAACAGCAGGTGGACCAGCAAGCGGTATTCCAGGCGGGCGTGGATGGCGCGCTCAAGGCCTACCAGTCCATCCTCAAGGCCCGGCCGCGGGCGCATTGGTATTTCCTCGACAGCCTCATCCAAATGCGCGACAAGGGCGAGCTCAAGGAGTACCTGCGCAAGCAGATCGACGACAACTGCATCTCCGGATTACAGGCGTAACCGGAGCACTCAGCAGTCAGCATTCAGCATTCAGCCACAACCCAGGAAAAGCCGCCACGGATTCTCTGCTTTGGCTGAGTGCTGATTGCTGAGTGCTGATCGCTAACTGCGCCAGCACAGCGTCACCGGCCCCTGGATCGGGTGCTGCACGGGCTGGCCGGTGCGGCGCGATTCCAGGTACGCCGACTTCAGCGCGAAGTACCACTTGGCGGGGCGGTCGGCGTCGTCGATCAGCATCAGGCTGGGATTGTGCTTCAGGCCCTCGGCCTGGATCTCCATGGTGCGCTGGTCCTGGCCCATGAACTTCTCGCCGAAGAAGCGGAAGATCGGCAGCACGAGCGGTATGTGACGGAAGATGTTCCAAGCGGCGACCACGTCGATACGGCAGCGTTCGGCGGTGATGGGCGTGACCGTGGTCATGCTCGAAAACCAGTATTTGCCGGCGTGGATCTGCTCGTAGCGCCGGTTGGGCAGCACGAAATCGATGGTGGTGGTGATGCCCTCGGCCTGGGCGTAGAGGCGCAGCAGCTTGTAGGGCGCGCTGTTCGAGGAGGGCGTGTGCGCGCTCATACGGAAGCCCAGGGGAATGGGCTCGAACGCCTTGCGCTTCTCGTGGATGCTGTGCCGCGTACGCCACCACCAAGCCTGGTGGACGAAAGGCCCGTGCGCCGGGTCCATCAACCCGATGATGCCGTGGTCCACGTGGCAGGGCAGCTCGGCTGAGAGATGCGTGATGGTGTAGCGGTCGCTGAAGGTCGCGAGCCGGGGCGCTTCTTCGCGCGGCTCGAACGGGGTCCCCGACGCGCCCGCTTTTGGCGCGCTGGGGTGTCTGCTGGCGCCCCGTTCTGGCATGTATACCCAGAAGTAGCCGTCGTGTTCGCGGCAGGGGAAGGCGGTGGCGTAGATCTTGCCGACGTCGAGCTTGTCGTCGGGCATGAGCGACGGGATCTCGCGGCACTGGCCGCTCCCCGGCTCAAATTTCCAGCCGTGATAGGAACACTCGAGGTGATGCCCGTCGAACCAGCCGCGGGAGAGCGGCATGCCGCGATGCGGACAACTGTCGCGCATCGCGAAGGGACGGCCTTCGGAATCGCGTCCCAGCACCAGGGGAATGCCGAGCAGCATGGCGGTCTTGAGCGCGCGGCCGCGCACGCGTTCGCCGCGCAGAGCGGGGTACCAGAAGCCGCGCAGCAGGCCGTCGTCGAGGGTGTTCGGTTCGGGCATGAGTGGGTTGCGAATATTATAGGGGGCGCAGCATGAGGGATTGGGCCATTGAGTCATTGGGCCATTGCGTCATTGAAGCGAAACACGCTTGCCTGTTTTCAATGACTCAATGGCTCAATGACACAATGACTCAATTCTTCAGGTGCCCCGAACAGAATGCTAGACTCAATGTACATGGCCAACGTCTTCATTATCTCCGCCGTGCGCACGCCGATTGGCAAGTTCGGCGGCAGCCTCATGTCCCTGACGGCCGCCGACATGGGCGTAATCGCCGCCAAGGCCGCACTGGAGCGCGCCGGGGTGCGGCCGGAGCAGGCCGAGGAAACCATTTTCGGCAACGCGCGGCAGGCCGGCGGCGGACCCAATCCCGCGCGGCAAATCTCCATCCGCAGCGGCGTACCGGAAACCGTGCCCGCTTACACCGTGAACATGGCGTGCGCTTCCAGCATGAAGAGCATCGTGCTAGGCGCGCAGGAGATCGCCTTGGGGCACCTCGATTGCGTGCTCGCCGGCGGCACCGAGTCCATGTCGCGCCTCCCGTATTACCTGGACGGCGCACGCTGGGGATACCGCCTCGGCAACCAGGAACTCGTGGACGGTATGTACCGCGACGGCTTCTTCTGTCCCATCGCCAAAATGGTGATGGGCGAGACCGCCGAAATCCTTGCCCAGCAGTACAAGATCTCGCGCGAAGAGCAGGACCAGTATGCGCTCTGCTCGCAGCAATGCGCGGAATGCGCGCAAGCGAGCGGCCGCTTCCAGGCGGAGATCGTGCCTGTGACACTCGATAGCAAGAAAGGCCCGCAGGTGTTCGACCGCGACGAGCATATCTATCTGGGCGCGAGCCTGGAGAAGATGGCCAAGCTGCCTCCCGTGTTCTCCAAGACCGGCAGCATCACCGCCGGCAACTCTTCCGGGATCACCGACGCCGCGGCTGCGGTGGTCGTGGCCGGCGAACGGTTTGTGCGCGAAAACAATCTCAAGCCGCTGGCGCGCATCATCGGCGCAACCTCAGTGGGCGTGAACCCGCGCACCATGGGCATCGGCCCGGTGCCGGCGATGAGGAAGCTGGAAGAGAAGACCGGCCTGCGCGTAGCCGATTACGACCTGATCGAACTCAACGAAGCCTTCGCCGCGCAGGTTCTGGCCTGCGACCGCGAACTGCACTTCGACCGCGACAAGCTCAACGTGAACGGCGGCGCCATCGCGCTCGGGCACCCCATCGGCTGCACCGGCGCACGCATCACCGTCACGCTCGTGCACGAAATGATCAAGCGCAAGGCTAAGAAAGGCGTGGCGACACTGTGCGTCTCCGGCGGGCTGGGGATGGCGCTGGCGCTGGAGCGGATTGAGTAATTGGGTAATTTGGTAATTTGGTAATTGGGTAATTGGCTAATTGAATGTCAGTTGCTCGCATTCCAATTACCCAATTACTAAATTTCCCAATTACCCAATCACGTATCTGCCGGTTGGCATTTCCGTCTCTCCGTCGCTATACTTCTGACCGAGGACCGTCGAATGCCGCTATCCGCGCTGATTGTCGATGACGAGCAGCTGGCCCGCGATGAGCTCGCCTATCTTCTGAAGGGTGTGGGCGACATTGACGTGGTAGCCCAGGGCAAGAACGGTGTGGAAGCCGTCAGCCTCATCAAGGAACACAATCCCGATGTGGTCTTCCTCGACGTGCAGATGCCCGGCCTGGACGGCTTCGGCGTCATCAAGAAGCTCATCGACCGGCGCGTTCCCCTGCCGCAGATCGTCTTCGCCACCGCCTACGAGCAGTACGCCATCAAGGCCTTCGAAGTGAATGCGGTCGATTACCTGCTGAAGCCTTTCGACAAGAAGCGGGTGGCGCAGTCGGTGCAGAAGGCGCGCAAAAACCTGCAAACGGAAGCGCCGCCTTCGGACAAGCTCGAGACCTTGGTGCGGATGCTGGAATCGCAGAAGCCGCAGAACTCCAAGGTGCTGCTCAAATCCATGGGCCGCCTGTTCCTGGTGGACCAGAAGGACATCTGCTTCGCCTCCATCGAAGACGGCGTCATCACCGTGGTGAACACCAGCGGCATGGAAGGCCAGTCCAACTGCCGCACGCTCGAAGAACTGCTGGAGTCTCTCGATCCCGACCTGTTCTGGCGCGCTCACCGCTCCTTCCTGGTGAACATCAACCGCATCAAGGAAGTCGTTCCCTGGTTCAAGAGCTCCTACCAGCTCCGCATGGACGACCGCAAGCAGACGGAAGTGCCCGTCAGCCGCGCCCAGACCAAGCGGCTGAGGGAGTTGTTTAAGCTGTAGGAATAGTAGCCAGTCGCCAGTAGCCAGGGCGGGTTGGCAACTGGCGGCTGACAACCGGCGACTGGCGACTTATCTATGAAAGCCTACGTTTACGTCACGCTGAAGAAGACCGTGCTTGATCCCCAGGGCAAGACCATCCAGGGCGCGCTCCGCAAGATGGGTTACAAGGGAGTGGACGACGTGCGCCAGGGCAAGTTCTTCGAGATCACGCTCGACGGCGGTCTGGACCGGGCCGGGGCCGAAGCGGAGATCGCCCGCATCGCCCGCGAGGTGCTCACCAATCCGGTGATCGAGGAATTCCGCTATTCGCTCGAGGAGTAATCATTGCCATCGGTTTTTCAGCACCGAAGTAACATCTCCAGCTATCTACATTTGTAACGATTTGCTGGATAATCATGGGAGACTCCCATCCCATTCCCCCAATGCCCGGTGGTGGGAATTTCCCATAAGAGGTGATCTGCCGTGTGTGGCATTGTCGGATACGTTGGTAAGAAGCGGGTTGTGCCCGTAATCCTGGACGGCCTGAAACGGCTGGAATACCGCGGTTACGACTCGGCGGGCATTGCCGTGGCGGGCAATGGCGAGGGGCTGCAGATCCGCCGCGCCGAGGGCAAGCTGCGCAACCTGGAAGAGGCCATCCGCCTCAAGCCGCTGGACGGCACCTACGGCATCGGCCACACCCGCTGGGCCACCCACGGGCGTCCGACCGAGGAGAACGCCCATCCCGCACCGCGATTGCACGGGCAAGATCGTGGTGGTGCACAACGGCATCATCGAGAACTACCTCTCGCTCAAGAAGCAGCTCATCGAGGAGAGGCCACAAGTTCTCGACCGAGACCGACACCGAGGTCATCGCCCACCTGGTCGAGAAGTATCACTTCGCCACCCACAACGGCCGGCCGGTATCGCTGGAAGAAGCCGTCCGCAAGACGGTGAAGGAGCTGACCGGGGTGTTCGCGCTGGCGGTGATTGCCGTGGATGAACCCAACAAGATCGTGGCCGCGCGCAATGGCCCGCCGGCGGTCATCGGCCTGGGCAAGGATGAGTACTTCGTGGCCTCCGACGTGCCGGCGATCCTCTATCACACCCGCGACCTGTTCTTCCTGGCCGACGGCGACCTGGCCGTGATCACGCCCGAGGGCGTGCAGCTCACCGACTTCGACGGCCAGCCCGTGGTGCGCCAGGTGCAGCACATCACCTGGGACCCCATCATGGCGGAGAAGGGCGGCTTCAAGCATTTCATGCTCAAGGAGATCTACGAGCAGCCGCGCGCCGTCCGCGACACCACGCTGGGGCGGGTTTCGCTGGAAACCGGCAAGGTCTTCCTCGACGAGATGGAGATCACCGAGGCCGAGTTCCGCAAGCCTCGAGCAAGGTGAACATCGCCGCCTGCGGCACCAGTTGGCACGCCGCCCAGGCGGGCAAGTTCATGATCGAGAAACTGGCGCGGGTGCCGGTCGAGGTGGATTACGCGCAGCGAATTCCGCTATCGCGATCCCATCATCGACGCCGACATCGCTGACCATGCTCATCACGCAGTCGGGCGAGACCGCAGACACCATCGCCGCCCAGCGCGAGGCCAAAGCCAAGGGCGCGAAGACGCTGGCCATCTGCAACGTGGTCGGCTCCATGGTCACCCGCGAGGCCGCCGGCACCATCTACACGCACGCCGGGCCGGAGATCGGCGTGGCCTCCACCAAGGCCTTCACCGCGCAATTGACGGCGCTGTTCCTGTTCGCGCTCTACCTGGGCCGGCTGCGCGAGACGCTGACGGCAGATCAGGCCAAGAGCCTGCTCAGCGAGCTGACCCGCATCCCCGGCAAGCTGGAATCCATCCTCAGCCACGAAGAGGTCTGTGAAGACCTGGCCAAGGAATACTCGCGCGTGCAGGACTTCCTGTTCCTCGGCCGCGGCATCCACTACCCGATCGCGCTCGAAGGCGCGCTGAAGCTGAAAGAAATCTCCTACATCCACGCCGAGGGCTATCCCGCCGGCGAGATGAAGCACGGCCCCAACGCGCTGATCGACGAGAACCTGCCGGTGGTAGTGTTGGCCACCTGCGACCGCACCAACCCCGACTCGGTGATGCGCTACGAAAAGACCATGTCGAACATCAAGGAGGTCAAGGCGCGCTCCGGCAAGGTGATCGCCGTGGCTACCGAGGGCGATGAGGATATCCGGGAGGAAGTGGACCGCGTGCTGTACTTGCCGCCCACTCCCGAGCTGCTGTCGCCCATCCTGGAGATCGTGCCGCTGCAGTTGCTGGCCTACCACATCGCCGTGCGGCGCGGTTGCGACGTGGATCAGCCGCGGAATCTCGCCAAGTCCGTAACCGTCGAGTAGCGCCGGCATCTCCCACCCCAGAACGCCAAAATCGGGCGTTCCGGGGACCCCGGTCTTGCCGGCTGTCGCGGAGGGCGTCCCGCCCTCCGCATTTTCTTGTGCTGTCCCTCTTCTCGTCCCTTCCGGCCTGAGAATCGGCGCAGCTATAAGCCTCGCAACGACGGTCACTTAGGGGCAGTCAACCGGCTCGCGAGCCCACCAAAACTGCCCTGCAACCAACTGATATCCCAGTACATCTATATTACTTGACAATAAGTCACTCAAGTCTTAATTTGGGCTTACTATCATACCTGAGTGACAGCACTTATCCTGTAGGAGGGCAGTTCAAATGGCAAAGATTATCGGCATCGACCTGGGCACTACCAACTCGGTGGTGGCGGTCATGGAAGGCGGGGAGCCCAAGGTTATCCCCAACGAGGAAGGCGGCCGCACCACGCCGTCGGTTGTTGCCTTCACCAAGACCGGGGAGCGGCTGGTGGGCCAGGTAGCCAAGCGCCAGGCCATCACCAATCCCGAGAACACGGTTTATTCCATCAAGCGCTTCATGGGGCGCCGTTACGACGAAGTGACGGAAGAGATGAAGATGGTGCCCTACAAGGTGGAGCGCGAGGGCGACCACGTGGCGGTGATCGCCCAGGGCAAGAAATACACCCCGCCCGAGATCTCGGCGATGATCCTGCAGAAGCTGAAGAAGGCGGCCGAGGACTACCTGGGCGAGAAGGTGACCGAGGCGGTCATCACCGTGCCCGCGTACTTCAACGACGCGCAGCGGCAGGCCACCAAGGACGCCGGGCGCATCGCCGGGCTCGACGTCAAGCGCATCATCAACGAGCCCACCGCGGCCGCGCTGGCCTATGGTCTGGACAAAAAGAAGGACGAGACCATCGCCGTGTACGACTTCGGCGGCGGGACGTTCGACATTTCGATTCTCGAAGTCGGCGAAGGCGTGATCGAAGTCAAGGCCACCAATGGCGACACGCACCTGGGCGGCGACAACATCGACCAGCGCATCGTGGACTGGCTGATCGATGAGTTCAAGAAGGACGAAGGTCTCGACCTGCGCGCCAAGGGCAACGAGATGGCCCTGCAGCGTCTGCGCGACGCCGCCGAGCGCGCCAAGATCGAGCTCTCCACCACCATGGAGACCGAGATCAACCTGCCCTTCATCACCGCCGATGTCAGCGGACCTAAGCACCTGGTCAAGAAGCTGACCCGGGCCAAGCTGGAATCGATGGTCGAAGACATCATCCAGCGCTCGGTGGGGCCGTGCCGGCAGTGCCTGAAGGACGCCGGAATCGACGCCAGCAAGATCGATGAGGTCGTGCTGGTGGGCGGGCAGACGCGCATGCCGCGCATCCAGGCGCTGGTCCGCGAACTGTTCGGCAAGGAGCCGCACAAGGGCGTCAACCCGGATGAGGTAGTGGCGGTCGGCGCGGCCATCCAGGGCGGCGTGCTCAAGGGCGAGGTCAAGGACCTGCTCTTGCTCGACGTCACCCCGCTGACGCTCTCCATCGAGACGCTGGGCGGCGTGGCTACGCAGATGATCCCGCGCAACACCACCATTCCGACGCGCAAGACGGAGACGTTCTCCACCGCGGCCGACAATCAGACTTCGGTCGAGGTGCACGTGATGCAGGGAGAGCGGCCCCTGGCGCGCGACAACCGCACCCTGGGCAAGTTCCACCTGACCGGCCTCCCGCCGGCTCCGCGCGGCGTACCGCAGGTAGAAGTGACGTTCGACATCGACGCCAACGGCATCCTCAACGTCACCGCCAAGGACATGGCCACGAGCAAGGACCAGAAGATCACCATCACGTCCTCGTCCGGGCTGTCCAAGGAGGAGATCGACCGCATGGCCAAGGACGCCGACGCACACTCGGAAGAGGACAAGAAGCGTCGCGAGGAGATCGAATCGCGCAACCAGCTCGACTCCCTGGTGTACAGCGTGGAGAAGATGCTGCGCGAGCACGGCGATAAGATCTCGGGCTCGGAGCGCGGCGACGTGGAGAACGCGCTGGCCGACGCCAAGAAGGCGCTGGAGGGCGGCGACAAGGCGGCCATGGACCAGGCGCGGGAGAACCTCACCCGCACTTCGCACAAGCTGGCCGAGGCCATGTACCGCGCCGCACAACCCGCGGGCGCACCGGCGGGAGCCCAGCCGGCGCCGGAGGCAGAGGCGCCTCCGCGCGGCGGCAATGGCGAAGCCAAGAAGGGCGACGGCGGCGTCATCGACGCCGAGTACGTGGACGTCGAGGATAAAAAATGACCGCGCTTTCCGCGGCGTCTGAGCCGCGGGCGGTCATCCCTTCGACTCGCTGCGCTCGCTCAGGGCAGGCTCTGAGCGCGAAGCGCGAAGGATCTGGCGACGGGCGCCCCTTCGACTTCGCTCAGGGCAGGCCCTGGCCCGCGCGCGTCCCGAAGGGACGCAATGAAATTAGCCCAGCGCTTCAGCGCTGGGTAGCGGGTAGAACGAAGGCAGTCCCGGAGGGACGGCTGAAAAGGAAAGATGGGGCGATTCCGCGGTGACAGGCGAATGAATCGCCCCTTCTGAGTCAACTCGGATCGGAGTGTGACAGATGATCTGCAGTCAATTGCAGTACTTGCAGCAGAACTTCGCTGCGCTGTTGGCTGCCTCGGACCAGCAGGAAGAATTGGAACGGCTGGGCATCGCCCTGGCGAATGACAAAGAGGCGGTGAAGGCATTCCGCGAGCAACTACAGGAGCGGCTGGCCGCGGTGGGCTCGCGGCTGGCAGCGCACGTTCATGAGCACGGCTGCGCCGACTGACCGCGCTTTCCGCGGCGTCTGAGCCGCGGGCGGTCATCCTGAGCGCGAAGCGCGAAGGATCCGGGCGGCAGCACACAGTAAATGGCCACTGCAACTAAAGATTACTACGCCACTCTGGGCGTAAAGAAAAACGCCTCGACGGAGGACATCCGGAAGGCATTCAGGAAGCTTGCGCGCAAGTACCACCCCGACGTCAACCCTGGCGACAAAACCGCGGAAGAAAAGTTCAAGCAGATCTCGGAAGCGAATGACGTCCTGAGCGACCCCAAGAAGCGCAAGATCTACGATCAAGTCGGCTTCTATTCCGGCAACATCGATCCCGCCACCGCCGAGGCCTATGCCCGCGGGGGCAGCGCCGGCTTCGGCGGACAGGGCGCCGGGCGCGAGCAGGGTGTGCCCTTCGATTTCGGCGGCTTCGATTTTTCTGACTTCAGCGAGCCGGGCGGCGGCGGCCGCAAGAGCGGCAGCTTCCGCGACATCTTCTCCGGCATCTTCGGCGGAGGCGGCCGCGGCGGCTTCGGCGCCGAGGTCGAGCAGCCCGAACCCGGCACCGATCTCGAGTATCAGGTCAGAGTCGGCTTCTGGGACGCTATCAGAGGCACGGTGATGCGCTTGAACATCGCCCGCCGCGACGTCTGTTCGAACTGCCACGGACGCGGCTTCATCCAGAGCGCGGGCACCTGCCCCCAGTGCGGCGGCAAAGCACAGGTCACACAGACCGCCGGCCGCATGAAGTTCAACGTACAGTGCCCGCGCTGCCACGGGACCGGCAAGAACGTGAGCGTGTGCAGCGTGTGCGGCGCTGAGGGCACGGTGAACCGCACCGAACCGCTCGAGGTGCGCATCAAGCCGGGCACGCGCGACGGCCAGCGTATTCGCATCCCCGGCAAGGGCAACGCCGGCACCATGGGCGCGCCCCCGGGCGATCTCTACATCATCGTGCGCACCGGCGAGCACCCGGTCTTCCGCCGCGAGGGCGACGACATTCACGTCACCGTGCCCATCACCGTTACCGAAGCCGCGCTGGGCGCGAAGATCGAAGTTCCGACCATCGACGGCCGGTCGCTGCTGCGCATCCCCCCAGGCACGCAGAGCGGACAGAAGCTGCGCCTGCGCGAAAAGGGCGTGCCTTCGGCCACGCGCGAGGGCATGCGCGGCGACGAGATCGTCGAGGTCACAATCGTCGCCCCGTTCCCCAAGGACGAGCGCTCGCGCGAGATCCTGCGCGAGTTCGCGCGCCTGAACCCGGAAGACCCGCGGGCGGAGTTGTGGAGGCAAGTGTGATGTTTAACCACAGAGGACACAGAGGGACACAGAGGAGAATCAATGAATGGATTTCCTCCGTGTTCCTCTGTGTCCTCCGTGGTTAAAGGGGTTTTGATGGCTAAGCGAAAATCAAAGGGTGCCTACATGTTGAGCCGCTTTGCGGGCGTGAGCGAAGCGGGAGCCCGCAGGCGAAATCCTGAGCGAAGCGAAGGAACTCATGGCTAAGCGAAAGTCGAAGGGTGCGTACATGATCTCGGCCGTGGCCGAGATGTACGGCATCCATCCGCAGACGCTGCGGCTGTACGAGCGCGAAGGGCTGCTGAAGCCGTCGCGCACCGAGGGCAACACCCGCCTCTACACCGACGAAGACCTGCAGCGCCTGGAATTCATTCTGTCGCTGGCGCGCGACCTGGGCGTGAACATCGCCGGCATCGCCATCATTCTTCAAATGCGCGAGCGTATGGAAGCCATGCAGAAGGAGATGCAGGAGTTCTTCACCTACATCCAGAAAGAGATGCTGGCGCGCTCGCACCCCGAGGTGGACGCCTCCCGCGGCGCCATCATCCCCATCCGCCGCACGGCCGAGCCGCCCGGCATGGCGCCGGCGCGGGAACGCAAGCGGTGACGAGTTCCCCGTTTCTCGTTCCTAGTTTCTCGACCGAAGCCGCTTCTGCCGAGAAACGAGAAACCAGAAACCAGAAATTAGCAATACAACCCTGGTGTAGTATGGTCAGCCGCGCAGCGCTCGCCGCGCCGTCCAGACCGATGCAGGCGCGATGGACTTCCGCGAGTGCGCCGCCCGGGGCCGGCCGTGCTGCCCTTCAAGCTCATCTACAGCGACGCCTACTACCTGCCCATCGGGGAACACGTCTTTCCGGCGGAGAAATACCGGCTCATCCACCAGCAGTTGTTGCGGACCGGCGTCGCCGCGCCCGAGGACTTTCTCACACCCGAGCCCGCGCGCGATGCCGACATGCTGCTGGTCCACACCCCGGCGTGGGTAATGAAGCTGACCATCGGAGCTCTGTCGGCGCGGGAAGAGCTGCTGATGGAGGTCCCCTACTCGCCGGAACTGGTGCGCGCTTTCTGGCTGGCGGCGGGAGGCTCCATCCTGGCTGCGCAGTGCGCACTGCGTGACCGCGTGGGTATCAGCATCGGCGGTGGGTTCCATCACGCCTTTGCCGATCACGGCGAGGGCTTCTGCATGATCAACGATATAGCGGTCGCTATCCGCAAGTTGCAGCACGAAGGCTCGATCGCCCGCGCCATGACCGTGGACTGCGACGTCCACCAGGGCAACGGCACCGCCGCCATCTTCTCGCCAAACATCCGCGGGGGCGCGGGCTTTGGCGGCATGGGTTCGCATGATTTCGCCGGCTTCGAGAGCGACGTCTTCACCATCTCGCTCCACCAGGAGAACAATTACCCGGCGTGGAAGCCGTCGTCTTCCATCGACGTCAACCTGGCCGACGGCGTCGGCGATGCCGAATACCTGGCGCAGCTCGATCGCGCCCTCAGCGCCGGGCTGCACCAGTTCGATCCGCAACTGCTCTGCTATGTCGCCGGCGCCGATCCCTACCGCGAAGACCAGCTCGGCGGCTTGTCCCTCACCATCGAGGGATTAAAGAAGCGGGACGAACTGGTCTTCCGCGCCGCCAAGACCCGCGGCATCCCGGTGATGGTGACCTTGGCCGGCGGCTACGCCCGCCAGGTGGAAGATACGGTCACGATCCACTGCAACACGGTGATCGCCGCGAAAGACGTTTATTCCTGACGGCGGCCGACGGGTTGGCGCGGAGTCGGCTGGTAAAATAACAATAGAATGCTTCAACGGCACGGCTGAGGCCGCACCCCGATGCGAAGCGATCGTGAGCCGAGTTTTCACTGACCACCGACCACTAACCACTGGCAACTGCTCTTATGTTTGAGAATCTTTCTGACAAGCTGCAACGCGCGTTCAAGAACCTGCGCGGACAGGGCACGCTGAACGAAGAGACCGTCGGCGAGGCCTTGCGCGAGATTCGCCTGGCCCTGCTCGAAGCCGACGTCAACTTCAAAGTCGTCAAGGAGCTGGTCGAGCGCATCCGCGAGAAGGCGCTGGGGCAGGAGGTGATGACCGCGCTCTCGCCCGCCGAGCAGGTGGTGAAGATCGTCCGCGACGAGATGGTCGAGGTCCTCGGCCGCGACACCGCCAAGCTGCGCTTCGCCTCGCAGCCGCCCACGGTGGTGCTGATGGCCGGCCTGCAAGGTTCCGGCAAGACCACCACCTCCGGCAAGCTGGCGCACTGGCTGAAGAACGGCGGCCATCGGCCGCTGCTGGTCTCGGTGGACGTCTACCGCCCGGCTGCGCGCGAGCAGTTGAAGATCGTGGCCCACGCGGTCAAGGCCAATCTGTACGAGGGCCAGGTCAGCGAGGCCAACACCGCGACGGTCGAGCGGCTGGCGAAGGAAGCGCGGCGCGAGGCGGTCAACAGCGGCTGCGACGTGCTCATCGTGGACACCGCCGGCCGCCTGCATATCGACGAGCAGCTCATGGAAGAGATGCAGTCGCTCAAGCGCCTGCTCAACCCGCAGGAGATTCTGTTCGTCGCCGACGCCATGACCGGCCAGGACGCCGTGCGCTCGGCCGACGAGTTTCACAAGAAGCTGTCACTCACCGGCGTGGTCCTCACCAAGATGGACGGCGACGCGCGCGGCGGCGCGGCGCTCTCCATCCGCAACGTCACCGGCCAGCCGATCAAGTTCATCGGCGTGGGCGAGAAGTACGACGCCATCGAGCCCTTCCATCCCGACCGCATCGTGGGGCGCATCCTGGGCATGGGCGACATCCTCTCGCTCATCGAGAAGGCCGAGCAGCAGCTCGACAAGAAGAAGCAGGAGGAGTTCGCGCGCAAGGCGCTCTCCGGCGGCGGCTTCTCACTGGAGGACTTTCGCGATCAACTGCGGCAGGTGAAGAAGCTGGGTTCGCTGCAGTCCATCATGGGCATGCTGCCCAAGATCGGTCCGTTCGCCGGGCTGGACAAAGCCGCCGACAAGGTGGACGAGAGCCAGCTAATGCGCGTTGAGGCCATCATCAACTCCATGACCGCCCACGAACGCAACCACCACGAGGTGATCAACGGCAGCCGGCGCAAGCGCATCGCCCGCGGCTCCGGCACCAGCGTGCAGGAGGTCAACCAGCTCCTGCGCCAGTACGCCCAGATGAAGAAGATGTTCAAGCAGATGGGCAAGGCCAGCTTCGGCCGGCGGCTGGCGGGGATGAAGCTGCCGGGGATGTAGCGCTCGCAACCTTTACACATCCCGCCGTTTACGCAATAATGTTAGATTGCGCACTGAGAGAACTAACCTCTAGAAAGGATTGTGTTTCGTGCTAATGATTCGCCTGGCGCGCGTGGGAGCGCGCAAGCAGCCGTATTACCGTATTGTGGTCATCGAGAAGGAGCGGGCACGGAACGGCCGCCCGGTGGAGGTGGTGGGCACCTATAACCCGCGCACCGATCCTGCCTCGGTCGAGTTCAAGCGTGAGCGCGTAGATTACTGGGTATCGAAAGGCGCTCAGGCGTCGGCTACGGTGTCCCGGCTTCTGGCGAAGCAACCGATAGCCAGCGCTCCGGCCACGGCCTAATAGTCGCCCTTAGAGGGCTTCCCGCATTTTTCTTTCATTTGCGGGCGCAGTCGGGCCCCGAACCCCACACCAGGGAGGGCGCTGGTTATGGTCAGCGAGCAGGGTGGGGATATGCGGGCGCTGGTCGAGCAGATCGCCAAGGCGCTCGTCGATGAACCCGAGCAAGTGGCGGTTCGGTCCATCGATGGGGAACAGGTGACGGTGCTGGAGCTGCGCGTCTCTCCCGATGACTTGGGCAAGGTCATCGGGAAGCAGGGGCGCACGGCGCGTTCCATCCGCACCATCCTGGGCGCAGCCGGCATGAAGCTGAAGAAACGCTACACCTTGGAGATTCTGGAATAGCTCCCGCAGATTCCGCCAGCCAGGAGGAATTCATCACCCTCGCGCGTGTGCTGCGCACCCAGGGGCGGCGCGGCGAGGTGGCCGCAGAACTGCACACCGGGTCTCGGGAACGCTTCCCGAGCGGCTGCCGCGTGTTCGCTCTGGATGAGCACAACCAGCGGCGGGAATTCGTGGTGGAGGATTCCTGGCCGCACAAGGGCTTGGTCGTCCTCAAGTTCCGCGGGGTGGAGAGCATCTCGCAAGCGGAAACGCTGGCCGGCTGCGAGATCCAGGTGCCGCGCCAGGAGCGTTTGCCGCTGCCGGCGGGCGAGGTTTACGTCAGCGATCTGGTGGGTTGCGCGGTGTTCGATCGCGGCGCCGAGGTCGGAAGGATCGCGGACGTCCAATTCGGATCAGGCGATGCGCCCTTGCTGGTGGTGAAGGCCGGCAAGAAGGAACACCTGCTGCCCTTCGCCGAGGCGTACCTCAAGAAGGTGGACCTCGATGGCAGGCGTGTGGAGATGGACCTGCCGGAAGGCATGCTGGAATTGGATCATTGAAAATTTGTAATTGGTAATTTGGTAATTTGTAATTTTGCGCGACCGGCGGCCCTCGCGTTCATAAATTACCAATTACAAATTACCAATTTACAATTTCCTAATGGCTCAATGACTCAATTCCACATCCTGACCATCTTTCCGGATTTCTTCCGCGGCCCGCTTGACTACGGGATCGTGCGCCGGGCGCGCGAAGCCGGGCTGGTGGAGATCGGCGTGCACGACCTGCGGGCCTTCACTCGCGACCGGCACCGGACGGTGGATGACCGCCCTTTCGGCGGCGGCGAGGGCATGGTGCTCAAGCCGGAACCGATCTTTGAATGCGTGGAGTCTCTGGGCGTGGCGCCTCGCGATGTGCGTCGAGGCGAGAGAGAATCGGTGGTGCTGCTTTCGCCCCAGGGCGAGCTGTTCAACCAGGACGTCGCCGAGGAACTGGCCCGACTGGAGCGCCTGGTGCTGATCTGCGGCCGCTACGAGGGCGTGGACGAGCGCGTCAGCGCCTTCCTGGCCGACCGCGAGCTGTCGATCGGCGAGTACGTGTTGAGCGGAGGCGAGCTGGGCGCGGCCATCATCGTGGACGCGGTCACACGCCTCATCCCCGGCGCGCTGGGCAACGAAGCTTCGGCGCAGCAGGAGTCGTTTACGCGCGGTGCAGCCGCCGCGGGAGACGGTCCGAACTCCACCTGTGCTTCAGGTGGCCTGCTGGACTACCCGCATTACACGCGGCCAGCGGATTTTCAGGGAATGACGGTCCCCGAGGTGCTGGTCTCGGGGAACCACGAAGAGATCCGGCGCTGGCGGCGGCGCGAGGCGCTCGAAAAGACGGTGCGCAACCGGCCCGACCTGCTGGAGCGGGTCGCGCTCAGCGCCGAAGACAAAGAGTTCATCGCCCAGATTGAGGGCAAGAACTGAGCTTCTAGCTGCTAGCTCCTAGCTTCTGGCTAGTAGCTAGGAGCCAGTGGCTAGCAGCCGCAGCGTCTGTATAGAATCTACAAAGGAACAGCGATTATGTCGATCTCACCTCTCATGGATAAAGTCGTGGCCAAGCTGCAGCGCAGCGACCTTCCGGCGTTCAAGCCGGGGGACACCGTCCGCGTGCACGTCAAGATCAAGGAAGGCGACAAGGAACGCCTGCAGGCGTTCGAAGGCACCGTGATCTCGCGCAGCCGCGGCCCCGACGCCAGCTTCACCGTGCGCAAGATCAGCTTCGGTCAAGGCGTGGAGCGCATCTTCCCCGTCAATTCGAAGGTGATCGACAAGATCGAGGTGCTGCGCTCGGCCAAAGTGCGCCGCGCCAAGCTCTTCTTCCTGCGCGGGCTCCGCGGGAAATCGGCGCGGCTGCGGGAAGCGGAGTAGGGCGGTTTCGTAACGCCGCCGTCTCGGCGCTACAGATCCGGAAACCGCCATCAAGGCCTGCCTTTGATACTTCTTTGAATGCAGGGCTGAAAGCCATTCTCCACCACCCCCTTGCCCCCGCCTTCCTTTTGCGCCAGACTGGCATTAGTCATGCCGGAACACGGCACAATACGCCGACTCCCCCTGAAAGGCGTGGGTGGGCTGGTCTTCACCTTAGCCGTGGTCGCACTGGCGGTGGTCTATGTTCCCGTGTTTCGCTGGTTCCTGGCCATCGCGATTCCAATCGGCGTGATCATTGCTTTGGCGCTGCACTTCTGGCACAAACGCACCCCCGTTTCTGAACCCGAGAACAAGAAGAAGGTCCTGCACCTCGACGACCGCTAGTGCCCCGCAAGCTCCAACTCGACGGCGAGAAACCGCTCTCCAAGGCCGCCGCCAAGCTGCGTCTGCTGAAACGTCTGAAGTGCACCACGCGTTACGAGCGCGAGCTCTGGAACTTTGGCGCGCGCCTGATCGCCGGCGTGGACGAGGTGGGCCGCGGTTCGCTGTTCGGTCCGGTGGTGGCTGCCGCCGTGATCCTCGACCCCGGCTACCGCATCCGCGGCTTACGCGATTCGAAATTGCTGCCCGCCGAGCGCCGCGAGATGCTGGCAGAGCGCATACGGGCGCACGCCATCGCCTGGGCGGTCGCGGCTGTGGACGCGGCGCGCATCGACCAGATCAACATCTACCAAGCCTCGCGCCTGGCTATGGTGGAAGCCGTCTCCCGGCTTGCTCCGGCACCCGACCACCTGCTCATCGATGCACTGCGCATCGACTTCTCCTGCCCGCAAACTCCCATCATCCACGGCGACGCGCTCTCCGCCTCCATTGCCGCCGCCTCCATCATCGCCAAGGTCGAACGCGACCGCATGATCCGTGAATGGGACCCGGTGTTCCCGACCTACGATCTGGCCTCCAACAAGGGCTATTACACGCGCAAGCACGTGAGCGCCCTGCGCCAGTACGGGCCCTCGCCGCTGCATCGCCAGTCGTTCGAGCCGGTGTGGAATTCGGCCTCGCCGCAGGAGGTGCTGGAATTCATGCTGGGCGAGGCGTCAGAATTGAGCCATTGAATCATCGAGCCATTGAGTCATCGAAAGAAACCCCGGCAAACCCAATGAATCAATGACTCAATGAATCAATGACTCAATTCTCCCATCTACATGTCGAGACAGGAGAGACCACAAGCATGCTACGGCTGCTCTGCGTGACGGCTCACCCCGACGATGAAGCCGGAGGGTTCGGCGGATCGCTGCTGCTCTACGCCTCGCGAGGCGTGGAGACCCACGTCATCTGCCTGACACCTGGCCAGGCGGCCACGCATCGCGGCGGCGCGCGCTCGGACAAGGAACTGGCGGCCATCCGCCGGCAGGAGTTCCAAGCCTCGTGCCGGGTGTTGAAGATCGCCCGCGGCGAGGTACTCGATCATCCCGACGCCGGGCTCGACCGCGTGAATTTCTATGCCGTGGTCGGCGAACTGGTGGAGCGCATCCGTCAGGTCCGCCCGCACGTCCTGATGACCATCGGTCCGGAGGGCGCCGTGACCGCCCATCCCGACCACTCTATGGCCTCGCTGTTCACCACGCTGGCCTATCACTGGGCGGGACGCAAGAATCGCTTCCCCGAGCAATTGAGGAACGGCCTCACGCCGCATCGCACCCAGAAGCTTTATTACTCGACCACGCTCTTCACCTTGCCGGACCGGCAGCCGGTTTCACCTGCCCCGGTGACAGCTACCATCGAGATCGGACCTGAATTCCTGGAAGATAAGATCAGGGCCTTCAAGCAGCACACCAGCCAGTCGCCGCTGTTCCAGCTTTTCGAGGCCATGGTGCGCAAGCGCGGAACCAAAGAACTTTTTCACCTGGCCGCGACCACGGCTCCGCGACAGATGCCGGTCGAGACCGATCTGTTTGAAGGGGTTAAGGATTGAGCCATTGAGTCATTGACTCATTGATTCATTGGTCCATTGGTTTTGCTTTTCAATGACTCAATGGATCAATGACTCAATGAATCAATTTCGTGGCGCCAGCGGCCTAATGATCTCTCCCAACATATCCGGCGTGTTGGCAATCCGCTCCAGATCCGGGTACTTCTCGCCTCCGTGATAGTTCACCGCGTAGGTGTTCTGGAACGCGCCGCTCTGGACCAGCAGTTGGATGGGCTGGGAGCCGCTTTTGGCGGCGCGGATGGCGTCGTGCAGCGCGGTCGCGGAATAGGCGCGCCCATTGACGCCGAGCAGCTTCATTCCCGGCCCGATGCCAGCCCGCCACGCGGGTGAATCCGGGAGCACGTCGCGCAGCGTGGCCTCCGGCTCGCGGATCACCATGCCCAGCGAGTGGCGCACATCGGTCACATGATCCACCGTCTCGATGCCCTGAAACACCGGGGACGGCGTCTCAGTGTAAACCAGCTTCCAGCCACCGCGCTCGATGCCTGCCATGGGCGCGTGCGGCGCGGTTGAGTTCAAGAGCGTGTTGAGGAATGCGCGCCAGTCGTGGGCCACAACCTGGTTGAGCGTGTTCACCACGTCGTCGAAGGTGTAGGTCTCCAGCTCGGGTCCGCTGTCGTGTCCGTCGAAGAAGAGGCGGCAGAAGTCGTTGAGCGAGCGCTGTCCCTTGGTCAGCTCGCGGATAGTGGTATCAACGTCGAGCCAGAGCAGCGTGCCTTCATCGTAGAAGTCCACGCTGCGCCGCGCAGCCTCCCACTCGCGCGGCGCCTCATAGAGTATCTGCGCCGCAACTGCCGTATCGCTCAGCGGGCGCCAGGTGCGCCCGGACGTGGTGTCCAGTTGCGCGGTGGAGTTCGCCAGGTGCGCCCTAAATTGCTCCGGCGTCCACAGGCCGCTGCGCCCCGACAAGATCGTGCCCAGGTATTGCGTGAGTCCTTCGTACACCCACAGCAGCTCGCCCTTCATCGGCTCCTGGTAGTTCGGGGTGGCCAGGCCGGCAGGGCGGCGATACTTGCCATTCCAGGAATGGGTGAATTCGTGCGGAAGCAGGCCGCCCCCCGAGGCATAGAGGTAGCCATCCATGAAGGCGCGTTCGCGCATGCGGTCGTCGCTCGCTTGATGGTGCTCCAGCCCGAAATGCGCCACGTGGTCGCTCAAGCTGATAAGGAAATCGTAATGCCAGTAGTGACGCGCTCCGTACAGCGCGCCGGTCTCGCGCACCAGTTGCGAGTACTCGCCCACCACGTCGGCGGGAATGTCGAGCGCGGCTTCGCTGTCGGCCGCCAGGTCCAGGCGGTGCGCAGGACTGATCTCGGGCGCCAGTGGCACCACGCGGAAGTGCGCACCGGAAAGGACCGGTGAATCGATCAACAGGTTGAGAGCGACTGGTTTGAATTCAACGGTGTCATCCGTGTGCGCGGCGACTTCGAGAGGCGTGGCGAATTTCCATCCTGCCGGCAGGCGCAGGCTGGCAGCGTACATCAGATCGCGTGGCGACTTCCCCTGCGGATAGAGCAGCACCTGGTTCCAACTGATCATCGCCAGTTGCTGCGTGGCGGAGGCGGCCGCGGAGAATCCTTCTTCTTTCACCTGCCCGAGATAATCGAGCGCGATCTCGAGCGTGGATGCACCCTGCGGGACGTCCACGTGGAAGGCATACATATCCACGTCGTCACGGCGCCAGGGCAGCGGCTTTCCGGCGGCCGTGATCTTGAGACCGGCAAGACTGGCGATGGGTCCGGTGGGACCGTGCTCCCCCGGGATCCATTCGGGATAGAAGAGCGTCATAGCCCCGGCGGTGGCGGGAACCAGGAGCCTGGCATGCAACAGGTTGCGCGGTGCGTCCGTGGCATCGACCGCAAGCGTGATCGTGCCAGCAGGATTCGCGGCGAGGACGGGTAAGGAGAATACGCCGAACAGCAGCAGGAGAGCAACCACAGAACGTTTTTGCATTTAGGCTCCGGCGCACAAGAATAATCGTGGTATCAGGGATTGTGCAATCGGAACGAGCGCTGCCGGCCGGGGCTACTTCTTCCCGGTTTTCTTGGTCTCCTCTACTGCTCCCGTGACGCTGGCCATCACCTTGTCGAAGGCTTCCTTCTTCGACATCGGCCCGCGGCCACCCTTGTTCTTGCGGTAATTGTGTTCGTGGTTGCAGGTGCGGCAGCGGACCTTCTGAACCTCTTCCCCGGCCATGGAGACCACCGCGTGGGTGGAGCTCAGCTTGCAGCGCGAGCAGTAATCATCGATGTCGTCGCCGAGGCGCATGAGGCCTCCTTGGACTCGAAAAGCAACGGGGCCGGAGTTTAGCACAGCGAGCGCCGGCGCGCAGCGGCTGGCAGCGCTCAGGCAACTCCGCGCGCGGATGTTATCATTCCCGCGGTGCCGGCGAGGAAGACGCGCGGGAAATTCATCACCATCGAAGGTCTGGACGGCTGCGGCAAGAGCACGCAACTCGAGAGGCTCGCGGGCGTGCTGCGCGCCGACGGCGTCGAGGTGATCGAGACACGCGAGCCCGGCGGCACTCCCGTGGGCGAGAAGATCCGCGCCGTACTGCTCGATTCCCGCACCTCCGGCCTCTCACCCCGGGCCGAGCTGGCGCTGATGTTCGGCGCCCGTGCGCAGCATGTGGACGAGGTGATCCTGCCCGCGCTCGCCGCAGGCGCCTGGGTGCTGTGCGACCGCTTCACCGATTCGAGCGAAGCGTACCAGGGCGGCGGCCGCAAGCTGGGCAGCGAGCCCGTGCTGGCGCTGCACAAGCTCCTGTGTCATGACCTCCAGCCCGACCTGACCATCCTCATGCTCTCGGATGTTGAGGCCAGCGTGGCGCGGGCGCGCCGCCGCAACCTGGCGCGCGTCCCCTCGGTCGCGCCGGCGACGGAGGCGCAACCCAACGATGAGAACCGCTTCGAGCAGGAAAACCGCGCCTTCTTTCAGCGCGTTGCCACTGTGTATAAGGCGATCGCGAAACGCGAGCCGGAGCGCGTCTTCGCGGTCGACGCCCGGCGCGCGCCTGATATCGTCCACCAGGAGATCGTGACTGCAGTCCGCGAGCGGCTGATGGGGAAGAAGGCGTCGAGCTTTTAGCTCTTAGCTTTTAGCTTTTAGCTTTTGGCTTTTTGGCTCCCGTGTCTCCGTGCCTCCGTGGTGAATTAGACTATTTGGCGCACATATGCCCTTCTCTGATTTTCACGGCAACGCCGAAACCGTCCTTCGCCTGCGGGAGATGCTGGCGCGCGATCGCCTGCCGCACGCCATCATCCTGGCGGGAGCGCGGGGCGCGGGCAAGTACAGGCTGGCGCAGATGACGGCCAAGGCGCTCAACTGCCTCAAGCGTCCGCTCCGCGAAGGCCTGCCGGATTTCTGCGGCGCCTGTGCCAATTGTTTGCGCATCGCTGAGGCGGACGATCTCGCCGCGCGCTTCGCCGAATCCGTGGCCGCGCGCGAGGACATGCGCGAGGCCGACAAGCGCGACACCCGCCTGCTCATCCAGACGCATCCTGACGTGCTCATCATCCCCCCCGATCCGCCGCAGATGATGATCAAGGTCGGCCAGGTGCGGCGGGTGATCGAGACCATCTATTTTCGCCCGTCGGAAGGCCGCGAGGCGGTGTACATCTTCACCGATTCCGCCTTCATGAAGGAGGCCGCCAATTCCCTGCTGAAGATCCTGGAAGAGCCGCCAGGGTTCGCCACCATCTTCCTGCTGACCGAGAATCCGGGCGAACTGCTGCCCACCATTCGCTCGCGCGCCATCACCCTGACGCTGACGGCGCTGCCGGCGTCGGAGATCGAGGCCTGCCTCGCCCGCATGCGCCCGGAGTGGAACGCCAGGCAGCGCGCCCTGGTGGCGCGGCTTTCCGGCGGGGCCGTCGGCGCCGCGCTTTCTTTCGACCTCGCCGCCTATGTCACCGCGCGCAAGGATGCGCTCGCGCTGCTGACCACCGCCGTCCATCCCCAAGATCACAGCGAGCTGTTCAAGGTCACGGAAACCTACCGCGCCGGCGCTGAGGGCAAGGACAAGACCGAGGAATTGATCCGCACGCTGTACGGGCTGCTCGAAGACCTTCTGTTCCTGAAGTCGGGCACGCCAGAGCTGGTGCGCAACACCGACCTCGCCTCCGAGCTGGGCCGGATCGCGCAGAGCGTGGAATTCGCCTGGATCGCAACCGCGTCCGAGCGCCTGGGTGAAGTGGAGTCCGGCATGCGCCGCAACCTGCTGCGCTCGCTTTCCCTCGACGCCTTCGTGGCCGCACTGGAACGCGCTTAGAAACGGCGTTTGCCGCACAATCAATTGTCACGCCGCTGGGGCTGTGATACGGTATGGGTAGACTTTACCGCTCGAAACTCCTGGGTCATTCCTGAGACGATCGCGAAGCGCGCTGTCGGCAACGGCGACGCGAGGCGCTGTCGGTGCTGCCTGGGAAGGTCGGGTACCAGCCGGAGAAGCGCCATGAAAGACGGAATGGATTCCACCGCAGTGCGCCGGGCTCCCGAGGCGGCGGACGATTTCTCCAATCGCAAGCTCATCCGGCCCTCGCTCAGCCGTGCAGAGGGCAACCACCTTCCAGCCGAGCGCCGCGACCGCGACCGTCCCATCGTGGCCAAGAAAGCCCCGCCCCCCGAGCAAACCCACGCTGAGAATTTCTATTACCAGAAGCAGATTCAGGCCAAGACGCGGATGGTGGTGGTCCTCCGCGATGGCGAGGAAGTGCACGGCACCATCGAGTGGTACGACAGGAACTGCATCAAAGTCATCCGCCCCTCCGGCAACCTGCTGATTTACAAGCCCTCCATCAAGTACATGTTCAAGGAAGCAGAAGAACCGGACAAGGGCTAGCCGAGGGTTGTGAACCGTCAGACATTCGGCAGCCGCGCGTCGGCATACAGCCAAAAGGGTGTTCCTTGGCGCGATGCACAACATTCGCAGCAGACGGCTATTTATTTGTTTTCACAGCTAGAACTTGGGCGAGAAATCCACAACGCCGAATAGTGGAGCCGCCGGTCGGCACTATAATTTAATGGCTGGCTCCAACGACAAACTGGTTGGGGCTGTTGGCTTGTCTCGTTGAGCGGCACCGGAATACATGAGCACAGATGAGGGGGCAAACTTTGGGGCCGTTGTTCCCAGAAGAAACTGAGATCGAGTTTGGCAAAGGCGTTCTGCCGTCACAAGAAATCCGACAATTGATCAGAACAGGTTGCATACGGTCGCCCGAAGCAATTGGGGATAATCAAATCCAGCCTGCGAGCATTGACTTGCGACTAGGCCGGGAGGCGTTGCACGTGCAGGCGAGTTTCCTCCCGGGACAGTCGTGTACGCTGCTGACCAAAGCTACGGCCCCTGACCTTTTTGTCAACAAGATTGATTTAACGGGGAGCACTCCTGCCCTGCTTCACCCAGGCTACGTTTACATAATCCCTTTGATGGAAAGTTTGGCGCTCCCTCCCGACGTACAGGGCATAGCCAATCCAAAGAGCACTACCGGGCGCCTTGATATTCTCATTAGGCTCATCACTGAATCCGGGAACGAATTTGAGCGAGTGCCCAGGAACTACTCTGGGCAACTATACGTCGAAGTTATTACCAGAACGTTTCCCATTCGCATCCGAGCGGGGATGACGCTTAACCAGCTTCGGTTTGTGCGCGGTACCACGGCGCCCACCGGCGATTCGACGTTGAGAAAACTGGATGACCTTGTGGCGGATGACCGGAATGGGAACGGTGCAGGCCAGACCGCGATAAATCGGGGGTGGCCCATAACCGTTGATCTTGAAGGCAATGATCCCTCAGCGGTGATCGCATACCAAGCCAGAAAACAGGATGTCCCGATAGAGCTGGACAAGATCAATTACTACAACGTGGCTGACTTCTGGACTCCAATAATGCGACCTTCCTCTGGGCGCCTCGTCCTCCAACCGGACGGGTTTTATCTGCTGGCTTCTAAACGACCTATACGCGTTCGCCCGGATCAAGCAGGTGAAATGGTTCCTTATGACCCAACAATGGGTGAGTTTCGCGTGCATTACGCTGGCTTTTTTGACCCTGGGTTCGGATACGGGGTTCAGGGTGAAATTTCGGGAACCAAGGCCGTCCTTGAAGTCAGGGCAACACACGAGATGCCAGTTTTGCTCGAAGACGACCAGTTAGTGGGCCGTTTGAACTACTACAAGATGGCTCGCATCCCTGACAAACTGTATGGCTTCGCAATTGGGTCCTCATACCAGCAACAGGGTCTCGCGCTGAGCAAGCAATTCCGGCGGGAGTCGCCCCCAGCAACCCAGCCGGTTTCCACCTCCGGCTCGACGCTTGTTCCATCCGTAACGTAATCGGTGATCAGCTTATTGCATCCTTAAGTTATTTCGGCGCACGGGCGGCGGAATAGCGCCGTTGACAACAGTCGCTATCTCCTCTAGCATCTATTACTTGGCGGCTTTCGAGGCCGACGGGCCGCAATCCAAGGCCGTGGAGTAGCGCGTGATCAAGCTCGACATCATCAATGAAGTGGTGACCAAGACCGGCATCACCAAGACCAAGGCGGAACTGGCGGTCGAAACCGTCTTCGAGGGCATGAAGAAAGCCCTGGCCCGGGGAGACCGCATCGAACTGCGCGGGTTCGGGGTGTTCAACGTGCGCCCGCGCAAGACCGGCATTGGCCGCAACCCGCGCACCGGCGCCGAAGTCAACATCCCTCCCGGCAAGGCGGTGCGTTTCAAGCCCGGCAAGGAATTGCAATCGATCGACTAGAACCCGGCGGATGGCCCGCACCCTCGGGGCGCGCGCCGCACCTCCAAGCCTTTTCTTCCATGTCTGAACCCAATCCGCCGCTGGCCTCTTCCACCTTCGAGCTGTACCGGCCGGTGGAAGTGTTCGTCGCGCCCCCGCCCCTGAAGCGGCGCTACTGGCTGCACGCCCTGCTGCTCCTGCTCACCATCTTCAGCACGCTGGTGGTGGGAGCGCGCCTGCAATACAACTTCGACCACAACCTGCCGGCGTTTTCGCTGGAGGATTCGATCTTCCCGTGGCGGTGGGCCGTGGGCAATCCCTCGCACCTGCTGCTGGGGATTCCCTTCTCCGCCACCCTGCTGCTGATCCTGCTGGCGCATGAAATGGGACACTTTCTCTACTGCGTCCGCTACCGCGTCTGGGCCACGCTGCCCTTCTTCATCCCTGCGCCTACGTTGATTGGGACATTCGGGGCGTTTATCCGGATACGCTCGCCCATCCGCTCGCGCGCCGCTCTGTTCGACATCGGCATCGCGGGGCCAATTGCCGGGTTTGTGGTTGCGGTGGTGGTGCTGGCCTTTGCTTTGACCTTCTCGAAGCCGATGGCCCATGCGGCCGCGGGATCCGACATCCAGTTCGGATACCCGCTGATCTTCTACCTGGTGCACGGCGCGCTGGCGTTGGTGGCGCCCGCCGGCAGCCACATGCAGTTGGGCCTGCGGCAGGTTTATCTGCATCCCACGGCGGTCGCCGCCTGGGTAGGCATGTTCGCGACCGCGCTCAACCTGCTGCCGGGAGGCCAGCTCGACGGCGGCCACATCGTGTATTCGGTCGCCCCGCGTATCCACCGCAGGGTCTCGCGCATCACGGTGGTGCTGCTGGTGCTGATGACCATCTTCTGGTTCGGCTGGCTGGTCTGGTCGGTGCTGCTGATGGCCACCGGCATGCGCCATCCCCAGGTGCCTGTCGAGCCCGACCTCGACCCTCAGCGCCGGATTCTGGCCATTTTCGCGGTCATCATGCTGGTGCTGACCTTCATCCCCGCGCCCTTCGGCGGCGCCGGCGTGTTCTCGCTGTTCAGGTGAGTTTTTTGCCGCGAACAAACTACAGCAGCGACACCGGATCCACGTCCACCACCAGCTTGCCGCGCGGGATTTTCTGCTCGGCAGTGAAGTGCAGCATGGCGAGCAGCACGGCGTTCAGCCGCTCCCGGCTCTGCGACTTCAGGATGAAGTGATAGCGGTATTCGCTCTTCAGCCGTGCCAGCGGCGCCGATGCCGGTCCCAGTACGCGCACCCCCTGCGGCGGATTCTCCTCCAGCCAGCGGCCCAGCAGGCCGGAATATTTCAACGCCTGCGCCAGCTCATCCGAGCGCACCAGCACGTTGGCCAGCGCCGTGAAGGGTGGATAGTGCATCCAGCGGCGGTACTGCAGCTCTTTTTCGTAGAACCCGCGGTAATCGTGCCGCTCGGCGAAGCGGATGGCGTAATGCTCGGGGAAATACGTCTGCAGGATGACCTTGCCCGGCGTGGAGCCGCGTCCGGCGCGTCCGGCCACCTGCGTGAGCAGTTGGAACGTGCGCTCAGCGGCCCGGAAGTCGGGAAATCCGAGGGCGAAATCCGCACCCACCACGCCCACCAGCGTGACGCCATGAATATCGTGGCCTTTGGCGATCATCTGCGTGCCCACCAGCAGGTCGAGTTCACCGGAGTGGAGCGCAGAGAGCACGCGCTCGAAATCCCCGCGGCCGCGCACCGTGTCGCGGTCCAGCCGCCCTATGCGTGCCGTGGGAAACGCGCCGTGCAGCAGGTCTTCCAGCTTCTCTGAGCCCGTGCCAAGAAAGAAGATGTACTCGCTCGCGCACTTCGGACAGACCTTGGGCACCGGCGCCTGATAGCCGCAGTAGTGGCACATTAGGCGCTGCGCCCGGCGATGGTGCGTCAGCGCGATGGCGCAGTTCCTGCACTGTACTGTCTCGCCGCAGGAGCGGCAGAGTACTACCGGTGAGTATCCGCGGCGGTTGAGCAGGATCATTGCCTGCTCGCCACGCGTGAGCCGGTCGCGGATCTCCTCCACCAGCCGCCGCGAAAAGACATGATCTTCCCCCGACTGCTGGAACTCGGCGCGCATGTCTACCAGTTCGACTTCCGGCAGCGGGCGCTGCTCGACGCGCTCCGGCAATTCGAGCAGCGCGTACTTGCCCGTCTCCGCGTTGTGGAAGGACTCCATCGCGGGCGTGGCCGAGCCCAGCACCACCGCCGCACCGCAGAGCTTCCCGCGCATGACGGCCACGTCGCGGCCGTGATAGCGCGGCATTTCTTCCTGCTTGTAGGAGCTGTCCTGCTCCTCGTCCACGACGATCAGGGCGAGATCGCGCACGGGCGCGAACACCGCCGAGCGCGTGCCCACGACCACGCGCGCATTGCCGTTGCGGATGCGGCGCCACTGCTCGGCCCGCTCGGCATCGGAGAGCGCGGAGTGCAGGATCGCGACCTGGTCGCCGAAAATCTCATGCAGGTTGGCGGCGGCCTGCGGCGTCAGACCGATCTCGGGAACGAGCAGGATCGCCGACCGGCCGGCGGCCAGCACGTCCTGCATGGCCGCCAGATACACCGCCGTCTTGCCTGAGCCGGTCACGCCGAACAGCAGCGTGACCGAAAACTGCTTCGCCTCGACTCGTTTGCGGATTTGTTCGAGAGCCGCCGCCTGTGCCGGGTTGAGCGGGAAGTCCAGCGCCGGCTTGCCTGTGAGGCGGGAAACCGCAAATTCCGCCGGCTCTTCGACGATCTCCACGATCCCGCGCCGCGCCAGCGTCTGGAGCGTGCTCTGCGGCACCTCAAGGCTACGGAGATGCTCCACCGGGGCGCGGCCGCCAGCCGCAGCCAGGGTCTCCACGATTTTCCGCTGATTGTCGTTGAGCTTGCCGCTCACTTCTTTCAATTGGGCGATGCGGCAGGTGCGCCGCGCATCGCGCGCGCTCGAAATATCCTCAGCGGTGATCCAGCCCTTGCGCACCATTCCCGCCAGCAGCGTGCGGCCGGCGCGAAGGGCGGTGCGCAGGGTCTGTTCGCGCGCGCCATCCCGCGCGGCAAGGTAGTCGAGCACGCGGTACTCGAGCATCTGCTCGTCCGCGCTCTTCTTGGATCGCCGGGAGGATCCCCGCTCTGCCGACTCGTGCAGCGCCGCCCATCCCGCCTCGGTGATGTGGAACGCCCGCGCGCGCTTCACCTCCGCGCCCAGCGGCAGCATGGTGCGGAAGACTTCGCCGAGCGGTGCCAGGTAATAGTGGGAGATCCATTCGCCCAGACGCATCAGCTCGGGGTCGAGCACAGGGGCCGCGTCGAGAATCTCAAGGACGTGCTTGGCCTCGACCGACGGCGCGCGATCATGGAGCGCGGTCACTACGCCCGACAGCCGCAGGTTGCGGAAAGGCACCAGCACGCGTCCGCCAACCACCGGCTCCGCACCGTTCAGCCGGTAGGTGAAACAAGTCTCCAGCGGAACCGGCAGCGCGACATCGCAGAAGGAAGCCATGGGGAGAAAAGCAATTTAACCACAGAGGCCATGGAGTACCGAGTACCAAGTACCGAGTACCGAGTACCGAGCAAGAGACCTCCACAGACAAGATCCTCTGTGATCCTCTGTGTCCTCTGTGGTTAGATTCTCTTGAATTAGTCGGCGCCCCGGCGCGGCTTCAGCCCCAAATGCTCCATCACAATCTGCAAATCCTTCCACGTCTCTTTTTTCTGGCGGGGGTCGCGTAACAAGAAAGCAGGATGGTAGGTGACGGCTAGACGCGTGCCGCGGAAATCGAACCAGCGGCCGCGCAGCTTGGCCATGGGCTCGTTGAGGCCGAGCAGGCAACGGGCTGCCACCGCGCCCAGCGCCACCATCGCCTTCGGCTGGATCACGGCGATCTGTCGCAACAAAAACGGTGAGCAGGTCTCGATCTCTTCTCGCTCCGGGGTCCGATTGCCCGGCGGGCGGCACTTCACCACGTTGGCGATGTAAACCTGCTCGCGCTTCAGGCCCATGGCCTCGATCATCTTATTGAGCAACTGCCCGGCGCGCCCGACGAACGGCCGCCCTTGCTCGTCTTCATCAGCGCCCGGGCCCTCGCCGACAAACATCAGCTCGGCGTTGGGATTGCCTTCGCCGAAGACGATGGTTTTTCGCCCCAGGCGAGCCAGCACGCAGCGCGTACATTCGCCCAAGTCTTCCTTGATGAGTCTTAGCGCGTCAGCACGGTCGGCGACTGCGGATTCCGGCTTGGGTCCTGCAAACAGGTCCTCGGGAGCAATGACGCGGGTGGAAGTGGGCATTATCCCCGGTTGCTCAACTGTAGAGATGTTGCCTGTAACGTCTCTGCGGTAGAAATCGTAGATCCCGAGATCGCGGTAATACTGCAGGCGGGCGGCTAAGAGCCGTTGCGTGCGGGAGTCCATCAGCGACGCGTGCCGGCGGGCGCGGCCTCGGACCGCTGCTGCTTGATGCGCACCACCGCATCGAGCACGCGGTGCGCGACTTCCCACTTGGTGGTCTCGGGAACGTCGATAGTCTCGGTGGGAGTGATGATCGTGACCGCATTGCGCTCTGAGTCCATGCCGATCCCCTTGCGCGAGACGTCGTTCACCACGATGGCGTCGAGCGATTTGGACGCCAGCTTCCGGCGCGCATTCTCGAGCGCGTTCTCGGTCTCGGCGGCGAAGCCGACGACGATCTGCGAGCTGCGTTTCGACGCCACTTCCGCCAGGATATCGGAAGTCGGCTCGAGTTCCAGTGACAGCGCGCCGCGGCGCTTGATCTTCTGCGGCGAGCGCTGTTTCGGCTTGTAGTCGGCAACCGCGGCGGCTTTGATGACGATGGTCGCGTCCCCCATCCGCGAGAGCACGGCCTGCCGCATCTCCTCAGCGGTCTCGACTGCGACGACCTCAGCGGCGCCCGGCGCCTCGAGCGCGGTGGGCCCGCTCACCAGCACCACGCGCGCCCCGCGACGCAGCGCCGCTTCCGCCAGCGCGTACCCCATGCGGCCGCTGGAGCGGTTACCGATGTAGCGCACCGGATCAATGGGCTCGCGCGTCGGTCCGGCGGTGATGAGCACGGTTTCACCGGCGAGGTCCTGCGCCGCACCCAGCGCCTGCATCACCGCGGCGACGATGGTTTCGTTCGCCGCCAGCCGGCCCGGGCCGGTCATGCCGCAAGCGAGGTATCCGGCATCGGGCTCGACCACGTGCACTCCGCGCTGCTTCAGGATTTCAAGATTGGCGCGCGTCGCCGGGTGGTCCCACATGTTGACGTTCATCGCGGGGGCGACCACGACCGGCGCTGTAGTAGCGAGGTAAAGCGTGGAAAGGAAGTCGTTGGCGATCCCCTGAGCGAACTTGGCGAGGACATCGGCGGTGGCCGGCGCGACCACCAGCGCGTCGATCGACTGCGCGACCGCGATGTGCTCCACCGCGGAGTCGATGTTGGGCTGCCCGGCGCCCGCTCCGAACAGGTCGGTGATGACCTTTTCACCGCTAAGCGCCGCAAAGGTCAGCGGGCGAACAAACTCCTGCGCCGCCGTGGTCATGACCACCTGCACACGCACGCCGCGGTCTTGGAGCTGGCGGACCAACTCCGCCGCTTTATAGGCCGCGATCCCTCCGCTGACCCCGAGTGCGATCTTCATGGATTGATTGTAACGCGCATCCGCGCGGTGTGCCCCGGCGGCTTTCGCCGGCAGCAACTAACGCCCGGGACCCTGAGTTACGCTTCGCCCTTATTGATCGCCTGCTCCAGGATCTCGTTGGCGACATCGGCGGCCGAGCGCGGCGCCTCCATCGTCCACTTGACCTTGCCGGCGGCGATCTCCTCTTGCGCGATCTTGCAGGGCTTGCGGGAATGCGTATCCACCAGCGGGCGTGATCCCGACTGCAGTTGGCGGGCACGGCGCGCGGCCACCAAGATGTAACGGTAGTTGCTGTCGAAGCCGTCCATCAGCTTCATGCTGTGACCTCTCTCACTTCAAGATCCCTCGCTTGCGCTCGGGATTTCGGCAGCGGGCTCTCGCTTCGCTCACGCCCGCTAGCGCCTCAACTTCAAGATCCCTCGCTTGCGCTCGGGATTTCGGCAGCGGGCTCTCGCTCCTCCACCCCGTCACGCGAAAAGCGCGCGTGCCGGGGACCCCGGACTCGCTCACGCCCGCTAGCGCCTCAACTTCAAGATCCCTCGCTTGCGCTCGGGATTTCGGCAGCGGGCTCTCGCTCCTCCACCCCGTCACGCGAAAAGCGCGCGTGCCGGGGACCCGGACTCGCTCACGCCCGCTAAGCGCCTCAACTTCAACGTCCGCCGGGGATTGCGGACAACGCAAAGGACTCCAGGATGGGCTGGAGCGTCTGGCGCATGTTGGCCTGCCGGTGACGCTCCGCGGTGACCAACCATTTCTCTTCTTCGGGGGAACGCGGCCCACCCGAGCGGCTGACCCGCACGGCCAGCACAATGGCCTTCAGCTCGTCGATGGATTGCTCAAGCTGGTCGTTAACAAGAATATAGTCGTAATTCCTGTAATTCTCAATCTCCCTGGCGGCGGTCACAAGCCGCCGCTGGATGACTTCCTCCGACAGCATGCCCTCGGCCTGGCTGCGCCGGCGCAGGCGGCTCTCCAGCTCCCTGCGCGTCGGCGGCAGGATGAAGATGCTCACTGCGTCGGGGAGCTTCTGCTTCACCTGCCGCTCGCCCTGGACGTCGATGTCGAGCAGCAGGTCGTGGCCGCGCTCGCGGGCGCCGTCGAGGAAGCGCTTGGCGGTGCCGTAGTAGTTGCCGAACACGTCGGCGTGCTCCAGCAACGCGTCCTCCGCCAGCAGGCGCTCGAACTCCTCGCGCGAGATGAAGAAGTACTCGTGACCATCGTGCTCGCTGCCGCGCGGCGGGCGCGTGGTGTAGGAGACGGAAAACTCCAGATTGCTGACCGCCTTGCGCAGCTCATTCACCAGGGTCGATTTCCCCGACCCCGATGGCGCCGAGATGATGTAGACGATGGTCATTCCACGTTCTGCACCTGCTCCCGCGATTTCTCGATCTCGGCCTTCATGGCCAGGCCCAGCTCGGTGATACGCAGGCCCTCGCCGGAGACCCCCGAGGTCTTCGACAGCAGGGTGTTGGCCTCACGGTTCATCTCCTGCAGCAGGAAATCCAGCGTCTTGCCGGCTTCGCCGCCTTCTTCCAGCACGCCCAGAAAATGCTGGATGTGGGTGTTGAGACGGACGATCTCTTCCTGGATGTCGCTGCGTTCGGCCAGCAGCGCGGCTTCCTGCAGGATGCGGTCCTGGTCGGCGTGGCTGCCGATCAGCTCCTTCATGCGGGATTGTATTTTTTCCAGGTAAGCGCGCGCAACCGCGCCGCACAGCTTCTCGACCTCCGCCGTCGCGCTCCCCAGGCGAGCCATGCGCTCGCGCAGTTCCCGCTCCATGCCGTGTCCTTCCTCGATACGCATGCGGTCGAGTTGCGCAATGGCTTCGGCCAATCCTGCGAGCACGCGGGCTTCGCTATCCGCATCGAGCTCGGCTTCGCCCACGCTGAGCGCGCCGGGCATGCGGAGCACGGCATTGAGGTCGGGCTCGCCGGAGATGCCGAACTCCCGCGCGGCCTGCCGGAAAGCCTGCACGTACCCGCCCACCAGTTCGCGGTTCACCGCCAGCGCCGCCGCCCCGGCGCCGTCGAGTGCGAGCGTCAGCTCTACGTGTCCGCGCGCGACCCTCTCCTTCAGCACGCGCCGCAGCTTCATCTCCAGCGCATCCGATTGCGGCGGCAGGCGCAGATGGAGGTCCAGAAAGCGGTGGTTCACCGACTTGAGCGCAAGCGTAAAGCTCGAATCCGGGCGCACCTGCCCTTTGAACTGGGCGAAGGCGGTCATGGAGCGGATGGGCATGGGCTAGCTTTCCGAACCCGCGGACATCTTGTGCTGCTCCACATCCAGGAACTGTAGATCATACAGCCGGCGGTAGGTGCCCAGACGGCTGAGCAGGTCCTCGTGCGTGCCGGTATCGGTAATCTGGCCGTTCTCCAGCACGACGATGCGGTCGGCGCGGCGGACGGTGGAGAGCCGGTGCGCGATCACGAACACCGTGCGCCCCACCATCAGGTTCTGCAGCGCCGATTGCACCAGCGCTTCGGATTCGCTGTCCAGCGCCGAAGTGGCCTCGTCCAGAATGAGGATGGGAGCGTTCTTCAGCAGGGCGCGCGCAATGGCGAGGCGCTGGCGCTCCCCACCGGAGAGCAGCAGGCCGCGCTCGCCGATGATGGTGTCGTATCCATCGGGCAACTTCTGGATGAAGTCGTGGGCCAGGGCGGCCGTGGCGGCCTTGATCACGGTGCCGTCGGAAACGTGCGGCTGCCCGTAGGCGATGTTGTTGCGCGCCGTGTCGTTGAACAGGATGGTGTCCTGGGTGACGATGCCAATCTGCCGCCGCAGCGACGCCAGGGTCACGTCGCGGACGTCATGGCCGTCAATCAGGATGCGCCCGCCGGTCACGTCGAAGAAGCGCGGGATCAGGTGCACCAGCGTGCTCTTGCCGGCGCCGCTCGAGCCCACGATGGCCAGCACCTCGCCCTTTTTCACCTCCAGGTCGATGTCGCGCAGCACCTCGCGGTCGCCTTCGCCGTTGCTGGTATAGGAAAAGTTCATGTGCTCGAAGCGGACGCTGCGAGTGAAATTCCGCAGCGTGGCCGCGTGCGGCTTCTCGTGAACATCGTCTTTCTCGTCCATGAAGGAGAACAGGGTCGCGGAAGCACCCAGCGCCTGCTGGAAGCTGTTGTTGTACTGGGCGAACTTCCGCACCGGGTCGTAGAGCTTGTAAATGGCGAAGATGAAAGCCAGGAAGGTGCCGGGCGTGAACACCTGGTGGTTGATGCGGTCGCGGCCCAGCAGCAGCAGCATGCCGACGGCAGCCGCGCCGAACAGATCCATCAGCGGCGAACTCAGGGCGACGGCGCGCACCGAGTGCATGTTGGCGTGAAACAACCGCCGGGAGGCGCCATGAAAGCGCAGGCTCTCCCATAGCTCGGTGCCGAACGCCTTCACGATGCGGTTGCCGGTGATGGTCTCATGGAGGATGTTTTGCACGTCCGCCAGCTTGTCCTGGCCGCGGCGGGTGGTGTGGCGCACGCGTTTGCCGATCCGCCCCGCGGAAACCACGATGAACGGGACGAACAGCAGCAGCACCCATGCCAGCTTGCCGCCCAGCGAAATCACGACGCCCATCGTGAACAGCAGCACGAACACCTGCTGCAGAGATTCGGCCAGCACCGAGCCCATCGCGACCTGGACGCGCTCGACGTCATTGACGATGGTCGAAAGCAGCGTACCCGTGGAATAGCGCGTGAAGAAGCCCACCGAGCGGCGCAGGATGGCGTTGTACAGATCGTTGCGCAGGTCGGTGATGAGGCCGAACCCGGCGTAGTACACCAGGTAGGTGCTGGCGTAATCGCAGATCCCCTTGATCAGGGTGGCCATTACCAGCGCGAATGCGACCATCGTCCACGCATTCTTGAAGTGCTCAGGAACGAACTGCTGCAGGTACAGGGTGTAGTGGGTGGCGGGCAGGCGCGCCAGCACGATGTCGTGGCTGCCCGCATCCGGCCGCAAAACGCGGTCGAGGATGGGGCCAATCAGCAGCAGCCGGAAGGCGTCAGCCGCGCCGACACCCGCCGCCAAGGGAACCGAGAGCAGCAGTTGCGGGATGTAGCGGCGGACGTAATGGAGCAGCCGGATTAGTCCCCGCATCGCGCCTCGAAGCTGGTGAGGAGTAGGGGCAAGCCCCTATTCTACTGGATTAAGCCCCACCTGCTGCGGCCCCGCCGGGAAAGAACCTTGGCGGCTACCGCGGGCTGTCGCGGTGGATCGCCTTCACGCGGTAGCCCGCCTTGGCCAGCCGCTTGTAAACCTCTTCCGCGATGAACACCGAGCGGTGCTGCCCGCCCGTGCAGCCAAACCCTATGGTCAGGTAGCTCTTGCCCTCGTTGATGTAATGCGGCAGCAGGTAGATGAGCAGCTCGGAGATGCGCGAGATGAATTCCCGAGTCTGCGGGAAGGAGCGGATGTACTTGGCCACCCGCGGGTGCCGTCCGGTATAGGGGCGGAACTCGGGCACAAAATGCGGATTGGGCAGAAAGCGCACGTCGAACAGCAGGTCGGCTTCCTCCGGCACGCCCTGCCGGTAGCCGAAGCTCACGCAGGAAACCAAGATGTTCTTGTCTGTGGGTTGCCGTTGGAAGCGCTGGGTGAGGTGAGCGCGGAGCTCGTGCACATTGAACTTGGAGGTGTCGATCACCACGTCCGCCAGATTGCGCAGCGTGGAAAGCCGGCGGCGCTCAGCCGTCAGCGACGCCTTCACCGGCGACGAGGTCCCCAGCGGGTGCGGGCGGCGCGTCTCGCTGTAGCGGCGTAGCAGGGATTCCTCGCTCGCTTCCAGGTACACCACCGTGGTGGGCAGAAGTTTCTTGACCGCCTCGAGGATGGCCGGCAGCTTGTCCAGACGCTGCCCTTCCCGCACATCCACCACCAGCGCCGCGCGTTCGATCTCGGAGTGCAACACCAGCTCGGCGAAATGCGGGATGAGGTCCACCGGCAGGTTGTCCACGCAGTAGAAGCCAAGATCCTCGAACGCCTTGAGCGCCGAACCTTTACCCGAGCCGCTGATGCCGGTGATCAGCACCATCTCGGGCTGGCGGCGGCGCAACCGCGGACGCCCGGCGCTCCGGGCAGCCGGCTTGGAAGCGGCGCGCCGCTTCGCGTTCACTGGATTGCGCGGCATGAGCTCGAATGGTAGCAGAACTACAGGATTAGACGATGCTGATGCGTTTCACGTTTCAGGTTCGGCGGCGCACTCGCTGATTTCGGCGATCCCGGCACTGCCCCTTGTTTGGTCGAACAGCGACGTTGCTGGCAAAGACTCGCTGCACCGTTGAAGGTGTCATCCTTCGCGAGCCGAAGGCGAACGGAGGATCTAACAGAGTAGCGGGCACTGCCCTGGACGGTTGCGCCGCCGTTGCCGTCAGATTCTCCCGTCTCGCTTTGCTCGACGGAAGAATGACATTTGTTTGAGGGGTAGTCGCCGGCTCCGCCCCAGCAAACCAAACATCGGGTTTGCAACCGGCGATTTCGGCGATCCGGCGATTCACCTCGCCCCCGCCTTTTTTAGCAGTTCCATGACCTGCTCGTTCTGCGGCTTAGCGGACGCGCGGGCGAGCACGGTAGCGCCGTTCGCCATGCGCGCATTGGGGTCGGCGCCCTTTTCGAGCAGCATCTGCACGATGGCCGTATGTCCGCCGGCGGCCGCTTCCATCAGGGCGGTGCGGCCGTCGCGGGCGCGGGCGTTGGGATTGGCGCCGTGCTCGAGCAGCAACTGGACGGCGCCGGTGTTGCCCGCGTCCGCCGCCTGGATCAGCGGCGTGGTGCCGTTCGAGCTGGGCGCGTTGGGATCGGCGTGGTTGGCCAGCAGCGCCTCGACCGTCCCCGGATCGCCGCTCTCGGCGGCCAGCAGCAGCGGCGTTGTTCCGTTGTTGTTGCCCGCATTGGGATCCGCGCCGTGCCCGAGCAACTGGCGGAGGGTGCGCTCGGCGCCGCGGGCGGCGGCGTGATGCAGGGCGGTCCAGCCGCGCAGGTCGCGCGCATCCACCATGAGCCGCAGTTGGGAGGGAGCGCCAGGCCGCCGCTTGCCGGCGGTGAGCTTGTCGGCCTTTTCGGCGGCACCCAGCAAGGCCGTCACCGTGCTGGGGTCGTCACCCGCGGCGGCGATCATCAGTGCTGAGGTGCCGATCTTGTCCTGCGCGAGATAGTCCGCTGCCGTGCCCAGCAGGATGCGAACCAGGTCGGTGCGGTGGGCATCGGCGGCAAGGATCACCGCGTTCCAGCCATTGTTGTCGGTGATGCTGACGTCGGCGCGCCGGGCCAGCAGCAGGCGCAGGATCTCCGGACTGCCATCATCGGCGGCGGTCAGCAGCGCCGTCCAGCCCCCGGCATCGCGGGCGTTGACGTCGGCGCCGGCGGAGAGGAGCATGCGCGCCAGCGCCGCATCCATGCCCTCCGCCGACTTCATCAACGCCGTCACCCCGCGCTGATCGCGGGCGTTGGGATCGGCGCCCTGCGCCAGCAGTTGCTGCGCCTCGCGGCGGTTGTCGTATTCCACGGCGTCGAGCAGCGCGCTATCCAGCTTTTTCCTGTCTTCGGCGGAGAGTGGCGGCTGGGCGGCCTTTTGTCCATCCTGCGGGGTTGCGGGCGCAGTCGGTCCCGCCACCGCTGACGACAGCAACAGCACAACCAAGACGAGTTGACGGAGTCCCCTCATGCGTGCCGCCCGTGCCATTGTAGGGCGACATTTTGCAGAAATGTGGGTACAAAACTTTGGGTGCCGATCCCGTCGGTAGGTGCGGCGCGATTCTCTTCTCCCACCCTTTGCCGCGCAAAACCCAGCGCGGCAAAGGATGGGGCACCCAAATTATCGGTATTTTTCGGCGGCGCAGCAAAAACCAAACGGGGCACAATCTGTGCCCCGTTCAACACTGGCGACTGACAACTGGCAACTGCTTCTACGGCGCTTCGATCAGTTCCATCCTGCCGTCTTTGGTGCGGTGAAGCACTTTCACCCGGCCCTGATTGTCGCGGAATACGAACACATCGCGGTCGCGGAACTCGGCTTCTTTGATGGCCTCTTCCAGGGTGAGCGGGCGCAGGGCCACGGAGCTGTCGTCGCGTGTCACATGAGCTTCTGCGGTTCGCACCACGGCGGGATAGGTGTGCACCACCACCGGCACGGCGGTCGAAAGATTATTTCCCACGGCGGCCTGCTGCTCGGCGGCCGTGGCCTCCCCATTCCACTTTTTCTTGGGCTGGCGCTTCTTGTCCCTCCAGCGCCCTTTGTACTTGAGCGCCTGGCGCTCGATGCGCTCCAGGGCTTCGCCCACGGCGGAATTCATGTCCCCGGCTTCGGCGATGCCGACGATGGGATGGGTGCGAATGGTGATGGTGATCTCGGCGATGTGGCGATGTTTCTCTGCCGCGAGGATGACGTTGGTCTTAAACGTGGTACCCAGGATTCTATGCAGCTTGGCGAGGCCTTGATCGATCTGCTTGCGGACGGCGGGAGTGACTTCGTACTGCCTGCCGGTGTATTCCACGCTCACTTGACCCTCCTTTGCCCCGTGCCCGTGCCCGGAGGGGGACTCAGGGCTGGTTCACCACGGAGCCACCTTGGTCGTGCTGGTTGCTAACAGCGAACCCGCCACGTGACTCGCCCCGGAAGCTGCGGGCTGCCCCCGCCACCTCCAGGGCCGACAATGGCCTAGTTTTTCACTCTGCGCTGGTGAGTACTCGGGATGCGCATGTCCTCCCGATACTTTGCGACCGTGCGACGAGTGACCTGGATGCCCTGCGACTGGAGGATGCGGGTGATCTGCTCGTCGGTGAGCGGCCTGGCAGGATCCTCTTCCTCGATCAGTTTCTTGACCCGGCGTTTGAGGATGAGGAGCGAGGTGTTGGAGCCCTCGGGTCCATTCACGCTCTCACTGAAGAAGTACCGCAGCTCGAACACTCCCTGGGGGGTGTGCGCGTACTTGTTGGCGACGGCGCGGCTGACGGTGGAGGGATGGACGCCGATCTCCTCCGCCACTTCCTTGATCATCATGGGCTTGAGCTGATCGATGCCGAAATCCAGGAAGTCGCGCTGCCGACCGATGATGGCATAGCACACCTTCACGATGGTCTGCTTGCGCTGCTCGATGTTCTTGATGAGCTGGATGGCTGACTTGTAGCGCTCCTTGACGTAGGTGCGCACGTCCTTTTCGGCGGCGTCGCGGCTGAGCAAGCGCCGGTAGGCGGGATTCAGACGAAGCTGCGGGACATCGTCATCGTTCATCACCACCACCCACTCGTCGCCCTGCTTGACGAAGGCCACGTCCGGCTCGATCAAGCGTACGTCGCTGCGGTTGTAGCGCAGGCCGGGCCGCGGGTCCAGTGTCTTGATGTAGTCCAGGGCGGCCATTACCGCCTCGAGCGGCCGCGCGATGGCTTTCGAGATTTCGCGGTACTGCTTGTTCTGCAGCGGACGCAGGTGCTCGCCCACGACCACGAGGGCGTCCTTGAGCACCTGCTCGGTGTCGCCGTTCAGCCCGTGGGACTTGCGGAACTGCTGCTGGTACTTGAGCTGGGCGAGCAGGCACTCGCGCAGGTTGCGTGCCGCCACCCCCACCGGATCCATCTGGCGCACCAACTCGATGGCTTCGTGCAAGTCCTCGCGGCTGAAGCCGGGATGCGGGAACTCCAATACCTTGCGCTCCACCTTTGCCTCAGGCTCGGGTGCGCTTGCCGCTGCCTCGAGCTCAACAGGTTCAACGACCGCTTCTTCCACCGCGACGCTGGTGGTCTCGATCTCAGTCTCGAAGATCGCGGAGGCATCCTCCGCCGGGCTGGCGGCCGCCAGCACGCTCGCGGCGTCCAGTGCATCCGGTTCCGCTTCCGCTGCAATTTCGGAGATCACGGACTCCGCCGCCTCCCCCTTTTCTCCCGGCTGCGTAGGCAGGCCCAGCAGCTCTTCATCGCTGGCGATCAGATATCCATCTTCATTCAGGTTGCCGATCACCAGTTCGCCAGCCTCATGCACCATGGGCGACACACTCATCGCCCCGAGCTGCCACATCAGGTGGTCGGTGAGGGTGCTGGGGCGCGAAAGGAAATTCTCGAAAGAAGGCTTCTCGATGATCTCGGAAGCCGGGCTGCGATAACCCGGGTCCAGATAATCCTGGAAGAAAGACCCAAAGTCGATCTCCTCAAACGGGTCTTTCTTCTCCCCCTCCAGCACCGGCTCGTCGGCCGCCTGGGAAGGATCGCGTTCCCGGTCTTCTTCCCGGGCTGCCACTTCGTCGAGCAGGGGAACCGAGGATTCCAGCTCCTCCAACACCGGGTTCTCCACCATCTCGGCGGTGATCATGTCCCGGAGCTCCAACTTGTTCAGAGCCAGGACGCTGACCATCTGCACCAGGCCAGGGGTAAGGATCTGCTTCTGGGTGACCTTCAGGTTCAGTCTGGGCTGGAGTAAGACCATCGCGTGTGTACAGCTTCCTGGTTCCTGTTGTAACCTACCCGGGCGTTGCGGCCTAGATGACTACAGTACCCACCCCCGGGATGCCGGGCGATTACCTCTGCCATCTTGCCTAAACCAGCGAGAAACTTTCGCCTAAATAGACTCTCTTGACCTCGGGGTCGTTGCCTAACTGCTCCGGAGTACCTGTCCGGAAGATGCGGCCCTCGTTGATGATGTAGGCACGGTCGGTGACCGAGAGGGTCTCGCGCACGTTGTGGTCGGTCACCAGCACCCCGATCCCGCTCGCCTTCAGGTCGAAGATGATCTTCTGCAAGTCCAGCACGGCGATGGGGTCGATCCCGGAAAAGGGCTCGTCCAGCAGCATGAACGCCGGCGAGATGCACAGGCAGCGGGCAATCTCGACCCGGCGCCTCTCGCCGCCGGAGAGCGCGTAGCCCCGGTTCTTGCGGATCACCCCCAGGCCGAGCTGATCGATCAGTTTTTCCAGCCGCTCCCGGCGCTCGTGCCAGGAGATGGGTTGCGCTTCCAGCACCGCCAGGATGTTTTCCTCGACCGTCAGCTTGCGAAAAACCGAGGGCTCCTGGGACAGGTAGCCGATGCCATAGTTGCGCGCCCGCAGGTACATGGGCACGTCGGTGATGTCGTCGTCATCCAGCAGCACCCGCCCGGTGTCCGGCGGCGCCAGCCCCACGATCATATAGAAGCTGGTGGTTTTGCCGGCCCCGTTCGGGCCCAACAGACCTACTACTTCCCCTTGGCTGATGCGGAGAGTGACGCCATTGACCACCCTGCGACCGCGGTACGATTTGCTGATCTCGTCAGTCGCCAGAGTCTGCATTCACTTGCCCGTGTGGGTCTGGGTGACGGTGCGAGTCGCACTCTCACTACCTGCCAGCACCGTATCACTGCGACTGTAGAAAGTCAACGAATCGCCGGTGATAACGCCCCGTTCGGCATCAAAAATGCTAGGGCGGCCACCGCTCAGAACATATTTTCCATCCGCTGCCGTGTAAGTCATTGTATTTCCTACTGCTTTTCTGGAAGGCTGCTCGACGACCACGTGGCCTCGGGCCACGATTTCCTCAATCTGACTGGCATCGGACGTGCCCTGCGTCCCGCTGTCCTGGCCCCTGGGCTTGAGGAGAACGTCAGCATCGTCGGCGCTCATCGTCCCCTCTGTTGATTTAAGCAATACCGCCCCCTGGAAAACCGCCCGGTGCTGTGGGTCGGAGTAGGTCAGCGAAGAGGAGGTTACCGTGACCGGCGTCCCCTTGGACTTGCCGTCGTTCTGGACAAAGACCGTAGAGACCGGCTGCCTGTCTCCTTTGGCCTTCAGGACGCGGTTGGCACGGTCGAATTCGATCAGCGGGGCCTCCACGATGTTGGCCCCTTGCCATAGACGCGCCGAGCCGGAGTAGGTCGCGGTGCTGGTCTGGCGGCGGGCGGTCATGCTGTCGGCGGTCACGTGGATGGGTTCGGACCCACCCAGCAGCGCCCCGCCCGGCGGCGGCCGCATCTCCCGATAGGTAGTCTTGACCTCACCTTCGGCGAAGGCGTCGCCGGTGCGCCGGTTGAGCTTGAGCACGCGGGCGGTGGTCGCGCCGCCGGCTTCCGTCCAACGGGGCGAGCCGGTCAGCACCAGGTTCTCCTCGCCAGGCGTGTAGTGCGCCGCGTTGGCAGTGGCGCTGCGCTGCGCGTCGTTGTACCGCACATTGCCCCGCTGCACCACGCTCGCTATCCCCCCGTCGCCGGGGTTGAAAGCTACGTCCAGGGTCTGGCTGGTGCTTACCTTGTCGGGTTGTCCCGGTGTCGAGCCGACAATCCTGGCATCCGGCTCACCGTGCAACGCGCGCAGACGGCTGTCCGCGCCGAAGCTCATGTCGAAGCGCCCGGCGGTGATGACGGTATCGCCCTGCGTGGCGGTCGGTGTTTGCGGGCGTATCGTGATCCCGGCCGCGCCGCCGGTCACGCCGCGCTCCAGCCGTCCTGCGGCGAGGAACAGATCGAGCGCATCCGAGGCCAGCTCGACGGATTGCGCGGCCTGGTTGGCGCTCGCGCGCTGGTCCTGGATGAACCGCACACCATCCGTCGCTTTGACCTGGGTGAGGACATTCTTTGGCCCGAAGGCCAGCGTGGCGCGTCCGGCGGTACCCGCCGCGGCGGGTGAAGGTCCCTCTTGCTGGAACCTTACTCCCCCGAAGAGCACCCCCGACTGGAGCTGGTTCTTGGGCCCCAGCGCGAAGTCGCCCTGGGCGGCCTCGACGCGGGCCGGGTTGGCGCCCCGTGTGACGCCGCGCAGGTCGCCAGCGGCGGCCATGCGGGAGATGCTGTTGTCGTCGCGCAGGTAGAGCGTAAGCTGGCCGGCGTCAATGTCAGAACGTCGGGCGCTCGATGCGCGCGGCCTCCAGCACCGCCCGCCGCGGGTTCTGGGTGACGATGGCGTGCCGCGCCAGGATCGTCGCCCCCTCCAGCGTCTCGACCTGCACCTGGGAGCCCAGCGTGAGCGTGTTCGATTTCGCATCGTAGCTCGCGCCCACGGCGCTGCCGGTGGCCTGCGGGATGCGGAATTCAATTTTCTCGCGCGTGGCCGCCGCGCCCGTCTTCTGATTGAAGGTCAGGCCGCTGGTCTTTAGATGAATGGGATTCTTCAGCTCCACCGGCGTCGCCTGGTCGGGACATACCGGGCCTTGCGCATCACCCTCGAGGTCGATGGCCACATCGCCGCGAGCGATGATGTCTCCGGAATTGGGGTCGTATTCGAAAGCGTCGCCGTAGATCTGGTCGAAGCGGTCGGAGCGGCGACCGTACACCAGGATGCTCACATCGTGCAGCTCGGCCCTGCCGCCCTCCTTGTACTGCACGGCGTTCGAGGCGTGGACAGTGAAGATCGTCCGCCCGGCTTCGGACTTCGACAGGGTGAAACCCTGCGTGCTCTGCTGGACCTCGATACCCATCTTGCCGGGCGCGCGCTCTACCACGCGCCACGCGTGAATGCGTCCGTAAAGGTAATAGGCGAGCGAGATCGCGATTACGAAGATGGCCGCCGCCGCAAACCATCGGCGCAGGCGCTTGGGGTCCAGGGGCATGTGTGAGTTCTATCTTACGCGAGGGAAGGCGGGCTATTGGCTCTTAGCTGTTGGCTCTTAGCCTGTAGCGCCAACGTCTCGGCGGCTGTCGCGGGGCATCTTCGCCCCTGCAACGTCTTCACGCGCTGGGCACGGCTGCCTTCGCCGCCATTGCGTAGTCTCGCAGCGACAGCCGTATCCCGGCGAACTCAGGATTCGAGTTCTTCTCCACCGTGAAGGCGATGTCCAGCACGTCGCCGGCGACCAGCGGTTCCTTCTCGGTGCGCTCCACCATCCGCCAGCCCATGGCATCGAAGGCGTGGCGGCCGTTGTTTCCTGACGCCTCTTGCACCACGCGCAGCCGCAGATGTTTTTCCTTGAGCACTTTCGGCGGCAGCCCGAGGCGCACGCCGCGGGCGGCGAACACCGGCTCGGGATTGCCCATCCCGAACGGACGCAGTTGCTCAATCATCGCGTGAAACTGCGGCGTGACCTGCTCGAGCCCGAGTTCCGCATCCACGGCCAGTATCTGCTCGAAGTCGGCGGGCGTAAGCCGGGAGCGCGCGTAGCGGTCGAGCGCCTCGCACAACTCGGGCAGACGCTCCGACGGCAACGCGAATCCTGCGGCGTGCGCGTGTCCGCCGAAACGCGTGAACAATCCGGCGCAGGATTCGAGCGCATCCAGCAGGTGAAAGGCGTCGATGGACCGCCCTGATCCGTGCGCCTCCTCGCCATCGCGCGCGACCACCAGCGCCGGGCGCCCGGTCCGCTCCATCACCCGCGTCGCACAGATGCCGACCACGCCGCGATGCCAGCCCTCGCCGTCGATGACCATACAGTAACGCTCGCGCAGCGCGGCGTCGCTATCGAGGCGCTCGTAGATCTCCGCCATGATGCGCTGCTCTTCCGCCTGGCGCTCGGCGTTGAGCCGGTCGAGATGCTCGGCCAATTCGCGGGCGCGCGCATTGTCGCGCGTGGAGAACAGCTCGACCACGTCCCGCGCTACATCCATGCGTCCGGCGGCATTGATGCGCGGCGCGAGGCGAAAGGCCACGTCGCCGGAGTTGATCGCTTGCCCGGAATCGAGCGCCGACACCGCGATCAGCGCTTTCAGCCCCGGGTTGACGGCATGGCGCAGGCCATCGAGGCCGAGGCGCGCGATCACGCGGTTCTCGCCGACCAGGTCCACGGCGTCGGCCACGGTGGCGATGGCGACCATCTTCAGGAACGACGGCAACAGGCGCGCGCGGCCGCTCTCGTCCAGCAGTGCCTGCACGATCTTGAACGCCACCCCGGCCCCGCACAGCTCCTTGCAGGGATAGCTACATCCCGGCTGGTTGGGATTGAGCACGGCCAGCGCTCCCGGCACGCCCTGGTCCACCTCCGGCAGGTGATGGTCGGTGACGATCAGGTCCACGCCCACGCGGCGCGCCGTTTCCGCCGCGGCAAAGGCGCGGATGCCGGTATCCACGCTGATGATCAGCCGCACACCCTCGGCCGCCGCGCGCTCGATCACCTCGTCCTTCATGCCGTAGCCTTCGCGGATGCGGTGGGGCACGTGGAAATCGGCCACGCCGCCGCAGAGCTCGATGGCCGCCTTCAGGATGACGACGGCGGTGGTGCCGTCCACGTCGTAGTCGCCGTAGATGAGCACCTTCTCTTTGCGCTCGATGGCCGCCCGCAGCCGCTCCACCGCCGTTTTCATGCCCAGCATCAGATAGGGAGAGTTCAGGTGCTCGAGCGAGGGATGGAGAAAGCGCGCGGCTTCTTCCGGACTGTGTACGCCGCGCACCGCCAGCAGGCGCGCCACCAGCGGATCGAGGTTAGCTTCGGAAACCAGGCGGCTGAGGAGGGATTCGTCCGCCGCTTTCAGGGTCCAGCGCACGGGTCAGTGCTCGTCGTCCGCGTCGGGCTCGTCGAAGACGATGCCGCCATACTCCTCGGCCATGTCCACCAGGCGCTGGTAGCGGTCGTACCACTCGGTGGAGGACTCGAAGAGGAACACCGTGCCCTGGTGCGGCCAGCCGAGCTGCACAAAACCGGTCTTGCCGATGTAGGTGCGCAGCCAGCGCGCTTCCTCGATGTCCTCTTCGTCGGGATAGGCGCCGTTCTTCAGCCGGTCCACCAGGAAATCGAGGTCTTCCTTCTCCAGCACCACGTCGCTCATGGTCAGGAAGGTGGCGCCGGCGTGCTTGGCCAGCTCGACAAAATCCTTCCAGCTCTCAGGATTATCGCTGGAGTCCCACATCACGCTAGGCACTTCCTCGCCCACGTAGGCGTGGAAGCGCAGCATGCCGTGGCCTTCGGTGAAGGCGATCATGTCGTCTTTCAGATTGGTGAGATCGTCCGGCATGGCGTCGCAGCGTTCGACGACAGTATTCTACGCTACTCCCGGAAGAGCTCTGTGTCCAGACGGGGAGGTGGGCGGATCTCTCCTCGCTCGCAAGTCCACCGGACCAGAGGCGCGGAGCGCCGAAATGCAATAGCCCAGGCCGGGAGGCCTGGGTATCCGAGCATAGGATCGCGTGAGCCCCGGAGGGGCGACACTATCCCAAAACCCAAGCCGGATCGTATTGCACGCCGTGCTTCTTTAGCAAAGCCAGATATTCCTGGGCGAAGTCGCGTTTCTTGTGGTGCTCTGCTTGCCGTTTGATGTAATCGATGACCTTACTCAATCCCGACGTGCTCACGCTGAAGGCCGCGTACCCCTCCTGCCAAGCAAATTGGCGCGATTGGGCTCTCATCCATTTTGATGAATTCGATTTCAAGACATTGACCGCCTTCGATATCGAAATTTCCGAGGCCAAGGAAAGCAGAATGTGTACATGGTCCGGCATGCCGCCGATGGCGAGCGCCCTCATCCCGGAGTTCTTGGCAATGCCCGCGAGGTATTTCCATACCGATCGAGTTTTTTCCTCGGGAATGAGCGGTCGCCGGTCTTTTGTACTGAACACGACGTGGACGTAAACGCAGATGTAAGAATGCGCCATTGGGTGTCGCCCCTCCGGGGCTGGCTCATTCTACAATCGCGTTCCCAGGCCTGACGGCGTGGGCTATTACATTTCGGCCCTTCAGGCCTGTGGGCAGGCATTCGCTCCATTGGCGAGTGTCGCCCCTCCGGGGCTTGCTCGTCCTACAATCACGTTCCCAGGCCTCACGGCCTGGGCTACTACATTTCGGCCCTTCGGGCCTTGCCGCCACGCCTCTCCACAACCACGCGACTCTCCACTCGGGTCACAAAATCCAGGCGCGGAGCGCCGAAATCTAATAGCCCAGACCGGAAGGTCTGGGTAGGCAATTCAAAAGATTACGCGAGCCCGGTGGGGCGACACAACGCTTACGGAATCACTCGGCAATCGTGAAGACATCGTGCTGTGCGGCGAGATCGCGCGCGGCGGGTGTGATGATGGTCTTGCTGCCGATCAGGATCTTCTCTTTGCGCTTGAGCGCTGCGCGGATCTCCTCCTCGCTCACAAAGTCCACGGGACGCGGCTTGGGACGGGAGACCGGAGGCGCCGCGGCCGGCGCTGGCGCGGGTTTTGGGGTCGGAGCAGCAGCGGCAGGCGCGGGCCTACCCGTTTTCTTCGCCAGGAAGCGTTCGATGGCGTGCGCCACGGCCACGCGATCGGGTGCGCCGCTGGCAGCGACCGGAACACCCTCTTCTTTCTGTCCGGCCTGACAGGCACACGGCGCAGGAGCAGTCGGAGCCGGCACCGCGACTCCAGTTACCAAGGCGACTTCTTTCTGCGTGACCGGGCGCGCCTCGTACGCCAGCCGGCGCAGGTTGATGAGGTGCAGGGGCGAGATATTGTCGGAGGTGATGTTGCCGCCGACGGCGCCGCAGCCCAGCGTCATCGCCGGAAAAAGATTGGTTGAGGCGCCGATCGACCCGTGCGGCGCCGGGCTGTTCACCACGATGCGTCCGGCCGGCATCTTGAGGCCGTACTCGCGGATCACGGCATCGTCGCGGCCGTGGATCACGCACGTGTGCCCCAGGCCGCCGAAGCGCAGCAGCGCCAGGCAGGTGTCGAATCCGGCGCTGCGGTCGCGCGTGAAGTAGAGCGCCAGCACCGGCGAGAGCTTCTCCGCCGAAAGCGGATGCTCGCGCCCCACCCCCTTCAGCAGCGCCACCAGCACGCGCGTCCCCTCGGGCACTTTGAATCCCGCCAGCTCGGCCACGCGCTGCGCCGACTTGCCCACGAACTTGGGATTGATGGTGTGCTGCTCCAGGTTGACCATGTCGCGGCCGAGACGCTGGATCTCGTCTTCGCTCAGGAAGTGGGCGCCGTTGCGCTTCAGTTCCTCGTGCACCTCGTCGCGGATGGATTCTTCGGCAACAATCGCCTGTTCCGACGAGCAGATGGTGCCATTGTCAAAAGTCTTGCCGAAGACCACGTCGGCCACGGCTTTCTTCACATCGGCGCTGCGGTCGATGAACACCGGCACGTTCCCCGGACCGACGCCGAACGCCGGCTTGCCCGAACTGTAGGCGGCGCGCACGATCCCCATCCCGCCAGTGGCCAGGATCACGCTGGTGCGCCGGTGCTTCATCAGTTCCTGCGTGCCGGCCAGCGTGGGCGTCGAGAAGCAGCAGATCACGTCCGACGGCGCTCCCGCCTTGATGGCCGCATCGCGCATGATGCTGGTAATCTCACAGGTGCAGCGGAACGCCGTGGGATGCGGGCTGAGCACGATGGCGTTGCGGCCCTTGAGCGCGATCAGGATCTTGTAGATGGCGGTGGAGGTGGGATTGGTCGAGGGCAGCACGGCCGCCACCACGCCCACCGGCGCTGCCACTTCGATGACGCCCTGCTCGCGGTCCTCGCGCACGATGCCCACGGTCTTCATCCCGCGGAGGGCCTGGTACACCCGCTCGGAGGAGAACAGGTTCTTCTGCACCTTGTCGGCGACCACGCCGTAGCCGGTCTCCTCGACCGCCAGGCGCGCGATTTTTTCCGCCGCCGCCGTGGCCGCGGCCGCCATGGCGTCGATGACGCGATCCACCTGCTCCTGGGTGAAATGCTGGTATTGCAGGAAGGCGTTGTAGGCGCGCTCGATCAGCTCCCGGGCTTCCGCGACGGAGCGCGAGTCCTTGTCAACGGCGGATTGGGGGACGGCAGCCAAGATGCTCTAAGCGGAAGAAAACCGAGGTCCTTCGCGACCGTTTCCCGCGCTCTGCCCCAGCACGCCAACACCGGGCGTGCCGGGGACCCCAAAAACGCGCGGGAACCCCTCGGTCGCTCAGGATGACAACTTAACTTTCTTATCCCAGCGCGCCCTTCTTCGCCGGTCCGGCTTTGCCGGTGAGCATGGGCATGGCGGAGTCGAGATCGCCGTGCGGGCGCGGGATGACGTGCACGGCCACCAGCTCGCCGACGCGGCGGGCAGCGGCGGCGCCGGCGTCAGTCGCAGCTTTGACCGAGGCCACGTCGCCCCGCACCATCACCGTGACGTAGCCCGCTCCGATGTATTCCTTGTGGACCAGCGTGACGTTGGCGGCCTTGACGGCGGCATCGGCCGCCTCGATGGAGCCCACCAGGCCCTTGGTTTCGATCATTCCCAGCGCTTCCATGATTGCCTCGACAGCGAGAGATACCGCAGGCGTGCGAGCGGCAAGCGGCTAAAGCTATCACGCGACGCAGCAAGGGTCAAACTGATTGAGCCATTGATTCATTGAGTCATTGAGTCATTGAGGAAGGCGGGGCAGAGCTTTTCAATGGCTCAATGAATCAGTGGCTCAATGACTCAATTCTCCGCCACCGCCATGCCCTAAACCGGTGTGATATTCTTTTGGCCCCAACGATTCCTGCGGGACGCGCACGATGATCCTCTCCAAAGAATACGTAGCCCACATGGCTCGTGAGGTCACCAAGCAACTGCTCAAAGGCGAGTTCATCGAGACCACGGACGAGCCGGCGACGCTGCAGCGGGTCCACTCGGCGCTGCTCGAAGAGATGAGCCTGGAGGACCGCATCAACGACGAAGTGCGCGCCATCCTCGAGCAATATTCCGACGAAATGCGTAAGACCGGCGCCAGCTACCAGGAGATGTTCAAGAAGGTAAAGAACCAACTGGTGCGCAAGTACAAGGCCGTGCTGTGAATTGAGTCATTGAGTCATTGATTCATTGGGTCATTGATCCATTCAGCCGCCGTGTTCAATGAATCAATGGATCAATGACCCAATGGATCAATCCTCAATGACTCAATTTCCCTGCTGCGCGCCCAGGCTGGCGACCACCTTGCCGCGCTTGGCGGTTGAGATGTAGCGGGCGATGCCGCGGCAGAGTGCGTCCGCGACTGCCTCCTGCCCTTCCGCCGTACTCAGCTTGTGCTCGTCGGCGGGACTGGTGACGAATGCCACCTCGGCCAGGATGGAAGGCATCCCGGCGTCGAGCAGCACCACGAATGGCGCCTGTTTCACGCCGCGGTTCAGCACGCCCTTCTCGCCGCCGAAAGCGCGGTAGAGCGCCTGCTGCACGTCCACGGCGAGCTTGTGGGATTCGCTGAGCTTCTGGTCCTCCGCCACTGGCTTCAGCGCGCCCGTTTTCGCAGGGCTCTCACGCCCCGGAAGGGAGACCGCGACCGGGGAAGGACTACTGGCCACATAGTATGTCTCTACCCCGCGCGCGCCGGGGTCGTCGCTCGAGTTGGCATGGATGGAGATGAACAGGTCAGCGCCGGCCTGGTTGGCAATCGCCGCCCGGGCCTCGAGCGGAACCGTGAGGTCGCTGGTGCGCGTGTAGACCACTTCTGCCCCCAGGCGGCTGGCCAGCAGGCCGCCCAGCCGCTTCGCGATCTCCAGCGTCAGGTCTTTTTCTTTCAGGCCGCTATGACCGATGGCGCCGTCCTCGGTGCCGCCGTGGCCGGGATCGATGACGATCTTGGGGTGGCGGGTGAGGGCGGCGTGCGGGGCGGGCGGGCGTGTCTCCGCGCTCGGAACTTTCTTCGGCGGCGCCGGTTCCGGACTCGCGGGCGCGCGGTTCGGCGCCTGCGTGCCGCGGATCACGATCATCAGCCGGTAGGGCTGGGTGGGGGAAAGCACGGCGGAGTATTCGGCAGGCGCGGCCAGGTCGATTACGATGCGCACCGCGGCGGCCTCGCGCATGCCGACGCGGACACGGTTCACCAGCCCATCGTTCACCTGGATGGCGAGGCCTTCGCGCGATTTCCCCAGCATGTCCCCCGCCAGTTGCGTGTTTTCCAGGTCAAAGTAGATACGCTCGGGATCCTTCAGCACTCCCGCCTCCCACCCCGCTGGAGCTTCCAGGAAAAGGGCGATGGTGGTGCCCTCCGGCTTCGACCAGGAGCGGATGGCCAGCAGTTGCGAGGGTCCGGCGGCGGGCACGGGGCCCGATGCCACTCCGGGGGCGACGCTGGCGGCCGGCTCCGCACCGGGCGCCGGGCCAGGCGTCTCCGGCGCTGGAGCCACCCTGGGAGCGGGCGTCGTGGTGCGGGGCGCAACCGCCGCTGGTCTGAGATGGAGAAGTTCCCGCAGAGGCGCACCGCGCCACAGCACCGCCCCGGTGGCACCGGCCAGCACTGCGATGGCGGCGGCGATGATGGCCAGCGCCCGCCCCAGCCGACGGGGTTCGGCGCCTCCGATCACCGCGAAAGCCGGCGCCTGCAAATCAGCTACGGTCGCCGCCGGCGTCGCGAGCAAAGCGGAGATTTCTGCGATCTCCGGCAGCGGAACGGCCGGTTCGGGCAGAACCGGTACGGCAACCGCTTCCGAAATTTCGCCCAGGTCAGCGGAAAGGGCGGCCTCGACGGCCGGCGCAGGGACTTCCAACCTCTCGGCAGGCTCGGCAGCGAGTGCCGGCCGCTGGTGGACTTCGTGCGACCACAGCGCCTCGATGACCAATCCGGCCAGCAGCTTGAGGGCGCGGATGTCGCGCTCGCCGAACACTCCCGCCCATCCGGAAAAGACCACGATGATGCCGAGCACGTCCTGCTGGCGGCGCAAGGGCACGACCAGGATGGAGCGTATGCCCAGGTTGCGGCACACCCAAAGGTCCACGCGCCGGTCGTGTTCGGTATCGTCGCAGAGCTGGACCTCGCCGCTGCTCAGGCACTCGCCGCAAACCCCGGATTGCGGATTCACATACGCGCCCAAATCCGGCGCAATCAGCCCGGAGCGCCCGCGGCAGACTACGTTCTGGCTCTCGAGGCAGGGCGATGGCGGCCCCGCCGGCTGCGGTGAGGCGGCGCGCCCCGTCGGCAATAAACTCCAGCGATTGCTCCAGGTTGAGGTGTGCGGCCGCGATCCGGCTCTGGGCAGCCAGCACCGCCGACAAGGTATCGCCGTCCTTCCGCAGCTCTTCCGCCGCTTCCCGGTGGGTCTTCTGCGCCTGCAGATAGGCGAAGGCGAGCAACCGTTGGATGGGATCCAATTCGGTGGCGTACGGTCTGGGAAGCTCGGGCGGACTATAACGCCGGCCCAACACTCCCACTTCAGGAGTGGACCCGTGTCTCATGAGTGTGCAGCTGTCTATTCTTATCCGGATTGGCATCCGAGTGAAAGGGCCAAGTGGGCGAGGGGAGCCCCGCGGGAGTACCATCTTCGGATTGGCACCTTTGGGTGAGCACCATTCCGGGATGAGCGCCCCATCGCGCGAACCCCACGCGTGCTGGGGACCCGGCAGCACCCGGCGGCAGGAAAACGCCCGGTGGGCGTGCTATCATCCAACCCCGCACATGGTGAGACTGCCGGAGATCGAGCGCCCCTCGGGGCTGCGGCTCAGCCGCGACAAGCTCAACAAGCTGGCCCACTCCGTCACCGACGCACTGGCCGCGCTGGAGCCGGTGGAGTTCATCGAGGACCGCAACACCATCCGCCTGGAGGTCCGCCGCATCCTGGAAGAGGTGCTCAAGGCAGAGGCCAGGATCGACGCCGCCGCCCGCCAGAAGATCGAGAGCCAGAAGCGCACCATTCTGGAAGGCACCCAGGAATGGGACATCCTCTACCGCAAGTACTACAACGAGGAAGTCAAGAAGCTGGGCATTTAGCGCGCCCGCCGCTTTTGCCGCCCGCTCATCCCGCCGTCGACCCCCGACTCGCACGGTTGACCTTCCGCCCGACCCCGGCATAGCCTCATGCCATGCGCTGGTGACGGAGGCTCCTCATGCTGGCTGCGCAACGCCTGGTGCGCCTGATCGAGTTGCGATCCCGCCGCCGCCGCTCCACCCGCAGCGGCAGCGAATGATGACATTTGGGATGTCGAACTCTATCGCCCAACTCGAAGCGCTGGTCAAGGAAGCCGCGGCCGAAGCCGGTTTCGATCTGGCCGGGATCGCCCCGGCACGGCTCGGCGATTCGCGCGAGCTGCGGTTCTTCTCCGACTGGATCGCCGCCGGAAGGGCGGGCGAGATGGCCTACCTCGAAGCGCGCGACCACCAGGGACGTTCTCAAGCGCGCAGCGCTCGAGCACGTCGCTCCCTGGGCGCGCTCGGTGATCGTGTGCGGGCTGAACTACAACACGACGCATCCTCGCTCGACCGAGTGCCACGATCCGCGGCGAGGATGGGTCTCCCGCTATGCCTGGGGGCCGGCCGACTACCACGAAGTGGTCATGGAACGCCTGCGTCGCGTGGAAGCTCGTCTGCGGGAGGCAGTCGCGGATCCGGCGCTCGAGACCCGCTGCTACGTCGATACCGGGCCGGTGGTCGAGCGCGTGTTTGCCGCCTATGCCGGGATCGGCTGGATCGGGAAGAACACCTGCCTGATCAACCAGCGTCTGGGCTCATGGCTGTTTCTGGGTGCGATCCTGACCTCGTTGGAACTGGCTCCGGACCTGCCGGCCCCGGACCGCTGCGGCTCCTGTACCCGCTGTCTGGATTCCTGTCCCACGCAGGCGTTCGTTGCTCCCCACGAACTGGACGCCACGCGCTGCATCTCGTACCTCACCATCGAGAAGCGCGGCCCCATCCCTGAAGCGCTTCGCCCAGACATGGGAAACCACGTCTTCGGCTGCGATATCTGCCAGGACGTTTGCCCCTGGAACCGCAAGGCTCCCGCCTCCTCCGCACCCGAATTCCAGCCGCACTCGCAGCGCTTCCATCCCGCACTGGCGTGGCTGGCGAACCTCTCCGACGAAGACTTTCGCACCGCCTTCCGCGGCTCCCCGGTCAGGCGCGCCAAGCGTTCCGGTCTGCGGCGGAACGCAGCGGTGGCGATGGGCAACAGCGGCCAGCGCGGCTTCGTGCCGCTGCTTGAGCAATTGGCCCACGATCCCGATCGCGTTGTGGCGGAACATGCGGAATGGGCGCTAAAGGAGATTGAAAATTGGTAATTGGTAATTTGTAAAGTCGGCGGGGAGAACACTGCAAAAGCGCCGTCACGCTTCGCAAATTTACAAATTACCAATTACGAATTACCAATCCCACAAAAAGCCCCTCCCAGCCGAGCCGGGAGGGGGAGGATCGGAAGCGGATCGGGCGGGGGGACCCCCGCGCTCCGCGATGAGCTAACTACCTACACGCGGACCACGTTCGCTGCTTGGAAACCCTTGGGGCCCTTCAGCAGGTCGAACTCCACGGTCTCGCCCTCGTTGAGCGTGCGGTATCCGTTCTCCTGGATGGCAGAGAAATGGACGAACACGTCCTCGCCGGTGGACCGTTGTATAAAACCATAGCCTTTCGCGCCGTTAAACCACTTCACTGTACCCCTCTCTCTCACAAAGAAACTCCTTTCGCCTCAGCTCTGTTATGGAATTCTCTCCGCCGCCCGGGGGGACCGGCGCCTGGGTCGCCCATAACGCGTGATCCACCAGGTCCGACGGGAAGAGAAGGGGTTGCTGCTTTGCCTTCCAGCCTGTGCGCAATGAAAAGGGGCTGCCAGGCGACGGCATGGTAATCGTCCAACCACGCCCCACCTTCAGCAACCCGGATCTCCCTGCGTGAAGTTCGACTGCGAAGTACAAGACAATCAACCCAAATCGCTGGCCAACCAGCCCGGGTTTCCCCTTGCGGGAAAGCTCCCGAGGGCATGATATTCAGGAACTTACCTTCTTTCAAGAGGGAACAGCAGGAACGGTGCCGTATTGGGTGATCAGGTAGTTAGGGGTGATTGGTGATGTGCGATTTCCGATTTGTGATTGCGACAGCCCTGCAATTGGTGCAAATGAGAAATCGCACATCAGAAATCGCAAATCCTTCCTGCTAGGATTGGTTTATGTCCGGCAATCCCACCAGCGCTCCGGCAGGGCCACCGACTGCGCCCGCGAAGGCGGTTGAACTGCCGACCGCGCCGCTCAAGCCGCTGCCCTTCGTGCGGCGGCTGATGCTGACGCTCGGATACCTGATGCGCACCGACGTCCACACCTTCGCCTTCTCCGTGGCCGCCAACGCCATCCTTTCGTTCTTCCCCTTCATGGTCCTGCTGATGACCCTGATCCGCCGCGTCTTCCATTCCAAGGCCATGTACGAGGTGGTGATCGCCCTGCTGCGCGACTACCTGCCTACGGGACAGGAGTTCATCGTCCGCAATCTGAACGTGCTGATCTATGCCCGGCAGCGTGCGGCGGTGGCCTCGCTGGTGATCCTGCTCATCACCTCGACCGGGGTTTTCCTGCCGCTGGAGGTGGCACTCAACAAGATCTGGGGATTCCCGCACAACCGCAGCTATCTCGGCAACCTGCTGGTCTCGCTGGGACTGGCCTTCGGCTGCGGATGCCTGGCGCTGCTCTCCATCGGCCTTAGCGCCGGCCACAGGTCGTTGCTGATGTGGCTGACCCACGGCCAAGCCATCCTGCCCGTGCGCATCTCCACCTTCGTGATCATGAAGGCGTGCGCCCTGGTCACCACCATCGTCATCTTCTTCCTCATCTACTGGGTGTTGCCCAACGGCAAGACCCCGGCGCGGGCGGTGCTGCCGGCGGCCATCGTGGTGGGCCTGATCTGGGAAGTCTCGAAGTACCTCTACATCCTGCTGCTGCCCTGGCTGAACTTCGCGGAGGTGTACGGCCCGTTCTCGATCTCGGTCACGCTGATGTTCTGGGCGTTTCTGTCGGGGCTGCTGCTGCTGGGAGGGGCGCACCTTTCCGCCGCCAACCATGCCTGAGACATTGGACCATTGAGTCATTGAGCCATTGAGTCATTTATTCATGGGCTCGCATGGCTTCAATGACTCAATGGCCCGATGACTCAATGGCTCAATCCGCCGATCCACTGGTCCACCCAGCCGTTCACGGTCTTGTACCAGAGCTGCGCGTTTTGTGGCTTCAGCACCCAATGTCCTTCGTCGGGAAAGTAGAGCATCTCGGACGGCACTTTCAACCGCTGCAGCGTGGTGAAGAGCTGGAAGCCTTCCGACACATCCAGCCGATAGTCGAGCTGCCCGTGGATGACCAGTGTGGGCGTCTTGAAATTGGCGGCGAAGAGGTGCGGCGACCAGCGCCGGTACAGCTCGCGGTTGGTCCACGGCGTGCCCTTGAACTCCCACTCATTGAACCAGAGCTCTTCCGTGGTGCCGTAGGCCGACTCGGTGTTGAACATGCCGTCGTGCGACACCAGGCATTTGAAGCGGTTGGTGTGCCCCAGGATCCAGTTCGCCATGTAGCCGCCGAACGACGCGCCCAGCGCGCACTCGCGGTCCTTGTCCACGAACGGATAGGTGCGCTCGACGTAATCGAGGCCGAGCATCAAGTCCTGGTAGACGCGCCCGCCCCAGTCGCCGTTGATGTCGTCGATGAACCTCTGCCCGTAGCCGGTCGAGGCGCGCGGATTGATCATCACTACCACGTAGCCGCCGGAGGCGAACATCTGCGCGTTCCAGCGAAAACTCCACTCGTCTCCCCACATGCCTTGCGGCCCGCCGTGGATGAGGAATTTGACCGGATATTTCTTCTTGGGATCGAAGTTCGGGGGCTTGACCAGAAAGCCCTGGACTTTGTGCTGCTCGGAGCCGATGAACCAGAACGGCTCGACGGGCTGCATAAATACGTGGGAGAGGACGACGTCGTTGAGGTGCGTAAGCTGGCGTGCGTTTCGTTGCGCACACTCTGGCAGCACTTCTCTGGCCTCTCCCAGGAGCATCGCCTTGATCTTGTCAACTCCAACTACGCAGGCATCCGGTTTCGGTTCGGCGACGAAGATTTGTCCAGGCGCCCGGACTGACGCTCGGATGAAGACAACTGTGTCATGCTCTGTAGTCCATCCCCGAGCATCGGTGACAGTCTTGTTCATGGCAGTGATGCCGTCGTTATTCCCGTCCATGAGCTTGATCGGATGGCAGCGCTCAAGGCAGACTTCCGGTGTAATGCCGTAGATTGGGAACTCCCCCCAGTTCTCAGCAGTAAAGAGAATTTCATGCCCCGCCCATGCAAATGACCCGACCCAGCTATCGAAGCTCTCCGTCAGATTCGTGATCTTCCCCGTCGTCCGCTCGTAGATCACCAGCCGCCAGCGGTCGCTCTCGTAGCCGGCGCGCTTCTGCATGCGCCAGGCGATGTATTTCCCGTCCGGCGAGTAGAGCGGCGTGGAATCGGCGCCAGGGCTGGTGGAGATCTTCCTGGGCGTGCCGCCTGCCATGGGCACGATGAAGATCTCATTGTTGGTGCTGGTAGCCTCGACCTCGTCGATGTTCGAGGTGTACGCCACTTCTTTGCCATCGGGCGAGATGGCGTACATGTCCTGGCCGCCGAGGTTGAAGGGCGGGACATCGTGGTCGCCGGGCGTCAGGTCGCGGGCGGTGCCGCCTTCGGCCGGCACGACAAACAAGTGGCTGCGCTTCCCTGCCGTGTAGTGCGACCAATGACGGTAGAAGAGCCGGGTGAAAACTGTCGCCTTGACCTTCGACTTCTCCCGCTCTTCTTTGCGCGCCTTGTTGCAGGCGGCGTCCGGGCACTCAGGATAGACTTCCGACACGAAGATGATGTTCTTCCCGTCGGGCGACCACAGCTCGCCATCGGCCTCGGTGGAAATGTCGGTGATTCGCTTGGAATCGCCCGCGAGCATGCCGGTCTCGGCGTTGAAGCCGACCGTCCACACCTGCGAGCTGCCGTCCTGGGCCGAGATGTAGGCCAGGCGCCTGCCGTCGGGCGACCAGCGTGGACGGTCTTCTCCCGCCGACCCCGACGTTAGCTGCCGCGCTTCGCCTCCAGCCAGGGGAACGACCCACAGATGCGGCGTCTTGGTGTTGGCTGCGAGGTTGATCTCATGCGCGCTGAAGGCGACCCATTTGCCGTCCGGCGACACCACCGGCTCGTTCACGCGCTTCAGCGCCATCATGTCTTCGAAGGTGAAGGGGCGCTTCTGTTGAGCGACCTGGGCAAGAGAGCCCGCGGAAAGGACTAGAATGACTGCGATGATTCGACGCAGCATGGCGCCTCCAAGCGAAACACAATAGTCTAAAGGAGAGTGTCCACCGAAAGCTGTGATCCACGGGCGCAAGCTGCGCGCCGGCCAGCAACTTGCAACCGCATTTCACCATCTAATCAGGAGATTCTCGAAAAAGCTTTTCTATGCGCCATCTCAAGATACTGTTCCCCGCACTCGCACTGTTGCTGCTCAGCCTGCCGGCCGCCGCCCAGAAAGGCGAAGGCCCGCTCGACCCTTCGCAGCCGACCGGCATCACCTCGCAGGAGATCATCCAGAAGTTCGCCGCCAAGGAAACCCAGTTCAAGGAAGCGCGCGACAACTACACCTATCGGCAGTCGATTAGGATCGAGACGCCAGAAGATGGCGGCAGGTTCGAGCAGACCTGGGACGTGCTGTTCGACGATAACGGCCGGCGCGTCGAGAACGTGGTCTTCGCCCCGCAGTCCTCGCTCCAGCTCGTATCCATGTCGCGGGAGGACTTTGAGGACATCCGCAACGTGCTGCCGTTCGTGCTCACCAGCGCCGAGATCCCGCTCTACGACATCAGCTATGTCGGCCGCCAGCGCGAGGACGAACTCACCACCTACGTCTTCGACCTGCGGCCCAGGCAAATCCAGCAGGGGAAGCGCTACTTCGACGGCCGCATCTGGGTGGATGACCACGATTTCCAGATCGTCAAGACCAAAGGCCGCACGGTGCCCGAGTTCCGTGCCGGCAACACCAAGGGAAAGAGGGTCAAGGCCGGACAGGAGAACCTGTTCCCGGCGTTCGCGACCTGGCGGGAACAGATCGACGGCCAGTACTGGTTCCCCACCTACACCCGCGCCGACGACACCTTGCACTTCGCCACCGGCGACGTGCGCATCCGCGAGATCATCAAGTACGAGAACTATAAGCGCTTCGGCTCCAAAGTGCGCATCACCTACGAAGGCCAGGAACTCCCGCCGGCGCAGCAACCGCCCAAGGGCGGGCAGAATGGCCAGCAGCAGCCGCCCAAGTAGTTTCACGTTTCACGTTTGACGTTTCACGTCTTCCGGGGTGGAAAAAATGTGAGCCCCCGGGAGCTCTCAGGCCATCTACATGCGCAGGTTTATATTGGGGGTAATAAAACGAAGGGCGGTGGACACCCACCGCCCTTTGATTTTTTTTAGCACTCAGCAATCAGCACTCGGCATTCAGCCAAGACGCACCCGGGCAGGAGTCGATGCGCGTCAGAGCTCCACGTCACGCAGGGTTTGGCTGACCGCTGAGTGCTGATTGCTGAGTGCTAATAGAACAAATACTTCCGCCACTTGGCGTCGGAGCGGCCGATCAGGCGCATGATGTGGCGGCTGGTGTGGAGATTGAAGGCGCGCGGCTCGCGCAGCAGCTTCATGCCGGCTTCGGCGGGCATGCGGTCGCCTTTCTGCCGGTTGCAGGCATGGCAACAGGCGACCAGATTCTCCCAGGTGGAGAGACCTCCGCGGGAACGCGGGGCCACGTGATCGAGCGTCAATTCGCTGGAGGGCAGCACCTCGCCGCAGTACTGGCAAGTGCTGCGGTCGCGCAGCAGGAGGTTCTTGCGCGAGAGGGCGCGCGTCTGGTGCGGGATGCGGCGGTATTCCAGCAGCCGGATCACCGAGGGCGCGCGAATCGCCAGGCGCGCCGAGTGCAGGTAATGTCCGTTCTCCTCCTCGGTCATGGCGACGCCTTTGAGCACCAGCACGATGGCGCGGCGCGCGGCGCACACGTTGATGGGCTCGTAGGAAGCGTTCAGCACCAGCACCGGAGCGTGCATCGGGTTATGACCGTTGCTGCCCTCGTGCAGGGCAACGGGCTGCAGCCCGCCCATGCGTCCCGGATTAGGCTCGTGCCTATGCATATGCCTTCAATGCCCTGGATTCTTCGATCTCTTCCGGTATTGCCCAAGTCGCCTCGGACTTGAGGACTCGCGCCACCGTGGCCACGAACACGCGGTCGGCTCCCGCGCGGCACAGGACTCGCGCGCATTCCCGCACCGTGGCGCCGGTGGTGAACACGTCATCAACCAGGAGCACGTCTTTGTCCTTGCCGGCGATCGCCTCAGGCGAGGTCACCACAAAGGCGCCGCGCACGTTTTCCCGGCGCTGGTGATCGGTAAGCCCGGTCTGGCTCTCGGTGGCGCGCCGGCGCTCCAGGACGCCGGTCTTGAGCGTCAGCCCGCTGCGGTTGAGGTTCTTCAACGCTGCGCGCGCGATCTCTTCCGCCTGGTTGAAGCCGCGCTGGCGGAGCTTGCGGTTGTGCAGCGGCACCGGGACAACAACCGCCGATCGGAATTCGCTCCCGAACCCCTGGATGACTTCCGCCAGCATGCGGCCTAGCACACCCGCGGCCGGACGCACGCGACCGTACTTGAGCAGGTGGATCAGCTCGCGCAGGCCGCCGTCATAGCTGCCATAGGCCATGGCCCGCACGAACGGCGGAACGGTTGTGCGGCATTCGCCGCAGAGAGGCTGCGCTTCCGCGTGCGGGGTGAAGATGCGCTCTCCGCAGACGGCGCACAGGCGTCCACTCATCGGCGTGATGCCGCTCAGGCAAGCGTCACAAACGGGGAGTCGCGAGATCCTGGTCAGGGGAGCTTGGCAGAGACGGCAATCGGAGGGCAACAGTGTGGCGAACAGGCTTTGCGCCGCATTGAACAGCGAACCCATGCGCTGTTGGCCCGCCCGGTGCTCCCTGCTGCGCATGTCGGCGGTAGATCCCTGGCCCGTGGCCCGGCTTAGGTCACTACTGCTGAAGACACCCCTCCTCCTCCGATGCTCCCGGCCAGAAGTGCCGGGAGTCCACCAGAAATCCGCGTTCAAGTATAGCGAGGTATGGACCCGGGGTGCAATGCGCCTGGAGACGCTGTGGGCGCCTGAAATCCGGCCTCGTCCTGCCGTTACCGCCGAAACCACCCCCGTAGCAGGGAGATTTCCTTGTAAAATCACGATGCTGTTGCCGCCCTTGGCACGCATCCCACAATTCGCAGCCACGAGGAGTACATGAGCCCTCAAACCACGGCTCCCCCGCAAGAGGCGCCCCGGAAGTTTCAGCCGTTCGTCCCTCCCAGCATGGAGATGAAGGAGTTCACGCTCCGAGCCGTGCTGATCGGCCTGCCGTTGACCGCCATCCTTGGCTTTGCCAACGCCTACCTGGGGTTGAAGGCCGGCATGACCATCGCCGCCACCTACCCCGCGGCGGTCATCGGCATGTCGCTCTTGCGCTTGTTCAAGGGCTCCATTCTGGAGGAAAACATCACCCGGACGATCGGTTCGATCGGCGAGTCGGTGGCCGCGGGCGCGGTGTTCACCATTCCGGCGTTCGTGCTGGCTGGGGTTTGGCCGGCGTTCGACATGGAACACGCCTATTGGCCGTCGGTAGCGCTGATGGCCGTGGGCGGGACGCTGGGCATCCTATTCGTGACCTTACTCCGCCGCGTCATGGTCGAAGACCCGGAACTGCCCTATCCGGAATCGGTCGCCGCCTCGGAGATCCACAAGGCCGGCCAGCAGGGCGCCCGGGCCGCCAAGATCCTGTTTGCCAACATGGGCTTCGGCGCCGTCATGTACTTCCTCTCGCAGATCAACCTGTTCTGGTACACGCGCACCGTGCTGGTGCGGATACCGGCGATGCTGAACGGCCTGCGCATCGGGCGCAGCGCCAGCGCACCGATGGTCGCAACCGGCGGCCTGACTACGTTTTCCACGCCCGCCATCAGCCCGGCTTATCTCGGTGTCGGCTTCATCATCGGGCCCCGCCTGGCGTCGCTCAACTTCGCCGGCGGCGTCCTGGCTTGGGGCCTGCTGGTCCCGCTTCTCGTTTACTTCCTCGGCCCTGGCATCCAGGCCAACCTACCGCCCGGTACCACCATGAGCTGGAGCGCGCTGGCCTTCAATATGTGGTACTCCATCGTGCGGCCCATCGCCGTGGGTGGAATGCTGGTGGGCGCGGGATTCACCCTGTTCCGCATGCGCGCCCAACTCGGCGCCGGCATGAAGCGCGCCGTTTCCGACCTGAAGAAGTCGGCGACCGCGCATCAGCCCATCACCGACCGCACCGAGCGTGACCTCAACGCGAAGGCCGTCTTCGGCGGAATAGCCGCCGTCTTCCTCTGCATGATCGCGCTCTACTTCTATTTCGCGGGCACGCTCCCCGGCGCGGTGGTCGCAGCTGTAGTCATGCTGATTCTCGGCTTCTTCTTCGCCGCCGTGTCCGGCAACCTGGTGGGGATGATCGGCTCCTCGAACAATCCCGTCTCGGGCCTCACACTGTGCACGCTGGTCGTGGCCGCGTTGTTGATGGTGGCCCTGGGCGTCAAGGGACCGAGCGGCGTGGCCGCGGTGCTCGGCGTGGCCGCGGTGGTGTGCGTTTCCTCCGCTGTCGCCGGCGAAATGCTGCAGGATCTGAAAGTCGGACACATCCTGGGCGGCACCCCCTCGAAGATGCAGATCGGCGACCTGCTCGGGATCGTCGTCGCCAGCCTGGTGCTGTTCTTCCCGCTCATGATGCTGCACAAGGCCTACACCTTCGGCAGCGCCGCGCTCTCGGCCCCGCAGGCCGGACTGATGGCCATGCTGGCGCAGGGGATCGTCGGCGGCAACATGGCGTGGCCGCTGGTGGTGGTCGGCATCTGCTTGGGATTCGCGGTGATCTTGGTGCAGGTGCGCAGCCCCATGCTGTTCGCCGTCGGCATGTACCTGCCGCTGGAGACCACCTTCGCCATCTTCCTCGGCGGCGTGGTGCGCTGGCTCACCGACCTGCTGCGCGACCGCCGCGGCTTGAACGATGCTCAGAAAGCTCGCGTGGACAACGCCGGCGTGCTCACCGCCTCCGGCCTCATCGCCGGGGAGGCGCTGTGCGGCATCGTGATCGCCGCCATCATCGCGCAAAAACTGTCGCGCGGCGGCGCCGCCCAGTTGTTCCAGCTCTCGCCGGGTAATGCCTGGATTTCCGGCCTGATCGGGCTGGCCGTGCTGATCGCGGTCATGGTCAAGCTGCCGCTGGCCAGCGCCGGCAGCCCCGACGAACCCGCGCCGCCGACGGCGATTATGTGACCGCGGTTTCCGCGGCGTCTGAGCCGCGGGCGGTCATCCTGAGCGAAGCGAAGGATCTGATTAACCACAGAGGACACAGAGGTGCACGAAGGAACTTCTTTTCTCGTTTTGATTTTCCTCTGTGTTCCTCTGTGCCCTCTGTGGTTATCTTTTTAAGGTGTCCATTGCCGACAATCTCGCCCGCGTGCGCCAGCGCATCGCCGATGCTGCGCGCCGCGCCGGCCGGCCCCCGGAAGAGATCGCGCTGATGGCGGTAACGAAAACCTTTCCGCCCGAGATCATCCGCCAAGCCTACGCCGCCGGACAGCGCCTGTTCGGCGAGAACCGGGTGCAGGAGTTCGCGGAAAAAGCGCCGGCGCTCACGGATTTGTCCGGCATCGACTTCCACCTCATCGGCCACCTGCAATCCAACAAGGCTGCCAAGGCCGCCCATATCTTTGCCGGGATCGACTCTCTCGACTCCCTGCACCTGGCGGAAAAGCTGAACGCTGCCGCCGGCAAAGCGGGCAAACGCCTGCCGGTGCTCATTGAGATCAACGTGGGCGGTGAGCAAATCAAGTCCGGCATCCACGTGCCCGCACCGCCCGATTCCTACGAGCTCGAAGAACTGCTGGAGGCGGCGCCGCGATTGGAGCACCTGAAATTTCGCGGCCTGATGACCATCCCGCCCTTCACGGAAGACCCGGAGGGCTCGCGGCCTTATTTCCGCCTGCTCCGCCGTTTGCGTGATCAGATTGCCGCCCGCAAGCTTCCCGCGGTCGGCATGGATACGCTCTCCATGGGCATGTCGCATGATTTCGAGATTGCCATCGAGGAAGGCTCAACCTGCGTGCGCCTGGGCACGGCCATCTTCGGACCACGCCCCGGCCCGGGATGGGCCGGCGGCGAAGGCACCGAGACGTGATCTCGATCCGCGACACCCCCCAGGGCGCGACCTTCGCCGTTCGCGTGCAGCCACGCGCCCGCAAGAACGCCATCGTGGGCGCGATCGGCGACGCTCTCAAGCTCGCCCTCACCGCGCCTCCCGTCGAAGGCCGCGCCAATGAGGCCTGCATCGAGTTTCTGGCGGAATTTTTGAAAGTCCCGCGCTCCTCCGTTACCATAGCCGCCGGCCAAACCAGCCGGAACAAAGTCATTCGCGTGCGCGGTCTCACGGCGGCCGACGTCGCGGAGCGACTGCGGCGCGCCACGGGCGAGAGCGGACGTACAGTTCATGTGTCCAGGCGCTGAAAGGTGAAAGGGCACGGCTTGAGCGGGGTCCCCAACGCGCCCGCTTTTGGAGCGTTGGGGTTGGAGCCGTGCCGCAAAGGTCCAAAATGGACGGGCCTTTAGGCCCTGAGGGAGTTTCCCTCAGCGGCTAAATCCTTGGTTCTTACTTGGCTTTTACGGCACGCCTGAAGGCGTGCCCCTTCACAAGCGACATCTACTCCGGAATGGCCCTGGACCGTGGACTGGGCGGTCCAAGCAAGGAGAACATCTTGAGCTTGGCCGAGCGCTTGCGCGAGATACGGACCGGCTTCGAGCGCCCCTTCTGGGTCGCCAACGTCACGGAGCTGTTCGAGCGGCTTTCCTATTACGCGGCGTTCGCCTCGCTGGCGCGCTATCTGCATGAGACCTTGAGATTTCCGGTGGAGCAGGCGGGGAGCCTCACCGGCCTCTTCGGTGGCTTGGTATGGTTCCTGGCGGCATTCGGCGGGACGCTTGCCGACCGCATGGGGTTCCGCCGCTCGCTTTCCCTCGCCTACCTCATCTTGAGTTGCTCGTATTTTCTCCTGGGCTCCCTGGGCGCACCGTGGCTGGCGCCGGTGCGCTCCCTCATGCCGCTGGTGGTGCTGGTGGCCATCGTCCTGATGCTGCCTGCCTTGGGCATCGCGCTGGTGAAGCCCTGTGTGGTCGGCACCACGGCGCGTGCCTCCAAGGAAAACGTCCGCTCCATCGGCTATTCCATTTACTACACGCTGGTCAACATCGGCGGCGCCGCCGGACCGTACGTGGCTTCCTGGGTCCATCAGCACCTGAGCGTGGAAAATGTCTTTCGCGTGGCGGCATTGATCGTCTTCCTGATGTTCTTTGGGGTGCTGCTGCTGTTCAAGGAGCCGCGCCGTTCCGAGGAGGTTCAAGCCACCAGCCTCGCCCAGGCGGCAAGAAACTTCTGGACGGTGATCTGCAATCCCCGCTTCATGCTTTTTTTGCTGATCTTTTCCGGCTACTGGATCGTTTTCTGGCAGGAATTCATCATCCTGCCTCTCTACGTTCATGATTACATCGATCCCAATTTCGATACCGAACTCATGCTGATCACCGGCCCCTTGACCGTGATCTCGCTGCAGATGCTGGTCAGTTTTCTCACCCAGAAGATCCCCGCCTTTCGCGCTATCACGCTGGGGACCCTGATCTCTGCGCTGGCTTGGCTGGTTCTGATCGCGCACCCCTCGGTGGCGATGGTCATCGTCACGTTGTTTGTCGTGTCCCTCGGTGAAATCACCCAGTCGCCTCGTTACTACGAATACATCTCACGGCTGGCCCCGCCGGGTCAGCAAGGCACGTACATGGGATTTGCCTTCCTGCCCATCGGCATTGGGTCCCTGATCGGCGGCTGGTTCGGGGGAATGCTCATCCATCATTTCGGCGAGGTCAGGCACCAGCCGAGCCGGATCTGGTTGGCCGTTACCGCCGTGGGTGTGGCAACGGCGCTGCTGCTGTGGATCTACGACCGGCTGGTTCGGCACTGAGTAAGGGAAAATTTGCTTCGTGCGCGATCACGTGTCAGGGCACGACTTCAGTCGTGCCGAAAGCACGCACAAATCAAGGGGGCTTCAGCCCCTGGGGTTCAGAAAGCATGCCCGCCAAACCCAACGCCTGGGTGCAACAGATCAGAAACGACCTCCGCCGCGGCGGTTCGCCCGAGCACGCCAAGGGCGTGCAGTGGTTCTTCAAGGAAGAAGTCCGCTCGCACGGCTGGTACACCGCCGATCTGCGCCGCTTCGCGCGCAAGACCAGCCGCGAGATCCAGGCAACGGACGGCCTCGAAACCCTGTTGCGGGTGGCCGACCGGCTCTTCATCGGTGACGTGCTCGAAGAAAAAGTCTTCGCGGTGCTCCTGCTGGAGAGAGCCGATGCGAAGTTCGGCGAGCGCGAGTTCAAATTGTTCGAGCGCTGGCTCGACCGCGTCAGCAGTTGGGCTGACCACGATGCGCTGGTGCATTATCTGATCGGGCCGCTGGTCGCTGCCGAGCCTCGGCGCACGGCTCGCGTCCTGCGTTGGGCCAAGTCGCGGAACCGCTGGCGCCGGCGCGCGGCCGCCGTCTCGCTCATCCGTGGTGCGCGTCAGCGGCTCTTTTTTCCGGAAATCGTGCGCGTCTCGGACGTTCTTCTCAACGACCAGGACGACATGGTCCAGAAAGGCCTGGGCTGGCTGCTGCGCGAGGCCGCCAAGGCCGACCCCAAGGCGACCGTTCCCTACCTGCTGCGCATCCGCGACTGCGCTCCGCGTCTGGTACTGCGCACCGCCTGCGAGACGCTGCCGGCCGCGATGCGCGCCCGCGTGCTTTCCCGAATGTCATCCTTCGCGAGCCGAAGGCGAGCGGAGGATCTGACGAAATAGCGGGCTCCACCCCTGCCGGTGGCGCCGTTGTCGCCGTCAGATTCTCCCGTCTCGCTCCGCTCGACGGAAGAATGACATTCCCATTGAGGGGCAGTCGCGGCGGTGCCCCATCCTTGTGAAGCAAAAGGGCCAGAATCAGAAACCCAGAGTCTCATCTGCGGACGGGCCATAGATTGACGGCACTGGCTGGCCGTTCAGACGCAGGTATACGCCGAGCTGGGCGCGGTGATGCACGATGTGGTTGAGGAACATCTGCCGGTAGGCAAGAAAACGTGTCCCGTCGAAGATCGTCTTGCCCGCGAAAAGCAGCTTCCAGTTCTGCTGCCAGGCCTCGTCCGGCAGGGCGGCAAGGGCGCTGCGGACCTTGGCTGCGCCTTCATCGAAGACCCTGACGAGCTGCGCCGCCGACTCCAGCGGCAACGGCTTGTAGCTGCCCTTGGAAAAGTCCAGCTCGGGAGTGGTCAAAATGCTCACTCCGAAGCCGGCGAGCTGAGCCACATGGGGCGCGAGCTTGCCCAGCGGCATGGACTTGGGATGGGGAGCGAAGTCGGGCTTGTCGGCTGGAACCCGCTCCAACGTCGTGCGTGTTTTCTTCATCTCATCATCAAATTCGGGCAAGAGCAGTTCGCTGATGGGCATGTGTCCTCCGATTTGATAAGGGAAGCCATTATCGCACTAGTGGCGGGTGCCAGATCCTTGGGCAGCAAGGGTGGGACTTACCACCGGCGGGAATGACTCTTCCCACCCCTTCGCAAAAACCGCGAAGGATGGGGGCACCTTGGGGTTCAGAAGGGCGAACCACCCGCCGTGTTCCATTTTCAGAACAAGTTTCAGTTTTTGGTTGACTCGATGCCTGCCAAGGGTACCATTTGCTCCGATGGAGCGGATCACCCCGTACCATAGAGCGGGTCCCCATCCTTGCGAAGCAAGGGTAGAATTGGGCTTCTCGTTTGTGAGGGCATGAATTTTGATTTCCCACCCTTCGCGAGAGCCGCGAAAGATGGGGCACCCTCGATTCTCTTGGGGTTCAGAAGGCCGGGCCAGCCGCCAATGCCCTAAAGAGTTCACGTTTACGTCTCAAAACCCCGTGGTTTCGAGATGATGGTTTTCGTTTCGCCCGGAAGCCCGGCTTAGACAAGAGTTAGGCCCCTCTTAGTCCCGTTGCAGGGAGAACGACGAATGGCGCAAAAAGGAAAACAAGCTTCCTCAAGTAAGGCGCAGGTAGAAGAGGCGACCACAAAGAACGTCGCAAAGGTTCACAGCGCAAAGGCACGCCCTGTTCTGGAGATCAAACAAAAGATTGGCTCTACGGACGAGAAAAGTGCCGTTGCACCAGCCGATGAAGTACCCGACGCGCCAAGAAAGGAACTCCAAGAAAGCTTTCGCGAATCGCACGAGTTCATTAAGAAGCGCATCGTAAGCGGGTCTCCGTCGGAAGAAATACTCAATATCGAGAAACAATACCGGGTGAGTCAGGCGGCTCTGGGTGACTACTTGACTCTAGATTGGCAGCACTACGAGGAGATCGACTCGTTAATGAAGGTGATACGCGACTATGCGCGAGACCGGAGCCGACGACGACCATTAAATATCATTATGCAGGCCGAGCCTGGTTCTGGAAAGTCGCATTTCATTAAGTGTTTGGCTAAGAAACTGTCTCAGGAGGGAATAAGTGAAGTGACGTTCAACATGGCCACACTGCAAGGCGTCGATGACTTCGTGCAGCCCCTCGAAGCCGTCCGAAATCTCAAGGTCGTGGACAGGTTGCCGATTCTCTTCCTGGATGAGTTTGACTCGAATAAGAACAACTATGCCCTTCTGCTCCCCTTACTGTGGGACGGGGAGCTAAGCATCGGGCACAGGGAGCTGCGGATTGGTAAGGTTGTCATCATCCTCGCAGGAAGCGGTGCCGAGATCGAAGGCGTGATGAAGACTTCCAAGGGTATGCAGCGCGCCGGCGTATCAGAGCTGGGAAAACTGACCGACTTGTTATCGCGAATAAACGGCGGAGAACTCACGATTCCTGGCTTGGACGAAGTAACTGACAACCGGGATCGAAGGGTCGACAAGGTTTGCTTGACCCTATCCCTGCTCAAGCAGCGGTTCGGTCCGAAGCTTCTCAGGGCGCCGTGGGCGCTCCTAAGGTTCGTCGCGGAGACAAGGTTCCGTTACGGGGTGCGAAGCATTAACCACCTCATAGATTTGATTCCGTCGAAGGACTCAGAGATAGATACTCTGCGGGCTAAAGACCTGCATCTCCCTCTCGGTACTGTGTCGGCGCTGAAGTCAAGCAGTCTCGCCTATCATCTGGTCGCAGAGGATGGGCCAGCGGCTGTCGTGGAGATTTGGAGGAATCTCAAGTCTTATGAAGCATCCGTGCAATTCGATCATCGCCACTTTTGGTGGTCACTCTTCGGGAAAGGCCCAACCCGCACTTCTTGATCGGGGAGCGTGTGACTCTTTATGGCTCAGGATTTTCCATTTTAGCCCCTTGGTTTCCACTAGGGCGCATCCTCAAGGGGCCACAGGCGACCTCCAGCGCGGTTCCCTGGGATGTAGCGCCGCCGTCTCGGCGGCTATCGCGTGGCGTCTCGCCCACGCTGAGGGCACTGGAGATCCGTTGGGGTCAAAACCAAAGATCCTTCGCGACCGTTTCCCGCGCTGGAGAAAACAGGCTGGAGCTCCCTCGCTCCGCTCGGGATTTCGGCGGCGGGCTCAGACGCCCGCCAAGCGCCTCAACCTCGGTCGCTCAGGATGACAATTTCTTGGGTGTGGGGTTTTCGGCACCGCCGCCAATTTCCTCCGTGTCTCTGTGCCTCCGTGGTGGGTGTTCCCCGAAACTGCGTCTCCTGTGATTAAATAGACTTCTTGCGCATGAACCTCCAGGACATCCAAGCAGCCCTGCGCGAACAGCGTTTCGACGCCTGGCTGTTCTACGACCACCATCATCGCGACCCCATCGCCTATCGCGTGCTCGGCCTGCCGGAAAGCCTGTTCGTGACCCGGCGCTGGTATTACCTGATCCCCGCGCAGGGCGAGCCGGCAAAGCTGGTGCACCGCATCGAGGCCGGGCACCTGGATTCGCTCCCCGGACGCAAGCTCGAGTACTCCTCCTGGCAGGAGCAGCAGGGCAACCTGCGCTCCATGGTCGCGCCCTATCGCACCCTGGCCATGGAGTACTCCCCCAACAACCAGATCCCGTACATCGGGCTGGTGGACGCGGGCACCATCGAACTGGTGCGCAGCTTCGGCAAGGAGATCGTCAGCTCCGGCGACCTGGTCTCGCGCTTCGAAGCCACCTGGAGCGACGAGCAGGTGCGCTCGCACTTCGCGGCGCGCGACGCCATCGACCGCATCACCGAGGAAGCCTTCCGCGAGATCGGACGCCGCGTGCGCAACGGAAAAGGCACAGACGAGTTTGCAATCCAGCAGTGGATCGAGGAAGCCTTCCGCCGCGGGGGCCTCACCAACGAGAACGACCCTCCCATTGTCGCGGTGAACGCCAACACCGGCAACCCGCACTACTCGCCCACGGCGGAATCTTCCAAGCCGATCCGGGAGGGCGATTTCGTCCTGCTCGATATCTGGGGGAAGATGCAGACGCCCGCCGCCGTCTATTACGACATTACCTGGACGGGGTTCGTGGGCAAGGCACCCAGCGACCGCATCCGGCAGATCTTCGAGGTAGTCTGCGGGGCGCGGGATGTCGGCGTCAAGACGGTGCAGGACGCCGTGGTCATGGGACGCCCCATCGCCGGATGGCAGGTGGACGAAGCCACGCGCGACCACATCGCGCGCGCCGGCTACGGGCAGTACTTCATCCACCGGACCGGCCACTCCATCGCCACTTCGGTGCACGGCAACGGGCCCAACATGGACAACCTCGAAACCCGCGACGAGCGCACCATCCTGCCCAACACCTGCTTCTCCATCGAGCCCGGCATCTACCTGCCGGAGTTCGGGGTGCGCAGCGAGGTGGACGTGCTGGTGCGGGCGGGCTCCGCCGAGGTTACGGGCAGGATCCAACGGGAGATCGTGATCATCTGATGGCAAGAGCCGACAAGACCGACGTGGCCGAATCCCCCACTACGAAGAACGCGGCCAAAGCGCAACCGCAGCCCATCACCATGATGTCCGTGCTCGCGCCCGCGCTCGGCTGGCTGATTCCCGGCGCCGGTCACCTGATCCAGAAGCGCTGGGGGCGCGGTCTGCTGCTGATGCTTTCGGTGGTCGCGATGTTCGTGCTGGGCGTGCTGATGCAAGGCAAGGTGTACGCCTTCAACACCGGCGACATCCTGGACATCCTGGGATTCGTGGGCGACCTGGGCGCCGGCGGGCTCTACATCGTAGCCCGGGCGCTCGACATCGGCCGCGGCGCCATTAACCTGGCCACCGCCGATTACGGCACCAAATACATCATCGTCTCCGGGCTGCTCAACATCATCAGCGCGGTGGATGCCTACGACATCGCCATGGGGAAGAAGAAATGACCCTCTCCCACTTCTCCGCCGCCCTGATCTTCGCCTTCTTCGCGTCCATCGTGTTCGGTATCACCCAGCGCAGCGCACAGCGCGAGATGATCAAGTACGGCGCCAAATGCTTCGTGCTGTTCGTGGTGGGGACGATGGCGGCAGGGTGGGTGATGTGGCTGTTACGCCACTAGCTCCTAGCCACTAGCTTCTAGCTAGAAGCCAGTAGCTAGCAGCTATCCTTCCCACACAAACGCGTCGAACACCCGCGCCACGTGGAAGCCGAGCTTCTTGTAGAGTTCCACCGCGCGGGTGTTGGCTTCCGTGACCGTCAGCGAGAGCGAGATGAAGCGGCGGCGGCGCAGCTCTTCGGCGGTAGCCAGCAGCAGGCCTTCGCCGAGACCGCGCCCGCGCTGCTCCGGGACCACGCACACCTGGGTGACGTGCCCGACATCATCCTTTACCCGGGAGCACAGGATCAGCGCCACCATGGTCTTGGAGGGCCTGTGGATGGCCACCAGCGAGGAATCGTTGTCGAAAGCGCCGCAGCCCGGGAAGCGGATGATGTTGTTCAGGAACCGCTGCGAACCGCTAACGGTGCGGTACTGGTCGTTGATCTCCGAATCCACGTGGTTGCGGTAGGCGACGGTGATGACCGTGGCGGCCGCGCCGAAGTCGCCCTCCCCCCAACGCCGCACCTGGATTTCGGGAGGCATGGCCGGCACCGCGAACGGCTCGCGTCCTCCATTCAACGGCCCCACCATGAACAGCCGCCGGTGGCGGCGGAAGCCTTCGTCCAGGAAGGGCCGGGCCACGGCGTCGGTGGGATGCATCAGCAACTGGGCTTCGACCCGGTGAATGCCGGGCGAGTGCTGCAGCGTCTCGATCACGTGCGTCAGCAGTTGTTCTTCGAGCGCGCGCGCCTGGTGGCCGCCGTCGCGCCAGCCGTTTTCCACGTACAAGTCGCCGATCACTCCCTTGCTGCCCTCATACACGAAGAACGAGTAGCCGCAGACCCGCCCCTTCGACACCGCCGCGTAGCCCGGCAGGATCTTGGCGTCCACGTAGCGCAGGATCATCTCCGCCGAGCCGCGGTAGTCCCAGGCCAGCGCCTCCACCCACTGCAGCGACTCCTTCTCCAGCAGCGGACGCAGGTCCGCCGACCCGAAATGTCTGAGATCGACAATCTCCATAGGCAGCGCCGGCTGTTCCCCGGTCGTCCGGCAGAGGAGCGGAGTATGGCCCAATTCCGCCGGAAACACGAGTCTAGTGCGTGGTTCGGGGGAAAACCAAGTACCGAGTACCGAGTACCAAGTACCAAGTACCGAGTACCGAGACTCGTTCTCGGTACCACCAGAAACGAGTGCCCATGAACTGTCTTACTGAATGCCGAACGCTGAGTGCTGCACTCTGCAAGCGGTCATCCTGCCTTGGTACTTGCTACTCGGTACTTGGTACTCGGTACTCGGTACTCAGTGGTGATGCTCCATCGGCATGGCTGGCGGCGTCGAAACCCAGAAGAACTCCAGCCGCTGCGGGGTGAATCCGCCCAGGCGCGAAGCGCGTCGCGGACGCACTGCTTTCACGAATTCGTCGGCGTAGGCTTCGGGCACGACTACCAGGTGATCCTGAGCCGGGACCTCGCCGCGCTCATAGCGCGGAATCGCCTGGTTCCGGTAGAAGGCCAGCCCGTACTCGGTCTCGCGCGAGGCTTTGAACACCGCGACTTCGACCGGACGGCCTTCCATCTGCGTGATCTCCCGCGCGACCGGCCGGGCGGAGAGCGCGTTGTCGATGGCCGGCGCCCCGATCCGAAGCAGGAAAGCCAACCCAATGATCACCGGCGTCAGCACCACCAGCCGCAATGCTGCCGCGCCTTTGCGCGTGAGCGTACTGACCGTCGCCAGGAACACGAGCGCCCCGATCCCCAAGGCCAGCCAGCGCGCCTCGCCGGGCACCCGATGGCGGTACACCAGCAGGTTGGGATACAGCAACGCAAGCGCCAGCAGCGCCCCCGAGAGCGCGCCCTGAGCGATGACCACGGCCCAACCTAGTCTCTCCCGCCGAGCTACCCAGTCCGCCGCGAGAACGGTGCACGCCGGGACCGCCGGCAGGATGTATCCCGGCAACTTCGAGGCCGACATCGAGAAGAACACCACCACCACCACCGTCCAGATCAGCAGGAACTTCGCCAGCGTGTCTTCGCGAGTCCCTGGCTGCTCGTGCCATCCGCGTATCGTCTCCACCCATCCCGCGATCACCAGCACCGTCCACGGCATCACACCCAGCAGCAATACCGGAACGAAATACCAGAACGGCTGCTTGTGGTGATAGATGTTGGTTGCGAAGCGTCCGAGGTTGTGCTGGAGAATGAACTCCCGCAGGAACTGTGGATTCTGGAGCTGCACTGCCACATACCACGGCAGCGACACCGCGAGAAACAGCAGGATGCCCGGCACCCACAACGTGCGCGTAATCAGCCGCGCATCGCGCCGCACCAGCGCGAAGATCACCATGATCAGCGCCGCCAGCAACGGCGCCGCCGGCCCCTTGGCCAGCATGCCGAGAGCCATGAAGAAATAGAAAAGGAGCAGCCACAGCCGGCGACCGCCGGCATACCACGTGAACCACGCCAGCATGCCGACGACGAACGCTGCCGCCAATAGCATGTCCGTGCCGGCGCCGCGCGCGAACCCGATCACGCCGACGCAGGCCGCCGCCATCAATGCGCCATTGAGCTGGGCGCCCGGCCGGAAGCGGCGCAGGAAAAAATAGATCACCACGACCATGAAAGTGGCCGCAGCCCCCGAGGGCAGGCGCGCCGCCCAGTCGCTCACCCCCACCGCCCAGTACGTCTCCATCGCCCGCCAGTAGTAGAGCGGCGGCTTCTCCAGCCACGGCTTGCCGTAGAGCGTGGGCGTGACCAGGTCGCGGCGCGCCAGCATCTCGCGCGCGATCTGTGCGTATCTGGGTTCGTCCGCGCCCACCAGCCCGAAGGCCGACAAGCCAAAATAGAAAAGGAAGGCGCAGAAGCCCGCGATGGTCAGGAGCTCGATCAGCAGGGTCCTGCGTTCCGGCATGAGGTGGAGTGTAACAGTGGCGCCACCGTCTCGGTGGCTGTACGCGTGGGCGTCTCGCCTACGCATTCAACAACAGGTGACGGCAAGATGCCGTCACGACAGCCGGCAGGATGCCGGCGCTACTGGCCGGCAAGTCAATGCGGCGACGAGGTCGCACCCAGGGCCTTCGCGAGCCGCAGCCGCACCTGCGCCAGGACCCGCTCGGTCGCGACCGACAGCGGCCCGTTGAGCGAGCACCCGCTGGCGTTGTGGTGCCCTCCGCCGCCGAAGTTCTCCGCGACTTCGGCCACGTTCACCGCGCCCTTGCTGCGCAGGCTCACGCGATAGCGCTTCTCCGGCATCTCGCGGAAGAACGCCGCCACCTGTACTCCGGCGATGGAGATGGCGTAGTTGACGAGCCCTTCGGCATCTTCATCGAAGGCGCCGCAGTAATCGATCTGCGCGCGCGTGATGTGCATCCACACCAGGCTGCCCTCGCGATGCAGGCTGGAAAGAGCCGCGCCCAGCAGCCGCATCTTCGACGTGGGGTTGGCGAAGTACACGTTCTGGGCGCACTGCACGGGGTCGGCGCCGCAGCGCACCAGTTCTCCCGCCAGCGCGAAGGTGCGGGCGGTAGTTCCGGCGAAGCGGAACGAGCCGGTATCGGTCATGACCGCGGTGTAGAGGCAGGTGGCGATCTCCCTGGTGATCTTCACTCCGGCCTCGCCGCCCAGCCGGTAGATCATCTCCGCGGTCGCGCACGCCTCCGGATCGATCCAGTTGATATGGCCGAATGGCTTCCCACTGTAATGGTGGTCGATGTTGATGATGAAATTGGACTCCAGGCCATGCAGCCGGGTGCGCGCCAGGCTGTCACATTCCAGAATGATGGCGGCTTCGTAGTGGCCGTTGACCAGATTCGTCTGAACCACCTGGTCGGCATAGGGCAGCGGCCGGTAGATGTACGGAACGCCGTCGCTCAGCACCACGTCGGCTTGCTTGCCCAGGCCGCGCAGGATCTGCGCGCACGCCAGCACCGAACCCACGGCATCACCGTCGGGCCGCGCGTGCGAGGTCAGCAGGAAGCGCGCTCTCGCCGCGACGCACTCCAGCACTTGCTTCAGCATGGCGCCGTGCTTCCCGGCTCAGCGCCTCCGGTTCTTGACTCGCTCCAGCAGTTGATCAATGCGTGCCCCGTACTGCTCCGATTGGTCGAGCAGGAAATGCAAGTCCGGCACGTGCCGTAGTTGCAGGCGCTCGACCAGCTCGTGCCGAATGAATCCTTTGGCCGACTCGATGCCGGCCATGGTCTCCCGCGCCTGCTTCTCATCGCCGGCGACCTCCACGAACACGCGCCCCGAGCGTCCGTCGGGCGCCAATTGCACCTCGCTGACGGTCACCAGGCCGATGCGCGGGTCCGCCAGCTCGCCTTCCAGGATGGCGCCGATCTCGTCGCGCAGCGCCTCCGCCAGGCGCTGCATGTGATGTTCACGGCCGCGGCGCTCTGGCATCGTCTCGCTCCCAGGAAAAAACTTAAGAGAATAACAGACGCGAGAGAGCACGAGAAGGCAGATGTGGCTGTGGAAATCAGCTCGACACCGCGCCCTTCCTTGGGCTAGCTATCTATCGATATTTCGGATCGTGCTGAGTTTCGAATCGATCGCCGGCGGTCAGAGGAATTCAACGAAAGAGTCCGTGATTTCCGCTCCGGTGGATGACGCGATCCGCCCCGCTTCCCGCTCCACGTTTTGCATCAGGCCTTGCAGGTAGTCCTGCGAGCCGGAGATAGAGACCACGCCGATGGTGGCGCGCTGCCAGAGGTCGTTGGCATCGAGCTCGGCGACGGCCACATTGAAGCCGTTGCGCAGCTTGTCCTTCAGACTGCGCAGCACCTGGCGCTTGTCTTTGAGGGATTGCGCGCCTTCGATGCGCAGTTCGAGGGTAAGAAAGGCGATGGGCATAAAAGCAGTTTCGAGTTTCCAGTTCCCAGTTTCTCGACAGACCCGCAAGCACTCGAAACTTGAAACCCGAAACTCGAAACTACGCCGGCACTTCAGCGGCGATGCGCTCCGTCACGAACGCCTCGATCACATCGCCGATCTTGACGTCGCCGTAGTTGGCGATCGAGATGCCGCACTCCAGGCCATTGCGGACTTCGGCCACGTCGTCCTTGAAGCGGCGGATCGAGCCGATCTTGCCTTTGAAGACCTGACACACTTGTCGCGGAGCGAGCCGCACTTCGGCGTCGCGCTTGATGGTGCCGTCCTGCACGTAGCAGCCGGCCACGGTGCCGACCTTCGGGATGCGGAAGGTCTCGCGCACCTCGGCGCGGCCCAGGTAAGTCTCCTTGATGGTCGGCTCCAGCAGACCGATCATGGCTTTCTTCATTTCGTCCTGTAGCTCGTAGATGATGGTGTGCAGGCGGATCTCCACGCTTTCCTGCTCGGCCACTTCCTGCGCCTTGCGCTCGGGGCGCACGTTGAAGCCGATGATGATGGCCTTCGACGCCGAAGCCAGCAGCACGTCGGTCTCGGTGATGGCGCCCACGCTGGCGTGCAGGATCTTGAGCTTCACCTTTTCGTTGGACATCTTGCCCAGCATGTCGGTCAGCACCTCCACCGAGCCCTGCACGTCGCCCTTGAGGATGATGGGCAATTCCTTCACGCCTGCAGCCTTCATCTGCTCCGCCAGGCCTTCCAGCGAGACGCGCGTGCTCTTGGCCAGCTGCGCCTCGCGGGCTTTCTGCTCGCGGTACTCGGCGACTTCCCGCGCCTTGTCGCGCTCGGCGACGACCACCATCTGGTCGCCCGCCTGCGGCAAGCCTTCCAGGCCCAGTACCTCGACGGGCGTCGAGGGTGGCGCCTCTTCCAGGGCATTGCCGCGGTCGTCGAACATGGCGCGCACGTGCCCGAAGACGTTGCCGACGACGAAATAGTCGCCGACGCGCAGCGTGCCGTTCTGCACCAGCACCGTGGCCACGTTGCCGCGGCCGCGATCGAGCTTGGCTTCGATCACCACACCGGTCGCCGGACGGTCGGGAGTAGCCTTCAGTTCCTGCAGGTCGGCCACCAGGCAGATCATCTCCATCAGCAGATTAAGGTTCTTCTTCTGCTTGGCGGAAACGTCCACGAACACCGTGTTGCCGCCCCAGTCTTCCGGCATCAGGCCGCGGTCGGCGAGCTGCTTCTTCACCCGCTCGGGCATGGCATCGGGCTTGTCGATCTTGTTCACCGCCACGATGATCGGCACCTTGGCGGCGTGGGCGTGGTCGATGGCCTCCAGCGTCTGCGGCATGACGCCGTCATCGGCCGCGACCACCAGCACCACGATGTCGGTGACCTTGGCGCCGCGCGCGCGCATGCGCGTGAACGCCTCGTGACCCGGCGTGTCCAGGAACACGATCTCGCGCCCATACGCGGGCGATTGCGATATCCGACGATCTGCACCTTGTAGGCGCCGATGTGCTGCGTGATCCCGCCGGCCTCGCCTTCGGCGACGTTGGTCTTGCGGATCGCATCCAGCAGCGTGGTCTTGCCGTGGTCCACGTGACCCATGATGGTGACCACCGGCGGACGCGGCACTTCCTGCCCCGCCGTTTCTTCGCTTCCGGTCAGCACTCCGGCGGCTTCCTTGGCAGCGGATTCTTCGAAGGTGATGACCTGGGTGTCAGCCCCGAACTGCCGCGCCATCTCTCGCGCCAGTTCGGCATCGAGCGTCTGGTTGACGGTGGCCATCACGCCGCGCGCCAGCAACCGCGAGATCACGTCCTTGGCGCGCACTCCCACCTTCTCGGCCAGAGTCCTTTACGCTGATGCCCTCGGTGATGGTGATGTTGCGGCTGATGGGCAGCGGCTCCGCCGAGAGGTCCAGGCGCGGCGGCGGCACGAAGCCCTTCATCGGACCTTCTTTGACGCCGCGGGGAACGTAACGCTGTCCGGGACGCCGTGCCGGCGCCGGACGTCCCGCAGGACGCGCGGAAGGCGGCGGCAAGCCCGGTCCTACTCCCAGCGGACGGGTGCCGGTGGGCGACTGCCGCGTGGGATGCATGGGACGACGCTCGCCGGGTCGCAAGGGTCGCGCGGCGGGCGCTGCGGGGCGCGGACGCTGGAAAATCGGCTGGCCCGGAACCGGGTGCCCTGGGGCTGCCCGGCCTTGCGCGGTCGGGTGCGGACGCGATGGTTGCTGCGGCGGTGCCTGGTAGACGGGCCGCGGGCCGGTCTGCGGCATGATCACGCGCCGCAGCGGTCGCGAAGGTCCCGCAGGCGCTGCCGGCTTGGGCGGATGTGCCTGTGCCGGCGGCGGCGTAGCTTTCGTGGGCGGAGGAACCATAGCTTGTGGGGGTGCAGCCGGAGCTGCTGGCCGGGCCGGGGGCGGTGTCACCACAACTTCGGACGGCGGCGGCGGTAGCGGAGCGGCTTCCGGCGTCGGCGCAGCCGGCGGCGCGGCTTGCGGCTCAGGCGGCGCCGCGGGCGCAATGACCGGGGGTGCGATCACCGGACGTTGCACCGGCGGAGGAGGAGCCGTGGGAGCTGCCGGCCTGGCCGCGACCGGGGGGCAGCCGGACGCGGCGGCACGGCGGTTGCCGGGCGCGCCAGCGCCTCAGGCACATGTGCTGCCGGACGCGCGGGGGCTACCTGCGTCGTCTGCTGGATCGCCTTCAGCACGTCGCCGGGCTTGGAAATGTGCGAGAGGTCGAACTTCGGCCTGATCTCCTCGGCGCCCCGCCGAGCGGCACGCTCCTTCGCGGGCGCAACTTCCCGATGCGCGGCAAAGTGCTGCCGCAGCTTCTCCGCTTCATCCGCTTCAATTGAACTGGAGTGGGTCTTTTTCTCGGCGACGCCAATGGAGGGCAGGAGCTCGAGGATTTCCTTGCTCTTGACTTCCAGCTCCCTGGCCAGATCGTTGATTCGAACCTTCGGTTGCATCCGCCCCGTATTTCTCCGAATTTCCGTTAAGTCTTCATCGCAGCCTCACGGTTTTTCGGGTTGATAGTAATTGGATGTTGGCACGCCCTCGTGGGTCGCGCAGTCAAACTCACCCTACTTTTCCGTCGCCGCATCTTCCGCTGGCGGCTCTTCCGGCTGGGGTGTCTCTTGCGAAGCCGGTGCCTTGCCCTCGGGAAGTTCGTCGCCCTGGGTAGGGACCTCGGCCACCTCGGCGGCGGGAGCATTCTCTACTCCCACCAGCGTGGCGGACTCCACGGCCTGTCCCGTGGCCGCAGCCTCTTCGGCTTCCGGACTGCCCGCCTCCGGAGCCGTTTCTTCGGCCGCCGCAGGCTCTTCCGCCGCAACCTCAGCCGCTTCTTCGGCGGTTAATTCCCCGGCTTCCAGGCTGGAGAAGTAATTATTCACCGCAATGCTGATTTTTTCCACCGTCTTGGGACCGATGCCGGGGATGGCTTCCAGTTGCTCGGGAGTCATGTCGGCGAGCGCCTCCACCGTGGTCACGCCTGCCTCGATGAGCTTCTCGATGAGCCCTTCACCCAAGCCCTCGACACGGTCCAGCGGCGTGTTGGCGGAGCCGACCAGGGCCTGCATCTGCTGCTCCACCTCCTGCCGCTTCTCTTCTTCGCTCTTGATGTCGATCTTCCAGCCCAGCAGCTTGGCTGCCAGCCGCACGTTCTGGCCCTTCTTGCCGATGGCGAGGGAGAGCTGGCTGTCGTCCACGATCACTTCCAGGTGCTTCTCGCCGCTCGTCCAGCACCGACACCGGCTAGACCTTTGGCCGGCTGCAACGCCTTCTCGGCGAAGGTTACCGGGTCGTCGTGCTACTCGATGATGTCGATCTTCTCCCCGCGCAGTTCGCGGATGATGGACTGCACGCGCATGCCCTTCATGCCCACGCAGGCGCCCACCGCAGTCCACGTCCTTGTCCTTGGACATGACGGCGATCTTGGTGCGCTCGCCGGCCTCGCGCGCGATGGCGCGGATCACCACCGTGCCGTCGTAGATCTCCGGCACTTCGGTCTGGAACAGGTGCTGCACCAGCTCCGGCGCCGCCCGCGAGACCACCACCTGCGGGCCTTTCGATGCCTTTTCCACCCGCCCGATCACCACCCGCACGCGCTCGCCCATGGCGAACGACTCCAGCCGCGACTGCTCCTTGCGCGGCATGCGCGCTTCCGTCTTGCCCATCTCGAAGATCACGTCCGGGCCTTCGATGCGCTTCACCGTGGCGTTGACGACCTCGCCCACGCGCCCGATGTACTCGTTGTACACGGTGTCGCGCTCGGCCTCGCGCACCTTCTGGAAGATCACCTGCTTCGCCAGTTGGGCGGCAATGCGCCCCAGAACGTCGGTGGCTTTGTAGAAGCGCACCTCGCCCCCGACCTCGACGCTGGCATCGACCTTCTTCGCATCTTCCAGCGTGATCTGCAGGTTCGGGTCCTCGACCTGCTCCGGGGTCTCCACCACGGTCTTCACCGCGAAGGCTTTGATCGAGCCCGACTCCTTATCCAGCTCCGCCCGCAGGTTCTCCTGGCTCTTGTAATACTTGCGCGTGGCCACCACGATGGCATCTTCCACCGCGCTGACGACAATCTGCGGATCAATGCCTTTTTCCCGGCTCAGAGCGTCAATCGTCTGGTAAAGCAAACTAGCCATAGTCGGTTTTCCTACTCCCTAACTCCCTACTCTCTACTTCCTAGAATTCCGGCACCAGGTTCGCCTTCTCGACATTCGAGAACGCGATCTCCACCTGCCGCGCTGGCGGCTCCGGCTTTCCACGCTTTGCCTTCCCGGGGCCCATCGCAAGGACCAGAGTTCCCTCGCGAAAGCTCTCGAGCCGGCCTTCGAAGAACCGGTTGCCTTCGATCGGCTCACGGGTGGTGAGCCTCACCCGGCTGCCGACGAAGCGCGCAAAATCCTCCGGCCGGGTCAGCTTCCGGTCCAGCCCCGGCGAGGAAACCTCCAGCGTGTACGACCCGCCCGGCACCGCGTCCTCGACGTCGAGGATGGTCCCCACCTCGCGGCTAACTGCCTCGCAATCGGCGTGCGTCACCCCGCCCGGCTTGTCGATGAACACCCGCAGCATGCGCGCCTTGCCGCCCACGCCGCGGAACTCCAATTCCACCAGTTCCAGCCCACTCGAGGCCGTCACCCGCTCCACGACCTCGCGCACATGGTCCAGGTCGATCGCCATGTCCATCCGCGGCGAAGCCCAAAATGACCCAAAAATAAAGTGGGCTCGCGCCCACTGATGTGCTTCGCCACAACAGCTTAACAAACTATGATACGCCCGCCTTCCCGAAAAGACAAACCGCCGGACCGCTGCTTGTGTCACCTCGAGCGAGCTTGAGGCGCTTAGCGGGCTACTCCCTACTCCCCACTCCCTACTCCCTGCCTCCTGCTCCCTGCCTCCTGCTCCCTGCCTCCTGCTCCCTGCCTCCTGCTCCCTGCCTCCTGTAGAATAGGACCACACGAGACACTCATGATCCATTTCCCCGTCCCCGAGGCTCTGACCTTCGACGACGTGTTGCTGCTGCCGGCGCGTTCCGACGTGGTCCCCGCCACCGTCAACACCCAGACCCGGCTCACGCGCAACATCACGCTGAACGTCCCCATCCTCAGCGCGGCCATGGACACCGTGACCGAGTCGCGTCTGGCGATCGCGCTGGCGCAGCAGGGCGGCATGGGCATCATCCACCGCAACCTGTCCATCGAAGCCCAGGCCGGCGAGGTGGACAAGGTGAAGCGCTCGGAGAGCGGCATGATCGTGGACCCGGTCACCATGTCGCCCGACGCCAAGATCGCCGACGCCCTGGAAGTCATGCGCCGCTACAAGATCTCCGGCGTGCCCATCACCAAGGGCAAGAAGCTGGTGGGCATCCTCACCAACCGCGACCTGCGCTTCGAGACCCGCATCGACCGGCCCATCAACGACGTGATGACCAAGGAGAACCTCATCACCGTTCCGGTCGGCACCACCCTGGAAGACGCGGAGAAGATCCTGCACCAGCATCGCATCGAAAAGCTGCTGGTGGTGGACGACAAGTACAAGCTCAAGGGGCTGATCACGGTCAAGGACATCCAGAAGAAGCTCAAGTACCCCAACGCCGCCAAGGACGAGCACGGACGCCTGCGCGTGGGCGCCGCCGTCGGGGCGACCGGAGATTACCTGGAGCGCGCCCAGGAACTGGTCCGGGCCAAGGTGGACGTGCTGGCCATCGACAGCGCGCACGGCCACTCTACACGCGTGCTCGAGGCGCTGCAGTGCGTGAAGTCGCGCTTCCCGGATGTCGACGTTGCTCGCCGGCAACGTCGGCACCTTTGATGGCGCCTGCGAACTGGTCGCGCAGCGGCGCTGACGCGGTGAAGGTCGGCATCGGCCCCGGCTCCATCTGCACCACGCGCGTGGTCACCGGCGCCGGCGTGCCGCAGATCACCGCCATCGCCGAGGCCTACCGCGCCTCCAAGGACGCCGGCGTACCCGTCATCGCCGATGGCGGCATCAAGTACTCGGGCGACGTCACCAAGGCGCTGGCCGCCGGCGCCAGCGTCGTCATGATCGGCTCGCTCTTTGCCGGAACCGAGGAGAGCCCCGGCGAGACCATCCTCTATCAGGGGCGCTCGTTCAAGTCCTATCGTGGGATGGGATCGCTGGCCGCCATGGGCGCGGGCTCCAGCGACCGCTACGCCCAGAGCCTGGAGACCGGCGACGCTTCCACCGCACTCCTCGACGAAACCGACGGCAATCGCCTGGCCAAGCTGGTCCCCGAGGGCATCGAAGGACGCGTGCCCTACAAGGGCACGCTCGCTGCCGTGGTGTACCAGCTGGTCGGGGGCCTGCGCTCGGGCATGGGCTACTGCGGCGCTCCCACCATCCTCGAGCTGCAACAGAAATCGCGCTTTGTGCGCATCAGCGGCGCCGGCCTGCGGGAGAGCCACGTGCACGACGTGATCATCACGCGCGAAGCCCCGAACTACCGCGTCGAATGAGCGCCATGCCCGAAACCGCGGTCCGGCGCGAGACCACTCAGCCTGCCTTGCGCTTAAGAGACGTGCTCTGGTACTGGATCCCAGCCGTGGCCTGGATGGCGATGGTGTTGCTCGCCTCCAGTGATCCTTTCTCAGCGAAGCATACCGGCGAGGTTCTGCGCGTGGTGCTCACCTGGATCCTCGGCCAGGTAGACGCAGCCACGTTCGGTCTTGTCCATTTCCTGATCCGCAAGTCGGCGCACTTCATCGAGTACGCCATCCTCAGCGCGCTGTGGTTCCGCGCCCTGCGCGTGGGCTTGCCCAGCCTGCGGCAGATACGTTGGGCGCTCGTCGGGCTGGTAATCAGTCTCTCGGTCGCCATCCTCGACGAGTTGCACCAGAGCTTCGTGCCCTCACGCGGCAGCAGCGCTCACGACGTCCTGCTGGATTTCTGCGGAGCATTATTCGCCCAGCTCTTGATCTGGTACGCCTTGCGCCGCCGTCAACTCGCCGCTGTAGAGACTTAGCTCGCTACGTCTCCAAAAAAAACGCACCCAAATGGGTGCGTACAAAACAAATGGTGCAGAGACGTAGCAAGCTATGTCTCCACAGGCTACTCTTTCGTCTCGCCGCCGCTGGTCTCTTCGCCGCCTTCGGCTTGCGCCTGCTTGGCTTCTTCTTCCATCGCCTTGCGTGTGGCTTCGGCCTTCTTGGCGCGGGTCTCGGCGCGCTTCTCGCGCTTCTCCTGGATGACCTTCTCGCTGCCCACCAGCTCGACGAACGCCTTCTCCGCGCCGTCGCCGCGCTGGAAGCCGCTGCGGACGATCCGCAGGTAGCCGCCTTCGCGGTCACCGAAGCGGGGAGCGATCTCCCACAGCTTGCGAACGGCGTCCTGGGTCATCAAAAAAGCGCCAGCCTGGCGGCGCGCCCACAGGTCGCCGCGCTTGCCCAGGGTGATCATCTTCTCCACGTGCGGCCGCATGGCCTTGGCCTTGGCCACCGTGGTCTCGATGCGTTCCTCGACCATAAGCGAGGTCACCAGGTTGCGCAGCAGCGCGCGCCGGTGTGCGGTGTTACGTCCGAGTTTCCATCCTGCTTTGAGATGACGCATGTTGGTTTTCCTGTCAGTACTGCCCTTCGCGGAACGACGGGTATCCCAGGGCGGACGACGGCTGCGCCTGCGGCTGGCTGACGGCCACGGCGTTGCCGTGCTCGTCGATCTTCATGCCCAGGCTCAGCCCCATGGAAGCCAGGATCTCCTTGATCTCGTTCAGCGACTTGCGGCCGAAGTTCTTGGTCTTCAGCATCTCCGCCTCGGTCTTCTGCACCAGCTCGCCGATGGTCTGGATATTCGCGTTCTTCAGGCAGTTGTAACTGCGCACCGAGAGCTCCAGCTCCTCGACCGAGCGGTTCAGGTTCTCGTTGCGGATCTCCGGCTTGCGCTCTTCCGCGATCTCGCGGCTCGATCTCCTCCTCGAAGTTGATGAAGATGTTCATGTGGTCCTTCAGCAACTTCGCGCCCAGGCCGATGGCGTCGGCGGGGCGGACGGAGCCGTTGGTCCACACTTCGAGCGTCAGCTTGTCGTAGTCGGTGATCTGGCCCAGACGCGCGGCCTCCACCGTGTAGTTGCACTTGCGCACCGGCGAGTGCACCGAATCGATGGGGATGAAGCCGATGCCGAGGTCCTCGTCGAAGTTCTTGTCGGCGGAGACGTAGCCGCGCCCGCGCTTCAGGCGCATCTCCATGTCCAGCTTGCCGCCCTCGCTGACGGTGGCGATGTACACGTCCTTATCGAGGATCTCGACGTCGCTGTCGGCCTCGATCATCCCCGAGGTGACCACGCCCGGCTGATCGGCGCGCAGGTAGATGGCCTTGGGGCCGTCGCCGTTCAGCTTGAACGGGATCTGCTTCAGGTTGAGGATGATGTCGGTGGCGTCCTCCACCACCCCGGTAATGGACTGGAACTCGTGCAGCACGCCCTCGATCTTCACCGCGGTGATGGCCGCGCCTTCGATCGAAGACAGCAGCACGCGCCGCAGCGCATTGCCGATGGTGGTGCCGAATCCGCGTTCGAACGGCTGCGCTTGAAAGCGGCCGAACCGGTCGGTCAGCGTTTCCGTCTCGGCGGCCAGGCGCTTGGGTTTCTGAAAGCCTTTCCAAAGCATTTGCGTTGTTTCTCCCTTCGGCCCTGTGGCTCAAGGTCGCATCCCGCTGGCCCATCGGCGGGTCCGGCGCGACCAAGGCTGCTCGGGCTCGAAAAGCTGGGCCTTGAAACCAGTTGCCAGTTGCCAGTAAAAACGTAAAACTCTTAACAATTGTCATCCTGAGCGACCGAGGGCTCCCGTGCGCCTTCTCCAGCGCGGGAAACGGTCGCGAAGGATCTTGGTTTAAGATCCCTCGCTTCGCTCGGGATGACCGCCCGCGGCTCAGGTTTTAGCCTGCCCTGAGCAGCGGAGCAAAGCGAAGCTGCCGAAGGGCCGCGGGAAAACGCGGTCATTTGCTATACAGCTCCACGATCAACTGCTCGTTGATCGGCAGGTTGATGTCTTCGCGCTTGGGCAGAGCCAGCACGCGTCCCTTGAAGTTCTCGCGATCGACTTCCAGCCAAGGCGCAACGCTCAAATGGCTGGTCTGCTCACGGACGCCTTCCATCACGGGAAGCTTACGGCTCCTCTCGCGCAACGCAACCTCCTCGCCGGGGCTCACCTGGTAGGAGGGAATGTTCACCTTCCTGCCGTTGACCTCGACGTGGCCGTGGCGCACCAGTTGCCGCGACTGCCGTCGCGAGGTGGCGAGACCCAGGCGGTAGACCACGTTGTCCAGCCGGCGCTCGAGCTGCTGCAACAGCAGTTCGCCGGTGACGCCCGGCTTGCGCGCGGCCCGCTCGAAGTAGTTGCGGAACTGCTGCTCCAGGGTAAAGTAGATGCGCTTGGTCTTCTGCTTCTCGCGCAACTGCAGGCCGTAGCCGACGATCTTGGCCTTGCGATCCTTGCCGTGCTGCCCGGGCGCGAAGTTGCGCTTCTCTATCGGGCACTTCTCAGAAAAGCACTTCGCCCCCTTGAGGAACAATTTCATCCCTTCGCGGCGGCACAGGCGGCATACTGCTCCGGTATAACGCGCCAAGTTCTTATCCTCCAAAATTTTGGGCCGATCGGTTTACAGGCGTTGGCAGCCCTTCTTCCCGATCCAGCAAATTGGTAATTGAGTAATTTGTAATTGGTAATTTGATGAGTGCCGGTGGCGTTAAGCTTCTCGGCAAATTACAAATTACCAAATTACAAATTACAAATTCCTACACTCGCCGTCGTTTCGGCGGCCGGCACCCGTTGTGCGGGATGGGCGTCACATCGCGGATCTGCTTCACCTCGATGCCCGCAGCGGCCAGGGCGCGGATGGCCGACTCGCGGCCCGACCCCGGCCCGCTCACGCGCACTTCAACCACCCGCACGCCGTGCTCGCGCGCCATGTTGGCGGCGTTCATCGCCGCCTGCTGCGCGGCAAACGGCGTCCCTTTGCGGCTCCCGCGGAACCCCAGCGACCCCGAGCTCTTCCACGACAGCACCCGGCCTTCCGTGTCGCTGATGGTCACGATGGTGTTGTTGAACGACGCCTGAATGTGCGCCACCCCGAAAGGAACGCTCTTGCGCTCCTTTTTCTTGAACTGCTTGCGCTTGCCTTTTTTCGCCGGCGCTTCGGCTGCGCCGCCGGTGGCTCCTGCTGCTGGTGTTTTCGCCATAGTTCAATCTCAGATTAAGTCTTCGCTGCTGACTTCTTCTTCTGCGCCACCGTGCCCCGGCGCGGACCCTTGCGGGTGCGCGCGTTGGTATGGGTGCGCTGGCCGCGGACGGGCAGGCCGCGGCGATGACGATGCCCACGGTAGGAGCCGATCTCGATCAGCCGCTTGATGTGCATCTGCGTGTCCTTGCGCAGGTCGCCCTCGATGCCGCCTTCGCTCTCGATGGTCTGGCGGATGCGGTTCACCTCGTCGTCGTTGAGGTCCTGCACTTTCTTGAACGGATCCACGCTCGCCTGCGCCACGATGCGGCGGGCGCGCGGCTGCCCGATGCCATAGATGTAGGTCAGCGCGATATCGATGTGCTTCTGGCGCGGCAGATCCACGCCGGCAATACGTGCCATGGTTTACCTCGGGGCGTCGTCGTTTGCTTCTAGCTCCTAGCCTCTAGCTTCTGGCTAGGAGCTAGTAGCAACGGCTTCAGCCCTGTCTTTGTTTATGTTTCGCGTTCTCGCAGATCACCCGCACCACCCCGCGGCGGCGGATGACCTTGCATTTGTCGCAAATTTTCTTGACCGATGCGCGTACTTTCATAAGAACCAGTTGTCAGTCGCCAGTAGCCAGTCGCCAGTTGTCAACATCGCAGGGCGAGCTAAGCCTGGTCATTTGTATCTATATACAATCCGCCCTCGCGTGAGGTCGTACGGCGAAAGCTCCACTGCGACCCTGTCTCCCGGCAAAATGCGGATGAAATTCTTGCGCATCCGCCCCGAGACGTGCGCGAGCACCTGATGCTTGTTCTCCAGTTCCACCCGGAACATGGCATTGGGCAACGGCTCAATCACCGTCGCCATCACCTCAATCGCGTCCTCTTTACTCATTCAACTCCAGTAGCCAGTTGCCAGTCGCCAGTAGTCAGTAGCCAGTTCGAGAAGCTGCGATCACTCCAGTTAACCGGCGACTGGTAACTGGCGACCGGCGACTATTCCCGGCGACTACTCCGTCAGGATCAGCGGCCCGTTCTTGGTGACGGCCACGCAGTGCTCGAAGTGAGCGCTGTAGCTGCCATCCTCGGTGACCGCCGTCCAGTTGTCGTCGAGCACACGCGTGCCGGGCTTGCCGAGGTTGACCATGGGCTCGATGGCCAGCACCATGCCTTCGCGCAACCGGGCGCCATGCCCGCGCGGACCGAAGTTTGGCACCTGCGGGTCCTCGTGCAACCTGGTCCCGATGCCGTGCCCGACGAACTCCCGCACCACGCTGAAGCCGTGCGCTTCCACCCACTCCTGCACCGCGGCGCCGACGTCGCCGATGGCGTTGCCGATGCGCATCTTCTCGATGCCCTTGTACAGCGACTCCTCGGTGACCTGCAGCAGCTTCTGCACTTCCGGCCGCAGGCTCTCGCCGACGGCCACCGTCACCGCGGCGTCGCCATAGTAGCCGTCGAGCACCACGCCGCAGTCGAGGGAGACGATATCGCCTTCCTTCAGCACCCGCCGCTCCGACGGGATGCCGTGCACGATCTCCTGGTTCACCGAGGTGCACAGCACGCAGGGGTAATCGTAATACCCCTTGAAGGCCGGTTTGGCGCCCAGCTCCTCGATCTGCTTGGCCGCCGCCCGCTCCAAGTCCATGGTGGTGATGCCGGGCTTTACCATGGCCTTGACCGTGTCCAGCACCTGGCGCACGACATGGCCGCTTTGCCGCATCTTCTCCAGCTCCGTGGCCGATTTACAGACTATTGCCATGCTCAATCGCCCGGAACGCCTCTGCCGTGACCTTGTCCGGGGCCTGGTCTCCCTCGACCTCGCGCAGCCGCCCTTGGCGACGGTAATAGTCGATCAGGGGAAGCGTCTGGCGCTCGTAGGCCTTAAGGCGTTCGGCGATGACTTCCTCGGAATCGTCCTTGCGCGTCACCAGCTTCGAGCCGTCGACATCGCAGGTATCGGCGACGCGGGGAGGCTGAGAATAAACGTTGTAGATCCTTCCGCAGGTGGGACAAGTACGGCGCCCCGTCAGGCGGCGCAATAGCTGATTATATCCAACCTGGAAATTCACCACAACCGGCGGCACGGCGCATCGTTTTTCAAAGAACTCATCCTTGAGCAACCCGTCCAGCCACTCGGCCTGGGCGACGGTGCGAGGAAACCCGTCCAGAATGAAGCCCTGCGCGCAATCGGGTTGGCGCAGCCGGTCGGCCACCATGTCGCAGACCAGCTGGTCCGGCACCAGTTCCCCTTTGTCCATGAAGGCCTTGGCCTTCTTGCCCAGCTCGGTGCCGCGGGCGACGTTGTCGCGCAGGATGTCGCCGGTGGAGATCTGCGGGATCCCGTAGCGCTGCATCATCAGCTTGGCCTGCGTGCCCTTGCCCGCTCCCGGCGCTCCCAGCAGGATCACCGGGCCGATCTTCGTTTTCACATCGGCAGTCGTGCCAGCCCTCCTGTCCATCTACGACCCCCAGCCCGGGTCCGGGCGCCCCACGCCGGAACCCACGGCCGCAACGTCTTGCATTACCAGGTCCTGCGTCCGCGGATCCTGCCGCTGCGCGGAGTAAAACCGTCGTAGTGGCGCATGATGAGCTGCGCCTCAACTTGCTGCACGGTATCCATGGCCACCCCGACCACGATCAGCAGCGACGTGCCTCCGAAGTAGAAGGTCACGCCCAAGCCGTTGGTCATCCATGCCGGCAGCTTCTCGAAAAACGCCCCCAGCGCACCCGGCAGGTGGTTCAGGTGAATCCCCGCGATCATCCACTCCGGGATGAACGAGATCAGGATCAAATACAGCGCGCCCACCAGGGTGATGCGGGTCAGGATGTCGTTGATGTTGTCCGCCGTGCGCTTGCCGGGCCGGATGCCGGGGATGAACCCGCCGTACTTCCGCATGTTGTCCGCCACTTCGCTGGGGTTGAAGATGATGGACACGTAGAAGTACGCGAAGAAGATGATCCCCACGGCATACAGGAAGGTGTAGAGCGGCTCTCCCCATCCCAGCAATCTCAGCAGGTTGCCGATGAACTTGGTGTCCTTGAAGGGGTAGAGCGCGGTCTGGGGGAAGGTCAGGATCGACGACGCGAAAATGATCGGCATCACCCCGCCGGCGTTCACGCGCAGGGGCAGGTGGGTGGACTGGCCGCCCATCACCTTGCGCCCGACCACGCGCTTGGCATACTGCACCGGGATACGGCGTTCGCTGCGCTCGACGAACACGATGAAGGCCACGATCGCCACCATCAGCGCCACCAGCAGAACGATGGCCAGAGCGGTGAAGGAGCCCCAGGCATCGGTCTTGGCCTTGTCCGCCAGCTCGGCGACACCGCGCGGCAGGCCCACCACGATGCCGGCGAAGATCAGCAGCGACATGCCGTTGCCCACCCCGCGGTCGGTGATCTGCTCGCCCAGCCACATGACGAAGATGCTGCCCGTCGTCAGCGTAATGACCGTCATCAGCACGAACCCGGGCCCGGGATTGGTGACGAACGCCGCCCCGCCCTGGGTGGACTTCTGCAGCGTGATCGCGATTCCCAACGACTGCATGGCGGAGAGCGCCACCGTCAGATAGCGCGTCCACTGGGTGATCTTCTTCCGCCCCAGCTCGCCTTCCTTCTGCAGCTTGGCCAGCGGCTCATAGACCACCGTCAACAACTGCAGGATGATGGAAGCCGTGATGTACGGCATGATGCCCAGCGCGAAGATGGTCAGCCGGCGCAAGCTGCCCGCCGCTGAACAGGTCGACGAAGCCGAGGAACGTTCCCCGGTTCTGCTCGAAGAACTGCTGCAGCAGGTCGGCATTGATGCCCGGAGTGGGAATGTGGCCGCCCAGGCGGTACACCGCCAGCAGCCCCAGCGTGAACAGGATCCGCTTGCGCAGGTCGGGGATGCGGAAGATGTTGGCGAATTTCTCTAACATCTACGTCACTACCTCTGCTTTACCGCCGGCCTTGCCGATCTTCTCCTGGGCCGACTTGGAAAACTTGTGGGCTTGCACGGTGACGGCCGCTTTCAGCTCGCCGTCGCCCAGTACCTTCACCAAGTCGCGCTTGCCGGCCAAGCCCGCCTTGCGCAGCAACTCCAGCGTCACCGTGGATTCGCCCAGAGCGGCGATGCGGTCCAGGTTCACGACTGCGTATTCCTTCTTGAAGATGTTGGTGAAGCCGCGCTTGGGCAGGCGGCGGTGCAGCGGCATCTGGCCGCCTTCAAAGCCGCGCATCATGCGCGAACCCGCAGCGCGAACGCTGTCCCTTGTGGCCGCGGGTCGAGGTCTTGCCCATGCCCGGAACCCATGCCCCGGCCCACGCGCTTGCGCTTCTCCGAGGCCCCTTTCGGTGCTCGAATTGTCGATAGATTCATGTCAGTTACCAGTTGTCAGTTGCTTTTTGCTCTTGGCTCTTAGCTTTTGGCTTTTAGCTTTTGGCCAAGAGCCAAGAGCTAAGGGCCAAGAGCAACTATTCATTGGCCGTTCAGAATGGTCACCAGGTGCGGCACCTTGGCCACCATGCCGCGGATCGACGGCGTGTCCTCGCGCTCGATCACCTGGTTGAGCCGGGTGAAACCGAGGCCTTTGACCACCCGCTTGTGCTTGGTGGGCGCGGCGATCGCCGAGCGCACCCACTGCAGCCGGATCTTTTTCTTCTCCGCCATGGCTCACAGCTCCTCTGGGGTCTTGCCGCGCATGGCGGCCACTTCCTTGCGGTCACGCAGCTTCCCCAGCGCGTCGAAGGTCGCCTTGATCACGTTGTGCGGGTTGGTGGTGCCGATGGATTTGGTCAGCACGTTCTGGATGCCCGCCGAGGTCATCACCGCGCGCACCGCGCCGCCGGCGATCACGCCCGTGCCTTCCGGCGCCGGCTTCAGCAGCACCATCCCCGAGCCGAACCGGCCCAGCACCGCGTGCGGAATCGTCGTGTGCGTCAGGTTCACCCGCACCAGGTTCTTCTTGGCCGATTCGATCCCCTTGCGGATGGCCTGCGGCACTTCCTTCGCCTTGCCGGAGCCAAAGCCGACCACGGCCGCCGAGGGATCGCCCACCACCACCAGCGCGGCAAAGGACAGGTTCTTGCCGCCCTTCACCACCTTGGTGACGCGGTTGATGGCGACCACCTGGTCCTTCAGTTGATACTGCCCGGCATCGAGTCTCTTCTTCGGTGTTGGCATTCTCGCTCTCGTTAGTACCGAGTACCAAGTACCCAGTACCGAGTATCAAGGGACGTGACTTGGTACTTGGTACTCGGTACTGCAACTAAAACTGCAATCCCGCCTCGCGCGCGGCGTCGGCCAGCGCCTTGACGCGGCCGTGGTAGAGGTATCCGCCGCGGTCGAAGACCACCTTGCCCATGCCCTTGGCCTTGGCGCGCTCGCGCAAGCAGCTTCCCGACTTCCTTCGCTACCGCCACGTTGCCGCCCGTCTTCGTCTTCGCGCCCGCTTCCGCCTTCCCCGCACCCTCGCGCGAGTTGGCCGAGACCAGCGTCTGGCCGGCCATATCGTCGATCAACTGCGCGTAGATGTGGTTCAGCGAGCGGTACACGCTCAGCCGGGGACGCTCCGCCGTGCCGTGCAGCTTGCGGCGGATGCGCTTGTGCACCCTCTGCCGGACTTCGTTCTTTGCGATCTGCGGAATCATTGTTTTAGTACCGAGTACCTAGTACCTAGTACCGAGTGACCGGCCCGAAGCAAAACTCAACTCGGTACTGGGTACTCGGTACTCGCAACTATTTGGCTCCCGTCTTGCCGACCTTCTTCTTCAGCTTCTCGCCCGCGTAGCGCACGCCCTTATTCTTGTACGGATCGGGCGGACGCAAGCCGCGCATGTCGGCCGCCACCTGCCCGACCTTCTGCCGGTCGATGCCGGTGATGGTCAGGTGCGTCTGCTTGGGGTCGATCGCCACCTGGATCCCGTCGGGCAGCGGGAACTCGATGGGATGCGAATACCCCAAGCTGAACACCACCATGTTCTTGCCCTTCAGCTCGGCGCGGTAGCCGATGCCGACGATCTCCAGTTCCCGGCTCCAGCCCTTGGTCACGCCCTCGACCGCGTTGTTCAGCAGCGCGCGCGCCAAGCCGTGCACGGCCGCCTGGGAATCGTCCTGGCGGGATGCCAGCACGTGGCCGTCCTTGCGCTCGACCGTAATGCCCTCGGGCAGATGCGTCTGTACCGTTCCCTTTGGGCCCTTCACCGCCACGGTGTTGCCCGTGACCGTGACCTCGACTCCCTTGGGAAGCTCGATCGGCTTTCTTCCAATTCGTGACATAAAATCAGCTCTTAGCTTTTGGCTCGGCGGCTCGTGCCGCCTGCTTGCTGCGCCGTGCTACACATCGGGTGCTCAAAACGCGATCACCAGATCTCGCACAGCAGTTCCCCGCCCACGCCTTCCTTGCGCGCCTGGCGGCCGGTCATCACGCCCTTGGGCGTGGTCAGGATGTTGATGCCCATCCCTCCCAGCACGCGCGGGATCTCGTTGCGCCCCACGTACACGCGGCAGCCCGGCCGCGACACGCGCTCCAGGTTCGAGATCGATGGCTTCGTTGTCTGGCCCGTACTTCAGGTACACGCGCACGAGCTTGTGCCCCTGCTCCTCCGTCGCCTTGTAGTTGGCGATGTAGCCCTCTTCCTTGAGGATGCGGGCGATCTCCAGCTTCAGCTTGGAGGCCGGCACATCCACTTTCGGGTGCTTGGCATGGATGGCATTGCGGATGCGCGCCAGAAAGTCTGCGACCGGATCGGTCAAACTCATCGCTCATTTCTCCTCGCGTCGCCCGTTCGCTCCCCCCGGCGGAAGAACCAGCGGCGACGGAAAACTTCACGCTTCAACGTTTCAGAGTTTCAAAGTCGGCTGCAACTTTGAAACCTTGCAACCTTGAAACCTTTACCAGGAAGACTTGCAAACGCCGGGAAGCTCCCCGCGCAGCGCCAGCCCGCGGAAGCACAAGCGGCACATGCCGAACTTGCGCAGGTACCCGCGCGGCCGTCCGCAAATCTTGCAGCGGTTGTGCCGCCGCGTCGTGAACTTCGGTTTCTCGTTTTTCTGCCGCGCCCGCTGCAACTGGTACTCGATCTTCGCGTCCTTCACTCTTTTTGCAGTCGTTGCCATCTTTTCCTTATCTGTTGACGTTCAATGACTCAATGGCCCAATGGCTCAATGACTCAATCCCCCTAGGGCCGGAAGGGCATGCCCATGTGCTTCAGCAGGGCGCGCGCTTCGTCGTCGCTCCTGGCCGTGGTCACGATGGTGATGTTCATCCCCTTCTTCTTGTCCACCTTGGCGTAGTCGATCTCCGGAAAAATCAACTGGTCGCGCAGCCCCAGCGTGTAGTTGCCGCGCCCGTCGAACGACTTGGTGGAAACGCCGCGGAAGTCGCGCACCCGCGGCAGCGCCACGTTCACCAGCCGGTCCAGGAACTCGTACATGCGGTCGCCGCGCAGGGTCACCATGGCGCCGATGGGCATGCCCTCGCGCACCTTGAAGGCGGCGATCGACTTCTTGGCGCGGGTGATCACCGGCTTCTGGCCCGGTGATCTGCCGCCAGTTCGCTGGCCGCCGGGTCCAGGACCTTGGCGTTCTGCGTCGCCTCGCCCACGCCCATGTTGACGACGATCTTGTGCAGCTGTGGCACCGCCATCGGGTTCTTGAGCTCGAACTCCTTCATCAGTGCCGGAGCGACTTCCTTGTCAAACTTTGCCTTCAGCCGCGGAGACGTTCTTGGCCGAGGCGCGCGGGCGCTCGGGAGCGGCTTTCTGCTCCGGCTCCGCCGCTGCCGGTTGCTTCTTCGGTTTGTTGTCCTTCGCCATGGTCTAAAGCCCTCTCACGGTTTCCAGTACGACGGGTTCGTGAGTTGCGTTTCACGTTTCAAGTTTCAAGTTGCTGAACCACGTGAAACGCGAAACTCGAAACGTGAAACTTACTTATCCAGCGTCGTCCCGCACTTCTTGCAGACCCGCACTTTGCGGTCGCCGTGGGTCTCGTGCCCAATGCGCACCGGCCCGCAGGTCGGGCACACCAGCTTGACGTTGGAGAGCGAGATCCGGCTCTCCTGCTCGGCGATGCCGCCCTTGATCTGCTTGGACGGATTGGGGCGCACGTTCTTCTTGACCATCGTCACGTGCTCCACCAGCACCTTGCCATCATTGGGGAAGACGCGCAGCACGCGGCCTTCCTTGCCCTTGTCGCGCCCGGTGATCACCTGCACCGTGTCGTTGCGCCGGATGTCGACGTGTTTGTGCCCGTTGGTCGCTGCCTGTGTCATCTCTACAGAACCTCCGGCGCCAGCGAAACGATCTTCAGGAACTTCTTCTCGCGCAGCTCGCGCGCCACCGGCCCGAAGACGCGCGTCCCGACCGGCTCGCCGTCGTTGTTGATCAGCACGGCCGCGTTCTGGTCGAAGCGGATGTAGGTGCCGTCCCGGCGCCGGTGCTCCTTGCGCGTGCGCACGATCACGCCCTCACCACCTTGCCCTTCTTGACCTGGCCGTCCGGCGCCGCTTCCTTGACGCTGGCCGTGATCACGTCGCCCAGGCCGGCGCGCAGTCCGGTATGCCCGCCCAGCGGCAGGATCATCTGCAGCTTGCGGGCGCCGGAGTTGTCGGCCACCTCGAGCATGCGTTCGCATCATCACGGCCATAAGCTGATCTCCCTCACGTGCCCGCTCCCAGCCGCTAGCTGGCTTCGGCCATGGCTGCCGCTGCCGGCACCAGCGCCGGCGCGCCGGATCACCTCCTTCAGCCGCCAGCGCTTCAGCTTGCGACAGCGGACGCGTCTCTTCGATCCGCACCACGTCGCCCACGTGCGCCGTGTTCTTCTCGTCGTGGGCATAGAACTTCTTCGCCGTCGAAATCACGCGGCCGTAGAGCGGGTGCGACTTCTTGCGCGTGACCTCCACCACGATGGTCTTGTCCATCTTGGTCGAGACCACGTCGCCGATCTTGGTGTTGCGGCGCGACGGCGGTTGCTGTCGTCTCAGCCATGACTTATTTCTTCTCCGTGGCGGCCTTCTCCAACTCGCGCTGGCGCGGCGATAGTCTTCACCCGCGCGATGTCCTTGCGCAGGCCGCGGATCTTCTTCAGGCTCTCCGTCTGTCCCATGCGCATCTGGAACTTCAGCCGGAAGAGCTGGTCGTTGAGCTCGCGCTCCTGGTGCTGCGAGCTCGGCGTCGGTCAGGTTCCGAATCTTTTCCGCGTTCATGCGTTCTCTTAATGCCTCGTCGCCGCGAGCACGAACACGCGTCCGCAGCGGCAGCTTGTGCGAGGCCAGGCGCATGGCCTCGCGCGGCGTCCTGCGGCGTCACCCCTTCCATCTCGAACAGGATCTTGCCCGGACGAACCACCGCGACCCAGTGGTCGGGCGCGCCTTTGCCCTTGCCCATACGGGTTTCGGCCGGCTTCTTGGTGACCGGCTTGTCCGGGAACAGGCGGATCCAGATCTTGCCGCCGCGCTTGATGAAGCGGGTCATGGCCACGCGGCTGGCCTCGATCTGCCGGTCGGTGATCCAGCCCGGCTCGAGCACCTTCAGCCCGTAGTCGCCGAAGGACAGCTCGGAGCCGCGCCAGGCCTTGCCGCGCCATGCGTCCGCGCTGCTGCTTGCGGTACTTGACCTTCTTCGGCATCAACATAAGTCAGTTCTCAGTTGCCAGTTGCCAGCCGGCCATCGCCCGTGGACCCGTGTCCTACTGGCGACTGGCGACTGATAACTGGCGACTAAAATGCGCCCGCGCCGCCTTGCTCGTCGCGCTTCTTCTGCGGCAGGATCTCGCCGTGGTAGATCCAGCACTTCACGCCGATCACGCCGTAGGTGGTGTGGGCCTCGGTGAAACCGTAATCGATGTCGGCGCGCAGCGTGTGCAGCGGCAAGCTGCCCCTGCAGGTACCACTCGCGAGCGCGCGATTTCGTTGCCGTTCAGCCGGCCCGCTGACCCGCACCTTGATGCCCTTGCAGCCGAAGCGCAGCGCCGAATCCACCGCCTTGCGCATGGCGCGGCGGAAGCCCACGCGCTTTTCCAGTTGCAGCGCGATCGACTCCGACACCAGTTGCGCATCCAGCTCCGGCTTGTGCACTTCCTGGATGTCGATGAACACGTCGCGGTTGGTGCGCTTCTGCACCTCCTGCTTCAGCTTGTCGATCTCCGCGCCCTTGCGCCCGATGATGATGCCCGGCCGCGCGGTGCGGATGATGATGCGCAGCTTGTTGCCCGGGCGCTCGATCTCGATCGAGCTGACGCCCGCCGACTTCAGCTTGTCCTTCAGCTCGTTCTTCAGCTTGACGTCTTCGAGCAGCAGCTTGGCGTAGTCGCGCTTCACGAACCAGCGCGACTTCCACGGCTTGGTGTAGCCCAGCCGGAATCCGTATGGATGAACTTTCTGTCCCATTGTCTCGCTTATCTCTCTACCTGCATCGAGGCGCCTTCTGGCGCCGAGTTGAGCGCTTAGCCGTCTGAGCCGCTGCCGAAATCCGAGCGAAGCGAGACCATGCCTCTTCGCATCCTTACTTCCTTGCGCCCGCCATCTTCTTCTTTGCCGGCGTGCCGGTCTCTTCTTCTTCGCAGCCGCTTCTGCCGGACGGCAGCGGCCGCTGCTTTTCCTCGCCGACCACCGTCGCCGCGGCTCCGCCGTTCTGCTTGCCCCGCTCGGCCAGCACGATCTCGATGTGCGCCATGCGCCGCTGGTAGCGGAACGCGCGTCCCATGGGTGCCGGCCGGATGCGCTTCATGCGCGGCCCGTCGTTGGCCACGGCGTGCTTCACGAACAGGTTGTCCACGTCCACGTCAAGCCCCTTCTCGCTGCTCAGAAAGTTCGCGTTCTCGATCGCCGAGCGCAGCACCTTCTCGACATCGCGGCGCCATGCGCTTCTTGGTGAAGGCCAGAATGTTCATGCGCGTCCTCCACCCGCCGGCCCTTGATCAGGTCCAGCACCAGGCGCGCCTTCTGCGGCGAAACGCGGATGATATCTGGCTTCCGCTCTAAATTCCATGATCGTCTCTGCTTACGTCTTTGGCGCCGCCGGGCGCCGCCGCGGAGCTGCTGGAGCTGCGCCGCCCGCCGGCCGCCGGCGCAATCGCTCCCGGACCTCCGGGCACGCCCGCCGGCCTGGCTGCCACTTCCGTGGCCGCCCGCATCGAGTGTCCCTTGAAGCTGGCGGGTGAAGCTGAACTCGCCCAGCTTGTGCCCCACCATGTTCTCGGTGATGTACACCGGGATGAACTTCTTGCCGTTGTGCACCGCGATGGTGTGTCCCACCATCTCCGGGAGGATGGTCGAGCGCCGCGACCAGGTGCGGACCACCTTCTTCTCGTTCCGCTGGTTCAGCCCCTCGATCTTCGCCAGCAGGTGCGTGTCGACGAACGGCGCCTTTTTTCGTCGAACGTCGCCATAACTCGTCTCGCTATCTTGCCCTTGCGGTTCACGATGAACGTGTCGGTGCGCTTGTTGTTGCGCGTCTTGTAGCCGCGCGTCGGCTGGCCCCAGGGGTCACCGGATGCCGTCCGCCGGAGGTCTTGCCTTCGCCGCCGCCGTGCGGATGGTCCACCGGGTTCATGGAGACGCCGCGGTTGTGCGGGCGCTTGCCCAGCCAGCGCGTGCGCCCCGCCTTGCCGATGGTGACGTTCTCGTGGTCCAGGTTGCCGACCTGGCCGATGGTCGCCATGCAATCCAGCAGCACCTTGCGGGTCTCGCCCGAAGGCAGCTTGACCAGCGCGTAATCGCCTTCCTTGGCCACCAACTGCGCCTGCGCCGCCGGCCGAGCGCACCATCTGCGCGCCCTTGCCCGGCGCAGCTCGATGTTGTGGATGGTGGTGCCGGGCGGAATATTCTCGCAGCGGCAGGGCGTTGCCCACCAGGATGTCGGCCTCGGGACCGCTGACCACCTTCTGTCCCACCTTCAGCCCGGCGGGCTGCAGGATGTAGCGCTTCTCGCCGTCGGCGTAGTTCAGCAGCGCGATGCGCGCCGAACGGTTGGGATCGTACTCGATGGAGGCGACGCGTCGCCGGAATGCCCGTCTTGTCGCGCTTGAAATCGATGAGGCGCAGCTTGCGCTTGTGCCCGCCGCCGCGGAACCAGCTGGTGATGTCGCCCGAGTTGCGCCGCCCGCCCGTGCGCTTCTTGGTCTCGGTCAGCGGCTTGTGCGGACGATCGGTCGCTCAGGTCGTCGTTGACCAGCGTCGTCTGGAAGCGCAGCGTCGGGGTGACCGGTCTGTAAGTTTTAATCGCCATAAAAAAGTCTTTCGCGTGCAGCTTCTAGCTCTTAGCTTCTAGCTCCTAGCCGGAGCCGTCTGCTTTTGGCTAGTAGCTAGAAGCTAGTAGCTCGAAGCTAAAGGTTCTGCGCGTACTCCGGCATCTTCTCGCCGGCTTTCAGCCGCACGTAAGCCTTCTTCCAGTCGGGACGGTAGCCGGCGAAGCGGCCGCGCCGCCGCTCCTTGCCGGGGAAGTTGGCGGTGCGCACCGCGTCCACCTTCACCTTGAAGATGGACTGCACCGCTTCCTTGATCTCGGTCTTGGTTGCCTGGGCCGCCACCTCGAAGACCAGCGTGCGCTGCGATTTCCTTGATCCCCAGGCCTTTCTCGGTGATGATCGGGCGGCGAATGATCTGGTACGCCGATTTCATTACGCCACCTCCGCTTTCTTCTTCGGAGCCGAAGCCTTCAGCGTGTCCTGAAGTTTTTCCAGCGCCGGCCGCGAGAAGATGGCCGCGTCATAGCGCAGCAGATGGTAGGGATGCACCTCGTTGCCGCGCACCAGTTCCACGCCCTCGAGATTGCGCGAACTGAGCTCCAGGTTGCGGTTCTCGACCCTGGCAGCCTCGACCACGCAGCGCCGTCTTGGCCACGTTCAGCGCGTCCAGCGCCTTGCGGAACTCCTTGGTCTTGGGTTCCTTCAGGTCGAAGCTCTCGACCACCGTCAGCTTGCCGTCGGCGAACTTGGCGGCCAGCGCCGAACGCAGCGCGCCCAGCAGCTTCTTGCGCGGGAACGGATAGTCGTAGGAGCGCGGCTGCGGACCGTGCACCGTTCCGCCGTGCCGCCACAGCGGCGAGCGGATCGAGCCCACGCGCGCCCGGCCAGTGCCCTTCTGCTTCCACAGCTTCTTGCCCGAGCCGGAAACCAGTTTGCGGTTCTTGGTGGCATGCGTGCCCGCGCGCCGCGCGGCGCGATAGTGCTTCACCGCCTCCCACAGCAGGTCCTCGTTGACCGCGCCGAAGACCTCGTCGGCCAGCTCCAGCGTCCCCACCTTCTTGCCGCTCAGATCGACAACGTCGATGGTTGCCATAACGATTACGACCTTCTTGGTCTTGCGCTTCGACGCCTTCAACGGGTCGATCGTCTCCGCGCCGCCGAAGCCGCGGCGCTCGCGCGGCGGCTTCACCGCCTTGTTGATGACCACGTAGCCGCCGTTCGGCCCCGGCACCGCGCCTTCGACCACCAGCAGGTTGTCGTCGATGATCCATGCCCACCACGCGCAAGTTGCGCACCGTCACCCGCGCATTCCCCATGTGTCCGGACATGCGCATGCCCGGGAACACGCGCGAGGGGAACGCCGACGAGCCGATCGAACCCGGCGATCTGGAACATCGATCCGTGCGACTTCGGCCCGCCCGCGAAGTGGTGCCGCTTGACCACGCCGGCGAAGCCGCGTCCCTTGCTGATGCCGATGACGTCCACGTACTTCTCGCCCTCGAAGATGTCCACCAGGACGCGGTCGCCGACCTTGACCGGCTCCGCCGCGGCGCCGTCACCGGCCCCGTCGGTGGTGATGCCCACCTCGCGCAGGAAGCTGCACCGGCGGCAGGTCGTGCTTGCTCAGGTGGCCGCGCTCGGGCCTGCGTCAGCCGCGATTCCTTGACGAACTCGACCAGCCCGATCTGCACCGCGTCGTAGCCGTCCTTAGCCTGTGGTCTTGCTGCTGCGTCACCACGCACGGCCCCGCCTGCAGCACGGTGACGGGATGCACCTCGCCCTTATCGTCGAAGAGCTGCGTCATCCCGACCTTCTTGCCTAAGAATTCCGTTGACCGCCATAAGTCTGTTTTCTCCCTCATCATGCCTGGGGCGGCTGCTAGCTACTAGCCTCTAGCTCCTAGCTCCTGCCCGACTTGGCACTGTAGGTTAGCCCATGGCTGTCTGCTCCTGCCCTTCAAGCTAGAAGCTAGGAGCTAGCAGCTAAGAGCTACTTATGTTCCTTCCCGAACGCCTTGATCTCCACGTCCACGCCTGCCGGCAGATCGAGCTTCATCAGCGCGTCCACCGTCTGCTGCGTCGGCTCCAGGATGTCGAGCAGGCGCTTGTGGGTGCGGATCTCGAACTGCTCCCGCGACTTCTTGTCCACGTGCGGCGAACGCAGCACGCAGTACTTGTTCTTGACCGTGGGCAGCGGAATCGGGCCCGGCGATCTGCGCGCCGGTGCGCCGCGCCGTCTCCACGATCTCGCCCGTCGACTGGTCCAGCACGCGGTAGTCGTAGGCCTTCAGCCGGATCCGAATTCTGTCTTTTCCATTCACGTTCGGTGTTCCTCAAAGAACTGGCGGCTGGTTGCATGCCGCGAATAATGTTTTCGTAACGCCGGCGTCTCGCCGGCTGTCGCGGCGGCGTCCCGCCGCCGCGCTCCTGGCTACTCCAGAATCTCGGTGACCGTTCCGGCGCCCACCGTGCGGCCGCCTTCGCGGATCGCGAAGCGCAGGCCCTTCTCCATGCGCCACCGGCGTGATCAGCTCGATCACCAGGTTCACGTTGTCGCCCGGCATCACCATCTCCGTCCCTTCCGGCAACTCCGCCACTCCCGTCACGTCCGTCGTCCGGAAGTAGAACTGCGGCCGGTAGCCCTTGAAGAACGGCGTGTGCCGTCCGCCTTCTTCCTTGCTCAGCACGTACACCTCGCCCTTGAACTTCGTGTGCGGCGTGATCGAGCCCGGCTTCGCCATCACCTGCCGCGCTCCACGTCGTCCTTCTCGATGCCGCGCAGCAGCAGCCCGACGTTGTCGCCCGCCAGGCCTTCGTCCAGCTGCTTCTTGAACATCTCCACGCCCGTGACCACCGTCTTGCGCGTCTCGCGGAAGCCCACGATCTCCATTTCCTCGCCCACCTTCACCTTGCCGCGCTCGATGCGCCCCGTCACCACCGTGCCGCGGCCCGAGATCGAGAAGATGTCTTCGATCGGCATCAGGAACGGCTTGTCCATTTCGCGCTGCCGGCAGCGGGACGTACTTGTCCACCGCCTCCATCAGCTCGTCGATCGTCTTCTCCCACTTCGCTTCGCCGTTCAGCGCGCCCAGCGCCGAGCCGCGACCACCGGCACGTCGTCGCCCGGGAACTGGTAGCTCTTCAGCAGCTCGCGCACTTCCAGCTCCACCAGGTCGAGCAGCTCCGGATCGTCCACCGTGTCGCACTTGTTCAGGCACACCACGATGTAGGGCACGCCCACCTGCCGCGCCAGCAGCACGTGCTCGCGCGTCTGCGGCATCGGTCCGTCGGTCGCCGCCACCACCAGAATCGCGCCGTCCATCTGCGCCGCGCCCGGTGATCATGTTCTTGATGTAGTCGGCGTGGCCCGGGCAATCCACGTGCGCGTAGTGCCGCGTTCGCGGTCTCGTACTCCACGTGCGCCGTCGCGATCGTGATGCCCGCGCGCCTTCTCTTCCGGCGCGTTGTCGATCGAGTCGAAGGAGCGGAACTTCACCTTCGGGTTGTTCTTCCCCAGCACCTTGGTGATCGCCGCCGTCAGCGTCGTCTTGCCGTGATCGATGTGCCCGATCGTCCCGACGTTCACGTGCGGCTTGCTGCGGTCAAATTTTTCCTTCGCCATTGCTTTCAGCTCCGTCAGTTAGGGGTTGAAGCCCCTGTTCAATCTATTCCGGCCCTACGGGCCTGGTCCCTCGCCTACCGGCTCACGGTCTTTCCCTGCACCCGGCGATGATCTCCTCCGCCACCGAGCGCGGCACCTCTTCGTAGCGCGCAAAGTGCATCGTGTAGGTCGCGCGGCCCTGGGTGCGGGAGCGCATGTCGGTGGCGTAGCCGAACATCTCCGACAGCGGCACCATGCGACTTGATCATCTGCGAGCCGGCGCGGTGTTCCATGCCTTCGATCCGTCCGCGGCGCGAGTTCAGGTCGCCGATGATGTCGCCCATGTACTCTTCCGGGACCACCACCTCGACCGTCATCATCGGCTCGAGCAGCACCGGCGTCGCCTTGCGCGCCGCTTCCTTGAAGGCCATCGAGCCGGCGATCTTGAACGCCATTTCGATCGAATCCACCTCGTGGTAGCTGCCGTCGTAGAGCGTGACCTTGACGTCCACCATCGGGTAGCCGGCCAGGACGCCGCCTTCCATGGCCTCGCGTGATGCCCTGCTCGACCGGCTTGATGTACTCCTTGGGGACCGCGCCGCCGCATGATCTCGTTCACGAACTCGAAGCCCTTGCCCGGGCGAGGGGCTCGATGCGGATCTTGACGTGGCCGTACTGGCCGCGGCCGCCGGTCTGGCGGATGAACTTGCCCTCCGCCTCCGCTCGCCTTGCGGATGGTCTCGCGATACGCCACCTGCGGCTTGCCGACGTTGGCCTCCACGCTGAACTCGCGCATCATGCGGTCCACGATGATCTCCAGGTGCAGCTCGCCCATGCCGCTGATGATGGTCTGGCCGCTGTCGGGATCGGTGTGGACCTTGAAGGTCGGATCTTCCTGCGCCAGCTTGGAGAGCGCCATGCCCAGCTTTTCCTGGTCGGCCTTGGTCTTGGGCTCGATCGCCACCGAGATCACCGGCGCCGGGAAGTCGATCGATTCGAGCACGATCGGGATGCTTCTCGTCGCAGATGGTGTCGCCGGTGGAGACGTTCTTCAGGCCCACGCAGGCGCAGATGTCGCCCGCGCAGAATCTCGCTGATCTCCTCGCGCTTGTTGGCGTGCATCTTCAGCAGGCGGCCGATGCGCTCGCTGCGCGCTGCTGGCGCGGCGTTGCAGCACGGTGTCGCCGGTCTTGAGCTGCCCGGAGTACACGCGGATGAAGGCGAGCTGGCCGACGAACGGGTCGGTCATGATCTTGAAGGCCAGCGCCGAGAACGGCTCGTTGTCGGCGGCCTTGCGGGTGACCGTCTTGTCGGGATGATCGGGATCAGCGCCTTCCACGCGGCGGGATTTCGAGCGGCGATGGCAGGTAATCCACCACCGCATCGAGCAGCGGCTGCACGCCCTTGTTCTTGAAGGCGCGTCCCGCAGATCACCGGGAACAGCTTCAGGGCGATGGTCGAGCTTGCGCAGCGCCGGCCCGCAGCTCCTCGGCGTAGATGGTCTCGCCTTCCATGTACTTGTGCAGCAGCTCGTCGTCGTTCTCGGCGATGGTCTCGACCATCTGGCTGCGGAAAGCGTTGGCCTTCTTCTTCAGCTCGGCGGGGATGTCTTCGGTGTCGAACTCGGCGCCCAGGGTCTCGTCCTGCCAGATGATCGCCTTCATCTCGAACAGGTCGATGACGCCCTTGAACTTGGCTTCCTGGCCGATGGGGAGCTGGATGGCGACGGGGCGGGCGTTGAGGCGCTTGCGGATGGTGTCGATGGCGTGCTCGAAATCGGCGCCCATCTTGTCCATCTTGTTGATGAAGCAGATGCGGGGGACGCCGTACTTGTCGGCCTGGCGCCAGACGGTCTCCGACTGCGGCTGCACCCCGTGCACGGCGTCGAAGACGGCGACCGCGCCGTCGAGCACGCGCAGCGAGCGCTCCACCTCGGCGGTGAAATCCACGTGGCCGGGAGTGTCGATGATGTTGATGCGGATGATCGCGCCAGGTGCAGGTGGTCGCGGCGGAGGTGATGGTGATGCCGCGCTCCTGCTCCTGCTCCATCCAGTCCATGATGGCCGTGCCTTCATGCACCTCGCCGATGCGGTGCGTCCTGCCGGTGTAGAACAGGATGCGCTCCGTCGTCGTGGTCTTGCCGGCATCGATGTGCGCCATGATGCCGATGTTGCGGCATCGCGATAATGGGACCTGTCTGGGCACGTTCGTCTTTCGGAATCCTTCAGTCTTTCGGGAGGGCACGGCTTTAGCCGTGCCGCTACGTTTCTACAAAACTCCGGGGCTTTAGCCCCTGGGCTCACTACCAGCGATAATGCGCGAAAGCCTTGTTGGCTTCCGCCATGCGGTGGACGTCTTCCTTCTTCTTGATCGCCGACGCCGCGGTTGTTGGCGGCGTCCAGCAACTCGTTGGTCAGCTTGTCGGCCATGCCCTTTTCGCCGCGCGCCGCGGCTGTAGGTGATCAGCCAGCGGATGGCCAGCGAGGTGCGCCGGTCGGGGTTCACTTCCACCGGCACCTGGTAGTTGGCGCCGCCCACGCGGCGCGTCTTTACTTCCAGCAGCGGCTTGCAGTTCTCCACCGCCTTCTTGAACAGCTTCAGCGGCTCGTCGCCGCCCTTCTCCTGCAGCTTCTCCAGCGATTCGTAGAAGATGCCCTGCGGCGACGCTCTTCTTGCCGTCCCACATCATGCGAGTTGATGAACTTCTTCACCAGCGTGCGAGTCGTAGACCGGGTCGGGCGCGACTTCGCGTCTTGCTGATATGTCCTTTTCGTGGCATAACACCAGCTCTTAGCTCTTAGCCTCTAGCTCGGCTTCCCTTCGTAAAGCGTCACCCACTGGCAACTGACAACTGGCAACTGACGACTAGGCTTTTGGCCGCTTGGCTCCGTACTTCGAGCGGCCCTGCTTGCGGTTGGCCACGCCGACCGTATCCAGCGTGCCGCGGATCACGTGATAGCGCACGCCGGGCAGGTCCTTCACGCGGCCGCCGCGGATCAGCACGATGGAGTGCTCCTGCAGGTTGTGGCCGACGCCGGGAATGTAGGTGGTGACCTCGATCCCGTTGGTCAGGCGCACGCGGGCCACCTTGCGCAGCGCCGAGTTCGGCTTCTTGGGCGTCTGCGTGTACACGCGCGTGCACACGCCGCGCTTCTGCGGGCAAGCCTGCAGCGCCGGACTGGCCGTCTTATAGTTCGGCTTGTGCCGTCCCAGGCGCACCAACTGATTGAATGTAGGCACTCTTCCCAGCTCCTTCGCACGCACGCACACGGGCGCGCATCGGCTTGATCCTTTTTTCAGGACTGGCGCGGCTTCCGCCGAGCCATACTTCCCCGCAGCGCAGGGAGATTGGTTGGTTTCCTTATGGCGGCCGGCGACGGTGGCTTCCAGCCCCCGAGGGGGTAAAGCTCCGTTTCGCCCGCCTCGACCTGCATACCCTTGCGCGCGGCGCAAGGCAGCGCAGGTTCGTTTCAGCGAGGGCGCCCTGCTGGCGGACCGAACTGCCGTCCTCGGGCGTGTGTCATCTACAACGTAGAAGCACAGGTAACTACCAAAGCTGCTCGCAGAACCCTTTGAATATAACAACTCCGCGAGTGAGCGTCAACCGCAGGCACTCCGGCGGGGTTGACGTTGTGAATACTATCTGCATGCACCCGCCGGCCCGCCTGACTCGCCACCAGCTCGCGCGCGCGCGCAGCCGCCCCGAACCGTCTTCGCCGCCGCCCGGGAGTTGCCGAAACAATCGCCAGCTTCTAAACTGGCAAATCCCCTGACTGCAATCGACCAGCGGGAAGATGCGCGCCCCGGGATCACTCCGGGGTGGAGGGTACATGCGGCGGTTCCTGGTTCTGGGCGCAGGCGTCCTCTTACTCCTGATCATGGCAATGGCATTCCTGGGATGTGGCGGTGGTGGCGGGGCAGCCAGCACAATCGCCAGCATCACCCTGTTTCCCACCGCGGTCTCGCTCAACCGCGGGGCTACGGCTCAGATTACGGCCCAGGCCCTGGACGCCAACAACAATGTCGTCACCACCCCCACCCTGGCCTTTCACTCCAGCAATGCGGCCATCACGGTGTCCAGCAACGGCCTGATCTGCGCCGGGCAGTGGGACGCAAACTTCATCAGGTGCCAGACCACTGACAACAACAACAATCTGCTTCCGCCGGGCAATGCCAGCATCACCGCCACGGCTACGGTGAACGACAAAACCGTCACCAGCAGCGCCGTCGTAGTCACCGATCACGAGCGCATCGACAGCATTAAGATCCTCCCCGATTCCAGCAATCCGGCCGTCTGCGTTTCCCAGGGCGGCACGGCAATGTTCACCGCCCAGGCCTTCAGCAATGACCCGGCCGTGTGCGCAAATCTCCCGGGCTCGCCCGCAGCACCGTGCCGGCTACCCGACGGCACCAACGGGAGCGTCAACACCATCGGGAACATCGACTGGCAGGTCTCCCCGGCGCAGGTCGCCACGACCGGCGCAACCACCCAGGTCGCGACCTTGCCCGTTACCGTGACCGCGGCCGCTCCCGGCCAGGGAGTGGTGGTGGGATCGGTTGGCCCCTCCGGCTCGACCGTTTCCGGGTCGGCTCCGTTCACCACCTGTGCCGTCGCCAGCATTCATGTCCACCAACAGAACACGACGCCCACCCCGCCGGACACCGCCACCTCCTTCACGGCACCGGTTGGCGGGACCGTGCCGCTCGTGGCGGATGTTTTTGACAGCAACACACCCCCTGTCCAGCTGACCAGCACCATCGCCCTCACCTGGCTGACTTCCCAGCCGGCGCTGGCCAGCGTCAGCCCCAGTACAGCCCAGGGGGCAACCGTCCTGGCCGTGGCGCCGGGGACCGCATCGATCACCGCTGCCTGTCTGCCGCCGGCATGCAATGTCAACTTGAACCAGGCGGTCTACAGCGATGATGTGGTTACCGCCAACATCACCGGCACCGTCGCCAGCACCGTGCTGGTAACCACCGCGACCGCCCCGGCCAACTCGACCAGCAGCAATGCCATCATCCCCATCGATACCACCACCAACAATCCCGGGACGGCCTTTACGTTGCCGGCAAACGTACAGGTGAATTCGATGGTGCTGACGCCCTTGGGGAACCCCGCTTTCCTGGGTACCAACTGCGGCACCGGCACTACGGGACCCAACGGCGCCGCATGCTCGGGCCTGTTGCGATTCGATCCCACCGTCGCCACCGTGGGGGTCCCGATTCCGACCATCACCGGCACGGTGCTGGCCACGGACGGGACCCGTGTGGTCGTCTCCGACCCCGCCAACAACCAAACGTTCATCGCCATCGCGGCTGGCCCTGCCATCGAAAAAACTCTTCCCATCGCCAATGCCATTTTCATTTTCATTGCGGCCGCCCCCACCGGAGCCACGGAGAGCGGCAATACTGTCACCATTACGACCACCACGCCCCACGGGCTGACTCCAGGACAATCGGTGATGGTGGTAGGAGTGGGGGTGGCGGGCTATGACGGCGCGTACACCGTGCAGGCGGTGCCTTCGGCCACCAGTTTTACCTACACCGACCCCAACACCAGTTTGGCGTCGTCGGGCGGTGGCTACGTCACCAACGGCTCGGCGGCAGCGATCACCGCAGACGGCTCGAAGATCTATATCGTCACCGGCGGCAAGCTGTATATCTACAATCCCGGACTGCCCCTGCAAAACAGAGATTTGAGCGGCACCCTGACGGCCACCGCGTCGTCCCAGAGGGTAGCCTTCTTCGCCACCGGCGCCATGGCCTACGCGGCTGATGCCGGCGACGATGTCGTCGCCACCTGCAACGACGCGATCCAAAACCCGGTGGCCGTGGGCGGCGTTCCGACGCACATCGCCGCCGCCCCCAATGGCACCGCCATGGTGGACGCCAACTCGCCCAACATCGACGAAGTGGACGCCAGTTCCAATGGCGGCTGTCCGCCCGTAATCACCAACTCCTTCACCAGCCACGGCTTCGCCGGCGTCCCGAGCTTCAGCGCCAGGCAGCTCATCGTGACCCCTAACAGCCAGCAGGCGATCATCCTGACCAGCGATCACGGTGTGCTGGTGTATGACCTGGGAACGAAGCAGACGTCGGTCATCGCGCTCGCCGGCGGCGCACAACCGATCAGCGGCGGGGTCACGCCCGACAGCGCCTCGCTCTACGTCGGCGCCAATGACGGCAAAGTCCACCGCGTAGACCTCAAAGCCTTGAGCGACGCACAGACCATCGCGGTGAACGTGTGCGCCGCGGGCGTTACCTGCAACCCTGACTTCGTGGTGGTCAGGCCGGTCGCCACCGTCGCGACTCTCAGCTCGATCGCGGTTACGCCGGCGACCCCGACCATCAGTGTCAACGGGCCGCCGGCGCAGAGTTGCCCTGCTGGGGCAGGGAATGGAGAAGTCTGTTTCACGGCCACCGGCACGTTCTCGGACAAGACCACCCGCGATCTCACCGAATTCGTGGTCTGGGGTTCCAGCAACACGCTGGTGGCGATCATCGGTCCCACTACCGCGACTCCGCCGCTGACGACCCCCGGTCGGGCGAGAGCGCTGGCCGCTGGGACCGTCACCATCAGCGCCACCTCCGCCGGCGTCACCGGCTCGACCACGCTGACGGTCCTCCCGTGAGGACATTGAGTCACTGGGCCATTGAGTCATTGAGCCATTGAACCAAGACCTTGCAAATGGAGGCTCTTTTCTGGTTTTCAATGACTCAATGGCTCAATGAATCAATCTTGGCGCGGTGTTTCAGGAAGAGAACGCCGCTTCGTAGTCTTCGGGATCGATGCCTTTGTAGGAGAGCGTGTGCTTCAGGCGCTCGCGCAGATCGCGAGGGGTGGACTCGATGAAGGCGCGCACTGCGGTCTCCAGGCCCACCCGGCTGGCCGGGGCCTGTTCCGCGATGCTTTCCGCCCGGTAGTTCGCCGCTTCCTCGACCCCGGCCCGCACCGGCAGCGGCAGCTCCTGAAGCAGGTCTTGGATGATCTCGCGCGCTTCGTCCGTCCAGAACATGTCTTCGCGATTACGGCGAAGCCGGCGATTTCTCCAGCTCCCGCGCGACGCTGTCCAGCACCCCATTGATGAACTGCACCGATTCTGGGGCCGAGAACCGGCGGGCGATCTCCAGCGCCTCGTTGATGACCACCGGGCGCGGCGTATTGGGGTAGCCCAGAAATTCCGCCACCCCCAGCCGCAGGATGTTGCGGTCCACCGCCGCCATGCGCTCCATGCGCCAGTGCTCGGCGTGACGCTCGATCATGCTATCGATCTCTCCGGCGCGGTCGCTGGCCACGCCGAACAGGTCGTCGGCGAACCCGCGCGTCTCCCGCTCCACCTCGGCCCGCTCGCGCCAGAAGCTGCGGCGGACGTCTTCCTTATTCTGCTTGCCCATGTCCGCCTGGAACAGCATCTGTAGCGCCAGCTCGCGGGATTTTCTGCGGGTACCCATAAAGGCAGTAGCCAGTAGTCAGTCGCCAGTTGGAGCTTCACCTCTACGTTCTTCGCTTTCTTCTGGTGACCGGCGACTGGCGACTGGCGACTTTTCTGACGACTGGCGACTGGCGACTGGCGACTTTCAAGCTGGCCATCTCCACCGCCGACAACGCCGCGTCCCAGCCCTTGTTGCCCAGCTTCAGGCCGGCGCGATCGATGGCCTGCTCCAGCGAATCACAGGTGAGGACGCCGTAGGCGTGGGGCACGCCGGTTTCCTGCGCCGCTTGCCCGATGCCGCGTGTCACCTCGTTGGCCAGATGCTCGTAGTGCGAGGTTTCCCCACGGATCATGCACGCCAGGCAGATCACGGCGTCCACCTTGCCGCTCCGGGCAAGCGTGCGCGCCGCGGAGGGGACTTCGAATGCGCCCGGAACGCGCACCACCTGGATGTGCTGGCTGCGTGCCCCGGCCCGCCGCAGGGCATCCAGCGCGCCCGCCAGCAGCCGCTCGGTGATGAACGCGTTGAACCGGCTGACGACAATGCCGAAGCGCTTGCCGGAGGCATCGAGCTTGCCTTCGCCCAGCTCCGGCTTCACACGCCAGTTCTGATTGTAGGAAAAGATCGCCAGCCGTCCGGCGCCCACCGGCAGCTCCAGCGTGAACATGCGCGCGCCCCAGTCGTAGTCGGCGATCTCTTCCGCAATCCGGAGGCCGCGGCGTTTGGCCACCTCGTAGAGGATGTCCGCCGAGTCGCACTCCACCACCAGGTCGGCCTCGGGGAAGCCCCGCCCCATGCCAATCTCCACCCCGGATTCCGGCGCGTGCAGCTTGATCCCCTGGCTGCGCTGTCCCTTCCAGGATTCGCCCCGCGCCAGCCCCAGCGCGTCGAAGAAATCCACAAGGGCGTGGAAGTCGGCTTCGCGCTTGGGCACCAGCAGCTTGTGGATGGATTTGATCATTAAGAGAAAACCTACCACGGAGACACAGAGGCACGGAAGGGCTGGTGATTCGTGAATCTAACAGCACCGCGATCCCCAAAATTACAAATTACAAATCACCAATTACAAATCCTCCGTGTCTCCGTGCCTCCGTGGTGGACTGTTATCTTCCCTTGAAATTTGCGGCGCGCTTCTCCAAGAACGCCGTCGTGCCTTCGTTCTTGTCCTCGCTGGCGCAGACCACGCCAAACAGCGTGGCTTCCAGGTACAGGCCCTCTTGCAGCGTCATCTCCATGCCATGGTTGACGGCTTCCATGGCGTACTGCACCGCCAGCGGCGCGTTGGCAATGATCTTCTTGGCGATGGCCTCGGCGCGCGGGATCAGCTCGGCTGCCGCCACCACTTCGTTCACCAGCCCGATGCGGTGGGCCTCCTGCGCCGTGATCATTTCGCCGGTCAGCACCAATTGCATGGCAATGCCCCTGCCCACCAGCCGCGGCAGACGCTGGGTCCCGCCATAGCCGGGGATCAGCCCCAGTTTCACCTCCGGCTGCCCCAGCTTGGCATTCTCGCTGGCCAGCCGCAGGGTGCAGGCCATCGCCATCTCACAGCCTCCGCCCAGAGCGAAGCCGTTGATGCAGGCGATCACCGGCTTGCCCAGGTTCTCGATCAGGTCCAGCACCGACTGCCCGCGGTGGGTGTACTCCTTGGCCTGGATGGGGTTGTGCTTCTGCAACTCGTTGATATCGGCCCCGGCGATGAACGCCTTCTCGCCCGCGCCGGTGAAGATCACCACCCGGACCTCGGGATCATCCTGGGCGGCGGTAAAGGCCTGCCGCAACTCTTCCATCGTGGCCATGTTGAGCGCGTTCAGCACCTTGGGACGGTTGATGGTGAGGTAGGCGATGTTGCCTTTCTTGTCGTACAGCAAGTTCTCAAATTGCGTGAGCGTCGCAGATGAAACCATGTTTCTATCCTCTTGTTTTGGAACTCGAAACGTGAAACTTGAAACGTGAAACGTGCGACTAGAACTTCCCCGGCACCGGATTATTCGGGTCCGCGTAATCGTAGAATCCCTTGCCCGTCTTGCGGCCGTACCAGCCTGCCATGACCAGCCGTTTCAGCAGCGGCGGAGAGGCGAAGCGCCGCTCCTTGAACTCGTCGTACATCACCTGGGTGATGTAGTACGTGGTGTCCAGCCCCACAAAATCGAGCAGCGTGAACGGCCCCATGGGATACCCGCAGCCCAGCTTCATCGCCTGGTCGATGTCCGGGATCGAGCCCACGCCCTCTTCATACGCGCGGATGGCGTCGAGCATATATGGCACCAGCAGGCGGTTCACGATGAACCCGGTCTTGTCCGTGGTCCTGACCGGCACCTTGCCCAGCTTCTTGGCGAAGTCGAAAACTGCCTCGTACACATCGTTCGCCGTGGCGATCGTCCGCGCCACTTCGACCAATTTCATCAGCGGCACGGGATTGAAGAAGTGCAGCCCCACAAACCGCTCCGGGCGCTTGGTCGCCGCCATCAGCTCGGTGATGGAGATGGACGAGGTGTTGCTCGCGAAGATGGCGTCCTTCTTCACTACGGCGTCGATCGCCGCGTACATCTTCTTCTTCTCTTCCAGGTTCTCGATGATGGCTTCGATCACTAGGTCGCAGTCGCGCAAGTCCTGGGCGTTGGTGGTACCCTTCAGGCGACCGCGGATCTCGTCTTTCTGCTGCGCCGTGATGGTGCCCTTCTCCGCGAACTTGGCCAGCGACTTCTCGATCCCCGCGAACCCTTTATCCAGGAACTTCTGCTCGACCTCCAGCGCAGTGACGTCGAACCCGGCCGTGGCCGTGACCTGGGCGATTCCGGAGCCCATGAGACCACAACCGAGTACCCCGACTTTTCTTATTTCCATATGATTGCCTCTTCACACTCACAAATCAGAAATCACAACTCGCAAATTCTCTGTGCCTCCATGTCCCCGTGGTGAGAATTACTGAAAGCTCTCCACAATCACCGCAATACCCTGCCCGCCGCCAATACACGCCGTCGCCAGGCCGTACTTCTTCTTTCGCCGCCGCAGCTCGTAAAGCAGCGTAATCACCAGCCGCGTTCCCGTCGCGCCCAGCGGATGCCCCAGCGCAATCGCCCCGCCGTTCACGTTGACCTTCTCGCGATCGAGCCCCATTTCTTTCTCCACCGCCAGGTACTGTGCCGCGAACGCCTCGTTCACTTCGATCAGGTCGATGTCATCTAGCTTGAGCCCCGACTTGTCGAGCGCGATGCGCGATGCCGGCACCGGTCCGCGTCCCATGACTTTCGGATCGACTCCGGCGATACCCCAGCTCACGATCCGCCCCAGCGGCTTCAGCCCGCGTTTCTGCGCGTCTTCAAGGGACACGACCACTGCTGCCGCGCCACCGTCCACGATGCCGCTGGCGTTTCCCGCTGTCACCGTGCCGCTCTTGCCGAACGCGGGCTTCAGCTTGGCGAGACCTTCCATGGTGGTCTCGGGCCGGAGGTGGTCATCTTTCTCGAACATCTCGCCGGTAGGCTCGCCACGGCGATTCTGGAGCGCGACCGGCGTGATCTCCTCCTGCAAGCGGCATGACATCTGCGCCTCGCTCGCGAGCCGCTGCGAGCGCAACGCGAATTCGTCCTGCATCTCGCGCGTGATGCCCTGCAGCTCGCCGTAAAGCTCGGCGGTATTGGCCATGTAGAGCCCACAATAGGAATCGAGCAGCGCGACCATGAGCGAGTCTTCGAGCTTGCCTTCGCCCAGGCCCACGCCCCAGCGCATGCCGCGGACCACGTGCGGCGCCTGCGACATGGACTCCATGCCCCCGGCGAGCACCGTCCGCGCTTCCCCCAGCATGATCATCTGCGCCGCGCTCACAATGGCCTGCATGCCGGAGCCGCACAGCCGGTTGACCGTGAGCGCCGGCGTCTCGATCGGCAAGCCCGCGCGCAGCGCCACGTGGCGCGCTCCGTAGAGCGCGTCGCCCGAGGTCTGCTGCGCGTTGCCGATCACGCAGTGGTCGAATTCTTTCGGATCGAGTCCGGCGCGGCGGATCGCCTCCCTGCCCGCGATTGCGCCTAGCTCCATGGCGGTGAAATCGCGCAGCTTGCCGCAGTAGCGTCCCATGGGCGTGCGCGCGCCGCTCACGATGGCGATGTCGGATGGCTTCAGCATCGGGGTCTCCACAGACGAGCGCAGTGACGTGCTGCCAAACGGGCAAGTCTACAGCGGGGAAAGAGGGGCGGCAAGGACGCGCTGCCACGGTACTGGGTCGTTCCCGCAGCGTCCTCAGTATCGCTTGACGCCCATGACCTTCCAGACCGGCTCGTTGTCGGCATAGACGCGCCACTCCGAGACACGTTCATTGCGCACTACTGCCTTCCATGCCGCCGGAATTTGCCAGTGAGCCTCCGCCAGCAGATTCCCCTTCACGGCGTAGGTGCCTTGAGCCGTCCCGAACAACGCAACCACATTCCCGTGACTTAAGGTGTCGTCCACTTTGATGGAATAGTCCGGAAACCAGGCAAGGTAACCAAGCCACCCCTTCTCCATTTGCTCGCGGCCCCGCACTTCTTGTCCAAGACCGTCGATGAAACGGTGGTCCTCAGTCATCAGCGCGGCCAGTCCGGCCACATCATGGCGGTTGACCCGGTCGACAAACTCCAACGCGACATCGGCAGCACTCTTCATGGTGTACCTGCTCAGGGTGAAACCATCAAGAGCATCGCATCCCCACAGGCAGGATTACAAACCAAGACCCAGCGAGCTGCTGCACCGCTCTTCGGTAATTGACCGCGAGCTCGTCGTGGGGAGTAGCGTTTTAAAGTAACTCGCAAGACCTTCCGCCGCCCTGTAAGTGGATGCAGGGTGGCAGCGTCTCACAATTCAGCCCAGGAAAGGAGATTCCATGCACACCCTCCTCATCGAAGGCCATGTGAAACCCGGAAAGAAGAGCGAGTTCATCACCACCTGGAACCGCGAAATCCTGCCGACGCTGAAAAAGCAGCCCGGCTTCGTGGACGAGATCCTGCTGTTCGGGACCGCCGAGCCGGAGTCAGGCGTGGGCATCAGCCTATTCAAGACCAGGGAGGATGCCGAGCGCTACCATCGCGAGGTGTTCCCGCGCCTGGCCAACACCGTCCAGCACCTCATGACAGGGCCGCCCGGCGTGCGTCCCTTCAACGTGGAGGCCTCGGAGACCTTCCGCATCGCCGCCAAAGCAGCCTGAGACTGCGTCTTCTCCGCTGAGGGCGAGCCCGCGCCGCTCGCCTTTTTCTTAACACCCACCACCGAGGCACGGAGGCACGGAGGATTTCCGGACGGGCCACGCACCAACGCGTATTAAAGTAAGAGTTAATCCGTTTGAATCCGTGCAGATCCGTGGCGTTTTCTTCACGCCACGGCGACGGGTTGCAGGTTGGGCGCCAGCGAGTGTGCCTTGTTGCCGCCTTCCGCTTTGGCGATCTCCAGCGCGGCTTCGGCGCGGTTGATGACTTCGGTGACGATGTCCACCGGGTCGAAACTGTGCTGGATGGCGGCTTCGGCGATCCCCACCGTCAGTGTGACCTCGCGATCGGTTCCGGGGCCCTTCACCGCGGCCAGCGCCTTGCGAATCTTGTCGGCCACGAGGAACGCATTCTTGGCGTTGGTGTCGGCCAGGATCAGGGCGATGGTGGTGAGGTCGTAGCGGATGGCCATGTCGCTCTGGCGCACGTTCGAAGCCATCATCTGCCCGATCGGCAGCATCATGTCTTTCACCGCCGCCTCGCCGCACTCCTTCACCAGGGCGGAGGCCTTGCCGAAGTAGAAGAGCATGACCGTGGCCGTGGACTTCTGCTGCTGCGCGCGGCGCGCCTCCGAGAGCAGCACATCCAGGTATGACGACCGCTTCAGCAGGCCGGAGCGCTCGTCGGTCACCGCCAGGTTCCTCACCAGGCTGCGCAGGCGCGCGTTCTGGAAGGCCTGCACCACCTGGTCGGCGATGGTCTTCAGCACCACGATGTCGGCCTGGCGCCACGGCCGTGGCCCGCCGCACTGCTCCAGGATCAGGATGCCTGCGATGCGCTCTCCGTCCAGCAGCGGAACGGCCAGCAGCGAGCGGATGTCCAGCGCCGCGACCACCGGCTGCACCGCCGCCAGTTCCGGTGAAGACGCCGCATCGGTGAGCGAGACCACGCCCCGCTGCTCCGCCACGGGCAGCACCGCAGCAATCAGCTTCACGATGGCCATCACCTCCGACTGCGGCACGCCGGGCGCGCAGTATTCCAGCGCCGCCGATGGCGGCTTGCCGGGAGCGCACAGCCCGGCGATACAGCGGCTCACCTGCCAGTGCCGTCCCACCTCGTTCACGGTGGTGAACAGCACGCTCTTCACGTTGCCCTGCCGGTAGATGTTGCGGGTGATTTCGGTGACGCGCGCGATGTTGTCCACCGCCTCTTCGTTCGCCACCGCCGGCATCGCGGCTTGCGGCGGCGGAGCCGCCGGAGCCGGCCCCGGCGCCGGCATGCCCGCCGGACGCGGCACTCCTTTGTAATTGGGCGTGAACCCGGCCGCCAGGAACAACTGCTGTACTTTGTGGTTCTTCTCCTCTTCGTAGGGGAACAGCTTGCTGATGCGCTCCAGCCGTTCCAGCGCCTTGGACCGCATGGAGTACTGCAGAAAGATCTCCGCCTGTAGCACCAGGTCTTCCAGCACCGTGGTCTGGGCGTCTTCTTGCGCCGACTGGGGCTCCTGCTCCCGCACCGAGGAAGCAATCTGGAAGCGGTTGGCGATAGCGTTGAAGAGCCGGCTATCGACCTTGCCGCGCAGCCGTTCCAACCGTTGCTGGTGCCCGGGCTCGTAGGGGTCCACCTCAGCGGCGCGATCCAGGGCGTCGCCCGCCTTGAAGAAGTTGCCGGCGGCGTAATAAAGGTCGAACAGCTTCAGCAGCGTCTTGCAGTAATCGTGCTCCCGGCTGGCATTGTTAAAGACCTGGACCAGATACTCCAGAAACTCGAGATCCAGCGGGTGCTGGTCGGCGACGTCCTTCAGGGTCTTGGCGAACTCGCGGCGGCGCCCCAGCTTGTGCTCGGAGGCTTCCCACCGGCGCGTCAGCACCAGCGCCGAAGCGTTCGCCTGGTTCTTCAGGAACGCCCGCAACAATTGCTCGACATAGGCCACCTGGCTGGGGTCGCGCTGGTAGAGCGGCCAGAGGAACGGTTCCGCTTCCTTCGGCTTGCCGGTAGCCATCAGCGCCCGCCCGTAGATCTCGCCCAGCTCCAGATTGCTGGCGGCGATCGAGGCGAAGCGCTCCAGGACGGTGATGGCGCGTCCGGGGTCGCCGCGGTCCAGCACCGTCCGCCCGTAGGCCAGCGCGGCCGGCAGGTTTTCCGGGTCGGCGGCATACGCCTGCTGGAACCAGGACATACCGTCATGGCCCGCTTGCCGCGCGATGCGTCCGGCCTCGAAGAAGGCGGCCGCGGCTGCCTTGTTGTCCCCCAGTTCCAGCGCCAGGTCGCCTTCGCGCCGGTAATTCTGTTCCGTGGGCTCCAGCGCCACGATGCGTTGCAGCACGGGGCGCGCTTCCAGACGGCGCCCCGATTGCTCCAGGCCGCTGACCGCCGCCTCGTAGGCATCCAGCGCCTCCCGGCGGTTGGACCTCTCGACCAGTTGGCCGAAGCGGAACCACTGCTCCACCGCCGGCGTGCCCAGGCGCGCGATCTTCTTTAAGGTAATGACGGCGCGCGCGCTGTCCCCGATTCCTGCCAGGCGGTCGAAGAGCGGGCTGAGCAGCGTGGCAGCTTCCGCCGGACGGTTCAGCGTGACGCACAGGTCGGCGGCCGCCTCGCACACCTTGTCGTTCTTTGGGTCCTCGCGCAGGACCTCCAGGTACTCCTCGAGGGCAAGGTCGGGCTTGCCTTTGGCGATGGCCTTTTCGGCGCGTTCGACATGCTTGGCAAGCTCAGAAGACATGGACACCGGCAGACGCTTGGCGCTCGGAAGTGTTCGTATTGTATTGTGCACTGCGCGAGCGCGGCAATGCATTGAAGGTGTCATGCACCTCGGGGGCTGATTTGAAAGGGCGCGGCTTTCAGCCGCGCCGTGCAAGCCCCTTAATTTTTTGTCATTCCGAGGGGCTTCCAGCCCCGAGGAATCTGCTGTTCGCAAAATTATGTCCTCCGCCTCACAAAACGCCGTTTCCGACGCCGGCCTTCGCCGCCAGCTCACCGCCGGGCAGATGGCCATGGTCGGCGTGGGAGGCTCCATCGGCACCGGCCTGCTCTTGGGCTCGGGGGCGGCCGTGCGCATCGCCGGACCGGCGGTCATCCTCAGCTTCGCCGCCGCCGCCCTCATCACTTGGACCGTGACCATGGCCCTGGGCGAGATGGCCAGCCTGCATCCCTCGGCCGGCTCCTTCGGCACCTACGCCGAGCTCTACCTCAATCCCTGGGCCGGGTTCATCTCGCGCTACGGATACTGGCTGGCCATCGCCATCGCCATCGGCGGCGAGCTGGTCGCCTCCGCCACCTACATGCACTACTGGTTTCCCAGCATGCACGCCATCGTCTGGATCGTGCTCTTCGCCGCCGGCCTGCTGGCCATCAACCTGCGCACCGTCGGCGACTACGGACGCTTCCAGTACTGGTTCGCCATGATCAAACTGGTGACCATCGTCGCCTTCATCGTCCTGGGCGCGGCCCTGCTCCTGACGCGCCGCGTCGCGCCGCAGTACACCGCATCTGGCTTCCCCAACAGCCACAGCGCACCGCTGGTCGCCATGTCGTTTTCCCTGTTCACCTTTGCCGGCATCGAGATGGTCGCCATCTCCAGCGGCGAATCGCGGTCACGGCAGGAGATTCCGCGCGCCGTGCGGCTGACTTTTGGGCTGCTGACCCTGGTGTATATGGGCGCGATCGTGGTGCTGGTCGGGGTGATGCCCGCCGCGGCGGGCGCCGGCGTGACGGAAAGCCCGTTCGTGACCGTCTTCCGCCACGTCGGATTGCCCGCAGCCTCGCACCTGATGAACTTTGTGGTGCTGAGCGCCGCGCTCTCGGGCGCGAACGCCAGCCTGTACGTGGATTCGCGGACGCTGTTCTCGCTGGCCCGCGGCGGCTATGCCCCGGCTGCGCTCGGCAAGCTGACCGCCGCCGGCGCGCCCCTGCGCGCGCTCCTGGTGTCGTCATTCGGGATCGTGGTGGCCGTAGTGATGGAGAGATGGGCGCCCCAGGACGCCTTCGTCTATCTGCTCGGCGCGGCCTTGTTCGGAGCGATGCTGGCCTGGCTGGTCGCCCTGGCCGCGCACGTCCGTTTTCGCGCTCGATTATCGCCGGCCGAATTCGCGGCTTTGCCCATGCGGTCGCCTGGCGGCGCGACGGCGTCCGTGGTTGGCTTCATCGCCATCGCCGCCTCGCTCGTTGCTACCTGGTGGTACTCACGAGTGACGGTGCTCAGCGGCGTGGTGTACATCGTGGGGCTGAGCGTGGCCTATTCGCTGGCGCGAGCGAAGCCGGAATCCTAACGCTCGGCACAACTGCAGAAATCAGGCCCACGCCTTCAAGACGCGTGCTTCCACGAACTGCCATGCTTCTTCAGTGGGGTATAGTGGCAGGTATCCGAATGTGACTGGGGGCGTATGCGATGGACCTGAACATCGAACATCTCTCACGATACTTGGTTTCCCGCCTCGAGGAAACCGCCAGCCTCTCCGAACTCAAGAAGTTCCAGACCTCTGGTCTCTCCAGCGCCGGAAAAACGAGTCCGGAAGAGATCTTCACAAGGGAGTTCATTTCACCCGCGATTGCCGACTATTTTTACAAAGAAGTCCGCCAATCGCTGTCACAGACGGATGAAGAAATTAAACGTGGCCTTGGCATTGAAGGATTTGCGAAATGTCCGAGCTTCGGATTCACCCCTGCGAGAAAATCTCCTCACATTTTTACGAAGCACGACATTATCTGCAAGAACCCGCCAGCGACATGGATGCGTACCTCGGTCGAAAAACTTCCTGCATTCCAGGCATGTCCTGATTTCGCCATCCGGTCACCCCTCCCGATTTGTGCGCTGGGCGAGGTTAAACTCTTTACCCGCGGTAGCATTTCAAGGGCGGTGACCGAACTCTACAACGCCTGTCGTCAGGTCGTCTTCTATCTTGGTGCCTTTCGTGACGAGTACAAAATGGCGCTGCTAGTGGTCGCCGATGCGTCGCCGGATCGAGCATTCAGACGGGCTCTAGACGAGGCTATCAAGCCCGAGCTTCGGGAACGCCTGTTGGGTCCTCCTACTGGCATTTGCCTGACGGTGCCAGTAACCCGGCATTAGTGCCCTTACATGTGGTTCAGGCAGACGGTTAGAATGTCTGGTCATGTCTGATGACCTGCTCCGCTATCGCGCCGAGTTTTCCATCGTGGAGACCAGCACTTACCTCATCAGCAACTCGCTGGGCGCGATGCCGCGCGGGGTGTACGACGCGCTGCATCAATACGCCGACACTTGGGCGACGCGCGGCGTCCGCGCCTGGGAAGAGAGCTGGTGGATGCTGGCCGCCGAGGTCGGAGACGAGATCGGCGCGCTCATGAACGCGCCCCGCGGCTCGGTCTCCACTCACCAGAACGTGACCACCTGCCAGGCGGTGGTGGCCTCCTGCTTCGATTTCAGCGGCCAGCGCAACAAGATCGTCTATGACGACCTGAACTTCCCCTCAGTGATGTACTTCTGGGAGGCGCAACGCCGGCGCGGCGCGCGCGTGCACATGGTCGCGACCGACGGTGTGCACGTCCCGCTCGAGCCGCTGCTGGATTCGATCGACGAAGAGACGCTGCTGGTGCCCGTCTCGCACGTCAGCTTCCGCAGCGCCTACCTGCAGGACGCGAAGGCCATCGTCGAGAAGGCGCACCGCGTGGGCGCGCGCGTCCTGCTCGATACCTACCACTCGGCGGGCGCCATCCCGCTCGATGTGCAAGCGCTCAATGTGGACTTCGCCACCGGCGGCGTCCTGAAGTGGCTGTGCGGCGGTCCCGGCGTGGGCTACCTCTATGTGCGTCCCGACCTCGCCCCGAAGCTCGATCCCGCCTTCACCGGCTGGCACGCGCACGAGAATCCCTTCGCCTTTGAGGTCGGGCCCATCCGCTACACCGAGGGGCCCTACCGCTTCATGAACGGCACGCTGCATGTGCCCGCGCTCTACGCCGCGCGTCCCGGACTGAAGATCATCCGCGAGGTGGGAGTAGAACGCATTCGGGAGAAATCCAAGCTTCAGACCAGCAAACTGATGGCGATGGCGGAGAAGCGCGGCTGGCGCGTGAACACGCCGCGCGACCCGGAGCGCCGCGGCGGGACGGTCTCTATCGACATGCCCAATTCGCAGCAGGTCTCAACCGAACTGCTCAAGCGCAACATCCTGGTGGACTGGCGCCCGAACGCCGGCGTCCGCTTCGCGCCCCACTTCTATAACCAAGACGAGGAACTGGAGCTGGCGATCGGCGCGGTGGATGAGATCCTGGCAGGCATGCGGGTAGGAGCGAAGTAGGCGATCCGTGGAACGAAAAATCTTCTGGACGAGCTTTATCCTGCTCTCACTGGTGGCGGACTTCTCGCTGCCGCTGCTCTGGGGTTTGGTGGCCACCATCCCCATCCTGTTCGCGAGCTGGTGGATTGCTTATCGCAGCGGTTGGTTCTGAAAGCTGCGGGCTGGTAAATATCCCTTGACATCACGTAGAAGAAAATGCGACAATGGGGATGTTTTAGAGGACAGTCGCCATGAACCGCAGACAGACAATTCCCAAGCACTTGCGGTACACGATCAACGATTTTAATCGCCAGTTTCCTGACGATGCCGCCTGCCTTGAGCATCTCAAAGAGCAGCGATTCCCAGGCGGAGTGACGTACTGTGATACGTGCCAGCAAGAGCGCAAGCATTACCGCATCAACGGGCGTCCAGTATATTCCTGCGATCACTGCGGTACGCAACTCTCGCCGATGGCGGGGACGATCTTTGAGCACAGCAGCACGTCTCTGCGGCTCTGGTATTACGCCATGTACCTGATGGCTTCCACTCGTTGCGGCATCTCCGCTAAACAGATTCAGCGCGAGACCGGCGTCACCTACAAAACCGCTTGGAGGATGTTCCGGCAGATTCGCTCGTTGCTGTCCGACTCCGACATGCGACTGGAGGGCGAAGCGGTTGAGGTAGATGAGATGTATTACGGCGGCAAGCGGAAGGGCGGAACCGGAAGGCCGATGCGCGGGGACAAGACCAAGACTCCGGTCATCGGTATGGTTGAGCGCAAGGGCCGCGTCATCGCAAGAGCAATTCCAGACACAACGGCTGAGACCTTGGTCGGGACGGTGCATCAGTTCGTGCTTCCCGCAAGCACCGTGTTTACGGATGAACTGCAAGCCTACAACACGATCCCCGGAAAGCGGCAGTACAAGCACCAGCGCATCAACCACAGTTCCAAGGTGTATGTGATGGGGAATATCCACACAAACACGATTGAGGGATTTTGGTCACTAGTAAAACGGGGAATCGGCGGGGTGTATCACTCGGTCTCGCAGAAGTACCTGCAAACGTACCTCGACGAATATTCGTACAGATACAACCGGAGGGATCAGGGGAATCTGATTTTTACTTCGTTCTTGAGGCGGATTTGTGAGCGGGCTGTGACGCCCGCCGCAAGAGGTTGTGGAATAAACGTCGTGACACCGGCTGCATCTTCTCCGCAACCTCTTTAGACGGTTTCAAAAACCTGCGTTTCGCGTGGGGTTGATCGCTTTCTGCTTGGCGGCTCACGAGCGGTTCATCCCCTTTCTAGCCGTAGTGTATCACGCTGCGGTGGGAAGGGGGATGTACGCGACGGGCGGTCATTTGTCGAGGGCGAACCATGCCAGGTTGGTAAGGACTGCCTGGACCGCAAGCTCAATTCTGAGTACGAGTTCTTGAACCGGTATACCAATGGCTGCCCCACGCTCGCCGACCGCTACACCGAAGGCAGCAATGAAATTCACGTCCACATGACCATGTGCTCGCGCGAGTACTGTGCCGTCTTCTATCGGCCCCAAGTGAATAAAATAGTCGGTGAGAATGCCCTCATCAACGCTGAATGTCGCCAAATCGACCGATGCAGTGATCAGGTTGAAATGCCGGTGTTTCTCGACGTTTCCAAGACTATTGAGCAGTCCCAAAAGATAGTTCGTACTGCTAAGCTGCCTTCCGTGGTACGGCTGCAACTGCTCGATTCGTGCGCGGACCGTCTCCTCCATTCCGGCAAGTTGGCTCCGGACGCGGTCGGAGTTCCAATCTTCAGGCTCTCTGCACAAAGGGAAGGCGGTTTTGCCAGTGGGTTTCCCTTTGCTGGCAATGACGAGATCCCGAGCGAGGTGATCCAAAACTCCGCGATAGTTGTAAAGGGTATCGCCAAGGCGGAGGGAAATCTCTTGGGGAGGGATAGCGACCTCGCCATTAACGCGCCAGATGTGCTTCAGTCCTTTGTGCTCGAAATCGTGAACAACTACGCATGGCTTCGACAGCCCGAAGGTAATGATGCGTTGCCGAAGGGCATCCATGTGCTGGTGCGCCCATGCAAGCTTGGCTTGGAAGCTATGTTCAAAATTCCGCAAGGATTTGACACTCTAGAAATATCCGCCGGTGCCGACAAATTGTGATGGACGATTGAAGATGACACGTAATCGGCGCTTATCGCTGAGCGTCAATGTTGCAGTCGTTCCGAATACGCGCTGTGCCGTAGCAAAATAAAAGTTCGCAACGCTGCCTGAAATATGGATAAAGCGATCTCTGGTCGATTCCTGCAGTGCATAGGTGACGTTAATGACTTCGCCATCATCGAGTGTGAGGACGCCGCGGGGCATAGAACCAAAACCGCATCTTCCTTGCTGGCTTCGCGAAGGGCTGCCACTACGCGGAAACGACGGCGCACTGTATGCCACGTACCGCATACCGTGGTGGGGGCGGGCACTCGTGCCGTTTCTGCGGTTTGGCTACCGCTTCAGAAGCAGACGGGGAAGGCTAAGCCCAAGCGATACGTGATGTCAAGGGATACTTACCTGCGGGCTTGACATTTCGCCTAATATTCGCCCATACTTCCAGCCATATGGCCATCACCAAGCGGCAACGCGAGATTTACGACTTCATCGCCCGATTCGTGGCCGAGCGCGGCTACTCGCCATCGTTCGAAGAGATCGGCGAGGGCACCGACCTGAGCTCGCTGGCCACGGTGCACAAGCACATCACCAACCTGGAGAAAAAGGGCCTCCTCAAGCGCGACTACAACCGCAGCCGCTCCATCGACGTGCTTCCGCCCAGAGGCGCGCTGAAGAAATCGATGGAGGTGGCCGCGAGCACCAGCGCCGAGTTGCCGCTGATGGGACGCATTGCCGCCGGACGTCCGGTCGAAGCCTTGCAGAACCCGGAGACCATCTCCTTCGCCGACTTCACCCGTTCGTCAAAGGAAGTGTTCGTACTCCAGGTGAAAGGCGACTCCATGCAGGATGAAGCCATCCTCGACGGTGACTACATCCTGGTGGAGAAAACCAGCGTGGTGCGCAACGGCGAGATCGCGGTGGCGCTGGTGGACGGCATGGAATCCACCCTCAAGCGCATCTACAAGGAAGGCGATAAGGTGCGTCTGCAACCCTCGAACGCGGCCATGCAGCCGGTCATCGTGCCCGCGGCGGCGGTGCAGGTGCAGGGGAGGGTGATTGGGGTATTGAGGAAGTACTGAGTTTTGAGTTTCGAGTTTCGAGTTTCAAGACAAAGACAGTTTCCGCGTCACCCAACTTGAAACTTGAAACGCGAAACTTGAAACTACCATCCCCCTCCACCGCCGCCACCTCCACCGCCGCCCGACGAACCACCACCGCTGAAGCCTGAACTGCTGCCGGGCGAACTTGACGAGGCCGCGATTGCGCCCGACATCGAGTTGCCGAGCGATGCAGCCATCGTGCCCACGTTCATGCCAGTCCACGAGCCATCCGAGCACCAGGCAGGCGAATACTTGGCGCGCTCCAGCACATCGGCGAAGCGCGCCGCCCACGCCTGCTCGACTCCGAGAGCAACGGCATAAGGAAGATACTTTTCGAAGACGGCGGGAGTCTGCTCGGTGGCAGCCAGCGTCGCGAGCCGGTCTTTATCGACCGCACCCAGGAACATCTTGAAGCCCTCCACCTGGTCCAGCAGCACCCTGCCCGCGTGGGTGGGCGCCTTCAGCAGGTGATGGAACAGCACGTTGAGAAACACGACCAGCGCCAGCAGTCCGACCGTGCTGAGCCCAGTGGTGCGCCCCAGCATGTAGATTCCGAACACCTCTCCCGCCAGAAACGGCACGCAGAAGAAGGTCAGAAAGAGGGCGCCACCCTTGGCCGCGGCACCACCACCGGAGCGAGCCGCTTTCCAGGAGGCCGTAACCATGAACAGCAGCATGGCCACGCCGAAGCTCCATCCCGTCAGCCAGACCGCCATGAAGGCACCCATTATCATCGCCCCCTTCGATGGCGTCAGTAGGACCGTGGCCGCGATCAGCAGCGCGGAGAAGATCACACCTGGCATCAGGTAGCGGCTGTTGGTGAGGAAATAGATCTTCTCTTCGCTGGTCTTGAGCGAAGTCTTCAGGGCGGTCAGGGCGCTCTGCACGCGGGTGTGATGCGCCGGGCTCAGCTCCAGACTCTCGTCGGAGCCGAGCAGCTTGTCGGCGAGCAGGCGCTCGTCCGGGGTCAGCACGATCTTCTCCCCGGCAGCGCGGGTCAGGGTATAAACCGAGTCGCTCCTGCCGATGGTGACGTACTTCTTCACGGCCATGTCGAGCATGGCTGCCGCCGCCACCTTGTTGTCGAAACCCATCTTGACCAGGTAACGCATGCCGGCGGGCGACAACCCCGCGGGAGGCTCGTAGCGTGGCATGATGACGCCCCGCTGCGGGTCGTGGCCCACACGGAACCACACCACTAGGTAATACACCAGCAGCAGGAGAACCCCCACGATCCCGACCAGCAGGTTGCGGTTGTCGTTGAGCATGTAGCCGAGCCGCTCGGATGCTGTCGGCTCAGTAACGAAGCCTTTCGGCCAGCCGACCACGATGGTCAGCCCTTCGCCGGCACCCAGACGGCGCGAAGCCTCGAAGGTGGCTTGCGGACCCGGCTTGATAGCGCTGCGCAGCGCCTGTTCTCGCGCACCCTGGCGGCCGGTGTAGCCGGTGAGTTCGATCTTGCCCTGGGGGACGCCGGCGGGCAGCGTCACCGTTGCCGAGGTCGCGTCCATGGGAAAGATCCAGCCGTTGCCGGTGACGTTCCAGTAGAGCTCGTCATGATCGGCGAAGAACCCGAGCTGCCGCCGGGTCTGATAGGTGAACGCGTATTCGTGCCGGCCGACAGGGATGAAGCGGTTCTTGTCTCCGAAATATACGCGGACGCCGTTGATCTGCGGTTCCGTGCGCCAGCCTTCGGACTGTCCGTCGCGCTCCACCGCGAGCACATCGAAATCTACGATCACTCGATTTCCCCAGCGATCGCGGTAGCTGGTGGGAAAATCACGGTAGATGCCATGACGGATGCGGCTTCCGGTGGCGTTCACCGCGATGGTCTCGCGCACCACCATCGAGCTGTCCGCATACACGTTGATATCGCTGTGGAACGAGAGGATGCGCTCGCCGGCTTGCTGGGCGCGCAAGCAGGCTGGCAACAGCAAGAGGAACAAAAGGATGAGACGGCGCATAATGCCCGGTAAATACCACAGTTGCCGCCAAGCGCGCCTGTTCCGTTCGCCCCTGAACTAAAGGGAGCATCAGGAAACCACAAACAAGAAGCCCGGCTCGTCACCGGGCTCTTCAATGATACCTTCGCGGCGCTCAGCCGGAGATGTGCTTATCGAGCGCCTTCTGGATCGTCTCTTTGGGAACGTAGCCCACGATCTGCTCCTGCACCTTGCCGCCCTTGAAGATCAGCAGGGTGGGAATGCCGCGCACGCCGTAACGCTGCGGAGTAGCCACGTTCTTGTCCACGTCCATCTTGCCGATCTTGACCTTGCCGCTGTAAGCGGTGGCGACTTCCTCCACGATGGGCGCCAGCGCCTTGCACGGACCGCACCAGGCGGCCCAGAAATCCACCATCACCGGCTGCTCCGACTTGAGCACGTCGCGATCAAAGCTCTCGTCGGTCAATTCCAGAATCCCGTTCCCTGCCATCTCTCCTCCGAAATATCAGTGCGAATCGCGCCGCTCTGAACCGCGCAATATCGTACCACCTCTCGTTGGATGCACAAGAGTCTGAGAGGTCGCAATTACAGCAGTCAGCGGTCAGCGGCGGAGAAAACTGATTTTGAAATCCTCTTGTGACTCTGTGGCAGCAATCGCCAAAAAAATTAAAAGCGCCCTGAACTTTCATTCAGGACGCCCACGGCAGCCCTCCCCCAGAACTGCCTAACTACGGGCGGAAGTCTAGGGCTGGAGGCTGTCACCTGTAAATATAACTAAGGTAACGTCAAGGTAACCTGCCCATAAGGATGCGCCAGATGCAGTGCACCCGATGCAAGGGGGAATGAGATTATTGATCCCGTGTTTTCAATTGGATGCGAAGGTCGGAATCTGCAGTCAGAAGCCATCTCGCCGCCTGCCCCGGCGAAAATCGGATTGGTTACATCATTATTTATTCTTTGCCAAGCTCCTGCCGCCGCGCACGGTGGTATTCCGCCAGCCGCGCGTTGGCATGCGCGATGGTCTGCGCTTCCGCGGCCACGCGTTCGACATCGGCGCCGCGCACCGCGACGTACAACTCGTCGTCACCGATCCCGGTGTAGATGCGGTTGCCCACGCAACCGGTGCTGAGGGCCGCTCCGCGATCGAGCGCTGCGGGAAGCGCCATGCAGGTGGGCCGGCCGAGACTGGCGGACTGCGTCCCCACCCCGGCGCGCAACGCCGCTTCATTCAACAGCATGATGCTTGCCGGCTTGCCCGCGAACAGCACCACGTCCGCCGGGACCGGCGCTTCGCCCAGCGGCGCGTAGGTGACGAAGCGCGGCGTCTCACGCAACTGCGCGATATGCTTGAGATCCTCCGTCTTGATGTAGCCGAGCTCGATCATGAACGCCAGCGTCTGGTCCATCTCGGAAGCGCGTTCGGCCGGCAGCGCGATGCTGTGGGTGAAACATCCGACCGCGCAGTTGTAATGATCGCCGGGCTCGGTGTAGAAGACGTTGCCGCGCTCCGCCAGCCGCCAGAAGCTGCAACCCGCGGGTTCCGTGCCGCTGAACTTGAGCACTCCTGCGGGCGCATTGCGGGCGAAGGTCACCGCCACCGGCCGGCGATTCAGCCCGAGCGCTTCGGCGATCTGGCGTTCCAGGGTGCGATAGTCGGCCATCTCTGTCTCCGATGTGAGGGGAGTTATGGTATCGCCGCAGTGGAAGATTCAGCAAGCGGCCTGGCCCGTCCAGAACCAGGCGATAAATGCCGCTGCGCCCCGGGGCCGCGCCCTCTGGTACAATTCGCTGCTGCAGGTTCGCACGCTTGCGAGGCATCTATGGCGCTCAAACGCTTTCTGGTATTCGCATTCGATCCCGCCGGCGCCGCTGGAGGATGGCGCGATTTCCGGGGTGACGCTGACACCAAAGAAGAAGCCGAGAAGCTGGCGGAGAAGCATCACGGCCGCATCCAGATCGTCGATACCGCCTTCGAGGAAAAGGTCGGTGGCACGCCCGTCCATCTCGTGTACACCATGTACCGGGAATTCGATTACCAGGAACACTAGGACTTCGGAACGCCTTCACCGTTGGCAGCAGCCGGCAGTGACCAACGCGAACCTGAGGAGCGTGCGGTCAGGCACATACGCGGGACGTTATGTCAGGCTCGCTTTCGGGTTGCTCCACCCTCAACGAATTCCCGCGGTTGACGTGCTCAATGATTTGGCCGCGCACCTGACGAAACACCCTCAGCTTGTCCTCCTGTGTTCCGACAGCCTCGGCAGGGTCTTCCAGGCTCCAGTGCAGGAATTTCCATGTGCCGGGAAAGGTCGGACAGCGCTCCTTGGCGTGGTCGCAAACCGTAACCACGTAAGGGATGTGCTGCCCCAGCAGGGTGGCCACATCCTTGGATCTGTGTTGTGAGATGTCAATGCCAATTTCCCGCATCGCCTCAACCGCGAGTGGGTTGAGCCCCTTGGGCTCTATGCCTGCGCTCATGGCTTCAAAGCGGTCGCCCGCGGCGTGGCGAAGATAGCCCTCCGCCATCTGGCTGCGAGCGGAGTTGCCCGTACAAAGGAAAAGCACTTTCGGTCTCATTCTCGCCTCGGAACTGTCACGCTGAACGGGGCTCTGCGTCACAGCCACTTATGCTATCATAAGTTTATACATGTATGTCAATGTATGTTAAGGAATTGCGGCCATGTCGCAGGAGGACTTGCTGATGCGGGATCTGGAACAGTTATTTAAAGGCCTCTCGGACCACACCCGGTTGCGCATTCTCAACCTGCTGATCCACGGAGAGTTGTGCGTCTGCGACATCCAGTATGTGCTGCAATCATCGCAGCCCAACGTATCTCGCCACCTCACCTATCTGAAGAACTGCGGCCTGGTAGTGGATCGGCGCGAAGGCGCACGGATGTATTACAGCTTGGCCCAGCCGAACCACCCTGTACACAAGCGCGTGTTCAGTTTTCTCAGGGACGTGTTCCGCACCTCGGATTTCCTGGTGGAGGACTCGCGCAAGTTGAAACGGGCGATCGAGACGGGTTCGTGCACGGTCAGCGAGTGGCATCCCTACTCCGCCCTCACCGCAAGGGCATCCAGCCGCGCCTAACGGCAGGGAGACTCCATGGCCACAACCCGCGCCGACATTCGCCAGACTACGGCCCCCAAGCGCTTGAACTGGTTCGAACGCTACCTGACGATCTGGGTCGGGCTGTGTATGGTGGCCGGGCTCGTCCTCGGCAAGGCCGCACCCAGCCTGGTGCAGGGGTTGCGGGGAGTGGAATTCGGCCGCGGCAGCCAGGTCAATGTGCCCATTGCTGTCCTGATCTGGCTGATGATCATCCCGATGATGATGAAGGTGAACTTTGGTGCGGTCCTGAATGTCCGCGAGAAACCCCGCGGGTTGATGGTCACCTTGTTCGTGAACTGGCTGGTCAAGCCCTTCTCGATGGCGTTGATCGGATGGGTGTTCTTCCGGCACGTCTTCGCCGCCTGGATCAGCCCGGCAGACGCCAACCAGTACATTGCCGGCGTGATTATCCTGGCCGCTGCCCCCTGCACCGCGATGGTGTTTGTGTGGAGCTACCTCACCGACGGTGATCCGGCTTACACCCTGGTTCAGGTCTCGGTGAATGACCTCATCATGCTGTTTCTCTTCGCTCCGATTGTCCGTTTCCTGGTGAGCGGCGCTTCCTCGCTGACGGTGCCGTTCATCGTACTGCTCTACTCGGTGCTGGCCTTCATCGTGATTCCACTGACGGTCGGAGTGGCGCTTCGCGCATGGCTGACTCGAACCCGAGGCCAAGCATGGTTCGAGCAACAATTTCTTCCCAAGTTCAGCCCGCTGACCATTGTGGCGTTGCTGGCAACCCTGATCTTGATCTTCGCTTTCCAGGCGGAGAACATCACGGGGCGTTACTTCCATGTCGTCCTGATCGCCATCCCGATTCTCATCCAGGTCTACTTCAATTCCACCTTGGCATACGGACTGATGAAGTTCTTGAAGGTCGAACATTCGGTAGCGGCGCCCGGCGCCTTGATCGGAGCCAGCAACTTCTTCGAACTGGCGGTTGCGACCGCCATCGCCTTGTTCGGCCCGGGGTCTGGCGCAGCACTCGCGACCGTTGTCGGAGTGCTGGTGGAAGTCCCTGTGATGTTGTCCGTATGCCAGGTGTGCAACCGAACCCGGCACTGGTTCCCGGCGCCGAGGCGCGCCCAAGCAGCGCCATGAAGAAGCGCTAAGTTGTTGAAGCATCAGCTAATTGAAGGTTGGTGCCGGGAGGGGGAATCGAACTCGAGCCGTTTTGCGGGCGTGAGCGAAGCGGGAGCCGCAGGCGAAATCCCGAGCGCAGTGAGGGACCTGTGATGGTGCCGGGAGGGGGAATCGAACCCCCAAGGGCCGAAGCCCGGCGGATTTTGAGTCCGCTGCGTCTGCCAGTTCCGCCATCCCGGCAAGGGAACGGCATCAACAGGTTAGCACAGGGCAAGGACACGCCCAAAGAATCGGCGCCTTCTTCCGTTTGTTGTCAGGGGGGAGTGTAGAGACGCAGCTCTGCTGCGTCTCCAGGTATCGATAGGAAATTCGAGACGTAGCCAAGCTACGTCTCTACAGCCAGCTTTACTGCTTGTCGGAAGATCCCGTGTCTCCCTGGCCGCCGTGCTTCTGCGAACGGCCTTTGTGCTGCGCCTTCATCTCGTCGAACTTCGCCTTCTGGTTGTCGTTCAGCACGTTACGGATCTTCTGCTGCGTATCCTGACGGATCTGCTGGAACTTGGCGCGGCGATCCTCTTGCGACGCCGACGAATCCTGCTTCAGCGACGCCATCTGGTTCTGCTGATCCTCGAGGATGGACTCGACCTTGGTCTGCTGACCGTCGCTCAGGTTCAGCGCCTTGGTCATGCGCTGCACGCGCTCGTCAACGCTGGGCATCCCGCGATGCCGGCCTTGAGCTTCTCCCTGCCCGGCTTGTGCCAGTACCGGCAGGCTGAGCGCCGCGAGAGCAAACGCTGCGATCAGGAATCGGATTGCATTCTTCTTCATCGGTTCTTCTTCTCCTTAATAGACGACGCGCCCGGCAAACCCGCGGAGTGTCTTTGCCCGCAGTGCCCCCCGGATCTCGGACGCGTCGCTTAACGCTTATAACGCACCCCGCGGCAACAGGTTTCGCTGGGGAAAGTAAAGTTTTGTAAAGCAGTAGCTTCCGTCTCTGGCAGACGGCCTCGAGGCGCATCCTTGGCGCTTCGGATTTTTCCGGAAGGTCCCTCACTCCACCACCCCCAGCAAACCAAAACCGGGTCTGCTGGGGACCCCGGTTGCGCTCGGGATTTCGGCAGCGGGCTCCCACTCGCCTTCGCTACGCTCAGGTCGCTCACGCCCGCTAAGCGCCTCAACTTGACCCGCGACCGCCCGCCCGATACGCTGGCTTCTTTTTTCGCGCGCCGGCGCACAAGGAGGTCTGAACCATGGGCGGGAAGCAGCTCGATATCGCTACACGGCTGGTCCACGCGGGTGAGCGCCAGGTACCGGCGGCGGTTCCCGTCGCTACTCCCATCTATGCCTCCGTCACCTACACCTACGGTTCCATGGCGGAGGTGGACAAAGTCTTTGCGGGAGAGATGCCCGGCTACGTCTATAGCCGCTACGCCAACCCCACGCTTACGGCGCTGGAGAACGCGGTGCACGCGCTCGAAGGAGGCTTTGCCGCCAGCGCGTTCGGCTCCGGCATGGCCGCGCTGCATGCCGCTTTGCTCGCTTGCGACATCGCTCCCGGCGTCACCGTGCTCGCCTCCCAGGACCTCTATGGCGCCACCATCGGGCTTCTCAACACGGTGTTCACATCCTTCGGCGTCAACACCATCACGGCCGATTATTCCGACCTGGACGCGCTCGAACAGAAAGCGCGTGAGACGCGGCCGCGCATCATGATCGCCGAGACCATTTCCAATCCACTGCTGAAGGTCTGCGTCCTGGCGCGCTGCGCCGAGATCGCGCACGCCGTTGGCGCCAGGCTGATCGTGGACAACACCTTCGCCACTCCCTATCTCTGCCGGCCGTTGGAGTTGGGCGCAGACGTAGTCGTGCACAGCGCCACCAAGTACCTGGGCGGACACGGCGATGTGATGGGCGGCATCGTCGTCGCGCGCGAAGAACCGCAGCACAACGCGCTGCGCAGCATCATGAAGCTGGCCGGCGGCATCATGAGTCCCTACGACGCCCATGAGATCCTGCGTGGTCTGAAGACGCTGGCGCTGCGCGTCGAGCGCCAGTGCGCCAACGCCCGCACCCTCGCCGAAAAGCTCTCGCGCGATCACCGCGTCGGGCGCGTGCACTATCCCAGCTTGGCTACGGACGATGCCCGCCGCAAGCTCGAGCGGACGCTGCGGCCGAACTACGCCGGCGCCATGGTCTCCATCGAGCTTGCCAACAATACCAAGGAGGGCGCCTTCCGCTTCATGGACGCACTGCGGCTGGTGGTGCGTTCCACCAGCCTGGGCGACGTGTTCACCAGCGCGATGAATCCTGCGACCTCATCTCATCGCGATGTGGCTCCGGCCCGCCGCCGGCAATTGGGGATCAGCGACGGTCTGGTGCGAATGTCGATTGGCATCGAGCACGTGGACGATATCCTCGCCGACCTGAACCAGGCGCTCGACGCCAGCGGGGCCTGACAATGTCCACACTCAAGCGCATCTGCGTCTTCTGCGGCTCGAGCGTCGGCACGCCTCCGGCTTACGCCGCAGCCGCCCGCGAACTCGGCCGCACGCTGACGGAACGCGGCCTGGGCATCGTCTTCGGCGGAGGCAAGGTGGGCTTGATGGGCGTGCTCGCCGATGCGGCGCTTGAGGTTGGCGGAGAAGCGATCGGCGTCATCCCGGAAGCGCTGGTGGCGCGCGAGATCGGACACAACGGCCTTACCGAGCTGCACGTTGTCCGCTCCATGCATGAACGCAAGACCCTCATGGCCGACCTCGCCGACGCCTTCATCGCCCTCCCCGGGGGTTACGGAACCTTCGAAGAGTTTTTCGAGGCCGTCACCTGGACACAACTCGGCATCCACAAAAAGCCCTGCGGCCTGCTCAACGTGGAGGGCTACTACGACGCATTGCTAGCGCTGCTCAACCGCGCCGTTGCCGATGGCTTCGTCCGCGAGGCGAACCGCTCGCTGGTGCTCGATGCGCCCGACGTCGCGACGCTGCTCAAAAAGCTCGAAGCTTTCCGCCCCGCCGCCGCCGAGCTCCGGATCGGCAAAGCCGAGCGCTGATTCGTATCAGGGCACGGCAAGCCTCTCCTTGCTATCCGTCGGCGCTGTTCCGCGCCCCACGGAAGCTGGGGGGTTGACGCCCTGCCAGCAATAGTCGATATTGCTCTGTTTCGCCCTGCACGCTCGGGCCGCTTGTACGACTGAGATGAGGAGGAGAGGCCATGATCCGTGAAGACATTCTCCAGAAGTTCCCAGAGCTCTTCGGGACCAAGAAGGTGAACGGCCGGGAAGTCAACGTCGAACAGACGATTGCCGCGCTCACCCGCGAGCTGGATCCCGAGATCGCCACCGCCCTCAATGCACGCCGCGCGCTGCTCGAGTCCCCCGCGCCAGTCACAAAGAAATACGCCTGGCCCAATTGGGACGATAAGTTCGAGGACCCGGTCAGCGGACAGCCTTGGACCTTTCGCCAGATCGTGCAAGGCATGATTGACAACTTTCTTGGCCGGGAAAGCAAGTGGCGCTGGCGGCTCAATGACGAGGTGCCCATCCCCAAGGACGCCCACCCGCTGACCAATCCCGGCCTGGAGCTCACCGGACCGTGGCATCCGCTGGACATGGCTTTCAACGCGTTGAACAGTCCGGCGCCGGTGAATATGCCCGACTGGGAAGACGCTTCACCGCCGCATTTCCAGCCAGACGGCACGCCCAAGGATCAGCCGATCGGGATTTTTGCCGCCCTGCAGAACGCCAAAGACATTCTGGAAGGCCGCTGGGCGAACCGTGCCTATGAAGTGGTGAAAAAAGGGCAGCAGCGCACATACAAGATCAACAAGCCGCCGTCCGAGTGGCCGACCCGCTTTTGCCGGCCTCCGGGGAACCACGTGCGCTTTGACTACATTACCGTCGATGGCGAACCTGCCCCCGGTCTGATTGCCATCACCGTCCTGTGGACCTTCAACAACTACGACGCGCTCAAACGCGGCGGCACCGGCGTGTACTACTACATTCCGAAGGTTCAGACTCCTAAGGAAGCCCTCATTCTGGAGAAGCTCCTGTCGCGGTTGGAAGGCCTGATCGGCGTGCCGGTGGGCACTATTAAGATCAAGATCCTCTATGAAGAGGGAAATGCGGGACGCTCCTTGGCAGCAATCGCCTGGGTCCTGCGACGCCGGCTGCTGGGGACGAACGTCGGCCGCTGGGACTACACGGGAAGCATCATCGAGATGTGGAAGGACGACCCCAAGGGCGTCTTTCCCGATCCGCAGACGGTCGGCATGGCCGTTCCCACCATGATCGCCTATCAGCGGTACAACGCCTTGATGATGCTCATGGCGGGCATGAAGAACGGCGAACTCAGCCAGGGTGCTCCCATTGGTGGAATGGCAGCGGTCATGATCTATCAAGCGAGCGATCCCTATGGCCGCTCGCGGTACAACCCACTGGCCCTGCGGGCGATGGTGGTCGACAAGCTGCGAGAGCGCGTGCTGGGTCTCATGTTCGTGCCTGAGCAGCCGGTGCCCGCCGGTCAACAGCCCACACTCGAAGACATCCTTGCCGGCCGAGTGAAGGGACGACTCTATGATGCCTATCGGCAAAGCTGGGTCGCCAGCCCGGAAACCGCCTATGTAGCCGCCGGCAATGCACCCTTACGGGTCCCCGTGGCCGAGGTCCAGGCAGTCCTGGATGCGCCGCTGGAGACTACGGACGTGAAAGGCAAACCGGTACCGACGGTGGCCAGCGGTCTCAGTGACGCGGAGCGCACCCTGCTGCAATCCCGTGGCTTGTTGAACCAGCAGGGCAAGATCGCGCCCCGGGTCATTACCCGCGAGATGCTGGACTCGCCGGAGAAAGTCTTCACGCAGGAACTCTGGGACTCCATCTACAGCGTGCCCAAAGGCGACATCACCATTGAGCACATCCAGCACGCGTTCTACATGGCGGCGAACTACGGCTTCCAGATCCTTAACGGCAACTTCGCAGCCGCCATCGACGACTACGAACTCAAGCTGCGCTTCATGAATGACCTGGCTACCTACCGCATCAATGTGTCGTGGCTGTGGGCCCTTGCCCGTCACCAGGCCGCCATCACCAAGGACGGCTACCTGCAGCGCTCGGCGCTCACCGAGGATGGGGTCGTGCTGGGCAAGAACGCCGAGCCGATCAAAGCCGGGACCCGCTTCACCCGGGAGCTGTTCGACAAGGTGTGGGATTACCACAACGAGTGGACCTCGGAGTTCTTCGCCGAACTGGACCGCCGCCACGACCCCGGCCGCTTTGACCGCGCCAAAGCGCCCGTCATTATGGATCTCCTGAAACGACAACTGCTTTCGCCGCGCTACATCCAGCACAGCGCTCGCGTGCTGTTCGTCGTGGGGCAGGCGAACCCGCAGGAGCGCACGCAGATCCTGGATGCGATCTTCGATCTCTCGCGCGAGGAAGTCGCCAAGCGCGTTCAAACCGGAAAACTCAGTAAGGCCGCCTTGGCCGCCCATGACTATGTCTATGACATCTTCGAACGAAAGCATCGCCCGGTAGTGAGATCGCAGGGGAGGCAATCCGCCTGAATGTGAGCGTAGGCTCACGTGGGGACGGCCGCCCTCGGCCGGGGTCCCCAGCAAACCCGCGTTTGGTTTGCTGGGGTGGTCGACCGTCCGGGCGCGACCCTGTCGCGCCGGACTGATCCCGGGTTGCGCCCCACCCGCGCCTGTGTTAGCTTCCGCGAGATACTGATCGCTGATTTCAACGGAGGCAACATGGGTCCAGGCCTGATCGTGCTGCTCATCGTTCTGGCCGCCGTGGTCCTGATCGGGCTGATGTACAACAGCCTGGTGCAGTTGCGGGTGCGCGCCGAATCGGCCTGGTCCGACATCGACGTGCAGCTCAAGCGGCGCCACGATCTGATCCCCAACCTGGTGGAAACCGTCAAGGGCTACGCCGCGCACGAAAAGGGCGTCTTCGAGAACGTGGCCAAGGCGCGCTCCATGGCCATGTCGGCCACCACGCCCGAACAGGCCGGCCAGGCCGAAGGAATGCTCACGCAGGCGCTGCGCGGCCTGTTCGCCGTAGCCGAAAACTATCCCCAGCTTCAGGCCTCGCAGGAGTTCACCCAGCTCCAGGGCTCGTTGAACGGGATGGAGGACTCCATCCAGAACGCGCGCCGCTACTACAACGCCGTGGTGCGCGACCTGAACACCCGCATCCAGAGCTTTCCGAGCAACCTCATCGCCAACATGTTCGGCTTCCAGCAGCGCCAGTTCTTCCAGGTGGATTCCGCGGCCGACCGGGAGAACGTCGCCGTCAAGTTCTGAACACATGCTGCAACTCACCAGACCGGCCCTATCGGCACGGCAGCTCGTGCTCGGTGTGGCTGTGGTTCTGGCTCTTGCCCTGCCGGCAGCAGCGCGGAGCTGGCGCATCGCCAATTTCCAGGTCACCATCGACGTGCACCAGGACGGCTCCGCCTTCGTCACCGAGCGCATCACCGCCGTCTTCACCGGCTCTTACCAGGGCATCTACCGCACCATCCCCATCGAGTACCCTGGGCCGCACGGCGCCAACTACACGCTGTTCGTGAACGTCATCGGCGCGAAGGATGCGGATACGGGTGGCCCGCTGAAATACGAGCTGCACCGCCAAGGCGACTACCGCCAGATCAAGATCTATGTCCCCGGGGCGGTGGACAGCGACAAGACGGTCGAGATCGACTACGAGGTGAAGAACGCCACCCGCTTCTTCCCCGACCACGACGAGTTCTACTGGAACGTGACCGGCAACGACTGGCCGGTGCCCATCGACCATGCCTCCGCCTTGCTGATGTTTCCGCCGTCAGCCGCCGGGCAGCTACGCGCCCAGGGCTTCACCGGCATCTACGGCTCGCGCCAGCAGGAGGTCACCGCCGAGGTCCGCGACGCCGCCGCCAGCTTCGAGACCACCAACCCTCTGCCCATGCGCGCCGGCCTGACCGTGGACGTCTTTATCCCCAAGGGCATTTTGCACGAGCCCGGCGGCCTGACGCGCATCGCATGGTTCATTCAGAGCAATCCCGTCGTGCTGTTGCCGGTGATCGTCTTCTTTGTGATGTTGGGGTTGTGGTACACCGTGGGCCGCGATCCCGACCCCGGCATCTCGGTCGCGCCCCTGTACGAGCCCCCAAAGGACATGACGCCCGCCGAATGCGGCACGCTGGTGGACGACGCCGTCAACCCGCGCGACATCACCTGCACGCTGGTGGACCTGGCCGTCAAGGGTTACCTCAAGATCGAAGAGGTAAAGGAGCAGCATTTCCTGTTCAGCGGCCGCGACTACATCTTCCACCTGTTGAAGCCGCGCCCGGAGTGGAAGCAACTGGCCGCGCACGAGCAGGTCTTGCTTCAGAGCCTTTACGCTGGCGGCGGCGAAAGCACCACGCTCTCTGCGCTCAAGAACCACTTCTACACCGCAATCCCGACCATCAAGGATGACGTCCTCTACGAGCTCAAGCAGAAGGGTATGTACACGGTGGATCCGGAGTCGGCGCACGCCTACCTGATCGGCACCGTGGTGGCCATCGTCGTCGTGCTGCTGCTCCTCAACCACTTCGGACACTTTCCGCTGCTGCAGTCGGGCGTGTGGAGCGTGGCTGCGATCATCGTCTCCGGTGTGATCGTGTACCTGTTCGGGCGCCAGATGACGGCCAAGAGCCTGAAGGGGGCCCGCACCTATGTCCAAATCCTCGGGTTCGAGGAGTTCATGAACCGCGTGGACAAAGATCGCCTCAAGCAGATGCCGCCCGATACCTTCGAAAAATATCTGCCCTACGCCATGGCGCTGGGCGTCGAGCACCGCTGGGCGCAAGCCTTTGCGGGGATCATCCAGAACCCGCCGAGCTGGTACGCCGGCCCCACGCCGGCCGGCTACCTGTTCAATCCCATCCTGTTCACCAACAACATGAGCTACATGTCGAGCCAAGCGCACGAGGTGTTCGTCTCCGCGCCGCGGTCGAGTTCCACCGGCTCCGGCTGGAGCGGCGGCGGATTTTCCAGCGGCGGAGGCTTCTCCGGCGGCGGCTTCGGTGGCGGGGGCGGCGGCGCGTTCTAATGAATATTCACCCGCCACCGATGTCCCGTTTCGGCCTAAGGGGTAACCACCCGTCCGGTGACCGTCCCCGGCGGTCAGGGTAATGTAAGGGATGCTCGTACTGTCGCACCCGCGATTTTCGTGATATAAACCAAAAGCACTGGATGTTCCGCTCTGAATGACGACGGCGGCCAAATCGGTCCGGCCCGCTGGCCCAAGCGCGACTGTGCCAGACGTGCGCACCGGAAAACGCTTCCCGTTGCAGTTGCCGATCACTATCTCTGAGGAGCAATCCCCGCGCAAGACCGAGGGGACCACGACGAATGTCAGCGCGGCCGGCGTGTATGTCCGGGCGGAGAAGCCCTTGAAGGTGGGCTCCAGGATCACCTTCGACATCATGCTGCCGGGGCAGGTGTTGGGCACCGGACGCGACGTGAAGCTACGCTGCGCCGGGCGCGTGGTGCGGGCCGAATCCAGTCGCCGGGTTCCTCGAACCAAACAAGCCGCGGCCCGGGAGAAGCTGCGCGGCATGGCTTGTGTGATCGACAAATATCGGTTCATCCGTAACAGCACGGAGTAGCATGCTCAAGATTATTTTGGCGGATAACCAGGCGATTTTCCGGGCGGGAGCCGCTAAGGTTCTGGCGGTGGAAGACGAAGTGCGCGTCATGGCGCAGGCCCAGTCGGCCGAACAGATGATGATGGCGCTGGAAAAGTTCCGGCCTCACCTGCTCATCTTCGCCGCTGCCTTGCAGTCGGACCTCAAGGCGGTGGCCGCCCAGGCGGCGCGTAGCAAGACCCGCCTGGTGGTCATCGCCGAGAACGGTGAACAGCCGGCCCGTTACCTCGGCGCCGGCATGCATGGCATGGTGTATCGCAACATCGGCGGCCAAGCCCTGGTGGACTGCGTTCACAAAGTGGCCCACGGCGAGACCTGGGTGCAGGACATGCGCGCTCCCAGCGAGATCGTCAGCGAGAACGACTTCGTCGGCGCCCGCGTACGCGACCGCCTCACCCCCAAGGAACTGCGCATCGTCGCCCTCATTGTCCAGGGCTTCAAGAACAAGGAGATCGCCAAGCAACTCGGCACCACCGAGCAGGTCATCAAGAACTACCTGCGCAACGTGTACGACAAGATTGGCGTCTCCGACCGCCTGGAGCTGGCGCTGTTCACCGTCCACCACAGGATTCTGGCAGAAGCCGCCGCGGCCACCGCCGCCGCGCACGGCACCCCGCAGCCGCCGCCGGAAGCCCGGCCGACTTAAGAACGGCTCTTGGCTGTTGGCGGTTGCCCGCCCGCGCATTCCTACCAGCAGTGTCAAGCATCGACGCCCGGTTTCTGCTTACAGGCTGGTGTCGCGGAAGACTCTCAAAGCCAAGAGCCAAAAGCCAAGAGCCACAAGCCTACTCCGGACGCGAGACAGCGTTGTCACCCGCCTTGAGCAGCTCGTTGACGATGGTGACCAGTTCTTCCGGGTTCACCGGCTTTTCCAGATACAGGTCGGCCAGCGGTTCCGCGGCCTGGAAGGCCTCGGCGACATATCCCGAGACCACCACTACGGGCATGGAGGAATGCTTCTTGGCCGCCTCGACGACCGCCCGGCCGTCGCCGTCGCCCAGCCGCCAGTCTGTCACCACGGCGTCGAAGGCAGTCTGCTCGAGTTTGTTGATGGCGTCGTGCGCGGAAGTCGACGCCGTCGCCGTATGGCCGGCTTGCTCCAGGATCGCGCACTTGAGCGTGACGACGTGTGGCTCGTCATCCACGCAGAGAATCCTCGCCATCTCGGGTCCTTGCCGCGCGAGAGTGAGCTGGAGCGCGGGCGCCGGCTGCCGCCCCTGGCAGCCGCGGGAAATACGCGCTAACGTTAATTCGCCCTCCTGCCCATGTCAATGAATGCGACATAAAAAGCCAGGCCCTGCAACCAGGGTACAGGGCCAGCGTTGTAAGTCTAATCTGTTCAATCGTTTACGCTAGTTTCTCTCCGATGCTCTTGGCCTGGGTGAAGAGGAAGAGGTAGTCCGGCCCGCCCGCCTTGGAGTCCGTTCCCGACATGTTGAACCCACCGAAGGGGTGCGCGCCCACCATGGCGCCTGTGCACTTGCGGTTGAGGTACAGGTTGCCCACGTGGAACTCGTCCATGGCGCGCTTCTTCTTCTCCGATGAGCTGGTGTAGACGGCGCCGGTGAGGCCGAATTCCGTGTCATTGGCAATCTCGAGCGCGTGATCGAAATTGCGCGCCTTGATCACCGCCAGCACCGGCCCAAAAATCTCCTCCTGTTCCAGCTTCGATTTTGGCGGGATGTCGGCGATGACGGTGGGTTCGATGAAGTAGCCATCCTTGCCGGCGACGCGCCGGCCGCCGGTAATCAGCCGCCCGTCCTTCTTCCCCTGCTCGATGTAGCCGAGAATGGATTTCATCGACCCTTCATTGATCACCGCAGCCATTGCCGGGTTCTCGGTGGGATCGCCCAAGGTGATCTTCTCCACGCGCGCCTTCAGCAGGTCGAGGAACTTGTCATAGATCTTCTCGTCGAGGATCAGGCGCGAGCAGGCCGAGCATTTCTGTCCCTGGAAGCCGAAGGCCGAGGCCGCTACGCCTTCGACCGCCGGCTCGATGTTGGCGTCGGCATCCACGATGATGGCGTCCTTGCCGCCCATCTCCAGCACCGTGCGCTTGATCCATATCTGGCCAGGCTGCTGCGTGGCCGCCACCTGGTTGATGCGCAGCCCCACTTCCTTCGAGCCGGTGAAGGCGATGTAGCGGGCCTTGGGATGAGACACCAGCGCGTCGCCGAAGGTCGCGCCTGCGCCCGGACAGAAATTCACCACCCCCGGCGGCATGCCGGCTTCTTCCAGCAGCGAGAAGAAGAAGGCCGCGATCGCCGGCGAGTCGCTCGAAGGCTTCAGGATGACGGTGTTGCCGGCGACCATCGACGCGCTCGTCATCCCCGCCATAATCGCGCCGGGGAAATTCCACGGCGGCATCACAATGCCCACGCCCAGCGGGATGTAGTGCAGGTAGTCGCGCTCGCCCGGCAATTGCAACGGGGGTTCAGCCTTCGCCAACCGCAGCGCCTCGCGGGCGTAGAACTCCAAGAAGTCGATGGTCTCGCCGGTGTCGGCGTCGGCCTCGGCATAGTTCTTGCTGACTTCGAAAATCATCCACGCCGAGAACTCGTGCTTGCGCTTGCGGATCAGCTCGGCCGTCCGCAGTAACAGACCGGCGCGCTCTTCCGCTGACGTTCGGCTCCAGGTCTCGAATGCCTTCAGCGCCGCCCGCATGGCCGGCTCGACCTCCGCCGCTCCGGCTTTCTGGAACAGGCCCACGAGCTGCGACGGGTTCGCCGGGTTGATGGAGCGCAGCTTGTCCTTGGTCTTGACGCGCTGTCCGCCGAGCACTAGGTCGTATTCGCGGCCCAGCTCGCTGCGCACCTTCTCGATGGCGGCGCGCATGGCTTTCTTGTTCTCTTCCTTGGTGAAATCCGTGGCGGGCTCGTTGCGAAATGGCCCAAAAGCAATGCGGGGTTCGACACGGGGTGCCTCCACTGTCGCCATGACAGCCTCCTATGAGAGCGAATGATGGTTCAACAAGAGAGCAATTCTACCATTCGCGGACCTGCTTGGGCCCGCCAGGGGGGTACCCCCGGGGGGCGCCCTCCAATGGAATCATAGATTTACGGGGTGATCTCGCTTGGGGTCTATGAAACCAAAGGAGTTAGAAGGAAAATCTTGAGCCATAAGGAGTTAGCTGGATGTAATCAACAATATGCAACAAATATCATATAGATTACGGTTTGTCAAGCGGAATTTCAGGCTGTGACGGCAACACTCCCCGTTGGGAAGGGCACGTGTTCAGGCGGCAACCGCATCAGGTTCAAAGAGTCTGATTTCCAGAAAAACCTGTGATAGAGTTCGGCCAAAGTGCCTGAAAAGAACAAGCTCTATTACGGCGACAACCTCGACGTGTTGCGCCGCTACGTGAAAGACGAGGCGGTGGACCTCGTCTATCTCGATCCTCCCTTCAACAGCCGCCAGGACTACAACGTGCTGTTCGCGGAGAAAGACGGCACCCGCTCCAGCTCGCAGATCATGGCCTTCGAGGACACCTGGGAGTGGAACATCGAGGCGGAGCGGAGTTACGAAGAAATCGTCGAGGGCGGCGGCAGGATTTCCGACGCCATGCGCGCCTTCCGGACCTTCCTCGGCAACAGCGACATGATGGCGTACCTGGCGATGATGGCGCCGCGCCTGGTGGAGCTGCGCCGCGTGCTGAAGGTGACGGGCTCCATCTACCTGCACTGCGACCCGACCGCGAGTCACTATTTGAAGATGCTGATGGATGCGGTGTTCGGAGCCGTCAACTTCAAGAACGAGATTACCTGGAAGCGCACTCACGCGCACAGCGACACGAAGCAGGGCCGTAAGGCCTATGGGAACGTCTCCGATATCCTGCTCTACTACACCGTAAGCAACGCGTACACATACAACACGCAGTTCACCCCGTACTCGCAAGAATACATCGACAAGTACTTCCGTTATCGAGATGAAACTGGACGTCGGTATTGGTTGGATAACCTGACCGGCCCGGGAGGCGCAGCAAAGGGAAATCCGTTTTATGAGGTGATGGGTGTTTCGCGATATTGGCGATACAGCAGGGAACGCATGGAAAAACTCATTGCTGAAGGCCGCGTCATCCAGTCTAAACCCGGCAATGTTCCACAGTACAAGCGCTATCTGGATGACACGCCTGGCATACCACTGCAGAACATCTGGGCGGACATTTCGCCGATCAACATGATGGCTAAGGAGCGGCTGGGGTATCCGACCCAAAAGCCAGAGGCGCTATTAGAGCGCATCGTATGCACCAGCTCCAACGAAGGGGACGCCGTCCTCGATCCATTTTGCGGCTGCGGGACAGCAATTGCCGCTGCGCAAAAGCTAAAGCGGCGCTGGATTGGCATCGATATTACGCATCTGGCAGTAAACCTGATCAAGAAGCGCCTGCGGGACGCATTCGGCTCGGCGGTCGAGGAGACGTACGAAGTCATCGGCGAGCCGACGACGTTGAGCGAGGCGGCGGCGCTGGCGAAAGAAGACCCCTACCAGTTCCAATGGTGGGCGCTCGGGCTTGTGGGAGCGCGTCCCACCGAGCAAAAGAAAGGCGCGGACCGAGGCATCGACGGACGGCTCTATTTCCACGACGACAAGAGCGGCAAAACGAAGCAGATCGTGCTCTCGGTGAAGGCCGGAGATGTGACAGTGTCGCAGGTGCGTGACCTACGCGGCGTCATCGAGCGCGAGAAGGCGGAGATCGGCGTGCTGATCTCGCTGGAGCCCGCGACCAAACCCATGGAAAAAGAGGCGGCCAGCGCGGGATTCTACGACTCGCCCTTCGGAAGAAAATATCCGCGGCTTCAGTTGGTGACGGTGGGCGAATTGCTGGAGGGTAAGGAAATCGAATATCCACGCACGCTCGACGTAACATTTAAGAAGGCACCGAAGGCGCGGGGTGCCGCGGCAAAATCGATAGGGCTGCCGTTGGGGGATGACGATGAGGTGTTTTAGTGCCGTTTGCTGGGCGACCGTCGGGCCGTGCCGTCCTGCAACGCCAGCGCGACGTGAGTGTTCATTGAAGTTTGCGTTCCTCGATAGCCTCTATTAGCGAATCTTTGGTGGCAAATGTCTGTCGCTTCTCTAACAGTGTGTAAAAACAAGCCCAAGCATTCAGCATAAATGTCGCCAGAGCGTCTGTTGCATCAACATGACTACCGTGATGAAGGAAAGATGAACGCCTCCCGTAAATTGCAAGCACGTTCGCAATGAGTTGCTTTCTGGCCTCGACGTTTTCACCAATTAGAAAGGCCATCCTCTCGGCTACGTTCTTTTGCACTGGTTCGGAGTCGGTTCTAAGCAGCATCGATTCCAGCGACGCAAATATGAATACAAGCTTGTCCGCTGGGTCCTGCACGACGGCGTTCCGTGAGTACAGTAACAGCGCGTCAAGCAATTTCTTCTCGAACTCGGAATGCCGCCTCCTTTCATCGACGAGGTCGCTGAGTGCTTGCAAAAGTCCCGGGAACTGCCGAAGGTATTTAGAGGTGATCACCCAGTCATGCTGATTCCGCTTGTCCTCGATTCCCCCTGAAATGGATAAAATCTTACCGTCCCCGATCGTCAGTTCGGTGTGCATGCTGAGACTTTCATCGCCAAGCGTCGTGCAGTAAGAGCGCATCAGCGGGTGCCAATTAGCTCGAGAGAAAAAACGGAGCAAAGCAGCTGCCCGTCCAGCAATCTCCAGTGCTATTTCCGACGCGCGAATCGGCTCAGCCACAACGCTGACGACGACCGCTGCTGTGCCTTGCAATGTCGTGCGTTCGCGATTGATCTTCGCACGAATGGCGAGCAACGTGTCCGCAGAGGCCTTAGATTGCATGCGGGATTCCAACTCGTCCAACATCTCCTTGCTGATAGTGCGAAACTTGGCGGTGCCTATCGCAATATTCTCCTGCAAGTGAACACGATGTAGGGGAACCCAGAGTTCACGGAGCTTAACTTTTGAACTAATCTGCTGGAGCACAAAGCTAACAATCGGCTCATGTGTGCGGTCTCCATGTCGCTCTTCAAGCCACGCGAATGCGCCGTCCACTAAGCTCCGCATGCTTAGGGTTTCTTCCAGCCCGCTCTTTTGAATCCGCTCCAACAGCCTAATCAACCGCTTATAACCATCACCTATGAAGCCGATCCGCTGCCCGTCCTTAATGAAAAACCGCCCGACCTCCGCGCCAGTGCCGTCGATGACAGTCTCCGCTGACCTAATCGGCCCAATTACGTCCTTACTGGTGAGATTCGCTGATATGTGGAGGTCGGGCCTGAACACCGGAACAGGACGCGGTTGCCGGCGCTCCGCAGTCACCGAAACTAGCAGCTCCTCTCCGAGTTCGTTAAAGCGTTTTGCGGCGTCAGCGTGAATTGTAATTTCCATGGGACATTGGGCTCTTCAAAGAACTGAGTTTAACAGGTGATTCGCTCGCGCTCCGTTCGCAAGCTCACGTCGCGCTTCGCTCGGGATGACAAAATTGGGGCAGTAACGTGATGGCGCGGCTGAAGCCGCGCCCCTTCAAACATGGTGCCGCCCCGCCGGGGCTCGCATCTTTCTTGATCGCCTGCCCAGGACTGCCGTCCTGGGCTAAGTTATGCCGGCCCTACGGGCCTCGGAAAACTCGCCGATTCTGACAATGCTCTGTGAAACGGGACCACTATCTCGTCGCCACCGGCCTTCTTACCCGTGACACCGCCGCGGTGCGCTCCTGCTTCTCCCAGGAGAAGGGCTGCCCATCGATCGCCCGCTTCAGCGTCTTGAACAGCACCACCGAAAACAACTGCCGATAGGCAAAGCGTTGCAGCCAGACATGGGCCAGCAGCCACACGTCTTCGCCCTGGCCGGCTTCGCGCCGCTCCAGCGAGAATGCGATCACCGAGGCGATGAAGTCGATCACCAGGAAGGCCGCGAAGAAGACCACCAGCTTGATGAAGTCGGCGGGATCGGCGGCAAGGGGATGGAAATAGCGGTTCACCGCATAGCTGAGCGCGCCGACGATAAACATCACGTCGATGAAGGGCGAGACCAGCGGCAACAGGATCTGGAAGATCACGATGTTGGGCAGCGCCACCCAGCCTAGCGTGCCCTTGCGCGCAAACGCCCGCCGGTGCTTCCACACCGACTGCAGGATGCCGAAGGACCAGCGGAAGCGTTGCCGCATCAGGCCGCTGGGCCGGGTGGGAGCTTCCGTCCACGCCAAGGCGCGGTCTTCATAGTGCACGCGGCCGCCATGCTCGAGCAGCGACATGGTGAGGTCGGCGTCTTCCGCGACGGTATCGGGCTGGAAGCCGCCGGCCTGGCGCACCGCCTGCGTGCGCCAGGCGCCGATCGCTCCCGGCACCACGGTGACGGCGCCGAAGACGTTGAGCGCGCGCCGCTCGAAGTTCTGGCTGGTGATGTACTCCAGCGCCTGCCAGCGCGTCCACAGGTTCACGCGATTGCCGACCTTGGTGTTGCCGGCGACCGCGGCCACCTCGGGATCGGAGAAATACTCCACCAGTTTCGAAATCGCGTCGGGCGCGATGATGGTGTCGGCATCAATGCCGATGAAGATCTCCTCATCCACCCGCGCCAATCCGAAGTTCAAAGCCTCGGCCTTGCCGGAATTCTCCTTGGTGAGCACCAGCACCTGGCCACGATCGCGCTCCCGCTGGAAGGCCTCGCACACGGCTTCGTAGGTGCTGTCCTTCGAGCCGTCATCCACCACGATGACGCGCAGCGCCGGATAATCCGAGCCCAGCACCGCGTGCACGGTGTTGACGATGACCTTCTCCTCGTTGAACGCGGGGATCAGCACCGCGACCGGCGGCCGGTAATCCCTGGGCGGCTGCTGGTCTCGCTTCCCCTCCCGCAGGCGGTCGAAGATGGCCAGCGCGCCCACGAAGAGCAGACGAAACATCATCAGCACGTCGCCAACGAAGAAAACGATCACGATGGCCACCCAAAACAGGCCGAAGAGCCAGAAGACGAAGCTGTCCACCCGCGCCGCCCAGCGCTCGTCGGCGGAAATCGGAGGCATCACGTCGGCGATCTGCTTGCCCATCAGCTCCGACACGGGCACGATGCTGTAGCCCCGTGCCCGCAGGCCGTCGATGATCATGGGCAGCGCCTTGACGGTCTGCGTGCGGTCTCCGCCGCCATCGTGCAGCAGGATGATGTTGCCGCAGTGCAGCCAGTCGGCGGGCGCGCAGGGGGGCAGATGCGCCAGCACGTCGTTGGTGATCTCTTGTGCCGTGCGGTGCGGATTGTCCTTCCAGTCGCTGGGATCGATCTTGTCCCCCACCGTGATGTACCCCATGTCCTGCACGATCTCGAGCGGCCGCACCTGGTCGGCGGTGTCCGGCTCCTGGTCGATGGAGTACGGCGGCCGGAACAGCACCGGCTTCACCCCCAGCTTGGCGGCGAACAGCCGCTCCGTCATGTTCAGCTCGAATTTCATGTACTGCTTGGAGATGTTGCTGATGTCGGGGTGATAGAAGGTGTGATTGCCGATCTCGTGCCCTTCGCGGTAAACCCGGCGGGTGATTCCCGGCTCCTTCTGCGCCTGCGCGCCGATGAGGAAGAAGGTCGCCTTGACGCCCTTCGCCTTCAGCACGTCGAGGATCTTGGGGGTGAAACTGGGATCGGGGCCGTCGTCGAAGGTGATAGCCACCGCCTTCGGCTTGGAGCCGTACAAAGCCACTTGGTAGGGCAAGGGCAGAGCGTCGAAGGTTTCGTCGGTAATTTGGCCGGCGGCATCCACCGTCAGCCCGCGCTCGCCTTTCTTGGGACGCTGCTCGATGCGGATGATCTCCCCGCTGCCTTCCATGTCCACGTCGTAGCCGGGGTGCATGGGCTTGAGCTTGTCGGGAGCGCTGGCTTCGGCGGGCGCGTCCCAGACCGCCCACAGCGAGCGGTCTTCCGAGCCCAGCCGCCACAGCGCGAAGGTGTTGATCCCCAGTTTCTGCGCCGCGCGCATCTGGTTCAGCGCGGTCACACCATCCAGCCACCAGACATCATGCCGTTGATTCTTTTCGTCACTGTAAGCGAAGTGCGGATTCAGGCTGTCGCCGTCGAACTCGATTTCTGCTTCGGAGTCATGTGCCGTCAGCCACGCGTCCTGCACCGAGATGCTGCTGCCGCTCTTGCCCACCCAGTCGTACCCGTATGCGCCGATGCCGCACATCAGCTTTTCTTTGGGCACGTGCTTCAGCGTCTCCTCCAGGTTGTCGATGAACCATTCCTGGCTGGCGATGGGGCCGGCCGGGCTGGAGCCCGAGTGCTGGTCATAGTCCATCACGATCAGGCCGTCGGAGTGGGCCGCCAGGTACTTGTAGTCGAAGTCGTCATCGCCTGCGGGCACGTTGACGTAGAGCTTCAGTCCCCGCGAGTGCAGAGCGGCTTCCAGATCGCCCACCAGCGCGCGAAATCCCGGCTGGGCCGAGCCGGGAAAGCCCTCGAAATCCAGGCTCACCCCGCGATACTTGTCCGAGGCCAGGAAGAGCAGGAGCTGCTGGCGGAAGTTGGCGCGCGCCGCCGCATTCATCAGGAACCCGCCGATGTCCAGCCATTCGTTGGTGATGGGCTGGAAATTGTTTACCAGGGGGAAGACTTCAGTTTCCGCCTTCTGCTCCTTGAGGAACGGCATGACCTTGTCATCCACCGGATGCACCTGCCCGTTCTGCACCACGTCGAAGAACGTGTTCAGCAAGCTGACACCCTGCAGGCGGCCGTCGGGGCTCATCACGTGCAGCCATTCCGGGAACAACAGGTCGATCTGCGGGTAGAAAGCTTTTAACGCCGAGAAGCTGCCCGCGTCCCAGGTGACGTAGAACGCCCCGCGAATGCCTTCTTCCGAGTTCAGCGCCACCTGCGAGGGCGGAGTTTTGGTCTTGCGGTGCGTGGTGACGCGCTTGGGCGGGCGCTTCCGCTCCTTCTCCTTGATGGCACGGTACGGACGTTTCTGGTCGGGGAGCAACAGGCTGGGAAGCGGCTGGCTGTGCATCAGGGTGAGAACGAACACGATGATGGACAGCGACACCACCGCCGCCAGCGCGTCGAAGACGATGCGCAGGCGCTTCCAGCGCTTGCGCTGCGGGTCATGGAAGATTGCCTTGGCCATTGATAGGAAGTCACTTAATCGTAAGGCGGGATTGGAGCCACGTCAAACGAGGCGCACCGAGGTTTTGGCCGCTGGTGATTAGATGCTGGCCGGCGGCCCACCGGACCTGGGCAGGTCTATTCCGGGCGCGCTCACCACTACCCGAGGTCCCTCGCGTCGCTCGGGATTTCGGCAGCGGGCTCACGCCCGCTAAGCGCCTCAAGCTATAATGCGCACTCTCAGCATGTGAACCCAGGACCGACAATCCCCAGGCTGGTGGGCATCGCGGGACCTTTGAAGGACTCGATCTTCCCGCTGGAACAGCAACAGTTCTCGATCGGCCGCGACCCTTCCAACCAGCTCTCCCTGGCCGATAACAGCATCTCGCGCCGCCATTGCGTGCTCGAGAGGACGGCGGACGGGTTCGTCGTGCGCGACCTGGGCAGCCGCTGCGGGACGCGGGTGAACGGCGCCGTCACTGCCGAGGTGCTGTTGCAGCACGGTGACCGGATCGCTGTCGGAGACTCCGCATTCATGTACCTGGTCGAGGCCGGCGACCCCGCCCCTCCCATGGTCGAAGCTCTACGATCAGGCGCTCGCCGACGAGTCCACGGTGCAACTCCCACCCCAGGAGGCCATTCCTGGCGATCCCGAGAAAGTGCTCAAGATCCCTGCTTCGGACCGCCAGGCCCACGAACTGGGCACGCTGCTGCACATCGCCAGCCGCATTGGCTCCGTTCCCGACGTGGAATCGCTGCAGTGGCAGTTGCTCGGCTCGGTCTTCGACCTGGTGCCGGCCGACCGCGGCGCCATCCTGATTTTCGGCAGCACTCCGGAAGAGCTCTCCTCCGTCGCCGCCTGGGATCGGGTGTCCGGACCGGCGCGCGCGGTGAACGTCAGCCGTACCGTGGTGCGCAAAGTCGTGGAGGAACGGGCCGGGCTGCTGGTGAAGAATGCCGGCGCCACCGCCGAATTGAAACCTTCCGATAGCCTTTTCAATGCCCAGGTGCAATCGCTGCTGTGTGTGCCTGTGATCATCTCCGGGCAGATCGCCGGCGTGATCTACCTGGACAGCACCCGCTTCCTCGAACGCTTCACCGAGCACCATCTCAAGCTGATGACCGCCGTCGCCGGCATTGCCGCTCTGGCGCTGGAGAACGCCCGCCGTTGGGAGTCGCTGCGCAACGAGAACCGGCGCCTGCGGACCGAGGCCGGCATCGAGCACGACATGGTGGGCGAGAGCCCCGCCATGACCGCGGTCTTCCAGAAGATCGCGCGCCTCGCCCCCTCCGACGCCAACATCCTGATCTACGGCGAAAGCGGCACCGGCAAAGAACTGGCGGCGCACGCCCTCCACCGCAACAGTGCACGCGCCGAGAAGCCGTTCATCGCCATCAATTGCGCTGCCCTTATCGAGACCTTGCTGGAGAGCGAACTCTTCGGCCATGAGAAAGGCGCATTCACCGGCGCGGTCGGCGCCAAGCCCGGACAGCTCGAGGTCGCCGACGGCGGCGCCGTCTTCCTGGATGAGATCGGCGAGCTGGCGCCCGCGCTCCAAGCCAAGCTGCTGCGCGTCCTTCAGGAACGCGAGTTCTACCGTGTGGGCGGCACCCGACCGGTTCGCGTCGACATCCGCCTGATCGCCGCCACCAACAAGGATCTGGGGGCGGAGGTCGCCGCCGGCCGCTATCGCCAGGACCTCTACTACCGGCTGAACGTGGTCTCGTTCATCATGCCTGCGCTGCGCGACCGCAAGCCGGACATCCCGCTGCTGGCGCAATACTTCGTGGAGCGCTGCAGCAGGCAGTGCAAGCGAGCGGTGAAAGGCGTCTCCCCCGAAGCCCTGGCCTGCATGACCAACTATTCCTGGCCGGGCAACGTTCGCGAGCTGGAGAACGCCATCGAGCGAGCGATCGTCCTCGGCTCCGACGACTGGATCCTCCCCGAAGACCTTCCCGAAACCGTGCTGGAGACGCAGACTTCGGGCCGCGCCCCCACCCGCTACCACGAGGCTGTCCTGGCGCTGAAGAAGGAGCTGATCGCCAAGGCGGTCGAGCAGGCCAACGGCAATTACACCGAAGCCGCCAAGCTCCTCGACCTCCACCCGAATTACCTGCACCGCCTCATACGCAACCTGGATCTGAAATTGGGTGTGAAAAGCGAATAAGCGGCGGTTCTATCCGAACAGATAGTCGCGCCTATCCGAACGGATAGTATTCGCGGTCCGAAATCCAACCCGTGCGGTTGGGGCTTCGCCACCCACCCACCTGAAATTAGCGACTTACGGCGGTCCATGTGCCGAGGCCCAAGCTTCGCCCTGCCCGGCACAACGATTGCTTATCTCCAAGGCAAGAGTTTCGAGGATGGGTGGTCCGGAGGTGTATGGGGCGCTTGATCTTCTCGAAACCGCCTTGAGAGGAGACTTACGATGAACCGCCTGAAGAAAATCGCGATGAACATGGTCCTGGTTGCTGGAATGGCCTTGATGCTGGGCAGCACCGGCGTGGCGCAGCAGGAAACGGATCCCGATCAGTTTCTCGGAGCCGGAGAAATGACCACCGCGCAACCGATGGCCAATGCGCAACAGAATGCGCAACAGAAAGACAAGGACCGCCTGGCGAGTTCGCACCGGCAGTCGAAGAACCGCAAGCACAAGCAGGTGGCCGGTGACTCCAAATCGAACGCTTCCGATAAGCAGCCCGTCGTCATGGCCCGGAAGTAAGACCTGAGCTTCTCAAGGCGCTTATGGTCGTCGCCCTTGTGTAAGGAAATAGGCGACGGCTGCGCAACACAGAACCGCGGAGCTTCCATCCAGCTCCGCGGTTTCCATTTTTGTCCCACCCGGTACTTGGTACTCGGTACTCGGTACTCTATAGTGACGGCGTGCGCCAACTCGTGCGCCGTCATCTCGGCTTCTTCCTGGTGGCGACCGCCGCCGCCTTCGCCCTGCGCCTGCTTTTCCTCTGGAAATTCAGCTTTGTCGCCGGCGACTCGTTCATCTACGGCGACATCGCCAAGAACTGGCTCCAGCATGGCGCCTTCGCCATGACCGAGGACGGCCTCCCCGTTCCCACCTGCATCCGCCTGCCCGGCTACCCGGCGTTCGTCGCGCTGATCTGGAAGATCGCCGGTCTCGAGCACTACACCGCGGTGACGTTGGTGCAGATGGTCTTCAACGTCGGGACTTGTTACCTGGTCGCAGCGCTGGCGCGCCTGGTGCTCTGGGACCGGGCCGGCCTCGCGGCATTCCTGCTGTACGCTCTGAATCCCTTCACGGCTAATTACGTTGTCACGCCGCTGGCCGAGGCCCTGGCCATTTTCTTCACCGCGTTGGCGCTGCTGTTGGCCGTCAAAGGTCTGGAGCGACTGGTGACGGACGGCCTGCGCTTGTGGATTTTCTGCGGGCTTGCCATCGCAGCCGGCATCCTGCTGCGCCCCAACGCTGGCATCCTGCTGGCCGGGATCGGCGGGTATCTGCTCATCGCGCTCTTCCGGCGCCCAGACAAGCGCCGCGTGATCGCCGCTGGCGTTGTCCTGGCAGCGGTCTCGCTGGCTCCGCTCATCCCTTGGACGCTACGCAACTGGCGAGTGTTCCACGTCTTCGAGCCCCTGGCCCCGCGCTATGCCAACAATCCCTGGGAGTTCGTCCCCGCGGGATTCAATCGCTGGATCAAAACCTGGCTGGTGGATTACGTTTCCGTGGACGACATCTACTGGCACGTGCCCGGCGACCCGATCGAGATCAGCAAGCTCCCCCCGCGCGCTTTCGATTCCGCGGACCAGCGCGCTCAGACCGAGCGCCTGTTCGCCGCCTACAACGCCACCTGCGACCCCGTCTGCCGCATGACGCCGGAACTCGATTCGCAGTTCGCCAGCCTGGCCGCCCAGCGCATCCATGACGCTCCTCTGCGCTACTACGTCCTATTGCCGCTGGCGCGGGTGGCCGACATGTGGCTGCGTCCGCGCACCGAGGCCCTGCCCCTGGATTCGCACTGGTGGCGTTTCCGCCGCGATCCCAAAGACTCGCTGATCGGCGTGCTCCTCGGCGCTATCAACCTTGCCTATCTGGTTGCTGCGCTGATCGGCGCTGCCGGCAGGCGCGTCGCCTACACCGGCCTCTTCGTCCTGTGGATCGCATTACGGTGCGCCTTCCTGGCGACCCTCGAGAACCCCGAGCCGCGCTACACTCTGGAATGCTTCCCGGTGGTGTGCGTCCTGGCTGCGGCCAACACCAGGCGCGACAGGGTCGCGCCCGGACGGGCGAGGGCGCCCGTCCCCACGTGACAAACTGACTGCTGAGTGCCTACTCCAGCGGCGGGTGGTCGCTCATCCGGAAGTTCGTCCGAAAGTGCTCCGACAACAGGTGGATGGCGGCGCGATTGGTCTGCGGGTCGGTTTGCGCCAGGTAGCGCATCGCCTGTACCAGCACACGCTGGCCTTCGACATAGCGCGGGTCCGGCTTGGGCTGGCGTTGGATGGTCTTCCGTCGAGGGATGACGGGGATCGTGAAAAGCTTCGCCATGAGTGCGTGGGCCTCGAATTGCTTAGGAAGTGGTGAACGAACGGCGCCTTTTTCCCGCCCGCTGAGTATATCGCCGGTTCAACTTGCGCACTACATTTTTCTGCTCGCACGCAAAAAGCACAGGTTCAAAATGAACCTTGGGGGTTGATCATCCTGGTTCGTCCCGTGGTCTTCAGCTTGAACACGTCTCCCGGGATACTCTGGTTGAGCTTGATATTGCTGTACTTGGCCAGCCGGTAGTCGCCCTGCGGCTCCACGAACTGCTGCTCCACCGAGATGCCGCGCGCGGGATCGATCCACAGAATGATGTGATCGAAGATGTTCTTGCCCTTGACAGTCTTGGGGACCAGGTTCAGCTTGGCGGCGCGCACCCCGCCCGCCTGTTCGTACCCCTGGAAGCTTACCTCGAACGACTTCTCCAGGTCGTGCCCGCGGCCACCGAATCCCAGCACCAGGAAGCTCTCCACCTCGGCGCGGTTCTTGCCGGTCTTGTACAGTGTGACCTGGTCGATCCTGGGCTCGTATACCCGCACCGTGCTGTCCTGATAGAGGACGTATTTCTGCGCCGGCTGGACGATGTCGGCCGCCATCTCAATCTCCTTTGACGACCGCCGGAAGTACACCTTGCCCGACTGCGTGTCGGTCTCGTTCACCACCTTGGTGTACTGGTCCCAGACGAAATCGGCCTCAGCCGTCTTGAAGCTGGCGGCTACGGCATCCATCTGATTCAGCACTTTCTCGAGATCGGGGGAAGAGGTCTGCGGCGCTTCTGCCGCAAACCCGGCCACGGCCGCCAACAGCACCCAAACTATCGCCAGCCTCGCTGTTGCTCTCATCCTCATCATCTTGCTCCCGGGCCGCTGCCTATTTTTCAAGCCAGACCTTGTACGCCACCACCCGTCCCTTCTTGTCGTACACCGGCTCATAGCGCGCGACCTCCACCTCGCCGGCGATGGGCTCGATCACCCGCTGCAGGTAGCCCCGTACCGTGGCCGCGTCTTTGCCCGCAACTTCCGTGGCATCGACCTGGTAGATGTAGCCTCTGTCTCCGTCGGGAATCAGGACTACCCTGGTGGGATGCGGTATGCGCTCGATCGGTTTGTCTTTAAAGTTGATCTTCAGCGGCGCCAGAAAGATGAACAGCACGATGAGCGTGACCATGATGTCGTACCGGATCGTGCCGCGCTCGTAACTCCACCAGATAAAACTCGAGATGGCTTGCCACACGTGCGTCATAGGCTGGATCGCAGCGGAACACACTTCGTTCCTCATCCAGTGTAGATTCCCGTCGCCGTCCTTGGCAATGCGGGCTGCTAAGGTTGAGAATTAACCACAGAGGACACAGAGGTACACGGAGGACACGAATCGAATAATCGCCAAGATCGCCGACATCGCCGGAATCGCCGAAATCGCCGACCGCGTGAGAATGTCTAAAAAACCTCCGTGATCCTCTGTGTCCTCTGTGGTTAAGGCCTTTCTCCAATGCCGCCTACAACGCTCAAACCCGTGCTCACAGCGGCTCGCTGGCTGCGACGCGGCGTATGGCTGCTGGCGGCGCTTGTCGTTCTGCTGGTTGCATTTTTTCTCTGGCGCCCGGCCTCCGCGCTGACCGCCATCGCCACCGCCGCGCTGCGGCTCAGTGGTATCGAGAGCCGCTACGTGCAGCTCGGTCCCCACCGCATCCATTATTTCGCCGGCGGCACGGGCGAACCGCTGGTGCTGGTCCACGGCTTGGGCGGCCGCGCCCTGGATTTCGCGCCCCTCATGCCCGCGATGGCCAGGAGGCATCGCGTCTACGCGCTCGATCTGCTGGGCTACGCCGCTTCCGACCGGCCGGACGTGGATTACTCCGTCACCCTCGAGACCGGCATCCTGCGTCAATTCCTCGACAGCCAGGGACTCAGGCGCTTCGATCTCGCCGGATGGTCAATGGGCGGCTGGATCGCGCTCGATTTCGCCGCGCAATCTCCCGAGCGCGTCCGCCGCCTGGTCCTGCTCGACAGCGCGGGCATGAGGTTCACCCCTACGTTCGACCTCCGCCTGCTCTCACCGCACGCCATGGCGGACATGCAAGGGCTGGAAAAACTGCTGACGCCGCATCCCGCACGCGCTCCCGCCTTCATCACCCGCGACTTCCTGCGCGTGCTCCGCGAGGAAGACTGGGTGATCCAGCGCAATGTGGCCAACATGATCGCCGGCCGTGAACTGATGGACGGCAAGCTGGCGGGCGTCACCATGCCCGTGCTCATCGTCTGGGGCAAGCAGGATGTGTTGACGCCGCTCGCGGTCGCCGAAGCCATGCACCGCGAGATGCCGCAGTCCGTGCTGGCGGTCCTGGACGGTTGCGGACACATCGCACCTCTCGAATGCCGCCGGCGCGTGCTCGCGGAAATGCAGCGCTTCCTCGCCGCTGACCCGCCGCTGCCGGCAGACGTGCACGAAGTTCCCGCGAATTAGGAAAAGCTAACCACAGAGGGCGCAGAGGTACACAAAGGAAATGCCCATGCCAGTCGCCAGTAGCCAGTCGCCAGTTTCGAACAACCGGTAACTGGCGACCGGCGACTGACAACTGGCAACTGAGCTCCTCTGTATACCTCTGTGCCCTCTGTGGTTAAAGTCTTCTGGCCGTGATCTTCTCAACGCCCAGATACGGCCTAAGCGCCTCGGGCACCACCACGCTGCCGTCGGCCTGCTGATAGTTCTCGACGATGGCCACCCACGTCCGCCCGATGGCCAGCCCTGATCCGTTCAGCGTGTGCACGAATTCGGTCTTGCCCTTGCCCTCGGGCTTATAACGAATGTTGGCGCGCCGCGCCTGGTAGGCCTCGAAATTCGAGCACGAGGAGATCTCGCGGAACAACTGCTGCCCCGGCAGCCAGACTTCGATGTCATACGTCTTGGCCGACGAGAACCCCATATCGCCGGTGCACAGCGCCACCACGCGGTAGTGCAGCCCGAGCTTTTGCAGCACGGTCTCGGCGTTGTTGGTCAGCTTCTCCAGTTCGTCGTACGACTGCTCCGGCCGCGCAAACTTCACCAACTCGACTTTCTGGAACTGGTGCTGGCGGATGATGCCGCGCACGTCCTTGCCGTAGGAGCCGGCCTCGCTGCGGAAGCACGGCGTATAGGCGGTGAGCGAGATAGGCAGGCGCGCCGCCTCCAGCACCTCGTCGCGGTAGAGATTGGTGACCGGCACTTCGGCGGTGGGGATCAGGTACAGGCTCTTGTCGCCGTGCGGCACCTTGAACAGGTCGGCTTCGAACTTGGGCAACTGCCCGGTGCCGTACATCGAGTCGGCATTCACCATGTAGGGCGGCAGGACTTCGGTGTAGCCGTGCTCGCGGGTGTGCAGGTCGAGCATGAAGTTGGCCAGCGCGCGCTCCAGCTTCGCACCCAGGTCCCAATAAACGGCGAAGCGCGCTCCCGTGAGCTTGGCGGCGCGTTCCAGGTCGAGGATGCCCAGCGCCTCTCCCAGCTCCCAGTGCGGCTTGGGCGCGAAATCGAATTTCGGAGGCTGGCCCCAGCGCCGGACTTCCTTGTTGTCGTCCGCCGCGCTGCCGACGGGTACGCTCGCGTGCGGGACGTTGGGGATCCCGACCAGCAGCCCGCGCAGCTCCGCATCGAGCTGTTCCGCAACTTTTTCCTGCTCTTGGATCTGCTCGCGCAGGCTCTTGGTCTCCTCGATCAGCGCCGTTGCATCCTGCTTGTTCTTCTTAAGCTGCGCGACCTGCTCCGAGGCGCGATTGCGCTTCGCCTTCAGGTTTTCGGCCTCGGTGATGGCTTTGCGCCGGCGCGCGTCAAGCTCGCCAAAGCGGCCGATCACCTCGCTGGGATCGAGTCCCCGCTGCCGCATCTCCTGTTCGATCAGAGGCAGGTTGTCACGGACGAATGCCAAGTCGAGCATAGAAACAGCTAATCTACCGGAAACGGCGGCGGAAAAGAAATCGCTCGACGTGCAACGCTGTACGGGGGACTATCGGCGATCACGGCGATTTCGGCGATCTCGGCGATTCCGGCCATTGCATTCGTGTCGTACACTAACTCCGCCCATGAAACTCCCCCTGCAACGCACCTGCGCCCTGCTGATCCTGGTCTCGCTTCTGGTCACGCTCTCGCCCGCCACCGCCTACGACGGCTGCCCGAAGCTCATCGTCATCATCGTCATCGACCAGTTCCGCGGCGACTACCCTGAGCGCTACCGCGACCGCTTCGTCGAGAACGGCTTCCGGCTCTTTCTCGATCGCGGCGCGGCGTTCGTCAACTGCAACTTCGATTACGCCAACACCCACACCGCGCCCGGACACGCCACGCTCTTCACCGGCGCCTACACCGACGGACACGGCATCGGCGGCAATGCGTGGTGGGACCCGGAGCGCCAGCGCGTGGTCACGTCGGTGAGCGATGCTTCGACCAAGCTGGTCGGCGCCGCCGGTGAGGGCGTATCCCCCCGCAACCTTCGCGCTGACACCCTGGGCGACGAACTCAAGCTCTCGACCGGCGGCCATGCGCGCGTGTTCGCGATCTCGCTCAAAGACCGCTCCGCCGTGCTGCCCGGCGGATTTGCGGCCGACGCCGCCTACTGGATCAACCAGCAGACCGGCGCCTGGATCACCTCGTCCTACTACATGAACCAGCTTCCCGGCTGGGTCCAGAAGTTGAACCAGGAAAAGCGCGCGGAGAAATACTGGAACATGCCCTGGAAGGACGCCTCGGGCAAGGTGCTGCGGACCACCACGCCGCAATCCGGCAAAGGCTTTTATGACATCGTGGGCGCGACCCCGTTCGCTAACGACTACCAGTTTGACTTCGCGCGCGAGCTGGTCACGCAGGAAAAGCTTGGAACCGGCCCCAACACCGATCTGCTCGCCATCAGCCTTTCCGCCAACGACATTCTCGGCCACCAGGTCGGTCCGGACGCGCCCGAGATGCAGGCCATGGCGCTGGCGCTCGACCGCCAACTGGCCGACTTCACCAGCTTTCTGGGTCGCCAGCTCGGCTTGGCCAGCGTATGGATCGTACTCAGCGCCGACCACGGCATGGCGCCGCTGCCGGCGTATGCCTCGAAACTGCGCCTGCCCGCCGCCAACTTCGATGCTCAGACGTTGCGCACTCGCATCAACAAAGCTTTTTCCACGCGCTTCGGCCCGGGCGATTACGTCAAGCACGTCGAATGGCCAATCGCCTATCTCTCCGAGGCAGCTTTTGCGAAGGCCAATCTGAAAGAAGCCGACGCGGAGCACGCCGTCGCCGATGCCCTGATGAAAGATCCTCACGTGCACGGCGCCTACACCCGCAGTCAGCTCGAACAGGGAGAGCTCCCACCAACCGCCATGGGCCACAAGTACGCGCACAGCTACTCGCCCTATGGCGGCTGGTACGTGATGGCCGTGCCCGCGTCCTTCAACGTCGGATATCCCACCGGCGGCGATCACGGCACGCCTTACACCTACGACACGCACGTGCCGCTCTACTTCTACGGGCTCGCCTTCCGTCCGGGCATTTACCGCACGCACTGCGAGCCGGTGGACATGGTCGCGACCCTGGCTTCGCTGCTGGGGATCAACGCGCCCAGCGCCTCGACCGGCCGCGTGCTCACCGAAGCGCTCGCGGCGGCGAGGGAGGCTGCGCCGTGAGCCCGCCGCCCAACATTCCCGATCTGCGGGTGAACGTCGCCGGCATCGAGCTGAAGAACCCGGTCATCGCCGCCAGCGGCACCCTGGGCTACGGCGTGGAGTTTGAGGACATCGTCAGCCTCGATAAACTGGGCGCAATCGTCGTCAAAGGACTATCTCGTGAGCCCATGCCGGGGAATCCTCCGCCACGCGTCTTCGAGACTGCCGCCGGCATGCTGAACGCGATCGGGCTGCAGAACATCGGCGTGCGCGAGTTCGTCACCGAAAAGCTTCCCCGCCTGCGCCGCCACAAGGATGTGGTGGTCTTCGCCAATGTCTTCGGGTCCACGATCGAGGATTACATCGAAGTCATCAATATTCTGAATGATGGCGAGGGCATCGCCGCCTACGAACTCAACGTTTCCTGCCCCAACACCGACGCCGGCGGGATGGTTTTTGGCAGCGACCCCGGAGTTTTGCAGGAACTGGTGTTCGCGGCCACCCGCAAGGCGGAGCGGCCGGTGATCGTGAAGCTCTCGCCCAACGTCACCAGCATCCCGCAAATGGCGCTGGCGGCCGAGCACGCCGGCGCCGACGCCATCTCGCTGGTCAACACCTTCGTGGCCATGGCCATCGACGCCGAGACCCGCAAGCCGCGCATCGCCAACGTCACCGCCGGGCTCTCCGGGCCGGCCATCAAACCCATCGCGCTGCGCATGGTGTACGAGGCGGCGCGCGCGGCTTCTATCCCCGTTATCGGCATCGGAGGCATCACCACCGCCACCGACGTGGTCGAATATATGCTGGCCGGCGCCACCGCCGTCGGGATCGGCACCGCCAGCTTCTGGGACCCGGTGGCGACGGAAAAGATCGTGCAAGCGCTGACGAACTGGTGCATCGAACATCGAGTTGAGAAGATCACCGACTTGATCGGAGGCTTGCAGGTCTAGCCCACGATGCACTCCGTCAGCCCGGTCTTGCTCTCCGACGCCCGCATCCTCGCCGCCTACCTGATCTTCTTCGGCAGCTACTTCGTCTTCGCCCTGGGCAAGTTTCCGGGGATGAAGATCGATCGCCCGGGCGCGGCCATCATCGGGGCGGTGCTGATGGTCGCCTTCCGCATCGTGAGGCCGCGCGATGCTGTCGGCCACCTCGACTTCGGCACCGTGGTGCTGCTGTTCTCGATGATGCTGATTGTCGCCAACCTGCACCTGGCAGGCTTCTTCGACTGGCTGACGGAATGGATTATCGAGCGTCTGGAGCCGCACCACCTGCTGCCCACGGTCATCTTCACCAGCGGCCTGCTCTCGGCCTTCCTGGTGAACGACATCATCTGCCTGGTGATGACGCCGTTCGTGCTGCGCATCACCCGCCGCGTGGGCCTGGCGCCCCTGCCCTACCTGCTGGCGGTGGCCACCGCGTCGAACATCGGCAGCGTGGCCACCATCACCGGCAACCCGCAGAACATGCTCATCGGCTCGGTCTCGCGCATCTCGTATCTCGATTTCATCGCGCACCTCGGGCCCGTCGCCGTGCTCGGCCTGTTTGTGGATTGGGCACTCATCCACTGGCTGCTGTTGCGCAACGGCCTAGATCGCGTGGAGGTGCGGGAAGCGATTGCCGCGCCCGAGTTCGCACACGGTTCCCTGCGCAAGAAGCCCATCGTGGTGCTCGTGCTTGTGTTGCTGGGCTTCTTCGTGGGCGTTCCGGCGGCGATGATGGCGGCCATCGGCGCGGCGCTGCTGCTCATCACCCGCACCGTCGAGCCACGGAAGGTCTACGATGAGATCGATTGGGGATTGCTGGTCTTCTTCCTGGGACTGTTCATCATCGCGGGCGGGGCCGAGCGCGCCGGGCTCACTGCCACCTTGCTGCGTCCGATGACCATGTGGAACCTGCACCGCATTCCCAGTTTCGTCGTCGTCACCGCGATCTTTTCCAACATCGTGAGCAATGTCCCGGCGGTGATGCTGCTGAAGTCGCTGGTGCCCGGCTTCCCCAATCCACACACGGGATGGCTGGCCCTGGCCATGGCTTCGACCCTCGCCGGCAACCTGACCATCACCGGCTCGGTGGCCAACATTATCGTGGTTGAAGGCGCCCGCGCTGAGGGCGTGCACGTCAGCTTCCGCGAGTATCTCCGCCTGGGAGCGCCGGTGACGCTGGCCACGCTGGTGATGGGCTCGGCCTGGCTGTGGGTGATTCAGTAGAGGGACCCCGGCGCTCACGTCGCGCGTCGCTCGGGTTGACAAATTGTTACGGTTGTTTGGGAGATCACCCGATGACCCGATCACCCGATGAACTGATGCTCTATTTTAGCTTGAGCTCATCCGGCAGCCGGTCCCTGATCTCCGGCGGCAGGCGGTCGGAGAGCTGGCGGGCGCGCGTCCTGGCGGCATCCAGCACCACCATGGGCACCGGCGTCACGATGGCTACGATCAGCCACACCAGCGCGGAGAAGGCGAACCCGCCCAGGGCGATGATCTCCAGCAAGAGCGCGTGCTGCGGCGAGTAGCGGCGGATGACGATGAAGGCCAGCAGGAACAACCCCGCGGAGATGGTGGCCAGGACGATGAGCGAGATGTCGATGGAGCGATGCAGGCGCTGGCGCGCGCGGCAGCGGGCGCAGGCGGCGAAGTGGGCCTCGTAGTCGCCGCGCATCTCCGGCGCCAGCCCCGAGATGTCGTAACGCCAGCCGGCGAGGATGTCGCCGACCACGGAATCCACGCACTTTTCGTTCATGCTCCCACACCCCAGCGCGCCAAAATCGGGCGCGCCGGGGACCCCGTCTCGTGCTAAAGGCGGATGGCTTCCAGCGCCTGCCACTGCGACGCGAGCATCAACCGGTTATGCAGCAGACTGCGGCGAGGAGCCAGCGCCCGTTCCGCGGTGTCGCGCGCAATTTCCGGATGATTATTCTCCTCGGAAAGGTGCGCCAGGACCACGAAAGCCGCGCTCCCATCATAATCGCTGGCCAGGAATTCCGCGAGGGCGGCGTTGGAGAGGTGTCCGACCCGGCTCATCACCCGCTGCTTCACTGGCCAGGGATACCGCCCCACCCGCAGCATCTCCAGGTCATGATTCGATTCCATCATCAACACGTCGCAGTCGCGGATATGGTCCCGCACGCTGGCCGGCATGTAGCCCAGGTCGGTGACGATGGCCAGCTTCACCCCGTCCACGCGGAAGGCGAAGGCCACCGGATCGACGGCATCGTGAGGGGTGGTGAAGGGCGTCACCTGGATGTCGCCGATGTGGAAGCTGTGGCCGGAGCTGAACAGTTCCAGGCGCTCGAGATGGGTCTGTTTCTTGCCGCACTGGCGGCCCCAGGTGTCATGGGTCGCGCCCGTCATGTACACCGGGATCTTCAGCTTACGCGCCAGCACCGGCAGGCCGCAGAGGTGGTCGGAATGCTCGTGGGAGATGAGGATCGCACTGAGCGCTTGCGGGTCTTCGCCCGCTGCGGCCATGCGCTTGAAGGTCTCACGGCAGGAGAGGCCGGCGTCCACCAGCAGGTGGGTACGGGAACTGGCAACGATGGCACAGTTTCCCTTGCTCCCACTCGCCAGCACCGTCATCCGGGCGCACATTGCTGCGAGCATAACATGGAATCGCCGGGGTCGCCGTCATCGCCGAAATCGGAAAACCACCTGCATCAGAGTCGCGCAGCGACGACTGAGTGTAGCCCGGCACGAGGTGCCGGGTTGGATCGGACGCGATGACCAGTCCCGTTAGGGACGACTGAAATCCCGCGATCTCGGCGATGACGGCGATGACGGCGATCACGGCGATTCCATCAGCTCGCGCACCATTTTCTCGAGGAATGACCCCAGATAGGCGCCGACAAACGATGGCACGAACGCCAGCAGGCCCGCCAATTCCCCGCCACGGCGCGTCACGAGATGGCCGAGCGGAAGGAACGCCCCGAACAGCAGTCCCCATCGCCAGGCCCGCCGTGGCCCAAAATAGCCGACGACCATCGAAACGAGAAGAATTCCGATGAGTGAGGTGGAAGTGTCACGCAGCGTCAAGTCGAGGACGGCTGTGCCCGCCGCGCATACGACTGCAACGATCCAGAGGAAAACCTGCCTCCGCGACATCTTCCAGGTGAGGGTCACGCCGAGCCCAAACCGAGCAAACTTCTGGCGGGCGGGGGCGCCCGCCCCACGCAAATCTTGCTCCCTACTCCCTACTCCCTACTCCCTTACTTCCTGCTCCCTAGTACTTATAGAACCCCCGACCCGTCTTCCTTCCCAGCCATCCCGCATCGACCATTTTGATCAGCAGCGGGCAGGGACGATACTTGGGATCGCCGAGGCCCTCGTGCATCACACGCATGATGTCCAGGCAAACGTCCAGCCCGATAAAGTCGGCGAGCGTCAGCGGACCCATGGGATGGGCCATGCCCAGCTTGAAGACTTCGTCCACCGCTTCGGCCGTGGCCACGCCCTCCATCAGCGCGTACATGGCCTCGTTCAAGAGCGGCATCAGCACGCGGTTGGAGACGAACCCCGGCGAGTCGTTCACCTCTACCGGCGTTTTGTCCAGCTTCTTGGCCAGCTCGAAGACGGTCTGAAAGGTCTGCTGCGAAGTGGCCAGCCCGCGGATCACCTCCACCAGCTTCATCATGGGCACGGGATTGAAGAAGTGCATGCCGATCACCTCCTGCGGGCGCTTGGTGATTGCGGCCAGCTTGGTGATCGAAATCGATGAAGTGTTTGACGCCAGGATCACCTCGGGGTGGCAGAGCCGGTCCAGCTCCTGGAACAGCTCGGACTTGATCTTGAACTGCTCGGTCGCGGCCTCGACCACGAAGTCGCAGGTGGCCAGCGGGGCGCGGCCCACGACCGGCGTGATGCGCTTCAGCGCCGCCGCGCGCTCCTCGCCGGTGAGCTTACCCTTCGCCACCTCGCGTTCCAGGTTCTTGCTGATGGTGCTGATGGCGCGGTCGAGGAAGGTCTGCTCGATGTCCACCAGCACCACGTTGTAACCCCTCTTGGCGAAGACGTGGGCGATGCCGTTTCCCATCGTGCCCGCACCCACCACGCCTACGGTCTTAATTTCCATGATTGCCTCCGGATCGCTCAAGGACATCCTGAATGATGACGAAAACGCGCCAGTGTAGCAGAAGGAGAGAGTGTGTAGCGGTGAGCGGGCCCTTCAATGACCCAATGAATCAATGACTCAATGGCTCAATTGATTCTCACCAGCAAACACGTGATGTTGTCGTCGCCGCCGGCGGCGCGAGCGGCTGCGACCAGCGCATCGCAGGCCTTCTCCAGGCTGGGAGCAGAGTTGGTGATCTCGCTCAGGTGGTGCTCCTTCACCAGCTTGGTCAGTCCATCGGTGGCCAGCAGGAAGGTGTCGCCGGGAGCGAGTTCGACATCCTGCACATCCGGCTCGGCGCTCTCCTCCGGGCCCAGGGCTCGGGTGATGATGTTCTGCATCGAGGAGCGCTCTGCCTCTTCCGACGTCATCAGACCGCGCCGCACTTGCTCCATGACCAGCGAATGGTCGGCGGTGAGCTGCCGGATCTGGCCGTCGCGCAGCAGGTACACGCGGCTGTCTCCGATGTGCGCAATCGACGCCTTGGCGTCGCGCACGAGCAGCGCCACGATGGTGGATCCCATGCCCTGCCGCTCCGGGTGCTCCTGGGCCTCGTGGAAGATGCGGATGCCGGCCGCCTGCACGGCGCTGGCCAGCGCGTTAGCGTCCGGCGAGATGTCGTCGAAGTTCTCCCCGACCTGGGGGAAGTTGCCTTCCGAACAGTGGCGGCGGAAGTACTCCAGCACAGTCTCGACGGCCAGCTTGCTGGCCACCTCGCCGGCGGCCTGCCCGCCCATGCCGTCGCACACTACGTAGATGCCACACGCCGGGTCGTAGCCGAAATTGTCTTCATTATTGGTGCGGACGCAGCCGACGTCCGTTCGGCCCGCCACCTGGACTGCAAGGCTCATGCATTTAGTCGTCAGGAGTCAGGAGTCGGTTGTCAGCACGGCGGGCTGCTTCTTGCTGACTCCAGACTCCTGACTCCCGACTCCTCGCTCACGGATGCTTCTTCCCCGCCACGTCCAACCGCACGTCGGCACGCTTCAGAGCGTAGAGGGCGCGCTCGTAATCAGTGCTGGGATCCTGGCTCTTCAGGCGTTCTTCGGCGCGCTCCCTGGCTTCCTGCGCCCGGCGCACATCGATCTCTTCCGGACGTTCCGCTGCTTCGGCGAGAATGGTGACCTTGGCGGGCAGGACCTCGGCGAATCCCCAAGCCACCGCAAGGTAGTGGGGCTGCCCGTCTTTGCGATAAATGATCTCGCCCACCGCGAGTTCGGTGATCAGCGGCGCGTGTCCGGGCAGAATGCCCAGGTAGCCCTTCTTGCCCGGGATCTGCACCTCTTCCGCCGTATCGCTCACCACCTGCTTCTCGGGAGTGACGATCTCGAGTTGGAAAACATCGGCCATTTTCAGTCGTTGGTCGTTCGTCGTTGGTCGTTGGCCGCCGGCAGAATTGCTAACAACTAACGACCAACGACCCACGACCGCTCTTACGCTGCCGCCGTGGCCTTCATCCTTTCCGCGCGTTCCAGCACCTCTTCGATGGTGCCGACCATATAGAACGCCTGCTCGGGGATGTCGTCGTGTTTGCCCTCGATGATCTCGCGGAAGCCCTTCACCGTGTCCTCGATCTTCACGAACCGTCCCGGGGTGCCGGTGAACTGCTCGGCCACGTGGAAGGGCTGCGAGAGGAAGCGCTGGATTTTGCGCGCCCGCGCCACGGTGAGCTTATCGTCTTCGCTGAGCTCATCAATGCCCAGAATGGCGATGATGTCCTGCAGGTCCTTGTAGCGCTGCAGGACCCTCTTCACCCCCTGGGAAACGTCGTAGTGGTCCTGGCCGACGATGCGCGGATCGAGAATGCGCGAGGTCGAAGCCAGCGGATCCACCGCCGGGTAGATGCCGATCTCGGTCAGCGCACGCGAAAGCACCGTGGTCGCGTCGAGGTGCGCGAAGGTGGTCGCCGGCGCGGGATCGGTGAGGTCGTCGGCCGGTACGTAGATGGCCTGCACCGAAGTGACGGAGCCTTTCTTGGTGGAGGTGATGCGCTCCTGCAGTTCGCCCATCTCCGTCGCCAGGTTGGGCTGGTAACCCACGGCGGACGGCATGCGGCCCAGCAGCGCCGACACTTCCGAGCCCGCCTGGGTGAAGCGAAAGATGTTGTCGATGAACAACAGCGTGTCCGTGCCTTCAACGTCGCGGAAGTACTCGGCGACGGTCAGCGCCGTCAGCGCAACCCGCAGGCGCGCTCCCGGAGGCTCGGTCATCTGTCCATAGATCAGCGCGGCCTTCGACTCCTCGGGCTTGCCGGGCACGATCACGCCCGACTCGGTCATCTCCAGCCACAGGTCGTTGCCCTCGCGGGTGCGCTCGCCCACGCCGGCAAACACGGAGAACCCGCCGTGCTGCTTGGCAACGTTGTTGATGAGTTCCATGATCACGACCGTCTTGCCGACGCCTGCGCCGCCGAACAGCCCGATCTTGCCGCCCTTCAGGAACGGCTGGATGAGGTCGATGACCTTCACGCCGGTCTCGAACATCTCCGCGGTCGTGGACTGCTCGTCGAAGGCCGGCGCCAGGCGGTGGATGGGATGCCTGCCGGCGCAGCCCTCGAGCGGCCCCAGTTCGTCCACCGGCCTGCCGATGACGTTGATCACGCGCCCCAGGGTGCAGCGCCCGACGGGCACGGTGATGGGCCCGCCCTGGTCGATGGCCTGCATGCCGCGCACCATGCCTTCGGTCGGCTGCATGGCCACGCAGCGTACGCGAGCTTCGCCCAGGTGCTGCTGCACCTCGAGGATCACGTCCACGGGCTGGGGCACGTCGAAGCCTTCGCTCACCACACGAACGGCTTCGTAAATGGGAGGCAGCTCCGCCTCGGAGAACTGCACGTCCACTGCAGGACCGGAGACCTGGATGACTCGACCGACATTTTCAGGCATAAGAATTCCGTTTCAAGTTTCGAGTTTCAAGTTCCCAGCCCCAGTCCCGACGCAACTCGAAACTTGAAACTGGAAACTGCTCTACTGCGCCGCCGCCCCGCTGACCACCTCAATGATCTCCTTGGTGATCTTCGCCTGGCGCACCCGGTTCATCGCCAGGGTCAGCGAGTCGATCATGTCGCTGGCATTGTTGGTTGCCGAATCCATGGCGGTCATGCGTGCGGCGTGCTCGGCCGCCACCGACTCCAGCAGCGCGCGGAAGATCTGTATGCCCACGTACTTCGGCAGCAGGCTGTTAAACAACTCGCCGGCCGGCTGCTCGTAGATGTAGTCCACCTGCGCGGTGGCGAACTGCGCCGCCCGCTGGTCGATGGCGTGCGTGTCCGCCTCTTCCGTCGCGACGCCCGCAGTGCGCGCAGCTTCCCCGGCGCGCTTGCGCTCCTCTTCCGTCATGACCTGTGCCTGCAGGATCTCCGCCCGCCCGATCTCCTTGATGGGCAGGATCTGCTCCACCACCAGCCGTTGTGCGATGACCGACTTGAATTCGTTGAACGCGACGTACACCGCGTCGATCTCGCCATTGGTGTAGCGCTCGATCGCGCGCTCGGCGATCTCCTGCGCGTCCTCGTGGCTGAGCTTGCCGAAGATGCCGATCTTCTCGCCCACGATCTCCACCGGCCCGGCGCGCCCGTCGCCGGAGGGCCCTTCCGTCATGTAGGGGAAGCGCCGCCGCAGGAAGTCGCGGCCCTTGCGCCCGATGGTCTCGATGTCCACGTTCTTCCCCAATTTGCTCGCCAGGAAATTGAGCGTGGTCTTCAGGATGTTGGTGTTGAAGGCGCCGGCCAAGCCGCGGTCGCCCGTGACCACGAGCATCAGCACGTTGTTCTCTTCGCGACGCGCCAGCAGCGGATGCCGGGGCTCGCCGGTCTCCGGATCATAGATCTCGGCGCGCGTCACCAGCGATTGCAGCACGTTGGTTAGCATGCGCGCGTAGGGGCGCGCCGCCAGGGCCCGCTCCTGCGCCCGCCTGAGACGCGCCGCCGAGACCATCTTCATGGCCTTGGTGATCTGCCGCGTGTTGCGCACGCTGCGGATCCGGCGCCGGATGTCGAGAATGTTGGCCATCTAGCTGTTAGCTCTTGGCTTTTAGCTTTTAGCTCTTAGCCCTTGGCTCCGAAAACTCTTGTTGCTAGTTGTCATTCCGAGCGGCTTCAGGGGTCCCCAGCAAACCCGGTGTTGGTTTGCTGGGGCGGAGCCGCGCTTCCTCACTCCGCTCGGTCGCGCCAGCTCGGGATGACAATTCAATAATCAACGCCTGACGGCACGGCTAAAGCCGTGCCCTCCCAAACACCTGACTCCTGACTACCGACTACTTACTACTTCTTTCTTCTCCGCCGCGAACCGCTCCTTGAACTCCGCGATCAGCTTCTTCATCCCGGCCTTAAGCTGGTCGTCGAGGACCTTCTTCGTCATGATCTCGTCCAGCAGGCCGGGATTCATGGTGTCGGCGTATTCGTAGAGGCCCTTCTCGAAGCCGCGGATCTCCTCCACCTTCAGGTCGTCGACGAACCCGTTCGTGCCGGCGAAGATCATCAGGATCTGCTTGGAGAACGACAGCGGCGAGTACTGGTCCTGCTTGAGCAGTTCGGTCAGGCGCTGGCCGCGGGCGAGTTGCGCCTGCGTGGCCTTGTCGAGGTCGCTGCCGAATTGCGCGAAGGCCGCCAGCTCGCGGTACTGCGCCAGCTCCAGCTTGAGCGTGCCCGCCACCTGGCGCATGGCCTTGATCTGCGCGTTGCCGCCCACGCGGCTCACCGACAACCCGACGTTCACCGCCGGCCGGATGCCGCTGTTGAACAGGTCAGTCTCGAGGTAAATCTGGCCGTCGGTGATAGAGATGACGTTGGTCGGAATGTACGCCGAAACGTCGCCCGCCTGGGTCTCGATGATGGGCAGCGCGGTCAGCGATCCGCCGCCCTTGGCGTCGCTCATCTTGGAGGCGCGCTCCAGCAGGCGCGAGTGCAGATAGAAGACGTCGCCGGGATACGCCTCGCGCCCCGGCGGCCGCCGCAGCAGCAGCGAGATCTCGCGGTAAGACGCCGCGTGTTTCGAGAGGTCGTCGTAGACGCACAGCGCGTGCCGCCCGCTGTCGCGGAAGAACTCGCCGATGGCGCACGCCGCGTAGGGCGCGATGTACTGCATGGGCGCGGGTTCCGACGCCGACGCCGCCACCACGATGGTGTAGTCCATGGCGCCGTTGTCGGCCAGGGTCTTCACCACCTGCGCGATCGACGACCGCTTCTGCCCGATGGCGTTGTAAATACAAATCAGGTTGTTGCCCTTGTTGTTGATGATGGTGTCGATAACGACGGCGGTCTTGCCCGTCTGGCGGTCGCCGATGATCAGTTCGCGCTGCCCGCGGCCGATGGGGATCATGCTGTCGATGGCCTTCAGGCCGGTGGCCATGGGTTCGCGCACCGGCTGGCGGTCGATCACGCCCGGCGCGATGCGCTCGATGTGGTAGAACTTGTCGGTCGCGACGGGGCCCTTGTCGTCGATGGGCTGCCCCAGCGCGTTCACTACGCGCCCCACCATCGCCTCGCCCACCGGCACGCTCATGATGCGCCCGGTGCGCCGCACCTCGTCGCCTTCCTTGATCTCGGTGTACTCGCCCAGCAGCACGGCGCCCACCTGGTCTTCTTCCAGGTTCATGGCGATGCCCGCCACGTCATGCGGGAACTCGATCATCTCGCCCGACATGACTTTGTCCAGCCCGTAGATGCGCGCGATGCCGTCGCCCAGGCTGATGACCGTCCCCACTTCGTCCACCGCGATCTTGGATTCGTAGTTCTCGATCTGCTCGCGGATGATCCTCGTGATCTCGTCTGCTTTTATGCCCGCCATAAAACCAGCCTTTAGCTCTTGGCTTTTGGCTTTTGGCTTTTGGCTAAGAGCCAAGAGCCAACGGCCAAAAGCTGCGTTATTCGCCACTCAATTCCTGCTTCAACTTCTCCAACTGCCCGCGGATCGACCCGTCGTAGATCGTGCTCCCGACCTTCACTACGGCCCCGCCCAGCACCTTGGCGTCGGTTTTATAACGGGCGCGAACCTTCTTCCCGGTGACTCCCCCCACGCGCAATTCGAGCGCCCGCTTCTCAGTGTCGCTCAGCTCGCGCGCGCTGGTGACCTCGGCGTCGGCCAGCCCCAGGCGCTCGTTCAGGTCGAGCTCGAACTGGCGCGCGATCTCCGGCAGCGCCGCCACCCGCCGGTGGTCGATCAGTACCGCAACGAAGTTCCGCAGCATGCGCGAGCCGCCCGTGCGCGTGATGATCTGGTCCAGCACCGCGTGTTTCTGCCGCGCCTCGACCGAAGGGTTCTCCCACACGCTGCGCAGATCGGGCACCGACTCCACGATCCTGACGAATGCCCACAGCTCATCCTCCACCTTGCGCGGGTCGAGCTTTTTCTCGATCACCACGTCGGCGAAGGCGCGCGCGTATCGGCTGAAAACGGACATTCTCTATTTGCCGTTCTTTCCCAGTTGATCGAGGAAGGCCCGCACCAGTTCCTGGTCGGTCGAGGCGTTCACCTGGATGCGTTTCTCCGCCAGCGCCACCGCCAGATCGCTCACGTAGGCGCGCAGTTCGGTGCGCGCCAGGCGGGTGGCGGCGGCGATCTCCTGATCGGCCGCTGCCACGATCTTGCGCTTGTCTTCCTCGGCAGCGGCCTGGATGCGGGCTGCTTCCTTCTGCGCCTCAGCCTCCGCCACTGCCGCCATGGCGGCAATCTCCGTATCCAGCTTCGCCAGCCGGCTCTCAATCTCGCCCAGGCGGCGCTGCGCTTCCTCGCTGGCCTTGCGCGCTTCCGCGATCCCTTGCTGGATGCTCTCCGTGCGCGCTCGGAACGCGGCCGGCACCTTCGACTTCATGATGAGCGCCAGCAGCACTACGATGATGGCAAAATTGAGCGCGACGAAAACCCAGTAGGCCGTAAATGGCTTCAGACCCGTGACTCGGGCTAGCCAGCGCACCGTCGCCGACTGCTTGAACTCCGCGGTCTCATCCTCCCCGGCAGCTTCGCGCGAAGCCTCGGCCCGCTCGGCTCCCGGTCCCCCCTCCGCTTGGCTGGCGGCCGCGCCCTCTGCAGAATGCGCCGGCTTCTTCTGCTCCGATTTCTGCTGCTGCTCCGCCTGCGCGGGGGGTGACGAGTGCTGCTGGCTCCACGCCGCTCCGGCAAAAACGGCGACCACGACCATTGCCAGCAAGAATCGCGGGGAAGGACGCCTGGTCATGACGGCCGGCCACCTGCCATGGGAAACTCGGCGGCCAGCGCCGGCTTGAGGACAGTACGGATAATCTGGCTGGCCAGGGTTTCGCTCTCGGCCTGGAGAGTCACCTTGGCCTGCTCCACGTCTTGCTCGAGGGAAGCCCGTGCCGCCTTGACGCGCGCCTCGGCCGCCGCCCGGGCTTCCGCCACCGCCGCCGCGCGTGCCTGCAACCATTGCTGCCGGCGCGCTTCCAGTTTCTTGAAGATGGAGAGCCGCGCCTCGCGCAGGCGCTGCTCGTACTCGGCGGTGCGCGCCTCCGCCGCAGCAATGTCCGCATTGGCCTTCTCCACCGCGCCTTCGGTGCGCGCCCGCCGCTCCTCCAGCACCGCCACCAGCGGCTTGTGCACGATCAGCTTGTAGGCGAAGAACAGCATGACGAACACCACCACGGTGGGGATGGCCGCAAGCAGAAGTTCGCCTAGCTGCCGAAGGATCTCTTCCATGGAATCGTTAGACCAGCCTGGAAAACGGAAAACTTACGATGGCGTCAAACTCCTCAAGCTACCATCCCATGCCGGTTGTGTCAACGCGAGAGGTGCAGGATGCGCGCGAGTTTTCATGGAGTTAGCGCGGATGGAGAGCGGGTTCGCACCACCACTGGTCTTTCGGCCGATGTACCCCCGGCCGACTTGACTTTTCCGCCCACAGGTTTAGCATATAAGTATCACCTCCGATCCGAGTCAGGATCGAATGGGCTGGAGGCCAAGGAAAAGTCACCGCTTCTTGGCACCCGGCCCATTTATTTTGTCCCAGTACTCGGTACTCAGTACGTCTGTGCCATTCAATCCTTCGATTCGCATGATTTACCGAGTACCTGAGTACCGAGTACTGAGTACCTTGCTAATCCCGCACAAACGACCGGACCTTCCGCAACACCGACTCCGGCACCTGCGCGTCCAAGTCCACGAAGCCGTCCTGATATTCGCGGGAATAAATCCGCGCACGCCCCTCGAGCATCGCCAGGGCTTTCCCCTCTCGCTGCGGAATGCGCAAATGCACCCGCGATAACGCGTCCTCCTGCAGCATCTCGTCGATCCGCTCCAGCAGGGCGAAGATTCCCGTCCCCTTCACTGCCGACACGTGGACGGTCGTCGCGTCATCCTCCAGGGCATCGCGGCGCGAGGCCGGCAGCAAATCTATCTTGTTCATCACCCGCAGCCGCGGCTTGTCCTGCGCTTCGAGCTCGCGCAGCACTTTCTCCACCTGCGCATCCTGCTCGGCCATGACCGGGCTGGTCACGTCCGAGACCTCGAGCAGCAGCGCCGCGCGCTGCACTTCCTCCAGCGTCGCCCGGAACGAAGTCACCAGCGTGTGCGGCAGGTTGCGGATGAATCCCACCGTGTCCGACAGCAGCGCCTTGCGCCGCGAAGGCAACTGCACGGCGCGTATCGTGGGATCGAGCGTAGCGAACAGGCGGGATGACGTAAGTACCCTCGCCCGCGTCAGCGCGTTGAACAGCGTGGATTTTCCGGCATTGGTGTAGCCGACAAGCGCGACGGTCGCCACCGGCACCGCCTCCCGCCGCTGCCGCTGCTGCGCGCGGGTGCGGCGCACGTTCTCCACCTGCTGCTGGATGCTCCGTATGCGCCGGGCGATCTTGCGGCGGTCGGTCTCGAGCTGGGTCTCACCGGGACCGCGGGTGCCGATCGGTCCGCGCCCGCCGGCCGCCGTGCCGGCGATCTGCGACATCTCGATGCCCCGTCCGGTCAGCCGCGGCAGCAGGTATTCCAGTTGCGCCAGCTCCACCTGCAACTGCCCTTCGCGGGTGCGGGCATGGCGCGCGAAGATGTCGAGGATGAGCTGGGTGCGGTCGATCACCCGCACGTTGACCGCGTCTTCGACGTTGCGCTGCTGGGAAGGCGAGAGGTCGTGATCGAAGATGACCAGGTCGGCGCGCGCCGCCGCCGCCGCCCCAGCGATCTCCTCCAGCTTGCCGCGCCCGATCAGCGTGGCCGGGTCCGGCTTCTCCCGAGACTGTATGAATTCTCCGACTACCTCAGCGCCGGCGCTCGAGGCCAACTCACGCAGTTCGGCCATCGATTCCTGGGCGCTGAAATCCGAAGGCGCATCTTCGCCGGCGCGGGCCACGCTGCTGTCACGCGCCATCCGCGGGACGCTCGCGGGTTTGCCGGGTTTGCGCCGCGGCCGGTAGTCGAGGCCGACGAGGAAAGCACGCTCATTACGGTCATGAGAAGTAGGCATTTCCCTGCCGCCGAGAGCGGACCGGTTTGCGCGGGTACCGCGGATCGTCTACCCCTCCGTGCCGGAAGGAGTGACCGTCGCTCCGGACGCCACCTGCGGCGCGGACGCGGCTGGTTTGGCTTCGATCGGCGCCGGACGCTCCACCGGGTGCGCCGGCCGCGGCGTGACCACGGTGGAAATGGCGTGCTTGAAGATCAGTTGCTCCTGGTTGTTGGTTTCCAGCACCACCGAATACTTGTCGAAGGAGCGGATGCGCCCCGTCAGCTTCACCCCGCTCAGCAGATAGATGGTGATGGTGCTCTTTTCCTTGCGAGCGTTATTGAGATAGGAGTCTTGAATGTTCTGTGCCGGCTTATCCATCGCCGATCTCCCGAACAACAAAGATATGGATGCCGCGCCCCCGCGCAGGATGGGAACGCCGCGAGGACCGCATCCTGAGTCACCGCCCAAAAAGACGCGGACTCCCCGCCGGGCGGGCCCACTGGTACGATACGGCTGGACCCCGCCTTTTGCAACCCGCCCGCAGCGCTCCGCCGCATGCATTGCCACCCGGATTGACAGCCGTCTGCCTGCGTGAAACCATGCCCTCCGCCCAAGGAGAGAAGATGCTAGTCACTCCGGCGTTGCTCACCATCCCCTTCCATCCGCCTACGGACTTCGGCAGCAATTACGAGATCGTCCTGCGCTGGATCCACTTCTCCGCCGCCGTCACCTGGATCGGGCTGCTCTACTTCTTCAATCTGGTGAACATGCCACTGCAGAAGCAGATGGACGCGGCTACCAAGGCCAAGGTGAATCCCACGCTGCTGTCGCTGGCGCTGTGGTGGTTCCGCTGGGGCGCGGTGGTGACCGTGTTCGCCGGAATTGTATTCTGGTCGCGGATTACCGTCGTCGATGCCAGCAATCACGGCTACAGCGCCGGCAGCGTCTTCGGCAGCTTCTTCCTGGTGTGGACGCTTGCCTTCGTCATCGAGCAGGGAGTGCTCATGGCCGGCAAGGGCGCGCTGAATCAAGCAGCGGTGCTGACGGTCATTTTCGCCGTGGTTCTCTTCGCCGCGGCCGTGATCTTTCTCCAGTGGAATTCCGAAGTGGAGAACAACCGCGTGCTCGCCATCGGCGTGGGCGGCGGGCTGGGATGGTTCATGCTGCTGAACGTGTGGGGCATCGTCTGGCGCGCCAACAAGCGCCTCATCGCCTGGACCAAGGAGACTTCTGCCGCCGGCCCCATGCCCGACAAGCTCGCCCGCATGATGCGTCAGGCCTACATCGCTTCGCGCGCCAACTTCATCATCTCTTTCCCCATGCTGTTCTTCATGGGCGCGGCCAGCCACTATCCACTGTTCGGCCGCTAGCACGCCGGTGCCGGCGCAGTCATGTCAAAATGACGTGGTGGACGCCGCCAAATTCCAGCACGGCCTCGAGCTCTTCAACGCCGGCAGCTTCTTCGATGCCCACGAAGTGCTGGAAGATGTGTGGCGCGAATCCCAGGGCGCAGAGAAGGACTTCCTGCAGGCGGTGATCCAGGCCGCCGTCGGCCTGCACCACTACTCGACTGGAAACATCGCAGGAGCGCGCTCGCTACTGGCCCGCGCCAGCCGGAAACTGGCGGACTACCCGGACGGGTACTGTGGGATCGCGCTGGACGGCTTGCGCCTGTCGCTCGAGGAATGGAAAGCGTCGCTCGCAGACGGGGCGGCGCCACCGGCGCTGCCGCGCCTCGAAGCCAGTGCTACAATTTCGGGCTCCGTGAAGCAATCCGCCGTCAAAGGCGCTGCGGTTGGTGAAGTGCCGCTGCTCGACCTGCGGCGGCAGTACGCCGAGATCCGCTACGAGCTCGACCACGCGATTCAGCGGGTCGCGGAATCGCAGCAGTTCATCCTGAGCGACGAGGTGGCGGCGTTCGAACGCGAAGCTGCCGCCTATCTGGGCGCGGCTTTCGTCGTGGGCTGCGCTTCCGGCACCGACGCCTTGTGGCTGGCGCTGGCGGCCTCAGGCGTCGGGCCTGGGGACGAAGTCATCACCACGGCGTTCAGCTTCTTCTCTTCCGCCGCCGCCATCGTGCGCGCCGGCGCGCGCCCCGTGCTGATGGATATCGACCCGCGCACGCTGAATCTCGATCCTGAGCCGGTCGAGCAGCGGATCAGCCGCTCGCGTCCCGCCGGCTTGCGCGCGCTGCTTCCCGTGCACCTCTACGGGCAGTGCGCCGACATGGACACCTTCCAGCGCATCGCCGCCGAGCACAAGCTGGCGGTGATCGAGGACGCCGCCCAGGCTTTCGGCGCGTCGTGGCGCGGACGGCGCGCGGGAACACTGGGCACGGCGGCTGCCTTCAGCTTCTATCCCACCAAGAATTTCGGAGCTTTCGGCGACGCCGGGTGCGTGGCGACCGCCGACGCTGAGCGCGCCGCCCGCATCCGGCGGCTGCGCAACCTCGGCACGCGCGAGCGCTACGTGCACGACGAGATCGGCGCCAACAGCCGTCTTGACGCTGTGCAGGCGGCGGTGCTGCGGGTGAAGCTTCCGCACCTGGAGCGCTGGAACGCGCAGCGCCGCGAGCGGGCCGCCGAGTACGACCGGTTGTTCGCGCGCGCCGGGCTGGCCGCAGGGCGCTCGACGTCGCCAGGTCCCGTACGCCTGCTCGAAACCGCGCCCCAGGCCCACCACATTTTTCACCAGTACGTCATCCGCGCCAGCCGCCGCGACGAGTTGCGCGCGTTCCTAACGGCGCGCCGCATCGGCACACAGGTGTACTATCCCCTACCCCTGCACTTGCAGCAATGCTTCTCGTACCTGGGATGCAGGGAAGGCGACCTGCCGGAATCCGAGCGCGCCTCGCGCGAAGTGCTGGCGCTGCCCATGTTCCCCGAGCTTACCGCTGACGAGCAGCGCTACGTGGTGGAGAGTATCGCTGGGTTCTATTCGTAGTACCGAGTACCCAGTACCGGGTACCGAGCGGCCAGGCAAGTGACTTTGCTTGGTACTCGGTACTTGGTACTCGCTACTCGGTACTCAGCGCCGCCGCTTGCGCGCAGGCGCCGCCTTTGCCGCCGGCTTCTCTTCTCCCGGCGGAAGCACGCGCCGCACCATCACCCCGTTCAGCTTGTAGGTGCGGACAACAACATTGCCGGCATCGTCCTTCACGCGCAGCACGAAGACCGGCAGCTTGCCTTCCTTGTCGAACTCCTGCTGTCCCACGCGGACGGGTAGAACGCCCTGCAGCTTGCGCTCGCGGTAGGCGGTCTCGTAGCGGTGCTTCTTCAAGTTCCAGGTGAAGACGCGGATCTGGTTGTAGTCGAACGGCATGCCATCGCGCGGCTCGTTCACCGCGACCACGTATTGCGGGACCTGCTTGTTAAGGTCGTCCACCCGGTTGAGGACAAAGAACGCGACGATGCGCTGGCCCTCCGCGTACTGCCCGATCTCGATGGGCACATCCAGGTCCACCATCCGCGCCAGCACCCATCCCACGCGTGCCGGGGCGGAGCTGCCGGGCGGTGGCGGCACGCGCACCAGCCACCAGTCCTCCATCGGCTTCGACGCGCCTTCTTCCTTCTCCTTGCCCTTTTTGGCGGCCACCGGCTTGGGCTGAGCGCCGCGCTGGGGCGCAGGCTTCTCCGAGGTCGCGCGCGCCAGCAGTTCGAGCTTCGTCCCCTCCTTCAACTGGTAGAGGTGCTCGCCCTCGCGCTCGGGAGTGACGTGCAGATTGGTGGCGAAGCGCGTGGTGGCGGGCGCCTGCACCGGGTCGGCGGCATGCTCGACGGCCAGCTTCTGGCACTGCTCATAGACGTTGGCGCTGGTCAGGTAGCGCAGCTCGATCCAGCCGACCTCGTTGGCCTCGTTGCGCACGCGCACGAAGCGCCGGTATTTCTCCAGCACCTCGACCCGCTCGCCGTTCTGGACCTTGCCCACCTTCTTATAGACGGTCGCCACCTGGTCGCGCAGGAAGCCCTCCTGCGCCGAGACGTAGGCGTACTCCTTCGCCTTGCCGCTCTGCTTGCCGCAGCCTGCTGCCAGCAGGCAAAGCAGCCCGCACACTGCTGTCCAAACCTTGCGTTGTGATTGGGAACGGATCACCGGGTACAGAACAATATAACCCAGCGTCGGCAGAACTGGGATCGAAGAGACGCAGCATGTGGTCAGCACGCTGCGTCTCGGCAAAGGACAGCCGCTAGAAGTGGAAACCTATCTGCGCGGTAATGGCGCGCGGCGTGACGTAGTGGGTGCCGCTGAAGGTTGAAAGGAAATTATAGAGCGCGGTCTTGTTGGTCATGTTGATGATGGTCACCTGAGCGCTCCACTTGTACCTGTCGCCGTGGAAGATGTTGTCATGTCCCACGGCGAGGTCGAAGAGGCTTCGTGGAGCGACGCGCGGCGGGTTGTGGTCGTCATCTGCCGTGCCGGGTGCAGGTATCTGTACAAGATTGGACCCGAACTGTGATGCAGGGCATGGGTTAGGCAAGGCTACAGTCGGCGTCGCGTGCACGCTGCCGCAGAAGAGGCCGGCCTGGAACTCCTGATCAGCGGTCAGTCCGGTCAGGTCCACAGGCGAATTCGGATTCGGATCAGGTGCAGAGGGCACTGCGCCGGCGACCAAACCGCTGTCGTATCTCCAATTGAACCCGACCCAGGGCCCGCGCCGCCAGGGCTGGTATTGCAGGTGCGTCGTCTGGTTGAATTTCTCGTCGTGGTCGATACGGAAAGGAGTTCCGCCCTGCCCTACAGTGACGCCCAAACCACCGACTTGCGGGGGGAAGAAGCGGGCAGCCACGCCGGAAAAGACCATGAGCGCCGAGAATCCGTGGAAGTCCGGCACGCTCACGCGGCCGGCAAATCCGGTGATTTTGGAGTTGTGCCACGCGATCGGGAAGAAGATGGGCGTGTTGCCGAGTATGCTGAAATCGTACCCGTTGTGCGTGTACTTCCAGATGTACTCGCCGGAGAACACAAGGTACTTGCCGAACGCTTGCTGAAGTCCCGTGTGGAATTCATTGCGAAAGCCGGGGTCGAACGCCGCCGGCACGCACGGGACAAGGTTGGAAATGACCGGATCCGAGCATCCGGTGTTTGACAGCACCAGATTTTCGTTGAAGGGCGTTTCCAGCACTCGCGCATAGGAAGCGCGCAGCACCGTGTTGCTCTTCTTGATGTTATAGGCGACACCCAGGCGAGGCTCGGCTTCCTGGTGCGTAACAAGGCCGTTATAGAAGTCGCCACGCAGGCCGAGATTGAAAGACCAGCTTCCCTTGGTGATGGTGTCCTGGATGTAGAGGGCGAGTTCCTTAACGTCGGTACGCCCGCGGAAGTGGAATAAACCTCCGCCAGGAAGCGTCAAATCGAAGGGCGCCAGGACCGCGCACGGAGTGCCGGTGGGATTGCCACTCGCATCCAGGCAGCCGAATGACGCCAGAAGCCCCGGATCGACGATGCCCAGGCTGTCGTTCTCCCTAAGGAACGTCTGTTGGTACGTGGCTCCCACCTTCAAGTTGTGCATGCCTTTCACGTAGGAGACGTCCGAGCGCAGGCCCGTGTTGGTAAGCGTCCGGTACTGGCCGACGGTCTCCGCCTGGATGGGACCGAGGTCGGCGAAAGGATTGCCGCTCGGGTAGTAGTTGTACTCATCGCGCCGAATGAAAGCGCCGAGGGTAAACACGGCGGACGAGTTGAGCAATCGTGTCCAGGACGGTGCGATGTTGAAGGTCTTGATTTGCGAGCGCTGATCGGTCGGACCAACGGGATTACCTTGCAGCGGGTCGGTAACCCCAACATTCAGGTTGTCGAATGAATTCGGGTTCTGGAACCAAGAGCGCGTGAATCCCAGATTCAGGTGGAGGGAATCCGCATCGGAGAACTTATAGTCCACTCGGTCAAACGCGTTCTCTTCATTCCCCTTGGCGTGCATCACGGTGAACTCTGGCGGATCGAGGAATCGCCCGCTGTTGAGCCCGCTCACGGAGACGAAGTTCCCCCACTTCTGGCCCCCGTAGCCGAGATTGAAACCGGCACTGGACGTGCCGAAGCTTCCGTAGGAAGCCGTGACGCTTCCCCTGGGCGTGGTAAGGCCTTGACCGGAGCGGGTGGTAACGTTGATCACGACGCTGGTCTTGTCGCCGAACTCGGCGGGTGGAGCCCCGGCGATGACCTCCATCGACTCGACCGAATCGAGCGGGATCTGGTTGGAAAAGACTTTGCTCTGCTGATCGGTGATGGGCTGGCCATCGACCGAAAACGAGTTTTCCGCGTGATCCCCGATCCCGTGGAACAAGCCATTGGAATCGGCGGCGATTCCCGGCGTCGCCAGCGTGACCAGCGAACTGACCGACGACGATTGACTCTCCAGCGGGAGCTTGTCGAACAAGCCGCGATCCACGTCGGTGTGAAATGTCGGAGTGTTCTCCAACAGGTCTTCCCCCGCGGCTTCGACCGTCACCGTTGTGGACGAGCCTGCCACCGCCAGGCTGATGCTGAGGTTCACGGGAACGATAGATCGAACATCAATGTCCTGAACGTAAGGAGCAAACCCCGGCCTGGTTACCGTCAGGTGGTAAGGGTTAAAGGGAACATTCGGGATGCTAAATTTCCCGGAGTTGTCGGTTGTTGTCGAGCGGTCGAAGCCGCTTACCGGGTTGCGTATTTCTACGATTGCCGTGGGAACCACGGCGCCGGACGGGTCTGCCACCGTGCCCGTTACCGTCGAACTTCCACCGGCTTGCGCACTCGCATGAGACGCAGCAAGCGCGAAAATCGCCAACAACACCCACGAATACCTGAACAGATGCCTGTATGAATACATCGCAGCCTCCTAACGGAAGTCAGAACAGCATGGGAGAAGAAATCGGACTTCGATGAGCGGAAGCTACGCTTGCGGAGGCGGACGGACGCTCAGCGCGAACGCGATGAGCCGATACTTCGCAGGGCTGGGTTGGAGCGTTACCGTGGAGAGCGCGAGGAAGACCGGTCTTGGACCGCTGACGGTTGTGGTCGCGGCGGGGGTGCGTGCCGCCACGCAAACCGGGCACGTCAGCGAATCGGCACTATTCGCATGATGGTGCGTCACCACCGCCACCGCTGACCACACAGTCAGCACCAGGCACAGGCACGCCGCCAGTTTCGTGACCGAGCGCATATCCCCACAACGAACTCCGCCTAGTATACCCGGGCACCGGGTCGCGTCCAACCCGCCTCACCCGCACTCGCGGCCGCCAAGGAGCTGCAGCGCTCCGGGAAGGGACGGTTCATCAACCGCGGACGCGCGTTCCGCTTGTTTACGCGCTGTACACCGCATGATCCCAGCCAGTACCCAGCAGCGGCCGCCGCGGCGAGTCGCTGAACATCGACCCGGAAATGATCCACCGCTACCTCGCAGCCGAGCCTTACGCCGTGGCTGCAGTCGAAGCATGGAGCTGATTTTCTCCTGAAAAACCGCGGCAGCTACATCCCGTTCCCGGTGGGGGATTGCCCCATCGGCCACTGCCCGGTCCATTGTCTCTTTGACCGGTCTCGGCCCCCTGCCCTTTGCGTGCCACTTCTGAACCTCCGGAATCTTCACGCTCTTGGGATTCAGCCTCACCCTAGCTCAATCCCCAAGAGGCGACTTAGCTCTCGCGCCGACGAGAACCTTGCCACCTCGTTCGGCTGCCGGGAAGCGCCGCTTTAGTCCTAACACAAGCGCAATGTGGGGGAACGTCGCCCCAACAAGGAGGATAAGTGCCCAGAATCCAGATTGGTTTAATTCTGCTCGCTGTAGCCATCAGCGTGGCGTTCGTGGCCGCAGCTCCCCAACCGGCGGAAGCCCCGGTGGGCCTCGACAACCTTACGAACGGTCTAGAACCCGACCCCCTAACACATGAAGCCGACCTGGCCCAGTTCGCCCAGATCGAAGGAGTGACAGATGGAATTGGGCCAGTGTTTAATGACGTCTCATGCGCCAACTGCCACCAGGACGCAGGGGTAACTGGCACTGCTACCCAGAACAAAGAACTTCGCGTCGGTTATTACAGGAACGGCAAGTACTCCGATCCTGATATTACGCTCCCTTCCGGCGAAGTGGTTCGTGCTCGTTCCCTGGTGGACCTGCGCTCGACTTGCCCCGCGGCACACGAAACCGCTCCGGAGGACGTGAACGTCAAGACTTTCCGTCTTACGTTGCCTGTTCTTGGGGACGGCTTCATTGAAGCCATCCCCGATGCAGCTATCCTGGCATTTCGCGATCGCCAGTGCCGGATCTCCGGCGGACGCATCTGCGGCTTGGCGATCCAGGTTCCGGTCCTGGAAGCGGCCCCCGGCCAGACCGGCGTGGGACGATTCGGCTGGAAGGCGCAGCACCGTTCGCTGCTGTCGTTTTCGGCCGACGCTTATCTGAACGAGATGGGCATCACCAACCCATTGCAGCCTACCGAAGTGGCCCAGACCTGTAACATGGACCCAACCGTTCCCAACAACACTGACGACATCTTCACCTTCGCCAAGTTCATGCGTAGTACCAAGGCTCCTGGCCCTGACCCGCTGTTGCTGGCGCGGGCGCAGGCGCAGGCGGGCGCGCGCGTCTTTCAACGCCTCGGCTGCGCCTTCTGCCATTTCCCCAACTGGCAGACCGCAGATAGCGGTACGCCCATCAACGGCGGCCAGTTCACCGTGCCGGACGCGCTGGCCAGCAAGACCATCCATCCCTACAGCGACTTCCTGCTGCACGACGTCGGTACCGGAGACGGCATCGTCCAGAATGGCGGCGACGCTTCCCGCAATCGCGTCCGAACCCCGCCGCTATGGGGTCTGCGAATCCGCACGGTGTTCATGCACGACGGCAATTCCGTCACCCTGACCGACGCTATCCACCGCCACCGGGGCGAAGCCGAAGACTCCTCGCGGAATTACCGGCAACTCGCACCCCAGGAGCAAGCCTGGCTGGCCGCCTTCCTGCGCTCGCTTTAAGACTGGGCGCGGTTTTTCTGTAGAGACGCAGCTCGGCTGCGTCTCTCTTTTTTTGAGGGGAGACGAAGCAAGCTACGTCTCTACATTGCGAGGCTTGTTAGTCTCCGAAGCACATCCCGATGGCGCGTGCCGTGCGCACCAGCTCGCCGTTGGGATCGACGCACTTCATGGCGCCCACGGCCTCGGCGATGTCCACCGCCTCCACCCGCCCGCCGCGCAGGCACACCATGCGGCCGAAGCCGCCCCGCGCGATCAGCTCAACCGCCGCCACCCCGAAGCGCGTGCTGAGAATGCGGTCGAACGGCGAAGGTGAACCGCCGCGTTGGATGTGTCCGAGCACGGTGACCCGGGTCTCGCGCTTGGTGCAGCGCCCGACAGCATCCGCAATCAGCCCTGCCACCGAGCCGGCGCGCGGCGAGATGCGGCGCTCCTGCGCGAACTTCTCCGCCAACTCCGGCGGCAGCTTCACGCCTTCGGCCACCACTACGATGGTGAAGCGCCGGCCCTGCTCCTGGCGCTGGCGGACAAATTCGCAGATTCTGTCGATGCTGAAGGGGATCTCGGGGATGAGCACCACGTGCGCGCCCCCCGCCAGCGCGCTTTCCAGCGCGATCCATCCCACGTCGCGCCCCATCACCTCGACCAGCATGATGCGGTGATGCGACTCCGCCGTAGTGTGGATCTTGTCGATGGCATCGGTGGCGGTGTGCAGCGCGGTGTCGAAACCGAAGGTCACTTCGGTCGCCGAGAGGTCGTTGTCGATGGTCTTGGGCACGCCCACCACCGGCAGGCCGCGCTGGTGCAGTTCCAGCCCGATCTTCTGCGTGCCGTCGCCGCCTACCACGATCAGCGCATCCAGGCCGAGCGCGCGCGCGTTGTCGAGTACGCGCTGCGAGAGGTCGCGCACCACCTCCCTGCCATCCTCGGCCAGCTTGTAACGGAAGGGATTGCCGCGATTGGTGGTGCCGAGGATGGTCCCGCCGCGCGGCAGAAGGCCGCTGACGCTCTGCAGCTCCAGCCGCACCGACTTGTCCGGCCAGATCAGCCCGTCAAAGCCGTCGCGGATCCCGATTACCTGCCATCCGTACTTCTGCACGGCGCACTTTACCACCGCCCGGATCACCGCGTTCAGCCCAGGACAATCGCCGCCGCCGGTGCAGATGCCGATGGTGCGTACTTCGCTCATGCGAACTCCTCGGAGAAAAAACCGATTCTAGCAGGGCGAAAACAGCCAGGAGGAAACTGAGCAGGGAGATATCCCATCCTGCCAAGGCGAAAGTTGGGATGTCCCGTGGAGGGACAAACTCGGTACTCAGTACTCTTCAGGGGCTGACGACCGTCAGTACGGCTGTGTTGCTGGTCACGGTTCCTGAGGTCGATGTTGAGGTCGCGGTTATGTTCGTGGTCCCGGCCGCCACGCCTGTCGCTACACCGGTACTGGCGATCGTAGCTACGCTCGCCGTCTGTGAGTTCCAGGTTACAGCGGTAGTGAGGACGATAGTGCTCCCGTCGTTCAACGTGCCGGTAGCGGTGAAGGGCTGAGTTCCCCCCACGTGTATCGCCGCACTGGTGGGATTGATGGCGATCGACTTCAGGTTTGCGATCGTCACCGTGGCACTGGCAGAACCGCTAATGATGCCCAACGTCGCCGTTATGCTGGCGGTCCCCGGCGCTACCCCTGTAACCAAGCCACCGCTACTGACGGTGGCTACGGACGTATCCGCTGAGGTCCAGGTCACAGAGCTAAGCGTGGCGGTGCTGCCGTCGTTGTAAGTACCGGTCGCCACCAAGGGCTGCGTGGCGCCAGCGGTTATGGTAAAGGTTTGGGGCGTGACCGTGACGGTGGTCAATGTAGGATTGATGAAGAATCCGCTACAGCCTGCCAGCAGCAGCAAGGCAACAGTGGTCAAGGTGACCAACAAGCTCGACCGCGACCGCCCATGATTAGCCATCCCAACAACCTCCGAGAGAGAATCCTACCAAATGTGCATCCAACGTGAAGGAGCTTAGAAAAGTATACTGCTTCCAGGGCCAACCGGCGCGTGCGCCGGCCGCGCATTCCTCGAGCATGAAACCCAGTTCACGCCTAAGAGTTGCTCTCGCTGCTTGGCCAGTCCTGGCGCTGCTTTTGGCCCTGCCGGCGCGTCCCGAGAGCGCCGCGCACCCGCTGCTGCCGGACATCGCGCGCTCCGTCCGAGCGCACATGGATTATCTCGCCGGCGACGCCCTCGCCGGCCGCGGCAGCGGCACTCCCCAGGAACACATGGCCGCCAACTACGTCGCCTCCGAACTGCGCCGCTACGGCGTGGCGCCTGCCCTACCCCAGAACGCCAAAAACGGGCGTTCTAGGGGCCCCGGAGACGATGGCGGATACCTGCAGCATGTCGCGCTCGAGTACCGCTCGCTGGCCGCTCCTCCCGTGCTCAGCTTCGACACCGGCGGCCAGACCACACGCTGGACCAACGGCAACCAGATCGCCGTCACCTGGCTGGGGGATGCCTCGATCTCCGGCCCCCTACAAAAGCTCGATCCCCACGACCCGAAGGCGCAGGTGCAAGCGGGTGCGGTAGTCCTGCTCACTGCGACGGACGATGCCACGGCCTGGCAGCAGGCCTATGACATTTCGCAGCGTGGCGCCGCGCTCGTCTTGGTTCCCGAGGGTCCATCGCTCGAAAGCGCGTGGTCGGGCGCGCGGCGCCTGCCCAAGCTTCCCCCACGGATCAAGGCGCTGCCCAAAGAAGCCGGCATCCAGGAGATGAGCATGGTGGTCTTGCGCGCCGCCGCTTTTACAACCCTCTCCGCACTTGCCGACGGCACGACGGTCCGGTTAGAAGCCAAACTTAACCCGGTGCAGCCCGGCGAAACCTGGAACACGGTGGGCATGGTTGCCGGCAGCGATCCCAGCCTGCGCGACCAGGCAGTGATGTTCTCCGCCCACCTCGACCATCTGGGAACCAAGATGACCAGCCACGGCAAGGTGATCTACCACGGCGCCGACGATGATGCTTCCGGCGTCTCGGCCGTGCTGGAGCTGGCGCACGCCCTTGCTTCTGGGCAGCGTCCCCGCCGCACCGTGCTGTTCGCCTTCTTCGGCAGCGAGGAGCGTGGCGGGCTGGGCTCCACCTACTTCCGCGAATTTCCGCCAGTGCCGCTCGCCCACATCGTGGCCGCCCTGGAGTTCGAGATGCTCGGCCGTCCCGACAGCGCCATCCCCAAGCACAAGCTCTGGCTCTCCGGATACGAGCGCTCCGACCTGGGCAGCGAACTGGCCGCGCACCACGCACCTCTGGTCGCCGACCCGCACACCGGCGAGCACTTCTTCGAACGCTCCGATAATTACCCGCTGGCGCGCAAGGGCGTGGTGGCGCACACCGTGTCAAGCTACGGGCTGCATCGCGACTACCATCGCCCCAGCGACAATCTCGCGCACATCGACTTCCCCCACCTCACGGAAGCCATCGAGGCGATGATCGCCCCGGCCGAGTGGCTGGCCAATTCCGATTTCAAACCGCACTGGCTGCCGGGAGAAAAGCCGTAGGAAGCAGGGAGTAGCGAGTAGGGAGTAGCCGGAATGACACAGACATTTCGTGACCTCATTGCTTGGCAGCAAGGCAAGGCCCTAGCGCGGGAGGTTTACGAGATCACGCGTCTGTTTCCGGACGAAGAGCGGTTTGGCCTGGTGATCCAGTTACGCCGAGCGGCTGTTTCCGTTCCCAGCAACATTGCTGAGGGACGGGGACGAGGAACCAAGAAGGACTTTGCGCACTTTCTTATGCAGGCGCGTGGGTCCTTGTATGAGGTGGAAACTCAGCTCGAGCTTGCGAACGAGCTGCATTACATCAATTACTCCCTACTCCCTACTCCCTGTTCTTGGGCTTGCCCGCGTTGGCGATCTTCTCGTCGATGGGTTTGCGGTAGCGGTAGCCTTCGTCGGTACTGTGCCAGTGGGCGATGCTCTTCTCGCCCAGCTTCCAGCAGAGCAGAATGGTGCGGCCTCCGACCTCGCAGGGGAAATCGAGCAGGCCCATCTCCAGGTCTTTCACCAGGGCGCCGCTGGCCTCGATCTCCGCCAGCACATCTTTGATCTTCCGCACCAGGCGTTCTTTTTCGCGCTTGCGCGCCGCCAGTCGGGCCACATCAAGCAGTGTGCCGCCGTTGAGGAACACGCGGTTGGAGACGGCTTTGAACTCCTGCTCGATGCGCTCGGCGGCACTCTTGCCGTCCATCGCCGCCTTCAGCAGCGATTCCAGCACCGGCAGCAACGCCTGCGCCTCGTCTAACGTAAACGTCCGGTCAGCCATTTCAATAATTAAAGATTGTCATCCTGAGCGACCGAGGGCTGCCGCGCGTTTTCTCCGGCGCGGGAAACGGTCGCGAAGGACCTTGGTTCTGGTTCGACGCTCGATCGAGGCTCACTGGACCTCCAGCATCCGGTCCAGCGCCACCTTCGCCCAGTATTTTACTTCTTCTCTCACCACGATGCGGTTTACCACGTTGCCCTCCACCAGGTTTTCCAGCGCCCAGCACAGATGCTGGGGCGAGATGCGGAACATGGTGGTGCACAGGCACCCGGAATCGTCGAGCGTGATGACGACTTTATCGGGGTTCTCCTTGGCCACGCGGTTCACCAGGTGGATTTCCGTGCCGATGGCAAACTTGCTTCCCGCCGGCGCTTCGGCCACCAGCCGGATGAGCTTCTCCGTCGAGCCCAGCGCGTCCGCTTTCTGGCACACCTCCCAGCGACACTCCGGATGCGCGATCACGCGGATGCCGGGATAGCGCGCACGCACGTTGTCCACATGTTCGGGCAAAAAGCGCTGGTGCACCGAGCAGTGTCCCTTCCACAAGATCACGCGCGCACTGCGCAGCCGCTCCGGTGTGATGCCGCCCATCGGCAGATACGGGTCCCAGGTCACCATCTCGGCGAGCGGGATGCCCATGGCGTAGCCGGTATTGCGACCCAGGTGCTGGTCGGGCAGAAAGAAGAGCTTCGGCGTTTTCGCGAACGCCCAGCGGAAGGCGCCCGCGGCATTCGACGACGTGCACACCAGCCCGCCGCGCTCGCCGCAGAAAGCTTTGATCGCCGCCGTGGAATTCATGTAGGTGATGGGCGTGACCTGGTCGCCGGAATCCAACGTCAACCCCAGCTCGAGCAGTTGCTCCCAGCAGTCTTCCACCTGGCCAATCTCCGCCATGTCGGCCATGGAGCAGCCGGCGTTCAGGTCGGGAAGGATTACCTGCTGCGAGGCGCGCCCCAGGATGTCGGCGCTCTCCGCCATGAAGTGCACGCCGCAGAAGACGATGTAGCGCCCCGCGGCCTGCGCTGCCTGTTGCGAGAGCTTGTAGGAATCGCCGCGGATGTCCGCGAACTTGATGACTTCGTCGCGCTGATAGTGATGCCCGAGGATGACGCATTCGCGCCCCAGCGCCTGCTTGGCGGCGGTGATGCGGTCGTCCATCGACACGTCGGGCAGGACGAGATAGTTGTCCAAACGGCAGGCTGTTGCCAGTGACATTTCCCTTACCGCCTTCAGTCCCGGCGTCCGCCGCGGCGGACCCGGAACGGGGATGTTGAAAGCATCCTGCGGCTCCAGTAGATCCACTGCCGTTATGGGCGGCCCGACCTACGGGGTTGTTGAAGCCACAGTTTGGTTCGGCCGGCGCGGGCCAAATTCGGCCCCGCCGCCTATTACCATTTATCTATTCTCGCATTGAGGTTGCATTCAAAGCAACCTGGATCACGTGGCGCGGGCGCCCCCGCCCGCGAAACTTAGGTGGGAACCGGCGCCCTCGCCCGCACGGGAGTCACGTGGGGACGGGCGCCCCTTCGACTTCGCTCAGGGCAGGCCCCGCCCGCGGAGTCGCGTAGCGACGACCGAATTTAGCCCAGGACTTTAGGGTACGGCATTTTGATTTCATGCGAGCGCGAGGGAGCCCGCCACGGCGGGCGACTGAGCGCGAGCGAGGAAACTCAACCCGCGCGGAGCGCCGCCGCGATCCTCGCCGCCACCCGCGCATTTTCCACCAAAAGCGCGACGTTGGCCTCGAGCGTCCGCCCTTGGCTCATCCGCGCCAGATGATCGAGCAGATACGGCGTAACCGCCTTCCCCGAAATCCCCGCCGCCGCTGCCAATTGCAAGGCCTGTTCGACCAGACCCCGCATTTCGGATTCGGCCAACGCCACCGCCTGCGGCGCAGGATTGCAAAACACCACCGCCTGCTGGAATCCCAGCTCCCGCTGCGCTCTCATGATCCACGCCGCCGCATCGGGATCGTCCACACGGTGCTCCAAAACAAGGCCGCTCGTCCTTGAATAGAACGCGGGAAACTCCGATGTGCGATAGCCCACCACCGGCACGCCCGCGGTCTCCAGCAGTTCGAGGGTGCGCGGCAGGTCCAGGATGGCCTTCGCGCCCGAGCAGACGACGGCGACCGGTGCCCGCGCGAGTTCAACGATGTCGGCCGAGATGTCGAAGGTCTGCTCGGCCCCGGGATGCACTCCGCCGATGCCGCCGGTCGCCATCACGCTGATACCGGCTTCGGCGGCAACGGCCAGGGTCCCGGCCACCGTGGTCGCGCCCAATCTCCCGCTCACCAGCACTGGCGCAAAATCTCGAAGGCTGACTTTCGCGACATCATCCGAGTTGGCCAGCAGTTCGATTTCGGCGCGTGACATTCCGACAACGATGTGCCCGGCAACGATCCCGATGGTCGCCGGCGTCGCGCCCTCTTCCCGCACAGCCGCTTCCATGGCCAGTGCCGTCTCGAGATTGCGCGGACGCGGAAGCCCGTGAGCGATGACGGTGGATTCGAGCGCCACGATCGCTCCGCCGGTCTCGAGCGCTTGCGCGACCTCATCGCCGATTCTGAGAAATGTCTTCAAACGTCGCTGCTAGCGGTTCACTCCCGCCTGCGCAGCGCTTGCCACTGACTCCCTGATGCCGCGCGCCACCTCCATGAACCGCCGCACGCGGGCGGGATCCACGGGATTGTGCGCCACACCGTCGTACTTGAGCGAGGTGCCGACCAGCACGCCGTCCGCCCACTGGAGCATTGCGGCGGCATTCTCCGCGGTGGCGCCGCTTCCCAGCAGCACCGGCTTGCTGGCACGCTGTTTGGCTTCGCGCACCTTGGCCACGTCGGGCGCCGACCCAGTCATCTTCCCGGACACGATCAGCGCATCCGCGCCATAAAACTCCGTCCACTCGATGTGGGTTGCGAGATCGAGCCCGGGGAAGGCGACCGAGTGCTTCTTGTCCACGTCGGCGAAGATGTGCACGTGCTCCGCATACAGCTCCTTGCGCTTGCGGACCAGCTCGGCGGCGCAACCGTGGTCGAGTTCGCCCGTGTCCCACAGCCGCGAGCCGGTCAGGATGCACACGCGGATGAATTTTGCGCCCGACGCCACCGCGATCGCCAGGCAACCGACGCCGCCGTTGTGGATGACGTTGATTCCCACCGGCAGGTCGAAGCGCTCGACCACCTCCGACGCCGCCACCGCCTGCGCCGCGATCGACTCCGGCTTGACCTCGTGCCCGACGTAGTAGGGCAGGTCCCACATGTTCTCGACGACCAGGCCGTCCACCCCGCCCTTCACCAGCTCTTCCGCGTCGCGCAGCGCGTGATCGATGATGGCGCGCATGCCGTAACCTGAATAGCCGGGCGCACCCGGCAGCGGCCACAGGTGCACCATCCCCACCACCGGCTTCGGTATCTTGAACAGGTCCGTGAGCGACCGCAGCCGCGGCTGGTCCATCTGCTGCTTCCATGCTGGCGCTTCCATGGTCATGCTCCTCTCGACCCGCTGGTTGCGGCTGCGGCCACGCGCGCACGCAAACGGCGGATCACTTCCCTTCGGACGCCATCCCAATCCGAGGTCAACCTGCTTGACTCTAACAATTCTTCGATCACGGCGATCGTCGGCAGGCGCTCGCCGGCACCCATGGTCGTGGTCGCCGCTGCCCCGCAGGCATTGGCGAAGAGCGCGGACTCGCGCAGGCACCAGCCCCACTGCAGCGCTGCCATGAATCCCGCAGTGAAGGCATCGCCCGCCCCGGTCGTATCCACCACTTCGACGGCAAACGGTGGCACGCGGCACAGCTCGCCTGCGTCGCGGACCAGGCACCCTTCGCCGCCGAGCTTGAGCACGACTTCGCGCGCTCCCGCCCGTTCCAGCGCGGTGAACGCCCCGTCGGCGTCGCTTCGGGCTGTCAATGCTTCCGCTTCCGTGGTGTTGGCGAATACTGTATCCACCTGGCGCGCCACCTGCATGATTTTTTCCGGGATCTCCCGGCTAGGGCCCGTGCCAACATCTACCGCGACCGGGACTCCACGTGCCTTCGCTTCGGCGATGAGTTGGTCAGCGCACTCCGAACTCGGCGCCGTCAGGAACGCGTACCCAGCGACTTCAAGCGCCGTGACTCCCTCCAGGCATGAGGTGAGCCGCTCGGTCACTCGAAGTTCCGCGCAAGCGCCGCGGCTGCCGAAAAAAGTCCGCTGGCCGTCGGGGCTGATGGTGATGAACATCAGTCCGGTCATCGCGCTGGGGCTGCGCTGCACATGCGAGACCTCGATCCCTTCGCGCGCCGCCCTGCCGAGCGCGAAGTCGGCGAACCAGTCGTTGCCCACCGAGCTAACCAGGCGCGCCGGACATCCCAGCCGCGCCAGCGCCATGGCGGCGTTGAGCCCGACTCCGCCGCACTGGAACGAGAGTTCGGCCGACAGGCAGTCCTCGCCCTCCGCGGGAGGCGCGGTCAACGGTGCGGTGATGTCCACGTTGATGTCCCCCACGACCAGGATCACAGACTGGATTTCTATCAGCGCAGGTGAGGCGATTGCAAGACCGGCGAATGTGGTGTTCTTCTGATCCGCGTTCTTCCGCCCCTCGACTTCGCTCGGGGCAGGCTATCCGCGGCGAATGAAGTTGTTCGTCAGCCCCCGATGTGGACCATGCTGCGCGAAGGCTTTTCGAATCCCGGCTCGCCGATGTGGTGCCGCGCTTCCTTGTGCGCGACCACTTGGCCGATATATGCGGCCATGTCTTCATCGGCGCCGCCGCGTCGCATCACCTGGTGCAGGTCATGATCGAACAGCGAGAACAGGCAGGTGCGGAGCTTGCCGTCGGAGGTTACGCGCACGCGGCTGCAATGCCCGCAGAAGGGCTGGGACACGGGAGCGATGATGCCGATCTCGCCCACGCCATCGTCGAAGGTGTAGCGCCGCGCCGTCTCGCTGCGCGCGTGCGGGATCTCGACCAGCGGACGGAACGTCCGGATACGCTCCAGCACTTCCGCGAGCGTCACCACAATCTCCGGCGACCACACGCGCTCTTCCTCCAGCGGCATGAATTCGATGAAGCGCACCACCACGCCTTCGTCGCGGGCGAACTTGCCGAACTCGACGATCTGATCGTCGTTGAAGCCGCGCAGCAGCACGCAGTTCACCTTGACCGGGTCGAGCCCTGCTTTGCGGGCCGCGCGGACGCCCGCCAGCACCGCATGGAATCCGTTGGAGACGCGGGTGATGCGCGCAAACCGCTCCGGCTCGACCGCGTCCATCGAGACCGTGACCCGCCGCAGGCCGGCGTCCTTCAGCGGCTGCGCCAGTTCCGCCAGCAGGTGACCGTTGGTGGTGATGGCCAGGTCCAGCGGACGGCCGTCGAGCGTGCGCAAGCCCGCCAGTTCCGCGACGAATCCCACCACGCCCCGGCGCAGCAGCGGCTCGCCTCCGGTGATGCGGATCTTTTCGATCCCCAGGCCGGCGAACACCCGCGCCATGCGCCCGTAGTCGGCGAACGGCAACTCAGCGTACTGCGCGCCTTGATTGCCCGTCCGGCAATACACGCACTTGTAGTTGCAGCGGTCGGTGATGGCGATCCGCAGGTCGGTGATGGGGCGGCCGAATTTGTCGGTCAGGCGTTCCATCGCGCGGGAAAACTGCCGTGTTTCCGATGTGGTGGGAAAGAAAAGCTACACCCGGCGAAGAAGTCGCCGATGGCGGGACGTTTCCTTTCCAAGCACGGGAGGCAAAGGCGTTTCCACCTTCACCCTCGTCTCCTCGGTCTTCTGAGGAGCACCGCCTCCGGGACCATGGGTATGCCGGCAGGTCCCGGCGGTCGGAAACAACAACCGGGGGATTATACCTCGCAATGTCATCCTTCGCGAGGTTGAGGCACCTAGCGGGCGTCCGAGCCCGCTGCCGAAATCCCGAGCAAAGCGAGGGACCTGCCGAGCGGAGGATCTGGCGATACGGCGTAGGCGACCGGGGATGGTTGCCGCGATTGTCATCCTTCGCGAGGCGGAGCCGAGCGGAGGATCTGACGATACGGCCTGCACGACCGGGAATGTTTGCCGCAGTCTCTCTCGCCAGATTCTCCCGCCTCCCTTTGGTCGGCGGAAGAATGACGACTTCCCGGGAGCGTAATTAGGACGAGCGATCCTACTGGCTACTGTTCTTCGCCGCGGCCGTCGTGCGATTGACTTCGCTCAGCACCCCGCGCGAGCGGCTGAGCAGGATGGCCTGGCGGATGCGGTCCTTGTCGCGGTCGGTCCACATCTCCCGGATGGTCTTCCACCCCTCTTCCCCGCGACCGCCATAGAGATAGTTCACAACCATAGTCAGAACTGCGCCTTTAGCGTCGAGTAACTGCTTCTCTTCGGCGGGGCTCAATTCCTTGGGCTTGCCGGCGCCCCCGCCCACGCCGGAGCTGGAAGCATTGCGGCCAATGAGCAGTTCCTGCCCGTTGCGGGAAAGACTGTTCTTGGCCACGTCGATCTCGCGCTGGTACTCGGGCCAGTAGGCTGAGCTCACGTTGTAGAGGGTGTTGCCGCGCAGGCGGAACACCACCAACGGTCGCGGTGAATCCGACTCCCCGAGTCCCTCGATGCCGACGAAGGCAAAATCGTGGGTGGCGATCTCGACCTTGCCGTCGCCATCGCGGTCCTCGAAGACCAGCGGCGGGGTGGTAGTGATCTGCCGCACCAGGGGCGGATTCTCGCCGGGAGTAAGGATGGAGTACGTATAACAGCACTGGCCCGCGGTGCGACGGGTCTCGATTACCACGTCGGGCTTGCCGTCGCCGTTAATGTCATGCCCGCTGATGCTGTTCAGCAGCGCTTCCGCGCCCGCAACTTCGAACAGGACTTTGCCGTCGCCGGACTTCAGCGCCGCGCGGCACTGGGCCGGCGCGCCATTCTGCGCGGCCGCGATCCCGATCTTGTAGCCGTCCCACAGGTTCTCGGTCCACTCGCCGACACCCTGGGCGCAGCCGCGATCCAGTGCGCCCGCGGACGGGGAGAAGGCGATCAACGCCAGAACAAAGACCAACGCTGGATATCGCATGATGTGCGGGAAGATCATCTCCCGGAGCCGGAAGCGAGTCAATGGCAGGACAGCTAGAATCACCCCCCTACAGACAGAGTCGTGCTCTAGAACCAATTACCCTAACCTGGCTGTCTTACCATTCGCCAAAGTGTCATTCCGAGCGAAGCGAGGAATCTATGTATTTGAACTGTTCTCCAGCAGCGGTGTCTCATCCGGGCCCTCGCTAATAATGCATAGATCCCTCGCTACGCTCGGGATGACGACTGCGGGCTCCCGCTCCGCGCTGCGCGCTTCGCTCACGCCCGCAAGGCGCCGTCACATCCCGTCGTAATTCGGCCCGCCGCCGCCCTCGGGCGGGACCCAGGTGATGATCTCGTACGGGTCCATGATGTCGCAGGTCTTGCAGTGCACGCAGTTCGACGGGTTCAGGTGGATCTGCTTCCCGCTGGGCACGTCCGGCGCCTCCACCATCTCGTACACACTGGCCGGGCAGAAGTGCTGGCAGGGATTGCCGAATTCCGTGACGCAGCGCGTGTTGCAGATGTTGGTGTCGTGGATGACGAGGTGCCCCGGCTGGTCTTCCTCGTGCTTCGTGCCCGAGTGATAAAGGTCGGTGAGCTTGTCGAAGGTCAGCTTGCCGTCGCCTTTGTAATCGTTGAGCAGGTGTGCCTCGGCGCCGCCGTCTGCGGGTAGTCGGGCGAGTTTCTTCAAGCGGAGATGCCCGGCCGTCGCCGGATAGCGCGCATGCAGGCCGCGTCCGCCGGTGATCTGCTGCAAGCCGGCGTGGAACATCCCGGCCCACAAGCCATGCTCGAATCCCTGGTGGAAGTTGCGCACCCCCCACAGCTCCTGCTTGATCCAACTGTTCTCCACGCGCCGCTGGTATCCGGCCAGGCGCGCAGCGGAAAAATCGTTTTGCGCAAGAGCTTCGAAGGCGGTCTCCGCCGCCAGCATGCCGCTCTTGATGGCCAGGTGGATGCCCTTGAGCCGTTGCGAGTTCAGAAAGCCGGCGGAGTCGCCCAGGATCATCCAGCCATCGCCCGCCACCGGCGGGACCGCCCACCAGCCGCCATAGGGCAGCGACTTGGCGCCGTAGCGGATCATCTTGCCGCCCTCGAGCAGCGCCCGCACCAAGGGATGCAGCTTGAACTCCTGCAAGACGCGCTGCGGATCGAGACGCGGGTCGGGATAGTCGAGCCCGGTGACGAAGCCGAGCGAAACGACGTTATCTCTGCCGCCGTAGATCCACGCGCCGCCGTACTCGCGCGCGGTCAGCGGCCATCCCATGGTGTAGATCACTTCCCCGGGCGCGATGCGTCCGGGGGGAAGCTCCCACAGCTCCTTCACGCCCGCGCCGTAGGTCATGGGATTGCGGTCGCGGTCGAGATGGAAGCGTGCCACGAGTTGCTTGGTGAGCGATCCGCGCGTACCTTCGGCGAGGATCACGACCTTGGCCTTCAGGTCATAGCCGGGCTCGAAGTTGCCCTTGGGCTGGTTGGATTTGTCCACACCCTTGTCGTCGGTGCGCACGCCGATGACGCGCTCGCCGTCGATCAGCAGTTCCGAACCGGCAAAGCCGCTGAACACGGTGATGCCGGCGGCCTCGACCTTCTCGCCCATCCACTTGGCGAATCGGTTCAGCGAGATCACGTAGTTGCCGTGGTCGCGCAGCGCGGGAGGAGTAATCGGGAGCTTGAATTTGCCAGTCCGGGTCAGGAAGTACACCGCTTCTTTCGTGACCTTGGCTTCCATGGGCGCGTCCTTTTCGAATTCGGGCAGCAGCTCGCGCATGGAGCGCGGATCGAGCAGCGCGCCCGAGAGGCAGTGCTGCCCGATCTCGCGTGCCTTCTCGAGGACGTAGATGTTTTCTTTGCTGAGCTCGTGGCCGGGATTCCTGCCGTTGTGCTCGTCGATAAGCTGCGACAGCCGCAGAGCGCAAGCCAGCCCGGCGGGCCCGCCACCGACGATCACCACGTCGGCTTCCATCTGCGGGCGGTCGATGCCTTCAAGAGGTTTGCGAAAAACCAACATTAGTTTCGAGTTTCGAGTTTCAAGTTTCGAGTGGCCGACGAGTCACACGGATGCGCTGGCCGGCATCTTTAAGGATTCGAGGAGACCGTTGAGTATACGCCGCACCTCGTCACATTGCTTCTCCAATGAAACGTGATCGGCTTCGCTCAAGTATCCGAGGTCTCGGGCGATTGCTAACTGAGTTTCAAGCTCCAGCAACGAGCCGCGCGCCTGGCCCAAGAAGTTGCGGAACTCCCCCTTGGTAAGCCGGCCTTGCCCTTCTGCAATATTCGAACTTATCGATACGGCCGCACGTCGCAACTGGGAGGTGAGCCCGTACCATTCACGTTTAGGGAAGCTTTCGGTCGCACGGTAAGTCTCGACCGCCAAGGCTTTGCTTTTTTGCCAAACTAGCAACTGTTTGTAGGAGTGGCTCACGCGTCCTCCTCGCCAGCATCAGCAACTCGAAACTCGAAACTTGAAACTCGAAACTTGGCTACGCGCCGGCTTTCGCTTTCTTGATCTCCTCCACCAGCGGCGGGATGACTTCAAACAGGTTGCCGACAATGCCGATGTCGGCCACTTCGAAGATGGGCGCTTCCGAATCCTTGTTGACGGCGACGATGGTGCGCGAGCCCTTCATCCCCACGATGTGCTGGATGGCGCCGCTGATGCCCAGCGCCACGTACAGCTTGGGGGCCACCGTCTGGCCGGAGGAGCCGATCTGCCGGTCCATGGGAAGCCAGCCGGCGTCGCAGATGGGACGCGAGGCCGCGATCTCTCCGCCCAGCGCCTCCGCCAGTTGCCTGGCCAGCGCGATGTTCTTCTCTTCTTTGATCCCGCGTCCCACGGCCACGATGATCTGGGCCTGGGTGAGGTCCACAGCCTGCTTGGCCTCTTTGAAAACTTCGCCAGGCTTGTTGCGCAGCGCGGAAGCGGGGACATCGGCCTCGACCGTCTCTATCGCAGCCGGCGACGCGCCGGCCTCCACCTGGTCGCCGCGGAAGGCGCCGGTCTGGAAGGTGGCGAAGTACGGCGGCTCGCCGGCGAAAGCCACGTCGGCCGCGAACTTGCCCTGGAACATCTGCCGCACGAACAGCAGCTTGTCGCCTTCTTTCTTATATCCGGTGCAGTCGCTAACCAGCGCGCGGCCGAGCGCGGTCGCCAGCTTGGGCGCAAAGTCGCGCACCTGGTAAGTGTGCGGCATGAGCACCAGCGTGGGTTTCTTGTCGGCGATGAACGGCTTGAGCGCCGCGACGAACGCGTCCGGCGTGTAACGGGCGAGCTGCGGCGACTCGATGTCGTAAACCTTCCCGACCTTCGCGGCAGCGACTTCCCGCGCGATTTCGCCGACGCCGGAGCCGACAACCGCCGCCTCCAGCGCCCACCCGGTTTCACGGGCGATGGCCTGCGCGCCGGTGAGCGTCTCGAACGAGACGCGGTTCAACTTGCCTTCACGCTGCTCGACGACTACAAGGATGGTTTTATCCATGAGAACGGCTCTCGCTAACAACTTCGAACATCTGGCCTAAATACGACCTTTGTGGCTAACCCTTCTTCGAAGCCCGACTAAGACCAACGTTGAGCCCACGGCTACGACAGATAGTGCAACCAACGGATCCCAATAAATGAGAAATTCTCCAAAACCGAAAAGAGAAAGCAGCCTAGGTCCGATAGATGTGCTCATAAGGGCCGTCAAGCCCAGCGCCAGAGCGGGCGGAAGCAACAAGATACCGCCCGCGACGATCATGGCAGTTCCCTTGCGCATCGCAGGACTCCTCACAGCACCCTGACCTCGTTTTTCAACTTCTCCGTCAGTTTGCGGGCGACGTCGGCAGGAGAGCCCGCAAGCATCTCCGTCTTCTTCACCTTCTGGGGGACATACAGCCTCTGTATGTTCAGTTGATTCGCGACCAGGGAAGTTTGCACTTCGGCGAGCGCGACCTTGCGCAGCGGCTTGTTCTTGGCCTGCTTGATGCCGATCAGCGTGGCATAGCGCAGCTTGTTGATGCCCGACTGGATGGTGAGCACCGCCGGCAGCGGCATGTCGACGAACTGGAAGTATCCGGCTTCGAGCTCGCGCTTGACCTTGATGCCGCCGTCCGACTTCTCGATCTGCATGATGATGGTGGCGTGCGGCCAGCCCAGCAGCTCGGCCAGGATGACGCCCGTCTGCGCGAACCCGAAGTCGTCGGATTGCAGCCCGGTGAAGATCAGGTCGAACGTCTCATCCTTGATTGCGGCGGCGAAGGCGCGCGCGATGTTGGCGGCGTCGAAGGTCACAAACGCAGGGCCCTCAAGATGAATGGCGCGATCGGCGCCCTTGGCCAGCGCCTCGCGCAGCACCTGCTGGGCGCGCGCCGGTCCGGCCGTGATCACCACCACTTCCCCGCCGTGCTTCTCTTTCTGGCGCAGCGCCTCTTCGAGCGCGTACGCGTCGGGCTCGTTCACCTCGTAGGAGACGTCCTCGCGGATCCAGGCGCCGGACTCGTTCAGCTTCAACGGCGCGTCTTTCTGCGGGACCTGCTTCATGCACACCAGGATCTTCATTCACCATCTCCGTGGGAAACGAAACAGGGCAGTATAAATGAATCGGAACATCGGGAGATTGGGTCATCGGGAGATCACCGAAATCGCCGGGATAGCGGATCACCAACGACCAGCGACAAACGACCAACGACCTGCTAATCCAGGAACGCCACCGACTGCACGCCCGACACTTCGAAGCGCTTGCGGCAGCGCAGGTTCTTACACATCACCACGTCGTCGCGCCGCACCATGTAGGAACGTGCCTTGGCGAAGCGGGCGCGGTCGCGCTCGTCGGCACGCCCGGGAAGCTGCCGCTTCTTGGTGCGCACCAGCCACGCCAGCTCATAGTCGCCGGCCTGGCGGCAGTGCGGACAGGTCAGCGGCGCCGGCTTCTTCTGCTCCCGCTCGTCGAAGAAATCTTTCTCGTCCATGCTGGAAGATTCCGACTCGGTACTTGGTACTCGGTACTCCCCCGTGATTATTGCATAATGCGCCTGAGAGGCGGGGCGTGGCCAAACGCAAGAAGCCGAAACCATTCCGCGCGGTCGAGGCGGTGAAAGCGGCGGCGCGGGAGAAGATTGGCGCTCCCCCGCCCACCCGCCGCGTGCCCGACGCGAAGAAGGAGCGCCGCGAGAAGCACAAGCCCACCCTAGACAGGTTACTGAGGGACGAATCATGACGAAGCGCACACCGCAACCCAGCCGCCCCCATATGCCCGGTTACGGCCTGCCGGAGCACAACAAGGGATTGCTGCCGTGGAAGTGGGCCGAACAGCGTCTCAGCAAGTCCCGCAACTACTGGATCTCGACCGTGCGTCCCGACGGCCGCCCGCACACCATGGTGGTTTGGGGTCTGTGGCTGGCGAACGTCTTCTACTTCTCGACGGGACGCGATTCGCGGAAATCCCACAACCTGAAAGCCAATCCCAACTGCGTGGTGTGTAACGAACTCGCGCACGAGGCGGTGATCGTCGAGGGGGTGGCCCGCGAAGTGCGCGAAGCCGCGTTACGCAAGCGGTTCTTCCGGCTTTTCGAGCGCAGGTACGACTTCGACATGTCTCCCCATCAGCAGGACCCCATCTGGGCGGTGCGGCCGGTGAAGGTCTTCGCGTTGGGCGAGAAGCTGGCGCTCAACCGCGCCACCCGCTGGCGCTTCTAGCGAAGTAGCCGGTCGCCAGTAGACAGTTGCCAGTGATGCATTCGTCAGCTGTTATCTGGCGACTGGCTACTGGCCACTCGTTCCCGCGGCTAGTTTCAGGTTCTCCGCCTTCCAGCGCATAGCGGCGTAGATACGGCTGCGCCCGCTGGGATGGTCGTAAAATTAAGAGTGCGCGCCCCTCGGCAAATTGACGCGGGTGATTCTCGGTGTTAGAGTCCGCTCTCCCCCAAATCACACGGTTTGATGATGAGAGGTGAACGATGAAGCGAACGATTGTCTACAGCGTGCTGGCAATGGTCCTGGTTTGCGCTGCGCTGGGGCAAACCGACAAAACGAAAAGCGCAACCGCCGGCGGAAGCGGCGGTGTGGAACAGGCCTTGATGCAGATGGAGCGCGAGTGGACGGATGCGCAATTGAAGAAGGACACCAAACCGCTCGATCGCATCCTGGCCGACGACTGGGTGGCCCAGGGTCCCACCGGGACCGTGACCAAATCTCAAGCCTTGGCCGAGCTCAAATCCGGCGAGTCAAAGATCGATTCCGTCACCCTTGGTCCGATGACGGTGCGGGTCTTCGGAGACACCGCTGTCGTGACCGGCAGCGACGACGAAAAGAGCAGCTACAAAGGCAAGGACACCAGCGGACACTGGACCTGGACCGACGTGTTCGTGAAGCGGAACGGACGTTGGCAGGCGGTGGCCTCGCAGGGCACCCTCGTTTCCGCCCACTGACGCCTGCTATCAGCGGGCCCCGGCATCTGCACCGGGGCCCTTTTCTGTTGCGCTGAATTCTTCGAACGTTTCGACTGAGGAGCGTGTGCGAGTCGAACTCGTGAAGGTGCTGCCGTGAACTGCGTGTTCGTTCCGTTGGCAAGCCGTCAGACACGATTTCATCAACGTAGGGCAGTGCGGAAATCATGCTTGTCTGAGTGCGGCCGCGGCGCGGGCCTCGCGCAGAAAGCCCTCCAAGATGAAAATCTTTTCACGCAGCATGAAAATCATTTCACAGGGTTGTGAACGGCGAGATCAGGAGTATGCTTGGGCCGTTCCTAAAGTAAAAAAAAGATTTCCCAATTAGATAAGAATCAAGATTGTGAAGGTGCGTCCAGGGCGGTCTCTTGCGCTTCCAGAAGGAAATAGAGATATGAGGCCATTTAAAGTGCTTTCGTTCGCAACTGTGTTGCTTGTAATGTTGCTGCCTGCATCCAATGTGCAAGGACAAGTCAGCTTCCCGGGGCCGGAACTGCTGGGACGTCCGACGAACAACTCTGTAACGATCAACGTTGTGGCCAGCGCTGCCATACAGGCGTATTTCGAGTATGGAACACAGTCAGGAAGCTATCCATACCAAACGAGCACGGTTTCTTCAGCGGCGAATCAGCCGCTTGTGGTCGTCCTCAGTAATCTTCCGAGCAATACTCGTTACTACTACAGAATGGTCTACAGGCAGACCGGCGCGACTGCCTGGACCACAAGGGCTGAGCACTCCTTCTACACCCAAAGGCCGCCGGGCAGCACGTTTACGTTCACGGTAGCCTCTGATTCGCATATCAATATCGTCTTTGGCAACTCGTCCCTCTATAAACAAACCTTGACGAATATTGCCGGGGAGAGCCCTGACTTCCATCTCGACCTTGGCGACACGTTCGCGATGGACAACGTGACCACTCAGACTCAAGCCAATAGTAACTACCTCAACCTGCGATCCTACTTTGGTCTTATCAGCCCTTCGGTGCCGATATTCCTGGCTCTGGGAAACCACGAGCAGGAAGAGGGCTGGCATCTGGACGACACCGGCAATCTCACAACCAGCCCGCCGGTCATGAGCACAAACGCGCGAAACGAGTATTATCTCAATCCAGATCCATTGCTCGATTCCTTTTACACCGGCAACACCGACGTTACTACTTCACCTATCAGCGGTGACCATGCGATTGAGGACTACTACGCTTGGCAGTGGGGCGATGCGCTCTTCGTTGTGATCGATCCGTACTGGTATTCGACGGTCAAACCCTTCGTTGGAAACACAGGAGGAGGGGAATCCAGTGACGTCGGTTCCGGCAACCGGTGGGATTGGACCCTGGGAGCGGACCAGTACCAGTGGCTGAAGCAGACGCTGGAAAACAGCAACGCCACGTACAAGTTTATGTTTGCTCATCAAGTGGCCGGAGGCAGCGACGACTACGGCCGAGGCGGCGCCAACGCGGTGCCTTACGTCGAGTGGGGAGGGTATAACGACGACGGGACCACGTGGGCATTCGATTCGCGTCGACCCGGGTGGCCCGAGCCAATTCACCAGTTGCTCGTTGACAATCACGTCACGGCGTTCTTCCACGGCCACGACCACGAGTTTGCCTATGAGAAACGTGATGGCGTCATCTATCAATTAGTTCCCATGGCCGCCGATGCCACCTATGGGTACGGTTTCCAGAACTATCACGAGACTGACCCGTATACGATTCGTGTGCTGCCCAACTCGGGCCACCTTCGTGTGACGGTTTCTCCATCGCAGGTGACCGTCGATTACGTGAAGGCGTTTCTCTCGGGTACTGGGACCAACGGACAAATCGCCTATACGTACAACATACCCGCGGCGGCAACGCCGGGTTCGATCGCGGTTTCATCGCTGTCGCTGAATCCGACGACCGTGCTCGGAGGCGTCACCAACTCGAACGCCACCGTAACGCTGAACAGCCCGGCTCCTTCGGGCGGAGTTTCCGTGACCCTGTCCAGCAGCAACCCGTCCGCGGTGACCGTGCAAGGCTCCGTCATGGTCGCCAGCTCCACATCCGCGACGTTTCCTGTCACTTCGAATGCGGTCAGCTCTTCCACTACCTCCACGATCACCGCCACCCTCAACGGCTCGGCTCAAGCCACACTGACGGTGAACCCGGTGGCCACCCGCCTGACATCTTTGAGCTTGAACCCGACGACCGTCGTGGGCGGCGCTGCCAATTCGACCGGCACGGTCACCCTCAACGGATTCGCGCCCGCGAGCGGAATGGTCGTGACGCTGTCTAACAGCAAGCCCTCCGCGGCGACGGTGCCGGCCAGCGTGACGGTTCCAGCGAACGCCACCTCAGCTACATTCACCGTAACGTCTCTTTCCGTTACCTCGTCCGCCTTGGTCTCGATCACCGCCGCCACATCTTCTAATGACTCACAGACCGCAACTCTGACGGTCAATCCGGCGCCAAGCTTCACTCCGGTGCGAATCAATTCCGGCGGACCGGCATACACCGATTCTCTGGGACAACGCTGGACGGCTGATGCCGGATACACAGGCGGCAGCCCTTACACGGTGACCAAAACGATTACGAATACTGCTGACCCGACCCTATACAAAACCGCGCGCTTTGGGACGTCATTCAGCTACGCAATTCCCGCGCCGGCGGGCACGTACTCGGTGACGCTCAAATTCGCGGAGCTTTACTGGACGGCCGCGAAAGGGCGCGTGTTCAACGTAGCGATCAACGGAACGAAGGTCCTTTCTAACTTTGACATTTTCGCCGCGGCCGGGGCGGCGTTCAAGGCGGTTGACAAGACATTCACCGTGACCAGCAGCGGTACGATCACGATCCAGTTCACGGTAGGATCTGCCGGTAACCCTATGGTCAACGCAATTCAGGTGGTTGCTTCTGCGCCCTAGGATTTTCTTGGAACGCCGAATTGCGGTAAAAATGAGTGGGAAATCATGAGTTGGTGTCTGTAAACAAAGAGAGACAACCAGCTTCGGCGGCCTGAGCTTTCTTGGCTCGGCTCCGGGCGACCCGTGCCACCCGTCCCTACCATCTGCAGACTTCCGGCACTCGCTGGCCGTGAGAATCGAGCCCGACGAGATAAAGACCGCCGAACAGCCGGTGCGGTAGTAGAAGCGGAGTATGTCAACAGCCCCAAAAGAGTTAATCGGGAGCGCCTTCTTTCAGCACAAGTGACGACAAGCGGGAAGCGGTGGTCTCCTCGAAGCTCTCCAAGGCCACGACCAGGTCTCCCTTGATCTGCACCATGACGAGTCCCTCAGCCGTGTTCCACCTGCCCACTTCCTCAGGCGCGGGCGGCCGTCCGGCGGCAGCCTGCGGCTGCGCGCCCGGGTATCGGTTCGACAGCGACGAGCGATAGAGATCGGCAAACTCACGGGCTGCGGCAGGAGTTGCCCAGCGGGAGACGTAGAGCAACGCGGTCTCCTCGGTCTTGCTCGGAATATCGCCGCGCCCGTCCTTGGCTGGCTTGGCGTCGTCTTCACCCGACTTGCTGACCCGGTGCGCAGCATAATAGTAGCCGCCACGCCATTGCGGCGGGATCCGCTTCACCTGATCGGGACTGCCGAACTGCTTCACGAAGACCATCACCTCGAACTCGCCCATGGCCCCGATCTCGAGCTTCTCGTATTGGGAGCCCAGCACGGGTTCGATCACCGGCAGCTTCAGGCGAGGCAGCTTCTCGCCAGAGAGATAGGTGTTCGGCTCCATAATCTGCCGCGTGCTGCGTGGAGGATTCTTGAACACTCCCGAAAACGCCCGTTGTTTGCCACCTTTGATGAGGAGTCTCGTGAATGAACTCCAATCCGTAGTTGTAAGGGAATCCCGCCGCTTCGCGAAGGAACAAGGGCGCTGTTTGCCAGCTCAAACTGTTTGGTTGTGGCACCCTCCTCTGGACCGCTGCCCGACCGAGCGGAGGCAACTGCTGCAGGGTTTTGCCGAAGGGGGCCAGCAGGTAGTCAACCATGACGGCCTGGGCTTGTCCCTCGGTGACCGCGCGGCGTGCGGTTTTCTGGTCGTCAATTTCTGCTTCCGATAAGCTCTTGTCGGCATCGACCTCCAGCCATTTCTCCAGTCCAAAATTCTGGTCCTGGAGGGCGTGGGTGAGTTCGTGGGCCACGATCGGCAATTGAGCTCGAGTCGGAAGCCAGTCCATCAAGTAAATGGTCTTGGTGCGCGCCTCGTAATATCCCGCTACCTCGGCGGCTAGTGATTCGGCTGCAAAACGTTGTAGATCAAAGTCGTGCGGGATGAAACCAAGCTTCTTGAGAGCCAGGGAGGAGCGCTGCAGTCGCTTAGCGGAAGCGTCTTCTTGAAACCTGTTCTCTACCTTCAACTTGAGTTGACTGCGGCCCGTCAGTTGTCGCTCAACATGACCACGGATTGGCAGTCCAGTCACTTTGCTGTCGAAGTCGATGACCTCATCGACGGTGGCGAGCAGGCGCGCCGCCTCCTCCGGAGTCATGTAGAAATCGACATGAGTCTGAGAGGGGTACTGATCGAGCGGCGGTGACGTGTCGCCTGGTCGGGGAATCTGTGACCAGGCAGGTAGCAGCGGGAAAGCAATTAGCAACAGAAGGAGCAGTGCGCAATGGCGAAGCAGGCGTTTCTCCTTGTACTTGGCGCGTGGCGGCGTGCGAGGCAGCCCAGCATGAAGCATCTACCCGGTTGCAGTCAGCAACAATGCGACTGAGGTGATAGGGCATGGCACCAAGGTGCTAGAGTCTCTAAAGCAATTTGTTCCCCACGGCGCCACCAGGTACGACAACAATGGCAGCGGCTTACTCCGAGAGGCGGTTCCCGTTCGGTGGAACTGGGAACAGCTTTGCGGGAGTATCGCCATGAGTTGTCTGACCGTCACCCACAAAAAGCGTGAGCGCGAGGTAATAAAGCGTAGAGGGGCGAAGGAGCCCGAGATTTAGCTCATGATGAGGGCAATGTTCTTAGGATTGGGGTGGAGCGAGGGAACTCTGGCGGAAGCGTGTCGGAGTCGAACGAACCGACGCCGGGATGAACCGACGTCCGCCGGTTTTGAAGTTGAGGCGTTTTCCGCGGCGTCCGAGCCGCGGGCCGAAATCCCGAGCGCCGCGCGGGATCTGGCGCTTAGCGGGCGTGAGCGACCCTGAGCGTTGGCCACTCCATGGTTGTTGCGATGTGCGACGTGGCAAGCACGTGTGAGCATTTTTGAACAGCCGGGCCAAATCCCCACTTGGTAAGGTAGGGCCGTTCTCAAGGGCCCGGGGGAAAAGTCAGGGGAGTTGCCGCAACCTCCAGAATATGTAAGCTAACCCTTGCTGGGGCGGCCGGCATCTCAACAGACGGGTAATGGCATATCCAAGCAGTGTCGCATATCGTGACAGGGAGGCATCGGTGAATACACGGCGGGATTACACAAGACTCGGAAGAGCGCTGGTCGCTGGCGCAATGCTAAGCGTCCTTGCGTTGTTTGTCGCGGTGCCACGTTCGCATGCGGACGATAGGGCCAAGTGCCAGCAGCGAATTGAAAGGGCGGAGTCCAGACTCTACGACGCCGTCCGCAAACATGGCGCGTCCAGCCGGCAGGCGAATGACAGGCGACGTGATCTGAACGCTGAGCGCGAGCGTTGCTGGAATCGGCATCATGCATGGTGGGGCATTCGTGACCATCAATGGCACACCGAGCGCGACTGGGATCGTTATGATCGTGATCACGATCGTGATCATGACCACGATCGTGATCATGACCGGGACCGCCGCTAAACCGTGATTCGGTTCGGGTGGCTGCCGGCAGTGATTATCGACATCAACCTTTACGGAGACGCAGCATGCTGCGTCCCTACATTCGTCTCAAGAAGCGAGTGGCGGGGGTTACTGTCTCCTCCGCCACGTTTGCTCCCGCCGCCGTTGCTTTCCTGCGGACCAATGCTGGTGGACACTCCGCAGCAGATTAAAGCGATTTGTCCATGAAGGTTACTGCCCACGCACATCCCGCCTTAGCCCTCCTGTTCGTCGCCTGCCTGGGTCTGCAACTTCCTGCAATGGCAGAGCCGGATGCTGTTCGTGCTCCTCTGAGCACAAAACAGGTGGTGGAAAACTTGGTTCGCATGAACGCTGAACGTACGCAGGCGCTGCGCTCATATCGGGGGAAGAGGACATACCGACTTGAATACCGTGGCTTTCCAGCAACTCGTAGCGCGGAGATGGTCGTGGATGTGAAATACCAGGCGCCCGCAACAAAAGAATTCATCATCCAATCGGAAACCGGTTCCAAGCTGATCATTGACCGCGTATTCAAGAAACTGTTGCAAAGTGAAAAAGAGGCGCTCGAAGCGGAGAATCTGCGGCGCACCGCACTCAACCAAGAGAACTACGTCTTTACCCTGCTGGGATACGAAATCACGTCTGCCGGCTCAATGTACGTTCTTTCTGTCGAGCCCAGGAGGAAGGAAAAGTTCCTCTATTCCGGACGAATCTGGGTAGATGGGGAAGACTTTGCGGTGGTGCGGATTGAAGCAGAGCCGGCGAAAAACCCTTCCTTCTGGACAAGAAATACAAAAATTGAACACCGCTACGTCAAAGTAAACGACTTCTGGCTGCCAGCTCGAAACCATAGCCTCACCTCGGTTCGGCTTGGGGGCCGCGCTGATTTGACCATCGACTATCAGGACTACCAGGTCACGCCCGCGAGTCTGCCGGGGAAATTCAACGATGCTGCGCTGCACTGACCTGAGGAGCGCAGCGAAGGATCTGGCGCTTTGCGGGCGTGAGCGACCCTGAGCGCAGCGAGGGGGAGCGGGAGCCCGCTGAGCCTGCCCCGAACGAACCCGAGGGGAAATCCTGAGCGCAGCGAAGGAACTGGCGGAAGCGTGTGCGAGTCGAACGCACCGACGCCGGGATGAACCGACGTCCGCCGGTTTTGAAGACCGGGAGAGTCACCGGACCCCATGCGCTTCCGCGCGCAGGCACACTAGCACGTCATTCTATCGCACGCGCCGGAGAGCGCCGGTTCAGACCGGCTGTCGGCGGGTGCGGCCGAGGCGCCTGCGTGCGACGTTCGAGCGCCTTCTGCTCTGCCTCTTCCCGGGTCGCGCCGGTCTCCCGCACCAGCGTCGCCCCCGGAGACACGTTGTCCGCCTGGCAGTGGAACACCTCTCCCAGCTTGTAGGAGGTGAGCCGCAGCGGCCAGCCTTCCACCTCCAATTGCTTTTCTTCGTAGGCTTCGGGCTTCATCACTTGCCTTCCTCACGCCGCGCGCACCGACGAACTCGCAGCTCCCTTCTCCACCGGCGCGCCCACCAGGTTCCCCCACTCCGTCCACGAGCCGTCGTAGTTGGTGACGTTCTGGTAGCCAAGCAGGTACTTCAGCACGAACCAGGTATGGCTGGAGCGCTCGCCGATGCGGCAGTAGGCGACGATGGGACGGGTGCCGTCGATGCCTTCGCCGCCGTAGAGCGCTTTCAGCTCGTCGTAGGACTTGAAGGTACCATCGTCGTTCGCCGCTTTGCCCCAAGGGATATTGCGCGCGTGGGGGATGTGGCCGCCGCGCTGCGCGGTCTCGGGCAGTCCCGGAGGCGCCAGGATCTCCCCCGTGAACTCCTGCGGGCTGCGCACATCCACCAGCGGCTGGCGATTCCGGCTCTGCTCCTGCACCTGCGGCAGGTAGGCGCGGATGGAGAAATCCGCCGCCAACGCCCGGTAGCTGGCCCGCGGATAGGTGGGCACATCGGTGGTCACTTCGCGCCCCTCGGCGATCCACTTCTTGCGGCCGCCGTCGAGGATGCGCACATCGCGGTGCCCGTAGATCTTGGCCTGCCAGAACGCCCAGGCGGCGAACCAGTTGTTGTTATCGCCGTAAAGGATCAGCGTGGTGTCATGGGAAACGCCGGAGCCGGCCAGCAGCTTCTCGAACTCTCCCGGCGAGAGGATGTCGCGCCTCACCTGGTCGGCGAGCTGCGTGGTCCAGGCCCAGGCGAGGGCGCCGGGGATGTGTCCCTGGCTGTAAGCGCTGGTATCCACGTCCACTTCCACCAGGCGGAGCTTGGGATCGCGCAGGTGCTCGGCCAGCCAGGACGTGTCCACCAAAACCTCGGGATGAGCATACGTCGTCATGTTGTCTTCTCCTTTTGAATGTCGCCAAAGAGATCGAAGCCGGAATGTTGCTCACAAAAGAAAAACCCGCTCGTCAACGACGGCAGCGGGTGGGTTTCTTAGAACTTGGGTCGGTACTCTACCCACACGCCGGCGGCGATGTGCCACGACAACAAGCCGCAAGAGTAGAGCGCCTCCACATCCGGCGATTAGAATACCCACGAGGAAAGACCATGTCAAACCGCAAGACGCGCATCCGCACCCGGAAACAGCGTCGTTTCGCTTTCGTCAAGGTGGATGTTTTCAGCGCGCGGGCGCTCGAAGGCAACCAGCTCGCCGTGTTCCTGGACGCGCGCGGGCTGCGCGATTCCGAGATGCAGGCCCTGGCCCGGGAGATGAACCTGGCGGAAACCACCTTCGTGCTGCCGCGCCCGCGATCGGTCGAGACCAAGCAGGGCGTCAAGGTACGCATCTTCACCGTGCAGGAGGAACTCGAGTTCGCCGGCCACCCTACCCTGGGGACGGCGTTCGTCCTGCGCAAGGCCAACCAGCGCGAGGTCGTGCTCGACTTGAAGGTCGGCAGGATCCCGGTGACCTTCGAGGAAGTGGGCGGCAAGCTCTTTGGCGAGATGCACCAGCGCGATCCGGTGATGGGCTCGTTCCACGATAAGCGCGCGGTCGCCCTGGCCGCGGGACTCGATCCCAACGCGATCGATCCCGACCTGCCCATCCAGACGGTCTCGACCGGCTTGCCCTTCGCCATCGTCCCGCTGCGCCGCCTGGAGGCGATCCGCAACCTGAACCCGAGCTGGAAGCGCATGGCCGAGTATGTCGAGCCCACCGACGCCAAGTTCCTCTACTTCGTCACTCGCGAAGCCGTGGACCCGAAGGCGCGGCTGCATGCGCGCATGATCTTCTACAACGGCGAGGACCCGGCCACCGGTTCGGCCGCCGGCTGCTGCGCCGCCTGGATGGTGGCGCACGGCGTCGCCCGCTCCGACGAGCGCGTGCTCATCGAGCAGGGCCTGGAGATCCGCCGTCCCAGCCGCATTTTTGTGCGCGCGTCGCGCACGGGTAATGGAATCGTCAACGTGCGCGTCGGTGGAAATGTGGTCGAGCTGATGCGCGGGGAAGTGTTCCTGTGAATCGCCGCTCGCGAAAACCGGCCTCACCATTGCGCTTCCTGTCAAGATGATTGCCGGAAATTTCGCGATGGGAGAATTCCCTTATTGGCATGGTCGCTACTTTACACGACCAGGCTTCTCCTCTAGGATGCTCACTCGCTGCACTCATTATTTTTTGCGGACCGCGCGTCATCTGGCGTCGCGGTTCTGGCCGCCGCTCCCGGGGAACGAATGAAGGCCAAGAAGACGATTCTCTGCGTTGACGACAACGAGCAGTCCCTCTCCATCCGCAAAGTCATGCTGGAAACCCGCGGCTATCGCGTGGTGGCCTGCAACAACGGGCAGGATGCGCTGGAAGCCTTCCGCCAGGGCGGCATCGACCTGGTGCTCAGCGACCTCATCATGCCCGGCCTGGACGGCACCGAGCTGATCGAGCGCATCAAGAACGAGGCCCCCTGCCTGCCCGCCATCCTGTTCTCCGGCAAGATCAAGGTGTACGAGAAGGACACGCGCGCCAACGTCTTCCTCCCCAAGGGGATGTACGCGCCGGCGGAGCTGCTGGAGCGTATCCGGCTGCTCTTGGTGCGCAAGCGCGGCCCCAAGCGCGCCGCCACCTCGGCCGGGGCCGGCGTGGTCGCCGCGTCGTAGAACCTTATAAGAATTGTCATCCTGAGCGCGGGCCGGGCACACCGGCCCCGGTCCGAGCCGCGATTAGCGCCCCTTCGCAGCCGGCGGCTTGTCCGCGTCTTTTGCTGTCCGCATGACGGTCTTCCTCATGCGGTTCTCGCCGGCCCAGTAGAGGCTGATCTCGTGCCCGTCGGGATCGTTCAGGTAGGCGTGACGCCAGCCCCACGGCATCATGCGCGGCATTTGCGTGATGTAGAAGCCCTTGGCCTGCAGCTTGCGGCAGAAGCCGTCGAGTTCGCGAATCTCGAAGTACAGCCGCACCCCGTCGCTGGCCAGCGACGTCCCCGGCCCGGCCAGGTGTAACGCGATGGTGCCGTCGCCGCCGGGCGCGCGCAGCCGCGCATACACCGGCTTGCCTTCGTAGCGGAACTCGTCCACCAGCTTGAATCCCAGCAGATCGTGATAGAAGCCCAGGGCGCGCTGCACGTCCTTGGCATACAGCATCGCGTGATTGAAGCTGAGCTTGTCGCCGACCTCCGCGACCGGCCGCGGTGCAGGTGCGTTCTTCGCCGGCTGGGCGGTTTTCTTCGCCTTCTTGGGCGCGGGTTTCTTCGCTTTATGGGCAGGGCTCGTCTTTTTCTTCGCGGTTACTTTCGCCATGGCTGCACTCGAAAGTGTCTTTGGCGCGCCATTCTAGCTGAATGGCTTCGCGATTCGCCAGTTACATAGACGTGTACCGGGGGTCCACCCGAACGCCTCGAATGAGCCGAGTCCTTGATTCCAGCAGGAACCCCGAGGGTGCCCCATCCTAACGTCGTGCTGTTCGACGTTAGGGTTGATTGGATGAGTGCGAAGGCTTCAGCCGATCCGGTATGTTCTTGGTTGAAGAGCGCAAGAGTCAAAATCCCCACCCTTCCCAACACCAGGGAAGGATGGGGCACCCTCCATCTGTGCTGATCGAAATTGTCAGCTCGATTACACTCAGAAAGGCAGGCCACCCGCCACCCTCCAATTTGTACTGATCGAAATTGTCAGCTCGATTACACTCAGAAAGGCAGGCCACCCGCCACCCTCCAATTTGTACTGATTGAAACTGTCTGCTCGATTACACTTAGAAAGGTGGGTCACCCGCCCCGGAAAGCCCTTTGTGCCCTTCTCACTCAAGAAAAACTCCAGGTTACGCAAACAGCTTGGCGACAGCGGCTACGATTTCCTTCAGCATGGCCTTGACGGCCTTACTCGCATCCTGCCGCATGTTGAGGCGAGCGGCTGGAAGGCCGAGCAGGCGACATCCAAATCAGGTGCCCATTTCGTTGACGCGAACAGGAGGCAGCTGCGACTTGACCTAGGCCTCCAGCTTGGCGAGAACTCGTGGAAGGTCGAAGGAACACTAGAGCGACGGAGGGTTCCGTCGGGAGTCGGGGCTATTTCAAGGACCATTGATACCCGGGAACGCGACATTGCCGGGCGCGTAATGGAGATCCTCTCGGGTATCCTCGGGCCGAACAATCCGAACTCCAGCGCATCGCTATCGGCCCTGCGTTCTTCTTTTGACGAACGGGTTGTGGCAAGACACCTCTCTGACCATCACAATCTGCAGTTCGATCTGAGCCATTGGCTTGCAGCGCTTCGGCAATTGGCGGAACAGACGTACGAGAACAAGGTCCTGGCGTTCGGCTGCGTGATCGACCCATCCAAAGATAAAGGTCCCAGTGGAGGGGCACGGTTTCCTCAGGACTTCCTACGACGAAAGAAGTATCGGGCCCTCTCCGACGGCTACCGAACAGCGTACGTTGTGTCAGGAAGGGAAGCCGTGCTCGGCTTTACGGAGTTGGCTCGTGGCGAAGCACACGGTTCACGTTACTATCCGCTTTGGTGCGAGGACCTGGCGACCAAGGCTCGGCGTGGACGAATCGGGCTGGCGCTGACTCGGCAAGGTGACATCTTGGTCCTAGACGGGGGCCACCTAACCTTCACCTACCGGTTCGGACGGTGGCAGGTACCTGGAACCACACGCACTTGGTCGATCTGATTCGAAACGCCGCGCGCGTCCAGAGGGTTCCGCCGAATCTCTTGTCAAACGTGGTTCGCGCCATCTATCGCGCGGCACTCGACAGTTCGTTTCGGAGATCGGGTGCCCTGTTTGTTCTCCTTCGGCGGAGGGCCTCTCTGCGCGACATCGTTCGTCTAGGCGACGCCGTCCATGACCGACGCCGCGATGTCTTGGACGCCGCCTTCGACCATGCGGTCACCCCGATCAAGGTGCAGTCCCTTCCTCGGTCGATTCTTGCCGAACTGGCGAGTCTCGACGGCGCAGTGGTGCTCAGCAACAGGGGTGATGTCCTGGCATACGGCGCGATTCTTGAGGCGAAGAAGAAGGGTAGGATCAGAGGTACCGAAGGTAGCCGCTCGAAAGCCGCAATCGGCGCGTCGAACTATGGTCTTACCCTTAAGGTGAGTTCGGACGGCGACATAACTGTCTATGTCGCAGGAGGAAAGAAACTCATCGCCATTTGATGCAGCCTGTCTAACGAAACGCCGGTGGGGCGGTTGACGTTGGTTTTGTCTCGGCTGCTTCACGGAAGGAATCGCAACCTGTGGATCGATCGGCACTGAAGAGCGCAAAAGTCAACATCCCACCCTTCCCAACAGCAGAGAAGGATGGGGCACCCTCCAAATCTGTGCCGATCGGAATTGTCAGCTCAATTGCACTCAGAAACGTGGGCCACCCGCCGCTCTTGCGTACCGCAGCACTGTGACGCCGAGCACAGAGTCCATTGAGTGTTCCTCCTATACTTTCGCGCGTACCCAAATGTCGAGAAACCACGCGAAGGGAAACACTTGCATGACATGCACAATTAACCAACCTGCGGGAACGGGCGGCTGCACCATTAACCAGCCTCGCGGAAAGGGCGGCTGCACCATCAACCAACCCAAAGGGGGCGGTTGCACCATCAACAAACCTCACGGGCAAGGCGGGTGCACGATCAACCAGCCCAAAGGGGCCGGATGCACCGTCAATCAGCCTCGTGGGCAAGGTGGCTGCACGATCAACGCGCCCCTTGGGAAGGGCGGTTGCACCGTCAACATGCCCCGGGGAAAAGGCGGATGCACAGTCAACCAACCCGCTGGAAAAGGCGGATGTACGATCAACCAGCCGAGCGCCACTTGCACAATCAATCAGCCTCGCGGAAAGGGCGGCTGCACCATCAATATGCCGGAAGGTAAGTAGATAGGTGTGCCCAACGAATCGAGCATGTCGGCGCCTCATGCGCACGTGTCGTTTGAACTCTTGCTGACGACCGCCTGTAACCTGCGATGCTCGTATTGCATCGCGAGAGAATTGCCAGCACTTTCGATGTCAGCCGACGTGGGCGCACGGGCGGTGGACATGTTGATGTTTCTGGCGCAAGGCGCCACCACCGTCGAGGTGACGTTTACGGGTGGTGAACCCCTCCTGCGCTTCCCGGAGCTTCAAGCTCTAGTCCGCCGTGCTCAGCAGCGTGCACACGAGTACGGCATCGTTCCTCAATTTGTCCTTAAGACAAACGGAACGATTCTCAACCCACAGATTCTCGCCTTCCTCTCTGATGGGCCGTGGCGCGTAGTTGTCAGCATAGACGGCATGGCGACGGCCCACGATCAGCACCGGCGCGATAGCGCGGGAAATCCTACATATCACGCTGTTTCGGACAGCATCGCCGCTCTGATTGCACGCGGCGTTGCTTGCACGGCCAGTCTGACGGTTCACCCCAGCGCTTGTGACGTTGTTGTGAGCAATGTGCAGCATCTACATAGTATGGGGCTGACCAACATAGACGTTGGCCCCGCATACGGGACCGTTCAGTGGGGTCGAGCCGAAGTATCTAGACTCGCGAAATCATTGAACGAAGTGGCGATGGTTATGCGACGTGAGGCTGCCGAAGGTCGTTATCTCGAAGTCGGACCGATCTATCGCGAGTCGGAGCACGTCGGTGGGAAACTCTGCGACACTTGGGGGTGCCATGCCGGTTCCCGGAATCTCGCCTTTCTACCCGACGGCTCGATTGCCGGGTGTAGTGCACTGGCAATGCTGGTTCCCAGATTCCCGGAGTTGGTGCTAGGGGACGTGTGGGCGGGTATAGACGAACACGCCCTCCCTGAAATGCTGCGACTTGCACAAGCAGGCGCGCGTGATCGCCCCACGTGCCGACAGTGTCCGACCGCATCCAACTGCAGAGGAGGCTGCCTCGCAATAAACTATGCGACGACTGGGCTTCCGCTCCATCCACCTGACCTCTACTGTCGAACGATAGCCGCCATCCCGGACGCCTGGCGTCTTGCGTGGGCGTGACTTTTCTGCATTTTTCTCCGTGACCGATAAAATTTAACTTGACAAATTCTATAAGACATGCTATTGTAACTACGTATGTCTTATCTTATAGAAATATACGGCGGACTGGCCCGCAACTCCTTTGTTTGACTGTTTTTGCGTGTAAGTCCTTTGTTTCGCCTGTTCTCGCCTGTTAACGGCCCGTAAGTTGTTGATTCTACGTTCAGGGAGGGGGAGGGGGTATGATCCCAATCCAGCAGTCCAACCACAATCCGATGCGCGAGGCGCACGACGCTCCGCGCTGCCAGCACATCCGGCTCGCCGGCCGGCGCTGCGGCGCCCCCGCACTGCGCGGACGCCGTCTCTGCCACTTTCACAATCGCCTCCGGCGTCCACCAACACACGAGGACTACATGCTGCCCTTCATCGAGGACGCCAGCAGCCTGCAGTTCGCCCTCATGGAGGTGATGCGCTCCATCCGGAGCGGCGCCGCCAGCCACAAGGCCTGCGGGCTCCTGCTCTATGCGCTGCAGATCGCGTGCTTGAACCTGAAGCAGTTTCGCGAAGAGCAGGACGAATCGGAGTTCGAGGTCCTTGAGGGGCAAGTCGGCGAGAGCGCCCGCACAAATTTCGGCAAGAATCACGAGGAGAGTGCCGGCGAAAAGGAAGACGAGCCCGAGGGTGAGAGCCTGGCGGCTTTGCTGCTGAGGCTGCTGCGCACGCCCGACACCGGCGATGCTGCCGAACCGGCGCAGGGGCGCCAGCCTGGGCAACTCGCGGCTGGCGGTCCCGCTAAATTCCCGGCGCGGCCGGACCTCTTTCCCGAGCCAGGCCGCGCCGCTCAGCCGGGAGGCTAGGCGCTCGTGTAAGATCAATCCTCGGCATGGCGGCGATCATCGAAGCGGAGAATTTGACGAAAACCTACCGCGTGGGCAAGGTGGACGTCCCGGCGCTGCGCGGGGTGAGCTTCGCGGTGGAGCGCGGCGAGTTCGTCAGCATCGTGGGGCCGTCGGGCAGCGGGAAATCCACGCTGTTCTACCTGCTGGGCGGGCTGACGCGGCCGACTTCGGGCCGGGTAATCATCGACGGCGAAGATTTTTCGCGGATGAGCGACGCCCAGCGCACGGCCGCGCGCAAGCGCAAGATCGGATTCGTGTTCCAGAAGTTCAACCTGCTGCCCGCGCTCGATGCCAAGGGCAACATCGACGTCGCCGCCGACATCGCGGGCACCAACGGACGCACCGACCGCGGCCTCTACGAGCGCATTGTCAGCATGCTGGGCATCGTCGAGCGCATGCACCATCGTCCCGCCGAGCTTTCCGGCGGCGAGCAGCAGCGGGTGGCGCTGGCGCGGGCGCTGATCAACCGTCCGGCCATCGTGCTGGCCGACGAGCCCACCGGCAATCTCGACTCGGTAAACTCGGAGATCGTGCTGCGCATGCTGCGGCAGTCCAACCAGGAGCTGGGCCAGACGGTGCTGATGATCACTCACAACCCGCAGGCGGCCACCTACGGCGACCGCATCCTGCACATGCGCGACGGACAGATGGTGCCACCGGAGAAGGATCCGCAGTGGACGCCGCCCCTCCGCCCCGGCATCAGGAGTGAGCCAGCATGAACGAGCAGCAAAAGCCCATCCTGCCGGGCCAGGGCGCGTCGGACTACGAGCGCTACCTGCACACCGACGACCTGCTCGCGCTGCAGAAGTCTCCCGCGGAGATGCTGCATCCCGACGAGCTGACCTTCCAGGTGGTCCACCAGAGTTCAGAACTGCTGATGAAGGCGGCAGCCTGGGAGCTGGAACGGGCGCGCGACCGGCTGGCGCAAGGCGACACCGCCAACACCGCGCGGCTGATGCGGCGCGCCAATCGCGAGATCGACTATCCCATCGCGCTGCTGCACATCCTGGAGACCATCACCCCCTACGACTATCACATCATCCGCGCCGGCCTGGGACACGGCAGCGGCCTCGATTCACCCGGCTTTCTGGCGCTGCTGCACATCGGTCCGCGGCTGGGCGACACCTTCTTCGAGCAGGTCGCGCGGCAGGGGATCACCATCGATGATGTGTACCGCCGTCACCAAGAGTTTTTCGGCCTGCACGAGGTGGCGGAAGAGATGCTGGACTTCGACGAGCGCGTGCAACTGTTCCGCTATCACCACCTGAAGCTGGCGCAGCGCATCATCGGCGGCAGCGTGGTCGGGACCATGGGCACGCCGGTCGAGATCCTGAAGCAGCGTCAGGAGCACCTGTTTTATAAGCCGCTGTGGGACCTGCGGAACGACATCACTGCCAGGAAGAACGCCGAGTTGCAGCGGGAGACCACCGGACACGGTAGCTGAGGTGGAAGCGCGGGCCTTTAGGCTGAGGTGGAAGTGGTGGAAGCGCGGGCCTTCAGGCCCGCGAATAGGGTGCGCAAGAGACTGGGCTTTATTGAGTCCTGTATAAAGAATGTCCTATGAGAGGCGCAAAAAAAGAGGACTGTGGCGGAGGAAGGAACGGAGCAGCTCGGGCTTTCCTTGGAGAGACCGTCCGCTGTGACGTGTCCGGAGGGCCAACTCGTACACTTCGGGCACGGCGACATTGGCCAGCGGATTCATCTTCCAGAAGGACCAGACGTACTCTACCGGGTTCAGTTCCGGAGCGTAGGCAGGAAGAAAGAAGGGGTGCAGGTGGGGCACGGTGGCCAAGTACGCCGTGGTCTTTTTGGCGCGATGGGCGTTCAAGCGGTCCCACAGCAGGCAGCAACGGGTTTGCAGTTCCTGATCGAGGATCCGCAGAAACTGAATCGCCAGCGTGGCATCGACCTCTTTGCCGGGATGCAGGCGGAAGTAGAGTCGCACCTGATGCCGCCGCGGGGAAACGCACAAGGCAGCGATGGCGGAAACCTTCTTGTGGTGGCGGCCACGCTGGTAGAGCACCGGGGTCTGCCCGCACGGCGCCCAACTGCGCCGCACCAGCGGGGCCAGCAAGAAGCCACTTTCATCGAGAAAGACCAGCCAGGCCTTCAGCCGGCGCGCTTTTTTTTAATGGCGGGCCACTCCCGTTGCACCCAGTTGGCGATCGCTGCCTCGTCCCGCTCCAGTGCCCGCCGGGCGGGCTTCTGCGGGCTGAACCCCAAGGCGTGCAGGAGGCGGCAGACATGGTCGGGGTGATAGCGGACCCCGAAGCGCTGCTGAATCAACTGCGCCACCCGGGGACAGGTCCACAGGTCGGTGGGAAAACCCGCCGCCTGCGCCCCCCGCAGCAACGCGCGTTCCAGTTGCTGGCGGGCGCGGGAACTGAGTCGCGAGGGGCGTCCGGCGGCGGACTGCGCGCGCAACGCCTCGCGGCCCTGGCGACGCGCCGCGGAGTTCCAGCGCCGCACGCTGCGGCGATCCACTCCGACTCGTTGCGCCACCTCGACCGGGCTCAGGCCTTGTTGGAGCAGAGCCAAGGCGCGAAACCGACGCCGTTCCAGTTCCTCCGGACTGCCGCTAGGTCGCATGGGCCACCTCGGAGGCAGTATAGGACATTATTTATGCAGGAGTCAATAGCCCCTGAGAGTTCCAACGCCGCGTTTGCCCGGTTTTTGCGGCTTGGCTATAATCAAGACGCCGAGCGGGAGTAACTCAGCGGTAGAGTGCGACCTTGCCAAGGTCGAAGTCGCGGGTTCAAATCCCGTCTCCCGCTCCAGTTTTTTGTTCGTGGCCCACGCGCAAGCGCTGTTTCGGGGCGCGGTACCCAAGTGGTAAGGGAGAGGTCTGCAAAACCTTTATACGTGGGTTCGATTCCCACCCGCGCCTCCAATCTTTTCCTGCACATGTCTAACCGCCTTGCACTTACCACCCGTCCGGGACTTCGTCCTCGTTCGGCCCCAATGGACGAAAATGGGGCAATTTGGGCCTGCGGGGCGGACAAAAAGCGGACACGCTTCGCTGCCTCAATTTGACCTCCCATTGGCCCCTGCCAAAGCCGTCGAGACCCGGCCGGCGACCCGCGCTGGCCGCGTCCTCGCGGCGACCCTGAGCGCATCCTCGTATCGCAGCATTGCCATTCGCTTGTGTTCCGCGGTGGGATGAACGTACCGCTGCACGATACGGATGGAGCTATGGCCGAGAATGGCGGCCAAGGTGGCGAGGTCCACGCCCGCCTGAGCGATTCGCGTGGCAAAAGTATGCCTGAAGTCGTACAGGACGAAGCTAAACGAGATTCCCGCCTCCAGTGCCTTGGTGCACAGGCGGTCGTGTGCTCCATTCATTGGACGGCGTCACGCTAACGCACCGCATTACCGGCCGACCGCTGGACATCGAGGCGCTCCTCGACTTGGCAATCCAGATTCGCCGATGGGCTCGACGCTGCCCATGCCAAAGGCATCGTGCATCGCGACATCAAGCCCGCCAACATCTTCGTTACGGAGCGGGTCTGGATCCGCACCACTCCTTGCCGCAGGTAAGCCTGCTGCTAGGAGTGATCCTGGCGCAAAAGCAGGACTACAGCGGCGCGGCGGACGAGTTCAGGTCCTACCTGAAGGCCGCCCCTAAGGCTGCGAATGCCAGCAAGGTGCGAGGCCAGTTGGCGGAGCTGGAGAAGCTCACTGCGTCGGAATCCAAAGCTTCACGTTGAGTCAGGTACAAAACATTCTGCCAATTTGCTACAAGCAGCACGTTCGCGAAGCAGAAAGCTGCTGAAGAGCCCGAGCCATGCGTTTGCCCCACCCGAGAGTCGCCTCTATTCCGCTACCATCAGATAGGGCTTGGGTTCATCAGTCTGCCGCGCCCAACTGGGTTTGCTGGACGGGGCGAAACTTATCTTCGCGGGCCGTGTGTAAGATATCGGGTGTTGAAGGCGCGTTACGATGAGCGAAGGGCAACGTAAGAAAATCGACTGGCTGGATGTGCTGTGGTTGATCTTCCTTGCCGGCTTGGCGATTCTGCCCCCGGTGCGTGAGTACCACAAGCAGCTCACCCTGCTGGCGATTGGACTCCTGCAACTGGCGGAACGGAGGCTTATCGCGCGCCTTCCGCGAGGCCGCTCTTACGTGGTTTTGCTCAAGATTCTGCTGGCCACGCTGCTGCTGGACCACACCGGGGATCTGAGCATCAACAGCAGCTATTATCCTATCTACTACCTGCCGGTTGTTACCGCCGCCCTGTACTTCGGGCCCTGGAGGACACTGCTCTGGACGCTGCTGGCTTCCGCCGCCTACTGTTCGTATCTGTATCCTGCGCTTCAGGAATACACGTTGACGGCCGAGGGCGTTGTCGAACTCACCATCCGCATTCTTTTCTTCTTCCTGGCCGCCGGTGTGGTGAACCGGTTTGTCCTCGAAAGCCGGCGGCAATCGGACCGCTATCAGAAGTTGGCGGAACAGCTTGCGGAAACCAATCGCCGCCTGGAACAAGCGCAGGCCGAGGCGCGCCGCGCGGAGCGCCTGGTGGCCCTGGGCCAGCTCTCCGCCGGACTGGCGCACGAGATTCGCAATCCGCTGGGCGTCATGAAAGGATCCGCGGAGATGCTGAATGAAAAGCTCCGAGGGTCGGATCCGCTGTCGAGCGAGCTGGCGGGCTACATTTCCGGCGAAGTGGATCGGCTCAGCGCTCTGGTGAACCGTTTCCTGGACTTCGCACGGCCTCTGCGTACGGAAGCGTACCCGCAGGAGGTCGCGGCTTTGCTAGATCGGGCGCTGAAGGCTGTGGCGCAGCAATGGCGAGGAGGGCAGGTCAGCATCGAACGGGAGTATCAAGAGAATGTGCCGCTGGTGCCGCTCGATGAAAGTCTTTGCGAGCAGGTCTTCCTGAATCTCGTCCAGAATGCTTACGAAGCCATGGGCAGCCAGGGCGGGACACTCCGGGTGGAGGTTCTCGCCGCTCAATCCGATGGCCGCCGCGGCGTCGAAATCCGGCTGCAAGATACCGGCCCAGGCGTACCCGCGGCGCTGCGGGAGCAGATCTTCAATCCCTTCGTGACCACCAAGCAGGCAGGGGTGGGGCTGGGGCTGTCCATTGTGGCTAAGATTGTGGAGGAGCACCATGGGTCCATTCGGGTGGAGCGCGCGCCCGGCGGCGGCGCCTGCTTCGTGATCTATTTTCCCGCGGAACCAGCGGGGGTGCGGAAGGAAACAGCACTGCTGCCCGGATAACCACCATGCCTACGGTTCTGATTGTCGAAGACGAAGCTAAGATGCGCCGGCTGCTCGAGCTCAACCTGGGAGAGGACGGCTTCACGACGCTGTCCGCCGCGGACGCCGAGACTGGTTTGAAGCTCCTGCGCACGGAGGCGGTGGACCTGGTGGTCACCGATCTGAAGCTGCCCGGATTGGACGGCCTGGAATTCCTGCAAGCGGTCAAGCAACTCAACGCCACGCTGCCGGTGGTGGTGATGACAGCGTTCGGCACCGTCGAGACCGCGGTCGAGGCGATGAAGGCTGGGGCGGCCGACTATGTTATGAAGCCGTTCTCCCTGGCTGAAATGCGCATGGTGATCCACAAAGAACTGGACGTGCGCCAACTGCGGGAAGAGAACCGCTCGCTGCGCGAGGCCCTCGGCCGGCGTTACGAGCACCCCAACATCGTGGCGCGCGGCGCCAGAATGCAGGAAGTGCTCGCCACCGTCGAGCGCGTCGCACCAACGAACGCAACCGTGCTGCTCGGCGGCGAGAGCGGCGTGGGCAAGGATTCTGATTGCCCGCGCCATTCACGAGAAATCGCGCCGCGCCTCCGGCCCCTTTGTCAAAATCAACAGCACCGCGATTCCCGAGACCCTGCTCGAGAGCGAACTTTTTGGCTACGAGAAAGGCGCGTTTACCGGCGCCGCCACCAGCAAGCGCGGAAAGTTCGAACTGGCGGACAAGGGAACGCTTTTCCTGGACGAGATCGGCGATGTGCCGCTGGCAGTTCAGGTGAAGCTCCTGCGGGTTCTCCAGGAGCGTGAGTTCGAACGGCTGGGCGGTACGCGCACCCTGAAGGTCGATGTGCGGCTCATTGCCGCCACCAATCGCGACCTGCGCGCCGCCCTGGAGCAGCACACCTTCCGTGAGGACCTCTACTATCGCTTGAACGTCGTGCCGATTGATATCCCTCCTCTGCGGGAGCACAGAGAAGACATCCCCGAATTAGCGAACCTCTTCATCTCGCGGTTTTCAGCGGAATCCGGCAAACAGATCACCGGGGTAGACCCCGAAGCGTTGCAGGTTCTGACGGATCATTACTGGCCGGGAAATGTTCGCGAACTCCAAAACGTTATTGAGCGGGCCTGCGCCCTGGCGAATGGGTCCGTGCTCGAATCTTCGGACATACGTCTCGACGCGCAGCGCGCGAAGCCGGCGGATTCGGCCGAAGCGGTTCTGCCCGAAGGGATGACTCTCGAGCAGTGGGAAGATGAGATCATTCGCGAGGCCTTGCGAAAAGCTGACGGCAATAAGAGCCAGGCGGCCCGCATGCTGGGGCTCTCGCGGAATGCGCTGCGCTACCGGCTTTCCAAGATCGGCATTGCCGATGACTCCGAGAAGGAGTGAGCGCTAACCGCGCTGGTGGCTGAAATCAACCACTTCGGCTAAAACCAGCCACCAACCGCCAGCACCCCTTTTGTGACGTCCGAAGCCCCCTTTCTTTCCCCTTGCGGATCATTGAGTTATAGCCGGACTGCCGATCGAGCCTCTGGCATGGCACATGCACTCTCTTCAGGCGCGGGATGTCCCTGTCGAGGGCATCTCCCACGGAGAAACTGGGCCATGAAAAGCAGACCGGTAACAGCACTCTTAGTTGTGATGGTGGCGGTGCTTGGCGCCACGGGCGTGCAGGCTCAAGCGGGCCCCCAGCCGGGCGTCGCACGCATCAGCCTGATTCACGGCGACGTTTCCACGCAGCGCGGCGATTCCGGTGACTGGGCGGCCGCGGCACTGAATGCCCCCATCGTGGCGGGCGATAAGATTTCGACCGGCGATCGCTCCCGCACCGAGGTACAACTCGACTACGCGGACGTACTCCGCCTGGGCGACCATGCGCGGGCTCAGATTGCGACCCTTGCGCGCACCGAAATCCAGGTTCAGATAGCAGAGGGCATCGCCAACTACACGGTTTTCAAGAACGGCGAAGCCCGAGTCGAGATTGACACGCCCAACGTGGCGATTCACCCGATCGGCAAAGAGGGTAGCTACCGGATTCTGGTGAATTCGAATGACGAGTCGCAGGTGATCGTCCGCAAGGGCGAGGCGGAAATCTCAACTCCGGGTGGCAGTACTCGCCTCGAAAAGGGCCAACTGATCACGGTGCGAGGGACCGGAGGCGACACTCAATACAAGGTTGCCGAAGCGCCCTCCAAAGACAACTGGGATCAGTGGAACAACGATCGGGATCACGTCATCCGCGATGCGGCGGCTTGGGGCCACACCAATCGCTACTACGTTGGGAGCGAGGACCTGGACGCCTACGGACGCTGGACCACGGTTCCGGATTACGGTCCGGTTTGGATCCCGGCTGTCGGTCCGGGATGGGTCCCTTATCGCGCCGGTAACTGGGTTTGGGAGCCGTACTGGGGTTGGACCTGGGTCTCCTATGAACCCTGGGGTTGGGCTCCTTATCACTACGGACGCTGGTTCCTTTGGGGCAGTTCGTGGGCGTGGTGGCCCGGACCAGTCGTCGGTTTTGGTTTCGGGTATCCCTATCGGCCAATCTGGGCGCCGGCTTATGTCTCCTTCTTCGGGTTTGGCGGAGGGCACTGGGGATTCGGAGCTGGCTTCGGCGGCTTCGGCTCGTTTGGCTGGTTGCCTCTCGGCCCCTGCGACCGCTTCTTTCCGTGGTGGGATGGTCACCGTGCGCACTTTAACGTCGTGAATATCAACAATTTCCACAACTTCCATGATGGGCGGTTCGGCGGCATCGCACCCCTGCATGGCGGAGGTCGCTTCTCCAACCTGCGGCTGGCGATGAACAATGAGCACATGCGCAATGCATTCTCCACCGTTCCCGCCGGGCACTTCGGCCAGGGACGTGTTTCGGCGACGCCAGCCAGCCGCGAGATGCTGAGCGGCGCGCACGTGATGGCGGGAAATCTCCCCGTGGTCCCCACACGCGAGAGTTTGTCGGCCAGCGGCCGTCCGGCAAGTCCGTCCACCACCCGCGGCGGGCAGGCGGAGCACTTCTTCGGCAGCCGCACCGCGGCCGCGCCGCAGCCTTTTGAGCGGCAGGCAGCGCAAGTGCACGAGGCTATCCAACGCGATGGTCGCTTTGCGCAGTCCCAGAACAACGCGCGGACGACGGCCATGAACGCGTCCAAACCGCCATTGGCTTCCGGCGCAGACCGTATGCCGAGTCGGGGATCGGTTGCGACAACGAGTCCGAGGACATCAACGCAACCGGGAATGAACCGCGAAGGCGCAGTGAACAGCGGCCATGCCGCCAGCGCAACTTTGGCCACCGATGGCTGGCGGCGTTTTGGTTCCGAACAAGCGGCAAATCGGCCGCAAGCTGCCGGACAGACGTCACCCAATACGAGGCCGAATGTTTCCCGACCGGGTCAGAACATGCCACCGCAGAATTCACGGCCTGGCGCGTCCGGCAACGTATCGCGCCCTAATGGCTCGACGACCGCAAGGCCGAGCGGGCCATCCGGCAGGGCAGCACCATCCACTCCGAATCGTGGTGAAGGCTGGCAGCGGTTCACGCCGCAGCCCCGCTCGGCGGCCCCGCAGCCGTCGAGCCGCAGCGAAGCGAGCAGTGGGTACGGCCGCAGCGGATATGGAAGCGGTGGTTATGGAAGTAGCGCTTCCGGCCGCGGCGGTTATGGCAATGGCGGCTACGGAGGCAGCTATTCCCGGCCGCCGCTGGATATGAGAAAGCCGGTCGTCACGCCACGTTCACCCGGGGGGAACTCGGGTGGCCGCTATCCCAGCGGTGGGGGTGGAGGGTATCGCGGAGGATCCGGTGGAGGAGGGCATGCCGGCCCGAGTGGCGGAGGCGGGCATACCAGCCCAAACGGAGGACACTCGTCTAATGGAGGACATTCCCGCTAGTCCCCGGCGGCCTCCATCTTGTCCTCAGTTGCCGGGCTCCAGTTCAGCACGCGCCGCGGCCAGGTGTAGCGCGCGACACGCGCGTCCTCAAGCGCCTGGAGCTGAGTTGCCTGCAGATGGCTCCGGGGAGGGACTTTCACGGCATCCAGCGCCTGATCCCGGTGGAGTCGGCAGTTGACATTGTCGGCGCCCGGGCGATTCTTGCGGATTACCGAAAGATGGGGGCTGGCGCGGCGCTCAAGGTGCTTCTTACGTCAGCGGGTTGGGGGCGGCGACGTCTGAGCAATACCGCTCACCGGCAAACCGGCAATGACACGGCAATGTAAATGCTTTATCCAGCCCAGTTCCGGCGCTCAACGATGACCGGCGGCTCATACGAATAGCCGCGCACCAGTCGCCTTTGTTCGCGCTTGGTCGTCCACAGTAGCACTGGGCCGAGAAGGCGCGAAAACCACTTGGCGAATGATCCGAACTCGTTCTCGATGTCGCAGCGAAGGGCGTGTACGCGCGCACTGATCTCCGCATTGCTCTTCTTCAGGCGGTGCTCCATCGCCCATAGCGCTCCACCGTAGCCCTTCCATAGATTCCTCGTTTCCCACTCAAACCGCTCGCGAATACGCGAGTCAGGATGGTTCTTGTGTCGCTTCCAACCTTGTAAAGTGGTTAGACAGATACGGTAAAGACTAGGACCGTTTACCTCGAAATCGCGGCAAAATGCCCGGTCGAGGAATTTCTTCGAATCGTCGCGCGAGATTGCCGCGTGTCGGAAATTGAACTTGTACTGGCCGTGGATGTCGGCCAAATCGACATCCAGCATTCGTCCCTGTTCCAGCATTTCCGCGTGCAATGGCGTGCCGGGAACTGGAGTGTAGAGCATGAACTGATGAAAATCAGTCTGGTGGGCGACGGCGTACTCGATCTCTTCCTGGATGTTCTCCGGCGTGTGGTGCTCCAGGCCCACAATGGTGGAACCCAGCAATTTGATGCCGTGTTGCCGCAATTCGCGCGTCAGTTTCAGCGTGTCGGTGCCTTCCAGCTTTTTGTACCGGGAGTGCGGCGATTCCAATCCCATCCACAACCAGGAAATGCCCAGTTCGACCAGTTCGTCCATCGTGTATTTGCGGAGGGCATTTACGGAAGAGAATACATAAAACGACCAGCTCTTGTGGTGCTGTTTCATCAGGGCCAGCAGCTCCATTGCGCGCGGCCGGTTCAGCAGGAAGTTTTCGTCCATGACAAAAAAGGAGCGAACGTTCATGGTGCGCTCCATCTCGGACATGACCTCAAACAATTCCTGTCCTGTCTCATAAAAGTTGGTGAACTTACCCTTGCCGCCGAAGAACGATGAGGTGGTACAGAAGTTGCAACCCATGGGGCAGCCGACCGACGGAATTATGGTCGCCGCGGTGTGGCTTGCTTTTTCTGACGCCTTGAACCCCATGACGCGCAAGCCGAAGCCCGACACGATGCGGGGGTGCCGAATGGGTGCTTCCGGATTCTCGCCCAGGTAGCGACGCATCCAGGCAATGCCCTCGCCCCGCACGATGTGGTCAGCATCAATCATGTGCTGCAGACCTGGGATTGCCGCGACGTGTCCGCCCACAATGATCACGGATTGGGGCGAAAGCTCCCGCACCATGCGGCACATCTCACGCACTTTGCCCACATTGACAATGATCGAGGAGATTCCCACGATGTCGTAGGCGCCGCTGACCAACTCGCGTGCGAAAGCCGCACGCGTGGGAAAGTCGAGCACCGTGGAAGGCGCAGAGATGTTCTTTTGAATCATCATGATGCCCCAAGAGCGGTGGAACATCCGCAGGGAGAACGCTCCTTGCGCGCGCGTCACCTGGTTTTGATACAGCTCCATCGGGTTGATGGCGCGGCTGCCGAATTCGTCATCACGAGCATAGGGGCCAAAGACCGATGCCAGCAATACACGCGCTTGCGTGCCTTTTGGGTGTTTTTCCATCAGGGTCTGAGACGGCGATGACGACGGAGTTGGTAAGAAGCGCTCGTTAAATTCCATAGGTAATTGGTTTGCTCAAAAAGCGGCAGGCGTGGAGGATCTCCCACAGGGGGCACCTCTGTAGTTTCCGCCCAGAAAGCAACAAATTACAAGGGCCATTGTCCTTTGGTGTGGATCAGCAAACTCTCCGCTCTCATTAACAAATCATAGTGCCGTTGTCTTGTTTCGTATAGCATCATCGCGAGGTAACGCACGGTAATGCCAACTGGACTGGTTTTGATCGGTGGCATCTTGGTGGTTGTCGCCGGTATCCTGATCTTTGTCCTGATTCGGCAGCGAAAGCCGCCTGAGCCACCTCATTTCGGTTAACTGAGCCGTGCACGAAAGACGGCCCCTGGAACGGAGTAGCTCACTCAGCGGGCGCACTCGCCCGGGCCCGACCAAGGAGCCAAACCCACGCCTAAGTCAGGCCAAACGCCTTCCAGTTGGCTCTCATCCATCCCGAAATAGTGGCCCGTTTCGTGGATGACTGTGCGCCGGATCTGCTCGCGGATTTCGTCTTCGTTGGAGCAAACCGCTTCAATGTTGGTTTGATAAAGCACGATGTAATCGGGGCCCGTGAACAGATCAAATACGCTCTTCTTCGTCAGCGGCACACCGTGAAACACGCCCAGCACGAGGTGTCGTGGACGTAGTGGTCTCCCTAGTGCGAGGCCGTTTGCGCGACGACTGCGGAGGCAGGTCTTCGACCAGGACGGCGACATTGTGGATTCGCTTGCGAAAATATTCCGGCAGGGGGTCCAATACCTCCTCGACTACCTTGACAGAAACGTTCGCGTTCCATACTGACTGCTTTGCGGTCGCGCAGAACCGACCCAAGCGGGACAATGGCGGTCAAGTGCTGGCGAGAACTTCGCCGGCGGCGCGCCGGCCGCTGGCCAGGGCGCCGTGGATGGTGCCGTTGTGTCCGGAGAAATCCGTGGCCTCTCCCGCAAAGAACAGGGTGCCTTCCACGGGAGCAGCCAGGGTATGGGCAGCGTTCTCGCCGCCCACCAGGACGTAGCTGTATGCGCCACGCGAGTAGGGATCGGTTTGCCAGTCGTGCACGTAGGAGTCTTCAAGCAGGCCCTGCAACGTTGCCCCGGGGACTCCGAAGATACGGCTCAGCACTTCCAGGGCACGCTCCACGATGAATGCTTCCCCGCGACCGGAGAGCTTCTCGGCGCGAGCCCCGGCGGCCCAGCCCGTCAGCGTGCCCTTCCCGGCGGAGACCGAGGCCCACCAGGCGGGAAACCACTCTCCGCGGGCAAACAGGAAGCTCATGTCGGCGAGGGCCCGGCTGTGTGGCGTCTTGACCAGCTTTTCATCCCTCCAGAAGGCGCGGCGAAACCCCAGCACCAGCCGGATCGCTGCGCCCATCTCCAGCTTCTTCAACGCGCCATATTTTTGCGCCAGCTCCGGCAGGAAGCGGACTGCGCCCGGGCTTCCCGGTGGCGCCTGCAGCACGCCCAGGGGCAGGGTGACAACCGCAGCCCGCGTTCCCAAGACCTGCAGCCGGTCTCCGGCGGGAGACTGCGTCGCCACCTCCACCGCGCCCTTGCCCCAGGAAATCTTGGTGACCACCGTGTTCAGGCGCAAGCTGAGAAGCTCCGGCTTGATGGCGGCAAGCAGCGACTGGACCAGGGCGTCCATCCCGTCGAGGAGGCAGAAGCCACGATGGCCTTCGATCTCTTTGTCGGCGTGCTGTCCCCGGATCAGGGAATGGACGCTGATGCGGCCGGCGTGCGAGGCGTGAAAGCCCTCGACGTAGGAGGTGGCCGAGGCCCTGGCCTCCTCTGGAAGGTCGCGGTAACTGTGTTCCAGGAACTCCTCAAACGACTGGTCGGGCGCCGCCGGATCCATGCGCTGGAAGATGCTGTCGATCTCCTCCCAGGATGGGTTGGCGAGCGCCAACCTGCCCTGCTCCAGCCTCCAGCGCCCGCCGGTAAGCTCGTGAGTGCGCAGGCCCGCGCGCTCGATGATCTCCCAGGCTTCGGGGGGGCGGCCGTGGATGAATTCCGCGCCCAGCTCAACCGGCGTTTCCGTCGCGCCGGGATGACGGGTGAAGATGCGGCCGCCGATACGGTCGCGCGCTTCCAGCACCGCGACCCGCAGACCCCGGTCGCAGAGCGCCTGGGCGCAAGCCAGCCCGGCAATCCCGGCTCCGATGACTACGACGTTGGTACTCTGGTTGGACATGGTAGTGACAAGATACTCGCTGATTTCCCCGGGTGCAAAGAGCCGCCGAATTTCGGCGACAAACGCCGGCAACTCCGCGGCACAACTCGGAGTCCTGCTCTCGTTGCAGTCACAACGAAGCATGAGTAGAGCCTCACTGTACTTGCCGATTTTTTAGCGATTTGCAGCTCTTTTCAAGGGGGCCCTTCACACAAGCGACCCGAGTACCGAACCCGGACAGCTAAGCATCGGGCCGACGTTGAAAGTCCGTCAGTTGGCGAGTACGGTTTCGTCCGGGTTTTTGGTAGCTGTCGAAAACAGGGTTTTACACAAGTAATCCGGTCACTTGTGAAATGGCGATTTCTCAACAGTAATCGGCGGCGGATCGCCGCACCTGAGGCTTGGCGCGTGTTGACTTGCGATCCACAGCCGCCTACGATTAGCCCTCTTCTTCTTCGTTCCCCCCTCGCATGATCGGCCAGACCATTTCGCATTACCGCATCGTCGAGAAGCTGGGCGGCGGCGGGATGGGTGTGGTGTACAAGGCCGAAGACACTCGCCTCGGCCGCTTCGTGGCTTTGAAGTTCCTGCCCGTTGAGGTGGCGCACGACCCGCAGGCTTTGGAACGGTTTCGCCGCGAGGCGCGTGCGGCGTCTGCTCTCAGTCACCCCAACATCTGCACCATCCACGACATCGGCGAGCAGGACGGGCAGGCGTTCATCGCCATGGAGTTTCTGGACGGGATGACGCTGAAGCACCGCATCACGGGCCGTCCACTGGACACCGAGACTCAGCTCGACCTCGCCATTCAGATCGCCGACGCCCTGGATGCGGCGCACAGCCAGGGAATAGTCCACCGCGACATCAAGCCCGCAAACATCTTCATCACCAAGCGCGGGCAGGTGAAGGTGCTCGATTTTGGACTCGCAAAGGTGGTGGCTCGCCGAGCAGAAGCAGTGGCGGCGGACGCCACAGCGGCGACGGCCATGAGCGAGGAGCATCTGACCAGTCCCGGCAGCACGCTGGGCACGGTGGCCTACATGTCTCCGGAGCAGGTGCGGGGGAAAGAGCTCGATGCCCGCAGTGATCTGTTCTCCTTTGGCATAGTGCTCTACGAGATGGCTACTGGGACCTTACCGTTCAAGGGCGACGCTTCGGGGCCATCTTCGACGCCATTCTGCACAAGATCCCGGTAGCGCCAGTGCGCTTTTTTGGGGGGCGGGGAGGGCATTGCCTTGACTTTATCCATCTCACGGTCCTGTTCTGGACGGATTGTCGGCTAACCGGAAACTGGCCGAACGGGAACCGCCCTCCCCTAACCCCTCGCCGGTTTTGTATGCGGGCCTAAGAGCAAATGTTCTTAGCCAGACGTTCTGCCGCGCAAAGTACGCCCCTGCCGATCTCCAGACGCCGCCGCGCTGCGGCTGCTCTCACCCGACGCGCCAGAAGATATCGCTGATCCCCAGCAGTGGCTTTTTCTCGATACGGAAACAACAGGGCTTGCCGGCGGGACTGGCACGTATGCGCTCCTAGTCGGCATCGCCTGGTGGGAGGGGGGCGGGCTCGAGGTCGAGCAGTTGTTCATGCGCGAGTACAGCGAAGAGTGTTCGCTGCTGGCAGTGTTGGCGGAGCGGCTGGCAGAGCGGCGGGTGCTCGTTACATTCAACGGCAAATCATTCGACTGGCCACTGCTCGAAACGCGCTATCGCATGATGCGGACGATTCCTCCGCCTGCACCACGAGCGCATCTGGACTTCCTTCATCCAGCGCGGAATCTCTGGCACCTGCGGCTTGGCTCCGTGAGGTTGCCGGAACTCGAACGTCACGTTCTCGGGTGGAATCGCAGCGCGGATGTCATGTCCGAGATGATCCCACGAATTTATCTCGATTTTGTGTGCGGCGGACCGCCCGAGCCACTGGTTCCAGTCTTCCATCACAACCAGATGGATCTGCAGGGTCTGGCGGGACTGTCAAGCCGCGTTCTTTCACTCCTCACCGATCCGGAGACGCATGGCCAAGATGCGCTTGAGCTCTATGGTGTTTCACGCATGTGCGAGCGGCGTGGTGAGGTGAAGCGCACGCGGAAACTGTACGAACAGTCGATTGCCTCTGTGCTGCCCGCGGAAACCGATCGCGCAGCTCGGAGGTCGCTGGCACGACTGGCAAAGCGCGACGGGGACTTCGGGCTGGCGCGCGAACTGTGGGAAAACACGCTGGGGAATTCGCGAGAAGGCGTCGAGGCCTACGAGCAGCTGGCAATCTACTACGAGCACCGCGCGCGCGCCGCAGCCCGCTGAAACTCAACTGTTCACTGTTTCACGAACCGCCTCTAGTTGCCTATAGACATTGTAGACGTTGATCGCCTCTGCCATTACGTTTGCAGCGTTGCACCACATCTCACCCCAAGCAACATCAACATGCTCCAGGAATTCGCTTTCGTTCAGTTCGCCTCCGGGCGACAGCCATTCTGAGCGGTCGTAACCGGCAACTGCTGTCTTACACGTGTCTACGCGGATTTAGGCGGTTCCCCGCGGTGGTGTAAGTTGTTGGAGGGACTGAATAGATGGGCCTTGACACGGTAGAGGTCTGGGGTTCGAGTCCCCACGTGCCTACCATTTCTTTTTCAACGGCTTGGGCCGCTAGCTCACTGATCCAATCCCGATTTCTACCAATTCTTAATCCAGCCTGGTACATAGACCCGGCGCTGGCGGGGCTGAAGATCGCCTCCAGCACCAGCCGTTGCACCACGATCAATTCGTTGCACGTCGCTCCGCCCACAGCACCCGGGGGTTGGTCTTCGCACGTGCTCCGTAGTGGCTCCAGCGGACAAAGGGCGGACAAAACAGAAGGCCGGGGAAGGTTCGCGTTGAATGCGCTGTGGTTAGGGGCGTTAATAAAGGGTCTGCAAACCTTTATACGTGGGTTCGATTCCCACCCGCGCCTCCAGTTTGAGCCGCTTTGCGGGCGTGAGCGACCCTGAGCGCAGCGAAGGAAGCGGGAGCCCGCAGAGTTTGCGCTGAGCAACGTCGAAGGGCGAAATCCTGAGCGAAGCGAAGGACCTCATCTTTTTTCTTCGCGATCCTTAGTCCTGCGCGGTCACCCTTGCTTGCGCAGCGACTGCAAGTCGATGCCGAGCTGCTGGCATTTCTTGTAGAGATGGCTGCGCTCGAGTCCCAGCGCTTCCGCCGCGCGGGTAATGTGATACTGCTGGGCCTTGAGTTCGGCGAGGATTGCGCCGCGTTCGAAGCCTTCGACACGCTGGGCGAGCGGGCCTGAGACCGAGGGCGATTGCGGCGGCGCCGCCCAGACCAGGTCCGGCACGGCAGCGCGCAGGACTGCCGCATCCACCTGGTTGCCGGTAGCGAACAGCAGCAGGCGCTCGACCACGTTCCGCAGTTCGCGCACATTTCCCGGCCACGAATACGCCTGGAGAAGTTCGATGGCATCGGCGCTCACGCTGATTGGTTTCCATCCGTTCTGCTCGGTGATCTGGCGGGCGAAATGCTCGACCAGCGCCGGGATGTCCTCGCGGCGCTCGCGCAGCGCCGGCAGGGCAAGCGGATAGACGTAGATGCGGTGATACAGGTCCTGGCGGAATTTGCCTTCCTGCACCAGCGCTTCGAGCCGGCGATGCGTGGCCACGATGACGCGCACATCCACCGCGATCGGCCGATCGCCGCCCACGCGCTCGATCTCGTTCTCCTCGAGCACGCGCAACAGCTTGGCCTGCATGGCGAGCGGCATGTCGCCGATCTCGTCGAGGAAGAGCGTGCCGCGCTGCGCCTGCTCGAACTTGCCGGCGTGCCGCGCAGCGGCGCCGGTGAACGCGCCCTTTTCGTGGCCGAACAGCTCCGACTCGACCAGTTCCGCGGGAACGGCCGCGCAGTTCAGGGTGACGAATGGCCCGTTACGGCGCGGACTGCGCTCGTGCAGCGTGCGCGCCACCAGTTCCTTGCCGGTGCCGGTCTCCCCCAGAATGCAGACGCGCGTCTCGCTGGCGGCCACGCGCTCCACCTGCGCCATCACTTTGCGCATGGCGTCGCCGGACCACACGATGTCCTGCTTGCCGACGCGCTGGCGCAGCTCGCGGTTCTCCTGCTCCAGGCGTTTCAGCTTGAGCGCGTTCTCGACGGTGAGCAGCAGCTTGTCGGTGGAGAGCGGCTTCTCCAGGAAATCGACTGCCCCGAGCCGCGTGGCGCGCACCGCCATCTCGATATGCGCCTGCCCGGACATCATCACCACCGGCGTGCTCAGGCCGAGCGTGTGATAGTCCTCGAGGAACGAAAGCCCGTCCTTGCCGGGCATGACTACGTCGGAGAGGATGAGGTCGAAGCTTTGGGACTTGATGAGCTCGAGCGCGCGTACGGCGCTGTCGCACACCACCGCTTCGTGACCGGCGAGACGGAAGGCGCGAGAGAGCGAGGCCAGCGTGTTGGCGTCGTCGTCGATGATCAACAGGCGCGCCTTCTGCGGCGCCGGCTGCGGTTGGCTAGACATTGGTCCCTCGCGCTCCAGTGTGTGGCATCTCGGCCGGCAGTTCAATGCGAAAGGTCGAGCCGCGGCCCGGTTCGCTCTCCACCGTGATCTTGCCGTGATGATCGCTCACCACCGACTGCACGATCGCCAGTCCCAGCCCCGTGCCGTGCTGCTTGGTGGTGTAGTAGGGCGTGAACAGGCGCTCGCATTCTTCGCGCGTGAGTCCTGTGCCGGTATCGCTCACCGCAAGCGTCACCACGCCGTCGCGATGGCTGGTGCGGAGCGCCAGGCTGCCTCCGGACGGCATGGCGTCGATGGCGTTCAGCACCAGGTTCTGCAGCGCGCGGTTGATCAGCTCGGGATCGGCCTGGATCACAGGCAGCTCCGGATCGAGCTCGACCTTCGCCGTGATCGGCGCGCGGCCGACGGCCGTGAACTGCGGCTCGAGCAGCTTGAGAACGTGCTCGGCCACTTCGTTCAGCCGCACTGGCTGCAGCTCGGGTGCGGGCATCCGGGCGAAGTCACTGAAGCGCTGGACGATGGCGCGCAGGTTGGCGATCTCCGCCAGCAGCGTGGAGGCGCTCTCGCGGAACACTTCTTCGAACTGCGCCGGATTCTGATCCTTGGCGCGCAGCAGGTTCTCCACTGTGATCTGCAACGGAAACAACGGATTCTTCAGCTCGTGGGCCAGCCTGCGCGCCAGTTCGCGCCAGGCCGCCACGCGTTCCGCCTGCACCAGGCGGTCGCGCTGGTCGCTCAACTCGCGCGTCATCAGGTTGAAGGCCGCAGCCAGTTCTCCGAACTCGTCGTTGGAGGTGATTGGGACCTGAGCCCACCAGTTTCCAGCCGCGACCTCGCGGGCGGCATCAGCGAGCTGCTCGACCGGACGCGTGGCCCGCGTTGCCGCCCATCCGCTGAGCAGAAGCCCGAGCAGCACGCCGGCCGCGCCTACCACGAGCGCCACCATGCGGATGTGCTTCTCCATCTCGACGACGTCGCGGCGCGAGCTGCCCAGCAGCAGCACGCCCAGCAGTTCGCCCTCGCGTCCCCTCAGGGGAATGCCATGGACGGCCTCGGCGCTCGCCGGGTCAGCCGACCACCACACCACCTGCGAGCTCTGCTCGCCTTGCTGCTGGATCTGCTGCACCACAGGTGCGAGTTTCTCCACGTGCGCCACCGGCCCGGAAGCGTCGGTGAGTGCTTGAGGCGAGAACGCAGGCTCAGTGTTCAGATAGAGCATGGCCCGCATGCCCGAGGGCAGAGACAGCGTGGCCAGAAAGCTGCGGTCCAAGCGCTCGCCGCCGGCAAGGTACAGGACCGAATCGCCGGCCCGGACCTCGCGGACCGCAACCAGGGCCAGTGCGGTTCCGTCGGGCAAGTCCTCGCGTTTCAGGAATGCGCTCTGCGCATTCCAACCCACGGGCGCGGTGATCCACTCTTCTTTGTAGCCGAAACGCGCCGGCCACTGCGCCGAGGAAACGATGGCGCCGTCATGCGCGATGACTTCGAGGAAGTCGAGCTGGTGCGCCGTCGCCAGCGAGCCGGCTTCGTTGACGTAGGGCGCGTAGTCGGCCGAGGACCGTCCCAGGTCGGCGGCCATCCGTATGCTGGCGTCACGCGCCGCGATGGCCGCGACGCGTCGCGTGACCTCGTCGCCGCGCCGGGCGAATTCGCGGCGGAACTGGGAGAGCAACTCTGCCGTCCGCTGCTCCTCCAGGCGCTCGAACGACTGGCGCATGCTGGTCGAGGCCAGGCCGGCGACCAACGCGGTCACCAGCACCACGGTCGAAGTGAACAGCGCCAGCAGCTTCGCGCGGTAGCTCACGGCTTGTCCCCTTCGAGCCACACGTCTGCCACACGCCATCCGCCTTCGCGCGGCGTGACCCAGTTCCTCACGCGCGCCGGCAGCGCCCACGCTTGTGGCACATACGCGATCGGGACCAAGCGGAAATCGCTGCGCAGCGCGCCGTCAGTGGCATACAGATCTTCCGGAGAATTGGTTTGCATCGCGCTCTGTCGCCCGGCCGCGGCGGAGAGCGCACTCAGCGCCGCAGCCGCATCGCTCGCGGCCAGTGGGATGCGCACCACCCGCAGGTCCGCGTTGGCGCCACGCGCGGCAAGGTTCTCGCCATAGGGCTGGATCGCGATGCCAATGTCCCGGGCGTTGACCGACACACGCTCGGCGATCGCGCGCGCCAGCGGATCGTTCCAGTCGTACACCAGGGTCAGCGACGGCGTAGAGCCGAGATCGCGCCGCAGTTGCCGGGCGCGTTCCAGTCCTCCAGTCACGGGAAAGAGGAACGAATAACCGCTCACCCATTGTGGCAGCAGGCCGGCCGCAGCCTCGCCCTGCTTTTGCAGCAGCGTGCCCTGGATCGCGGCGCGGTCGATGGACAAGCTGATGGCCTCGCGCAGCGCGGGCTCTTTCACTGAAGGCTTGTCGGAGAATGCCAGCGCGATCAGTTCCGCCGCCGCGGAGACCGCGACGCGCTGGCCTTCCTGCTGCGCGCGCCGCACCTGGTCCGGCGGAACCTCGACCACGTCGGTGCGGCCGAGTTGCAGGTCGAGCGCCTGGTCACGTTGCGAGCGGCCGAACATGATCTCGACAGCGTCGAGGAATGGACGCCCGCCCCAGAAATCGTCGTTCGCAGTCAGCACCAGCCGCTTGCCGGGTTCCCACGTGCTCACGCGAAACGGTCCGGTGCCGACAACTGCGCCGGCTTCGGTGTGCACGACGATGGAATTGCGCGCGCACGCCAGTTCGGCGAGCAGGTTGGGGATGGGATTGCCGCTTTCGACCACCACGTCGTCGCCTTGCAGGCGCACCCGCCAGTTTGGATTGGAGGCGGAGAGCGACATGACAACCAGGTGCGGACGCAGCGGCGATCCGTTGTGCAGCAGGACGCCCGATTGCAGGTGAAACAACCAGCGGCGGGAATCAGAATCGTGCTGCCAGGAGGTGGCCAGGCCTGGCCGCGGCGTTCCCTGCTGATCGAGTTCGACCAGACGATCGAACATCAGAGTTGCGAGTTGTTCCTGCGTGCTGGTGGCAAAAGCGGATTGCTGAGCGGGATCGAGCGAAGTCGGGGAAGCGCTCAGTTCCGCGCGGAGCGTCCCGCCATAGCGCGGACGGGTTGCCGCCACCGCCGGACACAGCGCCAGCAGCAGGCTAGCGGCCGCAAACAGCAGATACGCTGAACGCCTCATAGTTCCCCGTCCTCAGGTTGCGTGAGACGACGGTCGCGCTGCGGCCGTCGGTGGCAGACCACATGGCGGTGATCGGTCCGGCGAACTCCAGCGGCGAACCTGCCTCGACCGCGTCGCGGTTGACGATCTCATAGGCTGAGAGCACATCCGGCAGTGCGCTGTCGGCGGCGCGAGGCGCCAGCACCTGCCAGCCGCTTCCGCAATCGCTCGCGATACCGGCCAGATCGCTGCCCCAGCCATTGAATGCGGTCATCACCTGGCCCTGAGCGTTGATGAGCTTGGCGCCTCCACTGGTGAAAGCGACGATCCAGAATCCGCGCTCGCCTTGCGGGAACATGGCCGCCGAATAAAACGGACCGAGATCGCCAGCCTCGCTGCTGCGCGCCAGCTTCACCGCACCGGTGAAAAAGTTGCGACGGCTGCTGAAGAAGGCGTTGACCTCCGGCGAGAGCGGCCAGGGATCGTCGCTTTCCCGGCACGCGAGGTTGAGCTGCGGCTGCATCGTGCCCAGACACTGCACGCCCGGAAGATAGGCGCGGAAGCTTCCGTCTGCCTGGACCACCAGCCGGCCTCGCAGGTCCCGCGGCCACGGCCGCGAATGGGTCAACGGCGCGGCGCCCGCGAGCTGCCATTTCCTCTCTTGCACTCGGTAAAGCGAGACCGAATCGCGCCCGAGCACCAGCAGGCCGCCATCTCCGGTGGAGACGACGTTGAGCATCGGCTCGGGTTGAGACCACAGCGGTGTCCGCCGGAGAACGAGTGCGGCCGGCGCTCGCTCGGCCGGCGCCAGCAAGGGCATCTGCACCATCACGACGTCCCAGGAATCGTCGTGGCCGATCTCCGCGACCCACAAGTAGCCGGAGGTGTTTTCCGAGAGCGTCACGCGAGCTTGCTCCATCGCCTGGTCGGGTGCGGCGAGGCTCACGCCCCGGCGACGCAGCTCCGATTCCAACGCGCGCTGCACTTCCGCGACGCGCGATTGCGGCAGTGAGGAAATGTTCTTCACCGTGAGCGACAGCCCCGTTCGCGACTGTGCACGAGCGATGATCTTTTCGGCCAGTTCGCGCGCGGGCACGTCCCACTCCTGGGCAGAGGCGGGAGTGGTCAAGATCAATGCAACAAGGATTGCCAGAGGAAGAAGGAAGAGCACACGTTGGCTGCGGGAGGGCATCCGAAAGCGCAGATCTCTCGGGAAAGCCGGATTATAGCATTCTGCTCGCATGGCTCGTGCCCCGCTGGACCGCCGGCCGCGGATGGCGTCCGCTCACACCCCAGCGCGCCAAAAGCGGGCGCGCCGGGGACCCCGCTGGGAGTGGTCGAACGCCATCCGCGGTTGTGCGCGCGGCGAAACGACGGCTTATCGTGATTGCACCGGGCGCGGTGGATCGTCAGTGTCGTCCTGCTGCCGCATGATCTGCGGCATCTGCCCGCGCAGCACGTCGCTGGCGAAGAAGTACTTGCCGTCCGCCGGCACCATCATGATCTGCAGCTTGTCGGAGAGCCGCTCGGCGATGATCTTGTTGATCAACAACGGCGACTGCTTGAGCATGGCGGCCTCGCCTTGCATGCGTTCCAGATCAGCCTTCGCCGTCACGCGAATGCGGTTGGCCTCGGCATCGGCCAGCAGGTTGCGCCGCTCCAGCTCCGCCTTGCTGTCGATCACTTTGGCTTGCGCAGCCGCCTCGGCGTTCTTGACGGTAGCTTCCTTGCGCGCCTCCGACTCCAGGCGCGTCTGCTGGATCTGCTTCTCCTTCAGCGGCAAGGTGTACTGCATGGCGTCGGCCTCGGCCTTGGCCTGGAGCACGCGCACTCTCGCGTCGGCCTCAGCCTTTTTCTCTTCGCGGACCTTGTCGGCTTCGGCCTCATACTCGGCGACGCGCACTTCTTTCTGCTTGATCTCCGCCTGCACGCCCATCTGGTCGTTCTCCTGTTCCTTCAACAGGAGACCTTCGAGACCTTTGGCGTACTCCGGCGGAAGCTGCACTTCCTTCAGCATGACTTCCTTCACCACGATGCCGTCGGCGCCCAGCTTGTGCGTGATCTCGTCGGAGGCGCGCTTGCGGATTTCTTCGCGCTTGGTGGCGAAGACCTCGCGCACATTGTAGTTGGGAGCGATGCCGCGGAAGGTGCTGCCGATGACCGGTTGCACCACCTCGCTATCGGCGGCGCCGGGCAGCGTGTTGTGGATGTACACAAGTCGCGCGGCGTCGAGGTGGTAGCGGACGCTGATGGCCAGCCCGATCGGCAGTCCTTCCTTGGCCTGGACCTTCAGGACTTCGGGCGGGCTGGCCTCGCCACCTTTGTCTTTTTTCATCGGCTCACCGGCGATGGTGTTGTAGACCTTGTCGCGGACATCATAGATCGCCACCGAATCCACCAGCGGTATGACCAAATGCGAGCCGGGATAAAGCACTCCGGGGCGCGTGCCGGAGAACTCGCTGACCCGGATGCCGGCCATGCCGCTGGGCACCACCGCAATGCTCAAGCCCAGCAACAGCGGCAGCAGCGACAGCGCCGCCAGCCGCAGCGCGTCCTTCCAGCGCAAGGGACGCGGCAGGGGAAGCGGCAGATCGGGATTGAGCGCCAGCCGACGCCGGTATTCGACCAGCAGGTAAACGTCATAGAGAATGATGGCTGCCGCGACCACCATCATCGCGACCGCCCCTACCATCAGCAGATACTTGATGACCAGCATGTTCTCTCTCCTCCTCAGCCCAGGTTTTCTCAGCCGAACTTCAATCCTGGGACGAACTCTTGGGGCTTGTGGCCAGCAGCCGCAGTTCAGCGAATTTGCGGCTCAGGCGCGGGCTGCAGCGGCCGGCGTTGCGCAGCCTTCCTCGCCAGGCCGAGAACTGCCATGACCAGCAGCGGCTCGATCACCAGCGCGAGAATGAAGGTCAGCAGCGTCACCGCGATCACTTCAGTGGTTACCAGCAGGTTTTCCATGGCTTTCTCCTAATCCGGTTACATCTGTCCGCCGATGGCAGCGATCACTGCGATTTGCGCGGTGGTGGTTGCGGTGTGGCCGGAGCCGAAGATCGAGGCAGTTTCGGCATCGGCGTGCGCGCGGATCTCGACCACGTCTCCCACCTGAACCTCATCGAAGAGCTGCTCCAGGTCGGCTTTCGCCATGCGGATGCAGCCGTGGGAAGCGGCTTTGCCGATCGACCGCGGCTGGTTGGTGCCGTGAATGCCGTAACCGGGGCGGTCCAGTCCGATCCAGCGCGTGCCCAGGGGATTGTCTTTGCCGGGAGGAATCACCACGCCTGGGTGGTAGTAGGTGGGATTCGTCAAGCGGCGGACCACCTTGAATTCGCCGGTCGGGCTGGGGCTGACGCGCGCACCGACCGCAACCGTATACACGCGGAGTACTCGCCCCTCCTCGACCAGCACGAGCTTGCGGTCAGGAATGCTGACGATGATGCGGCGGTTGCGGGTGGCGGCCGCGCTGGCTGCCGATTTGTCCTGCGCGGGCGCTTGGGCGATGGCCACCAGCAGCATGGCAGCCAGCGAGTACACCCTGCCGAACCCAGCTTGCGTCGCCCGTCTGCTCTGCGCTCCGCGTTCCATCGTCGCCTCCGCTGCCTTGCAACCGAACAAGGAGCAAGGCCCTGGCCGGAACGCATGTGGCTGAACGGACAGGAGTTACATGAAACAGCAGGGCGGGAAAATGTGTCAGCGAGAGGACGATGTGTGCGGCAAGACACGGTGCATGAAAACGACGCCTTGTGCAGCCAGCGGCAAGATGATGATGCTTACACCGTCCGACCGCGCCAACAGGACCGATTACAAATCTTTACCCGTGTTTGACAACTCTTTACGCGTCTGATGCAGCGCAAGCGATAGAGTGCGTGTCTACGCCGGAAGCGCGTAGCCGCATTGCGGGGCGAACTTCCGTCTCCCTGGGTTCGCCCCGCACGGTGCCGTCACCCCAGCGAGCCACACTTCCGTTTGCGCCCCCCTATTGTATGATTCCGCCGCTTCGGACCATCCATGGGCGAACCGGCAATCGCGTTTCGCGGAGTGACTTATCGCGCACAGGGCCGCGTGCTGCTGGGGCCGCTGGATCTGGAAGTCCGGCGCGGCGAGACGCTGGTTCTGCTCGGGCGCAGCGGCTCGGGGAAGACCACCGCGCTGAAGCTGATAAACCGGCTGTTGGAGGAAAGTGAAGGGGCGGTACTGGTCGACGGGCGCCTGACGCGCGAGTGGGACGTGATCACGCTGCGGCGGCATATCGGGTACGTGATCCAGGAGACCGGCCTCTTCCCCCACTACACGGTGGAAAGGAACGTCGGGCTGGTGCCGAGGCTGCTGGGAAGACCGGAGGCGGAGATCCGGGAGTGTGTGGACAGCATGCTGCGGCTGGTTGATCTGGATCCCCAGGAGTTCCGGCGGCGCTATCCGCACCAACTCTCGGGCGGACAGCGGCAGCGGGTGGGAGTGGCGCGCGCCCTGGCTGGCGATCCCGAGATCCTGTTGATGGATGAGCCGTTCGGAGCGCTGGACCCGCTGAGCCGCGCGGAAGTCCAGCGACAGTTCCTGGAAGTCCAGAAGCGGGTGCGAAAGACCACCGTGCTGGTGACGCACGACGTGGGTGAAGCCCTGCTGCTCGCCAACCGAATCGCGCTGCTCGAGGACGGGAAGCTGCTGGGTATCTATTCGCGGTCGGAATTTCTCGAGAGCTCCGATGCAACCGTTGCGGCTTACCGCACGGCCTGGAGCGGGAACCTGCAATTCCCTGGAGATGCTCGCCATGGTGGAATTCCTTAGGATTCATCGAGTCGAAATCGCCACTCTCACGCTGGAACACGTTTGGCTGGTGGCTGCCTCCATGGGGATCGCAGTGCTGATAGGAGTGCCGGCGGGCATCCTGCTGACGCGCAAACCCAGGCTGCGCGAGCCGGTGATCGGCGGCGCCAACATCATCGAGACCATTCCCAGCCTGGCGCTGTTCGGGTTCCTGCTGCCCGCGCCCTGGCTGGGCGCCCGCGCCGACCGCATCGCCATCACCGCGCTGGCCCTGTATGCGCTGCTGCCAATCATCCGCAACACGTATGTGGGCATTACCGGAGTCGATCCGGGCGTGCGCGAAGCGGCGCGCGGCATGGGTCTGACCAGCCGGCAGATGCTGTGGCAGGTAGAGCTGCCGTTGTCGATGAGTGTGATCCTCGCCGGCATCCGCACCGCCACTGTTCTTTGCATCGGCATCGCAACCATCGCGGCGGCGATCGGCGCCGGGGGGCTGGGAGAATTTATTTTCCGCGGATTGGCGATGGTCAACGATTCGCTCATCCTGGCAGGGGCGATCCCGGCGGCGATGCTGGCTCTGGCGGCGGATCTGGGGCTTGGGTGGCTGGAGGCGCGCCTGCGTCCGCCACGCGCATGAGACGATTCGCCGTCCTTCTCTGTTGCGGCTTGGCGCTGCTCACCGCCTCGTGCGGATCGCGGCGAAGCCGCATCGTGATCGGGTCCAAGAATTTCACGGAACAGCTCATCCTCGGCGAACTGCTGGCGCAGCAACTGGAGCACAAGACCGGGCTTCCCGTCGAGCGCCGCTTCTACCTCGCAGGCACGTACATCTGCCACCAGGCGCTGCTCGCCAGCCGCATCGACATGTATGTGGAGTACACGGGGACGGCGTTGACCGCGATCCTCAAAGAGAAGCCTTCCAGCAATCATAAGGAGGTCCACCAGCGCGTTAAGCAAGGGTACGCGCGGCAGTTCGGGTTGGTGGTGGGCGAGCCGCTCGGGTTCGACAACACCTTCGCCATCGTGATACGCGGAGAGGACGCGCGGCGGTTGAATCTCCACACCATTTCCCAAGCCGCGAAATACGCGCCGCAGTGGCGCGCGGGCTTCGGCTACGAGTTCATGGAGCGGCCCGATGGATACGAGGGTCTGGCCCGCACCTACGGCCTGCGCTTCGCCGCGCCGCCGCGCATCATGGACCTGGGGCTGCTTTACCGCGCGCTGAAGGAGAAAGAGGTGGACATCGTTGCCGGCTCGGCGACCGATGGCCTCATCAGCGCATTGGGGTTTGTGGTCCTGGAGGACGACCGTCATTATTTCCCGCCGTACGACGCCGTGCCGATCATCCGCGAGCAGGCCTTACGAGAGCATCCTGAAGTGCGGACGGCGCTCGCGGCCCTGGCGGGGAAGATCACAGAAGAAGACATGCGGCGGATGAACTATGCCGTGGACAGCGAGCATCGCGATGCGACCCAGGTGGTCGCAGAGTTCCTGCGGGAGAAGGGACTCTAGGTTAGGCTGTTGCCAAGTCACGAACGCGGCGATTGCGGGGAAAGGCGCTATCACTGGTGAGTAATACTGCGTCCCGGTTTATCAAGAGCAAGGTTGTAGTATTATGGCGGTAATGCATCGGGCGATGAGCCGAACCCCCCTTACAACGGTCCTGATTTGCACGCCGTAGCCTTCCATTCCGTGACGAAGGTGTTCCGGCACCGCCCCTCACTGTTCAACTGGATCGGACGAGAACGCGGAGGCGAGACGGTAGCGCTGAACGCGGTTTCGATCAGCGCCAGAGCCGGCGAGGTCCTGGTTTTGCTCGGTCCTAACGGCAGCGGCAAGACCACTTTCCTCAAATTGATTTCCACCATGCTGCTGCCCGACCAGGGTGCAGTATGGGTGCAAGGCGCCAATACGCGTAAAGAACCGGAGCGCGCCCGGGCCAGCGTGGGTTTCGCCGTGGCCACAGAGCGCTCGTTCTATCCTCGCCTGACGGCCCGCGAGAACCTGGAATTCTTTGCCAGCCTGGAGAATGTTCCCCGGCCTCTCCGCGCCCGGAGGGTGGTCGGGGCGCTCGACCGTACCGGCCTGGGAGAAGCCGCCGACACCCTGGTGATGAAGTTCTCCAGCGGAATGCATCAACGGCTGGGGATCTCCCGCGCTCTGCTCAAGGATCCCGCCGTGCTGTTGCTGGATGAACCCACGCGCAGCCTCGACCCCGGCGCTGCCCATGAGCTGTGGGAGTGGCTTCGCGCCACCGCGCGCGAAGGCCGGACGATCCTGCTGGCGTCACACAATTTCAACGAGGCCTTAGCGGTCGGCGATCGCATCGCCGTGCTCCACCGCGGCACCCTGCTGCGGCATGAGCGCCTGCAACCCGAACGCACCGTCGAGGATCTGCGTGCTTTCTATTTTCGTGCCGTGGAATCCCGCGAGAGTTTCACCACCGACCTCGAGGATGTCTCCGATGTTGCAGTTGGCGGATAAGCTTTTCTCCATCGCGCGGCGCGACCTGCTGACCGCCCTGCGCTACCGCACGGGCTTCATGCTCCACGGCGCGGGCATGCTGATCGAGATCGTCGCCCTTTACTATCTGGCGAGGGCGGTTGGGCCACAGTTTCATCCCGACGGCATCGCCTACTTCCCGTTTCTCCTGATCGGCGCCAGCTATGCGACCTTCCTGGCGACAGGTATAAGCGCGTTCGTGCACGCGGTCCGTGAGGCGCAGGTCAGCGGCACGATGGAAGTCCTGATGACCACGGCCACCCCGCCCCATCACATCGTCGTCTTGACTGTGCTTTCCACCTACGGCGCGTATCTGGTGAGCACACTCGTGTTTGTGGGCGCGGGAATGATCCTGTTCCACGTCCCGCTCGGACACCCCAACCTCGCCGGAGCGCTGCTGGTCCTGGTGCTTTCAATCCTGACCGCATTTTCGCTGGGGATATTTGCCGCCAGCTTTCAGGTGATCACGCAGAAAGGAGTGGCCGTTCTTTGGCTGCTCAATGCAGCGACAGCTTTCCTCACCGGAACCATGTTCCCGGTCAGTGTTCTCCCGGGGATGCTGCAGAAACTTTCTGTGCTGATTCCCGTCACCCATTCGCTCAACGGCCTGCGACTGGCTTTGTTCCGGGGAGCGGGGTTCCGGGAACTGGCCGGCCCCGTACTCGCGTTGGCTGTCTTTTCCGCCGTGCTACTGCCGCTCAGCATCGTGTCCTTCTCCTGGGCAGTGCGGAAGGCGAAGCTGGAAGGCTCCGTCGCCTTTTATTGATGCTATTCGGGCAGCAACCATCCGGTCGGTCAGGTGGTTGCCAGGCGGATCTGGACGAGGCCCGGCAGAGACGGCCGGCGCGACGGTGCGGACGCTTTGGCCAGCATGTTGGCCGAGGGAATCCCGGTGCGCACGAACGACTTCTCGCAATCGGCGGTGGACGGCCCGCGCATGTTGCCCTCCATGAACGCCAGTCCCGGGCAACGCGTGCAGGAGGCGACGTGCGAGCATGACGAGCACGTGGGCAGGTCGCGGGCGGTGATGGAGCGCACCTCGTTCAGCTCGGGAGAGTTCTTCCAGATGTCAATGAACTTCTGCCGGCGCAAGTTGCCGCTGGGCAGCGGGAACTGCACGCAGGGATATACGTCCGCGTAGGGCGAGATGTAGCAGGCGGTGTGTCCGGCGCTGCAGGGCGTGCCTTCGAGCACGCTGTCGTCGGCCGCGGGCGGGGGGGAGCAGAACTCCTCCACGTTGCCTACGAAGGCGGGATCGCGGAACACTTCCCGCAACATTTGCTTCGGAGCCCGCATGCTGAGGATGGAGGTGTCGCCGTCCATCATCGGCGTGATCGTCGGATCGAGCGTGTAACTGGCCCCCAGTTCGGCGGCCAGCGCCTGCGTGCCCGCAGCGTCGAACATGTTCTGCCGCATGAGCACGTTGGCCACGGTCACTTTCAGCCCTTGTGCCTTCAAGAAGCGGATGGCGCTGACGGTGCGCTGCAACGAGCCCGGCAGCTTGGTGATGCCGTCATGCACCTCGGGCCGGTGGGAGTAGACACTGATCTGCACTTGCTCCACGCCCAGAGCGCGCAGCCGCTGGGCTTCCTGGTCGCGGATCATCACGGCGTTGGTCTTGAGCTTGACGTTGAACAGCAGCGAGCGGGCATAGGCCAGGATGTCGAAGCAGTCGCGGCGCAGCAGGGGCTCGCCGCCGCTGACCACCAGGAAGAAGACACCGGCATCGGCGAGCTGGCCGAGGATGTCGAAGATCTCGGCGGTGGTCATCTCGCCCTTATCGTCGTGTTCCAGATAGCAGTGCTCGCAGCGCTCGTTGCAGCGGTAGGTGACGTCGAGGTGAGCGCTGATGGGCACGCCCAGCGCCTGCGCCTTGGCGTTCAATTCTGCCATCAAGCTCATCGGCTCTCCTGCGGGACGGCGGTGGAAATCGGCTGCTCCGAGACCAGCAGGATGCCGTGTCCGGCCAATTGCTCGACCAGTTCTTCGGCATCGCGGTAGGCCACGTCGGCTGCTACGTCAAATTCGGTGCACAGGGCGGCGCCTACGATCTCGGAGAGCGGGGTCTTGCCGTCGGCCGCCTGCCAGATGGCGGTGGCCACGGGGTTGAGGGTGAACAGGGTTGAGTCGACGGCGGACATGATCACCATCTCGTCGCCGAGTTGGCGGGCGGCGATGGAGCGGCTATGCGCGATATATTTTGGAGTCATCGGATCAGCTCCCACACCCGCTGGTCGGGGGAAAAGGTGAGGCGGCGGACAGGGACGGTGGCCACGAACTCGCTGGCGGCCTCGAAGACACGGCGCACCAGACCGGGGTCCTCCGCAAAGAACAGGATGTTTCGCAGGAGCAACTGCATCGCTTCCCGCTTCGAAAGAGGGTCGATGCGGTTCTCCGGCCCCTGGGCCAGCAGATAAACGGCGGCAATCGGCGCCGACACGTTTTCGCCCACGCGCGCCAGTTCCCCGGCAAAGGGCGTGCCGAAGGCGCGATATCCCTCGCGCTGGCGGCGGACATAGGAAACTTCGTCGGTTAACAAGGTCACGTCCGGCGGCGCCAAGCGGGAGATTGTGGTCTTGCCCGCGCCGGAGACACCGGAGAACAGGAAGGCGCGTCCCCCACGCACCGCGCTGGCCGAATGCAGCAGGAATCCGCCCTCCTTGGCCAGGACAATGGTGTGGACGATCCGCAAGACTGCGTCCACCGAGTATGGATTTGCCGACTGGCGGATGCGGCCACGCCCGCAGCCCGGGTCCCAGTCAGCGTGAAAATCGCCCCGGCGGAAAGACCACTGTCCCCGCTCACAGCGGACCTGCACGTCGGCATCTGGATCCACTCCCGTGGGCGCGGCCAGATCCACGTCGAACTCGAACACCGGGGGCACGGAGCAATTGACGAATCCGACGTAGCGGTCCTGAAGCATGCGCGCAAAATCGGGATCGGAGGTTCGCAGCAGGACAGCCATGCCGCCGACCTCAACCGGTACCGCATGGCTGGGCGGAGCCGTTAATTGGGTCACACTTCCTCCGGATGAGGCATCGCGGCGAGAGCGGGAGGGCGCAGGAAGCGCCGGCAAATCGGTTGCAGCCGCAGCAGGATGTTGCAGAACGTCGTGCTGCGACACACCCCGAATGCGAGTAAGCGGCCGGCTACACCCAGGGGAGGAGGCGGGCGCATCACGCCATCGCGGGAAATGAACACCACGCGGCCCAGCAGTTCGTCCCTGCCGACGGGAGGATCGGGAGTGGCAAGCCCGTCGCCTTGAGTCAGCAGGCGACCGCCTGAGACGTCCACCACGCGATGCACGAAGAAGCGGTTGTCGCGGAAAAAGAGAACGAGGTTACCGCGCGAAACCTCAGCGAATTGGGCGCTGCGGATCAGCAGAAGGTCGCCGGGCCAAAGCGATGGCAGCATGCTCGCGCCGGCGACCTGAAGGCGGAGCCTGCCAAAGCGCCGGAGGGTCTCCGAGGCCAGGCTGCACTTGCACGGCTGATCCCCGGCGGGGATGGCGGAGGACACAACCACGCTCCAGGCTATGAATTCTTGCGGTTAGTCTTGCACGACAACTGGCTGGGAGCGATCTTCCCACACGCCAGCGCCATGGTTTCGAAAATTCGTTCGTGGCGATACGAGGGTTTTTGGTATGGCTTCCGAGCACCCGGAGCCGATTCGCGTGACCGCGTCATCGATTTTTCAGACATAATCCGTCCGATCCTGCTAGATTCTACCGTTCCTCAATTTGTATCACGCCTCCGGAAATCCTCACATCATCAATTCAGCGCGTTCTGCGTCAGCTTGAAGGCGCAGGTGCCCTTCTGCACGTTGCCGCCGGTGCCCGACCCGGCTGTGTTGTCGCCATAGCTGCAGGTGAAGGTGGTCGTGGTGGGCGTGGTCGCCACCGTGCAGTTTCCGTTGACGTTCCCGTTTGTGGTGCCGGCAATGGCCACCATTTCCCCGATCGCAAGCCCATGGTTCGCCGCGGTAGTGAACGACCCCGTCGCGAATGTCGCTCCTGAGGTCTTGGTTGAGGTTCCGCTCAAGGCCAGCGAAGTCGCCCCGGTAGTCCCGGTCCAGCAACTGCCGTTGGTGATGTTGCCGGCATCCGCCGCGCCGAAGTAGATGTTCGCAGCCTGAGCGGTACCGGTTGCGCCGTTGTCAATGATGATGCCGCTGATGTCCGTGGTCACGCCGGTAGCCGTTGATTGCTGAATGCATGTGATTCCATTGGGGCAGGTCGAACTCGTAAGATCGCTGGTGATCACATAATCGTTCAAGACCCCCGTGGTGGCCAAGTCAAGGAAGAGCCTGTCATTGGTGCCATTGTTGAACGCGGTGAGCGGCGAGCAGGATTGCGCGGCGCCGCCCAGGGTGCCGAGGTCGGTGGGAGCACCGATAACCCTGCTGGCGGAAAAAGGAATTCTGTAGATATGCATGCTGCCGCCACCACCAGACACACTACAGGCGTACAGACGGGCGGTTCCGGCACCGGTGTAATAGGCATCGTTGAGCGCACCCATGTGGATAGGCTCAGTGTTCGCCGCTCCGATGTTCTGCCGGGTTTGCGTTTTCGCGAGAATCTCCGCTACGTAACTCATCCACGTGCTGCTGGTCACGGAGCAGGTTTTGCCTGCTGGCCAACTGGAAACCCCGGCATTGGTGTCGCTGCCGCGCTCGGCGGTTGAAGTTACGCTCGTCATGCCTGTGGGAGTGCAGGTGTTGGATGACGTGCTGTCGCCCATGAATCCGGCAACCCAAGAACTGCCGCTGGAATCGTCCAGAGTGATAGTGGGATATGTAACGGTCGTGCTGGTCTGGGCGCTGCTGGTAGCTGTGGCGCCGATGCCGGTGGTGTTGCAGTTCGCGGTCGTATCGACAGCAGTCCCAGCATACGAGATTCCCACCACACCGCTGGCGTTTGTCCACGCGCCGGTAGCGGTGTCCGCGCCGGAGGCAGATACGTTGCAGCCGATGCGAAACGCTCCCGTCGTTCCAAAGAAGCCTACACTCCCTGTAGCTATCGAAGTCCATCCCGCTGGCAGGGTAGGTGCGGTCGTACTGCCAGAGCGGTAGGCGAACACGATCTTCAAGTCGCCGGTAGCGGTTGCGCTGAAGGTGCAGCTGGTGACGGCAGCCGAACAACTACCGGTGCGGGAGATGGAAATCAGGCCACCATCGCTTTGTTTAACGTAGGTCTGAACCACGGAGGCGCTACCCAATCCGCGGGCCACGCCCGTATCGTTGCCAGTGAAAACATAAGCCAGTTCGTTACCGCCAGCGCCGGTGCTGTCCACGATGGGAGGATCAACAATCCCGCCATTGGCGCCGCCGGCGCCGATGGCGATCGGGGAACCGGTCACCGCGCTTCCGTCTGCGGCGTTGCGTATGTACAGGTTGCCGTTCGCTCCACCCACATAGATATCGCCGGTTACAAAGGACGCTACCGGCGCGGTCAAAACCGTGGCTGCGAGTGTCACAGGATTCGTGCTCCATGCGGTGTCCAGCGAAGGCGCGGCCGGACTGGCTATGCAGGCGGCGGTCGTGCAGAACACGTTCTTGATCCTGTAGAGATGGCCGGTGTTATCACCGACGTAGGCGAGGTCGTTGTCGTAGTCCACAAATGGCGAAGAGTTGGTGACGCTGGTGCTGCTGCTCAAGGAGACGGTCGCCACCGTGCCCGAACCGGCCACCGGCGCAGAAGGCGCAGCCCTGCCGGTTAGATCGATAGGTGCGGCCACCGTCCCCTCATTCTTCCACGCAAGCACATGGAATTTGGCGGGATTGGAATTCTCCACCCACGCGACCTTGGTTCCGTCCAGTGAAGTCACCATGGATGTAGCATTCGCGCCGCCACCCGTACCCGTCTGGTAGGCGAACAGGACGGTGGGACCAGTCACAGTGCTGCAGAAGCCGGTTTTCGCGGCGTTGGAATAAAGCTGGTTCACGCCGATCAGGTTGGCATTGCCCCCGCCCACAATGTTCACCGGCATGACGAGATAATCATTGGCGCAACTCGGAGAGGTGAAGTTCGCGGCAAAGGTGGCCGGATACTGGTCCGGCGCGATCACCGTATTGGTGTTGGGAGTGCCCATGGAGAACGCCCAGTCCACCTGGAAACCTTCACGCTGCTTGCGGCGCAGTCCCCTGGCCGCGTTCCGCTGTGCGGTGATGGTTCGCACGAATGCAGAAAGGGCGCGCGGGTCACGCGCGGCAGCGTTCGCCGTCGGCGGATTCACTCCTACGCCGGTATAAAGGACATGACGATGGCTCCAGTCATGCATAAGGCTCTGGGGCCGCCGGCCTTCCTGAGCCAATGCTGGGATCGCCAGAGTGGCAAACAGAACCCAGAACGCACACGACAACCACACACGCAGCCACCGGCAAGAAGATCTCACGGGGTCACCTCGATATGTCGACAGACCGAAATTTTTCCCACAGCAGTCTCGGATCGATTCGGGAACAAACTTTCTTGCATCGTAGGGTGCGACGACTTCCAACGTCAATCACCCTCTTGTGGGTAAGAAACCAAGAAGTAACTAGGTGGACACGCACCTTATAGGGCGGTTTGAGCCCTGGCTGTCGCGGATTCAAGGACTCGACGAACGCGCCTTGTGGGTGTGCGCGGAAGCCCTGCCACCGGAGTGGTACTGCGGCGACCGGGAAGCGCTGGCGAGGCTTTTGGAAACGCTGATGAAGCGGCGGACCAAGGTGCGGGATTTGATCGCGCAGTTCCGCAGATCGTCGCCGGAATCGTTTCCTGAATGGCGCTAACGCCGGCAAGGCTGTGCCGCCGCTCCGCCACTTATCATTGCGTCACCCTCACATCATAGACACTGGCGGTAGGGGTACGTGCGACCGCGGCGCACACTCTCACTGTTGCCGTATTCGCAGCACTGATGTGCGCCAGCCAGTAGGTCCCATCACCAGGGTAGGTTTCAGGCGTGGCGTGGGCATCCATCCCGGTTGCCGCACCTGCGATGGTGACGGTGGTTGAGGCGCACGCACCAGCAGGCAAGGGCAAGCCTCCCAAGGAACTCGTGGTACCAGAAAGAACCTGCTGGCTGAATCCGCCGGGGGTGCCGCCGGCCGCAGTCGTTGCCCGGAATATTTCGGTGCTGGCCGCCTCCTTCTTCAGCACATACTGCTGGATCGTCCTGGATTGCGGGGCGGGATTGGGCTGTATCCCGCCCACGACATAGGGGGGAAACTGCACCGTGACGCCGCCCGTGCCGTCCTGCACCCACTCCACGTAACAAATGAAGGCGGGAGTCTCATCCGCAAGGAGGCTGTGAAAGAAATATGGCACAACCCAATCCATCGCGGCATGGTTGTGGGCGGAATCGAGCTGCACAATCAGATAGGAGGAAAGGTTGAAATCCAATGTAAACGGATCGCTTGAGACGCGGACCTTGCCCGTATCATAAAGGGTTCCGCCTCCGTACTCTAGATACGCGGGGCCATCTGTAGCATTGATCACAAGTCGATCACTGTATTGACCCGGATTGGGATTATCGCGATACGAATTGATCTGGATAAACGTGTTATCCGGACTTGCGTCTTGACTCCAGTAAACCCCGCCGTGAATGGGGACGTATACACCGTTGGCCTTTAGCTTGCTTGCAACGCCGCCCCCAGATGCTTCCACCCCTGCGGGGCCGAAGGGATCAACCGACGCGACCTGGAGGATCTTGTTGACGTCATCCCACGTCGCCGCCGGATCCCCGCCGAATGTCCCCATGTTGTTAAACTGCACCTGCCCATTCGACCCGCCTGGAGAGCCTCCACCGCTATTGCGGCGGCGGAGCGGGAGAGCGGCCGCGTTAACCTGCGCACTGACGTCTTGTGCAGTGCCGCTGATCTCGAGCGGACCGACGATAAAACAGCTACCCCGGTGGCCACAGATCGTGAAACTCCAGCGGCCCCCCGCGGGCGTAATGGTATGGTCGTCAGTAACGGTAATTGAGAAGCGCCCATCACTATCTACGGGACCAGACACGGTTCGCGGGAAAGAAGAGCCATTGACATTCGGAGTCGCCCCTCTCGAAGCAGGCACGAATTGCGCGAGCACAGAACCGTTCGCGTAGGGAATCCCCTCGGGATCTCGGACCGTAGCAGTGACCGTGGTAGCGCTGACGTTGATTAGGGAAGAAAACAGGAAAAGAATTATTGATAATTTCCTTCCGGACTTCGAAAACGGCAACTGTACACCCGCTGAGAAGCCCGCGCCGTTGCATCCCAGAATGGCCGCTAGTCCTGGTGGCAGGAGCGAAACGAAGAAGAGCAAACGCGCTTGCAGCATCGGGCCGCCTCCGGCATGTCGAGGCCGACAACCTGCAAGCCTGATTCCGAACAGCCTGTTTGGGGTAAGCCCTGCAAAATCAGGGAACGCGAGGACTCGGCGAGGTCTAAGAACCGCTGCAGAACTTCCATTTAAGGACCGCATTCCCGCTTTGGAAAAGCTCGGGAAGGTTAGAAGGTGGTCGAGTGTTGATTCTCGGCAACCTCGAAACCGGGGCCAGCGAAGTCGCCGAACACGCGTTCACCTAATAGAAGGGGAGGGTGCCGCGCATGCGAGCGCGCCACAGCGTGGCCGTCAGAAGGCAGATGGCGCTCACCGGCATTGTCCCACGATTCGCATCATGATCGGTCGCCCGCATTCTCGCCGCTGCCGGATGCGGGGGCCGCGACCGTGCCGAACATGCGCCGCCCTGCCGACCGCAGCGTCCGACTCAGCAAGCGCAGCGGGCGGACCCCAAAGTACAGCGGGGACAGCGCGGGCGGCAACGGCAGCAGGGCCCAGTCCTGCGGGTTGGGGGTGAGGCCGAGCCTGGCGACATAGCGCACGCGGTCGCGCCAGCGTTCGCGGCCACGCAGGCTGAACCAGTGGTCGGAAAGACTCGGGACACCGCGAACTTCGGAAGCCAGGTTCCGTTCAACCACGCGACAGAGCGAGGGAATGGCCGGATCCGAAGCAACCAACTGCGCTACTGGGCCAGGCAGTTGGGCGCTCAGGAGTTTTGCCGCCAGAGCAAGGGCGAGGAACAACAGCCGTTCGATCCCCAAAGCGCGCGCGCTGCGAAGCGCGGAGTCCCAATCGAAATCGGGATACTTGTGCAAGAGCTGCGCGATATCGGCGATCCAGATGAGCGACTCCCATTTGTGCTTGGCCCCATGCACCGAGAGGACGAGCAGCAGGGTCGCGGGCGCAAGTACCGGCACGTGCCGGGAACCTAGCGGGGCTTGGACCGCGGTCCGCCAGAACCACTCGCAGTCAAAATCCACCGCGAAGTAGCGCGGAGCGATGCGCCACTGGAGTTCGACCAGCGCCGCACCGGCGGTGCGGCGAAACATCTGTTCGGAGGCCAACGCCAGGTGCGCCCTCCGGCGCGCGGGCGGAACTGGTGGGTCCGCAGCATAGCCCAGGGTCTCGAGCGCTTCCGTGGCGCGTTGGACATCGCCGCTGCGGACAAGCAGATCGAGATCCGAGAAACTCCGCAAGGCGATATCGCCATAGAGCGACTGGGCCAGGGTTGGGCCCTTGTAAGGTAGCACCGAGATCCCGTGCGCCGAGAAGCCGTCGAGCAGGCGCATGAGCTCGGCGGTGAGGAAAAGGCTTCTGCGAGCGCTGTCGCGAAACAGGGATTCCATGGTCTCGCGGACCGGCTCCGGAACACCGGAATGCTGCCCCAGCGCACGGTGAACCAGCGGCAGCACCGAGTGGCGCTGCGCCGCCTGCAACAACCAACCCCAGTCGAGGTCGGGTGAGACGAGTTCGGGCGGAAGCGTCCCGTTTTGCGAACGCACGCAGCCCCGCAGCAGCCGGAACTCCGGACTGCGGAGTGTGCTTGCCTGAGCGTCAGCCCCGTCGGAAGACACGCTTGAAGTCGCCTGCAAGGTTCTCGTGCTCCGATAATAAACCCGGAAGCGATTTCGTCCTATCGCATCGAGAGAGGCGCACCCGCGCGACGGACTCAGAGCAGGTCGGCGGCTTCCCTGCTGAGATGCGGATTGTGTTCCTGCTCCGGAGGGAGAAGCCCGGATGGGTAGCTGCCGCCGTTGTACTCGGCCATGCGGTTTTTCCACTTCAGGAATTCGGTGATGGTCTGCGGCTCGATCCGGACCTCCACCCGCCGCAGGCTCGCCAGCAGCAGGTTCATTTCGTAGAGCAGTCCAGCAGGGGTGCGCTGATCATGACAGCTGGCCTTCACCGCAACGTGCAGCTTCCCTGCCCTCGATTCCAGAAGTCCCCAGTAGCGCGGCAGGTCTTCGGCGGAGAGCAGGCCGGCCGGGGCCAGGTACCAGCGCTCGCATCCCAGGCCCAGTTCGGGGTTCTGGCGGAATGGCTTGGCGCGATCGGCGAGGAAGTCGGCGCGCGACAGCTTGCACTCCACCACCACGGAGCGGCATGCGCCCTTCCATCCGATGGCGTCCGGCGCCTCGCCGCTGACGCAGGCCTGCTCGGAGAGGACGATGCCGCAACCGTATCGGCGCAGCCACTCCACCGCTTTCGAGACCAGCTGGGCGTGAGTCATGGGACTTTCCCTTGTAGCTCACTGCGCCCCACGAGGCTAGTGCCTGGGCGCATTCCGCCAGCCCATCAGAGAGGTACAATGACGAATGTGCGGAATTCAGCCGATCACCGCCTGCTTACCATGCCTCCCATCGTGCTGACGGTCGGGCATTCCACCCGCCCGATCGAGGAATTCCTCCATCTGCTGGATGCGCACGGGGTGAAGCGGCTGGTGGATGTCCGCACGGTTCCGCGTTCCCGTCACAACCCGCAGTTCGAGCAAGACTCGCTGCCGCGGGCGCTCGCGCGCGCGGGAATCGCCTACACGCACATGCCGAGCCTGGGTGGGCTTCGGCACCCGCGCCAGGATTCCATCAATGTCGGATGGCGGAACGCCGGTTTCCGCGGCTTTGCCGATCATATGCAGACCCAGGAATTCGAGAAGGCTTTGAAGAGCCTGGTCGCGATGGCGGAGGAACAGCGCGTGGCCATCATGTGCGCCGAGGCGGTGCCGTGGCGCTGCCATCGCTCACTGATCGCCGATGCCTTGCTGGTGCGCGGGGTGCGGGTGGAGGAGATCTCCAGCCCGACGCGGACCCAGCCGCACAAGCTGACGCCCTTCGCGCACGTGTTCGGGATGGAGGTGACCTACCCGGGCCTGCCCTTTGCCCAGCAGGAGAGCGAGGAGAGATCAAGCTGAAACGGGAACGTTTCAAAGTTTCACGTTTCAAGTTTCACGTCCCAGCTCCACACAGACTTTGCTTGAAACTTGAAACATGAAACGTGAAACTTTATTTCCGGCCGGCGGCTTCGACGCTCTGGGTGGGATCGGCGCCGGTCCAGGTGACGTTGGCGGTCGGGCCGTAGGTCGAGGGCACAGGGCGCTCCATCATGCGCAGGTACACGGTCAACTGGGTGCGGTGATGGCAGGTGTGCAGCAGGCGCCGCCAGAAGATCCAGATGCGCTGGCGGACGACGTCGAAGAACGGCGCCTGCTCCAGCCACCAAGCCTCGTTCTGCCGCGCGCAGAAAGCCAGCCGCGGAACCGCCAGTTCGCGCATGCGGTTGCAATAGTCTTCCGGCGTTTCACCTCTGGGAAGCACTTCCGCCGGCGGCGGTTCAGGCGCTCCCAGAAACTCTCCGAAGAAGCGGCGCTCGGAGAGCAACTGGTGCTTGAAGATCTCCAGCACCGGGCGCGACCGCGGATGGGGCTTGTAGGTCATGTCGGCCGCCGAAAAACAACGCCATATGGAAATGACCTTGTTGGTCTCGCTGGTGTAGGTATCCAGCAAGTGCTGAACAATGGGCGAGGGCGCGCGTGGAATCTGGGCATCGGAGATGGCGATATACGAGTAGTTCATCGGCATAGGCAAGCCTCAGCGAACGGCGAAAAATTCTACACCTGACCCGAGCCCGCCGGCCGAGCCTACAATATAACGATGGACGGTAACCTTATCTTCTGGGATGTGGATACCCAGGCAGACTTCATGCTGCCGGAAGGCAAGCTGTATGTCCCCGGGGCCGAGACGATTATTCCGACTCTGGCCAAACTCACCAATTGGGCGGCGCAACGCCATGTGCTGGTGGTCGCCTCCACCGATGCGCACCAGCCCGGTGACGAGGAGTTCAGCCAGTATCCTCCGCACTGCCTGGCCGGCACGCCGGGACAGAAGAAGATCCCGGAGACCTCGCTTACACCGCAATTCACCATCCCCAACCGCCACGGGGCGGAACTTCCCGATGCTGAGCTGTACCAGCAGATCGTCCTCGAAAAACAAAGGTTCGATGTGTTCACCAATCCGAACACCGAGGCATTTCTGGCGCAGCTTGGCAGGCCGGAGATCGTGCTCTACGGCGTGGTGACGGAGATCTGCGTCTCCGCCGCCGGCCGAGGCCTGCTCGCCCGCGGCTACCGTGTGGCCGTGGTGGAAGACGCGGTTCGACACCTGGATGCGGAGAAAGGACGTGCCTTCCTCGAAGAAGTACGCCGGCGAGGCCGGATCGTCACCGCCGAGCAGTTGCTGAATGCGAGTGCGGCGGCCTAAGAGGAGATAAACCATGCGGGTTGCTATCGCCGCCGATCACGCCGGGTTCCCGCTCAAACAGGAGCTAGCGCCGTGGCTGCGTAGTTCGGGGCACGAGGTCACCGATCTGGGGACGAACAGCACCGAACCGGTGGACTATCCCGACTACGCCGAAGCGGTCGCGCATCGAGTGCTGGAAGGCAACGCCGACCGTGGCGTCTTGATCTGCGGCAGCGGCGTGGGTGCTTCCGTAGCGGCCAACAAGGTGCCGGGCATCCGCGCCGGACTGTGTCACGACACCTACTCGGCACACCAGGGCGTCGAGCACGATGACATGAACGTGCTGGTGCTGGGGGCGCGCGTTATCGGCGTGGAACTCGCGCGCGAGCTGGTGCGCGCGTTCCTGGGCGCGGGGTTCAGCCGGGAACCGCGGCACGTTCGTCGCCTGGGGAAGATCCGCGCCATCGAGGAACGATGCGCGGCTTCCGCCACACCCGACCAGCAACGGACAACAACAGGAGTCTGAGGAATGAGCCCGCTTGCCGATCCGCAGACCCTTTCCCTCGGACAGTGGGGGAAGCCGGTTGAGGAGCGGCTCAGCGCGTGGCAGCGCGGCAGCTTCGCGCGCCGCCTGTGGGCCAAGGATTACACCCTGTGGTCGGCGAAACCGGTACCTGAACTGACCGACCGCATGGGCTGGCTCGCACTCCCGGAGACCATGCACGAGCAGGTGCCGGCGCTCGAGGCATTCGCCGATCACGTGCGCGATGAGGGGTTCCGCCATGTTGTTCTGTTGGGCATGGGCGGCTCCAGCCTGGCGCCGGAAGTGTTCCAGCGGACATTCGGGAACGCTCGTGGGCGGCCGGAGCTGATCGTTCTGGACAGCACGCATCCCGACGCGGTGCGCTCCGTCGAATCGCGGGTGGATCTAGGGAAGACGCTGTTCCTGGTTTCCAGCAAATCCGGCACGACGACGGAAACAAGCTCCTTCTTCCATTACTTCTGGCAGCGGCTGGGCGAGACAGGTAAGCAGCCGGGGCCGCACTTCGTGGCCATCACCGATCCCGGTTCGTCGCTGGAGAAGCTGGCAGCTGAACGCGAATTCCGCGCGACCTTCCCCGCGCCGGTCGAGGTCGGCGGACGCTATTCCGCGCTCTCCGTGTTCGGACTGGTCCCGGCGGCGCTCATCGGTGTGGACATTCGCCGGTTGCTCGACGCGGGACTCAAGTCGGCCGAAAGCTGCGCCTTCTGCGTGCCCGAGCCTTCAAGTGCGCCGCTGCGCTTGGGCGCGGCTATGGGCGAGTTGGCGCTCGCCCGCCGTGACAAGATCACCTTCCTGGCGTCGCCGTCGCTCGAAGCATTCCCCATCTGGGCGGAGCAGTTGATCGCGGAGAGCACCGGAAAAGACGACAAAGGCATCGTGCCGGTGGCGGACGAGCCGCTTGGGGCTCCGGGCGTGTACGGTAACGACCGCTTCTTCGCCGTCCTGCTGCTCGAGGGCGATTCCAGCACTCAGCTTGCCGCCAAGGTGAAGGCGCTTGAGGCTGCGGGGCATCCAGTCGTTTACATTCAGCTTCGGCAGAAAACCGACCTGGGGCAGGAGTTCTTCCGGTGGGAGGTCGCGGTGGCCGCGGCCGGCGCCGCGCTGGGAATCCAGCCGTTCAACCAGCCCGACGTGCAACTGGCGAAGGAACTGGCGAAGAAAGCCATGGCGGCGGCAGGCAGCCACACGCATGCAGGCGCCGGCGCTGATCTCGTGCGCGCGGAAGACAAGAGTAATCTGGCGCGGGCGGTGAACGAGTTGTTGGCATCGGTGAAGCCGGGGAATTACATAAGCCTTCAGGCGTATCTGAATCCAACGCCGGACACGTGGTCCACCCTGCAGAAGATTCGCACCAAGCTGCGCGATCGGACGCAGGCGGCGACGACGCTGGGATTCGGTCCGCGGTTCCTTCACTCCACCGGACAACTGCACAAGGGCGGTCCAAACACGGGCGTGTTTCTGCAGATCGTGGACGAGCCGGCGGAGGAATTGCCTGTCCCCGAGACCAACTACTCATTCGCGCAGTTGATTCGCGCGCAGGCCGAAGGCGATTATCAGGCGCTGAAGCAGCGCGGGCGTCGCGTGCTGCGCGTGCAGTTGGGCCGGGACACGGCCGCCGGTCTGCGGCAGCTCGAGGAAACGTAGCGCAAGAGGAGCAAGCGGATGGAACTTGGGATGATCGGGCTGGGGCGTATGGGCGCCAACATGAGCGAGCGGCTGGTCCGCGGCGGTCATCGCGTGGTGGGTTACGATCCCAGCCCCGATGCCGCCCGGCGTACCGCTGAGAAAGGCGTAGCGATCGCCGACTCGCTGGCGTCGCTGGCGGCGCAGTTGAAGCCACCGCGCATCGTCTGGCTGATGGTGCCGGCGGGCGATCCCGTGGACCAGACTATCGAGGCGCTCGTGCCCCACCTGAGCGCCGGGGACACGATCCTCGACGGCGGCAACACCAATTACAAGAACGATCTGCGCCGCGCCGCCAGCCTCCGGCAGAAAGGCATGAATCTCGTGGACGCAGGCACCAGCGGCGGTATTTGGGGGCTCACGGAGGGCTACAGTCTCATGATCGGCGGCGATAAGGCCGTGGTCGAGCGCTTGACGCCGATCTTCCGCACGCTGGCGCCGGCCGCGGACCGCGGCTGGGGCCATGTGGGGCCAGTGGGCGCGGGGCACTTCGTCAAGATGGTGCACAACGGCATCGAGTACGGCCTGATGCAGGCCTACGCGGAGGGCTTCGCGATCCTCGAGAACAAGAGGGAATTCGAACTCGACCTGGCGCAGGTCGCCGAGATTTGGCGCTTCGGCAGCGTCGTGCGTTCGTGGCTTCTGGACTTGACCGCCGACGCCCTGAAGCAGAACCCGCAGTTGGAGGGCATTGAAGCCTACGTCGCCGATTCCGGCGAAGGCCGCTGGACGGTTGCCGAAGCCATCGACCTGGACGTCTCGGCGCCGGTGATCACGCTGTCGCTGCTGCGGCGCTTGCGCTCGCGCGAGCAGGAACCGTTCGCCGACCGCCTGCTGGCCATGATGCGCCACCAGTTCGGCGGGCACGCCATCAAGGCCGCCGCGGAAAAGGAAAAGAAGCCGGCATGAGCGCAACCACCATGGAAAGACCGCTGACCGACTCGGTGCGGCTGGAGCGCACGCCGGATCCCTGCGTGATGGTCATCTTCGGCGCCTCTGGCGACCTGACCAAGCGCAAGCTGCTTCCCGCCGTCTACAAGCTTTTCAAGGAACACCTAGTTCCTTCGAACTTCTCGGTCGTGGGATTCTCGCGCAGCCCCATGAGCGACGACGAGTTCCGCTCGCGCATGCGGGATGCGGCGGAAGAATTCGGCGGCCCCGTGGACACCGCAACCTGGCACAAGTTCGCCGGGGGACTACGATACATCTCCGGCAACCCTCACCACCCTGAGGAATACGCAAAGCTTACGAGTGTGCTCTCGGAACTCGACCGCGAGCGCGGGACCGGCGGCAACCGCGTCTATTACTTGGCGGTGCCGCCCAGTTCGTTCCTGCCCATCGTGAGGAACCTGCAAGCGGCAGGACTGGCGCAACCCGAGCAGGCGTGGGCCCGCGTCATCATCGAGAAGCCTTTCGGGCACGACCTGGAAAGCGCCAAGGCGCTCAACTGCGAACTGAACAAGGTCTTCCGCGAAGAGCAGATCTATCGCATCGATCACTACCTCGGAAAAGAGACGGTGCAGAACCTGCTGGTGTTCCGCTTTGCCAACGGCATCTTCGAGCCCATCTGGAACCGGCGTTACGTGGACCACGTGCAGATCACAGCCGCGGAGACGCTGGGCGTCGAGAACCGCGCCTCCTATTACGAGGAAGCCGGGGCGCTGCGCGACATGGTGCAGAACCACATGCTGCAACTGCTGTCGATGACCGCCATGGAACCTCCGGTCTCGTTCGACGCCGATACGGTGCGCGCGGAGAAGGTGAAGGTGCTGCGCGCGATCCGTCCGCTGTGCAGCGAGGATACGCCCCATTGCGCCGTACGCGGGCAGTACGGACCCGGACAGATTGGCGGCGAGAAGGTTGTCGGATACCGCCAGGAGCCGGGCGTCGATCCCAATTCGAACACGGAAACGTTCGCCGCAGTGAAGCTGCAGATCGAGAACTGGCGCTGGGCAGGGGTGCCCTTCTACCTGCGGGCCGGCAAGCGGATGGCCAAGCAAGCCACAGAGATCGCGGTACAGTTCAAGCAGCCGCCTCTGCGATTGTTCGAGGGCACCCACGCTATTCCGCCCAACCTGATCGTCGTGCGCATTCAGCCGGACGAAGGTATCGCGCTGCGTTTTTCAGCCAAGCGGCCTGGCCCGGCAACGCGCGTGCGCGACGTGAACATGGATTTCCGGTACTCCACATCGTTCGGCATGGCGTCGGCCAACGCCTACGAGCGCCTGCTGCTGGATTGCATGCTCGGGGATCCCACCTTGTTCGCCAGCAGCAGGTTCGTCGAACTGGGATGGTCGCTGCTGACGCCGATGCTGGAAGCATGGAAAAACCATCCAACGCCCGGCTTCCCCAACTATGCCGCGGGGACCTGGGGACCGGCGGCGGCGGACAGGCTGATGAACTACGGCCAGTCATGGAGAAACCCCGGCCAGTCGGACGACGACGCGGGTACGCGCATTGAGTGAGCCGATGAAAGCGATCACCATGCCACCGGAGAAGGGCGAACTGGTCCTGTGCGACAGCGCCAACGAACTGGGCCGCCAGGCCGCCGGGTTCTTTGCCGATGCCGCGGAGGCCGCCGTGCGGCGCGCTGGAACCTTCTTCGTGGCGCTTTCCGGCGGCTCCACTCCCGAATTGATGTACCTCGAGTTAACCGGGTCCGAGTACCGCAATCAAGTCCCCTGGGACCAAGGCGAATACTTCTGGAGCGACGAACGATGCGTGCCGCCCGAGCATCCGGACAGCAACTACGGGCTGGCCGAGCGCGCGCTGCTGTTGAAGGTGCCGATCCCGCCTGACCGCATCCACCGTATGCGCGGCGAACTGGAGCCGGAGCGCGCAGCAGCGGAGTACGAGCGCGAGCTTCGGCGCGTGTTCCGCGTTCCGGCGCCCGCCGTGCCGCATTTCAACCTGCTTCTGCTTGGACTCGGTGAAGATGGCCACACCGCCTCGCTCTTCCCCGGATCGCCTGCGCTTGACGAAACTGCGCGCCTGGCAGCCGCCAATTACGTAAAGAAGCTCAACGCGCACCGGCTCACGCTGACATTGCCAGTAATCAACGCGGCTCTCAACGTCGTATTTCTGGTCTCGGGCGAGAAGAAAGCGCCCGCATTGCGACAGGCGATGCACGGCGGAGGCGCGCCCGTGCCCGCCGAGCGCGTCCACCCGAACAACGGCAAACTGATCTGGTTCGTGGACGAAGCCGCGGCCGCGCAACTTGAGGCGTCTTCCGCGGCCCATTCGGCAGCTTCGCTTCGCTCAGACTGCTCAGGGCAGGCTAAAACCTGAGCCGCGGGCCGAAATCCCGAGCCCAGCGAGGGATCTCTCCCCTAGGCTGGGCCCGCCTAGATTCGAGCTCGATTAACCATCCTGCAGCTCGCATCTGCGCAACTTTCCTCCATTGGACATCGTCCAATAAGTATTCTTCGAGAGGAGCAATGATGATTAAGGACAGGCACACCACCGCAGCACCGGCAATGCAGTACCGGCGTCTCGGCCATTCGCCAACCGAGGTCTCAGCCATTGGGCTGGGATGCATGGGCATGTCGGAGTTTTACGGCCCGCGCGACGACGAGCAATCGATCGCGACGATTCACCGTGCCCTCGACCTGGGCATCAACTTTCTCGACACCGCCGACGCGTACGGCATGGGCCACAACGAGGAACTGGTAGGCGAAGCCATCCGCGATCGCCGCGATGAAGTCGTGCTGGCGACCAAGTTCGGTAACGTGCGCTCGGCCGACGGCGCCTGGATCGACGTGTGCGGCCGTGCTGAGTTCGTTCAGCAACAGTGCGAAGCCAGCCTCAAGCGGCTGGGCGTGGACGCGATCGACCTCTATTACCAGCACCGTGTGGACCCCAATGTCCCCATCGAGGAGACGGTCGGGGCGATGAAGCGGCTGGTCGAGCAAGGAAAAGTGCGATATCTCGGGCTCTCGGAGGCGGCGCCCACCACCATCCGGCGCGCCCACGCCGTGCATCCCATCGCGGCGTTGCAGACGGAGTACTCGCTGTGGACGCGCGATCCCGAAGCCGGCGTCCTCCCGACCTGCCGCGAGCTGGGGATCACTTTCGTCGCCTACAGCCCGCTCGGGCGCGGGTTCCTCAGCGGGAACATCAAAGAGATCGACAAGCTCCCCGCCAACGATTATCGCCGCAACAACCCGCGCTTCCAGGGAGAGAACCTGCGCCGCAATCTGGAACTGCAGCGCCGGGTGGAGGAACTGGCGGCGGAGAAGAGCTGTACTCCCTCGCAACTGGCGCTGGCGTGGCTGCTGGCGCAGGGCGACGACATCGTCCCCATCCCCGGCACCAAACGCCAGAAATACCTCGAAGAGAACGCGCAGGCGGTGAACCTGAAGCTCGATCCCCAGGACCTGGCGCGCATCGACCAGGCCATCCCGCCCGGCGCAACCGCCGGGGCCCGGTATCCCGAACCGGCGATGCGGCGGGTGAACCTCTAAACGCTGCGGGTCAAGGAAGGTTCGCGCTCTGGTCCGAGGACGTCCCGAACCTTGCGCCCGAGGTCAGGAGGACCGAACGGTTTCTGCAGGAACGGAGCCCCAGGCTCGAGGACGCCTTTTCGGTACACCGCGGTTTCGGCATAGCCCGACATATACAGCACCTTCATGGCGGGACGGAGGATGGCCATCCGCTCGGCGAGTTCACGGCCGTTCATTCCCGGCATGATGACGTCCGTGATCATCAGGGAGATCTCCCCCGAGTGCTCGCAGGCGATGCGCAAAGCTTCTGCGCCGTGCCCGGCTTCCAGCACCGTGTAGCCGTTCATCCGCAGGTAATCGCGGACGAGGATGCGTACGCCCTCTTCATCCTCGACCACCAGCAGCGTCTCCGAGCCCCGGCAACTCGCGGCCGGCGCGGCGGCGGGCTGCGAGCGCTCGGGCAGGCCGTCCACACGCGGCAGGTACACCTTGAAGGTGGCGCCCCGTTCCGGTTCGCTGTACACCCAGATGTATCCGCCACTCTGCTTGACGATGCCGTACACGGTCGCCAGCCCCAGGCCGGTGCCCTTGCCTTTCTCCTTGGTGGTGAAGAACGGTTCGAAGATGTGGGAACGGATTTCGGACGTCATGCCGCTGCCCGTATCGGTAACCGACAAAAGAACGTAGGAGCCAGGCGGCATATTGGCATGCTCGGCAGCGAAGGCTTCATCGACCGCGACATTCGCGGTCTCGACCATAAAGCGGCCGCCGTGGGGCATGGCGTCGCGGGAGTTGGCGGCGAGGTTCATGATCACCTGGCCGATCTGCCCGGGATCGGCGCGCACCCTGCCCAGGCCTTCGGCCGGCGTCACCACCAGTTCCACGTCCTCGCCCAGCATGCGCAGCAGCAGGTCCTTCATCTCCGAAATGATGTCGTGGAGGTCGAGGACTTTGGGTTCGAGCACTTGCTGGCGGCTGAAGGCAAGCAGCTGCCGGGTGAGGCCGGCAGCGCGATCGGCCGCCTTGCGGATCTCGCGCGCCCCCCTTTCCAGGAATTCCCCCGAGTTGCGCCGCTCCAGCATCAGTTCGCTGTAGCCGATGATGACATTCAGCAGGTTGTTGAAATCGTGCGCCACGCCGCCCGCCAGCCGTCCGACGGCCTCCATCTTCGCTGCTTGCTGGAGCTGCACCTGCAGGCGCCGCCGCTCGCTGATGTCTCGTACGATGGCCACGATGCAAAGCACTTGTCCGGCATCGCCGGTGATGGAGAACACAGAAGCCTCGACCGTCTTCTCACGGCCGGACTTGGTCTGGATGCGGGACTCCTGCTCCATTGGGCCCCCGGCCAGCACCGCCTGCCAGTGCTCCTGGAAGTAGGCTTCCCCTACGAGCAGCTCGGGCGTGTGGCCGCGCAGTTCTTCGATCGAATACTCGGTTAGCGCCTGGTGAGCGGCATTCTGCTCACTGAAGTGTCCCTCGGGCGTGAGGATGGCGACGGCCTCGGTTGAGGACTCCAGGATGCGGCCGAAGAGGTAAAGCCGCTCTTCCGCCCGTTTGCGTTCCTCGCGGATCTGCTTTTCACGCAGGGCGCGCTGGATCGCCAGCGGCAGGCGCGAGAGCCTCTGCTTGAGCACGAAATCCACCGCGCCCAGCTTGATCATTTCCACCGCGGTCTCTTCCCCCAGGGTCCCGGTCACCAGCACCACGGGAAGTTCCCGGCCGGAGTCGCGCACCATCGAGAGCACGTCCCCGCCATTCCATCCCGGCAAGCGGTAATCGCAGAGGATCAGGTCGTAATTGCCCGAGCTTAGAGCCCGCCCAAACTGCTCCTGGGTTTCAACCACATGCGGGTGGATTGCGTAGCCTGCCTTCTCGAGGACGCGGATCGAGAGTTGGACGTCGTCGTTGCAGTCGTCCACGAACAGCACGTGAAGAGGACGCGTTACTGAAGAGGGATTCGGCGCCCCTGACATTGTTCAGAGTGCGTGCAAGTGACATGCCAGCACGGCAGCCGTCACGAGTTCGTAAGTTGTTGGTGCGCCGAATGCAAGAACGGCTCCCAAGGACGGTCGCGGAACACTGCGTTCTCAAACAGAACCAGTTCCCGAAATAAAACCCGCGCCCCCTGCCAATCCGGGCAAGTCGCGGAGTAAGGTCACCCCAGGGAGCCGACACCGGGCTCGCCGGGGGCCCCGAGCATCGCGCTCCGAATCAATAAAAAAGAGGTCCGGGGTGCAAATTCGTGCCGCCCATCACAGCCGACCCATGAGGGGACACGGTAAACTTGAGGCGTTTTCCGCGGCCCATCGACAGCTTCGCTTCGCTCAGCTGCTCAGGGCAGGCTAGAGTCCGAGCCGCGGGCCGAAATCCCGAGCGCGACCGGGGTCCCCAGCGAACCCGATCTTGGTTCGCTGGGGTGGTGAAGCGAGGGATCTTGGGATGGTGCACCCATGAGCACGGGAATCAAGAAGGATCTCGCGGCCAGCAAGCCTGGCGGTACGGTCACCCACCCAGCGCACGACGTACTGCGCTCGGAGCAGAGGCCTTTGGACGCGCTCTTCGCGCCGCAAAGCGTGGCCGTGATCGGGGCCACGGAGAAGGCGGGCAGTGTAGGCCGTAACATCCTTCGGAACCTGATCACCAGCCCGTTCGGCGGGACCGTGTTTCCCATCCATCCCAGCCGTCCCAGCGTGCTGGGGATCAAGGCCTATCCCAACATCGCCGCGGTGCCGGAAGCGGTCGAGCTGGCGGTGATCGCCACGCCCGCGCCTACCGTGCCGGGGATTATCAAGGAATGCGTGCAAGCCGAAGTGCGGGGCGCCATCATCATCTCCGCCGGCTTCAGGGAGACGGGGCCGGCGGGCCTCGAACTCGAACAACAGGTGCTGGCGGAGGCGCGGCGCGGTCGCCTGCGCATCATCGGCCCCAATTGCTTCGGGGTGATGATGCCGCTGAGGGGGATGAATGCCACCTTCTCCACGGAAACCGCGCGGCCGGGCAGCGTAGGGTTCGTCAGCCAGAGCGGCGCCCTCTGTGCCGCGGTGCTGGACTGGAGCCTGCGCGAGACGGTGGGCTTCAGCGCCTTCGTCTCCGTGGGTTCGATGCTCGATGTCGGCTGGGGTGACCTGATCTATTACCTGGGAGATGATCCCAGGACCTCCTGCATCATGATGTACATGGAATCGATCGGCGACGCGCGCTCCTTCCTCTCGGCAGCGCGCGAGGTAGCGATGACCAAGCCGATCATCGTGATCAAGGCTGGGCGGACGGAAGCGGCGGCCCGCGCGGCCGCCTCGCACACCGGGGCGCTGACCGGCAGCGACGAGGTCCTGCACGCCGCCTTCCGGCGCTGCGGCGTGCTGCGGGTCTACACCATCTCCGACCTCTTCCACATGGCGGAAGTGCTGGCCAAGCAGCCGCGCCCCCGCGGTCCGCGGCTGGCGATTGTGACCAACGCCGGCGGGCCCGGCGTGCTGGCCTCCGACTTCCTCATGGCGGAAGGCGGCGAACTGGCCGAGCTTTCCGCAGAAACCCTGGAGGCATTGAACCAACTCTTGTCGCCGCACTGGAGCCATGCCAACCCGGTGGATACCATCGGCGACGCCGATGCGACTCGCTACGTGAAAGCGGTGGAGATCGTCGGGAAAGACCCAAATTGCGACGCGGTGCTGGCCATCCTGGTGCCGCAGGGAATGGCCGAGCCTGGGGAAACGGCGGAGAAGCTGAAGTCCAGCGCCACGGCCTGGTCCAAGCCCCTGCTCGCCAGTTGGATGGGCGGCACCAGCGCGACTCTTGGCGAGAGCATCCTGAGCCGCGCCAATATCCCCAGCTTCCCCTATCCAGAGACCGCGATCCGCATGTTCAACTACATGTGGCGCTACAGCTATAACCTGCGCGGGTTGTACGAGACGCCGGTGCTCTCGGCGGGCGCGGAAGGCGCTCCCAGCCGGGCAGCCGCCGAGAAGATTATCCAGGGCGCGCGCCAGCGCCGCAGGACCTTGCTGACGGAAGCCGAGTCCAAACAGTTGCTGGCTGCCTACGGCATTGCCACCATCGAGACGCAAATCGCCTCCAGCGAAGATGCCGCTGTCGAACTGGCGGATAAGATCGGCTATCCGGTGGTCCTGAAGCTCTACTCGGAAACCATCACCCACAAGACGGATGTAGGCGGCGTGCAGTTGAACCTGAACCATGCTGGCGAGGTGCGCCGCGCCTGGCATGCGATCTGGACATCGGTCAGCGAGAAGGCCGGGCCGGAGCACTTCCAGGGGGTCACCGTGCAGCCGATGGTCAAGCTGGAGGGCTACGAGCTCATCCTCGGCAGCTCCATCGATCCGCAGTTCGGCCCCGTACTGCTCTTCGGCGCCGGTGGGCAACTGGTGGAAGTGTTCGAGGACCGCGCCCTGGCACTGCCGCCGCTCAACACCACGCTCGCCCGCCGCATGATGGAGCAGACCCGCATCTTCAAAGCGCTCAAAGGTGTGCGCGGCCGTAAGGCAGTGAACCTTGCCGCTCTGGAGGAGCTGTTGGTGCGTTTCAGCCAACTGGTGGTGGAGCAGCGCTGGATCAAGGAGATCGACGTCAACCCGCTGTTGGCGTCACCGGAACGTCTGCTGGCGCTGGACGCGCGCGTGGTGGTGCACGGTCCGGAGATGAGCGAGGATCTGTTGCCCCACTCCGCCGTGCGTCCCTATCCGGCGCAATATGTACAGGACTGGACCCTGAAGAGCGGCCAGCCGGTGACCATCCGTCCTATCCGTCCCGAGGACGAGCCGCTGATGGTGCAGTTCCACCAGACGCTCTCGGAACGCAGCGTCTACCTGCGATATTTCAATGCCCTGAAGCTGAGCCAGCGCATCGCCCATGACCGGCTGATGCGCATCTGCTTCATCGATTATGACCGCGAGATGGCGCTGGTGGCGGTACGAACCGATCCGGCGACGGGCGCGCAGGAGATCCTTTCCGTGGGACGGCTCAGCCGCCTGCACGGCATCAACGAAGCCGAATTCGCGGTGTTGGTCAGCGATCAGTGGCAACAGCAGGGGCTGGGAACCGAGCTGCTGCGCAGGATGCTGGAGATCGCCCGCCAGGAAAAGATCGGGCGCGTGACAGGAAGCTTCCTGGAAGAGAACTACGAGATGCAGAGCATCTCCAAGAAGCTGGGGATGAAGCTGGTGCGCGCGACGGACGAGGCGCTGGTAAGAGCCTTCATTGATTTGTAATTTTCAGATGGCCGGGGCAGCCTTGAACGGCTCCGGCGCAGATTGCGTGCTTTTGACGTACAAAAGTGCAAGACCGATGAAAAGCGTCGGCTGAAGCAACACGCCGCCAAACCAAGCGACAACCCAAAGTGCCCACGGCCCCCAAGCGGGCAGGGCCCTTCCCTGCAAAAGCCAGCCCGCGATCCAGAAAGGGCCCACCGCAGCAAGATAGCTTCCGATCACCGATTCACACAAGAGCCCAAGTAGTGCTGGCAACTTTCCAGAAGTAAGCCTGTCAGCGAGAAACAGCGAATCAGAAACACGGCGCTCATCAAGGACCACGGCCGGTAGCGCGAGCCCAAACCGCGACAACGCAAGAAGGAATGGCAGCCCGATCAGCAAGAAGACAATCTGCCATACGGCGCCGGTCGGTTGCCAACCAAGCAACTTCCACGCCGCGCCGAGAAGGATCACACCCGCAATCACCGCGAAGAGCATCGCGAGTAACAGGAGTAGAAACAGTACCAGCGAAATGCGCAGGAACGGCAGAAATCGTTCGCGGACGGCCTGCAAAGCTTGCTCTGACGAGGGCGCAACTCTTCGTTCGATTTCACTCACCGCGACGCAAGTACCGGCGAAAGCGAAGCAGTAAACCACCCAGCTCACAAGAAATCCTCCAAACCTGAGGAAACCGGCGGCAAATATTTCCATCCAATGCCGGGACATCTCCGGGCCATGCGGCAGAGAGGAGAGAATGTCCTGCGCCTTCCCCCCGAAGAAGATCACTGCGGAGTAACCGAATATCGCCGCCGGAACAACGAACTTCACGAACAGCCAGAAATGTGCATGGTAGGTCGTCAACACATCTTGAAGAAAGGCGAATGCCGACCGGTCACAAGAAGGCGCGGTCGCTGGAGAAAACACAGAATCCATTGTGGCACTGATTCTACAAAAGCGAACTAGAGAGATGCAGCCCGTCGAAACCGTTCTGCGTTATTTTTTTGCCGTAGGCGGCAGGTGTCCGTTCAGCCGCAGGTAGGTCGCCTGCAGCGAATAATGGTCGGCCCAGCTCCCTGCGAGCATCAGGATCGCCATGGCTCGTGACGCCTTCCTCTCCCCGAACAACGTGAGCGTCTCGCCCAGATTGGAGTCGTCGAGCTTGGCCAGCGCCGTCGCGCAGAAATCGAACGAAGACTTCATGCGCTCCAGCAGCTTGTCCTTCGGGTCCGTTTCGCTGAGCTTGGCGAGTTGCGGCGCGGAGACGCCGCCGATCTTCGAACAAAAAAGATAGTTTCCCTCGGCGATGTGAAGGGTGAGGTGGCCAAAGGTCATCTGATCCGGCGTGGCCTTGAATCCGTATTTGTCGGCCGGCATCTCTTCGGCGGCCGCGACCATCGTTTTGCTGCGTCCCTGCCCGGCTTCGCGGATAGCAGCAGCGACCGGGTTCTTTTCCTGGGCGAAGAGGGTGGGACACAACAAGCAGGCGAGCCCAAGAAGCCACGTAAGTTTTCTCATATACCCTCCGGGAGGCACTGTTATAGACCGGCGGAGGAAGGATTGCAACTTGAGGCGCTTTGCGGGCGTGAGCGATGCGAAGGCGAGCGGGAGCCCGCAGCCGAAATCCCGAGCGAAGCGAGGGAACTCACCCCCTGGCCCGCCATGGACGAGGGGAAGAGTTCCCCTACGAGTGCAGCCAAGCGTACCCGCCCGTGACTCTTGTCACTGAAGAAGGTGATGGGCATCACAGCCTGGCTTGCGGCAAAGATTCGACACTAGCAGTGAGCACAGGTGGTCAGGCCGGCTCCTGGCGGAGTTGGGCCTGCAAGCCTTGATGGTGGTTCCTTGTCTCAGTTCTTTGAGACCCCACACTCTGAGGGATTGGGCGGGGAGCCACCGATGGGTCAGGAAGCCGGGTTGGGTCGGTGGAGTGCTGCGATGGCCCCTCGACGGAGGAAGTAGCGATGCAGACGGCAACCAGTAAGGCCTCATTGACCGTCGCGAATTCGGCAGCTCCCTACGGATTGCGGGTGGTGGAGAACTGCGCGGATTGCAGCGCCCGCCAGAAGACGCTGTTCTGCCGCATGTCGGTGGAAACCATGCGGGAGCTGAACATGATCCGGCAGACGGCGCTCTACCCCGCGAGTGCGGTCCTGTTCGTCGAAGGCGAGATGCCCCGCGGTCTTTTTGTGCTGTGCAGCGGCGAAGCCAAGCTCACAGCCGGTTCCAGGCAGGGGGAGAGCATCATTCTCCGGCTGGCGGAGTCGGGAGAGTTGCTGGGCCTGAGCAGCCTGATTGCCGGTTCGGCCTACGCCGCCACGGCCGAGACGCTCACCCCGGCCCAGGTGGCCTTCATTCCGGCACGCAAGTTCCAGCGTTTCCTGCGTACCCATCCTGAACGTCGCCCTGCGCGTTGCCGAGCACCTGAGCATGGAACTGCACAAGTCCTGGGAGCAGGCCCGGTTGCTGGCGCTGGCGCCCAGCACGCGCTCCAAGCTGGCGCAACTGCTGCTGGAGTGGGCGAGCGAGCATGGCAAGGCTGATGAGGAAGGCGTGTGCGTGCCCTTCCACATGACCCACGAGGAGATCGGGCGCATCATCGGCGCCTCGCGCGAGACGGTCAGCCGGCTCTTGTCGGACTTCAAGCGGCGCCGCTTGATCCGCATCAAGGGCAGCTCCGTGTACTTGGTTCCTGAGGAACTGCGGGCCGCCGCGATCTGAAGCTGGGCAACCGGGCACGCCTCGTCACCAGCCCCCAAACACGATAAGATGACGCGTCCCGTCCGGCGACTGTGTTTGCCTGTAACGTACACCAGCAACGCGCGCGGGGAGCAGTCTGGTTCAAGGAGCATGAATTCTGCCGACGCAACCACCGACCTCGGCTAAGACGTGGAGCAGCCGGGAGGCCTACCTGCTGGCCATGGTGTGCCTGTTCGCGGGACTGATAGCGGGTTGGCTGTTCCGGGGATCGTCTTCGCCGGTGGCGAACGCACCGGCTGCGGCCGCCGCCCCGAGCCCCTCATTGGGCGAGTCGATGCAGTCGGTGGCATCGCTCAACCAGGAAGCGCAACCTCTGCTGGACGCGCTCAAGGCAAATCCCAAGGATGTGCCGACACTGGTCAAAATGGGCAACGTCTACTACGACCACAAATTCTGGTCAGAGTCGATCCGCTATTACCAGCAGGCGCTGGATCTTCGTCCGGACGACGTCAACGTGCGCACCGACATGGGCACGGCATACTTCTACTCCGGCTTTCCCGACAAGGCCATGGAGCAGTTCAACCAGGTGCTGAAGGTGTCCCCGAACTATCCCAACACCCTGTTCAACCTGGGGATCGTGCGGCGTGAGGCATATAAGGACAACGCCGGCGCCCTGGCCGCGTGGGACAAGCTGCTGAAGAACAATCCCAACCTGCCCCCGGAGCAGGTTCAGAAAGTGCAAAACCTGATCGCCGAGACCAAGGCCGGCAAGAGCTAGGAGAATTCGCTGCTCCTGCTGGAAATCCTGGCCAGACGTAGCAAGCCATACTAGGTGGCCGTTTTACCTTCTTTGGAGATAGGCAGGATCTCTGGTGCGCGCTTAGGCGCTCGGCTGCGCTGCGCCGCCCAATTTCGGATGACTCGCTGCCGGCGGTTTGACGAGCCCAAGTGTTTTCCGCAACTCTCGGTTGCGTTTCCGCCGCCGGGCCTTCTGCTTGCGCTCTCGTCCGAATCTCGACTTATCACCGTTGCGCTCTGACAAGGCGACTCCGTTTCCTAGAGGTCTTGCGGTTTAGGCCCGCATTTGTGGGTTAAATAATCGGCGGCATCGCGGCACTTCAACTGGCACTTATGGCGCCGAATCGGCCCTTTCACCTCGGACCGAACCACCGCCGCCGCTTTTCGGGTGAGCCGCTGCTTGTCCGGCAACAGCCATGTCATTATCCTGCATTATACTCTCACTTCTGCCGTGTGCTCCTGGCCATCATCAACCACCGATGAATCGTCGTGCGCTCTGTGTGGGGCGGCGTTTGCGGGAGCCTGTTCCATGCAAAAGCGATGCCCAGAGAAACCATGCAGGCAATGGGTAGCACCTTGGATTTGCTTCTTGCTTGAGCGCTAGCTCACGATGTAACTAATCTGTTCCCGTGGAACAAACACCAGAGACTCAATTCGAGCCGAAAGAAACCTCTTGAGGTCTTCCGGCCATTCTTCTGGCCAAGAATCATCATTCTTCATCTTGCGAAGGCCCAAGATGTCTGCCTTGAGCCATAGACCTTCTTCTTCGACTTCAACAACTTCAGCGACCACGGGCAAGGCTAAACCAGAACACTTGATGACTATCGGCTTACCTCGCAGGTCGGCGTATTTGAACATATCCAGCTACCTTTCTGTGATGTCCACACTTTATGTAGCTCCCCGGGGCAGAGCAGAGAATAATCGGTGCGCGGGCGGGGGTTCCTTCCTCGAGAGACCCAATCTGAAGTCCGGAGCGTTCCTCGGAAGGGTACCCGACTGCGGCAGATGCTTCAAGACCGGCGACTCGAATAACGATGGCTGCCCGGTTCCCGGCACTGGCGTGCCGGGCGACATTCATTCGCCCCTTCGGAGCTGGGGATCATCCCCATGCCTGCCGGCTACGGCTCCGGTTGAGAGGCCGGCTGCTCTTCTTCCTCCGCGTGCATCAGGCCGAACTTCTTCATTTTGTAGCGCAGCGCATCGCGGCTGATGTCGAGCAGCCTGGCGGCATGGGTCTGGTTGCCGTTGGCCTGGCGCAAATACGCCCAAGGCATGCCGCATCTTCCTGCGTCGACTGGAAATAGCGCGCCGGCGTTTTGTGATGTGCGTGTACGGATACGTGGTTATGCCGGAACACCGGGGTCCGCAGCACGCCCGGTTTTGGCGTGATGGGGTGGCCACGTCCACCTGCTCGTAAGCGAACTGAAAAGCGGACGGCTCTCAACGGTGATCCAGTCGCTGAAGCAGAGCGCCGCCCGCATGCTCGGTTTCGAGGGGGCGCATTTCTGGCAGCGCCGCTATTACGACTTCAATGTCTGGAGCGAGCGCAAGCGCATCGAGAAGCTACGCTATCTGCACCGCAACCCAGTAAAGCGCGGGCTGGCAGAAAACCGGAGGACTGGCCCTGGAGCAGCTTCCATCATTACATGTATGGCGAAGAGGGCATAGTAGAGATCGAGTCGGAGTGGACAGCTAGAAAACGCGAGAAGATGGGAATCCGTCCGGTTGTCACAGTGGGGCCGGGTCAGCAAAAGGCCCCACCCTTGGCAAAACCGGCCAAGGGTAGGGCACCCTGAAGGTCATTTTGTGAGATATGGTTTGGCGGGCCACCCAGCCCTAAAACTCCGGAAGCGTATCCACGGTAATTCGCGTCCCGGTGATCTGGCCGGCCACGTGGGCGAGGAGGGTTCCCTGGACATTATATTGATCAATCGTAAAGGTCCCCACATAGCTGTTCCCGCTCCGACTCAACAAGAACGTCTTCGCGGATGTTGGCGGGGCCGACCAAGTTCCCGTTGAGATCGGAACTGATCGCAAAATGATTGAGCTTGTATCTGGACCGCCCAACTTTCTTCCACACTCCCAGACAGAAATTACTGGTCGCCGGAGGGCGCGAAGAATTCATGATCTCCGTTCCATCGCTGTGCCATTGCACGTATGCCGAATCGATCACCGTGCCGTCCGGTATGCCAGGATTGTCCTTGGACACAAAGGTCACTTTCCAGAAGCCCACGATGGCGTCGGAATCGTGATCCGAAACCAGCGGCAGCGAGGCCAGTGTGAACTGAGCCTGTTCTTGCCCGGACTGCTGCTGCCATAGAGATCCGGTCGTCTTACGTCCCAAGAGATTTCCGCACTCGGCGCTCGCCTGGGAGGCGAAGACCATTCCAAGTACCATCACGCCGAGGACCACGGCCACCGTTTTGAAGATTGTTTTTTTCACTCCACATCCTCCTTCGCCGGCTTTAAGCCGGCATTTCCGTTTTGGTTCCCAACGGCCCCGCACTACATACGCCCTCGAGGGATTCCTCCATACGCTCTCTGGCCTCCTGATCTTATGGGCCCGCCCGGTGAAAATGGCATGGAGGCCACAACCGGGATGCGACTGTTGTCAACAGCCAGAGAACTGCTCTGGTGAATCACAAACAAAAGCTCAATGGGGGATGACTTGTGGGTGGCCGAGGGCCCAAGTGGTCGCGGATTTTGCCACGCGTACCGATGCCTGTCAAGAACTAAAGTCGCATGCCATCAGCGAAGACCGTCGCGGGGCACGGGATTCGGGGCGGCCAAGAAGAGTGGACTCTGCAACGCGTTATGGGAAAACGTGCGGATTTCAAGCGTGACTGCCACCGCGCAGGTTGCGCTCTTTGACAACAAAATGCCGCGAATCGAGGGCTAAGTCCTTTCAGGATCGGTTTTTGCGTGTAAGTCCTTTATTTAATCGGATCTCATCAGATCGGGCTGCGTAAGTCCTTTATTTAATCAGATCAGGGGCAGGGGGAGGGTCTGATCACCGGGGTCCAAGGGGGTAACGTAGGGATAAACAGGCGACTGTCACCGGGCGGTAGGGGTCCTTCGACTCGCGCGCCAGAATCGGGCGCGCTCGCTCAGGATGACAGCGCTGGAAGGGTACACCAAATCCTGGAAGCGCTCTAGGGCTCCGGCTGCGACGCCGGCTGCTCTTCTTCCTCCGCGTGCATCAGGCCGAACTTCTTCATTTTGTAGCGCAGCGCATCGCGGCTGATGTCGAGCAGCCTTGCGGCATGGGTCTGGTTGCCGTTGGCCTGGCGCAAGGCCATCTCCACCAGCGCGCGCTCCACCTCTTCGAGCGAAGTGCCGCCCTCTGGGATGGAGAGGCGCGGCAAGCTGCGGCCATTGGGCAGAGCGCCGCTTGAACTGGCCCCGGGCGACATGTGCTCGAAGGCGGTGATGCGCGCGTGCTGCTGGGCCACGGAGAAAGGCAGGTAGGCGGGACGCAAGACCGGCTCGTCCTCGAGGATCATGGCACGCTCGATGGCGTTCTTGAGTTCGCGCACGTTCCCCGGCCAGTCGTGGTTGAGCAGCAGCCGGCGAGTATCGTCGGCGATGCCGCGAATGGACTTGCGGAACTTGCGGTTGTAGTGCTCGATAAAGTATTCGACCAGCGGGAGAATGTCTTCCTTGCGCTCGCGCAACGGCGGGATGTAGATGCTGATGATGGCCAGCCGGTAAAACAGGTCCTGGCGGAAGTGGCCTTCCTGCACGGCACGCTCCAGGTCGCGGTTGGAGGCGGCGATCACGCGCACGTCCGCCTGCATGTCCTTCACTCCACCGACGCGGCGGATCACCTGGTCTTCGAGCACCCGCAACAGCTTGGCCTGCAGAAAGGGCGACAGCTCGCCGATCTCATCGAGAAACAAAGTGCCGCGGTCGGCGATCTCAAACAGGCCCTTCTTCATGGCCTTGGCGTCGGTGAACGCGCCCTTCTCGTGGCCGAACAGCTCAGCTTCCATCAGGGTCTCGGGGATGGCCGAGCAGTTGATGGCGACGAACGCCTTGTCCTGGCGCGAGCTCTGGTAGTGGATGGCTTTGGCGATCAGGTCTTTTCCCGTGCCGCTCTCGCCCTGAATCAGGATAGTGGAAGCTTCACTGGCCGCCACCTTGCGCACGAATCCCATCAGCTCGGACATTTTCTTCGACACCGAGACCACGTCGCGGTAGCCGACGCGCCGCTGCATCTCGCTGCGGAGCGACTCCACTTCGCTGCGCAGCCGCGTGGCTTCCAGGGCGTTCTGCGTGGTCACGTGGAGCTCGTCGAAATCGATGGGCTTGCCGATGAAGTCGAAGGCGCCGAGCTTGATGGCGGCCTTGACGTCGTCCAGTTGGGGGTCGGCGGTGATCATGATCACCGCGCGGGCGTCACCACTGTCCTTCAGCCGCTCCAACACTTCCAGGCCGCTGAGGTCGGGAAGGCGACGTCGAGCAGGATGAGATCGGGGTTCCCGCTGTGCGCCATGCGCAGCCCGGCCGTGCCGTTCTCCGCTTCCAGAACGGTGAAGCCCCACTCCTCGTATTTCTGGCGCAGCGACCAGCGCACCAGTTTCTCATCGTCAACGATGAGGACGGTCTCCTCCGCCATATCCCCTACTCTAAATCAGGACGCCTTGCGCGGGGGTCCCCGGCGCGCCCGGGGTACCCGACGAAGCTGGTTTTGCTTCGTTGGGGTGGACACCCGATTTTGGCGCGCTGGGGTGGGGCGCCTGGGCGTGGTGGAACGGCAGCCACACCATGAATTGACTTCCCTGCCCCGGAGTGCTCGCGACCTGCACCCGCCCGCCGTGGGCCTCCACGATGCGGGAAACCAGCGAGAGCCCCAGCCCTGTGCCTCTCTTCTTGGTGGTGAAAAACGGGCGGAAGATGTTGGCCAGGTGCTCGGGAGGGATGCCGCGGCCGGTATCGGAAATCGCCACCGTCGCAAAGCCATCTTCGGAGCCGACGCGCACGCGGATGTTGCCGGCATCATCGATCGCCTGGATGGCGTTCAGCAGCAGGTTCAGCAGAACCTGCTGAATCTGGCCGGCGTCATGTTCCACCGGCGGCAGTTCGTGGGCCCGCGACAGTTTGATCTCGATCGACCGCGAGATAGTCTGCTGGCGCGCCAGCGCCACCGCATGTTCCGCCGTGGCGTTCAGGTCGGCGGGGCGGAAGTCAGGCGGCTTGGGCCGGGCAGACTCCAGCAGGTCGGAAAGGATGCGCTTGATCTGCAGGATCTCCTGCTGCACTTCGCTGAGCACCTCGCGCGCCGGGCTGGACTCGGGCAGGTCGCGAGCGATGATGTCCATGACTCCAGCGATCCCCGCCAGCGGGTTGCGGATCTCATGCGCCAGACCGGTGGCCAGTTCTCCCAGGGTCGCCAGGTGCTCGGCGCGCGACATCTGCGTGCGGTAGAGGCGCTGGATCTCTTCCCGGCTCTCGCGGAGCTGCCGGACCATTTCGTTGAAATCGCGGCCGAGGTCGCCGATGTCGTCGTTGCGTCCGGCGAAGTTCACCGAGACGTTGAGGTCGCCCTGGCGCACCCGCGCGATCTTCTCCTGCAACTCACGCAGCGGGTGCTGGAGGAGGAGCGACATGACCGCAACGATCACGGCGAAGATGACCACCGCGCCGCCGACAGCGACTACCCGCACCTGGTGGCGAGCCGGACTCTCCAGGGAGAGGGTGACCAGCAGGATCACCAGCAGCCCATTCACCAGCACCACCAGGACGGGCAGGATGGCCTTCAGTCGCCAGTTGACGCGCAGGTCCATGATCGGGGAGGCCCCGCTGATTACGTCCCATTATGGGCGCAGGGCAACGGTGTAGGGTGTGACCACAATCACAGTAGGTCGTGATTGCAGGCACACTTGGGGCAGGCGCGTCCAGGCAACGAAAGGGGGCCGGGCTTCCGTCCAGCCCCGGTGTGCCTCAGGCGTAGGCGTGCAGCCCCGGCAATAGGTAGGTCACTCCGAAGAAGGTGAACATCACCACGGCGAATCCCAGCACCGCGAAGCAGGCGGCGCGACGACCACGCCAGCCGCGCGCGATGCGCATATGCAGGTACCCGGCATAGACCAGCCAGGTCACCAGCGCGGCGGTCTCCTTGGGATCCCAGCTCCAGTACGAGCCCCAGGTCTGGTTGGCCCAGTAGGCGCCGGCAGCGATCATCAGGGTCAACAGCGGGAAGGCCACGCCAATGGTCTTATAGGTGAGCCGGTCGAGGGTGTCGGCCGCCGGCAGCATCTGCTGCAATCCTTCGCGGCGCCAGCTCAGCATCAGGTAAAGCGCCGAAGCCAGCAGCCCACTGAGCAAGCCAGCCAGGATGAAGGGGCTGTTGGCCAGGGCGGTCGGGAAGACGCCATCGGCCATGGGCGAGGCGTATTGCCCGCCGCGCGCCCGAAGCACGAACGCCGCCGCCGCCAGCACCTGCAAGATCATCGCTACCACGAAAGCGCGGTTGGCCCAGGTGTAGCCGCGGTCGTCATGCTTCCAGATCGCCCAGGCGTACAAAGCGAGCGGAGCAAGCAGGGCTGCGAGCACGATCGCGAACAGCCATCCCAGCTCAGGGATGACCACCATCAGCGGCACCCCGCGCTGGATGAACAGATCGCCGCCGGTCTCGGGGTTTTGCGCCACGACTTTCAGCCCGCCGCCCGCGAACCGGCTCAACGCGCCGGCATAGACCAGCGCAATCAGCGCGCTGGTATTGGCCAGGAAGCTCTCGGTGCGCATCTTGTCCTGGATGAGAAACATCATGGCGAGCGCAAAGCTGACGGCACAGGCGGCGTAGGAGAGCATGGCCAGGGTCACGTGAATGTGGAGCCAGGTGGATTGCAGAGCGGGCACCAGCGGATGCACATCCGAAGGCAGCAACTGCATCAGCACCACGCCCACCACCGCCACCGGCATGGTGATGGTGCCGATGACCTTGACACCGTACTTGCGCTGCACGAACAACGTCAGCGCGGCCACCGCCCAGATGAAGGCCAGCAGCATCTCGTAGATGCTGGAAAAAGGCGCATGGCCGGCGGTGTACCAACGGTGCGCGGCCGCCAGCGTGTTGCTGACGAACCCTGCCCAGGTCGCCAGCCAGGCGAAGCGCACGAAGCGCTCCGTGCCGGTCATGGCGAAGCCGATGTAGAGCACGGTCGAAGCCGCATAAAAGCTCAGCGCGGCGAACAGCAGATTGGCCTCGCTGAATAGGACTCCCGTCTTGACCGTCCCCAGCAGCCCCATCAGCAGCATGAAGACGGTGCCCAGCGCGACCAGGCCCAACAGCAGATTGCCGCTGGGGGTTGCGGGAGCCGCCGGGCGTTGTTCCATCACTCGCACTCGTGCCATTGGTTCCTCCGATCCCTACTTCACGACCATCAGCTCAGCGCGCTGCAGTTTCGCGGCTGAGGCTTGTGCTTTGAGATCCTGCTCGACCGCGTCCACCAGATCGCGGAAGCGCCGCTCGAAATCTTCACGGTTCTTGCTGGCCGAGGCCCCCAGCCAGAGCACCAGCCGTCCCGGGCCGTCGTCCACGGGCAGCGCCCACAGCCGCACGTGGACGAAATAGAACACGAGAGCGAGCGCCACTCCCATCAGGACCACACCCGCCCACACCGCCCACTGCCCCGGTTCGTGCGAGACTTGCAGGCCGGTGAAGTAGCCCATTTGCGCTTCTTGCACGCGGAAGTCGAAACCGGTGTTGTTGCCGTGAGTGAATTCCGGGAACTTGGGAAAGAGCCAGATCTTGTTCTCTCCCGCCTGCTTCGATTGCACGCTGATCTGCACGGCAGGATTGTTGGGCTGGTCGGAACGGCTCTCGATATGGTTCTCCACCACCACAAAATCGGGGATGAACTGGGTGATGCGGACGGTGGCATCCTTGTCGAGCGAAACCGCTTCGTCGAGCTTCAGCCAGAACTCCTGTTTCGCGCCGCCGTTCTTAGGCGTGGCCAGCAGTTTCACGCCCGCGACCTCGCCGGTGGCGCCATAGCTGGCCTGGTAGAAACGCAGGCCGCGGTAGGTCAATGGATCGTTGACCGCGATCTCCTTGCGCTGGACTTGGCGCCCGTTCTCCAGCACCGTCAGGCGCGACCACCAGCGTTTGGGGGTGCCGTCAGCGTAGTTCTCCTGGCCGGCGGCGTCGCAACGGATGGCAAAGGGCAGCGCCTTGTGGGTGCCGTCGCGGAGTTCGAGCTGGTTGGTGCTCTCGTTCTGCCCCAGCGCGATGAACCCCTTGTAGCCCCAGACCGCGTCGATGATGCCGCCGGCGAGGATCAACAGCAGGCTGGCGTGGACCACAAATGGCGCCAGGCGCGCGAAGCGGAAGCGCTCCGCGTAAAGTGAGACCGACCCACGGTCGTCGCTGACGTATTGCGGCTTCCACCCGGCGCGGCGGAAGGCCAGCTCCACCTTCTCCATATCCACTTGCGAGCCTTGCAACGGGATCGGCTGCTTCATCGCCAGCGAGGCAAAAAGATGAGGTTCGGCCCGGCGCATCGGGCGGGAGAAGTAACGCCACGCGATGGGAAATCGGTTGATTGAGGCAACTACGATGTTCGCGCTCAGCAGCGACAGCAGCAGAACGAACCACCAACTGTGGAACACGTCGGTGAGTCGCAGCGTGTCGAGCAAGCGTAAAGTCTGCGGTGAATAAGCTTGGTGCAGCTTGGCGGGCTCGGTGATAGGCCGTTGCAAGATGAGCGTTCCCGCCATCACCGCAACCCCCACAATAATCAAGAGGATGATTCCTGTACGGACTGATCCCAGGAGTTGCCAAAGCTGACGCCTTGTTGAATGCGCCTGTGGAGCCATCAGACCTCCCAGGGGGGTGACATGCAGCTCGTTATCCAGAGCATCCCCCAGGGTTACGCTATTAAAACTACAAAGGTTACTGAGGAGAATAAGTGACGGCCGTCACTCTGGGGTGTGTCATATCACACAGCCCTGTGTTTTGGCACGGACAAAAGGGCGCAGCCAGGTGTGCGACGCAGCCAGCTACGTCTCGCCAACAGGAGGTTCCATCCGCAGCAGGCGGCCGTGTTGGAGGACGAACCGCTCGCCGCGCCAAACCACGGTGCGGCCCGCGAACGACGCCGCCCACACCAGCACGGCCTGCACATCCCGAATCGGAAGCAGCCACAGCCGGCGCAGCGTGCCGCGATCGTGGCAGACGCCCAGCGCCGCCACCAGCAGCGCCGCAATCCTCGAAGAATACGCGACCGCAAACAGCGCCCACGCCCAGGCAGCGCCCGCCGTCGCGATCACTGCCACCGCCCCCCACTGCACTCCGAAGACGAGCACCAGGCCTACGTTGCCGCGGGGGCTGGCGTCGCGCACGGTGCGCGCCCAGCGCAGTTGATGATTCCAGAATTCACCCAGCGAATAGCCGGGTAGCGTCGTTTCCACCACCAGGTCGGAGAGGACGACCATGTGTCCAGCCTGCGCGACCAGCGTGCCCAGCTGGTGGTCATCCGCGAGGTACTCGGCCAGCGCCTCGAAGCCACCGACACGCGCCAGCACACGCCGCGGCAATGCCAGCGTCGATCCGAACCCGTAATGAAAATGGTGCCGGTTCGCGTACGAGACCAGCACCGCGGTTGCGAAGTCGCTGATGCTCAGCGCTTCCAGCTTCGAACCCAGAGTGCGTCCGGCAATAGCTCGGTAGAGAGCCGTCACCAAGCCGGCCTTGGAATCCGCCAGCGGCGCCATGATTCGTCGCAGATAATCGGGTGGAACGCGGATGTCTCCGTCGTTCACCAGCAGGTGATCGTAGCGGGCTGCGGGCAGCATCTGAATAAGGTTGCTGACCTTGCGATTAGTCCCCAGCGCGCGCGAGCAGACGACCAACTCGATGCGCCGCTCCGGAAACTCCTTCTTCAACCGCTCGACCAGAGCAACGGCGGGATCGCCCGGGTCGTGGACGCCGAAGATGATCTCGTACTCGGGATAATCCAGCCGGCAGTGGCTGCGGAAGCATTCGTAGGCATGTGGGTCCGCGCCCCGCAAAGGCTTCAAAATCGACACTGGGGGATGAAATCCCGGCATTGCTCGTGGCAGCCGCAGAAAGCGCCATGCGCTCAGGATGGAGAACAGGTAGAAACCTGTCCCGAACACCGCGCAGGCTGCGGCCACGATCTCGACGATGGTGCGGACCATGCTGGGGTGTTTATAGCGCGCCGGGCGGCGAACGGTCTATTCGTATCGCAAGGCCTCGATGGGATCAAGGTTGGCCGCCTTCCACGCCGGGTAGATGCCGAAGACGAGCCCCACCATAGCGGCAGCAACGAATGCCGTCACCGTCCAGGAAACCGACATCCTCGCGGGCAGGCTCGACCAGAGGCGGATCGCAAGCGTCACCAGCGCCCCCAGGATGATCCCGAGCACGCCGCCCAGAGCGGTGAGGGTGATGGCCTCCAGCGTGAACTGCAGCAGGATGTCGTGCCGGCGGGCGCCGATGGCTTTGCGCACTCCGATCTCGCGGGTGCGCTCGGTCACCGACACCAGCATAATGTTCATCACGCCCACGCCACCCACGATCAGCCCCACACTGGACACCGCGAACATGAAGATAAAGACCGCGCCCGTGATCTGGTTCCACACGTCGGAGATGGAGTCCTGGGTAAAGATCTCGAAATTGTCGGGCGCGTTGAACGGGACTTTGCGGCGGCGGCGCAGCAGCTCGCGCATCTCGTCCATCGCCTTCTGCATGTCAGGATGCGAGCTGGCTTTCACCGTAATCCAGTAGGTCTTCAGCTCCGGATGCAGCTTGCGGAAGGTGGCGAGCGGAAAGACCACAATGTTGTCTTCCGGATTCTTGCCGCCGCCGGTGATGCTGCGCCGCGGCTTGGTGACGCCGATCACGCGGAAGGCTTTGCCTTCGATCTCCAGTTCCTTGTCCAGAGGATCTTCATTGCCGAAGAGCTGGTCGGCAGTTTCCGAGCCCAGAACGATTACGGGCTCGCGCTGCTGCTCTTCCACTTCTCCGTACCAGCGGCCGGCCCTCAAGTCGAGGTCGTACACGTCCTTGACGGACGCTGTGTCGCCCTCCAGGATGACGTTCTTCGCCTTCTTGCCCTTGTAGTCCACCACGTAGGAGCCCGTGCCGAACTGCGGCAGGAAGTAGCGCATGCCGGCGGTCACCGACTTCACATGCGGAAGGTCTTTCATGGCCATGGCATCTTCGTAGGTCAGTTCCTTGCGCTTGCGCACTTCCTCCGGCGGGCGCCCGAAATGGATGGCCGGCATGTGGAAGGCGATTATGATGTCCGATCCCCACTGGCTGATGGCCTGGCTGAAGTTGTCGTTCAGCCCGCTGACCACCGACGAGATTCCCACCACCACGGTGACGCCTATCACGATGCCCAGCACCGTGAGCCCGGAGCGCAGCTTGTTCTTGCGAATGGTGTCCATGGCCATGCGCAGGATTTCGCCGAAATCGCGCTTGCGGATCGTCACAGTTCGAACCTCAGTGCGGCGATGGGGTCGAGCCGCGCGGCCCGCCGCGCCGGATACACGCCAAAGAAGATCCCGACCGATGCCGAGACCGCCAGCCCCGCCAGCACCGCCCAAAGCTTGATCACCGAGGGCATTCCGATCAGCAGGGTGACGGTCTTGGCGATGGCGACCCCGAAGAGCACGCCGATCAGCCCGCCCACCAGCGCCATGGTGCTGGATTCGATGAGGAACTGCCGCAGCACGTCCAGCCGGCGCGCGCCCAGCGCCTTGCGGATGCCGATCTCGCGCGTGCGCTCGGTCACCGACACCAGCATGATGTTCATGATCACGATGCCGCCCACCACCAGCGAGATCGACGCGATCGCCACCATGGCGATGAAGAAGTTGCTGCTCAGGTCGCTCCACAGAGAGAGGAAGCTCTCATTGGTCTCGGCGGCGAAGCTGTCCGGCTGGCCGGGAGGGTCATGCCGCCGCGAGCGCATGATGACGCGCGCTTCGTCCAGCGCATCACTGAGATGGTCCACGCCGAAGGCTTTGCCGACAATGCGGATGCTGATCCGGGAACCGTACTGCCGCTGCCACGCGGTGATCGGAATGATCACATAGTTGTCCCGGCTCTGCCCCAGGGTCTTGCCCTCGCGCTTGCCCACCCCGATGACGGTATAAGCGGAGCCGTCCAGGCGGATCTCCTTGCCGATGGGATCCGCGCTGGGCAGCACGTTGTCCACGATGTCCTGGCCGATGATGGCCACCCGCGCCGCGGTGCTCATGTCGGTCTCGTTCAGGGGCCGGCCGAGAACGATCTCCGTATCCAGGATGGGCAGCATGGAGGGCGTGAACCCGCGCACCCAGGTGTCAGTGACGGTGTGCTCGCCATAATTCACGTGGCCGTTGGCGTTGAAGGTGGTAGCGCCCACGTACTTGCATTTGACGCAGCCGTCGCGCACGGCTTCGTAGTCTTCGAGCGTCATGTCCTTGCGCTTCTGGCCCTCCAGGTACTGGTCCACGTTGGTGATGACCGGCGAAGTCTTGGCCACGATGAACACGTCGGCGCCCAGGTTGAAGACCTTCTCCGCTACGTAGCCGTTGATGCCGTTGACAAAGGTGACCACCGCGATCACCGCGGCCACACCAATCACCACGCCCAGCAGCGTCAGCACCGAGCGCAGCTTGTTGGCCCACAGCGATTGCAGGGCGATCCGGACTGCTTCCAAGGTGGTCATGAAGGGACTTGTGATTTCTGATTTGTGATCTGGTGATTTGACGGTCTGCGCCGCCATTCCGCCCCAGCTTTGTCAATCACAAATCGCAAATCGCAAACTACAAATCCAGTTTACCAGCCGCGAAGATTGGAGATCGGCGAAAAGCCGCGCGGTACGACCCTCATCTACTATAATAATGAAGTTGACAGCCGGACCGGACGGTCGCTCCTGCCCCGCGAACGCTGGATTCGTCCAGGCTGCGCGGGATCAGGGGAGGAAAGTCCGAACTCCACAGAGCAGTGTGCCGGATAACGTCCGGGCGGCGCCTCTCAAAGGGGCGTTGACGGAAAGTGCCACAGAAAACATACCGCCCAGGCGCGCGGGGCGGGGTCCCCAGCGCAGGTCTTCAGCCCGCGATGGGGTGGCTCCGACCGCAGCGCCGGGTAAGGGTGAAAAGGTGCGGTAAGAGCGCACCGCCGTTCCAGTAATGGGGCGGGCAGGGCAAACCCCACACGGAGCAAGACCAAATAGGGAGGGAGCGGCGCTTCGGCGTCCGCGTGCTGACTCGGCGCGTTGCCACCTCCGGGTAGGTCGCTAGAGCCGTGCAGCAATGCGCGGCCCAGAGGAATGACCGTCCTGCCCGCCGCAAGGCGAGCAGACAGAATTCGGCTTACAGGTTCGGCTGTCACTTTGTTCTTGCAGGGTCCTTCGCTTCGCTCAGAGCCTGCCCTGAGCGAGAGCAGCGAGCCGAAGGGATTTCGGCCCGGGGCTCGGACGCCCCGGAAAACGCCTCAACTTACAGGTCCGGCTGTCACTTTCGCACCGTGGTTCGTATCAGGGCACGGCTTTCAGCCCTGCCGCTAGAAATCTGGATTCACGTCGGCTTTAGCCGCTGAGGGTCTTGCAACATCCGATGTCCCACGTCACAGACTCCGTCTTTCCCTTAGAGATCCTTCGCTACGCTCCGAGCGAACAATCTATAACTTGACTCCCGCTACCAAGAAGAGGAGAATTCCCTGCACGTCGCCCGCAGATTCAATTCCCCAACTAATCAACCCCACACTCTATGCAGCGCTCACGTCCTGCCCCTGGGCTTCGACAAAGCGCTGAAGCGCGCCACGGTCAAGAGGGAGATGAATATGAAGCTCGGCAAGTTTTTCGTCGTTCTCGGGGTGGTCCTGTTCGTTGTCGGTGTATATAGAGTTGCCGCAGGACAGGGAAAGGCGACCCCGCAAGAGATCATCGCTAAAGTGCAGGAGGCGACAAATACGCTGGCCAAAGCAACTGCGGCCAAATCTGGTGAGGCAAGTCTGAAGCAGTTCAGCCAGAAAGAAAGTCCGTGGGTGTGGAAGGACAGCTATCTGTTTGTTCTTGATTGCTCCACTAACACGATGGCGGCTCACCCGATCAAGCCGGAGCTCATCGGCAAGGACGTCACCACGATAAAGGACACCAAGGGGACTTCCTTTTTCGGACAGCTCTGCGAAGCCACCAAGAGGCCGTCCGGCGTCTGGGTCGAATACTGGTGGCCGAAGCCCGGGGAGAAGGAAGGCTCGCGCAAGGTCACCTATGGCTTGAACGCGCACGGTACGCCCTACGTGGTGGGAGCCGGCATTTACGACGACAAGATAACTATCGCGGAGCTGGAGAAACTAACCAGCAGCATGAAGTAAACCAAGAAGCATTGCACAGAGAAGGCGCGCGGGAGCGCGCCTTCTCGCTTTCAAATCCATGATGTCTGGCCGGAGTTATTTCGGCGCCGGGGCCGCCAAATAGGGATAGAGCTCTGGGTTGTCTTGGAGCACCTGAAGCAGCTTAGGCGAGAGTTTGTAAATGAATTCGTGGATAGTGATTTCTTCCTCGCTAGTCTCAGTCCCGAGGATGACATGCTGGATCTCATGTAACAACGTCGTCCGTTCCTGTTGAAGGGTCCGCCCGGTCTCCAGATAGATTCGATTCTTGGCAGTGCACCAACCGTTCCTTACCGCGTTGTCATCACATGCCTTGCCGGCCAGGCCAGATGCGTCGCCGGCCGGTGGGACCTTCTCTACCAGCTCAATCGTATAGATCGCCGCGCCAATTCTTATCCGCCGCGGAGGGGCAGGCCGCTGATGCACAGCAGGGGACGGCGGCGGTGCGCTCAGGCCGTGCGCCACAAACACAGCCAACAGCAACCCCAATGCTGCCGCTACTCTCAGCCTAGATACGCCCATCGCTCTTGGATGTAACGCCCCAAGACTCTTATCCCAAGGCCGGCCGGCAGCCCTCTCCGAAACTGCCGACCTACGCTTCCAAGATTAGGCGGATATCGTCACGGAACGAAGATCACAGCCGTAACCGGAACTGCACCGACGTAATCTGAAGATTTGGTGGGCCCCTGCCGTGGGGAAAGCCTTTGTTCTGATATTGGAACAACCGGGCGAGCCAGACGGCAACTAGCGCGCCATGGCGGGAGCGGCGGTCGTCTTCTTTTCCAGGTGCTCGTAGATTTCGGCGCTGATGCAGGCTTCGTAGTAGCGCAGGTCGGTCCAGCGTTTGAGGGCGAAGGTGCGGGCATCGACGTGGGCGACGCGGCCCTCGCGAATCACCAGCTTCTGGAAGCCGCCGGAGGGCAGGGGCACCACGCCGCTGTAGAGCCGCACCGGTTCGCGGCCCCAGAGCATCGGCAGTTGCAGATGGTCGGTGCGCAAAGAGATTTCCTGGCGCAGTTTCTGGAACGCCGCTTCGTCCAGGTGCACGCCCCCTATGTTGTAGCGCACCAGGAATTCTTCCGGATCGTCGCCGGCATCCGCGTCCTCCACGCTCTGGAAGGCGAAGACGTTGAAGAAAGTGGGATTTTTGGCCAGATAGCGGCGCGCCACCCGGCTGCACGACGACAAGCGGTCGCTCTCGTTGAGCGCGGGCGAGATCATCACGCGGGTGGCACCGTCCATCAGGTAGAGGGGCGCCGAGTCCTGGTAGGCGATGCCGATGCCGGGTTCGAGCGTCGGCAGCCCGGCAAGGCGCGACTTCTCGTTGTACGCCCGCACCACGCCGATGATCTCGCGGGCCAGGGCGCAGCAGCGCGCCACCGCGAATTGCGCCTCGCCCTGGCGCTCGAAGATGGCCAGGATCACGGCGTCGCCTTCGATAAACACTTTTTCCGCGCCGAACAGCGCCAGCAGCCGGTTGACCGGCTCGTAGAAGTTCAGGCTGAAGTAGGACGCCGGGTTGAGCCCGCGTTCATACAGGGTGCGGGTGACGTGGCTGGAATCGCGCAGGTCGGCCTTGAGCACGACGTGGTCGAGCACCCTCTCTTCTGCCGGCTTCTGCTCCTCGGGCAGCACGAACTCATACAGGGTGTTGTTGATGGCCGACAATTCCCGCACCTTGGGGTTGCTGATCACATTGACCTGGTCCATGGCCGCGGAGAGCGCCTCCAGCTTGCGCACGTCGCGGTGGTAGCGGATGAAGTCCATCAAAAAGCGCCCAGCGACCTTGGCCCGGTCCCCGCCGCGGCAGCCCAGCACCCGCTTGATGGAATCGTGCATCGCCTCCACCGAAAGCTTGCCCTGCTCGGCCAGCAGCTCCTCCACCCGCAGGCGCTCCGAGCGCTGGATGAGCGCGTTCTTCAACTGCTGCGCATTGATGGGCGGCGAGTACTCGGGAAGGATGGGCACGACCTCGTAAGCAGCGATGACGTGCGGCATCATTTCGTGCTCCTCGAGCGTTTCCAGCCAGGCTTCCAGGATGGCTTTCTGGGCGCGGCTCTTGGGATCGGCATCCTCGGGGGTGCCGCCCGCCACCAGTTCCTGGGCATTTTCCGGAACGCTGAGCACGGCGCGGATGTCGCGCTCGTCGCGGACGTTGGCCAGGACCAGCGATTTCAGGAACAGGCGGGCGATCTCCAGGATGGCGAAGAAACGGTCGGGGTCGCGTTCGTAGTTGCCGAGCATCACATAGTGCTCGGCGTTCAGATAATCGTCGCGGCCTTCCTCGGTGAACAGCAGCCGGTTCAGAAAGATTTCGTAGACGCTCGCATTCTCGTCACCGAACAGCGAGCGCCGCATGCGCGCCAGGGACTCTTTCTCGATGTCGCGCTGGGTGCGGAACAGTTCCTCACCCACCTTGCGCAGCACCATCTTCTTGCCCACCTGGAAGCGGGCGAAGCGTTCGTGCAAGGCGTGGTTGCGCGCCGGCAGGGAGCCCTTGCTGTCCTCGTTCACCCGGGCGCGCACGCGATCCGCCACCTGGTTGAACTGCCCCAGCAGCTCGGACTTGAGGAACTTCAGCACCGCCACGTGGGCCAGCAGGTCGAGCGTGAGGTTCCCCTCGGCCTTGGCGCGGCTCAAGGCGACGGTATACAGCTCGGCGAGGGTCCGCCGGAAGTCGCCCGGCTCCGTGCCGTTGTTGGGCTTGCGGGCCGGCCTCACATCCCTCACATCCCAGGGCGGACGGGATCCTGTCGGTTCTTCCGCGGCGGCAAGCTCCTGAACGTCTCCGTACTGCACGATCAGGCGCCAGAGATGCTGCCGGGCCAACTGCCTGAATCTGGGGCTCAGGAAGACGTCGTGCCGTAGGTTGTCGACGCCCGGCGCCAGTCCCTCCAGCGGCACACAAGGCGCGTACTTCGCCAGCTTGAAGTAGCCGGCGTGCTCTGCCAGGTCGCGCCGTTGCAAAAACTTGAATCGCGCCATAGGTGATGAGCTACTGCCCCTACCTCTTTCGTGGGACGGCTGTCACCACCAAAGTGCTACCGGGAGGCGCGGAACCGCACAGGCGTATGCCCCGGCAGTCCGCTATCGGCAGCCTAACACGGGGTCCCATTGTCCCGAAGTTACGGAAGGTATTCGCCGGAAGTGCGGGGCGGCGGGCGCTCATTGCGCGAGTATCCGAGCGAAACCCTCAGGGCTATTGAGTCCTGTATAAATAATGTCCTATGAGAGGCGCAAAAAAAGAGGACTGTGGCGGAGGAAGGAACGGAGCAGCTCGGGCTTTCCTTGGAGAGACCGTCCGCTGTGACGTGTCCGGAGGGCCAACTCGTACACTTCGGGCACGGCGACATTGGCCAGCGGATTCATCTTCCAGAGGGACCAGACGTACTCTACCGGGTTCAGTTCCGGAGCGTAGGCAGGAAGAAAGAAGGGGTGCAGGTGGGGCACGGTGGCCAAGTACGCCGTGGTCTTTTTGGCGCGATGGGCGTTCAAGCGGTCCCACAGCAGGCAGCAACGGGTTTGCAGTTCCTGATCGAGGATCCGCAGAAACTGAATCGCCAGCGTGGCATCGACCTCTTTGCCGGGATGCAGGCGGAAGTAGAGTCGCACCTGATGCCGCCGCGGGGAAACGCACAAGGCAGCGATGGCGGAAACCTTCTTGTGGTGGCGGCCACGCTGGTAGAGCACCGGGGTCTGCCCGCACGGCGCCCAACTGCGCCGCACCAGCGGGGCCAGCAAGAAGCCACTTTCATCGAGAAAGACCAGCCAGGCCTTCAGCCGGCGCGCTTTTTTTTAATGGCGGGCCACTCCCGTTGCACCCAGTTGGCGATCGCTGCCTCGTCCCGCTCCAGTGCCCGCCGGGCGGGCTTCTGCGGGCTGAACCCCAAGGCGTGCAGGAGGCGGCAGACATGGTCGGGGTGATAGCGGACCCCGAAGCGCTGCTGAATCAACTGCGCCACCCGGGGACAGGTCCACAGGTCGGTGGGAAAACCCGCCGCCTGCGCCCCCCGCAGCAACGCGCGTTCCAGTTGCTGGCGGGCGCGGGAACTGAGTCGCGAGGGGCGTCCGGCGGCGGACTGCGCGCGCAACGCCTCGCGGCCCTGGCGACGCGCCGCGGAGTTCCAGCGCCGCACGCTGCGGCGATCCACTCCGACTCGTTGCGCCACCTCGACCGGGCTCAGGCCTTGTTGGAGCAGAGCCAAGGCGCGAAACCGACGCCGTTCCAGTTCCTCCGGACTGCCGCTAGGTCGCATGGGCCACCTCGGAGGCAGTATAGGACATTATTTATGCAGGAGTCAATAAAGCCCGGGTTCCATGCGGCTCCTGGCGGCACGGCTAAACAGGCTACTGAGAAACTCGCGTGAGTGGAACAAAACCAAGATTCCTCGGGGCTGAAGCCCCTCGGAATGACAAAGTAAAGGACTTTTGCGGCGCGGCAGAAGCCGCGCCCCTTCAAAACACGCTCGCAAGAGAGTTTTTCAGCACTGCGGCTCCTGGCGGCAGGGGTAAACGCCTTGCCCTGGCACGAACCCATTTCATGGAGTCTAGCGCGCGCCGGCCGCGGCTTCGCTCTTCTTGCGCGCGGCCTCGAACTCGTCCCCGGGCCGCCAGGCGGGCATCTCCGGCAGGCTGGCGGCTTTCCACCCCAGCACGAAGCCGAAGCGCGCCATCACCGCGTCGCCGCTGAAGTCCATGTCCGGACGGTACTCGTCGCTCGGCTGGTGATACCGCTTCTGCTCGTATTCCAGGTTCTGCCGCGCTCCCCACTCCGCGGAATGACCCTTGTATTTCTCCCCTTCCTTGATGCTGAATGAGGGGACGCCCACGCGGGCCAGGCTGAAGTGGTCAGAGCGGTAGTAGTGGCCGGATTCGGGGTGGGGATCGGGACGGATCTGCAGCTCGAACTGCCGGGCCGTGGCTTCCACGATGGGATACAAGCTGGTGCGCTCGGCGCCGGCGACCTCCACTTCCTCGGCCGTCCCCAGAGCGGGCAGGTCGTCGTAGTTCAGATCGAGGGCAATCTTGCCGGCTGGGATGGGAGGATGGTTGCCCAGGTATTCCGAGCCGCGCAGCCCTTGCTCCTCGGCGGTAACCGACGCGAACAGGATGGAACGCTTGGGCCGCTGCGCCGCCGACGCATACGCCCGCGCCACCTCCAGCAGGATGCCGCACCCGGTGCCGTTGTCCATGGCACCGTTGTAGATGTTGTCGCCGGGCGTGTCCGGACGGATGCCCAGATGGTCGTAGTGCGCGGTGTAGATCACCACTTCGTTCTTCAGCCTGGGATCGGAGCCGGGCAGCATGGCGACCACGTTGCTGGAAGTGAACGACCGCACCTTGCTAACCATGTGTGCTTTCAGCGTAAGCGGCAGCGGGATAGGCCGGAAATCGCGTGAGTTGGCGCGAGACAGCCACTGATCGAAATCCTGGCCAGCAACCTCGGCGATCTTGTGGGCCGTCTCCAAAGAGACCCAGCCCGCCGCCTTCAATTTCGCGCCTTCCGCCTTCAAATAGGAGTTCTCCCCAGACCACGAATTGCGCACCACTTCCCAGCCATAGCTGGCCATGTCGGTCTTGTGGACGAGGATGGCGGCCACGGCGCCGCGCCGCAGCGCCTCTTCGTACTTGTAGGTCCAACGGCCGTAGTAGGTCAGGGCCTTGCCGGCAAAGAAACTGGGATCATCGGAGAGCGGTTCATTCACCAGCATCAGCAGCGTCTTGCCGTGCAGGTCCACGCCCTTGTAATCGTCCCACTTGAATTCCGGGGCTTCGATACCGTACCCGACGAAGACGATGGGAGCGTCGATGTCGCTCACCGGCTGCTGCGATTCGTCGGTGGCCACATAGTCTTCCAGGGGCCGCAGCGCCATGGGCTCGCCATGCTCGGGAACGATGGCGAAGGTCGTCTCAGGCTGGGCGCTGACCCCGACCAGCGGAACTTGCTGCAAGTAGCTGCCTCCATCGCCGGCGGGCTTCAGGCCATCCAGCGCAAATTGTGTGGCCATGTAGGCGGCGGCCAGCTCGCCTCCGCGTTGTCCCGTGCCCCGGCCTTCCAGCAGATCGTCAGCGAGGAACTTGACGTGCGCCCGGATGCGCTCGGCATCGATGGTCTTCATTGCTGCCAGCGCCTCGGCCGGCACCGCGTTGGGATTGGGAGCGGCTTGGGTGCGCTTGTGCTTGCTGGTCTTGCTGGCGGCGAGCGCCGGGATGGCAATCGCGAGAACGATGGTTATAAGCAGAAGTCTGCGCATCGCGATGAGGTCTCCCGAATTCCCAGGGTCGAAATGCAATAATTGTACGTTATTGGGAGTGGGCACACCGCACAACACCTGCAACTGTCATCCTTCGCGAGGTTGAGGCGTTTAGCGGGCGTTCGAGCCCGCAGAGCCTGCCCCGAGCGGAGCCGAGGGGAAATCCCGAGCGAAGCGAGGGACCTATCGAGCAGAGAATCTGACGGTAACGTCTCCGCCGATGTGGGTTGCGCGGCCGATGTTCACAGATTCTCCCGCCTCACTTCGTTCGGCGGAAGAATGACAACGTACAAGCGATGACGTCAAGATGTGACCCGCGACGCGGGTCAGTTCAGGGAGCTTCAACCCGCCTTGGAAGCGGGAACGTCCTCTCCCTTGCGGAACAGCGGTCGCACGGGCACGCCGGTCGAGCGGGCGACCTCGGCGTTCAGCACATCCATGTCCTGCTTGTCCCAACCGATGATGGAGAGCTTCACCTCGCCGCCGTCGATAAGGAATATGGTGGGCACGTTGGTGAGGTCGTAGGCGTTCGACACCGGATAGCGGTCCAACGGGTCGAGCAGCAGCGGGAAGGTGATGCCGTACTCGCGCGCGAATTCTTCCGTATAGTTCCGCTCATCCTGCGAGACCCCGACGATCGCGACTTTGCCGCCCGGATACGCCTTGTAGATCCGCTCCAGGTAGGGGAGAGTGAACTGGCACACCGGGCAACTGATTTTGAAAAACGCCGCCGCCACCGGCCCGCGCTTGAGCGCCTCCTCGAGCGAGAATTTCGTCCCTTTGGTGCTCGGCAGATTGATTTTCGGCGCAGCGGTCCCGGCGGTCAGAGCAGGCATCCTCACCTCCGCTTTTTAGATGAGGTTCGACCGGCGCAGGATTTTCTGGGTGAGCCCGGTCAACGGTAGCCGTTCGACCTCGGCGAGTTTTACCCATCGCCCGGCAAACCCATTCGCCCTATTGGTGCGGTAAACACTCACTTGGTAATCGGTGCTGGTGATGGCGTGCTGCAACCGCAGTGCCGGCTCGCCCGCACCAGGCCGCATTTGCGGCAGCTCCCACATCCCGGGCATCAAGGAATTGTGGTTTCCCCTCTGGGCCAGAAAGACACTCTGGTTGCGAACCGCCAGCCGGTATGCAATCGGTTTCTTGCGCCGGAGCGATTGCGCGCGCGATGCCCCCGCGCCTTGCGTGCGGCACCAGGCGAAGACCGGACACTCGGCGCACAGCGGCGCCTGCGGCAGGCAGGCGGTCGCGCCCAGTTCCATCATGGCCTGGTTGAAGTCGCCCGGGCGGCGCGGGCTCAGCAGTTCCGCGGAGACGCGCCAAGCCTGTTGCTTTCGGACGCGAAACAGCCGGCCGAGCACGCGCTCGACGTTGCCGTCCACTACCGCGCAAGGTTGATCGAAGGCGATGCTGGCGATGGCCGCCGCGGTGTAACGGCCGATCCCTGGAAGCGCCGCCAGTCCCTCCGCGGTTTGGGGAAATCCGGCGCCGTGCTTGACAAGCTGCCGGGCGGCAGCGTGCAAGGCACGCGCGCGCCGGTAGTATCCCAGGCCGCTCCAGGCGGCGAGCACTTCCGGCAGCTTCGCCGCTGCCAGCCGTTCCACGCCAGGAAAGCGCGTCAGAAAACCAGGGTAGCGATCACGCACTACGGCCACCCGCGTCTGCTGCAGCATGATTTCCGAGATCCAGACGCGGTAGGGGTCGCGGTCGGCACGCCAGGGGAGCTGACGCCGGTTGCGGTCGAACCAGCCGAGAAGCCGGCGCCGGAACGCGCGCCGTTCTTCCGGCGTCAGCATCGCTTGCGGTGGTTTCATGGCGATGGCGTGCATCGTAACGGACGCCTCAGGCCAGCTACTGGGCGCCGCTTGCGCGCGTCTCGCTGTGCGCGATCGCTACCCAGCTCTTCGTGACCTGCTGCCACACCGTCATCATGCGGGTCGGCTCAGAGGGCAGCGGCTGACCCTTGTACGTCCCCGTGACCCGCGCGGTGTAGGTAACGACCAGGTCGGGGCCGTTGGTGGTGGTGTTGAAGTCGCCGAGCGTGTAATCGGCGAGCGCGAGCGACTTGAGGTAATCCATGGTGGCGGCACGGTCGCGAGTCCCGCCGGCGTAGACGGAGACAAAGGTCGGCGCCAGGCGGCCCTCGACCTGCGCCCAGTGCTGTTCTTTGACGTCGCGCCACATCAGCCGCTCGAAATGCTCCGCAGCGGTGGCGCTCGACCAGGAATTGGCCGGTTTCTCTTTCCACATGGTACAGGCGGAACAGGCGGCCAGCGCCGCCGCTAGTCCGCAGAGAAACAACGTGCGAGCTTTCATCATCGCAGGCATTCTACGCTGCGTTCTGGAAAAAGCGTGAGGTCGTGGCTAGTGATTGCCGGTTCGCTCCGGCTGGCTCTCAGCCGGAGGGCACGGCGGCGGAGCAGTCGGCCCGAGCACCATGCGTTCGATCTTGCTGACCCGCGGGCTCTCTTCCAGCTTCTGGATGCGCTTGGGCTCGTGCTTTTTGAACTTCTGCCTGATGTCGGGCCAAAATTCGCGCAGCACGTTCATGCCGGCCGTGCTCACGAGGTCGCCTCCGGCGCGCGCCGCCGTGTCACCGAAGCCTCGCTCCTCACGCGGATAGTACATGTTGCCCATCCCCGCAGCCGCGAACACGCTCAGGATCAGCGAGAAATTCGCCCGTTTGTTGCCATTGTCATCGCGAGTGACCAGCACACGGCTCAGCGCGTATCCGATGCGCGGCATGGTGTCTTGGCTGGTGGAGCGCAGATAGCGCGGATCCTCGTGCAGCAGCACGGGAAACAGGAAGCGCCCAAAGAAAGCGCCCGATTCGCTGTCCGCCAGCGACGCTCCGAACCGCTTGCCGTAGCCTTCCATGCCTCCGCCGTAGGAATGCCAGGAACCGGTCGCCTGCGCCAGCCCGGCATCGAAGGCCGCGCCCGCGAGAGTGTAGGGTGAATACGTGTGCTGCACGAAGACGTTGAATTTCTCGCGCTTGCTCAGTGGCTGGTAGGGAGGCGGAGGCTGAGGTCCTCTCTCCTCCGGCCTCGCCGGCTGGATCGCCGGCGGAGGGGTAGCCGCCGCCCGTTGCTGCGGCGGCGGGCAAGGGTCGGCGTTTGTCGGTTGCGCTTGCGCCCAACCGGCGATTGCGCAGAGCACAATCAGCAGTCCACCTCGCGAGATTGTGCGAACCGCCATCCTGCAACCCTTATGCAACTCTTATACGACGGGGAACAGATGAGGAGCAATGATGGATTAGACGCCAGAATCCGCTCCAGGTTTGCATCACCGGGTTGGCTCTGAAGGTCCCCGGCGTTGACCCGTTGCGCTCGGGGCGGCGATAATCGCAGCGCCTGGCACTCGCGTCTAACCCGAGGTGGAACTTGAAACGAGATCCCAACGACCGCGCCTCCCGCGTGGAGGAAACCGGACGCCGCATCGGCCGCAAGCTCGGCGAGGCCGAGCGCCGTATGCAGGAGGAACTGCAGCAGGTCATCGACTATCTGGACAAGGAAGTCGTGCCCACGGTCCGCGACCAGTCCTCACGCGGCTTGCGGACGGCAGCCGAGAAGCTGAGCAAGCTCGCCGACCTCATGGACCAGCAGCGGCGGCCAAAGCCCTGACCTTGCGCCTGGCAGTCGCGATCTTGCTGTGCACTCTGCTCCTGGCCGGGTGCGGCGGGAAGAAGCCGTCGAGCGCCCGCATGCCGGCACCGCCGCCACCCATCGCCACAGCGCCCGCGCCGTCACCGACTAGAACCGAGAAGCTTCCGTCGCCCCCCATCACCGTTCCACCCGACGCCGTTCCCCTGTTCACGGAGACGGGCACGGCGAGCTGGTACGGAACGCCCTACCACAACCGGCAATCGTCCAACGGCGAGATTTACGACATGAACGCCATGACGGCTGCGCACCGCACGCTGCCCTTGAACTCGATAGTGCGCGTGACCAACCTGCGCAGCGGCGCCGCGACGCTGGTACGCATCACCGACCGCGGTCCCTTCGTCGAAGGACGCGTCATCGATCTATCGCTGGCGGCCGCCAAGGCCATCGACGTGTGGCGCGCGGGTACGGCTGCGGTGAAGCTCGAGGTGTTCGAAACGCCGGCTGCGCTGGAGAGCGGCGGGCGCTGGTGCGTGCAGATCGGCGCCTTCCGCGAGCAGCGCGCGGCGGAAGAGTTGCGCGAGCGCCTCGCCCGCCGTTACCAGACCACGAAGGTGCTGGATTTCCCCAGCCCCGCGGGAGATTGGTGGGTCCGCGTGCGAGTGTTGAACGATGAGCGCGCACGCGCCGAGGAGATCACACGCAACACGCGCACCGACGAGGGCTCGGTGTTTCTAGTGAGATTGGATTAGTCGGTACTCAGTACTCGGTACTCAGTACTCGGTACTCGGTACTCGCTGCTATCCCGGCGGCCAGCGCAGCACGCGTCCTCCCAGCAGGTGCAGGTGCAGGTGGAAGACCGACTGGCCGGAATTCGGCCCCACGTTGAAACAAGTGCGGTAGCCGTCTTCGATCTGCCGCTCGCGCGCGATCCGGGCCGCAATGAGCTGACAGTAGCCGATGATTTCGGCGTCTTCCGGTGCGGCGTGCTTCAGGTCAACGATGTGCTTCTTGGGGACAATGAGGACGTGGGTGGGCGCCTGCGGGCGTGTGTCCTCGAACACGTACACGCGGTCGTCTTCGTAAACTTTCTTCGACGGTGATTCGCCCCGGATGATGCGGCAGAAGAGACAGCCAGGCATGGGCTGAAATACTACAGCATCGGAGCGCCATCCTCCGCGCAGCGTCCCTGCAGATCCTTCGCTTCGCTCAGGATTTCGGCCCGGGGCTCGGGTTGTAGCTTGCCCTGAGCAACTGAGCGAAGCGAAGTTGTCGAATGGGCCCCGGAAAGCGCCTCGACCTCACGCTTCCGGTTGGCCGTGGGCCTCTTCGGACTGCTCCTGGCTGGCGCCGTGGCGGCGCAACAACTGCGGCAGGTTCTGGGAAAATGCCGAACGCGGCATGACGGCGTCGCATCCCACTTCCAGAGCCTTCACCTTCAGCTCGCCCTGCACGTGCGAGACAAAGCCCACGATGGAGGTTCCCTTTTTCAACCGCGACTTCAGCTTCGGGATAGTGCTCAGGGGCTTGGCGGCGGCGTTGTTCAGGTCGAAGATGATCAGCGAAGGCTGCCCCTCGCTGGCTTCGATGCTGTCCAGCACTTCCTTCTCGGTTTTTACAAACTCCACCTTCACGTTGAGCTTGCGCGCCGTCTCCTGGATCCTGGTGCGGAAGAAGAGGTCGTCGATGAAGGCGAAGATGCGGGTACTGGCATCCCCGCTCGCTGGCAGCGGCTCGACCTCGGCATGCTGGAAGAATCCCGGGGTGCCGCTGGTCATCGGCCCGGGACGGAAGCGGTTGCTGCCGCCGCCCGGCCCGTTGCCCCCGCCCGGCTGGTTATTGCGATAGCTGTGGTCCATGGGACCGACGAAGGCAGCGCCCCGCCCGCGGCCTCGCCCGGAGCGGCTGCCCGGCTGTCCCGGACCGGGATGTCCTCCGCCGGCATGCTTGCGCCGGCGGCGGCGTCCTCCCGCTCCGTGGGGAAAATTTGGTTTGTTCATGTTCCTCGTGCGGCCGCGGTGCGCGGCCGTCTGTGCCTTCCTGGTTTCAGTCCACGCTGCGATGTGCACTCGCCCGAAGGGCGCAACGACAGCGTCTTGGGGGAACCCGATGCGGATCACGCTCCCTCACGCTCGCGGCGTGACGGGAAGCCCCGTTTTCAGGGGCAATCGAAACTACTCTCGCTCGTTCAGCGCCCTGGAACCTCTGCGCGGATTGCCAGCACGGGAAGGTGCGGCCGTTTGGAAGACAACCAAGATGCTACCACGTTGCCGCGCCAGTGCAAGTGCAAAACGAACCCTATTTCCGCACCCTGCTGCGGAAAGCTGCCGGCGCGGTCGGAACTGCCAGATCACCTCGCTCACAGATGAATCGCCGGCGCCAAAGGATGTTAAGAAATTTTGCAAAAAAAAAGGGGCGTCGCGAGGACGCCCACAAGGGAACTTTCACCTTGATTCGTCGAGCCGGGTTAGGCTCATCGCGGCCTGCCTCGGAACCCTCCCCCCTACTTCAAAGGTGCTCCGACTACAGGGCGCACCATTCATGAAGCAACTCGTGAGCCACATCGCCGCGCTGATTACACTGTGGTTATGGACTACCGAAGCCGGCCATCTACAGCTTTCTATAAATGCCTCCGCCTCCGCCTATGGGTTTTTGTAGCCGGCAGCTCGCAAGCGGTTTGGCATCCCGCCACACTTCTGATATAGGGACCGGATGGCCGACTCCGCCCACAAAGCCGTCGTGCGGGAATCGTTTACACGGCAAGCCGACGTGTACGCGGTCACGCCGACGGTGGCGGACCCGTCCCGCATCGAGCGGCTGATCGAAGCCGTTGCTCCCACGCCCGAGTCGCGCGTGCTCGAGGTCGCTTGCGGTCCCGGATTCCTGGCGCTGGCTTTCGCCCAGCGTTGCCGCGAGGCCGTCGGGCTCGACCTCACCGACGCTCCGCTGGCCATCGCCGAGAAAAACCGGCAGGAGCGCGGACTGGCGAACGTCCGCTTCCAGCGCGGCGATGCCGACCGGCTGCCCTTCGCCGACGGCGAGTTCGACGTGGCCGTCTGCCGCTTCGCCTTCCACCACTTCGAGGAGCCGGGAGGCGTGCTGCGCGAGATGGCGCGCGTCTGCCGCCCGCTGGGCAAAGTCGCCGTCGAAGACCTGGTGTCGAGCGAACACCCTGCGCGCGGCGATTATCAGAACCGATTCGAGCGTCTGCGCGATCCTTCGCACACCCGCGCGCTCGCGCCCTCCGAGCTGCTCGCGCTGTTCACCGCCGCCGGACTCGAACTGGAGCGGCTCTACTCCGGCGAGCTGGTGCAGAATCTGGAGCGCTGGCTCGCCAACAGCCAGACCCCGCCTAACCCCGCCGCCGAGGTCCGCGCCATGATCGAGCGCGACGCCCGCGAAGACCTGAGCGGCACGCGTCCTTATCTCGAGGACGGCCAGTGGTTCTTCCGCCAGCCGACGCTGGCAGTCGTGGCCCGCCAACTGAGGCGCTGACTGATACCCCCTCCCCCTGGCCTCTAGCAGAATCAACAACTTACGGCCTGTTAACAGGCGAGAACAGATGATCTAAAGGACTTAGAGGCAAAAACAGTCAAACAAAGGACTTAGGAGCCGGCCCGCCGGCGTCTGTTTTATGATTATCACTTAGCTATATGATGTGCAACAACAATAGCACAACGCAGGGCATTTGTCAAGCGTTTTATAACCAGATTTTCGCGACGAGGGCGAATGGAGGGGAGACTTAGACCCGGTCCGCAGTCGGTGTACCCCAGGTTCGTGTCAGGGCACGACTTCAGTCGTGCCGACGAGACCTAACGAGATTGTCATCCTGAGCGACGCCCGACCTGAGTTCGCGAAGGGAGGGCGAGCGAAGGATCTTGGTGTTCCGTTAATTCCGGCCGAGCGCTCGGGAAAAAGCAGATCCCTCGGCTCGCGCTCCCTCCCGTTCGGTCGGTCGCACTTCGCTCGGGATAAGGCTCTCAAGATGAGCCTTAACGGCACGACTGAAGTCGTGCCCTGATACGAAGACGGGTACACCGACTCGGGAAAGGCTTTAGGGTGTCTGCGGATATCCGAGAATCAGTTTGAAGTTTCCCAATCGGCACGGAGTCTCGCTCTACCGGACCAAGAAACGCCCGATTCGAGTCGCCGCAACCACGAAGGCCAATCCCAGTAGGGCTCTCCTTATCGAATCATGAGCGAGCGGCTGCCGAACAGACAAACGTTTACCATTGATTGCCAAGCCAACGAGCCAGTCACCAACCCACCTAAAATCGCTTATTGTCGCATGCTCGAATTGAGCGTGGCAGTTTGGACAGACGACCAGCAGGTTAGTCGGGTGATGGCCGACCTCCGGGTCAAGATGGTGTATTTCAAAGTACGGTTCGCCATTTCGTTTTTCGAAGGTGAAAGAACAAAGCTGACACTTTCCATCATGCAATTCTCGAAGGAGAACGCGAATTCCCGAGGGCACACCCTCATGGCGCTCGGTCGCACCCGGAAGTACGCTTGGACGTGGTCGGCGTGCCGACTTCTGAGCAATGCGCAACAGCTCTTCTTGGGCTAACTCTCGCGGGCGCCTTCTGGTCAGCCGCGACAGTGTGCTTAATTCTTGTTCGGCTTCCGAATCCGTGCCTGCGGCGTGAAGGTTTTGTCGGGCCTTTTGCTCTTGCCGCTCTCGGACGAAGCGGTCCAAGGCGATTCGGTATAACCGTTTGTCCAGATCTTCGAGGGTGATTGAGATCTGGTCTCCTTCGCGCACGTCTCTCTTGGAAAACCAATGCCGAAGCCCGAATATCCGACTCTCTTTGACCGTGGGATCGTAAGGATGAAACGTCAGTGCCTTTGCCTTCTCCTCGTCGTCAAGAACGACCTGGATTTGGCCCTTCTCGCCAGGAAACCAGTCTTTGAACTTTTGCGGTATGGCGAGCAAGCCCTTGCTTAGGCGGCTGGCAGACGCACGGATCGTGAAACGCTGTTTGTCGGCACTCACGCTCGTAACACTCTTACCTTAAAGCGAATCCCCTGATGCAGGATTCCGTTTTCGGTTGAGCGAACGGATTCGACCCGATTCCACGTGACCGTTTACAAAGTCTCGAACAGGAAGGTAGCGCAGTAGATTACCCACAACGGGGCAGAATAGCCACAGATCCGTGGAGCCGACCACGCACAGCCAAGCCCGTATTGTCGGCAACCGCGCGGAGATCAAAGTGAACCGATCACCCCTGTGCTGGCTGCGAGGCGGGATACGCGCCGGGTTCTTCCACGCTGCCGCCGAGGTAGGCCTGCTGGACATGTTCGTCGTTGAGCAGCATGTCGCTCGCGCCCTGGAGGACGATGTGGCCGGTCTCCATGACGTATCCGTAGTCGGAGACCTGGAGGGCGTAGTCGATGTTCTGCGCCACCAGCAGGATGGTCACGCCGTGCTTCACGATCTCGGCGACGAACTGGAAGATCTCGTCCACCAGGATGGGAGCGAGGCCCAGCGAGGGCTCGTCGAGCAGGAGCAGGTGGGGCTCGGCCATGAGTCCGCGGCCGATGGCGCACATCTGCTGCTCGCCTCCGGAGAGCGTGCCGGCGAGCTGGCGCCGGCGCTCTTTCAGCCGGGGAAACATGCCGTACACGCCCTCGAGATTGTTGCTCGCACGGGAGCGGAAGGCGGGCGGGAAGGCGCCCATCATGAGGTTGTCTTCCACGCTCATGCCCGGCCACAAGTGGCGGCCCTCGGGGACGAGCGCGATGTGGCGCTCGACGCGCTGGTGCGGCGGCAGGCCGGCGATGTCCTGGCCTTCGAGGATGATCCGGCCGCGCGTGGGCTTGAGCACGCCAATGATGGCGTTGAGCGTGGTGGTCTTGCCGGCGCCATTGGGCCCGATGATGCACACCACCTGGCCCTTCGTGACCGAGAGCGAAATGCCCCACAGCACCTGCACGGCGCCGTAGGATACTTCCAGGTTCTGGAGGTCGAGGATCGGAGCTGGGCTGCCCTCAGGCAACGGTGCGGCTCCTCTTCTTTTCGCTTCCGGCTTTGCCCAGATAAGCTTCGATGACCGCCTGGTCGTTCTGGATCTCTTCCGGCCTGCCTTCGGCCAGCTTCTGGCCGTAGTTGAGCACCATGACGCGATCGCAGACGGCCATGATGGCCTTGACGTCGTGCTCGACGTACATGATGGTGGTCCCCTGCTGGCGGATGCGCTCGAGCAGGTCGAGCATGGCGCGGGTCTCGTTGGGGGAGAGACCGCCGCAGATCTCGTCGCAGAGCAGGAGTTCGGGGTCGGTGGCGAGGGCGCGCGCTAGTTCCAGGCGCTTCTGGTCGCCCAGCGATATGTTGGCCGCCAGCGTGCCGGCCAACTGGTCGAGGCCGAGCCAGCTCAGCACCTGCATGGCGTGGTCGCGCGCCGCGGCGGTGCGGGTGATGTTCTTGCGTCCGAAGTGGGCGGCCACCTGCACGTTCTCCAGCACGGTCATGGCGCGGAACGGGCACACAATCTGGTGAGTACGCGCGATGCCCGACTTCACCAGGCTGAAGGGCCGATGGCCGGTGACGTCCTTGCCGCGGGAGCGGATGCGTCCCGCCGAGGGCTGGAGCGCGCCGGCGATCAGGTTGAACAGCGTGGTCTTGCCGGCGCCGTTGGGACCGATGAAACCGTAGATATGCTGTTCGGGCACGGCAAAGCTGACGTCTTTAACCGCGGCCAGCCCGCCGAAGTATTTCGTCAGCTTTTCGACTTCCAGGATGGGCGTCGCCATTTTTCTACCTGGGTGTGCGCAATCGCCGGAAAAGCTTGCCCAGCAGGCCGGCGAGGCCGTCCGGTTCCGCCAAGATTATCAGGATCAGCAGGGCGCCATAAAGCAATAGATGGATTTGAGGGAAGTTGGCGACCAGTTGCTCCTCCACCATGCCAAAGACCACTCCGCCCAGGACCGCGCCCCAGACGGTGCCGATGCCGCCGATCACCGGCATCAGCAGGATGTAAACGCTGGTCTGGAAGGCGAACACCCCCTGGGGATAGATGAAGGCGGCATAGCGCGCAAACACGCCGCCGGCCATGCCGGTGAGGGCGGCGGCCACGGCGTGGATCGCCAGCTTGTACGCGTAAGGGTTGACGCCGAGATCGGCGGCGGCCTCCTCGTCCTGCTTGATGGCCCGCAATGCCATCCCGAACTTGCTGTGCTGGATAAGAAAGGACACCGCCACCGCCAGCGCCGCCATCGCCAGCGCGGTGTAGTAGTGGTCGACCTGGCGGAACGGCCGATGCTCCACGATGCGGAAGCCGCTGGCACCGCCGGTGATGGCCAGGTTGTTCATGATGACGCGGGTGGCCTCGCTGACGCCGATGGTGGCGATGGCGAAGTAGGGTCCGCGCAGGCGGAAGGTCGGCAATCCGACCAAGACCGAGGCCAGCGCCGGGACGACCCCCGCGGCCACGAAGGAAAGATAGGGATTCGCGCCGCGATCGATCATCAGCGCGGCGGTGTAGGCGCCGAGTCCGTAGAAGACGGCAAAGCCGAACGAGACCTGCCCGGTGAAGCCGCCGAGCAGGTTCCAGCCCAGGCTGGTGGTCACCCAAACGAAGGTGATGAACAGCAGGCGGATGATGTTGGGAGTGAGGCCGGCGGTCGGCAACAGGGCCAGCACCACCAGCAGCAGCCCGGGAAGGACAAACCGGGCGCGCGCCTCCAGGCGGGATGGGGCGAAAACGGCGGTGGTCATGCCAGCCGGCGCCTCTTCGCCCACAGGCCGGCGATGCCGCCGGGCAGCACTACCAGGACGACCACCAGCAGGGCAAACGAGATCGCAGGCTGGTAACTGGCGGGAACGAAGAGAATGCTGAAGGTCTCGACCAGGGCGAGGATCACAGCGCCCAGCGCCACGCCAGAGACCGATTCCAGGCCCCCCAGCACGATGATCACGAAGGCGCGCAGCAGGAAGGGACGGCCGAAGTCAGGGTCGAAAGAATAGAGAGTGGCGAGCAGGGCCCCGGCGACGCCGGCGAAGGCGATGCCCATGCCGAAGGTGAGGCGCGCGGTCTTCTCGTCGTCCACACCGACGATCCGTCCCGCGTAGCGGTTCTGGATGAGCGCCCGCACCGAGCGACCGAACCAGGTGCGGCTGAGCGCGATCTCCAGCACTACCATGCAGCCCACCGCGGCCACGAATACCACCAGCCGCAGAGAGGAGATGGTGATCGGCCCCAAGTGGACGAGGGCCAAAGTGCGCGGGCTGAGAATGGAGCGGTCGGTGTTCCCCCAGATGAGATAGCCGATGTTCTGCAGCACCAGCCACAGTCCGAACATGAGCAGGAGCGATTGCAGCGTGGGCCGGTCGGAGTGGGGCAGCCATCGCACCAGCAGCCAGTGCACCGCGATCCCTACCAGAAAGAAAAAGGGAAACGCCAGAAGCGCGGCGAGGATGGGGTCGAGATGCAGGCGCTCGTAAAGCTCGTAAGCGAAGTAGGCGCCCATCATCATGAAGCCGGCGTGGGCCAGGTTGACGATCTTCATCACGCCATAAATGACGGTCATGCCCACCGACATCACGGCGTAGATGCCGGCCAGCAGGAGGGCGGCGATGAGAAGGTTGAGGAAGTCAACGAAGGTCATGAAAAACCAGGGAGCAGGAGGCAGGGAGTAGGAAGCAGGAGAAACACCTCATGTCTCCTGCTCCCGCCTCCCTGCCTCCTGCTTCCTGCCTCCCGCCCGCTTTCTCCGTGTCTCCGTGCCTCCGTGGTGACCCTTCTGGCCTTGCCGGCTTACTTCTTCCGCGCCGGCGTGGGCGCGATGGCCTCACCCGTGGCGCCGTCCTTCGGATAGACGATGTCTACCTTGGCTTCGGGCTTGTTCTGCACGATCACGAAGGCGTAGCCCACCTGCCCGTTGGCCCCGAACTTGAGCACCTGGCCGGGCACCAGCGAGTCCTTCATCTCCAGCTTGCGCAGTTGGTCGCGGATGGCGGTCTTGTCCAGGCTGCCCGCCGCCTGGATGGCGGTGGCCAGCGCGCGCACCGAGTCATACGCGGTGGCCGCGTACCAGGAATCTACCTTGCGTCCGGTGAAGGCCTGGTAGTCGGCGGCGAACTTCTTCACCTGGGGGTAGGGCAACTTGTCCGACCACCAGACGCCGGCGAAGATGTAGTCCACGCCGTCACCCAGAGCCTTGCGGGCGTCGGCCTCCGGGCCGCGCGCGCCGTAGCTGATCATCTGGTGCTTCATGCCGCTCTGGATGTACTGCCGCTGCATGGTGATGTAGTCCTGCAAGTGGGCGTCGGAGAGGAAGATGTCCGCCCTGGCCTGCTTCACCTTCTGCAACAGGCCGGAGAAGTCGGTGCCGCCGAGATCGAATTTCTCGCTGAACACCACCTTGAAGTAGCCGGGATGCTGGCTGATCCACTGCTCGATGCCGTGGCCATAGTCCACGCCGTGGTCGGTGTTCTCGAGCGCCATGGCGACCTTCAAACCTTTCTTCAGCTTGCCCTGGTCGACGAGCGTGCCGAGGAATTCGGCGGTGGTGTAACCCAACTGGTTGATGGGCGTCAGGGCGCCGAAGGCGAACTGGTATCCGTGGGCGAAGATGGTGGAGGCGGCGGCGCCGGGGGTGATCCAGGGCGTCTGGTAGCGGTCGGGCATGACCGATTCGGCCTCGCCCAGCGCCGTGGAGTAGCCGCCGATCACCGCGGTAACGCCGTCGGAACTCATGGTGCGCTCCACCAGTTGCGCCGACTTGGCGGAGTCGGAGCCGTCATCGTAGAAGATTTCCTTGAGCGGAAGCTTGCGGGTGCCGACCTGCAGGCCGCCGGCATCGTTGATCTGCTTGATGGCCAGCTCGATGCCTTCCTTCTGGTATTGGCCGGGCTTGCCTTCGCGTCCGGTGGTGGGCAGCACCACGCCGATCTTGATGGCTTCGCTTTCCGCGCTCTTCTTAGCGCAACCCGCCAGGAGCGCTCCCACGGCCGCCAGCAGCAAAACCGCAGCAGCCAGGGCCCGCCGGTGCTGACTCGCGAATGACGATGAATTCCTCATGCCCTTCCTCCTGAAGATGGATGTGCGCAGCCGCCAGGCGTGGTTCCCGGGCGTGGAAGACTGGGCTGCACCAGAACTGCGGCGCGCATCATAGCCCCGCGGCAGGCAATGCGCAAGGTTTCAGGAGCGCGGGGATGGTTGGATCGGGTCCGGCAACGGCGATCCTACCGGATTGCTTCTAAGCCCATTTTTCCATTTTGAATTGTGGTCCGAACAAGCCGGTGGGTGTATTCTGCTGCGGCTCAGGATGGCAAAATGGAAATCCTGTCCAACGGGGTGACGGCACATGTCCAAGAGAGAGCGCTTGGTTCTTACGGTCGCAGTGTTTCTATTTTCCGCAGCCATCGCCGGATGCGGCAAGAAGGAAGAGGCGGCGCCGTCGAAAGCTTCGGCCCCCACATCGCAAGCTGCGCCAGCTCCGGCTCCGGCCTCCGCACCTGCAGCGGCCTCAGCGCCGGCTTCTGCGGGCGCTCCGCTCGCCGCGACTGACGGCGATATCCCGGGCATCCGTGTCGCCGTAAACGAACTCAGGCGATCATCGAGTGCCGTCACGTTGAAATTCACGATTTACAACGACACCGACGCAGAGTTCGACATTTACGCCAAGTTCAACGAAGACCCTTACAAGGGCTGGCGCAACTTCGGCGGAGTCCATCTAGTTGACACGGCGTCCAAGAAAAAATACTTCGCTGTGGCCGACAGCGATAACAAGTGTCTTTGCAGCGACAACGTCCACGCGATTGCGAGAAAATCATCGGTCGCGCTGTGGGTCAAGTATCCGCCGATTCCCGACGACGTGCAGAAAATTACCGTCCAGATCCCGCACTTCATCCCCATGGATGACGTCCCGATCACGCGGTGACGCCGCATCGCGAGAATGAAATGGAAAACTTTTCGATGCGCGCGGGTTTGCTCGTGCTGGCCCTGCTGGCGCTTCCTGGCCTGAGTGGGGCTCAGCAAGTCGGCGGCAAGATTTCCGATTTGAAATTCAAGGTTCTCGATCTGAACTATCGCGTCCAAGACACGGGCGGAAAAGTCCAGGACCTCGACATCAAAGAAACGCCGACGGAAGTGCGCATCGAATTAGCCGCCGACGTTCTCTTTGATTTCGACAAGGCCGATCTCCTGCCCCAGGCGCAACAAACCCTCGAGAAGGCTGCGCAGATCATCCGCGATCGCGCAAAAGGCGAGGTCCGCATTGACGGCTACACCGACGCCAAAGGCTCCGATGCCTACAACCAGAAGCTCTCGGAACGCCGCGCGGAAGCTGTGAAGGCTTGGTTCGTCAACCAGGGGAAGATTCGCAACGTGAAGTTTGTAACTCGGGGATTCGGCGCCAAAAATCCGGTCGCGCCCAACACCAAGCCTGACGGCTCCGATAATCCGGACGGCCGCCAGAAAAACCGCCGGGTCGAAATCACCATCCGGAAGTAGCCGCCGCGAAAACTTGGTTCACTCCTGTTTTGTGACGCTCGGTTTTAGCGCCTTCAGATACTCCACAAAGCGCGAGATTATAGGGTGAAGGTCGGCAGCGTGTCGCTTGTCACAGCCAGGGATGGACGGGTGTCGTAGCATGGGGGGCTGGAAGACGAACGACAATGCCTGGATTCAAACCGCAGCATATCGTTTGCCTGGTGGACCTGAGCCCGGCTTCCCGGCTGGTGCTTTGCTGGGCGCGCGTGATGGCGCAGGCGTTCGCGGCGCGCGTGGAGATCCTGCACGCGGCTGAGCCGCCGCAGTTTCTGATCGAAGGCCAGGAGCAAGTCCAACTGGAATTGACCCGAACCGAGCTGCACGGAGCGGTAGGCACCCTGGCGCAGGAGGTCCTGGGAACGCGCTTGCCCTACCACATCGTGGTGGCGGAAGGGCATCCGGTGCAGGTGGTGATGAGCAGGCTGGAGCGGCACACGCCCGACCTGATCGTGATGGGCAGCCACGGGCACGATGGCATGGCACGCGTCCTGCTGGGCTCGGTAGCGGAGAACGTGACCCGCATGGCGCGGTGTCCCCTGCTGATCGTCAAGGGAGCGGAACCGTCCGAGGGCCGCCTCAGCCGGATCCTTTGCCCGGTGAACCTCAGCGACTCTGCCCGCGAATGCGCGCAGATCGCCGGCATCCTGGCGGCGGTGCTCGGAGGCAAGCTGGAGTTGATGCTGGCGGTGGAAGAAGCCGGCGTAGCCCGCAGCCTGGCGGAGGAGCGACTTCATGCCTGGATTCCCGACGGCCTGCGGCGGATGTGCGAGATCTCCGAGACCGTGCTGGAGGGCGATGCCGCAGAGCGGATCGTGGAACGGTCGCGGGCTCGGGAAGCCGACCTGGTGGTGCTGGGCGCCGAGCACCGCCGCTTCCTGGAATTCACCACTTTGGGCAGGACCACGGAGCGCGTCATGCGCTACTGTCCGTGCACGGTGCTGCTGGTCCCGTGCCCTGGAATGCCAGGCGATGCCGGCCAGGTGAAATCCCTCAATTGATGGCGGGGCGGGCGCGCGCCTGAATCCACTTCTCCAATTCAACGCGCGAGGTGCCGGCAAGGCCGACGAAACGGATGCCAACCCCGCCCTGGGGATCGGCCCAGGCGATCTCGCCTTGCGCCTGAATCACCGTCGTGGTCCCGGGCAACTGAAAGCGCAGGCGGAGAATTTCGTCCTCCTCGATGGGGTCGCGCAAGCGCAGTCCCATGCCGCCCAGGGCGAGATTGAGGATGTCGGCGCGGCGATCGATGGTCCGTCCGAAGCTGACGTAGGCGGCGCCTTCGGCGCGATAGCGCGGGAACTGGCGCTCGTCATTGCCGATCAGGGCGCGGACCCGGCGAAGCTCCTGGCGCGCACGGTCGCAGGAGATGGGCTTGTTGAGCACGAGGTTGGCGCCCATATCCACGGCATCGGCGTCCTGGGTGTCTCCGTTGAGGATGGCGAGCACAACCGCACTGCGGTTGGCGCGTGCCTGGCGCACGGACTTGAGCACGGTGCGGCCGGCGTGGGTGTCGTCGCAGTCGATCACCACCGCATCGTAGCGGTGCTCGCGCAGAGCGCTACGGGCCTCCCGCGCTTCTTCGCACAGATACAGGTGGATGCCCATCTCGTCGCTGCTGCGGCGGAACGCGGTGACGGTCTCCAGATCGTGCGAGAGCAGAAGCAGGTGCATAGGGGGAACGCGCACACATTTTGCACGTGGCGGCGCCGAAAAGCGCGGAGAATTCGCTGGAGTAGCCGCCGGAGTACATTACAGAGGTACAGGACCGGGGAACCCATTGAGGGCACGGCACAGCCGCAAGTTGCCGGAAACCAGCAGTTTGCGGGCAGCCAGTGCAGGAACGGGAGTACACCCGACGCGGGGAATCTTCGCCCTGGGCGGGGCCGCGATACGATCAGGGCCATGCAGGCTTGGCCCAGCCACCGCAAGCTGCTCGCCGCCGCGCTGCTGTTCGCCCCAACCGCGCTCGCGCAGGACGTCCCGCGCCCGCATGCGCTTGGGGCCGCGCCACGAGCGGCTTCCGCAGCCGTGGGGCATTGGAGCCCGGCGTCGCGTGCCACCATCCCAACCGCACGAGCCCTTCCGGTGAGCAGCCGCCGCTGGTGGTACGAGGATTATCCGCGGTCACGGGTGATCTTCCCCGAGCATCGCTACCTGCATCCCATTGCGCCGCCGGCTGAGGAGGACTTCAGTCCGGTATCCATGAAGTGGAGCCTGTCGGGGCGGCGCCCAATGCTGCCGACGGTCGAGATCGCGGGCATGGACACCTGGTCTCCCGACACCTGGCACGTGCCTGACCCCGCGCAGCAGTACGGTCATTTCCAGAGCTCCCGCACGCCCGCCGCGCTGGGCGCGAAGATCAAACGCCTGGTCCTGGCGCAGTTGAAGTATTAAGTCGCGTCCAAGACGACGCGATCACTTCACAGCCGTCGCTGTCGCTGGCAACCGCATCTCCACCAGCAGTCCGCCGCCGGGAGCGTTGGAGGCCTGGATGGTCCCGCCGTGCAGGCGGACGGCGCGTTCGGTGATGGCCAGGCCCAGGCCGGTGCCGCCGGTCTGGCGCTCGCGGGCGTTGGCCACGCGGTAAAAGGGTCGGAAGACGTTGCCTAGTTCCGATTCCGGCAGGCCGGGGCCGTGGTCGCGCACGCGGATGGCGGCCCACTTGGCGCCGTCCGCCCCCACACAAGCAAGGTCGATCTCGACCTGGGTCCCTTCGGCGGTATAGCGCACGGCGTTGCGCACCACGTTCTCGACCGCGCTGCGCAGCAGGTCGGGGCTGCCCACGGTGGTGCAGTCTTCTGCGGCGTTGACCTGGACGCTGCAATGGCGGCTCTCCGCTTCAAACTCGGCGTCTTCGGCGACTTCGCGCACCAGTTCTGAAAGCGAGATGGGCTCCTGCTCGGGCGGAGCTCCGGCGCCTTCCAGTCGGGCCAGGGTGAGCAGGCGTCCGATCAGCTCGTTGAGCCGTTCCGCCTCGCGCTCGATGCGGTCGAGTTGGGGAGCGGCATCGGCGCCGGCGCGCTGCCGGGCCAGGCCCAGCGCCACGTTCAGCCGCGCCAGGGGGGAACGCAGCTCATGGGAGATGTCGCGGATGAGCTGGCGCTCGGAGTTCAGCAGGACCTCGATGCGCTCGGCCATCTGGTTGAAGTCGCGGACCAACTGGCCGAGCTCGTCGCGGCGCTTCTCCATCGACCCGCCCGCGCGCGCCCCGAGGTTGCCGGCGGCGAGTTCGCGCGCGGCCGCGCGCAGCCGCAGGATGGGCCCGGTGAGATAACGCGTCATCAAATAGCAGATCACGCCCGAGATTAGGATAGCCAGGACCCAGCGCAGCACCTGGGTGAATGTAGTCGCGCGGAAAGCGAAGAACGGTCCCGCCCGCGGCATTTCCGTGACCAGCACGTAATGACGGCCGGAAAAGCCGGTGCCGAGCTGCGCGTTGTAGGCCACTCGGGGCTTGATCTCGAACTCGGGTTGGCCGGTCTGGACCACATGCACCGCCACCCGGGCCCCTTCCGCGGAAGGTTTGCCGAAGATGGGCTGCCCGTGATCGTCCAGCAGCGCCGTCTGCATGCGGCCGATCCGGTTCAAGCGCTGGAGATAGTTGCCAGCCGCCTCCGGTCCCTGGCGCTCCAAGATCTCGGCGACGTTCTGCGCATGGGTGGCCAGGGCTTCGGTCATGAGCGCCTGCCAGCGCGTAAAGACGATCTCCGGCTGCAAGCTCCAGGTGACCACGATGGCCATGCCGATGAGCAGCACCGTGATCCAGAACCAGAGGAAGATCTTGAGGAACAGGCTGCGCATCGGTCAGTCCTCCGCCTCGCTGGAGCGGGCGTAGATATACCCGACGCCGCGCACGGTCTTGATGCGCTCGCCGTCGCCCGCCGCGGCCGGCCCCAGCTTTTTGCGCAGCTTGCTGACGTGCATATCGATGCTGCGGTCGTAGGCCATGAAGCGGCGGCCCAGGACAGTCTGCGCCAGGAACTCGCGGGTGACCACCTGGCCCGCCGAACGCATCAAGGCCTCCAGCAGGGAGAACTCGACGGCGGTCAGCTCCAGCGGCTCGCCATCGCGGGTGACGGTGCGCGCGCCGGGATCAAGCTCCACGTCTCCCACCGTGACCGGCGCCACGGTTGAGGCCGGGGCCGCCTGCGAACGGCGCAGGATGGCGCGGACCCGGGCCAACAGCTCGCGCGGGTTGAAGGGCTTGGCAAGATAATCGTCGGCGCCGATCTCCAGGCCGACGATGCGGTCCACGTCCTCGCCGCGGGCGGTCAGGATCAGCACTGGCGTCCGCGACTCGCTGCGCAGGCGGCGCAGCACATCCAGGCCCGTCATGCCGGGCAGCATGATGTCCAGCACCACCAGGGCGTGTTCGCCGGAGAGCGCTCGTTCCAAGCCTTTGTCGCCGTTGTGCGCGGCCGCGACCTCGAACCCCTCGCGGGTCAGGTACTCCCCCACCAGCTCGCAGAGTTCGACATCGTCGTCAATGATCAGAATCTTGGCCATCAATTGTGGAGGCAGCGGGCAGGAAGCAGGAAGCAGGAAAATCACCTACTCCTGCTTCCTGCATCCTGCCTCCTGCGTCCTGCTTCCTCCGTTTCCCTGCGTCCTGCTTCCTTCATTTTGTAGCACTAATCAGGACAATGCATCGGTAAAGATGTGTCAAGGGCCCCTGGGTCCGCGTTGACAAAACTTTACATGCGAGTGACGAACAATTTACCGCCAGAATGCGTTCCCTGTGTTAGCAGTATTAGCAACACGTGCAGCAGTGCACGGAGGGGAGTCAAGCAGATGAAGGCAAGATATCTCGCGATCGCGCTGGTGGTGGCGGCGGGAGCGCTGACGGCCGTCTGGGCCCACACCCGCGCGGGCGGCGCGCATGGAATGGTGTTCGGGCGTCACATGGGATGGATCGCCTGGAAACTCAACCTGAGCGATGCCCAGAAAACGCAGATCCAGTCGATGATCCAGGCGGAGCGGCCGAATTTCCAGCCGCTGGTGAAGCAGTTGGCCGCCAATCATCAGCAGATGCTGGTGGCCACGCGCGGCGGCAGCTTTGACGAAACGCAGGTGCGTACCTTGGCCAACCAGCAGGCGCAGACCCTGGCCGAGCTGATGGTCATCCGCGAGCGCGTGATCGCCAAGGCGTACAACACGGTGCTCACGCCCGAGCAGAAGACCAAGGCGGACACGCTGCGCCAGCACATGCTCGACCACATGAGCAAGAGATTCCAGGAGCAAACCAGCCAGCCAACCACAACCACCAACCAGTAGGGCCGCAAGGGCGGGCGCATTCATACCTGGGACCAAGCGCCCGCCTTCCTCTTTTCAGCAGTCAGCAGTCAGCACAGGCGCGACGGGGTCGCACCCCGACGGGCGAGAGCCTGCCCTGAGCGAAGTCGAAGGGGCGCCCGTCGCCACGTGATTCTCTTACCTCCCGCCATTACAAATCTTTACCCCGGCTTGACGCTCTCTTTACGCCTGGCCGTCGGCCAGAGTGTTCGAACCTAGTAGAGAAGGTGAGACTATGAAGATCCTGAAGAGCAAATGGATGATCGCGGCGGGGGTGGTGCTGGCGGTGGTGGTGTTCGCCGCCTTCAGCCTGAGTCGTGGCAGCCAGCAGCAGTTCTTCACCTCGAAGGCGGAGCAGGGCAGTATCCACGACACCGTGCAGGCGACCGGGACGATCAATGCGGTGACCTCGGTGCAGGTGGGCTCGCAGGTGTCGGGCACGATTTCCAAGCTGGGCGCCGACTTCAACTCGAAAGTGAAGAAGGGGCAGGTGATCGCGCAGATCGAGCCCTCGCTGTTCCAAGGCGCGGTGCTCCAGGCCCAGGCAGACCTGCAAAACGCGGTGGCGACGGAGGCCGCTTCCAAGGCTGAACTGGCCAAGGCACAGGCGGCGGCTGCGCAGGCCACGGCCGACTACCAGAGGAACCTGGCGCTCTCCAAGGAAGGCATCATCAGCGCGCAGCAACTGGACATCGCTAAGGCGACCTCGGATAGCGACCTCGCCGCCGTGCAGTCGGCGCAAGCGCAGGTCAAGCAAGCCACGGCTCAGGTGGCGATGAAGAAGGCTGCCTTGACCGTGGCGCAGACCACTCTCGACCACACCATCATCCGCTCTCCCATCGACGGCACAGTGGTGGCGCGCAGCGTGGACGTGGGCCAGACGGTGGCGGCTTCGCTACAAGCGCCGACGCTGTTCACCATCGCGCAGGACCTGACGCGCATGCAGGTGGACGTCAGCACCGACGAGTCCGACGTGGGCTCGATCAAGGTCGGGCAGCCGGTCACCTTCCAGGTGGACGCGTTTCCCAAGCAGACGTTTCAGGGGACGGCAACGCAGGTGCGCATGAACCCGACGACAGTGCAGAACGTGGTCACCTACGACACGGTGGTGGCTTTCGACAACCCCGAGTTGAAGCTATTCCCGGGCATGACCGCGTACGTGACCGTCCCGGTGGCGGATGCGACGAATGTGATCAAGGTGGCGAATGCGGCGCTGCGCTTCAAGCCGGACATGAAGCCGGACGCCATGCAGGCGCTCTATCAGAAATACGGCATCGATCTGGGCTCCGGCGGCTCCGGACGTTCCGGCGCCGGACAGAAGACCGGCGCGGCCCAGCAATCGCGGCCGACGCAGACCGAGCTGGCCATCATTTGGAAGGTCGGCGCCGACAAGTCGTTGCAGCCGGTTCAGATCCGCACCGGGATCACCGACCACACCTACACCGAAGTGGCGCAGGTGGTGAAAGGCGATCTGCAGGCGGGCGATCAACTGGCGACGGGCGCGGCCAGCTCCACCAGCGCGCAGCAAAAGCCGAGCAACAGCGCGCCGGGCATGGGCAGCACGCCGCGTATGGGTGGACGGTAAACGGGAGATCAAGGGAGATCGTATGGCAACGTTAGTCCAACCCGAACTGCAGATGCCGAGCGCGGTTGCAGTTCAACCGATGATCCGGGTGGAGGACGTGCACAAGTATTACGACCTGGGGGAGACCAAGGTGCACGCCCTCCGCGGAGTCAACCTGGAGATCGCGGCGGGAGAGTTCGTGGCCATCATGGGCGCGAGCGGCAGCGGCAAGTCCACGTTCATGAACCTGCTCGGCTGCCTGGACACGCCCACCAGCGGCCACTATTACCTCGAAGGCGTAGACGTGGCGCAGCTCGAGAAGAAAGAGCTGGCGTCGATCCGCAACCGCAAGCTCGGGTTTGTCTTTCAGGGCTTCAACCTGCTGGCGCGGACCACGGCGCTGGAGAACGTCGAACTGCCCACGCTTTATGCGCACCTGCCCAAAGAAGAGCGGATGCAGCGGGCCAAGCGGGCGCTCGAGATGGTCGGGCTGGGCGACCGCATGGAGCACTTCCCTTCCCAGCTCTCCGGCGGACAGCAGCAGCGGGTGGCCATCGCGCGGGCGCTGGTGAACCAGCCGGCGATCCTGCTGGCCGACGAGCCCACGGGGAACCTCGACAGCCGCACGTCGGTGGAGATCATGCAGATCTTCCAGGACCTGAACGACCAGGGGCTGACGGTGGTGCTGGTGACGCACGAGGCGGATATCGCGCATTACGCCAAGCGGAGCATCGTGTTCCGCGACGGCAAGATTCGCCGCGATGAGCCGGTGGTGAAGCGCCCGAGGGCGGCGGAAGTGTTGAGAACGTTGCCGACGTTGGAGGATTGAGCAATCGGGAGATCGGGTCATCGGGTCATTGAAGAGAAGCGGTAAAGGCGGCTTTTATGGACTTCATTTCGATTCTGCGGATCGCGTTACGGGCGCTGGCGCGCAACAAGATGCGGTCGATCCTCACCATGCTGGGCATCATCATCGGCGTGGGCGCGGTAATCGCCACCGTGGGCGTGGGCCAGGGCGCACAGCAGCAGGTGCAGAACAACATCGCCTCGATGGGAACGAACCTGGTGTACGTCAGCGCTGGTTCCGTAAACCGCGGCGGGCTGCGCCTGGGCGGCGGCGCGACGAAGACGCTCACCTACGATGACATGAAGGCCATCCTGCAGGAGTCGCCGGCGGTGGCCAGTGCGGCCCCGGGCAGCAGCGCCTCAGCGCAGGTGGTGTTCGACAACAACAATTGGTACACGCGGGTGAACGGCACCGAGCCGCAATTCTTCGACATCCGGAGCTGGCCCATGGCGAGCGGCGCGTCATTTACCGAGGACGACGTACGCACTGCGTCCGACATGGCCGTGCTCGGCGAGACCGTCCGGCAAAACCTGTTTGGGTCCGCCGATCCGGTGGGGCAGACCGTCCGCATCGGCAACCTGCCGTTCCAGGTCGTGGGCGTGCTGACGGCGAAGGGGCAATCGGGCATGGGTGCCGACCAGGACGACACCATCTACGTCCCCATCACCACGCTGCAGAAGAAGATCACCGGACAGCCCTGGCTGCAAAACATCATGGTCTCCGCGGTCTCGCAGCAGGCCAGCTACGCGGCCCAGGACCAGATCACGGCGCTGTTGCGCGACCGGCACCGCATCCGCCCCGGGCAGGATCCTGACTTCCAGGTGCGCAACCTGGCCGACGTGGCGCAACTGGCCGACCAGTCCTCGCGCATTATGACTCTGCTGCTGGCCTCGATCGCCAGCGTGTCGCTGATGGTGGGCGGCATCGGCATCATGAACATCATGCTGGTGTCGGTGACCGAGCGCACGCGCGAGATCGGCATCCGCATCGCCATCGGGGCGCAGGAAGCGGACGTGCTGAAGCAGTTCCTGAGCGAGGCGGTGGTGATGAGCCTGATCGGAGGCGCCATCGGCATCCTGTTCGGTGCGGGATCGTCGCTGGGCATCAGCCACGTCCTGCACTGGCCGATCTCCATCTCACCCATGGCGGTGGTGGCCGCGGTGGTGTTCTCCACCATGGTGGGCATCTTCTTCGGGTATTATCCTGCGCGGAAGGCGGCGCAACTGGATCCCATCGAAGCCCTGCGCTTCGAATAGTCCGCAGTTCGCTTAATGGCTGGCCAAATCCCGAGCCCAGTGACGGGCCTCGGCCAGAGAGTCTTGGATTTGAGGTGGTGGGCGCTGCAGGATTCGAACTTGAGGCGTTTTCCGCGGCGTCTGAGCCGCGGGCCGAAATCCCGAGCGGAGCGAGGGACCTCCCTCACGTTGGATTCGGGTGTCGAGGTGGTGGGCGCTGCAGGATTCGAACCTACGACTTCCACCGTGTGAAAGTGTTAGAACCCAGTCTCTAAGCTGTGGCCTGCCTTGTTTTTCTGCGATTTCCATTGCCCTACGTGTGGTGCAAACTAGGGCGTTTTGCTCCCAAGTTGCTCCCAAGTTTTGTGATTCCACTTCGCAACTGTCTGCTCCGGGGGTGCGCTCGTGGCGGTGAAACTCCGCATTCCCGATGCGTGGCAAGGCCGGTTGCACTCGGTTGCTGTTCGCGGATGGCTCCAGGATTACTTTCAGCGCCCGCGTCCCTTGCCTGCCGATCCGGGCGCTGGCGAAGCGCGCGTCTCGCTTTCTGTTCCGCCGCGTGCAATCAAGGTGCTGGAAGGATTGACCGGAGATTCCGCCTCCGGCGCACTGCGCCGGCTTATCGCGGCGCACCTGTCGGCGCTGCCATCGCCTCCCAGAGCGGCCGTTTTTGCCCCTTCCAGGCGTGTTCCGACGCTCCCGCCTGCCTGGACGGACCCGGAGCCCGCATTTCGCGTTCCGTACCGTACTGCGCCGCAATGGAACAGCATCCGGGAGGTTGTCCCGGCCTGGGACGGCAGCTTGTGGTGGATCGTGCCGACGGGTTGCTTGATCCTCGCCGGTCTCGGGTTGGCGTTGTGGTTGCTCTTGCGGAGCGATGCCGGACAACCGGCGCTGCCCGCTGCCGCGCTTGCCCGCGAGCTACCACGTTTCAAGGATTGGATTCCGGTAAGAGTGTAGCGCATGGACCAGCAGAATCGGATCATCGGCATCGCGGGCCGTAAGGGGTCGGGCAAGAGTACGACGGCTCGCCGCATCCTGGAGCGCTCGCCTCGCGTGTTTGTTTTCGACACTGTCGCTGACCATGGTTGGGTTCCGAATTCCTATCGTGATTTTGAGGATGCTGACCAGTTTCTCGCGTGGGCTGAGGATCGGGATTACTTCGCGGGGCGATATATTCCACAGACCGACCTGGAGCAGGATTTCGAGGACATCTGCGATGTCGTATACCACCAGGGTGATCTGCTGCTCGGCGTGGAAGAAGTGCCGATGCTCTGCTCGCCGTCCTACCTACCGCCAGCTTTCGACAGGGTCGTGCGGTTGGGCCGGCACCGAAAAGTTTCGGTGCTTTGGACGGCTCAGCGCATGGCTGAGGTTGCGCGCCGGCTCACCGCTGCCACAGATGTTTTTATCCTGTTCGCGCACACTGAGCCGCGCGACCTGGACGCGATCGCGGATCGGTGCGGGAGTGATGTTGCGGAGAAGGTGTCACGGTTGGGGCTGCACGGTTTTTTGATTTGGGATGTGCTCAGCCGGCGCGAGCTTCCCGCTCGCGATCTGGACGCCTTGGGCCGCGTGGCACTCGCGCCAGTGGGCGGCCAGCAGGTCACGCGCGGCTGGACCCGATAGGCGGTACCCGAGGCGTCCGCTGGCGTCCTGGCCGCGCTCTAGGAGTCCCTGGCGATGCAGGCGGGCAAGGTAAGCGTGAATGGCGCGCGGCGGGTCCAGGGAGACGCTACGGGCGACTTCCTGGGGGTAATGCCAGCGTCCGTCCGCGAGGCTCTTCAGGACGGCGCGCTTGAGATCGCCTCGGGATCGAGTTTGTATGCAGTTCACAATCACTCGCACGAAAGTTGTGTGCTGTTCCATTGTCCCACGAATGGGCCAAGGTTTTCGCGTCCCACGCGCGCAAGCGGGTTGTCACCGTCTAGTTTTTGGTCCCATCGGGACACGATATTTGTCCTCTGGGCGACGGGGCCGGTCCAGATCACGGTTTTTCGCGGAAGTTGTTTGCCGGAGTTTTAGAGTCGTATGCAGTTCACTTCTCAAAACAGACGCGGTCGCGGGCGCGCCGGACGCGGGTATAACGGCCTCAAGAGACATGCGCTCGGCATTTTCGCCCGTCACGGCGGTTGGCTGAATCCGCCCGCCTGGGCGGTGCTCGCCAGCTTCTACCCTATCCGCGCGTCCTGGACCTATCTTCTGCGGCTGCACCGCTTCGGCTTGCTCCACCGCCAGCGGGACGCTCGTGGGTTGGTCCGCTACCGCTTGAGCGACCGGGGCCGGCGTCGTCTGGCGTACCTTGCAGAAGGTGGGGCTTGACAGCGGTGCAAGGGGGCCATTCTATCGCGGGGTCGTCCCACCTTGGACAATTCGCCAGTTCGCATTTTCTTGTGCTGGCATTGGTCCGCATTCTTCGCTTATCTGGTAGGGCGTGTACCAAGGTAAGTACCGCAATTACCGCAGCCCTGCGAAGATTGGCCTGTGACGGAGGCGAAAGCATGAAGAGAGCTGGATTACTATTCACATTGCTGCTGTGTTCAGTTGCGAGTCTTGCTCAGCTTGCTCGGCCCACGGTGTACATTGAAGCGCAGAATGGATTTGAACTTGAAGAGGTGGAGTGATGCCAGAACTCGTGTCGGAGGGTGTCCCGGTGGACGAGATAGATATTGCGAATTCAACTGAGCCAGTGGAGCCAGAAAAATACGCGCTCGCCTTTAAGGTGCTCGGTGATCTTCTTGAATCAAATGATGGTTGCGTCAGTAGTGCAAAATTGAGGCGCGAACTTGAGAGCAAGCATGGTTTCGCAGACGCGGGTCCTGTCCTGGTTGAACTTAAGATTTTCGATCCTCAATCGAGCGCGCAACGCGGAATTCCGACTCCCGGCTTCAAGTTTCACCACTACGGAAGGAGCTTCTACTCAGACAAGAGGTATGCTGAGGAAATTAAGAAGCAGGAAAAGGAAGCCGATGACGCTAGTGATCAGGCGTCAACGGCTGAACCAGATGAGCCCGCGCCTTCGGCCGCCAATCGGCAAGAAGAAGCTCGCGTTGTGTCATACGTCAAAAGCGCCTTGGAGGAGATCTACTCAAGTGACGCAAATGAAGACGAAAACGAATTCGCTTTTGATGTTCATAACCTCCGGAAAGGCAGTGGCTTTGAAAACGCTGACTTGGTGGCAGTTCACTGGCAGGCACCCGATGTCTATGAATTGGTGGCAGTGGAAGTGAAGCTTGAGTTCAGCGCACACGCCGTCCAGCAGTCGCTGAACTACGCTCGTTTCGCACACAGAGCTTGGGTGGCTTGCTTGGTTGATTCGGAATCAAATCTGGAGCTACGTGAGCGGAATCCGGCTCTCTTCGAGTATGCCGTTTCGCGCGGAATAGGTATCCTCGCATGTCGCCGCAGTCAGGGTGGAGGCTACAAGGTTCGTCCTATTCACTGGCCCACTCGGAGCCATCCCGCTCTATTGGATGAGAAAAAGTTTTCTGAGCGATATCGGGAGCAGTTCGAGGAAGCCGGGATCTTGGAACGCCCGCGAAGGCCGCTTCCCCGGTCCAGGTGACTTCAGGCTTTCCAGGCCGTACTCAAAATGTCGTTCTAGGAACAGCTCACCGGAATGCGGAAGGGCCGGGTTGACCAGCAGATCACGGATGAAAGGATAAAGGTTCCTTTCCCCTGATGCTGGCATTGGTCCGCATTCTTCGCTTATCTGGTAGGGCGTGTACCAAGGTAAGTACCGCAATTATCATAGCCCTGCGAAGATTGGCCTGTGACGGAGGCGAAAGCATGAAGAGAGCTGGATTACTATTCACATTGCTGCTGTGTTCAGTTGCGAGCCTTGCTCAGCTTGCTCGGCCCACGGTGTACATTGAAGCGCAGAATGGATTTGAAACCTACCTAGCAGCAGCAATCTCAAAGAAGAATGTTCCCGTTGATGTCGTGACGGATCAAACCAAGGCGACCTATGTCCTCAAAGCCGCGCCTATCGAGATCAAGAAGGAATCCACAGGCGGCAAAGTCGCGCGCTGCTTATTTGCTTACTGCGCTGGAATTGAGGACAAGGGGAATGTTTCTGTTCAACTCGTTGAGACGAGTTCGAGCAAAATGCTCTGGGCCTACTCAGTGAACAAGCAGAGAGGCGGCAGTAAGAACGAGCAATCAATGGCGGAAGCAGTTGCCAAGCATCTCAAAGGATTTGTCGAGCACAAGTAGGGCGATTGTCCTGGCTCGCTCGTCGTTTTCCCCCGTCACGGCGGTTGGCTGAATCTGCCGGCGTGGCGGTGCTGGCCGGCTTCTATCCGCTCCGGGCGTCTTACTCGTACTCAGTCCGGCTCTACCGTTTCGGCCTACTGCAGCGGCGACGGAATGCTCGCGGGCTCCGCGCGGGCTCGTGCTGTACCGCCTCTCCGGGATCGTGCAGCGATTCGGCTTGGTTGAAGCGTGACATCTAGCACTCTCCGCACCAAGGAACTGTGCCATCTTCTTCGCGCCATCCCAGCACAGCAGGTTTCCGAACTTGACCTGGCCGACCACACTTTTTGCAAAAGCGTTCAAGCTGGGAGAGGTAAACGTAACCGGTAGCGGGTTTGTATCCCGCAAGGACAGCAGCGATCCGCCGTGCGAGAAACTCAACCTGTTTCTTGATTCGTTCGTCCGATGACAAGCGTGAGGACTTAGGAAAGCGCCAGTCCAATTTTAAGGCAAGGAAAAGTTTAGGACGCGCCCAGAGAAATGCGCCTAACTCAGTTCCGCGTAGCCGCTGCGATTGTTTCGTAAGCGTTCGGACTCGGCGCACTGTTTGCGCCCGGATTAGACCTTTCAGAATTTCCGGTTCAGCCGCCGGTGGTTTCCGCCCGGTTATTCCTGCCTCTGCAAAGCTACGCGAAAACCATTCGTCCAAAAATTGATTTGACCCTTTCTCAAGGATTGGGTCACCAGGTAGATGTGTTCGGACGTAATCCCTCAGCGGTTCTGCTAATAGGCGCGCAACTTCGTCAGGGAGCCCACTTCCCCGCAGCATTCCCTTCAGAACCGCGCGTGTTTGAGCGTAGCGCCACTTCAGAATAAGCTGCTTCGCCGACAGCGCAGGAGGATTCTGTCCTTTTGTTTCAATCGTTGGCGGGGCATTTTTTACACGCTCGCCGACCATAAATTCGCCTGAAATACTGTACATGGTTCAGCAGGTACGTGCAAATGAGCCGTGGAAAAACGATCAATACGAATTTGGAACTTCGGGTGAAAGGTTGGCGGGCAGCGTTGCGTAGCAAGCGAACTCCGCCTTGGTTGCGAGATTCGCTCCGGCGGAATATCCGGCGAGTCGAACAGCGGCTTAAGGCTCGCGCTGACCGGGCGGGCTGACGCCCATACTTGGCGCTAGGCATAAGGATATAAGGCCGCGTGTCGAGCGGTGAGTGTTAGCTCTCCATCCTTGATTCCACAAGGTAGCGGCTCAAGAAAAAACTGCGAACCTTAAGGAGAAAAACAATGCCAGAACTTGAACGTGAACCTGAATCACAGAACGCCGGTGAGGAGAGTGATCTCGAACGCGCGCGGCGAGCGGGAAAGGTAGGCGCGGCAAAAGAGAAATCTCAGGTCGTAAGTTGTGAGCACCCGCGTGCTGATTTTGCCGACCGGCATTGCCGGGATTGCGGCACTGAGCTTACGCCGGTCCCCGTGGCCGGGATCGAGCGGCTGATCGACGAGCGTCTCCGCGAGTTGGGCATTATTGGTGCTGATGGCCGTCTCGCGCTTGCTGGTGCTGATGCTAAGCGGCCCAGGGTGACGACAACGGAGCCACAGAGGAAGAACTTTCTCGAAATCGAGTGAAGTAGGACCGGGTAACCAAAGAAGGCGATGGCCTCGCGAACTTTGCAGGTACGCGAGGCCGGGGCAATCTGGGATAGATTGTTGTCTATATCTTCCCAGAATCCCCGCCAAAAAGCAAGCTGAGTTTTCGGAGTGCTCCGCACCTGCTAAGGGCCGACGCCGGGGCGCTCCGCAAGAAGGTCGGTATGAGAGTCCCTCTTTCGCAACGTATATTTGCGCCCGATGTGAAGCGTCGCGCCGACATCGTTGCCATCGCTGCCAGCTTTACCAAGCTGTGGCGCGCCGGTTCGCAGTGGTTAGGTCTTTGCCCACTGCCGGATCATCGCGAGGGTCACGCCAGCTTCTACGTTCACCCGCGCGGCGTCTGGTTCTGTTTTGGCTGCTCGCGCGGCGGTGATGTGTTCCGCTTTGTGATGCTGGCAAGAGGATGCAGTTTCCCGGAGGCTCTCCGATTCGTTGCCGAATTTGCGCCGATCTCCGCGAGGCCGGCGAAGCCGGCCTCGCCCGGCCAGCGAAGCTGGCCGGCACTTATAGCCAGACAGCGCGAGCGGGCGCGCGAGCCGAAGGCGACGGACGCGCTGCGGGAATCGCGCGAGCCGCTACCGCCGTGCTTCTTCGACTCGGCTGCTGCCGGGGTCCGGGGCGAAGCCCCGGCTTTACTTGAGATCCCGAATAAGTGTGCTGTGAGGGTTCATGGGTAGCGCGTCTCCCATCTCGGCCCTGGAGAAGCGCTGGCATGATCCGGCTCACGTGTTGAAGTGGGAATCTGACCGGAGGGCTGAACAGCGCGGGCGTCGAACGCCACAACCTGTCACTGCTGATTCAGTTCTTGATTTCCCGCTCTTGAGTGGGATCGCGCGGTCCGTGCATGCGCCCGCTGATGCTCGTGCCTGTGCCTATGCTCGTGCCGAGTATGCTGAGCGGTTTGCGCCCCGCGACGGCGAGTCTCTAGGTGCTCGTGCTCGTCGGCTCGATGGTAGAGCGTGCCGCAACGACCAGGCACAGGATGGACAATCCGCGTTCCGCCCGCCACAGTTGATTGCGAGAGTCGGGGGTGAGTGGATCGTTGCGCCTGTTGCCGGCAAGGCGCGTCCTGAAAAGCTGGCAAAGGCGAGAGCGCTCTATGACCTGGGACTCACCAAAAAGGCACAGCGGGAGTTGGCGTGCGGTCTGCTCGCCGGCGAGGTTCGCTGCAGCAGCGGTCACCGCTTTTGGACGCACTATCGGTGCGGGCACCGCTACTGCATGGGTTGTGGTCCGCAAACGGCATTACGCCTTTTTGCAAAGCATCTTCCGCGCGTGCAGGCGGTCGCTGATGCTGTGGCGGCGAAGCACCCGGAGTATGTGGTCGCAAAAGTTGATTTCACGCGGAGAAAACCTTGCGGGCATCGTGGAAGGTGCGGCTGCCCGATGCCGGATGCGAACTACAACCGAGAGCTAAACACTTTCATTCGCCATATAGCTCGCGCCATCGAACGAAAGGTCGGCATCACGCGCGACGACTACGGGATGGCCGTCCATGATGAGATTGGCGGCGGGAACGTGAATGCCCACGCCCACGCTGTTTATGTGGGTCCGTACATCCCCCAGCGCTGGCTTTCCGAGACGTGGCGGAAGATTTGCGGAGATGGTTCTTTCATCATCTCCATCAAGCGCGCGAACAGTGTAGCTGCTGCCTTGTGGCACGCCACAAAGTACCCGGCTAAGTTTGTGCATGAATCCGCTCCCGAGCGTCTCGCCCAACTGGAGTTGAGCTATCACCGCGTCCGAAGGTTCCGCCTGCTCGGAGCCTTCGACAAGCGTGTTGCTCAGCGTGTCGTCGGTAAGGATACGGAGACAGCGGCGGACGAAATGGACCAGTTGCTCGGCGCATCGCATCACGGTCAGTGCTGCCCCTACTGCGATGCACCGCTGCGGAGGGTTCCCGGTTGGCGTGACCTGGACGTCTCTGATTGCCGAAGGAGTGCAGAGTCTCGATGCAGTGCGACAAGAGGTTAACCACATACACGCCTTCGGCGGCGCGGGGCCGAGTCCGCCGTCCCGCGCGGGAGGTACGAAAAACTGATGCGTTCACAACTTGTTTTCGAGGCTTCGAGGGTGATCCCTAACCGTTTTCTGCTCGCGGCGCTCTTGTCGAAGGGCACTCGCGCATTTCACCGCCCTCGCACACGGCTTGCGGGCACAGTGAATCTGGTTCTAGACCAAATTGCGGCCTCGGGGAGTACGCGGGCGCGTCCGGTTACCACTAATACCAATAAGTGTGTTGCGGCTGGATTTCGAGCGGATCACCGCGCGCTGGCTGCCCAGGGTTTGTGTCAGAGGTTAGAAGGGGTGATGTACATGGCAAGGCGTCCGAAACCGGCAACGATGCCGCGTGAGTGCAGTCCAATCCGCTGTCCGAAGTGCGGATACGAATTTGAACAATCGGAGGTCGGGAAACCTGCTATCGCTCTCGCTTTCCGGTTCGTGTGTGTGGAGTGCCGCCAGGAGGTCACTGGCACTCCCTTGCAATTCGCCGGTGCTTTCGTCTGTCGCGGGTGTGTAGCCGAATTTTACCGGGAGTGTGGTCCCGATGTGGTCGAGCGGGAGTGCCGGAAGCGGGAAGCTGGGGCAGCGCAGATGCTGGATCAGATGCACCGAAGAGGGCGCAGGCGTGAACAAGCACAATGATGACGGTGAATGGTTGATTGCTAACGGTCAAATCTCGTTGCCGGTCATCCGGTCGGGTGCTATGCTCCCGCTCGCAGAAACAAGGCGGGCCACGGAGAAAGGAGCAGAAACCGTGGCTCGGCCCCGTTGGCAACGAGGATGGTTATTTCAGCGCGGGAGGCGGCATCCAGTGTGGGTCGGTCGTTACCGCGAGGATGTGCTCACCGCAAATGGCACTCGCAAGCGTCGGGAACGTTCAGTTGTTCTCGGCTCTGTGCGTGAAATCGGGATACGACAGGCGCAGCGTATGCTGGCAGAACGGCTCGCTGCTATCAACCAAGGCACACACAAACCGGAAGTGATGATTCCCTTTGAGAGTTTCGTGCTGGAGCGCTGGGAGCCGAATATTCTCCCAACACTTCGGCCCGGAACCCGTCGCAACTATCAATCCGTGATCCGCCATGACCTGCTGCCCTTCTTTGGAAAGATGTCTTTATCCGAGGTAGGGCGGGCGGATGTGCAGATGTTTCTCGCTGACAAGTCAAAACGGGTTGCGCCGCGTACCGTGCTGACGCTGCGCAATCGGCTTTCGAAAATCTTTGGCGTGGCTGTGCAGTGGGGTTATCTGCAAATGAATCCTGCTCAGGGCACTCAGGTACCAGCTCTTGAGGACACTCGGGAGAGGCTGACTTTGCGGCCTGAACAGGTTCGCATGTTGCTCCAAGAATTGTCAGAGCCCTTCCGCACCATGATTCTCCTGGCGGTGCTCTCCGGCTTGCGCCGTGGGGAGATTTTCGGGCTGCGCTGGAAATGGGTGGATTTCGAAGCGGGCTCAGTCACAGTAGCCGAATCCATCTACCTGGGGCACTCTGCCGCCCCGAAAACCAAGGCTTCGCGGCGCAAGGTTTTTGTGGATGGCGTGGTGCTGGAGGCTCTGTCCGAGTTGCGCCCGACGAACGTGCAGCCGGATGATTTCGTCTTTGCAACCGAACGTGGGAGTCCACTCAGTCCGGCGAACGTGCTTAACCGTGTGATCCAACCTGCCTGCGACCGTCTCGGCATTCCGCGGGTCAGTTGGCATAATTTCCGCTACACCTACACAACGTGGGCGGATGCCACTGGCGAGAGTATCAAGGCGGTGCAGGCGCAGTTGGGGCACACGGATTCGAAGCTGACTCTTTCGGTGTACACTCAACCCATGCCTGAGGCGCAGCGGCAAGTGGCAGGCAAAGTGGCTCGGGTTTTGCTCCCAGTTGCTCCCAAGTTCGGGCTGCGTCAGGTTCGGTCTAGCGAGCTAATTCAGTGACGGTGCGAGAGATAATCTGGTGGGCGCTGCAGGATTCGAACCTGCGACTTCCACCGTGTGAAGGTGGCACTCTACCGCTGAGTTAAGCGCCCATGAGCGGTGGGCTAATTGTAACAAAAGCCGTCACCCGCAGCCCCCTTCCCCAAACCCCAGTAACTCTGCGAAAATCCTTGAGACCACGTGCCCTATGGCCCCGGACCGAGATCCCATTGCCAACCCCGAATCGGCGCAACTTTCGTCCCGCCAGCGGGTTAGTAAGGGTGTGAGCAGCCTAGCGCTCAGCCAGGAACTGCCGGCAGGCGCCGCTGCCCGTCCAAGACTGGCCGGGGGAGGGGGGACGATGGCCGCATCCTCAGCGGCCTTGCACCTGCTCAGCGACGCCGAGGTGATGCTGCGTGTCGCGGCGGGGGACGATAGCGCCTTCAATTACCTGGTGGAGAAGTTCCGGCGTCCGCTGGTGAGTTTCATGTACCGCATGACGCACAATCAAGGGGTGGCGGAAGAGCTGGCGCAGGAAGTCTTCCTGCGGGTGTATCGCTCGCGGACCACTTACGCGGCGGACGCCAAGTTCACCACCTGGATGTACCGAATCGCCACCAACCTGGCGGTGAACCACGCCCGCGACACCAAGGCGGAGCGCGCGGGCACCAGCCTGGATGAGCCCGATCCGCACACGGGATTGACCATCGACGTGGCCGATCCCGGAGCGACGGCAGAGCAGAAGCTGCTGCGGCGAGAGCGGCTGGCGGCGATCCGTAGGGAAGTGGAATCGCTGCCCGAGCGGCAGAGGCTGGCGGTGATCATGCACAAGTACCAGAGCATGGATTACCGGCAGATCGCCGAGGTGCTCAAGCTGAGCGAGTCGGCGACCAAGTCGCTGCTGTTCCGCGCCTACGAAACCCTGCGGGTGAAGCTGGAGAAGTTTTTGTAACGGGGGAGTTATGACCTGCAAGGAAGCACGTGAATACCTGCTGGACGCGGCCCCGGAGAACGCGGCCGCCGGCCTCGACGAGCACCTGCGCGCGTGCGCGAGCTGCGCCCAGGAACGGGAATCGATGCGCCAGACCATGGCGCTGTTGGACGAGTGGGAAGCGCCCGAGCCTTCTCCCTATTTCGATTCCCGGCTGCGTGCGCGGGTGCGCGAGGCCGCGGCTGAGCCGCGCAACTGGCTGGGGTGGCTGCGCAAGCCGGCCATCGCCTTCGCCCTGGCAGTGCTGATGGTGGTGAGCATCATGATCTTCCGCAATGCTCCTGACCATGAGCTCGCGACGAAAACGAATCCCCCGAACGTGGTTCAGACCGGCACGGCCATTGGTGACTTGCAGGAACTCGAGCACGATGGTGATATGTACGCCAACTTCGATATGCTGGATGATCTGGGAACGGAGGCGGAGACGGCCAATCCGTGATTGACGTGCTGGAGATCAGATCCATTGCGATGCTAGCCCTCGCCGCCCTGGCGCTGGCGATCGCGGGTGAGCCGCGCGCGCTGGCGCAGGACCAGCGCGACGGAAGATGGGGCCGCCGCGACGGGGATCAGGGCGGCCAGCACATGAAGGGCCCCGGTCCCCATCGCGGAGAATGGCTGCGCAAGAACCAGAACCTGCCTCCGCAAGAGCAGGAGAAAGCCCTGCGGAACGATCCCTCGTTCAAGCAGCTTCCGCCGGAAAAACAGCAGCGGCTCGTCGAGCGTCTGCGCGATTTCAACAGCAGGCCGCCGGAGCAGCGGCAGCGCATCCTGGAGCGGATGGAAACCTTCGAGCACCTGCCGCAGCCGGAGCGGCAGCAGTTGCGCAGCCTCTACGGCCAAATGCGCGACTTGCCTGACGATCGCCGAACCGCCGTGCGCCAGGCCGTCCGGCAGTTGAATGGGATGAGTCCCGCCGAGCGCGAGCGCATGCTGCGTTCTCCTCAATTCCAGCGGCGCTTCTCTCCACAGGAGCAGGATCTGGTGCGCGGACTCGCCCAGTTGGAACCCGGACGCTAGGCGCCAGTAGCCGGTCGCCGGTGGTACCAAAGACCAACTTCGCTCGATTTCGGCGATTCCGGCGTTTTCGGTGATCCCGGCGATTTAATTCATGGTCGCCCTCATCCGCCTTAGTGACGCTGCGGTCTGGCGGATCTCGTCGGCATCCGACGCATCGGGCGACATCTTCAAATAATCCTCGAGATCGGCCAGCGCGCCGCGGGTCTGCCCTAGGCTCCAGCGCAGCAGGGCGCGCTGTTTCACGTCCTCGGGTGAGCGCGGATAGATGGCCAGGATGAGGTCCACGAGGGGCAGTGCCTTGCGGAAGTTGCGCACCGAGAGGTAGATGGACTTCAGGTTATTCAACATGCGCACCAGCACCTGCCGCCGGCTCACGGCCATGAGGAACTCGGGCTGGAGCGGCATCTGCCCGCCGTAGATCTCGTCCAGGGCGCGCTGGCAATCTTTGGCGGTGAGGATGCTGCCGCGGTTGAAGGGGTCGATGAGGATCTCACGGCCTTCCACGTCGTAGTGCTTGAGCAGGAAGTGTCCGGGCATGCCCACGCCCACCAGCGGGAAGCCCACGCGGTGCCCGACTTCCATGTACACCACCGCCAGGGTGATGGGGATGCCGAGCTTGCGGTCGAGCACGTCGTTGAGAAACGAGTTGCGGGGATCGTAATAGTCTTCCCCGTTGCCGCGGAAGCCTTCTTCCTCGAACAGCACCTGGTTTAGCGCCGTGATGGACTCCGAGGGATCGCCGAGATCAGGGACCAGCCGCTTCACCCGCCGGGCCAACTCCTCGATGCGGGAGCAGTAGGCGTTCGTATCCAGGTCGGGATACTCGGTCTGGGCGATAGTGAGCGAGGCGCGCACCAGGTCGATGCGCTCCTCCTCGATATCCTGGCCGAGCAGAGCGGCGAAGGCCTGCGCCAGCGTGGCTGGGTCGCTGCGCGACATGCGGCTATGTTAACAGAGGATGCAACAGCGGCAGTTGCGGCCTGGTTCATAAACGGGGGTAAGGCGTTCCCGGTCCAGTTAGCGGGACCCCGGCGCTACTACCACCGCAGCAGATTTTTGGCGATGAAGAACACGTTCGCCGGGCGCTCGCCCAGCCGCCGCATCAGGTAGGGATACCACTCGGTGCCGAAGGGGATGTAGACGCGCATGCGCCAGCCTTCGCGCACCAGCTTCTGTTGCAGGTCACGGCGGATGCCGTGGAGCATCTGGAACTCGAATGCCTCGGGCGGGATCTTCTCGGCGCGCGCGAAGGCCTTCGTGGCCTCGATGATCTTCTCATCGTGGGTGGCGATGCCGTGGTACACGCCGCTCTTGAGCAACACCTGCATCAGCTCGACGTAATTCGCGTCCACTTCTGACTTCTTCTGAAACGCGACCTCGGGCGGCTCTTTGTACGCGCCCTTGCACAGGCGTATGCGGATGCGCTCGGCCAGCAACTCTTCGACGTCGCGCCCGCTGCGGCGCATGTAGGACTGGACCACCGCGCCGACGGCGTCCTCGTGCCCGGGAACGCGGTGCAACTCGCGCACGAAGTCGAGGGTGCGCTGGGTGTAGGGCGAGCCCTCCATGTCCACGCGAATGAAGTTGTGGCAGCCGGCAGCGTGCGCCACCAGCGCGCAAACGTTCTCGCGCGCCAGCTTCTCCTCGATGTCCAACCCCATGTGCGTGAGCTTGAGGCTGACGTTCGCCTTCAAGCCGCGGGCGGTGATCTCCTCCAGCAACTGGTGATAGAGCGCCGCGCTCTGCCGTGCCTCCTCGGGGTTGGTGACGTTCTCGCCCAGGTTGTCGATCGAGACCGTGAGGCCGAGGTCGTTCATGCGGCGGGTGGCGGCCATCACGTCTTCGACCGTGGTGCCGGCCACGAAGCGGCTGGAGGTGCGTTGTCCGACCGGGGAACGCTCGGCCAATGCGCGCAGCGCGCGGCTCTCGGAAAGCCAGATAAAAAGCGCCCTCAGCATCCCTGTGGCCTGCCGGGGCGCGGGAGCGGTGTGGGGCCGTCCATGAAGATTTTGTAACACATCGCAGGCGGGGCGCCATGTGGCGGAAGTCACACATGTGATGTGCCCTAACGGTGCGCTTGAATGTGCAAGAAATTGCAGTGTGGCAAAGTATCAAAATGAGCTAAGGACCGCATTTTCGGCACTTACGCGCGTCATTCCTGGTAGGCCGATTGCCCAATGTGAGATGCCCGGCTGTATGGGCGTCTCCCACCATGCGCTCCCGAGTCCGCTGGGGTGTCGTCGCGATTCTGCTGCTGACGGGCGTCTGTGCGGCTTCCCTCCCGCCGCAGAGACCGGGCGCTCACGCCAAACCGCGAGCCGTGTCCGACGAGAACTGGACACCTCGCTTCGAAGTTGAGGCGCCTGGCGGGCACAAGAGCCCCCAAGCGCAGCAAGGAAAGCGGGAGCCCGCTGCCGAAATCCCGAGCGCAGCGAGGGAACACCCGCGCTGCCCTGCCATCCTTCCTCCCAAGCCTCTGGCGACGCCCTTGCCGGCGTTCCCCAAAGCCGGACGTGCAAACCTGAAGATCCGCTTCGTGATCGGAACCGACGGCCGGTTGCACAAGCTGGCCGTCGTCAACAGTGCAGGCCGGGCTGCCGATTCCAAGGCGGTCAACGCGCTGCGCCAGTGGCGTTACCAGCCGGCCATGTGCGACGGCATCCCGATGGAAGCCGAGGGGACGGTCGAGTTTCCGGGACGGTAGTAACCGCCGTTTCAAGTTTCACGTTTCAAGTTTCACGTTTCAAAAGTCGCGGCCCACGTGAAACGCGAAACGTTTACCGCCCCTGCTCTTCCAGAAACTTCTCCACCTCTATGGCGGCCATGCAGCCGGTGCCGGCGGCGGTGATGGCCTGGCGATAGCGGCGGTCGGCAACGTCGCCGCAGGCATAGACGCCGGGGATGCCGGTGAACACGTAATCGCGGGTCATCAGGTAGCCGTCGGCGTCGGTATCGAGCTGGCCATCGAACATCGCGGTATTGGGCACGTGCCCGATGCCGAGGAACAAGGCGCTCGTGGGAAACATGTGGGTGCGTCCGTTGTGCACGTCGCGCAGCTTGAGGCCGGTGACCTCGTTCTTCTCGGCGTCGTACACGTCGTCCACCACGGTGTTGGTGATGAAGTGGATCTTGGGATGGCGCTGGGCGCGGTCGAGCATGATCTTGGAGGCGCGGAACTGGTCGCGGCGATGGATGACGGTGACCTTGGTGGCGAAGCGGGTGAGGAAGAGCGCCTCTTCCATAGCGGAATCGCCGCCGCCGACCACCGCGATTTCCTTGCCGGAAAAGAAGAAGCCGTCGCAGGTAGCGCAGGAGGAGACGCCGTGTCCGATGAGCGCCTGTTCATGGGGGAGGCCGAGCCAGCGCGCAGTGGCGCCGCTGGCTACGATCAAGGTGCGGGTATGGATAGGCGGTTTGCCGCCCACCCGGTGCAGCACGAAGGGACGCTGGCTGAGGTCGGCACGGTGGACGTGCGCGGTCTCCAACTCGGCGCCGAAGCGCGCCGCTTGCGCCTTCATGTTCTCGATCAGCTCCGGCCCCTGGATGCCTTCCGGGAAGCCGGGGAAATTCTCGACCAGAGTGGTGAGCGAGAGCTGTCCGCCGGGCTCGTGGCCTTCGAGCACTAGTGGCTTCAGGTTGGCGCGCGCGGCGTAGATCGCCGCCGTCAGTCCGGCGCAACCGGACCCGATGATCACAGTATTGCGGATGTCCATGGGTACTTAGATTAGCGAGTCGTGGGAATGATGCAAGTTGAGGCGGTTTGCGGGCGTGAGCGAAGCGGGCGCCCGCAGAGCCTGCCCTGAGCGAAGTCGAAGGGCGAAATCCTGAGCGGAGCGAAGGACCTGCTGGCTGCTAGAACGCTTCTCGCTGCTCGCTATTGGCTCTTGGCTTTTGGCTTTTGGCTCTTGGCGGGCTGAGAATTTCCCAGGCCCAGCCGCGCCAGCTCGGGGGGCACACTCTCGCGCACGCCCAGGGCCGCGCGGTAACGGCTCATCACGCGGCTGGCGGCCGCGAACACCTTCTCGTACGCGCTTTGATCGGCCTCCGCGCAGCGCGACAGGCCCAGAGAAGGCTTGCCGAAGCGTTCGATGCGGATGCGGCTGGCCGGCGTGTCGGTGGAAACCACGGTGGCGGGACTGGCCACGGCGGAGACGCTGTCCTCGATCGCGACTTGCATCACTTCCTTGGGCTCGCGCCAGCGGAAGACTACCGTCTCGATGATGTCCTTGGCATCCAGGCTGACGGAATACTGGGCGTTGGTCAGCGGCACCTCCGGCGGGAATTCGCGTCGCACGCGTACCCAGGAAGCCATGGGCGCATCCGGCGCGGTGGAGCGGCCGCGCGCGATCTCGAACTCCGGCCCGAAGCGGGGAGCAGTAGGAATGCGCTCAAGCGCGGAGACAATCTCCTGCTTGTCGGCGTCGCTGGGAGAGCAGACGTTCAGGTAATTGATGCGCACCTGCATGTCGCCTGGCTTGGGCTGCTGTTGTGCCGGCGCGGCCGCCGTACAGAGCATGAGGAATAACAGGAATCTCAGCGGGGACACCCAGCGATTCTAAACCAGTTGCCAATGCCGAGCCCGCAACGGGCGGTGGACAGTCGGATTCCCGGGAGCCGGCGATCTACTGGCTGGCTTTCGCCTGCTCATGGGCGTTCCGCAAGTGGGTGGCGATGGTGTCGAGAAATTCCTGGATGTCGATGGGTTTGAGCAGGACCGAAATGCCCAGGCGCTGGGCGCGGTCGCTGATGTTGCGGCTGGCGTAGCCGGTGAGCAGCAGCGAGGGCAGTCCCGGCTGGAGGCGGCGCGCATACTCGAGGACCTCGAAGCCGGAGTTCTTTTCCTCGAGCGACAGGTCGCAGAGCAGCAGATCGAGTTTCTCGCTCTCCAGGGTGCGGCGCGCCTCCTCGGACGACGGCGCGGCGACGACCTCGTAGCCCTTCTGCTCCAGGATCATGCAGTAGGTGGTGAGCACCGAAGGTTCGTCGTCCACCACCAGGATGCGATACTTGCGGGCGCGAACAGTCATCGGCGCACCACCGGCAGGTCCAATCTGAACACCGTGAAATCCGGCGTTTCGAACGTGCTAAAGCACAAGATTGTACTGCGAACCTTGCAGCGGTTGGGCACGTATCCTTGGTCAGGACGGCGGTGCCGGAGCCGGCTGCCATGCCCGTCGGAGGTCGCCACCATACGTCTATAATCGACCGAGGCTCGGCTGAGCAAAGCTCCTAATGAAAGGTCCCTCCCACTATCCTCTGCGTCGCAAGCTGGCGCGCCTCGCCCCCGCGAGCGGGTTGGGCCGCTTCACCCTCTATCTGCTGCTGCTGGACCTGTTTATCTACGGGCTGAGCCGGCTGCTCTCGGGCGGGCGCGGCGGGGCGCTGGATGTTTGGGTTCTGCTGCTCACCATCACCCTGGTCGTGCTGGGATTCATCCTGGGCCTGCGCTGGTTGCGGCGGCGGTTCATGTGGCGGCTGCGCAATCGCCTGATCGTCACCTACACCTTCATCGGCGTGATCCCGCTGGTGCTGGTGCTGATGATGGCCGTGATCGCCGGTTACTTGTTCGCCGGTCAGTTCGCAACCTTTCTGGCGAGTTCCGACCTCGATTCCGAGCTGCGGACTCTGGAGGCAGCCAACTCCGCCATGGCCACCGAGCTGGCTACGGTGGCGCGCGTCCGCGGCACGCCCAGCAGCAAGGACCTGTTTGCCTCGCAGGAGTTCCGCCCCGACGAACACATGAAGACAGCCGAAGTGGTCGCCTGGCACCGCGGGCACCGCATCGAGCTGCATGCGCCCGGCGGGCAGCGGCACGTCGGCGAGCTTCCTGCCTGGCTCAAGAGCGATTTCCAGGGGATCGTCCGTGACGAGACCGGGCTGTATCTGCGGGCGGTGAACACGGTGGCGGCCGGCAGCGGGACCCTGACCGTGCTCTCCAGCATGCCCGTGGATCGTGCGCTGGTGGAGCGGATCGCCAGCGGCCTCGGTGCGGTGACGATCTACCCCAGCACCGTCATCCACTCGCGTTTGATCCAGGGCCGTACCACTAGCGAGGTCTCCTTGGATACTGAGGCCGAGCGAAAACCGGAGCCTTCACGGCTGAGCAGCATTTCGGGAGGCTCCCTGCCGCCCCAGAGCCGGACCCTCGACCGCGAAGTCACGTTCTTCGCTCCCCTGGGGATCGTGGATTGGAAAACGGGGGAGCACGCGCGCATCGCGTTGCGTGCTACCACCCGGCCGTCGCTGCTGTACGCGCGCCTGTTTCAGACCATGGTGGAATTCGGGAGCGCTATCTGGACGCTGCTCATCGTTCTGGCCATCGTGTTCGCGGTGATCGAGCTGATCGCGCTCATCGTCGGCGTGGGGCTCACCCGCACCATGACCCGGTCGGTGGCCGAGCTTTACGGCGCGACCCAGCGCATCAACCGTGGCGAACTGAAACACCGCATCAAGGTCACGGCGCAGGACCAGCTGGCGGCGCTCGAGAGCTCGTTCAACTCCATGAGCGAGTCGCTGGAAAAGCTAATCGACGAGCAGAAGGAGAAACAGCGCCTGGAGAACGAGCTGGCCATCGCCCAGGAGGTGCAGGCACAGTTGTTCCCCCAGGCGATCTCAGACCTGGAGTCGCTCGAAGTCCACGGCGTGTGCCGCCCGGCGCGCACCGTCAGCGGCGATTACTACGACTTCCTGCCCTATGGGCCGGACCGCCTGGGAATCGCCGTGGGCGACATCAGCGGCAAAGGCATCTCGGCCGCATTGCTGATGGCCACCATCCACTCCGCCGTCCGCGCGTACGAGATCGGACGCATGCCGGCAATGACCGCCCACCTGGTGGCAGCGGGGGGAAGTAATGACGCTCCCACCCACATCTTCGAAGCGCGCTCGGGCAGCGACGCCGAGTTCTCTCCCGCGCAGGTGCTGAGCCTTCTCAATCGCCAGTTGTATCGCAGCACCCCGGCGGAAAAGTACGCCACACTTTTCCTGGGCGTGTACGACGGGCGCTCGCGCGCGTTCACCTATTCCAATGCCGGGCACCTCCCTCCGGTCATCCTGGGACATGACGGGTCGTTGCGGCGGCGGCTGGACACGCCCGGGCTGGTGGTCGGCCTGTTCGATGACCAGGGCTACGAGGAGCGCACCATCGATCTGCGGCCCGGCGACATCTTCCTGGCCTTCAGCGACGGGGTCACGGAGCCGGAGAACGAGTTCGGCGAATTCGGCGAGCAACGGCTGATCGAGATCGTGCGCGACCACCGCCACCTGCCGCTGGCCCGCATCTCGGAGATGGTCACCTCGGCGGTGAGCGACTGGATCGGCGCGAACGAGCAGCCCGATGACGTGACCGTCGTGCTGGCGCGAGCCCGGTGATCCCACGATGCATAGCCCCGGAGCCTAAATAAGAGCGTTTCGCTTCCAGACGCTTGTTCCGTTTTCGGAACAAGACGGCTTTTTTCTGTTGACACTCGAGAGTAACTGCTATCCTCCTGCGCCGTTGAGGACCCTCGCATCTCGGAGGAGCCATCTAATGTGCGGCTGGAAGAGAGTTTCTCTGCTCGCGCTGCTTGTTTTCCCGCAGCTAATGCACGCCCAACAATCGGTGCAGTACGATACGCAGGCACTGGCCTTGCTTCAAACGGCAGTGCTGGCCATGGGAGGCGCTGCGCCTGCCGACTCCGTGGCAACCGGCAACGTAGCCATTGTGGCGGGCTCATCGCGCGAGACGGGCACCTTTCGCATCACCACGCGCGGGCTGGACCAGACCGCAGAACACTTCCAAACCAGCGCCAGCACGCGCCACATCGTCTATTCCCGGCTGCGCGCTTCGGAGGGCAACAATCCAAGGCTTAACTTGGAGCTCGCTGTCACCGCCCAATGCGCGCTATTCCCGCTGCCATTCCTCGCCGCAGCCTTGCAGAATCCCGATGTCTCCCTGACTTACATCGGGGCAGAGTCCCTGGATGGCCGGTCCGCAGACCACATCCGGCTACGGAATACCTTTGCTTCCCAGCCGGAACTCGCAAGCGTCTCCAAGTTCACTGTAACGGAGATTTGGCTCGACTCGGTTTCCAGGCTGCCGGTCAAGATCAGCTATTACCGCCGGCGTAGCGCCTCGGACGATGCTCTCGCCGTCGAAATCACCTTCGCTGATTTCAGAACTGTCTCCGGCTACCAATATCCGTTCACCATCCACAAGTCGCTGAACGGCACACCATGGGCGGCCCTCAGCGTTCAGTCCGTTGGCTTTAACACCGGGCTCACGGACAACGACTTCGCAGTAAGCCAGGTGCTGCCATGAACTACCGCGCGTTTGTGCTATGTTGCTTTTGGGCGGTTGTGGCGGCTGCTGCTCCCGCCCAGCAGCCCAAGACCGGCCTGCCCGTGTTTGGCTCATTCGAGCAAGGTGGGTTTGACACGGCCAATCGCCAGAATCTGAACGTCAATTTCGCCATACCCATCGTGTCAGTCCCCGGACGAGGAATGGACTTCAATTACGCCCTTGTCTACGACACGCTCATTTGGTATCCCTCAAACGGCGCCTGGACCCGCGTGACGAACGCGAGTGGAAATCCGACATGGGGATGGAAGGTGAGCGGAGACTCGGTGGTTGGTGCGACCGTTGCCCATAAGCAGACGCGGGTCGCTTGCGATACGTATCCCGTTCAGTGGAGCACCCACTTTTTCGGCTATACGTATACCGATGCACAGGGCACAGTGCACCCGTTTAACATCGATTATTACAATCCCGCCACAGCCTGCGGTTTCAATACCGGCCCAACGACGGGGTATGCGACGGATGGCAGTGGCTACTACCTGGGTTCTGGAGGGGCGGTAAAGGATAAAGCCGGCAACATCATGGCAGGAAATCGCACCGATTATAATGGTAACGTGATATCCAAGGTAATCGTTAATTCAAGTGAGACGGATTGGACGGATACCGTCGGTCGTACCGCTCTCAAGGTTGTTCAGGGAGCGAACACAACGACGTACCAGTATCAGGATTCCACAGGCGCCTACCAAAGCATTGTAGAAAACTTCACAACCTACAGTATCAAGACCAATTTCGCATGCTCCGGGGTGGTGGAATACACCGGCTCCGCCAGCCTGCCGACCTCCATAGTTCTTCCCAACGGGCAGCAGTACACGATGACGTACGAAGCCACCCCGGGTTTCAGCGGATACAAAACCGGGCGCATACAGCGGATCACCCTGCCCACTGGCGGCTATTACGAATACGATTATCCGTCCACCGGCAACAACGGGGTGAGCTGCTCGGATGGAACGATTGTGAATCTCACCCGCGTCATCAACGACGGCACCACCTCAGCAACGTGGACGTTCGTACGCAGTCAGATTGACTCCTCGCACTGGAAGACCACGGTCACCGCGCCGCAGCTTACTTACGACCCAGCGGGCAATCAATCCGAGTACACCTTCACCAACGGCCAGGTGACTACACAGAAGTTTTATCAAGGTGGCACAGGCGGCACGCTACTGCGGCAAATTGATACCACCTACTCCGGCGTAGCCCCCGCAACCACGACCAAGACCCTTGCTGGCGGGCAAGTGACCAAGACCGAGACCACGTTCGATAGCACGCTCAATCTCACCAGCCTCAAAGAGTACGCTTTTGGAAGCGGAGCTCCGGGCTCACTCCTGAGGACGACCAACCGTACATATCTATCTACCAGTGCCTACACATCGCTGAACATCCTGGACCGGATGACGCAGGAGACGGTGCAGGATGGCGCTGGAACGGTGGTGTCGCGCACCGACGTTGCTTACGACAGTACCCCATTGACCTGTGTCACCGGCGCCGCGCAGCACAATGATGTTAACTATGGGTGTTCGTTCACTACTCGTGGGAATGCTACATCCTCCACCAGCTACGCTGATGCCGTTCATCTCACCGGCGCCCTCGCGACCACTTTCAATTACGACTCGCTGGGCAATCGTCGCCAGCGGTTCCTGAATGGCGTCCAACAGACACAGTGGGACTACACCTCCGCCACCCAGTACGCTTATCCCAGCGCCGTTATCAGTGGCCCGCCCGGAGGTGCTCAGCTACAGACCAACCTGGCCTATTTCTTCAATACCGGCCAACTGGCAACCGCAACCGATCCCAACAACCAGTCAATCGGCTTCGGTTATGATGTTTATCGCAGACTCACGTCCACTACCGATCGGGGCGGATACACGACGAACATCACTTATAATTCGCCAACTTTGTCCAACGCTTATCAATTATTCAATGGTGGGAACTCAATCGTGAGCGACGCCGTAACCCTTGATCCGTTGGGACGGCAACATATCCATCAGGCGCAACAATACCCTGCCTCCGGTACCTACGATTCCGTAGAAACCGATTACGACAGCCTGGGACGAATGTCACGGGTCACGCTGCCTTACGTTGCCGGCTTGCAAGGAACGAATGCTTCTGGCCCGGCTGTGACGACCACCTATGACGCCTTGCGCAGGACCACGAACCTTTCCGACAGCGGCGGTGGCTCTACGTCATATTCCTACTCCAACAACGATGTATTGGTTACCGTCGGGCCGGCCCCGGCCGGCGAAAATGCCAAACGGCGACAACTGGAGTATGACGCGCTCGGGAGGCTCACGTCGGTTTGCGAGATCACGAGCGCGGCTGGGAGCGGCTCCTGTGGCCAGAGTACCGCCGCCACCGGGTTCCGGACGTCGTATTCGTACGACGCACTGGGCAACCTGCTCAGCGTGAATCAGAGCGGGCAGCCGCGCAGCTTTACCTACGACTCTCTAGGTCGCATGACTTCGGAAATCAACCCGGAGACGGGCACCACCAGCTACACCTATGATTCCGTTACGGCCAATTACTGCGCCTCAGGAGCCTACAGTTCCCCTGGGGACCTGGTGGCCAAAGCGGATGCCAACGGAAACCACGTATGCTACTACTATGACGCGCTGCATCGGGTGACCGATATAGGCAACAATCGCCAGAGTAACTAGCAATCCTTGCCTGCGTTTTCGGTACGACCCCACCGGGGGCATTCTCGGCGCGAAGCCAGGGGGAGTGAGCACCAGCAACGCCGTGGGCCGGCTAACGCAAGCGGCTACGGACGACTGCAGTTGGCCCATAACCCAAGCCTCGATCGTCACCGACCAGTGGTTCAGCTATTCTCCGCGGGGAGAGACGACGGACGTGTGGGAATCGACGCGCCACTCTGGGGGCTACTATCACTCGACGGCTTCGTATTATGCCAATGGGGCGCTGAATATGCTGAATCCGCTGAACAACGCCGCGTTGCCCACGATCACTTATGGTGTCGATGGCGAGGGGCGGCCCAACACCGCCGGCGCCAGCAGCGGGATGAACCCCGTGCTCTCAACCGCGTACGATGTGGCGAGCCGCGTGACCGGCGTGACCTTGGGAACCTACGATTCCGATGCCTTCACCTTCGACCCCAACAGCGGGCGTGTGACGCAGTACAAGCACACTGTGGGCGCGACCCCGCAGTCGGTGATCGGCAATCTCACCTGGAATCAGAACGGCACGCTGAAACAACTTGCCATCACCGACCCCTTCAACGCCGCCAACCAGCAGACGTGCAGCTATGGATATGACGATCTGGCGCGGATCAGCAGCGCGAACTGCGGGAGCCCGTGGTCCCAGACCTTCGGCTTCGATTCCTTCGGTAACCTGACTAAGAGTGGCAGCGTGTCATTCCAGCCCCAGTATAATACCGCCACGAATCGCATGCAGAGCTTGCCGGGGTTTACGCCCACCTACGATGCCAACGGGAATACGCTGACCGACAGTTTGCACACCTACACCTGGGATGTGCAGGGCCGGGTGACGGCGGTTGACACCGTGGGACTGACCTATGATGCTTTGGGGCGGATGGTCGAGCAAAACCGCAGCGGCAGCTATAGACAAATTCTGTACGGTCCCAATGGTGGTAAGCTGGCGCTGATGAACGGGCAGAGCGTCGTCAAAGCGTTTGTGCCGCTGCCGGCGGGCGCGACAGCCGTCTATGTCGGCTCAACCCTGAGCTACTTTCGGCATCCCGACTGGCTGGGCAGCTCGCGGTTCGCATCCACGCCCGGTCGCACCATGTACTACAGCGGAGCTTATGCGCCTTTTGGCGAAAGCTACGCCGAGGCAGGCACTGCCGACCGTTCCTTCACCGGCCAGAACCAGGATACAGTTCCCGATTCTACGGCTGGTCTTTACGATTTCCTGTTCCGGCAGTACGCCCAGTACGGGCGCTGGATTTCTCCCGATCCGGCGGGGCTAGCCGCGGCGGACCCTGCCAGTCCGCAGTCCTGGAACCTGTATGCCTACGTCAGGAATGATCCCATCGGCAAGGTTGATCCCTCCGGATTATTCATTTGGGGCATCGGCCCCGGGGGCATTGGAGGACTTTGCATCGACGTTTTCGATGGCACCTGCGTATGGGCCCCAAGCGTTGCCGAGTGGGACGACCTCCACAACGCTGGCCCAGAGTTCTGCGGCGCTGCTACCATAGGGGAGGGGAATTGCGGCTGGCGCGGCAACACCTGGACTCCTCCGGGACTTGGGTCCGGTTTCCTTGAAGGAGAGAATTCGATCAACTTCGCTCCGCCACCGTTGCTTTCCACGATTCTCGACTTGCTCGGCATACCCACGCCAGACCTGAGCAACTGCATGCCGATCTGCGACTTAGATAAAGACGTGCCTCTCGACCCCGCGCGAGACATCTTTCACTGCCCCAATTGTCCCGCCAAGTGGAACGCAGCCGCCCAGGTGACCCACCCCTGCACCATCGGACTGTTCTACGGCGGCTCGGCAGTGGCGGCGACATTTGGTAGCGTTGCGAGCGGAGGCCAGGTCTTTCCAGAGTTGGCCAGCAGCGCAACACCGGTACTGGCGCAGGCTGGCAACGGTTTTGTCAATTTCATGAATAGAGGGAGGCAACTCGCGCAGAGGGTTGTCTCTTGGGCAGCCCTCACAGTCGGGTCTGCTTTACAGTCGACTTGCAATTCCATGTCACCCTAAGGTGCGGTACGGCGGTTTGTCAGAGGCACTTACTGGAGGATACGGTCGATGAAGGAGTGGTCCAAGAAACTACTTGAATGCCCGCAGTGTCACTCGAAAATCGCAGATGAAGCACTTGCGGAAGCTTTTCGGCTGACGTGCCCGAGGTGCTCCACGGAATGGCAGATTCAATACAGGTATCACTGGCTGTTGGTGTGCCTTGCTCTTGCTCTGGGATTCACGCTCGCGTATATTTGCGGACTGGATGGCCCTCTGTTCTTTGTCGCCGGGCTTGCATTTTGGCTAGCAATTCACGTTGCGGCGGCACCATTAGTATACCGCGTGCTTCCCAAGCGCCTCGTCACTCCCACAGGAGCAATTCAAAACTTGGGTATTACATCCCGCAAGGACTGAGCCATCCAGCACGATGATACGGGCTACGGCTGCTCATTCAACACGCGCGGGGCGGGTGGCTGACCAAGAAGAAATACGGCTCGACCGTGGTGGCGACTTACGTTTATGACGGGACTGCTGCCAACAATGCCATCGGCCGGCTGATCACCGGAAACGACGGCGATATCGGCTCCGGCGCCGACCACTCGGATTACACTTACGACACCATGGGCCGCGTGCTCACCGCCAATCGCAGCGTCTCCGGCACGACGTACGCTATCGGATACACCTACGATCTGCTGGGAAATAACACCAGCATCAGTTACCCGAGCTCCAGCGGCACGCGCCGGCTAGTGCAGTATGCCTTCGATACCGCCGGCCAGTTGAACAAGGCCACCGACGCCACCTCCACGCCGTTCGATTACGTGAGCAGTACGACCTACTCATCGCTCGGCCCTGTCGGCCAGCTCAACTTCAACAACACCATTCAGACCATCCCGTCGTGGAACAAACTCGGGCAGCTCACGGCGCTCATCACCAAGACCAGCGGCGGCACCGAATACCTTGATCTCGCCTACAGCTACCTGAATAACGGCAGCATCTCCGGGATCACCAACAACCTGAACAGCCTGAAGACGGAGAGGTTCACCTACGACGAGCTGAACCGCCTGCTCACCGCCCAGCGCGGGCCGGACAACAACATCCAGCGCATGTACAGCTACGACTATGACCGCTGGGGGAATCGCTGGGCGCAGACGGTGGTGGCGGGAAGCGGCTTCAGCTCCTCCCATAGCTACGATTCCTCGACCAACCGCCTTACCGACACCGGGTTCGGCTATGATGGGTCGGGCAATCTGACCTCCAACGGCCCCAGTACCAGTTATTCCTACAGCATGGAAAACCTGATGCTCACTTTCGGCGCCAGCGTGACCTACACGTACGATGCGGAGGGGCGGCGGGTCCGCAAGACGGTGAGCGGCACGGTGACCGATTACTTCTACTCAGGGTCGGAAGTCATCGCCGAGAAGCAGGGCTCGAGCTGGACCGACTACATTTTCTTCGGCGGGCAGCGGATTGCCATCCAGACCGGCAGCACGCTCTCGACCACGACGTTCCTGCACGGCGACCACCTGGGATCGGTGCGCGTCACCACGAATTCCAGCGGCAATACCGTCGGGACCTGCGACTACGAGCCCTTCGGCGAGTCCCAGTCGGATTGCTCCGCCCTGGGTACTACGTACCGCTTCACCGGCAAGCAGCTCGACACCGAAACCAGCCTCTATCACTTCTGGTTCCGCCAATACGACGCCGCTCAAGGCAGGTGGATGGCCGTAGATCCATTGGCGGGAGATCCTTCCGATCCGCAGAGTCGGAATCGGTATGCGTATGCACTCAATTATCCTACTGGACTTGTTGACCCGCTAGGATTGTGCGGAGGAGCGGATACCTGGAATCCCGAAACAAACACCGTGGGCGGAGACATTCCGTGCGGTTTTAGCCCTCTTGATTCGCTGATCTATTCCAGAATCATGGGCGCTAACGCCTCCGATAGGTCAACCGACCACGTAGTTTCCGCTCCGCCAGGACCAAAGATTAGCAAAGACCCGCGCATCCTTAACGCCAAGGTAAGAATGTGCCTAGCAGAGGCTGCCAAGGCAGTGGGAAAGGATCTAATTGGCTCCGACATAGCCGAGTACGCTGTAGGCAAACTGGACGAAGTTGTCATGGCGAATGGTGGGCCGGTGGTTTCGACTGACGCTCCAAATGCCACTGCACTCGCTACTCAAGGCACGCCATCCACCTCGCCGTCGATCTTTGACATAGCTCCGATAGCCACCTCAGTGAGCATTTTGGATTGGGGTGCTGGCTACGTCCAAGGAAGTTCTACTGCACAGCAGCTAGTGAGACGGGCGCTTAGGGAAGAAGGCCGGAAAGTGTCAGCAAAAGCGGTCTCACAGTTTGCCTCTAAGGCCGGAAAGATTCTGGCATGGGCAGGAGCTGCGTTTACCGCATACACAGCATGGAACTCATACCAGCAGTGCATGAGCCAGTGAAGAGCAGAACCTCGTTAGTTGAGAACGTTGCGATTGCCGTAATGGTGGTGCTCGGTTTGGCCATGGCAATCATTATGGACCAGGCAGGTATGCCGCAAAAGTGGCATGCTGCCATTGTGGGTACACTGGTGTCCTTTGGCGGTGTCTCGCTAGTATTTCAACGCAAATGGTCATACCCACAATTTTGGATCGCACTCGCGATTTGTTTCGCGGTGCATCTGGCAGCGACTTGGGTAGTGTTCGAGAAGGTGCTGGCGCACGTGAAGGTGATCGGCATTCTAATCTGGACTCCAATCGCTTTTGCCGAAGGTATTCTCTTGCTTGGAGTGATACCGGTTCTGGAACGAAAGCTCCGTCGCGAAAAGAGGTAGCACCGCCTCATCGACAATGGCTACAGTTATGATCGTTCCGGCAATCTCACCCGGCTTGAACACGGAGCCTGCGGCAGGCGATCTCCATCCATCAGGGGTGCGGAACCGCAAGGCACGCCATTATTCCTACAGCATGGAAAACCTGATGCTCACTTTCGGCGCCAGCGTGACCTACACGTACGATGCGGAGGGGCGGCGGGTCCGCAAGACGGTGAGCGACACGGTGACCGATTACTTCTACTCAGGGTCGGAAGTCATCGCCGAGAAGCAGGGCTCGAGCTGGACCGACTACATTTTCTTCGGCGGGCAGCGGATTGCCATCCAGACCGGCAGCACGCTCTCGACCACGACGTTCCTGCACGGCGACCACCTGGGATCGGTGCGCGTCACCACGAATTCCAGCGGCAATACCGTCGGGACGTGCGACTACGAGCCCTTCGGCGAGTCCCAGTCGGATTGCTCCGCCCTGGGTACTACGTACCGCTTCACCGGCAAGCAGCTCGACACCGAAACCAGCCTCTATCACTTCTGGTTCCGCCAATACGACGCCGCTCAAGGCAGGTGGATGGCAGTGGATCCATTGGCGGGAGATCCTTCCGATCCGCAGAGTCGGAATCGGTATGCGTATGCACTCAATTATCCTACTGGACTTGTTGACCCGCTAGGATTGTGCGGAGGAGCGGATACCTGGAATCCCGAAACAAACACCGTGGGCGGAGACATTCCGTGCGGTTTTAGCCCTCTTGATTCGCTGATCTATTCCAGAATCATGGGCGCTAACGCCTCCGATAGGTCAACCGACCACGTAGTTTCCGCTCCGCCAGGACCAAAGATTAGCAAAGACCCGCGCATCCTTAACGCCAAGGTAAGAATGTGCCTAGCAGAGGCTGCCAAGGCAGTGGGAAAGGATCTAATTGGCTCCGACATAGCCGAGTACGCTGTAGGCAAACTGGACGAAGTTGTCATGGCGAATGGTGGGCCGGTGGTTTCGACTGACGCTCCAAATGCCACTGCACTCGCTACTCAAGGCACGCCATCCACCTCGCCGTCGATCTTTGACATAGCTCCGATAGCCACCTCAGTGAGCATTTTGGATTGGGGTGCTGGCTACGTCCAAGGAAGTTCCGGCGCGCAGGAGATAGTGAGACAAGCGCTTCGCGAGGAGGGGACAAAGGTTTCCAGAAAGGCCATTGCGAAGGGTGCCTCCAGATTCGGGAAGTTCTTCACAGCATTTGGCGCGTTTGTTACGATTTATTCGGCATGGGATACGTATCGGCAATGTATGAGTCAATGAACAAGAAATACCTCACAACTGAGAATGTTTTCATCTGTGCTGCGGCGCTTCTTTGCTTGGGCATGGTGATCCTTATGGATCGGATCGGGATGCCGCAGAAATGGCATGCTGCGGTCGGGGGAACGGGCGGGCCCTTCGTGATTGTACTTCTGGCGTACCGGCGTAAGTGGCGGTATTGGACATTCTGGGCGGCGCTTGGTATCTGTTTCGCAGCGCATCTGGTAGCCATATGGGTAGTGTTCGAGAGGGTGCTCGCGCCTGTGAAGGTGATGGGTATCCTAATTTGGGGCCCCATCGCTTTCGCCGAGGGTATTTTCTTGCTTGGAATGATACCGATTCTGGAACGAAGGCTCCGTGGCGAAAAGAAGAGAGGACCGGGCCGTCCTGGCAGCACTCAATCAATGATCAAGTAGACAGTTATGGAACCGGGTGTGGTGGCCCCGATGACGGGAGGCTCACATCGGTGTGCGAGATCACGAGCGCGGCTGGGAGCGGCTCTTGTGGCCAGAACACGGCCGCCAATGGGTTCAAGACTACGTATTCGTATGACACGTTTAACAACCTTCCCCGGACCAACGTGAACCAGAGTGGGCAGCTGCGCACGTACACGTATGACTCGTTAGGACGCATGACCTCCGAAATTAATCCGGAGAGCGGGACTACTACCTACGTCTATGATTCATTGGTTTCTTCCGATTGTGGGTGCTCCGGATCGTATAGCTCTTCCGGAGATTTGGTTTACAAGGCGGACGCCAATGGAAACCACGTATGCTACTACTATGACGCGCTGCATCGTTTGACGGATGTAGGCAACAATCATCAGGGCACCAACAATCCTTGCCTACGTTTTCGGTATGACAACTACAATGGCATTCTCGGCAGCAGGCCAGCGGGAGTGAGCATCAGCAATCCCATGGGCCGGCTGGCGGAAGCGGTGACTGACGACTGCAGCGCCTGGCCCATAACGCAAGCCTCGATCGTCACCGACGAGTGGTTCAGCTATTCTCCGCGGGGAGAGACTACGGACGTGTGGGAATCGACGCGCCACTCTGGGGGCTACTATCACTCGACGGCTTCGTATTATGCCAATGGGGCGCTGAATGTGCTGAATCCGCTGAACAACGCCGCGTTGCCCACGATCACTTATGGTGTCGATGGCGAGGGGCGGCCCAACACCGCCGGCGCCAGCAGCGGGATGAACCCCGTGCTCTCAACCGCGTACGATGTGGCGAGCCGCGTGACCGGCGTGACCTTGGGAAGCTACGATTCGGATGCCTTTACCTTCGATGCCAACACTGGGCGGATGACCCAGTACAAGCACACCGTGGGCGCGACTCCGCAGTCGGTGATCGGGAATCTCACCTGGAATGCGAACGGCACTCTGGCTGCGCTGGGCATCACCGATCCCTTCAACGCCGCCAACCAGCAGACGTGCAGCTATGGATATGACGATCTGGCGCGGCTGCAAGGCGTGAACTGCGGAAGCGCGTGGTCGCAGGCATTCGGTTACGATGCGTTCGGCAACCTGACCAAGAGCGGCAGCGTGTCCTTCCAGCCCACATACAATGCCGCCACCAATCGGATGCTGACCTTGCCGGGGTTCACGCCCACCTACGATGCCAACGGGAATACGCTGACCGACAGTTTGCACACCTACGCCTGGGACGCGGAGGGCCATGCTGTGACCATCGACAGCGTTGGGCTCACCTATGACGCTTTGGGGAGGATGGTGGAACAGCAGAACGGTTCTTCGTACACGCAGATTCTCTACAGCCCCACCGGTGGTAAGCTGGCGCTGATGAACGGGCAAATCGTGACCAAGGCATTCATCCCTCTACCGGCAGGAGCAACGGCGGTCTACACCTCGGGGCCAACGCTGAGCTACTTCCGGCATCCCGACTGGCTGGGCAGCTCGCGGTTCGCATCCACGCCCGGTCGCACCATGTACTACAGCGGAGCTTACGCCCCCTTCGGCGAGACGTATGCGGAGGCAGGCACTGCGGACCGCTCGTTTACCGGCCAGAATCAGGATACAATTCAGGGATCCACAACCGGTTTGTACGATTTCCTGTTCCGCGAGTACGCCCAGTACGGTCGCTGGATTTCTCCCGATCCGGCGGGGCTAGGCGCGGTGAACATCGGCAATCCGCAAACCTGGAACAGCTATGCCTACGTGTGGAACAATCCAACCAACGCAACCGATCCGCTGGGACTCTTCACACCGGGGCCGTGCGGGGTAGACGGCAGCCTCTGCAAGGATCCTTGCAGCCTCTTTGGCAGCTGCGGCACCGGCACCCTGCGCACAGGGACTGTTTACACACAGTGGTTATGGGACGACACGCACGGTACCGGCCCATGCCGCAGCATGGAGACCACTCCGTGGCAGTGCACGCACGGCCCACGTGGCTCAGGGCCGGTCGTCAGCCCAAATCCGCCTGCACCCGTGCAGCCACCTCTGCCAAAGATAGGGCCTGCCAGCCAGATTGCTGCTCACTTGGCAGCATACAACCAGTGTGTCAGCTCAAGTCCGTTCCAATTTGCGGGGTGGAAGCTATCTTTTCCTAAACCTCCCACAGGACGTGCAGCTGACATGGGAGTACTTCCAAATGAAGGAGCGGTGCCAATACCAGGTAACAACGAACTGTACATTTCAACAATGAAGAATTGCTTACGTCAGTATCCGTTGGCGGCATTAGCTAATGGTTATACGGGGCTGGAACCAGGAAGCGTATTCTGATTCCGACCACAAGGAGATAGGTCGTATGCATCTGAAATTGATAGCGCTACTCGGTGCCGCTATTGGGCTAGTTGTGTCTGGTAGCGTGTTGGCTCTTATGTGGTTCGGAGTCTCGGGCGTGTTGTATGTGGGCAACACCGATTTGATGTATGTGCTTTGGCCGGCTTCCTTGGTGCTCATCGGAGGATGGCACACTACTGCATTCGGCATGCTTATCACGATTGTTTCAGTTGTCACGAACTGTTTAATGTACGCAGGAGTGGCACTCCTATTGCGATGTGGCGTTGGGTTGATTACGAAGGCTGTGTGAACGCGATAAACAGACAAAGGCGGGTGGCCCGGCCAAGTTGCTCGCATCGCTTATTCTCTTGAGGGTGGCCCACCCGAGACGCCTTTGCTCGGGTGGGTAGTAAGATCATTGCTTGCGATGCCTTGGATGGTGGAACAGCAGAGCGGTTCGTCGTACTGAGATTCTATATGGGCCGACGGGGAAGCTGGCGCTGATGAGCGGACAGGCTGTGACCAAAGCGTTCATCCCGCTCCCTGCCGGGGCAACGGCTGTGTATCTGGGTTCAACCCTGAGCTACTGTCGGCATCCGGATTTGCTGGGCCGCTCGCGCTTCGCATCGACGCCCGGTCGCACCATGTACTACAGCGGAGCTTACGCGCCTTTCGGCGCGGAAGCGGGCACAGCGGATCGCTCCTTCACCGGGCAGAATCAGGACACGGTCCCAGGCTCGACGACCGGCCTATACGATTTCCTGTTTCGCGAGTACGCCCAGTACGGGCGCTGGATTTCACCCGATCCGGCGGGAATGGCTGCTGTCAATCCCGCTAATCCGCAGTCATGGAATCGGTATGCGTATGTGCTCAACGCTCCTACAGGGCTAATTGATCCCTTGGGACTAGATACTTGCCTTGCCGATTTACACGGGACCAGAGAAGATGGGTACTGGTTGGTGCCTTGGTTCTGCGGCAGCTGGATTAGATTCTTCTATCTCACTGTAGCCCTATATGACGATGCGCACCCAAAGCCGCACGGACGACCTGTGAACAAGTCTTGGTCGAAGACTTTTCCCTGCGGTCAAAATGCAACCCAGTTAATGGCAACGGTCGAAAGCGATCTTTCGCGCTTTGCCAATTATTCCGGAACTCTGGCAACTGCTGTATTCTCCCCCGGCGCTGTAGTCATCAATCAGACCTTGCTGATTGATACTCAGACAAAGGGCATAGGCGGCCTCTCATATGGCCGAACCAATGCCGTAAAGGTTAGTTCCGTTACGCCTAACAGCTTCACCTTCACAACTGTGGAAGGGCAGCACTTTTTCTACCCTGGAACTGTCAGTTTCAGTGCGGCGGATGCTGGCAATGGCCAAGTCCAGTTCTCGATATCAGTAAATGGCACCTGGGCAGACATTTTATCTCAAGCCCAGTCCCCAGCGATTCTAAGTGGCGAGAACAGCGCCTGGAATAGCTTGCTAGACAATCTTCAGAGTTTCTGTCAGTCTACTATGGTCGGCCGCGATTGAGGAGTGCAGGTATGGTCGAGTTGAGAACAAGGAGTAGGATCATCAGGTGGATAGTTCTATTTAACATGGTGGTTGTCGTGACTATTGCGAACTCCACACGGGGCACTTCACTGGACCGCATGTTAAGCCGCCTTCCTGACGTAGTATTCCCGGCCGTCGATATTTGGCTAGTGGGATCCACATTAGCACTCGCGGTAGTCTTTTTGTCGATCCTCATTCCGTGGCGCAAGAATAATAATCTGGCTCCGCGATTTGCTATCGTGCTCGACGGATTGTTGACTTTGGGCTGGTGGGTTGCGTTAGCGCTTGTCTGCCTGGGGGCATACATAAAAGGTTTGGGCGGCTAGCGTCGGATGGGGCGCATTACCCCGCGCGTTGTCCCAATGGTGGTAAGCTGGCGCTGATGAACGGGCAAATCGTGACCAAGGCATTCATCCCTCTACCGGCAGGAGCAACGGCGGTCTACACCTCGGGGCCAACGCTGAGCTACTTCCGGCATCCCGACTGGCTGGGCAGCTCGCGGTTCGCATCCACGCCCGGTCGCACCATGTACTACAGCGGAGCTTATGCGCCCTTCGGCGAAGCCTATGCGGAGGCAGGCACTGCCGACCGCTCGTTTACCGCCCAGAACCAGGATACAATTCAGGGATCCACAACGGGCTTGTACGATTTCCTGTTCCGGCAATACGCGCAGTACGGGCGCTGGATTTCTCCCGATCCGGCTGGGCTGGGCGTAGTAGATTCCGCGAATCCTCAGACCTGGAACCGCTACTCCTATGTGCTGAACAACCCTACAGCCCTCATTGATCCTTTGGGATTGGCTACCGGAGCCTGTGTTTGGCAAAAACATGGCGACAGTGAAACTGGTTACTGGGTCGATTTCTTTGGTAACTGCGGTGGAGTTAGGTTTTGGTATCCCACCATACCGTTGGTCGATGACACGAAGGACTGCGGGCCGGGCAGAAGGCCGTGTGGACCGGTCGTCAGCCAAGATCGGCAAGGGGCAAGTTCCATTTGCAGCAACCTGCCCTCAAATGGTCGAACTATTCCTTTCTCGATTCCTGCCGAGAACATGCCTAACGGCCAGCGTCAGATTAATCTTCAGTTCAACGGTCAGGGTGCCCTTGTTGGCGTTGGGGTGCAAATAACAGGTGCGTATGTGGGAGGTAGCTCCAACACGGTGTTAATGCCAAACACCTTTGTGGGACTGACGTTGACTTCCCCCGGCACAGTGGAATTCGGATTTAACCCCCCGATCGCGGTTGGATCAGGCGTTCACCAAGCGTACTTCCACACTGCAACATTCTCCAATGGCAGATTCACTAACGTGAAGGGCGCGTGGGCCCCATTCACGATTCCTTTCGGAAGAACAACGACCGACTCTTCAATCTTGCTTTCAGTGTTCAATGGCAACTCTGACATAGGTTCGCTGCTGCAGAACTTGGGCGATGTCCTTATCGACGCTTCCACACTTCTAAGTCAGCAAGTGAGGTGCGAGAGTATCTTCGGCGGAGGGTAAGGCCCATGAAACACGTCCGCATATTCGTCTTCGTGATTGCCTCGATTGCGCTCCTCGGAGTCGCCGGCTGGTACTACGCCGTGTTCTCCGCTCAGAAAGCGTTCGAATCTTCCGCTCGAGAAGGAAACTTCCGACAAATATTGGACGTTGTGGAAGCGTCTCTGGGCAGTAGCCTGGCCCGGAGTGATTCCCCGATGCAAACTGGCCGTGCGGACAAGCCAGTCGGCGCTCTGGATTATTATCAGAAGAATCCTCGAAATCTCCAGCGTGACAAGAAGTACTTCGAAACGTGGCACTCGGCGCTGGCTATCGCTCACTCTGGTCTTGAAAACGGCCATCAGCTCACCGGGTGGGAGAGCAGCACGGGGGTGACGTGGATTCCTCCGTCTCAAAGAGCTGACTCATGGGGGCACGCTTTCTGTGTTCAATCCGATCAACAGCGGGCAATCGTCGTCAGCCCCGGCCCCCAAGCCGTGAGCTCCCTGGATTGCAGCACTCTCAAGCTTCCTGAGGGAGAAGTGCCAAGAATGCCACAGGGGAGGTTGACACCGCATGATTCAGGGGCACTGATCCTGGTTGTGAAGAGGTCAGCTCAGACGCCCGTGGCACACTGACCCCCACGGACAGCAACCTTTCGTCAGGGCAGGTTGGCCTAGACGTACAGTATCGAATGCCTACGGGGAATGCTGCCAGTGCGTGGGCGAGCGGTGATCTGTCCTCTTACCAGATTCTGTACATTGCTTCAGGGTCGAAGCTGGCGCTCATGAACGGACAATCCGTGCTCAAAGCGTTTGTGCCGCTGCCGGCGGACGCGACAGCCGTCTATGTCGGCTCAACCCTGAGCTACTTTCGGCATCCGGATTTGCTGGGCAGCTCGCGCTTCGCGTCGACGCCCGGTCGCACCATGTCCTACAGTGGCGCGTATGCGCCGTTCGGGGAGGCCTATGCCGAGGCCGGCACTGCGGACCGCTCGTTTACCGGCCAGAATCAGGATACAATTCAGGGATCCACAACCGGTTTGTACGATTTCCTGTTCCGCGAGTACGCGCAGTACGGGCGCTGGGTTTCACCCGATCCGGCGGGAATGGCTGCTGTCAATCCCGCTAATCCGCAGTCATGGAATCGGTATGCGTATGTGCTCAATAATCCTACTGGACTTGTTGACCCACTCGGGCTTCTCTGTGGGCCAGGTTCCGTGGCATTACCGGAAGGGGGATGCGGCCCAGCGCCGGACGCCTCTTCCTTCTGGTGCAGCTTCTTTGGTCTTGGCTGCGGCAGCTATCCACGAGTGGGACCGGTCTACACAGTGGCTGAATGGGATGATATACATGGCAGAGGGCCGCATAGGCCTGTCGCCAGCCAAAATCCGCCGCCGGACGTGCAGAGCACGTTCCCCAAGACATTCCCATGCACGATGAGTGCGTCAGAACTCATGGCGGCTGTAGAAGCAGACTTTTCAAGGTTCGCCAATTACTCGGGTAAAGGACCATCTCCGGGATTCGCCGTGTTCACCCCTGGCCCGATTACCCTAGGCCAACAGGTAGTGATAGACATTGGTGCACGAGGGATCGGCGGATTTTCGAATTATGTGACGGTTACGTCACAAACCTCCACAAGCTTTACTTTCACGGTAAGCGGCAATCACTTTTTTGTACCGGGCAGTACAGTTAGTTTTGCAGCTGCCGATGTGGGAAATGGTTACGTCAACTTTACCGTCTCGCTCAGTGGTAACTGGGCAAGTTTCGGATGGAGGTCAATGGGTAGTTTGATAAAAGCGGGGGAAAGCGCCACCTGGAATAATCTAGAAAATAATCTGCAACAGTTCTGCAGCGCGGGAGGGGGATAGAAACACGAAATGGAGATTTTCATGGGATGGACAAAACATAGGTTGAGTGCAACTCTTCGTTGGATCGTGGTCGCCAACGTTTTCATTATTATCGTGTCGTTTTGGCGGCGCACCGGGGCGAGTATAGACAGCAGTCTCAAGCACGCCGGAATTGCAGATCAAGTAGCAATCGCTTTGGATGTTTGGTTCATTGTGTCCACGTTGTTTCTGATTCTGTTATTCACGACCGAGTATTTTCACCGCCGGAAAAACAAGAAAGCGGTGGAAGGTGTTCGAGTCGTTGTAGATTGTGCATTTCTCATTTGTTGGCTTGTTGTTCTTGGATTATTGGTGATCGTGGCCCGAATGGCCCATGTACTGTTTGCAGGGACGGGTGGCCCTCGATAAGAGCGAAGGCATTGTCAAGAGCACACTTCTTTTTTCGGTGAGCCGAAACCCGGAAACCGCCGCGGCAGCTACACCCAGATTCTATACGGTGCCAACGGTGGTAAGCTGGCGCTGATGAACGGGCAGAGCGTCGTCAAAGCGTTTGTGCCGCTGCCGGCGGACGCGACAGCCGTCTATGTCGGCTCAACCCTGAGCTACTTCCGGCATCCCGACTGGCTGGGCAGTTCGCGCTTTGCGTCCACTCCCGCCCGCACCATGTACTCCGATCTGGCCTACGCCCCCTTCGGCGAGACGTATGCGGAGGCAGGCACTGCGGACCGCTCCTTCACCGGCCAGAATCAGGACACGGTTCCAGGCCCGACCGCTGGCCTTTACGATTTCCTGTTCCGCGAGTACGCGCAGTACGGGCGCTGGGTTTCACCCGATCCGGCGGGAATGGCTGCTGTCAATCCCGCTAATCCGCAGTCATGGAATCGGTATGCGTATGTGCTCAATAATCCTACTGGACTTGTTGACCCACTCGGGCTTCTCTGTGGGCCAGGTTCCGTGGCATTACCGGAAGGGGGATGCGGCCCAGCGCCGGACGCCTCCTCCTTCTGGTGCAGCTTCTTTGGTCTTGGCTGCGGCAGCTATCCACGAGTGGGACCGGTCTACACAGTGGCTGAATGGGATGATATTCATGGCAGAGGGCCGCATAGGCCTGTCGTCAGCCAAAATCCGCCCACGCCGCAGGAGCCTGATCAGCGCAAGAAACAGCTTGCAGCGTGCCAGAGCACAGCGTACTGGAACATGAGTAGGCGCAACGTCCCGGCGACCGCCAAGGCAGTGGCGGGTAGCGTTGTGCTGGCAGGGGTCATAGTCGCTGAAGTGGCCCTGTTCAAGAACGTTGGTGTCCTAGAGGCCCTTCATACGCAGGCGGCGGCAGGTGCTTACGCACTACCCGGCGCCTGGCTTTGGATCGCGGGTCAGGATCAATTACTGAAATCCTACAACGAGTATGACAGGAACATGGCTCAATGCAACCTGGAGTCGGGCTACAGTGATGCCCCATAAGAACTTATTTATCGGATCGACTGTTTTGCTGAGCGGGGCCATTACTCTGGCTCTAGTATTGGACCATTCGAATTCGTCCACATTCGTGTACCTCGCTTTGGCAGCGATCTTGGCCATCGTAGCGGTTTCATCGAGTCGACTCAGTATCATGCGAGTCGGTTCCCCTGCGGTATCGAATCTCCTAGGCTGGGTCGCATCGTCGAGTAAGACTCAGAATGGAATGATGGTTATCGCCTGGCTCCTATGGATAATTGGAATCAGTAACTCGGCGTGGATAGCACAACTATCCGATGCCGCTGGCTATCCGGTTGGTTTAGCGTTGGCGCTTGCATACTGGGGTTGTCTTATAGCGCTGGTACTGATAACTAGGACAAAGCGCAGTGCTGCTACCTCAACGGAATCATCTCACTTGAGCGGGTTCGAAGTGTTTCTCGCATTTTCCGCAGCAGCTTTGTTTATCCTTATATCGCTATTCGTCCTACTGCAGAAACATTTGCGATCCGGTGGTGAGAGATTTGAGTACACACGGCCACCGCAGTTAGCCCTGCTTTTTGTGGCGCTTTTGTCAGCATTACTCTTTTTGGCAGTTCGGTTAACAGAAGGTGCCCGTGTGGGCAATGCACATGGGGATCGTACGTCAGTAGGATGGGCTCTGGTACTTGTTCTCGGAACAGGGTTGATCGAGTATTTTGGAGCAAAGGATTGGTATAGGTTTGCGCTGTCGAGCTTCAGTATACTTAGCCTGTTTCTCGCGTCAGGTCGATTGTTTCACTCAGCGCGACCTGAAGGCGGGTGGCCGAGATAACCCGTTTCCCACTACAATTGAGCGGGGCGGGTTCTATGGGGAGAGACTACGGACGTGTGGGAATCGACGCGCCACTCTGGGGGCTACTATCACTCGACGGCGTCGTATTGGGCCAATGGGGCTTTGAGCCTGCTGAACCCGCTGAACAGTACGGCGCTGCCGACGTTTACCTACGGTGCCGACGGCGAGGGGCGTCCCAATTCCGCCGGCGCCAGCAGCGGGATGAACCCCGTGCTCTCAACCGCGTACGATGTGGCGAGCCGCGTGACCGGCGTGACCTTGGGAAGCTACGATTCCGATGCGTTTACGTTCGACCCCAACAGCGGGCGGATGACGCAGTACAAGCACACCGTGGGCGCGACCCCGCAGTCGGTGATCGGCAATCTCACCTGGAACGCGAACGGCACGCTGAAACAACTTGCCATCACCGACCCCTTCGACGCGACTAACCAGCAGACGTGCAACTACGGCTACGACGATCTGGCGCGGATCAGCAGCGCGAACTGCGGGAGCCCGTGGTCCCAGACCTTCGCCTTCGATCCCTTCGGGAACCTAACCAAGAGTGGGAGCGTGTCATTCCAGCCCCAGTATAATACCGCCACCAATCGCATGCAGAGCTTGCCGGGGTTTACGCCCACCTACGATGCCAACGGGAATACGCTGACCGACAGTTTGCACACCTACACCTGGGATGTGCAGGGACGCGTGACGGCGGTTGACACCGTGGGACTCAGCTATGACGCTTTGGGGCGGATGGTCGAGCAAAACCGCAGCGGCAGCTACACACAAATTCTGTACGGTCCCAACGGTGGTAAGCTGGCGCTGATGAACGGGCAAACCGTGACCAAGGCATTCATCCCTCTACCGGCAGGAGCGACGGCGGTCTACACCTCGGGGCCGACTCTGAGCTACTTCCGGCATCCGGACTGGCTGGGCAGCTCGCGGTTCGCATCCACGCCGAGCCGGACGCTGTATTCCGATCTGGCCTACGCCCCCTTCGGCGAAACCTACGCCGAGGCGGGCACCGTGGACCGCTCTTTCACCGGCCAGAACCAGGATACAATTCAGGGATCCACAACGGGTTTGAACGATTTCCTGTTCCGCGAGTATGCTCAGTACGGTCGGTGGATTTCCCCCGATCCGGCGGGAATGGCGGCAGTCAACCCCTCTAACCCGCAGACATGGAACCGGTATGTTTATGTACTGAATTCTCCGCTCAATGCGGTTGATGTTCTGGGGCTTGATTGTTTCATCCTTGGCCCAGGGCCACTTTATCCGGTATGGACAGTTCCGTGTGGGAGTGTGCCCGGAGATGATCCACTGCCGCCAAATCCCTTTGACGACGGCGTATTGCACGAAGACGCCAACCCGCCAGGCTGGATTAACCTAAGGAGACTCTGAACAAGTTCTGCCTTATCCACAAGAAGAGAAGTTAGAGTGGGGGAAGCGGGAGGATTCGCAGAGGAATGAGGCAGGAGACACTGGCGATGATGAACGGATTTGAGCGGTACAGCAAGAAGACGCGGCGGTCATTGTTTCTGGAAGAGATGGAGCAGGTAGTGCCGTGGAAGGAGCTGGGTGCGCTGATCGAGCCCTATTATCCGAAGGCGGGCAACGGGCGGCCTCCGGTGGGAGTGGAGCGGATGCTGCGGATCTACTTTCTGCAGCAGTGGTTCAACCTGTCGGACCCGGCGGTGGAAGAGGCGCTGTACGACTCGGTGGTGATGCGCAGCTTCGTGGGGATCGATCTGGGATGCGAGCCGGTGCCGGACGAGACCACGGTGTGCAAGTTCCGTCACCTGCTGGAAGAGCATGGGCTGGGCGGGCAGATGCTGGAGGCGGTGAACCTGCATCTGGAGGGCAAAGGTGTGCGCATCACGACGGGGACGATCGTGGATGCGACGATCATCCACGCGCCCAGTTCGACGAAGAACCGCGAGCAGAAGCGCGATCCGGAGATGCACCAGGCGAAGAAGGGCAAGCAGTGGTACTTCGGGATGAAGGCGCACGTGGGGGTGGACAGCAAGACCAAGCTGATTCACACGGCGTTGGTCACGCCCGCCCACGTGGCGGATGCGACGGTGCTGCCGGAGCTGTTGCATGGGGAAGAGACGCGGGTGTGGGGCGATCAGGCGTATCGCGGACAGACCGAGGTGATTCACGAGTGCGCACCACGAGCGCAGGACTGCACCCATCGGCGCTACCGGTATAAGGACCGGATCGACGAAGTGGAGCGGGCGAAGAACCGGACCAAGTCCACGGTGCGATCCAAGGTCGAGCACGTGTTTGGGGTGATGAAGCTGAAGTTCGGGTTCGTGAAGGTGCGCTACCGAGGACTGGTGAAGAATGCGAACCGGTTGTTTGCAACCTGCGCGCTGGTGAACCTGTTTCTGGTTCGCAAGAAATTGCTGCGTGCGCTGGCGGTGTAGCGCGCGAAGGCACGCCGCTCACCGCTTTGGCGGGTCGATCAAGAGGCCAGATACCCTCACGAAACTGGGTCAGACCATCGGAATCGCCCGTTGCTCGTCATCCACTGCCTCAAAAGCAGTGCTTGTTCAGAGTTTCCCTAGCTGAATGTATAGATGTTCATGGGCCCAGGGGATGTGCTGGCGCGGTCAAGTCCGCAAACAACGCGAGCGCGGACCCTACGCTCGATAATAGGGCGAATGCGCTTGCTCAAGCCATCAACAAGACAGGGGTCCAGTCACTTAATAATCCCTGTACAGTTGTTGGATGGTATGCAGCTTCCGCATTGGCCGGGGCCACAGGAGTAGCTGGCGCAAACGCTAGAACGATAGGAACCGCAGCAGCAGAAGAATACCCATCTCTGTTCCATAGGTTCCTAACGTGGTTGAACGGGCTTCGACCACGAGGGGGTACGGTGAGTGCTGCAATTGCAGCTGCCAAGGCCGCCCCCGGCCAGATCCAGGACACATGCTCCGCGCTTCAATAAACGGCGGTGAGCCCGGTGAGAATGGCGAGGACTTTACTGTGATGCGTTGTCCGAACTGCAGTTGCCAAGTCGCTTTCGATAAGGGCCTATTTCGCGGAAGGCGTTGCAAAGAGTGCGGGGCGACGATGTTGGTTTCGCTGACCTACCTCCGCGTGTTGATGCTGCTCAGTTTTCTCGTGGCAGAGATCTCTTTGTGGATGGCGGACATCCGCCAGTTGTTCTATCCGACTATGGGTGTGCCTTTCGGTTTTTTGGCTTCAGTTTCGCTCGGCTTTCCCATAGGGTTCCTAATATTGACCGTGTTGGTGCGAACTGCGCCGCGTGTGGTGGAGCCAACGCTGGTGTCGCGCGACTTGGATTCGCTTACCACACTTGGCTTATCCAAGAATCATGATGCCACTTCAGCCAACGACAAAGAGCGATGATCGGCTGTCGCCCAAACGTGCTGTACCCGCAAACAACGGCACGCAGCAAACCCCACACCAAAAGCAGCAAGCTTGCCAGAAAGCCAAGGCAGCGCAGTCTTTCGGGTTCGATGCCTTCGGCAACCTGACTAAGAGTGGGAACGTCAGCTTCCAGGTGAGCTATGACACGTCCAAAAACCAGATCGGCCCCGGACAAGGGTTCACCTATGATGCCAACGGCAACACCACCCATGACAATATGCATGCGTATTCCTGGGATGCGCAAGGGCACGCGGTCAGCGTCGATGCCATTGGCTTGACGTATGACGCTCTGGGGAGGATGGTGGAACAGCAGAACGGTTCCTCGTACACGCAGATTCTCTACGGCCCCAGCGGTGGTAAGCTGGCGCTGATGAACGGGCAGACCGTGAGCAAGGCCTTTATCCCACTACCGGCGGGGGCAACAGCCGTGTACACCTCAGGTCCGACACTGAGTTATTTCCGGCACCCGGACTGGCTGGGCAGTTCGCGATTTGCCTCCACTGCAAATCGCACGATGTATTACAGTGGCGCGTATGCGCCCTTTGGCGAAGCCTATGCGGAGGCAGGCCCTGCGGACCGCTCGTTTACCGGCCAGAATCAGGACACGGTTCCAGGCTCGACGACCGGCCTATACGATTTCCTGTTCCGCGAGTACGCCCAGTACGGGCGCTGGATTTCGCCCGATCCGGCAGGGCTAGGCGCTGTTGATCCCACAAACCCGCAGTCCTGGAACCGGTACGCGTATGTGCTTAACAATCCTTTGAGCAATGTCGATCCGCTCGGGCTGTATCTAAACGTCATCAAGCCAGACGCCGATACGGTGAAATGGATTGGGTGTCGAGTTTTCGGCTTTGGCTGTGCCAACTTGGTTCGCCGCTGCCCTTGGTGCACTGTCTTTGAATGGGATGACGAGAAGGACTGCGGGCCGGGTAAGGGGCCGTGCGGCGCCAGCTTCAGCCAAAATCAGCCTTCGGGGCTCGCGCCTCAACCCGTCGCGTTTAAGGCATCGCCGAACTACGGGGCCGGTCTGTGCGGCGCAGTGCCGATCGTGCAGTTTAGAAACTTCGGTGGGTGCACGTACACGTGTGAGGTGATCAGAGAGGATCCTCTAGTGAACCAAGCTAACGAATTTTTCGCCGGGGTTCACTTCAATGGACCACAAGTAAATCTTGCTTGCGGAAGAGGGACACTGTGCCCCCTCGGTGTCGTGATTGAGGTACCTAATTTAGCAGTTGCTCCCTTCCAGAACATTAAAACTAATATTCTTTCGTGTATCCAGTAGTAGGGAGGCGCGGATGAAGATGGGTGGGGCAATGCTTATGCCAGTGGATCTGGGAGGCGTGTGCCCATTGTTGTTCATGGTCAGCGGGTGGGCTGCCATGGAGCGGAGCTCGGAGCTCATTGAGCCGTTGGACCTAATCAAGGCAATTTACATTGCTGATCTTGAACACGTCTTGGCATACTGGGATGATTGGGAGGGTTTGGAGAGGTTTGTCATCGGAAACTCGGGAAAGTACATTAACCGCATTCTCTACCTCCACGAGATAGCATCTGCAATGAAGCAGACAGAAGGGTTGACTATGCTGGGAAGGCCTTCTAGCGCTTACCAGGGGATAGTATCTGCGGCGAGGGAACTTGCAACTGGACGCACCGGGTCTCCCAATACCCCGTCCTCGCGAGATCTCCTATTCTGCATCTGCTCTCAAGATCCTGAACTCTCGTCAGCCCTGCAAAAATCGGGTCTTCAGCTTGAGAAGCTCGCTGCCGCAGTGGGAAAGACACGTTTGTGAGACCAACCTGTTTACTGGCCTCTAGAACCAGTCTCATAAATCGGTTTTGGGCCAATGGGGCGCTGAACGTGCTGAACCCGCTGAACAGCACGGCGCTTCCTACCTCTACATACGGTGCTGACGGCGAGGGACGGCCAAACTCGGTGGCGGCAAGTACTGGGGTGAACCCCGTGCTCTCCACCGGGTACGATGTGGCGGGGCACGTGAGCGGCGTGACCTTGGGAACCTACGATTCTGACGCCTTCACCTTCGACCCCAACACGGGGCGTATGACGCAGTACAAGCACACCGTGGGCGCGACCCCGCAGTCGGTGATCGGGAATCTCACCTGGAATGCGAACGGCACTCTGGCTGCGCTGGGCATCACCGATCCCTTCAACGCCGCTGACCAGCAGACGTGCAACTACGGCTACGACGATCTGGCGCGGATCAGCAGCGCGAACTGCGGGAGCCCGTGGTCCCAGACCTTCGGCTTCGATCCCTTCGGGAACCTAACCAAGAGTGGGAGCGTGTCATTCCAGCCCCAGTATAATACCGCCACGAATCGCATGCAGAGCTTGCCGGGGTTTACGCCCACCTACGATGCCAACGGGAATACGCTGACCGACAGTTTGCACACCTACACCTGGGATGTGCAGGGACACGTGACGGCGGTTGACACCGTGGGACTCACCTATGACGCTTTGGGGCGGATGGTCGAGCAAAACCGCAGCGGCAGCACCTCCGGCCCGACGCTGAGCTACTTCCGGCATCCGGACTGGCTGGGTAGCTCGCGATTCGCCTCTACGCCGTCCAGAACCATGTATTCTGATCTGGCCTACGCTCCCTTCGGCGAAACCTACGCCGAGGCGGGCACCGTGGACCGCTCTTTCACCGGCCAGAACCAGGATACAATTCAGGGATCCACAACGGGTTTGTACGATTTCCTGTTCCGCGAGTATGCTCAGTACGGTCGCTGGATTTCTCCTGATCCGGCTGGGCTGGGCGTAGTAGATTCCACGAATCCTCAGACCTGGAACCGCTACGCCTATGTGCTGAACAATCCTTTGAGCAATGTCGATCCGCTCGGGCTGTATCTAAACGTCATCAAGCCAGACGCCGATACGCTGAAATGGATTGGATGTCGAGTTTTCGGCTTTGGCTGTGCCAACTTGGTTCGCCGCTGCCCTTGGTGCACTGTCTTTGAATGGGATGACGAGAAGGACTGCGGGCCGGGCAACGGGCCGTGCGGCGCCAGCCAAAATCCGCCTTCGGGGCTGGCGCCTCAACCCGTCGCGTTGACTCTGAGTTCTCCACTGTTCGGCCGGGATAGACAGGTTCTATTGTGTGAAGGGTCAGGCGGCCCACCTTCCCGATACGGATACTGTGGCTATTTTTGTGAAAATGCCAATGTCAAGGGTACAGAATCAGTGGGTATGGGGCCGATAAGAGCGGGCTGCGGCCCCGTGCTTAACTGTCCTCGAAATATCCAGCTTGATGTACCTATGTTTTACGTGTTCGGATTTGGTATTCAAGTGGGTGGGGCGAAAGTCTCGAATTGCGTGCCCTAAATGCGAGAGAAGATCGCTATGGCTTGGACGGTCAAGTTGGCTCTCATGAGTGCATTAACCTACGTGGCGCTCGTTCTTGTGGTTGAATTGGTCTTACAAATGATTGCGAGGCATAAAGGGTCGGCTGGTATATTCATGTCTCGGCCTCTGTGGTTTATCTTCTTTGCCACCCTCTGGACGATCTCGTACTGGCTGGCCTACCTCCTATCGCCGCTGGCCAGAAGGTAACCCTGAAACCGCCATTGGCTGATTAGATAACCGTGTCGGCTCCAGAACGCCGAGTAGATTGGTATCGCTCAACGTACCAAGGCTCGGAGGAAAGGAGCCGAGCACATGAAGATTGTAGGTTGTGATTTGCATACGCGCTACCAGCAGATCGCCTGGCGCTGATGAACGGGCAAGCCGTGACCAAGGCATTCATACCGCTTCCGGCAGGAGCAACAGCGGTCTATACCTCTGGCCCGACGCTCAGCTACTTCCGGCATCCCGACTGGCTGGGCAGCTCGCGCTTCGCATCGACGCCCGCTCGCACCATGTACTACAGTGGGGCCTACGCCCCATTCGGAGAGGCCTATGGGGAAGCAGGCACAGCGGATCGCTCCTTCACCGGGCAGAACCAGTACACGGTTCCAGACCACACCGCTGGGCTTTACGATTTCCTGTTCCGCGAGTACGCCCAGTACGGTCGCTGGATTTCGCCTGATCCGGCGGGAATCGCTGCTGTCAATCCTGCTAATCCACAGTCATGGAACCGCTACGCCTACGCACTCAATTATCCTACCGGCATTGTTGACCCGCTAGGATTGTGTGGAGAAGCAGATAGCTATAGCACGAATTCCGAGGGGCAGCTTACAGTCACGGGGTACAGACCCTGTGGTCTCAGCCCTTTGGATTCATTGGTCTATTCGCGCTTTGAGGGCGCTAATGCTTCGGCTAGGTGGGTAGAGCGCGGTCCGGGTTGGCTGCCGTCGGTCGTCAGCCAAAATCCGCCGGCACCGCCGCAGGATCCCTGCGCAGCTATTGCGGGCAAAAGAGGTGTGATACCATTTCAAGGTGACAATAATCTACTTTTGCAATTTGACGCGAACGGAAGCTGGACCGGGTTCTCAATACGGCTAACCGACCGGAACAATTCATGGTCGGGGGGTGGAATCGTCATTCCTCCAGATACTTTCGCAGGTGTTTCGGTTGATCCTGCTGGGCTGACCTTTGGTTTCACAAACCCAGTTTATTTTCAACGGGCCTACGGTTCAGGTGCGTACATTCAGACGATGACATTCTCAGGCGGCAAATTCACGGAGGTTCGAGGAGCCCCTAGTCTGTTTACGATTCCTGGCGGCTCAACGACCGCTTCTTCCAGTTTGCTAAAGTGGAAGCTGAATACAATGCCTGGGATGGTGCAACTCGGACAGACCCTATCAATTATCGGAGATATTTTATCAAATATAGCAACGTGTCAGAACTTGGTAGGAGGCAATTAAAGGTGAGGTACAGAGCTATCTTTATAGGTGTTCTTTGTCTGCTTGCCCTTATCCTGTCAGCGGTCATGTATTGGTGGTTCGCCTTCGGACTAACAGTCGACAGGGGTGCATACACTGCAATCGCAACCGCGGCAGGGGGGAAGCTGGCGCAGGTTGTGACAGTCAGAAGAACTCGTGAACGCACTAGCGTAAAGCACACGGGTGCGCTCGAGGAACTCAGCAGCGATCCGCAGCAGGTTGCCTCAGATGCAATGCTCACCCAGACCTGGGGCACGGGACTTTTGATTGCAGATGCGGTACGCAAGAGTACCATTCAGGGTGACGTCTTCCTGAGTAGTGAGGGCCTGGCATCGCTAGAGCCACACGAACGCCTTGATGCTTGGGGCCACCCTTTTTGCGTAGGACGGGTCGGCGCGGCTGTCGTAGTGATCAGTAACGGTGTTCCTGCTTGGCGAAGCGGAGCGAAGCCCATGAGCTGCGAACAATCCAGAGTGTCAGAAACGGACCTCCAACGGTATCCTCCAAACAAGCTCATCGAGACATCAACTGGGCTTTTGCTGCTGATTGTCAGGAACCAACCAACAAAATAACGCCGGGTTCAACTGCGGAAAAAAGGGGGACAGACTGAACTGCGCAGTTTTTCACCGAGTTCCGGAGTGTGTTGCCGGCGCTTGTTCTGAAGCCGCGGGCAGCAGTACGCGATGACGTACGAAGACACCCCGGGTTTCAGCGGATATAAAACCGGGCGCATACAGCGGATCACCCTGCCCACTGGCGGCTATTACGAATACGATTATCCGTCCACAGGCAACAACGGGGTGAGTTGCTCAGATGGAACGGTTGTGAATCTCACCCGCGTGATCAACGACGGCACCGCCTCAGCAACCTGGACGTTCGCACGCAGTCAGATTGACTCCTCGCACTGGAAGACCACGGTCACCGCGCCGCAGCTTACTTACGACCCAGCGGGCAATCAATCCGAGTACACCTTCACCAACGGCCAGGTGACTACACAGAAGTTTTATCAAGGTGGCACAGGCGGCACGCTACTGCGGCAAATTGATACCACCTACTCGGGCGTAGCCCCCGCAACCACGACCACAACCCTGGCTGGCGGGCAAGTTGCCTTTGGCAACCTGATCTGGCCCCGCCTTGATGCTTTCATTTGGCCCACCCCTGGGTCCTGAACTCTCCGTTGCTCCCAGCTACAGCCTGAGCCGGGATGGGGGTGCAGGGGCAAGGGGTGGCGTGTGAACCCCTTGCCCCTGCCCAGCGCTTTACGAAGCTTTCTTCTTCTGTCGTATCTCCATGGTTCTCCGGAACCGGTACGAGTCGGTGCCGGTCTCGATGATGTGCGCCCGGTCGGTGATCCGGTCCAGCAATGCCTTGCACAAGCGCGGATTGGGAAACACCTGCGTCCATTCCGAAAAGGGCAGGTTGGTGGTCACGATCCACGTCGCCTTCTCGACGCGATCGGCAATCACCTGGAACAGGAACTCCGCGCCGATCTCTGCCAGCGGCACGTAGCCCACTTCGTCGAGGGCGATCAGATCGTAACGCAGCCAGCGCGCCAGCGCCCGCCGGATGGAGTTTTGTTGCTGAGCTTCCACCAACTCGTTCACCAGGTTCGCGGCGGTGGTGAAGCGCACCCGCCGCTTCTGCCGGCAAGCTGCAACGCACAGGCCCGTCGCCAGGTGGGTCTTGCCCGTGCCGCATTCGCCCATCAGCACCACGGGCTCAGTGCGCTCGATGTAGCCGCCCCCGGCCAGTTCGCGGATCTTCGCCGCCGGAATCTGTGGCGCCTGATTGAAGTCGAACTCCTCCAGCGTCTTCAACCGCGGCAGCCGGGCATCGTGCAACCGCTGCTGAATCGCACGCCGATCCCGTTCTTCGCTCTCCATGGCCAGCAACGCTTCCAGGTATCCAATGTGGCTACGCTTTTCCTTCACCGCTTGCTCGGCCAAGGGAACGAAGTTGGCGCCCACTACCGGCATGCGTAAGAGCTGGCAGTACTGCTGTACGCTGGCGTGTTCCAGAGCTTCGGTGGCGGCTGGCTTCATCGCACCACCTCCGCCTCGGTCATCGCCTCACCCAGCAGCAAGTCATATTCGTTCAGGACCGGCAGCGGACGTTGGTAGCGTTCCAGTTCACTGTCGACGTTGCAGCTCTCCGCTGGGGGATGGGCCAGTTCGCCGAAGCTCAGCAGGTGCCGCACGGCCGCCGCATCGGTGCATCCCAGCAACAGCGCCTGCTCGACCGCGTGCTCCAGCCGATCCCAACCCTGCTGCTTGCCCAGGCGCAGCAACTCGATCATCTCCCGCGTCCCCGCCTGGGGGCCCTGACGTTCTCGCAAGCTCTGCCACAGACGGTCGAAACTTTGCGGCCAGCGCCCGCGTTCGCGCCACTGCTGCAGGGGACTCGATCCCGCCAACGCGCCCGGCTTCCGCTCCAGCACATCGAGGTAGTGCTCCAAATCGAGCACCTGTTCGTAGCGCGAGAAGCTGCGCTCGTGCCGCGCCACGCACTCCCGCTCCTGCCAAATCTCCACATAGGCTGGCAGCAGCTTCACGCGCGTGCGCGTGCCCGGCTTCAGCGGCGTCGAGTACCAGTTCGTGCGCACCTTCACACAGGCCTTGCCATCCACGACGGGAAAGCTGGTCTCGGCCAACTCGAACCCTTCCGCCGGCAGCGGCAGCAGATGCTCGCGCTCGATCCGCAGGGCTTCGCCGACCGTGTGCGGCTTGCCCGTGATCCGCCGCTGTTCCTCGCCGCGGCAGGCTGCCAGCAAAAGCTGGTTCAGCTCTTCCAAGCTCTCCACGCGCGGCACCGGCACCAGATGGTTGCGTTGGAAATAGCCCACTTCGCCTTCCACTCCGCCCTTCTCGTTGCCCCGCGCCGGATTGCAGAACTCCGTCTCGAAGCCCCAATGCGAGCGAAAGGCGATCAGCCGCTCGGTCTCTTCCCGCTGATGCCCGCGCAAGATCTTCTTCACCGCGCTCTTCAGGTTGTCGTAGCGCAACCGCCGAAACACCCCGCCGAAATAGCCAAAGGCGGACTCGTGCGCTTCCAAGAACGCCTGCTGCGTGGCGTGGTAATAGGCGCGATGAAACGCCCCGCCGCCCGCCATCGAGCGCATCGCAAAGCAATAAACCTCGCGCCGTTCGCCCATCACTTCCGCGAAGGCTTCGTACCAATCGACCTGCGCCTCGCTGCCCCAGTCGTAGACCTGCGGCACGAACGTCTCCCGCGCCATCAGCCCCAACTCCTGCTTGCGACGTGCGACGTAATGGCGCACCGTCGATTCCGCCACTTTGCTCTCCGGCCGTTCCCGGCAAATCCGCCCCCAGAGGTGGTGCGCCGTGTGCCGCTGCTTGCGCGGAGCCTGCTGGTCCGCCCGCAGAATCTCGTCAATGAACTCCAGGACCGGGCCCAGCCCAGGCTTCGCCCGCGCTGGCGTCTTGCGCTCCGGCGGGATCGCGCTCGCCAGCGCCTGCCGCACCATCCGCCGGTGTACCCCGAACTGCCTCGCCACTCCTCGGATCGTACCTACCCCGAAGCGGTGTTCCCGCCTGATCTGTTCAAACAGCTCCACCTTGCGTCTCCTGTCCATCGGCCTCCCCGTCCCGGCTGGCAGGGACAGCGTAGGCCGATCTATCGCTTAGGGTGGGGCCAAATCGGACGGCCAAAGTGGGGCCAGGTCAGAGTAGCGAAATCACAAGTGACCAAGACCGAGACCACGTTCGATAGCACGCTCAATCTCACCAGCCTCAAAGAGTACGCTTTTGGAAGCGGAGCTCCGGGCTCACTCCTGAGGACGACCAACCGTACATATCTATCTACCAGTGCCTACACATCGCTGAACATCCTGGACCGGATGACGCAGGAGACGGTGCAGGATGGCGCTGGAACGGTGGTGTCGCGCACCGACGTTGCTTACGACAGTACCCCATTGACCTGTGTCACCGGCGCCGCGCAGCACAATGATGTTAACTATGGGTGTTCGTTCACTACTCGTGGGAATGCTACATCCTTCACCGGCTACGCTGATGCCGTGCATCTCACCGGCGCCCTCGCGACCACCTTCAATTACGACTCGCTGGGCAATCGTCGTCAGCGGTTCCTGAATGGCGTCCAACAGACACAGTGGGACTACACCTCCGCCACCCAGTACGCTTATCCCAGCGCCGTTATCAGTGGCCCGCCCGGAGGTGCTCAGCTACAGACCAACCTGGCCTATTTCTTCAATACCGGCCAACTGGCAACCGCAACCGATCCCAACAACCAGTCAATCGGCTTCGGTTATGATGTTTATCGCAGACTCACGTCCACTACCGATCGGGGCGGATACACGACGAACATCACTTATAATTCGCCAACTTTGTCCAACGCTTATCAATTATTCAATGGTGGGAACTCGATCGTTAGCGACGCTGTCACCCTTGATTGGTTGGGACGGCAACATATCCATCAGGCGCAACAATACCCTGCCTCCGGTACCTACGATTCCGTAGAAACCGATTACGACAGCCTGGGACGAATGTCACGGGTCACGCTGCCTTACGTTGCGGGCTTGCAAGGAACGAATGCTTCTGGCCCGGCCGTGACGACCACCTATGATGCTTTGGGGAGGCCACTCACGGTGGTTGACGGCGGTGGCGGCCGTACGTCGTATTCCTACTCCAACAACGATGTATTGGTTACCGTCGGGCCGGCCCCGGCCGGCGAAAATGCCAAACGGCGACAACTGGAGTATGACGCGCTCGGGAGGCTCACGTTGGTGTGCGAGATCACGAGCGCGGCTGGGAGCGGCTCTTGTGGCCAGAGTACCGCCGCCACCGGGTTCCGGACGTTGTATTCGTACGACGCACTGGGCAACCTGCTCAGCGTGAATCAGAGCGGGCAGCCGCGCAGCTTTACCTACGACTCTCTAGGTCGCATGACTTCGGAAATCAACCCGGAGACGGGCACCACCAGCTACACCTATGATTCCGTTACGGCCAATTACTGCGCCTCAGGAGCCTACAGTTCCCCTGGGGACCTGGTGGCCAAAGCGGATGCCAACGGAAACCACGTATGCTACTACTATGACGCGCTGCATCGGGTGACCGATATAGGCAACAATCGCCAGAGTAACTAGCAATCCTTGCCTGCGTTTTCGGTACGACCCCACCGGGGGCATTCTCGGCGCGAAGCCAGGGGGAGTGAGCACCAGCAACGCCGTGGGCCGGCTAACGCAAGCGGCTACGGACGACTGCAGTTGGCCCATAACCCAAGCCTCGATCGTCACCGACCAGTGGTTCAGCTATTCTCCGCGGGGAGAGACGACGGACGTGTGGGAATCGACGCGCCACTCTGGGGGCTACTATCACTCGACGGCTTCGTATTATGCCAATGGGGCGCTGAATATGCTGAATCCGCTGAACAACGCCGCGTTGCCCACGATCACTTATGGTGTCGATGGCGAGGGGCGGCCCAACACCGCCGGCGCCAGCAGCGGGATGAACCCCGTGCTCTCAACCGCGTACGATGTGGCGAGCCGCGTGACCGGCGTGACCTTGGGAACCTACGATTCCGATGCCTTCACCTTCGACCCCAACAGCGGGCGTGTGACGCAGTACAAGTTCACCGTCGGGGCCACTCCCACCACGGTCACTGGGAACATCGGCTGGAACGCTAACGGTACGCTGGCCAGCCTGGGGATCACCGACCAGTTCAACTCGGCCAATACGCAGAATTGCACGTACTCGCATGATGATCTGGTGCGGATCAGCGGCGTAAACTGCGGCTCGGTGTGGCAGCAAAGCTTCGGCTTCGATCCCTTCGGGAATCTCACCAAGAGCGGAAACGCCAACTTCCAGGTGAGCTATGACACCTCCAAAAACCAGATCGGCCCCGGACAAGGGTTCACCTACGATGCCAGCGGCAACACCACGCATGACAATGTGCATGCGTATTCCTGGGACGTGCAAGGGCACGCGGTCAGCGTCGATGCCATTGGCTTGACTTATGACGCTTTGGGGAGGATGGTGGAGCAGCAGAGGGGTTCTTCGTACACCCAAATTCTCTATGGGCCAACGGGGAAGCTGGCGCTGATGAACGGACAGGCTGTGACCAAAGCGTTCATCCCGCTCCCTGCCGGCGCAACGGCTGTGTATCTGGGTTCAACCCTGAGCTACTTCCGCCACCCCGACTGGCTGGGCAGCTCGCGGTTCGCATCGACGCCCGGTCGCACCATGTACTACAGCGGAGCGTATGCGCCTTTCGGGGAGGCCTATGCCGAGGCCGGCACTGCGGACCGCTCGTTTACCGGCCAGAACCAGGACACCGTTCCAGGATCAACCACGGGCCTCTACGACTTCCTGTTCCGCGAGTACGCCCAGTACGGGCGCTGGATTTCTCCCGATCCGGCTGGGCTGGGCGCTGTTGATCCCACAAACCCGCAGTCCTGGAACCGGTACGCCTATGTGCTGAACAGTCCCATTAACCTCGTGGATCCGCTTGGCCTTTACTATAGATGTAAACTTGTAGAAGTACCGCACCAGGAGCCGAAAGAAGTATGCGTCTGGGTGCCGGATCCCCAGAACCCCGACGGTATCAGGGCTGACTTCCGGGGGGCTTTGGCGGATTTCTGGAATTGGCTAGCAAAAAGCGCCGTAACTCAAGCCCAGTATGACGATAAGAACGGCTGCGGGCCGGGCAAGGGGCCGTGTGGCGCGTCTGTTCCCGCAAACAAAGGGAAGGCTAATACCGGAGACGTACCAGTAGGGATGGACATCTTCCGAAATTCCCCGCAATGCCCGAACTGCGGTGATACTTGGCAGAATACCAACCAAGTCACTGATCCGCGCACAATGTTGCTTTGGTACGGAGGGGCTGCATGCGCGGGAGGCGGTTGTGCCCTTATCCCAGGAGCCTTAGACGCTGCAGCGGTCTCCTTGGAGACGGCTGGCGTACCAGTCACCGCTGCCTCGAGGTGGACGATCAATAACTGGAACAACCTTGGCAGGATAGGAGGGTGGCTTTACAATCAATGCAAGACCTATGGTCCGTGTTAGCTTAGTTTCATTGTTGTTGGAACCGAAGTCGCTCAGGTAACAACTGAACCTTCAACAAGGGAGAAACCTTTATGCAACAGCGGGGTTGAATGAGTTGGCCTGCTACATATTCGCGACGAACGTTCTGTCCGGAGTGCAATGCTAGGATCAGGCTTGAGGACGTTAGGTTCACGCCTACATTCCGCTGCCCGCTCTGTGAGAAGGATATCCGCATCTCTGATGGCTATCGGCACGCTAGGAATTGGCTCAGTTGGGCACTGGGCTTGGTGATTCCGTATCTAATTGGAGCTAGGGGTTGGTTTTTGCTGCTGTTGTGCATACCGTCTACAGCTGTGGTGGGTTTCCTATGGGCGTACGCTGGTAAATATCTGCTACCTCCGAAGCTCGTTCGCTGTGTCCGCGAATCCGATCGGTTTCAAGGGCTCGGGCTGGGACCGAGATGACCTTACCAGGGATTTCCATTTTGAGTTCCCGAGCGGTCGGCATTGTACACCCAGTTGCCTCGTTTCGCGTCAATCTGGCGCGGTTTCCCAGCCCGGCGAGTGGCCCAGGTAAGTCTGCCGACTACAACTGGGTGAATTAGTTTCTGGTATTCAAGTCTCTGCTCATGAGTCATGGTTTGGCCGGCCACATATTCGAGACGGACAGCCTGTCCAGAATGCGATGCCCGGATAAGGCTGGAGGATGTCAGGTTCACACCGGCATTTTCGTGCCCATATTGCGGGAAGGATATCAGAGTTTCGCACTCTGCACTCCGACCTCATTCAGTACACAATTGCCTATCTTCTTCTCAAAACTCACTCTCTTGGTCTTCAAATCCAGTGATGGTAGGCGGTGTTTCGTCCGGCTGGCTGACGACCGGTCCATGCGGCCCTCTGCCATGAATATCATCCCATTCCGCCACCGTGTGGACCGGCCTCAGTCGTGGGCTGCCGCACCAAACACCAAAGAGGCCGCACCAGAAGAACGAGTCGTTAGCCGGGATAGACAGGTTCTATTGTGTGAAGGGTCAGGCGGCCCACCTTCCCGATACGGATACTGTGGCTATTTTTGTGAAAATGCCAATGTCAAGGGTACAGAATCAGTGGGTATGGGGCCGATAAGAGCGGGCTGCGGCCCCGTGCTTAACTGTCCTCGAAATATCCAGCTTGATGTACCTATGTTTTACGTGTTCGGATTTGGTATTCAAGTGGGTGGGGCGAAAGTCTCGAATTGCGTGCCCTAAATGCGAGAGAAGATCGCTATGGCTTGGACGGTCAAGTTGGCTCTCATGAGTGCATTAACCTACGTGGCGCTCGTTCTTGTGGTTGAATTGGTCTTACAAATGATTGCGAGGCATAAAGGGTCGGCTGGTATATTCATGTCTCGGCCTCTGTGGTTTATCTTCTTTGCCACCCTCTGGACGATCTCGTACTGGCTGGCCTACCTCCTATCGCCGCTGGCCAGAAGGTAACCCTGAAACCGCCATTGGCTGATTAGATAACCGTGTCGGCTCCAGAACGCCGAGTAGATTGGTATCGCTCAACGTACCAAGGCTCGGAGGAAAGGAGCCGAGCACATGAAGATTGTAGGTTGTGATTTGCATACGCGCTACCAGCAGATCGCCTGGCGCTGATGAACGGGCAAGCCGTGACCAAGGCATTCATACCGCTTCCGGCAGGAGCAACAGCGGTCTATACCTCTGGCCCGACGCTGAGCTACTTCCGGCATCCGGACTGGCTGGGCAGCTCGCGCTTCGCATCCACGGCGACCACCCGACAGATGTATTCCGATCTTGCGTATGCGCCGTTTGGCGAAACTTATGCCGAGGCGGGCACTCCGGACCGTTCCTTCACCGGCCAGAATCAGGACACGGCTCCAGGCCCGACCGCCGGCCTCTACGACTTTCTGTTCCGCGAGTACGCGCAGTACGGGCGCTGGATTTCACCCGATCCGGCGGGAATGGCGGCGGTTGATCCCTCCAATCCGAAGTCATGGAATCGGTATGCTTATGTATTGAATGCTCCGCTCAACGGTGTCGATTTTCTGGGCCTTGATTGCTTCATACTTGGTCCGGGGCCGCTTTATCCCGTATGGACAGTCCCTTGTGGAAGTGTTCCCGGAGATGATCCACTGCCGCCAAATCCCTTTGACGACGGCGTACTGCACGAAGACCTCAACCCGCCAGGCTGGATTAACCTAGCTGAATGTATAGATGTTCATGGGCCCAGGGGATGTGCTGGCGCGGTCAAGCCCGCAAACAATCCGCCTGTTGGTGATCTAGGAGCCGCGAGCTACCAGCGATACTTGAGTCAGCGGTTTTTAGGCGACCTTAAGGGAATGGTAGTCAACTCCGTATGCAAAGGATCATCAGACCAGAGAATTCTAACGTCCATGAGGAACGGCTTTGTGTTGGGCGCGACAAGGGGAGCAATCGCGGGCGCAACAGGCGGGGCTTTCTTTGAGGGAGTTGGTGCTATTCCAGGTGCCATTCTAGGGGGCACTATTGGAGGGATCGCCGGGGCGGGAGGCGGGGTCATCAAGGGAGGAGCACTTGCTGGTGCGTGTTCACTTGCTGGGGTCTATTGATGCGAATCGCTTACCGTTCCGAAGGAGCGAAAAGTGGTCACGACAATTTTGGCGATCATAGTCCTTGTCATCTTGGCAGTCGGGGTTGTGTTGGTACTCGTCGGCACAATTGCAAAGAACCGATGGGGGATAAATCTAGCACACCTTAACTGCCCCAATTGTGGGGCTTCACTCGACCGCATCCGAACGCCAAAAAACGTTGCTCAAGCTTTCTGGGGGGGCACTACATGTAACAAGTGTGGTTTTGAGGTGGACAAATGGGGTCGCCCTGTCGCGCAGCCTCCTTCTTCAAAGCTGGAGCGATAAGCGACTATTTCCCTTGTTTCCGCAAACAACGGGAAGTCGATTTGTAGCGGTGCAACCTTGCATCGACGATTCATGGGGCGGCAGCACATGGGCCCCAAGCGTTGCCCAGTGGGACGACCTCCACCACGCTGGCCCCGAGTTCTGCGGCGCTGATACCTTAGGGGAGGGGGCGGGTGGCCCGGCCAAGTTGCTCGCATCCCTTATGCTGAGGGTGGCCCACCCGAGCCGCTTTTGCTCGGGTGGGGTAGTAGGATCGTTGTTCATGACGCTCTGGGGAGGATGGTGGAACAGCAGAACGGTTCTTCGTACACGCAGATTCTCTACAGCCCCAGCGGTGGTAAGCTGGCGCTGATGAACGGGCAGACGGTGGTCAAAGCGTTTGTACCGCTTCCGGCGGGAGGGACAGCAGTTTATGTGGGTTCGACGCTGAGCTACTTCCGGCATCCCGACTGGCTGGGCAGTTCGCGCTTTGCGTCCACTCCCGCCCGCACCATGTACTCCGATCTGGCCTACGCCCCCTTCGGCGAGACGTATGCGGAGGCAGGCACTGCGGACCGCTCCTTCACCGGCCAGAACCAGGATACAATTCAGGGATCCACAACGGGTTTGTACGATTTCCTTTTCCGCGAGTATGCTCAGTACGGTCGCTGGATTTCCCCCGATCCGGCGGGAATGGCGGCAGTCAACCCCTCTAACCCGCAGACATGGAACCGGTATGTTTATGTACTGAATTCTCCGCTCAATGCGGTTGATGTTCTGGGGCTTGATTGTTTCATCCTTGGCCCAGGGCCACTTTACCCGGTATGGACAGTTCCGTGTGGGAGTGTGCCCGGAGATGATCCCCTGCCGCCAAATCCCTTTGACGACGGCGTATTGCACCTAGACGCTCACCTGCCAGGACGGATTAACCTAGCTCAGTGTATAGATGTTCATGGGCCCAGAGGATGCGCTGGCGCGGTCGTTTCGGGGCTCCAAAAGGGGTTGAACTACCTCAAATCGCATCCGGTTTTCATCTCAGTCAATGAGATAGTCGCGGCGCAGATTACCTACCAACAGTCGACGGGGACGATTTGCGCTAATTTGGGGGCTGGAGCTTCTGTCCCACCGACAAAGGCGGTTACCGTGGGCGTTTACAACGAAGGCAACATGGGGAACTGGACGAACGTTCTCAGCAGCTGGGGCTACTCTTTTGGAGCGAATCTAATCTTGGGATACCAGGCCTCGACCAATTCGTCTGGAACGATCGGTGGGCCAACAATCTCTGGCGTCGGGCTTTCTGGTTCGTACACCTATGGCGGCTGCACGACGATTCCCTAGGAGAAGCGACATAGAGCGTTGGGAGGAACTCCATGCTGATTCTCGTGATGATGCTGCTAATCGGGTTGTTCGCTGGCGTTTGGGGATTCATGATGTGTTTCCTCCCTGCGCGATGGGACAGACTTACAGAAGCGATGAGCTTCGCTGGCCGCTGGACCGAGCCCAGCCCCAAACGCCTGCATCCGCTCATACGATTCGGTAACCGCGTCGCCGGGCTGGTGATCTTTGCTGTGGGTTGCTGGTTCGCCTATGTAGCTGCTTCGGAGATTTATCTTGTGCTCACTGGACGAGCGGTGAGCCACACGGCGGCTCCAGTCAGCCGGGCGCTTCCCAACTCTCCGACGCCCGCGTTGAATGCACTTTCGATCTTCGTGATCGTAGCAGGCATACTAATGGCTGTTTTCCCGGCAAAGGCTGTGGCAGTCTTTGAACGCGTCTGGCCCGCCGGGCGATCAGTAACGCCATCGGCTGCTCCGAAGGTAATGCTGTTTGTTAGGCTCTCAGGTGTGATCTTCGCCTTCCTTGCGATGATGTTCTTGATGCGTTGAAGAGTCTTCGTAAGACTTGAATGGTCTCGCTGTAATGCTCCTTCTGGGCGCTGCAAACGTGCCAAAGGCGTTGTCAAGAGCACACGTATCCGGTTCGGTGCGCGAGCACCGATTGCATCAGCGGCAGCAGCCACGGGCACCGCCCTGTATCAAGTCGGCACGGCGAATGCGGCTTTTCCGGCATTCTCGGAGGGCCTTGCTTCCTTAGGACCGACGGTTGCAACAGCCACGGGCTGGCTGGCGCGTACGCGGCAGCTTGGGCAAAGAGCAGTCGCATTCGTAGTGGCCACGACTGCTAAGGGAGTAAACTCGCTCTGCCAGGGTTTCTAAATAGTTCAAGTGGTCATGCGCTAGGTGTCGATGAGAGGATATTGTCCAAAGTGCAACGCGCCACTAACAGCGGGCGAACTCCGCGTTAATCCACCGATCTGTCCCGGTTGCAAAACAAAGCTGCAGGTGCTTATCAAGGCGAACTGGGTATACGCGGTTCTTTCGGTCGCTGTCGCATCGCTAGTTGCGAGCCTTCAGGGATACGAGAGCATTGTTTTCGCTTTTTGGGTACTTATCTACGGGACAATCATTCTGTTTTTAATCAAGGGCGCGGTGATCAGCGGCGAACTTCGCGCGTTGGTCTTCGCTACGACATCCGCTGGGCTTCGGCCCTTTGGGGGGCGATTCCCCTCCCGGCAGCAAGCAGGCCCCTTCTTTGACACCCCCTGAACCGCCCGCGATAATTCCCCAGTGACGGGCACCAATGCCGGTGGGACATATTCCGTGACTGCCGGAGTGGGTGAGGGTATATATGGCGGAGATTATACTGGATCTTATACTTTAGTTATTCCTTTGGTGTGCCAATGAGTCCTTTTTCTGACTTTGTGCGTTGGTATATCGATCAGTGTAAGGGAGTGGTTCGCAGGACGTTACTGATTAGAGTTCTCGGGTTGTTGGCTGTTGCAGCCTTCGTGATAATATCTGTGCACGATCCAGAGGGACGCCATTTCCAACATCGTCTAATCACGAACCCGTTTTTTATTCCTTCCATCACATTCTTCATGGGATGGGCATCAGTTCGCAAATACGTCGAGTACAAGCTAGCAGTTACTAGTCATGCTTCCTATGGAGATCGCGCCTTGCTTAGGGTGCTCAAAGACTACAAGAAGATCTTCGGAGTCGACAAGATCTATTTCTTGTATCTCATACTGCTGTTCGCAACAATCGCATCTTGGGTAGCAATGATAACAACAGTATGAGGTGTACGTCTCCCGCGGTGATCGGCGCCGAACGCTGCGCGTTAGTTCTCGCTACTCCTTTGGGATCCCACTCGGCGCCTGCAAGGCGGGCACCCCCTGGGAGCGCATCAACTGATTGAGCGCGGGCAGATCCCTGTCAATGATCTCCTGCCATTGCGCCAATTGCGCCTCGAGCCTGCGGTTGAGTAGGTCGAAGACTTGGTACATCTGCGCGGTGGGAGCGGAGTCGGCGCTGTCCTCGGTGTGGCTGAGCGAATCGAGGGCCTCGTTCAGCTTGTTGGGAAAACTCAGGTTGCCCTCCGAACTCTTCATCTTCACCTGGATCAGCTCCTCCTCGATGGGAGTCATCTTCTCGTCGAACTGCCTGGCGGCGGCGATGACCGGCTGGGCTTGCGGGCTGTCGCCGGCCCACTGGCGCAGCGTCTCCAACTCGCCCCGCAACTGGCGGATCTGATTGACGGCGATGTGCAGACGCTGGTTCGCCTCGCGGATTTTCATGCTCAGGTCCAACTGTTTTTGCAGGTCAGCGGAGGAGACACCGGTAACGCGGGGATCGAGGCGCAACTCCAGGGGCTGCGTCTGACCTTGCCCGCCGGCCGTCAGTTTGACCTGGTAACTTCCAGGAAGGGCGAGAGGACCCTGGGGCCCAATCCCGCTATAGAACGCGCCGGGGATCTTGACCGGAGGCTCGTGGCGAAGATCCCAGGGGAAGCGGTTCATGCTGGCCTCGGCGGGGATGACTTCCTTGGGTTTCTCCTGATCCGGCCACTCCGGTGGTTGCTCGGCGATCTTCTTCTCTTTGCTGGAGTAATGCCGCACCAGCCGGCCCTGGGCGTCGAGGATATCGAGCGTCACCTCGCCCGCCGGCTTGGTCTTGAAGTAGTAATCAATGATCGCTCCAGAAGGAGGATTCTGCCCGACCGGCCGCCGCCGGTGGACATCCTCCGGAAAGTGCAGGCGGATTGCGGGCTGGGGCTTGTAAAGGTGAAGGCCAGCCTGGGCGAGCTGCGGATTGAGTTCGCGCAGCGGCGCCAGGTCGTCGAGCACCCAGAATGAACGGCCGTTGGTGGCGACGGCCAGGTCGTCGTCGTGAACCACCAAGTCGGTGATCGGTGAGGACGGCAGGTTCAATTGCAGCGATTGCCAGTGCGCGCCGTCGTCGAAAGATACGAACACTCCTCTTTCGGTCCCGGCATACAACAGGCCCTTGCGCTTGGGGTCCTCGCGGACGGCGTGGACGAAATAGCCGTCGGGGATGCCGTTGGTGATGGCGGTCCAAGTCTTGCCGTAGTCGTTGGTCTTCAGGATGTGCGGACGGAAGTCATCGAGCTTGTGGCGGTCCACGGCGATATAGGCGGCGCCGGCATCAAAGGGCGAGGCGTCGATGAGGCTGATCATGCTCCATTCCGGCAGGGTCTTCGGAGTAACGTTCGTCCAGCTCTTGCCGCCATCGCGGGAGAGTTGGATCAGGCCATCGTCGGTGCCGGCCCAGAGCAGGTCCTTCTGCCCGGGGGACTCAGCCAGGGCAAAGATGGTGTCGTAATACTCGACACTGGTGATGTCCAGTGTGATGAGGCCGCCGGATGGCTCCTGCTTGCTCTTGTCATTGCGGGTGAGGTCGGGGCTGATCGCCTCCCAGCTCATACCCCGGTCGCGGCTGCGGAAGACGCGGTTGTTGGCGGTGTAGATGGTGCCGGGATCGTGGGGAGAGATCATCAGCGGCGAGGTCCAGTTGAAGCGGTGCTCCAGGTCCTTGGCGCCGTGACCGGCAACGTCCAGCGGCCAGACGGAGACGTCCTGCATCTGCTGTGTGCGCTTATCGAAGCGAAAGACCGAGCCCTCGTTGCCGCCGTAGATGATGTTGCGGTCGCTGGGATCGGGGGCAACGAAGCCGGTCTCGCCGCCGTAGTCGAACCAACTCCAGCGGCCGATCACACCGGAATCGTCATAGGTGGCAGTGGCGACACTGCTGTTGTCCTGTTGCGTCCCGTAGAGATAGTAGGGCCACTGATGGTCGGCGACGATGTGGTAGAACTGGGCGGTGGGCTGGTTTTCCTGGAGCGTCCAGGTGCGGCCGCCGTCCAGGCTGATGGTGACGCCGCCGTCGTTAGCATTGATGAGGCGGTCGGGGTTGCTGGGATCGATCCACAATCCGTGATGATCGCCGTGGGGCGCGGGCAGCAGGCTGAACGTCTTGCCGCCGTCGGTGGACTTGAACATGCCGGTGTTGAGCACGTAGACGGTGTCCACGCTCCTGGGGTCGGCGAAGATGTGGGTGAAGTACCAGGCGCGCTGGCGGTAGCGCTGGTCATCATTGACGCGCGCCCAAGTGTCACCGCCGTCGTCGGAGCGGTAGAGGCCGCCCTCCTTGGCCTCGATCAGCGCATACACCCGGTCAGAGTCGGCGCCAGACACCGATACCCCTATGCGGCCCAATATTCCCTCGGGCAAGCCGTGGCCTTCCAGGCGCTTCCAGGTGGCGCCGCCGTCGGTGGACTTGTAGAGACCGCTGCCGGGGCCGCCGCTGTTCAAACTCCAGGGCGTGCGCTGCACCTGCCAAAGAGCAGCGTAGAGAATATTGGAATTGCTGGGATCGAAGACCACGTCGATGCCGCCGGTGCGGTCGTCCTTGTACAGGACTTTTTCCCATGTCTTGCCGCCGTCGGTGGTGCGGAAGATGCCGCGCTCCGCATTCGGGGCATAGGCGTGGCCCAGGGCCGCCACGAAGGCGATTGCGGGATTCTTGGGATGGACGACGATGGCGCCGATATGCCGGCTGTCACGCAGGCCGATGTTCTTCCAGGTCTTGCCGCGATCGGTGGACTTATACACACCGTCGCCGTAGGAGATATTGCCGCGGATGCAGGCTTCGCCGGTGCCGACATAGATGACGTTGGGATCCGAATCGGCAACGGCGATAGCGCCGATGGATGAGACCGACTCCTTGTCGAACAGCGGAGTCCAATTGGCGCCGCCATCAACGCTTCTCCACACCCCGCCCGCGACCGCTCCGAAGTAGTAGAGGCTTGGCTCGCCGGGGACGCCGGTCACCGCCAGAGCGCGGCCGCCGCGGAAAGGACCGATCAAACGCCACTTCATTTCCTGGAACAGATTCTGGTCATAACCGGTGGTTTGGGTGTATCCGAGAACGGATAAAACTCCCAAGATGGCCAACAACGACAAGAGGGCAACAAGCCGTCTCCAACTCATGCAGGAACCTCCAGAGTGGTTGGGGAAAACCACAGATCGTACCACGCCCAAGCTCCGGCGTTGGACAGCACCGGGCCGAAGGCGCGGTCAGCTCTTATCGAGGGTCACCCGCACAAGGTTGTCGTCGCACGCAATTGATCCGTTTTGGTATGGAAGAGACGCGATCTCCAAAAAGGAATTCTTCTCAGTCTGCAATCTTGATGTCGATTGCGAATTTCCACAGACACCAGCCTTTACCTTTGATCGGCACTTGCTGCACGCCGGAACCCCGTTAGGGCAAGTTCCCGCACGAAATCTGTCTTCATTCCGGGCTGCTTATGAGAATCGCACTCTTGGCGTGGGAATCGCTGCATTCTATTCCCGTGGGCGGGGTCGCGGCCCATGTCACCGAGCTGGCGGCCGCACTGGAGCGGAAAGGGCATGAAGTTCATGTCTTCACCCGTATGGGAGCATGGCAGCCGCATTACGAATGCATCCAGGGCGTGCATTACCATCGTTGTCAGTTCCGGCTGGATCCGGACTTTGTGGAAGAAGTCAACGACATGTGCCGCTCCATCGCCTACCACGTGTGCGCAACGGAAAACTTCATCGGTCCATTCGACGTGATTCACGCGCACGATTGGCTGACCGGCAATGCCATGATCTACATCAAACAGGGGAGAGGGCGGAAGAGCGTTCTCACCCTCCACTCCACCGAGTACGGCCGCAGCGGAAACCACTTCCATAACGGCCGCTCGGAACGTGTCCGCCGCCAGGAACGCGCAGCCACTTATTGGTCCGATCGAGTGATCACGGTCTCGCACTCGCTGAAGAAGGAAGTCATGTGGATGTACGAGGTCCCGGACTGGAAGATTTCCACCATCTACAATGGGGTGAACCTCCACAATTACGACGGATGGCTGGACCCGGGGGGAGTCAAAGCGCGCTATGGCATCGGGCCCATGGATCCGACGGTGCTGTTTTCCGGGCGCGCGGTGTATCAAAAGGGACCCGACTTATTGGTGGAAGCTATCCCGCACATCCTCTGGCACTATCCGGGAGCGAAATTTGTCTTCGCCGGAGATGGGGAGATGCGGGCAGCCGTGCAGTATCGAGCGTGGGAACTTCGCGTAGAGCATGCGACCCGGTTCCTCGGTTTCAAAAACAATGGAGAGTTGACCGAGCTTTACAAAGCCTGTGACGTAGTGTGCGTGCCCAGCCGCAACGAACCCTTCGGCATCGTGGTGCTGGAAGCCTGGAGCGCGGGCAAGCCCGTCATCGCCACCAAAAACGGCGGCCCGGATGAGTACGTCTGGCATGAGGTGAACGGATTGAAGATCTATCCCAACCCTGATTCCGTGGCCTGGGGCATTGGCACTTTGTTCACCAACTGGGAGTGGGCCCGCTGGATGGGACGCAACGGCAGAGTGGCCGTGGAATCAGGCTTCACCTGGGACGCCATCGCGGGCCACGTCGCCCACGTCTACACCCAGTGACCGCGTCCTAAGGAGCGACCCGGGCATGGATCATTCATGAGGCGGGGCGGTTTGGGGTGGAGCAGGGCTTCAGCCCTGCATCAAGGCGGTATCAACAGGGTTCGGCTTTAGCCGCTGAGGGACGGTCACCGCGATCATTAGGGCACCTCAGGGGCTGAAGCCCACAATTCAATGGCGCCGGCAGATGCAGGCCTGAAGGCCTGCTCCACCCGAATAAGCCAGGCGCAAGGGACGAAGAAAGCTGGGCATGAGCAAACTTCCCGAATACGTGGATGGCTTACCCAATCTGTGTGGGGCGGAGGAGCAGGTTGCCGCCGCCACCACGAACACGCGCCCGGCATACCTGGCGGAGAGCGGCATCGACTTTGCCAGGATCAAGAGCGGGTTTGCCATCGCGCTGCACATGCATCAGCCGCTCATTGTTTCGGGGACGGCCAATCTCGGCGCCGCCGAGGTGATCAGCAATCTGAAGTACATGATGGATAACCCGCACATCGGCGATAACCACAACGCGCCGGTGTTCCACTGGTGTTACAAGCGCATGGGCGAGTTTATTCCGCAGCTCGTCCTGGAGGGCAAACAGCCGCGGGTGATGCTCGACTATTCCGGATGCCTGTTGCACGGTTTGCGGCACATGGGATTGGACGATGTCTTTGACAACCTGCGGCGCATCACCTGCGACCCCGCCTACCGGCGCTGCGCGGAGTGGTTGGGGACAGCCTGGGGACACGCGGTCGCTCCCAGCACTCCGGCGCAGGATTTTCGTTTGCACGTAACGGCCTGGCAGCACCATTTTGCCGCCATCTTTGGCCTGGAGGCGCTGTCGCGGGTCAAGGGGTTTTCCCCGCCGGAGATGGCGCTCCCCAACCATCCTGACGTAGCCTACGAATTTGTCCGGACACTCAGAGACTGTGGTTACCGCTGGGTGCTGGTACAGGAACATTCGGTGGAGCGCGTGGAAGATGGCGGCAGCTTGCACCATCGCCACCTTCCTCACCGTCTGGTAGCGAAGAGTTCGGAAGGCGAGAGCGCCAGCATCATCGCCATCATTAAGACCCAAGGCAGTGACACCAAACTGGTGGCGCAGATGCAGCCCTACTACGAGGCCAAAGGGCTGGGACGAGTGCCGCTGGCCGGCAGGCAGGTCCCACCCCTGGTGACCCAGATCGGCGACGGGGAAAACGGCGGGGTAATGATGAACGAGTTTCCCAGCAAATTCTTGGAGGTCATGCGCGAGGCTTCGGGCTCGGAAACCCCGCCGGTGAACGTCACGGAATACCTGGAGTATCTGGCCGAGATCGGCATCCGGGAAACGGACTTCCCTCCCATCCAGCCCCTTCACCAGAAGCGCATCTGGGAGCGATTCCAGCCCGGCCAAGGGCAGCAGCGCCTGGAGAATGTCCTTGCGGAGTTGAGAGGCAAAGACCATCGCTTTCACATGGAGGGGGGAAGCTGGACGAACAACCTCTCCTGGGTCAGAGGCTACGAAAACGTGCTGGGCCCCATGGAGTCGGTGAGTGCCCGGTTTGCGGAACGAGCGCTGGGGAAAGTCTCAACCCGTGAACCCCGTTACCGCAATGCGCTTTTTTATCTCCTGCTGACGCAAACCAGTTGTTATCGCTATTGGGGACAGGGCATCTGGACCGAGTATGCGCGCGAATTGTGCCGCCGCGCCTCCGACATACTGACCCATGATTTCTGAGCTGCCGTGCGAGCCTGCGCGCCGATCCGGCGGATTGCAGCATCTAATCCGAAATGCTCATGACCGACCGCCCCCTGCGACCGGCGCGAGCCGGCTTGATCACGCTTCTTGCGCTCGCCACCGCGCTAGCCGCGCCCGCACAAACGCGGGCTCCCGTGCGCTCGTGGCAGCCAGACATCGTGCTGCCCGCGCCGGCCTATCCCTTCAGCTTTGTGGGCTATGGAGACATGCGATTCACGAATCCCGCGGACACCCAGCATTCCAATGCGGCCGTGCGCAGGGCTGAGATCGACCGCATGGCGCAGGAAAAGCCGGCGTTCGTGCTCATCACGGGCGATTTGGTGTTGACCGGCGCCGACGCCCAGGACTGGAAGGTTTTCGACGCGGAAACCGCACCGCTGCGGCAGGCGGGCATCGAACTGCTTCCCGCCCTGGGCAACCACGACGTCCACGGCGGAGAAGCCCGGGCGCTCGCGAACTACTTCCAGCGCTTCCCCCAGCTCGAGGGTCGGCGGTGGTACTCGGTGCGCGCCGGTAACGTGCTGGTGTTCGCACTGGACAGCACTTCGGCGGACGGCCCCGGCAGCCAGCAATGGCAGTGGCTGGAACAGGGACTCCAGGCGCTACCGCCGGAGGTGGATTTTGTGCTGCTGGCGCTGCATCATCCGCCGCTCACCCGGTCCAACGACAAGATGTTCGGCGGAGGTCACTCGGCGCGTCCGCAGGAACAGCAGCTCGCGTCTTTGCTCGAAAAACACCAGCAGAGCCTGCGGGCGCGGATAATCGTGATGGCGGGGCACGTGCACAACTACGAGCGCTACGAGCACGGCGGGGTAACCTACGTCGTGAGCGGAGGCGGAGGGGCAACGCCCTACATGATCCAGCGGTCCGCCGGCAACGTCTACCGCGACCCCGGCCCGACCTACCATATCTGCAACTTCACGGTGGATCACGGCGAACTGCGCTTCCAGATGCTGAAGCTGAGCTTCGAGGGCGCGCAACCGCAGTGGACGGTGAGGGACTCCTTCGTCGCGGGGGCGGGCAAGGCTCGCCGGGCTGCGTCCGGACGCTGAGCCGACGGCGAACTCCTTGCGATTACGCTGTTTACTGCCTTGGCGCACATGTCCGGCGGGCGCTCCGAGTCCGCCGCCGACCCAGCCCCGAGTCCCCAAGCCGCCTCGCCGCTGCCGGGTAGGCATTCAACTGTATTGACACTCGGAGAAGCAATGCTATAGTCGCCAGAGCGAGGCCATTCAGAAATGAAGAATATTTACGATGTAATGCGGCAGAAGGAGCTCGAGATCGAGCGCCTGAAGAAGGAGATCGAAGCGCTCCGTGTGGTGGCTCCCATGCTGGAAGACAAGGAACCGGTGCGCGAGATCGCTTCTCCCTCGCCGGCCAAGACCTATTCTTCGGCCCAGCAGAGCAGCGAACCGGCGATCGCCGCCGACACCGGCAAGGCCGCACGCGTTTGGCCGTAACCGCCGCGAACTGTCACGAGTCCCCCGCTCCTCCGCCCGCCGCTCGACGGGCCGGGGGAGGTGACTGTTCCCCACAGCATCGGGTCGTGCAAGCTGGCCAGGTGCTTTCCGGGCTCGGGGGTGACCATGTCCGAATCAAACCTCAACCACGGCCCTAGAAGCGACGGCGCCTTCACCGGTCCGCTGGACCAGGAGACCTTCCGCGCGCTCCTCTTCAATTCCTTTCTGCATCAACAAAACCGGTTGCGCAGCGGCTGGCGGGAAGGCGAACGGCTGGCGGCCATCGCCGAGACGCGCCGCGCCGTGGCCGAGTGCGGCGACCTGAGAGCCGCTTTGAACCTGGTGGCCGCGCGCGCGCTGGAGATCACCGGGTCCACCGGAGCCGCCATCGCCATCGGCGCGCAGGAACAGATGACCTGCTGGGCGATGAGCGGGCCCACGGCGCCTCCGCTGGGCGCCCCCGTGCCGCTCGATTCCGGTCTTTCGGGAGAATGCCTGCGCAGCCGGCGTACCCTGCGTTGCGACGACACCGAGAGCGATCCGCGCGTCAACCGCGAAGCCTGCGTCCGCCTGGGCGGCGTGGGCTCCATGCTGCTGGTGCCGCTGGTTCGACGCCATGCCGCCATCGGCGTCCTGGAAGTGTTCTCCACCAGGCCGCGCGCCTTCGACGACACCGAGGAACACGCGCTGGAGCTGCTGGCGGTGATCGCCAGCGCGGCCCTGGCCGATTTCGCGGGCAGCGAAGCCGCGCCGCGCGTTTCACGGAGCCCGGCTGCGAGTGTCCGCACCGTCTCTTCCCCAATCTCTCCGGTGTGATCGCCGGCGTGTGCAGCCGGCCCGGAGCCGGATCAAGGCTCGATACGCGAACCCGGGGCAAGTTCGCGGGGAGACTCGCCGCGGCGGAAGATGCGGGCTCGTGCCACGCCCTTCAACGTCACCGTCCCGTGCTCGACGCGCAACACGGCGCCCTCGCGCAGAGCCACCACCGGGGTCTCGTTCTCTTCCAAAAATTGCAGCAGCCGTTCTTCCCGGGTTTCCGCCATGAGCGTTGAGTGGGGATCGGGATCGATGTAGTGCGGGTTGATCTGAAACGGCACCAGTCCGAGCGCCTGGAGCGATGGCGGCTCGACGATGGGCATATCGTTGGTGGTGCGGATGGTCGGGCAAGCGACATTGCATCCGGCGCTGGCGCCCATGTAACGCAGGCTGCCCTCTGCCACCCGGCGGCGGATCGGGTCCAGCAGATCGTGATCGTAAAGCGCCTTCAGCAGGCGGAAGGTATTGCCGCCGCCAATGAAGATGGCTTCAGCGCCTTCGACGGCGGCGCGCGGCTCCGGCGCCCGGTGCACTGAGCTGACTGCGAATCCCATGCGCCCCAGGCGTTCGGCGACTTTGGCGGCGTAGCCGTCGCGATCGTGCAGGGCGTAAGGTACAAACAGCACTTGGCGCACGCCGGCGAGGAAGTCGCGGATCTCGCCTTCGGCGTGGTCGAGGTAGCCGCTGCCGTGGAGCGTCGAGTTGCTAATCAGCAGAAGGCGGGCTTTTTTCATCATGAGAATGTTGACCTGCCCGGGTGTCGCATTGTAAACGGACGACGCAGTATCATTGGAGGCCATGAGCGTTAGCCGCAAGTCGGGCCTGGTAGTGTGCTGGTGTCTGCTGCTGGCCCTCGCCGCCGCCGCCCAGACCAAACCCGCGACCAACTTCTCCGGCTACTGGAAGCTGAACCCGGAGAAGAGCGACTTCGGCGGCGCGCCGGTGCCGGAATCGGCCGGGTACGTCATCCGGCACATCGGCGCCAAGCTCGCCTTCGACTACACCCATGAGTCGAAGACCACGCGCGTCGAGATCACCACCGACGGCCAGGAGCGCATGACCGATTCCAACGACGAGGCCGAGCTCTGGACGCGCGCCTTCTGGGAAGGTCCGGTGCTGGTGTTCGAGGCCCGGCAAAAGGCCCGCCCTGGGCATGCGGCTTCCGGCATCAAGTGGACCAGCCGCTGGAAACTTTCTCCCGACGGCCAGGCTCTCACCATCGAGCGGCAGATCACGGCGCCGCAAGGCCAGCTCTCCCAAACCCTCGTCTTCAACCGGGAAAGCAAGGAAACCAGCAGGAACAACAGCCAGTGATCAGGATGGTTGTGCGGCAACGGCAACCACCGCGACCGGCAGCGTGAACAGGAAGGTCGAACCGTGCCCCAGGGCGCTTTCCGCGCGGATAGTCCCGCCATGCGCCCGCACGATGTGCTTGGCGATGGCCAGCCCCAGGCCGGTGCCGCCTGACTCCCGCGAGCGCGCCTTGTCCACGCGGTAGAAGCGCTCGAACAGGCGCGGCAGGTGTTCGGAAGCGATGCCCGGTCCGAAATCCCGAACGTAGAACTCGACGGCGGCGCCGGTATCGCGCGCGCCCAGGACGATCTTGCCGCCCGAGCAGGCGTACTTCAAGGCGTTGTCGATCAGGTTGGCCAGCACCTGGTGGACGGCATCGGTGTCGGCCTCCACGGAGCGTTCTGTGGGCGCTTCGACCACCAGTTCCACGCGCTGCGACCTGGCGATCTCGCGGAAGCTCTTGGCGGCCTCCTCCAGCATCTCCGCCGGAGCGACCGGCCGGAAGCGGAACGCCACTTCTCCGGATTCCACCCGGGCCAGGGTGAGCAGGTCCTCGCTCAAGGTGGCCATGCGTACGGCATTCTTGCGGATGATCTCCAGGAACTCGCGTTCCGGGCCCTGGGCCGGGGCCGCTTCCAGCAGGGTCTCGGCGTATCCCTGGATGGAGGTCAGCGGGGTGCGCAGCTCGTGCGACACGTTGGCCACGAAATCGCGGCGGGTCTTCTCCACCCGCTCGATCTCGGTGACATCGTGCAGCACGGCGACCGCCCCCGCTCCCGGCATGGGGGCGGCGGTCACGTTGTAGCAGCGGCCGGGAAGGATGGAGGTGGCGCGCGTGGTGCGCACGCCTCCGCTCTGGATGGCTTCCGTAATCGCCCGCAGGAAATCGGGGTCGCGGACGGTCTCCACCACCGGCGCTCCCAGCCGAACTCCCGACGCCGTCAGCCGGGCCATCACGCGGTTGGCCCATTGCACCTTGCCGTCGGCGGAGATGGCGATCACGGCTTCCTGCATGCTGTTGAGCAAGGTTTCCAGCTGCTGCTGGCCGGTGCGGACGCCCTGGAAGCTGCGTTCGAGTTGGTGCGCGGTGGAGTCCAGGGCCGTGGCCACCTGGCCGATCTCGTCGGATGAGTCCTGGGCGATGCGGGCGGAGAGGTCCCCGGAAGCAATGCGGGCGGCGAAGTCCACGATCCGCCGCAAACGGCGCGCCACCGACTGCGCCGCGATCAACGACAGCGCCCCTGCCACCAGCACCGCCAGCCCCGACGTCCACAGCAGCGTGTGGCGCACCGGGGCAGTGGTCTGGTGGAGCGATGCCAGCGGATAGGCCAAGCGCACCGCCGCCGCTTCGCCGTCGGGCGCCTCGGGAGGCGGCAGGAGCGGCACGGCGACATACAGGAACGGCACTCCCATGGTGCTGCTGGAGCGCACCGAGCTGCCGACGCGGCCGTGCTGGAGAGCTTCGGCGAATTCCGGACGCGTGGCGTGGTTCTCCATGGTCTCGGGATTGGCTTCGGATTCGGCCAGCACCTTGCCCGAGCGGTCGATCACGGTGGCGCGCGCGTTGGCTGCCTTGGCCTCCTCGTACACCATCTGCTGGAGCGGGTGCTGGCGGTCGCTGGCGACCCGCTGGGCGAACATGCGCGTCTTTTCGGTAAGGGCAAGCTGGATCTGCTCGTGCAGCGAGCGCTCCCAGGAGCGCGTCACCGTGACGCCGAGCGTGACGGTGACCGCGGCGATCACCGCCACGAACATCAGCAGCAGCTTGAAGAAGACGCGGTTCCTCACTTGGGCGACTCAAAGCGGTAGCCGGTGCCGCGCAGGGTGCGCAGGTAGCGCGGGTTCTCGGGGTCGGGCTCGATCTTCTCGCGGATGCGGCGCACGTACACGTCCACCGAGCGCGGGGTGACGTAGGCGGTGTCGCGCCAGACCGCGTCCAGCAACTGGTCGCGGGTGAAGACGCGTCCCACGTGGCGCGCCAGGTAATCCAGCAAGCGGAACTCGGTGGCCGTGGTCGCAACGGACTTGCCGCGGACGGTCAGGATCATGGCCCCGCTGTCGATCTCGATCTCGCCGATCTTCAGCAGCGAGGGTGTCAGCGGCTTCTCGAAACGCCGCAGGACGGCGCGCGTCCGCGCCACCAGTTCCCGCGGGCTGAAGGGCTTGGTGATGTAGTCGTCGGCGCCCAGGTCGAGGCCGAGCACGCGATCCGATTCCCCGGTCTTGGCGGTCAGGAAGATGACCGGGGTCATGCCCAGCACGGGCATCTGGCGGATGCGGCGGCAGAGATCGAGACCGTCTCCGCCCGGCACCATGATGTCGAGCAGGAACAGCGAGGGACGCTCTTTCTCGGCTTCGCTCAGCACCGCGCCGGCCGCGGGGAAAGCCCGCACGGCATAGCCGGCGGCCTCCAGATGGTGGCGCACCAGGCGGCTGATGTCGGCGTCGTCCTCGACCAGGAAAATGAGCGGCTTCACGCCAGTATTGTACCGGGCGGGAAGAAATCCTGGCGTGCTGGCCGGGTGCCGCGGGGTGCCCCATCCTTGGCCGTTTTTGCCAAGGGTGGGCCCTATCGAGCGAGCGTTATGACGTCTGTCCAAATCAGGTACATGCAGAAAAGCACGGTAACCAGGATCACGAGGATGATGGATCTTCCGAAAGTGGACCACCAGGACGGTCTGCGCCAGAATTTCTTGCGACGACGGATGCGGACTCGATGCTCGTGGTCATGGTGCGGTGTGGGAATTGCCTGTTCCGGCCCTGCCAACCTCTCCTCCTGCGGGACCATGTGAGCGAGTGACCTGAGATGGTTCCGAAAATCTCTCCCCCCATTTTGCGATGGAATGCCTGTGAATCGCAACCGCAAATCGCGAGCGTTGTTTTTGCCGATGCGGCGCTCGCGACGTACAATGAGGCCCGCACCACAGGAGGACGCAGTGGCTGAGCCCACCTATGTTTACCAAGGGAAAATCGAGCGCGGCTCTGGCGCGATACGCATGGCCAGCCTGCCGGCAGAAGCAGCGCCTGTCTACTTCGGAGTCCACGGAGCCATCGCCCAGCACTACGGTTTAAATCCCGCCACCATCAAGGAGCCCCGCGCCGCCACCCTCGACTACGTGATCGCAGCCGCGGCGGCTTGACTGCAGGGCACGTTTGCCACCGCGCTGGCAGCGCGGAACGTCAGGACAGGCCGGGGAGCACTCACCAGCGACGTACGCGGCGAGGTGGAGACGGAAGACGGCGTCCTCGTCATTCGTCGGATTTTCGTCCGCCATCGCCTGGCGGCGCCCGAGGACGTCCGCAACACGGTCGAGGAAGTGCATCGCACTTACCCAATGCACTGTCCGCTTTATCGCACCCTGCACCGCTGCATCGAATTCAAAATCTCTTACGAGCTCGTAGCTGCCGCCGAAGCAGATGCTCCGGCGGGCACATAGCCGAGCTTACTGTCCATCCCTGGCAGGAACGAGGGCGACATACGCGAACAGGAAAGAACTCGCGAGCACCCGCGTAAATACTGGTGATTTAAGCTAAGGGGGTGGATTTGGTAGCGCTACCGGGAATCGAACTTGAGGTTTTTAGCGGGCGTGAGCGAAGCGGGAGCCCGCTGCCGAAATCCTGAGCGAAGCGAAGGACCCAAAACCAAGTTGGTAGCGCTGGCGGGACTCGAACCCGCAATCCCTGCCTTGAGAGGGCAGTGTCCTAACCATTAGACGACAGCGCCACGAACCGAATTTTACCATGGGCCGCTTTTTACACCGTTTTTGACCTTACGGTCAGCATCAGCCCTCACCGGACCTAACGGGGACCAACGTAGAATCAAGGAGATAGCCCGCCTTCGCGGGCTAAATCCAGATTGAGAATCTCACGTCCTAACCCCTAGACGATAGCGCCACTTAGTGGGGAACCTTGCGATTATAACAAAGGCGCGCGGCAGCTCTCCCAGCCCGCTTCCGCTGCCGCACCCACTCCCCGCAGCCCAGAGGCTTGACAACCCGTCGCCCGAGGGTTCAGAATCCTGTCTGCATGGGCGAATAAAAAGCGAAACTACTCTGCCCGGCACCCTGGTAGTACCGCTCGCGCCCGTTCCGATTCCAGCTCGCGAGGTATCCCCGATGTCGTCCGCGCTGCGCGTATTCCCTTCTCCCGGCCGGTCGCTACCCGCGGGAGTGGTCCCCGCCTCGCGCCTGGGAGTGCGCCCGCAGACCCGGACCATCCCCACCGGCATCCCGCAGGTGGACGTGCTCACCGGAGGCGTGCCCCGCGGCGGCCTGACCGAGATCTTGGGGCCGGCCTCGTCGGGCCGCACCAGTCTGCTGCTCGCGCTCGTGGCCCAGCTCACGGCGCGGGAGGAAGTCTGCGCGCTGGTGGACGCCAGCGACGCCTTCGATCCCCACTCCGCCGCAGCCGCCGGCGTGGACCTGAAGCGCCTGCTGTGGGTAAGGTGCGGGGAAGTTTCACGTTTCAAGTTTCAAGTTTCACGCAATCCACGGGAAACCCGAAACGTGAAACGTGAAACGTTCTCGCGCGTCGAGCAGGCCCTGCGGGCCGCCGACCTGCTGCTGCAAGCCGGAGGATTCGGCCTGGTGGCCATGGACCTGGGCGACATTCCACCCGCGATCGCGCGCCGCGTGCCGCTGACCTCATGGTTCCGCTTCCGCCGCGCGGTGGAGAACACGGCGACCGCGTTGGTGGTCGTCGAACAGGATGCTTCGGCCAAGAGCTGTGCGTCGCTGGTGTTGAAAACCCAGCACTCAGCATTCAGCACTCAGCAGTCAGCCAAAGCGGGCGCAGCTCCCACGCATGCGCGACTGCTGCGCGGGATGCAGTTGGAGGTCGAGGTTCTGAATTCGCGAATTCTGCAACGCAAACCCATCCGTTCAGCCACAACTTCCTTCTCAAGCCAAGCCTCCTGGGTTGGCTGAATGTGAGTGCTGAGTGCTGACTGCTATGAACGCCGCCATCTACGTCCCGGATTTTCTGGTAGCGGCGGTGGTGCGCCTGGAGCCGTCGCTGCGGGGGAAAGCGGTGGTGGTGCTGGAGGGCAAGCCTCCGGTGGTGACGGTCGCGGCCATGAACGAGGCGGCGGCCGAAGCCGGCATCGAGCCCGGCATGACCAAGCTGCAGGCTGCGGCGTATCCGGTAGAACTGCGCCAGCGCTCTTCGGCGCAGGAAGCGGCCGCCCACGCCGCGCTGCTCGATTGCGCGCAGGCCTTCTCGCCGCGCGTGGAAGACACGGCCGCTGACACGGTGGTGCTCGACGTCTCCGGCCTGGAGCGCCTGTTCGGCCCGCCGGCAAAGCTCGCGCAAGACCTCGCGCGACGCGCCTCGGAACTGGGATTGGAGGCCAATGTCGCGGTGGCGGCGAATCCCGACGCCGCGATTCATGCCGCGCGCGGATTTGCGGGCGTAACGACCATCCCGCCGGGCAAGCAAGCGGAGCGCCTGGGAGCACTTCCGGTGGACGTGCTGCAAGTCGCGCCGGAAATCCTCGAGACGCTAGATCGCTGGGGTGTGCGCAATTTGCGCGCGCTGGCAGCGCTGCCCGAGGTCGCCATTGTCGAGCGGCTGGGACAGGAAGGACTGCGGCTGCAGAAGCTGGCGCGGGGCGCCGTCGAGCGCCTGCTGGTCCCGGCGGAGCCGCCGCTGAAATTCGAAGAGACCCTGGAACTGGAGCATGCGGTGGCGCTGCTGGAGCCGCTGGCGTTCATCCTGGGACGCTTGCTGGAGCAGCTCTGCGCCCGCCTGGGAGCACGGGCGCTGGCGACGAACGAGCTCAGGCTGAGGCTGGAGCTGGATGCCAGCGTCAGCGCGGATGACGTTTCACGTTTCGAGTTTCACGTTTCACGTGGCGAGGACCAACTTGAAACGCGAAACGTGAAACGTGAAACGTTGTTTGAGCGCACGCTCCGCCTTCCCCTGCCCATGCTCGACGCGCGGCTCTTCCTCAAGCTGCTGCAACTGGAGTTGCGAGCGCATCCTCCGGCGGCGCCGGTGGTAAAGGTGACGCTCGCGGCTGAGCCGGTCGAGCCGCGACCGGGCCAGGGAGGGCTGTTTCTGCCAGCGACGCCGGCGCCGGACCGGCTGGAGCTTACCCTGGCGCGTCTGGCGGGGGTCGTGGGCGAGCAGAAGATCGGCGCAGCGGAGGTGCTGGACACGCATCGTCCCGACGCGTTCCGCATGTCGCGATTTGCACCCAGCGCGCCGCAGGGGCTAAAGCCCCCTTCTAAAAAAGCCGCCGGTACGGCACGGCTAAAGCCGTGCCCTGATACGAATCAAGTACCGCAAGGGGCAAACCCTCGAAGGGAATCGGGTGATCGGGAGATCGGGTCATCGGATCATTGGAAAACAGATCACCCGATGGCCCGATCACCCGATCCTGCAATGTATTCCACCATGGCGCTGCGGCGTTTTCGCCCGCCGCTGGCGGCGACGGTCGGAGTACGCGAGGGAGAACCGGTGCGCATCGCCGCCGGCGAGATCCGAGGCGAGGTGGCGTCGCTCTCCGGTCCCTGGCGGAATTCTGGAGATTGGTGGAAAGAAAAAACGCCATGGATCGGCACGGATGCACACGGATCAAACTGGACAAGGGAGGAGTGGGACATCGCCGTGCCGAGCAACCAGGGAATCGCGCTCTACCGCATCTATCGCGAGGTCGAGAGTGGAGCGTGGTTCGTGGAAGGAACTTATGACTGAGGGAAAGCGGGTCATCGGGAGATCGGGTCATCGGATCATTTGAAAACAGATCACCCGATGACCCGATCACCCGATCCTGCAATGTACGTTGAGCTTCATGCCGCCTCCGCTTTCAGTTTCCTGGAGGGCGCTTCCGTGCCCGAGGAACTGGTGGATACGTGTGTGGCGGCGGAAATGCCGGCGATGGCGCTGCTCGACCGCGACGGGGTTTACGGCGCGCCGCGCTTTCATCTGGCCGCGAAGAAGGCGGGCGTGAAGGCGCATATCGGGGCGGAAATCACCACTTCACTTCCACCACCGAGGCACGGAGTCACGGAAGACGTTTCACGTTTCATGTTTCACGTTTCACGTGCCGGATCGCTTGCGCTTGAAACGCGAAACGTGAAACGTGAAACGTGCTGCCTTCCACTGCTCGCCGAGTCCCGCGCCGGCTATCAAAACCTGTGCCGGCTGATCACGCGCATGAAGATGCGCGGCCCCAAAGACGCGTCGCCGGCCGGGGTCCCCAGCAAACCCGGTTTTGGTTTGCTGGGGTGGTCGGAGATCATCGCCGCCCGCGAAGACGACCTGCGGGAATACACCGCTGGCCTCGTCTGCCTGACCGGAGGCGACGACGGTCCGCTGGCTGCGGCGCTGGCCGAGGGCGGGATCGAAGAAGCGCGCCGCGCCGTCGAGCGCCTGGCAGACATCTTCGGCCATAAAAACGTTTACGTCGAGCTGCAACGCCACTTCCTGCGAGAGGAAGAAGCGCGCAACCAGGCGCGCGGTGGAGATCGCGCGCGCACTCCGCCTGCCCATCGTCGCCACCAACGGCGTGCGCTATGCCCGGGCCGAGCAGCGCGAGATCCTAGACGCCTTCACCGCCATCCGCCATCACCGGACGCTGGAGACTGCCGGGCGCCTGCTGGCGCGCAACTCCGAGCGCCATGTGAAAACGCCGGACGCGATGGCACGCCTGTTTGCCGACCTGCCGGAAGCGATCGCCGAGACCGGGCGAGCTCTCGTCGCGGCTCGAGTTCACCCTCGCCGATCTCGGCTACGAATTCCCGCGCTACCCGGTGCCCGAGGGCGAGACCATGATGTCGTTCCTGCGCAAACGCGCCGAGGAAGGGGCGCGCGAACGTTACGGCCGCGCCGATTGCCACCTGCGCCAGCGCGCCAAACGCCAGATCGAGCGCGAGCTGGCGCTGATCGAAAAGCTCGAGCTGGCCGGCTATTTCCTGATCGTCTGGGACATCGTGCGCTTCTGCCGCGAGCAGGGCATCCTGGTGCAGGGACGCGGCTCGGCCGCCAACAGCGCTGTCTGCTACTCGCTCGGCATCACCGCCGTCGATCCCAGTCGGCATGGACCTGCTGTTCGAGCGCTTTCTCTCCGAAGAACGCGGCGAGTGGCCGGACATCGATCTCGACCTGCCTTCGGGCGAGCAGCGCGAGCGCGCCATCCAGTACGTCTACCAGCGCTACGGCGAGCGCGGCGCGGCCATGACCGCCAACGTCATCACCTATCGCGGGCGCTCGGCGGCGCGCGAGATCGGCAAGGTGCTGGGCTTCGATCCCGAGATGCTCGACCGGCTCGCGAAGCTGGTGGGCTCGTGGGAGTACCACGATCCGAACGAGACGCTGGAGCGCCAGTTCCGCGATGCCGGGTTCGACCTCACGCATCCGCGCCTGCGCAAATTCCTCGAGCTCTGCCTGGCGGTGCAGGATCTGCCGCGCCATCTCGGCCAGCACTCGGGCGGCATGGTCGATCTGCCAGGGACAGCTCGATTCGGTCGTGCCGCTGGAGCCGGCAACCATGCCCGGGCGCGTGGTGGTGCAGTGGGACAAGGAAGACTGCGCCGACATGGGCATCATCAAGGTGGACCTGCTCGGGCTGGGCATGATGGCGGTGCTCGAGGACTCGATCGAGCTGATCCGCCGAGCACTACGGCGAGCAGGTAGACCTGGCGCACCTGCCGGCGGACGATCCCGCAGTCTATGCCGCGCTGCAGAAGGCCGACACCGTGGGCATGTTCCAGGTCGAGAGCCGGGCGCAGATGTCCTGCCTGCCGCGGCTGCGGCCGAAATGTTTTTACGACATCGTGGTGGAGGTGGCCATCATCCGTCCCGGACCGATCGTCGGGCAGATGGTGAACCCTTATCTGCAAGCGCCGCCAGGGACGGGAGCCGGTCACCTATCCGCACCCGTCGCTTGAGCCGGTGCTGGCGCGGACGCTGGGCGTGCCGCTCTTCCAGGAGCAGTTGCTGCGCATGGCCATGATCGCCGCGGGCTTCACCGGCGGCGAGGCGGAAGAGTTGCGCCGCGCCTTCGGCTTCAAGCGCTCGGAGCGGCGCATGCGCGACATCGAGGTGAAGCTGCGCGCCGGCATGGAGCGCAACGGCATCGCGCCGGAAGCGCAGGAACAGATCGTCAACTCCATCACTTCGTTCGCGCTCTACGGCTTCCCCGAGTCGCACGCCGCCAGCTTCGCCCTGCTCGCCTATGCCAGCGCCTAGCTGAAATGCCACTACCTGGCGGCGTTCACCGCCGCACTGCTCAACAACCAGCCCATGGGGTTCTACCACCCTTCGACCATCGTCAAGGACGCGCAGCGCCACGGATTGAAGTTCAAGCCGGCGGACGTGATGAGATCGGAATGGCGGTGCACGCTGGAAGCGAGTCGCCAGTCGCCAGTCGCCAGTCACCAGCCGACGAGCGCGATCGCAACCGGCGACCGGCGACCGGCTACTGGCGACTTCTGCGTCCGTCTCGGCCTGCGCTATGTGAGAGGTCTGCGCGAGGAGGCGGCGCGCGCCCTGGTGCGCGAGCGGGAGCGGCGGCCGTTCGCTTCCATCGACGACCTGGCGCGGCGCGTGCCGGAGCTGCGCAAGAACGAACTGGTTGCGCTGGCGGAGGTAGGGGCGCTGAATGCAGTTTCCAGTTTCGAGTTTCCAGTTTCGAGTAAAAGCGAACCCGCACTACCGGCCAACTTGAAACTCGAAACTCGAAACTTGAAACTGCACCGCCGCGATGCTCTCTGGCAGGTGGAAAGAGCCGCCCGCCATCCCGGGCCGCTGCTGGAGGAGATCGCCGAACCGGATGCCGCTTCGCCGCTGGCCGCGATGAGCGACGAAGAGCGTCTGGTGGCGGACTTCCGCGGCACCGGGCTGACGCTGGGAGCGCATCCCATGGCCTATCGGCGCGCGCAGATGGATGCGCTGGGGGTGCGGCCCGCGCGCGAATTGCCCGGCCTGCCCGACGGCCAGCGGGTGCGCGCCGCCGGGTGCGTGATCGCGCGCCAGCGTCCTGGCACCGCCCGCGGCTTCGTCTTCCTCAGCCTGGAGGACGAAACCGGCATCGCCAACGCCATCATCACTCCCGACCTGTTCGAGCAGAACCGGCTGCTGCTGGTGGGGGAGCAGTTCCTGCTGGTGGAAGGCGTGCTGCAGAACCTGGACAACGTGGTCTCGGTGAAGGCCGAGCGTGTGCTGCCGCTTGCCATCACCGGCGCCGCCACCAGCTCCCATGACTTCCATTAGGCGGCCACAGGCGAGCTTCGCTCGCCCGCCCAGCCGGGGGCGGCTGGGCCTACATGATGCTGCTCGCTGCCGCGGCGAAAAAATTCGGCATCAAGATATTCCACAAAAAAAATTTCGCGGGCGTCGATTGCCCAAGCGCCGCCAAAAAAATTTGTTTATACTAACCTGTGGTTTTATTGCATGGGCGAGGCCGCTGCACAATCTCGCACTTATAGAAGGAGTGCTGTTCCAATGTCGAGAGCTACCTCCCTTAAGAGCAGAAAAGCGTACACCAACGGTGACAATGACGCCGAGACATCTGTAACGGTGATATCGGCGCCCAAGAGCCTGGAAGACGAAATCCGCATCCGCGCCTACCTGCTGTACGAACAGGAAGGGCGGCAAGACGGTCACGACGAGGAATACTGGGTCCGCGCCGAATCGGAGATCCTGCAACGCTACGGCCGGCGCAGGGGATAGTCCGGGATTGACGGCGGTCCTTCTCATCGACGACAACCCGGTGCAGTTACGCGCGCGCGAGGCGGTTCTGCGCAACGCCGGGTTCGAAACCCGCATCGCTACGACGCAGGAAAGCGCCCTGGCTCTGCTGCGCAGCAAGGTGTCGGAGGGCATCGGAGCCATCATCACCGACCACATCATGCCGGGCCGCAGCGGGGCGGAATTCGTGCGCGCCTTGCACACCGCCCAACCCGGCGTGCCGGTGATTGTGATCACCGGACTGGCGGAGGCTGAAGGCGATTACCGCGGTCTCGGTGTCACCTTCCGCCAGAAGCCCTGCCCGCCGGAAGAACTGATCGCGCTGGTGCGTTCTGCGATCGCCGGCAGGACGCATTAGGGCGTTCCGCTACCGCCACCCACACTGTCGTCTCTTGGACCGGCTTCGCGATAGCTGTCACCCAAAGTAGCGCCGCCGTCCCGGCGGCCAGAGGCCGGCGCTACATGGGTAGGGTTCCTTCCGGGAAACCGCTCTAAGCCCCCGCCGGCGCTCCTGTTTGCGCTGGCGGAGTGAACATGCCGGCCTCAGTCCCTGTGAAGGCGTCCCTGTGAAGAGCATAAATACCCTCGAAGTCGGCGTGAATGTCGCGGAAAGCGGCCAGTAGCAGGGGATCGAAGTGTTGGGGGAGGGTTCGGCCGTCACCTTCGAGCATCACTCGGCAGGCATCGGGGTGGCTGAGCGCGGACTTGTAAGGGCGTTTGGTGCGCAGGGCGTCGTACTGGTCCACCAGCATCACCACCCGGCCCGCGAGGGGGATTTCCAGGCCCTTGAGCCCGTGGGGATAGCCGCTGCCATCCCAGCGCTCGTGGTGGGTGAGGGCGATCTGCCGGGCCATTTCGATCAGGGGAGAACGGGAGCCGGAGAGCAGCTCGGCGCCGACCTCGGCGTGCCGCTTGAGCAGCCTCCATTCCTCGTCGGTCAGAGGGCCGGGCTTGAGGAGAATGGCGTCGGGCACGCCGAGCTTGCCGACGTCATGCATGGGAGCGGCCTCGAACAGCAGCTCGGCGTCTCGCTCAGCCCAGCCGGTGCACAGCGCCAGCCGGCGGGCGTAATGGGCGATACGCTCCACGTGCTCCCCGGTCTCGTGGTCGCGGCAGCGGGTGGCGCCCAGCAGCCGCAGAACGGTGTCGTGGTAGGAGCGCTCCAGCTCCCGCGACTGCTGGCGCTCGCCCAACAGCGCCGACTTCAGGTCCTGGGCATAGGCCTGCAACTGGCGGTTGGCCATCTGCAGTTGGCGCGCCCGCTCTTCCTCTTCCGCCAGCACCCGCTTCAGGTCGCGGGCATACAGCTCGAGCTGCGGGCGCAGATCCGGGATGCGCTGCGCCGTCCCGACGCGCGTCTCAACCCCGTTGCATCTGCTCATGGATTTTCCTTCGCTCCTCGGTTGCCAGCGCGCCCCGCACGCACTCCAGCAACTGCAGCGGGCTGAAAGGCTTGACCAAGTAGGCCCGAATGCCGAGCGCGAGTCCCCGCTGCCGGTCCTGCTCGTGGCCCATGGCGGTAAGCATGAGGATGGCGATATCGGCGGTGGCCGGTTCGCTGCGCAACACTTCCGCCACCTCGATGCCGGTCTTGCCCGGCATCATCCAGTCCAGCAGGATGAGGTCGGGGTGCTCCCGCCGCGCCACCTCCACCGCCTGATGGCCATCGGCGGCGTGCAGAACCCGCAGCCCCGGAGCTTCCAGTGTGGTCTCGATCAGCGTCCTCAGGCTTTCTTCATCATCGGCAATCAAGATGGTTTTCATCATGGCCCTCGGCCCCATATATCGGTCCCATTTACAACCTCCAACAATGCGAGGATGGAGTGTTTGCATGCACACTTCCAGCCCGCGAGCAAGTTGTGGGAATTGCGCTACCGCGCGCTTAGTATGGAGCGACAGCCGCGGAGGCGGCGACAGGATCGCAGCACAAACGCCGCAGGTGTTGCCATTCTGGTAAGAATCTGCAGTGTGCGTTTCAATTGGGGAAGTGGCCATCCACAGAGTTGTACGGTTGGACTACGATCAGCCCCGACTCATGGCGCGCACGTTGCGGGACGCGCGTTGCGCAAATTTTCCCCCTCTGAGAGAATGATGAGAAGCCGCGGTGTGGATTGATGCCTCAATTTGGTAGTTATGCACTGCTGTTGGCACTCGCCCTGGGTGTCTATTCCCTGGTTGCCGGCGCGGTGGCCCTGGTGCGCCGTGGCGTCTCCGCCGATCGCATCAGCGACACGGCGCGGCGCGCGGGCATGGGCGTCTTCATCGCCCTCACCGCCGCGGCCGTGGCGCTGGTGGCCGCCGCCTTCGCCGACGATTTCTCCGTCGCCTACATCCTCCACCACAGCAACCGCGACCTCGCCATCCCTTACAAGTTCTCCGTGCTGTGGTCGGGACAGGAAGGCTCGCTGCTGTTCTGGGCGTGGCTGCTCTCCGCCTACGGATTCGTCTTGCGCTGGCGGCACAAGGTGGACACGCGCCTGGTGGCTTATGCCTCGGTGATCGTGGCCGCAGTGCAAGTGTTTTTTGTTCTGCTCATCAATTTCGCCGCCAACCCGTTCGCCATGATGGTGGGCGAGATCCCGCCCGACGGCAACGGACTGAACCCGCTGCTGCAGTATCCGGAGATGGTGATCCATCCGCCCATGCTCTACCTGGGCTACGTCGGCTTCTGCATCCCGTTTGCCTTCGCCCTGGGTGCGTTGATCATGAAGTACCCCGGCGAGAAATGGATCCACATCACCCGCCGCTGGACCATGGTCACCTGGGCGTTCCTCACCTGCGGCATCTTTTTGGGCGCGCATTGGGCCTACTCGGTGCTGGGCTGGGGCGGATACTGGGGATGGGACCCGGTGGAAAACGCCTCCTTCATGCCCTGGCTGACCGGCACCGCCTTCCTGCACTCGGTGATGATGCAGGAGAAACGCGGCATGCTGAAGATGTGGAACATGTGGCTGATCTTCGCCACCTTCATGCTCTCCATCTTCGGCACCTTCCTGACGCGCTCGGGCGTGGTCAGCTCGGTGCACGCCTTCGCGCAGTCCTCCATCGGGACCTGGTTCGTGACCTTCCTGGCCCTCACCTTCGCCACCTGCGTCTACTTCTTTGTGCGCAACCGCGGCGAACTGAAGAGCGAGAACAAGCTGGAATCGCTGGTCTCGCGCGAGTCCAGCTTCCTGTTCAATAACCTGCTGCTGCTGGCGGCCTGCTTCGCGGTGCTGTGGGGAACGCTCTTCCCGGTGCTCTCGGAATGGGTTCAGGGGACGAAAGTCACGGTCGGCCCGCCCTTCTTCAATCGCGTCAACCTCCCCATCGCCATGTTCCTGCTGTTGCTGACCGCGGTGGGGCCGCTGCTGGCCTGGCGCAAGACGTCGGTCGAGAGCCTGCGGCGCAACTTCCTGTGGCCGGCGGCGGCGGCCGTGGCGACGGCAATCCTGCTCATCGCCTTGGGCATGCGCCCGTGGCAGGACAGTTCGGCCTTCTATTCGCTGATGGCCATCTCGCTCTCGGTGCTGGTGACGGCGACGGTGGCTTCAGAGTTCATCCGCGGCGGGCGCGTGATCGCCGGCCACACCGGCCAGAGCCTGGCGGCGGCGATGGTGCAACTGACGCGCCGCAACACCCGCCGTTACGGCGGATATATCGTTCACTTCGGCGTGGTGGTGATCGTCATCGGCATCGCCGGGTCTGCCTTCAACCGACAGAACGAGGCCCCGCTGGGCGTGAATGACCGCATGAGCGTCGGCCCGTACACGCTGGTGGGCCGCTCCTATACCCAGGACGACAATCCCAACTACAGCAGCGAGTCCGCCATCGTGGACGTATACAAGGGCAACGACAAGGTGGCGACCATGTATCCTGAACGGCGGATGTACAAGGCCAGCGGCCAGACCGCGACGATTGTGGCTAACCGCTCGACGCCGAAGGAGGACCTCTACCTCGTCTACGCCGGACGCAACGAGGAGAACGGGCCGCCCATCATCCGCGCCCACCTCAACCCGCTGGTCATGTGGATCTGGGTGGGCGTATACGTCGTGGTCTTCGGGACGCTGTTGGCGCTGGTGCCGAACGCGGCCGCGGTCAGCCTGCGACAACCGGCGCGCGCGCATGCCGCGGCAGCGGTGGAGGCGGGTGACTGATGTTGAGCCGATTTGCGGGCGTCCGAGCCCGCAGGCGAAATCCCGAGCGCAGCGAGGGACCTCAAGTGGATAGTGAGCAGAGCGCGAGTCGAGGGACCCCTGCCTGGCTCCGTGCACTCCAGATCGCCGCCGTTTTCGTCGCAGCCACGTTCGTGCTGGGTGCCGACCCCAGCGGCGCGCGCTTCGAGAATCTCGGCCACAAGCTGATGTGCCGCTGCGGGTGCAACCAGATCCTGCTGGAGTGCAACCACGTCGGCTGCTCCTACTCCGAAAAGATGCGGCAGGAATTGCTGGCGGGCTTGCAAGGTCCGGACAGCGACGATCTCGTCCTGCAGCGCTTCGTGCAGGAGTACGGCGCCGTGGTGCTGGCTGCGCCTACCACCACCGGCTTCAACCGCGTGGCGTGGATCACACCGTTCGCGGCCCTGGGCGCGGGTATTTTCGCCGTGGTGTGGGTGGTCCGCCGCTGGAGGATGCGCCAAGCGCGCCTGGCGGCGGAATCTCCGGCTGCTCCGCCTGTGGACCTGGAACTTGACTCCTTCCGCCAGCGCGCCCGCAAGGAGACGGAGCTATGATCATCGTCCTTTGCGTGCTGCTCACCGTCATCCTCTTCTTTTATGTTTTCTACATGGAAGAGGAAATTCCGGCGGGCGAGGAGAAGACGCGGCTGGTTTATCTTTACGAGCGCAAAGAAGTGATCTACGAGAACCTGCGCGACCTGAACTTCGAGTACCAAGCCGGAAAGTTCCCGGACACCGACTTCCAGGCCATGCGCTCGACGCTGGAAGGGGAAGCGGCACAGGTGCTGGCCGAGATCGAGCAACTGGAGAATACGGCGAGCGTGGCGCCGGCAGTCCCCGCGAAATCCCGCAAAGGAGCCCGGAGTTGAAGATTCTGAACCTGCTGCGCGTGCTAGCGGCCGTGCTGGCACTGGGCGCGATGTCTGCGGCCACCAACCTGAAAGGCACAGTGAAGAACGGCACGACTGGGAAACCAGCCGGCGGTGACGACGTCGTCCTGATCGACCTCTCGCAGGGCATGCAGGAAGCCGGCCGCACCAAGGCCGACGCCCAGGGGCGCTTCAGCTTCAACTACACCGAGACCGGCGGACCCCACATGGTGCGCGTCCTGCACCAGGGTGTGAATTACTTCCCCCAGGGCGGCATGGTGCCGCCGGGAACCAGCACGGTGGAGGTCACGGTGTACGAGGCGGCCGCTAAAGTCGAGGGCATCGGCCTGACCGTGGACATGATGCGCGCGCAGTCCGAAGGCAATAACCTGCAGGTGACCGAACTCTGGGTGGTGAAGAATACCTCCAGCCCTCCGCGCACCCAGATGAGCGACAACGCTTTCGAGGCCATGCTGCCCCCAGACGCGCAGGTGGATTCCTCGATGGCCTCCGGTCCCGGCGGGCAGCCGGTGAACTCCGCGCCGGTGCCGCAAAAGGAAAAGAACAAGTACGCGTTCGTGTTTCCGCTGCGGCCGGGAGAGACCCGTTTCCAGGTGAGCTACCATCTGCCCTACTCGGGCAAGATCAAGATCGGGCCCAGACCGCTCTATCCCGCGGATCACGTCGTGGTCATGCTGCCGAAGTCCATGCAGTTCGCGGGCGCAGCCGGATACCAGGCGATGACTGGCGGCGACCCCAACGCCAACATCCAGGTGATCACCAGCGTGAACCCCGGACAGGACTTGAGCTTCAACCTCTCGGGCACCGGCACCATCCCGGAAGGGCAGCAGACAGCAACTGCCGGCGGCGGAGGTGGACAAGGCGGCGGCGGAATGGCGCAGCGCCGCGGAGGTCCCGGAGGCGGACTGGGCGTTCCGGAAGAGACTCCGGACCCGCTGCATCGTTATCGCGGATTCATCCTGGGCGGGCTGGCCGTGGCGCTGGCGCTGGGAGTGTTCTATGTAGTGACGCGACCCAAGCCGGCGACGGCGGGCAGCGCTGGCGTGTCGCAGCAACCCGCGCCCGCTGTAACCGCAACCAAGCGCGCAGAACCTAAGCGAGCCGCTCTGCCGACGCAGCCGCGAGTGGAAGCTCCACCGGCCGCGGTGGCGCCGCCACGAAATGGCGACCGTCTGCTCGACGCGCTGAAGGAAGAGCTGTTCCAACTCGAGATGGAGCGTCACCAGGGAACGATCTCGGCCGAGGAATACGAGAAGGCCAAGGCGGCTCTCGACACCACGCTGGCACGCGCCGCCAAGCGGGCAAGCTCCTAGCTGCTCGCCTTCTAGCTCTTAGCTTTTGGCTCTTAGCTTTTGGCTCTTAGCGGGTTCGGAGGGGCCCGGCTTCAGCCGGGCCGCGGACCGAAAAGAAATTCGGGGCTTCAGCCCCCGAGGTACTACACGCTCCATAAATTTCTTAGGCACGAGCAATCTGCTTTTCCTGGCCACCCCTGGAACCGCTCGTAACTCTCTGACGTATAAACTACTGTAGGCACGCATCCGCGCGCCCGGCGCATCATCTATATGGTAGGTATTCCTATATGGGTAACGCACTGAAAACCGCATTGCTGCTGGGGCTGTTGACCGGCTTCATGATCCTGGTGGGCGACTGGCTCGGCGGCCAGCGAGGCATGGTCCTGGCCCTGGGGCTGGCCGCGGTCATGAACTTCGTTTCCTATTTCTTCTCCGACAAGATCGCGCTCATGACCTATCGCGCGCAGCCGGTCACGCGCGAACAACTGCCGCGGGTGTACGAGGTGGTGGAGCGCATCACGCAACGGCAGGGCCTGCCCATGCCCAAGATCTATGTGATCCCGACGGAATCGCCCAATGCCTTTGCCACCGGGCGCAACCCCAGCCACGCTTCGGTCGCCGTGACCCAGGGCATCCTGACCCTGCTGGATGACGAGGAACTGGAGGGCGTGTTGGCGCATGAGCTGGGGCACGTGCGCAACCGCGACATCCTGATCAGCTCCATCGCCGCCACCCTGGCCGGCGCCATCACGATTCTTGCGCGCATGGCCTACTGGGGCGCGCTGTTCGGCGGCATGGGCGGCCGTGATCGCGAAGATCGCGGCGGAGGCGGCCTGGGCGCGCTGTTCATGCTGATTCTCGCGCCCATCGCTGCCATGCTCATCCAGCTTGCCGTCTCGCGCTCGCGCGAGTATCAGGCCGACGAGACCGGCGCGCACTCTACCGGCAATCCCTACGCGCTGGCGCGCGCTCTTCAGAAGCTCGATGCCTATTCGAAACGGATCCCCATGGTCGCCTCGCCTTCGACCGCGCACCTGTTCATCGTGCAGCCGCTGTTAGGGATGAACTTCGCCAGCCTGTTTTCAACGCATCCGCCCATCCGCAAGCGCATCGAGCGCCTGACCGGCCGGCCGCCGGAGTTCTTGGAGCAGTAGTCAGGAGTCGGGAGTCAGGTGAACCAAGCAGCCTGCTGAAGGCAGCGGGCTGTCTTTACTTGGTACTCGGTACTCGGTACTCGGTACTTGGTACTTGGTACAATCCGAGACAGAATGGTTTCCCGGACAGTCACGGAACCCGTGCAGCGCGCGATGCAGCTCGAAGGCGCGCTGCGCCGCGTGATCCGCGGCACAGACGAGGTGGTGCGCCTGGCACTGGTGGCGCTGTTCGCGCGCGGACACCTGCTGATCGAGGGCGTCCCCGGCGTGGGCAAGACCACACTGGCGCACGCGCTGGCCCGCGGCCTGGATTGCTCGTTCCAGCGCATCCAGTTCACCAGCGACATGCTGCCCAGCGACGTGGTGGGCATCTCCATCTACTCTGCCATCGAGCAGCGCTTCGAATTCAAGCCGGGGCCGGTGTTCACCAACGTCCTGCTCGCCGACGAGATCAACCGCACCACGCCCAAGACGCAGTCCGCGCTGCTCGAAGCCATGAACGAGGGCCAGGTGACAGTCGACAGCCACTCGCATCGGCTGCCACAGCCCTTCTTGGTGGTCGCCACTCAGAATCCTGTCGAGCACCACGGCACGTATCCCTTGCCGGAATCGCAGTTGGACCGCTTTCTGGTGCGGGCGCGCATGGGATATCCCAAAGGCGAGGGCGAGCGCGAGATCTTGCGCTCGGAAGCCGGCGCCGCGCGCCTCGACGAGGTACTGCCGGTGCTCAGCAGCGCCGACGTGGTCGCCATCCAGGAAGAAGTCGCCAAGGTGCGGGTGGACGACTCGCTGCTCGACTACACCCTGGAGATGGTGCGCAAGACGCGCGACTCCGAGTTCCTCTCCCTCGGCGTCTCGCCGCGCGGTTCGCTCATGCTCTACCGCGCTGCGCAGGCCATGGCCTATCTGGATGGCCGCGATTTCGCTGTGCCCGAGGATTTCAAGTCGCTGGCCGTACCGGTCTTCGCTCACCGCGTGGTGGTCAACGCGCGCTATACCTCGATGCTCAAGAAGTCAGAGCAGGCGGAACAGGTCCTGCGCGAGATCGTGGAGAGCGTGCCCGTCCCCGTGTAGCGTGGGAACCCTTCGATTAAGATAGGCGCATGTCCGTCTTGCGCTTCTTCATGCTGCTGGCTCTGGTGGTGTGGATTGGCGGGATCATTTTCTTCGCCGCCGCCGTGGCCCCCACCGTGTTCAAAGTTCTGCCCACGCGCCACCTCGCGGGCGCCGTGGTCACGCGTTCCCTCGGCATCCTGCACTGGATGGGCATCGTTTGCGCCATCGTTTTTCTCGTCACCTCGATGCTGCACACGTACTCCGCCCGCGGCGCCGCACATCCACTGGCGCCTCGTCACGTGCTGGTGTACGTCATGCTGGCGCTCACTATCATTTCTCAATTCGTGGTCTCGGCCAAGATGGCCGCCCTGCGCGCTGCCATGGGCGAGATCGATCTCGTGCCCATCGCCGACGCCCGCCGCATCGCCTTCAACCAGTTGCACGCGTGGTCCACGCGCCTGGAGTCGGGCGTGCTGATCCTCGGGCTGATTGTGCTGTTTCTCGCCGCCCGGCGTTTATCATGAAACAAGCTGCTAGCTACTAGCTTCTGGCTCCTGGTTCGGCTAGTAGCTAGGAGCTAGCAGCTACGAGCCGCTCTTATGAAATCCGGCATCATCGGCCTGCCGCAGGTGGGCAAGACATCGTTGTTCAAGATCCTGACCAAGGCGCACGTGGAGACGCACGGCGGACGCGAGGCGCACATTGGCGTCGCCCGCGTTCCCGACGAGCGCCTCGATAAGCTCTCCGCGCTCTACAACCCGCGCAAGACCATCCACGCATCCGTCGAATACGCGGACGTGGCCGCCATCGGGCAAGAAGCGCTGAAGGACACCGCCTACGCCACCGCGCTGCGCAACGTGGACGCTCTGGTGCACGTGCTGCGCGCCTTCGAGGACCCGGCCGTGCCGCACGTGGGCGCGATTGATCCCGCGCGCGACGCCCGCAACGTCGAGTTCGACCTGATGGTCAACGACCTCGGCCAGATCGAGAAGCGCCTCGAGCGCCTGGTGAAAGACTTGAAGAAGATGCGCTCACCCGAGCTCGAGAAAGAGAACGAGCTGATGGTCAAATCCAAAGAGCAACTGGAGCGCGAGCGTCCGCTGCGCGAACTGGAGCTGGTCCCGGAAGATCGCAAGCGGCTGCGCGGATTCATGTTCCTCAGCCAGAAGCCGATTCTCTACGTGCTCAACATAGGCGAGAGCGCGGATCTCGGCAGCGAGCTCGAGCACGCGGTCGAAAAGTTCGGCCTGCAAGAAATTGCTTCCCGCCCCAACGCCGGCGCCACCGCCATCTGCGGCAAAGTCGAAGCCGAACTGGCGGAGATGGACGACGCCGAAGCCGCCGAGTTCCTCTCCAGCTATAACCTGAGGGAGAGCGGCCTGGTGCGGCTGATCCGCAAAACCTACGAACTGATGGGACTGATCTCCTTCCTGACGGTCGGCGAGGACGAATGTCGCGCCTGGACGGTTCCCCGCGGGACGCGCGCCGTCGAGGCAGCCGGCGCCATCCACACCGATCTGGAAAAGCACTTCATCCGCGCCGAGGTCACCCATTGGGACGCTCTGCTCGAAGCCGGCTCGGAAGCCAACGCCCGTGCCCGCGGCACCCTCCGCCTGGAGGGCAAAGACTACGTCGTCAAGGACGGCGACGTGGTGCACGTGCGGCACTCGGGATAGTACCGAGTACCAAGTACCGAGTACCAAGTACCAAGTACCAAGTGCCGAGTACCAAGTAACGGAGGAGGTTTTTTGTGAGCCAGCACTTTAAAGATCTCATTGCGTGGCAAAAGGCTATGGACTTGGTCGAGCAGATCTACCGACTGACTGAAGCCTTCCCGGCGCGGGAGAATTATGGGCTCACGAACCAACTCCGAAGAGCGGCAGTGTCGGTTGCCAGCAACATCGCGGAAGGCCAAGCGAGGTATTCGAAGAAGGAATTCCGGCATTTTCTCAGAGCCGCAAAAGGTTCCCTGGCCGAGATCGAGACGCAGGTGCTGATCGCTCGCCGGCTCGGTTATCTCGGCCAGGAAGTCTGCGACCGGTGTATTGGCCAGATCGAAGAACTAGGCCGGATTCTCGCGGGGCTGATATCCTCCCTCCGCATATCCGAAACGGACTGATCACGCCTTCTTGGTACTTGGTACTTGGGACTTGGTACTTGCATGCACCCCATTCTCCTGAGCCTGTTGATGGGCCTGACGGCCGCAGCCGCAGACGTTTTCGGCGGCGCGCTGATCGTCCACAGAACCTGGGAACGGCGCTACTTGAACTATTTCGTCGCCCTCGGCTCCGGGTTCATGCTGGCCGCGGCGCTGCTGGAGATGGTGCCCGAGGGCATTCACCTGGCCGGCGCTCGCGGGCCGTTCTTCGTGCTCGCCGGATATCTGCTGGTGCACTTCTTCGAGCACACGGTCACGCCTCACTTCCACTTCGGCGAAGAGACGCATGCCGATGAATTCGTGCATGCCCACACCGGCTTCTCCGTCCTCTTCGGCCTGCTGGCCCACACTTTCTTCGACGGCATCGCCATCGCCTCCGGCTTCCTGGTCTCGGAGTGGCTGGGATGGGTGATCTTCCTGGCCGTGTTCCTGCACAAGATCCCGGAGGGATTCACGGTGGCCTCGGTGATGCTGGCCAGCGGACGCAGCCGCGGCATCGCCTGGGGATCTTCCGCGCTGCTCGGCGTCTCCACCATCGCGGGGGTGCTGGCGATGTCGGCGCTGCAGCGCTTCCTGGGGGTCGGGCTTTCGCTCTCCGCCGGGGTCACCATCTACGTGGCGGCTTCCGACCTGATCCCGGAAGTCAACAAGGAGCCGGGCGTGAAGATGGCGTTGCTGGTGTTCCTGGGCGTCGGTCTGATGTTCGCGCTGGACCAGCTCTTCCACCTGCACTAGCGCAGGTTCGGAGTCATGGGATCAGATACCCCCTCCCCCTCGGTCCAACAGAATCAACACTTTACGGACCACGGTCTCATCGGAGGTAAGTATCCCATCTGAACAAGTAGTACACTGGATGAGCCGTGACAGGGAGGCGGGACCTAGGAAACTATTTCAATCGCCCTGTCTGCTGCGTCAGCCGCAGACGTACTCGGCAGCACAAAGTTGGCCTCGTGCCGAATGATATTTTCGGCGATCTGCGTCCACTTGGCATCCTCAGTATCGTAGACCAGTCCAATCTTGAGGTTGGGGTGAGCATCCCTGAGATCGCGGCACTTAAACCCCCACAGTTGCGCAAGCGTGTGGGTATCTTGACGCGCCAGAATAGCAATCCCAAATCCCGGTTTGCCGTTCGGCGGGGCGTAGAAGTCAATCGTGTGAGAATCGAGGACACCGCTGACCCTTACGCGCTCCTCGTGCGCGATGCCTTTGTAATCTAGGGATTCCTTAACGATACCGAACAGCCGATCTTCAGAAATGGGCCGCGTCTTGTGAACCAAGTACGCATCACCAATCGTCTTGGCAGCCTCGGCAAATTTCTGCAAAACGTTTCCCAGCTCAGACGGCGAACATGATCGCACTAGTTCGTTCTGTTTTACGCGAATGCCAGCATCCTGTCCGAGAGTCTGAATTTTGGCACGGACGCTCTTGTTAATGTTGTAACCGTTCAGTTTGAGTTCGCCAATGGTGCGGGCCATGTCCGAAATAAAAAACTCGACGTTGGAGATCTTCTGGATGGCCAGTTCGACTCGATGGCTCTCCCACACGTGGAACGGGAATGAAACCACGACGGTATCAGCTTCGACCTGTTCAGCCTCCACAAGGCCGCGATAAGCGCTGAGGTAACGCTCCAGAATGTCGCTCTTTAGTTTGTTGTTCATTGCCGTTCTCCGAGGCGCATTTGGGGAATCGCGCCCTTTTCGATGTTCCATTTCTCAAAACACCAATGCATCACAGAAAGCAAATCCTGCGTGCGGATTGGTGGCCTTGCTGGAACGGCAAAGCGAAAACCATCGCGCACCGACCAAATATGCTCGTGCCATCCCTTGATGCGTTCTTGCTCAATCTCATTCAGAAATGACGAATGGTGAAACGCATGATCGACCCCGCGAATCTTGATGCCCTGCCACGCCAGTACGATTCCGGGCCTAGCCAGCCGCGCTGCTTCCAGCCTTCCATTCAGTCGCAACAGGTTGTCATGGTGCGGATCGGCCACCCTCCGAATTTCCAGAGATATCGATTTCGGCTGGCCTTTCAATCGCCAATGAATCACCCTAGCCACGGTCTTGCGGTCGGACATGAGGTACTGAACGTCGGCCTCAGTAAAGTGAACCATCGGCGGGGGGAGGACCTGGATTGACTTTTCGACACGGCTGCGTCACACTCCAATCTGAGATTGGAGCGTCATGGCGCATCACCCTAAACCTTCCGCCAAGAATGCAGAGGGTGAAACGCTGCCTTTTACGCGGGCTGATTTTGGACGGTTGCTGCAACGGGCGGTTTCGACGCCAGTTCAGCAACCTTCGCCAAAATCGCAAAGAAAATCAGGTTCCCGGTCTCGCGGCGATTGTACCGGAAGGAATACTCGTTGAGGTAGCTCTGCAAGTATTTCTTGCTCACCGAGTGGTACACACCGCCGATGCCTCTTTTTACCAGACTCCAGAATCCGTCAATGGTCTGAGTGTGAATCTGCCTCCGCGAGCCGGTCACGTACACCTTCTCGCTGTGCCGGATGCGGTGATGGCGGTAGAGCGGGCCTTCGATTCCATCATACGACGGGTAATCATCGGTGAAAACCACGCTGCCCGGAAGCACGTATTCCCTGATGAATCCGTGCAGGGTTGGCTTGGTGGTGTCAGCCGCGACTTTGGCAATGACGCGACCACTCTTGCGCTGAACCGCTCCCAGAACCGGAGTCTTGGGCCTCTCCATCATGTCTTTCCGTCTGGTGCGCCCGCCGACGTACATCTCATCCACCTCCACCGTCGATCCCTCCAGTTGCAAATCCTCCCCGAGCAGCATACGAATCTGCCGGAACATGCGCCACGCGGTCTTGTAGGTGACGCCGGTCTCGCGCTGGATTTGCTTGGCGGAGATTCCGCAACGAGTCGAGCCCATCAGGTACATTGCGTAAAACCAAAGACGGAGCGAAGTGCTGGATTTCTCAAAGACAGTGCCCGCGAGCGGGTACAGGTGCTTGCCGCAATAGTCGCAGGCGTAGGCGGTGCGCCCGGTGACGTGATGGTGCTTGCGGATCGCACCCGCGCATTTCTCGGAATCGCACTTCGCCATGCCGCCCGGATAGCGCATCTCCATCACGCGCTGAAGGCAGGCGTCATCGTTCGCAAAGTCCTGATGGAACTGCTCTACGGTGTAGCGAAGCTCTTTCGGGATGGTCTGTCGGCGGTTCATAGCAAGAACAGCGTACCCCAATTTATACTTGTTGTCAAGGGATAATTACCTCATCGGATCTCATGATCTAAAGGACTTACACGCAAAGTCTCATCGGCAAAGGACTTAGCGTGCCGCCCAGAGAACTTATCTACATGATATATTATAGTGATATACAATATCACATATGAGGAGCGCTGTCAACATGTTTCGGACACCCGCGGAGTGTGCCTTGTAAGACGGGGCCAAGCCGAGTAGATTCGTTCGACACGCAGAATCCGTGATTGAGGGCGCTTTATGCAGATTCCGGAAACCCCCGAAAAAACTGAGCAGCTCAACCTTATGGAGCGTCTACAGGCGTACGCGAGCGGCAAGTCCACATGGAAAGAGAAAAGACAAAGGCCGGGCGAAGGTGAAAGGCGGGCTTGCAAGGTGCTCCACGTTGGTCTGGTGGAGTCAGTTGGCAAAATACTCGCACCACTTTTGGATAGAGTTACCTCCCGTGAAATGGAGACATTCACGCTCCACGACCGCGTCCACGGTCGCAAAGTCGCACATTTGATGTGGCACATTCTGAGGACGAAATCGCGCGAGCGATTAACTCCGCCCGAAATCGGAATGTTAGTGTTTGCGGCCCATTTGCATGACCTGGGCATGGGCCTTAGTAGGTCGCAGCGTCAGAAACGACTCGAAGCCTCGTCTGACTTGTGGGATCGGCTCGGGGTTGATTCGGCCGTGAAACGGGCGATAGATTCGCTCCGTAAGGCCTCGAAAGCGAAGAGTTCAAGCACGCAGGCACGACGGCGTGCGATCGGACAGCTCATGCAGGCGGAGGAGGTGCTGCTTTGCCAAGACACCCGCGAACGCCACGCGACCAAGGCCCGATACGAGGAGTTGATCCAGGAGATGAGGGAGTTTCATCGAAAGAGTCCGTCGAAGATTCCCGATATAGAGAGTGTCTTGTCCTACGATGGCGATTCCTTCCGGGAACGACTGATAGACGTGTGCGTTAGTCACAACGAAGCAGCAGACGCTCTGGTAGCGCCAGATGCGCAAAACCACCAGCGGCCCAGGTTTCCGAGAGCCTTTCCCGTCGGCGGCTGCAACGCCGACCTGCAGATGGTCGCAGCGGCACTGCGGCTCGCCGACATTCTTGACTTCGACCGAGAGCGAACTCCGACTGTCCTATTTCACTATCTGCTGCCTACGTCCAGTCCTGAGCAGAGCATTTCCGTGCTGGAATGGAACAAGCATCTTGCGATCTCAAATTGGCACATCGACCCCAATGCGATCGTCTTTCGGGGTAACTGCACCGACCACGTCGTACACCACACTATTGTACAGTTCTGCAATGACATCGAACGGGAGATCCGGGACACTCTACAAACATTCAGCCCTCTCACTGACACGGCGTCACCATTCAGTCTTCCCGCACGCGTTCAAGCTGACATTCACGAAGAGGGTTACCATTACGTTCCCTACAAATTCGAGTTGGATGATGAGCGTGTTTATGCCTTGTTGATGGGCGGCGCAATCTACCCAAACCGACTGGTCGCTTTACGAGAGCTGGTTCAGAATGCTGTAGACGCGTGCAGGTTGCGTGACTCCCTAACGCGACTGTATGAAGCCATCGAGCCGTCAAATGCCGACCGAATAACCATTCGCTACGAGGAACCAGTGCCGAACTGCCCGTCCCCGAAGCTTATCGTGAGCGACACAGGAACCGGCATGGACGCCTGGGTTATAGAAAACTGTTTCCTGCGGGTCGGGCGCTCTTACTACGAGACATCAGAATTCATGAAATACCGGGTGCAATTGCGCAAGAGGGGCCTGGACTTCGCTCCGGTTTCGGAGTTTGGCATTGGGTTTTTGTCCTGCTTCTCATTGGCCGATCAGGTCGTCGTGGAAACTGCGCTCTGGGAATCGCCAAGGGGGGATACCCTAAAGAGAACTCTGCAGATTGATGGGCCAACACGGCTCATAAGATTGCAGGAGCAGCGGAACGAGGGCCCAGCGCGCTTTAAGGGAACGAGGGTAACGTTGTTCGTGTCAAGAGGTAGTAATTCTAGGAAGGATAGTATCGCACCCGCTTGGTGTGACATTCGGCGTTACATTCTTGACGTGTGCCAAGATCTACCGTACGGACTGAAGCTTGAGCACATCGACCATCGCGGGATCGAAACAGAAATTGTACAGCGGCGGCCCCTAACGGTCACCCTGGCTCCGGAACTGGAATCTGCGGCACTAAGGATGAAAGTGGCCGATGATCAAGCAGGACTGGAAGGCGAGATTGTGTTGGTCAACCCGTATGTCGCCGAGAAAAAGGAGAAGGAACTTGCCTCCAAGATTTCGGCCGTCCGGAGGGAATCCGGCGAGGATGGGGGTTCAACCTTGATCCGAGGAGGGTTCAAGGTGGGACGCGTGGCAGGCCTTCCCAGCACTTTTATCACAGCGAACGCCGCGGTCGCAAGACTCCGAATGACCTGGAATGCGCGCCCCGATAGAGGGTATCCGAGAACGGACATCTCCCGTAGCCGGATCTCGGATGAGGGCACGTTGGCAAGCGACGTCACCCGAATCTGGCTGACATACCTGTTGGACAATGTCGGAAAGCTTCCTGAAGGGCAGCTTTTCTATCTGAGATCCGCGACGGAATTAAGGAGTTGTCATTGGCTGCAGCAGTACGAGGCGATGACGCTCTACCGGCTTGGGAAGCTCGGGTGGGATTTCCAGCTGCGTTACCGGGGGTATTCTGAGGCAGAGATTTCGGAATGGGAGACGGGCGGCAAGTCACTATCACTGGGGGTGTTTAGCGATGAACTACACTGGCGGATCTTAGACCTAATTATGCCAAAGGTCGCCAGGCTGGAGATGGGCCCTGAAGCTCGTTTTTATCTTGCTTCGCCGGTCGCAGGCTTCCGTGAGTCACTCGAAGGCTGGCGCACATACATTTCGTCACCTGTTTCCTGGGGGATCTTCGCGTCCTTCGTCGGGGAGATTAGTGATCTACTCACCTACGAATATCCGGGAGCAGGCTATTTCAACTCCAAATACAGAGAAAGGCTGAGTTCGTTCAAGAAAGGGGAGCTACCTCGACTACTCGGAGCTTGTCACAAACTCGCGCGGGCCCGCGGGAGCAGCGAACGCGCGGTCTTGAGCGACGAGGAAATCGAGATCGTCGAAAAGGCGCAGCGTTTGTACGGTGGATTAGAGATAGGGGCTCTCCGCGGGAGTTGGCGCCTGGACAGTTTCCGACTTTCAGAACAAGCACAGCTTGCCAGGGAATGAAAAAACTCTTGGGTACGGGCAGCGCGTTTCGCAACACTGATTCACTGTAATGATCGGTGCCGCCCCTGAAAGGGGCTCGGGTCTCTTCTTTTCCCTCACCCAGGGCTTCCCGCCCTGGGCTAATTTATTTCAGCCCCTTCGACTCCGCTCAGGGCAGGCTCTACGGGCCTCGGCGCCTCGGCGTCTCGGCGGTTTCGTCTTCGTCCGCGTGATTCCGCTGTGAGAAATTCGCCAAAGACTCAGCCTACGCACGGATCGGCGGGGCGCGGCTGCTCCACTTCCTGCTTGGCCTTGTAGCCATCGCGGGCCACGATCACGTACTTCAGGTCCTTGCCCTTCCGGCTACCCGGCGAAGCGAATCATTTTCCGCCAGCATGTGGGACACAGATATAAGCTAATGTTTAGCTGCAACCAAGGAATCGAGTCTGAGCCCATGTCCGCTGCTGCGGCGCGAACCCTCCTTCTGATCACAGCTTCCTCGCCGGAGATCCAGAGAGTTCGGCGCTCCCGTGTCCTGAACTTTCAACAGATCACGATGCCGTATCTTGCGGCCTTTGCGCCGCCAGACTGGACCGTGCTGCACATCGATGAGGCGGTGAGAGCTGTCGATTGCGCGACGCAGGCGGACCTGGTGGCCATCACCTTCCACACCCCGAGCGCGCCCCACGCGTATGCCTTGGCGGCCGGGTTCCGTCACCGAGGAATCCCGGTAGTGCTCGGTGGGCCGCATGTGACCTTGATGCCAGATGAGGCGCAGGCTCACGCTGACGTGATCTTCATCGGGGAAGCCGAATCCGGCTGGCCACAGTTCCTCTGTGACTTTGAGGCAGGGCGGCATAGCCGGCGCTACTGTGCCAGCGAGCCCCCAACCTTGGAACAGGCTCCGATGTCGCGGAAAGACCTGTTTCACCGCCGTGACCATACGGGGGGAGTCCTGTTTGCCACGCGCGGCTGTGCGCACGGGTGCGATTTCTGCACCGTGGCCGTCATGTATCAGAACCGGGTGCGCAAGCGGCCCGTGGAGGCGGTTGCTGAAGAGTACGGCTCTTTCCAGGGTAAGGTGATCATCCTGTGGGATGACAACATCGCCAGCGATCTGAAGTACGCCAAGACGCTCTTCAGGGCCCTTGCCCACCATCACAAGTGGTGGAGCAGCCAAGCCAGCATTCACGCGGCGCAAGACGGCGAGTTCTTGGAGTTGGCCGCACGCAGCGGCTGCAAACAACTCTTCGTCGGACTGGAATCAATCTCTCAAGCCAGCGTGGACGAAGTCCGAAAAGGGTTCAATCGCGTGACCGACTACGCGCGGGCGATCGGGCGGATCCATTCCCATGGCATAGCCGTGCAGGCGGGTATCGTCTTTGGCTTCGACCACGACACGCAGGCGATCTTCGACGAAACGCTCGACTTCCTCGAGGGGGCAGGAGTGCAGAATGCGACGTTCAATATCTTGACGCCATTTCCAGGGACCAGGCTGTACCACCGTCTGGAGGCAGAGGGCAGAATCCTTACGCGCGATTGGAGCAAGTACAATGGCCGGGCGGATGTGGTTTTCCAGCCCAAGCAGATGAGTCCGGAGGAACTGCTAGCTGGATATCAGCATGCCAACAGGCGATTCTACTCGTGGGGGAGCGTGCACAAGCGCTTGTCCCGTTCTCCGGTCGGGTTGTTTTGGACCTTGCCCTTGAACTTGGCGTACGCGCTCGCCCTTCGGCGTTTTCAGTGACGGAAGGGGCGGGTGGCCTGCCCCCCCAGGCGTGGTACCCATTCGGCTCTACTCCACTTCCTGCTTCGCCTTGTAGCCTTCGCGTGCCACCACCACGTACTTCACGTCTTTGCCCTTCTGGTCGTGGACCTTCAACGGGTGTCCCTCGCCATCGGTCAGCTCGACCTTGATCTTGCGATAGCTGCCGTCCTGCTTGGCGTTGGAGGGGTGGTAGGCCAGGACGTACTGGTTGCGGATGGACTGGGCGATATCGGCGAACACCTCGGGGAACGCGGCCTGGAACCGCGGAAAGAACGCCTGGCCGCCGGTCATGTGAGCGATGGTGTTCATCTGGTTGTCGGCCTGGAGGTAATCCAGGCGCACATCGGAACAGCGATTGATGACGTCAATGCCAGTCCGCGGACAATCGGTAAACTGGCGGACATACTGCCCGGTGCCGATGGCGAAGATAGTGATGTTGCGCGTCTCCTTGAGCTGTTTCAGCACATGGTCATAGTTCAGCTTGCTGAAGGTGTCGCGGCCGCTCGAAATCAGAATGATGTACTTCCGGCCCTGGAGCCGATCCAACCGGTCCACGGCGTCGTAGAGAGCGTCAAAGAGGTTGGTCTCGCGCCAGGTGGGGATGGAGAGTTCGCGCAAGGCGCCGAAAACCTGCCGCTTGTCCTGGGTGAAGTCCACCAGGATGTGCGGCTTCATGTCGTAGTACATCACCGCCACCCAGTCGTCCGGCTTCAGCGAATTGGCGAAGGTGTAGGACGCGTTCATCGCGTCATAGACGAAGTAATAATTGGTAGCGGCGAACTCGGTCAGCAGCACGGCGGTGATGGGCGCGTTCTTGGCCTGGTCGAAGCCGGAGATCGTCTGCGGCACGCCATCTTCGAGGACACGGAAATTCTCCGCCTTCAATCCGGGGATGAACTGGCCTTCCTTGGTGGTGACCAGCACCGGAACGTTGACCAGCGGCACATCCACGCGCAGAGAGTATTCCGGCATGCCTTCCGGCTTCTTGGGCGGCTTGGGCTTCTCCGGCGGCGGCTCCTCTTTCTTCTTGGGGATCGCCATCGGCCCCACGTCGTTCTGCGGGCCGCCCGCTTCGGCCGGCGGCTCGGCGGGTTGTTGCTGGGCGGAAGGGCTCGACTGCGCCGCGAGGGGCGGCAGGAAGACCCCCGCGGCCACCACCCCGGCCAGCAGGACAATGAGGATTGCGGCGAAAGACCCAGTCCCTATGCGGCGGAAAAAGCTGGAATTGAACGACATAGCTGCGATCCTGGCGAGCGTCTCTATGCTAGTATAGATGCACAATTCCAGACTTTCGACTTCCTTTCCACACAATCATCCCCCGTTGTGAACGGAAGGAAGTGTAGCCAGGTGGTATGAAACCGAGATTCTTCTGCGCGCTGCTTCTCTCGCTGGCCGTCACGACCACAGCCTCAGCAGGCTCCGAACCGTCCAGCGCCGCTCCCCTGAATGCTCCTCTCATGACCGTGGACCAGGTGCGTCCCGGCATGAAAGGCGTAGCCTACACCGTGTTCCAGGGCACGCAGCCGGAAGCGATGGAAGTCGAGATCCTGGGGGTGCTCAAGGATGTGAACGGCCCCAAGAGCGACGTCATCCTGGTGCGCCTGCGGGGTGAGAAACCCGAATACAATGGCGTAGTTGCGGGCATGAGCGGCAGCCCGGTGTACGTGGATGGAAAGCTGCTGGGAGCGCTGGCGTTCCGCATCGGCCAGTTCTCCAAGGAACCGATCGCCGGCGTCACTCCCATCGCGGACATGCTGGAGATCAGCGAACTCGACCACAGCCAGCCCTCCGACGCGCAGCCGGCCTCGGCCAAGGCGCGCGCCGAAACCTCTAGGACGGCCACCCCGGGCGATTCAGCCGGCCTCGATCAGTATCGCGACTTCCTAACGCCCATCGACACGCCGATCGTGTTCAGCGGCTTCAGCGAAGAGACTCTGCGGCGGTTCGCGCCGCAGTTCGCCGCCGCCGGCGTCGTGCCCGTGAGCGGCATCGGTTCCGCCGATCCCAATGCGCATGATCCTGGACCGCTGGTGCCGGGCTCGGCGGTAAGCGCCGTTCTGATCCAAGGCGACATGAATGTAGCCGCGACCTGCACGGTGACCTACGTCGATCCCGAGCGCCTGCTGGCCTGCGGGCATCCGCTGCTGCAGTTTGGCATGGTGGACCTGCCCATGACCAAGGCGGAGGTGGTGGCCACGCTGGCTTCGCCCCTGAACTCCTTCAAGATCGTCAACACCACCCAGGCCGTAGGTTCGTTCGTGCAGGACCGTCATACCGGCATCCTGGGCCGCTTGGGCAAAACCGCGGAGATGATCCCGGTCACGCTGACCGTGCGCGGCGGCTCCAAGCCCAAGCAGTTCCACTACCAGGTGCTGAACAACGCCAAGCTCACGCCGGTGGCGGTAATGGCGACCGTGTTCAATTCGCTGCAGGGGGTCAACGAATACGGCGAAGAGATCACCTACCGCATGCAGGGGACGATCCGGGTGCAGGGCTATCCCGACGTGACCCTGCAGAACATGTTCGCGCCGCTCGACAGCAACACCCCCACCGCCGCCTTGGTCGCCATGTCCCTCGGCGACCGCTTCGGGCGCATCTTCGACAATCCTTACGTCCGGCCGGGGATCACCGGAGTGAACCTGGAATTCGACCTGGCGCGCGAGCGCCGCTGGGCGCGGCTGGAAAGCGTGCGCACCGACGTGACCGAGGCGCGGCCGGGCGACGACATCGTCATCGAATCGGTGCTGCGTCCCTACCGCGGCGAGCGCATCGTGCGGCAGATCCCCATCAAGGTGCCGACTTCCACCCCCAAGGGGACATTGCGCATCCTGGTCAGCGATGGCGATACGCTGGACCGCATGCGGCGCATTGCGCCCGCCTTGTCGCGCAAGATGGACCTGGCCTCCACCATCGCCATGCTCAACAAAGAGCACAGCAACACCCACCTGTACGTCTCCCTGCTCGAAGCCAACCCGCAAGCCATGGTGGAAGACAAGGTGATGCCCGCGCTACCGCTTTCGGTAATGAACGTGATGGAGGGCATGCGCGGCACCCAGGACATGGTGGTGATCGGGGAGTCGGCGGTGAACGAGGCCTCGGCGCCCATGGATTATGTAGTCTCGGGCGCGCAGGTGATCAGCGTCAGCATTAAGTGACCGCGCATTCCGGGGCGATTCCGTGTGATTTTGAAAGGGTGCGGCCTTCCAGCCGGGTCCCCGGCGCGCGTGTTTTTTGGCGCGCTGGGGTGCAAGCCGCGCCGCACCTTCGGATCTGCAGCTTCGCAAAGAGCAGACAAATGCAGATCCCTCGCCTCGCGCTCGGTCGCATCGCTCCCTCGCGCTGCTCGGGATGACAATTCAAGAAGGAATGCGTGCGGCACGGCTGAAGCCGTGCCCTGACACGTGATCTCCCCCGAGGCAGTTTTCCTGGCTCACTCCACGCCGCAGCTGATGTCGCGCTTCTGGTAATCTATTGCTAAGAATCCCCATGAAGAAGTCCGTCCTGGTTCTTTCCGCACTGATCCTTGTCAGCGCGCAGTGTCTGTTTGCCCAAGGCACACGCATCTGGAAACAGTCGAGCTTCGACGATTTCGAAAAAGGCACCGCCAAAGGCGTGGCCATCACCAGTGACGGCGCGCTGGAACTGGCGCCCGCCTTCAAGGCGGTATACACCACGCCCTCGACCTACATCTGGTCAATCGCCGCCGACGGCGAAGGCAACGTGTTTGCCGCGGCGGGCGCGCCGGCGCGAGTGTACCGCGTCACTCCGGACGGCCAGGCCAGCGTGGTTTTCGCCCCGCCGGAACTGGAAGTGCAAACCCTTGTCGTGGACACCAGCGGCGTTCTCTATGCCGCGACTTCGCCCGACGGCAAGGTCTACAAGATCGAGCGTGCTGCCAAGGACGGCAAGAAACCCGCCGCGCCCGTGGCCAATGAGGGCAAAACCAACCTCGATCCCAACTTCACTTCCTCGGTTTTCTTCGAGCCCAAGACGAAATACATCTGGGACCTGGCGCTCGATTCCAAGGGCCAGCTCTATGTTGCGACCGGGGACCAGGGACAGATCTTCCGCGTGGACCGCAAGGGCGCGAGTTCGGTGTTCTTCAAGAGCGACGAGGCCCACATCCGGGTGCTGGCGTTCGACACCAAGGGGAACCTGATCGCCGGCTCCGATGGCAGCGGATTGATTTACCGCATCTCGCCGGCCGGCGAAGCTTTCGTGCTGTACAGCGCAGCCAAGAAGGAGATCACGGCGCTGGCTGTGGATGCTGCCGGTGACATCTATGCCGCGGGCGTGGGCGAGAAGCGCGCCTTCCAGCCTCCGCCGATGAACATGCCGCCGCCGCAGGCGGCTCCGACAGCGCCCTCGGGACATGGCGGCATGACGCCAGGGTCCGCGGCAATGACGCCCGCGGGCGCGGCAGGGTTCAACGTGGGCGCGGCTGCGATACCGCCTTTCCCGACCACGCCCGGTTCCGAGGTGTACCAGATCGCCCCGGACGGCTCGCCCAAGCGCATCTGGTCGTCGCGCGAAGACATCGTCTATGCGCTCGGCTTCGATGATCAGGGACGGCTGCTGGCGGGCAGCGGCAACAAGGCGCGGGTCTACACCATCGCCAGCAACGGCGACTACGTGGACCTGCTGAAGGCCAGCGCCACCCAGGTCACCGCCTTTACCAAGGGTCCCAAAAACGGCCTGTATGTTTCCACCAGCAACCTCGGCAAGATCTTCCTGCTGGGAGCGCAGCCGGATTCCGAAGGCAGCTACGAGAGCGACGTCTTCGACGCCCACATCTTCTCGCGCTGGGGGCGGCTGGAGGTGATGGGCACAGGCCATTACGACCTCTACACCCGCAGCGGGAATGTCGATAACCCCGACCGCAATTGGAGTCCCTGGAAAAAGGTAGACATGGCGAAGGACGCGTTCACCGACGTGCCCGCCGCGCGCTTCATCCAGTGGAAGGCGGTGCTGCGTCCGGGCCCGACCTCGGCCCGCATCGATGCGGTGAACGTCAACTACCGGCCGAACAACGTCGCGCCCGTGATCGACGACGTGACGGTGCAGGTGGGCGTGCGGTACAACGTGGTGCCCACGCCGAAAACCAGCGGCGAAGGCGCGCCCATCACCACCGGCCCGCGCTTTGAGGCGCCCCCGCAGGCGATCCGCGACCACGAGTCCATCAGCGCGCGCTGGACGGCCCACGACGACAACGACGACGACCTGGTGTACGCGATCTACTATCGCGGAGATAACGAGACCCAGTGGAAGCTGCTCAAGGACAAGGTCAGCGAGAAATATCTCACCTGGGATGCCGGCCTGTTCCCCGACGGCGGCTACACCATCAAGGTGATTGCCTCCGACGCGCCGTCTCATTCTCCCGACGAGGCCCTGAGCGACGCCAAAGAGAGCACGCGCTTCGAGGTAGACAACACTCCACCGCGCATCGAGAACCTGAATGCCGCCATGGAAGGCGGGCAGATGCACGTCACCTTCCGCGCCGCCGATAACTTCTCGCCCATCAAGCGTGCGGAGTATTCCGTGGACGCGGGCGAGTGGCACTTCGTCGAGCCCGTGGGACTGCTCTCCGACAACCGCATTGAGAACTACGACTTCAGCATCCCAGTGCCGAGCGAAACCGCTGCCTCCGACGCGGGGGTGAAGGGGAAGAAGCGCCCCAAGTCGGAGCTTGCCCCCGAGCACGTGATCGTGGTGCGCGTGTACGACCGCTTCGAAAACATGGGCGCGGCCAAGACGCTGGTGCGGCAAGGGACCAAGTAGCGGCGTCTAAGAGCAAACCGCCGAGACGCCGAGTACACGGAGAAAATTGAGCCATTGTGCCATTGAGCCATTGGGCCATTGAAACCCGGGGAAACCTCCAGAATTGGCCGAGCGCCGGCTCTAATGGCTCAATGACCCAATGACTCAATGACTCAATCCCCCGGCGTCTTCTGCGTCTCGGCGGTTTTCCTTCCTCATTCATCGCGGATAAAATCAGCATATGGTGGCATTCCTGCGGACCGCCGGATGGCTGTTCGCCATTGTGCTCTCGACGATTCCGGCGTATTGGTTCCTGGTTCATCCCCGGGCGGAATCCTGGCGCAGCCGCCGCGGCGCGCGCTTCCGTATCTTGGGGCCGCTGTGGATCGCCATCTGGGTGGCGGTGGGCGCGATCACCGGGCCCTGGCGGCACATCGCTTGGTACGACAACCCGCTTTCCTGGCTGGCCGCCGCGCCCTTCTTCGCTATCGGGTTCTACCTGTATCATCGCGCCCGGGCCACGTTCAGCTTCGCGCAACTGACGGGGCGTCCTGAGGTCGAGGGCGATAGATTCGAGCAGCGGCTGGTGAACACCGGGATTCATGCTCGCGTGCGTCATCCCGTGTATCTGGGCCATTTGTGCGAGCTGATCGGATGGAGCCTGGGGACCGGCCTGGTGGTGATCTACATCCTGACTGGGTTCGCGATCATCACCGGCGCCATTATGATCCGCATGGAAGATGATGAATTGGAGCGCCGCTTCGGGGAATCGTTCCGGCAGTATCGCAAGGCGACGCCTGCGGTCATTCCCCGTCTGGTTTCGCGCGCTGCCGACCCTACGACGACAGAGCTAAGAGCTAAAAGCTAATGGCTAAGAGCCGCTTCTAATGCGCTTCGAACTCTTTGTCGCTTCCCGTTACCTCCGCGCCAAGCGCAGGCAGGCGGTGATCTCCGTCATCACCGCCATTTCCATCATCGGAGTGGCGGCAGGCGTGGCCTCGCTCATCATCGCGCTGGCCATCAACAACGGCTTCCGCCAGGACTTGCAGGAGCGGCTGCTGGGCTCGACCGCGCACATCAACCTGATGCGAGTGGAGAACGACGGCATCCGCGACTGGCGTCCGCTGCTCGACCGCCTCTCGAAAGAGCCGCATGTGAAGGCCGCCGCTCCTGCGCTGTTCGAGCAGGTGCTGATCTCGCGCGGCGCCCGCGCCCGTGGAGGCATTCTGAAGGGTGTGCTTCCCGACTATGAGAAGAAGGTCAGCGAACTGCTCCAGACGGTGAAGTTCGGGTCAGCCGAGGAACTGAATCCGGCAAATTTACAAATTACAAATTACAAATCACAAATCACCACGCCCCCCGACTCGCCGGAACGAATCCAGCAGATGCCTCCCATCATTCTCGGCAAAGACATGGCCGACGAACTGGGCGCGACCGTGGGCTCGGTGGTGCTGGTGACCAGCCCGCAAGGCGAGCTGACGCCCTTCGGCCTGGTCCCCAAATACGTGCGCTTCCGCGTCGCCGGGATCTTCAGATCCGGCTTCTACGACTACGACACCGGCTGGGCCTTCATCCGGCTGGCCGATGCGCAATCGCTGTTCGGGCTGGGCGACGTGATCTCCGTCGTCGAGTTCAAGGTGGACGACATCTACCAGGCCGGCGTGATCGGCAAGCAGATCGAGCGCGACGCCGGCAAAGGCTTCATGGCCACCAACTGGATGGAACAGAACCGGCAACTGTTCCACGCGTTGAAGTTGGAGCGCGTGGTCACCTTCATCACCATCGGGCTGATCGTGCTGGTGGCGGCGCTGAACATCCTGATCTCGCTCATCATGATGGTGATGGAGAAGACGCGCGACATCGCCGTGCTGATGTCGCTGGGCACGCGCCGGGCGCAGGTGCGCAACGTGTTCATCTTCCAGGGAGTGCTGATCGGCGTGGTGGGGACGGCCATCGGCCTGGTGCTGGGCTACGTGCTCTCCTGGATGGGCGGGCACTACCGCCTGGTATCGCTTACGCCGGAGGTGTACTCCATCGACTACGTGCCGTTCGCGGCACGGGCGCTGGATGGCGTGGTGGTGGCAATCGTGGCGCTGGCGGTGTCGTTCGTGGCCACCATCTATCCTTCATGGTCGGCCTCGCGCATCCTGCCGGCCGAGGCGCTGCGCTATGAATGAAGCTCTGAAGGAAACGGCGCGGGGACTGTAATCTACAGGAAAGGGCGCGGGAAAACAGTAACTCTGGTTATCCCCGGCAAATCCTTCGGGGAGGTACTTTGGTGATGCGCTGGCGGAAGATTTAGCTGGAACGGGCCAACGGATGGCGGGATCATCCTTCAAAGCGCCGTATGGGCGAAGGTTGCAAGCGGATCTTGGGAGGGTGACTTGCTAAATTGTGACCCGGGAGTGAACGCTTGCATCCAACAGAAGTGGCGGAGATCCTGCGCGCAGAGCGGCTGACGAAGGTTTTCCGCTCCGGCAGCACGGATTTAGTGCTCTTTGAAAACTTGTCCTTCCGAGTAATGACGGGAGAGATGCTGGCCATCGTGGGAGAGTCGGGCGCGGGCAAGAGCACTTTGTTGCACATCCTCGGGGCGCTTGATAGGCCTTCCGAGGGTAACGTATACTGCGGTTTGATGCCGCTGCGCTCGCTCTCAGACGACGCTGCGGCTGATTTTCGCAACCGAGAAATCGGTTTCGTGTGGCAGTTTCACTATCTGCTGCCGGAATTTACCGCCGCAGAAAACGTCGCGCTGCCCTTGCTGGTGCGAGGGCAGGAGCGCGGTGAAGCCGAACAGGAAGCGGGGCTCTGGCTGCGCGAGGTCGGGTTGTCGGACCGGGCGCAGCATCGCGCGGGCGAGCTTTCCGGCGGCGAGCAACAGCGCGTCGCCCTGGCCCGGGCGCTGGTGACGCGGCCGCGGCTGCTGATGGCCGACGAGCCCACCGGCGACCTCGACGGCCGTACGGCGGAGTTGGTATTTACCTTGATCGCCAGGCTACATCGCGACTATCGGCTGACCTCTCTCCTCGTCACCCACAACCTCGATTTTGCGCGCCGCTGCGACCGCGTGTTGCGGCTGCACCAGGGGCGCATGGAGGAGGTCGAGCCGCAGTCGCTGCCCGCCTGAGCGGACGGGTGGGAAAGGAAGGCGTCCAGCACGGTGGACGGAATCAGGCGCGAATCGCCAGGGTAAGAGCCCGGCGACGCCAAACGGCAAGATTGCTTGGCTGCCTCCCCCCAAGGCAGTATGGGCAAGGGGAGAGAGTCCAGGTAGGGACGTTGGGCCGTCCCGCGAAGGGCTTTCCGGCGAGGGAACATGTTTGAACGCTACACGGAAAAAGCTCGGCGCGTGATCTTCTTCGCGCGCTACGAGGCCAGCCAGTTCGGTAGCTCCGTACATCGAGACCGAGCACCTGCTGCTGGGCCTGTTGCGCGAGGACAAGGCGCTGACCAATCGCTTCCTGCGCTCGCACGCCTCGGTCGAATCCATCCGCAAGCAGATCGAGGGGCACACCACGATCCGCGAGAAGGTGTCCACCTCGGTGGATCTGCCGCTCAGCCACGAGTGCAAGCGCGTGCTGGCCTATGCCGCCGAGGAGGCGGAGCGGCTCATCGCACAAGCACATCGGCACCGAGCACCTGCTGCTGGGCCTGCTGCGCGAAGAGAAGTGCTTTGCCGCCGAGATCCTGCACGAGCGCGGGCTGCGGCTGTCCACCATCCGCGAAGAGCTGGCGCGCAGTCCGCAGAGAAAAGGTCGCCAGCCGCGCCGCAAGGAAAGCTTCCCTGCTCAGCGAGTTCAGCCGCGACCTGACCCAGGCGGCCATGGACAGCCAGCTCGATCCGCTGATCGGCCGCGAGCACGAGCTGGAGCGCGTGGTTCAGATCCTGTGCCGCCGCACCAAGAACAATCCGGTGCTGATCGGCGAGCCGGGCGTAGGCAAGACCGCCATCGTCGAGGGCCTGGCGCAGCGCATCGCCGACGGCGACGTGCCCTCGTTCCTGGCCGACAAGCGCATTCTGGCGCTGGATCTTTCGCTGATCGTGGCCGGCACCAAGTACCGCGGCCAGTTCGAAGAGCGGCTGAAGACCATCATGAAGGAGCTGATGGAGAACCAGAACGCCATCATCTTCATCGACGAGCTGCACACGCTGGTGGGCGCGGGATCGGCCGAAGGCTCGCTCGACGCCGCCAACATCCTGAAGCCGGCGCTGTCGCGCGGCGAGATCCAGTGCATCGGCGCCACCACGCCGGGCGAGTACCGCAAGTCCATCGAGAAGGACCGCTCGCTGGAGCGCCGCTTCCAGGCCGTCAAAGTTCCGCCGCCGAACGAGGCCGATGCCGTCAAGATTCTGTTCGGGATCAAGGACCGCTACGAGAAATTCCACGCCGTCACCTACACCGACGAGGCCATCGAGACCGCGGTCTACGCACTCCAACCGCTACATCCCGGACCGCTTCCTGCCGGACAAGGCCATCGACCTGATCGACGAAGCGGGCGCGCGCGTGAAGCTGCGCCAGACCACGCTGCCCGAAGAGATCGCCGAGGTGCAGAAGCGCATCAAGTTCATCGTCCACCGTATGGAGAACGCCATCGCCAACCACGAGTTCGAGAAGGCGCGCTTCTACTCCGACGAGGAGCGCAAGGAGCGCGAGAACCTGCGCGCTGCTGCGCGAGAAGTACAACCTCGACGACTCCTCCACCGGCGTGGTCGGCCGAGGAGGACATCGAGGACGTGGTCGCGCGCTGGACCGGCGTGCCCATCACCTCCATCAAGGAAGAGGAAGTCGCCGAAGCTGCTGCGCATCGAGGAAGAGCTGCACAAGCGCATCATCAGCCAGGAGAAGGCGATCTCCGCCCTGGCCCGCGCCATCCGCCGCTCGCGCGCCGGCCTGAAGAACCCCAAGCGGCCGGTCGGGCTCGTTCCTGTTCCTCGGCCCCACGGGCGTGGGCAAGACCGAAGTGGCCCGCGCGCTGGCCGCAGTTCCTGTTCGGCAGCGAGAAGTCGCTCATCCGCTTCGACATGTCCGAGTTCATGGAAAAGCACTCGGTCTCCAAGCTGATCGGCTCGCCTCCGGGCTACGTGGGCTACGAAGAGGGCGGCCAGCTGACCGAGCGCGTCAAGCGCGCGCCCTATTCGGTCATCCTGCTGGACGAAATCGAGAAGGCGCACCCGGACGTCTACAACATCCTGCTGCAGGTGTTCGAAGACGGCCAGCTGACCGACGGGCTGGGCAACACGGTGGACTTCAAGAACACCATCATCATCATGACCTCGAACCTCGGGCGCGCGCTACCTGAAGAAGCGCGCCGGCCTGGGCTTCCAGCGCCGACAAGGAAGAGATCATCTCCGACAAGGTCGAGGACATGGTGATGAGCGAGGTGAAGCGCACCTTCAACCCCGAGTTCCTGAACCGCCTCGACGAGGTCATCCTGTTCAACGTCGCTGACCGACGAGGACCTGATCCAGATCGTGGACCTGATGGTGGAGCCAGATCAACCAGAACCTGGCGCAGAAGCAGATCACGATCCGGTCACGCGAGGAAGCCGCGCAAGTAGATCCTGGAGAAGACCTGCGCCGACCGCAGCTACGGCGCGCGTCCGCTGCGCCGCGCCCTGCAGAAGTACATCGAGGACCCGCTCTCGGAAGCGCTGATCCAGGGCTCCATCACCACCCGCCCCGCGTTCCTCGAGGTCTATCTCGAGAACGGGCGGCTGTTCTACCGCCAGATCGGCGAAGGCGCCGAACAGCAGGAGGGCGTGCTGCTGTACAGTTAGCCCTCAGCATTCAGCACTCAGCATTCAGCCCGCCGGCGAAAGCCGGCGGGTTTTGTTTTGGGCAGGCCGTGAACAAGCTCATCTGGACGTGCGGGTGGAAGCGCCGGGCTTTTAGCCCGGCGAGTCAGGGCATTGTGGAGGAACGGGCTTCAGCCCCGGGCCTAAAGGCCCATCTTCTCTTGTCCCCATTTCGCAGGTCTGAAAGGCCTGCGCTTCCACCGCCTAGGCCTTCTCTGCAAGCGGACCAAATGCTAACTGCCAATTGCTAACTGCTTCTCTTTCGCTGCTTCGCGGCACAATTCGGCGACCGCTCGCTGCGTGCGCTCCGTCAAAGCATCCAAATCACGCTTCGTGCATCCCGCCACCGGAATCGCGTCGCCGATGATCAATTGCAACCGCCCGGGACGCAGGTGCGCGGAGCCGATGGGAAAAGCCTTGTATGTGCCCCGGATCGCCACCGGCACCACGTCCGCTTGCGCTTCGACGGCCACATAGAACGTGCCGCGGCGGAACGGAAGCATCTCGCCGGTAGGAGAGCGCTCGCCTTCGGGAAAGATCACCAGCGGCAAGCCCCGCGCGAGCGTCTTGATTGCCTCCCGCAGGGCCCGGCGCGAGAGCGCGACGCTCTCCGGGTCGATCATGAGCTGCCCCGCTGCGCGCAGATGCCATCCCACCAGCGGCACCTGGAACACCAGCCGGTGCGCGATAATGCGGAACTGGAACGGCAGGTAGCGGTAAAGAACGAGGATGTCGAGCGCGGAGAGATGGTTAGCGGCGTAGATGCGCGGGCGGCTGAGGTCGAGCCGTTCGCGGCCGGTCACTGTTACGGGCATGCTGTAGAGCCGCAGCAGCAGCCCCGACCAGAACGCCACCATGCGGTGCTGCACCCGGCCGCTCTTGTCGAGGAGCGCGGCCGCCAGCGAGATCGGCTCCAGCACCAGCGTGCAAAGTATGGTCAGCGGCCAGTAGATGAACGCCGAGCGCAGCAGGCTCAGCAGCTCACGGATTCGCGTGCCCGCGCCCATGCGGAAGTACCGAGTACCGAGTACCGAGTACCAAGTAAAATGTCCTGAAACTCACGTGGGGCAGGCACCTTCGGCCCCGGGGCGACCCGCATAGTCATTTTTCCAGCAGGATGGACGGCCCTAACTCGGTACTCGGTACTTGGTACTTGGTACTCGGTACTTGGTACTCGCTACTCGCTTGCGCCGCAGCGAACCGTCGCTGCCGGCGATGATGGAGCGCAGCACGCGCGCGAGCTCCCGCCCGGCGGTGCGCAGTTCGTCGCGATGGTGCAGTGAGAGCTCGCTGAGCAACCGTTCCCCCTTGGGGGTCAGGTGGATGGTCACCTGCCGGCGGTCGATGCCGTCGCGTTGCCGCTGCACCAGCCCGTGGGCGACCGAACGGTCGATCAGTTCCACCGCGCTGTGGTGACGGATCTGCAGCCGCTCCGCCACCGCGCGGATGCTGGGCTTGATCCCCTGGCGAAGGCCGCGGATGGCCAGCAGCAACTGGTGCTGCTGCGGGTCGATGCCGGCGGCGCGGGCCGCCTCCTGGCTGAAAGTCAGGAACTTCCGGATCTGGTACCGGAATTCGGCCAGGGCCTGATAGTCCACGCTTCCACCCCAACGAAGCAAAGGCGGCTTCGTTGGGGACCCCGGGCTGGGGGCTGGTTTCGGCACGGCGTAGATTCTTACCCATTGACCACTGGAATGCAATCACGCGGATTGTTTTTTGCCCGCAGTTTCCCCAGCATTTAGAATCAAGGGTTCCCCGAAGGCTGACGACGGCGCCTGTGCGTCCGGGCGGGGTCCCCAGCAAACCCGGGGTCCCCAACGAAGCCGGTTTTGCTTCGTTGGGGTGGAAACCCGGTTTTGGTTTGCTGGGGTGGGGGGCGGGAGGCAGAGGGTTGATCAAGCGTTACACGCGGCCGGAGATGGGCCGCATCTGGAGCGACGAGAACAAGTTCCGCACCTGGCTGCGGGTGGAGCTCGCCGCCACCGAAACTCTCGCCGCAGCCGGCATCGTACCGAAAAAGGCCGCTGAGGCCATCCGCCGCAAAGGGGATTTCGAGCTCGAGCGCATCGCCCAGCTCGAGGCCGAGGTGAAGCACGACGTGGTCGCCTTCACCACCGCGGTCGCGGAGAAGGTCGGCCCGGAAGCGCGCTGGCTGCACTATGGCCTCACTTCCAACGACGTCGTAGACACCGCTCAGGCGCTGCAGGTGCAGGCGGCCTCCGCCCTGATCCGCGAAGGCCTGGAGCGCCTGCGGACTGTGCTCGACCGCCGCGCACACGAGTTCCACCACACGCCCATGATCGGACGCACGCACGGCGTCCACGCCGAGCCCATCACCTTTGGGCTGAAGCTGGCCAACTGGTACTCGGAGGTCGAGCGCGACCTCGAGCGCTTCCAGCGCGCGGCGGAAGAGATGCGCGTCGGCAAGCTCTCCGGCGCGGTGGGCAGCGCCGCCCACCTCGATCCGGAGCTGGAAGAAAAAATCTGCGAGCGCCTGGGACTGAAGGCGGCGCCGGTGAGTTCACAGGTAATCCAGCGCGACCGGCACGCGTACTACGTGGCCACGCTGGCGGTGATCGCCTGCACGCTGGACAACATCGCCACCGAGATGCGCCACCTGCAGCGCACCGAGGTACGCGAAGCCGAGGAGTTCTTCAGCGAGAAGCAGAAAGGCTCATCGGCCATGCCGCACAAGCGCAACCCGGTGAACTGGGAGCAGATCAGCGGGCTGGCCCGCGTGGTGCGCGCCAACGCGCAGGCGGCGTTCGAGAACGTCGCCCTGTGGCACGAGCGCGACATCTCGCACTCTTCGGTCGAGCGCGTGATCCTGCCCGATTCCACCATCCTGGTGGATTACATGCTGCACAAGGCGGCCAGCCTGCTCGAAACCGATGTTGGTCTATCCCGAGCGCATGAAGGCGAACCTGGAAAGCACGGGCGGGCTGGTGTTCAGCGGTCAGCTTCTGCTCGATCTCGCCGAAGCCGGCATGCCGCGCGAGGACGCCTATCGCGTGGTTCAGCGCAACGCCATGCGTGCCTGGGAGAAAGGGCTGAACTTCCGCGAGCTGGTCTTGAAAGATAAAGAGATCACGTCGCGCCTCCCGCGCAGCAAGATCGAGCGCGCCTTCGACCTCGGCCGCCAGTTGCGCAACGTGGACAAGATCTTCGCGAGGGTGTTCGGGATGGAGGCGCGGGCGAAGTAGGTCTCCTTCAAGAATGTGTCATGCCGAGCGAAGCGAGGCATCTATGTATTTGTTCGCGGCCATCTGCCCTGCGCGGGCTTGAAAAAACATAGATTCCTCGCTGCGCTCGGAATGACACTCGTGGGAGGGTTATGGGTGATCAAGCGAGGTAGGCAAAAGAGTGTCATGCCGAGCGAAGCGAGGCATCTATGTATTTTGTTTAGGCGGACGCACGAAAAACATAGATTCCTCGCTGCGCTCGGAATGACACTCGTGAAGGGTACGGGGGATCAACCCGACCGCCGCCATTCGTCCCTACCAATCGCGTACACCCTCAGCTCCGGATACCCTCCCTTGATCATCTCGCTGCGGTCCGTTCCTTCGAATTTCATGCCCAGCTTTTCGATCACGCGCTGGCCGGCGGAGTTCTCGACGAAACACTTGGCTTCGACCCGCTCCAGACCCATCTGCTCGAAACCGAAGCGCACCAGCGCCCGCGCCGCCTCGACGGCATAGCCTTGTCCCCAGAACGGCTGACCTAGCCAGTAACCGATTTCGGCCGAGCGACGCTCGCCGGCCTGGCTGACGAAGCCGCAACTGCCGATCAGCCGGTCGTCCTCACGCCGCAGGATGGCCCAGGCAAACGGCTCGCCACGGCGATAATACTGCTGAACCAATTCGAGGAACGCGCGCGTTTCGGCGGGGGTGCGATGCGCTTCGAAGCGCACGAAGCGGGCGACCTCGGGATCGGAAACCAGCGCAAACACCGCCGCCTCGTCGTCGAGCGTGAAGGGACGCAAGCGCAGGCGTTCGGTCTCGAGCACCGGGATTGGGACGATAGGCTTCACAGGCGGTTGATCAGCGAGGCGACATAGCCCGCGCCGAATCCGTTATCGATGTTCACCACGCTGACGTTGGAGGCGCAGGAGTTCATCATGCCCAGCAGAGCCGCGAGACCTTTGAATGCGGCGCCATAGCCGACGCTGGTGGGCACGGCGATGACCGGCACGCGCACCATGCCGCCCACCACGCTGGGCAGCGCGCCTTCCATGCCGGCGCACACCACCACCACCCGCGCGTCGAACAGCACCTTGCGGTGCGCCAGCAGGCGATGGATGCCAGCCACGCCAACGTCATAGAGGTGCTCGACGTTGTTGCCCATGACTTCGGCCGTGACCACCGCTTCCTCGGCCACCGGGATATCGCCCGTCCCCGCCGAGACCACGACGATCCTGCCCTTGCCGTATTTCGTGCGGTCTCGCTGGAGCACGATGGCCCGCGCCAGCTCGCGATACTCCGCTTTACGCACCACGCGGCGTACGGCGGCGAATTGTTCTTCGGTTGCTCGCGTGGCCAGAACGCTGGCTTGGTGCCGCGCCAGCCGCGCGAAGATCGACGCCACCTGCTTCGCGGTCTTGCCCTCGGCCAGCACCACCTCCGGAAAGCCGGCGCGCAGCGCGCGGTGATGGTCCACTTTGGCGAAATCCAGGTCTTCGAACGGCAGGTGGCGCAGGCGGGCGACGGCTGCGTTGGGCGTGAGCTTCCCCCGGCGCACCTGCTGGAACAATTCCCGGATGGCTTCAGGCTTCAAGCTAGGCACTCGGCTTCAGGACCGCCGCTCACTGCAATCCCTCAACCACGTAGAGATCGGAAAGAGTCTGTCCGTAGCTGTACGCGTAGCATTTGCCATCGGGACTCAGTTCGATGGGAAGCAACCGGTACACCCCGGCAGAATCGCTGGGCATCAACCGTCGCACTAATTCTTGCTTGCCGGATGCAGTCTCGATCCGGAATACCCGAGCCGGCACTTCATCCAGGACGGTCGCGAACAGGAACCGTCCATCGGAGCTCCATTGCAGGGGGGACATATCGTTGGTGCTCGGAATGGTCCGCGCCGCTTTCCCGTCCAGCGGGTAAATGCTGATGGCGCCGGCAACGTCGCGGGCCGCCAGGTACTGCCCATCAGGGGACAAAATGATCGAGCCGGCGCCATCGGGCGTGACCGGCGTGGGTTTGCCCCCGGCAATATCGACAACGTAGCTGCGCACGGCGTGACCGTGCTCCGCCCCCATCACGATCAAGCGTTTTCCGTCAGGAAAGAAACGCGCGCTGGAAATCAGCTCCAGGCCGGAGATGGTGACATCTCGCGGCTGTCCAGCGCCGGTCGGCAACAGCGTGACCCGCTGTCCCTGCCCGGGCATGATCGCGGCTGCCCATTTTCCATCCGGTGAGAACCCGTAGGCATTTCCTTCACCCAGGCGCACCGGAACCGAACCTTCCAGGGTGCGTATGGCGACGAGATAATTGGCTCCCGCCGGCTCAGACTGCTCGGAGAACAAGAGCCACTTGCAATCCGGCGAAAGCCCCTCCGGAATGCTCCACCCCAGCCAGGTCAGTTCGCGTTCAGCGGATCGTTCCCGGGCGCCTCGCATGCCGACGCGTTCGCTGTCGAAGGTGAGCAGGATCCGGCCGTCGGCGGCAATGTCGTGCAGCGTGAGGTTGCCGGGTATCCGCAGGACCGTGCGCAAGTGTCCGGAGGGCGTGATGGCAAACAGTATGCGCCGTTCCCCGGCGGGCGTGGCCGTGAACCAGATCTCATCTCCCTTGGGAGACCATGCCAGCCCATCCTCGCCCTCCCACTCCTGGGAGATGGTTTTCGCGTTGCCGGCTAGATCCACCAGCGCCACGAACCCACGGTCATCCGGCCAGGAGGGGTGGAGCATGAAGGCGATGCGGTCCCCCGCCGCCGAAAAACGGATGTGGCTGATCCAGCCGCTGGTCTCGTACAGCACTTTGCCGATGGGATACTCCAGGCGGCTGCGCCCGCCCACGTTGTGGACGACAGCCAAAGTGCCGTCCGGCGCCCAATCTGCCGACGTCACCTGTTCCAGGATCTCTCTGGGAGCGCCGCCGGCCAGCGGCGCGCGGGCCAGCGTAGCCCCGCGGACCATCAGGTGGTTGCTGACCTTCCCGCCCAAGGCGAGTGCCATTTCCCCTGACCGTGAGATCCCCAACAGAGCCGCGATCTCAAACTCCAGCGGCCGAGGTTGAGGCGAGTCCGCAGCCGTGGAGAAAAGTCGCACCGGCTTCGCTTCCCAACTGGCGCCGTACACCACCGTGTGCCCGTCTGGCGCGAAGCGCGCCGAAAGCATCATCCCGCGTTCGTAGGTGAGTCGGCGAAACGTCGGGGCCGAGTTGTTCTGCCCTCGGTGGCCGGCGAAGAATCCGGCAACCGCCGCCAGCACCACCGCCAAGGACCACAGCAGCGGCTTCAGCCGAGCTGGCCGCAGCGGTTGCGGCGCGGCCTGGATCGCACCGCTGCCTTGCGAGGTCTGCGAGACGTTCTCCAGCGCGAAGGCGACATCGTGCGCGGAGTGGAAGCGTTCCTCCGGGTTCTTCTCCAGGCAGTGGCGGACGATGCGCTCCAGCGCCGGGGAGATCTCCCGCCCGGCTTCGGCCAGTTCCGGAGGATCTTCTTTCAGGATGGCGCTCATGGTATCGGCCGGGGTCTCGCCCTTGAAGGCGCGGCGGCCGGAGATCATTTCGTAGAGAATGGCGCCGAAGGCAAAGATGTCCGAGCGCGGGTCGGCCGGCTGCCCGCGTACCTGTTCCGGGGACATGTAACCCACCGTCCCCATCACCAGTCCGGGAGTGGTGTCCACGGCGGCGGTGGGCGCGCTGGTGTGGGAGGCGGCCGCCTCCTCCGGGCGCACCAGCTTCGCCAGCCCGAAATCGAGGATCTTGATACGTCCTTCTCGTGTGACGAAGATGTTCTCCGGCTTCAGGTCGCGGTGGACGATCCCCTTCTCGTGGGCCGCGGCCAGAGCGCGCACCATCTGCACGGCATATTCGATCGCCTTGCGTCGCGGCAGCGCGCCTCCGCGCAGGCGGTCGCGCAGCGTCTCGCCCTCAAGCAACTCCGACACGACGTACGGGGTGCCGTCCTGCGAGCCGACGTCGTAGACGGCAAGAATGCCGGGATCGTTCAGCGCGGCGGCGGCGGTGGCCTCCTGCTGGAAGCGCCGCAAGCGGTCCGGGTCGGAGGAGAACGAACTCGGCAGGACTTTCACCGCCACTTGGCGGTTCAGGCGCGAATCGCGGGCGCGATACACCTCTCCCATCCCGCCGGCGCCCAGAGCACCCAGGATCTCGTACGGGCCGAGTTTTGTGCCCGAAGCCAGCGGCATTAGCAGCGCGGATTATAACAAGTAGCGGGACTGCCGTTACGCCAGCACCGTGCGTCGCGGGGCGCGCGCTTTGCGGACGATCTGGAAGTAGGTGCTGCGGGCGGCGGAACCATGGAGCTTGCGGAAGAACAGAGAGCGGATGTAGCGCTTGGAGAGGCGGCCGGCGAGGTAAGCGTCGTAGAGTTCGCTGCCCAGCATGTAGCCCAGCTTCTCGGTAGCGAAGGCGAACCTCGCGCCGGTGAAGCCGACGCCCTGGCGGATCGGCTCAGGCACCGTCGAGCGCTGGCGGGTGTGCGATTCGAAATTCTTGTGCAGCATGAGGAAGTCGATCATCTCCATGCACTCGCGTTGCGCGTAGAGGGCGTAGAGGTCAGACTCGCGCGCCGCCGGGCGCGCCGGATAAAGCAGGCGCGAGCCGAAGTAGCCGAGTGCGTGCTCGACCACCCGGGTGTAGAACAGCTCTTCGCGTTCTGCGTGTTCGCTGACCGCTGCCGCCGTGTCGGTCGCCGGGGCTGCCGGACGGCAGGCATGGTGCACGAAGCGCGCGGCTTCCTCCGCTCCGCCCTCCATCTGGAACTCGCGCACGAAGATGGCACTCATGCGCGGCACGTAGCAGCTCCCACCGCTTTCCATACGGGCGAGGATCTCCTTGAGTTCCTCTCCGCCGGCGCCTCTGCGCTCAAGCAACTTGCGCATGGCCTCTTCCGACGGCCGGCTGTACACCTCCGGCATGCGGTCCACGAGGTACACCGGCTGGGTGCCGTTATGAGTGGCGTATTTGTCGATGTGCAGGAAGCGGGCCAGCGCGTCCACCAGGTTGTAGAAGGTGGGCGCGAGGTCGGGCGCAGCGTGTTCCTGCCGCCAGCGCTCGATGCACTGGCGGTAGCTCTCGTACTTCTCGAGCGGCGTGGCGTTGAAGACGCAAAGCACGTCGCGGTCCACCTGCACGGCTTCCACGTGCTCCCGGCTCTCCCCCGCGGCGCGCCAGTAGAGATGGTCGATGTTCTGCAGCAAGGTGAGCACGCCCGCATCGGGCAGCGCGACACGCAGCACTTCGGGAATGTGGTTGGGCGCGAGATGCGATTCGCCGAACAGCACCACGACGATGGCGTTGGGATGGCGGCGAAAGATCTCGGCGATCTTCTGGGCGGCGTGGCGGTCGCGTCTGGCGATCTTGCGAAGATCGTCGCGAGGCACGCAATCGAGGCCGTAGACCCCGACCGCGTGCCGGCGGGCAGTGACCAGCAACTCGCGGAAGGGCTCCCAGTCGTATCCCCAGTCCAGGTCGAAGCGGATGCGCTCCCGCAGTTCGTCGTCGTCGATCTCGCCGCGCATCCACTCGTCGAGGATATGCTGGTCGCGTGCGAAGACCGTCTCCACCCCCAGCACCACCGGCCGGCCGCATTTCGCCAGCCGCTCCAGGATCTGAGAAGCGAAGCGCTGCGAGGTGGGCAGGGCGTGGTAATCGCCGACCAGCACCACGTCGGCCTGGCACAACTCGGCTTCGACCTGCGCCAGGCTGAGGAGAGATTCGTAATCGCGGAAGGCTTCGCTGAAGTCTCTGAGGTACTTGCGGCGACCGTTGGGATCAGTGGCCTGGATTTCGCGCTGCAGATTGGCGAGGGCGTGCAACTGGCCTGCACTGCGGCGACGTGAGCGGGCTGCCGACGAAGATCCCATGATCGCGTAACTGGCCCATCATCAGCAAGTTAGGGTAACCTTCCTTGACTTCGGTGAGACCGGTCCCTATTCTTCTGTGGGTTTACCGGGAGCGTACCCCCACACCCATTTAGATGCCAGATTACGCACGGCCAGCGGCCCCCGAACGCGGGGTCCCCGGCGCGCCCGGTTTTGGCGCGCTGGGGTGTCCGGAGAACCTCACCGTCGCCGTCACCGGCGCCAGCGGGGCGATGTTTGCGCGTGAGTTTCTGCTGGCCCTGGAACGAGATAGCCGCGTCAAGACCGTCAACTTCATCGCTTCCGACAATGGCTTGCGAGTCATGGCGGAAGAGCTTGGCATCACTGGGCGGGGCAAACTTCTGGAGCAACTGCTGGTCGAGAAGACAGGCAAGATCCAGCAGCAGAACAACGACGACATCGGCGCCAACGTGGCCAGTGGCTCCTATCCCGCAGATGCCATGATCGTCATCCCGTGCAGCATGGGGACGCTGGCGCGCATCGCCAACGGGATATCGAACAAGCTGATCGAACGCGCGGCCGACGTGTGTCTGAAGGAACGCCGGCCGCTGGTGCTGTGCGTGCGCGAGACGCCGCTCAATAAGATCCACATCCGCAACATGTCGCTGGCCGCCGATGCCGGCGCGACTATCTTTCCGTTGATCCCCGCCTTCTATACCAAGCCGGAGAGCGTGGAAGCCATGGCGCGTGAGTTTGCCAACCGCGTGCTGGGGCACATCGGCCTGCCGCAGCCGGGGGCGTTCCGCTGGATGGGGTGAAGATGCCGCCCCATAGTGGCACTACTGAGGCGAGCCCTCCCGTGCACCCGCCAAATCCAAAAAGGAGCAAAGTCGCGCCCCAGTTGCCCTGAACAGGCGTTCTTGCTCCCATCCAGCCCGGGGAGAATCAGCCTCGTTAACATCCGCCCAGGCAACCTCGGCGAGACGCCCCGGGTGCCCAAGGCGTCACTACGAAACAATTTTTTTCACGGAAGCTGAATTTGACCTCGGGGTCCAGATGTACTAGTGTGGGCCTACACCAGAAAGGAGGTGGTCCAGTGAACAATTCCGACAGTCATAGTAGACCAGGTGAGGTGGCTGAGGCTTAGGGCGAATCGCTCTAACTTCCTCGCAACTTCCGGTCGTTCGGGAGCTCAGGGGCCACCGTTATAGCGTGACCGCCTCAGGCCAATCCCAACAGACTACCGGCGGCCCGCAGACTCAAGATGAGCTGCGGGCCGTTTGATTTTGCGCTGCCCGTTGAAACCCCTTGCGAACCACTGCGGCGGCAGAATCGGCAATGGGAAAGCCCTCCAGTTCGCGAGCCGTGATCCAGCGCAGCTCGCTGGCATCGGCACCGGGTTGCGCTTCCCCTGAGATCCGTCGACACAGAAAGTCCACCAGCACGTAGTGGTATTGGACCTTGCGCTCCGGGTCGCGCATGATGCGGTCCACGACCTCGAGCACTTCCCCCGCCTCGACCTCCAGCCCGGTTTCTTCTTTGGCCTCACGCACGGCCGCCTGGCGCAGGGACTCGCCCAGCTCGACGACTCCGCCGGGAATCGACCACTCGCCTTTCAGGGGCTCGGTGCCGCGTCGGACAAGCAGCGCTCGGCCGTTTTCGACGATGACCGCGCCCACGCCCACGATCGGCCGGTCAGGATAGTCGCGTTTCATGCGGGGAACAGGTTCTCAGGAGAAGAAGTTCCGCGGGTTGAAGTCCACGATCTTCCATCCCTTGCGGCCGCGTTCCAGTTCGAAGCGGATCTGGCCGCTCTTGCGGACGGGAGGCGCGGTGGCGCCGCGCGGGATCTCCTCCAATTGGATATCCACCAGCACTATGCCCTTGGGGCCCTCGGTGGCGCTCTGCACGATGCGGAAGTACATGCGGAAGGATTCGTACCGGCTGAAGAAAGCTTCGATCTGGTCCTCGAACTGGAGGTAGCCGTCCATCTTGTCGGCGTCGAAGGCGGAGAGCATCAGCCGCTGGGTGTGGCTCTCGAGGCCGTCACGCAGATCGTTCAGGACGCTGTTGGCTACGGCCGTGGAAAACACCTCGGTATTGAGGTCGTCCTGCGAACCTTTGTCCTTCTTGTCTTTCTTTTTCTGGTCTGGCTGCTGCTGCCCGGACGAATCATTGGAGTTCTGCGAGCCGCCGGAGCTCTGGGCCGCGGGGGCAATTCCCCAGGCAAGAAGCAGAAAAGGCGGAATCAGCAGGCGCAAAATACGCGAACCCATCGGACCTCCACCGGAGGGAATCCAAGTAGCTCATTATCGGGCAAAAACTGCGGCGGCGGGGCAAAATCCAGCAGCTACTTGGGGACGGCCGCCCTCGGCAGGGGCCCCAGCCAAATTCTGTCCGCCGGCTTGGTTTGCTCATCTAACCCCGCATGGCCCTTGAGGAATACCGGCGCAAGCGACGCTTCGAGCAGACTCCCGAGCCTCCCCCGAAGGTGGAGACGGCCCGCCGCGGCGGGCGGCATCGCTTCGTGGTGCAGAAGCACCGGGCGACGCGCCTGCACTACGACTTCCGCCTGGAGATGGAAGGCGTACTCAAGTCGTGGGCGGTGCCCAAGGGACCGTCGCTCGACCCCGCCGACAAGCGCCTGGCCATGCAGGTGGAAGATCATCCGGTGTCGTATATCGATTTCGAAGGCATCATCCCGCCCGGCAACTACGGCGCCGGTACGGTGATGGTGTGGGACATCGGCACCTGGGAAGCTGAGGGCAACGCCTCGGAGATGCTGGCCAAGGGCGATCTCAAGTTCCGTCTCCAGGGGAAGAAGCTGAAGGGTGGGTTCGTGCTGGCGCGCATGCGTTCGCGGCGTCCGGGCGGCAAGGGCACGGAGTGGTTGCTCATCAAGCACCACGACGAGTACGTTGTGCCCGGCTACAACATCGACGATTATGATTATTCGGTGCTGACCCAGCGCTCGCTCGAGGAGATCGCCTCCGATGCGGGCTCGGCGAAGTGGCAGAGCAGCCGCGCCGCAGCGAAGACCACCAAGAACGCCTGGCTAGCCGACACGCTTGCGAAAGTGCGGGGAAAAAAGCAAACCCCAGAGGACACAGAGGTCACAGAGGCAAAGAAAAAAACAAAGAGGGCAACCGAGGCGCGAGGCAAGTCTGGAGTAAAAGAAAATAAAAAGAATTCCTCCGTGTCCTCTGTGTCCTCTGTGGTTAAAACGGCCCCGGCGGTTATCAGCAAAACTGCTGGTGCGGTGCAGGAGCCGATGCCGTCCGTCATCCACCCCATGCTGGCGACGCTGGTGGACAAGCCCTTCGACGACGACGAGTGGCTCTTCGAGATCAAGTGGGACGGCTATCGCGCCGTGGCCTTTCTCGAGGACGGAAAGGTCCGCCTGGTCTCGCGCAACCAGAACGACCTGACGGGCGAGTATCCGGAACTACGCGGCCTTGCGGACCATGTGCGGGCGCGCACCGCCATTCTCGATGGCGAGATCGTCGCGCTCGACGAGCAGGGGCGCTCCTCGTTCAGCCTTATGCAACAGCGCAGTGGTTTCCGCGAGCCCGGCCAGCGCAGCACCCGCAATCCTGCCATCCCCATCCTCTATTACGCCTTCGACCTGCTCTACCTCGACGGCTACTCGCTCTTCCAAGTGGACCTGGAAAAGCGCAAAGAGCTGCTGGCCGGGATCGTGGCCACGAGCGACATCCTGCGCTACTCCGATCACTACCTCGGCCAGGGGACAGCTATGTTCCGCGCCGCCGCCGAGAAAGGGCTGGAAGGCATCGTGGCCAAGCGCCGCCGCAGTTGCTATATCCAGAAGCGCAGCCGCGAGTGGCTGAAGATGAAGATCACCCAGCGGCAGGAGTGCGTGATCGGCGGCTACACCGATCCCAAGGGCAGCCGCGAGCACTTCGGGTCCGTGATCCTGGGTCTCTATGACGACCAGGGCCGGCTGATCCACGTCGGGCAGGCCGGCAGCGGCTTCACCGAGGTGTCGCACGCTGATCTGTGGCGGCGGCTCGAGAAACTCAAGACCAGCCGCAATCCCTTCCATGGCCGAGTGCAGACCGGGCGCGGCATGCACTGGGTGAAGCCCGAACTGGTGGCGGAGATCAAGTTCACCGAGTGGACACATGAGACCGAGGGCGGCGGCCTGAAGATGCGTGCGCCCGTCTATGAAGGACTGCGCTTCGACAAGAAGCCGCGTGAGTGCGTCTTCGTCGAACCCCGCTCCGCGCTAAAGGAAGCCAAGAAGGCCGAGGCCGGCGACGCGGCGTGAGCGCTCTGGTATCCTTTCCCCCATGCCCGAAGGCGATATCCACGAGATGCAAGAGCGTGCCGAGGAGGCCCGGCGCGAACCCAGCCTGAAGCCCGTCAGCCTGACCATGGCGGTGATGGCGGTGCTGGTGGCCACCGTGACGCTTCTGGGACACCGCACCCACATCGAGCAGGTGATTGCGCAAGCCAAGGCCAACGACCAGTGGGCGTACTACCAGGCCAAAGGTGTCCGCCGCCACAACTATGAGGCTTTCGCCGAGCTGATGACCGCCCTCGCGGCCAAGGACGAGGCCAGAGCGGAACAAGCCCGGGAGAGGTTCACGCGCCAGGCCGAGCGCTATCACGACGATCAGAAAGAGATCGAGAAGGAGGCACGTAAGCTTGAGGAGGAAGTTGTAGTGGCCGGCCGCAAGGCCAACCGCTTCAACATAGGCGAAGTGTTTCTGGAGATTGCGCTGGTGGTGACATCCATCACCCTTCTGACCACTAACCGCGGCTATTGGGTGATGGGGATGGTGTTCGCGGCGCTAGGCGTGATCGTGGCCGCGACGGGGATCTTCGTGCACTGAGTCTGCCAGGGGAGTTGCTGAAGCCGCGCCCCTCCAAGAAAAGGCGCGATGCGACCGCGCCTGGCGGGACCACCCCAGACGAGGGCGCCCGCCCCACGCGGTGCTCCTCAGTCGTCAGCCGCGATCCCAGTCGTGCTGTCCTCCCGCGAGTCAAGCAAGAAGTCCGAGGCTGGCTGAACACCCTCGGATGAACGAATGTCAAACAAAGAATGCAAACCCGTCAGGTCAAGCAGCTCCTGCACAGGCTTCGAGGGGATGAGTTGCAGTTTCACGCTGGCACCGCGAGCCCATTGCTTCAGAAACATCAAAACGCCCAAACCGCGAGCATCCACCCTGCTCACCCTTGTAAGGTCAAGCACCACAACACGCTTGTTCTTTAGGGAAATGACGGTGTTATACAGAGTCCAAGCCTCTTCTCCCGCAACGATCCTGCCTGAGCAACGCAAGACGGCTACGTTTCCCGAGTTCTCGATCATCACACTCAACATGAAAACCCCCAGAAGTTCGATACGTGACGGTAATGGTGAAGGTTTCAGTCTCGGCGCGGCCTGCCCATCTGATGCTATTAGACGCTCGAGGCCACAAAGAGTTTAGGGAACAGGGCTTCACAATTGATGTACACAGGTTCTTTGAAGGGGCACGCCTTTCAGGCGTGCCGTACAGGGCTCGGATTGATTGTCATCCTGAGCGACGCCCGGCCTGAGCTTGCGAAGGGAGGGCGAGCGAAGGATCTTGGTTCTTGGTTGACGAGAATCAAACCCAAGATCCCTCGACTCGCTCGGGATGACAATTTTGGGAGAGCGATATTTTCGGCGCGGCTGCCTGAACCTGAAACGTGAAACCTGAAGCGTTACTTCACGTCTTTCATCGCCAGCAGCGTGCCGTAATCCCGTCCGGAAGGCTCAGTCGCCCGCGCCACCACTCCGGCGAAGGCGTCGCGGAACTCGGGATAGCGGCCGACGATGGCGCGGATCACCGCCGTGTTGTCCGCGAACGTCTGCTGGGTGTTGGAGACGTCGGGCATGCGGTATTTCACCAGCAGGTTCAGGTCATTCCCCGCGGGCAGGGCGGAGATGTAGATCACCTGGTAGCTGCGGCCGCCGCCGGCCCCGAGCGCCAGCGGATGATCGCTGGTGGGCAGGTCGGAGGGGCGCAGGCTCTCCATCTCGTCGCTGAGCTTGTCCAGCGCACGAGTGCCCATGAAGTCCACCGGCGCCATCAGGTCCCAGGCCGTCAGGTAGTAGAACCAGGCGTTGTGGCTGGCGCCCTTGGCCTTGTACTCCCGCGCCTTGGTCAGGAACCATTGGCCGTCGTGGCCGCCGATCTCCGCCGGCTTGCTGTAATAGCCCGCCAGCTTCCACGTCCCGCCCTCCTGCTTCAGCACCATGGTGAGCGCGTACTTTCCCTTGGGGGTGCTGACGTCCTGAATCACCACACCGTAGCGGCCGGGCGGCAGATTGTTGATGACGAAACTGGCCCAGCCCGGCGTCGCCCACACGCCGCACAAGAACTCGGCTCGCGCGATGGGGGCGGCCCCGGGAGCCTCCAGCAGATAGGAAACACGCACCGTCGGCTCGGCCCCAGCGTAGGTGGACCTCTGATCGACCACCACCCCCTCGATATTGCCGAAATTGGAGGCCAGGCTGGCGATGGCCGACTGTTTCAGGTCGAACACATCTCCCTTTGCGGCGTAGTCGAAGAACTGGCGGGCGGTGCGCTCCAGGGCCGAGCGCGCAGGCTCATCCATCTCGGAGGCGGACGAGCAGGTTTCGGCTACGGCCCGGGGTAATGCCAGACCTAGCAGCAACACCAGCAGCGCCAGGGGTTTGGGATTGCGGCACATGGCTTCTCGCCAATCTGAAGCTATTGTAAATGGATGCCGGAGGGTTGACTTCCGATGTCAGTATTGTCCTTCAGTGTAGCCCAGGGCTGGGGCCGATGGGTTACAATCAAGGTACACAGCGGGTTTCCGCTGGTGTAAGTGGAATGACCCTTTTCTGGCGCCAAGCCGCCGCAATCGCAGCCTCGCTGCTCTTTCTGCTGGCGTGTTCCGCGACGGCGCAGACGACGCGGGCGGCCCAGGCGCCGGGGGCTTCGGCAACGCCGCCGGTGCGCAAGATAGCCCAGTTTCCGGGACGCAAGCGCGCCGCATCCAAGCCGTCTCCGGTGGCGGCGCCGGAGACGCTGCCGCCTGCGCCGCTGACTCCCGAGCAGATGCCTCCGGTGCCACCGCAGGTGACCTACCAGAACGGCTTGCTGACCATCGTCGCCACCAACTCCACGCTCTCCGATATCCTGCATTCTGTGTCGATGCGCACCGGCGCCACTGTGGATGCGCCCCCCCACCTGATGGGCGAACGGGTGGCCGCGCGCATCGGTCCGGGAACGCCGCGCGCGGTGCTTTCCGACCTGCTAAGTGGTCCGCGGTTCGATTACATCCTGGTGGGGTCGGATGTCGATCCCAATGGGGTGCGCAGCATCATCCTGACCCCGAACCAGTCCTCGCCCAGCGCGGGAGCGGCCATGGCTCAGCATCCGCCTGTGCGTGCCGCCATGCCTCCGCAGGTAGAGGCGGATGATGAAGCCGAGGAAGACCAATTCCCACCCCAGCTCGAGACTCCGCCGGCCCAGCCAGCCCAGCAAGCTCCGCCGGGGCGGCGGCCGTTTATGCCGCAGCAGCCGCCGGATCAGGTGGGCGGACAACCACCCGCCTTCGGCGAGGGAGGCCAGCAGGTCAAGACTCCGGAGCAGTTGTTGGAACAGCTCCGCAGGATGCAACAGCAGGGCAATCCGCAGCAGAACGAGCCGCAGCGCTAATCAGAAATTCGTTTCCCGAATCGCAGCCGGGCGGGCGCCTCAGCCCTGCTGGACCGTGGCTTCCTGGGCGATGAGTGCCGGCGCCGGTGCCGGCTCTTCTACCTGCCGGGGATGATGGGCGAAGGTGTGGAGGATGCCCCGGATGGCAGCGTAGGCGGAAACAACTCCCAGGCAAACCGAAGAAACCACCGTTAGAAAAAGCGTGGATGATACCAGGATCGTTCTCACCTTGGGCCCGTCCTTCCTGAGATGCTGCTCCGCCACGACTCGGATGTCGTGCCACCACTTTAACTTGCCGCCCGCCTCCGGCTGAAGATGCCGGTCGGCCAATGGCCCTCAGCCGCAGCACTTTCGGGCGCATCGCGGCGGCGGCGTTCACTTCTTCTTCTCCATATTCCAAATTGAGGCGTTTAGCGGGCGTGAGCGCAGCGGGGTCCCCAGGAGGCGCCGCTTTTGCGCGTACTGGGGTGCAAGCGGGAGCCCGCTGCCGAAATCCCGAGCGCAGCGAGGGATCTGCCTCATCACTTCTTCTTCTCCGCGTTCCAGACCGTCCTGGAGATCGCTCTCCCACAGAACGGGCAATAGTTGATCGGATACAGGTTGGGCCGGTCGTCGGGCGAACGCACGGCGTAGTCGGAATCCACCTCGTTGAGGATCCGTCCCTGCATCTGGTGCTTGGGCGCGTGGAGGACCGCCTCGCCCTCCACCGCCGCCTGCAACATCTTGCAACAGTGCTCGGTCATCGGACCGCACACTTTACCCTGCATTGACGCCTCGCGAGATTAACAACTAAGATACGGAGTAGCGCTGTGTCCTGCCGCTGCTGAAGCCTCCAGGGAGACTGCCCGAGGTTTTGGGCGAGGGCAAGGCAGTCATTCTTCGATGGCCATCAATAAGATCACCGTCCATGGGGCGCGTCAGCACAATCTCAAGAACATCCACGTGGAGATCCCCCGCAATACCCTGACCGTGATCACCGGCCTGAGCGGGTCGGGCAAGTCATCCCTGGCCTTTGACACCATTTACGCCGAAGGTCAGCGCCGCTACGTGGAGACGCTCTCCGCCTATGCCCGGCAGTTCCTCGACCAGATGGAGCGCCCGGACGTGGATTCCATCGACGGTCTCAGCCCTGCCATCTCCATCGAACAGAGGACCACCTCGCGCAGCCCGCGTTCCACCGTGGGGACCATCACCGAGATCTACGACTATCTGCGACTGCTCTACTCCTCCATCGGCACGCCGCATTGCCCCAACTGCGGGCGGGAGATCACGCGGCAATCGGCCGAGCAGATCGTGCAGCGGGTGATGTCGCTGAAGCCGGAAGACCGGGTGATGATCCTCGCCCCCATCGTGCGCGGGCGCAAAGGCGAGTTCAAGAAGGAGATGGAGAAGCTCGTCCAGCAAGGGTTCGTGCGCGCGCGCGTCGACGGCGAACTGCGCAGCATGGAGGAGGACATAAAGCTCGACAGGCGCAAGAACCACACCATCGAAGTGGTGGTGGACCGGCTGCTGGTCAAACCAGGAATCGAGCGCCGGCTGGAGAATTCGGTGGCCACCGCCATGAAGCTCGCCGGAGGGCTGGTGCAAGTGGCGGTGGTGGAGGGCGAGGAGCGCCTCTACTCGGAGAAGATGGCCTGCACCGAGTGTGGCATCAACGTGCCCACGCTGGAGCCGCGTTCATTCTCTTTCAACAGCGTGTACGGCGCCTGCCCGGAGTGCCACGGGCTGGGCAGCCGCTTCGACTTCGATCCCGCCAAGCTGATCGTGGACTGGTCCAAACCGCTGCTGGAGGGCGGACTGGGGCCCGGCTCCGGCTCGACCTACCTGCAACGCATGCTGGACATCGCGGCTGAGGCTTACGGTTTCGATCTGCGCACACCCTTCGAAAAGCTGCCCGCGAAAACGCAGAACCTGATCCTCTACGGGCCGGACAAGGGCGAGCCGAGGCGAGCCGGATGGCAAGGCGTGCTTGCCTTCCTCAAGCAGAACCTGGAAGAGTCTTCTTCGGAGAGTTATCGCGAGTGGCTGCTGGAGTACATGTCGGCGACGGAGTGCTCGGCGTGCCACGGCCAGCGCCTCCGCCCGGAGAGCCTGGCGGTGAAAGTCAGCGGCCGGTCGATCGCGGAATTCACCGCGTTGCCGGTATCGCGCGCCATCGACGCGGCGGGCGCCATCCGCCTGGGCCAGCGCGAGCAGCAGATCGCCGGGCGCATCCTGCGCGAGATCATCGAGCGTTTGCAGTTCCTGAATGCGGTGGGCCTGGGCTACATCTCGCTCGACCGCTCCGCGGCCACGCTCTCCGGCGGTGAAGGACAGCGCATCCGTCTCGCCACTCAGATCGGCTCGCGGCTGCGCGGCGTGCTCTACGTGCTCGATGAGCCCTCGATCGGCTTGCATCATCGCGACAACAACCGCCTGCTGGCCGCGCTCGAAGCCCTGCGCGACCTGGGCAACACCGTGCTGGTGGTCGAACACGACGAGGAGACCATCCGCCGCGCCGACTACGTCATCGACCTGGGGCCGGGCGCGGGACGCCATGGCGGCGCCGTGGTCGCCTCGGGCAGTCCGGATGAGATCGTGCACGCTCCCGAGTCGCTCACCGGCAGGTACATGTCCGGCGAGATGCAGATCGCAATGCGCGCCCAGCGCCGCAAGCCCAACGGGCACGCCCTGGCCGTCGCGGGCGCGCGCCAGAACAACCTGAAGAACATTGACGCCGGCTTCCCGCTGGGGGTGATGACCGTCGTGACCGGCGTCTCGGGCTCGGGGAAATCCACGCTGGTGAATGACATTCTGTATCGCGCGCTAGCCCGCCAGCTCTATCGCTCGCGCGAAGAACCCGGCGAGCACAAGTCCATCACCGGCGCCGAGCTCATCGACAAGGTGATCCGCATCGACCAATCGCCCATCGGGCGCACCCCGCGCTCCAACCCGGCCACCTACACCGGGGTGTTCACCCAGATCCGCGAACTCTATGCCATGCTGCCGGAGTCGCGCGAGCGCGGGTACAAGGCAGGGCGCTTCTCGTTCAACGTCCCCGGCGGGCGCTGCGAGGCCTGCCAGGGCGAAGGCCAGAAGCGCATCGAGATGAACTTCCTGCCCGACGTGTACGTGCTCTGCGACATCTGCGGCGGCAAGCGCTACAACCACGAGACCCTGGCGGTGAAGTTCAAGGGCTATTCCATCGCTGACCTGCTGGAGACGCCCGTCGCCGACGCGCTGCCCGCGCTGGAGAACATCCCGCAGGTGCGGCAGAAGCTGCAGACGCTGGTGGACGTGGGCCTGGGTTACATCCAGCTCGGGCAGTCGTCCACCACGCTCTCCGGCGGCGAGGCCCAGCGCATCAAGCTGGCACGCGAACTCTCCAAGCGGCAGACCGGGCGCACGCTTTACCTGCTGGACGAGCCCACCACCGGACTGCACTTCGACGACGTCAAGAAGCTGCTGGACGTGCTCCACCGGCTCACCGATTTGGGCAACACGGTGATCATCATCGAGCACAACCTGGACGTGATCCGCAACGCCGACTGGATCCTCGACCTGGGCCCGGAAGGCGGCGAGGAGGGCGGACGCATCGTCGCCCAGGGCACGCCCGAGCAGGTGATGCGCTGCCGGAAGTCCTACACTGGACAGGCCCTGGCCGAGTACTTCGCCAATGGCGCGCACCGAAGGGAGCCCGCGACCGTGGTCTGAGCGCATCCGCCGGTAGGGGTCAGTTTCCGAAAAGCCTTCGCTCGCCCATTTGATGGAACTCAAGCGATGGCGAGTTCAAGACTCGTCGTCACCATCATGGACGCAGCGTATTCGATATGCAGGACGCGTCTCGGCGTTTCCGCCTGCGACTTTGACGACGAGTGAACAAGAAGTGGCCTCATCGCCAGGACGCCACCTTGCGGGACAAGGCAGTCGACGGGTGCTATCCGGGCTGCAAGCTCGTGTATAGCATCGTCGCTTAATACGCCCTGCCTGTGAGTTGCTGGCAGGACCCTCAACGGCCCGTTGTATTCGGTCGAGTCGTCGAGGTGAAACGCGCAGTGCTAGAACTTGGCCAAGAGCACTCGCGGAAGCGTGCGCATAGACCACTCCATCCTTTACCGACCAAGGCCCCCAGCCTGGGGTGTCGCGCCGCTCCCGAATCGGCAAGGCAGTGTCCTGATGCCACACCACAAGCCAATTGGCGTTGTGCGACTTGTCGAACAGCGTTGCTCGGAAGGGCAGCGCCTTACCGCCTAAGACTTCTTGTGCTATCTGAAGTAATCGTGGGTCCCGAGCCAGGGCGGCAACGGCTGGGTGGCTCAGAGCGTGACGCACGCCAGCCTTGCTTCGCCGCAGCGCCGATTGGGTAAGGTCATCAATCAGCCGCTTCGCTTCACCCGGCAACACCACCTCGGGAAAGGCCGCAAACCCGTACTCCTCAACGGCACGCAGCGCCATGAGCGTGATTCTAGAACACAACGGCAGTGGAATTGGCCTTCACCAATTTACAAATTACCAATTACCAGTTACAAATTCTCTGCTGGCGCCGACCTTGTCCACCACCGACAGCCCGCTCCCCGAAGCTCAGCCGCCGCTGGAGATGCCGCCGGCTCCGCCGCCGCGCGATCCCGTCTGGAGCGGCTGGGACGTGGTGATGATTCTGGTGGTCGCCATCCTGGGGATCTTTATCTTCGGGACGCTGATCGGGGTGGCGCTCATGGCCACGCACCACCGCGTGCCGGCGGCCTCGCCGGCGATGCTGAGAGTGATGCTGCTGGCGCAGCTCCTCTCCTACATGGCCGTGCTGCTGTTCATGCGTGAGCTGGTAGTGCGCCATTACCACCGCCGCTTCGCTGAAGCCGTGCGCTGGCACTGGCCCCGCGAACATCGCTGGCTGGCTTACCTGCTGGGCGGCATGGCGCTGGCGGTCGTGGTGCAACTCGTCTCCGTGCTGCTGCCCATCCCCAAGACCCTGCCCATCGACCGTTACTTCCAGAACCGCAGCGCCGCCTACATCATGTCGCTGTTCGGCGTCAGCATGGCGCCGCTGGTGGAGGAGCTCTTCTTCCGCGGATTCTTATATCCGGTGCTGGCCCGGCGCTTGGGCATCGCTATCGGCGTGGTGCTCACCGCTTTCGGCTTTGCGCTGGTGCACGCCTCCCAGCTCGCCAGCGCCTGGGCCCCGCTGCTGATCCTGTTCATGGTGGGCCTGGTATTCACCGTGGTGCGTGTGGTCACCCGCAATGTGGCGCCCGGCTTCCTGATGCACGTCGGCTACAACTTCATGCTGTTCGCCATGCTCTACATCGCCACTGACCGTTTCCGGCACATGGAGCGGATGCTGCAGCAGTAAGAGGGGAAGTACTCGGTACTTGGTACTCGGTACTCGGTACTCGGTACTCGGTACTTGGTACTTGGTACTTGGTACTCGGTACTCGGTACTCGGTACTCGGTACTTGGTACTCGGTACTCGGTACTTGGTACTCGGTACTCGGTACTTGGTACTCAAGCACCTGTGTTATAACCCATGGAGAGATGATCACCTCCCGCCAGCGCCTGCTCGAGATCCTCGCGGAAAAGTCCTTCCGGCTGGGGCAGTTCAAGCTGTCCTCCGGCGGGACGAGCGACTACTACATCGACTGCCGCACCACCACGCTCGATGCGGAAGGCGCCCGGCTCACCGGACGGGTGATGCTGGACGCCATCCGCGCCTATGGCTGGAATCCCCAGGCCATCGGCGGCATGACCCTGGGCGCCGATCCCATCGTCGTGGCGGCCGCCGTGCTCAGCGCGCAGCAGATGCAGGTGCGCTCCAGCCCGGTGCAGCCGGACCTGCCAGCTTGGCGCGTCAACGGTTTTCTGGTGCGCAAAGGGGAGAAGGTCCACGGCACGGGGCAGCGCATCGAAGGTTTCTGCGAGCCGGGAGCGTCGGTGGTGATCGTGGACGACGTCTGCACCACCGGCAGCTCGACCATCGGCGCCATCGAAGCCGCGCGCGCCGCCGGCATGAAGGTGGTCGGGGTGCTGTGCCTGGTAGAGCGCGAGGAAGCCGGCGGTCGCGCCAACATCGAGCGGGTGGCGCACCCGGCGTCCTTTGCCGCCATCTTCAAGGCCAGCGAGGTCCGCGCCGAACACTTGCGGCAATTGCAGCAGGGCACTGGCAATCTGTGATTTCTGATAATTTCTGATTTGTGAATTTGTGAATTTCCGCTGGACGTTCTGGCCAACGACCGCTTTTGGCCTGCCCTGAGCGCAGCGAAGGGACCCATGATCAAGACCATCGAATGGACCGACGCGGGCATCCGTCTGCTGGACCAGACCAAGCTCCCGACCGAAGAGGTGTACGTCACCTGCCAGACCTGGGAGGACGTGGCCGAAGCGATCAAGAAGATGATCGTGCGCGGCGCGCCCGCCATCGGCATTGCGGCCGCGATGGGCATCGCCCTGGGCGCGCGTGACGCCGACGCCGGCCACGTCGCCGAACTGCGCCGCGAGTTCGACCACATCTGCGAGGAGATGGCGGAGACGCGGCCCACGGCCGTGAACCTCTTCTGGGCCATCCGCCGCATGCGCGAGAAGTTCGAGCAGTGCTCGGAAATGCCGGTCGAGCGCATTCGGCAGGAGCTGATCGCCGAGGCGCAGCGCATATTCGTGGAAGACCTGGCGGTGAATGAAGCCATCTCGAAGCATGGGGCCACGCTGCTGCCCTCCTCGGGTGCGGTGCTGACGCACTGCAACGCCGGCGCGCTGGCCACCGCCGGCGGTTACGGCACGGCTCTGGGCGTGATCCGGGCGGCAGTCGAGTCCGGCAAGAAGCTCACGGTCTATGCCGACGAGACGCGGCCGTTCCTGCAGGGCTCACGGCTCACCGCCTGGGAGCTGATGAAGGACGGCATCCCGACCACGGTCATCTCCGACAACATGGCGGGCGCGATGATGCTGCAGGGCAAGATCCAGGCGGCGGTGGTGGGCGCCGACCGCGTGGCGGCCAACGGCGATGTCGCCAACAAGATCGGCACCTACACGGTGGCGGTGCTGGCCAAGGAGCACGGCATCCCGCTCTACGTGGCCGCGCCCTGGTCGAGCGTGGACATGGAGTGTCCTGACGGCGAGCACATCCCCATCGAGCAGCGCTCGCCTCGCGAGATGACGCACATCGGCGCAACCCGCATCGCTCCTGAAGGGGTGAAGGTCGAGAACCCTGCCTTCGACGTCACGCCCGCCCGCTATGTCACCGCCATCATCACCGAGCGCGGCATCGCGCGTGCGCCCTACGCCGAGTCGCTCAAGCGGCTGGCGGAATCCGCGGTGACGGTGTAAAGAGGTTTCGCGATGAACGTACACGGGTTCTTTGAAGGGGCACGCCTTTCAGGCGTGCCGTAACGGGGTAGGCAAGAACTGGCTTTAGCCGCTGAGGGACGACCTCAGGGCCTAAAGGCCCGTTCATCTTTGGGGCATGAGCGGCACGGCTGAAAGCCGTGCCCCTTCAAAGCCTGGTTACATCACTCTCAAACTACTCCAGAACTTCACCGCTCATTTCTTCGTATCAACTATCAGCGGGAGGCTTTATGCTTACATTCCTTCTCTGGGTCATCCTGTTCGTGATCTGCTGGCCATTGGCGCTGCTGGCGCTGGTCCTCTACCCGCTGGTGTGGCTGCTGCTGCTGCCCTTCCGCATCGTGGGGATCGCAGTCGAGGGAGTTCTCAAGCTGCTCTGGGCCGTGGTGACGCTGCCGGCGCGGGTGCTGGCCGGCCCGCACCGCGTCTAGAATTCCATCGCCTTCAGATTTGGGCTGATAATCAGCGTGGGCTCGGTGGCAGCCTGCACATCATCCGCGGTCAGGCCGGGCGCAACTTCCTCCAGCACCAGGCCCGCCGGGGTCACCCTGATGAAGGCCATCTCAGTCACGATGGTGTTCACCACCTTCACGCCGGTGAGCGGCAGCCGGCATTTCTTGAGAATCTTGGGCTGGCCCTTGGCGGTGTGCTCCATCGCAATGATGACGCGGCGCGCCCCCGCCACCAGGTCCATGGCACCGCCCATGCCCTTGACCACCTGGCCGGGGATCATCCAGTTCGCCAGGTTGCCGTGCTCGTCCACCTCCATGGCGCCGAGCACGCTCAGATCCACATGCCCGCCGCGGATCATGGCGAAGGAATCGGCGCTGGAAAAGTAGGCTGTGCCTGCGATCTCGGTGATGGTCTCTTTGCCGGCGTTGATCAGGTCCGGATCTTCCTCGCCGGCCAAGGGATACGGTCCGATGCCCAGCATGCCGTTCTCGCTTTGCAACACCACGTCCATACCCTTGGGCACATAGTTGGCGACCAGCGTGGGCATGCCGATACCCAGGTTGACGTAGTAGCCGTCACGCAGTTCTTGCGCGATACGCCGCGCGATGCGCTCCCGCAGCAGCTCTTTTCCGACCTTCGAAGGTGTTGTGACCATGGAGGTTTCTCGTTTTTAGTTTCTCGTTTCTCGACAGAACCTCTAGACGATCTCTGCGTCCTCGGCGGTTGTCATTCCCACTTGGCTTCTGCGCGGCGGAACTCCGTCACTGCCTGCTCTAGCTCTTCAAACGAACCGTTGTGCCGCAGGAACCGCGATGTGCTTGCCAGCAGCGCCCCGTATGGATCGGGGATACCGCCCATCGCGTGCTCGTAAGCCCCGCCCATGACCGCCAGCTCCGCCGCCAGATCGCGCAGCGTGAGCTGCCCTTCCTCGTACATCCGCAGGTAGCGCAGCACGCTGGTCCTGACCTCTTCGACGGTGCTGTCGGGCGCCGGCATCTAGGCCGTCGCCTGCCTCACCGTGCGCTTCTCGATGCGCTTCTCGTAATTGGTGCCCTGGAAGATGCGCTTCACGTACACGCTGGGCACGTGCACCAGGTCGGGCGGAACGTCGCCCACGTTGACCAGGTGTTCGACCTCGGCGATTGTGACCGTCGCGGCCGTGGCCATCATGGGATTGAAGTTGCGCGCCGTCTTGCGGAACACCAGATTGCCCCACTTGTCGCCCTTCCAGGCCTTGACGAAGGCGAAGTCGGCCTTGAGCGCGCGCTCCATCACGTACCAGCGGCCGTCGAACTCGCGGGTTTCTTTGCCTTCGGCGACGGGCGTACCGAAGCCGGTCGGGGTGTAGAACGCAGGGATGCCCGCGCCGGCGGCACGGATGCGCTCGGCCAGCGTCCCCTGCGGGTTCAGCTCCAGATCCACGGTGCCGGCGATCACCATCTGCTCGAAGGCTTTGTTCTCGCCGACGTAGCTGCCGATGTGCTTGCGCACTTGCCCGTTGCGAATCAGCGCGCCCAGCCCGAACTCGTCCACGCCGACGTTGTTGGAAATGGTGGTCAGGTTCTTCACGCCCTTGCGCGCCAGGGCTGCGATCAGGTTCTCTGGGATGCCGCTCAGCCCGAAGCCGCCAAACATGATCACGGCGCCATCCTGCACGTCGCGGATGGCCTCCTCCGCGTTGGCTACGACCTTATTCATGATCTCCGCCTCGACGACATGAATAGCGCGGCCGGCAAGGGCCGCGGCAACCGCCGATTGTACTTATGGGAACCGGTGGAGAGCAAACTTGAGCTTTACTTGCTCGGTGCCTCGGTATCGCGGTCGCGGAATTTGTTTCCGCGCTCGAACTCCGCCTTCAACTCGGGCGTGCGCAGGTTTTCGCGGAGGTGCGCCAGCCGCTGCTCCAGCCGCGCCAGCGCCTCTTCGATGTGCCTGGTGTTGGTGAGAGCGATGTCGCGCCACATGGAATAAGGACTGGAGGCGATGCGGGTCATCTCGCGCAGGGCGCGTCCGCCGATGGCCAGCAGTTCGGGATCGTCGCCCAGTTCGTCCACGACGGTCGCGGCCAGCGCCGTCGCCAGCATCTGCGGCAGATGGCTGATCCAAGCGCAGAGCCGGTCGTGCCGCGCAAGATCCAGCGCGACCACGCGTGCGCCGATGCCGCGCAGCAGCTCGAGGAATTCGCCGCTCAGACCGGCTTCGACGTCCTGCACGGGCAGCGGCGTGACCAGCCAGACCGCGTTTTCGAAGAGATCAGCCTCGGCCTGCTCGATGCCGCTGTGCTCTTTGCCCGCCATGGGATGGCCGGGCAAAAATCGCGTGGCAGCGTTTGCCCCGAAGACGGCCTGTGCACGCGCGGCGATCTCGCTTTTGGTGCTGCCGACGTCCGTCAGCAGCGTGCCTTCGGCGAGCGTCGGGCCGATGCGCTCGATAAGATCGAGGATGGCGCCGACCGGAGTGGCAAGCAGTACAACCTGGCTGCCACGCGCCGCCTGCAACGGATCGGACACGCCCTCATCGATAGCGCCGGCCGCTTGGGCGCGCGCCAGCACCGGTTCGCGGTCGCAGCCAACGATGCGCCCGGCGAATCCGCGCTTCTTCAGAGCCAGGGCGAACGAGCCGCCGATCAGCCCGGTGCCGACGATCGTGATCTGCTGGATTAACATTTGTATTAACCGCCGAGACGCCGAGAACGCCGAGATAGTAATTCATTCTTGTTTTCTCGGCGATCTCGGCGTCTCGGCGGTGAAATGAATTAAGCGATCTTGCGTCCCACCGCCGGCGCGATCATTCGCAGCTCGTCCATGAGCTTGCTGAACTGCTCGGGGAAGAGCGACTGCGCGCCATCCGACAACGCCTTGTCCGGCTGGTGGTGCACCTCGACGATGACGGCGTCGGCGCCCGCCGCCACCGCCGCGCGCGCCATGGGCGAAACTTTGTCCCGCCGTCCGGTCCCGTGCGAGGGGTCGGCGGTGATGGGCAGGTGCGACAGCTTGTGCACGATGGGGATGGCGGAGATGTCCAGGGTGTTGCGGGTGTAGGTCTCGAAGGTGCGGATGCCGCGCTCGCACAGGATCAGCTCGTAGTTACCGCCCGCCATCATGTATTCCGCCGAGAGCAGCATCTCTTCGATGGTGGCGGCGATGCCGCGCTTCAGCATCACCGGCTTGCGCACCTTGCCCAGCTCGCGCAGCAGGTTGAAGTTCTGCATGTTGCGCGCGCCTACCTGGTAGATGTCCACGTAGGGCTCCATGAGCGGGATCTGCGAAATCTCCATCACCTCGCTGATGACCAGCAGCCCGAACTTTTCGCCGGCTTCCTTCAGCAGCTTGAGTCCATCTTCTCCCAGGCCCTGGAACGAGTATGGCGAGGTGCGCGGCTTGAAGGCGCCGCCGCGCAGCACGCGGGCGCCGGCTTTGGAGACGATCTCAGCTATCGTAAACAGTTGCTCGCGCGATTCGACGGAACAGGGGCCGGCCATCACCACCACGTCCTCTCCGCCGATGGAGACCGCGTGGCGCAGCTTGACCGTTGTGCCCTCGGGGCGGAAACTGCGCGCCACCAGCTTGTAGGGCGAGCTGATGCGGTGGACTTCCTTGACGCCATCCATGACCTCGACATCGCGGATATCGAAGTCCACGCGCGCGCCGACCGCGCCCAGCACGGTCTGCAGCTTGCCCGTGCTGCGGTGCACTTCGAAGCCCAGTTCCACCAGCCGCTCAATCACGGCCTGGATCTGCTCTTCGCTGGCTCGTTCCTGCATTGCGACAATCATGGTTTAGCTGCTAGCTACTAGCTCCTAGCTACTAGCTGCTGGCCGATGTGATCGTCCCTCAAAACAAAAGCTAGGAGCTAGCGGCTAGCAGCTAGAAGCTAGTCATTCACCTCCACATCAAACTCCGTCCCCTCGCCCGCCGCCTTCGCCTGCGGCTGCATGTCGAGCTTCTGGATGGTGCGCATCACGTCGATCAGGCGCTCGTACACCCCCTTCAGGTCGGCGTCCGAGAGCGGCCCCCGGTTCAAACGACAGACGTTCTCGAGGATGATCCTTTCGCGGTCGGGCTCGTAGACCGGCAGGTTGGTGTTGCGCTTCAGCCGGCCGATCTCGACGGCGCACTGCGCGCGCTGGTTCAGCAGCTCGACCAGCTTGCGATCCAGCTCATCAATCCGCTTGCGCCAATCCGCGATGTCCATAAGAACAGCTCTTAGCTCTTAGCTCTTAGCCTGCCAACACTGTACCGGGACTAAGTGTTAGGTGCTAATTGCCAAGTGCTTGCGCATCTTCCTTTGGCGTAGCCCGAGCAATGATGCAATCAGTTCCGCCACGGCTTGCGGCGCGCGCTCACGCCCCGCTTGCTCGATGGCCTGCACGATGGCGCTGCCCACCACCGCGGCATCGGCAAATTCTCCCACTTCGGCGAAGTGGGCGGGGGTGGATATTCCGAATCCCACCGCGATGGGAAGCCGGGTGACCTTCCGCAGACGCCGGACCAACTCCCGCGCATCCGTCGCCAGCTCCTCGCGCGTGCCGGTGACCCCCGTGCGCGAGACAGCGTACACGAAGCCGCGCGAAGCTGCCGCGATGCGCTTCAGGCGTTGGTCGGTCGAAGTCGGAGCCGCCAGAAAAACCGTAGCCAGTTCGCGCGCCCGCATCGCTCGAAGATAGTCGCCGGCCTCTTCCACCGTCAGGTCGGTGATGAGGGCCCCGTCCACCCCGGCATCCGCCGCCGCCGCACAGAATCGCGACAGGCCCAGGCGCAGCACCGGGTTCAGGTAAGAAAACACGATCAGCCCGGCCTTCGGCTTCTGCTTTCGCAGCTCGCGTGCGAGCTCCAGTACCTGCGCCAGCGTGGTGCCGTTCCTGAGCGCGCGCTCACTGGCCCGCTGGATCACGGGGCCATCGGCCACGGGATCGCTGAAGGGCACACCCAGCTCGACGACCTGCGCGCCAGCATCGATCGCGGCCAGGACAATGTCACGCGTGGTGGCGAGGTCGGGGTCGCCGCAGGTGACATAGGCGACAAGCGAAGGGCGGATTGTGAACACAAGCGACATCTTAGTAGATCGCCGAAATCGCACGGAATCGCCGGAATCGCCACTGTTAGAGACTCAACTCTTAGCCGTCCGCCGCGATGCAGTGAAGATAGCAGCAAGCTGCCGAGCTTCGTCCAGCAGCGGTTCCAATTTCTTTGCAGGCACCAGGCCAGCTTCTTCCAGCAACTCCAGCCAGAAAACCGTCCCGTCGGCTTCTTCCGCCACGACGCTGATTTTGGAAATAAAGTCAGGTCTCGACCGTGATCGTCCGGCAGAGCGATAGTTAGCCGCGACCGCAGTCCCCGAGCGCAGTACCTGCTTCCCGATCACATCTGCTTCACGGCATGCAGGTAAGTGACGAGAGAGGCGAATGATCCTCAGGGCGAACTGTTTTGTCCGCAGCCGCAGTTTCTCATGCATTTCTATTCCCATGGCCGTGCACCCCTCCCAGCCTGCTATGCCCTATGCCGACCGATTTCGGCGATTCCGGCGATCCCGGCGATTTCGGCGATGACCCCTGGCGATCCCGGCGATTATCCAATCTTCAGGTTCTCTCGCAAGATCCCGATGTCCTTGTCGCCACGACCGCTAATGTTCACCAAGATCACCTCATTCCGCTTCATGCGCGGCGCACGTTTGAGCGTCTCGGCCACGGCGTGCGCCGATTCGAGTGCTGGAATGATGCCTTCCGTACGCGCCAAGAGGGTGCAGGCTTCGAGAGCCTCGGTGTCCGACGCCACAACGTACTCGGCGCGACCGGAATCTCGGAGCTCCGCGTGCTCGGGGCCGATGGCGGGATAGTCCAGGCCGGCCGAGACCGAGTGCGTGCTCGCGATCTGTCCGGCGTCGTCCTGGAGCACGTAGGTGTATGTGCCTTGCAGCACTCCGGGCGCAGCGCCGGTGATCCCGACCGCAACCCGTGCTGCATGATCACCTAAAGATGAGCCCCGACCGCCGGCTTCGACGCCGATCAGCCGCACTTTTTTCTCGGGCAAAAACTCGTAAAAGATCCCCATGGCGTTCGAGCCGCCGCCGACGCAGGCGATGATCGCATCCGGCAACCGGCCTCCGGCTTTGAGGATCTGGGCACGGGCTTCGCGCCCGATCACCGACTGGAAATCGCGCACCATGGTGGGATAGGGATGCGCGCCCAGCACGCTGCCCAGCAGGTAGTGGGTGGTGCGCACGTTGGTCACCCAGTCGCGCATGGCTTCGTTGATGGCGTCCTTCAGGGTGCGCGAGCCGGAGTCCACGCCGCGCACCTCCGCGCCCAGCAGCCGCATGCGGAAGACGTTCAGCTCCTGCCGCCGCATGTCCTCGGTGCCCATGTACACCACGCAGTCGAAGCCGAACAGCGCGCAGACGGTCGCGGTGGCGACGCCGTGCTGGCCGGCGCCGGTTTCGGCGATCACGCGCCGCTTGCCCATGCGACGCGTCAGCAGCGCCTGGCCGAGGCAGTTGTTGATCTTGTGCGCGCCGGTGTGCAACAGGTCTTCGCGCTTCAGGTAGATCTTCGCCCCACCCAGCTTCTCGGTGAGGCGGCGCGCGAAGGAGAGCGGCGTAGGACGGCCGGCGTAGTTATGCAGGAGGTCGTCCAACTCGCCCTGGAAGCGGGCGTCGCGTTTGGCTTTGGCGTACTCGCGCTCCAACTCCTCGAGCGCCGCCACGAGCGTCTCCGGGACATAGCGCCCGCCGTAGGGACCGAAGCGGCCCGGCTGGCGCGCGTCCGCCGCCTGGGTTCGTGCACGTTTCTTGGCAGTTGCTTTCATCACTTCACAAATCACAAATTACAAATCACAAATCGCAGTTCTTCGCTGCCTTCACGAACGCCCTGACCTTCTCGTGGTCTTTCTTTCCGGGCTCGCGTTCGACGCCGGAGACCACGTCCACGCCCCAGGGGCGAAACAGCCGTATGGCCTTGGCGACATTCTGCGGGTTCAACCCGCCGGCAATAATGAGGTCAAATCGCCCGCCCACAAAGCGCACCAGCGGCGCCGCTTGCTTCCAGTCGAATTTCTTCCCGGTTCCCCCGCGCTTGGTCCACGATCCAGAATCGAGTACGTACGCGCTGATCAGCTTCTTGGGTAACGCAAAGTTAAGGCCACCGGCTGTTAAACGTTTCATCGCGATAGCTTTGTAGATCCGCAGCTTTGTCCCGGCCGCGCCTGCCCCGTCCCGGAGCTCGTGAGCGAATTCCAGCGTCTCATCCCCGTGCAACTGCACTCCCGTCAGCCCCGCCTTTTCCGCCGTTTCCAGGATGACCCTGGACTTTTGGTTCACAAACACCCCAACCGTCTCGACCTTTCGTGGCAGCGCAGCGATGATTCCTTTCGCCTCATGCGGACTGATCCGCCGCGGGCTCTGGGCAAAGACGAACCCCAGCGCGTCGGCGCCCGCATCCACCGCGGCCTGCGCATCTTCGAGGTTCGTCGTGCCGCAAATCTTGACCCAAACCATGTTTCACGTTTCGCGTTTCACGTTTCGCGAAACATCCCCGCCTCCGCCAGCATCTTTGCCAGCTCCGCACCCGGATCATCCGCCCGCATCAGGCTTTCGCCGACCAGGAACGCGTCGTATCCGCAAGCGCGCAGCCGGCGTATGTCTTGACCACCCTGGATGCCGCTTTCAGCGACGCGCAGCACACCGGCGGGAATCTTCGCCGCCAGCCGCTCCGACGTCCCCAAATCGACCTCGAAGGTGCGCAGGTCACGATTGTTCACGCCAACGATCTCTGCTCCCAAGCCGAGCGCCCGCTGCAATTCGCTCTCATCGTGGACCTCACACAGCGCGTCCAGGCCGAGTTCGCGGCTGCGCTCGCGGAAGCGCAGGAACTCGGAATCGTCGAGTGCCGACAGAATCAGCAGCACGGCATCCGCGCCGTTGGCCCTGGCCTCGAGCAACTGGAATTCGTCCACCATGAAATCCTTGCGCAGGCAAGGCAAATGGGTGGCTGCCGACGCTTCGGCCAGGTCGTGCAGGCCACCATGAAAGAACTGTTCTTCGGTGAGCACCGAGAGCGCGGCCGCACCCGCCCGCTCCAGGCCGGATGCGATCGACCCGACATGCAGGGTGCCGCGGATCATCCCCCGCGAAGGCGACGCCTTCTTCAGTTCCGCGATCACCGCTACGCCGCTGCGAGCCTTCTGCTCGAGCGAGCGGCGAAACCCGCGCGGGGTGTGGCCTTCGGCCATGCGCTCCAGCCCGCGGAGATCGGCCATGCGCTTGGCGGTGTCCACGCGCTGGCGAGTCGCGGCGATGATCCCCGAAAGGGTGGCGAACATGGCAGTGAAACCCAGCAGTATAAACCGGGGGCGTGCCAGCAGCAGCATTAACGCCGGGGAAGCAGCATTGGTGTGTTTCCCGGTTGTCTAGAAGTTGCGGCTACGATGCCTATCGGCCGCCGTCCGCTCCCGGACGGATGTAGGTGAGCGTGTGGTGGGTCAGCAGCTTGCGGTCGAGACTCAGGCACTCGGCCACGCCGTACACCAGCCGTTTGCCCAGCTTGAGGATCCTGGCCCGGCAGCGGAAGTCCTGCTGCTTGGCGGCCGCCAGAAAGCTGGTCTTCATCTCGGCGGTGACGCAGCCATCATCGCTGCCGAGCAGGGTCTTGATCGCCAGCCACATGGCGACGTTGGCGGCGGCCATGAACACCAGCCCGCTGACGATGCCGCCCGGGCGCTCGAACGCCTGCTGGAACGGTACGGTGAGTACGCACTCCCCGGGGCTGATGGAGCGCACGCGAAAGCCGTAATTGCGGATGAAGGGCAGGTCGGTGAGCAGCCGCTGCAGCTCCGGCTTGCTCACGGCTGTCTTCTTGGAGACTTTGCTCTGCTGGGACATCCCATCCATCCCCATGCTTGCAGAATTTAACCACAGAGACACGGAGACTTGAATTGCGTTTCTCAGAAGTCATCTAGTCATCTCATAATGAACCATTTCAGTAAAATGCTGATTCCCTCAGGGGCTATTGACTCCTGCATAAATAATGTCCTATACTGCCTCCGAGGTGGCCCATGCGACCTAGCGGCAGTCCGGAGGAACTGGAACGGCGTCGGTTTCGCGCCTTGGCTCTGCTCCAACAAGGCCTGAGCCCGGTCGAGGTGGCGCAACGAGTCGGAGTGGATCGCCGCAGCGTGCGGCGCTGGAACTCCGCGGCGCGTCGCCAGGGCCGCGAGGCGTTGCGCGCGCAGTCCGCCGCCGGACGCCCCTCGCGACTCAGTTCCCGCGCCCGCCAGCAACTGGAACGCGCGTTGCTGCGGGGGGCGCAGGCGGCGGGTTTTCCCACCGACCTGTGGACCTGTCCCCGGGTGGCGCAGTTGATTCAGCAGCGCTTCGGGGTCCGCTATCACCCCGACCATGTCTGCCGCCTCCTGCACGCCTTGGGGTTCAGCCCGCAGAAGCCCGCCCGGCGGGCACTGGAGCGGGACGAGGCAGCGATCGCCAACTGGGTGCAACGGGAGTGGCCCGCCATTAAAAAAAAGCGCGCCGGCTGAAGGCCTGGCTGGTCTTTCTCGATGAAAGTGGCTTCTTGCTGGCCCCGCTGGTGCGGCGCAGTTGGGCGCCGTGCGGGCAGACCCCGGTGCTCTACCAGCGTGGCCGCCACCACAAGAAGGTTTCCGCCATCGCTGCCTTGTGCGTTTCCCCGCGGCGGCATCAGGTGCGACTCTACTTCCGCCTGCATCCCGGCAAAGAGGTCGATGCCACGCTGGCGATTCAGTTTCTGCGGATCCTCGATCAGGAACTGCAAACCCGTTGCTGCCTGCTGTGGGACCGCTTGAACGCCCATCGCGCCAAAAAGACCACGGCGTACTTGGCCACCGTGCCCCACCTGCACCCCTTCTTTCTTCCTGCCTACGCTCCGGAACTGAACCCGGTAGAGTACGTCTGGTCCTTCTGGAAGATGAATCCGCTGGCCAATGTCGCCGTGCCCGAAGTGTACGAGTTGGCCCTCCGGACACGTCACAGCGGACGGTCTCTCCAAGGAAAGCCCGAGCTGCTCCGTTCCTTCCTCCGCCACAGTCCTCTTTTTTTGCGCCTCTCATAGGACATTCTTTATACAGGACTCAATAAAGCCCGCATTATTCGCGGCTTTGGGCGGCACGGCTGAAGCCGTGCCCTCCCGAAAACCATTTATGAGATGACTTCTCAGTGTCTCCGTGCCTCTGTGGCGGACTTGCATCGGTGCCGCGAAGCGAGGATGTGCCCCGCTGTTTCCACGTCACCGCGAACGGTGATTTGCGTCACAGCGGCGCCAGCAAGCAGAGGTTTTAAAATGCCTAGTGGTTGGTCATCAGACCAATTGGCTTAATGGCTGCTCCGACCAAAGTCGAGTTCGAGGCGATCCGGCGGAACAAGGTTTATGAAGACGTTGCCAGGCAAATCCAGAACCACATCCTCGAACACCTGAAGCCCGGTGACATGCTTCCTCCCGAACGTGAGTTGGCGCAGAAGTTCGGCGTCAGCCGCGGTTCGGTGCGCGACGCCATCCGCAGCCTGGAGCTGATCGGCCTGCTGGAGCCGCGCCAGGGGATGGGGACCGTCGTGCGCGAGCCTCCGGCGGAGGCCCTGGTCAACTCGCTGGCTGCGGTCCTGGTGCAAAAGCGCAAGCTGGTGGGCGAGCTTCTGGACGTACGCAAGATTATCGAACCGCCGCTGGCAGGCCGGGCTGCGCGGCATGCCACCGCCGCCCAGATCGCCGAGATGGAACAAATCCTGCAGCGCCAGAGGGAAAAAGTGCTGCGCGGCGAGATGTCGATTGAGGAAGACAGCGAGTTTCACTACCACATCGCGCTGGCGTCCGACAACTCCGTCGTTCTGCGGATTGTGGATGTCCTGATGGACCTGCTGCGGGAGACGCGCGAACGATCGTTGCAGACCAGAGGCCGCGCCGAGAAATCGCTGGCCGGCCATCGGCGCATCCTCGCGGCCCTGAAGCGGCACGACCCTGCCGCGTCGGAAGCCGCCATGCGGCGGCACCTCGAGGAAATCGAACACATCGTTTTTCGAAAGCTCTAATACAGAAACGGAGGTATCAGATGGGCCAGTTATTCGCGGTTGAAATCATCTACCGAGGAGTGTTCCAGAAGACCCTCGCCAAGGGCATCTGCCGCGGGATCGTCCTGGCTGCGCATGAGGAAAGCAAGCCAGGCATCTCCTTCGGCCGCTATGGCGACAGTCCTGAACGCAACGGCATTCCGGCGAAGAGCTTCGCCATCGTGGCCAGCGATGAGCAAACGCTCGAGGCCGGCATGGCGCAGTACGAGCCCAAACAGGTGGATGTGGCCGTGGTCCTGGATGACACGCTCACCAAGGGCGCTGAGTCCTGGGGCTGGTACGGCCTGGAGCCGGTGAACCGCGCGGTGAAACCCGGCGGCACGCTGATCGTGGTCTCCTCGCAGGACGCAAAAGCCCTGCTAAAGGTGATCCACAAGGCGAAGCAACCTTACAAGCTCGGGACGGTCAAAGGCATCGCCAGCTTTTCCGGGATGTGGGTGTACAAGGACGACCACACCGACGTGCGCATTCTCGGTGCGATCGCCAGAGCGCTGCCTGACCTGGTCAGCCTGCAGGCGATCGAGAAATTCATTCAGGAGAAGCTGAAGAACGCCCTGAAGGTGACATCGGCCCGCCTGGCGTACGAGCGGTTCTCCGCCATCGAGGTCCCGCCCGGGGTGGGCAATGGGGAAGAGCCGTTCCACTTCGACATGCCGGGATGGCGAGCCCTGCGGACCGGCGTTTCTATCGACGGGCTGACCGAGCGCGGCGGCCCCTATGCCGACCCGGTCACCGGGCAAGTCGGCGGGTTCCGTCCGACGCGCAACGAGAAGTTCAAGAAGTACACCACGCGCACCATGCGTCCGGTGGTGAACTTCGCGACCTGCACCAAGTGCACGTTGTGCTGGCTGAACTGCCCGGATGCGTCGTTCGATGTGACCCCTGACGGCACCTACGACGCCAACCTGCAATCTTGCTGTGGATGTGGCATCTGTGAAGCCGTATGCCCCGTTCCCAACTGCATCACCATGGTCAGCGAGAGCGTGTTCCCCGACAACGCCAGCCAGTGGGAAGGCTTCCGCAAGGACAAGGCGGCGTACGCCGTATGGCTGAAGACGGTCATTGCGCCGGCCGGCGAGCGCTCCCACGGCTTCCGTTATCGCGGCCAGTACAAGGAACAGGTCCCCGCAGCTTTGGAAATCGCCGAAGGCTGACGCCCGGAAAAGGAGATTGGTATGGCAACACTGACAATGCCTGTAGAAAAAAAGAAGAAGGTCGAGCAGGAAGCCCTGATCACCGGAGCGGAAGCCATTGCGGTCGCCTGCAAGCTGGCCAACGTGGACGTGGTCACGGCCTATCCCATCCGCCCCTACGACACGGTGATGCAGTACATCTCGCAATTGAAAGCCGACGGCGAGATGGACTGCGAATACATCGTGGCCGAGGGCGAACACTCGCAGTTCGAGATCGTGAAGCACGCCTCGGTGTGCGGCGCCCGCGTGTTCTGCGGCTCGAGCGGAGTGGGCTGGATGTATGCCATGGAAGCGCTGACCGTTACCCCGGCCCTGCGCGTGCCCATGGTGGCCATGGTGGGCAACCGCGCCCTCGATGATCCTGGCGCGTTCGGCGTGGAACACAACGACGCGCTGGCGGTCCGCGATCTGGGCTGGCAACTGGTGTGGGTCAATAGCGCGCAGGAAGCCCTGGACACCGCGCTCATCGCCTATCGCGTGGCCGAGGACCGCCGCATGTTCGTGCCCATCGCCCTCAGTTGCGACGGCGCGTTCCTCACTCACTCCCAGGCGCTGGTGAAGATCCCGACCGAGGAGCAGGTGAAGGAATTCCTGCCGCCTTACCAGCGCGGCGACCTGCTGCTGCACCCCGACAACGTGATCTCGGTGGCTCCGCAAGTCAACGAGGACTGGGTGATGGAAATCCGGCGGCAGAACTTCGAGGTCACCGAGCGTGCCTGCGACGTGATCCGCGAAGTCTATGCCGATTTCGAGCGTATCTTCGGCCGCAAGTACGGCAACCCGTTCTTCGAAGAGTACATGACCGAGGACGCCGAGGTCGTGCTGCTGGGAATGGGAACCATGTCCACTCCGGTGAAGGTCGCCATCCGCAAGATGCGCGAGCAAGGCCAGAAGATCGGCTTCGTGCGCCTGCGCTGGTTCCGTCCCTTCGCCGGCGACGAGCTGGCCAAGACCCTCCGGCGCTTCAAGGCTGTCGGAGTTATCGACCGCGACTTCTCGTTTGGCTCACCGCACCTGAGCGGCGTGGTGGCCACCGAAGTACGTTCCGCGATGTATCCCGGCGACGGCGCCAGGCCGCCGGTGCTGGGCTTCATCTGCGGTCTGGGCGGACGCGAAGTCACGCTGCCGGAACGTCGCGAAGATGTCCGAGATCACCTTCGAAGCCGCCAAAGGGAAATCGCAACCCTTGACGCAATGGATCGGGCTGCGGGGGTAACGCGTCACATACGCGTTCCCGAGCGCCGGAAAGGACAAGCACAACATGAGCACATTCGTAGACACCAAACCAACGCAGAACCTGGAATCCTTCAAGGGAGTGAAGAAGGTTCCGCATGAGGAGTACTACTCGTCCGGCCACCGCACCTGCCAAGGCTGCGAATCCGCGGAGATCATGAAGCTGATGGCCAAGGCCGCGGGCCCCAGGACCGTCGTCCTGGGCAGCACCGGGTGCATGTACGTGGCCAACACCTCGTACTACGCCACGCCCTGGGGCGTGCCCTGGATGCACACGCAACTGGGCAGCGCCGGTTCGGCGGCTCTGGGCGCGGCGGCGGCCTTCCGCGCGCAGATGCGCAAGGGCGCGATGAAGGACGAGCCCATCAACGTCATTGCCTTCTGCGGCGACGGCGGCGGCGCCGACATGGGCCTGGGCGCCATCTCGGCCACGCTCACCCATCCCGACTACAACCTGCTGATCCTGATGTACGACAACGAGTCGTACGCCAATACCGACATCCAGATTTCCGGGTCGTCGCCCTATGGCGTCAACACCTCGTTCAGCACGCCGGGGAAGGTGACGCGCATCATGCACCACCGCTGGAAGAAGAACGTGGCGCCGCTGATGATCGCCGGCCACCCCACCTGCAAGTACGTGGGCACCATCTCCACGTCCTACGCCCTGCAGGCGATGAACTGCGTGCGCCGCGCGCTCTCCATCGGCGGGCCAACCTTCATCCACTGCCTGAATCCTTGCCCCAAGGGCTGGGATTTCGATCCCATGATCGCGCACGAGTTGGGCGAACTGGCGGTGAACACCGGCATCTGGCCGCTCTACGAGGTCATCGAGGGCAAGCTCAAGCTGTACGGCAAGACCGAGCAGATCGCCAACGGCAAGTTCAAACGCCTGCCGGTGCGCGACTACTTGCTCAAGCAAGGGAGATTTGCGCATTTCACCGATGAAGACATCGATTTCTTCCAGAGCAAAATTGATGAGATGTGGGACAAGTGGCTGGTTCCCGGCGTGATCCCACTCCTGAAGGACCTCGAAGGCTGACAAGTTCCGCCCTCCCCACCAGGGAGGGCGGTTTTTCTTGAGCTCTAGTAAGTCCGCGGAAGGAGTGGCAAGGCGGGGAGCCGTGGAGGGCAGGTGGCGTGCTAGGATACGCGGACCTAGCAAGGCTGGGGGGATAGTTCACATCCGCATCCTTTCGTGAGGAGGTGCAAACATGGCCGCAATTCCGGGGGAGCGCAAGGCAGGGATCACCCAGTCTTTCTTCGACAACCGTTGGCTCATCCTCTTTTTCAGCGTGCTCAGCATGGTGGCGGTGGCGAACTTTCAGTATGGGTGGACGCTTTTCGTGCCGCCGCTGATGAAGCACCTGCGGCAGGAGCTGGCCGTCATCCAGGTTACCTTCACCGTCTTCGTTCTCCTCGAGACCTGGCTCGTCCCCTTCGAGGGCTGGCTGGTCGACAAGTTCGGACCCAAGCTCCTCGTCATGCTCGCTGGCATCCTCGCGGGGCTCGGCTGGGTATTGAGCGGAAGAGCGGAGTCGCTCACGGCTCTCTATGTTTCCTACGCCTTCTGCGGACTGGGCGCCGGCGTTGTGTACGGCACCGCGGTCGGCAGCGCCCTGAAGTGGTTCCCCGACCACCGCGGGCTCGCGGCGGGATTGACAGCTGCAGGCTTCGGCGCCGGCTCCGCGTTCACGGTGTCTCCCATAGCCAATATGATTAACGCGAGGGGATACCAGCACGCCTTCATCGTATGGGGCATCATCCAGGGTGTCGTCGTCATCATCGCGGCACTGTTTCTCAAGGCTCCGCCCGCGGGCTGGTTGCCGGGGGCGTGGAAGGAACGGGGCGCCGAAGAGGTGAAGAAGCGCCAGTCCGCCGTGGACTCCAGTCCCGGCCAGATGGCCTCCACGCCGCAGTTCTGGCTCATGTACCTGATGATGGCGCTGGTCGCTACGGGGGGCTTGATGGCCATTGCCCAGCTCGCCCCGATGGCGATCGACTTCAAGGTGGACAAGATCCGCGTCACCTTCTTATTTATTACCCTGCCCGCGCTCCAGTTCGCCCTCTCCGCGGACCGACTGGTGAACGGGCTCTGCCGGCCGTTCTGGGGGTGGGTCTCCGACCACATCGGCCGTGAGAAGACGATGGCTACGGCTTTCGGCCTCGAAGCAGTGGCCATCTACGTGCTCATCCACTTTGCCAATCACCCCGTGCTCTTCGTCATCTTCAGCGCCTTCACCTTCTTCGGTTGGGGTGAGATCTTCTCGCTGTTTCCGGCGACCTGCGGGGACTTCTTCGGCCGTAAGTACGCCACCACGAACTACGGCTTCCTTTACACGGCCAAAGGTACGGCGTCCGTCTTCGTGCCGATCGGGGCGGCGCTGGCTTTGGGCAAGGCCTTCGACTTCCGCGCCGACATCCTGCTGCTGCTGGGCGGCTTGGTGGTGCTGTTCACGCTCTTCCTCGCTCCCACGGCGTTTCGTCTGCAACTGAGTCGAATGACCAGGAGCATTCTGCTCGTAGTGGCCGGAGCGCTGATCACCTACGGCATCGCTCTTACTGTGGTACCGAAGGTTTGGACTCCCTTCGCGGCCAAGTTCACGATGCCAAAGATCGGCTGGGTGGGTGTCTTCGGCATCGCGATTGCATTCGACGTGATCGCGGCCGTGCTCGCGTTCTTCGTTTTGCGGCGGATGAAGGTGCCCACCACGCGCGAGGAGCCCGTTGCGAGGCCGGCGGCAATGGTTGCCACAGGAGCAGCCTAGGCAGCTCGTTATGGGGGCGGCGGACCGGCATTGGATCCGCTGCTCCTTTTTTTTGTTTCTGGGAAAGGACTCAGGCCAGCCGGTCCAGGTCGTGCTTCTCTTCTTCGCTGGTCTCGATGTCGTCAGACTGCTCGGGCTCATCGGGATACGGGCGCTGCCGCCGGTGTTTCCCTGCGTCCCGCTGCGAGGGTTGGACGGCTCCATCTCCAGGCTTGGTGATGGGCCCCAGGCGTGTTATCGAGAAGTCAGACATCGGTCTTTTCCGGCTCTAATCCGCGGCTCCACTTCTTCCATCGGCCACGCGCACCAGTAACTTTAGTTCCCCTGACACCCGTGCAGCTGCGGGTCATTAGTTGGCAGTTAATTCCCAGGAGCAGGAAAACGCCTCCCCGGCCGCTGCGCTCGACTTCTCTAATGATGGCTTAAGGAACGCGACGCTGGCGCGCTTGCCGGCGTTGGCCGGGCAAGGGAGCGCATGCAACTCGCTGAATCGGCGAGGGGCGGACAGGCGTGTGGGGGAGACCGCGGCGGCGGCGATGGAACCGAAGTTGCAGATTCGGGTTCCGGAGGTTTACCGCCGACCGCAGGCTCCTATGCAACGGGTCCTGAACCAGGAAGAAATCGACGCCATCGTGCAAGCCGCGCGCGGGATGACCTCCGGCGGGCCGAAGGAGCAGAAATCCGTTCAGGCGTGCGACTTCCGTCAAGCGGGGCAATTGTCGCGGGAACTGGCGCAAGCCGTCAACGGGATGTATGAGGGCTTTGCCCGCAACCTCTCGCAAGCGCTGGGATTGTATCTTCCGGTGCCCATCCAGACGCTGCTGGTCTCGGTAGAGCAACTGACCTACAAGGACTTCCTGGTGCGCATACCGGAGGTCACCTACATGATCTCCTTTCGTTTGCGGCAGCTTCATGCCACGGCGGCCATGCAGATCGATAACTCCTTCGTCTTTCCGCTGATTGATGTGCTGCTCGGGGGCAACGGCAAATGTGAGCTGTTCACGCGTGAGGTCACGCAGATCGAGGACAAGCTTATGCAGGAGGTCGCCGCCATCATCTGCCGCGGGCTGGAGGGCAACTGGCAGATGCTGGGAGTGGAGATCGAGCTGGAAACCCGCCAGCAGCCGGCGCAGATGCAACGCCTGATGCCGGCTTGGGAGAAAGTCCTGGCGCTCAGCTTCGAGATGAAGATGAACGACGCGCAAGGCATGCTCAACGTCATCTTTCCCGCCGCCGCGTCGAGCGCGCTGTTCCGCAAGTTGTCGAGTGATCTCTCCGGCACCGACAAGCCTCCAACCTCCGGCCAGCGTCTGCGCGCGGGGGTCCTGGACTGCCAGTTCCAGGTGGAAATGGGGATACCACGGATCAAGACGGACCTGGCCAGGCTGCTGGAGCTGGCGCCCGGCGAGATCTTCAACCTGCGGCTGCCGCTGAACGCTCCGGGAGCGGTGCTGCTGGGGGGCCGAGAGCTGTTCGAGGCCCACCCCGTGCGTTGCGGACAGAGACGGGCGGCCAGGATCGGGCAACCCTTGCAACCGAAACCGGAGTTGGAACGCTGACTATGCCGGTCACCACCCCCAGCGCCGCGCCGGTCACCGCCCCCGGCACTGCGCGGAGCGCCTTCGTCGAAGCCACGCGGAATGCCTTGCAGGAGGTGCTCTCGCAGGCGCTGAGCCCGGACTGGAAGGTGGAAGCCGGGCCAGAAGAAACTGCCGCCCTGGAGGCGGAGGCTTCCGCATTCATCGGGCTGCTTGTCACCGGGGTGATTGCCGGACAAGCGGGATTGCTGCTGGCCCGGGCGGATGCGGCGCTGATCGGATGCACATTCGTGGGAGACACGTCGCAGCCGTCTCCCGAATACGGCGAGGAACAGCGCGAAGCCGTCGAGGAATTGCTGCGGCAGGTATTCGGGCTGGCAACAACGGCTTTGCAGGCAAGGTTCGGCCAACTGTGGATTGAGGTCGATCGGGCGGTCCCCGTCTCCGAACCATCCCAGCGAGTCAGGCTCCTGGTGACCTCGGAGTCCAGGCCATCCCCCCTGGTTTTGGAGCTGTGGATCAGCGCCGAGCTCACCAACTCACTCGCCGCCGCCGACCGGATGCCGGCAGCTCCGGCGCCGGGCACACCCGATCCGCCAGGGGCAACGACCGAGGTGGAGTCCCAGGACGGCCCCGCCGACCTCAGTGTGCTGGCTGGTGTGGAGGTTGAGATCACACTGCGATTCGGTCACTGCTGGCTGCCGCTCCGGGAAATAACCCAGTTCACCTCCGGCTCGGTCGTGGAACTGGATGAATCGGTGGCGGAACCGGTGGAAGTGGTGGTCGGCGACCGGGTGATTGCGCGGGGTGAGATTGTCAGTGTTGACGGCTGTTACGGGGTTCGAATCACCGATACTCCCGAGCCCCATCCCGCCCAAGCGGCGGCGGAATCGCTGGCCGCCGGAGCCTCGCCGTAGTGGCCCGCCAGCTCGGCCGGGTTACTACCGTGCCATTGGAACCGTAAAGCCGCTCTCCGCAAGGGCCGATAAGCAAGCTGCGGCAGCGTCTGCGCTCCTTGCGCCACCGAGAGTCTGAGGGGGCGAGCGGACCGCGGCGCGACCAGCTGCACCGCAATTTGAGGGTAGTCATGGCAAACATTCGTGCTCTGATTGTTGACGACTCATCCGTGATGAGGAAGATCGTCGAACGCTGTCTGCGCCAGGCGGGTATGGAGTTGGGAACCGTCTACGAGGCGTCCAATGGCGCAGAAGGCCTGGCGGTTATCGGCAACAACCAGGTGGATCTCATCCTCAGCGACATCAACATGCCGGTGATGGATGGGCTCGAGTTCGTGAAGAACCTGCAGGCTGCTGCCAACGCCAAGGGTGTTCCCATCGTCATGATCACCACCGAAGGCGGAGAGGCGCAGGTGGCGCAGGCCCTGAGCCTGGGCGCAAAGGGCTACATCCGTAAACCCTTCACACCGGACCAGGTGAAGCAGCACGTGGTCCCGCTTCTAAAGAGCTGACCGATGAATCCAGACGTGAAAACGAGTGTGCCAGGCAACGGGGACCAACATCGCAACGAAGAATGGCGCCTTGCCCTCTACGAGGCGGCCTGCGAAGTATTCGACCTCATGGTAGGGGCGCCGGTTTCGCTGCAAGAGGATGCCGCCACCGAGGGCGGGAACGACACCACCGCCATGGTGGGCCTGGCAGGCGCCATCTGCGGCATCCTGAGCATCCGCTGCAGCGCCTCTTCCGCGGCGGGCATCGCTTCCAAGATGCTGGGAGAACCGGTGCACAGCTCGGATTGCATCGCGCAACAGTGGGACGCTCTGGGGGAGGTCTGCAACATGGTCGCGGGCAACTTCAAGGCCAGAGTCGAAGGCCTGCGCGAACAGTGCATGCTTTCCGTGCCCACGGTCATCACCGGGCAGGACTACTGCTTGCACTCCCTGGCCGAAGACGACCGTCTGGACGTAGCGCTCCTCTTCCAGGGTGAACCGATCGTCATCCGTCTCGAGGTGCACGGCTAACACGGCAACCGCGCAATTCTGACGCCAGAGTTCTGAAGAGAGCCAACAGAATCTTCATTCCCGCAGTTCCCAATCCGGGGGAAACCTCCCGATTTGGTTTCCGCCGAGCCCGCCCGGACTCACCCCGGACGCTGTAAGCGCCAGTTCATGAGCAACTTAGCTCAGTGGGCATCCTGCCTTGCAGGCTGGAAATTGGCATGCATACAAAGTGTTATCTCAGCAGGTGTGTGTGGGCAGGTGGAACCACGGCAGGTCTTTGAACCATGCCGCGACCAGCAAGGAAGCGCCGGCACAACCCCGTTTCCTGATACGGCCTACGGAGCACCGGCTGCTTGGCATGACGCAGAACACGTACAGCAATCATCGGCCCTCCCCCGGGCAGACTTTAATACCGATCGAGTCATCGCCACTACACTCGAGGAACATGAATGTCCGCAATTCTCGAAGAGAAATCATCCCACGATGCCAAATGCCCGGTGCAGATCCTGGTGGCTGAGGATGACGTCGCTTTAGCTCAGTTTCTCAGAAAAGGTCTCGAACGACAGCAGTACGCAGTGGACCTGGTCCACGACGGGGAGAGTGTGCTGCGGGCGCTCGCGGACCTGCAGTACGACCTGCTGACGCTTGACCTGAACCTGCCCAATCTGGACGGCATGTCGGTGCTGAAGCAGTTGCGTCCTGCCAAACCCCGGCTTCCCATTTTAGTGCTGACCGGCCGGGCGGCTCTCGAGGACCGCATCCAGGCCCTGGACACCGGCGCCGACGATTGCCTCACCAAGCCGTTCTCCTTTGTGGAATTCTCCGCCCGGGTGCGGGCCTTGCTGCGCCGCAATAGCGGCCCGGCGGGAGGCGTGCTGCGAGTCGGGGATCTTGTCCTGAACCGCCAGGAAATGCGGGTGGAGCGAACCGGGCAGAGGATCGATCTCACCGCCAAGGAGTTTGCCGTACTGGAGTACCTGATGTTGAACGCGCGCCGTCCGGTCACGCGGGCCATGATCATGGAGAATGTGTGGAAGGCCGCCTACGACCCCAAAACCAATCTGGTGGACGTTTACGTCAAGTACGTTCGCGACAAGGTCGACCAGAACTTCGCCCCCAAGCTGATCCGCACCATCCGCAACATCGGATACGTCCTGGCTGACAACTGACCACCCACTATGAGATCCCCCATTGATGCAGTAGGCCTGGTGGTAGTAAGTCCGAACCGCGAGTTGCGCTATGACGTGGCCGCACGGCTGCAGTCCGGGCGTTGGTCGGTGGTGCAGGCCACCAGTGGCGCCGAAGCCCTGGAGAAGGTGGAGAGCGGCGACGTCTCACTGATCCTGCTGGATGCCGCCCTGCCGGACTTGCGGGTGGACGAATTCAAGGAACTGTTGCAGGCGGAGTATCCCCATGTGGAGATCGTTCCCATCCACCCTCACACCGGGCAACCGATCATCGGAACACCCGCGCCGCAATCGATCTCGTTCGAACTCCTGCGGCACATGAACCGGAGTCCCCTGGCGCCGCCGCGCGCTACGCCGGAAACCCGCGAGGAAAGCGCGGAGACCGCGCCGGCGCTGTACCTGCCCGGACTGGTAGGAACGGCGGAGTCGATGCAGCGCGTGTGCTCGATGGCGCGCCTGGTCTCGCAGCGCGACACCACGGTGCTGATCACCGGGGAGAGCGGCACCGGCAAGGACCTGGTCGCCCGGGCGCTCCATCAGCTCAGCCCGCGGCGGTTCAAGCCGTTCGTGGTGATCAATTGCGCCGCCATCCCTGAGCCGCTGCTGGAGGCGGAACTGTTCGGTTACGTCAAGGGCGCCTTCACCGGCGCGGTGCAATCCCGCATCGGCCGCATCCATGCGGCGCAGGGCGGAACCCTGTTTCTGGATGAGATCGGCGACCTGCCGCTGGGACTGCAATCCAAGTTGCTGCGCTTCCTCGAACACGGGGAACTGCAGCGGCTGGGAACCACCGACACCTTCTCCGTGGATGTGCGCGTGATCGCCGCCACCAACGCCGATCTGCGCAAGGTGGTGCAGGAGCGCGGTTTTCGCCCCGACCTTTTCTACCGCCTCTCGGTCTTTCCCATTGAGATGCCCCCGCTGCGCCAAAAGATGAGCGACCTGCCAGGGCTGGCGCAGACGTTCCTGGCGAAGTTCTGCCCGCAGCCCGTGACCCTGAGCCCGGAGGCTGAGTCTCTGCTGATGCAGCACTCCTGGCCGGGCAACGTTCGCGAGCTGCGCAACGTGATTGAGCGCGCCACCATTCTTGCCGGCAGCGGACAAACCATCCGCCCGGAGCACATCGTCCTCTGACGGCGGCACATTACTTCTGGTCAAGGTACCGCCCCAAAATATCCAGCTTTGGCCTCCCCCTTGCATTGCTGATAGGCAGATGTTGCCTAGTTCTCATCACGTTCCAATGAACGCTTCGTCTGAAATCAACCGCAATGCCGATCCCACCCTGGCGGATGCCTTTGCCATCTTCACCACGGCGGCGGAAAGCCTGCAACGCTCCTACCAGCAACTGCAAATGGAAGCCAGCCACCTGCGCAGTGAGCGCGAATCGGCCCGGCGGCTGATCGCGCTGGCCGAGATGTCCTCGGTGCTGGCGCATGAGATCCGCAATCCGCTGGGCACCATGGAACTGCTGGCGGAGCTGCTGGCCGGCTGCGACCAACTGAATACCAGTGCCGCGGGCTGGGTGAAGGAACTGCAAGCCGGCATCCGCAGCTTGTCGGCGACGGTGAACAATGTCATGCGCTTCCACACCCTGGGCGCGCCGCCGCTGGTGCTGATCTCGCTGGCGCCGCTGCTGCGGGATGCCGTGGATTTCGTGCGGCCGCTGGGAGAAAAAGCCGGCGTGAAGATCGCGCTGGAAGAAAGCCTCGGGGAGACCGAGATCGCCGGCAGCAGCAGCGAGCTGCAGCAGGTGATCTTCAATCTCGCCATCAACGCCTTCCAGCACAGCGAAGCGGGCGGCGAATTCCGCATCCGAGCCCGGCGAGAGCGCAGGCCGGCGGGAGAGTTCGCGGTCATCGAAGTATCCGACACCGGGCGCGGCATCAAGGCCGAGCACCTTGCCCGCATCTTTGAACCTGGCTTTACCACCCGGCAGAGTCCGGGCCTCGGACTGACGATCTGCCGCAAGATCATCCAGCAGCACGGCGGCGTGCTTGCCGTGCGCAGCCAGGCGGGGCGAGGCACGACCTTCACCATGGAGTTGCCGATCGCATGACACCGCTCTGCTCCAAGTCGGTATTGGTGGTGGACGACGAGCCGGGAATGCGCATGGCGTTGCAGGCGAATTTTCAGCGTGACGGCTGGGCGGTGGAGACGGCCGCCGGCGCAGCGGAGGCGATCCGCAAATTCGCGCAGCAACGCTTCCCGCTGGTGGTTACCGACGTGAGAATGCCCGATGGCGACGGGTTGCAGGTGATGCGCAGCGTCCGCAGGTCCGCGCCGGAAACCGCGGTCATCATTCTGACCGCGTTCGGCAGTGTGCCGGAAGCGGTGCAGGCCATGCACAGCGGCGCCTGCGACTACCTGACGAAACCCATTTCCTTCGACCAACTGCAGAGCTCGGTGAGCCGGGTGCTGCAGCGCGTGCAGCCGGCGTCCGCGGTTGAGGACGCGGAGAACATGGAGATCATCGGCGCCTCGGCTGCGCTGCGGGAGACGCTGGAGCGCGCGCGGCAGGCGGCGCGCACCGACGCCGATGTCCTGATCGAAGCCGAAAGCGGCACCGGCAAAGAACTGGTCGCGCGCTTCATTCATCACGCCAGCAACCGCCGCAACCGGCCTTTCGTGGCGGTGAACTGCGCCGCTTTGCCCGAGCACCTGCTGGAGAGCGAGCTCTTCGGCCACGTGAAAGGCGCGTTTACGGGGGCGACGGCCGCCAAGCCGGGAAAGTTCGAGGTCGCCGAGGGCGGAACCCTGTTGCTGGACGAGATCGGCGAAATGCCGCTCACGCTTCAGCCCAAGCTGCTGCGGGTCCTGCAGGAGCGTGAATTCGAACGTTTGGGCGACACCCGCACCGTGCGCGCGAACGTCCGTGTGATCGCCACCACCAACGCTCCCCTGTTCCGCATGGTCGAGGAAGGCGCCTTCCGCGCCGATCTTTACTACCGGCTGAACGTCATTCCCATCCCGGTGCCGCCCCTGCGGGAGCGGCGGGAAGACCTTCCCTCGCTGGCAGACCATTTTGCGGCCAAGTATGCAGCCGCGGCAGGACAGCCCAAACCCTGCCTCGATCCCGAGTTCATCGCCGGCCTCGGGAAGCACCCGTGGCCGGGCAACGTGCGCGAGTTGAGCAACTTCATGCGGCGCGTGCTGGCGCTGGGGGATGGCGGCGTCATCGGCCCGGAGTACCTGGGACCGGAATTCCTGGCGCCCTCCGCGAGCGGACCGGTCCACGACGTTTTCCTGCGGCCGGGCATCGCCATGCGCGACGTGGAGAAGCGTCTGCTCGAAACCACGCTCCAGGCCACGCACGGCAACCGCACACGGGCCGCGGAATTGCTCGGCATCAGCGTCCGCACCATACGCAACAAGATTCGGGAGTACGGACTGCCCCCACGGAGGCACGCCTAACCATGAACCAGATGACGACCTTTCAGCTCCTCGAGCGCTACCTGGACCTGTCATCGGAGCGCCACCAATTGATCGTGAACAACATGGCCAACATCGATACCCCCGGCTATCGCACCCGCGACCTGGACTTCCGGCACGAGCTGCAGCGCGCCATGGTTGAGGGTTCCCCGTCGGCCGCACCGGTGCTGCGCCAGGTCTCCGGGCTGGTGGAGCGTCCGGACGGAAACAACGTGAGCCTGGAGCGCGAGAGCCTGCTGCTCTCGGAAGCCCAGATTCAATTTCGCATCGGAGTGCAGTTGATCCGCAGAGAGTTCAGCCGTCTGTTGACCGCTATCAATGGAGGAGGTACTTCCTCATGAGCATGTTCTCGATGCTCGAAACCAGTGGCTCGGCGCTGACCGCAGAGCGGCAGCGAGCCGAAGTCACCGCCGCCAACCTGGCCAATGCCAGCACCACCCGCACCGACCAGGGAGGCCCCTACCGCCGAAAGGAAGTGGTTTTCGCCAGCCCCGGCACGCTGACATTTCGGCTGGCGTTGAATCACGTCGGTGCCTTGCCCGGGCCGATGCTGCCCGCGGTGCGCGTGGAGCGCGTGCTGGAGGATCCAGCGCCGCCGCTCATGCGCTACGAACCGGGACACCCGGACGCGAACGCCGCTGGATACGTGGCCTACCCCGCCATCAATCCCATCCAGGAGATGACCGACCTGATGGGGGCGGTGCGCGCCTACCAGCTCAACGCTTCCGCCGTGAACGCTTCCAAACAGATGCTGCAACAAGCGCTCCAAATACTGACCGGCTGAGCAGGATGCGAAAAAATTACCTCGTCGCAACCACGTGTCAGGGCACGACTTCAGTCGTGCCGTCAGCAAGCTTCGTGAATTGTCATTCCGAGCCGCCCGAGCGAGCTCTGCGAGTGAGGGCGATGCGAGGAATCTTGGTCATGTCTGGCGCGATCCTAAGAGACGACAAAGATATGGAATCAAACAAACCAAGATCCCTCGCTTCGCGCTCGGTTCGCAAGCTCACCTCGCGCTTCGCTCGGGATGACAGTGGGAGCTGCCGTATTCGGCACGACTGAAGTCGTGCCCGGACACGTGATCTTACAACGAAAGCGAATTTTTCAGCGGCCTCTGGAGGCCGCCAAGGGAAACATGAGCAACTCAATCACTAACATCACGACGGGGATCCCCACCCTTCCATCCGCGGCGACTCCTGCGACTCATTCCCCACAGAGCGATGGCGGGTTCGGCTCGGCTTTGACAAGCGCCATCGAGCAGGTCGAACAAGTGCACACGGACGCGCAACAGCAGATCTCGGAGTTGCTACAAGGCAACCGTCAGGATGTCCACAACGTGATGATCGCCGTCGAGAAAGCCAACGTCGCCTTTCAGCTCATGATGCAGGTGCGCACCAAAATCGTGAACGCGTACCAGGAGATCGCGCGCCTGCAGTTCTGAGGACGCACGAGGATAGCGAACCGCCATGCCTCCGCCCAACCAGGTGATGGGCCAGATGAAGGAGTTGGCCGCCGGGCTCAGCGGCAAACAGCGCGCCATCATGCTGGGTGGAGCGGTCCTGACCGCGGCCCTGCTGATCGTGTTCGTGCGCCTGATCGGAAAGCCGGACTTCAAGCCGCTCTACACCAACATGGAGCCTGCCGACGCGCAGGCCCTCGCGGCGCGGCTGGCGGAAAAGCGGATTCCCAATGAGATCAGCCCCGACGGCAAGACGGTCAGCGTGCCGGAAGACCAGTTGAATGTGGCTCGTCTGGAGATGGCTTCCCGCGAGATGCCGCGCAGCGGCCGGCTGGGCTTCGAGCTGTTCGACAAACTCACTTGGGGACAGACCGAGTTCGACGAAAAGGTGAACTACCAGAGAGCCCTGGAAGGCGAGCTGGAGCGCACCATCCAGACGCTCAAAGATGTGGAGAGCGTGCGCGTGCACCTGGTCATGCCAGCCGATTCCCTGTTTCTCGACCGCGAGCGGTCGGCCAAAGCCTCGGTGATCCTCAACCTGCGCGGCCGGATGAGTCCGGAGCTGCAATTGGCGATCGCGCGCCTGGTGTCGGGCGCGGTGGACCGACTCAGCCCGGATAGCGTGACGGTGATCGACGGCAACAACAATCGCTCGGCCAGTCTGGCCCGCCAGGACCCGTTCTCGCCGGCGAACAATCTGAACCAGGAACTGGCAGCCCGCATCCGGGCGACGCTGGAGCCCATGACCGGGGCCGACCGCGTGCGGGCCAGCGTCAACGTGGACTACGACACCAGCAGCAGCGAGGAGAACCAGGAGACCTACGATCCCAAGGCGGTGGTGGCGGTCTCGACCCAACGCTCGGATGAGCAGATCGGAGGCGGCCTGGCCGGGGGCGTGCCCGGAACCGCGAGCAATGTCCCCAACGCCAGTGGAAACGTCAAGGCGACGGCGCAGTCGGGAGAAGGTTCTCAGGTTTCCCATAGCGATGCCAGCACTTATGCGGTGAGCAAGGTGGTGCGCCACACCATCCAGCCCGCCGGCCGCATCCGCCGCATCAGCGCCGCCCTGGTGGTGGACGACGCCATCGAGGTCACGCAGGACAAGAAAGGCAAGCGCAGCGAATCGCGCCGCAAGCGCACGCCCGAAGAATTGAAGCAGATCCAGGAGCTGGCCCAGGCCGCCATCGGCTTCGATGCGGCGCGGGGGGACACGGTCACGGTGCAGAATCTGTCGTTCCGAGAACCGGAAATCGAAGCCCCGCCCAAGCCTTCCGCCATGGAACGGGTGCAGGTGGCGCTGCACGATTGGTCGAGCCTGGTGCGATATGGCTCGCTGCTCCTGCTGTTCCTGCTGGCTTACGCGCTGTTGCTGCGGCCGGTGAAGAAACAAATCCTGGCCACCATCAAGCAACTGCCGGCACGCAGAGCCGCGGCCCAGAAGGAGGGGACCGCAGTGGGGACGCTGCCCGCGGCGGGCGGGTCCGAGCTGGTCAGCGGGCTTCCGGACCAGCAACAAGCCCTGGCCCTGAAGCAGCAGCTGGTTGACAAGGTGCGGTCCCAGCCCGCTGCCACCACGCGGTTGGTGCAAGGCTGGCTCCAGGAAGGCGGTCAGTGATGGAATTCCAGTCTTCATCCCGGGTGACCGGCGCACGGAAAGCGGCGATCCTCATGGCCGTCGTCGGTGAGGAGACAGCCAGCCTCATTCTGCGCAATCTGCCGGAGCGCGACGCCCAGCGGATAGCCGAGGAACTGGTGGACTTGCAGAGCGTACCTTCCGAGCTGGCGCAGGAGGTCCTGGCGGAGTGCTACCGGGCGACCATGGGGGACGAGTATGGGAAAGGCGGGTCGGATTACGCCCGGCAATTGCTGCTGCGGGCTTACGGCGAAGAGACCGGCCGGAGCCTGCTGCGGAACATCACCCGCTTGCACGATGCTCCCGGCCAGTTCGAGTGGCTGGGGAAGACGGACCCCGACCAACTGGTGAGATTCGTCGACCATGAACATCCGCAGACCATCGCCCTGGTGCTGGCCCACCTGGAACCCAAGCAGGGCAGTGCGGTGCTGATGAAGCTGCCGGAGCAATTGCGGGCCGATACCCTCAAGCGCCTGGCCAATTTGAAGCAGTTCTCCCCGCAGATGGCCCAGAAGGTCTCTTCCGTGCTGCAACAGAAATTGCAGTCCATGGGCGAGCAAAGCCACCAGTCCTACGCCGGGCTGAAGGGCGTTGCGGACCTGATGAACCGCATGCATGCCCCCACCGCCGCCAGCATCCTGGAAACCATCGAGCGGGATGAGCCCAACCTGGCCGTGAGCATCCGCAAGCTGATGTTCACCTTCGAAGACTTGATCGCCGTGCCCGAAGCCTCGCTGCGCGATTGGCTGGCGGCCCTGGACAAGAAGGTCCTGGCCACCGCCTTGCGCGGCGCCAGCGAGGAGGTCAAGAACCATATCTTTCGCGCCATGTCTTCCCGCGCCGTCGAGATGTTGAAAGAGGACATGGAGGCTCTGGGGCCGGTGCGTTCCCGCGAAGTGAACAAGGCGCAGGAGGAAGCCATCGCCATCGCGCGCAAACTGGAAGCGGAAGGCAAGCTGATCCTGAAAGACGAGGGCGAGGGGAACGATGAATATGTCGTCTGAGAAGAATCCGGCCGGTTCTTCGGCCCCGCTGGTCGAAGCCTTCCACTATCCCCAGGCGCCGGTCCCGGGCTCCCCCGCAACCTACCTGCCCGCGCTGGGAGGGGAAGGCAACTTCGCCAGCGGAGGCAGGACCGCAAGCGATCCGCTCGCGTTGCGCATCAGCCAGGCGCGGGAAGAAGGCGTCCGCGAAGGCGAACAGCGGGAGAGAAACAGGCTGGAACAGGAGATGGCCGAGCAGCGCGCCAGGATCGCGGAGGGGCTCGCCGCTTTCGAACGCGAGAGGGCGGAGTACTACTCGAAGATCGAGGCGGAAGTCGTCCATCTGGCCGCCGCCATCGCGGCCAAAATCCTGCACCGGGAAGCGCAGGTGGACCGCATGCTGCTGGCGGCGCTGGTGAAGGTGGCGCTGGAGAAGCTACAGCAGAACACCAGGGTACTGGTGCGCGTGCCTCCCCAGCAGGCTGAGCCGTGGCGCCAGTACTTCGCGCAGAACACGCAGATGACGGTGCGCCCGGAGATCGTCGAAGACGGCGCCCTGGGACCCTGGAATTGCATCCTCGAAACCGAACTGGGATCGACCGAACTCGGGCTGGAGCCGCAACTGAAGGAAATCGAGGCCGGCCTGTTCGATCTGCTCGCCCAAAGGCCCGACCTTCCACCCCAACGAAGCAACACCGGCTCCGTTGGGGACCCCGGGGCGCGATGAAGCAGGCTTCGCTCGCCACCTATCGCCACTGGCTGGAGAGCTGTTCCACACTGCGCTGGAAGGGACGGATCACGCAGGTGGTAGGCAACCTGGTGGAAGCGGCGGGGCCTTTTTGTTCCGTGGGCGAGTGCTGCGAGATCACCAATTCGAATGGCAGCACCATGCAGGGGGAGATCGTGGGATTCCGCGACTCGACCGTGCTGGCCATGCCGCTGGAGCGGCCGCAAGGCGTGCGCCTGGGGGATGAGATCGTCACCTGGGGAGCAGCGCCGTCGTTACGAGTGGGGCCGGAGCTGCTGGGACGGGTGATCGACGCCACCGGGAATCCGCTCGACTCGCTGGGCGATTACCGGGCCAGGATGAAACTGCCTCTCCATGGCGCTGCCCCGTTGCCGCTGGAGCGGCAGCCGATCTCGGAAGCGCTGGCTTGCGGGGTGCGCGCCGTGGATGGACTGCTGACCTGCGGCCGCGGGCAACGCATGGGCATTTTCGGCGGCAGCGGAGTCGGCAAAAGCACGCTTCTGGGCATGGTGGCGCGCGCCACCTCGGCCGACCTTACCGTTCTCGCTCTGATCGGAGAACGTGGGCGGGAGGTGCGGGAATTTCTCGACGATTCGCTGGGCGAAGAAGGCTTGCGCCGCTCCGTGGTCATCGTTTCCACCTCCGACCAGTCTCCGCTGTTGCGGGTGCGGGCGGCGCTGGCGGCGACCACCGTAGCCGAGTACTTCTGCAACCGGGGCAAAAACGTCCTGCTGGTGGTGGACTCGCTGACGCGCTTCGCCATGGCCCAGCGCGAGATCGGGCTGGCGGCCGGCGAGCCTCCCACCGCGAAAGGCTACACTCCATCGGTGCTGGCCCTGTTGTCGCGCCTGGTAGAGAGAGCCGGCCGTTTTTCCACGGGCAGTATCACCGCGTTTTACACGGTCCTGATGGAGGGAGACGACCAGCAGGATCCGCTGGTGGATACCGTGCGCTCCCTGCTGGATGGCCACATCGTTCTCGATCGCAACCTCGCCGCCCGTGGCCACTATCCGCCCATCTCTGTGCTCGACAGCCTCAGCCGGCTCATGCCCAAGGTCTGCGCTCCGCAACACCTGGTCAAGGTTAGCGGACTGCGCATGCTGCTGGCCGCGTACAGCCGCTCGGAAGACTTGATCCGCATCGGAGCGTACCCCGCGGGAACCGATCCCGTGCTGGACAAAGCCATCGCTGCCCTCCCCCAAATCATGGCATTCCTTCAGCAGCGCCGGGACCAGAAGCCGACTCTGGATCAGACGCTGCAACAACTGATGGCCTTGCCTGCCTGAAAATGCCCTTCCGCTTCCCGTTGTCGCCGGTGCTTCGCTTGCGGGAGAACCTGGAGCGCCGTGAGTACCTCGCCCTGCAGGCCCTGTACACGCAGACGGCCGAAGTGCGATCCGATATCAAAGCGCTGCAGCAGGTGCTGGCCCAGGCCCGGAGCCAGCGAGCCACGAAGCTGATGGAGGGAATGTCTGCCGCCCACCTGCAATTAGAGCTGGAAGGTGAAGCCCGCATCGAACAAAAACGGCAGGCGCTCGCTGCCAAGCTGGTTGAATTACAGAGCCAAGTGCAAGAGCAGATCGGCAAATATCAGCAGGCGCGCCAGAAGCGGGAAACTCTGGAAGAACTCCGCCGGCAGCAGCTGCAGAAGTACGTGCGAGAGCAGGCCACCCGCGAGCAGCAAGCCGCCGACGAACTCTTCCTCCTGCGCCGCATCCACCGGAAGTAGGCAGGTTTTGCCCACCCCCGGTGGGCAAGAGTTGCCGGGCAGCACACTTTTCCTGTCGTTCCCTACCAGCATCTATCGGCACCAGCCCGCAAAGTCTTTAGTGCGCAAGACCCTAGGTCCGGACGAACCGCTGCGCCCGCGCGCCGGGCCCTGGCCTGAGAAGTGCTATGGGTAGGAGCGGAGGACGAATTGATCCAGGGCATCACCTCAGCAGGGCTTGCGTCGATTTTTCCTGCCGCGCCATCTCCGGGCAATTACGCATTGTCGGACTTCGGGTCTGCTCTGTTTGCGCTGCTGGGGACGGCAGCCGCACCGGGACTGCCGGCAACGGCCTCCAACACCGATCTGGCTGCACCCGCAAAGCCCCCCGGCAAGACAATCGCATCTGACCCTCCCCCGCCGGACAAAGACCCAGAGCACCTCGCCGACGAACAGAAAACGCCCTTTGATCAAGACACCGTTCCGGTTCCGGTTCCCGTCCTCGTCCCGCTCCCGGTGCCGATGCTGCAGCAAGTCCAGGTTGATTCCGCTGCGCCTACAGCGGACACGAAACCGGTCTTCGCTCAAGAGACCGCACCGGTTGCTCCCTTCGCCGCAGTCCCCATGCCACAGCCAGTCCAAGTTGATTCCGCGGCGCCAGCAGCGGGGACGAAACCGGTTTTCGCTCCAGAGACAGCGCCGGTTGCTGGCGTCGTGCCACTCCCGGTACCGATGCCGCAGCCAGTCCAGGTGGATTCCGCTGCGCCTACACCGGAAACGAAACCAGTCTTCGGTCAAGAGACAGCGCCGGTTGCTGGCGTCGTACCACTCCCGGTACCGATACCGCAACAAGTCCAGGTGGATTCCGCTGCCCCTACACCGGAAATGAAACCAGTCTTCGGTCAAGAGACAGCGCCGGTTGCCGCCGGCGGCGTCCCACTCCCGGCAGCGATACCGCAACAAGTCCAGGTGGATTCCGCTGCGCCGGCAGTGGAGCGTCATAGTCAGCCCGTGTCGCAACCGTCCGGCGGTCCTGATATGGCGATTACACAGGCTGCTCACTCGCCGGCTGTCAATGCGACCTCGGCTGCATCATTGCCCAGTTCAGCCGGGCAGGCCGCCGCTGAGATTCAACCGAACGTCCCTAAGGCGCCCCAGCAGGCTGCCGCCAGGGTGAAACTCCACTCACATCGTGCTGACCTGCCCCACCTCGACGATGCTCAGAAGAACGGGACCGACGAAACCGCTCCGCCCCCTTCACCCAGAACCGAGCCGGAGAAAACTCTGGAATCTGTGAGAGCTGAGGTTGCGCAGTCCGCTGCTTCCGACCCGCGCACATCGACTGAGGGCAACGCTGACGTCCGTGTGGCCCCCCCGGACGTTCAGCCGGCGAGCAGCCAGGGTGTCGTCTCACCCATCCCCCAGCCCGGCTACGCGCAAGCGCAACCACAAACTTCTGATGCGCCGGCACAGCCAGCCAGCATCAATCAGCCGGTCATCCTTGTGAACCCGCTCGGCAAGCCAGCGTTCGACCAGGCCGCTGGCGGGAATAGCGGCCATAATCCGCCGGCTGGAAAGTTCCCATCGCCCGCGCTAAGCCCGTCCTCGGCAGATCACCCTGGTGGCAAGGAGCGAGGCACTCGCGCGACCGGCCCCGGACAAGCCCAACCGGACGCGCCCGCGAGCAATGCAGTAAAAGCTAGCGATCAGGCAGGAGCCCCCGATGCTCCCCCGGCCAAGGCGCAGCCAGTGCCGAACGGGTCAGAGGTCTTACAGCCTCAAGCGCCCCGGGCTGAGGTGGCCGTCCGGTCCAACGCGAGCGATCCCTCGCCGAAGCCAGATGCCCCATCGCAAGCGCCGGCGCACAATGCAGCCGTAACCAACTCGCCGTTGCCTGCGGAAAGGCCCTCTCAGCCGCTCTTTCATGCGGCCCAACTGGTGGAAAAAGTCTCGCAGTCGGAGCTGCGCCTGGGGATGCGGACTGGCGAATTCGGAAACATCGAAATTCGCACCTCCTTCGACCACCAGCAGGTAAAAGCCGAGATCTCCTCCGAACGGGGAGAGCTCGGCCGGGCGCTCTCGGCGGAGCTGCCCGGGCTCGAACAACGGATGCGGGAACAGGATGTACCGCTGGCGACGGTTGTGGTGCACGATGCCAACACCGGGGCAGCCAGCAGTTCTGATCGCAATCCCCGCCATCCGCAGCCGTCTCCGATGCCGCTGCCCGTGGGCGAAGCTTCCGGAGCGGGGTTTGCGGCGGCCGCCTCCCAGCCGGAAGCATGGGAACCGGAAGGAATTCTAAACGTCCGCATTTAGCGGCCTGCGCTTTGGCCGACAGAAGGGAATCACATGACCGTTAATGGAGTAACGTCCAGCACTCAAACCAACGCCAGCCAGCCATCCCCTACCGTCGGGGGCGACATGGGCACGTTTCTTACGCTGCTCATCAGCGAGCTGAAGGCACAGGACCCAATCTCGCCGCTGGATCCGAACCAGATGGTGGGCCAGATCGTCTCTTTGAACCAGCTCGATCAGCTCATGCAGATCCGCCAGATCTTGCAAGGCCTGACCATGCCAACCAGTTCCAACTCCTAAGGAGATAGCGCCATGCCGATGTTCTCGATCCCACTTTCCGGACTCGCCGCCAGCAGCGACGCGCTGTCCGTCATCGCCAACAACCTTGCCAATCTCAACACTCCCGGCTTCAAGGACCAGAAGGCCTCATTCCAGGACCTCTTTTATCAGTTGATCGGGAGCACAGGCGCCGGCGACCCGGTGCAACTCGGTGCCGGCACCAAGGTCAGTTCCGTCTCCACCAATTTCAACGACGGCAGCCCGGAAACCACCGGCATAGCTACCGATGCCGCCATCACCGGAAAGGGATTCTTCGTGACCGCCAACAACGGCGTCACCGAGTTCACGCGGGATGGACACTTCGCCATCAGCCCGACGGGCGAACTCATGACGCAGGACGGATACTCGGTTATGGGCTATCTGGCGGTGAACGGCGCCGTCCCTCCCGGGCAAGCGCTATCGCCGATCCTGCTGGGGCAAGGGCAGATCAGTCCTCCGGCAGCCACCACGACGATGCAAATGACCGCCAACCTCGACGCCACCGCGGCCGACGGCACAACTTTCTCGGCGCCGCCGTTGATGGTCTATGACTCGCTCGGCGTCTCCCACCTGCTCACCTTCCAATTCACCAAGGAAGCCGGCGGGGCGTGGTCGTATCAGATCACCGTGCCTGCGGCGGACGTGGGAGACACGGGCAACCCGGTGGTGATCGCGTCTGGCGCGAGTACGAATAATCCCGCCGACGGCCTGACCTTCGACAGCAGCGGCATGCTTACCTCTCCTGCCGCCAACGTGGCGGGAATCGCGATCACGGGGCTCGCCGACGGCGCCGCCGATATGAGCGTCACCTGGGACTTGTACGACAATTCCGGAAACCCTCTTCTGAGCCAGGTGGCGTCGCAGAGCACCCAGTCTTCGACCTTCCAGGACGGCTACAGCAGCGGCACCCTGCTCAGCTTCTCCATCGGCAGCGACGGCATGATCCAGGGCACGTTCAGCAACGGACAGACCAGCTCCATCGCGCAGTTGGCGCTGGCCAACTTCGCCAACGAGCAGGGCCTGCAGCGTGCGGGGGCGAACAGTTACCTTGCGACGCTGTCTTCCGGCGCCGCGGTGGTCGGCGTACCCGGAGCCGGCGGGCGCGGCGCCCTCACCGGAGGAGCGCTGGAACAATCCAACGTGGATATCGCCACCGAGTTCGCCAAGATGATCGTCACCCAGCGCGGGTTCCAGGCCAACGCCAAGGTGGTGACCACCTTTGACCAGGTCACACAGGACACCATCAACCTGAAGCAGTAAACCGCATTCTGAACCGGGCAACTTAAAGTCCCGGGCCCTGCAGGGGGGTGTCGGTTCGATTCCGGCCCCGGGCACCAACTGCGCTTGGATCCCTCGCTTGCGCTCGGGATTTCGGCGCGCGGCTCAGGTTGTAGCCTGCCCTGAGCAGCTGGGCGAGGCGAAGCTGTCGAATGGGCCGCGCAAGCGCTTGGATCCCTCGCTTGCGCTCGGGATTTCGGCGCGCGGCTCAGACGCCGCGCAAACGCCTCAACTTAACAGCCGGTTAACGGGCTCCCGGCGTGCCTTCGTGCAGCACGCCGGCGAGCCCCGGTTTCTACTCATCCTCTAATCAAGGTCCTCCAAGCGGGCGCCGCCGACTAATGTCCCCAAACGGAACACCACTCTAAGTCGCCCGTTTCCCTGCTGTTAACCGAGGAGAGCCGGACGGGCAACGGCGCACCGCGGGAGCGCTTATCGGAACCCCAGTTGCATTCCCATTGGCAGCGGAAAAAGTGCCTATGGACGAAACATCACAGGAACAATCGCAAGAACAATCGCAAGAACAACCACAAGAGGATTCCCCCAAGAAATCGTCGGGGCGGATCTTTCTGATCGTAGGCCTCGCGGTGGTAGTGCTGGCTGGTGCAGCCGGGTTCCTGTTCCTTACACGAGCCAAAGCCGCCACGCCCTCCCACGTGGAAGAGGCTCCGGTGGAGATCAAAACCATCCTCCACCTGGAGACGTTCACTGTGAACATGGACGATCCCGAACAGAAAACCTATCTGCGGATCGGGATCGACCTGGGCCTGGGCAGCGCTCCGAAAGGAGAAGGCAAGGGGCCGGCCCCGACCGCGCTGGTGCGCGACACCCTCCTGAACATCCTGATGGCCACGAAGCCGGATGAGGCCATGACTGCGGAGGGCAAGAAACAGTTGAAGCAGCGCCTGCTGGAAGGGCTGCAACAACGCGCTCCGGAGCTGGAGGTTCGCGAGGTCTATTTCACCGAGTTCCTGATGCAACGCTAGCGCGAGAGATGCGACATGAAGCAACTGGACCCAGTCCAAGCGGCGAGTGCGGAGCCAGCCGATGCGGGCAGCGCCAAAGATCCCGTCAAGCTGATGCCGTGGCTTCCCTGCACGCTGACCCTGGACGTAACCGCCCCGAATTTCACCGTAGGCGATCTGCTGCGATTGCGGGTCGGTTCCATCGTCGAGACCCGCTGGCCCTATGTGAGCGATGTGCCCCTGAGCGTGAACGGAAAACGAGTCGGGTGGGCGAAGTTTGAGGTTATTGGCGACCGTCTCGCCGCCCGCATTACGGAATTGCTATGAGCAGCTCGACCATCCGAATCATTGAAGCGCAACCGGAGATTGCAGACGCGATAGCGATCCCTGCGATACGTGGACGGCAGCTTCGGCCTGTTTTCGACGTCCCCGGCACGCTGCTGGAGCGCATTCTCCGCTTGGTCGCCGCGGCCTTTCGCCATGTTACCGGGACCTTGAAGACCCAGCGCAACGCGAAAGCCATGCGGCTCTGTGAAACCGTCTCGCTGGGCGAGAAGCGCTTTCTGGCCATCGTCCAGGTGGATGAGGAACGCATTCTGATCGGCGGTTCCGCGTCGTCCATCGCCTTACTGACCCGGCTTCCGGAGAAGGCGCAGTTCTCCGCGGTCCTGCTGGAGCGGTCGCAACCGATGCATTCGGCATGAAAGCCAGAACCCTCATCGCCGGCGCAGTGATCGTGCTCCTCCTCGGGGCGAGCGGAGTTTGCGCCGCCGCGCCGCAGTTTCCGGCCCAGGCCGCGACGGAAGCTCCTGCCCCTTCCGATATCCGCATCACCGGCCTGGGCAACAACTCGGCGGCTCTGTGGATCGCGATCCTGCTCGCGTTCCTGACGCTGATCCCAGCGCTGCTGCTTTGTCTTACGCCCTTCGCCCGCATCCTGGTGGTGTTCCATTTTCTGCGCCAGGCGCTGGGACTGCAGACGACGCCCTCCAACCAGACGCTGATCGGTCTGGCCCTGATCCTGACCTTCTTCCTGATTCAGCCGACCGGTCTCTCCATCTATCAGAAAGCGGTGCTCCCCTACCAGCACGGGACGATCTCGCTGCCGCAGGCATGGCCCCGAGCGGTGGCGCCGCTGCGCAGCTTCATGCTGCATTACGTGCGCGAAAAGGATGTGGCGCTGTTCGTGGAGTTGGCGAAGGAGCCGCGGCCGCGGGACCCCAACGACATCTCCATGCGCGTTTTGGTCCCCGCCTACATCGTTTCCGAACTGCACACTGGATTCCAGATCGGAGCGGTGCTGTTCCTCCCCTTTCTGGTGGTGGACATGGTGGTCGCCTCGGTCACCACCTCGATCGGCATGCTCCAGCTCCCGCCGGTGGTGATCTCCACCCCGCTCAAGCTCCTGCTGTTCGTCATGGTGGACGGCTGGAACCTGGTGATCGGATTCTCTGATGAGGAGCTTTGGCTGAGGTCAAGATGCCCATGGAACAGATCGTCGGTCTCGGCCAGAAAAGCCTGCTGGAGGTGCTGCTGCTGGCCGGCCCCATCCTGGGGATCGCCATCATCGTCAGCCTGCTGGTCAACATCGTGCAAGTTTTGACCTCGCTGCAGGAAATGACCATCTCCACCGTGCCCCGGCTGCTGGCCGCGGCCGGCGGGCTTTTTCTGCTGATGCCGTGGATGTGGCGGCACCTCGGCCAGTTCACGGTGCAGATGCTTTCCGACTTCCGGATTTACTTGCGATAGGAGCGATGGAGATCCATTTACCAAGCGTGATGGGAGCGTGGCTGATGATCGCCAGCCGCATGTCCGGGATCGTGATGTTCACCCCGTTTCTGGGGGATGCCATCGTTCCGGCAGGGATCAAAGCGGCGCTGGTCGTCGCGCTGACCGCCCTCCTTTATCCCGTGCTGTCTTCCCGCGTGGTCGCAGCTTCGCCGGAAAGATGGCCGTTCCTCCTGGGGTGTGAATTGCTGGTGGGCATCGCTCTCGGCCTGGCCGCCAACCTGGTGTTCGAAGCAGTCCAGATGGCGGGACACGTCCTGAGCGTGCAGATGGGCTATTCGCTGGTGACCATTCTGGACCCGCAAACGCAAGTGGAGACCAACGTCCTTTCGGTGTTTCACCAGAACTTTCTGCTGCTCATCTTCCTGGCCCTGAATGCGCACCACTGGGTGCTACGGGCGGTCGCCCGAAGTTTCGATTATCTGCCCCCCGGGAGCGCGCACTTGCACGGGGCGTTTGTGACCGGCCTCCTCGCGGCAGCCGGGTCGGTGTTGAAGATCGGAGTCCAGATTGCGGCGCCCATCCTGGGAGCGACCATGGTGGCCGACCTTTTCCTCGGCTTGTTGAGCAAGGCCTCGCCGCAACTGCCGCTGCTCATGCTGGGGCCAGCCATCAAGGGTCTGTTCGGAGTGATGCTGCTGAGCGTCGTGATGCGCTATTGGCCGGAGCTGTTCACGCGGCTGTTCTCACAATCCATGACGTTGATGGACCAACTGCTGCATTTGGCGAGGTGAGCAAGCAAACGTTGAATGGCTAAGTCCAGCAAAACCGAGAAACCGACACCACGCCGGCGGCAAAAAGCGCGAGAAAAGGGGCAGGTCGCCCGCACGCGGGAGTTGCCCAGCGTCCTGGCTTGCAGCGCGGCCCTCGCGATCTTTACCTGGCAGGCTTCGCAAGCCGTTCAGGAGTGGCGGGGCTTCCTGCGCTCGACTCTGGACATATCGAGCCGGCAGGCGCTGGCGCCGGAGACAACCCTGTTCTTGTGGTCGGGATGGCAAGTGCTGCGCTGGACGGCGCCGGCGATGCTGGGCGCCTGGGTGGTGTCGGCGGCCACCAGCGTCATGCAAGGGGGGCTGGTTTTCTCCCACGAGGCGCTCACCCCGAAACTGGAACGGATGAGCCCGGCTAACAAGCTGCGCCAGATGTTTTCCCTGACCGGCCTGAGCGGATTGCTGAAGTCCTTGCTGCCTTTCGCGGCGATGCTCTACCTGGGCGTCGGCGTATTTCGGCAGCATTGGTCTGAGATCGTAATGGCCTCCGCTCTCGATCTGCGGGCCTTCACCAGCCTGGTGTTCAAACTCGCATTCGAAGTGGGATGGAAGTCTTTGCTGGTCCTGCTGGTGTGGGCCGGCGTGGATTACTTCTTGACGTGGAGAAAACTCGAGGGCGACCTGCGCATGAGCAAGCAGGAGTTGCGGCAGGAGATGAAGGAAACGGAGGGCGATCCCACCGTCAAGGGCCGCATCCGCCGGCTGCAACGCCAGGTCCGCCGCCAGCAGATGCTGAAAGCGACGGAAACCGCGACCGCGGTGGTCACCAACCCCACGCACTTCGCGGTGGCCCTGCGCTATGAACGCGACATGCCCGCCCCGATCGTCGTGGCCAAAGGCAGAGACCTGCTCGCCGAGCAGATCAAGGAAGTAGCCCGCTGGCACGGCATCCCGACGCTGGAGAATCCGCCGCTGGCGCAGGTTTTGTATCGCACCGTCGCCGTGGGGCAGGAGATCCCGGCCAAACTGTACATCGCGGTGGCGGAGATCCTCGCGCTCATCCACCGTGCGCAAGCGCAGGCACGGGCGGCGAGCGCCGCGCGCGATGCGGGCGGGAAGGAGTAGCCAGGACGTGGAGAAGAAGCCGAGTCTGGTGGCCTCGCTGCAGGGACTGGGGGTGGACTGGATCCTGCCTGCGTTCACCGTGAGCCTGGTCTTCGTCATGCTGGTGCCCATGCCCAGCGTGCTGCTCGACATTTTGCTCACGCTGAGCATCACCATCTCGGTGCTGGTGCTGCTGACTGCGCTGCAAGTCCTGAGGCCGGTGCAGTTTTCGGTGTTCCCCAGCCTGCTGCTGCTGCTGACCCTGCTGCGCTTGTCGCTGGACCTGGCCTGCAGCCGGCGAATCCTGCTGCACGGGAACGAAGGAGCATCCGCCGCCGGAACCGTGATCGAAGCCTTCGGGCAATTCGTGGTGGGGGGCAATTACGTCGTCGGCTTCGTCCTGTTCCTGGCCTTGATCGCGATCCAGTACATGGTGGTCAGTCACGGCGCGGTACGCACCGCCGAAGTCACGGCCAGGTTCACCTTGGATGCCATGCCCGGCAAGCAGATGGCCATCGATGCCGACCTCAACGCCGGTCTGATCGACGAAGCGCAAGCCCGGGCGCGGCGCGAGCAGATCGCGCACGAAGCGGAGTTCTATGGCGCCATGGATGGCGCCGCCCGCTTCAGCCAGCGCGATTCGCTGGCCACCATCCTCATCACCGCCATCAACATTATCGCGGGTTTTCTCATCGGCGTCTTCCAGCAGGGGATCCCGTTCCGCGAAGCCCTGAAGACTTACACCATCCTCACGGTCGGCGACGGACTGGTGACCATGATCCCCTCGCTGCTGGTGTCGGCGGCGGGCGCGATCGTGATTACCCGGGCTTCCTCGGACAGCACCCTGGGCGCCGACGTCGGCCGGCAACTCTTCGGCAAACGGCGGCCTTTGTGGGTGGCCGGCGGAGTGATGCTGGCATTGGCGGCGATTCCCGGCCTGCCCAAGCTCTCCTTCGTGGTGGTGGCGGCGCTGATGTTTCTGCTCGCCCGCCGCATCAAGGAAGAACTCGCGGCGGAAAAAGCGGCCAAGGACGGCAAGCCGGATGCGAAAGCCAAGCCCGCCGTCGATCCTCTCGACGCCGCGCTCAAGCTCGACGAGCTGATGCTGGAGGTCGGCTACGGCCTGGTCCCGCTGGCGGACGCAAAACAAGGCGGGCAGCTTCTGGCCAAGATCAAAGCCCTGCGCAAGCATCTGGCGGCGCAGCTCGGCTTCCTCGTCCCTCCCATCCACATCACCGACAATCTCTCGCTGCGAGAAGACGAATACGTCATCCACTTGCGCGGGATCGAGGTCGCGCGCTGGGCGATGCGACGAGACTGCCTGCTGGCCATCAGCTCACAACTGACTGCGCCTCCCTTGCCGGGGGCGGAAACGCGCGAGCCTGCGTTCCACGTGCCGGCCCGGTGGATCACGCCTGACCTGAAAGCGCAGGCGCTCTCCACCGGGTACACCGTGGTGGATGCCACCACCGCGCTCACCACCCACCTGGGAGAGGTGATCCGGCAGCACGCGCATGAGTTGCTGACCCGCCAGGAGACCAAGCGGCTGATCGACCGGCTCAGCGATTCCCATCCCAAACTGGTGGAGGAGCTGCTGCCCAAGCTGCTGACGCTGGGCGAAGTGCAGAAGGTCCTGCAGCAGCTTCTGCGCGAGCAGGTCTCCATCCGCGACCTGGGCACCATCCTGGAGACGCTGGTGGAGGCGGCGCCGGTGAGCAAGAATCCCGTCCACCTGGTGGAAGCCACACGGCAGGCGCTGGGACGCGCTCTGATCCGGCCGTTGCTGGATGATCGCGGCGAACTCAAGGTCGTGACCCTGGATGCGCCCCTCGAAGAAGAGTGCAACCGGGCGGCCGGCGCCGGCGGTGCCCGTGGTGCCATGGTGGTGCTGCAGCCCTCGCTGGTGCGCCGCGTGCTGGAGGGATTGCGAACGCTTTTGGGCGACCAGGTAGCGCAAGCGCCGCCGGTGCTGATGTGCGCTTCTCCGGCGCGTTATTACCTGCGGCGCCTGCTGGAACCCTTTTTGCCGAAGATCGTTGTGCTGGCTCCCACCGAGATTCCTCCGACTACTTCCGTCCAGGCAGTCGGATCGTTGCGGTGAGCAGAGCTGGAAGTGCCAGGGACCGTGAGGAACAGATGACACCCGTCGAAACCGCGTATCGAGACCCTGCGGCCGAGAAGGAATACCAGAACCGGCTGGTGATGGAAGAGCTGCCCCAAGTCTACTACATTGCCCGCCGCATCCACGAACGACTGCCACAGCACGTCTCGTTCGACGATCTGGTGCACGCGGGAGTGCTCGGCCTGATCGAGGCTCTGCGCAAGTATGACGCCAGCAAGAACGTGCAGTTCAAGTCCTTTGCGCAGTTCCGCATCCGTGGCGCCATTCTCGACAGCTTGCGGGAGCTCGATTGGGGATCGCGCCGGCTGCGGCGCAAAGCGCGGAGCATCGAGCAGGCCATCGAAAAGCTGGCGGCCAAGCTCGGCCGGCAGCCCGACGAGGAAGAGATCGCGGCGGAACTGGGCATCCAGTTGGCAGCTTTGCACCAGTTGCTCGGCCACCTCGACGGCCTGGAGCTCAAGGGCCAGCAAGCCACCTCGGGCGACGACCGCACGGAGACCTTTGACCTGATCGAAGCGGCTCCCGCGCCGGCGGAGAAGAGCCCTTTCCATGAGTGCCTGCGCGGGGAAATGAAGAGATCGCTGGCGCAGGCGATCGCGTCGCTGTCGGAGAAGGAACAACAGGTGATTTCCCTCTACTACCGCGAGGAACTCACCATGAAAGAGATCGCTGCCGTGCTGGAGGTGGTGGAATCCCGGATTCTCGCAACTGCACACGGCTGCCCTGGCGAAGCTGCGCGCCGCACTGCAGGAGATGGCGGTGGAAGGAGTGGCCGAATTCCTCAGCGATTCTCGGCCAGAGGCATAGACCATCATGTCCGGGGTTGAAACCAATGCGGTGCTGCAGGCTTTTCTCGACTCTGTGCTCGATGCCTGGACGCAACTATTGAACGACGTCCTGGCGGGTTCCTGCAGCGTGGAAGCCCGGGAAGAAGCTGACCCTGGGTTCGGCCAGGCCGCAGTCCGGCTGTTGCTCAAGTTGGAGGGCGCGCTAGCCGGAAGCGCGGTGGTGGAGATAAGTCCCGCCGACACCGCGGCCCTGACGGCGCGGCTGTCGCAGCGCAGTGCGGATGGCGCGCAAGTGCCCGGTCAGTCGGTGTCGGTCGGCGGACTGCTGTCCCAAACGGTGGCTCTGGCCGCGAAGAAGCTTCAGAACGTTCACGGGAGAACGCTGGTGACGGTCGGCGCCGGGGAAGAACCGGGCTGGCGGCCCAAGCAGGCCACATCGTTTACCACCCAGGCTCCCGATTGCGCTCCCTTCTCGTTTCGCATCCTGCTGAGCGAAGGGATCGTCGCCCCGGCGCCACAAGCTCATGCCGGCCGGCCACCGGCGCCCGCTGCCGGCCTCGACAGCGGTGCGCTGCAGAAGGTGAACCTGGACCGCATTCTGGACGTAGCGCTCGAGCTCAAGTTGCAATTCGGCCGGCGCACACTCCCCTTGCGGGACCTGGTCGAACTGGCGGCCGGTTCCGTGGTCGAGCTGGACAGACGGGTGCAGGAGCCGGCGGGATTGCTGCTGGACGGCAAGGTGATCGCGCGCGGCGAGGTGGTCTTGTCGGAGGGCAACTACGCGCTGCGGGTCACGGAAATCTGCGATCTCCAGGAGCGTCTGGAGAGCGTGTAAAGGGGAGACAATTGAAAGTGAGATCGTTAGTGCCGGCGCTGCCACGAATTGCTGCTCTTATGTGGCCGCGGAAATGCGCCAATAAGGATTGCTGCCGGAACCTGGTCCTCTCCGCGATCTCGCGGAAAGCGGCGGGAATCAGCGTGCAGGAGCAGTGGTTCTGCGGCCCCGATTGCTTCGAAAACTCGCTGGCGGGGACTCTCGCAGCACTCAACGTCTCTGCGAAAAAGGAGCAGCCGGCTTACCGAAATCGCGTCCCACTGGGGTTGACGCTTCTGACGCGAGGCCACCTGAGCCAACATCAGCTCAATACCGCTCTCGACCGGCACCACGCCACCGGCGTCCGGCTGGGGGACGTCATTCAGCATCTGGGCTTCGCCACCGAGGAGCAGGTCACCTCCGCTCTGGCAGCGCAGTGGGGACACCCCGTCTTCCCCCTCCGCGCCACCGCCTCCGATACTCCCATTTGCATTCCCACCCGCTTGCTGGAGCTGAATCGTATGCTCCCGGTCCATTACGCCGAAGCCAGCAAGCGTTTGCTGATCGGTTTCGCCGATGGCGTGGACTACCAGATCCTGGATGCGATCGCTAGCGTCTTGCCCTGCGCTCCCTCCCCCTGCATCATCGCTGCCAGCGAATATCGAAGGAGGCTGGAGTCTATCGTCACGCAAACCCGCGGCAAGGAAGTGGTCTTCGACGGTGAATCCAGCCCGCGGGAGATGGCGCAGATAGTCCGGAATTACGCCGTGCAGATCAATGCCCAAGCGATGCGGTTTGCCACCTGCCGCGATCATCTTTGGGCGCGGCTCACCGGGCGCCGGCACCAGATGGACATTCTGTTCCGGGTAGCGCACGAATGACAGCCAGCGGCGTGCACGCGGAGTCACATCACAAGCGGCTGAATATTTCGAGCAGCGTGACGGAGGCCGCCTGGGCGGTACTTGCCGAGACCGTTCCGAGCTTCCGCACCAGACGCTGCCGGTCTACGGCGCGGAGTTGGTCTAGAACCACCTGTCCACGTTTTCCCTGGAAGCGTAGCGGTACTCTTGTAGGGTAGGGCCGCGTCACCGTGGTCATGGGAGCAACCATGACGGTCTGCAGATGCTGGTTCATTTCATCGGGTGAGACCACCAGGCAAGGGCGGGTCTTCTGGATCTCAGCCCCCTGGGCCGGATCCAAGGTCATCAGCCAGACCTCATCCCGCCGTGGCGGCCGGCTTACCACTGCCATTCCTTGCGATCGAACTCATTCGGTTCCACGGTCTCCAGCAGGAGCTCGTCGTGTACGGCCAGGCCAGCCGCGCGGAACGCTTCCTCCCAGCCTTGGCGCGGCCGGCGTTCCGGAGAAATGACCAAACAATCGTTTTTGACGCGCAACTCGACCGTCTCACCCAGCCCGCACTGCTCGATGAGAGGCTTAGGAATGCGGACGCCGCGGGAATTGCCGATACGAACCAGCTCGGTTCTCATGCCTCAAGCACCTGTGTAATTACATTGTAATCACCTAGGTGCTCTTGCCACAAGCCCCGGGGAACCTCTTCAACTCAGCACGCCAAGCTGGCGGCTGGTCGACCTCGGGGGCAGGCTTGGCGGCGGTTGCTAACCCTTTGGGGCTCAAGATGTTCTCATTTAACTCCTTTGGTTTCATGGTGCAAAGAGGGGACATCCCGCGCGGAGCGGCTATCTTCGTTTCCTCTGGTCCCGAACCTAAGCCCTTATACCGATCGGGCCGATATAGCTGTCAGCCCAATGCAACCCCGCTTCGAACAGAACGTGTACGAAGCCCTCTTAAGGCCGGAGGGTTTCCGCGCCGCCGGGCAGCGGAAGCAGTTCGGATCGGATCCGCACCCGGCATGCCTGCCCCTTCTACCTGCGCTACCCCTTACGCTCGCCGAGATGGAGTTGCTGCTCCAGGAACCTGTGGTCGATCTGGGCGCGATTGCGGAAGTGGCCAAGCGTGACGCCAGCCTCACTACGCAGTTGCTGTTGCTGGCGAACCGCGATCGGGAAGAGGACGATCGCTTCTATCGGATCGAAGACTGCGTGGTGCAGCTTGGGATCTCGGCCCTGCAAGAGTTAATGCAGGAAACGCCGCCTCTCCTGCCTTCCGACTGGCGATGCGGCGCTCTTCTGAACCATTCTCGGCTGACGGGGCTAGTGGCTGAGGCCATCGCCCTCCAGGCGCCGGGAGTGGACCCTGAAAAGGCTTATCTGGCAGGGCTGCTGCACCTATTCCCCGAGCTGGCTTTGCTCGAGACTTGGGCTGCGGATAAGAGAGGCACGATCTCCGCCGAGTCCGAGGAATGGCCCTTACCCACGTTCATCTGGGAAGTCATCCGCTGGTTCAAGCATCCGTTCGCCGTTTCAGGGCCGGAGAACTTGCTGTGTGAGGTGGTTCTCGCAGCCTGCGAATGGTGCGGCCAGGCCGCGCTCGAGCCGATCCCGGAATCGCTGGCCGGGCTTAACTCGGGCATAAATATACTTGACTCAGCAAAGATTCTGCGTTAGTATTTGACCATGGAAAACGAACCGCAGAGCCTACAGGAAGCAATTCTATATTTCGGGCACCCGGACAATTGCCTGAATTATCTCGCCGCTCGGCGCTGGCCCGATGGCCCGGCGTGTCCACAGTGCGGCAGGAAGGATGTCCGCTTTATGCCCTCGCGCCGCGTTTGGGAATGCAAAACGCGACACCCAAAACACCAGTTTAGCGTGAAGGTGGGGACGATCTTCGAGGATTCGCCGATTACTTTGGACAAGTGGTTGACGGCCGTGTGGATGCTGGTCAACTGCAAGAACGGCGTGAGTTCCTACGAGATTGCACGCGATCTGAAAGTCACCCAGAAATCGGCGTGGTTTATGCTCCATCGGATTCGGCGTGCCTTGCAGTCAGGTTCGTTTCGCAAGCTCTCTGGTGAGGTAGAAGTGGACGAATCGTTCATCGGAGGGAAAGCAAGAAACATGCACGGGCGCCGACGTGCCCGAGTCATCACGGGAACGGGCGGCAAGGACAAGGCGACGGTTCTCGGAATGATTGAACGCTCAGGCCATGTCCGCACATTGGTTGTTGAGAACCGCCGCAAGAAAGCGTTGCAGGCTGCGGTTCGGGAGCACGTCGAAGCGGGAACGGCGATTTTCACCGACGAATTAAAGAGTTACGATGGTTTGGATGCGGAGTATACTCACGCCGTTATAAACCATGCGGTCGATACGCTAACGGCAACGCCCACACAAACACGATGGAAAACTTTTGGTCCCTGCTCAAACGTGGATTGCACGGCACTTGCGTCAGCGTTGAACCGTTCCATCTGTTTCGATATTTGGATGAACAGACGTTTCGTTACAACAACCGCAAGGCCACTGACGCGGAGAGATTCAACGCAGCACTGAAGCAGATTGCTGGACAGTCGCTTGACGTATGAAGAAGTGACCGGGAACTCGGAGTGGAGATTAGGTCAATCTCAAGCGTGAAAACAGGGGCAAGCGCCCGCGAGGTTGTCACGAAAAGCTTGCCAAGGTAACTACCAAATGAGTGTAGCGGTCTTGATCGGTGTTCACGACGGCGTGGTGCTAGCAGCAGACAGCGCGTCAACCTTGTCTCTGCCCATACCGCCGGGCGTTGTCCTGCCCCCAGGCGCACAGGGTGTTGTCGGCAATGTGTATGATAACGCAAATAAAATTTTCAATATTGTCAAAGGCCAGCCGATTGGCTGCATCACTTTTGGCAGCGGCAATATCGGCAATGCCTCGGTCGGCACGCTGATAAAAGACCTCCGAAAGAAGCTGACTGATACGCCGAAGGAAATGGGATTTGATGCTGACAAGTACACCATGCAAAAGATCGCCGAAATTTTGGCAACGTTCCTGGGTGCTGAATGCGACAAGCTAGAAAAGCCTGTAAAGGCGAATACAAGCATAGGGTTCTTGTTGGGTGGCTATTCAAAACCCGGCGACCTCGGCGAAGCATGGGGTGTGGAGATAATTCAGGGAGTTCCTCAGCTCCCCAAACAACTGAGGAAACCTGATGAACCGGGGATTAGCTGGGGCGGCCAGACTGAAATCTTGCAGCGCATGATCATCGGTGCCAGTCCCGGTATTTTTAACGTCTTGGCGGAAGTGGCCCAGCCAAAGCAGAACCCTGCAGAAATTGCCAGTAAGCTGATGCCACTGATAAGCGCGCGCTTGCAAGCGCCTATAGTGTTTGCCCCAATGCCAATTCAGGACGCCATTGATGTTGCGCGGTTTTTGGTACACGCAGCAATTATGTTTTCACGCTTCTCGCCGGGGCCGAACATCGTAGGCGGACCTATTGAGATCGCCGCAATTACGAAACACGAAAGTTTCAAATGGATCAGCCGGAAACATTACTACGATCAATCTCTAAACAAGGAGCCGGTACATGTCGTTCTCGATAAATGAGTCCAAGGTGGAGGAATTGCTGAAATCCAGCAACAAAGGATACGAGGTATCCACTTCCACGGTCGGGCCAGGAGTTGAAAACTATGCGCCGTGTTACGTGGCTTCTGGGACCACCTACGTTGCCCCAAGCCTCGTAACAGAAGAGGCGCGAGACCATCTTATGACACTTCGCCGCCAGATTGAAGAATCAGGGATTCCGCTGAAGAACGCGGATGATCTCACGATGGAAATTGGCAAGATGCGGAGAAAGGACTAACCCCCGGCAACTAACTGTGACTCTCACCTACGTTGATTCGGGTGTTCTGATTTTTGCGGCCCAAGGAACGACAGCAACGGCTGCCTTGGCCCTTCCATTTCTTGCAGACCCTGCCCGCGAGTACGTGACCAGCGACTATGTTCGTCTTGAGGTTTTGCCGAAATGCACGTACCACAAGAGAACGGCTGAGGTCGAGTTCTACTCGGCGTTCTTTAGATTGAATAGTCGCACCATACCGACTAGCCCGGCCCTGCTCGAATACGCGCTAGAGGAAGCATGCAGCACCGGAATCAGTGGACTTGATGCAGTGCATATCGCATGCGCTGTGTTCGCGGGTGCCGAAGAATTTATCACATCCGAAAAGCACAGCACCCCCATCCACCGCACACAAAAGATAAAGGTCGTATCAATTTTTCCTGTGCCACCAGCGGCTGCGCCAGTCGGGGACGCCGGACCATAAAACATGAAGATCGAAACCAAATGCCAAGGCAGCGAGTTTGAGAAATTTGATTCTGTGATGAAGGCGCTCATCGCCGTTCCCAAGCAGGAGATCGCCGAGAAGCGGAAGAAAACAAAACGCCCTAGTAAAGGGAAGAAAAGGGGCGGCAACCGAATTCATGGTGGACATGGTGGGATTTGAACCCACGACCTCCCCGATCTCTGGCCGCCCCATCAGGAACTCAACGGGTTGCTCTCCTTGGCTGAGCTACATGCCCATATCAACGGTCACCATATATTTTAGCTCAAGCATTTGCTGAGTCAACTATATTTGTACCTTAACTCGCACCTAACCAAGGCGCCCTGATCGGCCCAGGCTCGGGGAAGGAATCGCGTTCCCTCATCGCAGTCTCATCTTCCACTGTCAATCCTCCTGCCGGATCAATGAGTTGGGATGGCCAGCGGAACCCGCGGTTGGCGTTCTAAGTGCTCCTCCGGATGGGCGGGAGGAAGAATGGACAGCGGATACTACGCAGCCTGCACCGCTCTGATGACCCAGTCCCAGGCCCTGGAGTTGGTGGCTAATAACCTGGCCAACAGCAGCACGTCGGGGTTCCGGGCGCAGCACAGCGTCTTCCAATCCCTGCTGGCCAGTTCCTCGGGCGCACCCATGTCTCCGCTGAACCAGGCGGCTAACCAGTACGGCATTTTGCAAGGCAGCCGCGTGGATCTCACCCAGGGCGCGCTGGAGCATACGGGGAATGACCTGGATCTGGCCATCGAGGGGCCGGGCTTTTTCGTGGTGCAAACCGCGGCGGGCCGGCGCCTGACGCGCAACGGCGGCTTTCATGTCGCCCACAACCAACTGGTCACCAGCGACGGCAATCCCGTCATGGGCGAGAACGGCGTGGTCCAGATCGTAGACGGGCCCGTTTCCATCGCTCCCGATGGCACCGTGTCGGTGAATGGCGCCGTGGCCGGCAAACTCAAGCTGGTCGAGATCAAGCCGGGGACGCCACTGGAGAGCGCCGGCGAGACGTATTACACCGCCCCCCAAAGCGCGGAGACCGCCGACACCCATTCCAGCATCCGGCAAGGCATGCTGGAATCCTCCAACGTGAATGCGGTGAGCGCCACGGTGGAGCTGATCACCATCCAGCGCCAGTACGACTTGATGCGGCGCGCCTTGTCGATCTTCGATTCGCAGTTCAACCGGACCGCGGCCGAAGACTTGCCGCGAGTCAGCTAGGAGAGACTTCATGTTCCGAGCTCTGTACACGGCGGCCAGCGGCATGGTGGCGCAGCAACTGAATCTCGACAACGTGGCCAACAACCTGGCCAACTCCAGCACCACCGGATTCCGCCGCCGCCGCCTGCAGTTCAACGACCTGCTGTATCAGAACATGGTCATGCCGGGCGCCGCGGCCACGCAGCAAACCACGGTGGCCGCCGGCCTGCAAGTCGGCCTGGGCACACGGCCGAGCGCCTCCGAGATCGTGCAGTCGCAGGGCGACTTCACCAGCACCGGGAATCCGCTGGATCTCACGATCCAGGGCAAGGGATTCTTCCAGGTCAAGCTGACCAACGGCGAGATAGGATACACGCGCGCCGGAACCTTCCATCTCGACGCGCAAGGCAATATCGTCACCGCCGACGGCAATCCCATTGACCCGGCCATCACCATCCCCCCCGATGCGACAGCGATCAGCATCGGCGAAGATGGCACCGTCTCGGTGGCGCAGCCCGGGCAGACCGCAGCCTCGCAGGTGGGAAACATCCAGCTGGCGCTCTTCCCCAATCCCGGCGGACTGAACAGCGTCGGGAAGAATCTGTTTCTGGCCACGACCGCTTCCGGCGATCCCATCCTGGGGACACCAGGAGGCTCCGAAGGAATCGGCACCTTGCAGCAGGGTTACCTGGAGCAATCCAACGTGAGCGTGGTGGAAGAGTTCATCCAGATGATCCTGGCGCAGCGCTCCTACGAGTCGAACTCGCGGGTGGTGAAAGCGGCGGACGAAATGCTGCAGCAGCTCAACGGGCTGGCGCAGTAACCACGGATCATGGTCCTCAAGGGGCAGAACGGCGCGATTGTGGCGGCGATGCTGGGCATCTTCGCCGTGATGGGATGCGCCTGCGCAGCCCAGCCCGTGTCTCCGGGGAGGCCGTATCGCGTGGGCGCGGAGCGAGTGGCGGCGGCCCTGGTGGCACGCGGGCTCTCCCTACAGCCGGAGCAGGTGGAATTCCTCACTTCGGTCAAGAGCAGCCGCCCCGACCCTGCGCTCCAGATCGAGCGTTTGCAGGCGGCAGGAGATTCCGTGCTGGCCCGCATCCGCTGCCGCGACGCCGGCGAGTGTCTGCCGTTTTATGTGGTCCTGCACCTTACCGGCAAACAGGACATGCAGGCGATGCTAAAACTCATGCCCGCGACCGGTAGCCCGGTTCCGGCAGCCACCCACCCCAGCCGGCCGCAATGGGTAGTGCGCTCCGGCCAGAGGGCCACGTTCGTACTGCTGGGGAAAGAGCTTCGCGCTACTACTCCCGTCATCTGCCTGGAGAACGGGCGGCAGGGCGAGAGCATCCGGGTCAGCAGCCTGGACCGGAAGCGGATCATGGTGGGAGAGATCGTCGGTCCAGGCCTGCTGCGCGGCGCCTTGTGAAGGACACGATGATGAGAATCCGTCTTAGCACGCTGGCTACGCTGCTCCTGGCCGGGCTGGTCTCGACCCCAGGTGCTTTCAGCAAGGACAAAGCAAAAAGCATGGAGCAATCCCGCACCGAGTACTTGGCCCGGCTTCAGCAAACCAGCGCCACTCTAGCCACCACACCCGGCAGCCTGTGGAACCCTGACGGCCGCCTGGCCAATCTCAGCTCGGATTACAAAGCTGCGCGTCTTCATGACACCATCACCATTCTCATCATCCAGCAGACGACAGCCCAGGCTTCCGGCAACAGCACGGCGCAGCGGCAGTTCAGCACCTCTTCCGCCATCACGTCGTTGCCAGGCAAACTCAAGGTCTCTGGCGTGGATCCGCTGCTCGGGGCGAATTCCGCCGAGTCGCTGAAAGGCCAGGGACAGACCTCGAGCACCTCGAAGCTGCAAACCACTCTCACCGGGGAGGTAATCGCGGTGTTGCCCAACGGCAACCTGGTGCTGGAAGCGCACCGCAACGTCTACATGAACCACGAACGTGAGACCGCTTTGGTTCGCGGCGTGGTGAGGCCGGGCGACGTATCCGCCGTCAACACCGTGCCTTCCACCGCGCTTTCCAATCTGGAGATCGAATTGAAAGGCAAGGGGCTGATTTCCGACGCCACACGGCGGCCCAACATCGTCACCCGGCTGCTGCAATGGGTGGTGGGCTTCTGAGGCCGGCGGCAGCAGCAACGCGTCCGCCAGGCGCGAGGCGCGCGAGCGCCTGCATCGTCGCTCTCGCCGTGCTCCTGCTGGCCAGCCAGGCGAACGCGGCCGAGGAGGCCGGCCAGCAAGTCCTGCTCCGCGACATCACCACCATCGCGGGCGTGCGCGACAATCCCCTGATCGGCTACGGAATCGTCATCGGCCTGAACGGGACGGGAGACCGCCAGCAGACGGTGTTCACCACGCAGACTCTGGCCAGCGTGATGCAGCGCATGGGAGTGCAGATCGCTCCGAACGCAGTCCGAGTAGCGAATATCGCTGCCGTGATCGTGACTGCTTCGCTTCCCGCCTTCTACCGCTCGGGCATTAAGCTTGACGTGACCGCGTCCTCGATCGGCGATGCCAAGAGCCTTGCCGGGGGCATCCTGCTGCTGACTCCACTGCGCGGCCCGGATGGAGAAGTCTATGCCGCCGCCCAGGGGCCGCTGACACTGGGCGGATACTCGGCCGGGGCGGGGGGAAATTCCAAACAGGTAAACCACGCCACGGTGGCGCGCATCCCGGGGGGCGCGACCGTGGAGCGCGATGCCGCGCTCGAACTGAGCCGTTTCACCACCGTCTCCCTGATGCTCAGGGACCCCGACTTCACCGCCAGCAAGGACGTGGCCGCCGCCATCAACCGCTCGTTCAGCAAGGAAGTAGCCAGCGCCATCGACAACCGCCGCATCGACGTGAACGTGGCGCGGGCCGGAGCGGCCAACGTTACAGAACTCATCTCTCGCATGCAGAATCTTTCCATCAGCTTCCGTCCGCCGGCGAAAGTGGTGGTGAATGAGCGCACCGGGACCATCGTCATGGGCGGCGACGTTCAAGCTCTCCCCCGTTGCCATCCTGCATGGGAATCTGACCATCGAAGTAACCACTACGCTGACCGTCTCACAGCCTCCTCCGTTGTCCAAGAGCGGTGAAACTGCCGTCGTCCCGGAACAAACCGTTCAAGCCAAGGAAGGACCGGTGGGACGGATCGAGCTTGGGGAAGGCGCCCGGGTGGACCAGCTCATCGACGGACTGCGCGCCATCGGCGCTACCGCGCGTGACGTGGTCGCGATCCTGCAGGCGATCAAGGCGGCCGGGGGACTGCGCGCGGAACTCGAGGTGATCTGAGAATGTCTTCCATCTCCGACGTGCCGGCTGGTGTCGCGAGCCAGGGTCTTCTCCAGAGCAGGGCCGATCAATTGCTCGGAAGCGTGGCGCGATCGAAACCCGCAGACTCGAAGCTGAAGAGTTCCGCCCACCAGTTCGAGGCCATCCTGATCGGGAAATGGCTGGAAGAGGCGGAAGCCACCTTCGCCAAGCTTCCCGGCGAAGAAGACCCCGATGCCGACCCCGGGCAGGACCAGTTCCGCAGCATGGCGCTCCAGTTCCTGGCCGAGGGCATCAGTTCTGCCGGCGGTCTGGGGGTGGCTTCGATGATCCTGAAGCACCTGGAGCAGCGCGGCCACGGCACGGAAAAGATTGACAATAAAGAGGTTAGGGGCGGCGGTACGGGGGCGTCACCGGCTTCGCTCCCAGGTGCTAGCACTAATGATTATTAATAAAGGAGCAGCCGCTAAGAAGTGACTAAAGTTTGCCGGCAGAAGTGCCGATTCCACTGATGACGGATCGGTGCAGGTGCAACCATGAGAATCAACGGACATTCACCACTTTCAAACGGGATCGTGTCGGGCCGTTCAGAGAAGTCAGCCAGTGCGGAACACCCGGCTGCGACCAACCCGCAGGATCAAACCAGCTTTTCCTCCGACAGGATGGCGATCTCCTCACTTGAGGCACGAGTCATGCAGACACCCGAGATCCGGCAGGACCGGGTCGCGGGTCTGAAGGACGCGATTCGCAAAGGGGAGTACGCGCTCCAGCCGGACAAGATTGCGGAAGCGATGCTGAACGAGTCGGCGCGCTCGTAGCTGGCGGGCACGCCTTTTTTCGGGCGCGCACCGGCTGGTCGCAACTTACGCAATGACGGAAGACGACAAAAACGAAGCCTGCGACAGATGGCTGGAATGTCTCCGCGTCGTGCAGTCGCTCTCGGCGGAGACGAATGCGGCTCTCGCGGCCCTTGCCGGGAATGACTTGGAGCGGTTCGAGTCCTCCGTCGCCGCGCAAGAGCAGTTCTGTGAAACCCTGCGCGGCGTCTTCCACCTGGCTGCACGGGAGTCACCCCCGGAAGGTCAACTGACCGTGGCATCGCTCAAACCGCTGGCCGCGGCCGGCCGGGAATTGCGCCAGCAGAACCGTGTGTTTGCGGCCGTGCTTACGCGCGCCGCGCAAGTCGGCGGCGCCCTGCTCTCCCTTTACCAGGACTCGCCGCGCGGATACTCACGGGATGGCCGGAACCTGCCCGCCACCCATACCTGGTCATGTGAGGTCTAGCTCATGCCCGGACTTACCACTGCGCTGCTGATCGCGACGCAATCGCTGCTGACGCAACAGAACGCGCTCCAGGTCGCCACCAACAACATTGCCAACGCCAATACTCCCGGCTATTCGCGGGAAGTGCTGGATTTGACGGAAAACCCGCCGGTCCCGCAAGCTTCGTTGTGGTTCGGCACCGGCGTCAGCGCCACCAAGGTGGAGAGCATCCGCGACCGGATGCTGGAGCTGCGCATCTACGATGAGACGCAGCGACAGGGCAACGCGCAGGCCCAGTCCACCGCCTTGCAGCAGTTGGAAGCCCTGTTCAGCGACCCTACGCAGGGCATCGGCGCCGATCTGACCGCCTTCTTCAACAGCCTCAACCAGCTTTCTACGGACCCGACCAACATCCCCCTGCGACAGAGCGTCCTGACCGCGGCCAACAATCTGGCCAATGATTTTCACAGCACGGTGGCGCAGGCAAACACCATCCAGCACAACCTGGACCTCAACGTCACGCAATCGGTAAATCAGATCAATCAACTGACGGCGCAGATCGCGGCCCTGAACGGCCAAATCGCACCCCTCCAGCAACTGGGCCAGGAGGCGGGAACGCTCGAGGACCAGCGCAACGAACTCATCCGGCAACTGTCGCAGTTGACCGACGTGGCCGTGGTCCCCAGCGATCAGGGGGAAACGCTGGCGACGGGGAATGGGACTGCCCTGGTGGTGGGCACGCAGAGTTTCGCCCTCAGCCTGGCGCCGGATGCGAGTGGGGCACAGCATGTCTTCGCGCAAGGAACCGACATCACCAGCACCCTGACCGGCGGGCAGATCGGGGGACTGCTGGCGGTGCGGGACCAATCGATCCCTGCCGTGCTGTCGGACCTGGACGGGCTGGCCGGAGGACTGGCAGCCAATTTCAATGCCGCCCACATCACGGGATTCGATCTCGCGGGGAATGAGGGGCAGGCCTTCTTCGCGCCGGCCGCTCCGGGAGCGGGAGCAGCGGCTGCCTTCAAGGTGCTGATCACCGACCCCAGCGCTATTGCCGCCAGCTCGGACGGCTCCCCCGGAAGCAACGGCAATCTGGTGCAGCTGCTCGCGGTCCGCGATCAGAAGTTGGCTTCCGGCGAGACTCCGATCAACGATTATTCCAACCTTGTATTCAACGTGGGCAATCTGTCGGCTCAGGCGCAAGCGAATGCCACTGCCACCCAGACCAGTTTGCAGCAACTGGAGAATCAGCGCAGCGCGATCTCCGGAGTCTCCATCGACGAGGAAACCGCGAACCTGATCCGCTATCAGCACGCTTTCCAGGCCGCGGCCCGCGTGATTTCAACGGTGGATCAGTTAACCCAGGTCCTTTTGAACATCGGTGCGGGGTGATGAGCGATGCGCGTAACTAATCTGACAGACAATATCTTAGCGGCCATCTGGCAAGCTCAGGAGCGCCAGCAAACGGCGCTGGAGCAGCTCTCCAGCGGCAAGCGTGTGAACCGTCCTTCCGATGATCCGGCTGCCGCGGCCGCGGAAGTGCTAAACCGCGATCAGCAGGTGCAAGTCGATCAGTACGTGCAGAGTATCAACAGCCTGACCGGCCGGTTCCAAACCGCAGACTCCGCCCTCGGGTCCGCCATCACGGCTCTGAATCAGGCTGTAAGCCTCGGGGTCCAAGGAGCCAACGGCACGTTGTCCCCGGCCAACCGCCAAGCCATCGTCGCCAGCCTTCAAGGCGCGCTCGACAAAGTCGTGCAACTGGCCAATACCTCCTATCAGGGATCGTATGTTTTCGCCGGCACGGATGTCACCAGCGCTCCCTTCACCGCCGGGGCGAACGGAGTCGCTTACAACGGCAACGATGGCGTCAACCAGGCCACCATCGCCGACGGCCGATCGATCCAGACCAACGTGCCGGGCAGCCAGTTGTTCATGCAAGCCGGTTCGGATGTGATGGGATCGCTCCAGCAATTGATCGCGGCCGTCCAGAGCGGCGATCCTACGGCGACCTCCACCGCCACGGCTGCTGTTTCCGGTGCTCTCAACTATCTCAGTTCCGAGCGCATCTTCTACAGCAACGCCATCAATCAGATCAGCGATGAGCAAGCGACGTTGAACCAGCAAAGCATCGATCTGAAGTCGCAAGAAAACACGCTCGTTGGCGCTGACCTGGCGCAGACCGCCGTCGCGGTGACCCAGGCGCAAACCATCCATGATGCAGTCCTGGCGGCCGCCGCCAGAATGCTTCCCACGACGCTGCTGGATTACCTGAAATGATGTTTGTCGTGCTGGGTGGGTAAAACTTCGCGAGCCAAAGGCGAGCGGAGGAGCTGGCGAGAACGCCTGCACCACCCGAACCGGTGGTATTGACTGCTTTCCCAGATTCTCCCGTCTCGCGTTGCTCGGCACATTAATTGAGGGAACAGTTGGAGATGGGAGCCGCGTCCCTTCAAAGCATCTCAGAGCCAGGATACACGCACGACGAATCCCCCTAAGCGGTGGCGTTCAGAACCGCCTCTGGTTCATCGCTCGCTTCCGCGGTTGCGTGCGGAGGAGGCGGGGGAAGCGGCGCCTTGGCGTTGCGCGCCGGATCCACCTGCTCCCACGCTGCCCGGACATCGTTGAGCAGCACGATCTGCTGTTCCAGGATCTGCCGGCTCGACTTGATGTGGGCCTCCAGGATCTTGGCGCGCGCAACGCTGTAGAAAAGCGCCTGCTTCCTGGCCGCCTCGGGGGCCTGGCTGGAGTCGAGGGAGCCCTCCAACTGCCCCAGGATCAGGAAGGCGTGGTTGATCTCAGCCACGCGCGTCTCGACGTCGCCGTTCTCCATGGCGGCCACGGCGCCAGTAAGGTCGGTGATGAGCCTGTCGTAGAGGAGGACGACCAGCCCCACAGGGCTGGGCCCCGCGACGGCTGCACGTAGGTAATCTTTGGCGTTGTTTGTCATTTCTTTGAGCTCGAGTTTCCGGTCCCGAAGAGCGTATCCATCATCTGCTGCTGGAAGGGCCACTGCAGCAGCGCCACGTTGAGCTGCGTATATTGCTGCAACCACACCTGCTGCTGGCTGGCGATGTACAACTCAAAGCTGTTGACCCGGTCCTGCAGGCTGCTATACGTGGATTGCATACCTTTCAGATCGACATAGAACGCCCCTTTGATCGGGTCCGTTAGTTTCGAGAGCTGCGAACTGAAGCTGGTGGCAAATCCGGTTGTCCCCTGGAAGAAATCCAGGAAACTGCTGTAATGGTTCTTGATCGCATCGCTGAGTTGCGTGGAGTCGAGCTTGAGCGTGCCATCGTCATTCATCGAGATGCCGACCGAGCGCAGCGTGGAGAAGTCGGCGTTGTTGCCAAAAGTCTGGGTCATGAAGTTCAGCAGTTGTTGCTGCACCATCCTGACCGTGCCGTCACTCTCCAGAGGACTTGTGCTGTTCGCGCCGCCGGTGCTCGGCGTCACTGCGAACTGGGCATTCAGCCCTTGGATAATGTTGCTGTAGGCGTTCACGAAATAGGTGACGGCCTGGGTAGCCGCCTGCGTATCGGCCTGGGTCTGGATGCGGACCTCTTGTCCCACGGCCTTGCTTTGAAGCTGTAGAGTGACTCCAGGGATGGCGCCCGAGACGGTGTTGTTCGCGCTGCTCACGGGGACTCCGTCGATAGTGGCGGAAGCGTCCGCGCCGGCTGATCCCTGGGTGAGGCCGAGGCCCGGGGCATTGGCGCCGTCGATGGTAAAGGCGCTGGCCGCGCCTGAATTGTTGGCGACGATCACCAGGTGGGCGCCGGCCGAGTCGGTGATCACGCTCGCGGTAACGCCCAGCGGCTGGCCATTGACGGTCATGCCGTTGATGCTTGTCGCGAGTTGGCCCAGGGTCTGATTGTTCAGGTCGATGGTCTGCGTGTTCCCGCCAATGGTCAGGTCAAAGCTCCCAGTGCCGAGGCTGTCCGTGGTCTTCAGGTTCGCTGCCGCAGAATAATAGGAAGCCGTCGAGGCCAGGTTATTGACCACGACGACATGCGTCCCGAAAGACGCGCCTGCGGTGGCGGTGGCGGTCACGATGCTGCTGTTGCCGGAGGTCACCGCCACTGACTGCAGGGCGCCGCCGGCATCTTTGAGTGCATTCACATTGCTCAGCAGGGTGGCGAGGGCGGTGTTGATCTGGTTCACCACCCCTTCCTGCTGCTGGATCTGCTGCTGCTGGAGCAGCCAGTTCTGCTCCCGGGCCCGGGCCGCTGTGACGAGCTGCTGCACGGTGGAAGCAACATCGATACCCTGTCCCGAAAGAAGAGAGGGCGTGCTTATGGTGAAAGAGGACGACATTCTGTGACCTCCGGCGGATCACCTGGCGGATCCGCGCTCCGGGCTGTCGCCGGCTTCGAATTGTCTAAATCGGCCCGTATGTTCATGCGGCAAAAACCTGGTGGGGCAAGTTTGCCCCACCAGTTATCGGGAGGCTACGCGGATTACTGCAACAGCTTGAGGACCGCCTGCTGCATCTGGTTGGACTGCGACAGGGCAGCCATACCGGTCTGCTGCAGGATGTTGAACTTCGTCATGTTGGCGACGGCGCTGGGGATGTCGGCGGCCATGATGCCGTCCTCCGAGCTTGCCAGGTTCTGGACCTGGGCGTTGATGACGCCGGTGGCCGCTTGCAACTGGTTGATGGCGGCGCCGATGTCGCCGCGATAGCCGGCCACGGTCTGTACCGCCAGGTTCACTGCGGTCAGGGCCGCCCCAGCGTTGGTAGCGTTGGAAAGATCCACGGCAGTACCACCACCGCTGAAGGACGTTCCGGAGCTGAACCCCAGGTTGGCTGAGGTCGTGGTAGAGGCTATAGTGCTGCCAAGCACGGTTGCATCCTTCGCCGTGAAGTTGATACCGGCGTTACCGTCCCATACCGCACTCACGTCCGGGTTGGCGGTTGCGCCGGTTGTGTAGTAGTGGGTGGCATCCCCCGAGTTGTTGACAGCATCAGCCAGGTTTCTGAGGCTGTCTTGCAGGGTAGCCCCCAGTTGGACTTGGTTGAGTGCGGCGGGCGCGGCTGATTTGAACGTGTACGTAACGCTACCGATCGTCACCGTCTCGTTATTCGCGGCGTTGGCGATCGCGTATAGGGTTGAGGTGGCAGCGTTACCGAGGCCGATCCCGGTCGCGCTCAAGGTCGGAATGGTCGAGGTGGTGACTGACATGTCCTGGCTGCCATCGCCCATGTAGACGGTCAGCGCAGCGTTGTTGAAGATCTTCGTGCCGTTGTAGTAGGTGTTGCTGCCGATGCTGTTGATCTCCGCGACGATCTTGCCGAACTCGCCGTTCAGAGCGGCGAACTGGCCGGGGGCGACCGTGCCGTTGGCAGCCTCCGTCGCCAGGGTCACGGCGCGGTTGAGCATGGAGGTTACCTGCGAGAGGGCGCCATCCGCGACCTGCAGCATGCCGGTGCCGGTGGTGGAGTTCTGCACCGACTGGGTGAGGGCTGAGATGTTGGCCCGCAACCCGTTTGCGATGGCCAGACCGGCGGCATCGTCCGCACCGGTATTGATGCGCTGACCAGAAGACAACTGAGCCAGTGTCTTCTGCAGGCTAGTCTGCGTCGCCGATAGCTGGTTCTCCGCCATCAGGGCGGAAATATTGTTCAGAATGCTGAGTGCCATGATTAGCTCCTTATTTTTTTTGTAATGTCCCGCCAGCGCCGGACCTGCTTATCGTCGTACGCCTTGCGTCGTGCAGGACACCGTCGTGTCGGTGTACTCATCGGTACTTCACCCTGCCCGCCTTAGTCACCGCCCAGTGACGCTGGTAACTTGAGGCGCTTAGCGGGCGTGAGCGACCATGAGCGTAAGTGAAGGGGAGCGGGAGCCCGTTGCCGAAATCCCGAGCGCAGCGAGGGACCTCCTTTCTAGTGGCCCCGCGAGGATCCGAATCCCCACATGCGGCACACGGCTTTCGCCTGTGTCATCAATCGGGGGTTGAAGAAAACGGCGGCATGTGCCGATTCAAACTCCGACCCTTCCCCCCAAGGTTCCGGAGAGGCTTGTGATCCAGCTTACGCGCCTCAACAACACACCTCTGGCCATGAACTCCGACCTGGTGAAGTTCGTGGAGACGGCTCCAGATACGGTGATCACGTTGATCACAGGGGAAAAGGTCGTGGTCCGCGAAAGCATCGAGGAGGTCATACGGCGGATCGTGGAGTTCCGCCGCTCCGTCCTGGCCGGACTGCCCTCAATCGGAGCCAACCTGGGATTGGCCAACTCGATGGGCGGCGGCCCAGTCCGCGAAGACAAGCCCGGAGACACAAGCCGTGGATAAGAGCACCTTCGGCGGTCTCCTCCTCGCGCTGGGCGGAATCTTTGCCGGGCTGATGCTGGAAGGCGGCAAGCTGGGTCAGATCGTGCAGCCCACCGCAGCCATGATCGTGTTCGGGGGCACCATCGGCGCGGTCATGGTGCAGTTCCCCCTGAAGGTCCTTCTTGACGCGGCCAAGAGCCTGCTGCGCGTCTTCTTCGAAAAATCCACCAACCCCACGGAGGTTATTCAGGAGCTGGTCCGTTACGCCCACAAGGCGCGCAAGGACGGCATCGTCTCACTGGATTCCGAGCTCCCCAACATCCAAGATCCTTTTCTGAAGAAATCGCTGATGCTCGCCGTGGACGGGACCGAGCCCCAGGAACTGCGCAAAATGATGGAACTGGAACTGGACAACAAGGAAGAAACCGAGGAGCGGGTCCCCCAGGTCTTCGAATCGGCAGGAGGTTTTGCTCCCACCGTCGGGATCATCGGCGCGGTGCTGGGGCTGATCCAGGTGATGCAGCACCTGGAGAACATCGACGAGGTCGGCAAAGGCATCGCCGTGGCCTTCGTGGCCACCATCTATGGGGTCGGGTCCGCCAACCTTTTCTTCCTGCCGGCAGCCGGGAAACTGAAGATCAGGATACGCGAAGAACACATCCTGCGGGAAATGACCCTGGAGGGCGTCCTTTCCATCCTGGAGGGCATGAACACCCGAATGCTGGAGACCAAGCTTCTCGGCTACCTGGCCGAACATGAACCCAAGGAGCAGGAGGAACCCAAGTGAGCCGGCAAAGAAAGCACGCAGCCAAAGTCAGTCACGAGCGCTGGCTGGTCTCATATGCAGACTTCATCACCCTGTTGTTCGCTTTCTTCGTCGTGTTGTATGCGTCGGCCCAGGTCGACAACAGGAGGGTGGCGCAAATCGCGGCAGCCATTCAAGGCGGGTTCCAGCAGATGGGTGTGTTCTCGGGAACCGCTCCTATCCCTGTAGTGCGCGCTGAGAATGCGCCTCCGCCGAGCAGCGTCCCTCCGGCCCCGCCACGCCCTGAACTGGCCGGTGTGATCAATGACCTCAGCGCCAAGGAGGGCGCTGCCGCGGGTTCCGGTATTCCGCTGTCTGAGATCAAGAAACAACTGGAAGAGGTGCTGGGGAAAGAGTTGCGGGAACATCTGGTTGACCTGCGCATGACTCCTGGCGGCCTGGTGGTGAGTCTGCGCGAGGTGGGATTCTTCAACAGCGGGGAAACAGCGCTGCTCCCGCAAGCTGAGCCGACGCTCGCCCATGTCGCCTCGGCGCTGAATGCGCACAACTTCGAAGTGCGGGTCGAGGGCCATACCGATGACGTGCCCATCCACAATTCCCTCTACCGATCGAACTGGGACCTCTCCACGGCGCGCGCCACCGAAGTCGTCAACATGTTGGTCAGCAAAAACGACTTCAATCCGGAACGGATCTCCGTCGCCGGCTATGCCCAATATCGCCCCATCGCCAGCAATGACACGGAAGAGGGGCGGCGTAAGAACCGCCGTATCGATCTGGTGATCGTGTCCCCTCCTCCACCAGCACATTGATAGGGAGCTGGCCGCCTCACCCTTTGGAAAAGTTTTCTAATCCTTTCGGGTCAGCGAGGGCATTCATCATCCCCTGCTCATTCAGTTCTCATCCCGCAAACACTCTCCCGTGACGCGAGAAAGCGCGGAACGCGGGCTAACTTCGGGCAGCCAAGATGCCGATAGTTACAGAGCGAGGTAAGCCGGCCCGGCGGTTCTAGCCACTCCCGGGGTCCGATGGCCGACCTCTGCACTGCGCCATGGATCAAGACCTACTTCAAGAACGACTCCCTCATACAGGAATTCCTGGTCGAGTCCTCGGAACTGGTGGACCATGTAGTCCAGGATCTGGTGGTGCTGGAGTCCGCTCCCACCGATCCCGAGACGCTGAATCGCATCTTCCGCGCTCTGCATACCATCAAAGGCACTTCCGGATTCCTCGGTTTTGAAGAGATGGTGCGGCTCAGCCACCGGGCGGAAGACGTCCTGAACGACCTGCGCAAGGGGGCTTACGTCGCCGGACCGCACATCGTGGACCTGCTGTTGAAAGTGGTGGATGTGCTGCGCAGCATGCTCGAGGACATTCGCGCCAAGCGTACCGGCGCCTATGAGCTGGAGCCGCTCACCTCGGCGCTGGAGGCCATACACACGCAAGCGCCCGCGCGCCAAGACGTGCCCGCTCCCGCCGAAGCTCCCTCTCTCCCGCCCGCGTCGGAGAAGGCAGCCGAGGCCAGCGACGCCGGCGAGCCAGTCCTGCCGCCGGTGGCGCCGGATGCGGCGGGCAAGGACCCGGCCACCGCGCCGGCGAAGCCCAGCGCGAGTCACGACGCGCCCGCCAGCATGCGCGTCGATGTCACCAAGCTGGACCACCTGATCAACATGGTGGGAGAACTGGCGCTGGAGCGCAATCGCCTGCTGCAGCTTTCGCGCAGCATCGAGACCCAGAACCTCACCCTCGCCGAACTGGGCGAGCAGTTGAGCCGCTCCACCACGCGGCTTTCCTTCATCACGGAAGAACTTCAGACCGCCGGCCTGAAGACCCGCATGCTCCCCATCGACACCGTCTTCCGCCGGCTGCCCCGGATCGTGCGCGACCTTGCCCGGCAGCTTGGCAAGGAGGTTGACCTGCAGATCCAGGGAGGCGAAACCGAGCTGGATCGCATCATGGCCGAGCACCTCGGCGATCCCCTGATCCATCTGATCCGCAACTCCATGGACCACGGCGTCGAGATGCCGGACCGGCGCGAGGCCGCGGGGAAGAAGCGGGTGGGCACCATCCGCGTGGAAGCGCGGACGGAAGGCGACCACATCGTGGTCAGTATCTGCGACGACGGCGCCGGCATCGACCCGGACCGCCTCGCCCGCAAGGCCCTGGAGAAAGGCGTGGTCTCGCCCGAGCAGTTGCGCAGCATGGAGCGCCGCGAGATCCTCGAGCTGATCTTCCTGCCCGGGTTCAGCACCCGCGAAACCGCCAGCGACATCTCGGGGCGCGGCGTTGGCATGGACGTCGTCAACTCCAATCTCAAGAAGATCAACGGCAGCGTCGAACTCGACAGCACCCCCGGCGAGGGCACCTGCGTGACCCTCAAGCTGCCGCTGACCATGGTGATTTTCCCGGTGCTGTTCTTCCAGGTTGCGGGGGAGACTTACGGCGTGCCCATGCGCAGCGTGGTGGAGACGCTGCGGGTCTCCAGCGAGCAAATCCACGTGGTGGAAGGCCGCGATGTCTTGCATTCGAACGGCCGGACCCTGCCCCTGCTGCGTCTGCATCGCATCCTCTCCGTGCCGGGAGATGAACCCCAGGAGCGCGCCTCCTCGAAGGCGGTGGTAGCCAGCCTCGGTTCGCGCCGCATCGCCATGCTGGTGGATCGCCTGGTCGGCGAAGAAGCCACGGTCGTCAAGCCCCTGAGTTCCTTCTTTGGGCGCTGTCCCGGGGTGGCCGGGGCGACCATCAGCGGAGACGGCAGCGTGCGGCTGCTGCTGGATGTGGCCGCCTTGGTGGGGATGGCGAACACGCCCTTCCGCGCACCCGCGGGGACAGCCTATGCCTAACGTGAACCTCTCGCCCGGCCCTGCCACGGGCCTGGCGGCGCAAGCAGCGGCGGCGCAAAACCCGCATCTTCGCAAGCTCCGCGATCTCATCTATCAGGTGGCCGGCATCCTTCAGCCCGACCACAAGCTGCAGTTCCTCGAGGACCGCTGCGGCCGCCGCATGCAGCAGTTGAAGGTGTCGTCGCTGCGCGCCTACTACGACTGCCTGACCCTGAGTTCCGTGCGCGATGAGGAAATGAAGGAGTTGCTGAACGAGATCACCATCGGCGAGACCTGTTTCTTTCGCAACAGTCCACAGTTGGACGCGCTGCGGACGGTCGTGCTTCCCGCGATCCTCAAGAACAAGAGCCACCTCGCCTACCGCCACCTGCGCCTGTGGAGCGCAGGATGCTCCACCGGCGAAGAAGCCTACACCCTGGCCATCCTGCTGCTGCAGGAGCGCGAGGGAGCGCTGAAGAATGTGGCCGTGGAAGTGGTGGCCACCGACCTCAACGTGCGCTCGCTGGAAGCGGCGCAGGCGGGCATCTACGGCGAGTACGCGCTGCGGAATCTGAACCCGGCGATGCGCCAGAAATACTTCACCCCCGCCGGCGAGCGGCTGGCCGTCAACCCCGAGGTGAAGTCGCTGGTCAAGTTCTCGCGCCTGAACCTGATGGACGACGCGCGCATGACCTTCATGAAAGGCATGGACGTCATCTTCTGCTGCAACGTCATGATCTACTTCGACGGCGTGGTGCGCAAGCGCGTGGTGCAGCACTTTTACAACAACCTGCTGCCCAACTCTTACTTGTTCGTGGGCCATGCCGAATCGCTCTACGGCATCAACAACGACTTCCACCTGGTTCACTTTCCAGGAGCGACCGCCTACCTCAAGACGGAGAAGCGGATCGGAGGCGGAGCATGAGCCAAGCGACGCTGGAGCGCATCGAGAAGAAGCTGGTGGAGATCGGCAGCCTTCCCACCATCCCCACCCTGCTGGTGCCGCTGTTACAGCATCTCTGCGAGCCGGCAGAGGACGTGAGCATCGATCGTGTGGTGAAGATCATCGCGCAGGACCCCTCCCTCGCCGCCCAATGCCTGCGCATGGTGAACTCGGCGCTGTTCGGGGTGCGCTATCCCATCGAGACCGTGCGCGGGGCTGTCCTGGGCCTCGGCGTCGATCGTGTACGTCAGATCGCGATGGCTTGCTCGCTGCTGAAGGCCTTCGCCCCCCAACGCGCGGTCCCGGCTCGCGCTCTGTGGGCACATTCGCTGGCCGTCGCGCTGGTGGCCCAGAAGTTCGCCCACCAGGCCGGATATCCGGACCCGGAGCAGGCCTATTCCGCCGGTCTTCTGCACGACCTGGGGATCCTGGTTGAGCTGACCGCCTGCCCGGCCGAATTCGAGGGCGCAGCCCAGGCCGCCTCCCGCGAGCATCGTGCTCTTTATCTCTGCGAGCGCGAGCTGAATGGATTGGATCATGGCGAGATTGGGGCGATGCTGGCCCGGCGGTGGCAGCTACCGGCCCCCTATTACCACGTTCTGCGCTATCACCACGAGGTGGAGCAGGCGCCCGAGCACCGCTGCCTGGTGGCCATCGTGAGCTTGTCCGACATCCTCTGCCGCCTGCGCAACCTGGGATATGGCTTCGAGGAGATCGGCTTTGTCGATCTCGCCACCGAACCGGCGTGGGCCTTGGCAGCAGAGGAATTGCCCCGCATGCGGGACTTCGACCTGGCACGGTTCACCCTGGAGCTCAACGCCTTCATCACCGAAGTCGAGCAGTCGGTGGCCGCGCTTTTCGAGCTGGTATGACGATGTTAGCGGACCATAACGGGCGGCGGATCCGGGTCCTGGTGGCCGACGACAGCGCCGTGATGCGCTCGGCACTGAGCCGTCTTCTGGAAGCGGATAAGGACATCCACGTCGTCGGGGTCGCCAAAGACGGCTTGAACGCCGTACAGCAGGTCGCAGCCCTCGATCCCGACGTGGTCACGCTCGATCTCGAAATGCCGGTGATGAACGGGCTGGAGGCGCTCCAGCGCATCATGCGCGATTATCCGCGGCCGGTCATCATGTTCAGCTCGCTCACCGTGGAAGGCGCTGAGGCCACCTTCGACGCGCTGTCGCTCGGAGCCTTCGACTATGTCCCCAAGCCTTCCGGCTACTCGTCTTCCACAGCCGCGGTTCGGGATGAGCTGATCGCGAAGGTGAAGGCCGCCTATGCCAGCCGAGTGCGCCGCGCGGCGATCGGCGTCCACTCCTCCCCTGTCGTCCAGTCGCTGCCAAGGCCGCGCATCGCGCAGGCACCGTCGAACGTTTCGCTGGTTTGCGTGGGCACTTCCACCGGAGGGCCTGCCGCTCTGCAGCGCATTCTGCCGGTGCTGCCGGCGGACTTCCCTGTCCCCATGCTGGTGGTGCAGCATATGCCACCGGGGTTCACGGAGCCGTTCGCGCGCCGGCTGAATGGCTTGTGCCAGGTGCAGGTCCGGGAAGCATCGCAAGGGCAGCCTCTCGAACCTCACACGGTCTCGATCGCCCCCGCCGGCTGGCAAATGACCGTCCACCGCAGGGGCTCGAGGCTGGCGGTGGGCCTTTCGAAAGAGCCGGCGGGTATGCTGCACATGCCGTCGGTGGACGTCATGATGTTGTCGGTCGCCGAAACCTGCGGCAATCATGCCGTGGGGGTGATCCTTACCGGCATGGGTTCCGACGGGGAGCATGGCATGCGCGCGCTCCATTCCTGCGGCGCCCTGACCATCGGTCAAAACGAGCACTCCTGCGCGGTTTACGGAATGCCCCGCGCCTGCGCCGAACAGGGCACCCTGCATCACATCCTGCCTCTGGAACAGATCCCGCGGGAACTCGTCCGCGCCGTGAGCTTGCAACCAGCGCGTTAGTACCCGGTCCCACAGGGCCGGTTTGTAAGGACCGGGCTGGCTTCAGCACACGATGGCGCTCGGCCTCGAGCTTTACCAATTATTGATGGATGCGTAAGTAATGTCCTATCAGAAGACACGCACCACGGAGACACGGAGTCACGGAGGAACTTGATTTCCGCGTTTCTCTGTGGCTCTGTGCCTCTTGTGGTAGATGTTCGTTTGCGGACATTATTTATGCAGTAATCAATAGCCCCCATTTTCGGAACCGGTTTTCGAATTACCTTCGTGTCCCTCCCCAAGATCAGATCGTAGCCCTGGCGCTTAATCCTTACCGGCGTCCGTGCCGATTTCCTAACAGCAGCACTCGCTGCGATCACGTACGGAGGAACCAATGGCTCGTGCCGGCAAATACCCTGCTCTTCTTTTTGTGATTCTTGTGTTGGGCCTAGGTGCTCGGGTTCGAGCGGACAGTTCCGAGCCTGCCAACAGCTCGGCTGCCGTGGAGGCGACCTCAGCCAAGCAGCCGTCCGAATTCTGGCTGTGGTCCGAACCGCGACAGATGGGGCGGTGGCTAGACGGGAAAGGTATTGCCGGCAACGTGACGCTGATCAACGATTGGTCCAAGAATTTCCGTGGTGGTTCTACCTCCGCCGGCTCTCTTGACCGCTACTCGCTGGATGTTTCGGTCACGTTGGATGACAAGAAGGCTTTTGGCTGGAACGGTGGCACCGAATTTATTCGTTTCAAGAACCACCTTGGAGAACACGGCGGCGACTACGTTGGCGATGCTCAAGGTTTCTCGAACATCGACGATGTGCCCAGGAACCATCTTTACGAGCTTTGGTTCGAACAAAAGTTGCTGACGGACAGGCTGCGCTTCAAGGCCGGCAAAATCGATGCCAATACGGAATTTGCCGTCGTGCAAACTGCCGGAGATTTTCTCAATTCTTCGATGGGCTATAGTCCAACGATTCTGGCGCTGCCGACCTATCCCGAGCCCCAGCTGGGTTTGAATGTATTCGTCCATCCCCAGCAGCATTACCAGATCAGCGCGGGGTTGTTCCGCACGGCTGGAGACGGCGACATGTTCATCGTCGAAGGCGGACGAGATTGGAGGCTGGGTGACCGGGAGTTGGCTGGCCGTTCCTCGTTCGGGGTGTGGCGGCTGACCGGACCGGTTGCCTGTTTCGATGGAGATCACCTGGCTGGCACTCAAGGCTTCTATATGGTGGCCGAACAGTCCCTTTGGAGCCGCAAGCGACCCGAGCCCGCCGGCGAAGAAAAGCTGTCCGCATTTCTGCAGTATGGCCACGCCAACGCCGAGGTCAGCAGGTTTACCCATCACCTGGGCGGCGGCATCGTCCTGGAAAGCCCCTTCGCCGCCAGACCACACGACGCGATCGGACTCGCCGCTACCTCGGGACGTTTCACTGATGACCCCAACGCTGGGTTCGAGGAAAATGCGGAACTAGCAGTCGAGCTCTACTACAAGATCAGCGTTAAGCGGCACATCTCGCTCGTGCCGGACCTTGAGTTTATCCATAATCCCGGCGGGCTGCGAAGCCAGCGGGACGCCCTCGTTCTGACACCGCGTCTCAGCATCGCCTTTTGACCGCTGCCGGGACAGTTTTCAGGAGAATTCCGGAATTCTTGCTAAAGTCCGCGTCTCTCCTGCCGATGAATACCTTGTTTGGCGCGCTGATCAATGTTTCTTCGGAAACTTGCAAAACCGGAACTGGTCCGCTATGGGACAGCCCGCTACGACACAATTCGCCGTTTTTGCGTCAGGCGTACGTACTGCTCCGCGAAGATGGGGGAGCATTTTCGGCCCTTCATGGTTAACTTCGGATGTTGCCGCCGCGACGCGCGCTCTCTGGCACACAACGATGCGGCCTTTGAGGTCGAACCGCCCAAGTGTCGGAACTGCAGGCTGGGCAGGCAACCATGCGACTGGCGCCGCTGTGAGGCAACGTCCTGCGCGCCGATGTTTCTAAGACGCGGGCCATTGGCAGTAGAAACGTTCCAAAGGAGATAGGCAAGTCATGAACAAGTTGAGTCTCAAGATGAAGCTGGGGGTTGGTTTTGGCGTGCTGCTGGTGCTTATAGCGCTCATGGGCTACCTCAGCTACTCCTCTGCTAAGCACTTTACTGTGGTTTCGAGCCAGGTTGAGAGTGCTGTGCAAATGAAAAATGCATCCCTCGACATCGATGTGGCGACCTGGAAGGGACTCGCCTCCGGCCGCGGATTCCTGCTCACGGGTGACGAAGAGCGCTTGCGGGATTTCCAGGACAGCAGGAAGGAATTTGCAGATGCAATGGATAGGTTGAACAGAATGCAGCTGGACGACCAGGAGAAAAAGCTCTACTCGCGCATGCAGCAGCTTTCCGATGAGCTCGGAGCCAAGCAGCAAAAGGCGATTGAATTGCGCCGCAACGGAAAAGAGAAGGAAGCGGTGCAATGGCTCTTTAGCGCAGATACGCAGGAGATCCGCAGAGCGCTCGGCAACGCGGTGAAAGAATTTGGTGAGAAACAGGACAAAGATAAGCAGGAAAGCTTGAACGAACAGAGCGCTGCCGAAGCTAGAGCTGAGAAGATGGCGCTGATTCTGGCTGCAGTTGGGATCCTGTTCGGCCTGTTCGTCGCCGTTCTCATTGCCCGCTCCGTCGCCGGCGCCATCGCTCGCATGGTGGCCATGATCCAGGAGATCGCCGCCAACAATCTGGCCATCGAAGACATGGAGGTCACCTCCCAGGATGAGATCGGCAAAGCCGGCGCCGCACTCAACAGCATGAAGAACAACCTGTCCTCAATTATGCAATCCATCGCGGGCACTGCCGAGCATGTGGCCAGCGCCAGCGAGGAGATCTCGGCCAGCGCCACCCAGACGGCCAACGGTTCGGAGACGCAGAAGGACCAGGTGCACCAGGTCGCCACCGCCATGCAGGAGATGTCGGCCACCGTGCACGAAGTCTCCGAGAACTCCAACAAGGCCGCCGACTCCGCCCGCCAAGACCTCGGAAACCGCTCGCCAGGGCGGGGTGATCGTCGAAGACACCCTCACCCGCATGCGCTCCATCGCCAGTTCGGTACGCGAGACCGCGCAGAAAGTGCAGGAACTGGGCAGCCGTTCCGACCAGATCGGCAAGATCGTGGGGGTGATCGACGACATCGCCGACCAGACCAACCTGCTGGCGCTGAACGCCGCCATCGAGGCCGCCCGCGCCGGCGAGCAGGGCCGCGGCTTCGCCGTGGTCGCCGACGAGGTCCGCAAGTTGGCCGAGCGCACCACCAAGGCCACCAAGGAGATCGCCGAGATGATCCAAAGTGTGCAGACGGAGACGCGAGGGGCGGTTGAAAAGATGCAGTCCGGCACGCAACAGGTCGAAAAGGGGGTGGAAGTGACGGCCAAGGCCGGCGAGTCACTGAAGCAGATCATTGGCCAGGCGGACCACGTGGGCGAGATGGTGACCCACATCGCGACGGCAGCCACCGAGCAGTCCTCGGCGACGGAGCAGGTCAACGCCAACATGGAGCAGATCAACAAGCTGGTGGCGGAGTCGGCGGAAGGCGCGCAACAGTCGGCCAGGGCTTGCGAACAGTTGTCCAGCCTGGCGTTGGAACTGCAGAACCTGGTGTCGCGCTTCAAGCTGGGGCAGCAGACGGCGAGCGGCAGAACCGCCGTGTCGGCCAGCTATCGCCCGCCCAGGCAGGTCGCCGCCGACCCCGTCCGCGCCCAGGCACTGGCCTTGACCGTGAGACCGTCCGTTCAGCGCGTCCTTCATCATGCCGGGCATGATCTGGACGGAGAGTAGAGAAACCATCCACCGCTTCATGGAGGCACGTCATGCAAGAACTCGAGCAACGAGCACAAGACAAGACCAGTGCGGTCGGCAGCATCCTGCAACTGGTCAGCTTCAAAATCGGCAACGAAGAATTCGGCCTGGACATTCTGAAGGTGCAGGAGATCATCCGGGTCCGTGACCTCACCCGCGTTCCCAACATGCCGGGCTTCGTGGACGGCGTGATCAACCTGCGCGGGCAGGTCATTCCCGTAATCGGACTGCGGCGCCGGTTCGGCTTGGATACCTCCGAGGCCGACAAGCGCACGCGCATCGTGGTCGCGGAGGTGCACGGGAACGTCCTGGGGTTCGTGGTGGACGAAGTTTCCGAAGTGCTCCGCATCTCGTCCGACACCGTGGAACCCCCGCCGCGGCTGGGTAACGTCGACCGCAAGTATGTGCAGGGGATCGGGAAGATCCAGGACCGCTTGCTGATCGTGATCGATCCCAGTCTTCTGTTCGACGATGGGGAATGCGCAGCGTTCGCGGCGGCGGCCTCCGCCTGAGGGCCGGGCGTGACAGCCCCCGTTCCAACCGCGCCGGCCACGGGAGACGACCCCCGCTGCGTGCGGTACGTGGCCAGACAACCCATTCTGACTGCGGATGAGAGCGTCTTCGGCTACGAACTGCTGTTTCGCGATGGCATAGCGGATTATTTCTCCGGTTCCGACAGCAACGCAGCCTCACGCAGCACGCTGGACGCGTCCATCCTCCTGGGACTCGATGTGCTGTGCGATGGACGGCGCGCTTTCCTCAACTGCACTCGCGACCTCCTGCTCAACGATTACATCACGTTGCTGCCGCCCGACCGCGTGGTGGTCGAAATCCTGGAAACGGTGCCCGCGGACGAACCGGTGATCGCCGCTTGCCGCCGTTTGAAGAAGGCCGGATACATGATCGCCCTGGATGACTTCCTGCCCGGCGATCCGCGCGAGCCTCTTACCGGCTTGGCCGAGCTCATCAAAGTCGACCTGAAAGGAAGCTCTCTGGTGGAGAGCGCCGCCGTTTTCCGGCAAAGCGGAGAACGCTGCCGGTTGGTGGCGGAAAAGGTCGAGACCCGGGAAGAATTCCTGGCGGCCCGCAAAGCTGGATTCGACTACTTCCAGGGATATTTTTTTCGCCGGCCTGAACTCATGCGAGCGCGCGACATCCCCGCCAACCGCCTCAACTATCTGCGCCTGCTCAAGGCGGCCTCGCGAACCGAACTGGATCCCCGGGAACTCGAGAATACGATCAAGGGCGAAGCGTCATTGTGCTACCGCTTGCTGCGCTATCTGAATTCACCCCTGTTCGGGTTTCCGGCGGAGATCCGGTCGGTGCGTCATGCGCTGGCCATGCTCGGCGAGCGCGAGGTGCGACGCTGGATTCGCCTGGCCACTACGCTGGTAGCCGGCCAGAGCCGGTCCTCCGATCTGGTGCTCTCGGCTCTGGTGCGCGCCCGCTTCTGCGAGTTGCTTGCGCCGCGCGTGCACCATGGCGATTCCGATCTGTTTCTGGTCGGGCTGCTCTCGCTGATGGACGCCATCCTCGGGATCCCCATGGCCCAGGTGTTGGAAGGCATCTCGTTCGACCGCGCCACCAGAGCCGTGCTGCTGGGACAGAGCAGCCCGCTCTCTCCGATTTACGAACTCATGCTGGCGCAGGAGAACGCCCAATGGGAAAAGGTGAAGCAGCTCTCCAGTCGGCTTCGCTTACGAGGAAGCTTCGTCGCGGAGTGTCATTGGAAAGCCATGCAGTGGGCGCGCCAGATGACCGGCGGCCTGCACAGCAATCCCTAACCGGCTGCCTCGGGTCTTGAGCGACCGCCAGTCATACGCATCCGATCAGGGTTTATGAATGTGCTGGTGCCGAAGAAGGGACTCGAACTTGAGCCGCTTTGCGGGCGTGAGCGTAGCGGGGTCCCCGACGCGTGCGGTTTTCACGCGTTGGGGTGCAAGCGGGAGCCCGCAGCGAAATCCTGAGCGTAGCGAAGGACTTGAAGATAACGGGGCGGTGCTTCCAGCGGGCTTACGGGTGCTGGTGCCGAAGAAGGGACTCGAACCCCCACGCCCTTGCGGGCACATGGACCTGAACCATGCGCGTCTGCCAATTCCGCCACTTCGGCACGATGCGGAGTCGCGCAGATCCGATCAGCTCCGCGATTGGCATCTTTGATTCTTGCAGACGGCTGGAACGCTGTCAAACGCGGACGGGCGCCGATCCGCCCCAATCCGGCGCAGCCCCTCTCAGGTTCTTCCCGCCCGTGGCCTGGTGGTTGTACACTGGTGCGCGCCCGGTTCGGTGTTCCGCGGCCCAAGCCAGATGGGGAACTCTCCCAAAATCCCGCCCGAGATCAGCACCAGGCTGCGCACGCTGGCTCACGATCTGAGCAATGCCATCGAGACCGTCATGCAGGCCGGCTACCTGCTGGGACAGGCCAAGCTGGATGAGGACACCAAGAAGTGGGTCGCCATGATCGACACCGCGTCCCGCGACGCCGCCCGCATCAACCGCGAGATCCGCGACATCCTGCGCTCCAACAGCGAATGAGTTGACTGGGGCAGATCTCAATAGAAGGCCGAGCAGCTCAGGAAAAATCCGCAGCGCTCGCACACCAGCTTGCAGTGAGATTCCTTTAGCGGCGCCGAACAATTGGGGCAGGTGCGGATGGTTTCTGCGGGAAGTTCCGGCGCAGCGGGTTTGGGATCGCTTTCCACGTCGTGTTTATACGATAAACCCACCACAGAGACACCGAGACACCGAGATTCTTCGATCTATTCGTCTCCGTGCTTCCGTGTCTCCGTGGTTGAAGTTCGGCTGTCCGCCCAAGCTTACGCCGCCCGCTCCGCCGCCAGGGTCGCGTTCATGGTGATGGTCGCATTGAGCACGCGCGACACCGGGCAGCCCTTCTTGGCGTTATTGGCGGCCTCCTCGAACTTGGCGCGGTCGGCGTTGGGCACGCGCGCTTTCACATCCAGGTGGATGGCGGTGATGGTGAAACCGGCATCGGTCTTCTCCAGGGTCAGCGTGGCCGTGGTCTCGATGCTCTCGGCGGTCATGCCCGCGTTGCCGAGCTGCCCCGAAAGCGCCATGGAGAAGCAGCCGGCGTGGGCCGCCGCGATCAGTTCTTCGGGATTGGTGCCGGGCTGGTTCTCGAAACGCGTGCTGAAGGAGTACGGCGTCTGCTTCAGCACTCCACTCTCGGTGGAAACCGTCCCTTTTCCGTCCTTCAGGCCGCCTCTCCAGACGGCGCTGGCTTTGCGTTGCATAGGATTCCTCCCAGGCGATTTCAAACCTCCACAAGATAGCACCTTTGCGGGTGGCGGTCAGCAAGACGGCGAATCGCCGGCATCAGCCGGATCTGGATCGAATCCGGAGGATGTTAATTGAGGAGGAGGGTTGCGTTCTCTATCGCAGCGATGCCAAAGCGGTGGTCGCCTACCTGCGCTCGCTGAAGCTGGCGCCTCAACCGCTGGGCCACGCCAAGGGTAAACAGTAACCGGTTTGCTGCGGAAGGACGGGTGTCCTCCCGCGCCTCGGATTTTCCCCTAGGCCGCGACTAGGGTAAATGTTCCCACATTTGCGCTGGTCGGTTTTAGGCACGCGTGTTACTCTCGCGTACAGACACTCGTCAGCAAAAGCAGGAGCCAGGCTTTAAGGATGCAAGTGGATCCTTACCGCGTCTGGAGTCTCCTCCCGCTGGCGAGTTGCGCCCTCGTTAGCGCCCCTTCCCGTATGGGACCTGCGCGGACTAAGCCTTCCGTCCGCGGCGGTCAGGTTCCGGCTTCTCGCAAAGTACGCCAGCCGAATGATCAGCGAAGGTTTGCCGGTCACGCACGCGGAGACGAGCTCGGACTAGTCCAGAGGCTCCGCGCGGAACGGCAACCGATTTCAGCCCTCCCCCCACGGCGGGCACCCTTGGAAAACCGTGAAGAAAGCTACGTTTTGGATCTGGTCCTTGCTGCTCTTATCGTTAGCAGGCTGCACGCTTTCGAGCAATCCGCCGCCCACGTTCAGCCTCACGCTGACGCCAAATTCCACGTCGTTGACGACCAACGGCAGCTTGCAATTCAGAGCCACTGTGAGCGGCGCCAGCAACACTGCGGTGACGTGGTCGGCGACCCTCGGGACCATCACCTCCAGCGGCATGTACACGGCTCCGGGCACTCCGGGCACCTACACTGTCACGGCAACCAGCGCCACCGACAGCGCCAAGTCAGCGTCTGCAACCGTCACGGTGACCGCTCCCGCCACGGTGTCGGTCTCTGTCTCACCGGCTTCGGCCGCGCTGGTAACGGGCGGCAGGCAGCAATTCACCGCGACCGTGAGTGGGACCAGTAACACCAGCGTGACCTGGACGGCAACCGCTGGGACGATCTCGTCAGCAGGCCTGTACACCGCGCCGGCCACGGCGGGAAGCTACACGGCTACCGCCACCAGCGTCGCCGATACGACGAAGTCAGCTTCCGCCAGCATCAGTGTGGCCGTCGCGATGCAGCACCAGGCAACACTTTCCTGGACAGCGAGCAACTCGCCTGTGACGGGGTACAACGTCTATCGTGGAACCCAAGCGGGCGGGCCCTACACGCTGCTGAACGCGGGCATCGTCACCGCCGACACGTTTGCGGACGCCACTGTAGTCTCAGGGCGGACATACTTGTACGTCGTAACTGCTGTGAACAATTTGGGCGTGGAAAGTGCCTTCTCGAATGAAGTCGCGGTCGTGATACCCACGCCCTAGGCGCGCGCCAGGCCGGGCTGGAGTGGTTCCGGGCATTGCTCGGAACCACCCGCCCGAGTGCCCATCTACTGCCCCAGGACGTTGATCTCAGCCACGGCCGTCCACGGGTTTAGTTGGATCTCCGACAGCGCCCGCAGGCGGATGTACTGCCCGGTTGTGGCCGCGAAGGCGATCTCCATCACTCCCGGCACGCCCGCCCCCGGACAACTCGTGCTCAGATTGCCGTAATCGAAGTTGCCGCCGGCTACCGGCGTGCCCCAGTTCACCCCGTCCGTGCTGACGTAGAACTCGTACTGCTTGATCCAGCCGTTGGCGCATCCATCCTGCCGCGCCAGGTACTGGAAGGCGGTCAGGTTATAGGACGCCCCCAGGTTGATCTGGATCTCATGCGGCAATGGGGCGCTGGTCGGGGACCACTGCGTGACCCATTTGCTCGCGGGGTTGCCGTCAATGGCGTTCACGCCCGCGCCGTTCTCGCGCGCCGTCTCCTGGCTGTCCACGTACACCACCGACCAGCCCGTCGGCGAGATGACGGTGCCGGGGTTGACCGTGAACGCTGCCTGCGCGCCGCCGTTGTAAGAGCCCGAGATGTTGAGCGGCGTCGGGGTTCCTACGGCTGAGGTACTGATCGTGAAGTTGGCGCCGGTGGAGTTAGCCGGGACGGTCACACTCGCCGGCACCGTGGCCGACGGGTCGCTGCTCGACAGGTTCACGACCGCTCCACCCAAGGGCGCCGGCCCGCTCAAGCTCACCCTGCCCTGCGCGCTCGTGCCCCCCACCACGATCGAAGGATTCACCGTCACCTGCGCCAGCGAGGGCGGCGGGTTGCTGGCGGAGGACGTGCCCAGCACGTTCAGTTCAGCCACGGCCGTCCACGGGTTTAGTTGGATCTCCGACAGCGCCCGCAGGCGGATGTACTGCCCGGTTGTGGCCGCGAAGGCGATCTCCATTACTCCCGGCACGCCCGCCCCCGGACAACTCGTGCTCAGATTGCCGTAATCGAAGTTGCCGCTGGCTACCGGCGTGCCCCAGTTCACCCCGTCCGTGCTGACGTAGAACTCGTACTGCTTGATCCAGCCGTTGGCGCATCCATCCTGCCGCGCCAGGTACTGGAAGGCGGTCAGGTTATAGGACGCCCCCAGGTTGATCTGGATCTCATGCGGCAATGGGGCGCTGGTCGGGGACCACTGCGTGACCCATTTGCTCGCGGGGTTGCCGTCAATGGCGTTCACCGCCGCCCCGTTCTCGCCCACTGTTTCCTGGCTGTCGACGTACACCACCGACCAGCCCGTCGGCGAGATGACGGTGCCGGGGTTGACCGTGAACGCTGCCTGCGCGCCGCCGTTGTAAGCGCCCGAGATGTTGAGCGCCGTCGCGGTCCCTACGGCCGAGGTACTGATCGTGAAGTTGGCGCCGGTGGAGTTAGCCGGGACGGTCACGCTCGCCGGCACCGTGGCCGACGGGTCGCTGCTCGACAGGTTCACGACCACTCCACCCAAGGGCGCCGGCCCGCTCAAGTTCACCGTGCCCTGGGCGCTCGTGCCCCCCACCACGATCGAGGGATTCACCGTCACCTGCGCCAGCGAGGGCGGCGGAGCGTTGGCGTCGGCCGTGCCCAGCACGTGCAGTTCAGCCACGGCCGTCCACGGGTTTCCGTGGATTTCTGAGAGCGCCCGCAGGCGGATGTACTGCCCGGTTGTGGCCGGGAATGCAATCTGCAGTGGCCCCGGCACGCCCGCCGTTTCCGGACACCCCGTGCTCAGGTTCCCGTAGTTGAAGGTGCCGCTAGCTACCGGCGTGCCCCAGTTCACCCCGTCCGTGCTGACGTAGAACTCATAGTCCTTGATCCAGCCGTTGGCGCATCCATCCTGCCGCGCCAGGTACTGGAAGGCGGTCAGGTTATAGGATGCCCCCAGGTTGATCTGGATCTCATGCGGCAATAGGGCGCTGGTCGGGGACCACTGCGTGACCCATTTGCTCGCGGGGTTGCCGTCAATGGCGTTCACCGCCGCCCCGTTCTCGCCCACTGTTTCCTGGCTGTCGACGTACACCACCGACCAGCCCGTCTGCGAGATGACGGTGCCGGGGTTGACCGTGAACGCCGCCTGCGCGCTGCCGTTGTAGGAGCCCGAGATGTTGAGCGGCGTCGGGGTTCCTACGGCCGAGGTGCTGATCGTGAAGTTGGCGCTGGTGGAGTTAGCCGGGACGGTCACGCTCGCCGGCACCGTGGCCGATCCGTCGCTGCTCGACAGGTTCACTACCACTCCGCCCAACGGCGCCGGCCCGCTCAAGCTCACCCTGCCCTGCGCGCTCGTGCCCCCCACCACGATCGAGGGATTCACCGTCACCTGCGCCAGCGAGGGCGGCGGGTTGCTGGCGGAGGACGTGCCCAGCACGCGCAGTTCAGCCACGGCCGTCCACGGGTTTAGTTGGATCTCCGACAGCGCCCGCAGGCGGATGTACTGCCCGGTTGTGGCCGCGAAGGCGATCTCCATCACTCCCGGCACGCCCGCTCCCGGACAATGCGTGCTCAGGTTCCCGTAGTTGAAGGTGCCGCTGGCTACCGGCGTGCCCCAGTTCACCCCGTCGTTGCTGACGTAGAACTCATAGTCCTTGATCCAGCCGTTGGCGCACCCGTCTTGCCGCGCCAGGTACTGGAAGGCGGTCAGGTTATAGGATGCCCCCAAGTTGATCTGGATCTCGTGCGGCAATGGAGTGCTGGTCGGGGACCACTGCGTGACCCATTTGCTCGCGGGGTTGCCGTCAATGGCGTTCACCGCCGCCCCGTTCTCGCCCACTGTTTCCTGGCTGTCGACGTACACCACCGACCAGCCCGTCTGCGAGATGGCGGTACCGGGGTTGACCGTGAACGTCGTCTGCGCGCTGCCGTTGTGGGAGCCCGAGATGTTGGGATGCGTCGCGGTTCCTACGGCCGAAGTACTGATCGTGAAGTTGGCGGTGGTGCTGCCGGTCAGAACCGTCACGCTGGGCGGGACGGTGGCCGACGGGTCGCTGCTCGACAGGTTCACTACCACTCCGCCCAACGGCGCCGGCCCGCTCAAGCTCACCGTGCCCTGCGTGCTCGTGCCCCCCACCACGATCGAGGGATTCACCGTCACCTGCGCCAGCGAGGGCGGCGGGTTGCTGGTGTCGACGGTGCCCAGCACGTTCAACTCCGCCACCGCCGTCCAGGGATTCTCGCGGATCTCCGAGAGTGCCCGCAGGCGGATGTACTGCCCGGTTGTGGGCGCGAAGGCGATCTCCATCACCCCTGGCACGCCTGCTCCCGGGCAACTCGTGCTCAGGTTCCCGTAGTTGAAGGTGCCGCTAGCTACCGGCGTGCCCCAGTTCACCCCGTTGGTGCTGACGTAGAACTCATAGTCCTTGATCCAGCCATTGGCGCACCCGTCTTGCCGCGCCAGGTACTGGAAGGCGGTCAGGTTATAGGATGCCCCCAAGTTGATCTGGATCTCATGCGGCAATGGAGCGCTGCTCGGGTACCACTGCGTGACCCATTTGCTCGCAGAGTTGCCGTCAATGGCGTTCACCGCCGCGCCGTTCTCGCCCACCGTTTCCTGGCTGTCGACGTACACCACCGACCAGCCCGTCCGCGAGATGACGGGCACCGCGATGGTCAGGTTCGCGCCCACGTAGGTCAGGATGTAATTGCTGGTGAGCGCCAGGGTGCCCTGCTGGATGGCATACGTGCCCACGTTCTCGCCGGCCACGCGCGTCAAGGCGCCGGTAAAGCTGTCGCCAGTAGCCAGCGAGCCGCTGGTGACCTGACAGGTCAGCGCGGGATCGCTGTCGCCGTACAGCTTGCTCTGGGCGTCGGCCGTCACCGTGATCAGCCGCACCATGATCCTCAGGTTCGCGCCGACGTAGGTCAGGCTGTAGTTGCTGGTGAGCGCCAGCGTGCCTTGCTGGATGGCATACGTGCCCGCGTTCTCACCGGCCAGGCGCGTCAAGGCGCCGGTAAAGCTGTCGCCAGTGGCGAGCGAGCCGCTGGTGACCTGATAGGTCAGCGCGGGATCGGTGTCGCCGTACAGCTTGCCCTTGGCGTCCGCTGTGACCGTGATCGCACGTGCGGTGATGGTCAGGTTCGCACCTACGTAGGTCAGGTTGTAGTTGCTGGTGAGCGCCAGCGTGCCCTGCTGGATGGCGTGCGTGCCCGCGTTCTCATCAGCCACGCGCGTCAGCGCGCCGGTAAAGCTGTCGCCAGTGGCGAGCGAGCCGCTGGTGACCTGATAGGTCAGCGCGGGATCGGTGTCGCCGTACAGCTTGCTCTTGGCGTCCGCGGTCACCGTGATGGGTGCTGCGGTGATGTCGGCGGTGGCAGTTGCCGACGTTGAGGAAAGCTGGTAGTTGCCCGCCGTGGTGCCGCTGAGGGTCAGGCCGGTGGCCGTCACGGTCTTGGCTGTGCCCACGTTGGCATCGGCAAACGTCGCCGTACCGCCGGTCAGGGTGACATCGTCTGTGCCCATCTCGCCGGAGAGCGTGCGGGTGGCGATGGTGGCCGCCGTTGTGCCGTCGTACACCTTGTCGCTAGCCGTGATGCTGGGCGTCACGGTCGCCGGGTTCACGGCGTGCACTGCGCTGCCGCTGCTCGGCGCGTAAGTCGCGTCGCCACTGTAGCAGGCTAGGATGGTATGTGGGCCGGCCGGCACTGTCAGACCCCCAGTGGTCAAGCTAGCCTGCGCACTGCCGTTCAGGGCAACCGAAATCGCCAACGCGGGCCCCGGACTCAAGCAGGTCCCGCCGTCGAAGAAAGACACGGATCCGGCGGGCGTCGCGCCCGAACCCGTGACTGTCGCCGTGAAGGTCACCGGCTGGCCATACGTGGATGGAGCTGTGCCGGCCGTCAAGCTCACGGCGGTAGCCGATGCCGTACCCGATCCCGACGCGCTTGGCTGATTGGTGACGGAGAAGTTGGCGGGGGTGGCCACACCGATGACGGTGGCGCTGACGTTGTAGGAGCCGGGAACATTGTCGGCCGTAAAGGTGGGCGCAGTGGCGGTGCCGGTGGCGTCGGTGGTCACCGTCACCGTCGTCAGTCCCCCCGTGAAGGTGCCACTGGCTCCCGAGGCCGGCGCCGTGAAGGTCACGGCCACGTCAGGAACCGGGTTATTGCCGGCATCCTGCACCAGCGCCTGGAACGCCGTGCCCGGACCCACCAGTGGTGTCGCATCCGGCGACACATGGCCGTCGTAGTGGTTCGGACCCAGATCCGGCACCCGCTGCCCGTTGGGGTTCTCAAACTCGTACCACACCCCGACACTGGCGAATTGCGGCATCCCGCCATCCATGTGGGCGTTGACTTCCGCCGGGGTCAGCGCCGCTCCCACCCAGGCGGTGAAGTGGTCGATGTCGCCCGCGAAATCGAATTGGCTGTTGTTGCGTCCGATGCCGTACCACTGATTGGAACCATTCGAGGTGTTATCCACCGGGTCGCAATATCCCAGCGTGGTATCCAGCGTGCCGTCGCGGTAGATGTAGGTGCTGTTGGCCGTGCGATCCGCCACGATGGCAGCATGGTGCCATTGGCCGTCATTGGTAGCCGCGCTCGCGTCGCTCCAGGCGGGGCAACCCGCTCCACCGTTTTCCGTTACCGAGATGTGTCCGCTGTTCAGACCGACGATATAACCCGTGTTGCCGGAAACTTCGCCGTTATCCCAGAGAACGCTAAACTGCGCGCTCTGGGTACTGCGATACCAGAAGGCGACCGAGAACGGCTTGCCGTGCACCCGCAGACTGGGCGCATCCTGGAAGGTGTTGTGCACGAAATCGTAGTTCACCGCCACGTTGGCGGTGCCGTTGCCGCGCTGGCGGAAGAGGTGGCCAGCCAGCACCGAAGCGGCAGCTCCGCTCACCGGCGTACCCGCTGTGGCACTGACGCTGGCCGGAAGGCCAACGGTGTTGGTGAGAGAGAAATTGGCGGGGCTGGCGACACCGCTCACGCTGGCGGTCACGGTGTAGGGGCCGGTCGCACCGTTGGCCGTGAACACAGGGGCAGTAGCTACCCCAGAATTGTCGGTCACGGCCGTGGCAACGTTGGTGCCGGTGCTGGCAAAGGTTCCGCTCGCACCCGAACTCGGGGCGGTGAACGTTACCGTGACATTGGGTGCGCCATTGTTGCCGGCATCCCTCACGGTTGCTTGCAACTGGGCAGCAAAAGCTGTGGTGACGGCGGCGCTCTGCGGCGTGCCCGCCGTGGCCGCGATCGAGGCCGGTGATCCCAGCGTCTGATTGCTGAGCAAGAAGTCTGCGGAACCGGGAACCCCTGCCGTGGTAGCCGACACCGTGTACGCGCCCAGGGTGGCATTGGCGGTAAATGTAGGCGCGGTCGCTCTACCGGAGCCGTCGGTGATCACGACCGCAGTCGTGCTTCCGCCGGTGAAGCTCCCACTCGCCCCCGAGGCCGGCGCGGTGAAGGTTACCGAAACGTTGGGAACGGGATTATTGCTGGCGTCCAGTACCGTGGCTTGCAGCGCGGTGGGGAAGTTGCCGCCGGCGACCGTATCCTGGGGTGTGCCCGCGGTGGCCGCGATGGATGCGGGTGATCCGGCCAGGTTGGTCAGCGAGAAGCTGGCTGGGGTAGCGACACCGGCCACGGTAGCCGTTACCGTGTATGAGCCGGCGACGCTGTTAGCGGTGAAGCTGGGGGCGGTGGCGATGCCGGAAGCATCGGTGATGGCGGTGTTGATCCCGCCAGCGAAGCTCCCACTCGCCCCTGAGGCCGGCGCCTGGAACGTCACGGTGACGCCGGGGATGGGATTACTACCGGCATCCACTACTGTGGCCTGCAGCGCAGTCGCGAATGGGGTCGCAATGGTGGCGCTCTGCGGCGTACCTGCCGTGGGCGTGATCGAAGCCGGCGGACCCAAAAGGTTGGTGACGGAGAAGTTGGCGGGGGTGGCCACACCGATGACGGTGGCGCTGACGTTGTAGGAGCCGGGAACATTGTTGGCCGTAAAGGTGGGCGCAGTGGCGGTGCCGGTGGCGTCGGTGGTCACCGTCACCGTCGTCAGTCCCCCCGTGAAGGTGCCACTGGCTCCCGAGGCCGGCGCCGTGAAGGTCACGGCCACGTCAGGAACCGGGTTATTGCCGGCATCCTGCACCAGCGCCTGGAACGCCGTGCCCGGACCCACCAGTGGTGTCGCATCCGGCGACACATGGCCGTCGTAGTGGTTCGGACCCAGATCCGGCACCCGCTGCCCGTTGGGGTTCTCAAACTCGTACCACACCCCGACACTGGCGAATTGCGGCATCCCGCCATCCATGTGGGCGTTGACTTCCGCCGGGGTCAGCGCCGCTCCCACCCAGGCGGTGAAGTGGTCGATGTCGCCCGCGAAATCGTACTGGCTGTTGTTGCGTCCGATGCTGTACCACTGATTGGAACCATCCGAGGTGTTGTCAGCGGGGTCGCAGTAGGGCAGCGTCCCGTCGAGGGTGCCATCCTTATAAACGTAGGTCTGGTGGGCCGTGGGGTCAGCGACCACCGCGGCATGGTGCCACTGGCCGTCGCTGGTCACGCTGTTCGTGTTGGTCTCCGGGAACGAGCAGCCGGCGCTATTGTTCCCTTCCCCCACGGAGATGTGGCCGTCGTTGAGGCCCACGACATAGCCCGTGCCGCCTAAGACTTCGCCGCTCTCCCAGAGCAGTCCGAAGCCGACGCTCTGGGTACTGCGATACCAGAAGGCGACCGAGAACGGCTTGCCGTGCACCCGCAGACTGGGCGCATCCTGGAAGGTGTTGTGCACGAAATCGTAGTTCACCGCCACGTTGGCAGTACCGTTGCCGCGCTGGCGGAAGAGGTGGCCAGCCAGCACCGAAGCGGCAGCTCCGCTCACCGGCGTACCCGCCGTGGCACTGACGCTGGCCGGAAGGCCAACGGTGTTGGTGAGAGAGAAATTGGCGGGGCTGGCGACACCGCTCACGCTGGCGGTCACGGTGTAGGGGCCGGTCGCACCGTTGGCCGTGAACACAGGGGCAGTAGCTACCCCAGAATTGTCGGTCACGGCCGTGGCAACGTTGGTGCCGGTGCTGGCAAAGGTTCCGCTCGCACCCGAACTCGGGGCGGTGAACGTTACCGTGACATTGGGTGCGCCATTGTTGCCGGCATCCCTCACGGTTGCTTGCAACTGGGCAGCAAAAGCTGTGGTGACGGCGGCGCTCTGCGGCGTGCCCGCCGTGGCCGCGATCGAGGCCGGTGATCCCAGCGTCTGATTGCTGAGCAAGAAGTCTGCGGAACCGGGAACCCCTGCCGTGGTAGCCGACACCGTGTACGCGCCCAGGGTGGCATTGGCGGTAAATGTAGGCGCGGTCGCTCTACCGGAGCCGTCGGTGATCACGACCGCAGTCGTGCTTCCGCCGGTGAAGCTCCCACTCGCCCCCGAGGCCGGCGCGGTGAAGGTTACCGAAACGTTGGGAACGGGATTATTGCTGGCGTCCAGTACCGTGGCTTGCAGCGCGGTGGGGAAGTTGCCGCCGGCGACCGTATCCTGGGGTGTGCCCGCGGTGGCCGCGATGGATGCGGGTGATCCGGCCAGGTTGGTCAGCGAGAAGCTGGCTGGGGTAGCGACACCGGCCACGGTAGCCGTTACCGTGTATGAGCCGGCGACGCTGTTAGCGGTGAAGCTGGGGGCGGTGGCGATGCCGGAAGCATCGGTGATGGCGGTGTTGATCCCGCCAGCGAAGCTCCCACTCGCCCCTGAGGCCGGCGCCTGGAACGTCACGGTGACGCCGGGGATGGGATTACTACCGGCATCCACTACTGTGGCCTGCAGCGCAGTCGCGAATGGGGTCGCAATGGTGGCGCTCTGCGGCGTACCTGCCGTGGGCGTGATCGAAGCCGGCGGACCCAAAAGGTTGGTGACGGAGAAGTTGGCGGGGGTGGCCACACCGATGACGGTGGCGCTGACGTTGTAGGAGCCGGGAACATTGTTGGCCGTAAAGGTGGGCGCAGTGGCGGTGCCGGTGGCGTCGGTGGTCACCGTCACCGTCGTCAGTCCCCCCGTGAAGGTGCCACTGGCTCCCGAGGCCGGCGCCGTGAAGGTCACGGCCACGTCAGGAACCGGGTTATTGCCGGCATCCTGCACCAGCGCCTGGAACGCCGTGCCCGGACCCACCAGTGGTGTCGCATCCGGCGACACATGGCCGTCGTAGTGGTTCGGACCCAGATCCGGCACCCGCTGCCCGTTGGGGTTCTCAAACTCGTACCACACCCCGACACTGGCGAATTGCGGCATCCCGCCATCCATGTGGGCGTTGACTTCCGCCGGGGTCAGCGCCGCTCCCACCCAGGCGGTGAAGTGGTCGATGTCGCCCGCGAAATCGTACTGGCTGTTGTTGCGTCCGATGCTGTACCACTGATTGGAACCATCCGAGGTGTTGTCAGCGGGGTCGCAGTAGGGCAGCGTCCCGTCGAGGGTGCCATCCTTATAAACGTAGGTCTGGTGGGCCGTGGGGTCAGCGACCACCGCGGCATGGTGCCACTGGCCGTCGCTGGTCACGCTGTTCGTGTTGGTCTCCGGGAACGAGCAGCCGGCGCTATTGTTCCCTTCCCCCACGGAGATGTGGCCGTCGTTGAGGCCCACGACATAGCCCGTGCCGCCTAAGACTTCGCCGCTCTCCCAGAGCAGTCCGAAGCCGACGCTCTGGGTGCTGCGATACCAGAAGGCGACCGAGAACGGCTTGCCGTGCACCCGTAGGTTGGGCGCATCCTGGAAGGTGTTGTGCACGAAATCGTAGTTCACCGCCACGTTGGCAGTGCCGTTGCCGCGCTGGCGGAAGAGGTGGCCAGCCAGCACCGAAGCGGCGGCTCCGCTCACCGGCGTACCCGCCGTGGCACTGACGCTGGCCGGAGGGCCGGCTTGCCCGTGGGAAATGGCTGCCATGCTCAGCAGCATTGCCGCTAACATCAGACAGAATGCGACGCCACCCAGGCGGCAAGTCGCGCGAGAACTGGAGGATGGAATTGCTAAAAGGGAGTGTCCTTGAAGAGAGCTCCCAGAAATCCAATCAGCGTTTGTCATATCTCCCCAATGAGCCCGTTTGGTCCCGTTGTCCTGTCTTGCGAACATAATTCCCGTGCAGAAATCGCTGTCTGCGCAGCTCTGCGGTCGTGACGTATGGGCTAAACCCATCTTTTTCCAACTGGCCATTGCTAAAACAGCAACTCTCCTGCCATGTTTTGCCGCCTTCGGCCGCCGCGGAGGCTTGCTGCCAGAGTGGTTTGTGGACCTGCGGGCAGAGAGACACAGAGATTTAGAGGGGAGTGTGCAAATACTTTCCACTTGGGAGAACGGTTTTTCAGGCGAGTTCTGGAGGTGACTTCAGTAACTGCGCCGCAGAAATAAGGTCATGTCTAGCATGTACTTCTGTGCCTGAACCGCGGCCGCGATCAGCTGTGTTTATGGGCTCGAGGACCCGATTGCGTGTGCAGACTTTTGACACTCAACGCCGGGGTTACACCCGCGGAGCGCTTTGCCGAGGACGACCGCATCCACATCGGTAGTTTCCGCCCACGCCGGTTTTCCACCACCCCCATGTGTGCGGGCGTTGCGTGCGATCCTGGGGTATTCCTGATCCAACCTTGTAAACCAGCCGGCCTAGCCCCACTACATCTGAGATTTTGATCCGCTGCGGAGCGGAAAAATACGGAGCCAGGAACGGCACAGCACGTAGGAGTCGTGGCCGGCGGTGGGAGGCCTAGCCCTGCGGTGTGCGCTCTCGGGACAGAGTCGAGGTAGGTTGGGTAACTTTGGTCGTCTTCGCGTCTCCCGTTGATCGCGGCTCCGCCCGCGGCGTCTTACCGGGTGCAGCGTGTGGTTGCGTGGTTGGCGGCGATATCGCCAATGAGGGCGGGACGAAAGCCCGGTGAGGAGAGTGCCGCCGGCGGCGCGAGATGTGCATTGCCTGGCAGCGATTCCAAGCACCACTCGGATTCTCATTCTCCCAATCGGCCGTAATCTGAAGTACACCCCCTGCACCTCTTAAGTAACTTCCTGGGTAACCAACTCTCATTGTAGATTTCCAGCATCGCACGCCTCGCTTGGTTCGGAGAGCGCCGACAAGCAAAGGCTTACCTTCTTTTCGGGTGGGCCGCGAGAATCCAAGCTGGGATAAAATTTTCTGCTCGGAGTCTTTTTCGTGCTCGCGTGGCGTGTCTTGAAGCCCTTGAGGGAAAGCAGCGCGCCATGCATCAGCATCTCGCAGTCCAACCTCTCCTTATTAATCGTCAGTTTAGCCGCATCACCTCCGGCGTGAGCTCCCTGAATGGCCACGCCCCCGCAGGCCGACAGCATCCGATATGGACTTATCTGGGACAACGGGCCACCGTGCCCCGTTATCGAACGACGCTCAGCAAACACCAGTTAACAAGGACCAATAGGAGTGTCCCATCATGCAGAGAACGACCGTCACCCTCTTACGTGTGCTGCTCACCATAGTCGCCGTCGGACAGCTAATTCCGACTGCAAAGGCCCAGGGAATCCTAGGCCTTACAGAAGCGAACTGGGCAGCGCTGGCAGTTAACGGCGGCATCTTCTGCGCCCAGGGTAGGGTCATCGGCAACGTGGGTGCAGTTGGAAACGTCATTTGGCAGCAGCGATGTACCGATACCGGCGAAGTTATACTGAGCGGTACCTTCAGGGATTCCACTGCCTCCGGCATCGTGACAGGCGGCGTTACTGTTGATGCGGCAACTGTTCACGCCTCCGCTAGCAACGCCCTCGCGGTTTCTTCCACCGCAGCCGGCTTGAGCTGCACCCTGGGAACTCGCTGTGGCGCTCTTGTTTGGAAGCCACTGACCCTGAATGGCGGCCCTGGACAGAACGTGCTTAACGTTCCCGGTGTCATTCTCGGCAACGGCAGCCAACTCACAATCAACTCCCCAGCGGGCTCCACGTTTATCATTAACATCTCTACGTTGTTGGCGATGCTCCGGGCGAACATCGTTCTAACCGGCGGTATTACGCCCGAAAATGTGCTGATCAATTACTTCGGCCGATACCCTGTTTTTTTAGGCGCGGGTTCCTCGCTGCATGGGATCGTGTTGGCTCCTCATGCGACGGTCGTAAGCGCCGCTAACGTCACGCCGGAGTTGATTGGGCGATCCATTGCTTTCGGCGGTGGCACTGAGACGGGATATGTGAGCGATAATTTCAATCGCGCCAATGGCCCAGTGGGCCCCAACTGGCAAGACCTGTGCGAAGACCCCATGACCGTATCCAGCGATGAACTCGTAGACCCATCTGGATCTTCTTTTGCTTGCGGTTACTGGACCGCGAATGCCTTTTCGGCTGACCAATTCTCGCAGGCCCAGGTTCCTTCCGATACTGGCAGCGACATCGATGAACTCCTCGTTCGCGCCAGCGGTAGCCTCACAAGCCGCCAGTGGTACCAGGTGTCTTGGGATGGCAGCGGGAACCTTCAAGTCGGATTTTTCACCAATTCTGGTTTCACACCCATTGCTACCAAAAACCAGGCCAGAAATGCTGGAGATGTCCTACGCTTTGAAGCCGTAGGTTCCGCGCTTAATGTCTATGTCAATGGTGTGCTCGTGATCAGCACCAGCGATGGAACCTTGACGTTGGGTTCCCCAGGGATCCTAGTTTTCGGAAATGCGAAGTTTGACAACTGGAGTGGGGGCAACCTCCCCTGAACTCGCGGAATCGCCCAACTGCTACAAGATTGTCAATACCACTCATAGATCTGGGCACGGCCACGGTCAGTTCGACTCTCGGGGGAATGCCAATCGGCAAGGTCACTTTCCTGGACGGCCACAAAAAGCTGGGCTCAGCAACGCTCAACGCCTCGGGACAGGCTACATCTAAGACCTCGCGCGGCGCGCACAACATCACTGCTCGGTACCACTGTGACGACAACTACCGGTCCAGTACGTCGGCAGTCCTGACACAAACGGTGAATCAGTGGGGGATTGCCATGGGAATCTCCCCCGAGTGTGCCGGATCATGTGCGAGCGCATATCATTTGGTGGACAGATAGTTCGCCCAAGCATTAGCGAACCACAAACTTCAAGCGGCCGCTCCACAGCCGTGGGTAGCCGAAGTGCGTCCCCGAAAACGGATTTCCGAAGTTGTACACGAACCGGCTGTTGAAAAGATTCTGAATGTCCAACTGCAGGCTGACCGCGACTCGTGCGTCTCGGCTGAGATCTAGCCCGCTCGAAAGGCCAAAAACCGCCCACGGTTTCACGCGGCCGCGCCCCAAGTCCACCAAATCCGCACCGGGCAGAGATTGCAGCCCCTGCAAGCGATCGGGATCGACTTCGATTGGCACCCCACTCTCGTAGATTCCGGAGAAGCTGGTCCAAAGCCCGCTGCGAGCGTGGGAGTACGTCGCCGCGAAGCTGCCAGCGTTGCGCTGGTCGTGGTCCGGTGTGAACCGCGTTCCCGGCCCGATCTCGATCACATCGCTGGTCAGGAACAGCCCCCCATTGATAGGCCCTATCTGCCGGATAACGGAATTCGAATAGTTGATGTACCCGGACCAGCCATGCCGCTCAGGAAAATCCAGGCGCACATCCGTCCCCTGGGCGGTCCCACGGGCCACGCTGTTGGGGAACACGATGGTTGTGCTGAAGAAAACGTTGGGGTCGTCGAAGTTGCGGAATGATTTCCACCAGTACGCGACATTCAGCCGCAAGAACCGGGCGATATCCTGAGCAACTCCCACTTCGGAGGCGGAGACTCGTTCTGGAAAAATGCTGGCGCCGCCGGGTCCGCCGCTGCCAGCGAATGGCGATAGTTGTTGCGCCTGCGCGGAACTGGCCAGGAGCAGATTCTCCACCTGGGGTGGCATGTAGAGCCGGTTGAAGGAAGCACGAATCGCGGTCTTGGTAGCTTCGAAGTAGTAGACGGCCCCGACTCGCGGGCTAAATTGCCGGCTGGACACCAGCAGGTTGGAGTGATCGTATCGCAGACCGGCGCTCAGCGTGAGGTTCTTGATGAGAGAAAAACTGTCCTGCACGTACCAGGAGACCTGTCCGCGTTGTTTGCGATCGAAGAACACAAATGGGTTCTGAGCGGTGAACGCGAGCGCCGCCGGGCTAACTCCGAGCCGGACCGCTGCCTGTGGATCGGTTATGAGGAATGTGAAAAATTCCTGGAGGCTAATCAGGTCCGCTTCCGCGCCCGCCTTAATCGTGTGCCCATGGCAGCTTAGACTCACACTTCCCAACAGACCTTGCCGAACATGATGACGATCCTGCATGGCGAAGAGTGGAGTGTCGAATCCGCTGCCGAACAGCTCCGAGCGGTAGAAGCGCCGAAAATACGCCAGGTTACTGAGCGCGTCCGCAGACCAGAGATGCTGCCAGTTCAGCGATACGCTGTCGTCCCTCAACTCCTGTCGCTGCCTCTGACCTGCTAGTTGCTGCTCCAGGGAGTTCGGGACTTGAAAGTCTGTGCCGTCCACGGCGCCGCTGAACAGGACCACGTCCGTGCCAGTCGGATGCCAGTCGCCTCTGAGAAAAAGATTGAAGACGCCGCCGCGGTTGTGGAAGTCCCTCGGATCCACCGGGTCAAGGAAGCGGTCAGAGCGGCTCACGGCAGTAGCAAGAAGGCCGCCGATCTTCCTGGTGCCGCCGCTCACGGTACCGGCAAGTTCTCCGGCATTGAAGTTGCCGATCCCGCCGGTGAAGCTTGCGGTCAGCGGGGTGTTGAGGCCGGAGTTCGGTTGCAATACCACCACCGCTCCCGAACGCCCGCCGAATTCGGCGGGGATATTCCCGCTTATGACATCGATGGATTGGAGCACCTCGGTGGCGGGCGGGCTGGCGAACACCGCGTCGAGACGGTCTGGCGCGGGAACGCCATCCACCACGTAGAGAACCCCATCGTCAACGCCGCGGATGTGGTTGCGGCCGTCGTTCTCCGTCATCCACCCTGGCGTGGTCGCGACCAGGGACTGCAACCGATGGCCGGAGATCAGCCCCGGACTGCGTCGAATCAGGTGCTCTGGCACCTCCGTCTCGGTGCTGGAAGAATCTCGTTCCACCAGCCCTTCCGTGGCTTCAACCGTGAGCGACTGCTTGGCTGCAATCACAGCCAGGCTGACGGACACCTTAACGGGAATGCTCGACCGAACATAGACCGACCGGGCCACAGCGAGGAACCCGTGCGTTTCCAGGCGCAGCACGTATGCATCGAAGGGAACATTGTTGAAGACGAACTCGCCGCGGTCGTCGGTTGTCGTCACATTCAGGTGGCCCGAGACGCGGCTCTCCAGGCTTATCTTAGCGCCCAGAAGAACCGCACCGGTCTGGTCGGTGACCAATCCCATCACCGTGCCGCTTTGGATTTGAGCCGCGGCTGTCGCAGAACCAGCCAGCACCGCACCCATCAGAAGCGCAAGACGCCACATTCCACTTGCCCCCGGAGGCGTTCACAAGCATAACCACTCTCTTGTGGATGCGATAGTTACTTGAGCGACGCGGCGGCAGATCCATTTCAGGGTGCGGGCGCCCGTGAGGAAGGTGCTCGGGTATCAGAACCGGCAGGACATCGCGCGCTGATCTGTGATCGCGATCTCCAAACGGTGTAGTACCATTGGCCTGCATACCCGGGAGGATGGCACGCAACTTCGCATGATAAGCAGATTCACCCTCCTCGGCTTGCTCCTTCTTACCGTGCCAGGCATAGCGCTTCCCGGCCCTGGCTCCCCCGACCGCCAAGTCGAAGGCACGGTCAAGGACACGACGGGCGCCGTCATTAGCGGCGCCGAAGTGGTCTGGCGGGGGACGGGCTTCAGCCTGCGCCGGATTACCGGCGACGCCGGCGAGTTCGGGTTCGAGCACGTGCCCGAAGAGTCGGGCACGCTCGTGGTGCGCGCAGCCGGGTTCGAGCGATTCGAACAGGCTTGGCGCTCCGATCCGGCCGCCGCCAGATTGCAGATCGTCCTTCGCCCGGCGGCCGTCACTCAGCAACTGACCATCACCGCCACGCGCACGCCGATGCGCATTGTCGACTCGCCCACCAGCGTGGTCGTGCTTTCCCCCGACGATCTTTCCTCGGCGGCCGCGCTCTCGCTGGATGGCGTCCTGCGCCAGGCGCCCGGGTTCAGCCTTTTCCGCCGCACCGACAGCCGCACCGCGAACCCCACCGCGCAGGGCGTCTCGCTTCGCGGACTGGGAGCCAGTGGCGCCAGCCGTGCCCTGGTGATCTCCGGCGACAACCCGCAGAACGATCCCTTCGGAGGATGGGTGTACTGGGACCGCATCCCTCATGCCGCCATCGATTCCGTCGACATCAGTGCGGGCGGCGCTTCTCCGCTGTATGGCAGCGAGGCTCTGGGGGGCGTGATCAACATCATCCGCCGCCCGATCGACCAGCGGTCGCTGACCTTGTACAGTTCGTACGGCAATGAGCGCGCGCCCAACGCTTCCTTGTTCGCTTCGGAAACCCACGGCCCGTGGGCCGGCGCGGTAGATGCCGAACTGTTCCGCACCGATGGCTACATTCCCGTCCCGCTGGCCCTGCGCGGGAAGGCGGACAGCTTCGCGTCCTCTGAATACGCGACCGGAGACCTGACCCTGCAGCGCAAGCTGGGCGATGCTGGCCGCGTGTTCCTGCGCGGGTCATCCTTCGGCGAGTCGCGCAACAACGGCACCCCGCTCCAGAACAATCGCACCACCATCCGCGAGATCGATCTGGGCGGCGACTGGCGTTCGGACACTCTGGGGCAGTTTTCAGCCCTGGGCTACGTGGGTCGCGAGGTTTTCAACCAGACCTTCTCCTCCGTCTCCGCCAACCGCAACACCGAAACCCTGACGCGGGTGCAGCGTGTTCCCGCCCAGGAGGTGGGAATCAGCGCCCAGTGGTCGCGCGCGCTGGATCGCCGTCAGAACCTGGTGGCGGGCGTAGAAGCGCACGAGTTCCGCGGCGAGAGCGACGAACTCGCCATTTCCGGGAATGTGGCCACGACCGCGGTCGATAACGGCGGACGCCAGCGCAACGTCGGCGTATTCGGAGAAGACATCATCCGGCTCAGCTCGCGCTGGCTGCTCACGCCCATAGCGCGGGTGGACCACTGGAGTAACTTCGAGGCATTTTCTTCCACCCAGCCCCTGCTTCCCACGCCCGGAGCCGTGGTGCGCACGGCGCTGGCCGAGCGCAGCGAGACTTTCTTCAGCCCGCGCCTGAGCACGCTGTACCGGCTGACCTCCAAGCTTTCCCTGACCGGCTCCGCCTATCGCTCCTTCCGCGCGCCTACCCTGAATGAGCTCTATCGCTCATTCCGCGTCGGAAATGTCCTGACCCAGGCCACCAATCAGCTCCTGGCTGAGCGCCTGACCGGCGGCGAAGGCGGAGTGATCGTCACCGGCTTCAACCAGCGGCTGATGGTGCGCGGCAACTTCTTCTGGGCTGAGATCACGCGGCCCATCGAAAACGTGACCGTTGGCGCGCTTCCCAATCCTGGGTGTCTTCTGCCGGGCGCGCCGCCTTGTACCCTCATCACCCGCCAGCGTGAGAACCTGGGCCGCACCCGTTCTCGCGGCCTGGAGGTCGAAGCGGAGGCGCATGTGAACAGCTCCCTGACGCTCTCCGGAGGACTCCAGTACGCCGATGCCGTGGTCGTGAGCTTTCCCAGCGCGACCGCCATCGCGCTGCAAAGCCTGCAGGGCCTGGAGATTCCGCAGGTCCCGCGCCATGCGTTCACTTTCCAGGCGCGCTATTTCAAGCCGCGCTGGATCCTGCTCGGGGTGCAGGGACGCTTCGTGGGAGTGCAGTTCGACGATGACCTCAACGATTTTCTGCTGCGTCGCTACTTCACCCTGGACCTGATGGCCTCGCACCCGCTGACCTCGGGGCTGGAAGTGTTCGTGGCCTCGGAAAACCTGCTGAACCAGCGCTACGACATCGGGCGCACTCCGGTGCTCAGCGTTGGCCCGCCGATCCTTGTTCGAGCTGGCCTGCGCTTGCACTTGGGCGGCAGGTAGTCCGACTTCCGACTACATCCACTTGATCCGCTCGCCGCGCGCCGCGAACTCCATCACTTTCTTGAGCCGCGTCCGCCGCGGGGCCCCGGCTCGCTCAGGATGACAGCTCCTTTAGTTTTTCGTGGCACGGCTAAAGCCGTGCCCTTCCCAAGCCCACCACCACGCAGGGCTGAAGCCCTGCTCCACCCTAACTGCAGCCGCTGGTCGAGCCGCAACTCATGCACCGATAGCACGAGCCGTTCCGCGTCATGATGCTGCCGCAATTCGAGCAGATTGGGGCGTCGCCGAGATCGACGATCTCCTTCAGCCGGTCGGCAGCGTGCACCTTGCCTGTCGTTGGCCGTTGGTCGTTGGTCGTTGGCGAGCCAGTCGTCGGCAAAGGCTTTTCTTCCGGCGGCGCGGCGGGTCTCGGACGCAGGCCTTCGAACAGCAACTGCTGCTGCCCCGTCAGGAAGCGCATCTCCAGCCAGCGGAAGATGTAGTCCATGATGGAGCTTGGCGTAGCCGATCTCGGGATGGGTCGACCAGCCCTGGGGCTCGAAGCGGGTGTGCTTGAACTTGTCGCACAGCAGCTTCAGCGGCACGCCGTGCTGCAGAGCGATGGAAACGCCCAGGGCGAAGCTGTCCATCAGGCCGCGAGACGGTGGAGCCTTCCTTGGCCATGGTGATGAAGATCTCGCCCGGCTGTCCGTTGGGATAGACGCCCACGGTGATGTAGCCTTCGTGTCCGGCGATGTTGAACTTGTGGGTGACGGAGAAGCGCTCGTCGGGCAGCTTGTGGCGCGTGGCACGGGGCGGAGCGTTCAGGTCTTCGACCTCAGTCGCCGGTCGCCGGTCGCCAGTCGCCAGTTGAGGCTCTGCGGACTTTGTCTTGTCGGACAATGCGGTTGCCGTCCCCGCCGCTGACAAGGGCTGACTCTTCTTGCAGCCGTCGCGGTAAATCGCCACGGCCTTCAACCCGAGCTTCCAAGCCTGGATGTAGGCTTCCGTGATCTCTTCGATGGTCGCATTCTCGGGCATGTTGATGGTCTTGGAAATCGCGCCGGAGATGAACGGCTGGGTGGCGGCCATCATGCGCAGGTGTCCCATGTAGTGGATGGAGCGGTTACCCTTGGCCGGTTTGAAGGAGCAATCGAAGACGGGCAGGTGCTCGTCTTTGACGTGCGGGCGCGCCCTCGATGGTGCCGGTGGCGTCGATGTAGCTGACGATGGCGCTGGCCTGGTCGCTCGTGTAGCCGAGCTTGAACAGCGCCGTGGGCACGGTGTTGTTGACGATCTTGATCATGCCGCCGCCCACCAGCTTCTTGTACTTGACCAGCGCCAGGTCGGGCTCGACGCCGGTGGTGTCGCAGTCCATCATGAAGCCGATGGTGCCGGTGGGCGCCAGCACCGTGACCTGCGAGTTGCGATAGCCGAACTTCTCGCCGTGGCTGAGGGCTTCGTCCCAGCATTCTTTGGAGGCGTCGATCAGGGACTTGAGCATGAAGCTGAAGCCGGCGGGCGTGGATGCCGGCGAGACGCCGGCGCTACTAGATCGCCAATGTTGTTGACCGAGGCGCGGTGCATGCGGATGACGTCGAGGAAAGGCTCGCGGTTGACGTAGAAGCCGGGCGCGGCTCCGCCGGAGGAGTCGTTAGTCGTTGGTCGTTGGTCGTTGGCTTGCTTCACGAAGTCTGTTGCTGGCTCGAGCCGCGGGCAAACTTCCGCGATACGCGAAGACTGCAGATAGGCTTCGCCGCACATGATCGCGGTGACGCAGGCGGCGTAGTCGCGTCCGGCGTCGGAGTCGTAGGGCAGGCCGGCGGCCATGAGCAGCGCGCCCAGGTTGGCGTAGCCCAGGCCGAGCGGGCGATAGTCGTGCGAGTTCTTGCCGATCGTCTCGGTCGGATAGCCGGCGTTGTCCACCAGGATCTCCTGCGCGGTGATCACGATGTCCACGGCGTGGCGGTAGGCGTCGACGTCGAACGTGCCGTTGGGCGCGAACTTCATCAGGTTGAGCGACGCCAGGTTGCAGGCGGAGTCGTCGAGGAACATGTATTCGCGAGCACGGATTCGAGGCGTTGATGCGGGCGGTGTTCTTGGACGTGTGCCAGCGGTTGACGGTGGTGTCGAACTGCATGCCGGGATCGCCGCACTGCCAGGTGGCCTCGGCGATCTTGCTCCAGCAGGTCGCGGGCCTTGTAGGTGCTTGACCGCGCGGCCGCCGAGGACGGCGCGGGTGGAGAAATCGCCGTCGCGCTCGACCGCGTGCATGAATTCATCGGTAACGCGCACGGAGTTGTTGGCGTTCTGGAAGAAGATGGACGAGTAGGCTTCGGAGTCGGGCGAGGAGCCGTCGTAGCCGGACTGCACCAGGCGTCCAGGCCTTGGCTTCTTCCTTGGCCTTGCACTCGATGAAGTCGACGATATCGGGATGGTCGATGTTGAGGATGACCATCTTGGCGGCGCGGCGGGTCTTGCCGCCCGACTTGATGACGCCGGCGAAGGCGTCGAAGCCCTTCATGAAGCTGAGCGGGCCGGAGGCGCGTGCCGCCGCCGGAGAGGCCTTCGGTGGAGCTAGCGCAGCGTCGAAAGATTCGTGCCCGTGCCCGATCCCCACTTGAACAGCATGCCCTCGGTCTTGGCCAGGGTCGAGGATGGAATCGAGCGAATCCTTCACCGAGTTGATGAAGCAGGCCGAGCACTGCGGGTTGCGGTAGCCGGCGGTGGCGAACTCGACGCGCCCGAGCTCGGGGTTCCAGTGCCAGTTCTGCGCGTCGGAGTTGGGCTCGATGCGGTCGCAGCCAACGTTGAACCAGACGGGCGAATTGAAGGCGGCCATCTGGTGCAGCAGGATGTGGGCCAGCTCGTCGTGGAAGATGGCGGCGTCTTCGGCGGTGCGGAAGTAGCCGCCGGCGAGACCCCAGTCGCGGATGGTCTCGGCGACGCGGCTGACGAGCTGGCGCACGCCGGTCTCGCGCTCGGGCGTGTCCAGCTTGCCGTGGAGATACTTGCTGGCCACGATGTTGGTGGCGGTCATGGACCAGTCCTTGGGGACCTCCACGTCCTTCTGTTCGAAGATGACGTTGCCGGCGGCGTCGGTGATCAGCGCCGCGCGCTTCTCCCACTCCACCTCGTCATAGGGCGAGACGCCGGGCTTGGTGAAGAAACGGCGGAAGGTCAGGCCGGGAGCCTTGCGCGCCTGGCGGGAATTGGAAGCGGACGCGGCGGCGGAGCCAGCGATCTTGTCGGTAACGTCAGCCATGACTAGTCTCCAGTTGTCAGTTGCCAGTCGCCGGTAAGGGCGCTGGCGAAATCCAATTCAAAACGGAGTCCGGCAGGCTAGCTGCCGGAATCCGGATATTCGCTCCGGCTAAAAACCGGCCGGAAGCGGTGGGGGAGGGCCCAGACTACTTTCTTTGATGTCGCGATCCGGAGCCTGGACTTGCGCCTGGGTGTCGGCGGCAGTCTCGATCTCCGGCGCGACCGCGCTCTGCCCCAGGCCGCAAGCGACCTCGGAGGAAGCCGCCAGCCAGTGCAGCAGAGCGACGTACACCGCCTCGCGCTGGGCGCGGTCGGGAACCACAGCGTAGCGGACGAAGCAACGTCCGGATTCCAGGCGCGCGCGCAAAGGGCTGGAGGGGACGAACAGGCGGTCCAGAGCCTGCGCCAGGTCGTCGGTGGCGGAGACCTGGAGCATGCGCTGGCGGGCGTCCGGCGCCGAATCGTCGGTTGCAACAACCTCTTCGGCGAGGGCGAAGACGCCGGGGAGATGCGGCGTCAGCGCCAGGCTGAAACTCGACTGACAGCGCGACCAGGGCGACCAGGCAAGCGGCGCTTGCACTAGCACCCCGGCCATGCGATCAGGAGCCACCACCGCCGTGCCGAGCGAGTTCGTTCCCATGTTCATCCCCTCCGGGCAAGAGCCGACGCCTGCACCATCCCAAGCGGAACCAGGACGCCTGGGAGAAGCAGGCGGCGTCACCGCGCAACAGCTTCCGGCAGTCACCTCAATGCCGGGCGAAAGGCACAATACACCTGTATATGGTACCTGTCAAGACTGACCCACAAGATATTGTACATATGGTTATTTTACACCCTGGGGCGGTTGCCGGTGCGGTGGAACAGCCGCGCCCAGGGGAATGCTCGGTGTCCCAGCACGCGCGTTTTTCGCGGGATGGGGTGCTCGTCGGCGGCCTCGAGTTCAACGTAGATGTCCTCGAAGACCTCGGCCGGTGCGATGCGCTGGGAGCCGTCCGGGGCTTCGACCAGATAATCGCCGGGCCCGCCTTGCTGCTGGCGGCCGCAGGCGTCGGTGAGGCTGCAGGGCTGATCAAGACGTTTGGCCTTGGCCAGAAAACGGGTGCGGTAGAGCTTCCAGTCATCCACGGCTTACTTCTCCCTGGGATCTGCCCTTGGGCCGTAGCCTGGCTGGACGGCAGTTTATCCGAAACTTTCGGCTGGATGGAATCGTGCGGTACGCGCAATGTAGCACGCACCGAGAGGGCGTCCAATTGTGTAAATCTTGCAAAGTGTGGAAAAGGGGCGCATTGAAAGTGTGCGTGGTAGACTCGCGGGCCGGAAGACCAGTTTCGAGTTTCACGTTTCAAGTTTCGAGTGGCAGAGGCAATCATGAAGAGAGCCGAGATTTTTTTGGTGGTGCTGTTCGCGGTCGCAGTGAGCGTGTGCGGGCAGACGCCACCGGGCGCGCAGGGGCGGAAGATCGGGGATTTCGCCAATGTGGCGGAGCCGCCGGCGAATACCCTGATTCGGTGCGGCATGCTGATCGACGAAAAATCAGCGCCGCGGAAGGACATCCAAATCGTCCTGGAAGGAGCAAGAATCAAGGAGGTACGAGCGGCTGCCTACGACCAGTTCATGCCGGGCGGAACAAAGGTGATCGACCTTTCACACGAAACCTGCCTGCCGGGGCTGATTGACACGCACACGCACGTGCTGCTCCAGGGCGACATCACCGCGGAAGATTACGACCGGCAATTGCTGAAGTGGTCGCCAGAGTACCGCACCATCCTGGGGACCCAATCGGTGCGCAAGGCGCTGGAGTACGGCTTCACCACCATCCGTGATCTCGAGACCGAGGGCGCGGGCTACGCCGACGTGGACATCAAGAAAGCCATCAACGCAGGCGTGATCCCCGGGCCGCGCATGCAGGTGGCGACGCGCTCGCTGGATGTGACCGGAGCGTATCCGCTCCTGGGATATGCGCCCAATGTGCCGATGCCGCACGGCGTGCAAGTTTGCGACGGCGCCGACGCATGCCGCAAGGCGGTGCGCGAGCAGATCATGTACGGCGCCGATTGGATCAAGGTGTACTCGGATCGCAGCTACTACATCGATCCCAACCCGCCGCCGGGCGTTGGGCCGCCGCCGGTTCTCAACGACATCCCCACGTTCACTCTGGACGAGCTGCGGGCGATGGTGGACGAGGCGCACCGCCAGCGGCACAAGGTGGCGTCGCACGCCACGGCGCTGAACGGCGTGCACAATTCGGTCGAGGCGGGCGTGGACACCATCGAGCACGGCGACTACATCTCCGACGCCGACATCAAGCTGATGATCCAGAAAGGCACCTATTACGTTCCCACTCTGTACGTCGGCGAGTACGTGGCCGAGGGACGCGCCAAGGCGGGAGCGCCGGTGTGGCTCGATATGGTGAAGATCAGCGCTGACACCTTCCGCCGCGCCGTAAAGGCCGGAGTAAAGATCGCCTTCGGCACCGATGCCGGAGGCTTCGACTGGAACATCAATCCGGCGGTAGAGTTCGGGCTGCGGGTGAAGTACGGCCAGACGCCGGCGGAAGCGCTGCGCTCGGCCACGGTGACCGCGTCGGAGCTGCTGGGGATGCAGAAGGACATCGGCACCATCGAGCCGGGCAAGCTGGCGGACATGGTGGCGGTGAAAGGCGATCCGCTGGCCGACATCACCGCGCTGGAGCACGTGGACTTCGTGATGAAGGGCGGCGTGGTTTACAAGAAGCAGTAGCCGGGAGTCAGGAGACGGCGTGAACGGCGGCGGGACGCCGCCGCGACAGCCGGCGAGACGCCGCTACACGGGTGCGGCACCCACAAGAAGGAAGCGGCCGTCGTCGCTCTTGTCGGAAAACTCGACGCGAAAGCCGCCGCGCTCCAGGCACTCGAAGAAGGCGGGCTCGTCATACTTGAGCGAGCTGCTCATGCGCAGCGGCTCGCCTTTGCACAGGCGCAACTCGCGCCCCGCCACTTTCAGGTCCAGATCACGCGCCGGGACGAAATACTTCACCACCTCGTGCAGGCCGGCAGCGCCGGGGCGCAGCTTGAAGCGCAGTTCGCCATCCGATTCTGTCAGGCCTAGAGACGCGAGCGGTGCGAAGGCGAAACGGCGGTTGGTGGGGTGGTCGTAGCCGCGCAGGGTTTCGTCGCCGGCGAAGATCTCGCCGTCGAACAGGGCGCGGTCTTCAGGACGCATGAACCGGCGCAGGCGCGCGGGGAAGCGATCGGGATCGAAAGCGCCCAGGGTATTGCCGAGCACGGTATAGACGGCGGAGCGGCCGGATTGGCAAACGGCCGTGGCCACGGCCTCGAGGTGCTGGTCCGAGCCGATGTCGAGCTTGAAGCCGTGGACGGCGCGGGCGGCAGGGGCGGCGCAGGCAAGCGCGAGTTCGAGCAACCCCTGGCTGAAATCGCCACCTATATATAGAAGATGGGGGAATGCGTCGAGCAGGACGCGGTCCTTGGACCCCTCGCCGCAACCAAGGCCGCAGAGGGTATCGGCCGCCGGCCAGAGCCGCGCCAGGCGGGGAGCGGCCCGGGAGAGCAGCGTGAGCGCGCGATCGGCGTTGCGGTATTCGGGCGAGCGGCAGAGCGCGACCCAGGCTTCGACCGAAAGCGGCAGCCAGTAGAAGAACTGCTCGCCCAGGTACCCGCGGGCAAGAGCTTCGGCGAACTGGGTCGCTATGTCGTGCTCCGGGAGCAGAACCGAGATGGGGAGCGGCTTGGGGACGGAGGCCATGGGATTGGGCGGGTAAATGGATGCGCGGGGGCCCAGCGGGGATTCGGGAACGGCGGCGACACGCCGGCGCTACGGGGGCAAAATTTGCTGTCACCCGGGGGCGCGGCCTGCATCTAGTACGGGGTTGGCAGTCACACAAGGAGGCTTGCGCAGATGAAGATCGTAGAAACTGCTGAAATGGCTCCCACCTGTCATGCCGGCTACAAGCTGGTGGAGACAGCGGAGGTCGCCCCAACCTGTCACAACTTCAGCCTGGTGGAGACGACGGAAGTCGCGCCCACCTGCCACTAAGGGTCCAGCCGTTGTTCGCTTCCGCAGCAGGGATTATGCCTGCCGCGGGAGCCGCACTTATGCCGTCATTCATCGCAGATTGGCTCTCGGTCGGAACTTTCTATAACCCGCACCTGGCAGAGGTGCTGCTGTCGTCGGGCGTTGCCGTCGATCACCTGTCGATGGCCGACCCTCCCGCCGCCGATGACGCCCTGTTTCCCCGCATTCGCGAGAGGTTCCCTCTCCTGCTGCACGATTATCTCGGGCAGCTCGCCGATCCCTTGAGCGACCACGCGCTGGAACGGGCGCGCAACCTGCAGCGGCTCTATCGCGGGCCGTGGATCGCGGAACACTTCCAATGCCTGCACACGGAAGACGGCAAGTACACGCTGGACTACGTCTTCCCTCCGCTGTACACGGAGGATTTCCTGCGGCGGTTCGCGGCCAACGCGCGGCGCCTCGAGGACTTTGTGGGGGCGCCGCTGGTGATGGAGAACATCCCCGGCTTTTTCTCGGTGGAGCACGCGCAGATGAGCGAGGCGGAATTCCTGCGGCGCTTCTTCGAGGAGACGGGCTGCGGATTTCTCATCGACGTGCCGCACCTGTGGCTGGCCGCGCACTACCAGCGGCGGAACCCGCGCCAGTATATCGGTGAATTCCCGCTGGATAAGGTGGTCGAGATCCACGTGGGCGGCGTCGAGCATGACCGCGACCTGGGCGGACCGTGGGTGGCGCCCACGCGGCCCACGCACGAGATCCTCGAGCTGGGAGTGTGGATCGCCGAGCGCACCCCCCGGCTGCGGGCCGTCACCGTGGACCAGTTCTCGCCGGCGCTCACGGCGGATGTCATGTTCGAATCGGTGGAGATGACGAGGGAAGCGTTCGGGGCAAGCAGGGCGGCGAGGAAGACGGCGTAGCTGGACGTTTCACGTTTCGAGTTTCATGTTTCACGTCCGCGGGCGGGACGCCCGCGCGACAGCCGGCAAGATGCCGGCGTTACACATGGCTGATCGGGCGGTACAGGACGAGATCATCCGCTACCTGGCGGATGCCAACGCGCGTGCTCAAGGACGGCGCGGGGGGCCGATATCCGTCGGCGAGGCGGCGAAGGCTGTGCAGTTCGCGCATTTCCTGGCGCGGCGCTACTATCGTGACCGCCTGGCGCGCTCGTTCCGCTACTCACATCGCCTCCGCATGCAGACCGGTCGGATCGCGGAAGAGGTTGTGGACTTCGCCGAGTTCGACCAGTTCCTGCACGCGTGCGTGATGGGGTCGCTCGGGTCGGCGCGACGCGTCGGGGAAATGGCGCGCGTGCACCTGACCGCGGCGCCGCAACCGGGCCCGTGGTGGCCGGAACTGCTGGACTACGAATACAACTACTTCCTGCAAGCGGCGACATCGCAGCCGCCGCCCAAGTCCGAGCGCCCCGCACCGGGGTTGAGTACAGTGTGCCGGCAGTTCACCTGGGCGCTGCCGGAGATGTTGCCGCGACTGCGCGCCGGGGAAGCCATCGGCGATGACCTGCGGCGCGAAGTCACGCTGCTCTTCTCACGAACCGAGGCGGGGAGAATCTACGTGGTCGAGATGGAAGCAACGGTGGACAGGGTCTTCCATGCGACCGACGGGGTGCGTTCGGTGGAAGAGATCGCGGAATCGGTTGGGTCGGGCGTCCAACAGGTGTGTCAGGCACTTGAAGCGCTGGTGGAAATAGGGGCGGTGAGAACCTGGCTAGCAGCTCATCATGCCCCTTTGTGGCAAACCGAACCATGAAGTGCTGGCTCGAAGCCAGGACCTTCTCACCCCTCTTAGGCGCCCAGAATGAGCCCGCCCCCCAGCTGCGGGGTTGCCCTTTGCAGGGAGACGAGCCATTTACTGGGACTTGAAGGTGACCATCTGCATCACCCAGGCGCCGCTGGGACTCACCGGCGCCGTGGCACTGTAACTGCCCGCCGTGGCGGCTGTCCGGTCCTCCACAAGGTCGGCATCCGGCGAGGTGATGATGCGCAGGGTATATCCCGTCCCCGCTCCAGTGGCGGCGGTGTTGACGGTGTTGGCAGCGACAATCAACTCGTTGGCGGCTGTGGTGGTGGTCGCACCGCTGTTGCTCGTAGTGCTGCTGCCGGCGGCGCCCGCAGTGACGTCCAGAGGCGCCGGGTTCACGATCCCCTTGTACTCCAGGATACGCAGGTCAACGAATGCCGCCGCCTGGTTGAAGGTGACCGTGACCGTGTTGCTGCCCGCCTTGATGTTGGTGGCGTAGTAGATGGACTGACTGATGCCTGTGCCGCGGGTCGGGCCAATGGCCAGTTGGTAGGTGTTGCCAGCCGTGTCGGTGATGCCGGTGACGTTAGACGTGGAGTCGTTCCAGCCCACCACAACGACGTTCAAGTCACCCGCAGTTTGGGCCGCAGGATACGCGATCGACAGCGTGGAGACGGGCGACTGCGGCGTCGCCGCTGCCACCTGGGCAAACGAGATCGCTACCGAGCCGTACGTGAAGCCATTAGTCAGGGTACCGCTCTGGCCGCCGGTATTGGTCACGACCACGCTCACCGTTCCCGCCGCATGGGCCGGCGTGGTGGCGGTGATGGAGGTGCTGCTGACCACGGTGACGCTGGTCGCCGCCGTGCCGCCCAGGGTAACCGTGGCGTTTGTCAGGAACCCGGTACCGGTGATGGTGACGGCGGTTCCACCGGCAGTCGGGCCGGAGTTAGGCGCGATCGCCGTCACGGTCGGCGCCGGATTCACATAGGTGTAACCGTTGGTCAAAGTCCCGCTTTGTCCGTCGGTGTTCGTGACCACAACGTTCACTGCGCCTAACGCGTGGGCCGGAGTGGTGGCGGTGATGGAGGTGCTGCTGACCACGGTGACGTTGGTCGGCGCCGTGCCGCCCAGGGTAACCGTGGCGCTCGTCAGGAACCCGGTACCGGTGATGGTGACCGAAGTCCCGCCAGCGGTCGTGCCCGAGGTGGGCGCGATTGATGTCACCGTCGGCGCCGGATTGTAGGTGTAGCCGTTGATCCGCGTGCCGCTCTGGCTGTCAGGGTTCGTCACCACCACGTTGACGGCGCCCGCCGCATGGGCCGGCGTCGTGGCCGTCATCGTAGTGCTGTTGACCACGCTTGGGTTGGTGGCGGCGGTGCCGCCGAAGCTGACACTCGCTCCCGAGACGAAGCCCGTGCCGGTGATGGTCACCGAGGTGCCGCCGTTGATCGAACCCGCGTTCGGCGCAACTGAGCTCACCGTCGGCGCGGGATTGTAAGTGTACCCATTGGTGAGGGTGCCGCTCTGGCCGTCCGTGTTGGTCACAACGACGTTCACGGTGCCTGCCGCGCGGGCGGCGGTGGTGGCCGTCATCGTCGTGCTGTTGACCACGTTCGGATTGGTCGTGGCTACGCCGCCGATACTTGCCGTTGCCCCTGACAGGAACCCGGTACCGGTGATGGTCACGGATGTTCCACCCGCGGCCGGACCGGAGGTCGGCAAGATGGAACTCACCGTCGGCGCCGGATTGGGTGAAGTGTAGGTGTAGCCATTGGTCAGTGTCCCGTTCTGGCCGTCCGTGTTGGTGACCACCACGTTCACTGCGCCCGCCGTATGGGCGGCGGTGGTGGCCGTCATGGTAGTGCTGTTGACCACATTCGGGTTGGTCGCGGCTGTGCCCCCGATGGTCGCCGTCGCCCCTGACAGGAACCCGGTGCCGGTGATGGTCACGGATGTTCCACCGGCCGTCGTGCCGGAGGTTGGCAAAATGGAACTGACCGCCGGAGCAGGATTATAGGTGTAGCCGTTGGTCCGCGTGCCGCTCTGGCCATCGGTGTTGGTTACCACCACGTTCACCGCGCCCGCAGCGTGGGCCGCTGTGGTAGCTGTCATCGTAGTGCTGTTGACCACATTCGGATTGGTGGCGGCTGCTCCGCCGATACTCACCGTAGCCCCCGACAGGAACCCCGTCCCGGTGATGGTCACTGAGGTGCCGCCATTGATCGAACCCGCTGTCGGCGCAATCGAGGTCACCGTCGGCGGTGGATTGTAGGTGTACCCATTCGTGAGGGTACCGCTCTGGCTGTCAGGGTTGGTCACCACCACGTTCACCGCGCCCGCGGCGTGGGCTGCTGTGGTAGCTGTCATCGTAGTGCTGTTGACCACATTCGGATTGGTGGCCGCGGTGCCGCCGAAGCTGACCGTCGCTCCCGAGACCAAGCCAGTGCCGGTGATGGTCACGGAGGTACCACCGCTGATCGGACCCGCCGTCGGCGCAATCGAGGTCACCGTCGGCGGTGGATTCGACCCCTGGCCTGCCACCTTGAAGGCGGCCATCTGGATCACCCAGTTCGAACTCGTCGTATCCGTCGCGGTGGCGTTGTAGGTCCCGAGCGAACTCACATTCTTGTCTTCCACCAGGTTACCCCGGAAGCGCGTCTCGGCGACGAAGCCAGAGCCGGGACTTGAGTTGCCGTTGTCGACGAAGGCCGCCCCGTAAATGAGTTCGTTGGCCAGGTGCGTTGTCGCGGTGCCACTGTTCAGGGTGGTGCTGTTGCCGATGGCTGCGGAGGTCACGTCCAGCGGCGAGACGGTATCTGCGTTCGCATACTCGAACTGGTAAAGATGCAGCGAGCTGGTCGAGTTTGCCGTCAAGTTAACGGTGATCGTGATCGGCGTTCCTCCTCCGACGATGTTCTTGGCGTAAAAGGTTTGAGCACGTTTTGTCGTTCCGCTCCAGTTGGTGGGTCCGACGGCACTGGTGTACGTGTTGCCCTTGTTGTCAGTGATCGAGGAGACAGAGATAGTCTGATTGCCCCACTTGACGGTAACGACGATGAGATCGCCGGAAGTACTGGCAGCGGGAAAGGCTTGCGAGGTGGTGTTTGTTCCCGCATTCACGGTCTTCTCGGCGTGCTGGACAAGAGTTGCGGAAACCGGAACGCTGTAGGTGTAACCATTCGTGAGCGTGCCGCTCTGGCCGTCGGTGTTGGTCACAACAACGTTCACCGCACCGGCGGCGTGAGCCGGAGTAGCGGCTGTGATGGTGGTGCTGTTGACGACGCTCGGGTTGGTAGCGGCCGTGCCCCCGAAGCTCACACTCGCTCCCGACAGGAAGCCGGTGCCGGTGATCGTCACCGAAGTCCCGCCCGCAATCGTGCCGGAGGTGGGCGCGACCGAAGTCACGGTCGGCGCCGGATTGGCCGAGACATAGGTATAGCCGTTGCTCAATGTACCGCTCTGGCCGTCGGTGTTGGTCACCACAACGTTCACCGCACCCGCGGCGTGAGCCGGAGTGGTGGCCGTGAGGGTGGTGCTGTTGACCACGTTGGGGCTGGTGGCGGCTGTGCCCCCGAGAGTGACACTGGCCCCGGAGAGGAACCCCGTGCCGGTAATGGTGACCGAAGTCCCACCGGCGGTCGTACCCGAGGTTGGCGCAATCGAAGTCACGGTCGGCGCCGGGTTGGGCGAGACGTAGGTGAACCCGTTGGTGAGTGTGCCGCTCTGGCCGTCGGTGTTGGCCACCACTACGTTCACCGCCCCCACAACATGCGCCGGGGTCGTGGCCGTTATGGTGGTGCTGTTGACTACGTTGGGGCTGGTGGCGGCTGTGCCCCCGAGAGTGACACTTGCCCCGGAGAGGAAGCCGGTACCGGTGATGGTCACCGAAGTCCCGCCGTTGGTAGTACCCGACGTGGGCGAGATTGCTGTGACCGTGGGTGCTGGGTTGGTGCTTCCTACCTTGAAGGCCACCGCCTGCATGATCCAGCCGCCGGCGGGACTCACTGGTGCGCTGGCCGTGTACGTGCCGGTCGTCGAAACCAGCATGTCCTCGGCGATGTCACCGTCCGGATTGGTGATCATCCGGCTGGTAAAGCCGGGACCAGGACCCGTGGTGATGGTGTGCACGATGTTGGCCCCGACAATGAGGTCACTGGGATTGGCGGTCGTGATTCCGACCGTACTGTTGCTGGTACTACCGCTGGCGGCAGCGGTCACATCCACTGTTCCGCTGAGACCGCCGTATTCCAGTATCCGCACATCCGGTGCGTTCGCCGGGCTGCTGAAATTGACGGTTACGGTATTGGCCCCGGCCGCAGCACCCAGGATGTTCTTGGCGTAGTAGATCGACTGTGTCAAACTGCCGGACAGCACCGTCGGACCCACCGCCAAGGTGTAGGTATTCCCCATGCTGTCGGTCACTCCCCCGGCAGCAACCGTTGCAGTACTGTCGTTCCAGCCCACCACCACCACGTTGACATCGCCGGCAAACTGGATATTCGGATACGTGACGGTGACGTTCGACCACCCCGGCCCTTGCGGCGTCGCGTAATTGCCCTGCACGAACACAACGCTGTTACTGCCAATGAGATAGCGGGCATTGGTGACCAGGCTGTCACGGTAGCCCGGGGCCACGGCGATGGCGCTGATGATCATGCTGGCGTTGACCGCGATCGGGCCGCTGTAAACGGTGGAGGACGTGTTGGGCGTGCTGCCGTCCGTGGTGTAGTAGATGGTGGCGCCCGAGAGCGAGTCGGTGAGCGTGACCGATTGCGCAGTCGCGTAGGTTCCCGCGGGTGGATTAAACGTCGGGGCCGGGGCTTGCGGCAGCAAACTCAATAGTCCGTACACCGCGACCGAGGACTGGGTTCCGACGTAAACCTTCCCATTTGCAATCGTGGGCACGGTGAATTTCACCGGCAACCCCGCGTTATCGGACGAAACCATGCCGCTGTTGTAGAGCTCGCTCGCCAGGTTGGTGGCGTCGTAGGCGTGCAGGATGGCCTGAGTCCCGCCGCGATCACCGGGGGAAGGAGTGCCGGAGTTCTCGATGGTCCACACGATGCCGTTGGCGGAGCCATTGGCGGAGACTGACACACTTGCGCCGGGGAACTGGTACTGCGTAGCGGACTGCGATACCGGCGACGTGGACAGCAGGCCGTTGCTGAAGTTGAACATCTTCACGGTGTCGCTGATGCCGCCGAAATAGACGTGGCCTTGCCAATAGGCGGCCGTGCTGTAGCAGTTCTCTACATAAGAGACGCCATCCCAAGCTGGGCCGACAAGGTTAGGGAGTGCCTGGATGATCTGACTATCGCTCGACGAATTGAAATGCCCCATGTTGTCGCGGTCGATGACGTACACAGCGCCATGCTTGCCGCACCCGATCATGATGTGCGGGTGCTGCGCAGTTCCCGCGCCGTCGGGCAGCAGGGTGACGGCGCCGGAGGAGACATCCAGGTCGAGTGAGTCCAGCGTCGACTGGTTATGGGGCGTGAAGTAATCAGCGACGGTCAGACCGGGAGTTGCGAGTTTCAGATACGTATCGCCGAAATTTGTCGTGCCGTCGAATGCGCCGTTGCCAGTGGTGAAATAGAGGTTCCCCGCGGCATCGGACGCGGGGCCGGCGCCGCTCATCCACACGCCCCCCAACCCCTCGCTTCCGTTCGGGGTGGTGGAAAACGCGCCCGTTTGGGTGAAGGTGCCCGCAGTCGGGTTGTAGCCGTAGCCGAAAATCCATCCGTGCCAGGTGCTGTCGTCGCCCCAGGAACCGAATCCGATGTACACGGCGCCATTAACCAGCGCCAATGCCGGGCGCTGCAGCGAGTACTGACCGTGTGCCGGGTCGAACAGGAGACGCCCGCCGCTGCTCGGAGTTCCGTTACCCGGAACGCTGCCCTGGACTATGACTGGGCTGCCGGTGCGCTCGGCGCCGCTAGCGATGTCCAGCGCGTGCAGCCGGTACACGTAATTGATGGTGCTGCCGGAGACTTCCCTGGTTTTGGTCACCACGTAGATAATGTTGGTCGAAAGATCGATTACGGGCGTGCTGGTGATGCCCACTTCCGGCAACAGGTCGGTGGTGTTGCTGTTGTCGCTGGCGGGGACCGCCGTGCAAGTCCAACCGCTCGGGCAGCCCAGGGCAGTCAGATTATCCTGCCAGAGCGGGGTGAACGTCTGGCCGTCGGCGTCGTAGGCGTAGATGCTGTTGTGTTCCGTGGCGAGATAGACAACGTTGTGCGTACCCTGCCCAGGGATGGCGACGTTGGCCACGTACAGCGGCTGGGCATAGAGGAAGCCATCGGTCGGCAGGTTGAAAAACTTGCCGAAATTGTTGGCGTTGACCGCGCTCAGCGTCAGGATGGTTTCATTGGCGTTCAGCCCGTCCCGCGCCAAGTCATTGCGCTGGGTCAATACCGACACCTGGGCGTCGGCTAAAGGTGCTGCCGTGAGGCATACAAGAACGAGTGACAGCAGATAGGCCAGAGCCAGCGCACGTCGTGGGTTCATTTTTCCCTTCTTCTTTCACCTTACGGGCAAACGGATTCCTCGCGGGGGGACAGCATGATAAGCCCCGGGTCGTTCCTAGTACGTCAGATTGCGGGACGATTGGCGCCAATCGTGACTACTGCTGACGGAGCATTTATAATTCCAGCCCGGCTGGGGAATTCTACTACTACGCATTGAGAGGAAACGGATTAAGGCCTTGGGCGGGCCGTGAGCGGAAGGAATCACCGGCTCTGACTGAAAAGTGCTTTCATAAAGACGCAAAACTTTGCGCAGCCGAGAGCCCGGCTCCGCTGATGTTGGAAACTCAGCACTGGCGGGAGCCAGGCCCTTGTTCCCGCAGGTGGCTGAGTGGGCTTTATACTGTGCCTGATCATCCGTTTCGCTGAGGTGAGGAGCTCATGAGAAAAGTCCTTTTGTTCGCCATCATGCTGTGCCTGTGTTTGTCCTCGCAAGCCCAAAAAAAGCACAAGTCGGAAACTTCGACGCCGGAATCCGAACGCTCGGCCCAGAATGCGCACAGCTTCATGGAGATGTTCAGCAAGCTGGAACGAGACTGGATGCACGCAGTACAGAAAAGGGACCAGGTTGCGCTGGACGCCCTGCTCGCGCCGGAATTCATCGAGCGCCGCTCCACCGATCCCGGGCACGATGTACTGCGCGCGGATTGGATGCAGGAGGCCCTCAACAATTACAAGCTGGACTCGTTCAGCGCGCGGGAGATGGTGATTCGCGCATTCCTGGGCAACGCCGTCGTCAGCTTCGTTCAATCGCGAAAAGTGACGGCCGCCGGGGCAGGGGCCGATCGCAGCGGGGATTTCTTCATCGTCGACCTATGGGTGGTCAACCACGGCAACTGGCAGGTCGCCGCCCGTTTTGTCTCTCCGATCGCCAACCGTTAAGACGGAGATTCTTGTCTCCCGAAGCGGCCCCGCCTAGGCGTTTTCGCTACGGATTCTCTGTGGAGCAGGCTGCGTTGCCGGCATCGCTTGGTCGCTGCGCTGCTTCCACACTTCCCACGGCGCCTTGCCGCTGGCGTAGAAGTCGTCCAGCGTCTGCTTGTCCTTGAAGGTGTCCATGCAGGCGAAGAAGCCGTTGTGCTGGTAGGCCACGAGTTGCTTCTGCTGGATCAATCGCTGCAAAGGCTCATGGACAAGTTCTTCCCCGTCGCCAATGTAGTCGAAGATGTGGCGCTTGAACACGAAGTACCCGCCGTTGACCCGGACGTTGGTGTCGGTGATGGCCTTGATCTCGTGCACCAGGCCGTCGCCGTTGACCGAAACCAGGTGGTAGCTCAGGTTGGGCTTCACCGAAACGAAAGTCCCGATCCTGTCCTGTTCCCGGGCGTAGCGGACCAGAGTGTCGAGATTGAGGTCAATCAGACCATCGCAGTAGTTGGCCATAAAGACCTCTTCTCCATCCAGGTACTTCTGCACCGCCTTGAGGCGCTGGCCAAGGTTGGCGGCGACGCCGGTGTCAGCGAACGTGATCTGCCAGTCGTCGATATCGCTGTTGAAGAGGCGCAGGTGCTTACCGCCTTTCGACAGCGTAAAGTCGTTCGAGAGGCACTCGTCGTAATTCAGGAAGTACTGCTTGATGGCGTCCGCACGGTATCCCAGGCAGAGGATGAACTCCTTGTGGCCGAAATGGGCGTAGTACTTCATCAGGTGCCACAGGATCGGCCGGTAGCCGATGGGCACCATGGGTTTGGGCGTGTTCTCGCCTGCCTCCCGCAACCGCATACCGAATCCACCGCAGAAGATCACGACTTTCACGGAAGTAGCCTCCTTCCCGACTGCTGAACTGATCGCCGCCTTGGAGTCGCGCTCACGGGCACACCTCCACCCTGGGGATGGGCACCACGAACTTTCCACCCCACTCGCGAATGAAGGCGAGCTGCCCGATGATCTCGTCCTTCAGGTTCCACGGAAGGATGAGCACGAAATCCGGTTTGGTCTCCCGGATACGGTCCGGGTGGAAGATGGGGATGTGCGTCCCGGGCAGGAACTTCCCCTGCTTGTAGGGGCTGCGGTCCACGGTGTAGTCGAGGAAATCGGTGCGAATACCGCAGTAGTTCAACAACGTGTTGCCCTTGCCGGGGGCGCCGTACCCGGCGATGTGCTTGCCTGCCCGCCGGGCCTGGATCAGGAACTCCAGCAGCGCGCGCTTGGTTTCCTCTACCTGAGCGGCGAAGCGTGAGTAGGTCTCCGGCCGTTGGAATCCGGCGTTCTGCTCGCGGGCGCGCAGTTCCTGGACGCGCTCGCTGACCGGGCGCGAGTGGTCTTCGGCATGGCGGCCGTAGATGCGCAGCGAACCGCCGTGCGTGGGGATCTCATCCACATCGAACAGCGTCAGCCCGTGCGCGGCAAAGATTTTTTCCGCGGTCAGGAACGAGAAGTAGGAAAAATGCTCGTGGTAGATGGTGTCGAACTGGTTTTCTTCCATCAGCCGCATCAGGTGCGGGAATTCCATGGTGATCACGCCGCGCGGCTTGAGCACGATATTCATCCCCGCAACGAAATCGTTGAGGTCCGGCACCTGCGCAAGCACGTTGTTGCCCAGCAACAGGTCGGCCAGCTTGCCTTGCGCCGCCATCGCGCGCGCGGTTTTTCGTCCAAAGAACTTCACCAGCGTCGGCACGCCTTTCTGCTCCGCCACTTCCGCCACGTTGGCCGCCGGTTCGACCCCGAGCACCGGCACGCCCTTCTCCACGAAGTACTGCAGCAGGTATCCGTCGTTGCTGGCGAGTTCAATGACCATGCTCTTGGCGCCGATCTCGAGGCGCTCCACCATCAGGTCGGTATAGCGCTTGGCGTGCGCCAGCCAGCTGTCGGAGTAGGAGGAGAAATACGCGTACTCGCTGAAGATGTCCTCCGCGCTGACGTACTCCTGCAACTGCACCAGGAAGCAGCTTTCGCACACGTACACGTGCAGCGGATAAAAGGCTTCCATGGCATTAAGTTGTTCGGCAGGCACGTAGCTTTCGCACAGGGGCGACATGCCCAAATTCACGAACGTACGGCGCAGCTCCGAGCCGCAAAAACGGCAACCGGGAGCCACGCTCCCCTTCACCGGTTCAGCAACCGCCATTTCGGTTTCTGTAGCCATCCCCATATCTCCAGTTCCTCGTTTCCACGCTTAGTCGGCCGAAGCCGCCAGCGGTTTGGTGTCCTGCATGGCGATCAAAACTGCGTTCACCCAGTCCCCTTCTCCCGTCATCTGCTCGCCGCAGACGACGCCACCTCCAGCACGTCTTTCAGCAACTGGTGTTCGACCAGCGCGTCGGCCGCCGCGTGGATCGCATCAAAGCTCAGCCCGGAACGCTCGGCGATATCCAGCAAACTGTGTTTCCCATCGGAAAGGTTCAACACCCACAACATGGCTTTTTCGGTCTGTTGCGCGTCTTGCACTCCCCCGATCGCGCGGTACAGCCCGCGTTTGCCCAACTGCGGCTCGCAGCGCGGTTGCAGGTTCCAGTAAGTTCTGTTGTTCTCCAGAACCGAAACCATTGCCAGGCACTGCAATAACGACTCTCCCAGCGCCTCCGGCCGCACCAGCTCGAGGTTGTCGGCCGACGTGTGATATTCGGGGAATTGCCCGTGCGGCGTGCGCGATAGGCACCCCACCGCCAGATTGAATGCCGGAGAGCAGTATTGCCGCTCGTCATAGCCGTAGGGATCGAAGTCCGCCACCCCGTATGGCTGCCCCGAGTGCTGGAGCACGTGCACCGCCGCGCGGTCGATCTCGCTCCCGCCCTGGCGGCTGCGCTTGTAATGAAACTTGCCGGGATCGCCCACGCACGCCAAGACAAGCCCGTGGCGAATAGCCGCCACCTTCTCTTCGTTGCGGCTCAGCCAGGTGATCGAACCGATGGTCCCGGGAATGAACAGGAAGCGAAAGGAGTACCGCCGCGCGATCTTCACCAGGTTTTTCGCCAGCCACGAGGCCACCACCACGCCGGACAGGTTGTCGTTGCACAGCGACGGATGGCAGGCATGGCAGGAGATCAGAATTTCGTCCGGCGTCTCCCCGGGCAGGTAAAGTTCGCCGTAAGTGAGGTGGCCGGGCTCGAGCGAGGCATCGATGCCAACCTCGTATTCCGCCTCGTTCAACTCCGCAAGCTGGCGCGCCGTCAAGCAGAACCCCCACTGCTCGCGGTAATAGGACGTGCGGTAGGGGATCCAGTCAGGATGGTCGGGCAGCGTGAACAGGTGCTCCTTGAGTTCCTCGAGCGATACCCGTCGGTTCACCGGCACGCTATAGTTGAGCACGTGCAGGTTGTTGCGGCGGAAGTCCACCACCCGCTCGCCGCGCGCATTCTTGATGTAGGCGTCCCGGATATTCCATTCTTTCGGCACGGTCCAGTCGAAGACCCGGGTTCCGCTGGGCACTTCGTGCTGCTCGAGCGGGATATGCCGCTGCAACTGCGCCAGCGTCGCCCGGAAGCCATCCCCGGTGATGCTGCGGCAGACGGGATAAAGCTCGGTCATGAGCCCGTACATCTCGCGGCCGGCGGCTTCGCGGCTCAGCTCGGATTTCAGCTCGGTGATAGTCACGCTTGCTTATCCCAAAAAATCCGGGTACGTCCTGTCCTTCTTGGTCATGACCCGCTCCGCCGGAGGCCACTCGATGCCGAAGGCCGGGTCGTTCCAGCGTACGCCGCGCGCCGACTCCGGCGCGTACACCTGCGACATCTGGTAGAAGACCTCGGTGTCATCCTCCAGGGTCTGCAACCCGTGGGCGAAGCCCTCGGGGACGTAGATCATGTTCCGTTCGCGCGCCGAAAGCACGACCCCAAAATGCTGCTTGAAGGTCGCGGATTTCGGCCGCAGGTCGATGCACACGTCGTAGAGCGACCCCATGGTGCAGCGCACCAGCTTGGCTTCCTCATACGGCGCCACCTGGAAATGCATACCGCGTAGCGTTCCCTTCCTCCGGTTGAAGGAAATGTTACACTGCGCAACGTTGGGGTTCAGTCCGTGCGCCTCAAACTCCTCCCGGCAGAAGCTGCGGGCGAAGAAGCCGCGGTCGTCCGCGCGCTTTTCCGCTTCGATCAGGAATGCGCCTTTCAGTTTGGTTTCGCGGAAAATCAAGCTTTCCGACCAGTATTGCCCCGGAACCTGACGGGTCGCCGACAGGTATACCGGTACCTTTGCACACCCTACGCCCCAAAGGTTTGCAATCTCCTTACCAAGGAAGTCGGGCTTTCGTGGTCTGCCTGGAGGTAAGATTGCGTGTGGTTGCAGCGCTCAACGCGCTCGATTGGCCCGGTGCGTGCAGTCAAATTCCGTGAACTTAACCTTCTCGCTAAGGGGTAAGCTGCTGATTTTACAATACTTAAATTGGCATCGGCGAACCCTGCGTCGAGCCGCTGAGCCTTGCGACCCGAGATTCCCCGGTTTTCGGGGACAGGTTTGGCCCGAAAATCGGCTTGCATACCCCTACGTCCGGGAACGAGGCCGGCAGATGTGCAATAGTTTGCAGCTTTCTCGGAAAGCGAGGGGACAGGGCAGCCGCGGGTGTTGACACTTTGTGTAAATATGAGATTCACGTCTGGTTACTCTTCAAGGAGCCGCCGCTGGTCGCTCGCCGGCGCCCAGGAGGTCCACCCCAGCCATGCTTAACTTCCACTTGCCCGAGCGCTCCGGTTCGACCCAGAACATCCTGTGCCTGGGCTCGCACTGCGACGACATCGAGATCGGTTGCGGCGGCACCGTCCTGCACCTGCTCGCCCGCTATCCCGAAGCCCGTGTCTACTGGGTGGTCTTCAGTTCCGACAAGGAACGCGCGGCCGAGGCACGCCAGGCTGCCTCCATGTTCCTCAAAGGCGCGAAATCCAGCAAGGTCGTGGTCAAGAGCTACCGTGACGCCTTTTTCCCCGCGCTGGGCGAGCGGATCAAGGAAAACTTTGAAGCCCTCAAGAAGGAGTTCAAGCCCGACGTCATCTTCACCCATTATCGCCACGACTTGCACCAGGATCACCGGCTGATCTCCGAGTTGACGTGGAACACGTTCCGCCATCACCTCATCCTGGAGTACGAGATCCCGAAATACGACGGCGACTTCGGTTCGCCAAACTTGTTCGTTCCCCTGGAAGAAACGGTCTGCCGGAGGAAGATTGACGCCGTGATGCGCAGCTTCGTCTCGCAGCGCAACAAGCATTGGTTTGAAGAGCAGACGTTCTTCGCCACCCTCAGGCTTCGCGGCCTCGAGTGCGCTTCCCCCACGCGTTACGCGGAAGCTTTCTATTGCCGCAAGCTGGTGCTGGCGTAATCAGCTCGATATTGCAGTCACACCGGAGGTTAGGAATGAAGGTACTGGTTACGGGCCATACTGGATACATCGGTTCGGTGATGGGGCCGCTGCTGCGGCAAGCCGGCCACGACGTGGTCGGCATGGATAGCTACCTGTTCGAGGGATGTGATTTCGGTGACGAGGAGCCACCCGTGCCCGCGTTGCGCGTGGATCTGCGCGACGTCCAGGTCTCGCACCTCGCCGGCTTTGATGCCGTCGTCCACCTGGCGGCGCTTTCCAACGATCCTCTGGGCAACGTCAACCCGCAATGCACCTATGACATCAATCACCTCGCCTCCGTCCATCTGGCGCAGCGGGCCAAGCAGGCGGGTGTACCGCGGTTCATTTACGCCTCTTCGTGCAGCCTGTACGGCGTCTCCGGCGGCGACCAGATGCTCAAGGAGGATGCTGCCTTCAACCCCATCACCCCTTACGGCGAATCGAAAGTCCGCACCGAGCAGGATGTGCGCAAGCTGGCCGACGACAGCTTCACCCCTACCTTCCTGCGCAACGCCACGGCCTATGGCGTATCGCCGCGCCTGCGCGTAGACCTGGTGGTGAACAGTCTGGTGGGATACGCCTACACCACCGGTGAGGTCTTCATCCAGAGCGACGGCACACCCTGGCGCCCGCTGGTGCACATCGAAGACATCTCGCGCGCCTTCCTGGCCGTGCTCCACTCGCCCCGCGAGCGGGTGCACAACCAGGCATTCAATGTGGGGCGGTCGGAAGAGAATTACCGCATCCGTGAAGTGGCCGACATGGTGGAGCAAGTGGTGCCCGGAAGCAAAGTGAGATATGCGGAGGGCGGAGGCCCGGATCCGCGTTGCTATCGGGTGGACTGCGGCAAGATTGCCCAGGTGCTTCCGGAATTCAAGCCGCAGTGGACGGTGCGCCGCGGCATCGAGCAGCTCTACGATGCCTACCGCCGCTACGGCCTGACCTACGAGGAATTCATGGGCACCAAGTACCTGCGCATCAAGCGCATCTTGAAGCTGCAGGGCGAGGGCCTGCTGGACGAGTCGTTGCGCTGGCGCTCCATCGCCAGAGTCGCTGCGCCCACCGTGAGCTAAGGGGAGAATCCGCTCGTGTAGCTGCGCTCTTGGGGGCCCTACTGCGCCTTCAGGTAGAGCACCGCGTCGCCGGTGAAGGGCGGGGTGAAAGGCACGTTGTTGCTGCCTCCGGGAACGGTCCCGCTAGTCGTGACGCTGATGTTCGAGGGATTGAACCACTCCACCGACAAGCTACCCGGCGTGGCCGACAGATTGACGGTGAAGCTGCCGCCATTGGGCGCATACACCAGGTACTCGCCCGCGGCCGAGGCATTGGCCAGGGCATAGCCGGTTGACGACAGGGTGGGCTGCGGAGTCATGGCCAGCAGGTTCATCCGGTTGCCGTAGCTCACGATGTAACCCAGGTTGTTGCGCAGGTTGTCCCAGCGCGGGTCGGGCGAGCTGCAAACCCCGTTCGTGGGGCTGCCGCACAGGTTGCGGTTGCCGGATGACCAGTAAATCTCGTACGGTTCCATGAAGATGACCGAAGCCCCGTTGGTGAAGCTCTCCCAGAAATAGTTGCGGTTCACCTGCGCCGAGTCGTTCCACATCCCGAAGTAGTTGTGGTCGCTGTCTTCGATGATGACCTTGCCCTGGTTATTCGTGGGAGCGGGCTTGCCGTATGGAGCAACAGACTCGGCAGCGCTGGAAAACAAAGCAGAATCATTGGGTGAACTGACGTTCAAGCTCGCGTAGAGCACCGGGTGTTTATAAGGCCTGGCCGTATAAGTTGGCGATCCGGTGCAGGTGGTACAGGTTCCCCCGCCCTCATACACATGAAGCAATTCGATCATGTGCCCCTGCCACCAGGTTGAGTTGTCGGGTGCTTCTTCCGACGCTTCCCAGATGACGTTGTCCAGGTCATTCAAGGTGTCGATGGTCTTCTGTACATACGCATCCTGGATGTTGGTGATGGCGTTGGGGCCCGACATGGTCATGGAACCAGGCCCATTAACGCCGGAACTGTAGCCGTCATCCACACCGTTAATGTTGTTGATCCCCGTGAAGGGATACCCGTCACCGTTAGGTGAAGTCGTACCGCAACGGTTGCCCATCAATTGCAGCCCATCGAACAACTGCACGATGGCGTAGATGCCGGCCTGCTGCAGGGCGATCACGCGCGCCCGCAGGCGGTCAAAGTACGCTTGATTGAATTGCGAGAGATCAAACTTGGGCTGTCCGTCCGAAGCCGTGCCAGGACCAGTGCGCGGCCACGGCCATGGAACGATGTGCCAAGTGCCGCCCGCGCCCCAGTTGCAGAACGTGGGCAGGTCTTTGCGCCACAGGATAGTGACGCTGTGCCCGTGGGCCTGCAGGAAGCTGACGTAGGCGGTGTAATCGAGCCCGGGCGATGGCGGCGAGGCCTGCGACAGGTCCTGGAAATTGTTCCAGGTGTGTGAGCCCGACAGCGCCACCGCCTTGCCCGTGGTGTCCACGAACCAGTGACTGTTGCTTCCCACCACCAGCGGGCCGTGCGTCAGCCCAGCGGGAGGGGCACTGACCGTGATGCTCAAGGCTTGGGAAGCGGTCTGATTGTCCGCATCCGTAACCCCAACCGTGAAACTGCTGGTTCCGCTCACGGTCGGGGTCCCCGAGATCACCCCCGTGCTCGACAGCGTCAGCCCCGCCGGCAGGCTACCGTCGGCCAGCAACCAAGCATAGGGGGGAACGCCGCCGCTGGCCGCGAGCGTGCTGGTGTAGGGGCTGTTCTGTACCGCCGCCAGCGACGTGGTCGTGATCACCGGCGGATTGGCCGCTACGTTGACCGAGTAGCTCTGCGTCGCCGTCTGCGCCGGTGCGCCGGAGTCGGTTACCTGCAGGGTGAAATCGTAGTTTCCGGCTGCGGACGGCGTGCCCGAGATCTGCCCGCTGGTGGCAGCCATGGTCAGCCCGGCCGGCAAGAGGCCGCTGACAATCGACCAACTGTAGCCCGCCGTGCCCCCCGTGGCGCTGACCGTGGCGTTATATGCCACGCCCACCGTGCCGTTAGGCAGCGAACTGGTGCTGATGCTCAGCGGGGGGGGCGGCGGCGCTGCGACCGAGATACTCAAACTCTTGGTGGCCGTCTGCGCAGGAGAACCGGAATCGCTCACCTGCACCGTGAAGCTGTAGGGGCCCGTCGTGGTCGGCGTCCCCGCGATCTGCCCCGCAGCCGATAGCGTCAGCCCCCCAGGCAACGAACCGGAAGCCAGACTCCAGCTATAGCCCGGCGTCCCGCCGCTAGCAGCTAGGCTGGCACTGTAGGTCACCCCTACCGTGCCGCCGAGCAGCGAACTGGTGCTGATGCTCAGCGTGGGGGGCGGCGTCGCTGCGACCGAGATACTCAAACTCTTGGTGGCCGTCTGCGCAGGAGAACCGGAATCGCTCACCTGCACCGTGAAGCTGTAGGGGCCCGTCGTGGTCGGCGTCCCCGCGATCTGTCCCGCAGCCGATAGCGTCAGCCCCCCAGGCAACGAACCGGAAGCCAGACTCCAGCTATAGCCCGGCGTCCCGCCGCTAGCAGCTAGGCTGGCACTGTAGGCTACCCCTACCGTGCCGCCGGGCAGCGAACTGGTGCTGATGCTCAGGGCGGTGGTTCCGTTGCCGGTCAACGCGATCTGCTGCGGACTGCCGGCGGCGTTGTCGGTGATACTCACCGGGCCGGAACGGCTGCCGGTGGCGGTCGGCGTGAAGGTCACCTGGATGGTGCATTTCCCGCTCACCGCCACCCCCGTCCCGCAGGTGTTGCTCTGCGTGTAATCGCCCGTGCTGGTGATCCCGCTGATGGTCAACGGGGCGGTACCGCTGTTGGTCAGGGTCACGCTTTGCGACGCGCTGGGAGCACCCACCGCCTGGTCGCCGAAACTCAGGGTCGTGCTGGATAGGCTCAGGGCGGGAGCCGTCCCGTTACCGGTCAACGCGATCTGCTGCGGACTGCCGGCGGCGTTGTCGGTGATACTCACCGAGCCGGAACGGCTGCCGGTGGCGGTCGGCGTGAAGGTCACCTGGATGGTGCATTTCCCGCTCACCGCCACCCCCGTCCCGCAGGTGTTGCTCTGCGTGTAATCGCCCGTGCTGGTGATCCCGCTGATGGTCAACGGGGCGGTGCCGCTGTTGGTCAGGGTCACGCTTTGCGGCGCGCTGGGAGCGCCCACCGCCTGGTCGCCGAAACTCAGGGCGGTGCTGGATAGGCTCACGGCGGGAGCCGTCCCGTTACCGGTCAACGCGATCTGCTGCGGACTGCCGGCGGCGTTGTCGGTGATATTCACCGAGCCGGAACGGCTGCCGGTGGCGGTCGGCGTGAAGGTCACCTGGATGGTGCATCTCCCGCTCACCGCCACCCCCGTCCCGCAGGTGTTGCTCTGTGTGTAATCGCCCGTGCTGGTGATCCCGCTGATGGTCAACGGGGCGGTGCCGCTGTTGGTCAGGATCACGCTTTGCGGTGGGCTGGAAGTGCCCACTGCCTGATCGCCGAAACTCAGGGTGGTGCTGGACAGGCTCACGGCCGGAGCCGTCCCGTTGCCGGTCAACGCGATCTGCTGTGGGCTGCCGACGGCGTTGTCGGTAATACTCACCGAACCGGAGCGGGTGCCGGTGGTGGTCGGCGTGAAGGTCACCTGGATGGTGCATTTCCCGCCCCCCGCCACCCCCGTCCCGCAGTTGTTGCTCTGCGCGTAATTGCCTGTGCTCGTGATCCCGTTGATGGTCAACGGGGCGGTGCCGCTGTTGGTCAGGGTCACGGTTTGCGGCGCGCTGGTAGTGCCCACCGCCTGGTCACCGAAACTCAGGGTCGTGCTGGACAGGCTCAGGGCGGGAGCCGTCCCGTTACCGCTCAACACGATCTGCTGCGGGCTGCCGGCGGCGTTGTCGGTGATACTCACCGAGCCGGAGCGGGTGCCGGTGGTGGTCGGCGTGAAGGTCACCTGGATGGTGCATTTCCCGCTCACCGCCACCCCCGTCCCGCAGGTGTTGCTCTGGGCGTAATTGCCCGTGCTGGTGATTCCGTTGATGGTCAACGAGGCGGTGCCGCTGTTGGTCAGGGTCACGGTTTGCGGTGGGCTGGTAGTGCCCACGAGTTGACCGGAAAACGCAAGGCTGGTAGTCGACAAGGTGACGGTGGGGTTGGATATCGTGAACGTGGCGGTATCGACCTCGCTCCCGCCGGTCGACAATGTCACCAACTGTGTGATGGTGTGGGGAGCGTTGGCAACTTTGGTCGTGTTCCAAGATTTCGCCAGTGATGTCGAGTTGTTGTTCACGCTGCCCGCAAAATCGTAGGGCTTGTACGAATCACATTGCGTCGCCGTGCCTTTCATGGAGGTGTTATCGAGCCAGTAGCAGACCTTCCTGATTCCACTGGGATCGTAATTCTGAAGCTTGCTAGCGTAGCTAGTGAAGATGTAGACGTTGCCAGAGAGTATCGCCCCCTGGAGCGCGAGAGCGTTGCTGTGGTTGGAGCTGGTCGAAACTGACAGTGCATATGTCGGGGTGGTGGCCGCTCTGCCTTGACGAGGTCCGGCGAACATACACCACGCCACAACGAGCAGTGCAACAGCTGTTCGCTGTTTCCACAGTTCAAACATCTTCTCGCCTCGCGCTTTCCTTAATGTCGCGACGCCGGTACTACCCCCATCGAGGGCGAGAGCATTGTTCGGTTTTGTGTATAGTCAGTTACGGGTTTTCGCCAGAATCCCTGACCGGCTGGCAACAGCCAGCCTGAACAGCCGGTTCTTGAATAATCGAGGTCAGCCCGAGACTCCCGAGGCCTGTCGTCTCAAGAAGCTGCGCTGTGGGTGAGGGAGGTGCAGCTAGTGAATGAGACGAACGCCGCGGACTCTACCAGTGTGTCAATGGCGAGTCAAGAAATATCCTCCAGCAGCAAGTGGTGCCCGGGATCAAAATGGGACATAGCGGAGGGCGGAGGGCAAGTACCTGCGCATCAAGCGCATCTTGAAGCGGCAGGGAGACGGGTTGTTGGACGAGTCGCTCCGCTGAAGCTCAGTTGCCAGAGTCGCCACTCCCGCCGTGAGCTAACTGGAAATGCGGCTGTTAGCAGCCCTTTCGCGGGCCCTACTGCGCCTTCAGGTAGAGGATCGCGTCGCCGGTGAAGGGCGGGGTGAAAGGCACGTTGTTGCTGCCTCCGGGAACGGTCCCGCTAGTCGTGACGCTGACGTTCGAGGGATTGAACCACTCCACCGACAAGCTACCCGGCGTGGCCGACAGATTGACGGTGAAGCTGCCGCCATCGGGCGCATACACCAGATACTCGCCGTTTGCGCTGGCGTTCGCCAAGGCATAGCCGGTCGAGGACAAGCTGGGTTGCGGGGTCATAGCCGCCAAGTTCATACGGCTGCCGTAGCTGACTACATAGCCCAAATTGTTGCGTATGTCCTCCCAGTGAGAGTCGGGCGCGGTGCAGACGCCGTTGGAGGGATTAGCGCACAGGTTGCGGTTCTCCGAAGACCAGTAAATCTCATACGGATCCATGAAGATGACCGAAGCCCCGTTGGTGAAGTTCTCCCAGACATAGTTGCGGTTCACCTGTGCCGAGTCGTTCCACATCCCGAAGTAATTGTGGTCGCTGTCTTCGATGATGACCTTGCCCTGATTGTTGGTCGAGACCGTCTTAGCCCCGGGAGCCACAGCCTCCGCGGAGCTGCCGAATAGCGTAGAGTCCGATCCTCCCGTCAGCATGGCGTAGAGCACAGGATGCTGGAAAGGCTTCCCGGCCTCGTAGCTGTGAATCAGGGAAATCATGTGGCTCTGCCACCAGGTCGAGTTGCTGGGTGCTTCCTCCGACTGTTCCCAGATCACGTTGTCCAGATCATTCAGAGTGTCGATCACCTTCTGCACATACGCATCCTGAATGTTGGTGATGGCGTCGGTGCCTGACATGGTCATCGAGCCGGTTTCGCCGCCGTCGTCGATGGAATTGATGTTGTTGCCGCTAGTAAAGGGGTAGCCGTCATTCGAGCAGCGGTAGTTCAGTAACTGCAGGCCGTCAAATAACTGCACAATGGCGTAGATGCCAGCCTGTTGCAGTGCAATGACCTTGGATCTTAGTCTATCAAAGTAGGCTTGGTTGGATTGCGACAGGTCGAACTGCGGTAGGCCATCGCTCGCTGTCCCTGGGCCGGTGCGCTGCCACGGCCACACGGCGTCGTACCACGTCCCTCCCGCACCCCAGTTGCAGTACGTGGGCAGGTCTTTGCGCCACAAAATGGTGGCGTTGTGCCCGTGGGCCTGCAGGAAGCTGACGTAGCTGTTGTAGTCAAACGCAGGCGGGGGCGAGGCTTGAGAAAGGTCCTGGAAATTGTTCCAGGTGTGTGAGCCCGATAGTGCCACCGCCTTGCCCGTGGTGTCCACGAACCAGTGACTGTTGCTTCCCACCACCAGCGGGCCGTGCGTCAGCCCAGCGGGAGGGGCACTGACCGTGATGCTCAAGGCTTGGGAAGCGGTCTGATTGTCCGCATCCGTAACCCCAACCGTGAAACTGCTGGTTCCGCTCACGGTCGGGGTCCCCGAGATCACCCCCGTGCTCGACAGCGTCAGCCCCGCCGGCAGGCTACCGTCGGCCAGCAACCAAGCATAGGGGGGAACGCCGCCGCTGGCCGCGAGCGTGCTGGTGTAGGGGCTGTTCTGTACCGCCGCCAGCGACGTGGTCGTGATCACCGGCGGATTGGCCGCTACGTTGACCGAGTAGCTGTGCGTCGCCGTCTGCGCCGGTGCGCCGGAGTCGGTTACCTGCAGGGTGAAACCGTAGTTTCCGGCTGCGGACGGCGTGCCCGAGATCTGCCCGCTGGTGGCAGCCATGGTCAGCCCGGCCGGCAAGAGGCCGCTGACAATCGACCAACCGTAGCCCGCCGTGCCCCCCGTGGCGCTGACCGTGGCGTTATATGCCACGCCCACCGTGCCGTTAGGCAGCGAACTGGTGCTGATGCTCAGCGTGGTGGTTCCGTTGCCTGTCAACGTGATCTGCTGCGGGCTGCCGGCGGCGTTGTCGGTAATACTCACCGAGCCGGAGCGGGTGCCGGTGGCGGTCGGCGTGAAGGTCACCTGGATGGTGCATTTCCCGCCCACGGCCACTCCCGTCCCGCAGTTGTTGCTCTGAACGTAATCACCCGTGCTGGTGATCCCGCTGATGGTCAACGGGGCGGTGCCGCTGTTGGTCAGGATCACGCTTTGCGGTGGGCTGGAAGTGCCCACTGCCTGATCGCCGAAACTCAGGGTGGTGCTGGACAGGCTCACGGCCGGAGCCGTCCCGTTGCCGGTCAACGCGATCTGCTGTGGGCTGCCGGCGGCGTTGTCGGTAATACTCACCGAACCGGAGCGGCTGCCGGTGGTGGTCGGCGTGAAGGTCACCTGGATGGTGCATTTTCCGCCCACGGCCACGCCCGTCCCGCAGTCGTTGCTTTGAGCGTAGTCACCCGTGCTGGCGATCCCGCTGATGGTCAACGGGGCAGTGCCGCTGTTGGTCAGGGTCACGGTTTGCGGTGGGCTGGGAGCGCCCACCGCCTGGTCGCCGAAACTCAGGGTCGTGCTGGACAGGCTCACGGCCGGAGCGGAGGGAGGGACCGTGGAGGCCGGTTTGAACGCCGCCAAAACCACACCCCAGGGATCGGACGCGCCGAGCGACGCGCTGGCCGAAGCCGCTCCCGCGGTCAATTGGATCTGGTCCTCGACCAACAGCTTGGTGTTCGGCTCGGCCGGCACTCTCTCCTCGGCGGCGTAGCCGCTGCCCGGCGCAAAGTTCGCAGGATCGGCTGACACCATCGCGCCAAGCAGCAAGTCCCCATTCGCCGTGGCGGTGGGCGCATTCCCGCTGTTCGGAGACGTGTTCGTTCCCTGCGCGGCGACGGTGACATCCAGCGAGTTCGCGGTCGCAACTCCCGAATACTCCAGGATTGCGAAACGCAGGGTTCCTAAGATCGTATCCGAGACGGTAACCGTATTCGCTCCGCCCTTGATGTTTTCGGCATAGAAGATTCCCAGCGTGTTTCCGTTGGGAGTATCTACGGTCACGTTGAGTTGAACCGCTGGGTGGTACGTGTTCCCCTGCGAATCTGTGACGGTCAACACCTGGTTCGATTTACCCGCACGGATGCACACCGCAATCCAATTTCCTGCCGTGGTATTCGAGCTGAAGGCCAGCGACGACGAGGTTGTCGTGCCCGCATCCTTGCTTGCGTGCTGTACCAGCCCAATCGACGCGTTTGCGACCTGCACTGCCGAGAGTGTAACCGCCAGTACTAGGAGTGCTACCCTCATATTCCTCATCTCGCTGACCCCCAATGAACAGTGGCGTGCCGCCTTATTCACAGCGAGCAGCAGTGCAGCGACACTTCTTGGATATGTGATTACCTGTCTGTTGAGTATGCCCGCCGCCTCAGCAAGTGTTAGCTCACATATTCTGGAGATTGCTGCAACACCCCTGACTTCTTCCCCGGGCCCTTGAGAACGACCCACCTTACCGAGTGGGGATTTGGCCCGTCTGTTCAAAAATGCTCACACGCGCTTGCAACGTCGCACATCGCAACAACTATGGAGTGGCCAAGACGAATGGAGGGTGGCCAAAGAAAATGCGCGCCCGATGTGGCCCTACTTTTTCGACATGCGCCCCGGCAACTGCCAGACCAACTTCAAAAAGGAAATGCGGGGCAAGTCGTGCCCGGAACCAAAGTGGGACATGCGGAGGGCGGAGGGCAAGTACCTGCGCATCAAGCGCATCTTGAAGCGGCAGGGAGACGGGTTGCTGGACGAGTCGTTGCGCTGGCGCTCCGCTGCCAGAGTCGCCACACCCGCCCTGAGCTGACTGGAAAATCCGGCTGTGTAGCTGCGCTCTTGGGCAGCCCTGCGGGCGCCTTCAGTTAGCCGCTCTAAAGGCTGCTGCCATTCCCGCCCAGGGGCCAACCGGAAGGCTGCCAGACAATGGTTGCCATGTGAATCCTACGGGTCCCGTAGTGGTTGTGATGACATGACCCCAACCGTTGTTTTCGTCCACAGGTTCCGGCCCGCTCAAATCCTCTCCGGAGAAGGTGTTCGTGTCGAAGAGCTGCCCATTCAGTCCAGTGGCCGTATTGAAGTCCCAGATCACTTCCGCGAAGATGATCTCATGCGGAGTAGCGGGAGTGATGGTGAAGGGCATCGTCAGATTGCCCGCTATCGATTGAGTGCCGGTGCTCCCGGCCGTGGTATCGAGGGGCGAGGCAGCAGCCCCGGTCACGTCATAGAAGAAGATCGTGAAGTCTCCGTCGCCCCCAGTCCAATTGAGCGTGAGACCGAGGTTGCTGGAGGGTGTGGCGCTCCCGGCATAAAAGGCCTGGACGGTATCGTTGCCGGCTATCACCTGGGTTGATCCAGCCTGACTCCAGGTATTGTTGCTGGTGTCGGTTATGCGTGTGACCGTCTCGGAGTTGTTCCCGCCTCCAATCATCGCCACCAGAAGATTGCCGGAACATGGCAACTGAAGCGAAAGCGGATTGGGAAATGGATTCCCGGTACCCCCGGATGAAGTGTGCTTCGGAATGTTCTCGTGTACGAGGTGGACGATCCGCATTCCCGAGGGAACGCTGCCAGAGTTTCCTGATTTCAACAGGATGGCTGCCGACACCCACTTTTGGCTCGTTCCCATTGTCATCGTGGGATTGAGGGCGCTGGTCGAATTGTAGACGCCGTATTGTCCCGCCCATCCATCCATCAGATCGGCGCTCAGAAGATTCCACGTGAGGTTGCCCTGTGCGCCCGCGGTGAAGCTCGACTGATTCCGCGAAAGACTCGCGACCACCTGGTACACCAGATCACCGCTCACGGTCGGCGTCAAATTTCCCGCCGTCACCGACGCGCCGGTGCCGTGGTTCCCCGTTCCTGGGCCGTCACTGCCGGTTACATTGGCGAATTCGGTCGCCATCGGCTGGACGAAGCCCCCGGGATCGGAGCTAAAGCACAAGGAGATGACTCGAGCCCCGGCAGCGACGTTGAATGCCGCAGCTATGCCTACCGACACGCCATTCGTAGCGTCAAAATGGTCTTCCTCAATCGTGTAGCTATCGCCCTTGTCATCCATTACAAAGGGTGTAGGGCTGTTCATGAAGGTGAATCCGACCACCACGGAGTTTCCGGCGGTAGTCAAACCCGGAAGCTGGTAGTCGTAGCAGAAGGGATTGGAAAAGCCGTTGTTGCGGGTACTCGAGCCGCTGACGTGCTGAACAAGCATAGGCGTGGCCAGGGCCGTGATGGTGTAGGTTCCCGTGGCCACAGCACTGTTCTGGAAGCCGCTGGCCGCGGCCATGGCCATGATCGTCGTGGTGGTCGAGACCGTGATTGGGCCGTTGTAAACCGTCGACGACGTAGTCGGTTGGGTGACGCCATCGGTGGTGTAGTGGATGGTTGCTCCGTTGGTTGCATCGCCCAGCGTCACCATCTGCGGCGTGGAATACGTGCCCGGCGCCGGACTGACAAAAGTCGGCATGGCTGCCACCAGGGTGTAGGTCGCCGAAGCCACCAGGCTGTTCTGCACGCTCGGGGCCGAAGCGATGGCTTTGATGGTCGTCCCCGTGGTGGTCACGGGAATGGTCGTGTTTGTGTACTGCGTGGTGGTGCCGCTAGGCGGGATGGTGGGCGGGGTGCCGTCGGTGGTGTAGTAGATGGTCGCCCCCGGCGTGGTGTCGGCTAGGGTGACCGACTGTGTATTGCTGTAGGTACCGCCCCCGGGGGTGAAGCTTGGCGTGGCTGTCGTGGGGGGCTGGATGGTGGGGACAGACGGAGAGGACCCGCATCCCCTAAGCAATATGGCGGCGGTGGCTAACGCCAGCGCGGCCATCCAGCGAACCATTCTCTGATCGGAGCGGGTCATTGCGACTTGTCGGTCCCTCGCCTCATATCATCCCACATTTCCTTTTTTGAAGTCGACCTAAGTAGCCGTAGGATCGGGTCAACGCCAGTATTCGTGCGGTTTTGAGAGTAAAACGAACTCCGCGGAGGCCTCGACCTTGGGCGCCGCCCAGATGGAACATGGTTCAACCAACGTGCAGGAGGGCAAACCGGGTGTACAATCTTTGCCGTTTTCGAGGTCAAAAAGGAAATCTCGGCTTAGAGCCCGTGTCCGACAAATAAGCTTCGAGCAGCGGCGCTTCCTAGAGTGAGGCTTGGGGGAGGGGTGGGTCCGCCCTTGCAGGGACGACTGGAGACGACTGGGGTAAAAAACCGCGCCCGATCGACCCGAAAGAAGGCAACCGGGCGTACAATGCCGTCTGCCTGGAGACTCAGAATGGAAATCCCGGGTAAAACCTCGTGCAAGAGTAGGCATGGCCAGGGTCAGAATGGACGCGAGCCATAGTCGGGGCCGGGGAAGGTTTGGAGGCCAGACTCGCCTTCGGGTTCGGTCCAGCCGTGGGGTTCCAGGGGCGTGAGGAAGGGGGGCACAATGGTAAAACCTGTCGGCGCATTATGCATCCTTGCTATGTGCTTGTTGACAATCTCGTGCAAGAAGCTGGAGCAGCCGAGTGCGGCGGGACCGCTGACGTTCGAGCCGGCCAAGTTCGCTGACGCGATCCCGGACGACTACGGAGCGCTGATCGGCGTGACGCAAAACCCAGGCAGTCCCGCGTGGGTCGCGCTCTGGTTCCAGAGACCGGACAGGACCATCACCGCCGTTTTCGTCAACATTGAACAGGGGAGGATCTCCGGGAAGACGCTCACGATTCCACGCAAGTAGCAGGAAGATGAGCAATCACCTTTAATCACCGAAGGTCGGGGGTAGCTATGAGCCTTGAGAGGTTATTTTCGCTGGCATCCCGCCTCTTCTTCGTTGGCGCGTTCGTGTTGCTCGGGCTCGCCCTGATCGAGAGGATCGCGAACGCATCTGGCTACACGATCCTGCGAGTGTACAGGGGAGGTCGTCTACTGGAGATCGCGGTCGTTCTCTTGGTCTTCGTGATCGCCATGCAGCTGAGGGAGATGCGGGAAGAGCTCAAGAGGGGGAGGCCCTAGGGCCACCCAATCGGCGTTTCCTGGGAGCTTCTGGCAAAGCCGAATCGCCAGCCGAGAATGCGGGCTCCCTGCCTGCGCACTCCTCCTACGGGGTTTTCAGGTAGAGCACGGCGTCGCCGCTGAAGGGCGGGACGAACGATGTGGTTGCGCCGGCGGGAACCGTCCCGCCGGAGGTGGTGGCGCCACTCGACGGATTGAACCACTCGATGGAGAGCGTCCCGGAGGTTGCCGCCAGGTTGACCGTGAAGCTGCCGCCATTGGGCGCATACACCAGGTACTCGCCTGCAGCCGAGGCATTGGCCAGGGCATAGCCGGTTGAGGACAGGCTGGGCTGCGGGGTCATGGCCAGCAGGTTCATCCGGTTGCCATAACTGACGATGGCCCCCAGGTTGTTGCGCAGGTTATCCCAGCGCGGGTCGGGCGAGCTGCAAACCCCGTTCGTGGGGCTGCCGCACAGGTTGCGGTTGCCCGAGGTCCAGTAGATCTCATACGGGTCCATGAAGATGGTGGACGCGCCGTTGCTGAAGCTCTCCCAGAAATAGTTGCGGTTCACCTGCGCCGAGTCGTTCCACATCCCGAAGTAGTTGTGGTCGCTGTCTTCGATGATGACCTTGCCCTGGTTATTCGTGGGAGCAGGTTTCGCAGCCGGAGCAACCGCCTCGGCCGCGCTGCCGAACAGCGTAGAGTCCGACCCTCCCGTGAGCATTGGGTAAAGCACCGGATGCTTGGCAGGCTTCCCGGCCTCGTAGCTGTGGAGCAGCGAGATCATGTGGCTCTGCCACCAGGTCGAGTTGCTGGGCGCTTCTTCCGACGCTTCCCAGATGACGTTGTCCAGGTCATTCAAGCTGTCGATGGTCTTCTGTACATACGCATCCTGGACGTTGGTGATGGAGTTGGTGCCGGACATGGTCATGGAGCCGGTTCCGCCACCGTCATCCACGCCATTGATGTTGTTCGCGCCGGTGAAGGGATAGCCGTCATTCCCGCAGCGGTTGTCGAGCAGTTGCAAGCCATCGAACAGTTGCACGATGGCATAGATGCCGGCCTGCTGCAGGGCGATCGTGCGCGCCCGCAAGCGGTCGAAGTAGGCTTGATTGAACTGCGACAGGTCGAACTTGGGCAGCCCATCGCTGGCCGTTCCCGCGCCATTGCGCGGCCACGGCCAGGTAGCGTCGTTCCAGGTCCCGCCTGCTCCCCAGTTGCAGTAGGTGGGCAGGTCTTTGCGCCACAGGATGGTGACGTTGTGCCCGTGGGCCTTCAGGAAGCTGACGTAGGCGGTGTAATCGAGCGCGGGCGATGGCGGCGAGGCCTGCGACAGGTCCTGGAAATTGTTCCACGTGTGCGAACCTGACAGCGCCACCGCCTTGCCCGTGGTGTCCACGAACCAGTGGCGGTTGGTGGCCGAGGCCACCAGCGGCCCGTGGGTAAGTCCGCCCGATGGCGGCGCCGTGACGGTTACCGCGGCCGAAGCCGACTTGGTGGTGTCGGCCACGCTGGTCGCCGTGACGGTGTAGGTGCCGGCGGCGCCGGGAGCGGTGTACAGCCCGGCCGAAGACACGCTACCGCCCGTAGCCGACCAGGTGACCGCGGTGTTGCTGGCACCGGTAACGGTGGCGGTGAATTGCTTGGTGCCGCTGGTCTGGATCGAGGCCGAGGTCGGCGAGATGGTCACGGCTACCACCGGCGCGCTGACGGTGACGGTGGCGGAGGCCGACTTGGTGTTGTCGGCCACGCTGGTCGCCGTGACGGTGTAGGTGCCGGCGGCGCCGGGAGCGGTGTACAGCCCGGCCGAAGACACGCTACCGCCCGTAGCCGACCAGGTGACCGCGGTGTTGCTGGCACCGGTAACGGTGGCGGTGAACTGCCTGCTGCCGCTGGTCTGGATCGAGGCCGAGGTCGGCGAGATGGTGACGGCCACCACCGGCGCGCTGACGGTGACGGTGGCGGATGCTGACTTGGTGTTGTCGGCCACGCTAGTGGCCTTCGCCGTGAAGGTCCCGGCGGTACTCGGTGCCGTGTACAGACCGCTGGAGGAAACGCTTCCCCCGGTGGCCGACCAGGTGACCGCAGTATTGCTGGAGCCGCTGACGGTGGCGGTGAACTGCTGTGTGCCGTTAGTGAGGATCGAGGCCGAGGTCGGCGAGATGGTGACGGCCACCACCGGCGCGCTGACGGTGACGGTGGCGGAGGCCGACTTGGTGTTGTCGGCCACGCTGGTCGCCGTGACGGTGTAGGTGCCGGCGGCGCCGGGAGCTGTGTACAGCCCGGCCGAAGACACGCTACCGCCCGTAGCCGACCAGGTGACCGCAGTATTGCTGGAGCCGCTGACGGTGGCGGTGAACTGCTGTGTGCCGTTAGTGAGGATCGAGGCCGAGGTCGGCGAGATGGTGACCGCCACCACCGGCGCGCTGACGGTGACCGAGGCCGAGGCCGACTTGCTGTTGTCGGCCGCGCTGGTCGCCTTTACCGTATAAGTCCCGGCGGTGGTGGGCGCGGTGTAGAGGCCGCTGGAGGAAACGCTTCCCCCGGTGGCTGACCAAGTGACCGCGGTGTTGCTGGAGCCGCTGACGGTGGCGGTGAACTGCTGTGTGCCGTTAGTGAGGATCGAGGCCGAAATGGGCGAGATCGAAACCGAGACCGCAGCGGTAACCGTAACTGCGGCTGACCCTGACACGGTGGTATCGGCCATGCTGGTGGCCGTCACCAGGTAGCTGCCGGCGCTAACGGGAGCGGTGTACATGCCGCTGGAGGAGATGCTCCCGCCTGTCGCCGCCCAGGTGACGCCGGTGTTGGTCGAGCCGCTCACCGTGGCGCTGAATTGCTGGCTGTGGCCTGCCTGCACCGAGGCGGAAGTCGGCGACAGGGTAACGGTGACAGCCGGATTGGTCGCGGCTTGAGTGCCCGACAACATGCAGCCGGCGAGCGACAGAGACAGCAGGGAGAGGATTGCGACGGGGCCAATCTTGGCGCGCGATTCCCAGATGGCGTGCTGTCTGTGGGGATCCATACTTGTCCCTATCTATTATAGTCGCGGAGTTACACCTGCTATAAGCTTCCCCGTGGCCCCGCACTAGATTCCAAGAGGTTGCTGCGAACGCCGAATGTGCACATGTCCGTGCGTAACAACCGCACCCACCCGGGTTCGAGTGGCGGATTGCGCCACAAAACAAGAGCGCGCGTCGTGTTCTGTAGGCCAGAGGAACGGATTGGCTGCTGGTGCTTCCTGGGCGGGTGACCGTAGGGCGAAGCGGCCCCGGGTATGGGAGAAACCTTAGGTCGCCGGATCTTTATCCCCGCGCCGATCTCCCTGGGTACCTGGGTGGCTGAATCAAGCTATTCGTCGACAGACCTCCACACCTCAGCGGCAGGTTCCCCTTGCTTCGCCCATTGAAGTTGGGTTGCTGAATCGCTTTGTATGGTGTGCAAACAAGTGGCCACTATGGTTGGTATTCTTGAGTCTGTTTATGCCGTTGTGATTGCAACATGAGACTCGCCTTAGCCACTCCGGTGTGGAAATACCGGCACGAAATCTTTTCCAAGAGCCTGTAATTCTGCAGAGCATCATTCGCGCGATTGCGGACTGTTTTCCACACCCGGGGGGACGACTGGGGTCGTAGTGGAACTTGGAAATTGGGGTACGGAAGCGACGGAAGGCAATGCACGCCCGCATCGCGTGCATCCGTCACTATCCTGGTTCGGGGGGCATTACTTTGGTATTTCCTGGCGGCATTGCTTGTTGGTTGACACCGCGATTCGACTCGGCTACTTTAAGAAATGACAGGTCCCCCCCGCAAACGATGCGAGTTCTCTCTCGCTGGGCGCTCGCATTTCCCGAACAGCCAGAAAGAATCTGATGAGCGACAGGCCAGGCCAAGAGGCGATCCCGCGGGAACGGTTGCTGTGGATGTACGAGCGGATGAGTTTGATCCGCGAGTTTGAAGAGCGGCTGAAATGGCTGGTGGAAACCGGCATCCCCGCGGGCCCCGTGCATTACTATACCGGCCAGGAGGCAGTTGCCGTGGGCGTGTGCGCCGCCCTGGAAGCGGGAGACTGGATTGCGTCCACCCACCGCGGCCACGGGCACTGCATCGCCAAGGGCGCGGACGTACGCCGCATGATGGCAGAGCTCTATGGCAAGTCCACCGGAACCAACCGCGGCAAAGGCGGCTCGATGCACATCACCGACGTGAGCCTCGGCATGCTGGGCGTCAATCCCATCGTAGGCATGGGCGTGACGCACGCCGTGGGCGCCGGACTTTCCTCCAAGGTGCGGCAGAGCGGGCAGGTGGCGGCCGCCTTCTTCGGCGATGGCGGTTCCAGCCAGGGGGCGGTCCACGAGGCCATGAACCTGGCCGCGATTTGGAAGCTGCCGGTGGTGTTCGTCTGCGAAAACAACGGGTACGCCGATGCTACGCCCGTGGAGTACGCCGTCGCGGGGAACAATATCGCCGACCGCGCCGCTGCTTACGATATGCCGGGAATGTGGGTGGACGGCCAGGACGTCCTCGCGGTGTGGAAGGCGGCCGATGAAGCCGTGCGACGCGCCCGGGCGGGAGAGGGTCCCAGCCTAGTTGAGTGCAAGACCTACCGCTACTACGGCCACCATCAGGGCGACGATCCCCACCGTTACCGCACGGTGGAGGAAGAGAAGGCGGCGCGCGAGCGCGACTGCATCCAGCGCCTTCGCCGGTGGGCAACGACAGAAAAACTGATCTCCGCCGACGAACTCAACGCCATCGAAGCGAAAAACCGCGCCCTGCTGGACGATGCCGTGCATTTCGCCGAACAGAGCCCGCTGCCTGAGCCGTCGGAGTTGTTCACCGATGTCTATGTGACGGAGCCGTGATGAGCACGGGGGCCAGACTCGCGATCCGGGAACTGACCTTCAGCCAGGCCCTCAACGAAGCCATGCGCCTCGAGATGAGACGCGACCCCTCAGTGATCGTCATGGGCGAGGACATCGCCGGGGCGGCTGGCCGGGCGCACCTTGGGATGGTGGACGCGTGGGGCGGCCCCCTGCGGGCCACCCGCGGGCTGATCACCGAGTTCGGTCCCCAGCGCGTACTCGACACCCCGATCTCCGAGATGGGATTCGTGGGCGCCGCCGTGGGCGCGGCCATGACCGGATTGCGGCCGATCGTGGAAGTCATGTTCGTGGACCTGGTGGGTTGCTGTTACGACCAACTGCTGAACCAGGCAGCAAAAATGCACTACATGACCGGCGGCCAGGTGGGGATGCCGCTGGTGGTTCGCATGGCCTATGGCACGCGCGGTGGCAAGCCGCAGACCTACGGCGGCGGCGCCGGCGCGCAGCACTCGCAGACCTTGTACTCCGTGCTGGCGCACATCCCCGGACTGAAGGTGGTTGTGCCCAGCACGGCCTATAACGCCAAAGGGCTGATGATCTCGGCCATCCGCGACGACGGCCCGGTGATCATGATGGAGCACAAGTTCCTCGGCGCTGCCGCCAAAGGGAATGTGCCGGAAGAGCCGTACACGGTCCCCATCGGCCACGCCGAAATTGTCCGCCGTGGCAGTGACGTGACGCTGTGCGGCATTGGCAGGATGAGCCACGTCTGCCTGGAGGCCGCACAGGCACTGGAGGCGAGCGGTATCAGCGCCGAGGTGGTGGATGTACTGACGCTGGCGCCTCTCGATGAAAACACCATCCTGGAATCGGTAAGGCGGACGCACCGGATCGTGGTCGTGGACGAAGACACGCCCACCGCCTCCATGGCCCGCGATATCGCCTCGCGCGTGGCGGAGCAGGCCTTCGACTGGCTTGATGCGCCGGTCAAGACGGTCAACGCGCCGGAGACGCCGGTGCCGTTCGCGGCCGTGCTGGAAGCCCAGTACGTGCCCACAGCGGAGCGCGTGCTGGATGCCGTCCATGAGTTGATCGGCTAGGAGGAATTGTTCATTGGCGCGCGCCATCGTCATGCCAAGCCTGGGGATGTACACGGCCGAAGGGAAACTCGTGAGGTGGCTGAAAGCGGCAGGCGCGCGGGTGGAAGCGGGCGAGCCCGTGGTGGAGATCGAGACCGAAAAGGCGGTTTACGAAGTGGAAGCAGCCGTCGGCGGCGTGTTGCACCAGGTTGCGGAGATTGGGGCGACCCTGCCGGTCGAAGCGTTGATCGCCTATGTCCTGGCCGAAGGCGAAGCCGCTCCCGCGAGTGCACCGGGAGCCGCCGGAAAAGCAACCGGTGCCTCGGCCGCTCGCCCGGCCGTAAGCGGCGCTGGCACCGCCGCGGCGACCGGTGGCGAGGTGCGCGCCTCCCCGCTGGCCAAGCGGCTCGCCGCCGAGCATAGCATCGATCTCACGCGCCTGAGCGGCAGCGGCCCGGGTGGACGCATCGTGGAGGCGGATGTGCTGGCCGCAGTCGCGGAAAAGACCGCGACGCGACCGCCGGTGGCGACTGGCATCCCCAGCAAGGTCAAGGAGCGCGTGCCCCTGGTGGGGATGCGCGGCACGATCGCCGAACGGCTGCGCTACAGCCTTTCGACAGCGGCTTCGCTCACCATCACCCGGGAAGTACGTGCTGGGGCGGTAGTGGCGGCACGCCAAGGTCTGGAAAAAGTCCTGGGCATGGAAGTGCCCTATGACGCGCTGTTCGCGAAAATCTTCGCCGGGGCTCTGCGTGAGCACCCGGTGTTCAATTCCACCATCGAGAACAACGTCATCCTGATGCTCGACGAGGTGCACATCGGCTTTGCCGTCGCTGTCCCCCGGGGGCTGATGGTGCCGGTGGTGCATCACGCTGACCGGGAACCGCTGAGCGAGGTTGCCGCCGCAGTCCGCGAGTTGAGCAGCCGCGCGCTGGCAGGCAAGCTGCGGCCTGGCGATGTCACCGGAGGCACCGCCAGCATTTCGAATCTTGGCGCTTACGGCGTGGACGCTTTCACGCCCATCCTGAACCCGCCGCAGTCCTCGATCCTGGGTATCGGACGGATCGCGGAACGACCGGTGGTGGAAGGTGGAGCGATCGTACCCGCGGCTACATGCGTGCTCAGTCTTACGTTCGACCATCGTGTTGCTGATGGTGCTCCGGCGGCGCAACTGCTGGATGCGATCGCCCGCCGTATGGCCGACGTGCAGTTCCTCCGGGATTTGGGGACATAGGTAGCCTGTCGAGGCAAGAAGGGAAAAGGGGGCAAGAAATGGAGCAACGACCGACCATCGCTGTCGCCGAGCTCGCATATCGCATCCGCAAGCATTGCGTCATGATGACGTCCCGGGCGAACGCTTCTCACATCGGGTCGTCCTTGTCGATGGCCGACATGCTGGCGGTGCTGTACGCCAAGGTGCTGCGCTATGACGCCCAACAGCCGCGGTGGGAAGACCGGGACCGCTTCATCCTGAGCAAGGGCCACGGGTGTGCTGCGCTCTATGCCGTGCTGGCTGAGTGTGGCTACTTTCCGGTTTCTGAGCTCGACACCTTTTACCAGAACGGATCGCCCTTCGCGGGACACACCATGCACAACATCCCCGGGGTCGAGATCTCGGCCGGCTCTCTGGGCCACGGTCTGCCGGTCGCGACCGGCATGGCCCTGGCCGCTAAGCGCGACGGCAAGTCGCACCGCATCTTCTGCATACTGAGCGACGGCGAATGCGACGAAGGGTCGGTGTGGGAACCGGCGCTGTTCGCGCCTCAGCACAAGCTCGACAACTTGGTGGTCATGGTGGACTACAACAAGATTCAGAGTCTGGGGCGTGTCGAGGACGTGATCAACCTGGAGCCGCTGGCCGAGAAGTGGCGGGCCTTCGGTTGGGGCACGCGCGAGATCGACGGCCACGACCTGGCTGCCCTCGAGAAAGCGCTGACCGAGGTCCCGTTCCAGGCCGGGCGCCCCAGTTGCATCGTGGGGCATACCGTCAAGGGCAAGGGCGTCAGCTACATGGAAGACAAGCTGCTGTGGCATTACCGCGCGCCTCGCGGGCAGGATTTTGACACCGCCATGGCGGAACTGGAGCGGAACCGATGAGAACCGCATTCCTCAAAGAGTTGTTCGAAATAGCCAAGCAGAACCCGCGCATCGTCTTCATGACGGGTGACCTGGGGTTTTCCGTGGTCGAGCCCTTCATGCAGGAGCTGCCCCTGCAATTCGTGAATGCCGGCGTGGCCGAGCAGAACATGACCGGCATGGCGGCGGGGATGGCGATGAGCGGTAAGATCGTCTTCACTTACTCGATCGCGAACTTCCCCACTCTGCGCTGCCTGGAGCATATCCGCAATGACGTGTGCTACCACAAGGCCAACGTAAAAATCGTGGCCATCGGCGGCGGTTTCGCCTACGGCGCCATGGGCGTCACCCACCACGCGACCGAGGATCTGGGGATTATGCGCACCCTGCCGGGGATCGTCGTGATCGCGCCCGGCGACCCGCTGGAGGCGCGGCATGCGACCCGCGCCGTGGTGAACCATCCCGGGCCTTGTTATCTGCGGCTGGGCAAGGCGGGCGAGCCGGCAGTCCACCCAGGGGAGATTGAATTTGAGATTGGCAAGGCCATCCGGCTGCGGGATGGCGGGGATATTACTTTGATCTCGACCGGCAGTTTCCTGCAGACCGCGACCAAGGTCGCCGAGGCGCTGGCCGCCCGGCACATCCAGGCGCGGGTTCTTAGCATGCATACGTTGAAGCCGCTGGACAACGCGGCCGTATTGTCGGCGGCGCGCGAGACCGGGGCCGTCGCTACCCTGGAAGAGCATAGTGTCGTCGGTGGCCTGGGTAGCGCGGTGGCTGAGGTACTGGCCGAAAGCCTGGAAGCGCGCGTGCCCTTCCGGCGTATCGGTCTGCTTTCCGCCTTTTCCCCCCACATCGGCACGCAGGAGTACATGCAGAAGCAACACGGCTTGGATACAGAATCCATTGTGCAGTCGCTGCTGGAACTGTTACAAACACCCAGACCCACAGCGGCAGCGAATGCGTCCGCCGGGCGTTAGAACGGCGAAGGAAGGCGAACTCGGATCATGGGAACGTTGTCGGGCCAGTTCGCGGTGGTCACGGGAGCAGGAAGCGGGATCGGGAAGGCGATTGCACAAGCCTTGGGGTCGCAGGGGGCGACGGTGTGCCTGGTGGGACGCACCAAGCAAAAACTGGAGGCGACGGCCGCCACCCTCGCCCATGGTGCGCCGCCCGCGGTGGTGCTACCCGCCGACCTGGTCTCGGATGAGCAGATGGACGCCCTCCAGGAGGAACTGCAGCGGCGTTTCGGACAGGTAAATGTTCTGGTCTTGTGCGCCGGCGAGATCGCCCATGGCAGCGTCGAGTCTGCCCCGGTCGAAACCTTCGACAAGCTCTACCGGGCCAACGTTCGCGGAAATTTCCGCCTGATACAGTTGCTGCTGCCGTTGCTGAAGAAGGGGCGAGGACACATCGTCGTTATCAACTCGAGCGTCGGACTGTCGTCTCGCCCCAATGTCGGCCAATTCTCCGCCACCCAGCACGCCCTGAAGGCGGTGACAGATGCTCTGCGTGCCGAGGTCAACGACCACGGCATACGCGTGCTCAGCGTCCATCCCGGGCGCGTCGCCACGCCGCGGATGGAAGCGATGTATAAGAAGGACGGTAAGGAGTACAAGCCGGAGCTCTTGTTGCAACCGGAGGATCTCGCCTCCGTTGTTTTGAGCGTAGTTATCCTGCCGCGCACGGCCGAGGTAACGGACCTCAGCATCCGCCCCGCACTCAAATCGTACTAGCCTGGATCCCCCCGGAGCGCGAGCACACGCTGGCGAACCTCCGCCACCCACCATCGCATACCTGCAGGAATTTTCCCTCTTGTGCAACCGCTTGCATCTTCTCGCAGATACGGTCAAGCAATTCTTTAACTTACACCTCTTTAGCTGGCATGAGAATTGCTCGTAAGGTCTCAGCCTGATCCTCAGGTATTCGGCTCCCAGTACTTGGTTCCCGGTTCTTATCGAACACTTTCATCCGAAAGGCACCAAGACCCTAAACAATTACATCCGCCCTAGACCCGGTCAAACGAGTTGGTTCCCGAGAATCGATGCCGGGCTTGAGCGGAGGCCTGGAATCATTTCCAGGGAAACACCTGGGGATGATTTCGATGGATCTCATTCGACCGCATTCCGTCACCAGGATGGAGAGATCAAGCGAGTTCTATCTCGTCTCTAACCCGCCATCAGATATCATGTATCATGCAGAACATGATCGCTCGTCGGCAGCGATGGGCTGGGATCGTGTTCGTGGTCGTGCTGTTGGGCGCTGCCAGCATTGGTATACCCGCCATTCACCGACCGATTCTGCGGGCGGCTGGATGGGCGCTCGTTGTCGATGAGCGCGTCGAACCCGCCGACGTCATCGTCGTGGCGGTTGATGCCGACGGCGCCGGGGTGCTCGAAGCCGCCGACCTTGTTCACAGCGGTGTGGCCACGCGAGTCGCAGTTTTCGCCGACCCTCCGGACACCATGGTGGGCCAAGAGTTCATCCGCCGCGGGATCCCCTACGAAGACGCGGCCGCACGATCCGTTCGACAACTCAGGGCGCTTGGCGTCGACACCATCGACCACATCCCGAGATATGTAACCGGAACCGAGGACGAAGGTCCAGCGCTTGCCGACTGGTGCGACCAGCACCGGTTCCGCTCAGTCGTGGTGGTGAGCACTTCGGATCACTCGCAACGTCTCCGCCGAGTGCTTCATCGTTCCATGAAGGGCCACCAGACGAGAGTCACGGTTCGCTCCGCGCGCTACTTGGTATTCGATCCCGACCGATGGTGGCAAGCGCGCGGCGGGGTCCGAACTGAAGTTGAGGAACTTGAGAAGCTATTGCTCGAACGTCGTGCGTCATCCGATGACGTGGACGCAGTGAACAAAAGTTGGAGGGAGAATCCTCCAAAAATCCCTTTATTAAATTTCTAGAATAAGACGAAGGTAATTGGATATTTCGATGTTAGGCACCGAAAAGTTCTTGATCTTTATGTCCGGGCTTACGAAAACATAATCTGAGTAATATTGCTTATTGTCTGGATACGTTTCCCAGGAAAGCTGATTCCGGGTCGTTGCTATGTTGAATTCCTTGATGAGATCCTTATAGCTATTTTCTTGGAACATGCGTACGCTCTTCGTTTCCGGAAAAACATTGAAATCGCCGCCGATGATCTTTGAGCTGTCCTTATCTTTGAAAAAATTGACGAGTCTCTGAGATTGGCGGAGCCTCTCCGGATCATCGAGCTTGTCGACGGGGCGCGACATGCCGTGGAACTTGCAGAGGTAAAGATTTCTCTGTCCGAAACGGATTTGCGTATAAAGTCCAAGTCCAACACCCTCCTCGTCCTCCATGATGGTTCCGGAGAGTAAGAGGGGAATATTTCTTTTGATGTACGTCGCTTGAGGGAAGCTATCGTCGTCGGTCACATACTTATATTGTTCTACCTCTTTATAGCCAGAAAGCGTGTGCCGCGCGAGTTGTTTCATCTCATCGTAGACTTCCTGGAAACAAAAAGCATCGGTGTCCTGTTCTTTTTTGATGGCCAACAGAGCGGCCACGCGCGACCAGGGCACGTCGGCCTCATCTTCGGGCCGGTCCAGCAGCGCCTCCCAGAAACCGTCCAGTGGCAGGCGACGCCACAACTCCCAACCGAGAAAGCACTCCCCGAAACGCCGCGTGCGCTCCACCCGCACCCGATCCAACAGCACCCGCGCGACGTTGGGATCGTCTTCCGGCACCGGTGCGTCGGCGGGAAACAACTTCAACTGGCGGCTCTCGCCTTGTGCGTTGAAGACTTCGATGGTCTTCAGCCAGAGCGCCTGCGCCGAGCCGTTGAGCTCTCCCAGATAGCACAGCGTCCGTTGCCGCGGCCCATCGGGCGTGCGCACGGTTTCCACCAGCGTCCAGTAGGTGTGCGCTTTGCCGTCCTTGGTGCGCTGATGCGCGCAGAAACATGCTGCGCGCATCTTGCCACGCTGTCGCTAGCGGTCAAGAGGGTAGGTCTGCACTACATCGTGCTTCGCCAATGCTTGCGCTCAGCCGTAAGGGCTTCTGCACCGGCAAGACCCGAAAAAAGCTCGAACCCGCGCTCTCGCGACGAACTTGGGCTAAGCGCCTCAACCTCGGTTGCTCAGGATGACAGTTCGTTTCTTGTTTTGGGCCGACGACCGCCGGCACCTTGAAGTTCTTCCTCCGTGCTATCGGCGGAGGTGGGTGGCGCTAATTCGCTGCCTTAAAGGCTGCTGCCATTCCCGCCCAGGGGCCAACCGGAAGGCTGCCAGACAATGGTTGCCATGTGAATCCTACGGGTCCCGTAGTGGTTGTGATGACATGACCCCAACCGTTGTTTTCGTCCACAGGTTCCGGCCCGCTCAAATCCTCTCCGGAGAAGGTGTTCGTGTCGAAGAGCTGCCCATTCAGTCCAGTGGCCGTATTGAAGTCCCAGATCACTTCCGCGAAGATGATCTCATGCGGAGTAGCGGGAGTGATGGTGAAGGGCATCGTCAGATTGCCCGCTATCGATTGAGTGCCGGTGCTCCCGGCCGTGGTATCGAGGGGCGAGGCAGCAGCCCCGGTCACGTCATAGAAGAAGATCGTGAAGTCTCCGTCGCCCCCAGTCCAATTGAGCGTGAGACCGAGGTTGCTGGAGGGTGTGGCGCTCCCGGCATAAAAGGCCTGGACGGTATCGTTGCCGGCTATCACCTGGGTTGATCCAGCCTGACTCCAGGTATTGTTGCTGGTGTCGGTTATGCGGGTGACCGTCTCGGAGTTGTTCCCGCCTCCAATCATCGCCACCAGAAGATTGCCGGAACATGGCAACTGAAGCGAAAGCGGATTGGGAAATGGATTCCCGGTACCCCCGGATGAAGTGTGCTTCGGAATGTTCTCGTGTACGAGGTGGACGATCCGCATTCCCGAGGGAACGCTGCCAGAGTTTCCTGATTTCAACAGGATGGCTGCCGACACCCACTTTTGGCTCGTTCCCATTGTCATCGTGGGATTGAGGGCGCTGGTCGAATTGTAGACGCCGTATTGTCCCGCCCATCCATCCATCAGATCGGCGCTCAGAAGATTCCACGTGAGGTTGCCCTGTGCGCCCGCGGTGAAGCTCGACTGATTCCGCGAAAGACTCGCGACCACCTGGTACACCAGATCACCGCTCACGGTCGGCGTCAAATTTCCCGCCGTCACCGACGCGCCGGTGCCGTGGTTCCCCGTTCCTGGGCCGTCAACCCCGGTTACATTGGCGAATTCGGTCGCCATCGGCTGGACGAAGCCCCCGGGATCGGAGCTGAAGCACAAGGAGATGACTCGAGCCCCGGCAGCGACGTGGAATGCCGCGGCTATGCCTACCGATTGACCATCCGCATTGTCAAAATGGGTTTCCTCAATGGTGTAGATGTCACCCTTGTCATCCGTTACGGCGGGCGTTGGGTTGTTCATGAAGGTGAATCCGACCACCACGGAGTTTCCGGCGGTAGTCAAACCCGGAAGCTGGTAGTCGTAGCAGAAGGGATCGGAAAAGCCGTTGTTGCGGGTACTCGAGCCACTGACGTGCTGAACCAGCACAGGCGCGGCCGGAAGGATGTCCGGAACGCTCAGCATGCCGATCTCGGCTACTGCCGTGTACGGCTTGCCATTGATCTCCGACAGGGCGCGCAGCCGGATGTACTGGCCCGTGGTTGCCGGGAAGGCGACCTGCAGTGGCCCCGGCACGCCCGCCGTTCCCGGACACCCCGTGCTCAGGTTCCCGTAGTTGAAGGTGCCGCTGGCTACCGGTGTGCCCCAGTTCACCCCGTCCGTGCTGACGTAGAACTCATAGTCCTTGATCCAGCCGTTGGCGCATCCATCCTGCCGCGCCAGGTACTGGAAGGCGGTCAGGTTGTAGGACGCCCCCAGGTGGATCTGGATCTCATGCGGCAATGGAGCGCTGCTCGGGGACCACTGCGTGACCCATTTGCTCGCGGGGTTGCCGTCAATGGCGTTCACGCCCGCGCCGTTCTCGCGCGCCGTCTCCTGGCTGTCCACGTACACCACCGACCAGCCCGTCGGCGAGATGACGGTGCCGGGGTTGACCGTGAACGCCGCCTGCGCGCTGCCGTTGTAGGAGCCCGAGATGTTGAGCGGCGTCGGGGTTCCTACGGCCGAGGTGCTGATCGTGAAGTTGGCGCTGGTGGAGTTAGCCGGGACGGTCACACTCGCCGGCACCGTGGCCGACGGGTCGCTGCTCGACAGGTTCACTACCGCTCCACCCAACGGCGCCGGCCCGCTCAACCTCACCCTGCCCTGGGCGCTCGTGCCCCCCACCACGATCGACGGATTCACCGTCACCTGCGCCAGCGAGGGCGGCGGAGCGTTGGCGTCGGCCGTGCCCAGCACGTTCAGTTCAGCCACGACCGTCCAGGGGTTGCCGTGGATCTCCGAGAACGCCCGCAGGCGGATGTACTGCCCGGTTGTGGCCGCGAAGGCGATCTCCATCACTCCCGGCACGCCCGCCGTTCCCGGACAACTCGTGCTCAGATTGCTGTAGTCGAAGTTGCCGCTGGCTACCGGCGTGCCCCAGTGCACCCCGTCCGTGCTGACGTAGAACTCGTACTGCTTGATCCAGCCGTTGGCGCATCCATCCTGCCGCGCCAGGTACTGGAAGGCGGTCAGGTTGTAGGACGCCCCCAGGTTGATCTGGATCTCGTGCGGCAATGGAGCGCTGCTCGGGGACCACTGCGTGACCCATTTGCTCGCGGGGTTGCCGTCAATGGCGTTCACGCCCGCGCCGTTCTCGCGCGCCGTCTCCTGGCTGTCCACGTACACCACCGACCAGCCCGTCGGCGAGATGACGGTGCCGGGGTTGACCGTGAACGCCGCCTGCGCGCTGCCGTTGTAGGAGCCCGAGATGTTGAGCGGCGTCGGGGTTCCTACGGCCGAGGTGCTGATCGTGAAGTTGGCGCTGGTGGAGTTAGCCGGGACGGTCACACTCGCCGGCACCGTGGCCGACGGGTCGCTACTCGACAGGTTCACTACCGCTCCACCCAACGGCGCCGGCCCGCTCAAGCTCACCCTGCCCTGGGCGCTCGTGCCCCCCACCACGATCGACGGATTCACCGTCACCTGCGCCAGCGAGGGCGGCGGAGCGTTGGCGTCGGCCGTGCCCAGCACGTTCAGTTCAGCCACGACCGTCCAGGGGTTGCCGTGGATCTCCGAGAACGCCCGCAGGCGGATGTACTGCCCGGTTGTGGCCGCGAAGGCGATCTCCATCACTCCCGGCACGCCCGCCGTTCCCGGACACCCCGTGCTCAGGTTCCCGTAGTTGAAGGTGCCGCTGGCTACCGGCGTGCCCCAGTGCACCCCGTCCGTGCTGACGTAGAACTCATAGTCCTTGATCCAGCCCTTGGCGCATCCATCCTGCCGCGCCAGGTACTGGAAGGCGGTCAGGTTATAGGATGCCCCCAGGTTGATCTGGATCTCGTGCGGCAATGGAGTGCTGGTCGGGGACCACTGCGTGACCCATTTGCTCGCGGGGTTGCCGTCAATGGCGTTCACGCCCGCGCCGTTCTCGCCCACCGTTTCCTGGCTGTCGACGTACACTACCGACCAGCCCGTCTGCGCACTGAAGTTCACGCCTGTCACGTTGGCCCCGTTCACCGTGATGGGCTGGCTCGAGGGGGTGAAGCTGAACCCCGGTTTGCTGGGCGTCACCGTGTAAGCCCCGTTGACGAGCCCGCTGAAGCTGTAGTTGCCGGAGGCATCCGCCGTCACACTCGCGCTGGCGGCACCGCCCAGCGTCACGGTGGCGAGGCTGCCATTCGTGATCGTTCCCGAGATGCTCCAGGTCGATAACGGGCTCGCGGCGAAGTTGACGCCCAGCAAGTTGGCGCCGTTGACGGCGACGGTCTGGCCGGCTGGGCTGAAACCAAACCCCGATTCGCTGGGGGTGACCGTGTAAACCCCGTTGGCAAGCCCGCTAAAGGTGTAGTTGCCGGAGGCATCCGCACTGGTGGTCGCGCTGGCGGCGCCGCTCAGCGTCACCGTGGCTCCGGCGCCGCCCGCCGAAGGCGTGATGGTGCCCGAGATGCTGTACGTCAGCGCGAAAACGCTGAGCTGGTTTTGCGTGCCCACATAGACCTTGCCGTTAGCAACCGTCGGCACCGTAAACTTCACGGCGGCGCCGGGATTGTCGCGCGCGGCATTAGTGGCACTGCTGTACAGCACATTGGCGACGTTGGTCGCGTCGAAAGCGTAGAGCACGGCCGGACCGTTGGTGCTTACGGCGTCGGTCTGCAGTGCCCAGACGATCCCGTTGGAGGTGCCGTTGGCGGAAATCGAGGGCGTCGGCCCGCACTGCACCCCCGCGCTGATGGTGCCGTTCGATGTCGGCGAAGGTGATAGCAGCCCGTTGGTGAGGCTATAGGCCTTCAGAACATCGCTCGAGCTCCAGAAATACACATTGTTGTTCCAGTACGCCGGCATGCCGAATTCGGCGTTGTTGTTGCCCGAGCCCAGGGCGTTCTGCAGTTCCTGCACGATCTGCGGATCGCCGTTGCCGGCACTGTTGTAGTGGCCCAGGCTGTCGCGGTTCAGCAGGTAGATGGTGCCTGGTTCGCCGGCCTGCACCAGCAGATGGGGAAACAGGCCCGGTTGATCGGGGAGCAACAGGACGCCGCCGGAACCCAGATCCGCATCCGCGGTTGCCAAGGCTGCCTGGTTGTAGGGAGTGAAGTAGTCGGCCACCGAGAAATTGCCGCCGCCGAGCCCGATCTTCAGGATGCTGTCGCCGAAATCGGCAGGGTTCGAGGAAGTTGCGTCGAATGTGCCGTTTCCTGTCGAGAAATAAACATTCCCCAGCGTATCGCCCGCCAGCCCCGCCCCAGCCTGCCAGATCGCGCCGCGGCTACCGTTCGCAGTGGCGTTGTAGACCCCCACCTGCTGCAGGGTGTGCGCGTCATAGGCCAGCAACCAACCGTGATAAGGATCGATGTCGCTGTGCGACCCGAACCCGATGTAGACGATCCCGTTCATCAGCAGGAGGCCCGGCCGCTGCAGATGCCGTACGGCATTGAAAGAAATCATCCCGCCTACGCTGCCATCACCGATTCCAAGGACCGAAGCCTGGATCAGCACCGGTCCCGCGAACTTTTCCGCGCCGCTGGTGACGTCCAATGCGTGCAGGCGATAGACAATGTTGCCGCTCTCGTTGGTGTTCGCCACCGCGTACAGCGTGCCGCTCTGGGTGTCAATGACCGGGGTGCCGGTGATGCCGTATTCCGGTGAAATATCGCTGCTGCCCACATCGGACGTGGACACGGTGTTGATCCCGGCGGCAGGATTGATGAAACTCACCTGCCACAGCGGCAAGCTGCTGGGAGTGTCGGCATCGAACGCGTACACGCTGTCGTGTTCGGTGGCTACATAGACGACGTTGTGCGTCCCCTGCCCGGGAATGTTGACGTTGGGGAGATACAGCGGTTGCGCGTAGATCTGCCCGTCAACTGATTGCGAGAACAGACGCCCGAACTGCGTGCTGACGATCGCCGGTGTGAGATTAGTCTCGTTGACGTTCTGCCCGGTGCGGCTGTTGTCGTTGTGCTGGGTCCAGACTGAAACCTGGGCCCAGCTCTGCGATCCGATCGCAAAGGCGCATAAGATCGTGATCGCCCAAAGGCACACTCGCTGCATACCGCTCCGGGAGACTTGGGAGTTGGCGGCTGAAGAAAAGGGAATGAGTGCAATCGCAATGCCACAGCCGTCTTGCCAACCCTTGCGAGGGAGCGGAAGACCCGCCGTGACAAAGACTTGGCGCGTGCGCCTGGTGATGCGGAAGAGATCCTGTGGGACAAAGGGTCTATGCAAACTTTTTCAGTTTTGTGGCATGAGATTTCCGGACCGGGTTCCAGTTCCAGACCGCTAATCGTTCGATAGCAGAGCTCAGATTCTAAGCCGGAACAGGTGATCGAAGTGAGGAGTGGGCCGACTAAGGCATGCAAGAATCTCTTGCCAGAGCCGCAGGTTACCGCCTCAAGACAGGTTTTGTTAAACCTTTCAACCAAGAAGCCACCCTTGGGGTGGCTTATCTTGTCTAAACGGTGTCGTCTGTTCTTATGTTCTTAGGGTGACGGCACCGCCGCTGCAACTTGGTTCGAATATGCGCTTTCAACACCTGCAGTGCTTACCGCCGTCGTGACGTAATAGTACGTCTGGCCGGACTGGACGGTGTTGTCCACGTAGTTGGCCGCGGCGTCCAGCACGGTGTTGATCTGGGTGTACGGTCCGCCCGAGACGGTCCCGCGATACACGTTGTAGCCGGCCACCGCCGAAGTGCTCGCCGTCCACGTGAGGGTAACGGTGTGCTGGATGGGGGCGCTGACGGTTACAGTGGCCGAGGCTGACTTGGTTGGATCGGCTACGCTGGTGGCGGTTACAGTATAGCTGCCGGCCGTGTTTGGGGCGGTGTAGAGGCCGCTGGAGGCGACCGTGCCGCTAGTTGCCGACCAGGTCACGCCGGTGTTGGAGGTTCCGCTGACGGTAGCGGTAAACTGCCGCGAACCGCTGGTCAGCAGCGAAGCCGAACCCGGCGAAATCGAAACCGCGACCGTGGCACCGACGCTAACCGTGGCTGACGCCGACTGGGTGGAGTCGGCAACGCTGGTGGCGGTTACGGTATACATCCCACTGGTTGCCGGGGCGGTATACAGGCCCCCTGCCGAAACCGCGCCGGCCGTAGCTGTCCAGGTTACAGAGGTGTTGCTGCTGCCACTGACTGTGGCCGTGAACTGCAAGGTTCCACCCGTCGGCATGGTGCTGCTGCTCGGCGAAATGGTCACCGACACGGCGCTGCTCGCGACCGATTTCAGGTAGAGCACGGCGTCGCCGCTGAAGAGCGGGACGAACGATGTGGTTGCGCCGGCGGGAACCGTCCCGCCGGAGGTGGTGGCGCCACTCGACGGATTGAACCACTCGATGGAGAGCGTCCCGGAGGTTGCCGCCAGGTTGACCGTGAAGCTGCCGCCATTGGGCGCATACACCAGGTACTCGCCTGCGGCCGAGGCATTGGCCAGGGCATAGCCGGTTGAGGACAGGCTGGGCTGCGGAGTCATGGCCAGCAGGTTCATCCGGTTGCCGTAGCTCACGATGTAACCCAGGTTGTTGCGCAGGTTATCCCAGCGCGGGTCGGGCGAGCTGCAAACCCCGTTCGTGGGGCTGCCGCACAGGTTGCGGTTGCCCGAGGTCCAGTAGATCTCATACGGGTCCATGAAGATGGTGGACGCGCCGTTGCTGAAGCTCTCCCAGAAATAGTTGCGGTTCACCTGCGCCGAGTCGTTCCACATCCCGAAGTAGTTGTGGTCGCTGTCTTCGATGATGACCTTGCCCTGGTTATTCGTGGGAGCAGGTTTCGCAGCCGGAGCAACCGCCTCGGCCGCGCTGCCGAACAGCGTAGAGTCCGACCCTCCCGTGAGCATTGGGTAAAGCACCGGATGCTTGGCAGGCTTCCCGGCCTCGTAGCTGTGGAGCAGCGAGATCATGTGGCTCTGCCACCAGGTCGAGTTGCTGGGCGCTTCTTCCGACGCTTCCCAGATGACGTTGTCCAGGTCATTCAAGCTGTCGATGGTCTTCTGTACATAGGCATCCTGGACGTTGGTGATGGCGTTGGTGCCGGACATGGTCATGGAGCCGGTTCCGCCACCGTCATCCACGCCATTGATGTTGTTCGCGCCGGTGAAGGGATAGCCGTCATTCCCGCAGCGGTTGTCGAGCAGTTGCAAGCCATCGAACAGTTGCACGATGGCATAGATGCCGGCCTGCTGCAGGGCGATCGTGCGCGCCCGCAAGCGGTCGAAGTAGGCTTGATTGAACTGCGACAGGTCGAACTTGGGCAGCCCATCGCTGGCCGTTCCCGCGCCATTGCGCGGCCACGGCCAGGTAGCGTCGTTCCAGGTCCCGCCCGCTCCCCAGTTGCAGTAGGTGGGCAGGTCCTTGCGCCACAGGATGGTGACATTGTGCCCGTGGGCCTTCAGGAAGCTGACGTAGGCGGTGTAATCGAGCGCGGGCGATGGCGGCGAGGCCTGCGACAGGTCCTGGAAATTGTTCCAAGTGTGCGAACCTGACAGCGCCACCGCCTTGCCCGTGGTGTCCACGAACCAGTGGCGGTTGGTGGTCGAGGCCACCAGCGGCCCGTGGGTAAGTCCGCCCGATGGCGGCGCCGTGACGGTTACCGCGGCCGAAGCCGACTTGGTGGTGTCGGCCACGCTGGTCGCCTTTACCGTATAAGTCCCGGCGGTGGTGGGCGCGGTGTAGAGGCCGCTGGAGGAAACGCTTCCCCCGGTAGCTGACCAGGTGACCGCGGTGTTGCTGGAGCCGCTGACGCTGGCGGTGAATTGCTGGGTCCCACCGGCCGTCAGGCTGGCCGATACAGGCGAAACGGATATCGAGACTACTGGGGCAGGTGCCGTCACCGTGACGGTGGCCGAGGCCGACTTGGTGGTAGCGGCCGCGCTGGTTGCCTTCACCGCGTAGGTGCCAGCGGTGCCGGGAGCGGTGTACAACCCAGCCGAAGACACGCTTCCCCCCGTGGCCGACCAGGTCACCGCAGTATTGCTGGTGCCGGTCACGGTCGCGGAGAACTGCCAAGTCCCGCCGGTCTGGATCGATGCGGATGCTGGCGATATCGAAATCACCACCGGCGCCGAGACGGCCACGCTGGCGGAAGCCGACTTGGTGGTATCGGCCACGCTGGTGGCCTTCACCATGTACGTGCCTGCGCTCGCAGGCGCGGTGTACAGGCCGCTGACCGAAACGGCTCCGCCCGTAGCCGACCACGTCACAGCCGTGTTCGTGGTCCCGGTAACGGTGGCCGAGAACTGCTGCGTGCCGCCTGTCTGCAGCGACGCCGAGGTGGGCGACATTGAGACCGCCACTGGCGCCGAGACAGTCACCGTGGCGGACGCCGACCTGGTGGTATCGGCCGCGCTGGTGGCGGTTACGGTATACGTCCCGCTCGTTGTCGGGGCCGTATACAGGCCGCTGGCCGACACCATGCCACCGGTCGTCGACCAAGTCACGCTCGTGTTGGTAGACCCAGTGACGCTAGCGGTGAACTGCTGCGAACCGCCGGCCAGCAGCGAAGGTGAAACCGGCGAGATTGACACTGCCAGCGGCGCACTGACGGTGACCGTGGCCGACGCCGACTTGGTCGTAGCGGCGGCACTGGTCGCGGTCACGGTATAACTCCCTGCAGTGCTGGGGGCAGTATAAAGGCCAGTGGGAGAAATGCTGCCGGCCGTGGCTGACCAGGTCACAGCAGTATTGCTGGTTCCCGTGACGGTCGCCGAGAACTGCTGCGTGCCGCCGGTCTGGAGCGACGCCGAGGTGGGCGACACCGAGACCGCCACTGGCGCCGCGACGGTCACGGCGGCGGAAGCCGACTTGGTCGCATCGGCGGCGCTCGTTGCCTTCACCGTATACGTGCCTGCGCTTGCAGGCGCGGTGTAGAGGCCGCTGGTGGAAACCGTCCCGCCCGTCGCCGCCCAGGTTACGGCGGTGTTCGCGGTTCCGCTGACGGTGGCCGAGAACTGCTGGGTTCCGCCCGTTTGCAACGACGTGGAGGCAGGTGAGATCGACATCGCAACCGGCACGCTGACCGTAACGGCGGCGGAAGCCGACTTGGTCGCATCGGCGGCGCTCGTTGCCTTCACCGTATACGTGCCTGCGCTTGCAGGCGCGGTGTAGAGGCCGCTGGTGGAAACCGTCCCGCCCGTCGCTGCCCAGGTTACGGCGGTGTTCGTGGTTCCGCTGACCGTGGCGGAGAACTGCTGGGTGCCGCCGGCCTGGACCGAGGCAGATGTCGGGGATACCGAGATCACCACTGGTGCCGCAACGGTCACGCTGGCAGAAGCCGACTTGGTGGTATCCGCAGCACTCGTTGCCGTCACCGTATATGTGCTGGCGCTGGCAGGCGCAGTGTATAGGCCGCTCGCGGAAATCGTCCCGCCCGTTGCTGCCCAGGTCACGGCGGTGTTCGTAGTGCCACTGACTGTGGTGGTGAACTGCTGCGTGCCGCCAGCCTGCAGGGAGGTAGAGGACGGCGAGATCGACACCGCAACCGGAGCGCTAACCGTAACCGCCGCGGAGGCTGACTTGGTGGTGTCTGCCATGCTGGTGGCGGTCACCGCGTAGCTTCCGGTGGTGGGGGGGGCGGTGTACATGCCGGTCGACGAGACAACCCCGCCGCTTGCGGCCCAGATCACGCTGGTATTGGTGGTCCCGCTTACCGTGGCCGCGAATTGCTGGCACTTCCCCGTTTGCAGCGAGGTCGCAGTAGGGGAAACGGCGAGGCTGACGGCAACAGGACTGGGGCTCGGGGGCGCCGATACAGTAAGCCACAATGAGTTGGATTTCGTCCCGTTCAGCGTATTGCGCATGATGACGGAACTCGTACCAGCCTTGGCGATGTCGGTTGCATAAATAGCGACGGTCGCGCTGGTCGAGCTGATAATTTTCGTCGGGCGGCTTGAGCCGTTCCACAGCAGGACACACTTACGGCAGAAATTGCGGCCCGTGACCTTTATCGTAAGACCCGCACCGCCGGCAGTGGCGTTAGCCGGCGAAAGCGAGCTCAGGGCGGCGGGTTTCCAGCCCCACCACGTGCCGTAGTTCGACGATGTATTGGTTTGCCCCGCGATGGGGAGGGAAGCTACTAAAGTAAGAAAGACGAATAATACGCACCGCTTCTTCACGGGTATCTCCTAAAAGGGCTTGTCTTTCGGCCAGACGCGCAACCTGCATGGTTCAGTTAGGAGCTCTAGTCGGCAGCCTAAGCCCGCTCTGGTATTGCAGCCAGATTCCAAGAGTGTCGTTCCCGGATTCCAAGAGACAGCGGCAAGAGGCGGATGAGTACATGTCCGCGCGTAACGACCACACCCACCGGCGGTTGGGTGGCGCGTTGTGTCACAAACCAAGATCGAGCGTGGTGCTGGGCGGGCTAGAGGGAGGGAATGCCTGGAGGTGCTTCCGGAGCGGGTGCCTGTAGGGCGGATCGGCCGATCGTAGGAAGAGAAGCCTTAGGTCGCGGTTGCCGAATCGGACTTGGGATTGTGCCTTTGGCACGTGGTCTTTAGAATCGGTGCGGATGCGCACATGGTTCGATTCGGCATTCTGGGATTCGGCTTGCATGCGGCGAAGCGCCTTATGCCTGGCTTCCAGCAGGCTAAGAATGCGCGCGTCACCGCGCTTTCGAGACGTGAACCGGAGCGGGCGCGGGCTTCGGCACGGCAATACGGAATTCCCCTGGCATTCGATTCGCCGGCCGAGCTTTGTCGCTCGCCGGAAGTCGATGCCATCTTCGTAGCCAGCCCGAATGCCTGCCATCTCGAACATGTGCTGCTCGCGTTGGCAAGCGGCAAGCCGGTGCTTTGTGAAAAACCAATGGCCATGGGCGCCCACCAGTGCCAGGCCATGGTTGAAGCCGCGCGACAGGCGGGACTTCCGCTGGGTGTAGCCCAAGTGTTCCGGTTTGCCGATAGCGTTGCGCGACTACGCGAGCGGCTACTCGGAGGACAAATTGGGAATCCAGTCTTCGCCCGTTCGGAGTTTTCCTACCGCGGCCTTCAGCATCCGCGCACCTGGATCAAGAACAGGCGCATGGCAGGCGGCGGTCCGATAGCGGACGTGGGAGTGCATTGCATCGACGTCCTGCGGTTCGTGTTGCAGGACGAGGTGGCGCGTGTCCATGCCTGTGCGCCTCCGGACCAACCATCGGACGAGGTGGAAGCCGCTGCCATGCTGGCCCTGGAATTTCGCAAGAGGACTCTTGCGACGGTGCTGGTATCGACGCGCACGGAATATCGCACTCCGCTGGAGTTCATAGGCGAGACCGGCACGCTTCGGGTGGACGATGGTTTGAGCGTGGAACGCCCCGTATTCCTGGAACTGCGCCGTGGTGGGGCAGTTGTAGAGAGCGAAGAAATAACCAATGACCTCGCCTATGCGCGCCAGGTGGACGCATTCGCCGCGGCCGTCGAAACCAAGGCCGATTTCTGCGTGCCCGGAGAGGAGGGTTGGCGCGATCAACTGGTACTCGACGCCGCCTATCGCTCGCTGGAAACAGGCAAGAGCGAACCGGTTCCGGACCTCTAGCCGGTTCCCGCGTCTTCCCGCATGCTTCCCCCGGATTAGGGTACAGTCGCTTTGGTCGTGGCGGCCGTGCTCTCCCGTCCCTTGGCATCCCTGCTGGTCACCCGGTAGTGGTAGGTGTGTCCGGATTGCACGGCGGAATCGATATAGGTAAGTGCGTTGACTTTCTCAGCAATCAATCCGGAAGGGCCGTTTTCTTCATCGCTCCGGTAGATGTTGTAACCGACGACGTTTCCTTCGGCGCGTGGGACAGGCGCTTGCCATTGCAGCGTAACCCTGTGTTTCTTCTGTAGCCAGCGGCCGCGCGAGCGGAGCAGAACAGCCGCTGACAACAGACAAGCCAACAATAACAGAATGAGCGCTCTTCTCACTTTCGCCAGCCTCCGTGATGGGACCAATTCTATGCTCAGAATCCGCCGGCGACCACGGCAAAATTCTTTCCCAGAAGCGTGCCGAATCAGGCGTTTTTTGCCTTTTCCTGCAGCCTGCCCAAAAAAAAAGCCACCCGAAGGTGGCTTGCGTTGAGGGCCTGGCTGTTTTTTAGGAGTCTAGCGGATCGGGTCGCTTCTGAACTGAACCTTCTTCGCCTTCAAGCAGACAATGACATCGACTCGACAGAACATTATTTGCAGGTTCTGCCAACAAGGCCGTGCCCGGATTGGACCTCGGCATTGCGGCAAATTCACGCAGACTTGCACAGGACCCGTCGATGCGGGTTGCCGAGCGCGGCGCCCGCCATGCGTTCCGGGGAAATCAGTTTTGCAAGGATGACGGCCACTGCTTTTGTTTGATGTCGGCGCGGTTGTGATATAGATTGACGAAGAAAGAGCCTTGCGGAGGGCCGCCTTGCGTTTGGCGATCATCGGTTCGGGGTACGTTGGGTTGGTGGCAGCCGCCTGTTTTGCGGAGTTGGGACACGAGGTCTTCTCGGTGGACAACGACGCGGCGAAAATTGAAGTGCTTCAGCGGGGCGAAGTCCCCATCCACGAGGAATTCCTCCCTGAACTCGTCGCCAAGCATCGTGGCCATCGCCTTCGCTTCTCCGATTCGCTGCGGGACGCGATAGCTGCCAGTACGGCCATCTTCATTGCGGTGGGAACGCCGGCGACGGAACAGGGGGATGCCGACCTCTCTTACGTGGAAGCCGTTTCGCGCGAAATCGCACGCACGGTCGGGGATTACAAGGTGGTGATTGAAAAGAGTACGGTCCCTGTTTTCACCCACGACTGGATCCGGAAAGTTATGCTGCTCAACGGCGCCCCACCGGGATCGTTTGATGTGGCCTCCAATCCGGAATTTCTGCGCGAGGGCACGGCAGTGCGGGACTTTCTCTATCCGGACCGGATTGTGCTGGGGGTAGACAACCAGCGCAGCGCCGCGGTGCTGCAGGAGATTTATGAGCCGCTGACTAGCGGCCGCTATTATCAGAACCAGACGCCGATTCCGGGGCCCCTGGACACGTGCATCCCACCGCCCCTCATTGTGACCAGTGCCAAGAGCGCGGAGCTGATCAAACACGCGTCGAACGCTTTCCTGGCGACCAAGGTTTCCTTCATCAACGCGGTGGCCACTCTCTGCGAGGCCGTGGGAGCCGACATCCAGCAGGTGTGTAACGGCATCGGGTCAGATTCGCGGATTGGCCGCAAGTTTCTCTACCCCGGTATCGGCTACGGTGGTTCGTGTTTCCCCAAAGACCTGAAAGCCTTTCAGGCGGTGGCGCAAGAATCCGGTTACGACTTCCGGTTGCTGGAAGAAGTCAGGCGCATCAACCAGGACCAACTACAGCGTTTTGTGCGCAAGGTGCGCGGTGTGCTCTGGACCCTGCGGGGGAAGAAACTGGCCGTGCTCGGGTTGGCGTTCAAGGGGGGCACCGACGACGTGCGGGAGTCGCCCGCGATCGCAGTCGTGGAATCCCTTCTCAAAGAGGGATGTGAGATCCGGGCCTATGATCCAGCGGCCACGGAGCGGGCACGCGCCGTGTTGCCGTCTGCTGGCGTAACCTATCTGTCCAGTGCTTACGAAGCTGCAACCGGTGCCGACGCGGTACTGATCTTAACCGACTGGGAGGAGTTTTCCACGCTCGACTTGGAACGGCTGCGCTCGGCCCTGGCCTATCCCATCATGGTGGATGGCCGCAATCTCTACGACCCCGCAACCATGTCCGCAGCGGGGTTCATCTATTGCAGCATTGGCCGGCCTGACGTTGTGCTGCAGCAAGGGACGCCAGCCGCCGGGAGAACGGCGGCGAAGGCACGCGGAGACTAGCTAGTTCCGATCGACGGAGCGTGCGGGCCATGCTCAGGCGCGCGTTCGGCAACTTTCCACGGACTGGCCGAGGTGATGACCCGCTTGCGCTCGCGACCGCGCCCCGGGTGTCGGGTGTTGACCGTCGAAGCCCAACACCGGTCGCGAAGACACTGTGCAGGATGAAGACGCGAGACCAAACCGGGTGCAACTCGGATTCAGGAGCCTCGGCCAGGGCCGGGACCGCTGCAACACTTCCTCACGCACTACAAGTAGACGGCGCTACTGCAGCGAACATTTACGAAATTGACCCGCTGTCCGATCCGCGATGGGCATCCTTGATCGAGAGCCATCCCCGAGCTTCGGTCTTCCACAGTACAAACTGGATCAGAGCGTTGCGTAGTGTATACGATTACGAGCCCGTTGCGATTACCACTTGTCCTCCTGGAAGCCCCCTGACTAATGGGCTTGTCTTCTGCCGTATCAAGAGCTGGTTGACGGGTCGACGCTTCGTTTCCCTGCCATTTTCCGACCATTGCGAGCCCTTGGTAAGTAACTCGGCTGGGCTGGATGACATGCTTCTGCACATGAAGCGATATGTAGATGAAAAGAAATGGAAGTACATTGCGATCAGGCCGGTTTACTATGCGCCGAGTGACCACACAAAATTCGTCAAGAGTCTTAAGTATTGTTTTCACCGCCTCGATCTGGTTATAAGCGCCCAAGAATTGTTTCACAACTTCCATAAAGATTGTGGTCAAAAGATTCGGCGTGCGGAACGGGAATCGTTGAGGTACGAAGAAGGGACCTCAGAGGCTTTGCTCCAGAATTTCTACAAGCTTCTTGTAATGACCCGTCGACGCCAGGGGTTGCCGCCACAGCCCCTGGACTGGTTTCGGGGGTTGATTGCCGTATTTGGGAAAAATCTTAAGATCCGTGCGGCGTATAAGGATGGCTTGCCTGTTGCCAGTATCCTCACGCTTTCCCACAAGAAATCCATGATTTACAAGTATGGCGGCAGCAATGCAGCATTTAACAAGTTGGGCGGAACGGCATTTCTGCTTTGGAAGACGATTCAAGAGGCGAAGGACAACGGGTTGGAGGAGCTTGACATGGGCCGCTCTGATACTGACAATTTGGGGCTCATCGCTTTTAAGGAGCGCTGGGGCGCAGTTGGAACGCCACTGACTTATTGGGTGTACCCAGATCAGCCCGCAAAGCATCCCAGCGGCTGGCAAAAGAGCCTGGCCAAGCAAATAGTTTCAGCTGCACCAGATTTAGCCCTGGCAACCATCGGCAGGCTATTGTACAGACACGTCGGCTAGTATGGTGTCCCATCCATGACCAGTAACAACAAGTGTCCCAATTACCGGCAAGAAAACAACATTAGTTGCACAAATGTGCAAAACTTTGCACTGCGGAAGAGATCACCGTCTTAATTCCGGCGGCAGTCCCCTTTTAAAATAGGTTTCCTGTTTCCAAGAGCTTTTGTTTCGTGGTATACGTAGCTCTGTTGCCCGGAGCAGATCAGCTGGGCCTCCCCCTTTTAGCGGAACCGCGTTTTCGGTGTGACTTCTGGGTTCGCTCCACAGTCGCAACATGAACATCGTGGCCAACTACCGTCCGCTGCGGACCCATTGGCGCCGCGGTCTGCTGCTCGGAGTGCTAGGACTGTTTGGCGCCATTGCCTTCCTATGTTCCGCAATTTCGCCAAGAGATGACGATGTCCAGCAGGAGCTCGTCACCCTCAAAGGGTCTCACGCTGCGGTCGCTAACTGTCGAACGGCTAGGGCGTTACCTCACAGGTCTTGCGCGCCGTATGCCACCATTGCCCCGCCAATGGGACCACCTGCGCCTCGCCCTGCTGCCGAGGCGACGTTGTCAGCAAACCCGGCAATTTTCATGGCGGGAATTCCCGCTTACATTTGCGGCCTCCGCTCCCCCCCTTGCTACTCCCGAACTTAACCGCGACTTACCGGGAAACGCGCTCCAACCGGTAATGCAATAACGCACAGTTTTAGGAGGTTAGAAGGTTGGGCCCTTCCTTAGTAATTGGGAAATCCGGCTCGGCTAAGGAGTGCTTGCACCATCGCCGTGTTCGCAGTTTCGCTGAACAAACCGGGGAGGACGGAGATCATGCGGGATAGCCAGAATCCGGAATTGCCAAAACTGAACCAGGCGCTGCTCGACCACTACCGCTGCCCAGAACGCTTGGTGACAATCGCTTTGGCTGGGGAACTCTCAACGGATATGGGGTATTTTCGATTTGGCCCGGACGTGACGTGCTATGGCAAGAGTTCGTTTGGTTTTCGTGCCGCGGGGGCTGGCGACGATCTATTTGACGCTATGCAAGGTGTAAGGATATCCGGCTCGACGGTGAACCTTTCCTTTAGTCCCACAGAGGTTATTAACAATTTGCGTTGCGAACGCTATAGCGCTCACTTGCGCATCCACTATCGTTCAGGAAACCTCCATCCACTCATTCGAAGGGCGTACTATCTCGTGAGGCCCCTCTTACCCGTTCCCATTCGCAAGCAGCTGCAAAAGATTCGGCTGCGGGACTGGCGTGAATTAGTTTTCCCGAATTGGCCAGTCGATTGCACAGTCGAGTACTTGCTCGAGAAGTTGGTGATGCTGTCAATGAAAACACAGAAAATAACGGAGCTTCCGTTCATCTGGTTCTGGCCTAATGATGCGCCAAGCTGTCTGATGATGACGCACGATGTAGAGACCAAAACTGGCGTCGAGGTGTGTTCCTGGCTGATGGAAACCAATGAAAGGTTTGGGATCAAAGCTTCGTTTCAATTCATCCCCGAGAAGCGGTACGCTGCTCCACAAGCTCTTATGGACAGTATCCGGCAGCGAGGATTCGAGATAGGAGTTCACGACCTCAACCACGATGGAGACCTGTTCCAAAACTGGGACGAGTTTGTCCGGCGCGCTGAGAAGATAAACCGCTATGGGCGCGAGTATGGCGCCCGAGGGTTTCGGTCGGGCGCGATGTATCGCAACCAAGACTGGTATGATGTGCTCGATTTCCAGTATGACATGTCAGTTCCCAATGTTGCTCATCTGGATCCGCAGCGGGGCGGTTGCTGCACCGTGATGCCCTACTTCATCGGCAAGATGCTCGAATTGCCCGTGACGGTCATTCAGGATTACCAGCTGCTTAACTTCATGGATGATTATTCCATCGAGCTCTGGAAACGACAGATCGAGCTGATCATGGAAAGGCATGGTCTGATCCACTTTGTCACCCATCCTGATTACATGGTGTGTGAACGGGCGCGAAAAACGTACATACACCTGCTTCAGCATATCTCGAGGTTGCGTGACGAACGCAAGATCTGGATGGCACGACCACAAGACGTCAATGATTGGTGGCGGCAGCGAGCCCTACTGTCGCTAACAATGCGTGACGGCAGGTGGACCATTAGCGGCCCCGATAGCGGGCGCGCATGCATTTGCTACGCTTTTGCACGGGATGACCGCCTGACGTACGACTCACAGCCACAGGCCGAGCGAGGCCCAGCTGTGGCGGGCATTGCATAGTCCGGCTACGCTCAGCCCGCCTTGTGCGGTCGGGAGCTGCCGAAGTTGCTACGGTTGAGGGCGCGGGCTTCCGTTGTTGCATGATGCATCGTTCACGTTTGGATCCTCGGCTGGAAGCTATTTGAGCAACGCAGAATATAGTGACGCTCCCTGGGCGCGGAAATGCCCATTTTGTGCGGGGCCGCGGGCCTCGAAGATGTCACTGTATTATGTTGTCCTCAATAGTTTTGTGTGACGGAACGTGCGGCCGTGCTCAAGGCGCGCTGCTGGATTTCCTGGCCGAGCGAGGCGCTCCGAATTCTTTTGGACCTGGAAAATCCGCAAATTCGAGTCTCGGAACACGAGATGAAAGGCGTCACCATGCTCCACCAGCAGTCGGTCGAAACAGTAATCATCGTCAGGCAGATAGTAGGGATCTTCGTGTTTTATTACGACCACGTAGTCAACATTGTGCCTGACAATCCCTTGCATTAAAACGTCCGGAGTGGAAATCGGAGCGAACCATACAAGTTTCCTCTGGGCATAGTGGTACACGATTGGCAAGTGTCTCGCCATAATAATGGAAGCCATAGGGGTGTGGGAGCGAATCCACTGCGCGCCCTCCACTTCCAGCGCCATCGGGTTGCGAGAAGTATCCGTGGCGGCGAGTAGGTATGGAAATCTGACGTTTTCGCGAGCTATGCCGACTTGCATCGCAACGCCAATACCGACCAACATCACGACTACTACGCCAACAGCATACTGCGCGAAACGCAAGGGACTCACTCGCCACGACCCGAGTAGCCGCGTAAGCCACTGTACCGTCCTGGAGTTCGAGATCAAGAATGAAGGCGGTCGCCCCGTGTATGCCATCCGGGCCGCGCAAACAGCCAAAACGCACCAGATCGGCGCAATTAGCTCATCCGGGAAATGGCCATAGCCATGAGTCGCCCTGTGTGTGTATAGCCAGTGCCAACCAGAAATGCCCAGAAGTAACCCCAAAGGACAGCAGACGGCCCCGAACGCGCGTGACTTTGTGGTTGCGAGGAGGTGCATCGCCTGGATGCCTTTCCAAGCATAGAAGCATGCCAGCGGTGCAATGGGGAGAACAAACCTCTCCTCAAGACGCCAAGGCCATAGCAGATAAATAAATTCGTAACCTGCAAAGTACCATTCGAGCAGGCCCCCTCCTGTTTCCCAGACGGCGTACGTCCACCCCATGGCAATGACTAAAATTGGAACAACTATTATCCATACCTTGGAGGGATTGACCCCGTGACGCAGGAGTAGCTGGATGAATAGGTCTGATTGATCATAAAGGTTCGCTCCCATCCTGGCCGGGATATCGCCCAGAGTCGCCATCCCCAGTTCCGGGTAATTGCCATTCTTGACTTCAAGTTGCTGCAGGTATGGAGCGGGATAACCCGGTAGTGGCCATTCCAGGGGAGCGGGCTTGCGGTGCATCCACAGCCCCTGAGCCACGATTCCAACTAAAAGAACCGGCAGCAACCTTTGCAGTTGGGCCAGAGCGACCCCTCTGTTTTTGAGAAACGTCACACCGATCACCGCGATTGTCCCGCCCAGCAGTGCGATCGCCCCGGAAGCAATCATCAGCGACGCTACGATTGTCAACGTCAGCACGAGTCCCCAAATGAGCCTCCAGGCGGAAGTGGCGGCGTTCTCGTATTCTTCGAAGGCCAGCAGTGCTGCCATCATGGTGAAAAAAACCGGGAAGCAAGGCCAAACCCCTTGTGTAGCCATTCGGAAGTACAACGGAGAGGACATCAGCCCGATGCAGATGGCAGCAGCAACAAGCTTCGGCAAGCGGCGCCGGAGGAGTTCGTAAGCGGCCAGGAATCCCAGCGCCTCAAGAACAGCCATGGCGCGCAGACAAATTGTATAGCTATAGCCGAAGAGAGCGAACAATGTCGCGAGTAGTGCTGGCAGGCCCGGCGGCTGATTCATTTCCGGACGTCCGTCGATGCCATAAAACCCATGTGCCAGGAGAGAGCGAGCGCAATCAGCGTAGAACACGTCCTCCCCGATAAAATCAATTGCACGTTGCTGAAACAAGAAAGCAGCGGCGCCAAGAACCACGATGAGCGCAAATACAAGAATATCTGTTAGGGTTATAGACGGACGGTCCCCCGCAATGTAGAGTTTTGGGGGAACCGCTTGCTGACGCACCCCGGCTACAGCTTGACTCCTGCCCGCACTCATTTACTGGAGAAGGCCCAAGACTCTCTCTCAATTCGCACTTTAGCACGGGTGGCTTGCCATCCGTAGGGCAACCGCTGGGCGGGGGGTTGCCGAGGTGTATTCCTGTTTCCAAAAGCAGAAAACCCCGCTGCACGGCATGCAGCGGGGTTCCCCGTGGTCAGAGATGGAAAGCGTTTAATCGAACCCGGCCCTGTCCAACTGCGAGGCCACCCTCAATCGGGAGAACAGAGCGCACCAAAACAACGCCAGCCCTGGGCCAGAAGGCCGGGCCAGCTTGCTTGGTTGGGTCAGCATTTTTCGCAGGTCTCAGTCACTGGCTCTGTCGGAACCGGGTCGGGAAGATCAACCGCCCGCTGGAGCCAGCTCTCGCGCCAATAATGATAAATCGCCCTTGGGCATAAGCGATGGTAATCCGATCGGCATGCCACCCCTTCCAAGACGATACACGGATACTTCATGTTCACCATCTTGCCGGTCTTCTCATCGATGATGTGGTGCACTCTTTGCAATACCCGGTAGATGCCACCGCAGTAGTGGAGCATTTCCACGTCAAACAGCAAGCCACGGTTGCGGTTCGCCTTGTCCAGAGTTGCGACGATTTCCTCTTGGCTCCGTACCTGGACCAGCTCGCCGGGTTGCAAGTCGAAAGTCTCGACCGGGGTCTTGTCTAGCGTACCAAAGAAGAGCGGGTAGGGAGAGCGCCGACGCTTCAACTGCACTTGCTCGAAAAGGCTCAGGACTATCGCGTGGAGGATGCGCATGACGCCCAGCACCAGCTCGAGCGCGCGGAGCGATCTTGAATCACTCGCGGAACCGCTCGCTAGATTGCCGGAACGCAGGTCGCGCATGTACTGGCGAGGATCCCACCATCTCATGAAAGAGGTGAAATTACGCAGTTCCGTAGCCTGGCAGGAATAGACCGTCTCTCCTTCCGAGTTCGTTGTCTGGTTCGCAGCCAGGATGTTCTCCACGGTACACGATCCGCCGCCTCCGGCTGATACCACACTAGCTGGCCGCAAACTCTCCGGCGGCACGGCACTGCTTGCGGCGCGTCTGAGCCAGGCCTCTTTCCAGAAGATCAGGCAGCCGGCCTGGCATCCGCCATGCCCCATCCCATCACACCGCACGCCCTCGAGGTGTACGACGTTCTTCATCCGGCGAATGCTCCAGGCCTGGATGTTGTCGCAAGTCTTGTCTGCGCGCTTGAAGACCCGGAACTTCCGCCCGCAGTACTCGAGCATCTCGGGCATGAACGGCAGGTTTTCCAACCGGCCGTGCTCGTCCAGCGTCGCCAGGATTTCTTCCTTGCTCCGGACCTCGACCCATTCTCTGGCCTTCAGGTCTAAGACATGAGACCGGTTGGCATCACGTTCGCGCATCGCACTCTCTCTTTTGCCTCATTGGGGCCGACTGGTGGTAGCATTCCAGGATTTGTCCAACCTGCCCCCAGACACTGAGCTTGCAGTCAAAGCGCCGGCCCGGCTCGAATATCAGCATCCATCGCATGGTCCACACAGCGAGCCGACGAAACAGATAGAGTGGAATCCCCCTGACGTACCACTTCGCATCCGGCGGAATTCCGAATGCCTGGATGTCCGATCGCGCTTTGTCGAACCACCACTCCAGAAAATACTTCTTCTGGATTCGGCCTTGCGGCACCGAATGATAGACAATCGCTGACGGTTCGTAACGAACACGTTCTCCCGCCGCCAATATGCGAGTGCCGAACTCGCTGTCCTCGCATTTCTGAGGACGCCTGCTGCCGGCGCGGGGCCCCAGATCGGCACGGAAACCACCGTGCTTCTCAAATACGGTCTTGCGGTACGCCATGTTGTTCCCGTACGGAGCTTCAGTGAGTTCACGCGCTTCGGGACCGCGGTCAAAAATGGCGAGGGGGGCCAACGCGTGTCGCCTGTCTGGCGGAAGCCAGCGGGGAGGGACGAAACTTCGCTCGGGCAGAGTGCGCCCGCCAGCGCCCGCCCATTCCCTGTTGTGCAAGGCCGCCGTCAGATTCTGCAGCCATGTCGCCTCGACCGTCACGTCGTCATCGGTAAAGGCCAGGATCTCACCTCGGGCGTCCCGAATCCCCGCGTTGAGAGCATGCGACTTGCCCGGCCGTGGTTCGAACAGGTAACGGAAGCGTCCGGGGTACCGGCTGCCGAAGTCCTCTACCACCTCGCTGGTGCGGTCGCTCGAATTGTTGTCCACCACCACGACCTCCCATTCGACCGACTGAGGGAGCGTTGAGGCGGCGATGCTGTCCAGTGCCTGCCCCAAGAGCTGGCAACGGTTATACGTGCACAGAATGACTGTGATCTTCATGGCTTAGCGCCCGATTCGAAATCGCCCGGCTATGGTGTGCGCTGAGCTCCCATGGCGCTGTTTCTTCGGGCCCTGCTCAGCGCCTGAGACCACCAACCTCGGCCGCGTCTGACCGCAAGGACGGGGTGCGAAAGGAGGCTTGTGATTTCAACAATCACCGACATCGTCAACAACCATGGGTCGATCCGTCCCCCGAAGGCCGCTAGTGTATCCTTGTGATACTTCCAGAACTGCTTCGGGCGGATGCGGAGTACGTTATGGGCCAACACCCGATGGTATTCCCGACGTAGCTCCTTCCGCCGCTGTCGGTACTCGTTTTCCTCCAGAAACACTCGCCCGTATCTCAAAAAGATGACGAAATCTCCTAGTATGATGCTATTGAAGCTGTCGGCAAAAGACCCGTTGGATTGTTCCCGTGGGCGGCTAAAACTCAACACCTGGTGGACAAAACCGAAATCCGATTCCTGCAACACGTCGAAGCACGCCTCCTGGTCGGCATGCAAATTATCTTCATTAAAGAAAACCGACCGTTTGCGCACCAAATCGGAACGCACCAACAGTGATGTGAAGGTTCCGAATACGTACTCCCCTCCCAGCAACTTGCTCCGGCATACCTCCGACCCAAGAACCCGGTGGGCCGGGTACAACGGCCCATGCCAAAGAACGGCTTGGCCGTCCATGGTGTAAGCACCGACCAATCCAACCGACGGGTGCTCCTCGGCGACACGTACCATTTCCTCGATGCAAGTGGGATACAACCAGTCATCGGCAAAAATGACCTTGCAGTACTTAGATCCTGGAGACATCTGCCGGATGGCATGGTTGTGGTTCTCAATGATGGGCAAGAACCGGTCGTTGTTCACCACCCGGATCCGTGGGTCTCTGGCTGCATATCTCCGGGCAATCGCGAGCGAATCGTCGGTGCTGCAGTTATTGACGATCGTGTAATCCCAGTTGGCGTACGTCTGCGCCAGAACGCTTTCGATGCATTCGGCCAGATACTCGGCTCCGTTGTACGCGGGAGTGACGATGCTTACCAAGGGTTGTGATGCCGTGTTCATGTTCCGCCCTAAGCCGAGGCCAAGACCTTCTCCCCGACTGCCGAACGCCTCCGCAAGCCTCGAATGAGGTCGATATAGAACGCTTTCTGTCCCATCACGTACAACAGCATTCCCAGATATGCGCCGAGAAGAACCGCACTTCCCAGCGCAAGTCTAGGAAGAGGAGACAACAAATGGCCGTAAGTGAATTGCGTCGCGAAAGCAAGCGTGGCAGCCACGATGCCGGAAAAAAGAGGCCGACTCACAGCCAGCAAAATATCCCGGAAGGAAATCACCGTACCATGCACGCACCATGCAATATGCGGAACGACCCACAGCGTCATCGCCGCTGAGTAGGCCAGCGCAACTCCTTTGGGTCCGTAGCGTAAGCCCACAACATAGGCAGTAATCACCAGGGGAGCGATGGCCAGCGCGATCTTCAAGCTGCGTCCGACCATCCCGATCGAGAAGAGAAGCCACGACAAAGGATTGATCAGCGCAAAGATCAAGATCGTTGGGGCCAGCAGGCGAAAAATAGGCACCGCCGCCGTCCACTTTGGTCCCAGGAGCACGAGAATCGCATCTTTCGCGAAAAGAGCACACGCAATCGTGGCCGGCAGCGTCAGCGCCAGAACAAAAGAGTAACCCTTCAGGAAGTAGCTTTTGAGGCGATTAGGATCGTCCTGGATCCGAGAAAGCGCGGAAAACGCCACCCCACCGATCGATGAATTCAGGTTGTCCGTCGGAATATTGGCGAGCTGGTAGGCCCTTCCGTAAATCCCAAGTGCCTCTGCTCCCCAGTAGCGGCCCAAGAGCACCTTTTCAAAATTGTAGGCAATATAAACGACCAGGCTATTCAAAGTGATCGTGCCGCCAAAACGCACCATAGACCGGATTCCAGCTCGCTTGCGTGGCAGGCCCGGAACCCACGCCGTGACAAGCCATACACCCGCCGTGGAGACAATTGAACCAATGAGCGTCATCCCCACGAGAGCCCAATATCCATAGCCACGCATGGCCATGCCAATTCCAACGGCAGTGCTTATCCCCAGGGAAAGGACGTCAATCATCGCCGAGGTGGTAAAACGCATTTGGCGTTGGAGAAGCGCCGAGTGTTGCACTCCGGCCGCGTTGAAGAGGAATCCAGTTGCCAGGGCAGCCGTTACCCAAAAAAGGCGGGGCTCCTGATAAAAGGTGGCGACAACCGGCGCAATTGCCACCGACAGAACGCCCAGGATGGCGCCAACCAACATGTTGATCCAGAACAATGTTGATATCTGTTCGTCGGTGATGGTCGCACGCTGAACCGTGGCCGTCGAAAGCCCGAAATCCTTGAACAGACTCAAAACCCCAATGACGGCTGTAACCATTCCCACTAACCCGAAGTCCTTCGGCTCCAGCAGTCGGGCCAATACCATCAGGGAGCCCACGCGAAGCAGAAAAATTGCTGCTTGGGCACAGACCTTCGCAAAACCACCGCGAATCGTTCTCTCCTTCAAATCCTTCATCGCTATCTCGAGCCTCGCCGATCTTGCAGCGTCCCCCACTGCAGTATCTGGTGAACTGCGTTAAGCAGGGATGGCGCAAGCACATCCGCGTTGCCCCTTCCGGTCTCGGCACTACTCCCAAGCAGGGCCGTCTTGCATCCGGCCTTTCTGCCAGCTTCCACATCGATAGCGGAATCGCCGATCATCCATGACGCAGTCAGATCGATATCATGTGCGCGCGATGCCTCCAACAGCAGGCCCGGCTTGGGTTTGCGGCAACGGCAAGGGGGTTGCACCTCGTGCGGACAGCAATAGACAGCGTCGATGGTGGCTCCGGCGCGTGCGAAAGCAGCGCACATCCGCTCATGCATGGATTCCAATTCGCGTGCTGTCACAAGACCCTTCGCGACACAGCGCTGATTGCTCACCACGATCACACGGAAACCGGCTCGGTTGAGCAAAGCGATCGCTTTGTCCGCGTCGGGGAGAAAGTGCATTTCCTCCCAGCGGGTCACATAGTGGCCTTCCGGGGCCTTGCGGTTGATGACCCCGTCACGATCCAGAAACGCGGCTCTGCTCATGGAAGATCGTCTGTTCCACCAATTCTGAAATGATGTGGCCGATAAGGATGTGGCATTCCTGAATCCGCGGGGTCTGGTCGGACGGCACACAGATGCAGTGATCCACCGCGTCCTTGAGCTTTCCGCCGGTGCAGCCGGTCAAAGCGACCGTGCGCACCCCCATCTTCCTGGCCACCGCCATGGCGCGAAGCACATTGGGCGAATTGCCGCTGGTTGAAATCCCGATAGCGACGTCTCCGGGACGGGCCAAAGCTTCGAGCTGTCGGGAGAAAACCTGGTCAAATTCGTAGTCGTTCCCAATAGCGGTCACACACGAGGTATTCACGGACAAAGCCAGCGCCGGCAAAGCCGGCCGGTCAAACGCGAAGCGCCCCACAAATTCCGCGGCAATATGCTGAGCATCCGCCGCACTGCCGCCGTTACCGAACAGCAACACCTTGTTGCCTTCTTCGAGCGCATCGACCAGGATTTCGCTGACCCTGGCGACGGTCAAGACTACTTCGCTGCTACCCAGCAGACGTTCCTTCGCGGCAATCGACGCTTGGATCGACCGGCTTACGCGTTGCTCAAAATCACCTGTGGGTTTCATTCCCTCCCCATCGTTGGCCCTGGGCTCAAGCGTCTTGCATCGTCGAAACAGCCGGACTACTGTCTCTGGAAGGCCACCTCATTGAGGCGGTCACAAAGCTGTTGAGCGCGCGCATAGTCTTCCGGAGTGCCGATGTCGATGAACATCCCGTGCTGCTCTAGCGCGTACATTCCGTGATCGAGCACGTGCGGAAATACATCCCGCTCCAAGCTGGCCGGCCCGTCCGGGATATGCTCGAAAACCCTGCGGTTGAAGACGTACACGCCTGCGTTGATCAGACCGGGGGAATCTCTGCCGGTCTTCTCCGCAAATCCGACCACTCGGCTGCCGGCGTCCACCTCTACGGTTCCATATCGGGTTGCATTTTGTACGCGCGAGACGGCCATGCTTACTAATCCGCCGTGTGCCTGATGAAACTGGATCAGCTGACGGAAATCGATTTCCAGGAACGAGTCGCCGTTCATTACCAGGAAGTCGGGAGCATCCCGGAGATACCGTTGGGCGAGCTTTACCGCACCCGCGGTGCCGAGCGGATGGGGCTCTTTCGAATACTCAATGACAACGTCCCCAGCACGGCCATCGCAGAATTCGCTCTCGATCTGGTCGGCGAGATAACCCGTACACATGACCAAACGGCGAATTCCCTGGTAGCAGAGGTGCCGAATCAACAATTCAAGAAACGAACTGCCTCCGACCGACGCTAGCGGCTTGGGCTTGGAGGACACCACCGAGCGCAAGCGCGTTCCCACGCCACCCACGAGCAGAACGGCTTTGACATCCTCGCTGCCCACGTCGTTCTCAGAGTGGGAAGCGGCGGCCGGCTCCGGCGTGGGCGGTCGATTCACAGCCCAGCCTCCACTCGCAGCCGGTTATTGGTAGGTTGATGCATCGCGCTCTTGCGATCCGCCCGGACCGGACCCTACAGCACTCGGTCCCAGTATTCCAACATGGACGCCAAGGTCTGCTCGATCGATCGCGTCGGCTTCCAGCCAGTGTCTTTACGCAGCTTCTCCGTTCTGCCGAAAATGATCTTCTCGTCGGACGGACGCATGAGCTGGGGAGCGGGCTTGATCTCCGCCTTTACGCCGGACAGGCGAATCGCGGTGCGCAACAGCTCGCCGATCTCATGGGTGGTGGTTGCGCAAAGGTTGTAAGCCTCACCGCGCTTTCCTTTCATGGCAGCGAGGTAAAAGCCGCGCACGGTATCGTTCACGTCCAGGAATGCGCGCCTCGGCTTCAGGTTGCCGACTGCGATGACCGGCGGCTGCAGACCCTTCTTGATCCGGATCAATTGCCGCACGAAATCCGACGGCGCGTCATTCATCTTTCCCGGGCCGGTGGTGTTGAAGAGCCGGAGATTGACGGCCGGGATCTTGTAATCCAGAAAATATTCTCGCGCCAGCAGGTCCAGGCAAACTTTGCTGATCCCATAGGGGTGCAGGGGCCGAAGCGGTTGCTCCTCGGTGACGGGTATGGCAGAGGGTGGCACGTGCCCGTACTCAGCGCTGGAGCAAGCCGATACGACAACCGGCGGGCGCTTCATATGACGCACCGCTTCGAACAGGTGGAGAGAGCCCATGATGTTCGACTCGAAAGTCCCAACCGGATCCGCCCACGATACGGTAGGCAAGCTCTGTGCTCCCAGGTGGAAAACGTGGGTCGGCTCGTACTGGTTCAGGAGCTGCTGCACCCGCTGGCCGTTGCGCAGATCACACTGAACGAAGCGCGAGTTCCGCAGCTTCGGGAACGAATTGGAGCTGTGTGAACAGTATCCGCCGATCACGTTCCAGCCCATTGCCTGCAGGAACTTGACCAAGTGAGACCCGATGAAACCCTCCGCGCCGGTTACGAATGCGGTCTTCGTCATTGGCATTCTCGAACTATAATAGCTTATACCTTCCTAAGCGGCGGAAGCTGTTTGCCTTGGATTATCTCTTAAGGTCACCGCGTCGACGCCGTGATTGAAGTGGATATTGGAAAGCAATTCGCGGCAGCGAACCGGCGGCCGCTGGCATGGAAGAACAGCCTTCTGCCGCTGAATCCTGTGGCGGCTCACTGTTCCTGGGTGCTCTGACGGCCAAAGCTGGCCTCCGGAAACCGTGGTGTGGTCAACGGCTGAGCATCCGTCCCGCGGGACCGGCCATATACCAGCCACCGCTCATCCGTGAGCGATTTGTCATACACCTCCTCCGGCTCATATACGACAACATGACTACCTCTCTTGGAGAAGGCGAACGGAATGCACAACAGTTTTTGCAACCGCAACCTTAACGCCTCCCGCCGTTCAGGCGGCACGAAAAACAACATAAAACCGCCCCCGCCGGCGCCAAGAAGTTTGCCCCCCAGGGCACCCGCGCTGAGTCCGGCCTCGTAGATCTCATCGATGCTGGAATTTGTGATGTTTTGGGTCAGTGTCCTCTTGAGTTGCCAACCCTCGTGCAACATCCGGCCAAATTCTTCGAGGGGACGATTGGGACTCGCGATGATGGCTTCCGCCTCGTTCACCATCTGGTGCATCGCTTCCAGCTCTTTCTTCCGGTGAGGCGTCATTCGAATCTGCTCTTTGGCGATTTCCGAAGCCGTGCGGGAGAATCCGGTGAAGTACAGGGCCAGGTGCTGTTCGAGCTGGGCTAATCGGCTCGGCGCCGTAAGAATGCGCTTGGTTTCGATCGTACCATCGGTGTGGAAATTGATGCGATTGAAGCCTCCATAGGCGGCACTCACCTGATCCTGCGCGCCGACAGCCTCTCCCAGCACTTCCTGCTCTACGTGAATCGCATCGGCAGCCAGTGCCTGCTTGTCACGCATCTGGTTCTTGAGTGCGTAAAGACCCAGAAGAAGGCCGACCGTGAACGCCGAACTCGTACCCAAACCGGTCCGGGCGGGCAAATCAGCGACGTGATGGATCTCAACCCCGTCCGCGACTCCCAGGAATTGGAGGCAGCCCCGCACCGACGGATGCTCGATTGTACCGTTGCCGTTCACGTTCTCCACCTTTGAGTAGGAGATGCGGCTGTGGTACTCGAAAAATGGAGGTAACCATCGGCAAGTGATGTAACAGCATTTGTCGATGGTGGTCGCCAAGACAGCACCCCCGTGCTCGCGGTACCAGACGGGGTAATCGGTACCGCCACCGAAGAATGATATGCGAAGAGGGGTTCGAGTGATGATCATATGTTCAGCCCAGCCTTCCATGCAAGTAACGGAGATGACGGCAGCACCGCCATACGTGTGTTGTCCGCTTTAAGGAATACGCGAAAAGACAGCAATTTGATCTTGACCTGAGGTGCAGACGAATCTCAACCAGAACAAGACGTGGATCAATTGACAAGGATGGATCAACTAGAGTACGCGGCGAGGATTGGCATCGGCCTCTTCATGAGGGGGCCTTCACATCGAGTGAAGCGCTCGATACATCACGATTCAACGATTTCGCGGGGGAGGGTATTCGAAGCAAGCCGGCATATACGCCCATCGTTATCTGACCGACCGCGTCCCAGGAATGCCGCTCCGTCGCGTGATCTCGTATCTCCCGCCGCCGGCTGTTCAAGTCCGCGTACAGGTCACTCGCGAAGTACCGTTCGATGGCCCTCGCCAAGTCAACTGGATCTTCAGGCCTAAATACAAACCCCATCTTGCCCTCTACGATCTCATCCTTCAAGGACCCCACGTCGGATGCAAGAACGGGCAGGCCGAAACTGTGTCCCAGGAACAAAATGCCGCTCTGGTAGATATGCCTGTAAGGCAACACAAGAGCGTCTGCCGCCTTGAAATAAACCTCCACCTCGTCATCTGGAATGAACTCCGCCCTGAGCAGTATTCGTCCCCTCTGCACGTCCTCGCGGATTTCTTCCCGGATTGCCCTCCAGTATCTCTCGCACTTATCCGGACTGCCGGCGATGATCAGGCGATAATCCTCGCGCCGGGCCAGGATCTGTCGAAACGCAGCAATCAGGTATTCGAGGCCCTTGTAAGGCGTGATTATGCCGAAAAAAAGAATCGTCCTGTCATCCTCACGGATGCCCAGTCGCTGCTTTGCCTCGCCCGGTGTGAGACGCGTGTTCGGAACAGCATTGTTGATCCCGAACGGGATGACGGTGACCCGGGCGCCTTGCATGCCGAACTCCTCGATGAGTTCAAGCTTCATCTTCTCCGTATGAACGAAGATGTGGTCGGCGAGCCGATATTGGATTCGCAGCGTAAGCCGATTGAGGCGCGTATCCTTACAATCCCGCCTGCCTGCATTCACATTGTGCACTGTGAAGACAATCCTCTTCCCCAGGAACCTGTAGTAAAGCATAAGCAGCGTTCTATCGAAGAGCTCAAATTTGTTATTCCACAGGATATGAAAAATTCTCGACTTGGCCGTCGCAGCGTAACGAATAAGCTTGGCATAGTACATCAACACCCTGAAGACCTTTCTGACGAAGCTGGCATCCCGCCGTTGATTGCCTCGCAGGTTAAGAAAGCTCACTCCGGGCTTGCTGTGGAATTCCGGGCAATCGAGCTCATCGCTACCAATCAGGTCCAGGGCTGCCCCCTTGGACATAAGCGACGTTGTTAGGCCGAATACGTAGGGCCTATCGCCGCCGCCGGTAAGCAGGGCCACCGCGATCTCATGCGCCACGCCGGGCGCCGTCAAATTAGACAACTCTCGACGGTTTTGGCGGTCCTTATCAAAATCCGTGCTCATCTCTTGTCTCAGTGCATTCCCCGGCGATCTTGAGGCATTCCTGCTTCCGGTGAGAGCCGCGCCCGGTCCGCCCGGTGTCCCGCGAGCCCTCCGCAGCCATTCGCCACTTCGTCGACTAACGGTGCTCCGACACGCAAGCTCGTGGCCGCTCGGCCCGCCTCTAGCCTATAGATTGCCTTGTCGTAATGCCTGATGCATGAAGCCTTGAGCTGCGGAAGCGCGCTCTGAGCCCACTTTGCAGCTTTCCATCCAAACAACGGTTTCATCCAGGCATATTTCCAGCGCAAGCGGGGCTCCTCCAGGTGCCCTTGAAGCTGCGCGGCCAGGCTCTGCAGCTCCGCTACAATGTCCGGGCGCTCCGGATAGAAATTTTGGTACCAAGTCTGCAGGTAGGCCAAGCAAGCCTTTCGGACGCGTTCACTATCTTCAAGCGATCGGAGGTACTGAACGTGCAATTTCATCCCAATCATCATCGCGTCTTTCTTCCTGTCTGAGGCGCCAATGTGGCTCAGCCGGCTCGATTGAGTAATTCGGTAGAAAACTCTCGCTTCCGGCACGAAACGGGTACCTTTGGATGCCAAAAGCACACGGCAAAAATATTCGCCGTCGTCATCACTCAGGAGGCGTGTGTCCCACGGTCCCGCTGCTTCGGCCAGTTCCCGGCTCGTCAGCCAGGTCGCGGTTTGCATGTGCAGATTTTCGCCCATTTTCCTCAGGAGCCACTCGACGGGGGAAAGGTCTTGCCAGAGCAACGTCGGGACGAAGCGGGCGCGGTGGGTCCGATAGTTGAAGTAGGCCCACGACGAGGAAAGAAGTATTCGCCTGCTGTCAACTTCCCACAGCGCCGCAAGTTGCCGCTCGATCTTGTCCGGCGCGAGAAGGTCATCCGCATCCAGCCACTGGATGTAGTCCCCCTGGCTGAGGCGCAAGGCATGGTTGCGAGCCGCCGCAGCACCCTGGTTCTTTGTGGACACGACCGCAACCTCTTTCGAGGCAAATCGCCGCGCCACTTCCGCCGTCCGATCAGTGGAGCCATCGTCCACGACGATGATCTCTTTGCGTGCCCAGGTTTGCCCAATCGCGGATTGGACCGTATCGGCGATCCACTCTTCGGCGTTATAGGCGGGAATGAGAATTGAGACCAGGGGTTTCATGGCAGGGCGTTCCTAATAGATAGCGCACTATCTCTCCTTGCGACCTTCGAGCACTATCGTCTCGAATTGATTGATATCCGCGGATCTTAGTTCCCTTCCGTGGGATTCTAAGTCTTGAGTTCTAGGTTCTTGCGAGGACGCACTGGGGTTCTGGCAGCCCTGAGAGCAGTTACTGTACAGTCGCAGTCAGATTCGTGGGCGGAGCCACGGGGCTTGGGCCACCGCTCCGCAGGGGATGCGGATAGGTATATTTCGTATAGCCGGGCTTCGCGCCGTTGTTCGCGTAGACCTCACGGTTCACCTGTATGAAGTCGGAAGATTGAGTCCCCCATGAATAGGCGCCGGCTCCGGTGTTGTTCCATAGGTAGACGGGGTCAATGTGATCCGAGCCGTCATCCCAACCCCATCCGACCTGCCTGGATTTCGGATAAGAGCCGCCACCTTCGACGATGGTCTGGAGGAATAGGGGAGTCCCGTAGCCTTGATTTTGAGTGTCCACCACGCAGTCGGTGAGAACGCCCGTGCCCGCCCTGGCCCACATATATCGCCCTGCGATGTTGCGATTGTTGGTGGTAGTCTCGAAGTGGTCGTTGTAAAACTCGAAGTGCCTGCCTCCAAACGCTGACGTGAACCCATGCGTCAAGCTGCTGGTCCCGTTCATTGTGGAATGCCGTATGACTACCCGAGCATTGTCGTCCATGTCAGGCGACTGTCCGAAGTCCTGCCAAGTGCTGTCCTCGATGTAAAGATTCTGGTCTCCGTTGGTATCCAGAGCGCCTAGAGTAGAGTTCGTATACCAACCGCGGGGAGACGTTACTAGAAAGCTCGCTCCCTCTGGACAACATTGTCCGCCAAGCCCGCCACCGACTCCCTGGATCATGACGTTCCACAGCACACCACCGAGGGACTTCCATGCGATTGCGGCGGCGTCTGGATTGTTACCGAATCGATTCTTGACTTCAAAATAGCAATCGTCTACCAACGGAACTTTGGTCCCACTTCCCCCAGTTCGCAGATGATTGTTAGTGCCGCTGCCTTCATTGAACCGTATTCCAGATAGACGAACGTGAAAACTATTCCCGGATGTCAGATCGAACAAGGGGACACTGGCATTGTTTGTGATCGTTACCCTCCTTGTTCCTGTCCCCATAGGGGTGGGAGTGTAATTTTGCGCCCGAATCCAAATCTGTTTTGAGGTCGAGATTCCGCTCGACCATGGGCACGATCCATCGGGAATAGTTACTGTATCGCCGTTGGATGCCAGACCGATGGCCGTCTGCACGTCGCTCGTATTGCAAGAGGCTGCAGTGAAGGTAGCCGCGTGGAGTAGCGTTGCACTGAAAAGAGTGCTCAACAGAAATATGAATGACAGCCGTCTTATCAGCATGGTTATCGGTCCCGTTCCTTTAGGCAAATAGTGCATTTTCGCACTGTCCAAGTAAATATTGCGTGGACGGGACAAAAAGTCCAGGCACGAAGGTTCATGCTTGGTCGGCCAGTGAGAACACGGCCGACCGGCCGACATAGCTGAAAACAAAGTACATGTAGATATACAGACACGTAAGCCATAGCTACAGCTCTACCCATACATGTTTCTATATGCTTTTCCTAGACGTTTCTCGTGCACGATTGATACCAGAAGTCCGGAGAGATGGAAAGACGTTGGTGATTAAAACCGCCTCTTTCCGGGTTGTCTATGAAGAGGCGGTGAAGGATTTCCAGGGTCAGTACTTTGTGGATCTCGCTCGTGTGGTTTCGATCCCCCTTGAGATGACCCCGCACCAGGGTCTCGAGCCCTTTTCGGTCGATATAGGGCCTCGAAAGACTGCGCGAGTCGAGCAACATTTCCCGAAGGTACCCAGCGAGGGCATCCCGGTACCAGACCCGGAAATGGAAGATCTTATGCCTCCCGAGGAAGAGACGTTCGAGGCGCAAAGGCGAGAGAACATGGTCCACACGGGCGGCCCATTGGGGCATTCCCAGGTCATATGCGTACTCCGCCTTGAACAGAAACTCGAGGAGACTTCGGGAAGCCGCCCCCGAGAGACGCCCTCCATTTCCGGCCAGGCCGCGGTCAGTTGGGATCCGCAGAAGATCCCCGTTTCCATCGGCAATCACCCGCAGGGAAACCTCGCTCGTAGCGAGAGCCGATTCCGGCGCGCGAAAGACTGTTCGGACAAAGTCGTTGTCAAGGTAGGGGGACCGCAGGGAGAGCTGCGTCTGCTCCAGAGCCAGCACCCCGTAGTGATGCCAGGGGCCCTGCTTGAAGACGGCGAAAGAAAGCGGGTGCCCACGAAGGAGCCCCGCATACGTCTCCCCTGCCTGGTGGACATAAGAGAGAAATTCAGGATGGAACAACCCTGGCAGGGGCTCCACAGGCTTGAACGCGCGGACCCGGCGGAGGACCTCCCCGCCATAGTTCCCGGTCATTCGAACCGGAGCAATTTCACGTGCCCTCTCGTTCAAATAAAGGTCGGGGGCACGGCCCACATCGACACATCCATCGGTGAGGTAGACCGCGCGCTCTGCATAGTGGGGAAACTGCGAGAAGAACTCCTCTCCCACCCGGATCACCTGGTGGGACTGTTCACATACGCGGGCCACCTGACGTGCCACGATGACGTCCTGGCAGTCGCGGAGCATTCCCCCGAAGGTGTAACAGGGAAGGGATCCGGGTTGGGGCTTCCGCCAGGCCATAATCATTCGCGTGTCTAAGCCCCCTGTCAGGGACATTGCGATCCGCTGATGGCCGTTGAAGTACCGGGGGAGGTTTCGCATGAAAGACTGCCGGAGTTCCCTGTAATAGGATTCGAAATCGAGTGTTTCTTGATCTTCCCACTCCCCTGGATGAAAATAGCTGCTCTTCCGCTCGAGTGAGCCGTTTCGAAAAACCCACGCCGAAGCTGGCGGCAAAATGTGGATCCCCTCAAAAAGCGTTCTGTTCTCCAAGACAGAGCCACAGGCGACGAACTCTCCCAAGCCCTCTGGATCCAGCCTCCTCAATTCAGGGCGGACGGCAAGGATCGCTTTGGCTTCAGCAGCGAAATAGAGCGCGTCCTTTGACTCGTGGTAATAGATCCGGTGCATACCATACCGGTCGTTGAAGAGGACCGCGCTTCTGCGGTTCCGATCCGTCAGGAGCCCGTGAAATCTACCATTCAGTCCCGCCGGAAATGATGGGTCTTCTTCATAAAGGTGAACCAGATAGGAGGAACCGGCTGCATCAAGCTCATGCCCTCGGTCCCTGAGACGCTGGGCTGTCCCCGGCTCCGGAAACTCTTCTCCGGAGAACACGAGAGCCACGTCTCCCCGTTCGCTTCGCAGGGGCATTTCGTCGGAACAACAATTCTCCTGCGCAGTCCACCCGACGTAAACCCCGCATGACTCATCGATCCACGTTCCTGTCGTGTAGAAAGATTCGTGGCGAAGGGTCTCCACCATCCGCACCAACCGCTCCACAGCCTGCTCCCGTGGCATCTTTGTGATAAGGGCGACGATTCCCGGCATTCCTGATCCTAGAGTGTCCCCTCGATGGGTTTCAGTCTGCGTGCGTACCAAAGGCTTCGCATCTTTAGGAGCTGTGTGAATAGGGGTTTGGGAATGCGCTGCGCGAGCCCGCGGTGGAGCCCCAAACTCAGGGCGAGTTTTCCTTTGGGTGTCAGTGGAATGTAATATCGGGGCAGCAGCACCTTCTCGAAGCCGTTTCGCCGCTTGAACTCGGTGAGCGAGCTCTTTGGATCATTGTAGATGTAGTTGTAGTACATCAGATGAGAGATTCCTTTTTGCTCGCAAATGTCAACTGCTTTTGCGATCAGGGCATTGGCTGGCCTTTTGTCGTAGTGCTTCATCATGGTGAGCAGCTGAACGATGTTCGCGACCTTGTCGGCATAAGTCATTCTGATGAAACCAATCAATTCATCCTTACAGTACGCGCCCAAGAAGGCATTCCTCTCCGCATAGGTTGAGTTTTCGCGCTTCACGGCGTCGAAGCTCTTCTGAAAGTGCCAAAAGCGCCTGCCCTGCCTAGTCGGGGTCTCGTTATTGATACTGACTATACCTTTCACAAATGCATCGTCGAATTCCGCCAACTTGACGACAACCCCAGCCTTAGCTGCCTTCCTGACAGCCCTTCGCACACTGGATTCGACACGCTTTTCCCACCAGTCAGAAAACGTGGTTATTGGAATTACGGCTAGATTGTCCCATTCCAAATGATATGTATACTTTGGCGTGGTTTCTGGCAGTTTCTGGACAAACGTGAAAATGTCGGCCTTCGGCGCCGTCTCCTTCAGGTGCAGAACGAAAGATGCAGGGTCGGCGACCGCCTCACCTTCCACCAGGTCCTCATCCTGAACGGCTGCTACCCTAAGCCATTTGCCGGCAGTGATCACCGTCCTCCCATCAATCTGTACCGATGGGACGGCTACGGGTTTCCCTTTCACGCGAATCTCAGTATAACCGATACCCGTAGGTGGTCGCTCGGGCTGTAGTGGTGTTTCAGAAGCCGATTTCAGAGTTCGACTGGGCGGACCCATGATTACCTCCGATGACCTGTCATTTCTAGGGGAAGACTGGAAAGTCGCTGCGTGGCGCCGGCTTTGTATGAGTTCACGGCTTGGTCGGCAGGAGGTGTTCCCTCCTCGGCTAACCTCGGGCTCCGCCTTCGGCGGACGGGAGCGCCCCGAACCGCCGCTGTACTCCCGATGGCGGCCTTTCAGTCCTTGCTCGGTCTACTACCGCCCATAGGCCCACGAACCCAAGATGTTGCATGGCCCGGACTCAAGCGGATAGCAGAACCTGCTATTTCTGAGAATCCCTGATCCAAACCGTGGCGTCGCCGGCGTACCTGCCCTCGACTCTGACTACAGGGCGTAAGTCGGCCGACGGTGGCTCACCAAACGTCACAATGGCGGTCCCAGCCTTGTTCTTGGGACGCCCGGCCTTCTGGCACTGTAAAACAGTCTTCCAAAAAAGCTGGACATCTTCAAGCGCAGCCGGTGGTCGATTCCGCCTTGTGATCGCGCTTTCAACAGAATCTATTGGACTACCCGCATTTTCAGCGAAGGCTATCTCGTAGCCACAATAGTCAGAATTGTGCAGCCAAGCCAGAATATTCTCCAGCTGATACGTTCTTTCGCGCTCTGTAAGAAGAGGACTCGCAACCCTTGTCACTATCGGTACCTCGATTCCCACACGGACCATCAGGAGGACTATCGTCAATGCAATGATAGTCCCTATAACATATCGAGTCTTGACAAAGGAGAGTGCTTTCTCAGCCTGAGACCACCCTAAGGCTGTCACATAGGCTGCTACAATTATAGCAAAGAGTGCATAGATTGGCGTACCGATTCCCCCACCGAACGGGAGCAGTGCCGCTGTAAGCGCTAAAAAGAAAAGGCTCCAGCAGCGCAAACGAAGAAGCTTAATCAGTACCTGCGCAGAGCCAAAGAAGCAATAGCGGTAGGCTCTTCAAGAGAAACACAACGCTGAGTGCAGACACGAAGAGGCAGACCGCTAACTTTAGCCTGGGCGAGAGCCCCATGCTGAAGACGACCATCTGAGTCAACAGGAATGCCACAAGGGATGCAACCCGATTGACCTCATTGGTTCGGTAGCTTACCAGGAATCCGAATAGCCTGGTGTCAAGAGGCATTGTCGCGGCCCGCGGAAAAAGAACAACCAGAGCGGCGATCGCCATCATGCCGACAAGTGAGATTACAACCGCCTGAACGTGTTGCGCTCTGCTGCGTTGCCAAAAGGTGTCGAGGTAGAATCCAAAATAGAAGCCTACGAAGAGAGCAGTTGCAAACGGGTGCCAAAACGCGAGCAGTGTCGCGACTACCGCAAACCACACTTCTCGTTTGTCGAGTGTACTTGAGGCGTGGAAGCGAAGTAAAGCTCCAAGAGTCAGGATAACGGAAACGTAGAATATTCCGTAAATATGAAATAGATGAACATAGCCAGAAAAGAAAACACCGCCGGCGACGAATGCGACCAGTGCAAACAGGCGCCGCTGGGCCGCCGTAGAATAAATGAGCCACCAGGCGAGAACGAACAGTCCATATATAAATCCCTGGAGTAAAGCCTGGCGTAGAACACTGGTCGGAAAAACACTCGGATCCAGAATTAGAAAGGTCAACCACGTCGCGCCCTGGGCCAGTGGACGGTAAGTGGAAGATATAAACCCGAATGCCTGGGCAAAGGGTTGGCTGTGAACCATTGCAAGCCACCAATAGCTTTCTCTGTGACTGGCAAATGGTACGGCCATAAAGAACCAAAAAGAAAACCCGAGCACTGTGACAATGAAATAACTGAGCGTATGAGTCCGTGCGTTTGGATCGGAAAGATAGCCCCCGTTGAGCTCCGAAATCTTACCGACAGGGGTTGTCATCATCATCTCCAAGCAGCCCCCAAGGTTGGCAGAGTCAGCGCTGGTCGGGTCGGGTCTCATACAGTCACGACCTCTCGCAACTTGGATGGGGACTCCTCAAATGAGGATCCCTCACCGGGGGAAACGCCGCGCACATTCGGTGCCCGCGGGACGACAATCGCTCCGAGCAGGAAAATAACCCACATCAACTGACCCTTGAAGGCCGCCTCGGTGACGTTGTAGAAGAGCAAAATGGTCCAAAGGGCCAAGGTGAGTGAGCCGAAACTAGAGGGGGGCGTCAACCTTTTACAAATAGTCCGGTAGCTGGCGATCAGGAATCCACCCAGAAGGAAGAGGCCGATCAGACCTAGGTTGAGGTAGATTTCTAGGTAACCGTTGTGTGCCTCATTGAGGCCGAAGCCAGCCTGCCCCCAGACCTCTTTGAGCCGAGGACCTAGCCAGAAGCTCTCGTACCCGGTGCCAACGAGCGCATTGGTGTGCATGCTAAGAACGGTGTTCCAGATGTTGGTTCTGCCGGTGAGGGTTGGGTCCCGACCGACGGCCCCGGCAAGCGCCGCGTTGATGTCGATCCCGAAGCCGAAAGCTAGCATCAGGTATAGACAGATTCCGACCGGAATCAGCACCTTGAGAAAAGCCGGATGGCGCTGGACTGTTCTGCTGTGAGCCGCTGCGATCATCAGGCAGCCGAGCACCAGGCACACCTGGGAGGTCGCGCTGCTGGAAAGATTCAGCAGCCAGAGCGTCATGGCGATCAACGCGACGTTCACGAGGATAATCCGTCTCATCCGCCATTTCTTACGATTGGACCAGCGTGTCACCGTATCCCAGAAAAAGAAGAGCCCGCTGATCAGGCACGCGACGCCGAGCATGTTCTTGCTCGTCGTAACTCCCGAAAACATGGCGACACCTGTCCAAACATCGTATTGTTTCCCTATCTCGGGGTAGTACTTGACGAGCACAACGGAAAGCGGGATCAACAGAAAGCAAAGGCGTCGAAGCAGCGTACGGACAGCCTCCAATGGGCGAGGATCAGACAGAACGACGAGGATCATCAGGTAGTTGCCAAGGTCCCGGAACCACCGCTTGAAGGCGATGAAGGAATAGTCGGACCACACGACGCTCAAGAGAGCGAAAGAAAGAAGTGCCGTCAGGGCCAAGTTCCGCACGAAGAAATCGCCCCATTTGAAAGACCGCGACATCAGGATGCCGATCGCCAGCAGGATCAGGGCGGAAGAGATGGTGCGGTCCAAGGGATTCCCTTCCTCAAGAACCGCAGCCGACGTCGCCAACTGACCGGCGTCTAGCCACTGGGAAGGCAGCCGCGACCCGACGATGAACATCCAGATCAAAGGCACCCACAAGGCCACTGAGGTGCCCGGGTCCCTGGCGCGGTCGACATAGAAAAGCCCCAAGAGAAGCACAAGCCACAGCAACAACGCTAGGGAAGGAGGCATCGTATCAATCCGCTTGCGGCTCACCGGGTCCGGGTGGCCCCGTCGTGTCACGGGACCGCAGTGCTGTAATAGCCATCAATGCCCCCATACGTCTGGAACACCGTTGGCCCGAAACTCAGCCTCCCAGGAGCCTACGCCACAACCTACGTCGCTGACACTCTTTACGGGTAACAATGACGACACGAGCGGTACGACAACGGCGGCGCCACTAGCTTGATCCATCAACTTGTCCAGCATAAAACTCGCTTGAATAGACCTCGCTTGCACTCTCCGTAAGCAGGCTAGAAATTCATTCTGTAAATCCAGGCAATGTCAACTCACGTGCCGGCTCATTACGGCTCCATTCGGGCCGCAATCATTCCAACGCAAGCGGGTGCGCTTGAAAAGCCAACTGACCCTGCGGCCGGCCGACACGGAGCTGATCAAAGATGGCGTCCATGATCCTGGCGGTGAGCAGGATTTCGCGATAGGGAATGGGCACGGGGGCGCCCTGGCGGATCGAACGGTAGAACGATTCGATTAAACACTTCATGCCAGAATCCATGTGGAAGTCCCTGGCCAGAAATAATCTCACGTTCTCGAGCAGGTTTCCGAGATGCTGCTTCGCAAACAGCACAGGGGGAATGAAGTTGTCGGCGTAGCTCTTGAATTTCGTGCCGCGAAGCCGGAGCAAGATTTCGTGATTCTGGTCAAGAATGAGACCGTTCTTCGGACCGTAGATTCGAAACTCGTGGACCGAAGGCCTCATTTGGGAAGAGAAAGTAAAATACGCTGTGGTTCGCTCCTCCTCCGAGATCATGACTCGAAGCTCATCTATGATCTCGGTTTCGCCTATCCCTTTGAGAAGCGGGCTCACGAAGCCATATGCGATCACCTGAGGATCATCGCTGGTCAGGAATTCCGCGATTCTGGCGATGCCGTGGCTGATAATGTTCTGTAATAACTGTCCCGGTAATCTGCGGACCCAATGATGCTTGTCGCCCAGCAGCGCTCGCGCATAGCTGGGGTCCCCAAGGTCATAACCGTAGTAACTTTCCATGTGTACGGGAACCCCGCCCAGGTAGCCGCCTTCAACCAGCGCTCTCATCCGCCGCGCCGCGTGGCTGAATTGGTAGTTGTGGCCCACGGTTAGCTTGAGCCCCTTTTGGTTGGCCAGGTCAACGAGCCGCTGCGCTTCTTCCGCATCGAGGGTAAAGGGCTTCTCAACATATACGTGACACTGGTGCTCGAGGCAGAATCGGGCAATATCGAAGTGACTTTCAGGCGGTGTGGTGATGTGGACGATGTCCGGCCGGGCCTCGCTTACAAGTTCAGGCAGATCGGTGAAGTAACGTTTGACCGGGAATCGTTCGTAGAGCTGCTTGGCCATCAGTGGTTCCCGGTCGCACACGCCAACGATCTCACATCCCTCCACCCACTGGATCTGCGCCGCGTGGGCATCAGCGATTTTGCCGCATCCCACAATGGCAACCTTAAGCATACCGTTCACCCTGCCCGCTACTTTTGAAATATCGGCGCAATCCTTCCTCAGTGGACACCTTTGGCACCCAGCCTAGTCTAAGTTTAACTTTCTCGTTGCTGTAACGTGTCTCCTTCCAGTAGGCGTACCAACGTCTGCGATTGAAGGCGGGCGGCAATTGTCCCTTCGACCATTGCGAATACTTCTCCCACAAATAGCAGAGCGCATGACTAACCGCATGAGGCACATAGACTGATGTGAAGCGTCTTACGTTCTTCTTGTACTGACGTAAGAACTGGCGGCTCGAGGGGAGGTCATCGTCGACGACGTTGAAAATCTCGCCATCGACTCCTTTGACTAGGCCAGCCAGGACGATCGCCTCTGCGCAGTTCTCGACGTACGTGAACGGTATCGTATTGGAGCCACCCAGATGCAGGAAGAGCCCAAACGTGTCGATCCCCACCCGGCCCGCGATTTCAGAGTTGCCCGCACCATAAACACTACCCGGTCTGACAACGACGTACGGGATTCCAAAGTTCTTCCCAAACTCAGTGACGCTCTGCTCTTGCTTGACCTTGGCATAGCAGTACGCCTCGCCACGGAGTTCGGGATGCTCCTCCACCGGGCACGATTCGTCCAAGCACCGGGACTTCTGGCGGTTGGTGTACACGGAGAACGAGCTGACCTGGACAAATCTTTGCAGACGCGCATACCGCAGGCTGGCCTCGAGCAGGTTGCGTGTGGTGACAACGGAGTTCATAAACGCATCGGGAAAGGACTTCTCGCCGGTCCCGGCGGCCAAATGAAAGATGACCGCTACATCCTTGCATGCAGCCTCGCAATCCGCGCGGCAGAGGAGATTGCCTTGGAGCACCTCAATTCGTGCCCCTGGGGTCCGGCGCTTGACAATGGCTTCAATCCCCGCCAGTTCGCTGGAGGGCCTAGCAAAGCAGACGAGGTTGCAAAACCCGCGATCCACCAAACTCTCTACGACGCGAGATCCTATGAAACCCGCGGCGCCTGTTACCAGTATCCGATCGTCTGGGGCGATGATGAAGGAATCGCGTATCGCGTGTGACACATGGCTCGGCGGCGATCCGTTTTCTTGGCTTGCAATGACGGCTCCTCGAGTATTCATCTGCTGACTCCGCAGGGAACCCGGGCGTCGACACTTTCATCGAAAGCCATGTCGACGTATCCTTCTGAACCCTGAGCGCCGATCCCGCCCGACTCTCGCGCATTATGGATGCGCAATCGCAAACCAGGCAGATGATCGCCCTTATCAGCCGAGACCCTGGCGCGCACTGCATCCCGCTCAATACAATCCGTTTCGAACACAACCGAGCGACGTTTTCGAAACCAGGAGATCGCTTGGCCCGCCGTCGCAAACCACGCGCCTCGATTCTTCAACTCCTGAACCAGGTCACGATAACATGCGTCCCACACCCTCTCCGGGGCGATGCTGCGATCGTGCCAGTTGATTGTGAGGCAGCCTCCAAACTGGGCCGCGTTGTCCAGCAATCGGCCGAGGAGTGTCGTCGCCTGTCGCGGGGATAGCCCCAGATGAGCCGGGTAAAACAGAGCGGTGTCCATCACATGCAACGGTAATTCGAGCAGTCGAGTCGCCTGGAGCGGCTTGTACGCTTGCGTTGCCCCCGCACGATATCCCACTGTCTCGTTGTAGCCAATGGTTGAGTCGTAAGCCGCTCCGGCATTCTCCAAGGTCACTGACGATTGTTGATCATGGTACAGCCAGTGCATCCGCACGCCGATCTCGGAGGCTCCCGTTAGGCGCCGAATCTCTTCGAGTTCCTCGTGCCCCCTGGAGCTGTCGAGCCACGCGTCAATTCCGTGTAAGCCGACTTCGCAGCCCGCAGTCATGAGCTTCCGGATCGTATCTGCAATATCCCGAGCGTCATAGCGAGCAGCGCGAAGCCTAGGGGCCAGACCGTGAGAGTTCCTTCCCGGGCAGTTCTTGAAAGGAATCACAAAGAACGTTGAGCAGAGGCCCTTTTCCAATTCCAGGTAACCATCATCGAACTCGCGCCAGAAGTCTTTCGCAAGGCCCATGTGGACAAACGGTAGCTTCAAAGCCGCCGCCCAATTCGTCAGCAGACTGCGAACCGGTATCCGTCCTCGGAGGAGGTTGCCCAAAGAACCGAAGACGGCACGATACAAGAACCCGAACATCGTGTGGTCCCATTTGTGTTGGCGGATTAAGGGATGGTCAACATCATGAGTCAGGCAAGCTATGAACGGATAACCGTCGGGAACCGGAGGGATCTCAACCAATCGAACCCCGCACCGAGTGATTAAATCCCTCAGGAACGCGATATGCAGCTCCAGTGCCGCTATATTTGCGTTGGCGGAAGGCTGGCCCACCGTGAGCAACCTACGAATCTCACTAAACAGGTCGTAACCGATCCGAGCCAGCACTCTTTGTCCGGATTGGTCTAGATATGCTGCGGGTTCCTGGGAGTCCTCATCCGTCAGGACGCCGGTCCCTTGCTCCGGAAATCTGAGGGTGTCGCCATAGATCGGGATCCGGTTTCCCTGGTACGAGAGGATGCAGAATTCTCTCCGCTGGCGGCCAGTCTGGATCTTCTGTTCATCGTCAAACAGCATCTTTCTGCCGGCATAGAGGAGGACGAGCCTCGCGGCTCCGTCGACCTGGTCACCTCCGGCACACAGCAGAACTTCGTACCGCCGATCCCTCCGGTAAAGCTCCCACGGAGTCTTAAAAAGCTCAAAGAACTCGCGGACCACATCGTGCTCTGAGGGATCCGCAATAACGCCTATCATCCCAGACGCTCCTAGCTCAATGCCGCTACGGGCGCCTCGTGTGCCCGCAACCATTCCTCAAACACGATGAGGCTAAACAGGACTTTATGATTGTCCTCTCGGCCGGAGGCATGCTGCTCGAAGAGTTTGCGCACTGCAGTCGGGCGCAGGTATTGATAGATCTTGGAGTCGCTGTCAAGGAAGCGCTCGGCCATCTTATTGTCTATAACACTGCGAAACCAACTATCCACAACATTGACTGCGAACCCACGTTTCGGCCGTTTTAGAATCGAATCGGGGAGGTAGGTTCGACAGACTTGACGGTGTAACCATTTCCGGGAGCCATTCCTCACCTTAAAGCTAGCTGGTAACCTTTCGACATACTCGACAATCTCCTTATCCAGATAAGGGACGCGAAGTTCGAGGCCATGAGCCATCGAGAGCTTGTCCGCATACATGAGAAGCTCGTCCGGAAGAGTGGATCGCACCTCCAGGAACTGGAGCCCGCCAAGCTCGTCGGTCGCGGCTAAAAGGTCAGCGAGGTTCGCCCAGCATTCCAGGATGGTGTCGCCTGCACTGGGACCCAGCAGCCCCTCATGGAACAGGTCATCGACCTTGCCTCCTGGCAGGATCGACAAAACATGCTGATACCTCCGCATTCGGTCTGGGATCGCCAGAGAGTAGACTCCCCGCTTCAGGGTCTCGTTTCTCGGCAGGGCAGCGACGGCCGAGGAGATTGGGGCGCGCATCCAACTCGGCACTCCTGCCCACAGCGCGCTGTAGCGGACGCCGAGATGGCGACGATAACCACCAAATAATTCATCCGGTCCCTGTCCGACCAATGCTACTTTTACGTCCTGACGGGCTCGTTTACAGACGAAATACATCGGAACAATCGAAGACGCTGCAATCGGTTCTTCCAAGCATGTGACAATCTTCGGGAGCGTCTCCTCGAAGATCGACCTCGTTATTGTGATGGTGGTGTGCTTCGATGCCAGAATGCGAGCGGTTTCGGCGGCATCTGCCAATTCATCATCGGCGAAGCTGGATCCGTATCCTACGGTATAAGTTGGCCAGTTATCCCCGCATAGATTCATCAAGGCCAACAAAAGCCCGGAATCGATACCGCCGCTCAAAAGCAGACCTACCGGAACATCGCTGATAAGTTGCCGCCGCATAGACCGTTGATAAATGGCCAACAGCTCTTCTTTCGCTTCGGCGGGTGACTTTGCCGGCACAAAAGGAACAGGCTTGAAGTTGTACCATCGGCTCACCTGATGGGAACCATCCTGGACCGTTAATTTAGTGCCTGGCGCAAGCTTGTGTACATCTTTGAATAGCGTGTAAGGTGAAGGCGTATAACGATAACGCAGGAAGAGATTCAACGAGGTCGGGTCGATCTCGGCGCTGTCCGGCATGGTCGCACGAACCGCACGAATTTCCGAGCCGAAATACAACCGTTTCCCGTCGATCCGGTAGTAGAGCAGCTTGATACCGAATGGATCTCGGGCGAGAACCAGCCGCCTTTGTCGCGCATCCCAGATGGCCAAGCCGAACATGCCATTGAGCCGGTTGAGCACCTCATCGCCCCACTGCTTGTATCCGTGGACGATGACCTCTGTGTCCGATTTGGTGCGGAAAACGTGGCCGTATCCTTCCAGTTCACGCCTGAGCTCAAGGAAGTTATAGATTTCACCATTGAAAATGACCCAAACAGATTCTTCCTGATCCGACATGGGCTGATGGCCGCCCGCAAGATCGATGATCGAGAGCCTGCGAAAACCGAACCCCAGAGGTCCTGCGATGTAATAACCCTCATCATCCGGACCTCGATGGCTGATAGCCTTGGTCATCGCTTCGATGTCTCGACGATGAACCGGCGCCCGGTTTCCGAAATTATACTGTCCGCAGATGCCGCACATGAGACGCCTCTAGTTTATGGCCTTCGACTCCAATGGTTGAAATCTATCGTGGGCAATTCTGTCTTGGGGCGTCTTTAGGTTTCGGGATAACAAAAAGCAGAGACTTCGAAACACCTGCGACTGAGCCCAGCGATGCATCGGGACATTGTCCCAGCCGACCATAAGCTGGCGGGCTCGAAACGAGCCGCCGGCCTTTTGCCATCGCACAAGCAGATCCGTGACAACACTCGACAAGATCCTGTCTAACTCTGGAAAACGACCGTACAAGAGGACAGCCAGGTTGATGCACTCCGCATAATCATAGAGCTCTCGGCGATAGACCGTGAGCCGCGGCGGCCTGGAGAATGGCATCGGCAGACCGTTTGCGTCGAGCAAACTCCTCAGGTAATAGCTGATCCCCTGCTCAATCGCGCTTCGGCACCGAGGGCATCCTGTAAGTTCTTCGATTTTCGCGAGGGCCTTCAGGACAAAGCACGTATGAAAGTGATCGACAAAATCCCGTGCGCCATCCGTCGAATAGTACCAGGAACCGTCTGCATTTTGGGAGGCAAGAACGAAGTTCAGATTTCTTTTCGCGACTTCCAAATACCGCGGCTGCGAGAGCTCGATCCCGGCCTTGGTCAGGAGAAACGCTCGATAGGCGCTCGCGTTTATGACGCCGCCTGGGTCATCAGGCGCAGGGGTATAGGCACAACTGGCAGTATCCGGTGCCGTCTCCACGTCCCGGTAACTCCTGAAGGCATGCTCGGCGATTGATCGCATGATTCGCAACCACTTCTGGTCCTCATCAATCGCATAGACCTGTGAGAATGCTTCGTAGACATAGGGCACCGTAGTTATCAGGGGTGTACCCTCTTTTATGGTGCCTGTTCTCGTCTCCCAGTCGAACGGATAGCCCCAGCCGTAGTCCTCGTAACCTCGGCAGCGGGTCTCTTGCAGGACCTCAAGGAAGTGGACGGCTCGCTGATAATACTTGTCTGCTCCGTAGATTCCCGCGAGCAGCGCAAAGCCCATGGCGTAATGGGCATCAGCGATAGGGAAGCGCTGCGGCTTCCAAAAGAACGTTCGCGCCGAGGGTACAAAAGCCTCAAAAAACACCATCGGAGCCACGGCAAGTGTTCCGAGCAGAGGTTTGCGGTAATAAAGAGCCTTGGCACTTCGCCCGAACTTGCTCGCGAAGAAACTTTGATGATCGTAGGATGTCTCACCGTAGCGACCAAGCCAGCCACAGAACTGGTCAACCGCGGTGACGATTTTCTCGACCAGAGCTTCGTTCATTAGGCCTCCCAGGAGATTGGGTTAATTCCGCTCCACATTAAAGTTCTCAACCCGTTTCAATCTCACTAGGGTTTTGAGGATGGCCTTGAGCTTGAGCATCTGTTCTTTGCGGTGGAAGACCATGAGATCCCTACAGACTGGGCGAGGTGTCCGGCGAAGAAGAGCCCAACAATAGCCCACTCCTAAGGCAATGCCCCCGATGATGTAGGGCCGCTTAGCGGCTCGGTAGGCAACTCGGAATAGTTCCCAGACCGGATGCCCGCCGAGGTAGTAGTCTTTCTCCCCATAGGAAAACAAAGAGGAGAGGACACTGCGTTCTGCGGTACCCAGATGCCGATAGTGAAAGAACCACTTCTCCCGGAATGACTCGGTCTTCCAACCCTTCATGCGGGCGGTCGTCACCGCCATCCAATCGATTCCCCCAGCGCGGTGGGGGATATAACCGCCGATATCGTCCCAGCATTGCCTCCGGAACAACTGGCACTGGCCTGAGACGTGCTTGTGCCCCTCGAAGCTGTCTCTTTCCGAACTGTAGCCCTCCTCTCTGAAGACTGTTCCGGCCACACCGAGGGTAGGGTCCTCTGAGAATTTTCTAACAAGAAACTCGAAATGGTCCTTTTCAAAGCAAATATCCCCATCCAAGTTGCCGATGATTTCGTATTGGAGGCTTTTGACCCTCTCATAGCCGGCGTTGAAGGCCGTCACTTTAGCTGCAAAGCTGCGGTCCCTCCGTGGCGGCATCCGGACCATTTCGATCCAACGATACTGCGCAAGATAGCGGCTAACGATTTCGGCAGTCTTATCCGTCGATCCATCGTCCACAATGACCCATTTCACCGGCAGGACCGTCTGATTAATCATCGACTCGATTGTCTTTTCAATGAAAGCCTCTTCGTTACGAGCCGGCGTGATCAAGACATAGCTCAACGGAACAGTCATTGCAGGATTGCCCCCCTGTCGGCGAGGTGCAAACCCGCGGAACTCGGGATGGATATTTCAGGGCTTTGGCTCAATGCCATTTCGACATGCGGACACGTACGGCCGGACTGCGAAGCGGAACGCCACCGAATCTTGAACATCTCAAAGAATTCACGAACGGCAGCATGGTCCGAAGGATTCGCAATGACGTTGATCATGCCAGCAATCTCTCGGATACCGTTGAGCGCTACGACGTGGCTGGAACACCGTCGGGTGCAATCCTGGTCGCCGCAAGGAGTTCGCTCACCAGGTTCACAAGGGTCTGTCTCTCCTGGCTCCATGTGTGTGTCAGGTAAACCCGCTGCCCTCGCTCCGCGATCTCAATAGCCTCGCTGCGATGCGAAAAGACATAATGGATTTTCTGAGCAAGCTCCTCCGCATCGCCGGACTCGAAGAAGAAGAGGGAATCTTGGTCGAAATAATCTTGGATGCCTGGTGTCCGGGGAGCAATCACAGGCTTGCCCAGTGCCAGGTATTCGAAAATTCGAGTGGGCGTGTTGATATCCGTAAATGCATTTCGCTGATTGGGAATTATCCCCACATCACACACTTCAATTTCTCGAACCAGCTCCTCCAGGCTCTTCGGTCCCAGATAATGCACACGATCGTTCAGACCCTTGTTGCGAGCCTCGACCATCACGCGTTCAAGAAAAGGAGTATTGCGGCCGTAGATCCTGAGCTCCGCGGCCGGAACAGCCGCTCGCACTCTCGCTAGCGCGTCGACAGCGAGATCCAAGCCATTCCGTTCGACTAGTGACCCGTGATACATCATCACGAAACGTTTGGTGGGATCCTGTTTCGGGGAAGGGTATGAGCGAGCCTCACGAAATGGGAAGATTTCCGCGTCGGGAGAATTCATCACCACGCCAATTTTCTCCTGGGAACAGCTACGGGAACCGAAGATGCGTTTGCACGCGATATTGACCGTGACTACCGCATTCGCGCGCGCGATGCTCCAGCTCTCGAGTCGTCGGATCAGCCGGACACCTAGGCTATCTTGGTCCTGGTTGAAAATCGTCATCATGAGTTCGGGCATGGGATCGTGTAGATCGAGGATCACCTTTGCTCCCAATGCCTTCGGTATCAACGAGCTTAGGACAAGAATGTCAGGCATGTTGTGCACGTAGACCAAGTCATAACCACGGGTCAGCGAGCGCAGGGCTTGGATCATGGAGGAAATCAGGATGAAGGTAAAATACTGGTAAGCGTATGCCAACTTGCCGCCACGACGGTGTTTGACTGGGGCACGGAGGATGTCGATGCCGTTTAACACCTCACGCTTCGGGGACTTCTCATCTCCCAGGCATATCAGGTCCACGCTCATGCCTTCCTTGAGAAGTGCCTCCACGGCGCGACGTGGCCGGGGATCCGCGGGGTAAGGGGAAAACGTAACCATCGCCACCCGCTTTCCCTGAAGGCGCGAACTGGTGGAGACGATCGGATCCGGGGTACTTGAGGGGAGAGGCCCAGATCCATCCCCGGGGTGTGTGACAGCGGGACAATCCGTGCTTGACTGCAATGCGTGCGTTGATGTCTTCATACCGTTGAGCGCTACAATCCCAGGAATCACTCGTGCCGCTGAAGCTCCGGTGAATCGCTTTGCGCTCGCCCCAACGGCCTCAAGCCCTCGACAGTCGGGCCCTGGCGCGCCTCCCGTTCGATCTTCATTCTATTGGAGGCCTGAATCGCCTCCAGAATCACCGAATCGTTGAACTTGCTCAGGATTTCGATGTTGGGCACCACGCAATGACCGCCGATGATTCCCGGGAAGTACTTGACGGGAGGAAAGAATTTTATTTCCTCGTAGAACGAGAACGATCTCGTCGTAATCCTGACCCGATTGATCGCAATATCTCTCAACCTCCTGCGCCCAGGCAATCATGAGGCCGAAGAAAGTCGTTTCGGCGAGCTTCGCCAGCTCGGTCGCTTCGGGAGACGACAGGATCTTCGTTTTCAGGCCTACAAGCTCGAAATGCTTGGCGGCATGCTGGCCGGTTGCGGGATCCATCGCTCCCACGAACTTTGTGTAGAGGCGGAGCTCGTCGAGCATGCGCGTGTGCTTGCCGCGCACCGGACTGTTCACCACGGCGGAGCCCGTTCGCTCGGCTACCGCTCGTGTCGTCCCGACACCCACGGTGCTATTGACGATGGTCAGTGCGGGCTTAAAAAGCTTGATGTAGCGGGCGGTCTCACCGACAAAGTCCTTGATCTGGAACGGATAGCAGATATGCAGGAAATCGACCCGCTCAATCCGCTCGACCGGAGGCGAGACATCGACCCCAACTGCGTCGTAGTGCTTGGAAATGAGCTCGAGGATGGGCTTTCCTACCTCTCCGAGTCCAACGACAACGACCTTTTTGTTTTTTCTCACGGCCTTGGGCCTCCTCCCTCAATCCGGGCAGAACCAGATCTCCCATGAGATGCGCTCAGTACGATTTAAGGCTGGAGCGGCGGGGTCGGCATCGAACCTCCCTCTCCCGGCTGGACGCCGGGCGCATCGCCAAGATGCTTCCGCCGCTCTCAATCACTGCGCGGTCGGGGGAGACAGCGCAGGTTGTAAAATCCAGTTGGGTTTAACTAAAGTATCGGCTCAAGCTTAGGAAGTAAGCGTGGCCGAAAGCTTGCTGCCGATCAACTCTGAGATTGTCTCTGCCACCTTCCGCTGCTGGTCTGGCCGTAATTGGGGATACATCGGCAGGGAGACGATCTCGCGAGCGACCTTCTCGCTGACCGGGAAATCACCTTCGCGGTATCCCAGTTCCCGATAGGCTTTCTGCAGATGCAGCGGGATTGGGTAATGGATCGCCGCACCGATATTCCTGGCGCCGAGATGAGCTCGAAGCCCTTCCCTGTCCGGGGTCCGCACGACATAGAGGTGGTAAACGGCGCGCGACCAGGACGGTTCGTAGGGCAGCACGAGAGTGTCCGCTAGGGGTTCCAGGAGTTTCCCGTAGATGGCGGCACACTCGCGACGCTGCTGGTTCCACTTGTCCAAGCACTTCAGCTTGAGCCCCAAAATACCGGCTTGAATGGCATCCAAACGTCCGTTGTAGCCCTCCACATCGTGGTAATACTTTTCCGCCTGTCCATGGTCGCGAAGCATCCGTATCTTTTTCGCGATCTCTTCATCATCTGTGGTGACTGCTCCCGCCTCACCGCAGGCGCCAAGGTTCTTGCCTGGGTAAAAGCTGAACGCCGCCGCCCGTCCGATTGTTCCCGCCTTCTTCCAGCATTGCGCTTTCCGGGAGAAGTATTGGGCACCGTGAGCCTGGCACGCGTCTTCGATGACCGCCAAGTGATAGCGCTCGGCGAGTTCCATGATCGCGTCCATATCAGCCATCTGGCCGTACAAGTGGACTGGCACCACGGCCGTGACAGGTCTTCCCGACCTGCGCGAGATCTGCCGGCCACGCTCACGGTCGGTGTCGCATTTGGTTTCTAAATATTCCCGGAGTTTGGCCGGGTCCAGGTTGTAGGTGCGCTCATCAACATCTACGAACTCCGGGAGCGCTCCCGCTTGCGAAATGGCTTCCCCGGTTGCGATGAATGTGTTCGGGACCGTGATGACAGCCTCGCCGGGACGTACGCCGGCGGCCACCAAGGCGAACCGCAGGGCATCCGTTCCGCTGGCGACCCCGATGCAATGCCGTTCCTCGCAGTACTCGGCAAAGGCCTTCTCGAAGCCTTCCACCATGGGGCCGCCGACAAATCCGGCCGTGGCCAAAGCGGTTTTGAACACCGCAACCAGCTCCTCTTCCAGCTCCCGATGAGGCATAACGAGGTCCAGAAAAGGAATCTTATTGGCAGGATTATTATTGCCGTTCGTGCCGTTCATTTTGCGGCTCCCATCTCGCTGGCGATATACCTCAAAACCCGTGCGGGGTTTCCGGCCACAATAGTGTTTGCGGGTACGTCCTTGGTAACGACACTCCCGGCTCCCACGATGGCATTTTCCCCGATGGTCAGATTGGATAGGATCGTGGCGCCAGAACCGATCGACGCCCCTTTCTTCACCAGCGTTGGCTCGACCTTCCAATCCCTCTCCGTCTGTAGCTGGCCTTCCGCGGAGGTGGCGCGAGGATAGGAATCATTGATGAATGTAACCCCATGCCCCACAAACACGCCGTCCTCGATGGTCACACCTTCACAGATGAAGGTATGACTGGAAATCTTGCACTGCTTGCCCACACTGGCATGTTTCTGGATCTCGACGAAAGCGCCGATCTTGGTGTGGTCGCCGATGGCGCAGCCATACAGATTGATGAACTTCGCGAGCTTCACCCCATTCCCCAGCTTGACGTTCTGGGGTGATGCACAAATAGTCACTCATAAATAGACAAGCTCTCCTTTTTTCTCAACTGATCTGCCTGCTGCCTCCAGCATCCTGACGACTCTCAGGCCAGCCATACCATCATTGAGGGGCACCTTGTTATGCGAGATGCAATCGATAAAATGCCCGAGCTCGAGCTTCAAGGCCTCGACCTGCTCGACTTGAGGCGCCCACATATCGCCGGAACGATAACTGACCAGGAGTTCGTAGACATTCTCCTGGCTCTTGATGTGAACTCCTTTGTCGTAAACCTTGATTTTTTCGTCCGCCTCAAGGTCGTTCCACACCAGCATCTTCTTCTCGCCCCCGATCAGAGTCGTTCTGACCTTGACGGGCGACAGCCAGTTCACGTTGATATGTGCAATGATATTTTGAGGAAAGTAGACGGTGATAAATGCGATATCCTCCACTCCGTTCAAGTGGCTCTCGCCCGTGGCCACGACCGCCTGCGGTTGCTCTTTGATCAGATAATCCATGATCGAAAGGTCGTGCGGAGCCAGGTCCCAGATGACGCTGACGTCGTGTTGGAACAGGCCCAAGTTGACCCGCATCGAGTCGTAGTAATAAAGGTTGCCCAGAGTGTTATCGTCGATGAGTTGGCGAATCTTTCTCACGGCGCCGGTGAAGAGGAAGGTATGATCCACCATGATGGTCAAATTCTTCCTGGCCGCTATTTCAATCAGCTCTTCCGCCTCGGTCGAACGGCTCGTGAAGGGCTTCTCCACGAAGACATGTTTGCCATGCAGAAGCGCCGCCTTGGCCAACTCGAAGTGTGTCCAAACAGGGGTCACGATGGCGACGGCGTCAATGCGGGGGGAGGAGATGACGTCCATGCACTCAGCGGTGACTTCTATGCCCGGGTGAGCACGCTTTGCCCGGAGAAGAGACGTTGGACTTTTGTCACAGATCATCCCAACCTGCGACGACTCCAGCCCGTGAAAGTTGCGGACGATATTGGGCCCCCAATACCCGTACCCGATTACACCAATCCGTATCATGACACACCCACCCTCATTGGCGGTCGGCCCGCCAGCTCTCGTAGTTGCCTGTAGACTGAGTGACACAGTTGACGGCCTCAAACAAGGTAAAGGGGAGGTGACATTGTGGGGAGGTGCCGGCGCTCAATAAGCTCCGTCACCGGAGAAAACCGCCCGAGGAGTTTGCAACAGGATCTTGAAATCCAGCCAAAGGGACCAAGTGCTGACATATTTGAGGTCGAGCCGGACCATGTCATCGAAGCTGGTTCGGCTGCGCCCGGTAACTTGCCACAGTCCGGTGATTCCCGGTTGGGCCTCCAGAACCCGGCGCCGATGCCAGATGTCATAACACTCGAACTCATAGGGTAGCGGCGGCCGCGGCCCAACCAGAGACATCTCACCTATGAAAACGTTCCATAACTGCGGGAGCTCATCCAGACTGCTCCGGCGCAGGAATCTGCCCACGGTGGTCACTCGAGGATCGCTTGTGATCTTGTATACCCCGCCAGACTCGTTCTTGTCCGGACCATCCACTCCCTTTTCGCCCGAGATGAGCCGGGAAACATACTCCCTATGAATGCCGGGATCGCTACCGACGCGCATGGATCGAAACTTCAGCAAGGTGAACGGAAGCCCGTACTGGCCAATCCTATCTTGCCGGAACAGCACTGGCCCCTTCGACGTCAGTTTGATGGCGAGAACAATGATCAAAAGCAGCGGAGACAAGAGCACGAGCAGCAGCATACTGACAAAGACGTCTATCACCCGCTTGAGGAAATGACCGGCTCTGTTCTTGGTGTCCCGGCTCGGCAGGTCTGGATACAGAACCAGGTGATCCAGATGTTGTGGTGGCTGTTGTTCTTCGTCAGGATAGCGATGGAGAGAGATCTCCAGAAGCGCCATCTGCTCTGCGCTTAGCTGACTGCGCAGGCCATTGGCGATCTTGGCCAGGATGGCCGCCATCGTACCGTTATCGGCGGCGCCGACCTCGGTGAAAATCACTCCGATGGTACGATCCTTCTCGTACCAGCCCGCAGCGTCGGTCTCGCGCGTGGAATTCTTCAACACGAATACGAGCTTGCGCAGCAGTTCCTGGTTGCCGTTGACGGGGCGAAGCGAGTCTCGTCCTGCGATCAGCATCAGCAAGAAAGGTTTAGCGGAGCGCTCTGTCCTCTTTCGCTCCACCACAATCATGCGGGTGAAGCGCGCTTCGTCCGTCAATCCACAGTCGAAAGCATTTGCAGATGAGACACCCTCGTTGGCAACATCGAGAGTACCCAGATCGCCGGTTAACAGGCGCATTATGCGAGTCGACATTATGTTATCGCTTTGCTGGCCGAAACTTGAGAACGGTTGGTTCACCACGCATAGAGCACTTTCTCTGCCAGAACCGTCCCGCGGAGATTGTGCAACGCCTTTGGTTTCATTTCTTTAAGTGCTTGGCTGGAAGCGGGTTGTGCGGCCAGGAAGCCTCCTGCAAGAAATTGCACACTCCAGATGGCCCGCCGGCCCAGTTCAAACCCCTGCGCTAATACTGCAAAGATGTGCGTGTGCTACGGCTCTCCGACGCCTTTCGAGGGAGTGTTCAAGGGGGGATTGTTCAAGGGGGATTGTTCAATCAAGGACTTTAAGTTTGCTGTTTTGGGGCTGGCGTCTGCAGCGCCTTTTGAGCCTTCTGGTGGTCTTTGTTGTAATAATAGTAATGTTGCTGCTGGCCCTCGGTGACTCCATTCATCACGATCCCGAGGAGCTTTCCTTTGTCAACCGAGTCGACCGTCTTCTGCATCAATCTCTTGGGTGTCCTGCCCGCCCTTGCAACCAGTAGAACGCCGTCCACCAGATTCATCCAGACCCCCGAATCCGCCATAGGAAACAGCGGCGGGGAGTCGACTATCACGCAGTCGAACCATTCGCCGAGCTGAGCCATCAATTTTGAGAAGCGCTCCGATTGCAGGATCTCCAGCGGGTGCTCCAAGCCGTCTCCCGCCGGCAAGAGCCACAGTGGAAGCCCCTCGACCCGCCGCAAGTAACCGTAGATGGATTCTCCTCCCCGCCACCAGTCGGTTACACCGGGGACCTCGCTGATGCCGAATAACTTGCCCAGCATGGGCCGGCGGAAATCGCCGCCGATCAGCAGCGTCTTCTTACGCCCCCGCATGGCCACCGTAAGCCCCAGATTTGCGGAAATCACGCTCTTTCCTTCTTCGCTTATGCTGCTCGTAATCAGCACCTTCTTGAGCCCGCGCCGCTGCTGGAGATTCCTTAGACGCGTGCTCAATACGCGAATCTTCTCTGCCGCCAGGCTGTGTTCATCCGTCATTACCACCAGACGATGCTCCGGAAGCGTCCGGATCGAAAACGAGGGAATCTGGTCCAAACCGAGGACACCGTTGCCATCCCGAGGAGATTCCGATGAGGCTGGAACCTGGGAGGGCGTCCGCGCTTCAGTGACAGTTTCCGACTTAGCCTGCTGCAAGGCTTCGAATATTCGACTCATGCCTTTGCTAACCTCAAAGAGTGAGACTGATGTTCAGAGAATCTACCGGAACGTCGAGACTGCTGTTGGCTGCGGCTTATCCCCTCAGGTAGGCGAACAGGGTTAGAGCCGGGATACAAGCCAAAAGCAACGAAACGGCGACAGCCTCCAGCCAGCGCCGCCGGGATTGGTTCCGCTCCTCGGCCGGGGTAGACAGAGGCGGTATCCCCGCCAACACGGGAGCCGAGGTCAAATCGCGCAGATCCTCTTCCCGGTAGATTCGCGCGTCAGCGACTTCCAGCAACACCACGAGTCCAACCGCCAAGAAGGCTCCAATGCCCAAGCCGGTCAGGCTTAACTTGAACCGATCCGGGAAGTAAGGCTTTAGCGGCAGATTGGGTGGATCGAGAACATGGAACTGTTCGCCTTGTTGCCGCTTCTCGAGGTTCGTCGCCATTTCCGACTGCTGCTTCTTGGCCAATAGAGACTCATAATAAGCGCGGGATTGCTGATAATCCCTGGTAATTGCCGCCAGTTGCTGCTCGCGGACAGGAGCGACATTCAAGCGAGCTTCGTATTGCCGAATCTCACCCTCCAACTCTTTGATTTCACGTTTGCGGTTTGCGATCTCGAGCTGGTTGGCCTTGATCTGGCTTGCAATCTGCATCATGGGGGACATAGCCTGGATTTCGGCCGGGGTAGCCGCGGGCAGAGATAAATCCCCTTTTTTGCCTGACTTCGATTCCTGTTCAATCTTCTCTTTGAGTCTCTCGGTCGCGGCGATCTGCTCCCGCAGGCGAACAATGTCCGGATGTTGGGGGGTGTAGCGGGCGCTGAGGTCGTTAACTTGGCTGCGCATTTTTTCCAGCTGCCGATCCAGAGCCGGCACGGTGGGAACCGCGGACGAATCGCCCTCGCTGGCGCCGCCCCGCAGGGACTTGTACTGACTCAGCAATGAGTCCAAGTAGAGTTTCTGCTGTTCTGCCTGATTCAAAGCCTCGCTAGTCCCCTTCAGGCGGCCTTGCAACCCGGAAAGGATCTGAAGATTCCCTTGCAACTGCTCTGGAAGTTCTCCCAAATACCGACCCTTGAACTCCCGAAGTCGCTGCTCCTGCTGTGCCAAGTCCTCTCGCGCACTCTGCAACTGATTCTCCAAGAATGCGGTGGTGTCTTCAGAGGACTGCTGCCGGTTGCGGAGGTTCTCTTCAATGAAAAGGGACGTCAACTCACCAGTAATTTGTTGTGCACGCTGGGGCGTAGAAGCGGAATAGGAGACCTTGAACGCCGTGAGCTGGTTCTGATTAGCCTTGACAAGTTCAATGTCGATGTCTTTGCGCATCCGTTCGACCAGCACATCGGGGTCGGTTTTGCCTTCGCTCGCGTATAGGTGGTAATTCCTCGCGATCTCCAGCAGTCGGGTCCGGCTTAAGATCTGTTGCGTGATGTTCTGCAATTTCTGCTGAAAATCAGTGGCGACATTGGACTCGACATACCGTTCCGGGACCTTCTGCTGTTCGACTAGAATGACGGTCTCGGAGCGGTACTTCGCCGGCAAGCACCAACTGACTCCCACTACCGCAGCCCAACCCACAAACAAGGCCGCAACCAGCCACAAGCGCCGATGGCAGACAAGCGCCCAGTAGCGCCCAACACTCAGCGAACCCTGCTCGTCAGAACCATTCATTGTGCTCATCTCGTGGGGTCCGGCTCTCCCTTTAGGCAGTGGCAATCAGGCGGGCTCGACGTCATATCCTTCAATGCTGATGGCAAGCGAGCGTTGAATCATGTCTACCGAGACCACCAAACGCTGGTCTCCCTTCTGCCCTACCAGGACCCCTACCACACCGTCCAGACAACCTCCGCGGATACGTACTGGCTGCCCCACTCTTAGAAAAGGGTAAGAGGTAAACGGGATTTTGTTTGCCAATAAGGTTCGGACATCCTGGATCTGACTCTCTGGAATCGGTGCCCCCTGGTTATGCGATCCCACAAAACTGACCACGCCGTTGGTGCGCAGAACCGAGACCCGCGTTTCAGGCGATGGAACGATATTCACAAATGTGTAGCAACTAAAGAGCGGGAGGTCAACTTTCTTGCGACGGTCGCTCCAACGGTGCATGTGGGTGACCAGCGGCAGAAAAGTGACGATCCCCTTCTGCTCCAACTCGGCGGCCGCACTCTTCTCGTGTCTGGGCCGCGTCTGGATCGCGTACCACTGGGCCGTTTCGCCGGCTACGGCTGGATTATGCCACTCATCGGTTGCAATTTGCGTTACGCTGGCCATAGCTCCGCCCTCTGAGTCCCATCCTGCGGTTCCCTCTAATCTGCATGCCAGTTTTATCGGTGGCCATGTTGCTGCCGACCACCTGCTTAACCATCTTGTCTAACGTCGCAAGTTCGCGACCGCATCGGCCGCGAAGATAACCTCGCTCGATACCCTCTCAAGCCCAAAACAACACACTTCCGCATTGGAATGCCGATTATGAAAGGCGGGCCAAGGGGCAGCAAGTGACGAAGGTAATGGACCCCCGCCTCTGCCGACTTGACCTCCGCCCAATTCTCGTTGGCTATTTTTCATCGCCGCCAACTTTCCTCCCAGGCAACCCCGGGCCGGGCTTTTCCGGCATCTCCGCAGCCGCAGGATGACGGAAGCGCGCGGTCAGCAGCGCCAGGTTGTGCAGCGTCTCAGCCAGTTCCCCGTTGCTCGCCGGTTGTGAAACTTCCGGCTGCAGCAAATCGAATTCCCGCGCCACCCCTTCAATGAGGTCGGACCCCACTTGCTTCTGCCGCTCCACGAAGGCGCTGAGCAAAGCATGGTCACACAATAGATTGATGACTCGTGGAATGCCGCGCGCGTACTTGTGTACCGCTTCCAGCGCTTCCGGGTTGAAGATCGGGTGCCCATTGCTGCCGGCGATCTTCAGCCGCTGCGCGATGTAGGCACGTGTCTCCTCCGCGGTCAGAGGTTGCGTTTTGCAGCGTAAAGTTATGCGCTGGCGCAGCTGCCGCAGCTGCGGCATCTTGAGCTTCTGCTCCAACTCCGGTTGGCCGGACAATACCACCTGGAGCAACTTCTCGGTGGTGGTCTCGAGATTGGTCAGCAGCCGAATCTCCTCGAGCATTTGCGGGGAAAGGTTCTGGGCCTCGTCGATGATGAGCACGGCCGTCTCCCCCGCCCGGTACCGGTCCAGCAGCCAGTTGTACAGATGCAGCAGCACCTGACTTTTCAGCCGCGACTCGCAATGGATGCCAAAATCCGCGAGCATGTAATCAAACATCTCCGGCACATCGAGCTGCGAGTTGAAGATGAACGCTGTGGCCACCCGCTGTCCTCGCAGCCAGTCCAACAGCTTGTTCAGCAAGGTGGTCTTGCCCGTCCCCACTTCCCCGCTCAGCAGGATGAAGCCCCGGCGGCTCTGGATGCCGTAGGTCAGACAAGCGAGCGCCTCCTGGGAGTGCTGCGTCAAGAACAGGAACCGCGGATCCGGGTTGACACTGAACGGATTGGTTCGGAGGCTAAAAAACTGTTTGTACATGCTTTCCTCAGGTTTCTTCGTTACGCTGCGTGTGCTGGCCCTTTCACCCAGAACTCGTCCCTTGATCTCGTCTGCCTTCCAATCTCCCGCGCTAATGAATCAAAAGGGGGCGCATATGCCACTCAAACCCCATACCGCCGATGTGCCGATTCAGATCGCATCCCAGGCCGCACGCCAGCACATTTGTGGACTGGTGCTGGAACGTATAATTGAGAAAGACCGTCGCCTCGTGTCCCAGGGGCCGATCCAAACGTGCGCTCACGAACTCGGTGTTGAAGACAGAGTTCACGACCTCCTGGGGATTGGTGTTATGCGCATACCCTCCACTGAAAGATCCGGAAAGCGTACGCGTCAGCCGGGTCGTGACGGTCCCCTGTACCTGATCGGTCTTGGTTACACCCAGGATCCCGGCACCGACGCCGACGCCGTGCGAATACGACAATTGCATCTCGGACTTACGGAACCGGTATATCAGTGAACTCCGGGCCGCCCATGTCACGAGGGTCACCGAGCCCAGGATCGGTTCGTCAAGCTGGTTGATCTGGGGTCCCCCAGAGGCTTGCAGGGCCAAACGACCGGTAATCCTCCGGCTGTACGCCAATTGGATATTGTGGCTGTCGAGTTTCTGCGGGGTTGAAACGCCCGGATATCGAATCAGGTTGAGGCTGTAGCTGATACCCAGAGAATCGCGTGGGTTGAGATTGTGGTTGTACCCGACTTGAATTCCTCCCTGGTCGGACTCCAGCAAGTTGCTCCCCGGAAAGCGCAGGATGCCGAAGTTTCCTGATATCGTGAGGGACGATCGGTTATTCAGGTTGTAATTCACCTGCCCCACCGCGGTATTACTAATCTGGTGGGAGTGGTTGGTCAGAATGCTCTGATTGGGAGCCGTCCCGGGGACAAGGTTGGAGGCGCCACCGCCAGACAGCCCGGCGTACCCGAATGCCGACTCGGGGGTATAGGTGACATCATCCGCGAGCGTCAGCGACCAACGCCGGAATTGAAATGCTTGTTGAATCTGTGCTCCCTGGAAAATGCCGTTCAAATCAGAATGACCAGCGTAGATGGATCCCCCACTGGTGTAGTTCAGGGAAAACTGGCTGCGTCTCCAGATCCGCTGCAACACTGCAGTCGCACTCAGGTTGGTTGTCGCGACCGTTTCCGACTGTCCGCTGGCAATGCCCGGGTTGCTGTCCACCGTCTGCGAAAACCGGAAGCTAGGTGCCAGAAAACTCCGTTCTGTGCCGAAGGTTCCGAGTGTGAGGGGCAGAGCTCCAGTCACCGGACGCGTGTCAGGAACGGCTTCCTCGGCTGGCGGACCGCTGTCCGCAGCGGTGATGCCCGCCACCGGAGGCGCTGCCCGCTCCAACTCCGGCTCCGTTTCCTGCGCCACCAGACCCAAGCTCAGGCCGAGTGTGATCAGCGCGATACCTAGCATCTCCATCGTGGTTGACATACTTGTCCTCTTACGGGACGACGATGGTGTCGCCCGCTTTCAACGCTATGTTCTGTTCCGGCGCACGCCCGCTGATGGCCGCTTTGTAGTTGACCGGCATCTTGATCTGCTTGCCGTTCTCCACGCGCAGCACGTACATCTTCTTTACGTTGGCGAACTGTGAGAACCCGCCGCTGGTCGAAAGTGCCTGTAACACCGTCATGTTGGGCAACATGGGGATGGCGCCAGGCCGGACCACCTCGCCGATGAGATAGATCCGCCGGCTGTTGGCCGCCGTCACGATCACCGTGACCCGCGGGTCGGTCAAGTACTGTCGCAAGCGCTCAGTGATGGCCGCGGCCAGCTTGTTGGGTGTAGTGCCGGCAGCTGACACGTCACTCAACAAAGGCAACGAGACCTTGCCGTCCGGACGCACGGGGACCGTCGAAGAAAGGTCCGGCTCCTTCCACACACTGATATTGAGCATGTCCCCGGCCCCGATCTCGTAGTCCGGATCATCGGTTGCCGATACCGGCTGTGGTGTCGCGGCTCTGGTGTCGGTGGCCGATGCCCTTGCCGGCGCCTCTTTCTTGTCCTTGGCTTTGCCGGTCGAGTCCTGGGCTCCGGCGGGTAATGCCAGCCAGGCCATCAGGACCAGTATGACTCGTGTCTTCCGCTGCATCGTGTTCTCCTTGCTGCTACTCGGCCGCATCGACCCCGATTTGTTTGAGTTTGTAGAGCAATGCCTTGTAACTGATCTGCAGTTGCCGGGCCGCCAACTTGCGGTTCCAGCGAGTGCGTGCCAGCACCTTGAGGATCAACTCCCGCTCCGCCTGCCGCGAAGCCGTGCGGGCTGCCTGTTTCAGCGAGAGGCCGTCACGCACCGCGCTCTGTGGAGCAGGCGCGTACCCACCAGAAAGACCTTCCAATGCGAGGCTTTCATCTCCGAGCGCTACGATTTTCTGAACCGTGTACTCCAGCTCGCGGATGTTCCCCGGCCAGGCGTATTCCAGGAATCTCGAGAGGGTGCTGGAACTCAACTGCGGTTTGTCTTTTCCCAGCAGCGTTGCGTACTTGGAGAGGAAAAAGCCGGTCAGAACAGGGATGTCTTCCTTGCGCTGACGCAGCAAGGGCAGGCGCAGGCAGATACCGCTAATGCGATAATACAAATCCTCGCGAAAGTGCCCGTCATGCATCGCCTTCTGGAGATTGCCTCTTGTGGCGGCGATAACGCGCACGCTTGCCTTATGTTCCGGTCCTCCGGTGTCGCCGTCGGGCATTGCGTTCAGCAGTTTGCGTTGGCACGAGATCTCCAAGTCGGCGATTTCATCCAGGAATAACGTGCCGCTTCCTGGCCAGTTGCTCCCGTTGTCGCCGATCCCCCGTTCTTGGAATAACTGCGGGGTAAAGGCGGCGCAATTCATCCTTACGAACGCCTCCTGCGTCCGCTTCGACAACTGGTGAATGCGCAACGCCAGCGCGCCCTTCCCTGTACCGCTTTCTCCCGTGATCAGAACCGGGAGGTCGGTTGCCGCGATGTCACTCACCGTCCGCTCGACCTGCCGCATGGCCGCGCTTACCGCGGGCACGAAGGAATGAGTGCCATTGGACGAAACGAGGTTTTCGCCCTCGCTGGCTGCATCGGGGAGACTTGACGTTAGCATAGGCCTCGCAAGAGGTCTGGATTCTCCTGGTTGGGGTCAATGCCCTGGCTACAGCACGGGCGCTGCCAACTGGACTGAGAGAGAATCTGGGGGCGATAACCAAGATATGAACAATGATTTCATACAGTTACCGTGTCCAGAGGCCAGTCATATCCGCGGCCATCGGAGGTCGCCAAGGAAAGAACTTTTCTCTTTCTGCCCCACAAAAGTCCGCTGGATGGAGAACATGAAGCCGTTTTTTTGCCCGTAATCGATAGATGGCCAACGAGATATCAAAATGATACTCGTTCTCGTGCGCAATGTTTTCCGCAGGGGAAATGTTTTTCCCTCGTTCAGTTTGTGGCGAACCAAGTGACGGTCGTCGTACCAACGCCTTAACGCGCGCGCCTCTTTTACTGTTCTGTATTCGGAACTATCGGGGTGTGCGGCAGAAGGTGTCCGCGGAACTGAGGGTGAGCACAGGCTGATGCCGCCTATTCAGCGTGGAGGCGAGTCTGCTTTCAGTCTGCCGAAGCGGCCGGGTCGGTGTTCGCCGAACTCCCCATGCTGCCCAAGCCCGCCTCGCGGATCTTGTAGAGCAACGCGCGGTAGCTGATGTTCAGCGAGCGGGCAGCTTTCTTGCGATTCCAGTTGTTGGCCTGCAGAACCTTGAAGATGATCCTGCGTTCCAGTTCACGTACCGCCTGGCGGGTGACCTTCTTCAGCGCGATGGGCGCATCGGTGGAGGGGATCTCCGGGTCGAAGCGCTCCTCGCGGTGCGTCAGCAACTCGCTGGTGATGGTTTCCTCCGCGCCCAGGATCACGTAACGCTTGATCAGGTTCTCCAGTTCGCGGATGTTGCCCGGCCAGTGATAGCGCTCCAGCAGCGCCATGGTCTGGCTGGAAGGCGTCTGCGCGCGGCAGTTGTACTTTTCGTTGTAGTGCGCCAGGAAGTAGTTCACCAGGGTGGGGATGTCGTGGTTGCGGTCGCGCAAGCGCGGCAAGCGAATAGTGACCACGTTGATGCGGTAGAACAGGTCGGCGCGGAAACTGCCGGTCTCAATCTCGTGTTCCAGCTCGCGGTTGGTGGCGCAGACCACGCGCACCTCCACCTTCTTGTCCTCCTGGGCGCCGATGCGGCAGAACTGGCCGTCTTGCAGCAGTTGCAGCAACTTGGCCTGCAGGCTGGGTTCCAGTTCCGAGATCTCGTCAAGGAAGAGCGTGCCGCGGTGGGCCATCTCAACCCGCCCGGGCTTGCTGCCATTGGCGCCGGTGAAGGCGCCCTTCTCGTAGCCGAACAGTTCGCTCTCCAGCAACGTGCCGGGAATCGCGGGACAGTTCACCTTCACCAGCGGCCCCGAAGCCCACGGCGAGTGCAAGTGGATCATGCGCGCGATCAATTCCTTGCCGGTCCCGCTCTCACCCTGGATCAGGACTGGGATGTTGGCCCCGGCGAGCTTCTCCACCCGTTGCCGGATCGTCCGCATCGCCTGCGACTGCCCGAAGATTACCTCCTCGGGGGGTAAGCCATTGGACACGTATGCCTCCATCAACAGCCCAGCCACTGCAATCTCAGTTCGAGAACGTAAAGCAGGCCCTCGGTTACTACCCCGTCACAGAGCACTCAGGGCACCAAACACAGCAGCTGCCACACTCACTGGAACATTCTTAGTAACCACCCTGCTTTAAACTGGTTAGCGGGAAACTTCAAACAACGGTCGAGGTAGAGACAGGGGCTGGTTTGGAGGGGGGCCACAACCTCAGCTGGAGGGCGTGGGAAAACTCTTTCACCGAAGGGAATGCACTTTCCGTCCACTGCGCTTGGGGAGCACGGGACTGCTGAACTTAAGCCCCCACAACTGGTACCCATCCACGACCGTGACCCGCAGCAAGCGGGCCCGCAGGCGGCGCACGGCGCGTGGCAGGACCCTGGTTCGTGGCAAGGGTGCCGAGGGTACTTCGAGAGCAATGGTGGTGAAGCGCGGCAGCAAGCGGCGGGTGGCCAGCAAGGCTCCGCCCGCACTGATATTCAAGGCCGTAGCGAATTCCAGGAACTCCTTGCCCTCGGGATCTTTGCCACGGACAAACACGGGAACTGCAAGAGGTACGCGTTCGTTTTTCCGACGCTCGACGAACGCTCTTCGTGGGGCCACTTGCGCTCCTGGGAGTGGATGTCTTAAACCGAGGGTCCGCACCCCGAGTGCCAAAACCAAGGTTACTAGAACTTCCGATTTACCACGCCTAGATTACACAGTAAGTCTAACGTTTGCAGCCCGTTCCGGCAATTACAAAGTAGATGCGCAGGTCCGCGATGCGCAAGCTCTTGCTATCGCGGTGACAAATTGTTTGCATTTTCATCCTTGACAACCATGATGCGATTTCGTAGCATGAAGTTCCTCCCCTCAGAGTCTGTGATCTACGGAATGGCGTAGCGCTTCGAGTGTGTGCGCGTCCCCCCTGCGCAGGCGATTTGTAGGGCTCTGAAGGACCCTGTATCCTCGGCACGCATGCGGGCCGGGGCTGCGGTTCGATCCCCCGGAACCAAGCTGTAGCTGGCGTCCATTCTCGTCATGAGCGCAGGCAGGCCTACGTCCGAGAAGAACGGGGAGGCAGGAGGCGGGAAAGCCTCACCCGCCGACCTGTTCAAGAACACGGTTGCATTCTCCTGGTCCGACAAGGACGGCGAAGCCCAGCGCCAGGAATTCGAAGATCTGCTGCGCTCGTACGAGAAGTTGCAGGGAGAAAGCCGCCGGCGGACTACCGCGCTCGCGCACGCCGCCCACGAACTGAAGACGCCGCTGGCCATCATGGCCGGATATCTCGATCTGCTGTTGACCGACAAGCTGGGTGCGCTCAGCGAGCGGCAGCGCCACATCCTGGAAGACATGCGCGCCAACGCCTCGCGGCTGCAGCAGTTCATCCACGACTTCCTCACCTACAGCGCGCTGGAGACCGGCAACGTCAGCATGCGCTTCGAGATGGCCGACCTGAACGCCTGTCTCTCGGAAGTCTGCAGCTTCTGGCTGCACCGCTTCCACCAGCAAGGCGTGGCGCTGTATTTTTTGGCCAACGACAAACTGAAGCCCTTCCCCTTCGATAACTTCAAGGTGCAGCACATCGTGTCGAACCTGCTGGACAACGCCTTGAAGTTCACCCCCAGCGGGGGCACGGTGTGGCTCAACGCCGAGCCGCACGTGTGGGAACGGCGCACGGGAAAGTCGGCGCGCATCACCGGCGACCGCCGCAAACAGCCGGTCACGGTGCCTAACTCGGTGCGCATCTCGGTTGCCGACACCGGCGTGGGCATCGCCCCCGAGTTCCAGCAGGAGATCTTCGAAGATTTCACCAAGGCTTCACCTGACAAGAATTCTCAGGGAATGGGCTTAGGCCTTTCCATCGCGCGCCGGCTGGTGCAGGGGCACGGGGGAAGGATCTGGATGGAAAGTCAGCCGGGTTCGGGGACGAAGTTCTCGTTTCTTATCCCCCTGAACCCGTTTTAAGAGAGGGACCCCGTGGCAGCGAGCAATGCAACAAGCATTCTGGTGGTGGATGACGAGCCCAGCATGCTGGGCTACATGCGTACCCTGCTGGAATTGGATTCCCACCGCGTCGAGACCGCTTCCAGCGGGGAAGACGCGCTGCAGCGTGTGCGCCGCGATCCCCAGCCGAATGTCGTCCTCCTCGACCTGTTGATGCCCGGCTGGGACGGCCTGGAAACGCTGGAGAAGATGCGCGAGGTCCGGCCCAACCTGAAGGTGGTGATGCTCTCCTGCGTGAGTGACACCCGCAAGGTGGTGCAGGCCATCCGCCTCGGCGCCCAGGATTACCTCACCAAACCTTTCAACAAGACGGAACTCGATTCCGTGCTGCACCATTGCTTCCACAACCAGCAGGCGCTGGCGGATGTTTGCGCGGAAGCCGAACCACTGGGAGATGACGCCTACTTCGTGGCCTCCAGCCCGGCCATGCGCCGCATCCGCACCCAGGTGGCGCAGGTGGCGAAGGTGGATGTGCCGGTGCTGATGCTGGGCGAGAGCGGCACCGGGAAGGAAGTGGTGGCCCGCCTGATCCACAAGATGTCGGCGCGCGCCCACCGCACCTTCCTCAAGGTCAACTGCGCCGCGGTCCCCGCCGACCTGCTGGAGAGCGAGCTGTTCGGATACGAGCCTGGGGCCTTCACCGGGGCCAACCGCGCCAAGCCCGGCAAGTTCGAGCTGTGCAACAAGGGCACCATCCTGCTGGATGAGATCGGCGAGATGCCGCCCCTGCTCCAAGCCAAGCTGCTGCACGTGCTGCAGGACCAGACGTTCTCGCGCTTGGGCGGCCGCACCACCATCAGCGTGGACGTCCGCATCCTGGCCGCCACCAACATCGACGTGCAGGCAGCGCTGGCTGCCAAGAAGCTGCGCGAGGACCTCTACTACCGGCTGAACGCCTTCACCTTGCAGATTCCCCCGTTGCGCGAGCGCAAGGAGGAAGTGCCCCTGCTGCTCAAGCACTTCATGACGCGCGTCGCCGAACGCTACGCCCGCCCGCCCCTCCCCTACTCCCCTACGCTGCTGGACGCCTGCCTGAAGTACAACTGGCCGGGCAACGTGCGCGAGCTGGAGAACTTCGTGAAGCGCTACCTCATCCTGGGCGATGAGACGCAAGTCATCCGCGAACTGCAACCCGAAACTGCGGCGCCGCCCGACAGCGCGTCCAGGCCGCAGGAGGCGCCCAGCGGCGGTCTGAAGTCGCTGGTGCGTAGCCTCAAGGATGAGGCCGAAGCCGAAGCCATTGCCCGCACCCTGGAACAGACGAATTGGAACCGCAAGGAAGCCGCCCGCATCCTGAACATCAGCTACAAAGCCCTGCTGTACAAGACGCGGCAGTACGGCATCGAGGGTCCCGGCCGGCAAGCCTCGCGTTTCGTTAATTCCGCCTGAGGACCGCTTCCGACATAAGAGACGCAGCAAGCTGCGTCTCTACAGGTCCTGGCAACCTTCTAGAACGAGAAGCGAACGGCGAGTTGGATGTCGCGAGGGCCCCCGCCACCCAGAAAGGGATTGCCGGAGCCAACATCGGGCGTGGCTGTGATAGCCAGGTTGCCCTGGGGATGGCCCGTGGCGTCGGGGTTCAACCCGTTCAACGCGTCCACGCAGTAGCAGGGCAACTCAGGGTTAGAGAAGTTCGGGTGGTTGAATATGTTGAAGAAATCTGCCCGCACTTGCATGGTGACCCGCTCTCCCAGCGGCGTGTTCTTGGCGATTGAAAAGTCGAAATTCCTGTAATGCGGGCCGGTGAACGCGTTGCGACCGACGTTGCCGAAGTGCTGGGTGCCGGTGACGCAGGCGCCTGCCACGGCATCCCACGTACAGGGCACGACGAACGCCTGCAGGTTGAGAATGTTCCCCGGCATGGAGGTGCCGAGGTAGGGATTTCCGACCAGGTCCAGCCGGCCAAAACCCTCGCCACTGCCGTTGAAGTCGCCCTCGTAATAGTAGGTGGGATTGTAGGGCGCGCCACTGGCGAGCGTGACCACTCCATCCAGCGACCATCCCTTGCTCAGCTTGGGCATCCAGGCACTGCCGGGAACCTCGTAGTGGTAGTTCCAGCTCAAACGTTGGCGGACATCGAAGTTCGAGTTCCCCCGCTCGCGGTCCGGGCGGAAGTTGTTGTCCGGCTGCGACGCCTGGGGCACAAAATCGTATCCGTCGCTGGCATTGTCGATGGAGTGCGACCAGGTGTAGTTCACGGTCGAGGTCAAGCCGTGGAAATTCCGCATCATCAGCACCGCTTGGAGCGAGTTGTAGCTGGAGGACGATGAGGACTGGAATTGGTTAATGTAGCCGAAATTGGCCGTCAGGGCACCCGCCTGGTTGATGTCGAGATAGCGGAAAAGTTTCCGGCCGGCGGAGCCAACGTAGCCCACCTGCAGCGCCACCGGTCCGCTCAATTGTTGCTGCACGTTCAGGTTGTACTCGTAAACATAGGGCGTGCGAAGGCGCTGGTCCACGCTGAACACTTCGTTGTCCGTGCCGAAGCCCCCGGCTGCGAATACCGGAAGGCCCGCCTGTATGGTACCCGTAGGCGAACCGTTAATGACGATTTGGGACGGACCAATGGCGTTGTACGCAGGTCCCGGGCAGAAAGAGCAGTTATACGGGAACTGTCCCAGGAAGAAGTCCTGCGAGAACGCGTCATAGTACAACCCGGCGCCGGCGCGGAGGACGGTCTTGCCATTACCCCTCAAGTCGTACGCAAGGCTCCCGCGCGGCGAAAAGTTATTCAGGTCCTTGGGATAGAGTTCAGGAAGCCCGGAGCTTCCGACCTGCACCAAGCTGTCGGTGGCGGCGTTGTAGACGCTAAAGCGGTTGTGCAGCTCGTGAATCACGCCGAAGTAGTCCCAGCGCAGACCGTAATTGAAAGTGAGCCTGCGAGTCAGGCGAAAGTTATCCTGGAAGTAGATGCCGTAATTGTTCTGGTGGGCGACGCGGTGTGTATCGCCGGCGGATTCCGTTCCTCCCGCCACGGTTCCTGCCAGAAAGCTTGCCAAGTCGTCGAAGCTGAGGGACCCGCGGAAATGCGTGTCCTGGAAACTGTTCACGGAAGTCCGCCGGAATTCGAATCCAGTTTTGAAGTTGTGCTTGCCCCTGGTGTAGGAGAGGTTGGTGAAGTATTGCCAGTTCGTATCCACACGGCCGCGGGGCTGGCTGCCTCCGTTGCCCAGGTTGCTGAACCCGCCAATGCTGATCTGCGGCAAACCTCCGAACAGCGGGTCGCTGCTGTTCACGTTAACCAGACCGATGCTCGACGGACTGAAGGAAGCGTCCTGCGGCGTGAAGGTCTCGAAAAAGCGGTTCCAGCCGCCGCGGAATTCCATCAATAAGCCGCTGGAGATTATGTGCGTGTACGACAGCGATACCACCTGCACGCGAGTGGGCACGATGGTGTTGTACCCAGGCCCCACCGAGCCTTGCTGCAGCGCCAGCGGGAAGTTCTGGGAGCTGTCGCCGAAGAAATATCGTCCGGTCAGCAGATCTTTTTGCCCGATGTGCTGATCGAGCTTGGTGATGACGCTGTCCAGCCGATTCGTGGCGTTATTGGTGGCCTGAATCGTGGCCGGAGTTGAATCGCCCGGGGTACCCGCCGGCAGCGGCACACCCCACGGATTCCTGGCGAGAAGCTTGGCAATGACCGGGTTGATGCCGCCCTCCGGAGTATTGGCGACGATCGCCGCCTGCGTTGGCACGTTGATGATCTCGGGGATGCCGACGCGCTCGCGCTGCCCCTCATACGCTGCGAAGAAGAACGTGCGGTCCTTGCGAATCGGTCCGCCGAGCGCACCGCCAAACTGATTGTTGAGGAACAAATCCTGTGGCTGGTCGGCGGTGTTGAAATAGTTGCGCGCATCCAGGTGATTGTTGCGGAAGTACTCGAAGCCGGTGCCATGAATGTGATTGGTGCCGGACTTGGTGACGATGTTGACGATGGCGCCCGAGTTGCGGCCATACTCGGCTTCCGTGCCGGAAAGAATCGCGAACTCGGCCACCGCGTCCAGCGGGAGGATGGTGGCGGGCACGCCGAATACCCCACCTTCATTGATGGCGGGGTCATTGCGGTAGCCGTCGTTCATGTCGGTGCCGTCCAGCAGGTAGTTGTTGGAGCGGCCGCGGTTGCCGTTGATGCTGAACAGGCCGAACGACCCCGGCGATTCGGAGACGGCACCGGGATCGGCAGTCGAACCGGGCACCATGGTCAGTATCTTGGAGAAGTCGCGGCCGTTCACCGGCAACTGTTCTACCTGCTTGGCATCCAACGTGCCGCCCAGGTTGTCCACGGTGGTTTCGACGAGTGGCACCTCCTCGTTCACCACCACGGTCTCCTTCACCTCACCCGGCCGGAGTTGCAGGTTGATGCGCTCGCGGGCGGAAACCCCGACGCGGATGCCCTGCACGGTTGCGGTGCGGAAGCCGCCTTTGCTCGCCGTCACTGTGTATTCGCCCAGGGGCAACTCGGTGATGAAGTAGAACCCCTGGTCATCGGTCTGGGTGGTGCGGGTCAAAGCGGTGCCGGCATTCTTGGCGGTCACCTGCGCCTGCGGTATGGCCGCACCGGTACTGTCGGTGACCGTTCCTTCGACGCCACCACGAAATGTCTGGGCATACGATGCACACACCAAGGCCAGGACGGCGATCACCGCGCTTGCGTGTTTCATGAGCGTTTCTCCGTGCGATCTACCGCTGCTTTTGTGAAGACCGTTGGGCGAGCATTGTGCTCTGGAACCCTTGTGGGGTCAAGAACCAAGCTTGGCACGGCAGATTCACGTTGGGCCGGAAGCGCGGCGTGGGTTATTCTTGATGCGCGCATCCGAAATCCTCCTAGCCGATGAGCTCTACCCTAAGCGTCGGACCTGACGACGTGAGCGCTGCCGCTTCCGCTCCGCAACCGCGAACCCGGCGGGTATTTGCGGGCCTGGTGCCGGCGGAGGCGGTGAAGTACGCCATCGTTGGCTTTTCCGGGATCGGCGTCAACCTGGCGGTGATGGCGGCCATCCTGCACCAGACCGCCCTGCGCGACTGGCGCGCTTCGCTGGTGGCCAGCGTGGCTTCCACCATGAGCAACTATGTGTGGAACAATTTCTGGACCTTCCGCAGCCGCGCCCACAGCGGGCTGACGTTCGTCCGGCGGTACATCGTCTATCTCGCGGTTTCGCTGATGGGCTTGGCGGTGACGACCATCACCTATGCGCTGACCAGCCACGCCCTCGGGGACACGCTTAAGCGGCGCGAGATCGCGGCCGTGTTGCCGGTATCGGCGCTCCTGCTCTGCCAATTGGTTGCCATTCTTGCTGGGACGCTCTGCAACTACCTTCTGAACCTCACCTTCACCTGGCCCCACCCCGAGAACCGCTGAATCTGCCGCCGGCGTGGCGCCGCTGTCTCACTATTGATGCAACGGTTCTGCAACCGCTTGCACCAGCCGCGGGGGCGCGCGCCGCTAGCAGCGAAATGTGATGCCGCAAAGCCATTGAAAATGCGGGGGTATTCATGTACCCGCATAGCCGACCCGGCTGGCACCGCAATTGCTGAAGAACCCCATCAGCCGAGACTTGGGTCCCAGGGTGGACGGCGCCGTAGCAACCGGCAAAAGGCCAGCCCTTCATCCCCCGCCCACACGCTTCGGAGACCGCGCACTCTCATGCGGGAAAAAGCGGGGCCGGGGACACATGGGATTTAGGGCCGCAGGCGCGGCCCAGTTTCCGAATCGCTGGTTTATGCTGTCCACCCGGGGGCCTGAGTACGGCGAGCTCCCCCGCCAATTTCCTTCCCAAGGCGGAGTGGAGCGACACTTCGGCTTCATCCTTCGAGAGCAAAGCGATAGCTGTCGCTATTGCAGCGGTTTGAGCACCCCGTTCACAAAAATGGCAATGTTTTTCGCCGAGAGGCCCCAGGACCCCACCCGCACCGTGCGGAAGTGTCAACGTTTTCAGCATCTTACAGCCGCAAGAGTAGCGCTCGCCAGGCCCGTTGGTTGGCACTCTGGTTGCACTGTCCACAAAATGTAAACCCTGGAGGCTCTCTTCAACGGGCCCACTACAGACTGCTTTCCGGCACCTACTACCACACGCGGAGAAGTCATGGAACAAGCTCAAGCAGAGCGCCGGGGAGAGCAACGTTTTCCGCTGCGCTTACCTGTTGTAGTGAAGTCGATGCACGGCAGAGTCCAGGAGGAATCCTCGCTCACCCGGGACGTGAGCGCACGGGGCGCATTCTTCTATCTCGACGGCAGGCTGGCAGAGGGGACACCGGTTGAACTGATCCTCACCCTGCCCGCGGAGATCACCCTTACCGAAAGCATTCGCGTGCGCTGTAAGGGCAAGGTGGTGCGGGTAGTGGGCGCCATCAATGGTGGCAAGACGGGAGTGGCGGCGGTGATCGAGCAGTACGATTTTGCGACCGAAAGTGATCCGTATTTCTCTTAATTTCTCTTAGCTTGGATTAGCGCCGCTGCCTTTCTGCCAGTACCCTTTGGTTGCTCACTCGAGCCCCTTGGACTGCCCCCACACTGTGCGGTTGAGCGGTGTTGGGGATGCCGGCTTCAGGCGCGCCCGCGCGCGCTCGTTGTAACCAGGCGGAAGTCGTCGGGAAAGGAGCAGAGCTTCTCGTTGCCGGTTTCGGTGATGAGGAAGTTGTCCTCCAGGCGCAGGCCGCCGCCGCCCGGCCAGTAGATGCCCGGCTCGATGGCCAGCACCATATTCTTGCGAATCGTGCCGGCGCCCGCTTGGTGCGCATAGGGCGGCTCATGAGCGCGCGCCCCCACCCCGTGGCACACCGGATGAGACGGCTGTCCGGGGTATCCGCCCTCGGCGATGCGCTGGCGGACAAGGCGGTCGAGTTCCGGAAGCGGCGCGCCATCGCGGGCGAAGCTCGCAGCTTCGTTGAAAACCTTCAGCAGCAGGTCGAGGAGCTGGTGGTACTGCTTGCTCAACTCGCCCGGGCAGATGTTTTTGGTCAGGTCGTTCCAGTAACCGTCCACGCAGATCCATATTTCGAAGAGCGTGGGCTCGTGCTCCTGGATGGGGCGGTCGCTGGTGGCGGTGAACGTCGCAATCCCCTTGCCCGACCAGACCAGCGTGAAGGCGCGCGCCATCTCCACCTTGCCTTCGTAGCCGATGCCGCGGGCGTGGACGAAGCCTTCGAACATTGCCGCCATGTCGCTTTCCTTCATGCAGGGGCGGATGCGGTCGCGGATGAATTCCATTCCGAGCGCGGCCAGCTCATTGGCCAGGCGCATGCGCTCGATCTCCTGCGCGGTCTTGATGGCGCGGGCCTCAACCAGCAGCGGCGTCGCATCCACCACCTGCCCGGCAACCGACTTGAAGGCGTCGAAGTAACCCTGCGTGTACGTGCTGGGCTCACCGACCATGCGGTCGCAGGACTGCGTGCCCATGCCCAGCTCGATGCCCACTCTGTCCGTAAGGCCACGTTCCTTTAAGACACTCAGCGCCAGGTCGAGGCAGCGCATCTGCGGCGGGCGGGGATCGCGCTCGTCGTAGCCGTGGAACAGGCGGATGTCCTTCGTCCAGGCGTTGCGCTCGGCGTCGGCCTGTTGCGGCTCGATCACGCACAGCGTGGGCTCGCCTTCGGCCGGGAACACCACCGCGTCATAGCCCTTCATGCACCAGTAGTTCGAGAGATAGACGATGTTGTCGGGGGCGCGGCAGACCAGCGCGCTGAGGCCCTGGTCCTTCATCATGGCGCGGACGCGGGCGAGTTTGGCGGTGTCGATGGGGTAGGGCATTTCAGTTACCAGTAGTCAGTTGCCAGAAAAACCGAGATTCCTCGCTCCGCTCGGAATGACAATCCTTAAAGATTCATCGTGAGCGATACGTGTGCAGCGCCTGGTGCGCCGTGGTCTTGCGCGTGTCGCCTTCCCAGCTCCAGGACAATTCCTTGGCCTTGATCAGGCGGTGCAGCGCCGTGTGCAGCGGCGCCGGAACGCCGGTGCGCTCGGCCTCGCGCGCGATCGCGCCGCACAGAAAGTCTATCTCCGTGGGGAGCCGGTGGCGTATATCGTACAGCATCGACGGCGGGTGGTCGGTTTGGCAGCCGATGCGGTTCATCTCCCACGGGTCTTCGTGCAGCTCGACCCCGGCGGCCGCGGCCACGCGCTTGCCCTCGTCGATCAACGCCCGCATCAGGTGCCCGAGGTCGGGAAAGCTGTTCTGCTCGGCGAATTCCCGGCAGTGCGGCAGCTCGGTGAGCGCGGACACGGCGTTTACCGAAGCATTGAAGATGAGCTTGGACCACTGCGCGGGGCGGGCGTCGGCGAGCGCTTCGGCCTTGAGGCCGCCGGCGACGATGAGCTCGGCGGCGCGGCGCACCACGTCCATCGGCGTGCGCGTGGGCTCGAACGGGCCCAGCCAGGTGGCGGTGTCGAGCTCGTACTGCACGTGCGTGTCGCTGTGGCGGGTGCCGCTCATGAACGTAGTGGCGCGGATGACGTAGCCGCGGGTGTGCTCGGCGAGGATTTCCTCGCTGCCCAGGCCGTTCTGCGCAGAGATCACCGCGCCGCTGTCGAAGTGGCGCGCGGCCGGCGCGAATGCCTCCGCGGTCTGGGTGGCTTTGGTACAGACGATGCCCAGGTCGAACTCGGGCAGGCGACTGGGATCGGTATCGGCATGAAGCTGTGCGGTGAAATTGTGCGTGCCGCTGACGCGCAATCCGTGCTCGTTCAGCGCGCGGGCGTGGTCCTCGCGGCGAACGAACGCCCACACTTCGGCGACGCGCGCCAGGTGCGCGGCATAGAGGCTGCCGATGGCGCCACAGCCGAGGATGCAAACTCTCATAGTCGCAAGTCGTGAGTCGTGAGTCGTAAGTCGCGCGCGGCGAGTCAGCCCACGCGGGCGGGCAAGCATTTTACTCCTACGGCTTCGAAAAAAAATCAGCGACGCGGCCCGCTCGGCTATCTCATGTATTCTTGCAGACTGTTTATATGAAGGTAGAGACGCAGCATGCTGCGTCTCTACAGAAAACCAGAACCAACGTGCCCGCAACTTTCCATTCGCGCTCGCTTGCGACCGGCGCCCCGGGATCGCTGTGGGACGAGCTGTGCGACGGCTTGCCCGTCGAACGCGAGCTGGCCTGCCAGCTCATCCGGGCGGCCGATGGAGAACTGCCGGAGCTGCTGGCGGCGGCGGTCGCGGTCAAGGAGCGGTTCCATCCAGGAGTAATCACCTACTCGCGCAAAGTTTTTCTGCCGCTCACGAACCTGTGCCGCGATTACTGCGGCTACTGCATCTTCCGCCGCGATCCCGCGGACGCGGGCGCGCACACCATGACACCCGAAGAGGTGCTGGAAGTGGCCAAGGCGGGCGAGAAGCTGGGCTGTCGCGAGGCCCTGTTCAGCCTGGGCGACAAGCCGGAGCTCGCATTCCCCGAAATGCGCGCCATCCTGCGCAAGCTGGGATACAAATCCACGCTGCACTATCTGGAAGCGATGTGCGAACTGGTGTTGCGCGAGACATCGCTCTTGCCCCACGCCAATCCCGGCCTGATGAGCGCGGAATGGGTGCGGCGGCTGGGCGCGGTGTGCCCGAGCCTGGGGCTGATGCTGGAAACGACCAGCCGTGCCCTGCTGCGTCCGGGAGCGGCCCACGACCGCGCACCCGACAAGGCGCCCGCACGGCGCTTGCGGAGCATCGAAGAAGCCGGCAAGCAGGGAATCCCATTCACCACCGGTTTGCTCGCCGGCATCGGCGAGACGCCGGAAGACCGTGTGGACGCGCTGCTCGCCATCCGCGAACTCCATCGCCGCTACGGTCACATACAAGAAGTCATTGTGCAGAACTTCCGGGTGAAGCCGGCGATCCCCATGGCGTCGTGGCCCGAGCCCTCGCGCGGCGAGATGCTGCGGACGGTGGCGGTGGCGCGGCTGGTGCTGCGTGACATGAACATTCAGGCCCCGCCGAACCTGTCCTCGCCCGGCTACGACGTGCTGCTCTCGGCCGGCATCAACGACTGGGGCGGGGTGTCACCGCTCACGCCTGACTTCATCAACCCGGAAGCGCCGTGGCCGCACCTGACCGAACTCGAGCGCCGCACCCAGGCCGCGGGACAGCAGTTGAAACCCCGGCTGTGCGTGTATCCGGAGTTTGTCGCCAGAGTCGCGGCGCGCCCCGGCCTCATGCCGGAGAGATTGCGGGCGGCAGCCGACGAGCAGGGACTGGCGAGGGCGGCATGATCGCGGTGCTTACGGGCGGAACGGGCGGCGCCAAGTTCGTGCAAGGGCTGGCCGCGGTGGCGCCCGCGCGCGAGCTGACGGTGATCGTCAACACCGGCGACGACCTCACCTGGTGGGGGCTGCACGTTTCCCCCGACCTCGACTCGATCACCTATGCGCTGGCCGGCATCCTGAGCCGCGAGCGCGGGTGGGGCGTCGAGGGCGACACCTTCCATTGCCTGGAGACGATGCGGCGAATGGGGGCGCCAGCCTGGTTCCAACTCGGCGATCGTGACTTGGCCACGCATCTGCGGCGCACAGAGCTGCTCTCCGCGAACAAGACGCTCAATGAAGCGACGTCGGAGATCGCGCGCTCGCTCGGCGTCGAGACGCGCATTCTGCCGATGACCGATGACCGCGTCGCGACGCGGGTGCTCACGGCCGATGGCGAGTCGAGCTTCCAGGAGTACTTCGTGCGCGAGCGCTACCAGGTAGCGGTGCGCGGGGTGCGCTTTGAAGGCGCAGAGCGGGCGCGGGCGGCGCCGGGCGTGCTGGAGGCGGTCGCGCGCGCGGAGGCGGTCGTGATCGCGCCCAGCAATCCCATCACCAGCATTGGACCGATCCTGGCGGTGCCGGGCATCCGCCAGGCGCTCAAGGAAACCAGGGCGCCGGTAGCGGCCATCAGCCCGATCATTGGAGGCGCGGCGGTTTCAGGTCCTGCCGGCGAACTGATGCAGACGCAAGGTCTGCCGGTCTCGATTGCCGGCGTGGCCCGCTGCTACGCCGATTTCCTCGACTTGCTGATTGCCGACGAGCGCGATTCGGCGCTCGGCACACCAGTCGAGGGCATCGCCGTGCGCTACACCAGCACTGTGATGAAGTCGGGGGCTGACAAAACGGCTCTGGCGCGGTCGGTGCTGGGCTTCCTGCGTAAGCGGCCGGTGGAGGCCGCGGTTTCCTGATGCCGCGGCCTAGCGATCAAGCGGCGGAGTTGCGGGCTATCCCCATCGCCGGGATGGGCGAGGTTCTGCCGGGCGATTCGGTCGCGGATGCCATCCTGGCGGCCCTGCGGCGGCAGAAGCTGAAGCTCGTGCCGGGAGATATCCTAGCGGTGAAGCACAAGATCGTTTCCAAGGCGGAAGCGCGGATGGTTGTCCTCGACCGGGTGCGGCCCTCGCCGGCGGCACGCCGCTGGGCCGCGCGTTACAAGCTCGACGCGCGCGTGGTGCAGTTGGCCGTGCAGCAAGCCAAGCGCGTGGTACGGCGCAAGCGCGGGGTCATCATCACGGAAACGCCGCACGGGCTGGTGTGTGCCAATAGCGGCGTCGATGTATCCAACGTGGATGGCGGCCGGTGCGCGGTGCTGCTGCCCGCCGATCCCGACCGGTCCGCCCGGGAAATCCACCGCGCCCTCAAGAAAAAGCTCGGTGTCTCGGTGCCGGTGCTTATCACCGACAGTTTCGGGCGGCCGTGGCGCGAGGGACTGTGCGAGGTGGCGATCGGCATAGCCGGCATGAAGCCCTTCCGCGATTTTCGCGGGCGCCGCGACCCGCATGGATACCGGCTGCGGGCGTCTCTCGAGGCTGTGGCCGACGAGCTGGCGTGCCTGGCCGGCCTGGTATGCGGTAAGCTTTCGCGGAGTCCGGCGTGCATTATCCGCGGTTTTTGTTACCAGGCCGGGCACGGGAATGGGCGCCAGCTCATCCGGCCGAAATCACGCGACCTGTTCCGCTAATCGACCCGGATCCAGATCCCCAACTCAACAAGAACGAGAAAACCGCTGAGCGCAAGGTCCTGGATATGTCAAAAGTAAGGAGAGGCATGGTAAAGTAATGAATCAGGAGGCCGCGATTGCAGAAGCAGGCAAAAATCACGAGCAAGGGCCAGATTACCGTTCCGCGCGAGGTTCGTCGTGCTCTGGGCGTTCGCCCAGGCGATCGACTGCTGTTTGAGGTGGACGAAAGAGGAATTCAGGTGCGCCCGGTAAGAACGGAGAGTCCGTTTGCGAAGTATCGTGGCATCGGGAATCCGGGGATCCGGTCCGGCAGGAAAGGAATTGCTCGCTGGATTCGTGAGATGCGTGGGCGATGACAACAGCGATTGATACCAACGTGATCGTCGCTTTGTGGGACCGGGACAAGGCTCTAAGCTCTGCGGCCAAGTCGGGCCTGGACAGCGCCCTGGCACGCGGTAGCTTGGTCATTTCGGCGCCGGTGTTCGCAGAGTTGATGGCGGCTCCTGGCAGAAGCAAAGCGTTTTTGGACTCCTTCTGCAAAGACACCGGGGTCATTATTGATTGGCATCTGGAAGAGCTGGTTTGGCGCATTGCCGGGCAGGCCTTCCAAGCCTACGCAGGGCGCCGAAGGAAGCAGCGTGCTGGCGGCCCCCGCCGTATTTTGGCTGATTTTCTCATTGGTGCTCATGCTTTGCGAAGGGGCTATCACCTTCTTACTCTTGATGACCATCTGTATCGCGCTGCTTTTTCCAACCTCAGTCTGGTCAGAATCTGATCATCAGGAATGAGGCTGGTGGCAGAGAGCAACCCAGGCCAGTCTGCGCGACCGGAATCGGTGCGCGATGGTAGAGTTACGGTAGACCCCATGACACCGCGACTCAACCCCGCAGAACTCGAAAGCTTCCACGAGTTGGACTGGCGCGAGCTGGCGCCGCGTCTCAGTGCCGACGTGCGCAGGGCGCTCGAGAAGGTGCTCGAAGCCGGGGATGGCGGCACGCTCTCCTCCGAGCAGCAACGCCTGCTGGCGCATGCCGAAGGCGACGATCTGCTGGGAGTCCTCGGTGCTGCCGACCGCCTGCGGAAGCAGCTCGTGGGCGACGTGGTCACCTACGTGGTGAACCGCAACATCAACTTCACCAACGTCTGCTTCGTGGGGTGCAAGTTTTGCGCCTTCAGCCGCGGGCCGCGAGAAGCGGACGCGTACTTCCTCTCGCTGGAAGAAGTCGCGCGGCGCACGCTGGAGGCGCGGGAGCTTGGCGCCACCGAGGTCTGCATCCAGGGCGGACTGCCGCACGGGCTGCCCAAGTTCTACTATCGCGGCATCCTGCGCGCCGTCAAAGCGGCCGTTCCCGACATGCACGCGCACGCCTTCTCGCCCATGGAGATCGTGTACGGCGTGGAACTGACGGGCATGCCCGTGCGCGAGTACCTGCTCATGCTCAAGGATGCCGGCCTGGATACACTGCCCGGCACCGCCGCCGAGATCCTGGACGACGACGTGCGCTTCGTCCTCTCGCGCAACAAGCTGCGCACCGACCAATGGCGCGAGGTGATCACCACGGCGCACCGCTGCGGCATCCGCACCACATCCACCCTGATGTATGGCCACATCGAGACGCCGGACCACTGGCTGGCGCAGTTGCGGCTGCTGCGCGGGATCCAGAGCGAAACCGGAGGCTTCACCGAGTTCGTGCCCCTGGGATTCGTGCACCAGAACACTCTGCTTTATCAGCAGGGCATCGCACGCCCCGGGCCGACGCTCGAAGAACACCTGAAGATCCATGCGCTGGCGCGGCTGCTGCTGGCCGGCTCCATCCGCAATATCCAAGTGTCGTGGGTTAAGCTGGACCGGAAAGTGGCCCAGCTCTGTCTGCGTGCGGGCGCCAACGATTACGGCGGCACCCTGATGGAGGAAAACATCTCGCGGCTGGCAGGAGCTACCGCCGGCCAATACCTGAGTCCGGAGGATTTCCACGAACGCATTCGCGAACTGGGAAGAATCCCCGCCGAGCGCAACACCACCTACACGAAGCTGAAGTTCGGCGAACCGGCGCGCGTGGCCGAACGCGTGGCCTGACCCGCATTGAAGGGAAGCGATCGCAGCCGGGTTGCGGCTATTCGCCCTTGAAATTGACGGTGATGTTGGTTTCACCCTCGACCGGTTTGCCGTCGAGCAGGTAGGGCCGGTAGCGCCACTTCTTGACTGCCTCCATGGCCGCATTCACCAGCAGGGGATTGCCGCTGACGACCTGGAGCTGCTGGATGGTACCGTCCGTACCGATGATGGCGTGCATCACTACCGCACCCTGGACGCGGGCGGCGCGCGCTGCCGGCGGATACTGCGGGTTCACCTTGTAGGTCGGCGCCCCAGGGACTGCCTGGGAAATTCTGAGTGGCTTGGGCTCCGGGGCGGTGGCCTCCGCAGCCGCAGGCGCCTTCTCGACCGGCCGTGGCTCCACCGATTCCGCGGCGGCAGGCGGTACGGTCGGAAGAGGTAGCTGGAGCGGCAGGGAGGTGGAAGGCAGCGGCGTGGGCTCCGGCAGGTTGCGCGTGATGACGGTCGGCGGCGCAGCCTTCGCCGGTTTCGCCAGTGGGCTGGGCGTCTTCGCGACGGCACCCGGCTCACGGGTCACCGAAATTGGCTGCTTGACAGGAGCGGGCGCCGATTCTGCTGCCGGTTTTGCCGCCGCCGGTGACGTCCACGCACCCTGGAAGTTTGAGATCAAGCCCCTCAGCAGCGGCAGTCGCCCCATCTGCTGCTGATACACCACCAGACCCAGCGCCAGCAGAAGCACTCCCAACAGCGCCATCTTGAACCCCAGGCTGGAGCCCGTTGTGCCACCGAGCTGGACCAGCTTCGGTGGTTCGGGCAAGGCGGCCACGGGCTTGGACCCGTTCCCGGAAGTCCTGGGAACCTCCGGCCCCGCCGCCAACCCTTGGCCACACATACCGCAAAAGCGGGCGGACGAGGGATTTCTGTGGCCGCACTGGCGGCATCGATTGCGGTCCCGGAGAATGGAAGCAGGCTTGTCTCCCGGAGCTGCCTTGGCGGAAGCGTCGTCCTCTGAAAGATTGTCGCCTCGCGCCTGCAACGCTTCAATTTTCTTCTCCAGCAGGGCGATTGTCTTCGGGTCGGGGTTGTGCTCCCGGCGCCCCTGGTGTCTCTCCAACACCTCCAGTTGCTTCAGCAGCCTCTGAAATTTATCCTCCAGTTCGGGATTGGAGATAGGGTCGCCGCTGTCCGGTAAGGACGTGGCCCGGCGTTGCTCCGGTGGAAGACTGTTGTAAACCCGCGCTAGCTTGCTGACCAAACTACTATCTGCATGCGGTGATTCTTCCGCAGGATTGTGGGGTTGAGCGTGTTCCGGCTTGCCTTCGTCCATTCCTCGCGACCTCGATTCGTGCGCTTCGCGAGCTCCTGTCACCGCGTTGGCCCGACAATCGGCGGGCAATCTTATGCGAGCCGCCGGGGAGTCCTCTCGCGCGCAGAAGGGGGGAGTTTGCCAGAATTGTATTACATTGGCGGCCGCGCGCGCGTCATTTGGCTAATTACTCTGGTAACAAGCAGGGGAGGAGGGTGTCCTTGACCCCTACCTTGGGGGCTCACTGTGAGACAATTCGCGACACGTCCCGGGGGACGATCCGGATCAGCGATAAGCCGCCCGCAACCATGATTCCGCCCGAGGTGTTCAACGTAACCGCCTGGCTGGTTGACCGCAACCTGGAAGAGGGACGCGGAGACAACGTCGCCATCGAATGTGGGGATGAGCGCGTCACCTACCGGCAGTTGGCGGAACGCGTCAACCGGCTGGGGAACGCATTGCGCGCCCTGGGGGTGCGCATCGAAGAACGCATCCTGCTGATTCTGCTGGACACGCCGGAATTCGCCTACAGCTTCCTGGGCGCGATCAAGGCCGGCATCGTCGCCGTGCCGGTCAATACCCTGCTCAAGCCGCCCGACTACGAATACCTGCTTAACGACTCGCGGGCGCGGGTGGTGATGGTAAGCGAGGCCATTCTGCCGCAGGTGCAGGCCATCCCTCGCGAGCGGCTGCGCTACCTGCGCGACATCATCGTGGTCGGCAATGCGCCCGCGGGCACTCATTCGTTCGCCGACTTGCTCGCCAAGGCCAGCCCCGAGCTTGAGGCCGAACCCACCAGCAAGGATGATGCCGCCTTCTGGCTGTATTCCTCCGGGAGCACCGGCTTCCCCAAAGGCTGCGTGCACCTGCACCACGACATTGTGGTCGCCTCCGAGCTCTACGGGCAGGGGATCCTGGGCATCACCGCCCGCGACCGCTGCTTCAGCGTGGCCAAGCTGTTCTTCGCCTACGGGCTGGGAAACGGGCTCTACGTCCCATTCTCGGTGGGCGCCACCGCCATCCTGTGGCCGGGACCGCCCACGCCGCCCAACGTCTATGCGGTGATCGAGCGCCACCGGCCGACCTTGTTCTACTCCGTGCCGACTAGCTACGTGGCGCTGCTGGCGCAGCGGCGCCAACCACCCCAGCAAACCAAAACCGGGTCTGCTGGGGGCCCCGGCGAAGGCGCGGATTTCGACCTCTCCTCGATTCGCAATGGAGTGTCGGCTGGCGAATCGCTGCCGCCGGCGGTCTTGGAGCGCTTCCAGCAGCGCTTCGGAGTCGAGATCCTGGATGGCCTGGGCTCCACCGAGCTGCTGCACATAGTAATCTCGAACCGGCGCGGGGCCGCGCGGCCGGGATCGAGCGGGCAGGTGGTTCCCGGATTCGAAGCCAGGATCCTCGACGAGAACAATCAGCCGGTCGCGGCGGGAGAAACCGGCAGTCTGGTGGTGCGCTGCGACAGCACCTGCGCCTACTACTGGAACCAACACGAGAAAAGCAAGCAGACGATCGAAGGCCACTGGATCCGCACCGGCGACAAGTACTACCAGGATGCCGACGGCTACTTCTGGTACGCCGGCCGCTCCGACGACATGCTGAAGGTCTGCGGGCAGTGGGTCAGCCCGGTGGAGATCGAGGCGGCGCTGGTGGAGCATGCGGCGGTGCGCGAGGCGGCGGTGATCGGGCGCGAGGACGCGGAGCGCCTGGTCAAGCCCATGGCCTTCGTCGTGCTTGAACCGAGTGCGCGCGGAGACGAGAAGACCGTGCGCGAATTGCAGGACTTCGTGGCTACGCAACTGGCGCCGTTCAAGAAGCCGCGCTGGGTGGAGTTCGTCGGCGAGCTGCCCAAGACCGCCACCGGCAAGATTCAGCGCTTCAAGCTGCGCCAGCGGATGCGCCAGGCCGCCGCCGATTAGACTTTCTTGCGATGACCTTCTCAGATTGCTGTGCCCAATCCGGCCGCAGGTGCCACGCATGAAGGCTTCGGTGGTAATGCCGGTGTACAACGAGAAGAACTACATCGATGAGATCATTCGGCGGACCCTGGCCGCACCGGTCGAGAAAGAACTCATCATTGTGGACGACTATTCCACCGACGGCACGCGCGCCCGCCTGGAGGAGATCGCGCGCGCGAACGCGGATGGCCGGATCCGCGTGCTGTTCCACGACAAGAACCGGGGCAAGGGTGCGGCGCTACGCACCGGCTTCGCCGCTGCCACCGGGGACATCGTGATCATCCAGGATGCCGACCTGGAGTACGACCCGGCTGAGTATCCCAAGCTCATGGCGCCCATCCTCGCGGGCAAAGCCGACGTGGTCTATGGCTCGCGCTTCGCCGGCGGGGAGACACATCGCGTGCTGTACTTCTGGCACTCGGTCGGCAACCGATTCCTCACCCTGCTCTCCAACATGTTCACCGACCTCAACCTCACCGACATGGAGACCTGCTACAAGGCGTTCAGGCGTGAGATCATCCAGTCGGTGAAGCTGACGGAAGACCGCTTCGGCTTCGAGCCCGAGGTAACGGCCCGCATCGCCGCGCTCAAGTGCCGCGTGTACGAGGTGGGGATCTCCTACTCCGGACGCACCTACGAAGAAGGCAAGAAGATCGGGTGGAAGGACGGCGTGCACACTTTGTGGTGCATCTTGAAGCACAATCTGTTCACCTCGGGCGGCTGAGTCTCGGGAGTGGCGTCACGGCGACCATGGGAAAAGACTAACCCGACCGCCGCCCTGGTTGGTGGCCGGTAGGAGCGCCCAACTCGACCACTACATTCCTTTCTACCGCCACATCGCCGTCATATACCGCGCGTATGATGCGCACCGGTCGGGCGAGTGCTCGGGCCGCCGCCAACCCCACCTCAAGGTCGCGCCAGGACGATTTGAGCATCCAGTCGCCGACATCCAGTATCCAAACTTCGTAGTGCTCACATTGCGCCATGGGCTTGTAAGTTGTACCTAGTTTTCTCGCACCCTATTCTTTATTTCAATGTCATTCCTGAGTCCGAGGCCGGTTGCGAACGGCGCACGAAGGTAAGAAGAAGCTTCTGCAGAGACGCAGTATGCTGCAGGCTTGTCCAAATTATGTTTTTCATCGCGACGAAGTTCTTTCAGGAGTGTCATCCTGAGCGCAGACCGAACCGAGCGCCAGCGAGGTGAGGGCAAGCGAAGGATCTATGTATTTGCTGTGCGAGCCCATGTTGTTAGGGGCGCGGCAGACGTTCGTCGGCGCGTCGGCAGAAACCAAGATCCTTCGCTTGCGACCGCGCGGCCCTGAGAACGGGGCCGCAAAACAAGAACCACGCGGTCGCAAGCTCAGGATGACATTAGGGCGGGGAGTAACAGCCGGTGGACAGCTAATTTGGACCGCCCTGCAGCATGCTGCGTCTCTACAATGATGCAAGCTCCCCGTGTCCGCAACTTCCAAACCGCGCGTTCTGCTTCTCGCGACCACCACCGGCTACCAGGCGCAGGTGTTCGTGGACGCGGTCGAGAAGCTGGGCCTCGAAGTCGTCTTTGGCACCGACCGCTGCCACGTGCTCGATGACCCCTGGGGGGACGATGCCATCCCGCTGCGCTTCGAGAATCCGGAAGAGAACACGCGCAAGATCGCAGAAGCGGCGCGTGAACGGCCCTTCGCCGCCATCATCCAGATCGGCGATCGGGCAACTGAGACAGCGGCGCTCGCCAGCAAGGCCCTCGGCCTGTTGAACCATCCGCCGGAAGCTGCGGAGGCGTGCCACGACAAATACCTCGCCCGCGGGCGGCTGCGCCAGGCCGGGCTCAACGTACCCGACTACCGCCGCTTCTCGCTGGACGCCGACCCGCGGCAACTGCTGGCCACGGGCACGGTAACAATGGATGTCCCGCGCGTGCTCAAGCCGCTGGCACTCTCGGCAAGCCGCGGGGTGATCCGCGCTGACACTCCCGAAGAATTCGTCCGCGGCTTCGAGCGCATCAGGGCGCTGCTGAAGAGTCCCGAGGTCGGGGTGCTGCGCGAGGACACCAGCAACTTCATCCAGGTGGAGACCTACATCGAAGGCGCCGAGGTTGCGGTGGAAGCCATCGTGGACCGCGGCCGTCTGCGGGTGCTCGCCATCTTCGACAAGCCCGACCCGCTGGCGGGGCCGTTCTTCGAGGAGACCATTTACGTCACGCCGTCGCGCATGAGCCGCGAGTTGCAGCAGGGGATCGTCGAGACTCTGGCCAAGGCAGCCGCCGCGCTCGAGCTCTACCATGGACCGGTGCACGCCGAGCTGCGTATCAACCCCGCCGGCATCTGGGTGATGGAGGTGGCGGCGCGCTCGATCGGCGGGCTGTGCTCGCTCGCGCTGCGCTTCGAGATTCCGCTGGTGGACAAGGAGGTCTCGCTGGAAGAGTTGCTCATCCGGCTGATGCTCGGGCTGGACGTCTCGCGCATCTATCGCGAAGATGCGGCTTCGGGAGTCATGATGATCCCCATTCCCGAAGCCGGCTTCTACCAGGAGACGCAGGGCATCGACGAGGCGCGCGCCACGAGTGGCATCGAAGACGTGGTCATCACGGCTAAAGTGTCGCAGAAGCTGGTGCCGTTGCCGGAGGGCTCTAGTTACCTGGGCTTCATCTTCGCGCGCGGCGGATCGCCCGAATCCGTGGAGAACGCCTTGCGGCGTGCGCACGAAAAGCTTCGCTTCATCATCACGCCGGCTTTGCCCGTGATCTGAATGAGCGCGCTCGCGTGTCGCCCCTGAAGCCTGAACTGTTCACGATGTCGAAGAGGCTCCGGGTGGAGCAGGGCTTCAGCCCTGCATAATAGCGGCGTCGCTGATGTTTGGCTTTAGCCGCTGAGGTACCTGTTTCTTATACACATTCTCGCGGCGATCATTAAGGTCCCTCAGGGGCTGAAGCCCACGATTTCAGGGGCCGCATCAATGCAGGCCTAAAGGCCTGCTCCACCCTCCAGTAGCCTCATCTCTGGTTGCGATAGAATGTTGCGCTCTCTTACGCAGAATCATTTCGACTCGGCGGGCGTTTCCTGCCGCGCTTCACATCCCCGAAGTAGGAGCAAGGCCGATGAAATCGCGAACGGTGAGCGTGGTGGCAATCCTAACCATCCTGATCTTCTGCATGGCCGCGCAGGCACAGGAGAAGCCCGCCCCCGAGAAGAGCCACGACATCCTGGAGAACATCAAGTTCCGCAATCTGGGTCCGGCGGTGGGCGGCGGGCGGGTAACGGCGGTGGCGGGCGTGACCGGCCAGGCGAACATCTACTACGCCGGTGCGGCAGCCGGCGGCGTGTTCAAGACCATCGACGGCGGACTTTCCTGGAAGCCGATCTTCGAGAAGGAGGCGTCGGCCTCCATCGGCGCTATCGCGCTCGCGCCCTCGAATCCCAGTTTGATCTGGGTCGGCACCGGCGAGGCCAACCCGCGCAATGACATGGTCACCGGCCACGGCGTGTATTTCTCGCCCGATGCGGGCGCGAGCTGGCGGTTCATGGGCCTGGACAACGTGGGCCAGATCTCGGCCATCCTGGTGCATCCGACGAACCCGGACGTGGTTTTCGTCGCGGCCCTGGGGCGGGTGTGGGGCAGCGGCCCCGACCGCGGCGTGTACCGCACCACCGATGGCGGCAAGACCTGGCAGAAGGTGCTCTATGTGAACGAGCAGACCGGGGCCAGCGACCTGGTGATGGATGCTGCGAATCCCATGGTGCTGTTCGCGGGGATGTGGGAGGTGCGGCGCTATCCGTGGATGCTGGTGAACGGCGGCAACGCGAGCGGCATCTACCGCTCCACCGACGGCGGCAGCGCATGGAAGAAGCTGAGCGAGGGTCTGCCCAAGCCGCCGCTGGGCCGCATCGGCCTGGCGATCGCGCCCAGCAATGCGCAGCACGTCTACGCCCTGGTGGATGCGAAGAAGGGCGTGCTCTGGGATTCCACTGACCTCGGCGACCACTGGAAGGAAGTCAGCAACAACCGCATGATCAACGTCCGGCCGTTCTATTTCACGCGACTGTTCGTTGCTCCCAACGACGAGAATCACCTGTACTTCCTCTCCTACGACATCGTGGAATCGCGTGACGGCGGCAAGACGGCCAAGGTCATCGGCAAGGGCGTTCATCCTGACCAGCACGCGCTGTGGATCGATCCCGAGCATCCGGACCGCATGATCAATGGCAACGACGGCGGGGTGTACATCACCGCCGACGGCGGCAAGAACTGGCGCTATCTGGACAACCTGCCCATCGAGCAGTTCTATCAGGTGGCCACCAGTGACCACGAACCTTACCTGATTTGCGGCGGATTGCAGGACAACTTCGGCTGGTGCGGACCTTCCAGCAGCCTGAGCCGCGAAGGCGTAGTCGGCGCCGACTGGTGGGTGGCGGTGATCGGTGATGGGGAGTACGTGGTGCCCGCGCCGGGCAAGTCCAACCTCATCTATACCGACTCCCAGAACGGCTACATCCAGCGCCTCGACAGCCAGACGGGCATGAGGCGCTTTGCGCGGCCTTACCTGCACGGGGTGGGGCGCATGCCGCCGGCCGAGTTGAAGTACCGTTTCAACTGGACTTCGCCCATCGCGGTGTCGGGCATCGATCCCAACGAGGTCTACCTGGGCGGCAACGTGTTGTTCAAGTCCACCGACGGCGGCATGAACTGGTCGCCCATCAGCCCCGACCTGACGCGCAACGACAAAACCAAGCAACAGCACAGCGGCGGCCCGGTGGAACTCGACCTCAGCGGCGCGGAAACCTTCGACACCATTTTGTCGATCGCCCTCTCGCCGGCCGATCCCAAGGTGATCTGGGTGGGCACCGACGACGGCGTGGTGCAGGTGACGCGCGATGGCGGCGAGAATTGGACCAACGTCACCGGCGCGATGCCCAGGCTGCCGGAGTGGGGGCGCATCCAGCAGATCGAGGCATCGCCGTTCTCCGCCGACACCTGCTACGTGGCCGTGGATCTCCACGAACTCGACAACGACAAACCCTACGTCTTCAAGACGCACGATTTTGGCAAGACGTGGACGGCGATCACCAAGGGCCTGCCGGCCAGCGATCCTGCGCGCGTGGTGCGCGAGGATCCCAACCGGCGCGGCTTCCTGGTGGCGGGCACGGACGCGAGGCTGTTCTATTCCGATAACGACGGCGAAGAATGGAAGCCGCTGAAGAGCAACTTCCCGACGGCGCCGATCTACGACCTGAAGTTCGTCAAACCGACGCACGACCTGGTGGTCGGTACCCACGGGCGCGGCGTCTTCGTGTTCGACAATCTCACGGCGCTGGAGGAGATGACGCCCGAGACGGCGGCCGGCGATTTCCACTTGTTCAGCGTGCAGCCGGCGCACCGCTGGATGATGTGGAACAAGCGCGGCTTCAGCCAGGCAGGCTTCTCTGCGCCCGACGCGCCGCGCGGCGCCGTCCTCGACTACTTCCTGAAGTCGGAGATCGAGGTCACGCCGGAGATGAAGGAAAAGCAGCAGACGCCGGTGAAGATCGTGGTCACGGACGCCGACGGCAAGTGGGTGAAGACGTTCTACGGTCCATCAAAGCCCGGCTTCAACCGCGCCCTGTGGGACCTCCGCTATCAGCAGCCGGTCCGCCTGAGTTTCCTGCCGCCGCCGGAGCCCAACATGTTCTTTGAGACCAACCTGGGGCCTCCGGTCGTGCCCGGCGCCTACCAGGTTTCAGTGACGGTGAACGGCAAGACCGAAGCGCAGAGGGTGGAGGTGGCGGCCGATCCGCGCTTCCCCGCCGATATGGAGGCTTTCCGCGCGCAAACCAAAATGGCGCTCGAAGTCCGCGATCAGCTTTCCGACCTGGACGAGGCGCTCAATCGTCTGGACAGCCTCAACTCGCAGATTGGCGTGATGAAGAAGCTGCTGGCGGCGGATGAGACCTCCGGCCGCGTGGTGCCCGCGAGCTTCGCGCCGGTGCTGGAGCAGGCGCGCGCGCTGGAGAAGAAGGTCAAGGCGCTCCAGGAGCGAGCGTGCAACACCGAATTACAGCCAGACGCCAAGGACTTCATCCGCTTCACCCAGAAACTGCACGACCGCTATCAGGACTTGCTGCGCGGGATCATGATGGACTATGACCGCGCTCCCAGCCCGCTGTTGGTGGAGGAACATGCCGGCCTCTACAAGGAGCTGCAAGGCTTCCTCCAGGACTTCAATGGGCTGCTGAACACGGATGTGACCGGATTCAACAAGCTCGCGGCGGAGAATGGGGCGGGAGCACTGTTCACCGGCGCGCCCATCCAACTGGCCAGCGAACCGGTCAAGAACAAGGGCGAGTGAAAGGAGGACACCATGGCTGATGTGACCATCCCGGAGAAATACCGCGACCTGTTCAACAAGCGCGCCTTCGCCAGCCTGGCCACGCTGATGCCCAACGGCGATGTCCAGGTGACGCCGGTCTGGGTCGATGCCGATAACGGCAATGTGATCTTCAACTCCGCGCGCGGCCGGCTGAAGGACAAGAATGTCCGCCGCGACCCGCGGGTGACGCTCACGCTCATCGATCCCGACAATCCCTATCGCTACCTCGAGGTCCGCGGCCGGGTGGTGGACATCACCGAGAAGGGCGCCGACCAGCATATCGACAAGCTGGCCAAGAAGTACCTGGGCGTGGACAAGTACCCGTACCGGCAGCCGGGCGAAGTGCGCGTCCTGTACCGCGTCAAGCCCGAGCACGTGCACGCCTACGGATGACGTAGTTGTTCAGGAGGAATCGAGTCGCCAACCTCGGTATTGTGCAGACCTGAGCCAGGGGAAGCTGCTCGGTGCGGGATCACGTGTCAGGGCACGGCTTCAGCCGTGCCATTACCGGCCCCCTGTTTCTGGGCTTTAGCCCCTGCACACTTCGAGTCTGCGGATGAAATCGACGTTCGAAAACAACAGAGGAGGGGCAATCCCGTTCGCCCTCAGGGGCTAAAGCCCGCCAGCCATTAGCAGCCAAACGGCACGGCTGAAGCCGTGCCCTGACACGTGATTGCTACCAGGGAGTTTTGAAAATCAGGTAACGTCGGCAGTCGCGGCCGCTTCACCATGGTGGACGATCCACGACAAGTACCGCGTATGAGTCCGTAAGCTCGCGGCGCGCATCCTTAACTGGAGATGCCTGTCTCGACAGCCACTCTCGAAAAAGAACAGGTCCTCGACCTGTTCCGCCGCTGGGGATACCTGGAGGCGGATCTCGATCCGCTCGGGTTCCTCAAACCCGAGCCGTATCCGGAGCTGGCCCTCGACGGTGCCGACGCCGAGCAGGCCCGCCGTTTCTACTGCGGGACGATCGGGGCAGAGTTCATGCATCTACCCGACCCGGAGCGGCGCCGCTGGATCGAGGAGCGATTGGAAAGCACGCCGGCGCCGCCGGACCGCGAGCGCATCCTCGAGCGGCTGGTTCGCGCCGAGGTCTTCGAGCAAGTGCTGCAGGCGAGGTACCTGGGCACCAAGCGCTTTTCGCTGGAGGGCGTGACCGCGCTGATTCCTCTGCTGGACCAGATCCTGGAGGGCGCGGCTGAGCACGAGGCGGAGTGGTCGGTGCTGGCCATGAGCCATCGCGGGCGGCTGAACGTGATGGCGCACGTGGTCAACCGCCCGGCAGAGGAGATCTTCGCCGGCTTCGAAGATGTTGACCCGCGCAGCGTGCTGGGCGGCGGCGACGTCAAGTATCACATCGGCGCGACCGGCGACTACGCGGCGCGCAGCGGTCGCAAAGTCCACATCCACCTGGTGTCGAATCCCAGCCACCTCGAAGCCGTGGATCCGGTGGCCATGGGCCGCACGCGCGCTAAACAGGTCCGCGCCGGCACCAAGGGACAAGAGCTGGTCCTACCGATCGTTATCCACGGCGACGCTGCTTTTGCCGGCCAGGGCATCACAGCCGAAACCCTGAATCTCTCCGGTATCGAAGGCTTCTCGGTCGGCGGGACGATCCACATCCTCGCCAACAACCTGATCGGGTTCACGGCGCGCCCGCCGGAGCTGCACACCGCGCGCTTTGCCGCCGAACTGGCCAAGCGGCAGCCGATCCCCATCTTCCACGTCAACGGGGAAGATCCGGGGGCGGTGGTGCGCGTGGGCGCGCTGGCGCTCGAGTACCGCTATCGCTTCCACGGCGACGTGGTCATCGACCTGATCGGCTACCGCCGCCACGGCCACAGTGAGGTGGACGATCCCACCATCACCCAGCCGCTGCTCTACCGCAAGATCAAGGACCATCCGCCGCTGTGGAAGCTTTATGCCGAGCGCATCGGCGCCGAAGCCTCGACTGCGGCCATCTCCGAACAAGCGCGCGGCGAACTCGAAGCCGCACAGAAGAATGCGCGCAAGCTGGAAAAGAAGCCCACCATGCGCACCCTGCCGGCGTACTGGTCGCAGTTCGCCGGCGGGCGATGGCTGCCGGAGTACGAAGTCGATACCGGGCTCGACGCAGCGGAGCTGGGCGAGATCACCGATGCGTTGACGCTGATCCCGCAAGGCTTTCACATCCATCCCAAGATCAAGCGCCTGCTGGAACAGCGCGTGCAGATGGGACACGGAAAGGCTGCGGTGGACTATGGCATGGCCGAGGCGCTGGCGTTCGGATCGCTGCTGCGCGATGGCATTCCTGTCCGCCTTACTGGCCAGGACAGCCAGCGCGGTACCTTCAACCAGCGCCACGCCGTGCTGGTGGACGTCGAGAACGAGCAGAAGTACTTCCCGCTCGCACATCTGGCGCCGGAGCAGGCCCGCTTCGAGGTGTACAACTCCGAGCTCTCCGAAGCCGGCGTGCTGGGATTCGAGTACGGCTACAGCCGCGATTATCCCGAAACGCTGGTGCTTTGGGAGGCGCAGTTTGGAGACTTCGCCAACGGCGCGCAGGTGATCATCGACCAGTTCATCACCTCGGGCGAGGACAAATGGAACCTGCTCTCCGGGCTGGTGCTGCTGCTGCCCCACGGCTACGAAGGACAGGGACCGGAGCATTCCAGCGCCCGCATCGAGCGCTACCTGCAACTGGCGGCCAAGGACAACATACAGATCTGCCAGCCCTCCACCGCGGCGCAGTACTTCCACCTGCTGCGGCGGCAGGCGCTCGGCAAGTGGCGCAAGCCGCTCATCGTGTTTACGCCCAAGAGTATGCTGCGGCATCCGGATGCGGCCTCGCCGCTGGCCGCATTCTCCGAGCCGCGCTTCCGGCGCGTGGTGCCCGATCCCGAGATCGGGAACGCTTCGCGCCTGCTGTTGTCGACGGGCAAGATCGGCCACGAACTGCGCCTGGAGCGCAAGCGCCGCAAAGATGACTCGACCGCTATCGTTTTCGTCGACCAGTTGTATCCGTTCCCGGAAGAAGAGCTGTCGGCAGAGCTGGAGCGGCATCCGCAAGCGGACATCGTCTGGGTACAGGAAGAGCCCGCCAACATGGGAGCGCTGTTCTACATGCGCCCGCGGCTGCGGCGCATCGCCCACGGGCGGCCGGTCCTGAAGGTGACGCGCTCGGCCAGCGCCAGCCCGGCAACTGGGTCGGCCAAAGCCCACGAACTGGAGCAGAAGACGCTGCTTACCCTCGCCTTTGAGGCCGGCAAGAGCTGAGCGGAACCTTGCTGCGCCGGCCGACGTATACTGACTGACTCTCGGGGGACATCATGCCAACGCGATTTCGCGGCATTGCGCTTGCCGCTCTCATTCTGACGCTCGCCCTCTCAACTGGCGCGCTTGCCCAGCAAGCCGATCAGGAGCGGGTGGAATTCGGCCACAATATCACCGTCGAACCGGGGCAAAGTACGGGCGATGTTTCCTGCTTCAACTGCTCGGTCTATGTCCGCGGGACGGTGAACGGCGACATCGCCGTGTTCGGCGGGCGGGTGGTGGTCGAGGGCAAGGTGAAGAGCGACATCGCGGTCTTCTGGGGGACAGTCCGTGTGGAGGATGGAGCCCAGGTGGGCGGAGATGTGGCGGCCTTCGGGGGAGCTATCAGGAGGGCGCCCACAGCGGCAATCCACGGTGAGGTGGTGTCGTTCGGCAGAGGATGGGTGCTGCTTCCGGTCATCGTTATGGTGGTGATCGTGTGGTTGATCGTCGCGCTGATCGTGTGGCTGGTCACGCGAGGCCGCCGAGCACCAATAGGAGCGGCGGGGCAACCGACGGGATGATGGTGAAGCGAAGCTAGCCCTCTGCTGAAATCCTGAGCGAACCGTTCTCCCCCGCGGCCCCGACTTTGGGTGGCCGGTGTGGAGCGAGTTTCGAATCCGCGCGAGCCCGCCGATCTCCTTGACGGCACCCCCTTCGCCGCATACCATCAACCGCCTAATATGAGCCTGGATCCCCTCATCGGCCAGTCCCTGTTGCATTACAAGATTCTCCGCAAACTGGGCTCGGGTGGCATGGGTGTGGTGTACGAAGCCCAGGACTCCCAGCTCGGCCGCCGCGTGGCCCTGAAGTTTCTTCCTCCTGAAATGGCGCAGGACAGCCAGTTGCTTGAGCGCTTCCAGCGCGAGGCGCGCTCGGCTTCCTCCCTCAATCACCCCAACATCTGCACTATCCACGCGATTGAGCATCACGAGCGCCGGCACTTCATCGTCATGGAGCTGCTAGAGGGGGAGACCCTGGCGCAGAAGATGAGCCGGCAGCCCATGGAAATGGATAAGCTGCTGCCGCTGGCTATCCAGATCGCCGACGCCCTCGAATCGGCCCACTCCAAGGGGATCGTGCACCGGGACATCAAGCCGGCGAATCTCTTTCTTACCGAGCGCGGACAGGTGAAGATTCTGGACTTCGGCCTGGCGAAGATGAGCCATGGCGAGATCGCCCAGGGAGCGGGCGAGCCGGGGGAGACCCTGGCCTTCGGCAACGATCTCACTTCACCGGGCGCTGCCGTCGGCACGGTCTCCTACATGTCGCCAGAGCAGGCCCGGGGGCAGCTCGTGGACGCCCGGACGGACCTGTTTTCCACCGGCACGGTGCTCTACCAGATGGCCACCGGAACGCTCCCCTTTCAGGGAGACACCTCAGCCGTCATCTTCGATGCCATCCTGAACCGCGACCCCAGGCCGGCTGGCGAGCTGAATCCTATGCTGCCCGCAGATTTTGTGCGCATCCTGGAGAAGACCCTGGAGAAGGACCGCAATCTGCGCTGCCAGACAGCCACCGAGCTGAAGACCGACCTCAGCCGCCTCAAGCGCGACCTCGAATCCAGCAAGCGGCGCGCGAAGGAGAAGAGCGATTCGGATCCCGGCATCCAGAAGCAAACGGGAAAATCCGTGGCCGTTCTCTACTTTGAAAACCTGAGCGGCGCCAAGGAAGACGAATATCTGCGCGACGGCATCACCGAGGATGTCATCACCGAGCTCTCCAAGATTCGGGGACTGAACATCTTTTCGCGTCCCACCGTTCTGGCCTTCCGGGACAAGCCGGTGACCCCGGCGCAGGTCGGCCAGCAGCTCGGCGCGGCCTATGCCCTCACCGGCACCTTGCGCCGCGCCGGCGTCCGGCTTCGCATCAACGCCCAGCTCGTGGATACGCGCACCGATTTTCCGCTCTGGTCGGAGCGCTTCGACCGCGAGATGAAGGACGTCTTTGAGATGCAGGACGAAATGGCCCGCAAGATCGCCGAGGCCCTGCGCGTGACGCTGTCCCCGGAGGAACTCGAGGCCTTGGCCGTCAAGCCCACGGAGAACCTGCAGGCCTATGACCTCTACCTGCGCGGAAAACGCTACGCCCGGCGCCAGACCCGCCAGGACCTCGAGTTCGCCCTGCAGATGTTCGAAAACGCGGTGGCCATTGATCCCAGCTTCGCCCTTGCCTACGCCGCATGCGCCAATGCCTGCGCCATGTTCTATTGCAACTACAGCCGCGATCAGGTGTGGGTGGAACGCGCGCGGGAGGCTTCCGGCAAGGCCGTGGCTCTGCGCTGGGACCTGCCCGAAGTGCAGGTCAGCCAGGCCTGGGTCCTCTACGCAGCCGAACTGCACGACGAAGCCGTGCGCATGGTCAAGAAGGCCATCGAGCGCAAGCGCGACTGCGAAGGCGCCTATTACCTGCTCTGCCGTGCCCTGTTCGCCGCGGGACGCTACCAGGAGATTCTGGACGTTTCCGAAGCGGCCATCGAAGCGAGCGGTGAGGACTACAACGCGTACGTGCCCATCACCAACGCTCTCGGCGCCATGGGCAAAGAAGAAGCCAAGCGCAACATGACCCATCGACAGATAGCAGCGTTCGAAAACCACTTGAAACAAGTACCCGAAGACGCGCGGGCGCGTATCCTGCTGGGCGCCAACTACGCCTATTTGGGACGGCCGGAGGATGCCCTGCGCGAACTCAACCTGGCGGTTACCTTGCGCGCCAACGAAGCCTCGATTCTGTACAACGCGGCTTGTGTGTACTGCGACCTCAAGAAGAAAGCGGAGGCCCTGGATACCATCCGCAAAGCCTGGGAAGCAGGGTTCAGAGACGCGGTATGGGCCCGCCGCGACCCCGACCTGACCCTTCTTCATGGCGACCCGGAGTTTGACCGCCTGTACCCGGAGAAGCCCGCGTCACCGCCCGCCTCCGGTTAGGCCTTCCGCCGACGGCCAACGACCTCCTAGAACTGGGCCAACTGCCCACTCGTCGGCTCGCTTCAACAGTACCAGGGCTCGGTCAGGTACGGGATGGTGACGCGCGCTGCCGTGAGCGGCGCGGGCGGAATCGTTTCTTCCAAGCTCGAATCCGAGCCTCGCGCGCGCTGCGTGAGCTTCCAGAGCTGGCCGAAAATCTCCCCCCGCCCAGTCCCTTTCTTGCTTTCGCGCTGGACCATCTCTTCCAGCTCGCGCTGCAGCTCGTCCACGCGCGGATCGCGGTTGCGCCACGGATACACCAGCAGCTCCGGCTCGAACGCTCCCAGCTCGATGCCATAGAGGTCCGTGATCTCCAGCAGCCGTGAACCCGCGGGGATGAGCAGGCGGATGGTGAGCTGCACCGGCGGCACGTTTTCCATGAGCCCCAGCTTGGCGATGGTGCTCAGCAGCTCTTCGTAGCTTTCGAGTGTGGTCCACGGGGTGAAGGGCACAAACGTGGGCACGAGGAACAGGCCGAGGGCGCGCATCAGCATCGCCACATGGATGAAGTCGGCGCGCGAGTGGCCCTTGTCCAGCATGCGCAGCACGCGGTCGTCCACCGACTCGACCGCCGTAGTCACAAACGCGCACCCCGTCTGACGAAGCACCGGCAGCAGCTCGCGCTGCTCGAGCAGATGCTCCACTTTGATGGTGACATCGTAGGAGAGTTCCGGCCAGTCGCGATGCAGCGCTTGCACGATCTCGACTGCGTGCGTTGGTCCATTGAAGAAATCGGGATCGCCGAAGGTAATGTGCTGCGCGCCGGCCGCGACCTGGCGGCGGATGTCCTCGAGCACGACTTCGCGCCCGACGATGCGGAACTTGCCGTTGTACACCGGCACGATGGGACAGTGGCGGCAGCGGTGCTTGCATCCGCGGCTGGCCTCGGTGTAGCCGACCACACGCGTGGAGCCATCGGGCAGCGTCAGGCGAGCGTACTTGTCGAGCGGCGGCAGGCCGGCGCGGTCCGGAACCAGGAATTCCTGGCGCTCAAGCGAGACCTCGGGCTCCACCTGCGGAACTTGGGCGATCTCGCCTTCCGTGGCAGCCAGCCGCCGCGCCAGGCTGCGCAGCCCGGCTTCGAACTCCCCGCCAAGGATGGTTGCGACCCCTAACCCGCGCAGCAGTGCGGCGTTCACCGGCGCGTACAGCCCATAGGCGCAGAGATGCGCGCGCGGGTTGAGCGTGCGCACCTTCGCCAGCGCGCGTACGCCAAGCCGGGTCGCGGTGTGCATAGGAAGGAAGAACGCGATCAGGTCGGCGGCGCCGACGATGTCTTCATCAAACGACTGCCGCGAAAGGTCCAGCAGGTGGACGGAGTGGCCGTCGCCGCGCAACCAGGCTGCCGGAGAGGCGAGCCCGAAGGGCTGCCGCCCCAATTCATACGTCGAGATCAGCAGCAGGTTGAGGTCGCGCATGGCCCGACAACTACGCTTTCGTCTTGGGAGGCACGTAGCCCGGGGGCAGGGCGGCGCCCTCGCCGAAGAAAAACTCTTCCAGGTGTTTGACCAGGACCTCCTGGTCCTTCGGGTTGGCGGGATTCAGCCGATACTCGTTGAGCACCATCTTGCAGTACTCACCCCACATCTTCCACGCCTCCTGCGAGACGTTCTCGTAGATGCGGTGGCCGAGCTCGGTGTCGAAGGGCGGCTCGTCGAGGCCCGGCATCTCGCGCTGGAACTTCACGCAGAAGACGGTGCGCTGGCCCGCAGTTTCGGGCGTTGGCGGTCCCGGCGGTGTGCTGCAGCAACCCATAGGCGCTCCTTGGAGAAGATATCCGAAGACAATAGTTTACAGAAAATCAGGAAAACGGGCTTGTCGCGCTGGCACTGATCCTGACGGCGGTGTGCGGCTCACGCGCGTGGCCAGCCACGCGGCTCCGGGAAAATACCGAGGCGGTTCTCGCGAGCCGCTCAACCGTTAGCTGAGCATGGAGTATTTTCGGCCCTTGCTTTTGCCGCGTATTGTTTTAGCTTGTCCTGGAACCTCAGTCGGCAGAAGTCAATCCCGGCAGTGAACTGGTGCAATTAAAGCCGATTTGCCCAATACTCCGGACGTTTGCTGCCGTGGGCAACCGCCCAGATTCTGACCACAGATTGTTCTTCTGAATAGATGATGGCAAAAGGGAATCGCCAGAGCAGAAACCGCCTGGTGTTGTTCTTCCCGATTGGCCAGCGTTCCGGCCCTCGCGGATTATGCCGGCGGCTCGATGGAGTTCTTCGATGAAGTCCAGGGCTACTTTGGGGTTGCGCTTCTGGTACTAGGCGACTGCGTTCCTAACGTCTGCAATCGCACCCTGGTGGTATTCGACACGCTTAGCGCTCATTCACCATGGCCAAGAGCTCACGATGCAGTTCTTCCCAAGGGACAGTCACGGCCTTGCCCGCCCTCAGATCTTCGATTCTGCGAGCGACTTCCTGGTCCCAAGCCTCTTGGACAGATTCATCCATGCCCGCAAGACTGTCGAGCAGGGTGTTGGCCAGTGCAGCGCGCTCGTCAACGGGGAGGGCGAGCGCCCGTTTCAGAAGATCGGAGACCTCTGGGCTCATGACATCATTTTACCCCGTGCTGAGCGTGGACCGAATCTTTCAGCGCCCTGTTCAACTCAGCGCGGCTTTCAAGGCGTCGATCAATTTCTGAATATCTTTTTGGCGAACGGTTCCAAAGCGGCGTGCGGCTCACCCACATGGCCAGCAAGGCCGCTCCGGGAAAATGCCAAGCCCGGCGCGGGGGAACCGGGTCCAGCACTGTAGTAACGGACAGCCCCAGGCTTTTTCCCGTAAAATAGGTGATGCACCACCCGCCAGGGGAACAGCATCCAATTTGATGTTGGAAACGGGCAGGCCGCAGGGGTTTCGTCGCTTGATGAACAAGACACTGGTTGCAGTTCTATTGCTGATTTCCACAGCCGTTTTTGCACAAGACCGCAAGGACGCTCCCACCCCGCACGCCCAAGCCCCGGCGAAGGCGCCCGCCGGCAAGCCCGCGCACAAGCTCCCGGACAAGGCCGCCGCCTACTATCACTATAGCTTGGCCCACATGTACGAGGAGCTGGTGTCGATCTACGGGCGGGCGGAGTACGCCACCAAGGCCATCCAGGAGTACCGCGCTGCCATCGAGAACGATCCTGACTCCGAGTTCCTGAACGCGGGCCTGGCCGAGCTTTATGCCAAGACCGGCCGCATCCGCGATGCCGTGCTCGAGGCCCAGGACATCCTCAAACGCGACCCCAACAACCTGGAGGCGCGCAAGCTGCTGGGCCGCATCTATCTGCGGTCCCTGGGCGATCTGCAATCGGGGACGCAGTCGCAGGAAGTGCTGAAGCTGGCCATCGAGCAGTTCCAGCAGATCGTCCGCCTTGAGCCCAAGAGCGTGGATAACCACCTGCTGCTCGGCCGCCTGTACCGGCTGGACAATGACCTGGTGAAAGCGGAGAGCGAATTCAAGGCCGCCATCCAGATCCAGCCCGATTCGGAAGAGGCGGTCACCAGCCTGGCCTACCTCTACAACGAGGAAGGCGATGCACCCCACGCCATCGCCCTGCTGAACCAGGTTCCCGATGCGGCGCGCAGCGGCAAGCTCTACTCGGCGCTGGGCTACACCTACGAGCAGCAGAAGGATTACAAGAAGGCGGTCGCCGCCTACCGCAAAGCCGTCGAGTTGGACCGCGACAATCTGGACGCGCTGCGCGGGTTGGCCCAGAACCTGATGAACGACGGCCAGTACGACGCCGCCCTGGAGCAGTACAAGCTGATCGCCGACGCCGATCCCCAGGACGCGCAGTCCTACCTGCGCATTTCCGAGATTTACCGGCGCCTGGGCAAATTCGACCCGGCCCTCGACATGCTGAAGAAGGCCGAGAGCCTGGTGCAGGATTCGCTGGAAGTCCCGTTCAATCGGGCGCTGGTGTACGACGCCCAGGGGCGCTTCGACGAGGCCGCCGCCACCCTGCAGCAACTGCTGGACAAGACCGCACACACGGAGGGTAATTACAGCACCGGCGAGCGCAATAACCGCAGCGTCTTTCTGGAGCGCCTGGGGACGGTGTACCGCGAGCAGGGCAAAGCGCAAGCGGCGGTCGAGACCTACCGCAAGATGCTCGAGCTGGGCGGCGATAGCGCGTCGCGCGGCTATCAGCAGATGATCGACACCCTGCGCGAGGCCAAGCAATGGTCGCAGGCCACCGCCGTCGCTCAGGAAGCCGCACAGAAGTTCCCCAACGATCGCGGCCTCAAGCTGGTGCTGGCGGGACAACTGGCCGATACCGGCCAGGCCGATCAGGGTATCACTCTGGCCAAATCCCTGCTCAAGGGCACGGCGGAGGACCGCGAGGTCTATATCGCCCTGGCGCAGATCAACAGCCGTCTGAAGCGCTGGTCCCAGGCGGAAGAGGACATCAGCAAGGCGGCGGCGCTGGCCAGCAAGCAGGAAGACAAGGATTACGTCCAGTTCGTGCTGGGCTCGATCTACGAGCGGCAGAAGCGATACGAGCCGGCGGAAGCGGCCTTCCGGAAAGTGCTGGCCAGTGACCCGCGCAGCGCCATGACCTTGAACTACCTGGGCTACATGATGGCCGACCGTGGCACCCGCTTGGAGGAAGCCATGGCCTACATCAAGAAGGCCGTCGAACTGGATCCGCAGAACGGCGCCTACCTCGACTCGCTGGGCTGGGCCTACTTCAAACTCGGCAATTACGAACTGGCAGAAGAGAACCTGCGCAAGGCTTCCGAGCGCATCGGCAACGATGCCACCGTGCAGGACCACCTGGGCGACCTCTACCAGAAGATGGGACGGCTGAAGCTGGCCGCCGCCCACTGGCAGCGCGCCCTCGAGGAGTGGAATAAAACCGTTTCCGCCGACGTGGATCAGGAAGACGTCGCCAAGGTGCAGCGCAAGCTGGAAGCGGCGCGCGTCAAGCTGGCGCAGCAGGGACGCTAGCGGCGGTCGCAGCGATATCCCTCAGCAGCTGAACAAGACACAAACAAAATCTGAAGCGGCGCTGGGTGCCGTCTCTCCGGGCTCTTGGAGAATGTTCGGAGCGTCGTGGAAGCCCACGCCTTGACGCGCTGGGCTCACACAAATGTCGCCCTCACCGACTATACATGTCTTCGTTGTCCACAGCCGACTGTTCAATCAGATCCCGGGTCTGATCTGTCAACCATGTCCCCGGTCTGTACCGATCTAGGACCGAGCGAGCATCTGCGAGTTGTCCGGGATCGCTGGTTTCCCGTATAGTCCTTTCCCAGGCTAAATCTTTTGTGGGGAGAGTCATCCATGGAGCAGAGAGACTTCTGGCGCGAGTTCGAGTCGCGGGTGGCGGCGTATGACCTGCTGTGTCACCCGTTCTACCAGGCGTGGGCGCAGGGGAAGTTGACCGGCGAAGACCTGCGCGAGTATGCCGCGGAGTACTACCACCACGTAGCGGCGTTTCCGGAATACCTCGGAGCCTTCGCGACGCGCCTGCCGGAAGGCGAGCTGCGCGCGGCGGTGATGGGCAACTTCTCGGACGAGATGGGCCTGGATTCGCCGGCGGCGCGTCCGCATGACGTGCTGTGGCTGGAGTTCGCCGAAGGTATGGGAGCGACCATCCCGGAAGTGCGCACGCGCCAGCCCATTGCTGAGGTGCGCGGGCTAATCGCGACCTTCCGCGAAGCGGCGCGCACTGGGTCGGCGGCGGAGGCGCTGGCGATGTTCTACGCGTACGAGTCGCAAGTGCCGCGCGTGGCTCAGGAGAAGGAGCGCGGGCTGCGCCAGTGGTATGGGGCCGGCGACCGGACCTGCGCCTACTTCACGCTGCATCGTACCGCCGACGTTGGGCACTCGCTGGTGTGGCGCGAGCAATTGAACCGGCCGCTGGCGGAAGAGCCGGAGTGCGCCTCCGAAGCGCTGGAGGCGGGAGCCAAGGCGGCGCGGGCGCTATGGCGCGCGCTGGATGGGATCGAGAACCACCGGCAGCAGCGGGCAGGAAGCGGGAGCAAGGCAAAAACTGCGAACTGCGCGTAGGAGGACCGCATCATGGCGAAGCCGGCGCCGATCGGCACCAAGGGCTGGTTCGAGCAGACCGTCGAGTTCAAGCACACGCTCACCTACTACGACCACCGGCTGCCGCAGGTGCTTTCCACCCCGGACATGATCCGGTTCATGGAGACGGCCGGGTTCCTGGCGCTGCAGCCCTATTGTGAAGGCGACGAGATCACCGTCGGCACGGCCATCAGCATCGAGCACCGCGCCGCCACCGGCGTCGGGGGGCGGGTGAAGGCGGAAGCGGAATTGGAGTCGTTCGACGGCCGTTTTTACGTGTTGCGGGTGCGCGCCAACGATGACGCGCAGGAGATCGGGCGCGGCACCGTGACGCGGGCCGTGGTGGGCGTGGGGAAGTTTATGGCGAAGATCAAGGGTGGGAGTCAGTAGTCAGGAGTCAGTATCAGTACGCCCAATACGGCCCTGGGCCTGCCGGGGTGTTCTGTCCCTCGATGGCGGTGAAGACGTTACGGCCAAAAAAGAACGGCAAACCCCAATCGAAGCACGGCGCCGTCGTGGTGGGGCTTACGAAGCAGCTCGGGTTGCTCCCGGTGAGGTCGTTGAAGGCAGTGTTGGCCCCAGACAACTGGTTGACGTTTGCCGCCTTGAACGAGACCGACTCGCTTGTCCCCGTCGTCCCCTGGGTGGTTGTGGTAAAACTCGTCGTGTTGGCAGGGCAGTACCACCCCGCGTTGCCTCCGCCGCAGTCCGGCATTCCCGTGAGCGCGGTGGTGAGGAAGAAAATGCCATTCGAACCACTGTCAAGGAAACTTCCCGGATACGATTGGCCGTTATACACGGTGGTGAAATCCCCGAATTGATCGACCTGGAAGATCGTGGCGCTGCCCAAGCCATTGTTGGACTGCGTGCCAATCCCGAAAAACATCGTGCCGGCCGCCGTCGGCTGCCCTGAATCGGACGCGATCGCCGGCAATTGGATCAGCACGCCATTGTTGTCGCTGGCAAACATGGCCACCGGATTGGCCACTTGCTGAGCGAGAGGGACGGTCGTCTGGGTGCAGGTCGAAGCCGTCGGGCATGAGTAATAAAAGCCAACGCTGGCATTTACAGCACAAGCGCTGCCGCAATCCTGGAGAAAGGACCCCACTCCCAAGAGTCCCTTTGCGCCCAAGTTTTGTAATGTGTCTGCCGAGCCTGGGGAACTGTTTTGGCAAGCGGTTGGAATGGTCGGAAAACCCGTATTTGCTTCTCCGATGACCTGGATGGGCACATTGCTGGCTACCTCACCGCCCATTTTGACGTTTGCCAACATGACCGGACCCCAAGTGAAAAAGCTCACGAACTGAGCGCATTCGACCAGGTTGCCCTCCTGGGTCAGCGGGAGGGTGAGCGCCGATTTCAGAATCCTCAGTCCGTACGACCCGGTGTCGACGTCAACGTGGTCGATGGTCTGGCAAGTGGTGGTTCCCGGCACGCACAGGGTAACGCTCGCAAACGCAACGTCCGCAGATGTAAACCCGGTTCCGGCCGGGCCGGCATCAACGATCAGCGAAACCGAATTCTGCACCGAGACGGTCAGAGTCGCGTTATTGCTGGAGATCCCCGCGGCGCTGGCGGAGATGGTGGTACTGCCGGTATTTGAGTTCGAGGCGGTTGCCAGCCCACCGCTGCTGATCGTCGCGACATTGGGGTTCGACGAATTCCAAGAAAGCGCAGGGCAGGCCCCCGGGCCGTTGGAAAAACCGCACTGGGCGTTGTACGCCTGCGTCTGGCCCAAGTTGATCGTCTGGTTCGCCGGTGAAATGGTGATGCTCTGTAAGACGATTGCTGTCGAGCCGCTACTGCCGCCTCCGCACCCATAGGCGAACATCAAAGTCCCGAGCAAAGCAACCGCGACGAGTCTGGACAACTCAGTCTCCTTTTCGTCTTCCTCTGGCTAGCGTATGGCTTCGGCCTGAACCCCCGCCGGCAGTAGTTGAGGGAGGTACGCGCGACCGGCAAACGCCCGCATGTGTCCGCCCATCTCGAAGACCAGTCCCGGCTCGTTGATGACCACCGGTCCGCGCCTCACGCCTCGGCGCTGCATGGCTTGCTGTAGTTCTTCGAAGTGGTCACCCAGTAACTGCTTCAAGTCTGGTTTCGACGCGCCTTGCCATGCGATTCCGAACACGGTGCCCGAGGGCGAGACGTATTCCCGGATCACGTGTCCGCTAGGCGCCTGCAGCTCGTGGACGGCATGGGTCGCGGTGCGGGTAATGCGCACCGAGGCGCGCATCTGCGCCTGGTCGGCCTGGATGGAGCTCTCGTCGCCACCCAGGGCAGCAAAGGCAATCGTCGGCAGAGTTAGGATCAGGAGCATGACTATCCACCGGACTGGGGAACTGCGGGGACTGGCTTCTTTCGGAACGGCCATCATCTCTTCTCTCTCCGCCCCATCAAGCCGGGCTTGACAGGGACCCGACCAGCAGGGCCGCAAGCAAACATCTACCACAAGGGGATGCTGCGCGGGTTAGATGTCAAAGTGCCGGGGTTACGTTGCTCCCGGCCAGGAGTGCACGAACCTTGGTCACGAGCAACTCAGCCCACCTCCACCAGCCCGTAGCGTCGCTGCCAGTGGGCGTTGAGGTGGGCCATGCCGCGCGAGACTTCTTCCGGCGTGATGTCCGGGTGCGGGCCGCTGACCAGGGCGGCGGCTTCGCGCTTGGCGGCTTCCAGCAGTTGCCGGTCGCGGATAGGATTGGCGACGCGGAAGCTGGGCGCGCCCGCCTGGCGGGTGCCGGCAATCTCTCCCCAGCCGCGCAGCTCGAGGTCGAGTTCGGCGATCGCGAAGCCGTCGTTGCTGCGCACCATGGCGTCGAGGCGGCGCTCGGCTTCCGGAGTGACCTTACCGCCCGTCATGAGAACGCAATACGACTTGGCGGCGCCGCGCCCGATGCGTCCACGGAGCTGGTGAAGCTGCGCCAAGCCGAAGCGCTCGGCGTGCTCCACCACCATCACGCTGGCGTTGGGCACGTCCACGCCTACCTCGATGACGGTGGTCGAAACCAGCACGTCAATCTCGCCGCGCTGGAAGCGGCGCATGGTCTCGTCCTTCTCGTCGGCCGAGAGGCGGCCGTGGATGAGCCCGACGCGCAGCTCGGGAAAGACGCGCTTGCGCAGCTCGCCGTACATCTTGATGGCGGCTTTCAGGCCGGTGCGTCCGGTTTCGAGCAACGCCGGGAGCTTGCTTTCTTCTTCCGGCTTTTCTTCGATGACGGGATAGACGACGAACGCCTGCCGACCCTTAGCGACCTGTTTGCGCACGAAGTCCCAAACTTCGGACGCGCGCTCGTCGGAGACGCGGCGGGTGACCACCGGCGTGCGTCCGGGCGGGAGCTCGTCGAGGATGCTGACGTCGAGATCGCCGTAGAGGGTGAGGGCGAGCGTGCGCGGGATGGGGGTGGCGGTCATGACCAGCACGTCGGGCTCGGGAGTGGCGTCTTTGACCTCAGGGGCTAAAGCCCCTTTTGTCTTAGCGGTTCTTTCGGCACGGCTGAAGCCGTGCCCCTCCGAAACCACCTCAGGGGCTGAAGCCCCTTTCTTTGTTGGCACGCTTTCGGCACGGCTAAAGCCGTGCCCTCCCGCGGCCGGGCCGTCAGCTCCGGTGCTCTTCTTCATCAGCTTGAAGCGCTGGAGGACGCCGAAGCGGTGCTGCTCGTCCACGATGACCAGCCCGGGACGCGCGAACTCGACTTTATCTTCGATGAGCGCGTGGGTCCCGATCACCAGTTGCACGTCGCCGTGGGCGATGTGGCGGTGGGTGTTGCGCTTCTGTTCGTCGTCGAGCGAGCCGGTGAGCAGCGCGATGCGATAGCCGGCGGGCTCGAGCAGGCGTCGCGCCGAGAGGTAGTGCTGTGTGGCCAGGATCTCGGTGGGCGCCATAAGCGCGGCCTGGTAGCCGTTCTCGATGGCGATGATGGCGGCTTCCAGCGCCACGATGGTCTTGCCCGAGCCGACGTCGCCTTGCAGCAGGCGGCGCATGGGCGAGGGACGCTGCATGTCCTCGGCAATCTCCTTCAGCACCCGCTTCTGCGCCGCCGTAGGATGAAAGGGCAGCACCCGCTTGAGCGCCTCGCGTACGCGGTCGGTAATGGCGAACGAGATGCCAGGCTGGGCGCGCACATTGCGCCGCTTCAGCTCCAGTCCGACCTCGAGGAAAAACAATTCCTCGAAGATGAGGCGGCGGTGCGCGGGCGTGCGCGCGTTCTGCAGGTCCTCGAACCGCGTTCCGGGCTCGGGAAAATGCGCCAGGCGGAAAGCTTCGCGCCGGGGTATAAGGTCCAGGCGCTGGCGGATGGCGCGCGGGATGCCGTCGGGCAGCTCCGGCGTGAGGTCGGCGAGCGCGCGATGGACGACGCGGCGGAACCAGCGCGGGCTCAGGCGGCCATAGGCGGCGGATTCGTAGATGGGCACGATGCGCCCGATCTCGAGTGACTCAGCCGCCAGATCCTCGGGAGATTTCTCCTGCGCTTCCGCGATCGGCTCGGTCAGGATCTCGAATTGCGGCTGCATGAGCTGGATGCGATTGCGCCCGCTGCGTGGTTCCTCCACCCGGCCATAGAGGGCGATCGTCTGCCCGGCCTTGAACTTGTCTTTGAGATACGCCGCATTGAACCACAGGCAGGTGATGGAATCGCGGCCCTGGCCGGCGGTCATCTGGTAGATCTCGATGCCGCGCCGGGGGGTGCGGAACAGGCCGGCGCCGCGGACTTCCGCGATGATGGTGGCCATCTCGCCGGGACGCAGCTCGGCGATGCGGCGAGGATTGATGCGGTCCTCGTAACGGAAGGGCAGATAGTAGAGCAGGTCCTCGACCGTGCCGATGCCCTTGCCGGCCAGGATCTCCGCCAGCCGCGGGCCGATGCCCTTGACGTACTGCACCGGGGTGTGGAGCTCGAGCATCGAAACCAGTTTCACGTTTCACGTTTCAAGTTTCAAGTGCATCGTATATCGCGGGTTGCGAAAGGGGCAGGACGTGCACAAATGGGCCAGGGCGCTGCTGGCAGTGCTGGTGGGAAATCTGGCGTATTTCGCGGTAATGCCTAAGCTGCCCGCCTCAGCCCAGCATGTACCCTTCCGCCTGGATCTGGGGCTGCTGCTGGACTGCTGCCTGTGTGCCGTCGTGTTTGCGTTGGTGAGCCTCGCGTGGCGCCGCCGGGACCGGTGACCGCTTTGGTAACCATTCCTCTTCAATTCCCGCCCCGAGCCTTGTGTCGCTGGCGATAAAATGCGACTGTTGGCAGTAGGCATGCAGAGACTCGCCATCCTGTACGACGCCAGCCAGGCGGTGCTTTCGACTTTCGACCTGGATGAGGTCCTCAGCCGCATTCTGGCGATCGTGCGTGACGTGTTCCACCTGGACAAGGCGGCCATCCTGCTGCTGGATGCCAGGACGCAGGAACTCCACATCAAGACGGAGTTCGGGTGGGACCCGGGCAGCGAGACCATCCGCGTGCCGCTGGGCTGGGGCCTCACCGGAACCGCCGCCCAGACCAAGAAGCCGGTGTACGCCCCCGACGTGAACCAGGACCCGCGCTACATCTGCTCCATCGCCGCCACCCGCTCGGAAGTGGCCATCCCGCTGATGGTGCGCGAAGAAGTGGTGGGGGTGCTCGATTGCCAGAGCGAAACCCCGGACTTCTTCGACCCGGAGACGCTGGAGCTGTTGCGGCTGTTTTCCACGCAGGCGTCCATCGCGCTGGCGAACGCGCGCCTCTATTCTCTGGAACAGCGCCGCCGGGCGCAGTTGGAGGCCATCAACGCCATCGCCCGGCAGACCACGGCGGTGCTGGAGATCGGGGAACTGCTGCAGCAGGTGTGCGCGCTGATTCTGGAGTCGTTCGGCGGCGACCATGCCAGCGTGCTCTTGTTCGAAGACGACCGGCTGGTGCTGCGCGCGCACCAGGGCAAGCTGACGCCGCTGTTCAAGATCGGCGACGAGCTGCCGGCGAGCGAGGGACTGTTCATCCGCGCCATCGATTCCCGCAAGCCGGTGGTGGAGAAGGACGTGAGCCAGGTGTCCGGCCACGCGCGCGGATTCCGCGAGACGGTGTCGGCGGTCTGCCTGCCCCTGGTCTCGTTCGGGCAGGTGCTGGGGGTGCTGGCGCTGGAGAGCGCGTCGTCGGATGCCTTCGCGCCGGCGGACGTGAATGCGCTGGAATCGGTCAGCGACATCTGCGCCACCGCCATCCAGAACGCACGCTACTTCGACCGGGTGCGCCAACTGGCCTACCTGGACGGGGTGACCGGCATCTTCAACCGCCGTTATTTCGAGCTGCGCCTCGCCGAGGAGATCGCGCGCAGCGGCCGCCACAGCCTGACCTTCTCGGTGATCATGGTGGACATCGACCACTTCAAACGGCTCAACGATGAATTCGGGCACCTGCTGGGCGACGAAGTGCTGCGCCAGGTTTCCGCCATCCTCTCGCAGCAACTGCGCAAGAGCGACGTACTGAGCCGGTATGGCGGAGAGGAGTTCGCCATCATCACCCCGGAGACCGCTCTGGAGAGCGCCCTGGCCGTCTCCGACAAGCTGCGGCGGGTGGTGGAGAGCTGGCATTTTCCCGGAGTGGCGCGCCCGGTGACCATCAGCGCCGGGGTGGCCGAGTTCCCCATCCAGGGGAGCACGCGCGACGAGCTGGTCAAGTCCGCCGACGAGGCGCTCTACGCGGCCAAACAGACCGGCCGCAACCGCGTGGTCACGGCGCAGATGCTGCGCCGCACCTTCTGAGCTGCTGCCGCGCTCCCCACCCCGAAGTGCTACGCCGGTTTCGCGCCGGCATTGTCCCAAGGGTTACCAAAGAGAGTTGCACCCCGGGCGCGCGCCCCGCACAATAAACCCGGCAGTCATACTCATCATGGCCAACGTCGTTTTACCTCGCATCGCCTCGTCTCCCCTGCCCTTCAGCCCCAGGAGGATCGTCGCCCGCGTTCTGCTGGCGGGACTCGATGAACCCACCAGCGCGATACTGCGCGATTGCTTCAAGCAGTTCGGCATCCAGACCGTGAGCAGCAATGGCGACACCGAGAGGCGGTTGCAGAAGGAAAAATTCGAAGCCTGCGTGGTGCAGTTGGGCCGAGCGGACGCGGAAAGCGTGCTGAGCGCCGCCCGCAACTCCGCCTCCAACTCGCGCATCGTCATCTACGGCATTTCGCGCGACATCCAGGAAGCCATGCGCTTCTCCAAGCTCGGCATCAACGCCGTGATCGATCATCCGGTGGACCGGCAGTCGGCGCTGAAGGTGGTGCGCTCCACCCACCTGCTGGTGGTGCATGAGCTGCGGCGCTACGTGCGCCTGCCGGTGGTGACCGAGGTGAACGTGGACCACCCGCAGGGCAGCTTTCGCGCCAATAGCGTGGAGATCAGCGCCGGCGGCATGTCGATGAAAACCGCCATCCGCCTGGCCAAGGAGCAGCCGGTCGAGGTCACCTTCAGCCTGCCGCCCAAGGGTAAGATGGTCGTGGCGCGCGCCACCGTGTGCTGGAAACGCGACGCCGACGACATGCTCGGCATCCGCTTCGATCCCACCGACGAACGCCGCCTGGAAGTGAAGCGCTGGATCGACAGCTACCTGGAGACCGGGTAACACCAGTTGCCACTTGTACCGGTGGAAGCGCGCGCCTTTCAGGCCTGCGAAATAGTGTCCCCAAAAAGAACACAGGCCTTTACGCCCGGGGCTGAAGCCCGGCGCTTCCACCCGCACCACTAATTGCCCAGCAGGTCTGTCAGCTCCTTTTCGCCGATCACCTTCACCCCCAACTCACGCGCTTTGTCGAGCTTGGAACCGGGATCGGCGCCGGCCACCACGTAGTCGGTTTTCTTGCTGACCGAGCCGGAGACACGCCCGCCGGCCTCCTCGATCAGCTTCTTGGCCTCCTCGCGCGAGTAGTTGGCCATGGTCCCGGTCAGGACAAAGGTCTGGCCGGCGAGCTTGGTCCCACGCTCTTTCTTCTTGCCTTTGAAAGTGAGGCCGGCCTTGCGCAAGTCCTCCACCAGCTTGCGGTTGCGCGGCTCCTCAAAGAATTCGCGGATGCTCTGGGCGATGCGCGGCCCAACCTCCTCGACCTCTTCCAGCCGGGCGATGCTGGCGGCCTCGTCCTTCAAAGTGGCCGCTTCGATCAGCTCGTCCATGGAGCCGAAGTGTTCGGCCAGGAACTGCGCCGTGCGCTCCCCGACGAAGCGGATGCCGAGCCCATAGATCACGCGCTCGAGCGGCAGCTTCTTCGAGGCCGCGATCTCGTCGAGCACGTTCTGCGCCGACTTGTCGCCCATGCGCTCCAGTTCCACGAGCTGCGGCTTGGTGAGGCGGTAGATGTCGGCGACATTCTTGACCAGCCCGCGGTCGCAGAGCTGATTGACCAGCGCGTCGCCCATGCCCTCGATGTTCATCACCGAGCGCGAGGCGAAGTGCAGGATGGACTCGCGCAGCTTGGCCGGACAGTTGGCGTTCACGCAGCGGTGGTCGGCCTCGCCTTCCACGCGCACCACGTGGCCGCCGCATTCCGGGCAGCGCTCCGGCATGTGGAAACGCTTCGTTCCGCGAGGGTGGTCTTTATCCTCGACTACAGACACGACCTTGGGGATGACGTCGCCGCCGCGCTCCACCGTGACCCAGTCGCCGATACGCACCCCCAGGCGCTCGATCTCGTCCAGGTTGTGGAGGGTGGCGCGGCTGACGGTGGTGCCGCCGATGGGGACGGGCTTGAGGTGCGCCACCGGCGTCAGCTTGCCGGTGCGGCCCACCTGCACCTGGATGTCTTCGATCTGGGTGACGCCGGAGCGCGCCGCGTACTTGTAGGCGATGGCCCAGCGCGGCGCTTTGCCGGTGAAGCCCAGCTCGCGCCACAGCCGGGTGTCGTTCACCTTGATGACTACGCCGTCGATCTCATAGCCCAGGCTGTCGCGCTTCTGCTCCCAGGAGCTGATGAGGCGCCAGACGTCCTCGATGTTCTTGGCCAGCCGCCAGTTGGGATTGACTTTGAACCCGGCCGTGCTCAGGGCTTCGAGCGCCTCGGCCTGGCGGCCGAAGAACGTGCGGCCGTCCACCAGCAGGAAGTAGGAATAGAAATCGAGGCGGCGCTGGGCGGTGATGTTGGGGTCGAGCACGCGCACCGCGCCTGCCCCGGCATTGCGCGGGTTGGCGAACTTCGCGAGCCCCTGGCGCTCGCGCTCCTCGTTCATGCGCTCGAAGGCCTTGAGGGGCATCACCACCTCGCCGCGCACTTCGAATTCCTGCGGTAGGCCGGCCTTCTTCAGCGTGGCCGCCGGGATGGAGAGGGGGACGGAGCGGATGGTCTTCACGTTGGGGGTCACGTCCTCGCCCACCGAGCCGTCGCCGCGGGTGATGCCGAGGACGAGCTTTGATTTGCCGTGTTCGTCGCGGGCGTAGCGCAGGGCCATGGAGAGACCGTCCAGCTTGAGTTCGCAGACGTATTCGATGCCGCTGCGGCCGGAGAGCTCGCGCACACGCCGCTCCCAGTCGCGCAGCTCCTGCTCGTTGTAAGCGTTGTCGAGCGAGAGCATGGGGCTGGAATGCGGCACCTTGACAAAGCCCTCGCGCGGCTTGCCGCCGACGCGCTGCGTGGGCGAATCCGGGGTGACCAGATCGGGGTGCTCGGCTTCGAGCTGCTTGAGCTGGCGCATCAGCGCGTCGAACTCGGCGTCGGAGATGGCGATATCAAATATTGGGATCGTCGGCTGATCGAGGACGTAGTAGAGATATTCGTGATTACGGATCTTCTCGCGCAGCGCCTCCATCTTGCGCTGCACGTCCTGGGGGGCTGTGGGCATCGGCAGAATTATAGACGGCGGACTGTCGTACACTTCGCGATGCCGGGGGTTGACGCCAGATGTGAATCGTCTATAGTTCTGACGCCCCGCTTTGCCCGGGTTCCCTCAGTGGAATGTTCAACAGTGCAGTTGCATGGAGGCGAGATGAGAAAAGCGGTGATGTGCCTGGGATTACTGATGTGTGTGGCGGCCGCGGCGCAGGACAAGCCCAAGGGCTCCGGCGCGGCCAAGCCGATGGAGAAGAAGACCGGCGGCGAGGGCGGGCAGATGAACATGCCCATGGCCAAGCCTTCGCCGGAAATGCAAAAGCTCAGCAAGATGGTGGTGGGCACCTGGAGCACGAGTGAAAAGCACGAGCCCAGTCCCTGGGCGCCGAAGGGCGCTACTGGCAAAGGGACGGCAGTGTTCAAGAACGGGCCGGGCGGCCTGTCGGTGGTCGAGGATTACAAGTCATCCAGCGGGATGGGAAGCTTCGCCGGCCATGGCGTCCTGTGGTGGGATGCCAAAGCCGGAGGCTACAAGGGCATCTGGTGCGACTCCATGACTCCCGCGGGCTGCGAGGCCAGCAAAGGCGTTGCCAAGTGGGAAGGCAACAACCTGGTGGGAACCGATGAAAGCGAGATGATGGGCCAGAAAATGGCGATGAAGGAAACCTGGACCGACGTCACCCCTGATTCCTTCACCTTCGCCATGGACGGCGGCCCGCCGGGCGGCGAGATGAAGCGCATGATGACCATCAAGTACACCCGCGCCGGCGCGCCCAAGGCGGAAGCCAAGAAACCGTAGGAACAACTGAAAACCGCCGAGGCGCTGAGGGTCTTTGTCTCTGAGTGCCCTCTGTGTCCTCTGTACTCGGCGGTTTTCAGTTTGGTACGCACCCCGACCAGGAATCGCTGTCTGCGCTGCGCGGTGTAATCCGTTATTGTTGACCTCGATGCGCAAGGTCGTCCTGCTCTACAACCCCAAAGCGGGCAAAAACCGCGAGCGGCGCCGCGCCGACGTGGAAGCGGCGGCGCAAGTGTTGCGCGCCTCCGGCGTCGCGGCCCAGCCGGTGGCGACGCGCGCAGCCGGCTCGGCCGGCGAGCAGGCGCGGGAGGCGATCGCCGAGGGTTGCGACACGGTGCTGGCCTGCGGCGGTGACGGCACCATCCACGAGGTGGTCCAGGGGCTGGCTGGCAGCGATACCCCGTTGGGCGTCATCCCGCTGGGCACGGGCAATTCCCTCGCAAACGAGCTTGGGCTTTCGCACAATCCCGTGCGCGCCGCCCGGGCGCTCCTGGCGAGCGAACCCCGACGGATCGCGCTCGGCAAGCTCGAATACCCGGAGCGCGCGACCGGCCGCCAGGGCGCGCGCTACTTTATCGTGATCGCGGGCGCGGGCGTGGATGCCCGCATGCTCTATCAGATGAACGTCGCCGCCAAGCAGCGGCACGGCATGGCCGCCTATTACGGCGAAGCCCTTCGCCTCTTCCTGACCCACCGCTTCCAGCGCTTCGAAGTGGAGTGGAGCGATCGCACGGGTGAAGCCCACCGCGTGGGCGTCACGCAGGTCATGGCAGTGCGCCTGCGCCAGTTCGGAGGGATCCTGCGCTGGCTGGCGCCCGACGCCGCGCTGGAAAGTGACGATCTCCAGCTCGTTCTCTTCCGGACGGCCAACCGTGTGTCCTATTCCCTGTATCTGCTGCGCGCCTTGCTGCAACAGCGCTGGAAGACGCCGGGCGTGGACCTGGTGTGCGCGCGCGAAGCCGTCTGCCGGCCGATCGCGGGAGAGCCCTCGAGCAACATCTACGCCGAGGCCGATGGGGAACTCTTGGGCGGCCTGCCGGTGCGCTTCAGCACCGTGCCGGAAGCCCTCACCCTGCTCGTGCCGAAGAGGTGACATCCACCACGGAGACACGGAGGTCTTTCAAATGACCCGATGACCCGATCACCCGATGTCCCGATCCTCTCCGTGCCTCCGCGGTGGATGTGTTACGCTGAAACTTCACTGAGCTTCGCCCGCATATTTGGAACCGATCACGCATCTGCTGACTGGCGCGTGCATGAGCCGCGCCGGCTTGAACCGCAAGACGGGCTTGGCGACCGTCACGCTGGTGCTGGCGTCGGAAGCCTCTGACATCGACGTGTTCTACGCTTTCCACGGTCCGGTCGCCACCTTGCAGCACCACCGCGGGTGGACGCACTCCTTCGTTGGCGTACCGATCATGGCTGCGCTCACGCTGCTGGTGGTGTGGGCCTGGACCCGGCTCTTCTGGAAGCGGCGCCTCGATCCCAACGCGCCCACGGTGCGGGGACGAAGGCGCCTGCCGGTGCGCTGGGGAGTGCTCTACGCCATCGCCCTGCTGGGGCCGCTCACCCACATCCTGCTCGACTACACCACCGCCTACGGCATACGCATGTTCGAGCCCTTCTCCTACAAGTGGTACGAGTGGGACACGGTCTCGATCATCGAGCCGTTCATGCTCGGGGTGCTGATCCTGGGGCTGATCCTGCCCTCGCTGTTCGGGTTGATCCATGAAGAGATCGGGGCGCGGCAGCCGCAGTTCCGCGGACGGGTGGGTGCGATCGTGGCGCTCGCGGCTGTCGTCTTGATGTGGGGGGTGCGCGACTTCTATCATCGGCGCGCCGTCGCCGCCCTGGAAGCGCGCATCTACCAGGGCGAGGACCCGGTGCGCGTTTCCGCTTATCCCTACCCCTGGAATCCGTTTGTGTGGCATGGGGTGGTGGAAACCAGGGATTTCTACCAGACCCTGCTGGTGGATTCTCGGCGCGGTGAGGTGGATCCCCAGGACCGCGCGCGCACCTACTACAAGCCGGAGGAGACACCGGCGCTGGAGGCGGCGAAGAAGTCCTATCTCGGGCGCGTGTACCTGGATTGGGCGAAGTATCCGCTCACCATCACCGAGCCTCTGGAGGAGCGCGACGTCGCCTACCGGGTGCGGTTCGTTGACCTGCGCTACAGCTATCCCGGACGCCAGACGCCGCTGGGGGCGTCGGTGGATCTGAGCAAGAGCCTGCAAGTGGTGGCGCAGCGGTTCGGGCGCCGGCTGCAGCGCGCCCCCTGAGCTGGCGTGGGCAAGCTTTCACAGGGGCTGAGGCCCGGGGATTGCGGCCGCTCTTGTCCCCCGCCTGAAGGCGGGGGCTTCCACCCTAGCCCCTGGAACTTCTTCGCCTTCCGCGCATCCAACCCGTATGCCAAACCTTGAAACCGCAGTTTTCGGCGGAGGATGTTTCTGGTGCCTGGAGGCGGTGTTCCAGCGCCTGCCGGGCGTCAAGTCAGTGGAATCCGGCTACATGGGAGGCCGGGTCGAGAGTCCCACGTACAAGCAGGTCTGCACCGGCACGACCGGCCATGCGGAGGTGGTGCGCGTGACCTTCGACCCCAGCCAAATCAGCTATCGCGACCTGCTCGAGGTGTTCTTCGCCATCCACGATCCCACCACCCTCGACCGGCAGGGGAACGACCTCGGCACGCAGTACCGCTCCGTGATCTTCTACAACTCGGAGGAGCAGCGCCGGGAAGCCGAGCAGGCGATCGCCGAACTGACGGCCGCGCGCGAGTTCTCCGCTCCTATCGTCACCGCGGTCGAGCCAGCGGCGACGTTCTTCGTCGCCGAGGACTATCACCAGAATTATTTCAACGAGAATTCCGAGCAGCCGTACTGCCGGTTCATCATCGCGCCCAAGCTGGAAAAGTTCCGCAAGGCGTTTGCGGAGAAGCTGAAGGCGTGAGCGGCTAGGGCTCGTGCTGCTTGCCTGCCCAGGCGCGAGCAATGGGCGGCGTCTGGTTTCTTGTTGATCAGCTTTCTGAACGCCAAATAGGCGTAACTTCTGGGAGGAAAGACTGGCGGAGAGGGAGGGATTCGAACCCTCGATACAGGTTTTGGCCCCAGGTCGAACTGGAGAAGGCGAAGATTGTCGTCACCAATTTCCATGCCTTCCTTCTGCGCGAGAAGGTCGAGGCCGGCAAGCTCACGAAGGCGATCCTCAAGGCAAAAAAGGGGAGGCTTCGGCATTCACGGAAGTTGCTCTAGAGAATCTCTACTCTACTCAGGACCGAGGTTTTGGTGGTAGCATCCGGCCATCCCCCGGAGGCGTTATGACTCCGCTCCGTCCCATGAGCACGGGCGAGATCCTGGACCGCACCTTCAACCTTTACCGCAACAACTTCGTGCTGTTCGCTGGGATTGCTGTTGTGCCGCCAGCGCTGATGCTGGTGGTCCAACTCATCGAGGCTGGGATGGTAGCGACGCCAGGCCATCCGAGGGCAATTGGAACCGGCTTGGCGGCTGCCGGGGCCATCGGGATGATCGTCGGTGTAGTCGCCTACCTGGTCGGACTGGCGGTCGCGCACGCCGCCACCGTCTTCGCGGTCTCAGCGGTACATTTGGAAAGGGGTACCAGCATCGGCGAGTCCTACGGCAGGGTCAGGGGACGCTACGGGCGGGTGATGTGGGTGATCGCCCAGGCGGCGTTACGGTCGTTCCTCCCTTCCGTGCTCCTGATCATCGTGGCTGCCATCGCCATGCCCATGGCCATCAAGGGAGCGGGCAAGGCAGGAGCCGCGCTCGCAGGCATTGTGATTTTTCTTGCCATTATCGTCGCGGCGGTCATGGGTATGGTTCTTTACCTCCGCTATGCGCTGGCAGTACCGGCCTGCGTGCTGGAGGACATCAAGGCAGGAGACGCGATCAGGCGGAGCGTAGCCTTGTCGCAGGGCAGCCGCGGTAGGATCTTCGTGATTTATTTCCTGATGGGCGTCATCAACTACATCATCTTGGTGGTGTTCATGATCCCGGCCGCGATACTGGCGGCGGCTACCGCCAAGGGTTCACCCGCGGTGGCGACTCTTTTCACCAGCCTGGCCGGGTTCCTGGCGGGCGCCCTGGCGGGACCGATCGCCACCATCGCGCTGTCGCTGGTGTACTTCGACCAGCGCGTGCGGAAAGAAGCCTTCGATCTCCAGTTGATGATGGCGGCGGTGGACGGCACGCCTCTTCCGGGCGCGCAGGCTGCCCGCGCGGGATGAGACGGCTCACCCCATTCGCATGGGCAGCGCTTCTGCTGCTCCTGATCGGTGTCTGCAAGGCGGAGCCTGCGCCCTCGTCACCCGACACCGCGCTCAGCCTGGATGCTTACCAGGCGCAACTGCAGGATTGGTCGCAGCAGTTAGGCGCGCTCGAACAGCATCCGGAGCAGGCGCCCCAGTTCCGCGCTTCCTTGCCGCAGAAGTCGGTGGTGAGCGAAGGTACGCGATCGATGGAAGTCAGCCATGACTGGCTGAACACGGCGCTGGTGGAATTTATTGCGGCCAAGCCCGAGCGCAAGCCGGAGCTGCTGGGGCAGATGCAAACGCGCCTCGCGGCTCAACGGCAGGAAGCCAGCCTCTTCCGCCAGCCGGCTGCTTACCCGGCGTCTTCACAGCAGAAGCTCAGTGAAATTCTCGCCCGGCGGGAGTTCCACGCCGTGCGCGGGCCGACGCTTTGGGACCAGTTGAAACAGCGGGTTGTCCGATGGATCATTTATTGGCTGGATCGGATCTTCAGGCGGGTCTCGTACACTCCGCACGGCGGCGAGATCGTAGTGTGGTGCGTGATTGCGCTGGCGCTGATCGTGGCCGCGATCTGGCTCAAACGGACGGCGGAGCGGCAGATTATCGACTGGCCACGCGAGCCCATCCCGTTTGCGCCTTCGCACAAGCACTGGCGGAGGTGGCTGGCCGAAGCCCGCGAAGCGGCGCAGCACGGCCGCTGGCGCGATGCCATCCGCCTCGCATATTGGACGGCGATCTCTCAATTGGAGCAGGGCGGCGCATGGGTGCCGGACCGTGCCCGCACGCCGCGCGAGTACCTACGGCTGCTGCCGGGCGCGAGCGACAAGCGGCCCGTGCTCGACGCGCTGACACGCCGCTTTGAGATCATCTGGTACGGCCACCGGGATGCCGGCGCCGACGACTTTGCCGATACTCTTGTCCAGTTGGAGAGGCTTGGATGCCGGTGAAACTCGCTGCCGCCGACCGCAAGCTGCTCCTCATCTTCGGAGCTGTGGTGACCGTGCTGCTGGTGGCAGCGGCGCTGCTTGGGCCCGCACAGGAGCAAGAGTCCATCGTGCCATCCAGTTATTCGGCCGACTCGGGAGGCGCGAAAGCTGCCTACCTCCTGCTGAAGGAGTCCGGCTACCGCGTAGAGCGCTGGGAGAAACCGCCACGCGATCTGCCGGGAGAAGCTCCCGGCACCCTGCTCATTCTCGCCGAGCCCAGGTGGGAGATGGATCGTGAGCACAAGATGGCGGTGCAAAGATTCGTGGCCCGGGGCGGCCGCGTCCTGGCGACTGGAATCAGCGGCGCCCACCTGCTTCCCGAGGACCACGCTCGACCATCCGATCCGGTCAAGGGTGGCTGGCAGACATTCCAGCCGGCGATCCCAAGCGCGCTCACCCGCGGTGGCGAGATCAAGTTGAACACTTGGACGCGTTGGGGAAAGGGCAGCTTCGCGCACGTGGTGCACTACGCGCGCGGCGAGGACGCGGTCGTCATCTCGTACAAGTTTGGCGCCGGAGGGGTGATCTGGTGGGCGGCTGCGACCCCGCTGACCAACGCTGGTGTGCGCGAAGCGAAGAACATGGAGCTGTTCCTGAACTCTGTGGGCGACCCCGACCGCACCCGCATCTTATGGGACGAATACTTCCACGGCTTGCGTCCGGGGCTATGGGCGGATGTGTCGGATACGCCGCTGCGCTGGGCCATGGCGCAGGCAGGACTCCTTCTGCTGGCAGTGCTCTTCACTTTCTCGCGGCGCAGCGGGCCGGTGCGCCCGCTGATCGAGCCCTCGCGGCTGTCGCCGCTCGAGTTCGTGGAGACGCTCGGCGGCCTGTATCAGAGCGCGCATGCCAATCAGGTGGCTCTGGAGGTCTCATACCAGCGCCTCCAATATTTGCTCAAAAAGCGGCTGGGGCTGCCGGGTCAGCCCACGGCCGCGGAGATGGCGCGCGCGGTCACGCAACGCCTGCGCTACGATCGCCAGGATTTCGCCGCCACGCTGGCACGGTGCGAACTCGCCGTGGGCGATCCCGGTCTGCGGGAGAAGGAAGCCGTCGCACTGGTACAGGCGCTCAACGATTTCTCCCGTGACCTCGAACTCATCCCCCGTACCCAGGAGAAGAACTGATGGAAGCCATGGCTCGCCTGCTGTCGCATGGGCGCTCGGAACTGGCCAAAGCGGTGGTCGGGCAGCAGGAGTTCATCGACCAGACGCTGATGGCGGTGTTGTGCGGAGGACATGCCCTGGTCGAGGGGGTACCGGGAATCGCCAAAACGCTGGTGGTGAAACTGCTCGCCCGCATCCTGGAGATCCAGTTCCAGCGCGTGCAGGCCACCTCCGACCTGATGCCCGCCGACATCCTGGGCAGCAACGTCCTGAACCTGGCGACCAGCACGTTTTCCCTGCATCGCGGCCCTATCTTCACCGATCTGCTGCTGGTCGACGAGATCAACCGCATGCCTCCGCGAACCCAGGCGGCCTTGCTGGAGGCGATGGAAGAGCGGCAGATCACCATCGACGGTGTCCGCTATCCGCTCACGGAGTGGTTCACCGTGTTTGCCACGCAGAACCCGGTGGAATTTGAGGGCACCTATCCGCTGCCGGAAGCGCAACTCGACCGCTTCCTGCTGAAGATCAAAGTGGCGTACCCGCAGGCGGACCAGGAGGTGCGCATCCTGGAGAACCACCATAACGGTTTCGACGCGCGCAATTTGGACGCGCTCCAGCTGGTCCCGATCGAAACCGATCTGCTGCGCCGGGCCCGCCGCGAGCTGCGGCAGGTCAAGGTCGAGGAGGCGCTCTTCCGCTACATCACCGAGGTGGTCCGCCGCACCCGCGACTGGCCGACCCTCTCGCTGGGCGCGAGCCCGCGCGCGGCCATCAGCCTGCTGCTCGTTTCCAAGGCGGTGGCGGCCATCGACGCCCGCGACTACCTCATCCCCGACGACATCAAGACGGCTGCGCTCCCCGTGCTGCGCCATCGCATGATCCTCAAGCCCGAGGCCGAGCTGGAAGGCATCGACACTGATCGCGTCATCACCGAAGTGCTGGCCGCGGTCGAGGTGCCGAAGTGAACGAGACCATTTTGGTGCCGGCGACGGTCGCGACGCCGTGTCTGGCTCGCGGCCGGCTGGGATTCGGCTTCGGCCGCCGCTTCTTCTTTCTCTTTCTGTGCGGGCTGCTGTGGATCATCCCCGGATTCTGGAACCGCACCTTTCTCTACGGCGTCGCCGCCTGGGATGTCCTGCTGGCTCTGGCGTGGATCGTGGATTTCTTGCGGCTCCCCAGCCCTGCGCAGCTCATGGTGCAGCGGCGCTGGCTGGCGGCGCCTTCCCTGGCCGTTACCAGCCAGGTCGAACTCGAACTTCGCAACCAGGGCAGGGTAGCGGTGCGCGCTAGCGTTATCGACGATCTGCCTGCTGCGCTTCGCACTCAAGTGGCGGTTCTCGAGCTGGCTGCGGCGCCCGGCAGGACGGGCCGCGCCTCTTACGACATCCACCCGGGGCAGCGCGGCGACATCCGCGCCGGCAAAGCCTATTTGCGCTATCGCAGTGTGCTGGAGATTTGCGAGCGCTGGTGCACGGCCGACCTGCGGCAAGTGGTCCGGATCTTCCCCAATCTCGAAGAGGTCCGCCGCCAGAACATCTACCTGACCCGCAGCCGTCAAATCGAGTTGGAGAAGCGCCTGCTGCGGCAGCGCGGCATGGGCCGCGAGTTCGAGAGCCTGCGCGAGCACCGCGAGGGGGACGAGTTCCGCGACATCTGCTGGACTGCGACCGCGCGCCGCGGCAAGCTGGTCACCAAGCTTCACCAGATGGAGCGCAGCCAGCCGGTGTGGATCGTCCTCGACGCCGGCCGCCTGCTACGGGCGCGCGTAGAGGAACTCAGCAAGATGGATTACGCGGCCAACGCCGCGCTCGGGCTGGCGCAACTGGCGCTCCATTCCGGGGACCGCGTCGGTCTGCTCGCCTACGGCCGCCGTCCGCTCGAACGGGTGCCGCTCGGACGCGGCGCTTCCCACCTGCGCCATATCCTGGACCGGCTCGCCTTGGTCGAGGCTGAGATCTCGGAAGCCGATCACCTGCGCGCCGCTGGAATGTTGCTGGCGTTGCAGAAGCGGCGCGCTCTCATCGTCTGGCTCACCGAACTTGCCGAAACCGCCATGACCCCGGAGGTCGTCGAAGGCGCCAGCCAACTACTCTCCCGCCACCTGCTGCTGTTCATGGTTATTGGCCAGCCGGACCTTGGGCGCATGGCGGTCCGACGCCCGGAAAACGCGCAGCAGATGTTTCAGTCGGTCGCAGCGCTGGACATGGTGCAGAGAAGGGAATTGCTGCTGGCAAAATTGCGAGAGCGCGGCGCACTGGCCATGGAAATTGCGCCTAACGAACTCTCCGCCGCGGTGCTCAACCACTATCTCATGGTCAAGGAGCGGAGCCTGCTCTAGCCTGCTTCGGCCGGGAAAGCAGATAGCTCGCCAGCAGCGCTGCCATCACCGCCGCGAAGAGAAACTTCGTAGCTGCCGAAAGTCGTGAGGGCGAGAGGAATCCCTCGATCACCCCGGCAACCACCAGCATGGGGATGACGCCGAGCAGCAGCCGTACGGCGGTTGCTCCGGCTGCGACCAGCGAGTCCCGCCGTGTCAGCACCCCAGGAAAAAGAAGCCCATGGGCGATCATCAGCCCGGCGCCGCCGGCGATGAAGATCGCCGGCAGCTCCAGCACCCCGTGCGGCGCGACAAAGCTCCACAGCGGCACGCTCATCTCCCCGAGCCAGCAGGCCGTCCCGATCACCCCCAGCATCAGCCCGTTGAAGATCAGCATGTACGCCGTCCCCAGGCCCGCCGTGATTCCCGCTGCAAAGGCGACGAACGCCACGGAAAGGTTGTTGGTCATGATGCCGCTGGAGGCCACCGGCTTCATGCTGACGACAGACTCGGTCCACATCTTGTGCTGCTCGATGGTTTCGACCATCCTCGGCCCCAGCACGTGATGCATGAATTCCGGACGGACCGCGGTGAGGAGAAAGCCCAACACGGCTCCGCCTGCGAACAGCGCGAAGGCCGTGGCGGTGAAGCGGAAGGTCTGGCGGAAGATCTGCGGGTAGGTGTCACGGTAGAAGCGCAGGATCCCGGCGGCGCTCGATTTGCGCCCCGCATAGATGGTATTGTGGGCGCGTCCCAGCAATTGGTTGAGGTAACGTGCGAACTGCTGGCTGGCCGCATCTTCCCGCAGCACCGAGAGGTCGGCTGCGGACTGGCGGTAGAGCAGGCTCAACTCCCGGACTTCGCTGCGCGACAGGCCGCGGATACCGTGGCTGCGCGTCTGCTCCAGCAGCCCTTCCAGCCGGTCCCAGTGCGGTTTGCGTCGTTCCAGCCAGCGGGTGGAGATCATCTTGGACTCGCTCGACAAGCTTACCATCGACACGCCGGAACAGATCGCCATCGAGTTTCCCCTGGCCGGCATCGGCAGCCGCTTTCTGGCGATCGCGTTCGACATGCTGGTTCAGTTCATTGGCTACTTCGTGCTGGCGCTCATCACGGCGTTGGTGATGGGAGGCGAACTGAGGCGCATCTGGCCCTCGGCCTGGAACTGGTCGGCGGCGGTCTTCATCTTCGTGGTGTTCTGCCTGTACTGGGGCTACTACGCATTCTTCGAAACCATCTGGAAGGGCCAGACGCCCGGCAAACGCCATGCTGGGATTCGGGTCATCAAAGACACGGGGCGCTCCATCACCGCGTTCGAGGCCATTGCGCGCAACCTGCTGCGGGTGGTCGATCAGTTTCCCGGAATGTACGCCGTCGGCTGCGTCACCATGTTCTTCAACCGGAAGAGCAAACGCCTGGGCGATTTCGTGGCCGGGACCGTGGTCGTCCACGAAAAGAAGGAGGAGGCCGCCGAGCCCTTCTTCAATCTGCAGCCGGGAGCGCAACTGCCCGTCTACCCGGTGGCGAAGCTCTCTACCACGGAGCTGGCGCTGATCGAAACTTTTCTCGCGCGCCGGCTAGACCTCTCCCCCGAGATGCGTACTGCCACCGCCAAGCGTATCGCGGAGCATATCGCGCAAAAGCTGCAACTGCCGGCTCAACCGCAACCCGACAACGAAGATTTCCTCGAGGCGGTCGCCAGGGAGTATCGCGATTCGCTGCGGTACCGGTGATTTCCCGGACAGAAGGCGGACAAGCTGCCATGAGCCGGTGGGCTAGCCACTCATGTCCGGTTCACCAAACACCTGTTTTCCGAACCGTTGTCGTGCCCCGGCTTGGGCGTTAAATTGCCGTCAGTTGACCGGGCCAGTTCCCGCGGGGCTTTCTGAACCCAGTAATCCGCCATGCTGGGCGGGCCGCAGTACCGTTCCGAAGAGCGCGAACATCCGCGTCTAAATCAGAACTGAGATGGGCCCTAGTGTCTTCGCGATGCAGCCGCAAAAGAAGGGGGTGATTCCTCCCGACGGAGGCAGAACTTAACGCGGCGGGAGGAACGACATACAAGAGTACGGCGAAATAATGGGAGACGCTTCCCGCCAGCAAGAACCAGATGCCAGAGGGCATGGAAGTAAGGCACGCGATCGAAGGCGAAGAAATAAGATACCTCCCGTGTAGAACACTCCGCCCGCGCCATTACCAAACTGGCGGACCGGTGCTCAAGTCGTTAACATGGCTGTTATTGACAATGTTAATAGGGCATGCAAAGTTCCTCTTAGCGCCGCAGGCAAACGCTTACTTTCCGAGAAGTAAGTGCCTGCTTCCGATGTTTGCTTGGAGTCACGGGTTGCAGCAGGCTAGTTCGGCTGCAGCCTCTGCAGAACTGAGGGTTAGGTCACAAGATGCCCCGTAGTGACAGGGCGGAGCTGTAGACAGCGATGCACCAGATTCATCCCCGAGCGCCTGAAACCGCGGCCATTTGTCCCGTAGCTTCGCCCCGGGCGTTTGCGGGTCCGGAGCTCTCGTGCCCTCGATGGTACGCCGTCAACACGCGCTCGCGACACGAGAAGTGCGTCAGCCACTTGCTGGAAGGAAAGTCTGTCGAAGTCTTTCTTCCTGTCTACAAGTCGGTTCATCGCTGGAACGACCGCAACGCGGTGGTCAGCCAGCCGATTTTCCCGGGTTATGTGTTTGCGCGGATCTGCCTTGCCAACCGCATGCAGATTCTGTCGGTACCGGGTGTGGTCAACTTCGTGGGTCCGCATGGGCGACCTGCTTCGATCCCGGAGGAGGAACTGGCCGCTCTGCGGCTGTGTTTGGAGCGCCAAGTCAGGATGGAACCCCACCCCTACCTGGTGGTGGGACGTTGAGTGCGGATCAGGCAGGGATTGCTGGCGGAGATGGAAGGTGTCCTGGTGCGCAAGAAAGGCCAGTTCCGCCTGGTGCTCTCCGTCAACTTGATCGCACGATCGGTCGCTGTTGAAGTAGATGCCAATGATGTAGCTCCCGTCGGAGGGTATGCTTTGCAGAGCCCTCGCGAGGACAACCGTTTCGCCTAGCTGCAAGCCCCACCCCTTGTTCTGACCCGGCCACATCCCACCACAAATCACCCTAGGAAATCGCGATGCGACCTTCGCCACCCAGTAAGGCTCTGAGCTCACGCGAGAAAGTCCTGCGAGCCGCGACCCTGTTGTTCGCGACCAAGGGGTTCGAAGGGACCTCGACGCGTGATGTCGCCAGAAAAGCCAAAGTGAATGAGATCACCATCTTTCGGCTCTTCAAGAGCAAGCAGGATCTTTATTTGCGGATCCTGGACAACAAGATGGGGCTGAGCGCGCCGGAGTTGCTGAACACCGCTTTGCGCTCCTCGGAGGACCCGGAAAAGGCGTTTTTGGCCCTGGCCGAGCGCCTGGAGGAAGTCTTCGATCCGGTTTTCCTGCGGCTGTTTTTCTACGCGGCGTTGGAAAAACCGGCGCTGTTGCACAAGCGCTACGGATCCAGCCTCGGGAGCTTGTACGAGGTGTTGGGACGGCACATCGGGGAGCGGATCCAGAGTGAGGTTCTGCGGGACATCGACCCTATGTTGATGGGGCGGGCGCTGGTGGGGATGATCGCGTATCACCGCATCCTCAGTGAACTGCTGGGCGGCGCCGGCTCAGTGCGAACCGACAGCAAGACCTCCGCCAGGATCTACACCGAGATCTGGCTGTTCGGCACTTCGTCGTGGAAAGCTCCCGGCCGCCAACAGCGGGCCGACCGGCGGCTGGAGCCGTTGCCGGCGCCGGAGACGCTTTCTCCCCCGGGAAGTCTGGTAGCCGGCGGCTGCGGGCCTTCTCACGAAATCACACCGAGTGTGAAGAGGCAGTGATGGGCAATCACCGTAAACAACATCTCGCGCAGGTAGCATTCGGCTGGTTGATCCTGTGGGTGGCGTTTTCTGTTTTTTGCGGGAACGCCACGGCCTACGCAGCAACCGGCCAAGGCAGCAGTGGATATCAGGACGACTCCGCGACCGATCCGGAGGCCCAAGGTTCCGGAGACGAAGCTCTCGGCCCGGACGGTTCGCGGCAGGGCGCACGCTCCGCCCCTCGGCCGGGAGACGGTACTCAGTCCGAGCGCACGGCAGAGGGCGTAGGGTCCGAGCGCACCGCAGAAGGCGTCCCGTCGGAGCGCAACGCAGAGTCAGAGCGCAACGCAGAGTCAGAGCGCAACGCAGAGTCAGAGCGCAACGCAGAGTCAGAGCGCAACGCAGAGTCGGAGCGCACCGGAGAACGGATGCAGCCCAAGCGCGCCGCCGGTAAGAACCAGGCCGAGCCGAAAAAAGAGAAAACTCAACCCGGTACTCGCCGTCCGGACGAAGACCAGAATCGGCCAGAAACGATTCGGAAGAAGAGTCCCTATTCGAACTTGCCCGCGTTGCAGGACTTGTACCGGCAGTTCCCCAGCCAGGGGCCTCCCTTGAAACGCTTCGGGGCCGACATTTTCGTCAATGGCACTGGCAATCTGGACAATCTGCCGATGGATTTGCCGGCGGGGCCGGACTATGTGTTGGGGCCGGGCGACGGCCTGAACATCAACCTCTGGGGAAGCACCTCGCGGCGCCTCACCCGGACGGTGGATCGCGAAGGCCGGGTAGCGTTGCCGGATGCCGGCAGCGCCGTAGTCGCCGGTCAAACCGTTAGCCAGGCGCAAGAGACGCTGCAGAAGGCTTTGAGCGCCACCTTCCGCGACGCCAGGGTGGACCTTTCCCTGACGCGGTTGCGCAGCGTGCGCGTGTATGTGGTAGGGGACGTGGAACGGCCGGGCGCCTACGACGTCAGTTCTCTCTCCACGCCGCTAAACGCCCTGTATGCGGCCGGCGGCCCCACCCCCCACGGTTCGCTGCGCACGGTTCGGCAGTACCACGGCAAGCGGCTGGTTCGCGAGGTGGACCTGTATGAACTGATGTTGCAGGGGATGCGCTCGGATGCGGAACGGCTGGAACCGGGCGACACCATCCTGGTGCCGCCGGTGGGGGCCCAGGTTTCCGTCGGGGGCATGGTGCGACGGCCGGCGATTTATGAACTGAAGGGCGAAGCCGAACTGGCCGAGGTGCTGCAACTTGCTGGCGGCGTGTTGGTGTCGGCCGCCCTGCGCCAGATCAATGTCGAGCGCATTGAGGCTCACCAACGGCGGGTTATGCTCAGCGTCAAGCTGCCGGACAGCGATGACCAGGCAGCGCTGGACAAGGCGCTGGGCAGTTTCCACGTCCAGGACGGGGACCGCATCAAGATTTCGCCCATTCTTCCCTACAGCGACCAGACCGTTTACTTCCAGGGCCACGTGTTTCGGCCGGGGAAGTACCCTTACCATTCGGGCATCCAGATCTCCGACCTCATCCGGTCGTATCAGGACCTGCTTCCCGAACCGGCGGACCATGCCGAAATCGTTCGCCTGGTGCCGCCCGACTATCACCCCATGGTGATCGAGTTCAAGTTGTCGGAGATCCTGTCGGGGGATGATCCCATCGACCTGCAGCCCTTCGATACCATCCGCATCTTCGGCCGCTACGAAATCGATCCTCCTAAGGTTTTCATCTATGGCGAGGTGCTCAGACCTGGGGAATATCCCCTGGCCAACGGCATGACCGCGGCGGACCTGCTGCACTTGGCGGGTGGATTCAAGCGCAGTGCTTTCACCCAAACGGCCGACATCACCAGCTACGTGGTGCCGCACGGCGACAAGGTCCTGACCCAGCACAAGACGGTGGAGATCGCCAAGGCGCTCGCCGGAGACCGCGAGGCGAATGCCCTGCTCAAGCCGGGCGACGTGCTGACCATCCGCCAGTTGTCGGGATGGAAGGACATCGGCGCGTCGGTGGTGCTGAACGGGGAAGTGTCCTTCCCCGGCACCTACGGGATCGAAGACGGGGAGAAGCTGAGCACGCTGCTGCGGCAGGCCGGCGGTTTCCGCGCCGACGCCTATCCCGAGGGCGCCATCCTGGAGCGCAAGCAAGTGCGGGAACTGGAAGAGAAGAGCCGGCAGGAGCTGATCCGCCGCATCGAGATCGAGGGCGCCAGCACCAAGGTCGCCGCCAGCGAGACCGGGCCGGAGCGCGCTGCCCTGTTGCAGACAGTGTCGGAACAGAAGCAGCACGTGCTCACGGCGCTGCGTACGCAACCGGCGGCCGGACGCCTGGTCATCCGCATCAGCGGGGACATCGAGCGCTGGCAGAACACCGCAGCCGACATCGAGCTGCGCGCTGGTGATGTGCTCACCATCCCCAGGCGCCCGAGCTTCGTGCTGATCAGCGGCCAGGTGTACAGCCCGTCGGCCATCAGCTACGCTCCCGGCAAGAATGCGGGATGGTACTTGCAGCAAGCCGGCGGCCCCACCGACCTGGCCAACCGGAAAGATATCTACGTCATTCGCGCCAATGGCTCGGTGGTCGGCCAGGGGAGCGGATCCGGGTTGTGGAAAGGAACCGTGCTGAGCACCGTCCTGCGCCCCGGCGACACCTTGGTGGTTCCCGAAAAGATCATCACTGGCTCCAGCGGCTGGAAGAATGCACTGACCACGGCGCAGTTTGTTTCTTCGATGGCCATCGCTGCCGCGGCCGTGCACTCCTTCTGAAGCCATGACAGGGCGTCGATGCAGTGGAAGATTAGAGACAGTTTCGTTCTGGCGCTCCTGACCCTGCTGGTGGTCCCGACCGGCCGGGCGCAGGATTCCGCGGAGCCGGAGGAACCAAGTCCGGGGGGTGCGGCAGCGGCATTGTACCGAGGCCGCCACTCGCGGGAACGGGATTTTGTTTTGAACATTGCTTCGGACCAGAAATCATTTTGGACGAGCCCCAGGCAGATCCGAGCGGAGGACGCGCACTGGCTGCTTCCTTTGGGAGCCTTTAGCGCAGGCCTGATGGCGAGTGACACCGCGATCGAGAAGACATTGCCCACCAGCCCGACGTTGATCCAGCGCAGCCGAAGCCTCTCGAACTACGGGGTGGCTTCGTTGATCGGCACGGCCGCCACGTTCTACCTCTGGGGGCGCGTCACCCAGAATGACCACGCGCGCGAGACCGGACTTTTGGGCGGCGAAGCGCTAGCCAACGTCCTGATCGACACCTCGCTTCTGAAGTTCGCCACCGGCCGGCAACGGCCGCTCGCCGGCAACGGCCAGGGACAGTTCTGGCAGGGCGGCCAGTCCTTTCCCTCGGATCACGCGGCCGCCGCATGGTCGATAGCGAGTGTTGTGGCGCACGAGTATCCTGGGCCGCTGACCCAGCTTCTGGCCTATGGCACGGCCTCGGCAGTGAGCGCGGCTCGAGTGCTCGGACGGGAACACTTCACCTCCGATGCGGTGGTGGGCAGCGCGCTGGGCTGGTGGATCGGGCGGCAGGTTTACCGCGCTCACCACGATCCCGAACTCGATGGAGCGGACTGGGGCACGTTCGTTCGCAGCAGCGAGGGAACCAAGCCGGAGGACATGGGCTCGCCGTACGTGCCCCTGGATGGCTGGTTTTATCCCGCCTTCGATCGCCTGGCCGCGCTCGGTTACATGCCCACGGGCTTTGCTGGCATGCGCCCCTGGACGCGCATGGAGTGCGCACGCCTGGTGCAGGAAGCAGGAGGGCTCATCGAGCAGCAGGGCCTAGAAAAGGGTGAAGCGGTCCGGCTTTACCGCGCACTGGCCCAGGAGTTTGCGCCCGAGGTGGCGCGCTGGGACGGCGGGCGCAACCGCGGGGCCGAGGTGGAGTCCATCTACGCGCGGTTCACGGGGATCTCCGGCCCGCCGTTGACGGATGGCTACCACTTCGGTCAGACCATCACCAACGATTATGGCCGGCCCTACGCCGAGGGACTGAACACGGTGACGGGCCTCTCCGCCCGCGCCGAAGCTGGTCCGCTGGCTTTCTATTTCCGCGGTGAGTTTCAGCACGCGCCCGCGCTTGCTCCGGTCCCTGACAATGTGCGGGCGGCGATCGCCGCCAACGACCAGATACCGCTTCTGCCGGCGGCCACCCCGTTTGCGACGAACCGTTTCCGGCTGCTGGACGGCTACGTGAGCTTCGGGTTCAGCGGTTTCCAAATCTCAGCCGGCCGGCAGAGCCTGTGGTGGGGGCCGGGGCGGGGCGGGCCGCTGCTGTTGAGCGATAACGCCGAGCCAGTCGAGATGGTGCGCATCAGCCGGACGTTTCCCACCAGGCTTCCCAGCATCTTCTCGTTGTTGGGTCCGGTGCGATCCGAGTTTTTCTTCGGCAAGCTGGAAGGGCATCACTTCCCCGCCCGGCCGTTCATCCACGGCCAAAAGATCAGTTTCAAACCCACGCCGAACCTCGAATTCGGGTTTTCACGAACCGTCATCTTCGCCGGCGTGCCCCAGCCGCTCACCTGGGGAACCTTCTTTAACAGCTTCTTCGCGACCAGCAGCGGCAACCCTGACCCACGCAAGAAACCCGGTGACCGACGCGGCGGCTTCGACTTCAGTTACCGCGTTCCCGGTCTGCGCAAGTGGCTGATTCTGTACAACGATTCCCTGGTGGACGACGATCCCTCACCGCTGGCCAACCCGCGCCGTGCCGCCATGAATCCAGGTATCTACCTGCCGCAGATTCCCCGCCTGCCCAAGCTCGATCTGCGGGTCGAGGCCGTGTACACCGACGTTTCCACGCCACAAAGCCTGCATGGCGACTTGATCTACTGGGAGTTCATCTACCGCGACTCCCACACCAACAACGGCAATCTATTAGGAAACTGGATTGGCAGGGAAGGCAAAGGTGTGCAGGCGTGGAGCACTTATTGGCTGTCGCCGCGGAGCACCATCCAAATCTCCTACCGGAATGCTCATGTCGCCAAGGACTTCCTGGAGGGGGGCTCGTATGAGGACTTCGGCGCAGCGGCAGAGCTACGGGTTCGGCCCCACCTCAGTCTGACCAGCTCCTTGCAGTATGAGCGCTGGAGTTTCCCCCTGCTGTCCCCCAACGACAACTCCAATATCACGGCTTCCGTGCAGTTGGTCTTCTGGCCTCATTGGCGAGCGCGGTAGCGCGGCAGCAGTTCACGGCCTTCAGGCCCATGGCGATCAAGGTAGTGCGCATCATCGACCGTCTTAACGCCGGCGGACCCGCCAAGCACGTGGTATGGCTCACCTCCGGCCTCAGGCCGGCTGACGTTCAGACCCGGCTGATCACGGGAACCTGTGCCCGCGGAGAGACCGACATGAGTTACCTGGCTCACGCCGCCGGCATCGAGCTTCTGTCGATCCCCGACATGAGCCGCGAGATCAGCCCGCGGGATGTGTTGGTGATTCTGCGCCTGACCCGCGAACTGTTCCGTTTCCAGCCCGACATCGTGCATACCCACAAGTCGAAGGCCGGGACCGCGGGCCGGATCGCCGCCCTGGCCTACAAGTGGCTGACGCCGTCAGCTTTGCGGCTGCGTCCGCGCCCCTGCAAGGTCGTCCACACTTACCATGGCCACATCTTCCACGGTTACTACGGGCGAGCGAAAACCGCGCTCTTTCTTTCCATCGAACGCTTGCTGGCGCGGCTCTCGACCGATTGCATCATCGTCATCAGCGAGTCGCAGCGGCGGGAGATCTGCGAACGGTTTCGGGTCGGCCGACCCGAACAATTCCGCGTCATCCCACTCGGGCTCGACCTGCAGGAGCTGCCACGAGAAGCCGGATCCCGCTTTCGCCAGGAACTCCGAGTAGCTCCCGACGAGTTGCTCATCGGGGCCGTCGGCCGGCTCACCGAGGTCAAGAACCACATCATGCTGCTTGACTCCGCGGCGGAGCTTTTCCGAAGCGGTATCCGCGCCCGCCTGGTGATCGTCGGTGATGGCCACCTGCGCGACCGGCTTGAACAGCATGCTCGCGACCTTGGGATTTCCGAGCGGGTCATCTTCACCGGCTTTCGCCGTGACGTCCTCGCGCTTTACCCCGCACTCGACATCGTCGCGCTCACCTCACTGAACGAGGGGACGCCGCTGACGCTGATCGAGGCCATGGCCTGGGGACGGCCGCTAGCTGCTTCGGAAGTCGGTGGGATTCCCGATTTGCTGGGTGCGCGTCAGTTCACCCAGGAGGGGTTTTCCGTTTGGGACCACGGGGTCAGCGCCCCCAGCCGCGGCGTGGCCCCGTTCGCTCTCGCCCTGAGGTTCCTGGCGGAGCACCCCGACCTGCGCGCCGAGATGGGGGCTCGCGGCCGTGCTTTTGTGGAAACCAACTTCTCCCGCGAACGGCTCTTGCGGGATGTTGCCCAGCTCTACCACGACCTCTCAGGGGAGGCCGGCGTCGGTCGCGAACCCGCACCCCGCGAATCCCCGCCTGTGGAGGAGGCGCAGGCCCTTTCTCTCCACCGCGTCCCATGAAAAGCGTCGAGACCGTACTGCTGGCCGCTTCCATCGGGGGTGTATTGACCCTGGTGATGATCAAGATCTGTCATCGCTGGGGCTGGCTGGTATCTCCTCGTTCCGACAGGTGGAGCGCAAGGCAGGTGGCGCAGTTTGGGGGAGTGGCAATTGTTCTGACCTTCCTGCTGATGACGCTGCTGCTGCCGCTCTCGGTAAGGGCGATGCGGATCACTTTGCTCACCGCGGCCATGGCTGCAATCGGCCTGTGGGATGACCTGCGCACCCTGCCGCCGCGCATCAAGTTCCTGAGCCAGTTCGTTCTGGCGGGGGCGGCGGTGTACTGCGGGTTCATCTATCCCCTGCGCATGACCCCGGCGGTCAACGTGGCGTTCACCATTGTATGGATCGTGGGCATCACCAACGCCTTCAACCTGCTGGACAACATGGATGGGCTGGCGGCAGGAGTGGGGGTCATCACCGCGATTTCGATCCTGCTGGTTCAGACCCCGACCACCTACAGCAGCGGACTGATCCTGGCTATGGCGGGATCGCTGCTGGGATACCTGATCTTCAATTTCCCCCCGGCCAAAATCTTCATGGGAGATGTGGGCAGCCTGGCGGTCGGGTTTTTCCTGTCGCTCATGTTTGTGGCGAGCGCACAGCATGTCAGCACCGTGTTGTCGGTGCTTTTTACGCCGGTCCTGGTGCTCTTCCTGCCCATCTTCGACACCGTGCTGGTGTCCGTTACTCGAAGATTGAAGGGGCGCGCTATTTCCGCGGGCGGCAAGGACCACAGTTCGCATCGCTTGGTGCTGCTGGGACTGAGCGAGCGCAATGCCGTCTTGACACTCTATCTGGTTTGCGGCATCAGCGCAGTGGTGGCGCTGCTATTGAAGAGGGCCCACCCCGATGTGGCCCCCGGCCTGCTGGCGCTTTTCCTGATCGCCGGCACGCTGTTCTGGCTTTACCTAGCCAGGATCGAACTGCCCGACGATTGGCTCTCGCGAACCAACGTCTTCACTCTGGTTCTGCCCGAATTCCTGAACTCCATAGCCAAGCACACGGCGGCGATCCTGCTGGATATGGCGTTGCTGTTGATCTCGGTTTATCTCGCCTTTCTGCTGCGTTTTAGCGGGCGGATGAGCTACGTCCTGTACTCATTTCTGCTCGCAAGTTCGCTCTCCCTAATCATCAAGGCCCCGCTCCTGGCGTTGTTCTCCGCCTATCACGGGGACTGGGAACTGGCATCCCTGCGCGAGGCGTACCCGATCTTGAAGGCCGCCATCTGCGGCTCGCTGATTATGGTCAGCGTGCTGTTCTACCTGACGCGGGTCGAGAATTTTTCCCGCTCGGTGTTCGTCCTGGATTTCGTTTTCACGTTGATGCTGCTAACCGCGGCAAGGCTGGCGCCACGGTTGTTCCACGACATGCTTCCTAAACATTCGGCTGCCGGCTGTTTGCTGGTAGGGGGAACGAGCGCGCAGTTCTTCCTGCACTATTTCGCCTGGAAGAAATCCCGGATCACGATCCGCGCGGTTGTGGATGGTGGCGGAATCGAGAAGAAGTCGCTGCTGGGGTTGCCGGTGGTCTCCCTGGCCGAGGCGGCCTCCTGGTTCGAGAAGCTGGAGATCGCCGCCGTGTATATCCTGCCGGACTGCCGGGGTCCGGACCAGGATTTCATGTCCGAACTATGTGCGGGCTACCAGGTACCGATCCACCTCTTCCATCTGTCGGTGGACATGCTCACGACTTCGAGATCGTTGCTGCGATCGCATCCGGCCACGGCCGACAGGGCGATCGCCGCAACCCTGGCCGACAGTTCCGACTAACTCCGTGCAGTCGTCGTGATTTCGGGCGACTGTCAGCGGCATCCTCGGCGGGGAACACATGAAGGAAATGGACCAACTGCAAGATTTTGAACCCTTTCAAGCGAGGCGCTCCAGGGAGCTGTTGGCTGAATCGGCCCGCCTGCTGTGGCGGCGTCAGCGCCTCCTGATCCGTGTCACCCTGGCTGCAATGGTGCTTTCGGCGATCGTGTCTCTGGCGCTGACGCCGAGGTATGAGTCTACGACCCGGCTTCTGCCCGCCCCTCCCTCCAACGCAGGCGGAGAAATATCGCGCATGCTCCGGCCCGAGGCGTCGGCCCTGGCCGGCCTGGCGGGCCTGAATCCGGGCACCGGCGAGGGACGCTTTGTGGCGCTCTTGCACAGTCGCGTCATTGCCGACCGCATCGTCGACCGGTTCGGTCTGAGGAAGTCGTACGGCGCCAGGTACCGGCATGAGGCGCGCACGGCGCTCGCGCGTCGCACCGTCATTACCGAAGACCGCAAGACGGGTGTCATTGCTATTACCGTCTCGGACCGCGATCCGAAACGTGCCGCCGAGCTGGCCGGCGCCTATGTGAAAGAACTCGAGCAACTGAATGCGGGGATGAACACTTCCGGCGCCCATATGGAGAGAGTGTTCCTGGAGGCCAGAGTGGAGGAAGTCGGCAGGGAACTCCACGAAGCCGCCGAGCGCCTGAGCCAGTTCTCCACCAAGTATTCCATCGTCGACGCCCCGCAGCAGGCCAAGAGCACAGTGGAAGCGGCTCTGGCCTTGCAGGGGCGCCTAGTCGCCGCGCAAGCTGAGTTAAAAGGGCTGGAAGAGATTTATGCACCGAACAGCGTGAAGGTCCGCGCCGCGGCCGCCAGGATCGCCGAACTCAAGCATCAGTTCGACGGACTTCGCGGATCCCGAACGGTGGCCGATCTCCCCAGCGATGGCTCGCTTCCATCCATCCGCAACCTGCCCACGCTGGGGGTGACCTACGGCGAACTTTATCGCCGGTCGAAACTGCTGGAGGTGGTGCAACTGGCCCTGACGCAGCAACTGGAAGTCGCCAAGACCGAGGAGGTCAGGCAGCTTCCCGTGTTTCGGGTCATGGATCCGGCCGATGTCCCCGAGCAGCGGGTGTTTCCGAGACGCACTCTGATCGTGCTGGCTTCCACCATGTGCGGTTTGCTGATCGGGATTGCCCTGGTGCTGGGGAGCGACCGCTGGAACAAGGTCAGCCCGGATGATCCCATCAAGGTATTGGTCGTAAATGCGCAGCAGCGGATGTCGACCGGAGCTGTCATCCGCTCGCCAGGTGCTTGGAAGCAGCCGCACAGCCAGCCGGTCGCCATGGCCGCCGAGGAACAGAAGTGAGCAACGCGACGGTGGTTGCCCCCCCCGCTCCTGCACCGGCCGAAAGCGCATCGGTTTCGAGCTCTTCCTTCCTACGCAGCTCCCTCGTCTTTGGATCGGTATCTTTGGGAGCTTACCTGTTTTCGCTGGTTAAGACGGTGGTCGTCACCCACTATTTCGGCACCTCCGCGGAAATGGACGCTTTTACCGTCGCCATCCTGGTTCCCAACCTGCTGGGAGCCCTGCTTGCCGGCAGCGCGAGCGCCGGACTGGTTCCCGCTCTGGCCGTGGCGGAGCGCGAAAGCGCACAGCGGCGCGCGGACACCTATCGCACGTCCTTCGTGCTGCTGGTGGGCGCGTGCGCCGTCGCATCGGTTGCGCTTGCCATCTTTGCCAGGCAGTTGGTGCATCTGGTCGCTCCGGCCTTCGCCGGCGACCGGCTGGCCATCGCCGAACGGCTGGCGCCCGGCGCGTCCCTGCTCTTCCTGCTTACCGGCATTTATGCCTTCGCCTCGGCCGAACTGCTGTCGCGAAAGAGATACGCCTTGGTCGCCGCAGCGCCCGCCATCAGCACGGTGTTGTCTCTGCTCGGCATACTGGCGTTTCACTCCCGGGGCGCCGCCGTCCTGGTGTGGGCCTTGGTGGCCGGACTGGCCGTGCAGGCCCTGCTTGTATCCATTCCTGCGTGGCTCGCATCCGCAGGAGGACATTGTACCCACTGGCATGACTCCCACGTCTCCCGCGCCCTTTCGGCGCAGTTGACACTGCTGGCAGTGTCCGGCATCGGGGTAACCAATGTCTTCGTGGACCAGGTGATTGCCACCCTGCTGCCCACCGGCAACGTCAGCGCCCTCAGCTATGCCTCCAGCCTGAACGGCGTCGGCATGCAGGTGATCGTGATGTCCATGGGCTGGATCGCACTGCCGAACCTGGCGGAGCTGGCGGCGGCGCAGGACATTTCCAGGCTGCGGCAAAAGGTGCGGTTGTGTGTGATCACGGCAGTGATGATGGCGGCACCCGCTTGCCTGCTCATTGTGGGTTTCGGTCAAACGGGAATCCGGATGCTTTTCGAACACGGCCGCTTTAGCGCGGACTCCACGAGGCTCGTCTACCTAGCTTGGGCGGGGTACAGCCTGGGACTGGTTCCGGTCTCCATCGGCATGATGGCGGTGCGAGTCGCCAATGCGTTGCACGAGAATTGGCTGCTGTTCCGCATCGGCATGGTGTTGTTGATCGTAAACGCCATCCTTGATTACGCCCTGATGCGGGTCGCTGGCGTCATGGGAATAACGCTGAGCACAAGCATTGTGTTATGCGCTTCCAGCATTTTCATTTATCGCGGGTTGCGCAGTCGAGTAGGAGGACTGCTGGACCTGAAAACGGTGCGCCGTATTGTGACCGTGGTTGGCGCGGCGATTGTCGCCGCAATTCCAGCAGCCGTCATCCGCCTCCTTGCCGGCTCCGGGCTCATGGCTTCGGGCGTGCAGTTGGCTGTGTTCTTAGTTGGACTGGCCCTGGCTTACCAATCGGCTGGAGCGATTGCCTGGCGCGTTCGGCGCGGTCCGGACTCGCGTGCGTGGCCGTGGGTGCATCTCTCGATCGAGGAGTCTTAGAGATATGTCGGCTTCAACTGGGAGCATAACGTTCGGCGATGAGTTGCGCTTCGAATTCGGTAAGAACTGGGCTCGGTTCTTGTCGACCGTCAATGAGGCGCAGGTTCACGAGGCGGAACTTTCGCTCAAGCAAACTCTGCAGGTTCAAAATCTAGTTGAAGAGTCCTTTCTGGATGTAGGCTCGGGCAGCGGTCTGTTCTCCCTGGCGGCGAGGCGGTTAGGTGCGCGGGTGCACTCGTTCGACTATGACCCCAGCTCGGTCGCTTGCACCCGAACGCTAAGGGAGAGGTTTTTTCCAGGGGACGATCGGTGGACCGTGGAACGTGGCTCGGCGCTGGACGAGGATTACATCCGTTCTCTGGGGCAGTTCGACGTCGTTTACTCCTGGGGAGTGCTGCACCACACGGGAAACATGTATCGAGCACTGGACATGGTGGCGCTCGCCGTAGCTCCCAACGGCCAGCTGCTAGTCTCGATCTACAACGATCAGGGTGCAACTAGCGCCCGGTGGAAGGCGCTTAAAAAGGCATACGTACAGTTGCCAAGGCCCGGCAGATTCGCCATCGCCTTGCTGACCCTGGGTATCACATGGCTCCGGTACATCCCGAGAGACATCCTCCGGTTGAAGCCACTCCGTACCGTGAATGCCTGGCGTTCCTACTCCAAACAAAGGGGGATGTCACCGTGGCACGACGTGGTGGACTGGGCCGGCGGATACCCGTTCGAAGTGGCCAAGCCAGAGGACATCTTCGAGTTTTACCGCGGCCGAAGTCTTCGTCTGCAGCATTTGAAAACCTGTGGCGGAGGCAAGGGTTGTAACGAGTTCGTTTTCCGGAAAGAGCGGGAAGGAGAAGGCGATGACCCGGCCGCTTGAGGCTGAGAGCGCCGGCAGCGCCGATCACACTTGGGTCTGACTTCCTGGAGCAGGCTGTTGCGACCCTTTGGCGTGCTTGGGAATGGTACATATTTCGCTGGAGGAATCAGCAGCATCCCAATCATGAATTTGCCCTGCGGCTAGCGAAAGCGGATGCGAGCCGAGTGGGACTTAGGATGTCAACAGAGCCACATAGGTTCTGAAATCACAAGTTATGCTTGAGGCAACCAATGTCGATCCCCGGACTGTGAAGGGTTTTGGCCAGGAGTGGAGCACATTCACGCAACACGCCCTGAGCGATTGCGAACGAAAAGAGCTCTTCGACAAATACTTCTGTCTCATCGACTGGAGCAAAAAGCCCAGAAGGTGCCTTGACATGGGATGCGGCAGCGGGCGATGGGCAGCATTAGTTGCGCCACTCGTGGAGGAACTGGTAGCGGCTGACGCCAGCCCCGAAGCCCTGCAGGTTGCCCGGCGCAATGTGAGAGCTCCCAACGTCTCTTTTGTCGAATCCAGCACGGAGAATCTTCCCTTCCCCGACGGGTCCTTTGACTTGATCTTCTCCCTGGGTGTCCTCCACCACTTGCCCGATACTGAGGGCGCCGTACGCAGCTTGACCAGGAAACTATGCCCTGGCGGGATTCTGCTGCTTTATCTCTACTACGCTTTTGATGACCGCCCGGCGTGGTTCCGTGCCCTCTGGAAAGTCACAGATTGGGCTCGCCGCCTCATCAGCAGATTTCCCTTTCCTCTGCGCTACGGGCTCTCTCAAGTCATCGCAGTCTCGGTGTATTGGCCTCTGGCACGCACGGCAAGGTACCTCCCGCTGCCGGATTCCTGGCCCCTGAAGTTCTATGCGGAACGCAGTTTGTACACCATGCGAACCGATGCCTTGGATCGTTTCGGCACAAGGCTCGAAAAGCGGTTCACGCGAAGACGGATCGCCGAAATGCTGGACTCTGCAGAACTCACTGACATCCGATTCTCTGATTCAGCGCCTTACTGGGTGTGCGCTGCAACCAGGCCTACCCCGGGCCCAGCTTCAGGGAAGCAGAGTTGATGCAGTACCGTAATCCTGTCGAACCGTCTCTGATCGGTGACATGTTTCTGGCGCCCGTCGATATTGGTTCCGGCGAAGAACGCAATCAACGGGATGCTGCACCGGTTCACGACCGTGGGCAACTGCAACCCGGTTCCAAGCCGGCGAAGATTACTTACCTCATCGGTTCCCTGGCAAGGGGCGGCGCGGAAGGGCAACTGATTGAGTTGCTCCGCAGGCTGGATCGGTTCCGCTGGCAGCCCTCGCTGGTGCTGTTTGAGGATACCGCTGCCGATCGCGTCAAATCCCTCGTAGATGAAGTAAAGGTACTCCACATTGCCGGCGGAGGACGCCCCCGGTCGGGCAATCGAGCCCAAAAATACTCGAGTGCGGTTGACAAGGCCGCCAGAGCCTTAGGGGGTATTGCAAGACTGACCGGATACCTCTTCCGCATACGGCCAGCGGTGCTGCATGCCTTCTTGCCGGCTTCCTGCATACTGGCCGCGGCGGCCGCCAAGTTGGCCCGGGTGCCAGTTCTCATCGGCAGCCGCCGATCACTGGTGGATGGCTATCGCAATGGGGATTTAATGGCGAGTGTCGATCGCTTCGCCACTCGCAGGTGCGACTACATGCTGGGCAACTGTTTAGCCGTGACCGAGGAACTTCTCCACATCGATGGCGTCCCGGCCGACCGTGTCGGCACCATCTATAACGGCGTGGACACGGCTAGGTTCAAGCCCGGGGACCGGACACTGCGCCGCGTCTACGGCTGGACAGACGGCCATGCCGTGTTCGGCATTGTTGCTAATTTTCATTCGTATAAGCGGCATGTTGATTTCGTGCGAGCGGCTGCGCTGATTGCAGCCAGCATTCCCCACGCCAGGTTCATCATGGCCGGCGAGGATCGGGGGATGCTGCCGCTCGTCCGCAAGGAGATCGCCCAGGCTGGCCTGGAATCACGCTTTGTGATCATCCCTGGCACGCCTGAGCCCGAGGAGCTTTATCCGGCGATGGATGCGTATATCTGTACTTCGGAAACCGAGGGGTTCTCGAACGTGTTGTTGGAGGCTGCGGCCAGCGGTTTGCCCTTGATCGCAACCCGGGTCGGCGGTAATGCAGAGATCGTGTTCCCCAAGGAAAATGGATTCCTGGTTCCGGTTGCAAGACCGGAGGACTTGGCCCAGGCGGCTTTGACCCTGGCGGAGGATCCGATTCTTCGTCGGCGCATGGGCAACCAAAGCCGGGAACTCGTGGAGCGGCGGTTTTCCTTGGAAATCATGGTGCGGCAGCACGAACTGCTCTATGAGAGAGCGCTCGAGGCGCATTGCTACGGAGTCGCAGCCCATGGTTAGTGGCGGCGCATTGATCTTCGTGGCCCTGCTCGCCATCGTAACCTGGGTCTCGCCTCTTCTGTCGCTATACTTGTTCGTTTTGGCTTCTCCTTTCGGGGCCGTCGATGTCCTCGGTTGGGACCCGCGTACGCGCTGGGCCATCCTGCTTTGCTTGCGGGGAGCGTGGGAGGCTTGGAGGACAGGTGCGAGCTACGTGCCCAGCACGGCTTGCAGGGTTTGGGCCGGCTTCACCGTGCTGGCCGCAGGCGGCCTGTGGATCGGAAACACGGGTCTCGTACCGGATGAGCTGGAAGCGTCGTGGTCGCTGCTGCTGTACTTTGTGGCCGGCAGTTGCGGAGTGTATGGCATATGGCAGCTAGTACGAAAGAGGCAGCAACTCCGCACCCTCTGCGCGGTCTTCGCCGCCTCGGTCCTGATGGCTGGCTGCATCGGGATCGTCCAGGCCCTGGTCCGCTACCGGCTCGGAGACCCCAGCGACCGCATCTCCGGTCCGCTCGGTAATGCCAACTACTTTGCGACCTATCTTGCCCTGGCGGCCACCACGCTGGTGCTGCTGGTGCGCTTGAACCTCATCCAGCGGCGGTACGGATTCATCGCATGTGCAGCCGCAATACTGGCTTGCGGCCTCACACTATCGCGAACCGGAGTGATGGCGATCCTGGTGGGCGTCGGCCTGGCATTGTTCGTCCGCTCCGACAGAAAGCTCGTGTCGGCACGAATCGTCGCCGCAACTGCGACCGCCGCCCTGCTAGGGGGCGTCCTCCTGACGAGCTACCTGCTCGAGTATCGCCGCAACGTTACCAACTCCGACAATCCGCGGCGGGAGCAGTTAGCTGAGGGCATCCAGGCCGCCGAGGATCTCTCCCGCCTGGAAGCCTTCCGGTACTCGGTGCAACTCGCCGCTGACCATCCGCTCGCGGGCGTCGGTTTCGGCACCTTCCAGGCCAGGAACTACAACGCCAACGGCCTTTACGTGACCACCCATAACACGGTGATGCAAGTTCTGGTGGGCACCGGACTGCTCGGAGGGATACTGATACTCTCTCTCATCTTTTCTCTGGTCTGCCCCCTGCATCTTCAGGCGCGCAGGTACCTCTTCCCTGTGGCAGTGGCCTTCGGCATCTGTTCCTTGTTCGGAGACTACCTGCAGTCGCTTGAGGTCTTCGTCGTTTTCGGGGTGTTGTACTTGAGTGTCCGGAACCTGATCCAGGCGCCCCCGGCAACATCCGACCAGCCGAGGCAACCATGTGTGGTATAGCAGGGTTTTGGGGTCCGGCCGGCCACCGGGGAATGCGGCGAACCGCGCAGGCCATGGCGGATGCCATCCGCCATCGCGGGCCCGACGACAGCGGCGAATGGTGCGACGAGCGCGCAGGCATCGCGCTGGCACACCGCCGCCTTTCCATCCTCGATCTCTCGCCCGAGGGACACCAGCCCATGACCTCGGCCTCGGGCCGGTACGTCATCGTCTTCAACGGCGAAGTCTACAATTACGAGGAACTGCGGACTCGGCTCCCAGGCTATCGCTGGCGGGGACACTCCGATACCGAAGTCATGCTGGCAGCCGTCGAGGCATGGGGGTTAGAGGCGGCGGTTCGTGCCTTTGTCGGGATGTTCGCCTTCGCTCTCTGGGACACGCGGGAGTGCGAACTCCATCTGGTTCGAGACCGACTGGGAATCAAACCCCTGTATTACGGACGTTGCGGACAGTACCTTCTGTTTGGGTCGGAACTAAGAGCCCTGCACGCGCATCCCGCGTTCGACGCGGAGATCGATCGCGGAGCCGTCGCCTTGCTGATGCGACACAACTACGTGCCGCATCCCTACAGCATCTATAGCGGGATTCGCAAGCTGCCGCCGGGAACGATCCTCCGGATAAAATTGGATCGCGAACTGCCGGAACCGGCGCCCTTCTGGTCGGCGCGGGCCGTGGCGGAAACCGGGGCCGGCCACCCTCTGCCCGACGATCCCGAGCCCGCTCTCGACGCCCTTCACCAGCTCCTGCTCGAGGCAGCGCGGCTGCGCATGATCGCCGATGTTCCCTTGGGAGCGTTTCTCTCCGGAGGGATCGACTCTTCGACGGTGGTTGCTCTGATGCAGGCGCAAAGCTCGCGCCCGGTCAAGACATTCTCCATCGGCTTTGTCGAGAAGGGCTACAACGAGGCTCCGTTCGCCGCCGAAGTCGCCCGCCATCTTGGCACCGATCACACCGAACTTTACGTGACTCCGGCGGAAGCGCAAGCGGTCGTACCCAGGTTGCCGGAGTATTTCGACGAGCCCTTCGCAGATTCTTCTCAGATCCCGACCTTCCTGGTCTCTGCGCTGGCGCGCAAGTATGTCACGGTGTCGCTGTCGGGCGATGGCGGAGACGAGTTGTTCGCGGGCTATCCCCGTTATGCGCTCGCCAACCAGATCTGGGGCACAATGCGGTATTTTCCGGCGGCGGGAAGAAAGTTGGCTGCTGCCGGTATGAGGACACTTTCTGCCGACACCTGGAACTGGTTTTTCAAGACAGCTGACGTTTTTCTTCCGGAACGAATACGGCGGCGCAGACCGGGCGAGCAGATCCACCGCTTCGCGGACATATTGTCCGAAGACTCACGGCAGGCGATCTATCGGAGGCTTCTGTCACACTGGGATCCACCGGACCAGGTGGTGATGGGAGCGCTGGAGCCACCCACGGCATTGACCGATCCTCGCCGTCGCGCCGAGCTCCCGGATTTTACCCTGCAGATGATGTTCATCGATCTCGTCAGCTATCTTCCGGACGACATCCTGACCAAAGTGGACCGGGCCAGCATGGCCGTGAGCCTGGAGGCGCGCGTGCCGCTGCTCGATCACCGGGTGGTGGAGTTTGCCTGGCGCTTGCCCATGTCGCTGCGCATCCGCGAGGGCCAGGAGAAATGGCTGCTGCGCCAGGTCTTGTACAAGTACGTTCCGGCGCGGCTGGTGGACCGGCCGAAAATGGGGTTCGGCATTCCGGTTGGAGAGTGGCTGCGCGGGCCCTTGCGCGACTGGGGTGATGCGTTGCTGGCGCCGGATCGCCTGGCTGAGGAAGGATTCCTTGATCCCGCGCGTGTGCGCACGGTTTGGAATGAGCACGTTTGCGGCACCCGCAATTGGCAGTATCTGCTTTGGGATGTGCTGATGTTCGAGGCGTGGCGGGAACGACAGGGGGCACGTTACGCTCCCAATCCGGAAATGCTGCATGCGTAATAGTTGCCTGACGGTAGCGCTCAGTCTATTGCTGCTGTTCGCCTCGGCCGCGCCCGGGGCCGGACCCCATCCCTTCATTGGGAGCGGGGGCGCGGAAACACCGCAGTTCGCCTTCTGGTACGAAGAATGGCAAGGGAACACTTGGGACAAGTTGCAGCCTGCCAACGTCATTATTGGCGTGTCTCCCAAGGCGGTGGCCGACATCCATGCCCATGGCGGACGTGCGCTTCCTTACGTGACTTTCTACCAGGGCGTGCTGGGCCGCGAGTTCGTTCACGACCGCGCCGATCTGGAACGAGTAGGCTTCCACACGGATGACGGCTTCTTGCCCAGCGCTTTCGGTGGGAAGGACAACTATGTTCTATGTTCCAACAGTGCCGAGCTGCGCCGGCGGATCCTGGCCTACGTCGATCGGACGATCGGCGCAGAAGGGTATGATGGCCTGTTCGTGGACAACAGCTATCTGCCGCCCGCCGCCCAGCTGGTTTGTGATGCGAAGCACGAGCACGTAGCGCCTGGAAGCAAGGGTGGGCCGGCATACATTGATTTGTTGTCGGAAGTGTATGCCGCGGTCAAGAAGCGAAATCCGGCAGCCATCATGGTAACCAATCCGGGGAACCCCCGCTTGGCCGACCAACTGCACACCGGCAACAAGACCTTGTGGGACGTCTCCGACTTCGTCCTGTGGGAGAGCTACGGGTATTCGTCACTGTTGGGGAAAGGCCATGATCGCTGGCCGTCGACGATCGCCGAAAGCAAGAATGTCGCTGCGTCGCCGCACGCGCCGAAGGTGGTGGCGTTGGCGTACCCGCGTGATGCCAAGGAGGCCTTGTATTCCTTCGTGATGGCGCGGACATTCGGCTTCGCCTTCGCTGCCAACCTGGGAGAATCGGACTACCAGGGCGGCCGCGAAGGCGGCCATTTTGGGATCTTCCTGCGCGATCTGCCTGTGGCTCTGGGCGTGCCCGAGCCGGCGGCCGATCAGCAACGTAGTCCTGGTGTACTGACTCGGCGCTTTTCGCAGGGCGAGGTGGTCGCCAACACGGGATCAGAGTCCTGGTCCTTCAAAGTTTCGAGGAACTCCGTTCTGTACTCTCCCGCTGGGCGTTCCGAGGTCAAGGCCGGCAACCAGGTGACGGTTTCGCCGGGTACCGCAGTAGCCCTCCTCTTTCGCTGACCGCGCTCAAAGCCATCCCGGATTCCCATCGGATTTATTGAGCGCTCGCGTCAGGATTTCCCAACTCCCCCGATCACTGCAGCGGCACTCCGTTGATCTTGAGTTCATAGACGCCAATCCAGTTCACCGAGCTGGCGACCAGTCGGACATCCGTGGCCGCAAAATCCAGGTTGACGAGCGTCGTTGGACTGTTAGGGAATCCCCCCTGCGCTACCGTGACCCACGGCTGACTGGGCGCACTCCTGGCCAACAGGGACCAATTGCTTACATAAATGGAATTGGTTCCAAACCCTCCCCAATTGATCGATGCAGAGGAAAGCTGCATGAGCTGACCCAGCGACACCTGGTAATCGATTTGGCTCGAGCCCGGATACGCCAGCGTCCGGGTATTGCCGTCAATCAGATTGGAAGCCTGATAGCCCAGGGCAATCGAGTACACCGGGTTTTCGGCCACATTGGATTTGACGGTGGCTTGTCCCGCAACCGGCAAGAGAGTGCCAAACACCTGAACTTCGTAGATACCCATCCAGTTGCTGCCTTCTGCGGCGATGCGCAGCTTGCGATAGCGGTTCTGGACCGGAATCAGCGTTTCACTAGCCCCCGGCTGTGTGCCCCTCGCGAGCACATCCCAGGTACTGTCCGAAGCCAGACCCAGCAGTCGCCACGATTGGATGTATCGTGGATCAGAGCCGAAATAGCCCCACACGACCTTGACGGCGTCCACGAATTTGCTCCCACCGAGATCCAGGGCGTAGTCAATCGCAAAATTGCACGGGTAGGCAAAGGTATTCTCATCACCATCTATGATGTTGGAATCCGGACGAAAGCTTTCGCAAGTCACTGTCTCTCCGACATTCGACTTGACGGCGAAACCACTCATGGGCTGGCCACCCTTAAGGCTCAAATCATAAATGCCGATCCAATTCGCGCTTGAGCTGGCCAGGATTCGCACGTCGGTGGCGAAGAAATCGAGGTTGATTTGGGTGGTCGCGCTATTAGGAAAGCCGCCTTGGGCGAGCGTTGTCCATTGGCTGGCGCCGTTCCTCCCCAGCAGAGACCAGGAACTCACGTAAGCGGAGTTTGTACCGAAATATCCCCATGTGATGTTCGCGGACGAGAGATGGGTCAGAGTACCGGGGGAAATCTGGTAATCCAGGTTCTTCGAACCTGCATAGGCGAGTGTCTTAGGATCGCCATCAATGAGATTGGCTGCTCCGTAGTTACGGGCAATCGAATAGATGGGATTCTCGGGCACATTGGACTGGACGGCCGCGGCGAGCAAGGTTGAGAAAGGGGGTGCGGCGACACCGAATACGCGCACCTCATAGGTTCCGATCCAGTTGCCGGCACTGGCAACCAGGCGAAGCTCAGTGGCCGTGACGTTCAGCGGCACATCCATGGTGGCTTGCCCCGGGAACCCGCCGCTGGCGAGTTCCTGCCAGTCCTGATCGCCGCTTCGTCCCTGGATCTGCCAGCTCTGCACGTAACGCGCATCGCTTCCGAAATAACCCCAGTCGATAGACACGCCGGTTACGTTGTACGTCGCGTTGAGCTGTATCACGTAGTCGATGTGCGACGAACCGGGATAAGCAAGGCTGTCCAGATCACCGTCCACGAGGTTGGCGGCGGCATAATCCTGGGCCAGACTGTAAGCCGCACTTTCCGGTATGAGAGACACTGCATGCACTCCGCGGATCAGCGGCTTGCCGGTTGGAACCTTGGTTGTTACCTTGAGGGCTCTGGCTTGGGTTGCGGCTGAGAGGTCCTGATATACAAGCTGGTTCTGATTACCAGCCTGTAGCCTGGGGAAAAGGATTAAGGAAGCTTGCACCACCGGGCTGATGCGAAGCCTGTGAAGCTGGACAGCCCCGTCCAGTTCCACTTTGACATAGTACGTAGAAGCTCCACCCGCCAGGCTGCTCAGATCGGCCCTGAGGTCGAAAGAGGAGTCGCCGCTTGTGGGTTGAAATGGAACCCCATTCGACCAGTTGGTTCCATCCGCCGAGTAGTAAGCCTGAAGCGATCCCGAGCTGCCCGGCGCAAGCTGGGCCAGAATGCGAAGGGCCAGCACCGGGAAGAGACTGGACTCGCGGTAAACCAAATACCCTGGTACGGTTGAGGTGTTCGCCAGAGAGTTTGCCCCGCTGGAATCCGCCGCTACATCCACCCCGGACGTCAGATACGCCGGTTGTTTCCAACCCGCATACGCAAAAGTCAGGTTCCAATCGAACTGGATCGAGCTCACACCGTTGGGAACCGGGACCTGTCCTATTGAATAGAACTGCACTGTGTCTTCCTGGTTGTCCGAACTGAGCCGCATGCTCTCGCCAGGCCGCAGCGAGAACGTGGAAAGTGCACTCGGCGAAAGGGGAGGCCAGTATCGCAGGGTGGGTCCAGTTTCAGCGTAGAGCTCTGCCATCTCTTCCCCCGGCCAGCCGACCGGGTCATTCCCAGCGGAGTTAACCGTGTTGGCGACCAAGGTGGGGTCGTTCAGGATGTCTTGCACGCTGGCGATCGTCTGGTCGGGATTGAGGTAATAGACCTTGTGGTCCGGGTCGAGCATATGCCAGGCGTTCCGGTAAAACACTTCGGGAATGCTATGGAACCCGGACAGAGAAGCCAGTCTTGCCTGATAGCCCTGCTGCTGCCAAATCCAGGCCAGGGCATACGCGAGCTGTTCGCAACATCCAAACCCATAGGCGTTGAGAATGACGACCGGATCGTAAGCTACACCGTTCGCGTTTCCTGCATAACAGAAGTGGTAGGTGTGACCCGTTACGAACTGCCAGGCCTGAATCACGCGGTCCTGATCCGTGGCAGGCGCGGGCAGACTGTTCAGGCGCGCCAGAATCGACGGCCCGTTCAAAGGCGGCTGATTGCCAGGAGTAAACACTTGCGGTAAGGAGACCGTGCTGGACGAGGAGTTACGGATGCTAATGGCGGCGCCGCTTACGTCAGTAACATTCGACAGATCCACTGCGAAAAGCTGGCTGGCGCTCTGGACAGCAGCAGTACTCCTGAACTCTTGCGCGAAAGCAAGTGTTGACAAACCAAGAATGAAGACCGCCAGCCTAAGCCGTTTCATAGCTGGTTGCAGTATCTCCTCGACTGATTATGAGAGAGAATGCCACCGGCGTTCCAAACGAAGGTACGGAGCACGAGCGTAACTCCATCGGAAGTCACTGAAATCAAAGGTGGGTAGCAGTCTTGGTTACCGGAGACTCAGAGGTGAAAGAAAATGTGCTCGGAGAGTGTGCAAACTCTTGCACATCTGGGCCTTACTAACGCCGAGACGGGAGGTGCCGCCCAAATCCACTTGCCCCATCTTAGTGCGTTACCAGGATTGCCGCCTGGGAAGGTGCGAGGAGCAGCGTGTAGTTGCCGGCTACAGACTGCAGCCCGGTATCCGTGATCAGTTGTCCGCCATCGGGGATGGCGATGCTGACCGGCGATAGACCGGTATTGGCGTAAGCAATGCCGTTGGAAAAACGCCGCGCCAGCACTCTGCCCGATTTATAGAGCGACCCCTGCGGCACGCCCACGGAGAATGGCATGCTGGAGGTGAATTCTCCGTAGTGCCCAGATCCGCCCGACACGCCCAGGTTGGCAGCCCACCGAAAACCAAACATCCGCGCCAGCGCAAATGAAAAAAGCGCTTCATGCATGTTGGTGGGATAGGAGAGAGCAATGATCTTTGTGGCTCTGGCCGGGTCGGCCGCGTACTTCCAACTTTCCGCTAGCGTGTTCTGCCAATTGTCATGCTGGTTCAAGTCCGAGGAAAAGCCATAGCTTTCCCAGAGCACGAAGTCCGACAGGTCCCATAGCGTAGTCTGCCCCGTGCCCAGTTGATCCGCCCAGACGGGATTGCCGGGATTGGAAATAAGCACAGCTCTGGCTACGCTCGGCTCCAGGGCAGCGCGAACTTCCCCCAACAGGTGCAAGAACGAGTCGTCGCCCCGCTGGCCGGGAGTGACATGGGCATGATTGGCCTGGCAGGCCATGCCGGCCGGTGGAGCAAGGAACGTGTTGTCCACGAACAGGCCGTCGTAGCCCTGATTCAGCAGGGAGTTCAGTTGAACCGCGACTCGGTGCCGCAACTCCACGCTGTTGGGGCACAGGACGTACCATCCGGGATCCAGCATGCTGGGGGCGAACTGCCCGTTGTCCAAAAAACCGACCGCGGGAAGGTCGGCGGTGCTGCTGATGTACTGACCGGGAGCGCTGCTTTGATAATAGGTCACGTAGGCCAGGGCACGCGCGTTAATGGAGTGGACCGCAGAAACACCATCGGGAGAAACTCCAACAACCACCTGCGATCCGGCCAGACGTGACAAGGCCGGACCCTGCGCCAACGGCTCGTACCAGAAGGCCACGCGACTGTAGCAGGAAACATCCGGGTTCGAGCCAGCCGCGCAGTCCGGCGTACTGGGAAGCGTAACGCACTGGCTGGACGCGCAGCTCAATACGTCAAGCGCTGAGGCCGCACTTGCGCTGGGCGTGGAAAACGGCTCTGGACTGCCGCCTCCGCAACTGCAGACACAGATCAGAAGAAGCGGAACCCAGTACCGCAATCGTGTAAGCAGGACGAAGATCAACGGATGCCGACGAGGAGCAGACATAGAGGTCCTCTCCTTGCCTCTAAGTTCTGTCGGGAGTCTGTGGCCCGGGACCCGACCCGCGTGGGGCCGCTCAGAGCGCGCAATCACGCTCTGGATTCTGTTCGACCTTTCCTGGGAACCGTTGGCCGATCGGTGGAGCTGGAGCCTACCTGGGGCTGGCCCGTCCTGACTAGGGCTGGACTGCAGAAACGGACGGGATTATATCCCAGAGCGGTTAGAGTTGCGCGGTGACCGCCGTCACAGCGCCGGCGTGCCCGGACCGGCGCGGGGACGCCCGCGCACTTACTACAAGCCGGAGGAGACACCGGCGCTGGAGGCGGCGAAGAAGTCGTATCTCGGGCGCGTGTACCTGGATTGGGCGAAGTATCCGCTCACCATCACCGAGCCTCTGGAGGAGCGCGACGTTGCCTATCGGGTGCGGTTCGTTGACCTGCGCTACAGCTATCCCGGACGCTCGACGCCGCTGGGGGCGTCGGTGGACTTGAGCAAGAGCCTGCAAGTGGTGGCGCAGCGGTTCGGGCGCCGGCTGCAGCGCGCCCCCTGAGCTGGCGTGGGCAAGCTTTCACGGGGGCTGAGGCCCGGGGATTGCGGCCGCTCTTGTCCCCCGCCTGAAGGCGGGGGCTTCCACCCTAGCCCCTGGAACTTCTTCGCCTTCCGCGCATCCAACCCGTATGCCAAACCTTGAAACCGCAGTTTTCGGCGGAGGATGTTTCTGGTGCCTGGAGGCGGTGTTCCAGCGCCTGCCGGGCGTCAAGTCAGTGGAATCCGGCTACATGGGAGGCCGGGTCGAGAGTCCCACGTACAAGCAGGTCTGCACCGGCACGACCGGCCATGCGGAGGTGGTGCGCGTGACCTTCGACCCCAGCCAAATCAGCTATCGCGACCTGCTCGAGGTGTTCTTCGCCATCCACGATCCCACCACCCTCGACCGCCAGGGGAACGACGTGGGCACGCAGTACCGCTCCGTGATCTTCCACAACTCGGAGGAGCAGCGCCGGGAAGCCGAGCAGGTGATCGCCGAGTTGACGGCGGCGCGCGAGTTTTCTGCGCCCATCGTGACCGCGGTCGGGCCGGCGGCGACGTTCTTCGTCGCCGAGAACTATCGCGGAGAAGCTGAAGGCGTGAGCGGCTCGGGTTTTCTGCCGCCGCCGCTTACTTCGGCGTGGGGGTGGCGAGCGGCTTGTCCTTCTCGATGATGTACGTCGACAGGACTTTCAGCGGCTTGTCGCTGCTGACATTGCGGATGTCATGCGGCGTCGTGTTCGCGATCTGGAAAGAGTCTCCGGCCTTGACCCGTCTTTCGGGCTGGCCTTCGACGTGGAGATCGCCCTCACCCTCCAGAATGTAGGCCGACTCAATGCCCGGATGGGTATGGCGGGCGGCGGTCACACCGGGCTCGACCTCCGCTACGGCTGTAATGGTCGTGTAGTGATCGGGGAACTCTATCTTCTGCAGCACGGTTCGCTTGATCCCTTGGGCAAATGCGGCAGAGCCGATCAGAGCGAGCGCAAGGACAGCGCAGCAAAACGCTAGTCTTTTGGACATCTCATTCCCTCCACAAGTCATTTCTTCCGAAACGGGCCGAGAGCTTCTGGTCTTTGCCGTGGCCGACTTTTAGCCGAAACAACCTTCCTTGGCTTTGAGAAACCTCAGCAACATCCAGAACTGGCGGAGAGGGAGGGATTCGAACCCTCGATACAGGTTTTGGCCCGTATAACGGTTTAGCAAACCGCCGCCTTCAGCCACTCGGCCACCTCTCCGGCGTGCGGATACCAACGTGGGCACCGCCATTATACCGAAACCCACAAGGCTGAGAGACGCAGAACGAGCACCTGTGTTGCTCGGCAGTCACGGGCGCGTGAGCACGGTCTGATGCGGGTCGATCACCAGCCCGCGCGTTCCGGCGGGTACTGGCAGGTGGAACTCGGTCTCGGCCCCGTCGGCAAAAACGCGTCCCAGGTAGACGGGCTTGCCGCGTTGGGTCTTGGCATAGAGCGGGACCGAAGCCACCAGGGTATCGGGCGCGTCTTTCTGTAAGAGCGTTCCGCTGACCACCGGCCTCCCGTCCTTGTGGGTGAACTTGAGGCCCGAGAGTTGGAAGCGCGGCAGCGCCGTGCCGTTCACCCATTCGTCAAAAAACCAGGCCAGCGATTTCTTCCCTTCATAGCGGAGCGAGCTGGGCAGAGCCTCCTCCAGGGCTTTTTGAAAATCCTGGGTGGAAAGCGCGCGGCCGTCGAAGCGCTCACGCACGCCGCGCAGGACGCGGAGAAAGCGCGCGTCGGGATCGGCGCTTCCTCGATCGGCGTCGCGGAACATCTCCCGCAGCATGTGGACGAGCCAGGTGCCGCGGCCATAGACCACCACTTCGTAGGCTGCGGGCAGCCGCGACGAGGTGAGGCGATGGCCCAGGGTGACCGGACCGGCGTCTTTCATGGGAGGGCCTTCGTGCCATTTCCGCGCCAGGTCCTGGCGGTAGTGTTCCAGGGCGGCGCGGAAGGCATCCGGCTTCTCCTGCTCCAGAGCCAGCAGGGCGCAATAATTGGCCAGAGCCTCCGAGAGCCACACGTCACGGTAGCCCTTCCACAGCACGGCATCGCCCCACCACTGATGTGCCGTCTCGTGCGCCTGCACCAGTTCGCCATACAGCAGCTTCTCGTAGCTCGTGAGGTGGAGGCGCTCCCGTTCTTCGGCATTGAGGAAGGCATAACTGGAGAGAAAGACCAGCCCTGGCCATCCCTGGCTGAGCGGGCCGGGCATCTGCGTGACCGCCAGCGAACTGAAAGGGAAGGGGCCGAGCTGGCGGGAGAGGAACTCCAGAGCGCGGGTGGAGCGCTGGGCGACCGCCTGCGCCTCGGCGGCCGGTGTGGGTGGCGGCGGGGCCAACATGTTGGGGGGAGTACGCCGCGAAAACGGCCGCACCTCCATGGGCTTGGACGCGGTCTCGGGGAACGAGCTCTCGACCCCGCGCGCGGCGAAGATCTCGACCACGGTTTCCCCCGCCTTGGCGCGCGCGGCCATGTACTTGCCGAGGTTGAAGCCCGCCAGCGGGATGGGCCGCTCGGAGACCCAGCGCGACACCTGCTCACCGCCCGAGTTCTCCGCCGAAACCCGTTTGCCGGTCGCGACCAGCGTCCAGCCTGCGGGATGGCGGAACTCCAGGTCGAAGTCCGACATGGCGGGGCCGACATTGGGATACCAGATGCCGCGTGCACCGACGTACATCAGCCCGCTGCCCGCCTCCGACAACACCGAGCCGCTGTAGTTGAAACGTAGTCCCAGTTTTTCTCGGGCACGCAGCGCTTGCGGCAGAATGACTGCGACCAGGTCGTTGCCGCGGCGCGCCAGGTCGCCGCCCTCCAGCGATTCGTTCTGGATGAATTCGAGCGGCGTGTCGCCGGCCACCACCGAGCTGACCTTGAGATAGCGCGAAAGCTCGAACACCAGGGTGCGCGCGCCGCTCCGGGTCGCTTGCAGCGTGAGTTGCGCCTCCGCCTCCAGTTCGCGCGACGGCAGGATGTGGGTGCGGATTCTGGAGGCCGCGATGCGGAAGCTGCCCCGCCCCAGTTCATTGGTGGCATCACGTTCTCCGGACTGAGCCGCGCCGGCATTCCGGCTGGCGAACGAAGCCCAGACGTTCGAAGATTCTGCGCTCCGTTCACGTAGTTGCTCTGCCCCACCGAGACCTGCTCGGCACTTTCGGTGTCAAACAGGACATCGAACGGCCCCAGGTGCAGGCCGGCGAGGCGGGCGTGCCAGAACGTCCCCGGGCTGCCGCTGGAGGGTCCCTGCCATGTGAGGAAACGCAGCAGTTCGAAGCCGTCGCTCACGCAAAGCTCGCGGAAGATCGATCCCCAACGGGCGAGAAACTCTGTCCCTTCCTCAGTAGGGTGAAGCGACGGCGCGAGCCGCTCGAAGGTGTCGTCGTTGAAGCGGAAAAAGGCGGTCGAGAACCTTTCCTCAAGGATGGGAGTGCCGATGAACAGCGCCATCGACGTGCGCTCCACCTGGTTGGGGGGGACCAGCAGGATCTCGCCGTCACCGTCGAAAAACGCCCCGGTGATGCGTCCTTCGACGCTCTGACTGAATGCGATGGTGCCGCTGTTCAGGGTGATGTGGATCTCGCCGCGGTCCAGGCCGGCGTCGCGGATGCGATACACGCGCGCGGGATCCAGCCCCAGGTTGCGCAATTGGCGGTACAGCGTGACCGCCGGCCCGGGGTCCCCGGCAAGCCCGATTTTGGCTTGCTGGGGTGGAGGCCCGGGTGGTGGAGCCCCGGGATTCTCGACCGGAGCGCCGGCCGCTACCGCCACCGTCGCGACCGCGCCCAGCAGCAGAACCGATTTGAAAAACGCACTCCGCATCTGCCCTTAGCATGCTCCCGGCGGGGAGCTCTTGTCACCTTTCCCGAAAAAGACTCTCACAGGTGCGCGCGCATTTTTCACCCGGGGCAGCCGGCGGGAATTGTGGTACTCTCGGCTTCCTCCGGCACGCATGCCATGAGACTGCCGTTCCAGAACACAGCACCCCAGCGTACTCTTCGGCGTCCCCAGCCCACGACGGTTCCCGAGTTGGAGCACTCCTCGATCTCGGCTCTGTACCGCGCGGCCCGGGTGGGCGGCGATTTCTATGATTTCCTGGTAACCGATTCGCGGCGCCTGGTCTTCCTGCTGCTGGACGTGGCCGGAAAACGCGAGGAAGCGCTGGACATCGCCGCCGCGGTGCAGGAGCGCATGCGTCCCCTGGCCACAGAGTTGCTTGGCGATGGCGACGTCAATGAGGCCGATGCGCTGCCCACGCTGCTGATCGAATTGAACCGGGTCATCCTCCAGGCGGCCGGAGGCGTGCGCTGTGCCCCCGCCTTCCTGGGCTGCTATGAGGAGGAGTTCGGTACCCTGGCCTACATCAACGCCGGACACACGCCCGCCCTGCTGAAGGACCACGGAGGCGTCACCCACCTGGAGGCCAACGGCTTCCCCCTGGGCCTGTTCTCGCACGCCACGCACGATGCGCGCATTACCGCCATCCAGCCGGGCGCCGCCCTGCTGCTGGTCTCCCGCGGCCTGGTCGAGTCGAAGGCGGGTTCGAAGGAGTACGGCATCGAGCGCCTGACGGAGTGCGTTTCGCAGATCTCTTTCCAGGACGCCCAGGACCTCTGCACCCAGGTGCTAAGCGCGGTGAAAACCTTCACCGAGAGTTCGTGGCGGCGCAAGGAAACGGAAAACGACGTCACCACGCTGGCGCTGGTGCGCGCCGAGCGCGCCGCGGCGGCCGCCGGCAGTTGATCCGCGAGGCGCTCTCTTGCCACCGTTGCGCCCCTTCCCAGCCCGGTGCTAGCATTCTGCTGCTCTCCCTTCAGGCGAGCCTGACCTCTCATACCGGTGCCATTCGGGTCTGGGGGTCGAGGAGGTGTGTGTGAAGAAGGGTCGCCTGGTTGTTCTCATCGTTCTAGGCGTGGTCGTCGTCATCATCGTCGCCATTCCCTTTCTGGTGAACGCAGACTCGTTTCGTCCCACGATCCAGTCAGAATTGCAGTCGTCGCTGGGGCGGCAAGTCACGATCGGCGGGCTCAGCCTGTCGATGCTCGCAGGCGGCGTCACCGCCGATAACATCGCCATCAGCGACGATCCCGCCTTCAGCAAGGGCCCGTTTCTCCAGGCGAAAAAGTTGGAAGTCGGCGTCAAGCTGTTGCCGCTGATCTTCTCTCGTTCCGTGCAGGTCACCGGCATCACCATCGACCGACCGGAACTCACGCTCGTGCACGCGCCTTCCGGCCAGTGGAACTTCTCCAGCCTGGGGGGCGGAAAGAAATCATCTACGTCCGCGGCCGGCGGCAGCTTCTCGGTGGAGAAGCTGAAGATCACCAACGGCAGGGTGACGGTGGAGAAAACAGGCGGAGGCAAGCCCTCGGTCTACGAGGACGTGAACCTGGCGGCCAGCAACATCTCCTATGATTCGCCCATCCCGTTCACCGTGGAGGCGAAGACGCCGGGCGGCGGCAAGTTGAAGCTCGAGGGCACCGCCGGTCCCATCAACCAGGCCGATGCCGCGCTCACGCCGCTCCAGGCCCAGGTCTCGATCGACAACATGGATCTGGCGTCCACCGGCTTCATTGATCCGGCTTCCGGGATCGCGGGTCTGCTCGCTTACAAGGGAACGGTCAAGTCTGACGGTCACACGGCGCATTCGGAAGGGCAGGCTACGGTGGACAAGCTGCGCCTGGTGCCCGCCGGATCGCCGGCTAAGGTGCCCGTCAGCGTGAGCTACGCGTCCAATTACGACCTCAAGCGCGAATCAGGCGTGCTCACCCGCGGCGACATCCACACCGGAAGCAGCACGGTCCGGCTTTCCGGCGACTACGATATGCACGGTTCATCCACCGTGGTTCGCATGAAGGTCAACGGCTCGCAGTTGCCGGTGAAGGACATAGAAGGACTGCTGCCGGCGGTTGGCGTCGGCCTGCCTTCGGGTGCCTCTCTGGAGGGCGGCACCATCAGCACCAATCTGGCCCTGGACGGCGCCGTGGACCGCCTGGTCACCACCGGCACGGTGCAACTCTCGAACGCGCGCCTGAAGGGATACGACCTGAACTCCAAGATGAAGGTGCTGTCGGCGCTTTCCGGGTTGAAGAGCTCGTCCAACGATACCCTGATCGAGACCCTGAGCTCCAACCTGCGAGTCGCGCCCGAAGGCATTCGTGCGGATAATCTCCATGTGGTGGTCCCGGCGCTGGGGTCGCTGACGGGTAACGGCACCATCGCGGCCAACAATGCCCTGAACTTCCACATGGTGGCGAAGCTGTCCGAGTCCAGCGGTGCGCTGGGCCAGATGACCAAGGGCATCCCCATTATGGGTGGCCAAGGCGGCGGATCGATTCCCTTCATGATCCAGGGCACGACGTCGCAACCCGTCTTCGTGCCCGATGTCGCCGGCATGGTGAAGGGAGCGATTCCGAATCCGCTCCAGCAACAGCAGCAGAATCCGCTCGGCAACATGCTGCAAGGGATCCTCGGGGGGAAGAAAAAATAGGAAGGCCTTCGCTCGCCGGTCCTCGGTCGTTGGCCGCTGCGAGCCTAGTCTCACGCCAGCTTTGGCCGACGACCGACGACCGACGACGCAGTTCTTCGGAGGGTACCATGCGATTTCGACATCTCCAATTCCTGCTGCTCGCGGTTTTCACCGTGCTGACGCTCTCGGCACAGCAGCGTCCGGCATCGGAGCGCGCCGTCCAGCGCATCCAGAAAGAGGTTCGCCACGAACTGCTGATGCTGCCCTACGTCAACGTCTTCGACAATCTCGCCTTCAAGGTAGACGGCTACAAGGTGACGTTGCTGGGGCAGGTGACGCGCCCGAGCATCAAGTCCGATGCGGAAAAGGCGGTGAAGGAAATCGAGGGAGTCGAACAGGTCGACAACCAGATCGAGGTGCTGCCGGTTTCCCCCAACGACGACCGGCTGCGTATGGCCCTGTTCCGCGCCATCTACGGCTTCGGGCCGCTGGAGAAGTACAGCATGGGCGTGATCAAACCCATCCGGATCATCGTGAAAGGCGGACACGTCACGCTCGAGGGCGTGGTCGACAGCCAGGCTGACAAGGATACAGCCGGCATCCGCGCCAACGGCGTCTCCGGAGTCTTTTCCGTAACCAACAACCTCAGAGTGGTGAAGAGCTGAGAAACTAGCGCTCGGTCGCCAGCAGGGCCTCGACCTTCACGATCATGGGCAGGAGCACGTCACTGCTCTCCTGGCACAGGGGGCAGACCACAAGCTGGGGTTGGGGAGGGCTGTCGCCCAGGACTTTGACCCACCATTCGTGCCCTTCGGTGCAGGTGACCAAAACGCGGCGTTCGGGTGAGCGCATGGACAGAGATATATCCCGCCGCCCAGCCCGGCGCCAATTCTCCAAAGTCCCGCCCGAAGATGGCCGGATGGCGCGGCGTGGGCGGAATCCGAACAGTGCACCAAAGTGGGGAGCGGGCACGCTCGGTTGCGCCTTTGCAACTTCTTGAAAACCCATGAAGCGAAATAGCGGGCGGCAGGCCGGATCCCCTTCCCCACGTCTTGCAAAAAGGAAAAGGCGCGCATGCGCGCGCCTTCTGGACCGCTTCGCTTGACGGGCTGTCCGAGTCCTCACACTCAACGCTGCCGTTTGTTACTGTGATTTTCCCTTGGCGGTCGCAGAGCAGGTTTCGGAGACGTGGGTCACCTTGGTCGCCTTGAAGTGCCGTTCGCCTTTCTCGCCAGCTTTTTCCTTCTCGCCAATGGCTGCCCCACTCTTCACCCATATTCCGGTCAGCTTCACCGTGTGGCCGGCATGGGCCTTGAGGTTGATGTCCTGCGCGCCCCCCACTTCGACACCCCTCTTGTACCGGTCGTTGGTCAGGGTGAAGGCACCTTCGTCATTCGGCCCACCCAGGCAACCGGTGAGTGTGGCTTCTTTGGTGGACTGTTCCACCGCAGTCTGACCCTGGCCCGAAGTCTGCCCGCTTTCCTTTGTGCTGGCCGGCGGGTTTGCGCCTTGGCCCCAAGCTGCCAGCGTCCACAGAGCGAGGACTGCGGATGCCAATACGGAAATCGCCAAACGCCCTACATGGTTCATACTTACCTCCTAAACCCATAGATTTTACAAGCTAAAGCTGCCGTTTTGGGGACGAATCCCGCGCCACGTGAGGGCACGGCCTTTACGGCGTTGCTATTGCCATGCAGCCCGCAGCTCAGGTACAAGATTCAGGCAGAGTTGTGGTGGGGCAGAAGCACACATTCCTGCACGATTCATCTGTCTGACGAGGGACCTATGGCCGTGTTGCTGATCTCGGGCATCCTGGGACTGCTGCCGCTGCTCGGAATTGCCTACATTGTGATGACCAGCAACGGGATCACCGTGGACGCCCTGTTCATGAGCCTGATCCTGCTCACCATCTCCGGGATCTTCTTCCTGAACATCCTGCTGGAGCTGATGGCGCGCCGCAAGGCGGCTGTGGGCGGGCAGCCGGGCCGGGCGACGGCCGCCGGCGGCGGCTCGCGCAGGGTGAACACCGCGCCCGGCACCTACATGGAGAGCGGCGTGGTGGAAGCGGTGGCCTTCTACGAAACCGAGGTGGGCCGGCCGGACAAATCCCTGGTGACGTTCCGTTCGGCCAACGGCGGCCCCGGCAAGACCCTGGTGTTCAGCGGCGATCTGCGCAATGCCCTGCCCGCCGGCAAGCGCGTCAAGATCACCTATGCGGCCGGCGCCGAGGGCAACCGCCTGGTGGCCGTGGGCGACTAGCAACGCCCGCGCCTCACCCCCCTGATCGCCTCGGCCACGGGCGAAGATTCCCTTATCTCGCGGGAGAACCTCGGTACCCTCCGCCTGTGTCCCACGGTAACGCCACGCATTACCCGTGTTACTTGGCCGGCACGACTTTCGGAGCGATGATCGGTTCGTACCATCGAGGATGGTGATATGGAACCGATCGTCATATGCTTCTGGTGCCGGCAGCACGTGAGCCACGCGGAGCTGGTGAATGGCCAGCACAACCACGTGGACGAACGCGAGCGGCTGCAAGCCCAGGCGGAAAACAAACGGACCAGCTAACGCTACATGCCCGGCCAGCGTGACATTGAGCGGGATCGCGCGCGATGCACCCCTGTGCTGATCGGGAGACCTTCGCCGCGCCGGACTTCCCACCTTCCCAGTACGTCTTCCCGCGGTCTTATTGCGGCGTAGCCGCCGTAGCAGGCTTGGCCTGCGCCTCGCCCTTGCCCTCACCCATCATCATGCTGCAGCCCATGCCCATCGCCTGCATGTGCTCGGCGTGCTGCGCCATGTGGTTGAAATGATCGGCGACCGCCTGCCACATGGCGATATTCGACTGCCAGCGGCTGCGCTCATTGATGTCGTTGATCAAGGGCAGCGTGGCTTTCAGTTGCGCCAGATTGGTGGCCAGCGTCTGCGCGGTGGCCTTCATGTCAGCCACATGCGCCTCCATCATCTGTTTACACATGGCCTGCACGTGCTCCATGTGCTGGGCATGCATCTGGGCGTGATCGTGGCCGGAGTACGCAGGGGGCTGGGTCGAGGTTTGCGACCGGGCCGGTAGTGCAAAGACAGCAAGCAAAGCCAGCAGAAGGACAAGGCGCTTCATAGCTTCTCCTCTCTCACGGCAATAGAAGTATAGACGCGCGGAGGCAGTCGCGAGTCCTGTAGCGCCGCCGCCCCGGAGGCTGTCCGTGTGGGCGTCTCGCCCACAGGCGCGAAGGGTGGGACGCGCGCGCGACAGCCGGCCAGAGGCCGGCGCGACATTCGGTGGCCGAAAGCAAAAAGAAAAGGCCGGCTGCGTGAGCCGGCCCTTTCGTTGGATGTGAATGTAAATCCCTCGCTCCACCACCCCAGCAAACCAAACCCGGGTTTCCACCCCAACGAAGCAAACCCGGCTTCGTTGGGGACCCCGGTTCCGCTCGGAGCCTGCCCTGAGCGAGCGGAGCGAGCCGAAGGGATGACGCCCGCGGGGCTCGGACGCCCCGCGAAACGGCGTCATTTTTTGGGCGCGATGGAGTCCTTCACCGCCTTCGCCAGATAAAACTTCGCGGTGGTCTTGGCCGGGATCTTGAGGGGCTCGCCGGTCTGTGGGTTGCGTCCCATGCGCGCCTTGCGCTGCACCTTCTTCAGGCGGCCGAGGCCGGGCAGCACGAAGACGCCGTTCTTCTTGGTTTCTTTGACGGCAGTGGTGGCCAGCGTATCCAGGAACGCCGCCGCTGCCTTGTTGTTGACCTCCAGCTTCTCGGCCAGGTGCCGCACGAGCTGGGTCTTGGTCATGGTTGCCATGATTCCTCCTTCACGAGTGTGAAATGTGAGTACCAGTGCCGCTCAAACCGGCACCCATCATATACAAGCGCGCCGCGAAAGAGAAGCGCCGGAGCCGCATTTTTAGCGGCTTTTCCACATGTCTGCAATTTGCACAACACATGGTGCAGCGCGCAGACCCGTGCCGGGTGCGGCAAATCTGCTATCGTAGAAGTTTCGAGTTTCAAGTTGAGGCGCCTTCCGCGGCGTCCGAGCCGCGGGCCGAAATCCCGAGCTCGGCGAGGGATCTTCAAACGTCATGGCCTGTGCCATCTGCGAGATCCGCAAAGAAAAGCGCTTCTGTCCGGCGGTGCACGGGCGCATCTGCCCGGTCTGCTGCGGGCGGGAGCGCGAGGTGACGCTCGACTGTCCCTCCAGCTGCGAGTATCTGCAGCAGGCGCGGCGTCACGAGCGGCCGCGGCCCATGTCGGAGCTCGACCATGAGGCGCTGTTTCCCAAAGTGGAAGTCCGGCAGAGCTTCATCTACGAGCGCGAGCCGCTGATCGTCGGACTGAGTTACGGCGTGGCCCAGGTGGCGCGCGCCGACCGCTCCTTCAATGACCGCGACGCGATTGCCGCCATCACCGCCCTGGCCAAGAAGTACCAGACGCTCACCGGCTCCGGGCTCTACTACGAGACCGCCGTCACCAGCGTGCCGCAGCAGACGATCATCGCCGAGCTTGAAAAGATGATCGTCCAGTACCGCGAGCTGGAGCAGAAGCACCTGGGCTACTCGACGCTGAAGGACAGCGAGGCGCTGGAGGCGCTGGTCTTCCTGCTGCGGATGGCGCACGGACGCACCTCGGGCCGTCCCAAGTCGCGCGCGTTCCTGGAAGCCTTGTACGCGCAGTTTCCGGAGAAGTCGGGCGTGGTCGCACCCGCGGAAGCCGGCAGCCGACTCATCGTGCCGTAGTCAATCCCACCCCTGCGGACGTGCTATAATGCAGTCATTCTCCTGGTGATTAACTTCCTGTAAATGCAAGCAGTTACAACATATCGTGCGGCCCTGAATGCGAGGCGCGCGGCGGGATTTTTTCTGCGGTTTTTCGGTGTCATTCCGAGCGCAGCGAGGAATCTATGTTTTTCCTCTGCAAATGCATAGATGCCTCGCTACGCTCGGCATGACACTCTCATTGAGAGCTAGCAATGGCAGATGAGCAAGATCCCCAACTCCCCCTGACGCCGCCCGGCGATGGCGGTGGCATGACGCCCAGTGGTCCGGGCGCCGCAAACATCGTGCCCATCAACATTGAAGAGGAGATGCGCCGCTCGTATCTCGACTATGCGATGTCGGTGATCATCGGGCGCGCGCTGCCCGACATCCGCGACGGCCTCAAGCCCGTGCACCGGCGCATCCTTTACGCCATGCACGACATGGGCCTGCTGCACAACCGCAAGCACGTGAAGTGCGCCAAGGTGGTGGGCGAAGGTCTGGGCAAGTATCACCCGCACGGCGACGCCGCGCTCTACGACGCGCTGGTCCGCATGGCGCAGCCCTTCTCGCTGCGTTATCCGCTGGTGGATGGCCAGGGAACTTCGGCTCGGTGGATGGCGACCCGCCCGCAGCCTATCGCTACACCGAGTGCCGCATGACCGCCATCGCCGAGGAGCTGCTGGCGGATATCGACAAGGACACCGTTGATTTCGTGGAGAACTTCGACAACACCACGGTCGAGCCGGTCGTCCTGCCCACCAAGGTACCCAACCTGCTGATCAACGGTTCGGACGGCATCGCCGTCGGCATGGCCACCAAGATCCCGCCGCATAACCTGACCGAGATCGTGGACGCCACCATCACTTTGATCAACAATCCGCAGACGCCGCTGGGCGAGATCCTGAAGCTGGTCAAGGGCCCGGATTTCCCTACCGGCGCGTTCATCCACGGGCGCAGCGGCATCGCCGAAGCCTACAAGACCGGGCGCGGACGCTTCGTCATGCGCGCCAAGGCTGCCATCGAGAACATCACCCGCGAGCGGCAGGCGATCATCGTCACCGAGATCCCCTACCAGGTTAACAAGCGCTATCTCATCGAGCGCATTGCCGAGCTGGTGAACAACAAGACGCTGGACGACGTCAGCGACATCCGCGACGAGAGCGACCGCGACGGCATGCGCATCGTTGTGGAACTCAAGCGCGGCGCCGAGCCCCAGATCATCCTGAACAACCTGCACAAGCACACCCAGATGCAGGAAAACTTCTCGCATGATCTTCCTGGCGGTGGTGAACGGGCAGCCCAAAGAGATGGGGCTGATCCCGGCCATCCAGCACTTCATCGACCACCGCTTGGACGTAGTGCGGCGCCGCACCTCGTTCCTGCTGGAGCGGGCGCGCGAGCGCGAGCACATCCTGGAAGGCTACATAAGTGCGCTCGACCACCTCGACAACGTCATCGCCATCATTCGCGGCAGCGCCAATCGCGGCGAGGCGCGCGATGGCCTGGTCGCCTACTTCGGCGGCAAGACCATCGAGGTCAACGTCGGCGGCAAGAAGTCGGACGTCGCCATCGGCCGCGGCAAGCGCCCCGAGAATCCCTTCGACGCCAAGCAGGCCGACGCCATCCTCGAACTGCAACTGCACCGGCTGACGCGGCTTTCCATCGACGAGATTCTGAACGAGCTGAAAGAGATTCGCGAGAAGATTGGCGAGTACGAATCCATCCTGGGCTCGGACAAGAAGCTGCGCGGGGTCATCGTCAAGGAGCTGGAGGAGATCAGGAAGAACTACGGCGACGAGCGCCGCACCCAGATCCTCGACGAAGCCGCCGAGCTCCAGCTCGAAGACCTGATCGCCGACGAGCAGGTGGCGGTCACCGTCTCGCATTCCGGCTACCTCAAGCGGACGCCCATCGCCACCTATCGCTCGCAGCGCCGTGGCGGCTCGGGGCGCATCGGCATGAGCACCCGCGAAGAGGACTTCGTCGAGCGCCTCATCATCGCCTCCACCCACGCCTACCTGCTGGTGTTCACCAACACCGGGCGCGTCTACTGGCTGAAGGTGTACGAGATCCCCGACGTGGGCTCGGCGGGCAAGGGCAAGGCCATCAATCAATTGGTGGCGCTACAGCCGGGCGAGTCGGTGCGCGCCATCCTCAACGTGCGCGACCTCGATGATGAGACCAAGTACGTCTTCTTCGCCACCCGCAACGGCACCGTGAAGAAGACGCCGCTCAAGGACTTCTCCAACGTGATGTCGCGGGGGATCATCGCCATCGGCGTCGAGAAGGACGACGAGCTGGTGGGCGCCAAGCTGACCGACGGCCAGGAGATCGTCTTCCTCGCTTCGCACGATGGCATGGCCATCCGCTTCGACGAGTCCGACGTGCGGCCCATGGGCCGTCCGGCCTACGGTGTCCGCGGCATGGATCTCGACGACACCGATTACGTGGTCGGTATGGCGATCACCCCGAAAGGGGCGGGAGGGCACGACTTGAGTCGTGCCGATAAGCCGTCCTCCCAAGAAGGGGCTTCAGCCCCTGAGGGCGACGCGGAAAGCCGCGCTCGGGAAGGGCACGACGGGAAGGCCGGGGACGGGGAAGGCCGCGACTCGGGAGGGCACGACTTTAGTCGTGCCGAAAAGCCGTCTTCTGAAGAAGGGGCTTCAGCCCCTGAAGCCGAGGCCGAACATGAAGCCGGCTCGCTGATCCTCTCCGTCACCGAGAACGGCTACGGCAAGCGCACCCCGGTGGAGGAATACCGCCTGCAGTCGCGCGGCGGCAAGGGCGTGATCAACGTCAAGACCACGTCGCGCAACGGCAAAGTCGTGGCCATCCTGCTGGTGAGCGAGGTCACGGAAGCCATGGTCATCAGCCAGTACGGCAAGATCATCCGCCTCGACACCTCGGAGATCCGCGAGGCCGGCCGCTCCACCCAGGGCGTCCGCCTGCTGGCGATGGAAGGCGGAGACAAGGTGGCCGCCGCCGTCGTCATCCCGCCCGAAGAGCGGAACGGGAACGGGACGCTGATTCATTAGCTTGAGGCGCTAGCGGGCGTCTGAGCCCGCTGCCGAAATCCCGAGCTCAGCGAGGGACCTCCAACACGGATCAGGGCGCGGGAAACCGCGCCCGTTTTCTTAACCAGAACCAACCCTACGACTTCTCATCTTCCGTGCTTCCAACTTAAGATGTTTGCGTGTTAGACCGGCTCAAGGCTAGAGGTTTCGATATACGTTTCGAGTACCATGCTGCGGCGATACTCGAGAAGGACTTTCCTCAGGCGTTAGATCAACTTGAACGTGGGTTTGGCACGCTGCAGGTACCCATATCCGAAATCATCGGATCAGGCGGGGGAGAGACGAAGGGCACACAAAGGATGAGGTCCGCTCTCGCTGCGCTGGGCTGGCACAAGCACGTCTTTGAGATCCGCAAGATCATCGACGGCGTCGAGCGCGAGTCGATCTCGCACGAAATCGATCACGTAAAGGAGTTCCGGGAAGGCAAACTCGCTCTCGAGATCGAGTGGAACAACAAAGATCCATTCTTTGATCGCGACTTGGAGAACTTTAAGCGGCTCCACGCAGAAGGGGCAATTAGTGTCGGCACCATTGTCACGCGAGGCTTATCCCTGCACGAGAAGATGTGGGAGTTCGTGAATCGCTTCGCACTGGAGCAGAAGATTCTTGCGTTTGCCGACCTCGATCGGCTCGGCATCCAGCCCACGCCCAAGCAACGGGCTGCAATTCAGAAACGAGTCAGCAGAACCAAGAAGCCCATCGATTTCGCGACAGCGTGGACTGATAAATTCGTCTCCGACAAGTACGGCGAGGCGACAACTCATTGGAAAAAGCTGATGGACAGAATTACGCGAGGCGTTGGTAATCCCTGCCCCTTATTGCTGATCGGGCTTCCCGCTTCAATCGTGACCTTCGGCGAATGATCGTTAAGATCCAAAGAGCGGGTAGGACTGTAACCCGTTATCTTTGCCGCTTCGGGAATGGTTTGAATACGTGTTCCAGCTCGGACGGTAGGAGTCGTCGGCCTCGTTGCCCCAAGAAAGCCAGCCCTTACGTGCCCCGCGCGCAAAGAGCTCAATATATGGTCCCATGCTGCATGCTTCGATGATTGGATACTGTTCGTCGGGCTTCCGTGAATGCTCCCGCTTCCGGCTGCAGATGTAATTCACCTGGCTTCGTCCGGGGCCCAGAGTGCGGGCGTTCTTACCCTTTATCCCGAAAAGTATCAGTTCTGTAACGTTTCTAAAGTAGAAGCCGACGCCACGTCCGTCAGAGCCGCCGTCCTTCCGAATCTTATGCCAGACGACGTTGCTCTTATACGTGAAACCCCAAGCTTCCAGAACAGAAAGGCCTTGGGGCAACATGGCGTTTGGGCACCAAAGGTAGAGATGGCAGACGGCAGACGCAATTTTTCCGACGGGAAGTGCCTTAATCGCCTCAAGGCTCATCGTCCCGTAACGCGAAAGGCGCTTATGCTCCGGCGCCACCTTCCCTGTCCGGTTTTGAAACTGCCAAGGGGGGTCAACGAGGATCGTGCCGAACTTTCGCCCGGAGGCGAATGCGAGTAAATCCTCTCCAGCCGAGTTTTGCCTTATATTCGCCAAGCTAGCCTTATTGATTACACCCAGCCGTCGAAACTTTCAATGAGAAAGAAGACTCCCCTCTGTGGATTTCTGCTCGAGGTCACCTTTTTCGGTTGCAGGGGGGAGTAAAGCTTCCTCCGCGCCTCCATGTCCTCTGTGGTTTCAGTTTTTAAGAATCGCAGACCCAGCGCGCGCCGTCCATGAACAGGGAGGCCTTCCATGCAATACACCCGCCTGGGGAATACCGGACTCATCATTTCGCGGCTGGCGTTCGGGGCGATGACTTTCGGGTCGGCGCCGGACAGTCCGATGGCGCACGTCTTCAACACGCCCGAAAAGACGGCCGACGCGCTGGTCGGACGCTCGCTCGAACGCCGGCATCAATTTCTTCGACACCGCCGACGCCTACGCCAACGGACAGTCGGAGCAGATCCTGGGCAAGGCGCTGAAGCCGCGGCGCGCCAACGTCATCATCTCCACCAAAGTCGGCTTCCGCTCGGGCAGTGCGATCATCCGCGCCGGGTCGTCCTACGGATACGTGATCTCGGCCGCCGAGGCGTCGCTCAAGCGCCTGGGCACCGACTACATCGACCTGCTCTCGATCCACCGCCTGGACCCGTACACGCCGCTCGAAGAGACGGCGCGCGCGCTCGACAACCTGGTGCAGCGCGGGCTGGTGCGCTACGTTGGTTACTCGAATTTTTCGGCGTGGCAGGCGGCCAAGTGCGTCGGCATACAGGAGCGGCACAACTACGCGCGCTTCGTGGCGGCGCAGATGTACTACTCGCTGGTGGGACGCGACATCGAGTATGAGATCGCCCCGTTCTGCGCGGACGCCGGCATCGGCATCGTGGTGTGGAGCCCGCTGGCAGGAGGCTTCCTCACCGGACGCTATACGCGACAGGATCCCGGCGGCGGCAAAGGACGCCTCGCCTACGGCGATTTTCTGCCGCTCGACCGCGAGCGCGCCTGGGACTTGATCGACCGCATGCGCTCGATCGGCGAGCGTCATCGGGCGAGCGTGGCGCAAGTCGCGCTGGCTTGGCTGCTGGCGAAGCCGTTCGTCTCGACCATCCTGCTGGGCGCGAGCAAGATGTCGCAGCTCGAGGACAACCTGGGCGCGGCGGAGGTAGAGCTGACGCCGGCGGAGGTCGCGGAACTCGACGCGCTGACCAAGCCCGCGCCCCTCTACCCGAACTGGTTCCACACCCGGACGGCCGACCAGGTTTCGGCGCAGGCTCTGGGTCTGGTGCCTACGGCGGAGGAGAAGAAGCCGGCGGCAGACTGACCAGCAGATTGGGCCATCGGGTCATTGAGCCATTGAGTCATTGAACTCGGCGTCTCGGCAGTTACGGGCTGAGTTCTGGAGTCTATTGCGTCATGAAACCTGAAACGATCAATCTGACCGAGAAGTTCTCCCACTTCACCGAGCACTGGAGCCCGAAGATCGTCGGCGAAGTGAACGACAGCTACGTCAAGCTGGTGAAGTTCAAGGGCGAGTTCGTGTGGCACCACCACGAGGCCGAGGACGAAATGTTCCTGGTGGTGAAAGGCCGCCTGTGCATACGCTTCCGCGACGGCGACCTGTGGATGGGCCCGGGCGAGTTCTGCATCGTGCCGCGCGGGGTGGAGCACATGCCAGTGGCCGAGGAAGAAGTGCACGTGGTGCTGTTCGAGCCGCGCAGCACCCTCAACACCGGCAACGTGCGCAGCGAGCGCACGCGGGAGCAGCTCGAGCGCGTGTAGCTCAGTGGCTGAGGCCGCGGCCGGTGGTGAGATAGACGGCGAAGCTGCCCAGCCAGTGTCCGCCTTCGTAGTGCTTGCCGGTCACGGAGGCGAGTCCGGCTTCGCGATGGGCGGCAGCGGAAGCCCGCAAAGCCGCCAGCCGCGGATCGCCCGCAGGCAGGCCCGAGGCGACGCCCTCCAGCATCCAGGCGCGGCTGAGATTCAAGCCATCGAGGTGCGCCAGTTTGGGATCGCTGGGGTCGGTGACCACGGCCGGCTGGAGCCATGTGCTGCCGGAGCCGTCGGTGGGAAGCTGCGGCATGAACCCGCGCAGCCAGCCGGCGAAATCCTCAGGCACAAGGACACGCCGCATCACGTCGGCTTCGGCCAGGCACGGTGAGAGGAAATCCTCACCCGACGGCTCATAAGCGAGCGGGCAGTTCTCGTCCTTCTGGTAGTAGTCGCGGGCCTTGCGCAGCAGCAGATCAAGGAAGGCGCGATCGTCGCTCGCGCGCGCGTAGTCGATCATCAGTCCCATGGCGAACGCGGTCTGGCTGTGCTCACCGGAGCGCACCGGATAGGAGAGCTTCGGGAGCCAGGTCTTGAGACTTCCGGCGGCGGCCTGCTCCAGCGGGCGCAGGTTGGCCGCGAGCTGAGCGGGCAGAGGATCAATGGCATCTCCCGAGCCGCGGGATTTTTCCCATTCCCGCAATTCCTGCCCGAGCTCGAGCAGCCACGCCAGTCCGTAGGGCCGCTCGAAGCTGGCGCGCCCGTCGGCGTTCAGGTAGGCAGCCTCTTGCGCGAGGTTGGCCGAGGTCAGGCTCTCGCCGAGAGCGGTGCGAGCGTTGGCGGCAAAAGGCGCGCCGGGAAAGCTGCGCAGCAGGCGGACCAGCAGCCAGTGTCCGTGGACGGAAGAGTGCCAGTCGTAGCAGCCGTAGAAGGCGGGCGTGAGTTTGCGCGGCGGCGCCACGTCGGCGTCGCTCAGCATGGAGTGCGAGATTTTGTTGGGATACTCCTTGTGCACGCAGGCGAAAGCCAGGCCCGCGAAGCGCTGCGCGGCGGCTGCGTCGAAGGTGGGCGCATTGGCGGCGCGGGAAGCCTGAGCTTGATTCTGGGCGGCTGCGGCGCTGACCAGAAGGATGAGCGCGAGGATGTGCCGGGTCATGGGAGACAGAAATGTAGCACGAAGCACAGGCGGTTTCGCCCGCGTTGTGGCAAGATGTCCTCCGTCGCTGCCGCCGTTTGGCGATCGCGGCTCGGCCTGCAAGATGATGGGAGAGAGCGCAAGACGGCTTGATTCCGGCACGCGTCGCGACCATGGCCGACGCTTGCGCAAGACGTGCAGCCGCGTCGAGCAAGCCCGGTGGAAGCCGTCCGCCGGCCGCCAGGATCCCGTGGCCCTGATCGCAGCTTCGAGTCGCGGCCGGGTTCCGCAACTGATCCCCATCAAGTACCAGCGGATGTTCGAGTCCGCTTTCGGCTTCTTTCGCGGCGCGGCCCCGGTGATGGCGGCGGATTTGGCGTCGCAGCCGCGATGCGGCCTCACCGCGCAGATCTGCGGCGATGCGCACGTGCGCAACCTGGGAGCGTTCAGCGCGCCTGACGGCCGCCTGATCTTCGATCTCAATGATTTCGACGAGACGGTGCGCGGTCCCTTCGAATGGGACGTGAAGCGGCTCGCCACCAGCCTGGTGCTGGCCGGGCGCGAGGCGCACGACACCGACAAACACTGTAAAGACGCGGTCCGCGTTTTCGTGCGCGCCTACCGCGAAGCGATGTTCGGGTTCTCGCGGATGACGGTCCTCGACCTGGCGCGCTACCGGGTGCACCGTCATCTTCACTTCGCACCGCTCCGCAGCGTTCTGCGGAAAGCCGAGCGCGCCACGCCACGGCACAACCTGGAACGGCTGACGGTCGTTGCGGCAGGCTCGCGCCGCTTCAAACAGCAGCCCCCGCTCCTGACCCGGGTCGACAAGCAGACCGCATCCCGCGTGCTGGCGGCGCTGAAATCCTATCGGCAGACGCTGGCGCCCGAACGGCAACATTTCTTCGACCAGTACCATCCCCTGGATGTGGCGTTCAAGGTAGTGGGAACCGGCAGCGTGGGCACTCGCGGCTATGTGGTGTTGATGCTGGGCAACGGCAAGACGGACGCGCTGTTCTTGCAGGTGAAAGAAGAGCCGCCATCCTGCTATGCCCGCTACCTTCCCGACCTGCGGCCGGTGGAGCATGAAGGACGGCGCGTGGTCGAAGGCCAGCGCGCCATGCAGGCGCAATCGGACATCTTCCTGGGCTGGACCGCGATCGAGGGCCGCGACTACCTGGTGCGCCAATTGGCCGATCACAGGGCGAGCATCGAGACCGAGGACCTCGCGGGCGATGGCTTGCTCCAGTATGCGCTGGTCTGCGGCGAGGTGCTGGCCAAAGGCCACGCTCGCTCCGGCGACCCGTGCGCGCTGGCCGGGTATCTGGGAGCGAGCCCCAAGTTCGATACCGCCATCGCCGCGTTTGCCGTCGCCTACGCCGATCAGACGGCCGGCGACCATGAGAAGTTCGTTGCGGCCGTCAAGTCCGGGAAGATTAAGACAACGGGCAGGCCTCAAGCGGCGGGAAGGAGTTTGCTATCAGCCCAAGTGTGAAGCGACGCAACGGATCGGGCGACGAACTGGTGGAGATGGCGGCGCATGCCTGCCTGGTGGCCAAGGACGCCGCCACCAACCTGCAGGAACTCCTGGCCGGTTCCTCGCGGCTGGCGACGCTCACGCTCCAGCAATGCGAGCGTGAACTCGACGAGCTGGAGCGGGCGGTTCACCAGAAGCTGCCGCGAGCCATCACCCGGGTCAGCGAAGACAAGGCCCGCGAGCTGCTGGTCTGCAGCTCCTTCATCGGAAACCTGGAACGCATCAGCGACCTGCTGCTGTGGGTGGGACAACGCTTGAGCCTTCCTTCCAGCCGCCTCTCGGCCGGCAACCGGCAGAGCATGAAGGAGATGATCTCCACCCTCGTCACCATGCTGGAACAGGCGCACGGGGGATTCGTGGGCCGCGACCCGGAGCTGGCCCAATCGGTGCTCCGGCTCGATGCCAACCTGGATCGCATGCGCACGGAGGCTTTCCATCGCAACCTGCTGGGGAAGTCCAACAATCAGGTTGAAGGCGTGGTGGAGACGCTGATGATGGTGCAAGCCATCGAGCGGGCGGGCGATCATTGCACCAACCTGGCCGAGGAACTGGTTTATCTGATCGAGCACCGTAGCATCCGGCACACCCGCAAAAAGATGCTGGAGAGCTGAAGTTCAGCCTTCCTGCACAAACCGGGTTCGTTGCCGCTGCGCGTGCCCATCACCGGGCCGCGTCGAAGCGATAACCCGCGCCGCGGACGGTGCGCAGGTAACGGGGATTCTCGGGATCCTGCTCGATCTTGCCGCGCAGGCGGCGGACGTAAACGTCCACCGAGCGGTCGGTCACATAACGCGATTCCTGCCAGACGGCGTCCAGAAGCTGGTCGCGGGTGAAGACCTGGCCGGCGTGCCGCATCAGGTACTCCAGCAGCCGGAACTCGGTCAAGGTGGTCGGCACCAGCACGCCGGAGACGGTCAGGCGCATGGCTTCGCTGTCCAGCTCAATGGCGCCGGCCGAGAGCCGCGCGGCTGCCGCCGGCCGGTCGTAACGCCGCAGGACGGCTTTGACGCGGGCCACCATCTCTCTCGGGCTGAAGGGCTTGGCGATGTAATCGTCAGCGCCCAGTTCGAGGCCGGCCACCCGGTCCGGCTCTCCCGTCCGGGCGGTCACAAAGATGATGGGGACCTTGGTGAGCGTGGGCGTCTTGCGGATGCGGCGGCAGAGATCCAGGCCGCTGCCGCCCGGCAGCAGGATGTCGAGCAGGAAGAGATTGGGACGATTCAGCTCGGCCGCCTGCACCACGCCGGACCCGTTGAGGAAACTGGAGACGGTGAATCCCGCAGCTTCCAGATGATGACGGATCAGAAGCGCGATGTCGGGTTCGTCCTCGACCAGGAATACGTTCGGCTTCATCACAGCGAGCGGTGGCATGTACTCCAACCGCTTTGCTTCCAACTCACCATAGTCACAGATTGTTGCAGCCGTGTTACGGAGATGTGAACGTGCGGTGAAAATGGCGCCCTGCTGGTGCTTTTCCGGGCTCACGCACGTGGCTGCCACGGCGGTACGCGGTAAACTCACGAGCGTGCAACCGCCGAACCCGGATGGCGATCGCGTCTTCCCCAGGGATTTCCTCTGGGGCGTTTCGACTTCGGCCCACCAGGTGGAGGGCGGCAACCTCAACAATCAATGGTCGGCATGGGAGGCGTCCGGCAGGATCAAGTCCGGCGATCGCTGCGGGCGTGCCTGCGACTGGTGGAGCAACCCAGAGCGCGACTTCGACCTGGCGCAGGAAATGGGCGTCAATGCCTTGCGGATATCCGTGGAGTGGAGCCGCATCGAGCCCCAGCCGGGGGTTTGGGATCAGCAGGCGCTGGAACGTTACCGTGAGATGCTGCGCGGGCTGCACCAGCGCGGCATCCGGCCGCTGGTCAGCCTGCACCACTTCACCCATCCACTCTGGTTCGAACGCATGCAGGGATTCCTTGCCGCCGAAGCGCCCGCGCTGTTTGAACGATATACCCGCAAGGTAGTGAACGCTCTCGGCGACCTGTGCCAGGACTGGGTGACGTTCAACGAGCCCAACGTGTACTGCGCCTTGGGATACGCCGTGGGCCTGTTCCCGCCGGGGCGGCGCGGAGAGTTGTTCACTTCGATGAAGGCGCTGGCCGGCATTGCACGCTCGCACGGCCGGGCGTATCGGACCATCCACGAACTACAGCCGCACGGCAAGGTAGGGTGGGCGCACAACTACGTGGTGTTCGAGCCGCTCCGTCCGGGCTTGCCGCCCGACCGCTGGATCGCCCGGCTCCATCATTCCTTGTTCAATCACAGTTTCGTGCAGGCGATCGCGGAGGGCACGTTGCCGCTGGGCTTCGGGGCGGTGGCCGGCGATCTGAGCGAGGCGCGCGGCACGTGCGACTTCTTCGGTCTCAACGTGTACGGGCGGCTGTACGTGTGCTTCGACCCGCGCAAGCCCTCGCAGCTCTTCGGCAACATTTTGGTGCCGGATGATGTTCCGCAGGGCGATCCGGGGGCCGAGGGGCCTCTGGCCGAGGCTTATCCCGGAGCGCTGAGAGTCGCATCCGCTTATGCCGCGCGCCTGGGGAAGCCGATTTATATCCTGGAAAACGGCGTACCCGATGCGCAGGACCGCATCCGACCGTGGCTGCTGGTGAACGCGCTCAACGAGCTGCACGCAGCGCTGCGAGACGGCATCGACATCCGCGGATATTTCCATTGGACCCTGACCGACAATTTCGAGTGGAATGACGGCTGGAGGCTGCGCTTCGGACTGGTCGAACTGGACCCCGCGACCCAGCGGCGGACCATGCGCGAAAGCGGCCGGCTGTTCGCGACCATCGCCAAGCACAACCGCATTCCCGGTGAACTGGTGAAGCGCTACTCAGGGAATGGCCGTGGTTAAGTTCGCAATGTCGCTAACCGCGACGGGATCTGGGCGGCGCCAAGACGGCTGCGCTACATCCGTCCGACTACGGCTAGGCCCCGGTGAACGTCCTGGGCTCGGAATGCCAGTAGCGGTGGTCGCGGAAGAAGAAGCTGTCGTTCCAGGTATTGAGCGCGGTCGAGAGGAACAGGCGCGCGACCCGGAGATAGCCCATGTTCTTGAAGCGGCGGTTGGTGGTGATGATGTGCCCGCGGACGATCCCGAAGCGGAGGCGCGCCACCTGCTTGCTGAGCAGATAATCCTCGGCGTAGAGCGCGCCTTCGTGAAAGCCGCCCAGCTCGTCGAAGCGGGCCTTGTCGAAGAGCATGAACATGCCGGTGGAGAATGGCCGGCAGAGCCGCGAGAGTTGCTGCGCCAGGTTGCTCGCGGCATAGAGGACCCGGTCGAAGCCCCGTCCTTGGGGGCAATGAATGTTGGTGGTGACGCAGTGGAGCTTCTTCCGCCGCATCAGCTCCACGGTGCGGCGCACCAGCGTGGGGTCGTCCAGTTGGATGTCGGCATCGATGAACAGCACGTAAGGCGTGGAGGCGCGCCGCGCACCGTTGTTGCGCCCGACGGCCGGCAAGCCGCCGGGGATGACCTCGACGGCCAGGCGATCGGCGAAAGAACGCGCGATCTCGGGCGTGCCGTCGGTCGAGCCGGCGTCAGCTATATACACCTTCGTATTCGGCATCGCCGAGTAGTCCTGCTGCGCCAGGGAGTTCAGCAACCTCGGCAGCAGAATCGCCTCGTTCTTCGCCGGGATAACAATCGTCAGATCGCTGCTCGTACTCATGGATCTGCGCTCCTTCCTCATCTACGGTGATGTAGGTGGCCGTGGCCTGGATCCAACATCCGGTGTTGAAGTACTCCACTCCGTCCTCGGCGTGATGCATGGCCTGGTGGGTGTGGCCGCAGAAGACGCGCTGCGCATTGTGCGCCCGGGCATGGGCCAGCGCCCCGGCGGCGACTTTGGGAGAGTGCCGCCGCCAGCGCGTGTCGAGGCGGTCGAGAAGCTGCACGAAGCGTTGCTGACGGAAATCCAGCTTCTGTAGCAGCAGGAACGCGGCCGACGCCAGGCTGCCCAGCAAGGCGTTGTCGGTCAGGAAGCGGTCGAACTGATGTCCGTGGACCGCCAGGTGACGCACGCCACGGTACTCCCACGCATACTGCTGGTAAACCTTGATCCCCACCAGGTGCGACATGACCAGGGAGAGGCCGCGATCGTGGTTGCCTTCCACCCAGATCACCTCGATGCCGCGCTTGGGGTTCGAGAGCTTGCCGATGTACGACAGCAGGCGCCAGTGGTCCCGCTTCAGCCGGCCGAAGTTCAGATCGCAGAAGATGTCGCCCAGCAGGATGAGCCGTTCGAAGTAGTGGCGTTTCAGCAGGCGCAAGGCATCGCGGGCGCGACTCACTTCAGAGCCCAGGTGCAGGTCGGAGAGGATGATGGTGTCGCAGTACGGGATCGTCATTACCTTTTTTATAACCAGCGATTGTTACGGCAGAATGAACCTCAAGAAGTCAGAAGGCCGATGAACCACGGTGTGCACTGCAAATGCAGCAAATTAACATAACTGCAACAAACGGCTGGACTTCGACTGTCCTGAGGGGGCAATTTCCACACTCGCGCTGGCAGAGATAACCGCTGGGAGCGCGGCTCGGACCGCCGCCTGCACCAAGCCCGGACACCCGCCCTGTGCACGGCCCTATGTAGCTGGCGCCCAGCTACTTACAGTCACACTTTCGCCGGTTGACGGCGGCCACGGTTCAGGCGATAAAGAGAAAGATCAGAAAGCGGTGAGAATGACTATGCGATCGGAAGGACGGCTCTCGCCCCAGCGGCCCCAGCGCTTGCGCACCGAAAAGCGCGTGTTACCGAAGCTCGTGTTAGCCCACTCCAGGCCGGTTAAGGCAGGCACTGCAAACCGGCAGCCCGAAAAACAGAAACACCCTCTCCGCGGCTTGGTTTCACTCTAAATCGAGCCTCCCGCAACCTGGCGACAGAAGGTAAACGCTGGCTCGGTCCTTGAAGCGCCAGTGCCGAAGCAAGCCTCTAGGCCACAGCCTTCTTGCGATAGGGATTCTCTATCGAGACAAAATCGTATTTCCGCAGCGCCTCGAGATCCCGAACCTCCGATAGCGAGATCACTTCGTCGAGCAGGCTGTCGGCTTGCTCCTTAGGCATGTTTCGAGTGGCAGCCCAGAACTTATGAGGAAAGAACCAGATCGGATCGGCTTTTGCTACCTCGACCATAGAACCTCGCGATTTTCGGTGGGGTTGGCTTGAGTCGCCGCTTAGGAGAGCCGAACCTAATTATACGCGAACGGCTGGTCCTCGCGCGAACGCGCGGGCCGGAGAAGGCGCAAGCCGGGAAAGATCACATTTCCGGAGCCCAGGGTAGCCGATACCCCCGCACCGTCGAACCGGATCCACACCACCGGCCCGCCGGCGCCGCCGGCCCTGTTACTGTAGCTTCCCGTACTCCGCCTTGGCCTTCTGGACGAGAGGCAGATCGGAGTCGGCGTCTTTCCAGATCGCCAACAGGTCCTGATAGGCAGTGCGGGCTTTGGCCTTGTCGCCCTGCGCCAGATAGGCCCGGGCCAGGCCGAGCTGGGCCAGCGCAGTCACCGTGTCCGGGCCGAACGGGCGGGCAAGTTTCAACGCAAGCACCTTCTGATATTCCTGGACTGCGTCTGCGGGCCGGCTGCTGTGCAGGTACGCCGTCGCTCGCAGGTAGTGCACTCCGGGACTGGCGGCGTCGTACGGTTCCGCCGATTTGAGTAGTTGCAGAGCTTTTTCGGCATTGGCGTGATTCAATTCGGCAATCGCCTGAACGGTGGGAAGCAGAACTCTTTGCAGAATCGTGTCGTCGGGCCGTTGCTTCAGAAAGGGGTTGAGGGCGTCCAATGCTTTGCGTTCCTGCCCCGCCACTGTGAGCGTGATCGCAACGCTGGTGGTGACGTTCAACGTCGGGGACAATCGCAGGGCGGCCGCCGCGCCCTCGATGGCAAGCGCCTGCTGGCCATAAGCAGCTTCCCATTCCGCCTGTCCCGCGACGACGTTGCCCGCCAGCTCCTTCAGGTTGGCCCGCAAGCACGCTTCCTTGACGCCGCCGAACAGCTCCCGCGCCTGCCGCATTCGTCCGGCATACGCGGCCAGATTGGCGCGCAAGCTCGCTGCCGCCATCTCACCCTCCGGTCCCGCGGCCTTGGCCGAGGCCAGTTCCTGTTCGAGTGTTGCCTGGTCATTTTGACCCCAGGCAAGGATTGCAAGGAAGGTGTGGGCAAACGGTCCTCCAAGGTTGCGTTGAAGCCCCGCTTTGATGGTCGCCTTGGCTTCGTCCACCCGACCCAGGCCGGCGTATGCTTCCGCGGTGTTGAGATACCCATTCGCCAGATCGGGATCGAGCCGCACCGATTCGCGCCCGTTCTGCAAAGCCCTTTCGAACTGCCCCAGGGGTATGTAGGTGGCAGCCAGGTTGTTATACGGAATGCTGTCCCGCGGATACGTCTGCTTGTAGAGCTCGTAGGCCGCGATGCCTTTTTCGAGTTGCCCGGTATCGCTGTAATAGTGGGCGGTGATGTAAAACCTCTCGCGCTCGCTGGCGCGGTCGCGCAGCTCGAAGGCCTTCTTCTGATACTGTTCGAGCAAGTCGCCCTGGCCGATGTTGCCGTACATCGTGCCCAGGCGCGCGTAGGCCAGGGCGAAATTGGGGTCGAGCTCGATCGCGCGCTGATAAAACGGGATCGCCGCCAAGGCCTCGCCCCGGTTGCGCGTCGCATCGCCCAGGGTGAACGCCTTCAACGCCTCCAGCGACGACGTGGTGGCCTCCTGCAAAGGCTTGTCGAACTTCTGGATCGAGGCCAGCGACTCGCCCAGCTTCTGCCGCAATCTCCCGGTGGCATCGCTGAGCGCGCCGAGCACCTGCTCTTTGCTGGCGGCTTGGGCCTGCGCTTGGGCTAGCGAGTCGCCGGTCGCGGAGTTCATCGCGTCCAGCGTCACCACGTACTGGCTGCCCAGGCTGGCGATGGAGCCCACCAGCATGGCCTTGATGCCGTTGCGCTGGCAGATTTCGCGCCCGATCTCGGTGGTGACGCGCTCGTCGCCCGAGCGTCCCATGAATTTCAGCGTCTGCCGCACCCGCGCTTCCGGGAAGACGTTGAGGAACGGCGATTGCTCCAGGTCCACCGCCAGGGCTTTCTTAAGCGTGCCATCGAAGACCGGGTCGGCGGTGGTGTTGACAAAATCTGTGAGCAGGATGGAGTCCTTCTCGGTCAGCCCGCGCGGCCGGCGCAGATACAAGTACGCAGCCAGCGCCGCTGCGACCAGCACCACCACCGCGGCGAGGATGTAGATGCGCGCTTTCCCTGGTTTGGGCGGCGCAACCGTCGTGGTCGCGCTGGAGGGTGCTGCCGGGATCGCGCCCGAAGGTGTTCGCGTCACCGCTGGCGTTGAGCCCGAAGAGGGCACTGCGGCCGTCGTTCCGGACACAGGCGCCGGCGCCACGTCTACCGCCGCTGCCGAACGGCCGGAATCGGTGTCGCGCTTCAGGCGCTTGAGGTCGGCGCGGATGTCGGCCGCGTTCTGGTAGCGCAGGTCGCGGTCCTTCTCCAGGGCTTTGTTGATGATCTCTTCCAGCTTCGGCGGAACTTCCGGGTTCAGCCGCACCGGCGGCACCGGCGTGCGGTTCAGGATGGCCTCGAAGATCACCGCCGAGGTATCGCCGCGGAATGGCAGGACGCCGGTGGCCATCTCGTAGAGCACGCTCCCGAAGCTGAACAGGTCGGTGCGCGCGTCCAGGTCCTTGCCTCGCGCCTGCTCGGGCGACATGTAAGCGATGGTGCCGACGGTGCTGCCGGGACTGGTGAGATGTCCGTCGGAAATGGTCGCCGCGGTCACCGCCGTGCCCGCCATGGCGGCCGCTCCTACGCGCGGCTGCACGCTGACCTTGGCCAGTCCGAAATCCAGCACTTTTACCTGCCCGCGCTCGGTGACGAAGATGTTGCCCGGCTTGATGTCGCGATGCACGATGCCCTTGCGGTGGGCGGCGTCGAGCGCGTCGGCGATCTGGATACCCAGGTCGAGCAGTTCCTCCATGTCCGGGCGGCGGCGCTCGATCAACTGCTTCAGCGTGTGGCCCTCGAGCAACTCCATGGCGATGAAGTGGCGGCCGTCGTGCTGGTCGATGTCGTAGATGGTGCAGATGTTGGGATGGTTCAAGGCGGAGGCGGCGCGCGCCTCCCGCTGAAACCGCTCCAGCACCTGCGGGTTCTGCCAGAGATCGTCGGGAAGGAACTTCAGCGCCACGCGGCGTCCCAGGCGGAAGTCCTCGGCCTCGAACACCTGCCCCATGCCTCCTGCGCCCAGACGGTGCAGGACACGATAGTGCGAGATGGTCTGGCCAATCAAGGCGCGGGAACTCCAGGAAAGCGTGGCAACGATGTTAAGCGGGGCACGAAGGCGCGTCAATGGCGGCTTAGGATGACGTAGGCCCAGCCGCCCCGCCCCGGGGGTCCCCAGCAAATCCGGTTTTGATTTGCTGGGGTGGTGGGCTGGGCGGGCGAGCGAAGCTCGCCTATTGCCGTCCCCGGCTTCTTTGCCTTTGTTCCATTTTCAGAACAAGAGCAATTTTGTTCTTGACAGCCCCCTTGACGGGAGCGTAATTCGACCCACATCGCCTCAGCACGAGCGAGTTCCAGTGTCCTAAGCCTGCCCCCGCCCGTCGAGGCGCGCCAGGCCGAACGAACCCAATCTGGAACGCTCGTCACATGATGCTGTGATAATAATCACAGACTGCCCTGTGGAATTGGCATAAAAGGACCGCTATCGCCTCACCCGATCCTGCGAATAGCACCACGCACCTGCCCATCTGCCGTGAGGCGATGTCATTCGTACTCTTAAGCCCTGGTGTTCTCGGGCCGAACGAACCCAATCTGGAAATGGTCGATGGCATGGAGGCCGCACGATGTCCCGCCGGTCACCATTGATGCTCCTTCTCGTTATCCTCAGTTTCACTGGCAGCGTTCGAGCGCAGGAACCGCAAGCGGCCACGCAGGCCAATCCTGCCGACCCGAGCCTGCTGACGAACAAGTCGATCGTTGAGATGGTCGCCGCCAAGCTGCCCGAAGAGGTCATCGTCACGAAGATCCAGACCTCGAAGACGAACTTTGACCTCTCAACCCCGGCGCTGGTCGAGCTAAACAACAGTGGAGTGTCGGCGAACATCGTGAAGGCGATGATGACGCCAAAGACGGCTCCGCCGGTTCCAGACCCGCCCAAGGTACCGCCACCGCCTCCCGATCCGAACGATCCCAATGCGCCGCATGAATCCGGGATTTACGCCTACACCGAGAAGGCCTCCGGCAAGAGGATGACTTTGCTGGAACCTACTGTGTACACCCAGGGCAAAACCGGGGGCGTATTTGCGTCGGCCATGACGTACGGGATCGCGAAGGTGAAATGGAAGGCGGTGGTACGCAATCCCCGGGCGAACATCCGCTTCAGTGACGCGAGCGCCGTTTTCTACTTCTACTTTGAGGAAAAGAGCGCTGGTCTGAGCCACGCGGGATTTGGCACCAGCACCCCCAACGAGTTCACGCTGTTACGTCTCGAAATGAAGGGCGACACCCGGGAAACAGTGGTGATGAAGGCGAACGCTTTCGGTGCTTCCTCCGGCACCGAAGACAAGGCCAACGTTCCGTTCACGTCCACAAAGATAGTGCCTGGTGTGTACAAGGTGGTTCCGAACGCACCGCTGAGACCAGGGGAATACGCATTCATCAGTGCCGGGGCGACCGGAGCATTTATGCCTGGCGCCGCCTCCGCAAACCGGCTGTTCGATTTTGGCGTGAATCCGCCGGAGTGAAAGTCGCCTCTTTTCGCTCACGGTCTGAGGCACGTCCTCGAGCGACGCTTTCCGAGGCAGTGAAATTCGCCGTGCCCGGCAAATTTCTGGAGGCCGGTCATGAAGTGCAGCCGATACTGGCGCGCAGCCATCGTTCTTCTCATTGGTTTGTCTCTGCGTTGCCCTCTCGAGGGACAGCAAACAGGCGGTGCGTCAGCGACCCCGACTGTCCGAAAATCACGAGGGTCAGCGTTAGTTACCCAGCCCACGAGTCAGACCGTCTCACCGGCTTTCGGGAGTTTGGTCTCATCATTTACGCCATCAGTGGCAGGCAGTGGTCGTGCGGTTGCCTTCGACCCCGCCAGCGGGAATTTGTTTTACACCCTGTCCGGTAGTAGCGACATCTTCATCACGAACGCGAACAATAGCCCAGCTGGCAGTTTCAGCCCAGGTGTCTTCTTAGGAGCCTTATCGTGGGACGCCAAACGACGGGTTCTGTGGGGCGGCGCTTACAGCTTCAGCGATCTCGGTGGAATTTATCAAATTACCGCGGATGGTATAGCAACGCGCATATTTACGTTTGTGCCTCCCGGGGGCAACTGCTACGGACAATCATCGGGATTCATCGACGGCCTAGCATACGATGAAGGCACCAATCTGAGCAACGACGATGACAGCCTATGGATAAGTGATGACGCTGGCGTACAAATTCATCATGTAGATCTAAAGGGAAATGTGATCGCGAGTTTTAGAGTTCCCAGTAGCCCAAGGTCCGGCAGCCAGGGATGCAATACGGGAATCGCAGTTGACGGCAACTACTTGTGGTTGGCTCTTCAAAGCGGGCCGGACCAGGCACCTCACGACATCGTGCGGGTTTCAAAATCTAACCCGACTCAAATCGTTTCTACCTTTGCGTACAGCGATAGCAATAATGAGGGCCCTGAGGGCATCGCTGTGGACTTTGCCACGATACCTGGGAAGGCTCTTCTATGGTCGAATGAATTCAGCGATCCCAATAGCCTTAAGCTCTGGAATGCCACGAGACTGCAAGATCCGCTGCCTGGCTTGATGCTTGTCTGGCCGCTAACTGTCGATAATCGATTACAAGTAGGCCAAGACTATGGTGAGTTTAACCTGGTCAGTACCGGAAACTTCCACACAGGTCTCGATATTGCCGCAGACCGGGGCACGCCAGTCTTGGCAGCCGCATCTGGCATCGCGACATCACTTCCGATGAAATCGGACGTCTTCAATGGCGACAATCATTGTATGGGCAACGTCGTTATAATTGATCACAGCTTTGGCAGCAATCCATTGGGGCCGTTCACTCTTTATGCCCACCTTGACGGCATTGACGTCGCCACCGGAGAAAATGTGATACAGGGAGTCACTCAAATCGGTAGGGTGGGTAACACAGGCCCTGGGGCTAGAACAGCCTGCGGCTCGGTTCCTGATCCTCACCTTCACTTTGAATTGAAGGATCGGGCAGTGCTCCATAATCCTTTCTTCAATGGCAGCCCAACTCCAACGGATCTATCTCCGAACACATGCGTGCAGCCCCCCTGCTATTGGGGATACACGCCGACTCATCCCGACCAAGAGGGATATCACAACCCGATGCTGAACCTGCACTTCCTAGACACGTTCTTTCCGTCTCTTCGCATTCAAATAATGAGTGGGTTCGAACTGAGGGTGGGTCCCGGCGGCGCCGGTAACACGGCTTACCGCATCATAAATCCTCTCGACCAAGGAGAATATGAGGCCTTGAGAACCGCTGGCGGGACGAATACTCCTTTTTGTTCCAGTGGGTGGTACCAGATCGTACGTACAGACGGGCTCCGTTTCAAAGATGTGCGCTTGAATGCGAATGGAGAGAATGGGGAGATACCGGACGGATGGGTTTGCGAGGATTCTGTTTCTCTGGGGGGTCAAACTTTCTCAGTGTCCTTCGGTGCCTCACCACCGCAAGGTTCTGTCCCGCTAAACACAACTCTTACGGCTGCAGTCGCAGGTACCACTGCAGGAACCATAAATTACACGTTCTGGTGGAATTGTGCTGACGCAGGCTCCAATGTGACGGCTGTCATGGCGACGTGTGGCAGTATTCCCACGCCTGGCATCGGTACCTGTGAAGAAAACGCGAACGGGAAAAAATGCGACGGCGTTAGCGCGAGTACACAGCAGGTCGTACATGCCTACCCTGCTTCAGGAGCCTACATGGCTAAGGTTATCGCCGAGAACGGATCTGCCAGCGCCGAAGGTCGTACATCAGTTATCGCTAGTCCTCCGTCCGTGACCAACACACTTACGGTAGCCTCGACTAATCCCAGCAGTGGGGTTCCCATCACGGTCAGCCCTTCGGACAACAACGGCCAAAGCAACGACAACACCCAGTTCACGCGCACCTACAACAACAGCGTAGTGGTGAGCCTTGGGGCAGCTGCGAGCGCGGGCGGAAATAACTTCTCCAGTTGGACTGGCTGCGACAGCGTCGCGGGCACGACTTGCACGGTAACGATGAACGCCGACCGCACGGTCACTGCCAACTATGGGGGCGGTTCAGGACAGCCCGCCCTGCGATTCATTCCTCTGGCTCCCTGTCGCATCGCGGATACGCGAAATGCCACCGGCCCGATTGACGGGCATACTTCGCGGGACTTCGTGATCCCCGACAGCTCGTGTGGCGTTCCGGCGACGGCAGCGGCGTATTCGCTGAATGTTACGGTTGTTCCGCACGGGGGGTTAGGGTACCTAACGGTGTGGCCCAGCGGACAGTCGCAGCCTTTGGTCTCCACGCTGAACTCGCTCGACGGCCGGATCAAAGCGAATGCCGCCATCGTGCCGGCAGGAACCGGCGGTGCCATCAGCATCTACGTCACCGATACCACGGATGTAATACTGGACATCAACGGCTACTTCGTGCCCGCAACAAGCAATCCCTCCGCGCTCGCCTTCTTCGCTGTGCCACCTTGCCGCGTGGCCGACACTCGCGATTCCAGCTTTCCTCCGCTGCTGGGCCCACCCTCTCTGATAGCTCGGCAAGCCCGTTCGTTCCCTGTCCTGTCCAGTAGTTGCAATATCCCGTCGGTTGCGCAGGCCTACTCGCTCAACTTTACCGTGGTGCCGCCGGGGCCTCTTGGATTCCTCACTATTTGGCCGACAGGAATGGACCGACCATTGGTCTCGACCCTGAACGCGCCAACCGGCACGGTCACGGCCAATGCCGCTATCGTTCCCGCGGGTATCAACGGAGCGATCAGCGCCTATGTCACCGACAACACCGACCTGGTCATTGACATCAATGGCTACTTCGCACCCTCGACGTTAGGGACGGACCTGTCACTGTACACACTTCCTCCGTGTCGCGTACTGGACACACGGGAAACCCCCATAGGCTCGCTCCCTGACACGATCTCGGTGGATACGACCGACAGTCCCTGCCGGGTCATACCGAGTGGGCAGGCGGTGGTGCTGAATGCGACGGTGGTGCCACCGCAGCCCTTAGGGTTCCTGACGTTGTGGCCCTCGGGGCAGGCGCGGCCGCTGGTCTCGACCTTAAACGCCTTGGATGGGCAGATCACCTCGAACATGGCGATTGTGCCCACCAGCAGCGGTGTGATCGACGCCTACGCAACCAACCCCACGCAACTCATACTCGACACGAGCGGTTATTTTGCCAGCGGCACGGCCCCCGCGCCCATAACCTACCTGCTCACCGTGGCACGATCCGGGTCCGGCAGCGGAACAATCACCAGTCTCGATAACAAGATCAATTGCGGGGCGCTTTGCACGGTGTCGTATGTGAACGGGACGGTGGTCATGTTAACCGCTTCCGCAGCTTCGGGATCCAGTTTTGCGGGCTGGTCCGGCTGCGACTCCACCTCGGGCACCGCCTGCACGGTCACGATGAATGCTGACCGCACCGTCACTGCCAACTATATCCCGCCAAGGACCCTTATGGTAGCCTCGACCAATCCCAGCAGTGGAGTGGCCATCGCCGTCAGTCCGTTGGACAACAACGGCCAGGGCAACGGCACCACCCAGTTCACGCGCACTTACACCAATGGTGCGACAGTGACCCTGGGTGCGCCGCCTACCTTCGGCGGGAACAACTTCTCTAGCTGGACCGGCTGCGACTCCACCTCGGGAATCGCCTGCACGGTCACGATGAATGCTAGCCGCACCGTCACCGCCAACTATCTTAAGCCGGCACAAGCGCCTCATTGTGTCTACGTGGCGAACCAGGGGACCGGCACGAACAACACCATTTCAGCCTACACCGTAGGTGCCACAGGCGCCCTTGCCTCGCTTCCCGACTCGATAACCCAGATGGGGCCTACCTCTCTAGCCGTGGACCCTAAAGGCCAATTCCTGTACGTGCCCAGCTTCACCGTACTTGTTGATCCAATCACCCTTGTAGCAGCCGGACCAATCTCGGTATATGCGATTGGCAACAGTTGCCAATTGACTGAGATTGCTGGTTCTCCCTTCCTCGTGAGTTCGGGCCAGGTTCCCTTGTCGGTGGCCATAGCTTCCGACACCACGGGTAGAGGCCAATTTGCCTACGCGTCCAATTTCTCTGACGGTGGCTTGTCGGGGTATACTCTGAATCCGTCCACCGGTGTGCTAACCAAGATCCAGCAAGCAACTTTTCCAACAGGACAGGTTCCCACCGGGGTTGCGGTGGATCCGAACAACAAGTTCGTCTATTCCGCGAACTTCCTTTCCAACAACATCTCGGGTTTAACAATAAATCCGATGAGCGGCACTTTAACACCAATAGTAGGATCGCCGTTTGCTGCAGGTTCCAGCCCAATCTCAATCGTCATGCACCCGACGCGCAACTTCGCTTATGTGGCCAATGAGTCTTCGAGCAACATCTCCGGATACACCATTGGTCACACGGGTGTGCTAACTGAACTGGCATGCTCGCCTTTTGGAGGGGGAACTCTGCCTTTCTCACTGGTAGCCCCTTTTAGCAACAGTCCTATCGCTGTCCATCCGACGGGGAAGTTTGTGTACGCAGCCACCACTCAGGGCATTTTTATTCTTTCGGTAGACACCAGCGCTGGCCCGACCGCCGGCTGTCTGACGTTACAGTCAGTGCCTGTCGCACCCGCGGCTTTCCCTTCGACGATAACTATCGAGGCAACAGGCAGCTTCGCGTACGTGACGGATTCCGTTGCCAGCAGTATGTCTTCCTACTCGATAGATCAGTCTACGGGCGGCCTGACGCCCATTCCAAGCTCCGCAACGCAGACGGGCCCGGGGCCTATCTATGTGATAACCACCCCCTTCCAGGCCCCAGCCGCTTCCTTCACATGGCCAGTGGATCCCAACAATTCCAGCAACGGCTTTTATGACGCCTGTGCAGATTGGCCCGGTGATCCTCAGGGATGCTACTGGTTAACCTCAGGCGGATGGCGCGACGTTCAGCCATTTCAAAAGCATCTGTACTCCGGTTACGGCTACCACCTAGGCGCAGATTGGAATCTCGGCTCGGGTAGCGACGATGCCAACCTGCCTGTTTACGCCATAGCGAGCGGCACTGTTAGCAGCGTACAACCCAACGTAAGCGGATGGGGCAATCTCATTTTTGTAATTCACAACACCTCATCCGGGACGTATACCTCCATGTACGCTCACGTGAACTGGACGGATAGCGGCCCTCCAACCGTTGGCGACACAGCCGCTAGGGGACAGCAAATCGCTAAGATAGGAAATGGAAACGGTTTGTATCCCTACCACCTGCACTTGGAAGTTCGCGTCGGAAATAGCACCTCAGCCGGAACGGGTTACACGGACTCACAAGTAACCTCTGGGCCACAAGGGCAGATCGATCCTGATTTGTTCATAGCGACACACCGTTGAAGCAATGCATGGCTATCGTGGGGGGCCGGAACAGGTGGGGCCGCCGTTGAGAATTGGGAGCCGATTGCAAGCCGGAACGACATCTGTACAGCGGCAAGATGCGCCTGGCACCGTCACGGGCAGGCGCTCCGCCCAGTTTCGGCAAGTCAGTTCTATCCTGCCCCCGCCGGTTTTGTCCCTGCGGCGCGATGGCGGATGAGCGCAATAAAGGCCGTCGCGGCGCGAGGCAGGGTGCGGTCCCGGCGGTACACCAGTCCCAGCTCGCGGTGGATGTCCACGTCTTCGATCTCCACCAGCTTCAGTTGGCCGGTGGCCACGTCGTCGCTGGCGAAGCTGGCGCTGATCAGCGACACGCCGAGTCCGGCGGCAACGAACCGCTTAATCATCCCAATACTGGGTAACTCCATGGCCACGCGCAGGCTGGCGCGGAAAGGGCGGAAGTGTTTGTCGAGCAGGGCGCGCGTGTACCCGGTGCGGGGAAAGATGAGCGGGTGTTCGGCGATTTCGGCGATGCGCACGCTGCGCCGCCGCGCCAGCGGGTGAGTGGCGCTGGTGACCAGCATCAGGCGGTCGCGGAAAATGGAGTGGATCTTCAGGCTGGGCGACTTGATGGGCAGGGTGACGATGCCCACGTCCACCGATCCGTCCTCCACCTTCTCCAGGATCTTGTGGCTGAAGTTGCGATAGATGCTGATCTGCACTCCGGGGTAGAGGCGCTGGTACTCGGCGAAGTGGTCGGGCAGGACGTAGAGGCAGGTGGCCTCGTTGGCCCCGATGGCCAGCACCCCGCGCGGGGTGGAGCCCTGGTCGGCGACGGCGCGCTGGGATTCGTTGCGCAGCGTCAGCAGGCGCTGGGCATATTCCAGCAGCACTTCTCCTGCCGGGGTGAGCCGCACCGCTTTGCCGACCCGGTCCAGCAGCTTTTCGCCGTAGTCCTGCTCGAGCTGGCGGATCTGCGCGCTGACCGCCGACTGCGAGCGGAACACTTTCTGTCCCGCACGCGAGAAGTTGCCCTGCTTGGCCACCTCTACGAAGGTGAGAAGCTGGTCGAAGTCCATGGATGGGCGCGATTATAGGAGTACCGAGTACCGAGTTGCGAGTACCGAGTAGGGAGAATCCATCTCATGGATTCTCTTCGTATCAGGGCACGGCTTCAGCCGTGCCGCAAGAGGCTGTGCCAATTGGGCTTTAGCCCCTGGGAGTGCATTGACAGGGGCTGAAGCCCCACTTTCCTATTTCGCCCATTCGGCACGACTAAAGTCGTGCCCTGATACAAACCTTCAGCAGGCTTATGAGACGACTATGAGTTTGAAATCAGAAAGTAACTCGGCAACTCGGTACTACATTAATCGCGGGCCTTCGGAAGGCAGCGTGTCCGGGAAGGTGAACGAGGGGATGCCGCGCTGGTCGAGGCGGGCGACCGCGGCCGCCCAAGTCTGCGCGATCGGGCAGGGCAGCTCCACCGGCTCCACCCTCACCAGGGGCAGCTCCATCTGGCTGACCAGATGGGCGGCGCGCGGGCTGCCGGTCAGGCGGAAGTGCTCGCGCAGCACCCGCCGCAGCCATGCCGCTTCCTGGCTGCTGATGGGCGCCTGCCGCACGAATTCCCCGTTATAGCCCTCGGCGCGCAGCGAATCGCGCAGCACGTAAGCCAGGCCGCCGGTCATCCCCGAGCCGAAGTTGATCCCGGCCGGCCCCAGCACCAGCACCACGCCCGCCGTCATGTACTCGCAGCCGTGCTGTCCTACGCCCTCGACCACGGCCAGCGCGCCGCTGTTACGCACCGCGAAGCGCTCGCCGGCGCGCCCAGCCACGTAGAGTTCGCCGCTGGTGGCGCCGTACAGAACCGTGTTGCCCACCAGGACGTCGCCGCGGCGGGAAGCTTCCTGTCCGGCGGTGACGGCGATCGTTCCCCCGCTCAGTCCCTTGCCGACGTAGTCATTGGCTTCGCCCAGCAGGCGGAAGTTGATGCCCGGCGCCAGAAACGCTCCAAAGCTCTGTCCGGCGTAACCGGCGAACTCGCAATCCACCGACCCGAGCTCCAGGGCGGAGTTGCCGGTGCGGCGCACCAACTCGCCGCTCAGGTGTGCCCCGACTGCACGGTCTTCGCTGGTGATGGCCAAACGGCGAGGCTGCAGGCTCTCCAGGTCGTCCAGCAGCAGAGCCAGTTCCCGCTGCAAGCGTCCATCCTGCTCGTGCGGCCCGGCGGACTGCGGCCGAACTTCGCCCATCGGCGAGAGCAGATCGCGCAATGCCCGCTCCGCCTGCGGGGTGCGCGGCTTCAGGCGATCGACCGCGCCCACGATGTCGTCGAGCGTATGCGCGCCCATGGCCGCCAGCAGCTCACGAACTTCGGCCGCCAGCCCACGGAAATAGGTTTCGACCATCTCCGGGTTGCCGGTGAAGCGGGCGCGCAGTTTTTCATCCTGCGTCGCGATGCCGACGGGGCAGGTGTTCAGGTGACACTGCCGCGCCATCACGCACCCGATGGCCAGCAGCGCGGCGGTACCGAAACCGAATTCTTCCGCGCCCAGCAGCGCCGCCATGATGACGTCGCGGGCGAACTTCAGCCCGCCATCCACGCGCAGCCGCACGCGCCGGCGGAACCCGGCTTGCAGCAGAGCGCAGTGCGCGTCGCGCAGCCCGACTTCCCACGGGAGGCCGGTGTTCTTGATGGAAGTGAGCGGAGAAGCGCCGGTGCCGCCGTCGTATCCGCTGATGGTGATGATGTCGGCGCCGGCCTTGGCCACCCCGGCAGCGATGATGCCCACGCCCGCTCCTGAAACCAGCTTCACCCCGATGCGGGCGCGCGGGTTCACGGCGCGCAGGTCGTAGATCAGTTGCGCCAGGTCCTCGATACTGTAGATGTCGTGGTGCGGCGGCGGCGAGATCAGCGACATGTTAGGCACGGCGTGCCGCAGCCGCGCGATGTACGCGCTCACCTTCTTGGCCGGCAGTTGGCCGCCTTCGCCGGGCTTGGAGCCCTGGGCCATCTTGATCTCGATCTCGTCGGCCTGCACCAGGTACTCGGTGGTCACTCCGAAACGTCCGGAAGCCACCTGCTTGACGCGGTTGTTGGCTTCAGGATGGTGGCGGTAGAGGTCGGGATCTTCGCCGCCTTCGCCGGTGTTGGAGCGGCCGCCCAGCCGGTTCATGGCGGTGGCCAGCGTTCGATGCGCCTCAGGCGAGATCGCCCCCAGCGACATAGCCTGGGTGCTGAAGCGGCTCAGGATGCCGGCTTCGCTCTCCACCTCGTGCAGCGGCACCGGGTTGCCGGGTTTGACCTCCAGCAGGTCGCGGATGGTCACCGGCTCGCGCTCGGCGTTCAGATTCGAGAAGGCGCGATAGGTCTCCTCGTTCGGAGACTTCACGAAGCGCTGCATCCGGCGCACCAGCTCCGGCGAAGTGGAGTGGTGCTCGCCGTTGTGGCGGAAGCGATACAACCCGGCATCCTGAAGAGCCGGCTCCTGCCCGAAAGCCGCCGCGTGACGCACGATGCAGTCGTCCAGCAACCCGCCGAGGCTCTTGCCGCCGAGAACCGAGTTCGAGTCCTCGAAGAATTCCGCGCACACCGCCGGATCCAGGCCGACGACTTCGAAGAGCTGGCTGTTGCGATAGCTGGTGAGCGCGGAGATGCCCATGCGCGAAAGCACCTTGCGCAGTCCGGCCTCGACCGCGGTGCGATAAGCGCGCGCGCCTCCCGGCTTGAGCTCTTCCGCGAGTTGCAGCGCCAGATAGGGAAAGACCGCGCTGGCGCCGGCGGCGAGGAGCAGCGCCAGGTGATGCGTGTCGATCGCCTGCCCGGTCTCGATGAGCAGCGGGAGGTCGCAGCCGTGGGCGCTGGTCATCGATCGCCACGCGGCGGCCAGAGCGAGCAAGGCCGGCAGGGCAGCGCGCTCCGGGCCGGCGGTGCTGTCGCTGAGCAGGACGATTCCGGCTGGGGTTGCGGCAGCGGCGCGCGCCATCCTGCGCACCCGCGCCAGCGCTCGCCGGGCGCCCGTCTCCCCGAGCGCCGCGTCAAAGGTGATATCGATGCGCTGAACCGGGGCCAGTTCGCGCTCCAGCACTTCCGCCTGTCCGGCATCCACGAGCGGCGAGCGCAGCACCAGCGCCGAGCGCAAGTACACGTCGAGCGCCATGACGTGGGTCTCGCGCAATGGATCGATGGGCGGATTCGTGACCTGGGCGAAGCGCTGCTTGCAGTAGTCCCACAGCGGCCGCCGCGACGAGGAGATGAACGCCGGCGGGGCATCGTCCCCCATGCAGAAGATCGCTTCCTTGCCGTCGAGCACGAGCGGCTGGAACAGCATGCGGAACTGGTCTTCGCTCCAACCCAGGGCCGCCGCCGTCTTCTTCAGCTCGGGCGCGGGAACGCCTCCACCCTTGCTGGTTGGCATCAGGCGCGGCGCGCTCACGAATTTCTCGGGCACGTTCATGCTCACGAGCTGCGCCATATCGCGTGGCCGGAAAATGGCGCCGGTGGCGGGGTCGGCCAACAGCATCTCGCCGGGACCGAGCCGCTGGCGTTCGACAATCCGTTTGCCGTCGAGGTCGGTGATGCCCACTTCGGAGCCGACCACCAGCAGGCCGTCGGAGGTCAGGGTGTAGCGCAGCGGACGCAGGCCGTTGCGATCCAGCTTGGCGCCGACCACGCAGCCGTCGCTGAAGACCAGGGCCGCGGGGCCGTCCCACGGCTCCTGCTGGCGCGCCTGCGACTCGAACCAGCGGAACAGTTCCGCCGGCAGATCGTGATCGTTCTCCCACGCCGGGGGGACCATGCGCAGCAGCGCCGAAGCCAGGCTGTGTCCCTGGCGAAGCAGGACTTCCAGCGCGTTGTCGAAGCTGGCGGAATCGCTGACGCCCTCTTCCAGCAGCCGCACGTCCTTCGACAGGCCAAGCTGCTCGCGGATGGTGTGCGCCCGCGCCTTCGTCCAGCGGCGGTTGCCGCTGATGGTGTTGATCTCGCCGTTGTGCGCCACCAGGCGGAAGGGCTGTGCCAGCGACCAGCTCGGCCGCGTGTTGGTGGAATAGCGCTGGTGGAAGATAGCGAACGGGCTCTCGAACTTCGGGCTGGCGAGGTCAGGATAAAACGCCGGCAGTTGCCACGGCGAAAGCAGCCCTTTGTAAACGATGGTCCGCGACGAGAGCGAACACAAATAAGTTCCGGCCGGCGCCGCCGCTTCCGCGCGCTTGCGCAGCAGGAACAGCAGCGGTTCCATGTCGCCGGCGGGCCGCTTGGGAGCGAAGAAACATTGCTGAATGACGGGCAGGGTGTCGAGCGCGCGTGGCCCGACCATGGAGGGATCGGTGGGGACCGTCCGCCAGCCCAGACATCGGAAGCCGGTCTTGGCGGCTGCGGCTTCGATCGCGGCGCGCGCCAGCGAGGCGCGTCCGCGCGGCAGGAACGCCATGCCCACAGCGAACTTCTCCGGCAAGTCGATGCCGGCCTGGTGAGCGCGGGCGCGGATGAACTTTTCGGGGATCAGGGTAAGCAGGCCGGCGCCGTCGCCGCTGGTGCCGTCGGCATCCACCCCGCCGCGATGGGCCAGACGCTCGAGCGCGGTCAGCGCGCGTTCGACCACCTCGCGCGAGCCGGTGCTGCCGAGCTGCGCGATGAAGCCGATGCCGCACGCATCATGGTCGCTAAAGACACGACTGGAGCGCTGTCCCATCCTCTAGTATGTACCCCCTAGAAGGCCGGGACACAAAACGCAGATTTTCGATGGAAGCGATGGGTTTTTTGGGAGGGACCAGCCTGCGTCTTGCGACACTCAGTCGGGCGCGCGGCGAGACTCAGCGGCGCGGCGTGAGCGAATCAACTGGCCCGCGGCAGCGTGCCCCGCGCCGACTGCACGCGAGCGGGCTTGAGCACCGTCGACTGCGGTTGCGGCCGCGGCACCGATCGCTCCACCGTCCCGATGCAGTGCAGCGACAAGTCGCCACGCCCGTTCCTGTTGACCAGGAACTTTCCATTCCGGCACAGCGAATCGATCAACGCGCGCTCGTGGCGGTTGAGCACCTCTTCCGGCAGCACGTGGAAGTTGCGGAAAGTCCACGTCAGCCGAATGCGCTCCAGCAGAGAAGGTTGGATGTAGCGCACGCCGCCCTCGGTCTCCACGGCCAGCACGCCGCGCCAGATTTTATCTATCAGCATGACGAAGTAGCTTCTTGTTGTCTTTTGAGGTACGGGGCCAAAGCGCGGCCACACCCTAGCACCTGCACAAATGGTGATGCAAGGGTAAAGTGAAAAAAATTGCATGTGGCCAGCCGGGGGCAGGTTAGTCCCCTCAGCGGCATGTGCCGGAGCATGTGGAAAAAGCGTATCAGTTTGAGACATGATGTAGCATTCTCGGTACTCGGTACTCGGTAGAATTCCGTTCTTGGGGGTGAGGCATGGGCGTGGTCACCCGCCGCGGCGGGCTTCCGGTGGACGATTTCGTTGCCCGTCTGCGGCAGTTTTCCGAGCCCTGCTTCGCGGGCACTGAGCAGATCCTGCGGTTTCTGGAAGAGAATCCCGTGGATCCGGCCACGCTCGAGCGCTATCTCTTCTGGGACGCGCAGCACTACACGCGCAACCTCATCGACAAAACTCCTCTCTACGAGCTGATCGCCATCTGCTGGGACATCGGGCAGATCAGCTCCATCCACAACCACCGCGAGCAGAATTGCTGGATGGCGGCGCCCATCGGGCGGCTCCTGGTGCAGAACTACCGCGTGCTGGAACAGGACTTGAAGCGAGGCGCCTGCCGCCTGGAAAAGACTGACGCGCTGGAGATGAACCGCGAGCGCCCGTGCGCGGTCAATCCGCTCGCGCCCGTGCACAAGGTGTATAACCCGCGCGAATTCCGCGAGCGCGCCGTCAGCCTGCACGTCTATTCGCGCCCCTTCGATAGCTGCGACGTTTACTCGGAAGAACAGCAGACCTGCGGCAGCATCGGACTCAGTTACACGTCGATGTACGGGAAGCGGGTCACACCCGCGTAGGCAAGCCCAAGAAGAACGGCCACGGATTAGCACGGATATTCACGGATTTCTTGCGGTTCTTGATCCGTGGTGATCCGTGTTAATCCGTGGCTGATTTTTCGCCAGCCAGTTGCCTGCCTGGGCCCGAGTCGTGTAGCGTGCGCCCGTCGGCGCATGCCTAATAAGCCACAATCCGGACTGGTGCGCGCCATGGGGCGTTGGACCGTGGTGGCGCTGGTGATCAATTCCATCATCGGCAGCGGCATCTTTGGCCTGCCCTCGCTGCTGTGGAAATACGTGGGAGGCGCGGCGCCCTGGGCCTATCTGCTGGCGGGGGCTGGGATCGGCGTCATCATGGCCTGCTTCGCCGAAGTGGCGTCGCGCTTCACCGAAGCCGGCGGACCTTATTTATATGCGCGCGCAGCCTTCGGACGCTTTCTCGGCATCGAGATGGGATGGCTGCTGTGGCTGGTGCGGCTGAGCGCCGCCGCCGCCGGCGCTAATCTCTTCGTCATTTACTTAGCCGAGTTCTGGCCCGGAGCCAAGCAGCCGGTCGCGCGCGCCTTGGTGCTCACGGCGTTGCTGGGCGTGCTGGCGGCGATCAACTATCGCGGCGTGAAGTCGGGCGCGCGCATGAGCAATGTGTTCACCGTGGCCAAGCTGGTTCCGCTGGGCTTGTTCGTCGTCGCCGGCGGTACGTTCATGCTGCTGCGCGGCGGACCAGCGCCGCTCGCGAGCACGCTCCATCCCGCCGCCGGTGATTGGATCCAGGCGGTGCTGGTGCTGGTGTTCGCTTATGGCGGTTTCGAAGCCGCCATGATCCCGCTGGCGGAAGCCAAAGACCCGCGCCGCGACGCTCCTTTCGCTCTGCTGGTCTCGCTGGCGGTATGCGCAGCACTGTTCACGCTGGTTCAGATTGTGGTGCAAGGAACGCTGGCCGATCCTGGGCAAACCGACCGTCCCCTGGCTGCCGCCGCGCACCAGTTCCTAGGGGCGGCGGGCGCGCGGTTCATCAGCCTGGGCGCGCTCATCTCCCTGTACGGATACCTCAGCGCCAACATGCTGCACACTCCCCGCCTGACCTTCGCTCTGGCCGAGCGCGACGACTTCCCCCTGATATTTGCGGCGGTGCACCGGCGCTTCCGCACGCCCCATGTTTCCATCGTGGTATTCGCGGCGCTGGTGTGGCTGATGGGGATGGCCGGCAACTTCCGCTGGAACGTGGTGCTGTCCGCGGTGGCGCGACTGTTCGCGTATGGCGCGGTGTGCGCCGCGATGCTGGTGCTGCGCCGCAAGCAGCCGGGCGAGGCGCGTTTCCCGCTGCCCGCCGGGCCGCTCTTCGGCATCCTGGGAATCGCTTTTGCGCTGGTGCTGGTGAGCCGCATGGGCCGTGCCGAGCTGGTGATCATCGCCGGCACTATGGTGGTCGCCTTCCTCAACTGGCTTTGGGCGCGCAATCGCGCGCGGACGGACGCTTCCGAGGGGGCGACGTAGACAGAGCGGAAGGTTTCAGGTTAGATGGCCACGGATCGCCGGCCATTGGCCTTGCCAGGCGCGCGGCCGGTGTCGGCGTCCTCGACCCGTTCGGACAGCCACTTGCCCAGCCATCTCTTGCTGTCAATGGAGATGTAGGTGAAGCGGATGCCGGCGTTGCCTTTGCCGTCCGACCAGGCGAACTCGCCCTTCACTTCCAGCGTCTCGGGAATGCCGGGCAGCTCGAAGCGCACCTCCACGGCCCAACTGGGACTGATCTGCTCGCTGAGCGCGACGGCCATGCCGCCGTCGCTGAGGTTGGTGACCTTGCAGGGAAGCTGCTTGACCACGCCGAAGCTCAGGTAAGCCTTGGTATCCACCGCATGGCGGAAATAGCGGCGCTGCTCGGTGACCATGAAACCGTGGGCGGCACGCAGCGAGCGCATGGCGCGCTCCAGGGTCACGGGTTTATCGAGCGCGAAGTGCGCTCCCATCTCGAAGGCGGTGCGCATGTTGGTGCCGCCATTGATCAAGGCAATGACGATGGCCCGCTTGTTGGAAGGCGACTGCTGAATGCCGGTCAGCACGTCGGTGCCTCCGGCCACGTCGTCGCAATCCACGATGATGGCGTCGAACTTGTTTCTGTCCAGGCGCTCCAGCGCTGACTCCGCCGCCGTCGCCACCTCCACCCTGATCCCCAGATCGTCCAAGGCACGGCGAAAGACGCGCAGCGTGTCTGGCTCCCGGCACAGGAGGAGGGATTCAAGGACCATAGCTTGCATGGTAGTCCGCAACCAGGCCCGTCCCAAGTGACCGAAGTAATCCAAAACGGGAAAGGGCGGCGGGCGACGATGCGGCGGGCAAAACCAGGCGCCGGCGCGGATTGGCGCGCTCCCGTTACGGGACCGGCTCGCGGATGACCGCAGCCCCAGGCCCCAGCGACGCGCTTTTTTCGCCGTTACCGCCGTTATCGGCGCCCGACGCGGCGGTTATCTTTTCCCGGGATCGGGCGCGGCCTATGCTGCTTCCGCTGGCGCATGTACGCCACGCGGTGAGGAGCAATGGACGATCTGGACAGAGAAATCCGCCGGCTGGCCACTGAGATTCGGGCCGTGGAACAGATGCTGGTCGAGGTGTGCGGCCTGGCGCCCGTCACTCCCGCCGTCGCGGCGGGATTCGGCCCCACCTGGTCTCGCAAGCTGCGATCCTGGTGCCAACGCGCGTGCCGGTCGCTGGCCCAGGTGCCGGAAAGCGGCGGCAGGTTGGCGGTGCGCGCCCCCCAGCCCGATTGAAACCGGGCCGGACTGTCTGGTGGGGCAAGGCTTTGATACACTCGCGGCGGGGCCGGGGTCCCCGGCAAACCCGGGGTCCCCGACGAAGCCGGTTTTGCTTCGTTGGGGTGGAAATCCGGTTTTGGTTTGCTGGGGTGGGGGGCCGCCATGCAGGACGTGATCGTAGTACGGGAGTGGGATGCCGACAGCTTCCACCGGCGGGTCCTCGAACTCGAAGCCCAGGGGTACGAAGCGCGCCGCGACACCTACCGCATCAGCCCGGAAATGAATCCCGAGACCGGCAACATCGTCCACCTGCACACCATCGAGATGAGCCGCGCGCGCGCTTAGCCGGCGCCGCAGATTCTGTCGGCTATCAATTGCTATCCGATTGCGTTTCCGGGAGCACGTCCCAGACGACCCTACTCATAACGACACGCTCACCCGGCGCGGCCCGCGAGCCAATTTAGGCCGCTGGATTCGCGGCCTTGGTGATATAGTTGAACAGCCGTGCTCTCACCTTACGGTCTCGAAATCATCGAAAGCTGCCTCACCTGCAAGCTGCGGGCGGACAAGATTTTCTGCAATCTGCCGCCGCAGTCGGTGCAGGCGCTGGAAGCCATCAAGTACACCACCGCCTATCCCAAAGGGGCGGTGCTGTTCGTGGAAGGCCAAGCGCCGCGCGGGGTTTTCATCCTCTGCCGCGGGCGGGTGAAGCTCTCCATCTGCTCCAGCGACGGCAAGACCCTGATCCTGAAGATCGCGGAAGCGGGCGAGATGCTGGGCCTGAGCGCCAGCGTTTCCGGCAAGCCCTATGAGCTGACCGCGGAGACGCTCGACCCCTGCCAGGTGAATTTCGTCAAACGCGAGGACTTCCTGCGTTTCTTGCGGGAGCACAACAACGTCTGCCTGCGTGTGGCCGAGCAGCTCAGCGAGAAGTACAACACCGCCTGCCACGAAATCCGCGCCCTGGGCTTGTCGCACTCCGCGGCGGAGAAGCTGGCGAAACTGCTGCTGGAGTGGTCGATGAAGAACGGCGGCGCCCGCCAGCCGGACCGCATGAAGCTCACCCTCACCCACGAAGAGATCGCGCAGATGATCGGCACCTCGCGCGAGACCGTGACCCGCTTGTTCGCCGACTTCAAGAAGCGGCAACTCATTCAGCTCAAGGGTTCCACGCTGGTCATCCGCAACCGGGCGGGGCTGGAAAACCTGGTCAGCCCGTAGTTTCCGTGCCCGGCCCAAGGTGGGCCGCATTCCCGGCAACCCGTCACCCAAAACCGTGATTCGGGTCACAGCTTTCGAGCGGCGGCGACTCTACAGTTGCACGCATGAGTAGGAAGTACGACCTTTCGGCGACTGTGCTGACGAACGGGCCGATGTCCGACGGCCTCTTCTCCGGGTTGCCGGCGCATGCGCTACGCCAGCTTGCCGGCATCCACAGCGCCCACAATTATCCGAGCGGCGCCGTCCTGTTCCAGGAAGGCGAGCCCGCCGGGGGGATCTTTCTGCTGTGCAGCGGGGCGGTGAAGCTCTCGGTCGGTTCCAGCCACGGCGACAGTCTGTTGCTGCGTTCCGCCGGCCCCGGCGAGATCCTGGGACTGAGCGCCACCCTGACCGGCCAGGGTCATGAAGTGACCGCCGAAACCACCAGCCCGTCGCAACTGGTCTTCATCAAGCGCAAGGACTTTCTGCGCTACCTGCGGGAGCACACCAACGTCTGCCTGCAGGTGGTGGAGTCTTTGAGCAACGACGTGCACGCCGCCTATGACCGGGTGCGGATGCTGGGACTGGCGCGCATCCGTCATACTCACAATTAGCCGCAGCCGCTGAGTACCGAGTACCGAGTACCGAGAAGCGCAATGCGAAAGACTTGCTTGCCTCGGTACTCGGTACTCGCAACTCGGTACTACGAGAGGCGTGACGATAATCACATTGTCCCGTGACGACGCTCACGGTCTGGGAAGCGCTTCCGGTACACTCTTAGCAGGGTGGCGGCCGGAACAAGCGGCGCGCCCAACTCTCCGCTGCGGAGGCTGGCCATGGCCAAGGATGACCGCGACATCCTGGAAGTGCTGAAGTTCGAACTTGCCTTCCTGGAGCAGGGAGGCTACGGACGCTCGGTGCGCACCCCCTGGAAGCCGACCTCCATCTTCCAGGACTCGATCAGCTGCTTGAACTTTGGAGAGCCGGAGCGCGTGCACCCCTGCGCGGAGTGCCTGCTCATCGATTTTGTCCCGCCGCAGGAACGGGAGGCGGAGGTCCCCTGCCATCACATCCCGCTCAACCCGCGCGGCGAAACTGTGGACACGGTAAACCGCTACGACCACCAGCAGGAGCTGGAGGAGAAGGTGAAGCAGTGGTTGCGGGCCACCATCCAGCGCCTCGAGGCGCAGCGCGCCGCCGGCGGCTCCATTCCCAAATAAGTTTTCCTTCGCTCGCCGGGCGGTAACTTCCCAGGATCTACCTGCCCTCTTCGCGCCAAGCAGCGAAACCCGCAGTCCGGGCGGAGGCCCGACCATAGCTAAAGGGGAAAGTCCCATATTTGGATGCCGCGGGTAACAGTAATCACCGCTCAATGTGACGCGAGTCACAGATTCGGATGTCGCGCTTAGGGCACAAGGGAGGGTTTCCCGGACGATAATCCCGGGAGGCACCCAGGATATTTCAGCTAAAGGGGGCAGGCGAAGCCTGCCACGAGATTGTCAACAGCAGCACCCAAGGAGTGTCGCATGCAGCATTCAAGAAGGCGTAATGGGATTCCTGCTTGGCTGGCGGTGGTGGCCCTGGTTCTGCTGGCGGGCTGGTTGTTGCCGGCCAGCGCGAGCAGTGCCCCCAACTCCCAGCAACCCGCCGCAACAACGCCGTCGTCTCAGGCAACCGATTCGGGCCAATATGTTGGCGGGACCACCTGCCAAGGCTGCCACGACGAACTGTACAAGGGGTTTGAGGCGTCAGCGCACTGGATGACCACCCAAGAAACCAAGATGACCCATGGTGCGCACGGTTGCGAATCGTGCCATGGTCCCGGGTCGGCGCACGTGGAAGGTGGCGGCGACAAGACCAAGATCTTCACCTTCAAAGGGGCCAAGAACGAAGACATCACCAAGCGCTGCCTGACCTGCCACGAAGCCAAGGTTGAACAGCGCGAATTCATGCGGTCAACCCACAACGAGAACGGTGTCAGTTGCACGAGCTGCCACTCCATCCACCACACCAAGGCGGAGTACCTGCTGGTGAGCAAGCAGCCCACGCTGTGTTACTCGTGCCACACGGAACAGAGGGCCGATTTCCAGAAGACATTCCGCCATCGCGTGAACGAGGGCTTGATCAAGTGCACCGATTGCCACAATGCGCACGGCACGCTGAGAGATCGCCAAGTCCGGTCAGCGCCCAATCAGGACCTCATCTGCACGAAGTGCCACGCCGACAAACGCGGACCGTTCGTCTTCGAGCACGAACCCGTCCGGGTTGAGGGATGCACGGTCTGCCACACCCCGCACGCCTCGGTCTATCCGCGCATGTTGCTCACCGCACGCATCAACACACTTTGCTTGCAGTGCCATGTGCAAATCCCGACGGGCGTGCACGGCGCGCAGAACCAGTACCGGCAGGCTTGCATCGTTTGCCACAACAGTATTCACGGCTCAAACGTGAACAACCTTTTCTTCAAGTAAAGCAAGGAGAAGAACCATGGCAAATCGAAATCAAAATTCGCCACGGCCTCTCCTTCGCGGAGAAAAGCCGTTGGATGGGAGCCGACGTATGAACAGGAAGCATGCAATCTCTATCGCCATCCTGATGCTGGCGCTGCCGCTGTTCGCCCTGGCGCAGGGCAAGGATGAAGATGACAAGGGCCGTGTTTGGGGCGACTACACCGTGCACCAGTCCATCGAGCTCGGCGGCCGCATCGCGGAACCCGAAGGCAATCAGCAGATGTACTCCACCTTCGTCAACCAGGGGAGCGGTCCGCGGATTCTCGGAGTGGACATGTCCATGCAATCGAACAGCCACGAGGGCGTGCTCTTCGACAACCTGTACGTGAGCAGCTTCGGATTCGGCGGCGACCCGGAAGGTATGGCTCGCCTGCGGGTCCAGAAAAACAAGTGGTACAACTTCGTTGGCCTTTACCGGCGCGATAAGAACTTCTTCGACTACAACCTGTTTGCCAATCCGTTGAACCTGAACGGCTTTGGCATTTCGAACCCGGCCCTACCGGGCATCGCCACGTGCGGCGCAGGTTGCGTGAACGCGTTCACCCCCTCGGCACTGCCGTGGTACACGAATAGCCCGCACATGCAGGCCACTACACGCAACATGGGCGACTTCCTGCTGACGCTGCTGCCCGAGTCGGCCATCAGCTTCCGCCTGGGCTATGCTCGCAATGCCACCTACGGAAGGGTTGACACCAGCCTGGAGGCCCCCATTCGCACCCTCCTGACGGAGGACTCACAGTGGCGTTCCGACCGTTACCAGTTCGGGGTGGACCTGAAGATGCTTCCGCGGACCACGATAAGCGCCAACGTCTTCTTCGAGCACGACAAGAACGATTTTGGCTTCTTGGATGGCAACGTGTTGTACACGTTGGGCAACGCGGGTGGACCACAAGTCGATATCGGTGTCCTGTTGCCGCCCTTGGGTGGCACCCTGCCCTCCTGCTTTAATGGACAGACCATCCAGTCGGGCAATGTTTTCATAATCAATTCGGGGTGCAACGGCGTTCTTTTGAACACCGGCCCCGGCGGCCCCTACTTTAAGCGCGGGAATGTCCGCACCGACATTCCGACCGGGCAGTTGTCGTTGCAGTCGAATTATTTCCGCAACCTGGATATCACCGCCAGCGGCACTTACAGCTCGGCGACTTCCGACTACCTGAACTTTAACGAGTTTATGCATGGCAGTACCGCCACCCTGAACAGCGGCAGTCCCAGCACGAATCGTGTCTCGGCCAACGCCGATCTTGGCCTGACCTATCACATCAGCAAGAGTTGGAGTGTTTCGGACAAGTTCCGCTGGCTGGACTGGCGCGAACCGGGTGCTTTCACCAACACGGCGTTCAACTGCGTTCTCCCCGCTGGCGCTCTGGCGTCGCCTACCGGATTTCCCGCCGGCGCCGTGACGCTGACACAGCTCCGCCCCCCCTGCAATAGCGACATTCTCACCTTTACAGGCCTGACGACCTCCGGCCCGCCACCGACTACTGGAAACTACGAAGTTGTAACCGCCTACAGTACGATCGTAGGTGAGCGCTCCTACTTCAACACGGCGAAGTTGAACTGGCAACCCAGTCGTCGTCTGAGCGGTTACATCGGTTACCGCTACGGACGGCGCGAGTTGAGGGATGGCAGTGCCGGCGTCGGCGGCATCCTCACCCAGACGACCACCAATACCCCAAACAATGGGACCCTCACCCCTACCCCGACTGCTCCTACGACCATTAGCGGCACGGTGGACAGCGAAAGAATCAACCTGCACACCGCCCTGTTGGGGGTTGTTGTCCGTCCGGTGGACGCATGGCGGATCAACGGCGATCTGGAGTGGCTGTATGCCGACAACTCCTTCGTCCTCATCGCTCCGCGCCACCAGCAACGGGTGCGGGTTTACAGCACCTACAAGGTGAAGCCTTGGGTGAGCATAAATGGTGGCCTGCATTTCGTCGAAACCCGCAATGACTTTGCCGCAGGGGAAGAAGTCGAGGGTTCTAACCCTGCGAACTCACTGTTCCCGGCTGCCTTTGTCAGCACCGCCTACGGACACAAGGACCATTGGCGCTACTACACGCTGGGAACGACTCTAAGCCCCAAGAACTCGAAGTTCACGTTCGATCTTGGGTGGACTTTGCTGGACCAGGACATCAAGTCGGCGACCTGCATGCCCATCACCGGCACCGGAGGGGTGTTCACTAGCACTACCCCGAACCCGGCCGACCCGACTACCGCCCCATCAACCTGTAACCCCATCTTACCCGCCACCACTACCACCTGGCGGGCGTTGCTCCTGGACTATCAGGAAACCACGAACTCCGGCTACACAAACATCTCCTACCAGCCGGTCAAGCGCGTTACTCTGAACGTCGGCTATGAGATCACTACCGACAACGGGCATACCAACTGGCTGCGTTTGGATGATGGCTTGCCCGTCCAAGTAGTGGGCGATGTCTTCGGCAACTCACCCCCTCTCGCGGGCAACGCAATCACCCCTTGTCCAGGAGCGGCTGTGGCCACGGGCTGCGTCTTCGCTGGTCCGTTCCCGGATCAGCCTCTCGGTCCCCAGGCCATCAACTGGCACAAGGCTTCCGCAGGCATTGCTTTTGAGGTCGCCAAGGGAGTCCAGTTCAAGGGCCTGTGGAGCTACTACGACTACAACTCGAAAGACCATCCCGAAAGCTTAGTACTGCTAAAGGTAACCACTCCGCGTGATTTCCACGCTAACGTTGGAACTGTCTCTGTGAAGTACACTTTTTAATTTCGCTTGGGAGAGCAAGGCCGCGGGACGGCCGCAAGGCCGTCCCGCATTTCTTGCATCTCCCCCTGCCGATTGTGACGGCGGTCACAATCAATCGTGCACGGGGTCACATCTCGCTGCTCTCCGGATTTGAAATCCTTGATCTGGATCTGGAGCAAGGCCTCCGCATCCGTGTATAAAGGTTGACCGAACCGGCTTTTGTGGGATTCTTAAACGCTGCAAAATACCTCATCCCTCAGGAGGGTAATACCGTGAATCCAGCACTTGCTAAGAGACTGGCGGTCGTGGTGGTGGTTCTGGCCATCCTGGCGTTGCCGCTCGCTTCCTTCGCCGCCGATGAAGGCGCTGAGCTGTTCAAATCGGCCAAGCCACCGTGCTCCATGTGTCACGGAACCGATGGCAAGAAGATGGCCGGCACCAAGCAGTTCGCTTCACCTGACGTTCAGAAGATGAGCGATGCCGAGCTGACTGCCGCCATCACCAAGGGCAGGCAGGAGGCGCCCAAGATGCCCGCCTACGAGGGCAAACTGACCGCCGACCAGATCAAATCGCTGGTCGCTTACGTCCGCACTTTCAAGAAGTAAACTACCCGGCGAGGTCCCGGGGTCCCCAGCAAGCCTGCCTTTGGCTTGCTGGGGTGGCGGCCCGCCGGAAAAGGGACATCCATGGACCATGCGGAACCCGTAACCCGACACCAGCCGGCACGCCGCCGCTTCATGCAGTTCTTGCTGGGCGGCGGCTTGCTGGCTTCCGCGGTCTCGTTCCTTTACCCGGTGCTGCGCTACCTGGTGCCGCCGACCGCGACCGACCTGGGCGGCGACAGCGTGGTGGCGGCCAAGGTGGGGGACCTGAAGCCGAATAGCGGCAAGATCTTTCGCTTCGGCAGCCGGCCGGGCTTGCTGGTGCGCACCGCCGACGGCGAGTATCGCGCCCTGTCGGCCACCTGCACCCATCTGAACTGCACGGTGCAATACCGCAGCGACGTGCGCGAAGTGTGGTGCGCCTGCCACAACGGTTTCTACGATCTCAACGGGCGCAACGTGGCCGGACCGCCGCCGCGTCCGCTCGAGTCCTACGCCGTGCACGTCAACGGCGACGAGGTGGTGGTCAGTCGCCGCCGGGGGGCCTGATGGCGAGCCCGCCGGAAACCGCCGCCCCCACCTCCGCCCACGGCAACCCGCTAGTGCGCTGGCTCGATGAGCGCTTCGGCTGGGAGCAGCTGATCGCCCCGCTGCGCCACAAGACCGTTCCCGTCCACAAGTTGTCGTATTGGTATTTTCTCGGCGGCATCACCCTCTTTCTCTTCGTGATCCAGGTGCTGACCGGCATCCTGCTGCTGCTCTACTACCGCGCCAGCGCCAACGAGGCCTTCGAGAGCGTGCAGTACATCATGACCCAGGTGCAGTTCGGGTGGCTGGTGCGCTCCATCCATTCCTGGTCGGCGAACCTGATGGTCTTCACCGCCTTCGCCCACATGTTCAGCGTGCTGTTCCTGCGCGCCTACACGCAAGCCGCGCGAGCTCACCTGGCTCACCGGCATGGTGCTGCTGTTCCTGGTGCTGGGCTTCGGGTTTAGCGGCTACCTGCTGCCCTGGAACACGCTGGCGTTTTTCGCCACCAAGGTGGGCACCGAGATCACCGGCCAGGTGCCGGTGATCGGAAAGCCGCTGTTGATCTTCCTGCGCGGCGGGGAAGAAGTGACGGGCGCCACCCTCACGCGCTTCTTCGGCTTCCACGTGGCTCTGCTTCCCGGAATTACCACCTTGCTGATTGCGGTCCACATCCTGCTGATCCAGCGGCTGGGCATGAGCGTGCCCCCGAGCCAGGAAGCCGCCTGGAAGGCCAAGCCGCCGGCGCAGCGCGAGATGCCGTTCTTCCCCAACTTCTTCGCGCACGAGCTGATCGCCTGGTACATCGCGCTGGGCGTGCTGGGCGTGCTGGCCGCGCTCTATCCCTGGGAACTGGGAAGCAAGGCTGATCCCTTCGTGGCTGCGCCCGCCGGCATCAAGCCCGAGTGGTATTTCCTGTTCATGTTCCAGACCCTGAAGCTCATCCCCGCCAAGGTCGGTCCCATCGATGGCGAGTTGCTGGGCATCCTGGGATTCGGCGTAGCGGGACTGATCTGGGTGCTTTTGCCTTTCCTGGGCGGCGATCGTTACGGCCGCCGGCAGGTTTTCATCCGTGGCCTGGGCGTATTCGCCCTGGCCTACATGCTGGGTATGACGGTCTATGGCTATGTGGCGAAATAACGGCACGGCGAGTGCGGTGCGGACCACGCTCACGCGGCGACTGCTTCTCTTGCTTCGCCCTGCCTCCTGCCTCCTGCCTCCTGCCAGCTTGGTTTTCGCTGCCGGCTGCCTCCTGCTTCCTGCTGCCTTGTTCGCCACCGAGGCGCGGCCGCAGGTCACTAAGAGCAGTTGCGTGGAATGCCACTCCGCCTTCCCGCCGCCCACCGGGGTGAGCGAAGCGCAGTGGGCTGCCGACATCCACGCGCAGAAGGGCCTGAGCTGCGCCAGTTGCCACGGCGGCGATGCCAAGGACCCGTCGCCGGAAGGCGCCATGAGCAAGAAGGCCGGCTTTCGCGGCAAGCCCAAGCGCACGGAGATCCCGGCGCTGTGCGCCAAGTGCCACGCCGACGGCGCCTACATGCGGCAGTACAACCCCTCGTTGCGCACCGACCAGCTAGCGCAATACCAGACCAGCGTCCACGGCAAGCGCCTGGCCCAGGGCGACAGCAAGGTCGCCGTCTGTATCGATTGCCACAGCGTGCACGGCATCCGTCCCGCCAAGGACACGCGCTCCACCGTCAACCCGCTGAACGTGGCCAACACCTGCGCGCGCTGCCATTCCGATGCCGCCTACATGAAGGATTACAAGATCAAGACCGACCAGTTCGCCGGATACAGCGCCAGCGTGCATCACGACGCCATGGTGGTCCGCGGCGACCTGAGCGCGCCCACCTGCACCACCTGCCACGGCAACCACGGGGCGGCGCCGCCGGGGGTGGCGTCGGTGGAGAATGTCTGTTCGACGTGCCACGTCTTCCAGGCGCAGTTGTTCGATACCAGCCCGCACAAGGCGGCCTTCGCGGCCATGGGCACCGGCGCCTGCATCACCTGCCACAGCAATCACCGCATCGTCCACCCGAGCGACAAGCTCATCGGCACCGGCAACGATGCGGTGTGCACGAACTGCCATGCGTCTGGCGATCCCGGCTTTGCGGCCGCGGGCAGGATCCACGACGACCTGACCAAGCTGGATGAAGCCCTGAAGCGCTCCGACGAAGTGCTGGACAAGGCGGAGCGCTCCGGCATGGAGGTCAGCCAGGCGCGGCTGGAGGAGGCGCAGGGGCGCGACACACTCACCAAGGCGCGCGTGACCCTGCACAGCTTCCAGCCCGACAAGGTGGAGCAGGACACACAGGCGGGCCTGAAGATCGCGGCCAAGACCTATCAGGCCGGGCTGCAAGCCCTGGCCGAGCGCGACTACCGCCGCAAGGGTCTGGGCTTGACGCTGATCACGATTCTCGTAGTCCTTGCCGGACTGCGCATGTATATCCGCCAGGCTGAGTCCAGAAACCAGCCGGGAGGTAGCTAGGAAACCTGAAAGAGTTAGCTTATGTCAGCGGGGTACCGAGTAGCGGAAGTCGTGCGGCTTCGCTGTCGGCGTGTGGTAGGGCTGTCATTTTTCGCTCTCATATTTCTTGCTAGTTCGGTTTGGGCAACCGACACACCCAGCAACGCCGACTGCCTGGCCTGCCATGACGACAAGGGCCTGACCACCAAGCGCGGGGCGAAGACCGTCTCCCTCTACGTGGAGGGGAAGAAGTTCGCGTCGTCGATTCACAGCTCGCTTTCCTGCACCTCCTGCCATGCCGATCTTGAGGGCAAGGAACTGCCGCATGGGACGCCTGTGGCCAAGGTGAACTGCGGCACCTGTCACAGCGCCGAAGCGGAGCAGCACGCCAAGTCGCTGCACGGCAAAGCTGCGGCTCGGGGCGACCCGCTGGCGCCACGCTGCGTGAATTGCCACGGCAACCATGACGTTCTGCCGGTGAAAGATCGGCGCTCCCCGGTGGCGCCGCTCAACGTCCCGCTCCTCTGTGGCAAGTGCCATCGCGAGGGCACGCCGGTGCAGACGCAACGGCCGATCGAGCAGCACAACATCCTGGAGAATTACTCGGAGAGCATCCACGGCGAGGGCTTGCTGAGGAAAGGGCTGGTGGTGGCGCCAAACTGTGCGTCCTGCCACACGCCGCACAGCATCCTGCCGCATACTGACCCGAACTCCTCCATCGCCCGCAGGAACATCGCGGCCACCTGCACCAAGTGCCACGGATTGATCGAGCAGGTGCACCGCAAGACCATCCGCGGCGAACTCTGGGAGAAAGAAGCGAACGTTCTACCGGCGTGCGTGGATTGTCACCAACCGCACAAAGTGCGCAAGGTCTTCTACACCCAGGGCATGGCCGACGCCGACTGCCTGCGCTGCCACGCCGACGAGCGCTTGAAAGCATCCGATGGGCGTATTTTGCAGGTGCACGCCGCAGAACTGGCGGGTTCGCGCCACTCCAAGACAGCGTGCAGCCAGTGCCATTCCGAGGTGAACGCTTCGCGCGTGCGTCCCTGCGAGACCATCAAGAAAAAAGTCGATTGCAGCTCCTGCCACGCCGAGATCGCCCAGCAGTACCAGCGCAGCAAGCACGGGCAGCTCCTGGCCGCCAATGATGCCAATGCTCCCACCTGCAAAGAGTGCCACGGCTTGCACGGCATCCTCGGCAGGCAGAACCCGGTATCGGTTACCTTCGCCACCAACGTACCGGCCTTGTGCGCACGTTGTCACCGCGAGGGGCAGAAAGCCGCCCTCCGCTACACCGGGCGCCAGCACGAGATCACCCAGCACTACACCGAGAGCATCCACGGCAAGGGCCTGCTCAAGAGCGGCCTCACCGTGACCGCCACGTGCACCAACTGCCACACCGCCCACGGGGTGCTGCCGCGCACCGACCCGGAGTCCACGGTGAATCCGAAGAATGTCCCGGCCACGTGCGGCAAGTGCCATCACGGCATCCAGGAGCAGTTTGTGCAAAGCATCCATTCGGTGAACATAACCAAAACCGGCCAGGCGTTGCCGGTGTGCAGCGATTGCCACAGCGCCCACTCCATCCGCCGCACCGACGAGAACGGCTTTATGCTCGACATCATGAACAAGTGCGGGCGCTGCCACGCCGAGATCGCCAAGACCTACTTCGACACCTATCACGGGAAAGTCTCGCGCCTGGGCTACACCAAGACCGCCAAGTGCTACGACTGCCATGGGGCGCACGACATCCAGAAGGTCACCGATCCCAGGTCGCATCTGAGCCGGGCCAACGTAGTCGCCACCTGCCGCAAGTGCCACAGTGACGCCACCCGGCGCTTCGCCGGATACCTGACCCACGCCACCCACCATGACCCCAAGAAGTATCCCTTCCTCTTCTGGTCGTTCTGGGGGATGACGGCGCTGCTGGTGGGGACCTTCGTCGTCGGCGGGGTGCACACCCTGTTGTGGCTGCCGCGGGCGGTCGAGATGCGCCGCGAACTGCGCGCCGAGGAAAGACGGGCGGCGGAAGCCGGCCCGCCCGCCCCGCCCCCGGAGGACAACCATGCAGGACGGTAACCCCGAGCTGAGCAGCCCGGTGCAGCACGAACGCGAAGCGACGGCGATCGAGGCGCCGGCCGTCGTTACCCGCGCTGCCGCCATCCCAGGGGTGGCCGTGGAGCGTGAATTCGTCCGCTTCAACCGCCTGCATCGCACCCTGCACGCGTGCATGATCGTCAGCTTCCTGAGTCTGGCCATCACCGGACTCTCGCTGAAATTCTCCTACACCGGGTGGGCGGTGGTGCTGTCGCGGCTGTTGGGCGGATTTCAAACCGCCGGCTACATCCATCGCTTCGCGGCCGTGATCATGTTCGGCACGTTCATCACCCACCTGGCGGACCTGTATCGCACGAAGAAGCGCGGCAAGCAATCCTGGCGCTCCTTGCTGTTCGGCCCCAACACACTGTTGCCCACCCGGCAGGACTTGCACGAGTTCGTCGCCACCATGAAGTGGTTCCTGCACCTGGGCCCGCGTCCGCGCTACGGACGCTGGACCTACTGGGAGAAGTTCGATTACTTCGCCGTGTTCTGGGGGATCTTCATCATCGGCTGCACCGGACTGATGCTTTGGTTCCCGGTGCTTTTCACGCGCTTCCTGCCGGGGTCGTTTATCAACGTCGCCACCATCATCCACAGTGACGAAGCCTTGCTGGCGACCGGATTCATCTTCACCGTACACTTCTTCAACACCCACTTGCGGCCGGAGAAGTTCCCCATGGATACCACCATCTTCACCGGGCGCATGCAGGTGTCGGAGCTGCAGCGCGACAAGCCGCGCGAGTACGAGGCGCTGCTGGCCCGCGGCGAGCTGGAAGAACACCTGGCGGAGCCTCATCCCGCCATCGTAGTGAAGACCATCCGGGCCTTTGCCTGGACGGCCCTGGCCCTCGGCTTCAGCATCGTGGTCTGGATTATTTACGCCATGTTGTTCGCGTATCGGTAGCAGGAGGTTTTGAAATGCCAGCGAGGGAACGAGTACGCGCGGTTGGGCCTCGCGGTCGGCGTGCTTACTGGCTGTTGTTGTCGGTCTTCATACTTCTTATAAGCTCCGCCTGGGCTGCGAAGAAGCCCACGAACGCCGACTGCCTGGCCTGCCATGGTGACGCCACCCTGACCCACGAGGTCGAGGGCAAGCAGGTGAGCCTTGGAGTAGATGAGCCCAAGTTTAACAACTCGATCCACGGCGCCATCCTGGGCTGTGTGGATTGTCACGACGATCTGAAGTCGTCGCCGCACGAGGTGAAGCCGGCCAAGGTGTCGTGCTCCAAGTGCCACGCCGAAGCCGACCAGGGATACAGCCACAGCATCCACGCCCAGGCCCGGGCCAAAGGGCACGGCAACGCCCCCACCTGCACCGCCTGCCACGGTGGCCCGCACCAGATCCTGCCGCCCTCCGATCCCAAATCCAAAGTCGCTCACGCCAATATCCCGGCGACCTGCGGCGCCTGCCACGGGCAGAAGTTCGTCATGGAGAAGGCCGGCCTGAGTTCGGCTACTTTCGTCAACTACGAGGAGAGCGTCCACGGCAAAGCGGTGACCGCCGGTTCCACCAAGGCCGCGGTCTGCACCGACTGCCACGGCAGCCACGAGATCCGGCCGCCCAACGATCCCAAGTCGAGTATCTATCAGCTCAACGTCCCTGCCACCTGCGCCAAGTGCCACGACAACATCCGGCAGGAGTACATGCAGAGCATTCACGGGCAGGCGGTGGCGCGCGGCAACTTCCAGGCGCCGGTCTGCACCGATTGCCACGGCATCCACACCATCAAGTCGCACCTGGACCCCAAGTCGTCGGTGTTCGCCGGCAACATCGCCCGCGCCACCTGCGCCAACTGCCACGAAGGCATGCGCATGTCGCAGGAGTACGGCTTCTCCGGGCGGCGCATGACCACCTACACCGCCAGCTATCACGGATTGGCCGCCAAGCTGGGCTCGACCGTGGTCGCCAACTGCGCCAGTTGCCACGGCGCGCACAACATTCTGCCCTCCTCCGACCCACGCTCCACCATCAACAAAGCCAACCTGGTGAAAACCTGCGGGCACTGCCACCCCGGCGCCACCGAGAAGTTCACGCTGGGCAAAGTGCACATCGACGTGCCGCTCTCGGCCGATGTTTCCAGCATCGTCATCGGCTGGATCCGGCGGCTGTACATCCCGCTGATCATCGCGGTGATCGGCGGCATGCTGCTACACAATTTCCTGATCTGGCGCAAGAAGGCGGCGGCCAAGCGCCAAGCTCAGGAGCGCACGGTGGTTCGCCTCACCGTGCAGCAGCGCATCCAGCATTGGTGCCTGCTCACCAGCTTCATCACCCTGGCGATCACCGGCTTCGCCCTCGCCTACCCGGATAGCTGGCTGGGACTGGCCTTCGGCGAGAACGTCCGGCGCTGGGGACACAGGATCGCGGCCGTGGTGCTGCTGGCCGTCGGGCTCTACCACGCCTATTACGTCATCGCCACTCGCGAGGGCCGCCGCGCCCTGAAGGACTTGCTGCCGACCCTCAAGGACGGCTTCGACATCCGCGAAAATCTCGGCTACTATCTCGGCCTCGGCTCCAAGCGGCCGGCGTTCGCCCGCTTCAACTACGCTGAAAAAGCCGAATACTGGGCGCTGGTGTGGGGATACTTCCTGATGGGGGTCACCGGGCTGATGGCCTGGTTCAAAGTGGGCGTGGGCTGGTTCCTGCCGCGCTGGTCGGTGGACGTGGCCCTGGCCATCCACTTCTATGAAGCGGTGCTGGCCACCCTGGCCATCGTCGTCTGGCATTTCTACCAGGTCATCTTCGATCCCGATGTGTACCCGCTGAACTGGGCGTTCTGGGACGGCAAGATGTCGGAAGAGCTGTACCACGAAGAACACCCGCTGGACGCGCTGCGGGAAATGGAAGAAGGCGCCGGCTCACGCAGCAGCACAGCATCGGCGGGCGGCGATGGATCGCCTGCTGGTGATCGCCACCAGCGGGAAGTGGAAGCCAAGTGGAAGGGAAACAAGTAAATGGTGGAGCCACTCCAACAACGGGTACCCGGCCTCATCCGCAATTATCTCAGCCTGATCGGACTCATCCTCATCGCGCTGTGCCTGGCCAACCTGCTGTTCCTCTTGCTGGTGGACGTGTTGGCGGGCGGATCGAATCCCTACTTCGGCGTGCTCACCTACATGGTGCTGCCGTTCTTCCTGGTGATCGGCATCGTGCTGCTGCTCGCGGGCATGCTGCGGGAGCGGGCCCGCCGCCGCAAGCTGGCGCCCGACCAGATCCCCGCTTACACCAAGATCGACCTCAACATCCCGCGCCAGCGCGCCATCTTCACCTTTGTCGGCAGCTTCCTGGTGGTGTTCCTGCTGCTGACGGCGGTGGGCAGCTATCGCGCCTACGAGTTCACCGACTCCACCCAGTTCTGCGGCCAGCTCTGCCACAACGTGATGCACCCGGAGTTCACCGCCTACCAGGCGTCGCCGCATGCGCGGGTGCGCTGCGTGGAGTGCCACGTCGGCCCCGGCGCCAGCTGGTACGTGCGTTCGAAAATGTCCGGCATGCGCCAGGTGTATGCCGCCACCTTCAACACCTTCCCCCGGCCCATCCCCAGCCCGGTGGAGAACCTGCGCCCGGCGCAGCAGACCTGTGAACAGTGCCACTGGCCGGAGAAGTTCTACGGCGCGCAGTTGAAGACCATCAACCACTTCGGCTACGACGAGAAGAACACCCCGCGCCAGATCAAGATGCTCATCAAGACCGGCGGCGGCAGTCCCACCACCGGCATGACCACCGGCATCCACTGGCACATGAACATCAACAACGCGGTCTGGTACGTCCCCACCGACAAGCAACGCCAGGCCATCGCCTACGTCAAGATCAAGGACCACCAGGGACGGGTCACCGAGTACTTCGCCAAAGACTCGCCGCTCAAGCCCGAGGACATCAAAAAGGCCACCCTGCGGCGCATGGACTGCATCGACTGCCACAACCGTCCCACCCACATTTACCAGCAGCCGGACAAAGCCGTGGACGACCTGCTCACCGCCGGGCGCCTCGATGTCTCCTTGCCCTACATCAAGAAGTACGCGGTCGAGGTTCTGACCAAGCCGTACAAGACCTCGCAGGAAGGCCTGGAAGGCATCGCCACCGACCTCGATTCCACTTACATGACCAAGCACCCGGAGGTGTACGCGAAGAAGCTGCCCGCCATCAAGCAGGCGATCACCGAGGTGCAGCGCGTGTTCACCACCAACATCTTCCCCGAGATGAAGCTGGACTGGCGCACCCACCCCAACAACATCGGCCACCTGTACTCGGAAGGTTGCTTCCGCTGCCATGACGGCCAGCACGTCAGCAAGGAAGGCAAGACCATCGCCCGCGACTGCGAGAGCTGCCACACCATCCTGGGGCAGGAGAACGGCGGCTCCGCCATGGCCAAGGTGCAGTCGGCTGCCTTCCAACACCCCGGCGGCGAGATGGATTTTTCCAGCGTCAATTGCAACGACTGCCACACCGGCGGAGTGGGGCCGTAAGGGGTCGTCGGCCCCAAAGGCCCGTATTTGCCCGACAAACCTGTTCCGGGCGGGAACACGTGTCAGGGCACGACTTCAGTTGTGCCGTTAGGAAGCCTCGTTGTATTGTTATTCCGAGCCCGCCCGAGCGAGCTTTGCGAGTGAGGGCGAGGCGAGGAATCTGGTGTTGTCTGGCGCGACCTTAAGCAACGGCAGAAGATATGGCCTCCAGACACAACCCCAAGATCCCTCGACTCACGCTCCGCTCGCAAGCTCGCCTCGCGCTTTGTTCGGGATGACATTCTTAGAGTGACCGTGGCGGCACGACTGAAGTCGTGCCCTGACACGTGATCTCGCACGAAGGGAGTTTTTCAACAGCCTGTCTAGCCCCTGAGACCGCCATGATCACCCGTCCCTCCTGGCGCATGCGGGAAGAAGGCGAGATGCTGGCCTTTGTGGCGGAGTGTCCGGACTGCCATAGCCCGGCCAGCGGCGTGGTCTCCTCCCAGTTGCTCCAGTCCCCGTTGCAACATCTGCCCGAGGTCTTTTGCGGCAAGTGCCGCAAGCGTTTCCGCGCGAGCGCGAAAGATTTGTTCATCCTTCCGGTGAACGCACGCAGCTGTCGATAAAATTTCGCGGGCGGAGGCGCCGCGCCACGTGATTCTCGTGGGTTAGAATCTCCCAGCTATGCCGGTCGGGGTGCGATCGTTCGCCAAGATCAACGTCGGGCTCGAGATCGGTCCGCGGCGCGCCGACGGCTTCCACGCCCTGCGCACCGTGTATCAGACCATCGCCCTGCATGACCGGTTGCGGGTCGAGGTGGTGGCCCGCGGCACCGGCATCGAGATCCGCTCCCAGGACCGGCGCGTTCCTTGCGACGAGTCCAACACCTGCTGGCGTATGGCCGCGCGCGCCATGAAAGCGCTCCAGGCGCGCGGCCGGGTGGTGATCCAGGTGGAGAAAGCGCTGCCGGTGCAGGGCGGGCTGGGCGGAGCTTCTTCGAACGCTGTTGCCACGCTGCTGGCCATTGAGCGCGCGCTGGGCAAGCAACTCCCGCCCGAGCAGCGCCTGCGCCTGGCAGCGGAGGTCGGGTCCGACCTGCCGCTGTTCCTGGTCGGCGGCACGGTGCTGGGCGTCGGACGCGGCGAGGAGGTTTATCCCCTCGAAGACCTGCCGGCGCTGGATTGCGTGATCGTCACGCCCGGGGTCGGGGTCTCGACTCCCCAAGCCTTCGCCGATTGGGACGCCAACAAGCAGGGAGTAGAAGGTCCGGCGCAGGGGGCAGGTAAATTGACGGGCACGCGCGGCTCCGTTACACTGAATGCGTTCAGCCGTGCGGTGTTCGCCTGGCTGAGTGGTTCTTCCACCGGTGTTCCCGCCAAGGGTAGCGGGGACCGGGCCGAGGCACTGCTTCTCGACCTTGTCCATGCCGGGATCGAAAACGACTTCGAGAGTGTCGTCTTCCCCCAGCATCCTGAGCTGCGTGCCGTGAAGCGTGCCGTGGAACGTGCCGGCGCGGCCTATGCGTCTTTGTCGGGTTCCGGCTCGACGGTCTACGGGCTGTTCAAGTCGCGGGCGTCGGCCCAGAAGGCAGCGACCCGCTTGAGCGCAGAAGGCATGCCGGCGGTCGCGACCAGGACGCTGACGCGGCGGGAGTACTGGAAGCGGATTTGGGAGTAGTTTCGAGTTTCAAGTTTCAAGTTTCGAGCCTAACTGGAGACTTGAAACTAGAAACTTGAAACTAGGGTACTGGGCGGTCGACTAATGGCAGGTCAAGTGCCTTTGGAGCACTTTGTCCAGGTTCGAATCCTGGCCGCCCAGCCAGAAAACCAGTAGTCAGTTGTCAGTCGCCGGTCGCCAGTTACCGGTTGGTCGAAACTGGCGACTGGGCTACTGGCGACTGGCTACTCAAAAGCTAATGCATTCCACGGCCAAACCCGGCATCCAGAGTGGTTCCATGAATCCCACGGCGGGGGAATCGATGGCGACGACGGTGGTAGCGACGGAAAAGAAGAAGGTGGAGCAGCCCAAGCCCGAGCACAAGCCGCAGCGGACGCGGCAGGACGAGAAGTTCAAGATCTTCTCCGGCACCGCCAACCTGGCGCTGGCCGACGAGATCTGCAGCTTCCTGGGCATGCCGCGGGCGCAGTGCAACATCACCCGCTTCTCCGACGGCGAAGTGTACGTGCAACTACTGGAAAACGTGCGCGGCGGCGACGTTTTCGTGGTGCAGCCCACGTGCCACCCGGTCAACGAACACATCATGGAATTGCTGATGATGATCGACGCGCTGAAGCGCGCCTCGGCGCGGCGCATCACCACCGTAATCCCCTACTTTGGCTACGCGCGCCAGGACCGCAAGGACAAGCCGCGCGCCCCCATCTCGTCCAAGCTGGTGGCCGACCTGCTGACCACGGCCGGCGCCAACCGCGCGCTGATCGTGGACTTGCACGCCCCGCAGATCCAGGGCTTCTTCAACATCCCGGTGGACCACCTGTTCGCTTCCCCGGTGCTGGTGGACGAGGTGCGCAAGATGGCGCTGCCCCAGCTGATCGTGGTCTCGCCCGATGCCGGCGGGGTGGAGCGCGCGCGCTTCTTCGCCAAGAAGATGGACTCGGCTCTGGCCATCGTGGACAAACGCCGGGTGGAGATGGACGTCACCGAGGTGCTGCACGTGATCGGCGACGTGCGCGGGCGCAGCGCCCTGATCCTGGACGACATCATCGACACTGCCGGCACCCTCTGCAAGACCGCCGATGCGCTGGTCGAAGCCGGGGCGAGCAAGGTCTATGCCTGCGCCACCCACCCGGTGCTCTCCGGTTCGGCGGTGGAGCGGATCGCCAAGTCGAAGCTCGAGCAGGTCATCGTCACCAACACCATCCCGCTCTCGGCAGCGGCGCGGAACGAGCCCAAGATCGTGGTCCGCTCCATCGGCGGACTGATCGCGCGCGCGATCCAGTCCATTCACGAGGAGACCTCGGTCAGCTCGCTGTTCGCATAAGAAGGATCGCAGGAAGGAACGAAGCACTTATGGCAACCGCAACCACGACTGGAACCAACCTGGTGGAAGCGCAGCCGCGCACGGAGCGGGGCAAGAACGAGACCCGGCGGGTGCGCCGGGGCGGGCGCGTCCCCGCCGTGCTCTACGGCGCCAAGCAGCAGACGCTGGCCCTCACCGTGGACCCCAAGCAGATCGCGCGCATCCTGACCTCGGAGACCGGGCACAACACCATCTTCGATTTGCAGGTGGGCGAGGAGCGCACCAAGGCCATGATCGTGGACTGGCAGTACGAGCCCATCAAGGGAGCCTTGCTGCACATCGACCTGAAGCGCATCGCCATGGACGAGCGCCTGAAGGTCTCCGTGCCCATCATGCTCAAAGGCGAGGCTGCGGGCGTCAAGCAGCAGGGCGGCATCCTGGAGCAGGTGCTGCGCGAGGTGGAGCTGGAGTGCCTGCCAGGAGACATCCCCAGCCACATCGACGCGGATGTCAGCGAGCTGGTCTTCGGCAAGCTGATGCGGGTGAGCGACCTGCCGCACAGCGGTAAGGTCAAGTTCCTGACCGACCCCAACCAGACCGTGGCGCACATCATCTCGGTGAAGGAGGAAGTGGCGCCCACGCCGGAGGTCGCTGCCGCCGAAGCCGCCGCCGCGCCGGCCGAGCCCGAGGTCATCAAGAAGGGCAAGCAGGAGCTCGTGGAAGGCGAAGCCGAAGCGGCCGAGGCCAAGCCGGAGAAGGCGGAGAAGCCAGAAAAGAAAGAAAAGAAATGAGGGTGCTATCGCAACAGAATGCGACTGTCATCCTGAGCGAAGTTGAGCCGTTTTGCGGGCGTCTGAGCCCGCAGGCGAAATCCCGAGCGCAGCGAGGGACTTGGTGGACAGTGTCGGCCGTGCCCATTACGTCGGCCGGCTTCGACGGTGATGGCCGTGCACACATCCTCTAGATCCTTCGCGCGCGAAAGAAGCGCGCTCAGGATGACAGCGGCATAGAGAGCAACTGGCGTGAAACTGATTGTCGGTCTGGGCAATCCCGGAATCGAATACCAGTTCACGCCGCACAACATGGGATTCCTGGCGGTGGACCGCATCGCCGAGCAGCACGGGGTGCGGGTGAGCAACCGCCAGGGCCGCGCGCTGACGGGCAAGGCCGTGATCGCAGACCACCAGGTGCTGCTGGCCAAGCCGGAAACCTACATGAACCTGAGCGGCATGTCGGTGCGGGAACTGGTGCGGGAGCACGCCGTGGACGTGGCCCAGGACCTGATCGTGATCTACGACGAGTTGGACCTGCCGCTGGGCGTGGTCCGCATCCGGCAGCGCGGCAGCTCCGCCGGGCACAACGGGATGGAGTCCATCATCGGGGCGCTCGGGAGCGAGGAGTTCGTCCGCATGCGCCTGGGGATCGGGCCCGATCATCCGGTCAAGGACGGAGCGCGCTACGTGCTCGGGCAGTTCAAGAAGTCGCAGTACGCCGCGGTGGACCAGGAACTGGACACGGCGGCGGAAGCGGTGAAGATGATCCTGGGCGAGGGCGTGGCCAAGGCCATGAGCCGGTTCAACCGCCGCCCGGAAGCCCCGGAAGAAGAAGGATCGTGACGCCGCCTGCCCCGAGCCCCGCCGAGGGGGCCCAAGGCGCAGGCGGCATCCAGAAGCGGAGAAGAAAATGCCACAGCCACAACGTACTTATGAAGTGATGTTCATCGTCCGGCCGGACCTGCCGGAAGAGGAAACGGACCGCGTGATCTCGACCGTCGAGTCCGGCGCCAGCACCGCCGGCGTCACGGTGAAGAACGTGGAGCGCATGGGCAAGCGGCGGCTGGCCTACAAGGTGCGCAAGTTCCATGACGGCCTGTACGTGCTGCTCACCGTCGAGGGCCCGGGCAGCGCGCTGGCGGAACTGGAGCGCCGCTTGCGCGTCACCGAGCCGGTGATCAAGTACATCACCGTGCGCATCGACGAGGAACAGAAGCGCCTGGCCAAAGTCAAGAAGATCCGCGACTCGAAAGTCCGGCAGCGTCCGCAGACCGCCGAGACTGCGGCCGGCAGCGAGCCCGCGCCGGCCACGGCATAACCAGTTCGGCGAGCAGCGGCGGTGCGGCCGCGCTCTTATTAAAGAAGGAGAATCATGGCTGACGAAGAAAAGAAGGAAGTGACTACCAGCGGCGAGGCGCCAGCAGCCGCCCCCGCGTCGCCCGCAGCACCGTCGGCGCCGGCAGCGCGTCCCTACGGACGCGGTCCGGGCCGGCGTCCCGGAGGACCGGGAGGGCGTCCCGGCGGGCGGGGTGAAGGCGGGCCACGCAAATTCTTCCGCCGCAAGAAAGTCTGCAAGTTCTGCGTGGAGAAGATCGACTCCATCAATTACAAGGACGTGCGCATGCTGCAGCAGTTCGTGGCCGAGCGCGGTAAGATCGTCCCCCGCCGGCTGACCGGGGTCTGCACTCCGCACCAGCGGCGCCTGAGCGCGGCCATCAAGCAGGCGCGCAACATCGCCCTGCTGCCGTTCGCAGCGAGATACTAAGCAGTTTCAAGTTTCGAGTTTCAAGTTTCCAGTTAGTGCGCGCGGAGACACCGGAGCTCGAAACTGGAAACCTGAAACTCGAAACTGGAGTTCCTATGGAAGTCATCCTCAAAGAAGATGTGCCCACGCTGGGGGCGCGCGGCGATGTGGTGAAGGTGGCCGACGGTTACGGGCGCAACTACCTGCTGCCGCGCAAACTGGCCATCGAGGCCACCCGCAGCAACCGCGCCGTGATCGAGCAGATGAAGCAGGCGTCGCTGCGCCGCGCTGCCCGCGACAAAGCCGACGCCGAAGCCCAGGCCAAGCTGCTCGAGGCCGTCAGCGTCAGCTTCACCCGCAAGGCGGGCGAGAAGGACCAGCTCTTCGGCTCGGTCACCTCGGGCGACATCGCGGCCGCTCTCGAAGCCAAGGGCTACGTCATCGACCGCCGCAAGATCCACCTCGACGAACCGCTGAAGCACATCGGCGAATTCAAAGTCCCGATCCGTCTCTACAAGGGTGTGGACGCGACCGTGAAGGTGCTGGTCGACAAGGAACCCTCGGCGCCGGAAGGCGAAGAGTAGCCCACGTGGGGTGGAGCCTGCCCTGAGCGAAGTCGAAGTTAAGCCGCTTTGCGGGCGTTTGAGCCCGTCCGCCGGCAGCGACGCATCGCGCGCCAATCGTAGGCGTATTCAGCCCCGCACAATCGGCATACCTGATAGTGCTCTCCATCGTGGCGTTTGCGAGGCCATCCAAACTCGTGTGGGCAGCCGCTCGGCATGAGCAAGTCCATCAGTATTAGGGCGAGGCGTCGTCCCATCCTCATGGTTGACATTATGGGGTGACTGCTATTCGGACGGCAGTATCATTGCGGGTGCGGCGTTCCCGGGGCGCACCCAAGTTCCGCTGGCGGCGACATCCAGTGCTACAGCGAACTCAGGTATTGGAGGATGGCCTCCTGATCGGCGTGCGACAGTTTCTCGAAGTGGTGCCTCACCTCCGCAGCTTCGCCGGCGTGGCGCGTGACGGCATCGCGCAGGGTCACCGTGGTCCCGTCATGCATCAGCCGGCTGCGCAGCCGGACGCCCCACAACGGCGCGGTTCGCACCTTGAACCGGGCGCTGTGGAAGTCCTCGGCCGAAAAATTCTTCCACTTGATCTCGTACATCTTCCGGCCGTAATGCTCGACCATGGGCACGACGATCCCATCCCCCGTCCCCACGTTGTGCAGCAGAAAATCCGAATACGGGTGGAAGGTCTTCCCTCCCAGGGCGTCGGGGATGGTGAATTTGCCGCCATTGATCGCGGTTCCCGACGGCGCCGTGGTCATCGACCGCACGTGGCAGGTCGAGCAGCCCACCTTGTCGAACAGCTCGGACCCGCGCGTGGCTGCCGGTGTCGCCGCCAGTTGCGCATCCCGCGCCGGCGCCTTGCTGGCGCGGATGAAGCGCGCGAAGTGGTCCAGGTCGTCCAGCCCATCGGGATCGGGCGTATCGTTGGGCTCGGACGCGGTGTTGCACAGCTTGGTCACCTCGTCGGGGAACAGGCGCGTGGTGATGCCCATCTCGTTCAGGTACGCGTCCCCGGAAAAGGAGAGCAGGCTGGCGTGCTGATCCTTCCACCCGAACCGGCCCACGCCGGTCTGCGGGGGCGCTTCCACGATGGGGACATAAATCACCTGCCCGCAAATCTTGTGGTGTGAGTCTTTGCATTGCTTGTGGGCCAGGTCCACCAGGGTCTGATCGGCCACCGCCTCCACAAAGCCATCGCCCAGGAGATTCAGGGACACTCGCGTGGTGCGGATGGTCTCGGTCTCGGGCACCCGCTCCTGAATTTCGGTGGTGGGGAAGGCCGCGTTGGGACAGATGGCGCGATCGTTCACCAGGGTGCGTCCGGTGATGACCTCGGCGCCACGGTTGATGGGGATCTCGGGATTCATGAACCGATGATCCGGCCCCTCATGGCCGACCCGCAGCTCGGTGACCTGGCTGCCGCCGCCCGAGGTCGGGCTCTGGTGACATTCCCGGCAGGACTGCGCGTTATATAAAGGACCGAGGCCGTCGCTGACGCCTTCGATCTCGTCGAACTTGCCCTGATCGGTCTGGTGCGTCAGGTCGTCCACCATCCCGTTGCTTTTGTTGTCGAAACCGGTGGGGGCTTCCGCAGGTGGAGAGGAGAAGCAGGCAAGAGCAACCACGGCCGCAGCAAGCATGGCCACAACACGCAGAGATCTCATGAGGTTTTTTCCCTTTTGGGCGCAACTCGTGAATACCATTCGCCCACCGCCGCGGACAAGTACCCAGAAGGACGCACGCACCCAGGCCCAAACGGCCAAGTTTCACGTGGTGACGGGCTGGGAAGAGGGCCGTAGAGCCTGCCCTGAGCGAAGTCGAAGGGCCCGTCATACGTTAGCCCACCACGGCAGTGGTGGGTACGGATCCCAGATCAGGAGCGAGTGCCGTAGAGCCTGCCCTGAGCGAAGTCGAAGGGGCACGGCATATCATCCGAACACGAACTTCGGATCGTAAGCCACGCCGCATTTCTTCAACAACGCCAGGAATTCCTCTTCGAACGACCGCCGCTTGTGATGCTCCGGCTGGTTCTCGATGTATTTCTTGACCGCGCCCACACCAGATGCACTGACGCTGAAGGCCGCATAGCCCTCCTGCCATGCGAACTTCGGCACGCGCTCGCGCATCCACCGCGAATGAGTTTGCCTTGAAGACCTGCACGGCGTGGGCCAGGGTCACATCCGCCGGCAGGGCGAACAGGAGGTGGGCATGTTCTGCCATGCCGCCGATCTTAATCACCGTCAGGCGGTGATTCCGACCGATGCCGGCCAGGACGGCCCACAGCTCGGCAAACGATGCGGCCGGGATGGTTGGCTTTCGTTCGCGCGTGCTGAACACCACGTGCAAGAGGTTGTTGGCGTATGAGTGGGGCATGGTATGCCGTCCCTAACGGGACTCGCTCCTCATCGGGCATCTGTACCCACCACTGCCGTGGTGGGCTAACGTATCGCGGCCCTACGGGCCTTACACTAGCGGCAAAGCATACCCCTGGACGGTGGTTGGCGGTTCGATTCGTGACCAGACGTTCCCCTTTAGCGGACGGAAACAGGGCCGTAGAGCCTGCCCTGAGCGAAGTCGAAGTTGAGGCGTTTAGCGGGCGTCCGAGCCGGCGAAATCCCGAGCGCAGCGAGGGAGCTTTCGCAAAGGGCCCTTCATAGCTTCAGCATGAGGAACCCAAAGGCGCCCGTAGAGCCTGCCCTGAGCGAAGTCGAAGTTGAGGCGTTTAGCGGGCGTCCGAGCCCGCTGCCGAAATCCCGAGCGTAGCGAGGGAGCTTTCGCGAAGGGCCCTTCATAGCTTCAGCATGAGGAACCCAAAGGGCCGTAGAGCCTGCCCTGAGCGAAGTCGAAGGGCCCGGCCCAAAAGGGCCGTAGGCCCGGCATAGGTTAGCCCAGCACGGCAGTGCTGGGTAAGCGTTCCATTAACCCCGCGAGTGCCGTAGGCACGGCATACCCCGCCCGGGGCTAACCCAAATGTCGCCGCTAGCGCGGCTTGCGTTTTCGGCGCTGCGAACCGTGACGGCTTACCGGACATCTGGATGGGACTTCATCTGACTGTCGCGAGGCGAACCGTGACCCCCAGCCGCCCCACCCTTGGCGAAAGCGGCCAAGGATGGCGCACCCAAAGCTCACTTTGGCACGCATCCCGAGGCATGAATCGCGCGTATCGCGTGGGTGGGCCAGCCGTCCTACATTCCCAACCCCCATAGGCCTATCCGCTCGCATTCAGCAAGGGTCGAGACGGAGCGGGCCTGATTTGCCCTCCAGCGTGCAAGACTTGGGTCCGGGCCAGCACCGCCGAACCATGCCGTACTGTCCGCAATCGCACCTTCAATGTCGGCCCAAAGATCTACTAAGCCCACGGGCTCGCCTCCGTTCTCCCAAAACCCACGATTCTCGCCGAAAGGCTGCCACCAAAACTCCATGGTTGCCTGGTCGAATCCACTCTCGCGAAGGTGCCGTGCTGCGGCACCAGTCGCGACTCTCAGCAGCAATGACGCGCGCGCGATTACCTGGAGGTGATGCTCAGGCGAATAAACTCCCGCCGTGCCGGCCGCCTGCTGAAGAAGGATAGGCGTGTCAGGACTAGATGCGCGGGTGAGAAAGGCAACCCAATTGTCCATCTGACCGTTTCGAAGTCCCAGCCTGCCCAACGCAGCGACGATCCGCCCACGATAGTCTGCGGCGTTCGTCGTGGGTGTTGAGCGGAACGTGGCGGTATACCCCTTTTCTAGGCTGAGGCGAAGTAAATGACGATCGATGTTCTCGAAGCGCCGGGGGATTGAGGGTTCGCAAACAGTCCAAAGGCTTCGCACAAACGCAAAGGAATGCGGCGGCCGTACGGGCGCACGAGTTAACAGTGAGGAAGGACGGTAGCTGGCTTCGTTCCGGGCATCTCGATCGTTGGTTAAGCGGCTTAGATCCAAACCCCAGGAACGCAGCCAGTTCGCTGCGACGGGTCTCAGACGAACGCCGAATGCATCGAGCCATTGCCCGACAGATATGCCGACCGGCTCGACGAGGCTGGTCAGTAAATCCACTGCCCGAGTGAGCCCCGCCCAATATTCAAGGATGAACCATGCTGCCTTATGTGTGCCCAAGTTCTGAGGCAGGCGCTGGCACGCCCCGGAACCATCAGCTACGAAGTGCTGATCCGAAAAAATTCCGACCCCTTCGGCTGCAAGCAGCGACATTGCGGCACGAAGTTCCGCGTAGTATGCGAAATGCCGCGCTGCATCGCCATCCCCTCGCGCGTTCGCATCTAAGGCTCCGGCCAAGAGACTCCAGCCGTCCATGCAGTGAATGGGACCTGAAGCCGCTATGTACTCGGCTAGATGAAGCGAATTGATTGTCCGAGGAGGTCGCGAGTCGCGTTGAATAATTTTGACTGCGCTGCGAACATATCGGTTATTGATTCCGACCCAACGTCCTTTCCTCGCGTGACGGAGCAGACGGCCGAACGCGTCATGAATTGCCGATCGTGATGCTGCGTCGACAACTTGCTTCTGATTGTTGCTTAGCGACATCGCCGTCACTCGAAGTGCTTTAGCACTTGCTGGGCAGCCTTAGCCACGTCACCGGTCCCGGATGAACAGTGCTTCAATAGCTGCTTGCGGAGCTCGGAATAGCCGCCGCTCCCGCGAAATACAAGCCTTTCGCGTTTCTGTTGCTCCGTTAATCCTTCCGCAGCAGCGGTGCGCCAATCGTAGGCTGCCAACCGGCGTCCCATGTCATCCAGGAATTGTTCAGCAGGCTCTTTACGAAGCGACTTCAATGCCCTGGAGACCGCTTCCTCGTCGGCGGCTGCTCCGTTGTCCTCAGTGCGCCACCTTTCAAGTCCCAGATGCTGTGCACGGACGAAACATGCGTCGTTCGTTACTTGTAGTAGTCCTCTTATACCTTGATCCGTATTCAACAGCGTGTGCCCTCCCGCAAATGCAGGGTCGAATCGTTTATCCGCGACAACCCTGGGCTGTTCGGATCTCCGCAGAGCTTCAGCCCAAGCATGCTTCGTTCCGGTAACCGCGCTTTGGAGCCTTTGACCCATGAGAATCAGGAACGCAGCCTGTTGCGCGCGGCTCCAAGGCAACACCTCTCCCGTTCCGCTTATGGCTCCGCCAAAAAGACCCCCAAGAGGTGGCCGGCCAGCGCGAACATACGTACCCATGAGGGATCTGATCCATGCGGCCTGCGTCACCATTGGCGCATCCAGGCCCTTTTCGCCAAGCATGTTTATTCGGTGATACCAAGGGCTGTCAGGGTGGGACCAAAGTGCCTCGGTCAACTCTTGGGCGCGTGTTTCGCGATAGATCGGATGCCCCTCCAGACGATCGAGCCAATCTTCGGTCCGGAGTAGCGGATACAGATCAAAAGCCAGGCTTGCATTTATTCGCTTAGGAGTGATGTTGATGCTCCAGAACAAATACGCCTGCCAGCTGATGTCCAGTCCGTTAAATGCGACCACCGGTACCTCGAAGTGCTCCCCGATCAGACGTTCTTCAAACGCCCACAGTCGATGCTGCCCATCAATTACCTCGACGGGTGGTATCCCTGTTGGCCGCCACTTCGGGCCGCTAAAGTTCTTCGGGAGGATCACGCGTGGTTCCTGATTCGCATTTGTGATCGCAACCAGATCGTTATTGGCAACTGCAGCGCCTTTCCGGCGGTCACCAGCTTTCAGAATGTTGACGACAATCGCAGTGGGCAGCCAACCTGGCTTTCGAAGATCATCGAATTCTCCAGAAGCCCGTTTCCGTGCGCTCAAATCGGACCATGGGTAGCCATACTGAACAAACTCTCGGATCCTGTCGGAACGAGACTGATCGTGCCTACGCTGAATCCCCAAGTCCTGTGCTCGTGCGAGTCCGCCTGCTGTTGTCCTCGCGTAAATACCCGAAAGCGCCTTCAGGTCTGAAGCCGGCAGGCAGAAGACGTAAAAGTAGGGATCTGGCCGTGCGCGAAAGGCTTTCGGGCTGTACTGCACTCTGTCCCAGTCTTTGAGCCATTGGTGTACTCGGATCGCGGGTATGTCTCGTTTAGGCATTTGAACTGGCTCCGGCACGTACATCGAAGTTCGTAATAAGCAGTTCCCGGACACTGAACCTTTGCTTGCACGTGAGCACACGGATCACGGGCAGAGACTTCCATTCATAACCCTTGTAGAGTTTCCGGATGCTTGGCGTGTCCGCGTTCGAAACCACGATTGCGCACCCCAACTTATCCAAAGCCCTGAAACACGAGGCGAGACGCTCTTGATCTCGGGTTGAAAATCGGTCCATCGTGTAGTGGGTAAAATACGCAGTGCCGTTCAGCGGCGGGTATGGCGGGTCGAGGTAAATGAAGTCGCCTTTCATTGCTTTTTGCAATGAGCCCTCAAAGGTCTCTATGGACAGCACTGCGGTTTGCAGGGCGGCGCTCGCCGACTTCAGCTCACGCCGGCCGGGAAGGGCAGGCGGTTCCTTCCAGCCATACGGTACATTGAACTCGCCCGACGTATTAACCCGAAAGATGCCGTTGAAGCAGGTCTTGTTCAGGTAGATAAAGCGAGCAGCCTGCGCTGTGGAGTCTGACATGCTAGCGCAGTTGTACTCTTCTCTGACCCGGTAGTAATAAGCTTGGCATGTCCTCTTCGAGTGCTCAACCAGGTACCGATAGACCTGCTCATGTCGATCTCGTACCTGCGCGTAACAAGAAATCAAATGTGGATTGGCGTCACTTAGGAACGCCTTCTGCGGATGCAGCGCGAAGAACAAGGACGCCCCACCCAGGAACGGTTCCCTGTAGGTCCTCGCAAGGAGGTCGCGCGGAACCGTTGCAAGGAGTTCTCGTAGGAGCCTGGTCTTACCGCCAGCCCAGCGGAGAATCGGCCGAGCGCCGTTTGGGGATGTTGCAGCAGGTTGCATCGGCTTTGGACAAGCCTAATCGCTAGCCGTAGTCTGTCAACCCCTAACGCAGAAGTGTTCTGAAATCGGAACAGGCTCCTATGCACGGCCTCCCGGGGGCTACCTCTTCAGCCTCTCCACCACCGAGTCGAACTGCTCGAGCGACCCGTACTCAAACGTGATCTTCCCCCGGCCGCCGCGGTCCTGGATGCGGACGCGCATGCCCAGCAGGCCCTCCAGTTCGCGCTCCAGGGCGCGCACGTTGGGATCGCTCGGGCGCCTGTCCGCCTCCGGCTTGGGGCCGGTCGGGGTCATCCACTCGTGCACCTTCTGCTCGGTCTGGCGGACGGAGAGCGCCTCCTTCACCACGCGCTCGGCCATCTTCAGCACCAGCTCTTCCGAATCGAGCATCATCAGCGCCTTGGCGTGGCCCATGGTGAGGCCGCCGGTCGAGATCTGCGCCTGCACCGCCAGCGGCATCCGCAGCAGGCGCATGAAGTTGGAGATGGAGGCCCGGTCCTTGCCGGTGCGCTGCGCCATCTGCTCCTGGGTCAGGCCGAACTCGTTGGACAGGCGCTCGAAGGCGCGCGCCTGCTCCATGGGGTTCAGGTCCTCGCGCTGCAGGTTCTCGATGATGGTCATCTCCAGGGCCTGCTCGTTGGAGACCTGGCGCACCACGGCCGGGATAGTCGTCTTCCCCGCGCGCCCGGAGGCGGCCCAGCGGCGCTGTCCGGCGATGAGCTGATATCGACCGCCATCTATATATCGTACTACGATAGGTTGCACCACCCCGCTCGACCGGATGGACGCCGCCAGCTCCTCCAGCGCGGCCTCGTCCAGGTGAGTGCGCGTCTGGTAAGGGTTGGGGTCGATGAGCTCGAGCGGGATCTCGCGCACGCCTTCACTGGAAGGATCCGCGACCGGCGAAGGCGCCGAAGCCGCGTCAGGAGAAGGCGTGGGTGCGGTCCGCGGCAGCAGCGATTCCAGGCCGCGTCCCAGGGCTTTGCGTTTGGGGTCGATGGTGGTCATAGTGTCCGGTGTGGTACTCATGATTTTTTTCTTTTCACGATTCTCATTGATCCGCGTTCATCGGAGTTTATCCGCGGCGAAAAAACACATCAGTCTTCCCGCTCGCCGGCGACGCCTGCGGGCTCGGCAGTCTCGACTTGCAATTCGATCGTGGTTACACGCGCTGGCTGGATGTCGGCTGCTTCGGGCTGGAGGTCCGGCGCGGCGACTCGCGCAACGTGATCCATGATCTCCTTCGCCAAGCGGATGTAGCTTTCCGCGCCCTTCGATCGGACGTCATAGAGCAGCGCCGGCTTGCCGTGGCTGGGAGCTTCGGCCAGGCGCACGTTGCGCGGGATGGTGGCCGCGAACAACTTCTCCCCGAAGAAATTTCGCAGCTCGCCGGCGACCTGCTGCGCGAGATTGGTGCGCTCGTCGAACATGGTCAGCACCACGCCCTCGATCTCCAGGCCCGGGTTGAGTCCCTGGCGGATGCGCTCCATGGTGTCGAGCAACTCGCTGACGCCCTCGAGCGCGAAGTATTCCGCCTGCATCGGGATCAGCACCGAGTCGGCGGCGACCAGAGCGTTGAGCGTCAGGAGATCGAGCGCCGGCGGGCAGTCCACGACCATGAACTGGAAGCGGTCGCGGATGGGCGCCAGCGCGTCGCGCAGGCGGTACTCGCGGCGCTCGGCCGTGACCAGCTCGAGGTTGGCGCCGATTAGGTTCCTGTGCGCCGGGATCGCCCATAGGGTCTCGACTCCCGTGGGCTGCAGCGCGTCGGCCGCAGCAGCTCCGCCCATGAGCAGGTCGTAGGTGTTGAGCCGGTCGGCGTCGCGCGCGAAACCGAGGCCGCTGGTGGAGTTGGACTGCGGATCGCAGTCGATGAGCAGAGTTGGAACTTCAGCGGCTGCCAGCGACGCCGCCAAGTTGATGGCAGTGGTGGTCTTGCCCACCCCGCCCTTCTGGTTGGCTACCGCGATTACACGACCCATTGTCGATTGCAGAGAATCGGCTGGCAAAACGAGACTACGCTAGGTCGCACGTCGGACTCAACCTCAAACTGCTGTGCGAAAGGAAGAATTCTGTGCAAATGTTCCACGTGGAACAATGCGAAGTACCGAGTTGCGAGTACCCCTGGTTCCGAGTCGCGAGTACCCGAGCGATGATGTTCCACGTGGAACAATTTCTCCCACGACTGTCGGAACACGCAGCAAAACAAGAGCTGCTGTTTTTTCGAATCTTGTCCCACTGCAAGCTTGGCTGAGTGATGATTCCTTCCTGTGCGGCTCAATGTCGGGCCTGAAATCAGCAATCCGCGCCCACCTATTACTAGTTTGGTTCGCGATGTCGCTGCGGAACCATGCAGAGAAACAGTTCGGACGCAGAAATCATGATTCGTCCCACTCCACGGCATGAACAAAACGATTCCGATGAAGTCCCGAGGCTGAAACGCGCGCGCTGGCGTGAGTGCGTTCCCACTTCTTAGATTTGTGATTCGTGCCGGCTGAGGCACGTGGAGGAATCTATCCCGACAACTCTGCGGCCTACGCAGCACAGAATGCGGCTGTCTCCCACTTCAGGCAAAGAAAGCGCTCAAGGACGCGTGCGCACGCGCCTTCGCAAGGCCGAAATTGCGAACACTCTCCCACTAGTTACCTTGTAAAATATTAACCAAGTGTATACGTGCCTACTAAGAGGACGCGCGCGGACGATTGCGGAATCGGAATGGGCGCTTGCCAGGAGAACGCCGGGAGCAATGGAGGCGTGCGCGCGGCCTGGGGAGATCCGATCAACAGCGCGAGGCGGCCACCGGGTGCGACCAGGCGGGCGGCGGTATCGAGCGCGCGCTCGTAGCGCTCGACGGCGCGCAGGGTGACGAGGTCAGCGGTCGCGGCAAAGTCCTCGGCGCGGCCGGCGAATACATCGATGCCCGTCAATGCGAGTGTGCGCACCGCCTCTTTGAGAAAGGCCGCCTTCTTCTGGCTGGACTCGATGAGCGTGAGCGCGAGGCCAGGCGCGAAGATCTTCAGGGGCAGTCCGGGGAACCCGGCGCCGGAGCCCAGGTCAATGGCGCGGAGGCCGGCACCGGCGGGGAAGAACTGGCGGGCGGCGAAGAAGGACTCGCCGAAGTGCCGTGTCACGATACTTTCCGGGTCGCGCACCGCGGTGAGGTTGATGCGGGCATTCCAGCGCAGCAGCAGATCAAGGTAAGCCGAGACCTGCGCCAGTTGCGCAGGAGTGAGCGATGCGGGCGGGCCGGGTGGCGCTTGGAGAAAGGGCGCGAGCAGGTCGGCGATGCGGCGGGAGTCCACGGGGTAAGTTTCGCGGTTCGGGCTTGACGTTGCAAGCTAGCATCCGAAACGGCGGCGGAATAGAATCGCCTTCGCCCCCATAATGCCTCGTGAGGCAACACGTGTCAGGGCACGACTTCTAGTCGTGCCGAAAAGGCGAAGAAAGTAACGGGCTTTAGCCCCTGCTATGTCGAAACCATCCAGGCCGTCAGATCCGCGTGAATCGAAGGGACAATTGCGGACCTTTTTCGCGACTACGAGAACGGCCGGCGGCAGGTCGCTGTTCCAGACGGATCGCATGGCCCAACTGTTCATCGACGTGCTTCGCTCCTACACGCTCGCAGGAAAAATCAAGGTCCACGATTTCGTGGTCATGCGCAACCATATTCACCTACTCCTTACTGTTGACGGGACAATGAGTATTGAAAAAGCCATGCAATTGATCAAAGGCAACTTCTCATACCGTGCCAAGAAAGAACTGGGGTTCACGGGTGAGATCTGGCAACGAGGTTTCTCTGATGTGCGGATTACAGACGAGGCCAGCTTCAGCACCCATCAAGAGTACATTTACAACAACCCGGTAAGGGCGGGACTGGCGAACACGCCTGAAGAGTACCCGTACGGCTCCGCATATTTCAAGAAACTGAAACGCTCAGGGGCTAAAGCCGGAATCATAGGGACGAGTGGCGGCACGAGTAAACTCGTGCCCTGACACGTGATCGATCACGAAAATGTTCTAACCGCGACGGCACTGAAGTCGTGCCCGCCGAAGCGTCGCGTGACCATGCTTTCCGGGTTGAGGGAAGCGGGCCGGCCCGGGCGGCGATTGAAGAAACGGCGGCAGAATAGAATCGGCTTGGCCCCCGAAATGTCTCGTGAGGCAACACGTCTCAGGGCACGGCTTCTAGTCGTGCCGAAAGGCGAAGAAGGTAATGGGCTTTAGCCCCCGTCATGCCTCGTGAGGCAACACGTGTCAGGGCACGACTTCTAGTCGTGCCGAAAGGCGAAGAAGGTAATGGGCTTTAGCCCCTGCTACGAGGTTCCTCAGGGGCTAAAGCCCGAATCATAGGGACGCGTGGCGGCACGAGTAAACTCGTGCCCTGATACGTGACGGCTCACGAAAGAAGGACTCGCCGAAGTGCCGTGTCACGATGCTTTCCGGGTCGCGCACCGCGGTCAGGTTGATGCGGGCATTCCAGCGCAGCAGCAGATCGAGGTAAGCCGACACCTGCTCGAGTTGCGCACCGCTCAAGGCAGCGGGCGGGATTATTACGGCGACCAACGGAATGGGGACAACCCTCACGTACTTGTACAGCGTGGCTCCTCGTCTCACCTCGTTGACCAGCAGTCTCTCGGATTCCAATCATCCGGGAACGCTGTTTTCCGGCGCTCACTACAATTCGGCAGGGGCTCTGCTTTCGACTGCGCTTGGGAACGGCCTGAACGAGACCCGAAGCTACGATTCCCGACTGAGACTGGCTTCCATCGCTGTAGGTGCAGTCTATAATGTGACCATCCCTTCGACGAACGGGTACGCGCCGAACGGGGACATCCTGGCGGCCAATGACAGCGTGAACGGCAACTGGACCTACACCTACGATGATTTTAACCGGCTGAAGACCTCTACCCAAACTGGCGTCCAGGCGTACAGCTACGATTACGATCGCTTTGGCAACCGCTGGCACCAGAATGGACCGCAATCCAGCCAGCTAGCGTTCGACGCGAACAACCACATTGCCTCCGGAAGCGGGGTCGCCTACGACGCCGCCGGGAACGTCACGAATGACGGATTTCACAGCTACATGTATGACGACGAAAGCCGCTTGACTGGCGTCGACGTGAGTCCAGGAAGTCCGGCAACCCCCGGTAGGGGGACGGTTACGATCTCGGGCGCGGAACAAAGGAAAAACAACTGCCTGGCGCCGGTGGGTCGGAGTTCGTCCCCCCAGGTGGAGCAGGGTGTGTCACCCCAGAGCTGCCCGTGGATCTACGATTACGGTTCGGTGAGTATCACCGTGAACGGTTACCGTCAAGCCGTCCCTTTCTCGCAGTTCAGCACGGCCTCTGGCATTGCCAGCAGCTTCATCAACGCCTTTAACGGCGACCCGGCGTCCCCGGTCACGGCCAGTGGAGGAGCGACGATTACCTTCACCAGCAAGCAGGTGGGCAGCGGCAGCAATTATGGGTTTTCGACCTCGGTGACGTACGACACCAGGGATTTCACCCAGCCGTCGTTTGCCGCCACGCCCACGGGCGGCACCCTGACGGGCGGAAGCAACGGAACTCCGCCCGGCACTCCCAATTACTTCTATGATGCCGAGGGACGGCGCATTCGCAAGACGACGGCCGGGGGAACGGTGGACTACATCTACGACTTGGCTGGACACGTGGTCGCGGAGGTGTCGTCGGCGGGAGGCTGGAATCGTGGCGAGGTGTACGCGGGCGGGCGGCACCTGGCCACGTACATGGGCGGCACCGGCGGCAGCACCTATTTCACCTTCGCGGATTGGCTGGGCAATGAGCGGGTGCGCACCAACCCGAACGGCAGCATTTACTCGACCTGGACAAACCTGCCCTTCGGCGAAGGCTCGTCTTCCCCGAACCCAGGAACGACCCACTTCACCGGCAAAGAACGGGATTCCGAATCCAACCTCGACTACTTCGGAGCACGGTATTACGGAAGCACCACGGGGCGTTTCTTGACTCCTGACTGGGAGGCAGTCCCCACCAATGTGCCCTACGCGAGTTTCGGTGATCCGCAGAGCCTTAATCTCTACGGATTTGTCGGCAATAATCCATTATCGAAGACAGACCCGAAGGGTCACGTCGCTGGGGTTGACGATGCGACCATTCTTGTGGTCGGGGCGGTCGGCTTTCTTGCAATAGGCACCTACTACTACTTGAGCCAGCCGGAAACTCAACGGAGTCTCAGCGAAGCCGCCCATGCCGCTGCAAGCGCGATTGGCGGTTTGCTCCAGTCAGAAAATGCCGAAGCTAAGCCAAAACCAGGAAGTGCAAACCCAAACAACGCTGGAAGACCTTTTTCTGAAAGTACCAAAGATAAGGCTCGGGAGGAGAGTGAAAACTGTGTGTTCTGTGGCAAGAAGACGACTCGCGAGCCAGGACCAGACCAGAGCAATATCGACCATTCTATCCCTAAGTCGCGCGGTGGTGACAACACAATAGACAATGCGCAAAATACTTGTCGGACGTGCAATCTTGACAAAGGAACACAGACGACGCAGGAGTATACGCAGCCTGACCCGGCGGCCATACGCCGTGATCAACAGCAGCAGCAACAATTCCAGCAGCAGCAACAACAACAACCCGAGAAGTCGGAATAACGGTTATGATTCATAATATGAATGGGAGCGGAATGGTAAAGGTTCGGCTCCACGGACCACACTTGGGGGACTCGGAAACGCTCTGGGCGTCGCCTATAAATCACAACCTCTATAGACTGGAAAATAGCCCGTTTTTCGCCTATGGCGTATCCTGGGGGGACATAATCGAAGCCAAACCGAGTGAAGATGAGTTGCTAGAATATGTGCGCTGCGTGAAGAAGTCTGGCAACCGAACTCTTCGGATTGTCTTTCATGAGTTTCGAACTGCCGACGAACCTGCACAAGTCCTCCTAGAAAAAATGAGGGAGCTCGGGTGCAGCTACGAGGGAATGCAGCCACGCATGATCTCCGTCAATGTGCCGCCTAATGTGGAGTTACAAAGAGTGACAGAGTTCCTAGTTGCGCAGTCAGGTGTCCAGTGGGAATACGCCGATCCTTCTTATGGGGAGATGACACAAAGTGGCACAACGTGAGCATTCCAGCATATCTTTGCTGTCGAATCGCTCAATGCGAATGGCATTGGGGTCACAAGTGGTCCGCCGGAGGCGGAGGCTATTCGCTGGACTTGGCGCTCGCAGACCCGCGACTGGCGGCCACCGTGATCAACTACGGACACCTGGCCACCTCGCCGGACAGCTTGAAGAAGATCCACGTCTCCATCCTGGGCATCTTCGGCGGGCAGGACCGCGGCATCCCGGTCAGCGACGTGCGCAACTTCGAACAGCAGATGAAGCAGCTGGGCAAGCCCATCGAGGTCGTGATCTTCCCCGACGCCGGGCATGCCTTCGAGAATCCCGGCAACAAGACCGGGTATCGAGCGGACGACGCGGCCCAAGCCTGGACGAAGACGGTGGCGTTTCTGCGCCGCACCCTACAGGAAGGCGGGCGCTAGGCGGGCACGGCGAAGGAAGAAGTGGGGGAGGGTCTCCGCCGCTGACTGGCTGGCGTCGAGCTAAGGCCGGCGCTTGCTGCTCGAGGAATCGCCGTTGGCCGGTCCCGCCACCGGCAGGAGATCCAGCACCGGCTCCTCCAGACTCACGGCCGCCATATCGACGTGGCGCTGAATGGGTTCCGGGACTCGCCCGGAGGGGCCTTCATCGTCCAGAATGCGCGCCGCAACGCGCAGCAGCTTGATTTCGCGGGTCAGCTTCTCGATCTCGGCTTCCTTGTCGCGCAGAACGTCTTGGATATTTTTCATGGCCGCCTCACTGCTGACTATAAGCGCGCTCGGCCCGCTCTGGGACATGACCGAGGTGCACCGTCCGTAGGTGGGGGAGGGAGCCCTTTTGGTCATGTCTTTCCTATCGCCTACTTGTTACGATGTTGCCACCCAACAGTATCTTGACGGGAGAAGTCGGGAATGGGTTCGGCCCAGGGGCCAGTGACGTCGGAACTGGAGCAGGCGCGCACCGCGCCGGAGTTCGGAGCGCACACCCCGCTGGCGGAGAAGCTGCTGGCGGTGGCCATCCGCGCGCAGAATTTCACCGGCTCCAGCGGCGTCGCCATCGCGCTGACCGAAGGCCAGGAGATGGTCTGCCGCGCCAACTGGGGCACCAGCGCGCCCGAGGTGGGCGCCCAGCTCAGCCTCGAGCACAGCTTCACCGGGCTGTGCGTGCGGAGCGGCGAGCCGCTGCGCTGCGACGATGCCCAGAGCGATCCGCGGGTCGATCCCGAAGCTTGCCGCGCGCTGGGGATCAGCGCCATCGCCGCCGCTCCTGTCCGCCGCGGGCTGAAGGTGATCGGGGTGATCGCCGCCTTCTCCGACACTCCCAACGCCTTTGCCGACAAGCACCTCCTTATCCTCACCACACTTTCGGAGGTCATCGTCGAGCTTCTGGATGACCCCAATCCGGTTCAGCCCCTCCCCCAGGCCGTCGAAGCCGCTCCCGACTGGGCGCGCGCGGCAGCCGTTGCGCAGGCGCCCGTCGCGCCGCTAGTGGACACGGCGGCGGTAACGACCGTGGTGCAGGAGCCGGCCGCGCCGCCGGCCCAGACAGAGCCCGCCGCGCCCGTGATGCCGAGTTTCAGCGCATCCGCGGCGACGGCTGCCCCGTCCAAGGCTCCTGGGCGCGCCACGCCGCGCGACAACGTCTCAGACCTGTTCGAGGCGCCTCGCAAGAAAGATGAGATTCTGCCGGCCGCCATGGATCCAGGGCCGCCATCCCAGCAAACCAAAACCGCCTTGGCTGGGAACTCTGGTTCCGCCCGGCTCACGCTCGTCAAGCAGCCCGCAACCACGTCCACTGCTGATTCCAGCGCAGCCGACACATTCACGTTCGGGGGCTTGGAGGCCGATTCGAGTCCGCATCGCCGCTGGTTGCTTCCGACAGCGGTTCTGGCCATCTTCGCTGTCATCGCGGTTGCAGGCTGGCGTTTGCACGAGGCAAGAAACGCCAGTACGACGAAGCCGGCTCCCGCCGCGGCGGCGCCGGAGCCGCAGGCGACTGCCGCTCCGGAACCCGAGCCGGCGCAGGAGGCGAAGCCGCCCGAACCCGCACTCGCCGACCCCAAGCACAGCCCGTTCCGTCCCCCGCCGATGGCTGACGTTGTCCCGGCGCCGGTCAGAGTAGCGCCGGCTTTGGATGCGGATGTGACCATCCGGCGCAGCCCGCAACCTGTGGTCGAAGCCGCCGGAGCGGCGCGCCGGCCGGCAGCAACCGCCGCATCCCGAACCAGGCAGGTACCCGAGGCCCAGGCGCCGCAGCTCGCCCTCTCCACCCCGGAGCTGCCCACGGCCCTGGTCAAGCCCACGCCCGCGGCCGTCGCCGCGCCGGTGTCGCGCATAGTGGCGGCACAACTGAGTCACCGGGTAGAGCCGCTGTATCCGGAAGCGGCTCGCCGCCTGCAGATCTCCGGCAAGGTGGTGCTGAAAGCGACCATCACCAAGGCCGGGACGGTGGGTAACCTGAAGTGGGTGAGCGGTAACGATCTGTTCCGCGACACCACCATCGCCGCCGTCAAGCAGTGGCGCTACAAGCCGGCCAGCTTGAACGGCCAAGCGGTCGAATCCGACCTGGAGATCGTCCTCCAGTTCCACCGTCCGACACTCCAATAAGTCAGTTCTCCAGACCAACACAAGTTTCGTATCAGGGCACGGCTTTCAGCCGTGCCGATTCGTGGCGACTCAAGCAGGGGGCTTCTAGCCCCTGGGGCATGCTCCTCTCAGCGGCTTAAAGCCGGCGTAAGTCCGGCATTGTAGCGGCACGGCTGAAAGCCGTGCCCTGATACGAGTCAGCTGACAAGATCGAATCCAACGAGCGTGTAGCCAGACCGATATATATGGTGATACCCGCCCGCAGCGGCCTGCGCCCGTTCTTAGTATCTCCGTGCCTCCGTGGTCCTTTGGTTTTATCATGTCGGCGGTTTAACTCACGACGGGAGAGGACTCACAGTGAACATCGCCAAGGACATCACCGAACTCATCGGGCGCACGCCCCTGGTTTACCTGAACGCGGTCACACGCGGCGCGAAGGCGGCGGTCGCGGCCAAGCTGGAGAGCTTCAATCCCTGCCACAGCGTGAAGGACCGGATCGGCGTCAGCATGATCGACGAGGCCGAGCGCCAGGGGAAGATCACGCCCGGCAAGACGGTGCTGGTGGAGCCCACCAGCGGCAATACCGGAATCGGGCTGGCCTTCGTGGCCGCCGTCCGCGGCTACCGGCTCATCCTGACCATGCCCGACTCCATGAGTCTGGAACGCCGGGTGCTGCTGCGGGCCTTTGGCGCCGAGCTGGTGCTGACGCCGGGCATCAAAGGTATGCGCGGCACGATGGCCAAGGCCGAAGAAATCCTGGCGGCCACGCCCGGCGGTTTCATGCCCCAGCAGTTCGCCAATCCCGCAAATCCGAAGATCCATCGCGAGACCACCGGGCCGGAGATCTGGAACGACACCGATGGCAAGGTTGACATTCTCGTCTCCGGCGTGGGCACGGGCGGCACGCTGACCGGCGTCGGCGAATACATCAAGCCGAAAAAGCCGGGCTTCCGCATCGTCGCCGTCGAGCCCTCGGAGAGTCCCGTGCTCTCCGGCGGACAGCCGGGGCCGCACAAGACCCAGGGTATCGGCGCGGGATTCGTCCCTGAGATTCTCCGCACCGACATGATCGACGAGATCGTGACCGTCAACAATGACGATTCCGTCGCTATGGCCCGCCGGCTGGCACGTGAGGAGGGACTGCTGGTGGGGATCTCGTCCGGCGCCGCCGTCGTCGCCGCCGTGCGTGTGGCTGAGCGGGCGGAGAATGCCGGCAAGCTGATCGTGGTGGTGATCCCGGATTTCGGAGAGCGCTATCTGTCGAGCATTCTGTTTGAAAGTCTTCAGAAAGAGGCGAAGGAAATGGAGACCGTGCCGGTGTAGCGCCGGCGATTGAGGGTGGCCCACCCGAGCCGGTTTTGCTCGGGTGGGGGTTTTCGCCGATACGAATGGGGACAGGCATCATGAATGAATTGCAGCCGGACATCCTGCATTGCATCGGCAACACCTCTTTATTGGCGTTGCGCAACATCGTGCCCGAGAACGGCGCCCGCATCCTGCTCAAACTGGAAAACGAGAACCCCACAGGCAGCATGAAGGACCGGATGGCGCTTGCCATGATCGAAGCGGCAGAGGCGGACGGACGTCTCACCGCGGGTGGTTCGGTCGTCGAATATACCGGCGGCAGCACCGGCGTGTCCCTGTCTCTAATCTGCGCGGTGAAGGGATATCCCCTGCATATCGTGACTTCGGACGCCTTCGCCCGGGAAAAACTCGATCATATGAAAATTCTGGGGGCCAGGCTTCAAATCGTGCCCAGCGAGAGCGGGGGCATGACGGAGAAACTAACCCGGGACATGATCGAAGCCGCCCGCATCATCGCGGCAAAAACTGGAGCCTTCTGGACCCATCAGCTGAGCAATAAAGACCAGCTTGCGGCCTATCACAAAATGGCGGAGGAAATCTGGCTTCAGACCAGCGGCGAGATCGATGGCTTTGTCCAGAGCGTGGGTACTGCGGCGTCCCTTCGCGGTACCGGGGAAGCCCTGCGCCGCCATAAGGAACAGATCAGAATCGTTGCCGTGGAACCCTCTGAATCCCCGGTTCTGTCGGGCGGCCAGCCAGGCTCTCATAAGATTGATGGGATCGGAGCGGGCTTTGTCGTACCGCTCTGGCAGCAGGACATCGCCGATCAGATTGAACAGGTTTCCACGGCGGAGGCTGTGGCCATGGCCCTGCGGCTGGCCCGGGAAGAAGGCCTTTTTGCCGGGACTTCCACTGGCGGCAACGTCATCGCCGCTTTGCGATTAGCCGAACGATTGGGACCGCGCGCGACCATTGTCACCGTCATGTGCGATACCGGGATGAAATATCTCAAAACGTATGGAGCCGAGCTGAGCCGAGCAGGCGTCGCGCTTCACCAAGGTGGGTAGCTCTTGAGGGTGGGGATTTTCTTTCCCGCGACAACACGCTTCCGGAGGGTACCAGGCTCAGCCGAGAATCCGAGGCGGTACCCGATCAAAAAAATCCCCTGCCATGCTGAGCGAGTGCGGGCCGATTTTGCCCGCACGAGTCGAAGCACCCCTACCCCCGCGAGCTCAGCCGAGAATCTGAGGCCGGTAGAGCCTGCCCTGAGCGGAGTCGAAGGGGCCGGCCTGCCGGGGTCCCCAGCAAACCCGGTTTTGGTTTGCTGGGGTGGCTTAGTCCAGGACGGCAGTCCTGGGTATCCGATCCCTAAAATCCCCGAGCCCCTTCAGGGGCGGCACCGACTGGTTCCAACCATCCGGTCAGCTTCACCCATAAATCTGCTGAAGGTTTGTATCAGGGCACGACTTTAGTCGTGCCGAAATCGGCGAAGCAGGAAGCTCGGGCTTCAGCCCCTGCCAATGCGCCCTCAGGGGCTGAAGCCCAAATCTTTCACGACGCCTTTGCGGCACGGCTTAAGCCGTGCCCTGATACGAACCAGACTGCTGGGCTTGCCACCCATCAGAGATGTCATCGTGAGGAAGTCCGAGCGGAGCGCGCCGGTCCCCCTGCATTACAACGCGAGCGCTAAGAGCCAAAAGCCAAGAGCCAATACCCGAATCCGAATGGACGGCCCGACGAAGAGAGCGCCTGGGAGTCACTCCGAAGGCGGTCAAAACGGGGACGAAAACCCCCACCCGAGCAAAACAGGCTCGGGCGGCCACCCGTCCATACCGACATAGTCGGCGTTTAGGCATGATGGCGGGACATTAAATCCCTTACTTGTTCCTGAGTAAAATAAAAGAGGTCCGCCGTTACTTCACCGTCGGGAGGACGCAATTCACCCGGTAGCGTCATCAGCCGCCAAGCGTTCAGATACGCGTTTAGATGGCCCACGTACGCTAGGCTTGGGAACCTCGTGGAATTATCAAGAAGTAAGTAAAGCCGGTCAAATTGTTCTTGGGTAAGGCTGTATTCACCAGTGGCGCAACTTCGCCTCACAAGAGTCAACCAGTTAATCAGGGGGTTGTCGGAATTGAAAAGAAGCGCAGGGTACACGGAGCTCCACGTCTTATGGATCTCAGTCCCAACGACGCGAGGGACCCCAAAGCTGACGAGGTATGCCGGCCTTGACCACGTCCGGCCAAACTGTAATACCTGCGGCGGCGAAGAGGTCCACCGTATTGCGGTATCGATCGGCGAGAGGAATTCGAAGCTCTGGACAGACCTCTTTCGGAACAGTTCGCTTCGATGTTCCTCGGACAATGTGGCGAAATCTTCCGCCACTAAGGTGTGTGCTGCGTCGGGAGGCGTTAGGTTCGAGTTTCCTGTCTCTCTGCGTGGGGAGATGCGTCTTCTAGCAACTGACGTTGTGGCAAATTGCGGTAGTTGAAGGGCTTCTCGCAAGGACATAAGCTGGAACGCGTCGCGCGTGCGGAACCGGATCGTTCCCGGAAGCCCCGCCCAGAATGATTCGAACGGAAAGTAGCCGACGAGAGCCTGTTTGTAGGCCCACGCGTCAGAGGACTTGGCTCGTTCCGTTGTCTCCAGATGTTCCGTCAGGATCTCGGCCCAGCGTGACGACACCCTTGCGTCTCGTTCTCGTTCTTGTCCCGTTTTGCGTTGCACTGCCTGCATTCTGGATAATGCGGGAGCTATCGAACCGTCGCGAAAATCTAGCCGCGCCGCGAGTGGCTTTCCGAGGTAATCGTAGTGCATTAGGCCGCCCTCGAGACGGATCCCGTTAATGCACCGAACGCTCTCCGGGAACGGCGGCGCTGACGCCTGCGGACTAGTCTCGGGATAACTGGACTGGGACCAATGCCACGCAGCCCACGATTCGCCACCCGCGTCTACGTGCGCGAAGACATAGAGTTCCCCTTCTATGCCCTGTCGTTGAATGTCATATGCACGTACGACGAATTTCGCTCCTTCCTCGCTTACATCGGGAATCTCATAGACGAAATCACTTGCAGATTCCGCCGTTACAGTCGCCTCCATTCCAAGTTCACTAACAAGTATAGGGAACTCGACTCGCCGACACCAACCCCTAATTAACCTGGTAACCTCGCCTGCTTGCATTTGCTCCCTTAACAGCACTTCGATGCGAGTGCCGTTTGTCCGACGCCGCCCTTTTTCCAGGAGCAAGTAGTTTCGGGGCCCCGTCAACACGATCCGTACCGGGCCATCGGCTGAGATCGAAGTTGGCTTGTACGTCTCCACGACGATGTGGTCGCTGACCGCAAACACGGACAGAAATCCGAGCCCAAAGCGGCTCGTTGGAACGAATTTGAATCGCCTCCGGAACTCAGGCGTTGTGTAAAAAGATCGTGCCACCTGAAGAAAGTAGCGGTGGATGATGTCACGGTCCATGCCAAGGCCTACATCTTCAACTACAACAACCTGTCGTAACTCGTCGACTCCCGAGAGCTCATTTTTGACTGGCCGTTGTTCAAGGCTTATGCGAAGGGGGTATTTGCCCCGTCTTTGCTCAGCTACTTGTGTTGGACTATCAGGTGTCGACTCCCCATCCTTGGCGAGGTCTAAATAGAGCTGACATCTCGTAGCATCAAGAGCGTTCTGAATAAGCTCCCGCAGAAACACCGTCGGTGACTCATAGATATCCTCAATGAACCTGGTGAAAACTGCATCGGCGTCGAAATCGAATTTCCACCTTGAGGGGATGTACTGTGCAGTTGCCGCCGGGCGGATATGAATCGTGGCATCCGGTCCATCCATCGAGGCCGCAGGTAGGCGCCAGTCGCCGTGCCGACGCGACCGTCCGACGAGGAAGCTTGCACTACGTATCTCGTCGACCAGCCATTGGCACCAATCGCTCAAAAACCGATGTTCCTCTTGATTCTCGCATTCTGCAGTGATCTCTATGAGATCCGGTGCCGTCACGCTGTGTGTGATACGGCGATATTGAGTCCAGTGCGCAAAGCTTTCGGGAGGCAAGGGGCATGCGGCGTTTAGGAGTAGGGGGCAGGCGCGGTCGACCGACATGTCCAAAAGGTCCCCAAGGCGTAGCAGCAAGGCCAGAAATTGCACGTTTGTCTGCTGCCCATCGATGTCACGCCTGTCGGGATAGCGCTCGTGGTCCTCAAGCTCACTCTGTTGCAGGCCGTGCGCGATGCACACGTTTGCAATTGTGCGTAGCAGCGTGGGATTGTTGAATGCAAACCGTCCGAGCTGGTCCTCGTTTTCAGAGAGTAGCTCCTTAACCCGAAAGTGATGTGTTCGGCGGACAAACTCGGCAATGAGAAATCTGGTTTGTACATCAGCGAGGAAATTCCGTAAGGCTGGATCTGGCGGCGCGTTCCCGTCGCGAAACTCTTGTATCCCCGCCCAGCGGTGTGCGCCAGACCCGCCGTTACCAGTCCATTCTCTCCAGGAATCCGAGGCTATAAGTTCCCCTTTTTTCTGATCTGAAACGACCATCCCAGCATCGTGAAGATATGCGGCAGCGGCTGCGATATATGCCTCCATAGGAGATATTGGCAACGTCGGCCTTGACGGGTCATTGTCTTCGAATATCAGTTTCGACATCTGCACGACAATCGCGTCGCTGTGCAGCACCGTGTGTCGCGTGTAGTGTGGAAATGTCTGTGGAATGTAGGCAAGCCACCCTTCGGCAGCCGTTCTCAGTTCGACGAGCTTGCCGTACAACTCAACACGCTTTCTTTTGAGGAACTTCAATAGAGCGGCTTCGTCAAACGGGATACTCATGCCCACCTCCTATGAGCGCGTCCCGGTGCTCAATGCCGCATTAGCGGCCCGACACTGCCTCTGCGGCGGAGTGTAACCGGGCGCCTTTCGCACCAGCAATCATAGCCCCCGCAAAACCCCCTCCACGATGGCGTGTTCCCCGGACAGGCGCGAGCTCGTCCGAAATAAGAACCTGCTGCGCTTTCGCTTGACACGACCCCGACGAGATGATATCCTATCATCATTGATGATAGCAATTGGCTAAGTCCTTTGCCAATCGGTTTTTACCCCTAAGTCCTTTAAAAGCTCAGTATTAGCGCCACCCCCGTAATACTGATTGTTTAAAGGACTTAAAGTCCCTTATTTGATCAGTATTTACGAGCCAGATTTTTGCAAGTTGTTGATCCGCAGGTACTTGCGCTTTCGGCCAAGGGGAGGGGGCCCAACCGAACAGCGCCGGCATCTCGCCGCCGTTTACTCGACTGTCCGATACCCCATCAGCATCAGCGTCCGCTGCGAGAACGGCAGATACAGCAACGCGGCTGTGGCAGCGAACGCCAGCCCCAGCCCCAATTGGTGCACGGCGAGGAATGGCGCCAACGCCCACAACTCGTCCAACGGAAAAATGAACGGGAACAGCTTCCGGAACTTGTGGTTCAGGCTCCTGGAATCGAAGGCCACGCCGGCCAGCAGATAGAGCCGGGTGGGAATGCCGGCCACCGCGGTCACCAGCACCAGCGCCAGAATCCATTGTGGGCGGGAGATCATCGGCTCCACAATCCTTTCGATTGATCCCAGCTTGGCCAACGAAACCACGTAGAAGCACAGGTACATCACCTGGATCAACGCAAAGAGCACGCGCACGGTGGCGCGCGACGCGCTGGGAAGTTCGTCCGGGTGCGTGAGCAGTGACGAGCGGCTGCCGGACTCCGGTTCGCTCGGCGCCTCCGCTGGACTCGGAGCAGCCGCCAAGGGCTCGCCGCCAACCACCTCCACCGGAGCGATGAAGCGGTACCCGCGCCGGGCCAGGGTCTCGATGAATCGGGGGTTGGAGGCGGCATCGTCCAGGGCATCCCGCAGCTTGTTCACCACGGTGTTGAGGCTGTGGTCGAAGTCCACGAAGGTGTCGTCCGACCAGAGCGCCCGCCGGATCTCCTCGCGGGTGACGATGCCGCCCGCACGCTCCACGAGCAGCAGCAGCACGCGGAAAGGCTGCTCCTGCAGCTTCACCTTCCGGCCGGTCTTGCGCAGCTCGCCCGCAGCCGCATCGGCTTCATACATCCCGAAGCGGAAGACGCGTTTCTCGCCTGTCACGGATTGCATGGAAGGGCCCCGCCGGAGCGTTTAGTTTACACACCGAGGCTCGGCCCGCAAGTTATCCGTCCGCCTAACGAGCTGTTTTCTCAGCACTTATCAAATGACCTCGGCTCGACGACGTTTTACCCCGTGGGTATTGAAATGATCGGCGCGCTTGAGCGAAGGTGGAAGAAAGGCGGTCGCCGCGCGGCAGCCGGCCGTCGCCAGCCGTAAGATTCGACAGGAGAATCGCCATGTCTGCCCGAAACCAACTGATCGAGCCCGAATACACCGATCTCGGCGGTGCCGCCACGACACAGTTCAAGCCCGGCGAACTGCGCAAGCTCTCCTTCAGCAACGCCCGCCGCGTCCAGGAAAGCCTTTCCTCCGGGGTGGAGAAGAAGATCTTGCTGTGGCTGGCCGCGCGCACGCCCGCCGGCATCAACTCCGACCACCTGACGCTCCTGGGCTTGGCCGCGCAGTTCCTGGCGGGAGCGTCCTACGCGCTGGCCGGCTGGAACAAGTACGCGCTGCTGGCGGCCACATTCTTCATCGCCCTCAACTGGCTGGGCGATTCCCTCGACGGCACCCTGGCGCGCTTCCGCAACCAGCAGCGCCCGCGCTATGGCTTCTACGTGGACCACATCATCGACACCTTCGGCGCGCTCTTCCTCATGGGCGGCCTGGCCATCTCCGGATACCTGCACTGGGGCGTGGCCATCGCCATGCTGATCGTGTTCCTGATGCTTTCGATCGAAGTGTACCTGGCCACCTACACGCTCGGGCATTTCCAGCTTTCGTACTGGGTCTTCGGCCCCACCGAGATCCGCATTCTGCTGGTCATCGGCAACATCACGCTGCTTTTCCGGCCGATGGTGCACATCTTCGGTCGCGCGTTCCCGCTGTTCGATGTGGGTGGTGTGATCGCGATTGTCGCTATGAGCGTGATGCTGATCGTTTCCGCCATCCGGCACACCGTAATGCTCTATCGCCAGGAGAAGATCCGGTGAGCGCGCGGGCCGAGGCGGTGCGGACGACCGGACGCCGCTGGCTGAAGTTCAACCTGGTCGGCGCCATCGGGATTGTGGTGCAGTTGGCGGTGCTGGGGATCCTGAACGGGGTCCTCAAACTGGACTATCTGCCCGCCACCGCCCTGGCGGTTGAGGCGGCCGTGCTGCACAACTTTCTGTGGCACGAGCGCTTCACCTGGGCCGACCGCGCCAGCGTCACCCGGCGCCAGGCGCTCCTGCGCCTGGTTCGCTTCAACCTCACCACGGGTGCGGTCTCGATCCTGGGCAACCTGGCGCTGATGCGACTGCTGGTGGGCCAGGCGCACCTGCCATCCCTGCCCGCCAACCTGGTAAGCATCGCCGGGTGTTCGCTGGTGAACTTCCTGGTGAGCGAGTACATCGTGTTCCGCGCTGGCGGGCAGTCGATAACCCGCTCTGTAACCGTGGGGTCTAAAGGCCGGTTCCTTTGCGGCCATTAGCGGCGCGGCTGAAGGCCGTGCCCTTTCAAAGCCTGGGTACATGCACTTGTAGCTAGCTTCTGGCGCGGGATTTCTGTATACTAACGATGTCTCAGATTTGAAGCGGCGGTTGGAGCAGCATCCGCTGAATAGCGTCATCTGCCTCACGAAGTACCTTCCGGTTCATCTCAGAGCAAAATCAAACAAGGATGTGTGCAACACGTATGGAGCAAGGAACTGTAAAGTGGTTTAACGACGCCAAGGGCTACGGCTTTATCAGCCGGCAGAACGGCGAAGATGTTTTCGTTCACTTCTCAGCGATTCAGAGCGAAGGCTTCCGCAGCCTGCAGGAAGGGCAAGCCGTCCAGTTCAACGTCGTGAAGGGACCCAAGGGCTGGCAGGCAGAGAACGTACAACCTCTCTAAGCGGATGCGGGTCTTCCACCCCAGCAAACCAAAACCAGGTTTGCCGGGGACCCCGGACTCACCGCATTCAGCAGCCATCGGGGGGCGGCCGCGAGGTCGCCCCTTTGCTTTTTAAGAGGGGAACCACAGGCGGCACAACCCGGCGGCAGCGGCATCGAATAACCTATACCTCTACCTCTGGCCGAGGAGGGGATGCGCTTGCTTTGCAGCCGCTGCGGTCACGATAACCCCGAGCAGAATCGCTATTGCGGCATGTGCGGCCTCCGCCTGGAGACGCCGCCCGCCAAACCTGCCGCGGTCGCTTCCCCGGACCCGGCAGCACAGCCGGTCAGGGCTTCGGCGGGACCATCCATCCTCGGCCTGGACGCGGAGCCGCCGCCGCGCCGTCCTCCTAGCCCCCGGCCTGCTATTACCGGGCCCTCGTTTCTTGGCCTCGGTACCGAGCCCACCGGCGCCAACTATCTTCTCGACGAGGAAGAGCCCCGAAGCCATCGTGGCCTGTGGATCACGCTGGTGTTGCTGGTGGCGGCCGTGCTCGTAGGATTACAATTCCGGGCAGAGCTGCGCGCGCGCGCCGGCCAGCTCTATGCTGCCGTGCTGGAGCGCGTGAACCCGCAGCCCCCGGCGCCGGCTGCCCCCGCTGCTCCGGCGGCGAACCCTGCCTCGCCCGAACCCACAGCCGCCGCGCCCCAACCATCCGCCCCCGCAGCCGCCAACGACGCGCTGCCAGGTGCTGGAGTTACGCCGGATGTGGGACCGCAGCCGGCCGGAGCTCCAAGTCCGCCCTCCAAGGCCGATGACAAATTAGTTCCGGCAGTGAGTGAGAAGTCCGCCGAACCGGCGAAGCCCGGCCCTGATACCGGGGAGGATGCTGCTGCAAAGAAAAACACCGGGCGGGCGGCCAAGTACGCCCACGCCAGCCGCCAGAGGCCGGCGGATGCAGTCGCGCCGGAGGACAATCCCCTGCTGCAACTGGCGCAGAAGTATATCCACGGACGGGGTGTCCGTCGCGACTGCGCCACCGGCCTGGCCTATCTGCGGCAGGCGATGAAGCGTCCCAACGCCGCGGCGGCCAGCCAGATGGGCGCACTCTACGCCACCGGCACCTGCGTGCCGCTCGACCGCGTGGCCGCCTATCGCTATTTCACCTCCGCCCTGCAGATGGCCCCCAGCAATCCCTGGCTGGCGCGGGAGCGCGACGAACTGTACGGCCAGATGAGCAGCGCCGAGCGCCGCCAGGCCGACCGCCAGTAGCTAGTTCCTCTTTTCCATCTCCACCGCGCGCGGGAACAGGATGTTGTTCTCCAGGTGGATATGCTGGTGCAGGTCCTGCTCGAATTCGCCGAGCCCGCGATACAGGCTGGCGTAGCTGGTGCAACCGTCGGCCGGCGCCGAGTACCCGGAGCTGAGCTGGCGCATCTGCTTCAGCTTCTCGCCCGCGCCGTCGTGTTCCATCATCATCATCTGCACCGGGTTGCGCACGGTGCCGAAGGCGGGAGGAGGCACCGGCTGGCCGCGGTCCACCGCCGCTTGCATGCTGTCGATATAGGGAAACAGCACGTTCTCTTCCTTGAACATGTGCGCCGCGAGCTCGCTCGCCAGATCCTCGAAGGCTTGCTGGATCTTCGCCACTTCGGGGTGGTTTTGCCCGTGGGCCGCCACCACTTTCGTCAGCAGCGCCTGGATACGCGAGACCTCCTGGCGGACGTAGGTGTGGTGCTTCGCCACGATGTGGGCGGTGAGTTGGTTCAGCGGCGCCGTCGTCCAGTCGCGCTCGGGTGTGGCCGCCTGGCGGGCGCTTTCGCTCTCCTCCAGTGAGCGGATGACTTCCTCAACCGCGAGCCGCGCATCGCCGCAGGCGTCCTGCAACGACTTGGCGCCGCCACAGCAGTAGTCGATCCCCAGTTTTTCGAATACCCGGGCCGCGCCCGGCAGTTCAACGGCGAGTTCGCGCACGGTCTTGGTGGCAGTGATGGCCATTTGCTTCTTCCTCTCTTGTGGTTGAGCTGGATGGGATGGTTGGGCCGCGTCCGCCGCCGGTAGTTCTACCAGGGCCCCCAGCGAGGCCAGCAGCTTCTTAAGTTCGCGGTTCTCGGCAGCCAGGATTTCCACCGAACGTGGCTCCATCGTGATCTCCTGAACCCAGGGTAGCCGGCAGCGCTTCGGCGGACGATGACTTTTGTCACGGCCTGGAATTGTAATTTCAAGATGTGCGCTGGGGTCCCCGGCATAACAGGGCAGCGTCTCGTTCCTACGATGCTGTCGCGTCTAGTGAAACAGAAAGTTCAATCCGACCCGGCGGTCGCTTCACTGTGACCCTGACGCTTCCAGCTTGTTCAGTCAAATTAAATTGACGATCGAAATTTAGCGTGAGTTGTTCGGCGGGTTGCTCGGGTCGGTTCGCGCCCTTCCCATTGAGTGTTGCCGCGCTTATTCTATAGCCCTTGTAATCGAAATAGAAACCGGGCAGCTTAGCGCATGCGAGATAGAGGATTTCGGCGTCTGGCTTAGGACGCCTGCCCTTTCTGGAGTCGTGACAATACGTATTGAGTCTCGCCTTTCCATTTTTTAACCCAAACAGCTTTGCGGCATCGCTCTGCCTAATGCCTTTGTGCTCCAAGAACCGATTTAGGGCATCTCCAAACGTACGGGCGAAGTCCTGCTGGGAATCGGCATCGACAATATCTGGCATAAGGGGATGTCAAATATATTTGACAATCGGCACATTAGTCAAATATATTCGACTATCAAAATAATAGCCTTGTCCAGGCGGGTGCCACAGGTTCAAGCTTCTAGAAGACGGGGGGGGCATGACGGCGAGTGTGATCGGCGATGAAGCAAAGTTAGCCGAGCTAATTCTCTACATTAGCCAAAAGTGCGCCACTGATCCGAAATTCGGCGCCGTAAAGCTGAACAAGATACTTTATCTTTCGGATTTCCTGTCGTTCGGGAACTGGGGGGAGGCGATAACGGGGGTCGAGTACCAGCATCTCCGCATGGGTCCGGCCCCACGAAGATTAATCCCAGTTCGTGATGCGCTGAAAAATAGCGGCAAGTTGGTAGTGCAGATCCTGCCACTCAGGAGCGGGATCAAACAGGTGCGAACCGTTAACTTGACTGAGCCTAATCTGAAAGTGTTCTCGGGTCGAGAAATCGCACTTGTTGACAGCATAATCGAAGACTTGTGGGATCTAGATGCAGAAGAAAGCAGTGAGTTCAGTCACCGCTTCGTGGGATGGAAGATGACTAAAGAGGGTGACCCGATTCCATACGGCAGCATATTCATATCCGATGAACCACTCTCTGCGGCCGAGGTTCAGCGCGGGCAGGAGTTGGCGCGAGAATTTGGTCTGACATCAGACGACGCTCTGTAGTGATCTATGCCGCCCCGCCAGATCGTTGAAGACCAGCTCTACACTGACCAGATCAATAAGTACCGAATCAATTGGCAACGACTGGATGAAGCGCTGATGACACTCTCTCCAGCCCTGCTGGGGAAGCCCTGAATTATTCCCAGTCGTACCGGGAACCAAACTTCACAGATTAAAACTTGTCGGCTTTCCGGGCGTGCCCCCGCTCTCGATATTCTTTACCCTCAGTCCCACTCAAATAGTGATCAAGACAGCAGAACTCATAGACATTGAGGAGTAGGGCGTAGGGATGGCGAGGACCATCGGCCGACGACCGCCCTAGTGCGTCTCGCCATCTCCCGGCGCCTGGTCGGAAGTGTCCAGGGTCTGGGCGACGGCGGCGTGCGCAACGGGCTGGGACGGAGTGAAGTTCTCGTCGTCGCGTCCCTCAATTGCCACCCGCATGAACTCCATCCAAATGGGTAGGGCGGCGCGCGCCCCAGTTTCTTTATTGCCTAACGTCTTCTTCTCGTCGAAGCCCACCCACACCCCGCAGGCAATCGAGGGCGAGAAGCCGACGAACCAGGCGTCGGTGAAGTCGTTGGTGGTGCCCGTCTTGCCGGCCAGCGGATGCTTCAGGCTGGCGGCGGCGTACGCCGTCCCGTGCTGCACCACCTGCTGCAACAGGGAGGTCATCACCCGTGCGGTATGGGGCGTGATCACGTCCTTCACCTCGGGATAGTCCTCCTCCAGCACCTGTCCCTGGTAGTCGGTGACCCGGCGGATGTAGCGCGGCACCACTCGCACGCCATCGTTGGGGAAGGCAGTGAACGCCGCAGTCTGCTCGATCAGGGTCACCTCGGCGGCGCCGATCGCTACCGGCAGATACGCCGGCAAGGGTGAGGTAATACCGAAGCGCCGCGCGGTTGCGATGACAGCGTTCATCCCCAGCCGGTCGGCGAGCTTCAGCGCCGGAATGTTGCGCGACTGCGAGAGCGCCCGCCGCAGTGTGATGGTGCCTTCGAACCGGCCGTCGTAATTGTGGGGTGTATAGGGACCGGAGGCGGTGGGGAAGGTCACCGGAGCGTCGAGGATGACGTCGTCGGGCGAGGCGCCCTTCTCGATGGCGGTGGTGTACACGTAGGGCTTGAAGGCCGAACCCACCTGGCGCAGCGCCTGGGTGGCGCGGTTGAACTTGGATTCGTCGAAATCGCGGCCGCCCACCATGGCCTTGATGTCGCCGGTGGAGTTGTCGAGCGCGATCAGCGCGCCCTGCGTGCCCGCGTCCTGCTCCAGGCTGACCTTGGCGGTGCCGTCCGGCACGAGGGACTGGACTTGCACGTACACGATATCGCCCTCCGACAACAATTCGCGCGGCGAGCGCTTGCCCGTCCACGCCATCTCGCCGGGGCCGATGGTTGCCAAATACTTTCCAAACTTCACGATGGCGCTGGTGCTCGACACCGAGCGCACCAGCGCGTGCACATAGCTGCCCGGTTCAAGCGGCTCCTGCCAATCGGGATCGCGGAAGCCGTCCAGGGTCACGCCGCCGGCCAGCACGTTGCGCAGGCTCCCTTTCCAGCCGTGACGGCGCTCGTAGGCGGCCACGCCGTCGAGCACGGCCTGGTTGGCCGTCTTCTGCAGGTCCATATCCAGCGTGGTGTAAACCCGCAGCCCGCTCTCGTGCACCTGGTCGCTGCCGTACTTCTTCTCCAGGTATTGCCGCACCTCTTCCACGAAGTAGGGCGCCAGCGAGTTGGTGTCCCACTGCACGTTCAGCTTGAGCGCGGCGTTCTTGGCGCGCGTAGCCTCGTCGGTGGTGATCTTGCCGTCTTCCAGCAGGTTGTTGATCACCAGGTTGCGCCGCCGCACCGCCCGCTCCGGGTTGTTGATCGGGGAATAGAGATTCGGCGCCTTGGGCATGCCGGCCAGCAGCGCCGCTTCTTCCAGCGTCAGGTCTCGTGCTTTCTTGCCGAAGTAGAACTCCGCCCCCGCTTCGAAGCCGTACACCCCGTGCCCGAGGAAGATCTGGTTGGCGTACATGGTGAAGATCTGCGGCTTGGTGAAGCGGCGCTCGATCTGCAGCGAGAGCATGATCTCCTGCAGCTTGCGCCGGTAGGTGCGCTCGGGCGAGAGAAACAGGTTGCGCGCCAGCTGCATGGTCAGCGTGGAGGCGCCCTGCGCCTTGCTGCCCGACATCAGGTCGCGCCAGGCCGCGCCGAGGACGCGGTAGAAGTCCACCCCCCAGTGCTTCTCGAACTCCTTGTCCTCGGTGGAGATCACGGCATCGCGCAGCACCTTGGGGAAGTCGTTGTAGGCGGCGATGACGCGCCGTTGCAGCGCAAATGAGCCGATCACGCGCCCCTGGTCGTCGTAGAGTTCGGTGATCGAGCTGGGCCGGTAACGCTCCAGCTCCTCGACCTGCGGCAGGTCGGTGGAATAGACGAACAGCAGCCCCGCCAGCGCGCCGAACGCCGCCGAAGCCAGCACCAGCACCCCAAAGACCGTCCATCTCAGCAGATGCTTCTTGGCGGCAGTTTGCGGAGGAGCCGGTGTGAGCAGAGTCTGCATGACCGCCAGGGCAAGAACGACTTCAGGATAGCAGTTCCGGGGGCGGTCGGCGGGCGACCAGGAGGCCCGAAGGGCCGCCAGAATCCAGCCCGGGACGTAACCTGGGTTATTCATGAGCCTCGCTTTGAAAGGGCGCGGCTTCCAGCCGCGCCGCACTTAGTTCCTTACTTTGTCATCCCGAGCGAAGCGCGACGCGAGCTTGCGAGCGGAGCGCGAGTCGAGGGACCTTGGTTTTGAGTTGATCAGGTCCTCCTAACCCCAAGATCCCTCGACTCGGGCCAGCCACCGCATCAAGCCAAAAGCGGGCTTGATGCGTTCTTGGGCTGGCCCTCGCTCGGGATGACAGTTCAAATTTTTCACTCATGAATAATCCAGGCACCCGGGACTAGAGCAATCTAGATCCGCAGGGAACGCTTACAGGGTGTGCATGTAGGCCAGGATGTCCTGCACCTGCTCCGGGGTCAGCCGGTCGCTGAAGGCGGCCATCTTGGCACGGCCGCGCAGGATGACCTCGGCGGCGCGCTCGTCGTTGGCCGGGGCGCCGCTGGGCAGCTCCTTCTTCTTGAACACGCCCATCAGCGAAGGCCCGTTCCTGCCGCCGGAGATGTAGGCCTCATGGCAGCGGAGACAATAGGTATCATAGAGGGCGCGGCCGCGCGACTGCTGCGGGTTGAGCCCGAGTTCGGCGTCGCTCTTGTAAGGCGGGCGCGACTCGCATCCCGTGAGGGCGAGCGCCAGAGAAAGCAACAGCAGGATTTTCCCCAGTCTCGGCAAACGATTATTATGGGTAGGCCAGCCGAGCTTTGCAAATCCCCGGGAAGCGCTCATGCCGGTGGTCCTGAAACGCGCGTACGAGAAACCCTCCGCCTCCGACGGCACCCGTGTGCTGGTGGAGCGGCTGTGGCCGCGCGGCGTCAGGAAGGAAGCTGCCGCGCTGGACGCGTGGCTGAAGGACGTAGCGCCGTCGGAAGGGCTGCGACGCTGGTTCCACGCCCGTCCCGCACTGTGGCCGGCGTTCCGCAAGAAATACCTTGGAGAGCTCGCGGCGCCGGCGGCAGCGAAGGCGCTCGAGCGGCTCTACGAACTCGAGGGCAACAGCCGCCAGCTGACCCTGGTCTTCGCCGCGCGCGACCAGGAGCACAACAACGCGGTCATCCTGAAGCAACTGCTGGAAGGCATGCGCAAGCCGCCCTCCACCTCCGGGCCCAAGGGAGCCGCGGCCTCGGTGCGGGCGGCGCGCGCGCAGCGGCGGCGCTGAGCCGTGGTGCTGCGTCCCATCGGCGGCGGAGAACCCGCGCCAGCCTGCGTGCCGGTGTGGGACGCCATTCTTCCTACGCAAAAAACCAGCGCGCCGGAATACTGGCTGATCACGCAGCCGGACCACGCCGCGTTGTCGGGCGCCATCGCCGCCGGGTTCGGGCCTCCACTCCTGCCCCAGCTCAGCCCCGAAGTGGTGCAGGGTATCACCATGCACGATGACGGGTGGGCGCCGTTGGACGCGCAAACCCCGGTGGCCAACGGGAAGCCGCTCTCGTTCCTCGATTTTCAGCCGAAGGATTTCCTTCGCGCCTGGGACAGCTCCATCGAGCGTGCCGAGAAGCTGGCGCCCATCGCCGGCGCCATGGTGAGCGGGCATTTCTGGCGCCTGGCCAGGAACCGGCTGGAATGGGGAATTGACGGCGCGGAAGATCGCAGGCTTCTGCTGGATTTCCTGGAGAGGGAGCAGGTGCGGCAGCAACGGCTGCTGGGCGGGCATTCGCGCGGGGAATTCGAATTCCTCACGGACGTGCTGCAATTCTGCGACGTGCTCAGCCTCTATCTGTGCTGCGGCGCCGGGCAGGACGTGGAATTCCCGCCAAGGTTCGGGCAAGGGCCCATTCGCTTGCGGCGCCTGGCGGCGCGCAGCCCCGATCAGGCCGCCGTCTGCCGCTTCCAGCCGACGCCGTTTACGGCCGGTGGCGTGGACCTGGCCGTGGTCGCACGCCGTTTTCCGGCCGACCGAGAGCCGAGTACGGTGACGCTGCCGTTTCTGCTGTGGTAAGGGCAGAAGAATTGAGTCATTTGGCCATTGGGTCATTGAGCCATTGAAAATCAAAACCAGGAAAGATATGTCGGGTTTTCAATGACTCAATGAATCAATGAGTCAATGACTCAATGTTTTTTCCCCGCCGGCTGGTCGTTGACGATGGCCAGCACAATCTGGTCAACCACATCGAGCGCGCGCTTGGAGGCGAGCTTGTGGTTGTTGGTCAGGATGGAGAAGGCGAGGGGCACGCCGTTCACGGTCGTCGCGTAACCGGAGAGCGTGTTGACGTGGCCCAGGGCGCCGGTCTTGGCGCGCACGCGGCCTTCGGCTGACGTCCCCTTGAAACGGGTGGCGAGCGAACCGTCCACGCCGGCGATGGCCAGCGTGTCGAACCAGGTCTTCCCCCAGGGCTGGCCGGCGGCGTAGCCCAGCAGTTGCACCACGGCGTGCGGTGTCGCCAGGTTCTCGCGCGACATGCCGGAGCCGTCGTAGAACACATACTGGTCGGGCGGGATGCCGGCCTGGGTCAGGAAGCCGCGCTCCACCTCCAGGCCGCCTTCGATGGTGCCCGAGGTTCCCTTCTCGCGGCCGAGCAGGCGCAGCATCAGCTCGGCGTGCAGGTTCTGGCTGACCTTGTTGATCACCTGTAGATCGTCGATGAGCGGAGAGGACTGGTAGCTGGCCAGCACCAGCGGCTGCCGCGAGGGCATGCCATGCTCCCCGCCGCCGGAGGCCAGCGCGGTGACGCTGAGCGTCTGCAAGCTGGCCAGCTCGGTGTGGCGGGTGCGCGGCCTCCCGTACACCGCGATGCCGCGCTGCTCGAGCAGGCGTTGGAAGATCTGTCCCGCAAACGCCGCCGGGTCATCGATGGCCAGCGCCTCTCCGGCGCCGGGATCGTCCACCGGGATGTTGCCCCAGAGCGTCAGCACATTGGCGCCGGGCTCGCGGTTGATGAAGATCTTGCGCGGTCCGGTGCCGGAGGGCGTGGTGAGGATGCGATTGTCGATACGGTAGTAATCGGCGAACGGGTCGATGGAGACAAACGCCTTCTCGCCGGGGCGGTCGGCGGGCAGGATGTTGACGAACATCACGTTGTCGTTGATGCTGAGCGCGGAGACGGGCGCGCCCGACTCCCACACCAGGTCGTCCTGCGTCCAGCCTTCGCCGTAGCGCTCGAAGGCGTAGTAGGAATCATCGGCCACGATGTCGCCGTCGATGAACTTGACGCCTTTCTGTACCAGTTGGTCGGCCAGTTGCTCCAGCACGCGGATCGAAGGCTGCGTGCGCTGGGTGCGGCCGGCGTAGGGCAGCACGCGGCCGGAAAGGTTAGGATCGCCGCGCCCTACCAGCACCACGTCACCCGCCAGGCGGCCGTATTTGTCCACCGTGCCGGCGGTCTCCACCGTGGTCTTGAACCTGTAGTCCGGCCCGATCAGCGCCAGCACGGCCGAGGTGGTAAACAGCTTGGTGTTCGAAGCCGGCGTGAACAGCTTGTCGGAGTTCAGCGCGTAGAGCGTGCGGCCGTCTTTCAGCGAGACCACCTCGATGCCCCAGAACCCGCGGCCCACGTCGGGCTGGGCGAGGATAATCTCGATCTGCGACGCCAACGGATCGTGCTTCGCCAGGGCGGGCGGGACGAGGGCGAGGAGCAAGAGTAAGACTGGAAGCGCGCGGCGGAACATACCTGGCATGATTGTAGCACTGGGTGAGTGCCGAGTACCCAGTACCGAGTGAGCGACGGACTGGCGCCGGCCGATAATATCCTCTCGGTACTCGGTACTACACTAGCCCTTCCCATGCGCCCCCATTTCACCTGGCGGCTTCGCTCATGCGCATCAGGACGCTCGCGGGCAGGCCCGGACGGACGATGCGTGAGGCTTGTCCTGGTCACTTCGCGGTCTGCCTACCGGCGCGGCTTCGCTTCGCCGCCGAATAGAGGTTCGCGATCGAATACGTCACTCCCGCGAACACGCGCTTGTTGGGCGCTGCGGAAGTGAGCCCGACATCAATCCCTCCGTCGACCACCAGCCGAGGCGAAAATTGATAGGTCAGGGCCCACAAATTCGAAGCGAATCCCGGCGTGCTGGGATTCAACCGGGTCTCTCCGTAGAACTCCCCCGTTATACCCAAGCCGCCATGGAGAGGATGGGAAAAAGACAGAGTCAGCAGCTCATTGCGGTCGAAACCGTTCGCTCCCCCGATCAGAAACCAAGTGGTGTTGAAGTCGAAGTGGATCCCCTTGATGTCCTTGCTGGCCAGGAAGGTGAATGCATGATCGACCCGGCCCGAGCCCAGCCCTTTGTCCTCGCTCGCCGAAGGGATCTTGACCGCGTAGCTGACCGCCAGGGTCGGAACGTGCGCGGTTTGGCGGTAGAAGCGGATCTGCGGCCCCAGCCAATTGTCGCCAAACCCGCTCTGGGTCCCCGCCGCATCCGATTGCGACAGAAAGTTGGTGGAGGTCCAGCGCAACTCGACGTTGCATAGCAACCCGAACTTCAGCAGGCCGCCGAAGTCGTATTCCCGAGCGCCTCCCCCGGGCCACGTCCGGTCCCAGCCGTACTCCAGCTCCAGGACTCCGTACTGAGTGATGTCGGCGGGATTGGCGACCGTCGGGCGGTTTGGATTGGCAACGATGGACGGGCTGTAGCAACCCGTCTGCCGGCCGATGAACTGCGCGTGCAAGGCAGGACCCGCCGCGAGGAAGAGCAGCAACAGCGGAAACAGGCGAAGAACTACTGCTGGCAAGTGGTCCTCCCCCCGTCGCGCACTTCTTTGTCCCGGTATCGCCCCGGCACTCGTCGCGCCAAAATTACCACCCCCAAGGTGTGCCCTTCCACCAAAACCTTGATACATTTCCCAGTTCCCATGCGCCCTCCCTTCAACTGGAAGCTGCGTTCGCGCACCCTCGAACTCGGCCAGCGCACGCTCATCCTGGGCGTGCTCAACGTCACGCCCGACTCCTTCTCCGATGGCGGCAGGTTTTTCGATCCGCGCGCCGCCATCGAGCACAGCCTGGAGTTGCTGGACGAGGGCGCGGACATCCTCGACATCGGCGGAGAATCCACGCGGCCGGGAGCGATGGCGGCTGCCGGACAGCCGGCGGTCTCGGCCCAGGAAGAACTCCGCCGCGTGCTGCCGGTGATCGAGGAGCTGCGGCGGCGGCGCCCCGAGGCGGTCGTTTCGATCGACACCTACAAGGCGCGGGTGGCGCGGGCGGCGGTCGAGGCCGGGGCGGAGATCGTGAACGACGTCAGCGGGCTGCGCTGGGACGCGGAGATGGCGTCCACGCTTGCCGGGCTGAGCTGCGGCGTGGTGCTGATGCACATGCGCGGACGTCCGGCGGAGTGGCGTACCCTGCCGCCGCTCGCCGATCCCGTGGGGCTGGTCAGCCGCGAGCTGCGGGAGGGCGCCGAGGCCGCAGTCGCCGCCGGCATCGCCCGCGACCGCATCGTGCTCGATCCCGGCTTTGGCTTCGGCAAGAGCTTCGACGAGAACTATCCCTTGCTGGCGCACTTCGACGAGTTGCACCAGCTCGGATTCCCGCTGCTGGCGGGCGTCTCGCGGAAGTCATTCATCGGGCGAACGCTGGCCAGCAATGGCAGCGACGCCCCGCCCCAGGAGCGCCTCTACGGCAGCCTCGCCGCCATGACGGCGACCGTTCTGAAGGGCGCGCACATCGTGCGGGTACACGATGTGAAGGCAGCGGTACAGGCGGCGAAGATCGCCGACGCGATAGCCCAAGAGCTTTAACCACAGAGGACACAGAGGAATTGGATCATTGAGTCATTGGGTCATTGAGCCATTGAAGCCAAGATCCCTGCACATCACCTATTTCTGGGTTTCAATGACCCGATGGCTCAATGGCGCAATGATTCAATTTCCCTCCGTGTACCTCTGTGTCCTCTGTGGTTAAAACGTTTTTTCCGAGTCCAGCAGAATGGTCACCGGGCCGTCGTTCACCAGCTCGACCTGCATCATCTCCTGGAAGCGTCCGGTTTCGCAGCGCAGGCCGGCGGCGCGCAGCTTGTCCACGAAATATTCGTAAAGCCGGCGTGCCAATTCGGGACGGGCGGCGGCGGCGAAGGACGGGCGCTTGCCGCGGCGCACGTCGCCGAAGAGGGTGAATTGCGAGACGACAAGCACAGCCCCGCCGATCTCCCCCACCGCGCGGTTCATCCGCCCGGCCTCGTCTTCGAAGACGCGCAGCCCGGCAATCTTGTCGGCCAGGTAGTCGGCGGCGGCTTCGGTGTCGTTCTGCCCCACGCCGACGAGCACCAGCAAGCCCTGTCCGATCTCGCCAGTGGTCCCACCGGAGACGGTCACGCGGGCCCGTTGGACGCGTTGCACCACGGCGCGCATGACGGGATTGTAACCACAGAGTACACAGAGGAGCACGGACAAGAAGCAGCCACGGATTGGCGCCGATATTCACGGATTTCTTGCGTTCTTGATCCGTGGTCATCCGTGTCGATCCGTGGCTCCTTTTTCGCTTCTGCCTGCTTTACACAGGTTCGCGCCCGCAAGTACACTGGTCGCTTTGTGAGACACTGCGGAGGTCAGGTGTGCCATGGCGGATGTGAAGGAAAAGCCGAACGTAGCGGAAAAGATCAAGCAGATCGTATCGGAGCAGTTGGGCGTGGATGAGGCGGAAGTCACGCCCACGGCTTCGTTCGTGGATGACCTGGGCGCCGACTCGCTGGACACGGTCGAACTGGTCATGGCCTTCGAGGAGGCCTTCGAGATCGAGGTCCCGGACGAGGACGCGGAGAAGATGCGCACCGTCCAGGACGCGATCACCTACGTGGAAAAGAAACTCGCATAACCGCCTGGGCGCCGCGGTTCAGCGCATGGCTTTGGAGCGCACGGCTTGGACCGTACGGCTTTTGACTGCACTCAAGGAGAAAGTGATCGATGGCAGCCGTCGAGGAGAAAGTAAAGCAGATCATCGTCGAGCAACTGGGAGTGGACGAAGGCGAGGTCACACCCAACGCCTCCTTCGTGGACGACCTGGGGGCCGACTCGCTGGACACGGTCGAACTGGTGATGGCCTTCGAGGAGGCCTTCGAGATCGAGATCCCCGACGAGGACGCGGAGAAGATCCGCACCGTCAAGGACGCGGTGGACTACATCGGCAAGCACGCCAAGGGCGCCAAGTGAGCGCCGGCAGCCCGCCCCCCGGAGCCATGGCTCCCGCGCAGCGAGGAATCTGAACCTTGAACCGTCGCGTCGTGGTCACGGGTGTGGGTTTGATCTGCGCCGTCGGCCACACCAGCGAAGAGACCTGGCGCAACCTGCTGGCCGGCAGGAGCGGCATCGCCCGCATCACCGGCTTCGATCCCACCGATTTTGCCTGCCAGATCGCGGCCGAAGTCAAGAACTTCGACCCGCTCCAGTTCATCGAGAAAAAAGAAGTCAAGAAAATGGGCCGGTTCATCCACCTGGCCCTGGCCGCGGCCGATGAAGCCATGAAGATGTCGGGACTGGAGGTCACGCCCGGGATCGCCGAGCGGGTGGGCGTGCACATCGGCTCCGGCATCGGCGGCTTCGACGTCATCGAACGCGAGCACTCGGCGCTGCTCCAGGGCGGCCCGCGCAAGATCTCGCCCTTTTTCATCCCCGCCACCATCATCAATCTGGCGGCCGGGCACGTGAGCATCCGCTACGGCGCCAAGGGACCGAACGAGGCCACCGCCACGGCCTGCACCTCGAGCGCGCACTCCGTCGGCGACAGCTTCAAGATCATTGCCCGCTGCGACGCCGAGGTGATGATCGCCGGCGGCAGCGAGGCCGCCATCACTCCCATGGGCGTGGGCGGGTTCGCGGCCATGCGCGCGCTCTCCACCCGCAACCACGAGCCGGAGCGTTCCAGCCGTCCCTGGGACGCGGAGCGCGACGGCTTCGTGGTGGGCGAAGGCGCCGGCATTCTGGTGCTGGAAGAGCTGGAGTTCGCGCGCCGGCGCGGCGCCAGGATCATCGGCGAGATCATCGGCTACGGCATGAGCGGCGACGCCTACCACATCACCCAGCCGGCGGAAGACGCCGACGGCGGCTACCGCGTGATGGTCAACGCCATGCGCGACGCCAAGATCACCCCAGAGCAAGTGGGATACGTCAACGCGCACGGCACCTCGACGCCCATCGGCGACCGCATCGAGACCGTCGCCATCAAGCGCGCCTTGGGCGAGCACGCCCAAAAAGTGGCGGTGAGCTCCACCAAGTCCATGACCGGGCACCTGCTGGGCGGCGCCGGGGGCCTGGAGGCCGGTATCACCGTGCTGGCGCTGCGCGACCAGATCCTCCCGCCCACCATCAATTACGAGCACCCCGATCCCGAGTGCGACCTGGATTACGTGCCGAACACCGCCCGCAAGGCGGCGGTGGAGGTCGCATTGAGTAATTCGTTCGGATTCGGCGGGACCAACGGCTGCCTGGTGTTCCGGCGGTGGACGGAATAAAGAACGCCACGGATTTACACGGATGGTCACGGATCAAAAACCACAAGAAATCCGTGAATATCCGCGCAAATCCGTGGCTGGTTCTTTCTTAATCCTGCGGCGGCTTCGATTCCTTCTGCGCTTTCTCCAGCTTCTTCTGCCAGCACTTCATCTCGCGATCGAGCGCCGTCTTCGCCTCATCCATGGCGCGCCGGATCTCGTCCGCGTTCACCTCCAGGGCTTTGCGTCCTTCCTCCAGCGCCGTGGTCCGCACGCGCTCCAGCTCCGGCCGCAGTTCTGCGAGCTCCGCCCGCAACTGCTCCATGTCCAGGTCAAGATCCAGGTCCACCACTGCTGGGAGAACGCGCAGCGCGGAATGATTGCGGCTCGACTCCGGAAGGCTGATGGTGAGGTTCTGCTCGCGCCGGTCGCGGACGATCCCCACCGTCAGCTTGCCGGAGCGATTGGCGCGCAGGGCCGAACGCCAGTCGCCGCGGTCGGCGACTTTCTGGTTGTTCACGCGCACGATCACGTCGCCGGCCTTGAAGCCCGCGGCCTTGGCCGGCGTGCCCTCCTCCACCGACCTCACCAGCACCCCCTCGCCGTTCTTGACCCCAAAATATTCGCCGAGCTGCGGCGTCAGGTTGTCCACCAGCAGCCCGTAGGCGGAACCGGTGCGGATGGTCAAGTCCAGTGCGGGGATCGCAGGTATGGGAGGGATGGGCGGCATCGGGGAGACTTCGCTCGCCTCATGCTTCTTCGCGAAGTACTGCTTCTTGTCGGCCAGTTGCAGCGAGATGTTCAGGGGCTGGCCGTCGCGGCTGATGAGCAACTGCACATTGCGTCCGGGAGGCGTTTCGTGAATCAGCCGCCGCAGTTCTTCCGTTCCTTCGACCTTGGCGCCGTTGAACTCCAGGATGACGTCATGCTCCTTCAGGCCGGCTTTGCCGGCGGGTGCGTCGTGGTCCACCATGGTGATTTCGGCGCCGCGCTCTTCTTTCAGCTTCAGCGCCACCATGCGGTCGTGGGTCACCTCTTGCACATCGACACCCATGTAGGAGCCGTAAACCTCTCCGTAGCCGGGGAGGGGCGAGGGCTCCGGGCGGGGCATATCGCCCGCCAGCACCGGCAGAGCGAGCAGCATTACCAGCAGCAGAGCTATTGAAGATGATCGCAACATAGTCATTCCCCTTCGGAAGCTGGCAGGACGCAGGATGCAGGAAAAACGGGCGCTTCCGGCGATTCTCCTGCTCCCTGCCGCCTGCTTCCTGCATCCTGCCAGCTGTTTTCATCGCTTCCCGCGGCGCAACTCGATGTTGCCGGCGGCGGTACGAATCTTCAGCAAAGGTCCGCCCCCGTTGATCGCGCCCTGGCCAAAGATCTCCCGCGCGCCCCATTCGCCGCCTTCCTGCGTGACCCTGACCTCGGGAAAATCCGAGATCATTTTATGCCCCATGGCGGCGTCGATGGTGGCGCGCACCGTGACCGGCAGGTCCGGCGGCAAGTACACGATCACGTCGCCAATGCTGGTCTCGAGATACGATTCGCTGAAGCTGCCCTTGCCGGCGGTGAACTCGGCGTAGACGGGGCCGGCCGCGGTCTTGGCGGTGGCGCCATGGGTAAGGCCGGTCAGACGGATGCCGCCGCCGGAGGTGGTGGCGCGCACCACGCCTTTGGCCGAGGCCAGCCGGATGCTGCCCCCGGAGGTTTCCAGGATGGCGCCGCCGCCCACGTCCCCGATCTCCACGCTGCCCCCGGCAGTGGAGGCCCGCAGTTCGCCGTCACACCGCTTCACCTGGATGCCGCCGCCGGCAGTGGCCAGATAGGCGCTCTGCGTGGCCGAGCCCACTTCGATGCTGCCGCCCGCGGTCTCGGCGTGGATCTTGCCGCCGGCGGAGCGGATGGTGATGCTGCCTCCGGCGGTTTCCAGCTTCAAGTCGCCGCCGACATTGCCCACCTCGATGCTGCCGCCCGAAGTCTCCGCGCGGACGGCGCTGCCGATGTCGTTGATGCGGATGCCGCCGCCGGCTGTCTCCGCCTCCACCCGTCCGGCGATGTCGGTGACGCCCACACTGCCGCCACGGGTCTCGATCTTCACCAACGCCAGGTCGCGCGGAACGTTGAGGGTAATGTCCACCGAGATCTTCTCCGCGCCGGTGCATTCCCCCTCCAGCACGGCGAAATCCGCTTTCTGATAGCCGCGCACCGTGAACATCTCGAACTGGTGGCGGGCATGGCTCTCCGAACCCGAGTTCAGACGCTTACGTACCGTGTAGGTGATGCCCTGGGGAGAGCCGCCGCGCACCGTGACCGCTCCGAACTCGGTGGCCACTTTCAGGTTGCGGAGCGAGGGCAGCGTCCCGCTGACCACCTCGACCCACCCGCTGCCGGAGCGCATGACGTGGCTGTCCTGCGCGGATAGCGGCGCCGCCCATGCGGCCAGGGCCAGCAGCACTGCGAGTTGATGATGACGTTTCAATTCAACTGTTCCCTTCTCTAATCGATCTCCGGAATGGTGGCCAGCACGCGCTGGGATTCCGAGCGAATGAATTTGCTCTTGTCCTGCCGCGACAACTGCTGCAACGCCTGGCGCACCGCTGCGTCCGCCTTCAACGGCTTCAGCAGCACAATGGCCTCCGAGCGCACGCCGGGGTTGGAATCATTCAGCAGCGCTTCCAGCACCGCGTTGCGCACCGAAGTATCGTTCTGGACGAAGGGGCCCAGGCCGTCGAGGGCCTTCAGGCGCACGCCGGGGTTGGCATCGTAGCGCAGCGCGAAGATGAGCGCATCGCGCACTTGGCGGTCCTCCGGCCTCTGCGCCAGCAGGTCCACGGAGTCCATGCGGACGCCGGCATTGTAGTTGCTGCGCGCCGCGAACAACAGCAGCTGCTGGATGCGCGGATCGTCAATCGCTCCCTCCACCTTCTCCGGCTGCACGGTGTCGTACTGGATCTCGACTTTGCGGGAGCCGGGGCCGGGAATGATGGATCTGATGCCGGCGATGGAAGCCTGGGAGAGCGCGGGAGAATTCTTCGCACCTTGAGCGATGTCCGTGGGCCTGTTCAGCAGCTTGTAGCTGGCCATCACCCCGCCGGCAAAGCCGATCATCAACAGCACCACCGCCAGAGCGGGAGCGAAGCGGACCTGCTGCAGCCATCCGGCCAGGTCCAGGGTCCAGCGCCAGCGCCGCGCGGGCTCCGCCGTCTCCAGCGCTTCCGCAAGCCGCATGCGGGAAGCCGCCAGCAGGTTGGGCGTGGGCTCGGGCGCGGGAAGGACCTCGGTCATCAGTCCGCGAAACTCGCGCGATGTCTTCAGCTCCGCCGCACAACCGGCGCAGCGCTCGGTGTGCTGTTCCAGCTCGTGCCGCGCGTCGTCCGGCAACTCGTCATAGATATAAAGCGTGAGGTTTTGCTTTACCCAATCGCAGTTCATAACTACCGCCTTGCTTCAAACTCTCTTCCGACTTTCATCTCATGTCCGCCAGCGATCCGCGCAGTTTCTGGGTGGCGCGGAACAGCGTGTTCTTGGCGGTCTCTTCCGTCGTACTTAAAACTTCTCCGATGGTGCGCAGCTTCAAGCCGTGATAATGCTTGAGCTCGAACACCATGCGCTCGCGCGGCGTCAGCCGCTCGATCGCCCGCCCGATGCGGGTGCCCAGCTCGCGCCGCATCAGGTCGCGCTCCGGGTCGGCGCCCGGACGCCCGTCCGGCGTCTGGTCGAGCACGTCGTACTGGTTGCCTTCGGAATCGGTCGCCACCGCCGAGTCCTCTTTGCGCACCGTCCGCTTGCGCAGGTGATCCAGACACAGGTTGGTGACGATGCGGTAGATCCAGGTGTAGAACGAGCACTCGAAGCGGAAGTTGCCGACGTTGCGGTAAGCCTTGAGGAACGCTTCCTGATAAATGTCCTGCGCATCCTGCTCCGAACCGGTGAGATGCAGCGCCAGGCGCAACACCGCCCGGTCGTATTGCCGCACCAATTCCTCGAAGGCAACGCGGTTGCCACGCTGCGCTTCACGAATCAACGTGCTGTCGTCTACACGGCTCAGAGATTGGCTGACCATGTCTCCCCGACGAGAGGGAGGAGTTCTGGGACCGCTCTCGCCAACCGCCAAGGTCTTCTCACCCCAGAACGCCAACACCGGGCGTTCCGGGGGCCCCGGTTTCCCACCCCAGAACGCCAACACCGGGCGTTCTGGGGGCCCCGGTTTCCCACCCCAGAACGCCAACACCGGGCGTTCTGGGGGCCCCGGTTTCGCCAAGCCACCCCAATTTGCGCTCAGGGGCTGGGGGGCTCCCGATACCGAATCGGCCGGCATGTTCTCTCCTGAACCCGTGTCGAGCGTGCCCCGCCACGCCCGGACTAACTAACTCGCTTGCATGCTGTTGGACGGCCCAGGGAGGCTTCCGTGAGCAGGAATTATAAGGGCAGAAGGGCGGAAAACGGCGGAGGCTCTGATAGGTGCCGCCCCTGCGGGACTCGGCTCGTTCTTTAAATTCGACCCGGCACTGACGTGCGGGCTAACACAAAGCCGCCCTTCGGGCTGAGGCGCGACGGGGTCGCGCCCTGACGGGCGGGGGCGGCCCCTTCGACTTCGCTCAGGGCAGGCTCGCCACGTGAGTCTGGGCCTGACGGGCGGGGGCGCTGGTGGCGCGGCGGACGGAGAACGCCGGCGCTGGCCGCGTCATTTGCGAAGGACGCCGTGGCGGATACTCGGCCAGAACTCCTGCAGGACGTTGAGACCGCCGTCGATCCCGGCCTGGGTCAGCCAGCGATGGCCGGTCTTGGTCCAGGTGCGCTCCGGCTCCGGGTAGTAGCGGCTGGAAACGCCGGCCGCGGCACCGCTGCCAATGATCTCGGAGAAGTTGACGGTCGGATCGCCGGAATCGGTGCGGGTCACAAAAAGCCGGCTGAGCGCATAGCCGGTGCGCGAAAAGAAGCCGCCGTGTCCGCGGACGAAATAGCGAGGGTCCTCGTGGGTGGCGGCGGGCACGATGAACTGGGTGAAGTAGTTGCTGACGGCCTGGTCGGCGTAGGCATGCCAGTAGTAGCGGCCAAATCCGGCGCCACCCTGGTGGAATTCAGGATAGGAATCCCTGGCCTGTCCAACGCCCGCGACCAGACCGGCACGAACCAGGGAGGTCCAATCGAAGCTGTTCTTGGTCGCCAGTACAAACTTGTCTTTAGCCGAAAGCGGGGGCACCTGGGCGCCAGCACCCACGGTTCGACGGCCGCCCGCGATGTTGGGCGCGCGCTTGGATGGCATGTCTTTGGAGTTGTCCTGAGGCGTAGGCCCGTCCGGCGGGGAAGACGTCTGCGAAAAGGCAGGTACGGCGAGCCCCAGGGCGATAAGCGCGATGGCGACCGTTCGCATGGTTGCAGGAGAGTGGGATTCTATAGCAACCCGGGTGGTTGCGAGAGGATATAGTGAAGGACCGCGGGACCGAGCGTCCTTACCGGTGCATGCGGCTCAGAAAATAGAACACCAGCGAGAGCACGATGCTGAGCAGGATCGAGGTAGTCAAGGGGAAGTAGAAGGCGAAGTTGCGGCGGCGATAGATGATGTCGCCGGGCAGGCGGCCGACGGGGAGCCCAGCCCGTCCCAGCAGCAGCAACAGCACTCCGACCGCCACCAGAACCGCCCCCAGAACGATGATCAGCTTGCCCAGGTTGACCACCATCTCATTCTAGCGCCGCCGTGGCCGACAGAATGAGGCGCGATTTTCAGAAGGGAAAACCGGCTGGCGACGAGGTCGTCGAGGCAGGTCCTGCCGCGCCTGCGTTGGCGACCAGCCCGGCGGCTACGCTCAACGCCGCAAGCAGGACATCATAGAGACAGAACAAAAAAGTCGCACAAATATCGCGTCGGATCCCGAGGGATCCAGGGGCTGCGAAATAGTTGACTTCTTTTGTGTGTACCCACCAAACCAACAGGAATCCTATGATCACGAACACCGGCAAGGTCCACAACAGGCCGGTTGGAGAGCAACGCTCCTGGCCCATGACGATCACGATGGCCACGATGAAAGATATGAGCGAGGTCGAGATCGCAGTGAGTCTTAGAAAAGAGAGTCCGAGCCAATCGGCCATCACGGCGATTTGATCCGCGGTCAGATCCTGTGCCTGCCCCTTCGGTTTGTTCAGAAGGGCCAATTTCTCCAATGTATTAATCGTCATCTGCCGTTCGAAAACTAGCGAGGACAGTTTGAGCCCAATGGAGGCTACATAAGGGAGGACCACGATAGGCGCTTCTGGGTTCATTTTATGCGCAGCGGGAGTTGCAAACTCGCGGTCTCCCCAGTTTCCTTGCTGACCGTGGTGTCTACACTCTCGTTCTCTCGCACCTTGGGATTCCTACAGACAAGCGCCACTCTCCTGGCCCGCGCTTTTTGGTTGGGGTGGAGGGCAATTGTCGTAGTCCACTCGGTTTCCTCGGCGGCCAGCGGCACAAAAGCCAATTGCCTGTCATCCTCGAGTATCGAGTGGAATGTGACTTCCTGCGCCCAAAGGGCATAGTAGGGCCCCGTTTGAACGTAGTGCCAGTATCGGCCTTGGCCGTCGGCCTTGAGTTCCGTAACTTGCCCTCCGCCACTCTCGTCGACAATTAGGCTTTCGACTAGGACGGACTTAAATACGAATTTCCGAACGATGGCAACACCTCAGGCCGGTATCGGATTGGACGCAAACTGCTGAAGGACCTCGCCCAGGACCCTTTGTGGCACGATTTTCGTTGCCCAATGTATCTGTGCCATGAGCGGTACTAGCAGGGTAGAAGTGGAAGCGTCGAAACCAAAGAGTGGAGACTCGACAAATTTCTGCAACACTTTCCTCCTTAGAAAATCGAGCTCGCTCACAGCCTGCACCCTTGGCTTGGAAAACTCGACGGAGAGATCACCGAAAGGCAACGACATTCTAATGAATTCGATCTCGCCCCCATTCGTAGGCAAGTGCAAGCTGAACGGGAATGGAACTTGGGTCTCGACCAATTTTCCTCCCTGATTCAACCAGCACGGGAAACTCCGATCCATGAGTTCTGCAAACCGTTCCCGCTGCTGTTGAAAGAAATAATCGAGGACCACCAAGAACCTCGCGTAATCAACGTCATGGCGGGCGTATGCGTAGGTTTCCTCACCTGGAGATCCAACATAGCTGTCCGAGTACACGATCGGCTTCCCAAGAGTGGCGGGCCACTGAGGCGACGCACCGAACACCCTTTTGTGCACACGAGCACCTTCACCCGATACTATCGAGGTTTCGGCCGTAACGATGGAAAAGCCTTCTACGGTCTCAAATTCCTGCTTGACATTTGGGTATACTGGGTCTGATCCGGGGTCGAAAATACGCATCATGTTGTTTCCCACCCTTGAGAGCCAATCTGCCATACGATCATTAGACGCCCGTTTACGGGGCTGCGAACCGACGCACAGCAGAATAAAAGGGTTAGCTGATAATAATACAGGTGGGCGTATGTCAAGCTAAATCTTCGGTTCTGTTCTGGATTCCGGAAGGGCACAGAGCACCGATTACCGCCGTAACCCAGGAGGCCGCCTGACCCCTGTGCTTTCCGGCTGAGAGCCCCAGCAGCAGCAACAGCAGCCCGACCGCGACCAGAATCGCGCCCAAAACAATGATCAGCTTGCCCAGGTTGAGCACGATCCCAATTCTAATGCCGCCGGCGGCCGGCCGCTTCGCCAGGTCCAAGGTGGGCAGACCGCCCTGCTCTATCCAGCAATTGACTCTGCTATAGTTACCGGGCACGCCTCCAGCCGTCGGTTGCCATGGCCGCCTCTACCAAGCCTGAATCTGCTGCTATTGCCAAGCCGCAGCCGCTGCCGGTAGTGGTCTATTTCTCCGCAGACCGCATCGCCGAGAAGGCGACCGCGGGGATGCACGCCTTCCGCCGCGTGGAGTTGGAGAGCCTGGAGGGCGGTCCGGCCAATGGCGGCCGGCTGGCGCGCGGGGCGGAGCGGGTGGTGATCGCGTCCTCGGAGTGGCTGCTGGCGCACGCGGTGGACATGCTGCGCGCGCCCAACATCCGCATCATCGCTCTGGCCGACCGCCGCTTCCACGATCCGCGGGTGGATGCCCTCGTCTACGCCTATCTTCCCGTCAGCACCCCGCTGGACCTGCTGGAGCGCATGGTGGGCAACGCGCTTGAGCACATGAACCTGCTCGACACCCGGGAGCGGCTGGGCGAGCGGCTGGCGCTGGCGGAGCACGAGATCCAGGAACTGAACCAGATCGGGGCCGCGCTCTCCGCCGAGCACGATACCGGAGCCCTGCTGGAGATGATCCTCACCAAGATGCGGGAGATCACCTCCGCCGACGCCGGGTCGCTGTACCTGGCCGAGCCCATCCCCAGCGAGCTTCCGCCCCAGCAGAGCGAGCGCCGCCAGCACGTCCGCCGCCGCCTGCGCTTCAAGCTGGCGCAGAACGATTCGGTGGAGCTGAAGTTTCGCGAGACGGTGATGGAGGTGAGCGAGCGCTCCATCGCCGGTCACGTGGCCCAAACCGGCGAGGGCGTGAACCTCGAGGACGCCTACCACCTGCCGCCGGAGGTGCCCTTCACCTTCAACCGGCAATTCGACGAGGAGTCCGGCTATCGCAGCAAGTCCGTCCTGGCCATCCCCATGAAAGACCAGCAGGGGGAAGTAGTAGGCGTGGTGCAGTTGATCAATGCCAAGCGCGACCGCGAGGCGCGGCTGGACGCGGTGACCACGGTGGCGGCCCAGGTGGCGCCCTTCACTCACCACCAGCAGGCGATCGCGGAATCCCTCGCCAGCCAGGCGGCGGTGGCGCTGGAGAACAGCCTGCTCTACCAGGCTATCCAGAACCTGTTCGAGGGCTTCGTGAAGGCCTCGGTGACGGCCATCGAGGCGCGCGACCCCACCACCTCGGGACACTCCTTCCGCGTCGCCAACCTGACGGTGGCGCTGGCCGAGGCGGTGGACCGCACCGATTCCGGCGCCTACGCCAGCCTGCGCTTCACCCGCGAACAGATGCGCGAGCTCCGCTACGCCTCGCTGCTGCACGACTTCGGCAAGGTGGGGGTGCGGGAAGAAGTGCTGGTCAAGGCCAAGAAGCTCTACCCCGCGCAACTGGAGCTGATCCACCAGCGTTTCCAGTTCATCCGTAAAGCGGTGGAAGCGGACACCCTGCGGTCGAAGCTCGACTGCGTGCTGGCCCAGGGACGCGAGCAGTTCCTGAAGCAGTTGCCGGAGTTCGACGCCACGCTCGCCGAGTACCTCAAAACCCTCGACGAGGAACTGCAGGTCATCATCGAGGCCAATGAGCCCTTGCTGAACCGCGGAGACGGCGGCTTCGAGAAGATGCTGGAGATCGCGGCCCAGCAATACACCGACGCCGACGGCCAGCGGAACAACCTGCTCAGCCAGGAGGAAGTGCGGCTGCTCTCCATCCCCAAGGGATCGCTGGACGAGGGCGAGCGCCTGCAGATCGAATCCCACGTGGTGCACACCTTCAATTTCCTGCAGCAGATCCCCTGGACCCGGGAGCTGCAGAACCTGCCGGCCATCGCGCGCAGCCATCACGAGAAGCTCAACGGCGCCGGCTACCCGCACCGGCTCACCGCGCCCGACATCCCGCCGCAGACCCGCATGATGACCATCTCGGACATCTTCGACGCGCTCGGCGCCGCCGACCGTCCCTACAAGCGGGCCGTGGCTCTCGATCGCTCGCTCCAGATCCTCGAGCACCTGGTCAAGGCGGGCGAGCTCGATGCCGACCTGTTTCGCATCTTTGTTGACGGCGCGATTTATAAGTGCTGGAAAGCCGAGTCGTTCCCCTATTGAGCGAGTAGGGGAGTAGCAAGACCTCTGCGCATCCTTGCCAATCAGAGTCGCCACTCCGTCGGGGGCGCGATCACGGCTTGCGACTTCACGGCTTGCGCGTGAATTTGAAGGTCTCGGTCTCTTCCTTCGCGCCGGTGCGGAAGAACCACTGCTCGGTCATGTGGTTCGCGTCTTCGATGGTAAGGACCATGCGCTGCATGTGTCCGGCGTCGGGCGTGGCCAGGTTGGTGGCGTCGAGGAAGGTGAAGGTGAAGCGCTTGCCGTCGGGCGAGACTTCGGCTTGCATACGCGGCTGGTTGTGGGCAGAACAGTAGTGGGTCATGAGCAGACGGTCGTTGTCGGGATGAAACATGGTGACCATGTTCTCGACCGGGTCGAGCTCCATCAGCGCCGAGCCGTCGCCCACCACCTGCAAGGAGATCGAAACCGGCTTGCCGTCAGCCGTCTTGCCCTCCCACGTGCCCGCGAGCTTCTTGAGCTGATCGAAATGGCTGGCCGGCGTGTCGGGCGCGGCCAGCACGGCGCAGCTCGCAACGAGGAGCAACATCAGGCAGGATGCGATGCGTTTCATAGGATGCCTCCGGATCACGGCATTGTAGCAGTGCGGTTGCTGTACAATCGCGTTGGATCTCGATACGACTTTTTTCCGCTTTGCCGCGAGCATGCGCTTCAGCATACTAGGCGAGATCAGCAGCATCGAAGTGATCGCCCGCGGAGTCGCCGTCCGGGATCGCGCTCGGCTTCGAAAAGCCTACGGCCCAGGCCGCTGGCGCAAGCTGAAAGGGATTGCCACAGTCCAATATGCAGGTGGGGAGCCATGCGTCGTAGAACTGCATTGGTACGAAGCTCACGGCATCGGCAGAAGAGACTGCAAAGTCAAACGAGTGCTTCGCGTTCTGTGAAGCAGGATGGAATGAGATTCTTTCTCTGCATCAACAACGAGGGGAACCCCGCCAGCCTCGAGGTTGGCAAGGTCTACCGCGCAATGCCGGAGCGGGAGGCGAAGATCCTCAACCTGCTGCGGGTCATCGATGAATCGGGCGAAGACTACCTTTATCCCGCCGACCAGTTCGTCGCGGTGCGGCTGCCGCAGGCCGCCAAGAACGCCTTGCTGCGGCACTGATTCCTGCCGGCGAGGAGCGGACGTTACACAGAAAACCTCGGCGTCTCGGCGGTTTTCATTTTGCCGGAACGCGCAGCACGAATTCGGCGCGGTCGGAGAAGGGCGCCGGAGCCGGCAGCATCAACAGGCCGCGTCCGAAGCAACTCTTCAGCCGCACCAGACGTGCGCGGCGCCAAGCCCCATCGCCGGCCTGCACGTCGACCATCTCTCCGGAATGCTCGCGCAGCAGCGTCGCCAGTGGTGCGCGTTGCGCTTCTTCCCGCTGGTGAAACACGACGACGGTCACCTTCAGCTCGTCGTCGGTGTGCGCCTCGAGTGCCCGACAGGCGATCGTCCCGGCGTCCGCCGTTGGAGGCGGCATGGCCTGCGCCCGCGTCGGGGCGGGCAAGATCAGAAACAGGGCGGCCACGAGCACAGCGATGATTCGCGTAAACATCGTGCTATTGTAACGTTTGGTGGACATGATGAGCACGGCTAAGCACGAGATCGAGTTGCTCCTCAAGAAGTTGCCGGATGATTGCTCCCTGGAAGATGTTCAGTATCACCTCTACGTGCTCGAGAAGGTGCGACGGGGACTGGAAGAAGCGCGCCAGCAGGGCACGATCCCCCAGGAAGAAGCGGAAGCTCGCCTGCAAAAATGGCTTACCGAGTAGCGTGGTCGCGACGCGCCTTCGACAACTGCACCTTGTGGCGTAACGAACGTGAGCAAGCAATTTAGAGGTCTCATATCGGAGCTTGAGGCCAATAGAACGGCGCTCCTTGAATTTGTCTTCACAGCTGTTCTGTTGGCCTTTGCCATCAGCTTACTTGCTAACTGGGTTTATTCCCTACTTCCTGTGCACTTGGTCAAATGGGTGGGCGCAGGAGTTCTTCTTAGCGTCGCGGTCTACTGGAGCTTCCGTCAGTTCGGGACTCTTAAACAGAACTTCAGCTATGACGGTTTCCTTCTGATAGATCAAGAAGCACGAGCTATTCTTTCCGTGGAAGGATATGAACTCTGTGAGGACGCCCACAGTTACTTAACTGCCGCTTTTGTCGAAAACCCCGCGCTTAAGAGTCAGTGGGAGAGGGGTCGCCTTGGAATTGAAGCGATGAGCCTCCGCCAAGCGAAACAAGAGAATCCGACCCAAAAACTCGTATACGAACTGCTTGAGTACGTGGTCCTGGACAGGCTGTCCGTTCACCTGAGCGATTTCTTTAGTGATTCGGGCCTTGACAAGCAGTTGTTGAGAACGTACGAGCGCAACGACATTCCTGAGATATTGCTACGAAATCGGTTTCTAGAACTATTTTCCCGACCTATGAAAGACCGACCGTCATTCAAGTACGACAAGCATCAGGAGCCCACGCCGCTGCCTGGGTTTCTCCCCGGGGAAGTGTTCTTTCAGACGGGAGAGGGTGGGGCGATCTATTCGCGGTTTGAACTCATTTTGCCCGCAAGGAGCACGGTAAGAGCGCTGCCGGAGGGAGGATTCGAAATTGATGGCCCGGCAATCCGCCTTGCTGTTGAACCGACCTTTCCAGGGTACGCCGTGCATGTGCCGCCTAATTTCTTGGACAAGTATGTAGGCAGACCCCAGTTTCGATCAAGCGGGGAGGATCTAGAGGTCAGTGTAGCTGCCTATGGCGTGACCTTCAACGTCAGGTTTTCACCGAAATTTAGGGGCGTCTTCTCGCGGACGGCTTGGAAGTATCACAGGTGGGTAGACTCATTCTGCCGTGAACTGGATTCTTACGCAAGCTCGGAGTCATTCTTCGACCGTATTCAATGGCCGACCGTAGAGGCTGTCCTTCGGTGTTTAAGCCCGCACGATTCCGGAAAGCCAAATGCTACCGGTCGTAGCAAGGCCTAACTAGTCGATGACGATCTTTGTTTAACGGAAAAGGCCACGCTCATTTCTGAACGTGGCCTTTATTTATGCCGGCAACGACCTACTCTCCCACACAGTTTCCCGTGCAGTACAATCGGCCCTGCGGGGCTTAACTTCCGTGTTCGGGATGGGAACGGGTGTGTCCCCCGCGGTAATATCACCGACAAGTCGAAGCAGCTTCTAGCTACTAGCTCCTGGCTACTTAGCCCGATCTTCGCGTAGCAGGCCCGACCGCCTGCGCCCACAAGATCAACGCTGCAATCTGTAAAGATCTCGAGGACTATGCCTCACAACTGAATAGACAGGATCTACGGGCTCTAGCTAGTAGCCAGAAGCTAGCAGCTAGAAGCGCTTTTCTGCGCCGAGTAAATTTTATGGTCAAGCCGAACGGGCGATTAGTACTGGTAAGCTACACGCATTACTGCGCTTACACTTCCAGCCTATCAACCAGGTGGTCTTCCTGGGCCCTTCTTGCCCCTTACGGGTTGGGAGATCTCATCTTGGGGAGTGCTTCACGCTTATATGCCTTCAGCGTTTATCACAACCGAACTTCGCTACCCAGCCATGCCACTGGCACGACAGCTGGAACACAAGAGGTTCGTCCATCCCGGTCCTCTCGTACTAAGGACAGACCCCCTCAAATCTCCTGCGCCCACATCAGATAGGGACCGAACTGTCTCGCGACGTTCTGAACCCAGCTCACGTACCGCTTTAATAGGCGAACAGCCTAACCCTTGGAACCTTCTACAGCTCCAGGATGCGATGAGCCGACATCGAGGTGCCAAACCGGAGCGTCGATATGAACTCTTGGCTCCGATCAGCCTGTTATCCCCGGCGTACCTTTTATCCGTTGAGCGATGGCCCTTCCATGCAGAACCACCGGATCACTAAGTCCTGCTTTCGCACCTGCTCGACTTGTAGGTCTCGCAGTCAACCACGCTTATGCCTTTGCACTCGACGGCTGATTTCCAAACAGCCTGAGCGTAGCTTCGCGCGCCTCCGTTACAATTTAGGAGGCGACCGCCCCAGTCAAACTACCCGCCTAACCATGTCCCTCTCCCGGATTACGGGGGTAGGTTAGAACCACAGAACTCGCAGGGTGGTATCTCACCGTTGGCTCCCCCAAACCCGAAAGCCTGGGTTCAAAGCCTCCCACCTATCCTGCGCAGCAAGCGCCATAATTCATGGTTAAGGTATAGTAAAGGTGCACGGGGTCTTTCCGTCTAGATGCGGGAAACCGGCATCTTCACCGGTACTACAAGTTCGCCGAGTCACTCGTCAAGACAGTCGCTCTATCGTTACGCCATTCGTGCAGGTCGGAACTTACCCGACAAGGAATTTCGCTACCTTAGGACCGTTATAGTTACGGCCGCCGTTCACCGGGGCTTCAGTTCAAAGCTTCTCCCGCCCTTGCGGCCAGATAACCTCTCCCTTTAACCTTCCGGCACCGGGCAGGCGTCAGCCCCTATACGTCGTTTTCGACTTTGCAGAGACCTGTGTTTTTGTTAAACAGTCGCAGAGCGCATTTCACTGCGGCCCCCTCGGGCTGTAAACCCTGGCGGGGCACTCCTTCTTCCGAAGTTACGGAGCTAATTTGCCTAGTTCCTTAACGAGTGTTCTCTCGAGCGCCTTTGGATATTCTCCTCGTCTACCTGTGTCGGTTTGAGGTACGGTTCCTGTCCGATTCTCCTTAGAGGTTTTTCTTGGCAGCGTGAAATCAGCGGCTTTCGGCCATACGGCCTACTGCTTTGCGTCTCACCGATAGCTCCCCGGCGGATTTGCCTGCCGGAGACGGCTTGCACGCATCGAACCGGATAGCCATAACCGGTCCCGCTTATCCTCCTGCGTCACCCCATCGTCATAACGAATCGGGCAGGAGGTCCGGAATGTTAACCGGATGTCCATCGGCTACGCCTTTCGGCCTCGCCTTAGGGACCGACTAACCCTGAGCGGATTAACCTTTCTCAGGAAACCTTAGACTTTCGGCGCGGAGGGTTCTCACCTCCGTTATCGCTACTTATGCCGGCAGGGTCTCTTCCCTACCGTCAACGGGTCCTTACGGTCCCGCTTCGAACTGTTGGGAATGCTCTCCTACCACGTCCGCCGTGAGGCGGACATTCGCTGCTTCGGTGTCCAGCTTGAGCCCCGTTGAATTGTCGGCACCGGACCGCTTGACCAGTGAGCTATTACGCTTTCTTTAAAGGATGGCTGCTTCTAAGCCAACCTCCTGGCTGTCTGGGCGTTCCGACTTCCTTTCCCACTTAGCTGGAACTTGGGGACCTTAGCAGGCGATCTGGGCTGTTTCCCTCTCGACGATGAAGCTTAGCCCCCGCTGTCTGACTCCCGCGCTGGTTGTCCATGGCATTCGAAGTTTGGTTGGATTCGGTAACCTGGAAAGCCCCCTAGTCCATTCAGTTCTCTACCACCGCGGCAAA